>NZ_LMKC01000007.1 GCF_001421355.1 Sphingomonas sp. Leaf9 | reverse complement strand
CCGCTCCCCCACCCGGCCACCCAATCAGGATACGCTGTGGGTGGCCGGGTGGGGGAGCGGGCCGGTACCGCCCTGATCCGGCTTTGCCGGATCAGGCTCCAGGTACCCGATCGATCAGAAGCGGAAGCTCGCGCCTGCGCGGAACTGACGGCCGATCAGGCCGGCATAATGCCACGTCGTCAGGAAGTTCGGCGCGCTGGCATAGGCGGCCGGAGCCAGCGGAGCCTTTACGTCGAACAGGTTCTTCACGTTCAGGAAGAACGAGAAGTTGTCGTTGACCTTCGCCGTGCCGTTCAGGTCGACGTTGATGAACGATTTGACGTAGCAGAACTGTTGGTTCTGCGGGGCCGAGCGGGTGTAGAGATTGCCGGTGGCGCAATCGCGCGGCAGGTTCTGGTCTTCCGACACTGCCTTGATCCGGCTGACATAATAGGTCGTCGCCGACAGGGCGTAGGGCCCGACCTGCAACGTGTTCTGCCAGTTGCCGCGCCATGCGGGCGTGCCGTTGCCCGACGACAGGTTGTACGGCCCCATCGTCCCGGCATAGTTCTGGACGTTGCCGTTCGCCTCACCCGCATTGAGGTTGTATTCGAGGATGTGTGTCACCTCGACGCGGCTCGTGAAGTTCGCGTCGTCCGCGATCGGCGCGGTCAGCGTCGCCGCGAAATCGATGCCCGACGTGGTCGAGTAGTTCGCGTTCACATAGGGCACGTTGATGATGAGCACGCGCGGCAGCGCGTTCGGGAAGTTCGGATCGACCGCATCGACGCTGTTGACCGAATACCCCTGCCCGATCGCCGCGACCGCGGCCTGTGCGGCGGCGAGGTTGGCCGAGTTGTAATAGGCCTTCACCGCATCGCCGACCAACGGGCCGCTGACGATCAGGTCCTTCTTGCGCACATTGTAATAGTCGACGGTGAAGCTGAACCAGCGGACGGGCTGGAAGATCATGCCGGCGGTGAAGCTGCGCGAGATTTCCGGCTTCAGGTCGGGATTGCCCGCCGACCCGCGGCCCAGCGAATATTGCAGGTTGTACGGGTTGCCGTTGGCCGAACACGACGTGGTGGTGCCGGTCCCGCCATGCTGCAGGATGAAGTTGCACGGCGGCGTGGTGGTCACGAAGCCGGCATATTGGCTGCGTGCGCCCGATTCCGCAAAGGTCGGCGCGCGGAAGCCCTCGCTATAGGTGCCGCGGAACGCCAGTTCGCGGATCGGCGTGAACTTCACCCCGACCTTGGGCGAGAAGTGGCTGAACCCTTCCGAATAATGGTCGTAGCGGCCCGACGCGTTCACTTCGAGCTGCTTGACGATCGGGGCGCCCAGTTCGAAATATGCCGCCGACACGGTGTGCGCGCCGAACGCCGAAGCGGTCGTCAGGCCGTAGGTGTCGAGGTTCACGTTCTGGTTGTTGTTTTCCAGCGTCTCGCGCCGCACCTGCCCGCCGATGGCGAGCTGGAGCGGACCGCCCGGCAGGTCGAGCAGGCGCGCGCTGAGCGACGCATCGGCCGATGCCATGGTCGAGAAGGACGGCGTAACCTTGTCCGGGGCGATCAGGTCGCGCACCGCCTGGCTGTTCGCCTGCGGATTGACGAAGTTGTACGAGCCCGTGTTGATCGCGCGCAGCAGCTGCTGGATGTTCAGCAGGCCGTGCTGGGTGATCTGCATCTCGTCACGGGCGTACACGCCGTCGACGCGCCATGCGAAGCGTTCGTCGTCGAACGATCCGGTCAGGCCGGCGGCGGCACGGTACACTTCGTTCTTGCGGTCGCTGCCACCGGCGATGTCGCCGAACATGTAATAGATGCGCGCGGCGCTGGCCGTCGGATCGGCACCGGCCACCGCGAACGGGTTGTTCGGGTTCAGCTGGCGATCGGCGGCGGTGGCGCAGTTGGTGCCGGCCGAGCAGATGTACATCGGCAGGACGATGCCCGGGTTCGCCGATGCGACCGACGGTGCCGCGCCGAAGGGCTGCGTCGCGCGGATAACCGACGGTGTGCCGTTGATGCTGACGTCGCTGCGGCTGTAGCTGGCGGTGACATAGCCTTCGGTCGTGTCGCTCAGGCGGACGCTGAGGCGCGCGTTCAGCGCATAGCGTTCCTGCAGCGGCTGAATCTGGCGATACAGGTCGACCAGGTCGTACTTGCAGCCGGTGCCCTGGACCGCGGTGGTGTTCAGGGTGAAGGTGTCGCGGGCGCAATTGCCCAGACCCAGCGCGCGATACTGGCTGGTCAGCGGCGACCCGGCCGCACCGCTCAGCGGGTTGTTCAGGTCGGTCTGGCGAACGCGCGTGACATAGGCGGTGGGGACATTGACCGTCAGCGAATTGTCCGACGGGTTGTTGTCGAGACCGCCGATCGAGGTCAGGTCCTGCGTGTTGTACGGGAAGCCGCGGCTGTGGTTCGAAACCCGGCCGTCGCGCTGATATTCGCCGTTGATGAACACGTTCCAGCCATGGGCGTCATAGTCGCCGGTGCCGATCGTCAGGTGCGCGCGCTGGTGCGAGGCATCGCCGCGTTCCGCCACGCCGCCTTCGACCAGGCCGTCGATGCCGGTAAAGTGCTTCTTCAGGATCACGTTGACCACGCCGCCGATCGCATCGGCGCCATAGGTCGACGATGCGCCGTCCTTCAGCACTTCGACCTTGTCGACCAGGCTGAACGGGATCGAATTGAGGTCGACATAGGCGTTGCGGCCGTCATCGTTCAGCGGGAAATTGGCCGAACGCAGCCCGTCGATCAGCACCAGCGTCGACGATACACCCAGGCCACGCAGCGACACGGCCGAACCGCCGGCCGAGAAACCGCTCTGGAAGCCGGTGCCGATCGAACCCGCGCCATCGGCCGAGATCGAGCGGATCGCGTCCGACACGTTGGTGATGCCGGCCTTCGCCAGCGTGTCCGACGTCAGCACGGTGACCGGCGAGGGGGTTTCGCTGTCGGTGCGGCGCAGCAGCGAGCCGGTGACGACGATCGTGTCGTCGGCGCCCTGGTCGGCGGTGCCCTGCGTCGTCGTCGGGTTCGTCGCCTGGTCGCGCGCATCGAGGGTGCCGGGCGTGGCGGGCGTGGTCTGCGCGGCGACGGGGCCGGCGATCAACGCGGTGGCAAGCGCACAGGTGGCGGCACCCGCGACGAAGCGCGAGCGACCGAAAACGATCTTCATAGGTTGTATTCCCTCCGGTCGAGGCGAACGATCCCCCCCGGACCGCCGCGTCATGCGCGACAGATGTTCGAGTGTCTCACCCGAGTAAAGCAGGCCGATACAAGTCCTAACATATTGTAACGATATGTTGCCCGAACGACACACCATTGTAATACATCGCGTATCGGGAGGGCATATGGAGACACGCAGGGCAGCGATCGCGGATGCGGAGGGGATGCACCGCGTGCTGCGCGCGATCATCGCCCGGACCGGACGCGAACGGCCAAGCGACGTGGCGTTCGTCACCAGCCACTACATCGCCAACCCGGCCGGCATATGCTGCACGGTGGCGATCGATGCGGCGGGCGCGGTCATCGGGTTCCAGTCGCTGGTCCGGGCGGAGGCGGGCAATCGCTACGCCGTGCCGTCGGGCTGGGGCATCATCGGCACCCACATCGCCCCGCACGCCCACCGGCAGGGCGTGGGCGCCGCGCTGTTCCGCGCCACCCGCGCGGCGGCACAGGCGGCAGGGCTGACCAAGATCGACGCCTATATCGCGGCCGACAACGCCGGCGCGCTACGCTATTACGAGGCGATGGGCTTCCGCACCTATCGCACGCCGGAGGGCATCGTGCAGAAGGTCTGCACGCTGGGGTGACGGCCGGGCGCTAATAGTCCCGCGCGGCGTCGAACCATTGCAGCGCCAGCGCGTCGGTGGTGCCCAGCGCCGTCGCCGCATCGGCACGGCCCAACTGCCACACCGCGTCCGCCAGCGTCTCGCGCTCGGTGGTTTCGATCCCCTTCACCGTGTTGAAATGCGCGGCAAAGGCGGTGATCGCCGCCTGAACCTCAGCCAGCGCCGTCGCCGCCGCGATCGCGGCCTGTGCGGTGTCGAACGCGGCATTGGCGGTCTTCGCCCGGCGTGGCGGCCAAGCGGCGAACGGCCGACCATATTCGCGCGCCCACCAGTCGGGTTTCCGCAGCTTCGCGATCCGGGTGTGGTTGGCGAACGGGCGTTGCCTGGCGCGGGCGTTCAGTTCGCGGCGCAGGCGCTTGCCGACGCCATCGTCGATATCGATCGCGATGAAGCCGTCCAGATCGGGCCAGGTGGCAAGCGGCGGCAGGCCGCTGAGGTCGGGCATGTCGCGAAGCTCAAGCCCCGTCAGCTGCGGATGATCGGCAAGCCGGTCGAGATCGGCGATCTCGCCCCTGAGCGTCAGCGAGCGCAGGTTCGGGAAGCGGGCAAGGCCGCGCAACGACACCGGCTGCACCAGCGGGTCGTTCCACAGCGTCAGGCGCTCGACCTGTTCGAGCACCCCCAGCGCCGGCAGATCGACCGGCCGGTTCGCGTCGCGTCGCCGGGTGGCGGGGGCGAGGGTCAGATATTTCGGCGGCACCCCCTCGCACGACAATCGCGAAAGATCGCCTTCCAGCTCCAGCGTGAAATGCGGCGATGCCGACCGGTCGGGCAGGATCAGGTGCAGCCGACCGCCCGGTTCGGTCAGGTGCAGCCTTAGCTTGTGGAGCCGGGAATCGCGCGCATCGATCGTCCGGTCCCCGGTTAGCAGCGGGACCCATGTCGCATCCTCGATTCTGCGGGTGCGTGCCCAGTCGAACAGTCCGCCATCGCTGCCGATATAGGTGATGAAGCGCGGCCACGGATAATCGGAACCCGTGCGGAACGGGTCGAAGACGTGCCAGTCGATGCGATCGTCCGCCGCGACCACCAGGTCGACCTGCCGGCCGGGCGATGCCGGCCCGATCGACAGCGATCCGACCCCCGGCTCCTTCACCAGCACATGGCTCTGCGGGCCGGTCAGGTCGATCGAATGACGTTCCCAACCTAATTATCGCTTGTCCATTCCACCCCCGCTGTGGTTGCCGCACGCGCTGAACCGTCGAGGCGGCGAAGGCGTTGCGTTGGTTTCGCAACCCATCTTGCGCACTTCGCACGAAGCCAATCGCGTGCTCGCCGGTTTCCCCTCCCGAACCCGTTTCGCGAAGGACATCCCATGCAGATCGCCGACCTCATCACCGACACGCTGGTCGCCGCCGGCGTGGAGCGCATCTGGGGCGTGACCGGCGACAGTTTGAACGCGATCAACGACAGTCTGCGCCGCTCGGGCCAGATCGACTGGATGCATGTCCGCCACGAAGAGGTCGCCGCCTTTTCGGCGGGCGCGGAGGCCGCCGCGACGGGGAAGCTGGCGGTGTGCGCGGGCAGCTGTGGCCCCGGCAACCTGCACCTCATCAACGGGCTGTTCGATTGCCAGCGCAACCGCGTGCCGGTGCTGGCCATCGCCGCGCATATCCCGTCGAGCGAGATCGGCCTGAACTATTTCCAGGAGACGCACCCGACCGAGCTGTTCCGCGAATGCAGCCATTTCTGCGAGATGGTGCAGACCCCCGAACAGCTGCCCGAACTGCTCCACCGGGCGCTGCGCACCGCGATCGGGCAACAGGGTGTGGCGGTGCTGGTGATCCCCGGCGATGTCGCGCTGAAGGACGCGCCGAAGGGCACGCGCGCCGACTTCGCCGCCCCCCTCCCCCCGCGCATCGTGCCGCAGGCGGGGGAAATCGAGCGTCTCGCCGAACTGCTCAACGGATCGCAGGCGGTGACGTTGCTGTGTGGTGCGGGCGTCGCCGGCGCGCATGACGCGGTGGTCGCGCTGGCAGCGAAGCTGAAGGCGCCGATCGTCCATGCTTACCGCGGCAAGGAATGGATCGAGTGGGACAATCCCTATGACGTCGGCATGACCGGGCTGATCGGCTTTTCGTCGGGCTATCACGCGATGATGGAGTGCGACACGCTGCTGATGCTCGGCACCGACTTCCCCTATCGCAACTTCTATCCGGACAAGGCGAAGGTCGCGCAGGTCGACCGTGACCCCTCGGCATTGGGGCGGCGGGTGCAGATCGACATCGGCATCGTCGGCGATGTGGCCGAGACGGCGGCGGCGCTCACCCCGCTGATCGCGCCCGGACGCAACGAGGGTTTTCTGACCAAGGCGCGCGCCCATTATGCCGATGCGCGTAAAGGGCTGGACGACCTCGCCACCCCGCGCGACGGCGACAAGCCGCTGCATCCGCAATATGTCGCGCGGGTGATCGATGCGGTCGCCGCCGACGATGCCGCCTTTACCGTCGATGTCGGCACCCCGGCGGTGTGGGCGGCGCGCTATCTGACGATGAATGGCAAGCGGCGGCTGATCGGATCGTTCAACCACGGGTCGATGGCGAACGCGATGCCGCAGGCGCTGGGCGTGCAGGCGGCATATCCGCAGCGGCAGGTCGTGTCGCTGTCGGGCGATGGCGGGCTGACCATGCTGATGGGCGACATGCTGACCGCGGTGCAGATGGCGCTGCCGATCAAGATCGTCGTCTTCAACAATTCGACCCTGGGCTTTGTCGAGCTGGAGCAGAAGGCGGCGGGCTATGTCGATACCAATGTCGCGCTGAAGAACCCCGATTTCGGGGCGATCGCGGCGCAGATGGGCTTCTTCGGCGCGCGCGTGACCCGGTCGGACGAACTGGAGGAGGTGTTGCGCGCCGCCTTCGCCCATGACGGCCCGGCGCTGGTCGATGTTGTGACCGAGACGATGGAACTGGCCATGCCACCCAAGATCAAGGCGGAACAGGTGAAGGGCTTCAGCCTCTATACGCTGCGCGCGATCATGAGCGGGCGCGGCGACGAGGTGATCGAGCTGGCACGGGCGAATTTGTTGCGGTGAGGGTGGCGAGGGGCTTTGCTATTCGGTCAGCTTGTCGAAGAAACCGGCAATCGAACCGCTAAGCCGCTCCATGGTGCGGGCATGATTTTCCGCGGGCGACTTGTCTTCTTCCCAAGTGTCGAGCGGATGATACCAGACACTGCCATCGCAGCGCGCAACCGAAAAATAGTTACCGCCGCCATCCATGCCGAACGCCAGATGATCGGCAGGGATCAGCTGTCGCTGCTGCAACGCGGTGTTGACGTGCACGATATCCTGTCCGGCGGGTTCCAATCCTTCTTCCGGGATGGGGAAGAAGTAGTCCATGGCATAGTCATCCCCGGCATCGCTGAGGAACAGCGATCGTTCCATGACACCGCCATTCTGACCATGGTAGATTGCGAGAAGGGTATCCGGGATCGGGCCTATCGCGCTTTCGGCGTGCAGGACGTCGTGATCGGACAGCGACGACGAGCCGAATGTGGTGTGCAAAACCATGCTTCCTACTTCTCGATACGAGGTACGGTAGAATCTCTGGCATTCTGGAATGTTGCAGGCGGTGCAGCGAAGGAAATCGACGAGCTGACCTGTCGATACAGGATATCCGGCGAAGCGTGACTGTCGTTGCCGGCTAGCGGTGTAATCCCATGGCCGGGACCCGCTATAACTCGGGACATGTCGGCCGATGCCTATCTACAGCAGGTATCTTTCCCATTTCCCGGTCTGGTCGCGGAAAATATGGCTTTTCTCGATCATCCAGCGGCCATCATGCAGGCTGAGGATGTGACGGAATCTGTCGCCGAACTGCGTTTGCTTCCGCACATGGATCGTCACGTTCGAACGACCGGCTTCGACCCTCTCGATCAGGTCACACTGCGGATCGTGATCGGGCGGAAACCCGACATCGGGCCCGGCCATGCGCCCTGCATCGGAGCGGTAGCCGTGGACATATTCGTCGAAGATCGCGCGAAGATCGTGTCTGGCCTGCTCCGCATGCTGCGACCAATCGGATTGGATGAGCGGGAAATAATAAAGTTCCCACCGGTTCATCACCGTTTGGAATTCGACGAACCTGTTTCGTGCTGCTGAAGCGTCCGCCACGATATATTCCCGGATTGATGCCATTATCGATCGGATATCGAAAATACGTCAGGCGTATCTGCCCTATCAAATATGATGCGATTTCCAACCGTCAGAAATTTCGTCAAATATCTGTCTTTTGGAGAGGCGCCAGTCATCTCCTTTTCGCGTGAATATGTGACGAAACATATCTTTGAAACCGACATGGGTCTGAACGTTCAATGTCGCCTTGCTACGAGTAAGGTCGACCTTTTCGATCGTTTCAGTTTCGGGATCATAGTCGGAAGGAAAGCAGGCAGAAGGGGCATGTAGTATTTCCTCCCGCCGGGTGGCATCATCCCACACATAGCGGTCGAAGACAGGCCGGAGTTCGTCAACGGCCTGATCTATAACGGCCGCTACATTCTCTCGCATGAGAGGATAGAATTTATCGTTCCATTTTTTCATTTCCGATGAAAAGGCGCGATATATCAGGCAAATCTCTTCTTCCGTCATACTGGATTCCCTGGGGTGGAGCGTTGCAAGTGTCCGCTGCGTGCCACGGGCAATGCATCATTCTCCCAGCAGAAGGGCGAGTGCAGCATCGGAATCGTCCAGGCCGGTGGTCTTCCGTATCATATCGCGAACCGCGTCGCGGGTGGCGGCGTCGATGCCAAAATCGTCGTCGAACAGGTTGCCGCCGCGTTCGACGATGAAATAGCGTAGCCAGGCGGCCAGAAGATCGAAGAAGCCGGAAAGATCGGGCGCGATCGGGGCGTAGGTCCAGTTCCCCTCGCCATGGCGGGCATAATGGATCGCACCGTCCGCACCGATGCTGATCGGATTGGCGGTCCAGTCGGCGATCACATGATGGCTCGCGTCCCAGTTCGCCGACGCCTCGCCGGTGCGGGCATCATACCGATAGCCTGCCTGACGCCCGGCCAGTTCATCCAGCGGATAGAAATAGAGTTCCTCCACGATGCACGGGAGTTCGGCGCCCGCAGTATAGCCTGCTGCCTCGATTTCCCGAGCAAGGGCATCGCCGAAGATGGCGCGATCGACGGCCTGTCCGGGGCGATGCAAGGCGATCGCCACGTCTGCCTCCGCTCCCGCGCGGACGAGGTTCTGGGCTGCTTCGGCGTAGGTCATCGGGTCGTGCCGGGTTTCTGCGTATTTTGCTGCGCCTGCCGCCAATGCATCCTGACCACCGGCAGCAGGTACATGTGTTGCATCACGCGGTTTGAACGATGGAACGTGTCGTATCGTCGTCCGGATCGATAAAGACGTACAGTTGAGACGTATCGTGCTTCAAACCATTCAGACTTAACTGCCCCACAAATATCAGGGGCCTTTCCCCTTCAAAAAGCCACGTGGGGGACTGCAGCCGTTTTGGAGGTTTGCCCAGAAATCTAAAAATCCTGTTCTATTGCATCCTTCACGATGCCGCGTGATTTTTTGGCATCGTTTCCTTTTATCTTATCCTGCATATTTTTCATGTAAGATTCGGGAGGGTTTAGCCAGGGCGGCATTGCCTTTAGTATCAGCTCATATTCCTGCAGGGCAGAATTGTCGTGGGAGTAGGAAACGCCCTTCCAATCTAGAAATTTTCTAAGAACATCCTGCAGGTTGACGCTTGTCGCTGGGTTGTCATAGTTTTGACTGATTATGTATAAATACAATGATCCATCGTTGGTATAAGGTTTGGTGAAGAATCCCTAGAAAAAAGCTTCTGCATCAAGGTAAGATATAATATTTTTGTGTAGACATTTTGCTGAAATTTTGCCTTCTACAAAGGACTTTATATCTTCGATCAGGTTCATGGCGCTATCCCCATACCTTCCTGTGTGAAGTGCAGTATGAGATGAGCGTGCCGCTAACTCTCGAGGTGTAATTTTTAACCGGTAACGTATGACAAGAATATAAATCTTGCGAGTTAATGTAACCCTGCAAGCATTATTCCGTTTTACCCTAACCAATGCGCGAAACGAAGCCTTGGGCTACTTCCGGAGGATTTATCTCGACAGCAGAGCGATTTTCTATTTTTTTTGATTCATCGCTATCCGTTATGGTAACGAACAGCGTAATATCATGCAATAATTTTGCTTGAGATTCACGGAGCTTGCGAAGCGAAGCAATCATAAGATTGATCAATTGGAGAAAGTCAGAGTCGTTTAGTTCGTCATTCAATACGACTTGCGTAAGTGTATCATTTATCGGCTGAAAAATATCATCGCCGACCCCTTCAAAGCACCATTCCGCCGGAGACCAGCGCAGATAGCTTTTGTATTGCGGCGTTATTTCTTCAATAGCGCTTTCGCTGGATAGCTTTTCGTTAAAGCAGGACTCGGTAGTGGCGTTCAGGCCAAGGCCCATACCGTCTTCGGAGATAGATAGGCAAAGAGCATACAGCCCATCGGTCCCGTTCTCGGCCACGAAATCGTCAAATGCTTGCCTGACAGCTTGTACAAGCTGGTTCTCGATAGCTTCCCAATCCATTGATCTTCCTTCCTTAAGGCCAGCCAAATACGGATGAGCCGATTTTTTGTAATTCGCCCTTCATGGCACTGGTTGCATCGGCGGGTGATAAGTTCTGACTGGAAATACGGGTATCTGCAGCTTCCAATCCGTCGGCCACCTGTCTTGCATTGGTGACACTATGTCCCCGATTTGGTGCCCACATAAGGGCATCGGGATCATTGACCGGATCGATATTGTACTTTGCCATTACGGCCCTGCTACGCCCTAGAGCGGTTTGCATTGGAGGAATGTTATCGAAATCTCCCTTGAAAACGATATGGTGCGCATGGGGTCGCGGCATACCGGTCGGGGGTCGGGTATTGGTTTGACGCGCGTACCATGCACCCCAATTACATTCCGCCAACCCCTCCGGGTCCATCCACCGCAACGGATCATGGACATAGGCATGGGTGCGCAGCCCGCCGTCCACGCCGATCGGGTCGGGGGAGAGATACTGGCCGGTGTCGGGGTCGTAGTAGCGGTTGAGGTTGTAGTGCAGCCCGCTCTCCGCATCCTCCCATTGCCCCGGAAAGCGCAGCGCGCAGGGCGTCGCCTCGTCCGCATCGCTCCCCTCGCGGCGTTCGCGCAGCAGGGCACGGGCGGTGCGGGTGCGGCCCCATAGTTCGGGCTCGGCGCGCCAGCGGCACGCACCGTCCTCGCCGAACAGCGCGTGCGGCGCGCCCAGCTGGTCGGCGACGATCGGGAGCCATTCGCCCTCGGCGGCAAGCGGTTGCGCATCGGCTCCGGCCGGCACCAGCTCCTTGGCGAGCGGGCGCAGGCCGCCGGGTTCGAAATGCCAGCGTTCGATCGACAGCCGGTCCTGCCCGTCCTCGCCGCCCGCATGGTGCCATGCCTCGGCCAGCGAAATACCCTGCCACACATAGTCGACCCGCCGCGTGCCCGGAGCGTCGCCGCCGACCAGCGCCTTGCCCACGCGCCGGCCGAACGCGTCGTAGCTGTAGCGCCAGCGCGCGCCATCGGGCGTCTCCAGCCCGACCAACCGGTCGAACCCGTCCCAGCGATAGCGCCAGCAGCGCGGGCGAAAGCCATGTTCGGACAGGATGCGTTCGACCATCCGCCCGCGCGCGTCGTAGCGGAAGCGGTTGGCGCCCGCCTCGACCACGCAGTCGTGCCAGTAGCGGTGCTCGCCAGCCAATCCTTCGGCAAGGTTCATCAGCGCGTCGTAGCGATACGCCTCGCGCATCCCGCCGTGCTCGACGCCGACTGCCTGGTCGCGCAGGTCGTAGTGGAAGCGGGTTTCGCCCGTGCCCGCCACCGATCCGCCATCGGCGATCCCGGTCAGCCGCCCGGTGCGATCCCAGTCATAGCGGCGCAGCAGCGCGTCCGGCGTCTCGCGCGTGCCCGAAAAGACGGCGACGCCCCCAGCCCGCTGTTCGGCAAGGCGACCGGCCGGATCATAGGACTGCGCCAGCTGGAACGCGGTACGCGTGCCGAGTGCCGCCGTCTCGCGCAGTGTTTCCAGCCCGCTGGGGTCATGGGCGAAGCGCAGCGTGTGGCCGTTGCTGTCGTACCGGCGCAGCAGGCCAACATCGTCGAACTGCATCGCGGTTTCGCCGCTGGGACTGGTCCGGCCAATACAGCGCCCGGCATCGTCATAGCGATAGGTGACGGCGATGCCGTTCTGCTCTTCGGCGATCAGCCGGCCCTTGCCGTCATAGCTAAGCGTGACGTCGGCGATCCGGCGGGGCGTGTCCTCCGCCAGCTGCCATGTCGTGGCCCCGGTCAGCCGGTCGGCATCGTCGTAGCGATAGGTGATCGCGTCGCTGCCGGCGATCACGCGGACGATACGGTCGCGGTCGTCCCATTCGAAATGCTGCTCGGTCGCATCCGGCATCCGCTTGGCCAGCACCCGGCCGATCGCGTCGCGGGTATAGCGCGTCTCGCGCCCGGCCCAGTCGAGCTGCGCCTCTAGCCGGCCGGCGGTATCGTAGCGGAAGCGCCATGCCTGCCCGGTCGCATCGGTGATCGTCGTCAGGCGGCCGGTGCCGTCATAGCCGAAACGGGTGGTGGCACCCATCGGATCGATCGTCTGGCGCAGCGTATCGAACGCGCCATGGACGAAGCGCGTCGTCTGTCCGTCGCCCCGGATGCGCGCGGCGAGCAGCCCTTCGCCGTCATAGGCGAAGCGGATTTCGCCACCATCGGGCGTGCGCGTGCGGCTGACCGCGCCGCGCGGATTGTCGGGCGATCGGTCATAGAACCAGCTGCTGGTCCGCCCGGCCGGATCACTATGGTCGAGCAGCCGCCCGAACCGGTCCCAGCGATAGCGGGTGACCCGCGCCACGCCGGTGGCGGACGGCGGGTCGTGGCGGGCGACCGGGCGACCGGCCGCATCGTTTTCATATCGGGTGGTGCCCGCGCCGACGACGCTCTCCTCGACCAGCGCGCCGCGTTCGTCATAGCGGGCGGTGCCCCGGATGCCGTCGGTGCCGGTCCACGCCGTGATGTTGCCGGCGGCGTCGCGCGTCCACTCTGCGCTACCCTCCGGCCCGGCGAACGCTACCAGCGCCCCCCACCGATCATAGCGCCACGCCGCGCTGCGCCCGGCCCAGTCGGTCTGCGCGATCAGCCGGCCGTCACCGTCATAGGCAAAGCGCGTTTCGCGGCCGGCAGGGTCGATGCGGCGCTGCAATCGCTCCAGCGTGTCCCATTCGCTGATCGTGCGCGCGCCGAGCGGATCGACCTCCTCGACCACCAGGTTGTTCGCGTCGTAGCGGAAGCTGGTGACCGCGCCGGTCGCATCGACATAGCGCGACAGGCGCTGTTCCGGGAAATAGAGGAACCGGTCGTCGAACATGCCGTCGCCGGTACGCGTGCCGGTCACCCGCCCGGCCGCATCGTACAGGATTTCGACCCTGGTCAGGCCGCTGTCCTGCCACCCGTTCAGCCAGCCTTCGCGCGAATAACGATAATGGAATTCGCCGGTGAAACTGCCCAGCACGTCGAGCAGCTGCCCGCCCGCGTCATAGCGATAGCGGACGACGGGCTCGCGCTCGCCCTCCATCCACAGCGCGGTGATCCAGCCCTGCGGCGTGGTGTCGATGCGAAAGGTCGTGCCGTCGGGAACGCGGACCTGCCGCAGCCGCCCCTCGGCATCGCGGGCGAAGGCGATGCGGTTGCCGCTGCGATCCTCGATTCCGGCCAGCAACGGCATCGCGGGATCGCGTGCCGGCGCGAACAGCAGGAATTGCTGGCTGCGGCTGTCATAGAGGCGCAAGGCATCGCGCGTGCCGGTCAGGTGGTAATAGGGCGCCTTCAGGTGGCGGGCATCGACATGGGCGTCGTCGCCGATCGCGAACAGCAGCCGCTGTCCCCCGGCATCCTCCAGGAGGACGGTCCCCGCCGCCGCGTCGAGCAGCAGCCGTTGCGACCAGTTGCAGATCCAGCGTGGGCCCAGCGCCCCTTCGACCCGCATCCTGCCCGGATAGGTGCGATCAAGGCGCAGCGGCAGCAGCCCCGGATATTCGAAATCGGTGCGCGCATCGGCATAGTCGCCGGTGACGACATCGACCGGCTCACCGAACAGCCGGCGCAGCGGGCCGTCGAGCAGCCCGCCCTTGCGCGTCGCCGAGCGCATGCCCGCGACCTCGGCGACCGATAGTAGCAGCTGTTCGGCGACCGACAGCGCGGCATCGGGCGTGCCATAGCTGCCGGTGGTGTTGTCGGCGAAGATCGTCGTGCACCCTTCCTGCACCACGGCGTCGCACGACAGCTTGTGGCCGATCCGCGCCATGGGCAGGCTGTTGATGTAGATCGTCTCGCTGCCCTCGATGATCGCGGAGGGCGGGGTGCCGGGATGCTTGGTACAGGCGGCGGTGTCGGTGACGCGCGCGGCCTTCTTCCCCTCCAGGAACACGTTGGGGGACCCGGTGTTGATCGGGCCGGACAGGGTGGCGGTCTTGGCACCGGCACCGGCGATGGCGGTGGTGACGAAGCCGCCCGCCGCGCCCGCGCCGAACGCGACCGCCGCGCCCACCAGCGGTGCCGCCATGCCCGCCGTGCCGATGATCGCCGCCGCGCTGACCGCCACCACCGCGCCGACGACGATCCCGGCCGCGATCCCGGCGAGCAGGCCGTTGAAGGTATTGTCGTGCGCGATCTGGTGTTCAATATGCGCGGGCTGTGGTCCGGGCGATGCGATGCGTTTCGCGCCGAATTGTTTTGCTACCCAGAAGGCTGCCTCGTCCGCATGGACCGCTTCGGCAAGCGCCGCCCCCGCCATTGCCCCTGCGATCGGCGCGGCGATCCGCCCGGCGAAGCATTTAACCGCGGCCATCCCGCCGGACATGCCGGCCGATGCGGCGCCGGCCGCGACGATCCCGCCCGATACGACATGGCCGGTGGTGGCGATCGCCGATACGGTGCCGGCGTTGCTCGACGCCGCCGTCCGGTCGCGCAGGTCGCGCAGCTTCGCGTCGGCGGTGGGCGTCGGGGCGGGGGTCGCGGGTCCCGTCACGCCGTCGCGTCCGTTATGCGGCGGCGAAGCTGAACGAGGTGATCGCGGCGACCAGCGCGTCGCGCGTTTCGACCTCCAGCCCCCCCGGGATCGATCCGGTGAAGTTCAGGATCGCATTGTCGCTGTGCAATACCATGGCCATCACCTGATGGATCGGTTTCCCGTCGGTCTTCCAGGCAAGTTCGATGAAATGTGCCTCATGCCCGTCGATGCGACCGGGGGCGTCGGCGATCGCTTCGAACCCGGCAAGCTGCGATGCGAAATTCTGGCGCTGCTGGATCACATAGTCGTGGAACGTCATCCCCATCGGCAACCGGTCGCGGGCGATGACGAGGCTGGTGCCCATGACCTTGGCGTCGCGGGGCAGCAGCACGTTGATGCTCTGATCCTGCCACGGCATCGGCGCGGCGAGCGATCCTTCGGCAATCCGATACGCCATGCGTGGTCTCTCTCCGCTGTCGATCGTTACGCGTCTAGGTAGCGGCTCGAACCGGCTGCGCCTACCCTTGTTGCAAATAACCGCCTGATTTGGACCGGATGCACGTGGATGGAGGTTGCGGATGAGCGGTAGGGACCGGCCGGTCGTGGGGCAGATTTTCTACGTCCCGCTGTACGAAGGGGGCTACGCTTTTGGCTATGTAACCTTGATATATAAATACTTCGGAAATATGTGCAATTTCTTCGATATGATATCGGAAACGCCGGAAGTGCCGGCGGAAATTACGACGACACCGATCATATTATATGATCTTCTGGTCGGCGGAGCGGAGTTCCGACGAAATCGAGAGATCGCCGACAAGCAATGGAAGGTTACATCCTTTCATATGCCCGGCGATGTTCGCCCGCGAAGTGCGTTATTTATCATGCATTCGCGGCCGGTTCATCAACTCGTCGACCTGAATAGGGAGCAAGCCAAGCGCCCGGCAACGGACGAAGAGATCGCGCGTTATCCGGTGTTGGCAAGTTTTTTCTCGCCATTTACTACCAAGATCGTCGAGAAGGCGGTTCGCCATCTGGATATCGATCCGAAGCTGATCGGTGTCGACCGTGCCGCAGGAACGGTGCACTGACGCGCTATTCCGGCTGACCGTTGATGAGCTGAACCCGCAACTGCCGGTAATAGCGGGCCGACGCGGCATTGCCGGCGCGGCGATGGGCCTCGGCGGCGGCGGTAGCGCCGGCGAAGCTGTTCTGGAAGGCATGCTCGGACGTATCGGCGGCCTGGTCGATATAGGGGCGCTCCGGTTCGGGCGTCGTCGCGACCATCATCCATCCGTCCTCGTCCATCACGACGATGCCGTAGTCGGCCTGCCCGGCCCGTGCGCGCCCGGCGAACACGCCCGTTCCCAGCGGCGCCCGCACCCGCCCCGCGCCCAGCCCGTCGGCCAGCCCGGCACGGCATCCGCCGGCCCAGCCCCCCATTACCGGCCCGCCCTCCACCGCGATGCGGCAGCGGACGCCGGTTGCCGGGGCGGGGGCTGCCGCGACCAGGGGCAGGAGGAGAAGGGCCAGGATACGCGCTTTGCCTGCCATATCGTCACCTCGATCATTAGACATGTCGACACATCGACACCCCTGGCCCGCCGGGTGGACGGGCCTGTCGGGCGCGTGATGTTATAGTGCGAGGCGCACCGTCGCCAGCACCGATCGCGGGCTGCCGGGCAGCAGCTTGCAACACTCCGCCGGCTTCGCACCCGGATAGTTCGGCGATCATGTCTGCAACCGGCTTCAAACCGGCAGTCTCACCACCCGCACCAAACACAATAACCATTCGCATTAGCATTGACTCTGCGATTAACTCGCAATAGCTGGCGCCACAAAGGGGACCAGCATGACCGATCGAATGAGCTTTCTGGCGATGACCTGCATCGGGTTCATCGCATCGGCGCCCGCCGCCGCTGCGGAGCGCGATGTGGTGCCGACCGCTCCGACCGGGCCGACGCAGGACCGGGTCGAGGAGCGCGACGTGATCGTCGTCAACGGTCAGAAGGCGGCCGAGGCGAAGCTGGAAAGCCCCAAGGCGACCGGGCCGCTGATCGACACCCCGCAGACGATCACCGTCTTGAACGACCAGACGATCCGCAAGCAGAACCTTCAGACGCTGCGCGACGCATTGCAAACCATTCCCGGCATCACCTTCGGCGCGGGCGAAGGCGGCGGCGGTTATGGCGATACGATCAACCTGCGCGGCTATTCGGCGGCGAACGACATCACCGTCGACGGGGTGCGGGATTCGGCGCAGTATAGCCGCACCGACCCGTTCAACCTGCAGCAGATCGAGGTCTATAACGGCGCGAACACCGTCTTCAACGGATCGGGGTCGGTCGGCGGCACGATCAACCTGGTGTCGAAGGTGCCGGGCGTCGAGGACCTGTCGATCGTGCAGGCTTCGGTCGGCACCGACGACTATTACCGTGCCTCGATCGACGCCAACAAGCGGGTGTCCGATCTGGTCGCGGTGCGGCTGACCGGGGCCTATCACCATAACGGCGTGCCCGGCCGCGATGTCGAAAAGTTCGAACGCTGGGGCATCGCGCCGTCGGTGACGATCGGGATCGATGGTCCGACCAGCCTGACGCTCGCCTATGTCCATCAGGAGGATCGCAACACGCCGCTCTATGGCGTACCCTATTTCCAGAGCGCGATCGGCGGGGGCGTGCTGCCCGGCGTCGACCGGTCTGACTATTACGGTATCGCCAATCTCGACCGGCAGGACCAGACCGTCGACCGCTTCACCGCGACGTTCCGCCATGCGATCGACGACCATCTGTCGGTGCGCAACCTGACCCGTTGGCAGCGGGTCGAGCAGGCCAGCATCACCAGCGCGCCGCAGGGCACCTATTGCCTCGGCACCACCGGATTGCAGCCGGTCGGCGCGAATGCGGCGGCGACGGTCGGCATCGCCTGCCCCGCGGGCCTCGCGGCCGGCAACTGGCGTCCGTCCGGCCCGCGCGGCCTGTCGCGCGACCAGGTGAACGAACTGCTCTACGATCAGGTCGACCTGCGCCATGAGACGGGGACGAAGGGGGCGTTACGCAACGTCGCCAATATCGGCGTGTCGGGCGCGCTCGAAAATTACCACATCACCAGCGGCAGCCTGCTCCGCACCGCCGCCGGGGTCGCGGTGACCGCGCCGGATCTGGCGATCAGCAACCCCGACACGCGCTGGACCGGCCCGGTCAACCTGACCGTGACCTCCCGCGCGCGGTCGGAAACGCAGAATCTGGCGGTCTATGCGTTCGATACGCTGGAGCTGGGCCGTTATGTCGAGCTGAACGGCGGGGTCCGCTGGGAAGTGCAGGACGCCGCGTTCCGCAACCTCCCGCTGGCGGTCGTGCCGCCGGGCACCACCGCGCTGACCGACCTGCAACAGCGGGTGCAGCGTTCGACCGAGCGGCTGTTCTCCTATCGCGGCGGGGTGGTGGTCCACCCGGTCGAGGCGGTCAGCCTCTATGCCGGCTATGGCAAGGCAAAGACGCCCTCGTCGCAGACGGTGCGCCTGGGCTGCGGCGTGCCGACCGCCATCGGCGCGGCCGATCCGTGCGTGGTGGCGCCGGAAACCGCCGAGAATATCGAAGCGGGGGTGAAGGCCGCGCTGTTCGGGCGCAAGCTGGAATTGACTGCTGCGGTGTTCCGCAACGAACGCACCAATTACCGCGTGCCGTCGAACGATCCGGCGCTGCCCGCCGGGTTGCAGGTGCTCGACGGACGCGCGCGGGTCGACGGCGTTGCGCTGGGCCTGTCGGGATCGCCGCTGCCGGCATGGACGATCTTCGCCAACTACACCTATCTCGACGGACGGGTGCGGCAGTCGATTTCCGACCGCGACCTGGGCCTGGGGGTCCGCGACCCGCAGGCCGGCGCGCAACTGGTGCAGACGCCTGAACATTCGGGGTCGCTGTTCACCACCTACAAGCTGCCCTTCGGTCTCGAAGTGGGCTATGGCCTGACCTATCAGGGATCGATCGCGCTGAACGTGCCGACGGCGTTGCAATCGGTGCAGTTCCGCGCCGACGATTACCTGATCCACCGGGCATATCTGGCCTATACGATCGGGAAACGGGCGACGGTGCAGCTGAACGTACAGAACTTCACCGACGAACGCTATCTGACCGGCATCCGCAGCAACGTGAACGCCACGACCGGCGCGGTCAGCGGCGGGTGGGCGATGCCCGGCGACCGGCGTCAGGCGGTGCTCAGCCTCTATTACAACTTCTGATTTGAAAATGCGTCGAAACGCATTTTGCGGCACCGGTCCGCTCCCCCACCCCACCACCCACAGCGTATCCTTGATGGGTGGCCGGGTGGGGGAGCGGGCCGGCGCCGTCGCGAAAATCGCTCTTTCGCGATTTTTCGAACCGACATCGAAAGGCGGCGTCCGATGCTGATCGCGATACCCGATGTGCTGGACGCCGCCGCCCTCGCCCGCGTCCGGGCGCTGGTCGACGGTGGCGACTGGGTGGACGGCAACGTGACGTCGGGCGCGCAATCGGCGCTGGCCAAGCGCAACCGGCAGCTGCCCGAGGACAGCGCCGCCGCGCGCGAAGCGGGGGCGATGGTGCTCGACGCGCTGGGCCGGTCGCCGCTGTTCATCGCCGCCGCGCTGCCGCTGAAGGTCTTTCCGCCGCTGTTCAACCGGTATGAAGGGGGCGAGGCGTTCGGGCTGCATGTCGACAACGCCATCCGCATGAAGCGCGGCACCGATTTCCGCATCCGCAGCGACCTGTCGGCCACGCTGTTCCTCGAAGACCCCGACCGCTATGACGGAGGGGAACTGGTGATCGAGGACCGGTTCGGGCCG
Organism: Sphingomonas sp. Leaf9; assembly: GCF_001421355.1. Classification (GTDB taxonomy): domain Bacteria; phylum Pseudomonadota; class Alphaproteobacteria; order Sphingomonadales; family Sphingomonadaceae; genus Sphingomonas. The sequence goes on along the minus strand of NZ_LMKC01000007.1, from coordinate 74,826 downwards.
CAGACGGTGAAGCTGCCCGCCGGGCACATGGTCCTGTATCCCGCATCCAGCCTGCACCGCGTCACGCCGGTCACGCGCGGGGTGCGGATCGCCGCGTTCTTCTGGATCCAGTCGATGGTGCGCGACGATGGCGAACGCCGGCTGCTGTTCGACCTCGACCGGTCGGTGCAGGCGCTGGCCGCCGATCGCGGACAGGGCGACGGCGAGGTCGTGGCCCTGACCGGGCTGTACCACAATCTGCTGCGCCGCTGGGCCGACGCATGACCGCCGCCACCGTGAAACGCCGCCGCAACTGGCGTGCCTGGTGGGCGAAGCAGCTGATCGCGTGGCATTGGATCAGCGCCGGCATCTCGCTGGCGGCGATGCTGTTGTTCGCGGTGACCGGCATCACGCTGAACCACGCGGCGACGATCGCCGCCGAACCGGTCGTCGCCGAACGATCCGGACAATTGCCCGCGTCCCTGCTGCGTCCGCTTACCCGCGCGGCGGTGGCGAAAGGCCCCCTGCCCGGCACCGTTGCCACTGCCGTCGAACAGGCGGTCGGGCTGACGGTCGCGGGCCACGGCGTCGAATGGTCGGAGGGCGAGGCCTATGTCGCGCTGCCCCGTCCCGGTGGCGATGCGTGGGTCAGCATCGATATCGCCAGCGGCGCGGTGCGGGCCGAGACGACCGACCGGGGCTGGATCAGCTACTTCAACGACCTGCACAAGGCGCGCAATGCCGGGTCGGCATGGTTCTGGTTCATCGACGTGTTCGCCATCGCCTGCGTCCTGTTTTCTATCACCGGCCTGTTGCTGTTGCAGCTTCATGCGAAGCGCCGCCCGTCCACCTGGCCGCTGGTCGCCGGCGGCATCGCGCTGCCGGTCGTGCTGGCCGTGTTTCTGATCCACTGAAGGGGGAAGTCCCGATGCGTATCCTGTCACTGGCGGTTCTGGGCGGTGCCACCGTCGCCGCCGCATCCGCGCCGCCCGCCGGAACGGTCAGCGTCACCATCCCGCGCCTGTCGGTCGCCGAATATCACCGGCCCTATGTCGCGGCGTGGATCGAACCGGCGGGCGGCGGTGCGGCGCGGACGCTGGCGCTGTGGTATGATGTCCGCAAGGCCGGGGCCGAGCCGGGGACGAAATGGCTGTCCGACCTGCGCGCGTGGTGGCGCAAGGGCGGGCGCAGCATGGCGTTGCCCGCCGATGGCGTCAGCGGCGCGACCCGCGCGCCCGGCACGCACAACATCGCGCTGCCCGCGGGCCTGCGCCCCGGCGCCTATGTCCTGAACGTCGAGGCCGCGCGCGAGACCGGCGGGCGCGAACTGGTGCAGGTGCCGCTGACCATCCCCGCGCGCGCCGCCCGCGCGACCGGATCGCACGAATTGGGCGCGGTCACGATCGCCGCCCGCTGACCCCCACCCTGTCGAGGACTTCGCCCATGCCCCGTTTCGCCCGGCACCTGCTTGCCGCCGCCGCCCTGTTGTCGCTGCCCGGCGCCGTGTCCGCCCACCGGCTGTGGCTGTTGCCCTCGGGCACCGTATTTTCCGGCACTGACAGCTGGGTGACGGTCGATTTCGCCGCGTCCAACGACCTGTTCTACGCCGATCACCAGCCCGGCCGCCTGGAAGGGGTGAAGGTGTGGCAGCCTGATGGCACGCCGGGACAGGTGCAGAACGGCGCGACCGGGCGCTATCGCTCGGTCTTCGACGTGAAGCTGGACAAGCCGGGCACGTGGAAGATCGGCACCGCGATGTCGGGCGTGATGGGCAGTTTCAAGGTGAACGGCGTCGAACAGCGCGTCGGCGGACGCGGTGGCCCGCCGGGGCCGGACGGGGTGCGTCGCCCGCCGCTGACCGTCGCCGACATTCCCGCCGACGCGACCGATGTGAAGTTGATCGAAACCGGCAGCCGCAACGAGATTTTCGTGACCTCGGGCGAACCGACCCGCACCGTGCTGAAACCTGCGGGCAAGGGGCTGGAGATCGATTTCGTCACCCATCCCGACGAGCTGGTCGCGGGCGAACCGGCGAAGTTCCGACTGCTGGTCGACGGGCGGCCGGCGCCGGGCGTGAAGGTGACGGTCGTTCCCGGCGGCAAGCGCTATCGCAATGCCGAGGGTGCGCGCGAGCTGACCACCGGTGCCGACGGGATGCTGTCGATCGACTGGCTGGCGGCGGGGATGTACTGGCTGAGCGCGGCCCACGAGGACGCGAAGCCCAGCGCCCCCCGCGCGACGGGGCGGCGGCTGTCCTATGTCACCACGCTGGAGGTGATGACCCCCTGATGCCGGTCCCGCCGCGGATCGCGCTGCCGACCGATCCGCAGGCGGCGGCGCTGGCCAGCCACGACCCCGCCGCACCGGTGGTGACGTGGACCGGGGAGACGATGGGGACCAGCTGGGCGGTGCTCGCCGCGCTGCCGCCGGTGATGGCGGGCGCGGCGGCGGCGTTGCGACGCGCGATCGTGGCGCGGCTGACCGATCTGGTCGCGCAGACGAGCCATTGGGACCCGGCCTCCGCGCTCTGCCGGTTCAACGCGCTGCCCGCCGGGGGCGTCGCGACGCTGCCGGACGATCTGGCGCGGGTGGTCGACCTGTCGCTGCGCATCGCCCATGCGAGCGACGGCGCGTTCGATCCCGCGATCGGTCGTCTGGTCGATTTGTGGGGCTATGGTCCGCCGGGGCCGTGCCCGCCTCCCGCAGCGGCGGCGATCGATGCGGCGCGGGCCGTGTCGGGCTGGCAGCGTTTGCGCTTCGATCCGGCCACCGCGCGATTGCGCCAGCCCGGCGGCCTCGCGCTCGACCTGTCCGGCGTGGCGAAGGGCCATGCGGTCGATGCCGTCGCCGACCTGCTGGCGGCGCAGGGCGTGCGGCATTGCCTGGTCGAGATCGGCGGCGAGCTGGTCGGGCGGGGGATGCGGCCCGATGGCGATCCATGGTGGGTCGACCTCGAAGACCCGCCGGGCGCGGTCTTCGCGCCCTTGCGCCTCGCGCTGCACGAGACTGCGGTTGCGACGTCGGGCAATTATCGCCGGGGCGACCACTCGATCGACCCGCGCACCGGCTATCCGGCGGCGAACGGTGTGCTGTCGGTCAGCGTCGTCGCCCCCTCGGCGATGCTCGCCGATGTACTGGCGACGGCGATCGCGGTCGCCGGGCCGGACAGCGGGGTGATCCCGGCGCTGGACGTTGCCGCCCGGATCGTGGTGCAGGACGACGGCAGGGTGCGCGAGATCCTGACCCCCCGCCTGCGGGCGATGCTGGCCTGATCTACCTGTCGACGTGTCGACAGGTAGATTCCTCGTTCAGCGCGCGACCGGGACCTCCGCGATATTCCACCCGCGCAGCGTCACGCCGGGCGTGGCGGTGACGGTGGCCGGATAGCGGATGGTGATCGTCCGCTTTTCGCCCGGCAGCAGCGCGACGTAATTGTCGCTGTAGAAGGCGGGCAGGATGCGCTTGCCGTCCGGCCCCAGCAGCGTCAGCTTGGCGTTGAGCGCCGGCACCTGGCCGTCATTGGCGAGGTCGACGGTGACCATGTGGTCGCTGCCGTCGACCACCGGAGCCGCCATGCGCGCGGTGAGGGTCGCCGGGGCGAGGCCGTTCAGCGCCTGATACGAAGCGGCATCACGCCCGCGCCAGTAGAAATTGTCCGACACCCGCCGGCCCGCCGCATCATCGAGCGTCAGGCGCACCAGCACCACCGGATGCTGCGCGTAGAGGCCATCGAGCGGCACGGGGCTGAGCGGCGTCGCGCGGTTGGCCAGCGCGTCGACACGGTCGCTGCGCGTGAACAGCTGCGCATTATCCAGCCCGACGACGCGCACCGTGGCGCGCAGCCCCTTGGCATCGGCCTGCGTCGTGTTCAGCACCACCAGCTCGTTACCCGGCAGGTTCAGCTGAACGTGCAGCGGCTCGGCAGCCTTCTTCGCCCCGTAATAGGCGGCGTGGGTGTCGTAATCCCACGAATAGATCTGCCACGCATTCGACGGCCACGCCGGATGCGTCATCCACAACAGCCGCCCGCTATTCTTGGTCCACAAATGGCCCAGGAACCCCTCGTACATCGCCTTGTGCGTTTCGAGGTTCATCATCTGCGCCTTGCGTTCGAAATCGGCGAAGTCGCGGCCGGGGCCGAACATCGTCGCAAGCGTCTGCATGAAGGTTTTCGTGTCGCCGTTCCCGGCGAAATGCCAGTCGTGATAGGCGAGCACATCGCCCAGCGGCCAGCGATCCGCCGCCGGCACATACGACGCGATGGACTCCGCCGTCGAGAAGGACGGCGTGCCGGTCTCGACCGAGAAACCGGTGGCGAGGTCGGTGAAATACCCCTCCGGCGCGCGGTAGTTGTACGGCCCCGACCCCTGCAAATTCACGACGTTCGAGCTGCCGGTGAACCAGCGGGTGCCGTCCAGCTGGAACACGGCATCGTCCAGCCCCTCGTTCAATGCCGGATAGGGTACGCCCTCGTTACGGCCGAACCACAGGATGATCGACGGGTGGTTGCGATAGCGGGCGATGGTGTCGCGCGCGTTGGACAGGAACAGCGCGGCATCGTCGGGTTCGATCTGGAAATTCTGGGTCGATTGCCAGAAATCGTTGAGGACCATCATGCCGTTTTCGTCGGCCAGGTCGTAAAACTCCTCCTCGGTATTGGTCCCCATCCAGTTGCGGATGACGTTCATGTGCGCCTCGCGCTGGAGGCGGAAGAAGGGAGCGAGCCAGGCATAGCTCACCCGCTTCATCGCGTCGTCCATGCCCCAGTTGCCGCCGCGCGCGGCGATCTTCACGCCGTTCACCCGGATCGCCAGATGCGGTTCAGGCAGGGTTTCGGCGATCGGGGTCACCGCCTTCGACACTTCCCCCGCAGCGGTAAGCGATTCCGCCCATCCGGTCGGCGACTGCTTGATCGCGCCGTGACGGACGTCGATCAGCTTCTGGACCGACAGCCCGCCATCGGTGGTCTGCACGTTGACCCGGCGCAAGGCGCCGGCGGCATCGAACAGCGACAGGTCGTAGCTGACCTCGCGGATGCCGAAGCGGCCCGCCTTGCTGTCCGACACGCCGCTCGCGTCGCTGACCTGATAGGTCGCGTGATAGAGATGCGGTTCGCCATAGCCGTTGGGCCACCAGAGTTTCGGGTTGGCGACGGTGAGCGGGGGCAAGTCGGCGGGGGTGAAGCGCACCTCGCTGCGCCCGGTCGGCGCGGTCACGGCCTTTTCGACCGACACGCCCTCGAACGCGACCTTCACCGTGACCTGCGTCGCGGGGCCGCTATTCTCGATCGGCACCGTGACATGCACGTCGGCGCGGTCGGTGCGCGGCAGCGGCAGGTCGGTGACGACATGCGGGTCGAGGATGCGGACGGCGCCATGCGCGACCAGCTCGACCGGCCGCCACAGGCCGGTATTGCGGTCGCGGATGCCCGGAATCCAGTCCCACCCCTCGGTCGCGACGAAGGTCGGACCGTCGATCGCCAGCTGCCCGCCATTTTCGCCCACGCCCGCGCTGACCGATTGTTCGTGCGGGATGCCGGGATGCGGCGGGGGCGAGACCTTCACCGCGATGACGTTCTCGCCCGCTGCGGGCACGATGTCGAACTGGCCACGGATGAACGCACCGCGCGTGCTGCCGAGCTTGGCACCGTTGAGCCAGATGTCGGCGGCATAGTTGATGCCGCCGAACACGATCGTCAGCTTTTTGCCCGCCGCTTGCGGAGGCACGGTGAAGCGGGTGCGGTACCAATAGTCCTGCCGCGCCAGCTTCTCCGGGATCTTCAGGTTGTTGAGGCCATAATAGGGGTCGGGATAGACACCGCGATCGACCAAGGTCTGCAACACCGTGCCCGGCACAGTCGCCGCGCGCCATCTGCCTATGAGCGCCCCGGGTCGCGACAGCGTGGCACCGTCCTCCATAACATCCGGGGCGGCAGCTAGTTGCCAGCCATTGATTTGCCAACGGCCCGGTGCGGTTGGTTGTAGCGCGGGCGCATTCGGTAGCGGCTTTGTGACGGGGGCTGTATAGTCTTCGCCCCTGCCCCGAGGCAGGGTCCATGCGTCCTGTTGCTGGGTAAGGCCGATATTGGCCTGTTTCTGGAACGGCCAGCTGACGCCGACTTCCCAGAGCTGAACATTGGCGAAATCCGGGGCGGGGATGGCTGCGACCTGCGCCGCCGTCAGCGCGCTGGAATGCAGCGTCGCACCCACCAGCGTGCCGCCGAAATGCGGACGTCCGGGCAGCGCGCGCGCAATGTGCAGCACCGGTGCAGTCGGCGACGATGCCAGCATAGCCTGCGCGGTCGGGCGTCCGTCGATATAGAGTACCACGCGGGTGCCGTCCGATACGGCGGCCACCTTTGTCCAGCGGCCTGGAGCGATCGTCGTCCCGGCGATCGTCCTGCCGCCATCGGTAAGCGTCAGCCGACCGCCCACCAGCGACAGCACACGCGCATCGCCCAGCGCCATTAGCGGTACGTCGCCCGGCTGCGTCCCGTTCGTCTGGACCCACATGGTGAAGCTGTACGGCGCACCAGCCCGGGCGACGGCCTCACCACCCTCGACCGGGCGTTCGATGCCGATCCCGCCGGGCAGGAAGCTGGCATTATACGGCCCGCCATTGGCCGGCACCTGCGCCGCCGCCATGCCCGTCAGTCCCACGCCGGCCAGCAGCGCGGCGATCATTGCCGTTTTCATGCAATCGTCCTTTTCGTCAGGTCGGCGCTGATCGCTTCGAGATCGCGGCCACGGGTTTCGGGAAAGAAGCGCCAGACCAGCAGCGCCTGCAGCAGCATCGCGGCGGCAAAGCCCCAGAAGGGCAGCGCACGGTCCCACTGCGCCACCAGCGGAAAGGCGAAGGAGAGGACGGCATTGGCGACCCAGTGCGTCGCACTGCCGATCGCCTGTCCGCGCGCCCGCACGTCGGTCGGGAAGATTTCGCTCAAGTACACCCAGATCACCGCCCCCTGCGACATGGCGAAGGCGGCGATGAACAGGATGAGGAGCGGCAGCAGCAGTGCGGGCGACGCCGCCCCCATATAGACCAAGGCGACCCCGCCCAGCGCGATCGCGGTGACGATCCCGCCACCGATCAGCAGCGGCTTGCGCCCCACCCGGTCGATCACGCCCATGCCGATGACGGTCGCGATCAGGTTCGCGACGCCGATCGCGATCGCCTGCACATCGCCCGACACGCCGGTAAAGCCGGCGGCGGCGAAAATGTCGTTGAGATAATAGAGGATCGCGTTGATCCCCGACAGCTGGTTGAACAGCCCGATGGCGATGGCGAGCAGGATCGGCGTGGCATGCAGCCGCCAGTCGAGCCGCCCGGTGCCGCCACCCTCCCCCGCCGGAATGGCGTCGAGGCCGAGGCGCGCGGCGGCGCGGTCCGCGTCGTCGCTCCGCCCGCGCGCACTCAGCCAGCGCGGGCTTTGTGGCAGGCCGGTCAGCAGGATCAGGAACAGCGCGGCCGGCACCGCCGCCACGCCCAGCTTCCACCGCCATGCGATGTCGGGGGCGACCGCTTGCGCGACCAGATAGTTGCTGAGATACGCGATCAGGATGCCCGCGACGATGTTGAACTGGAACAGCCCGACCAGCAGCCCGCGCCGCTTCGCCGAAGAGATTTCGGCGATATAGACCGGGACCAGCACCGACGACGCGCCGATCGCCAGGCCGCCCAGCACGCGAAACGCGACGAAACCGGTCAGCGTGGTGGCGATGGCGCAGCCGATCGCGGAGACGACATAGAGGAAGCCGATGACACGCAGCACGGCAAGACTGCCCCAGCGGTCGCCCGGCGCGCCGCTGAACAACGCCCCAACCAGCGTGCCCCAGAGCGCGGCGGAGACGGCGAGGCCGAGCCCCGCTTCGGACAGGGCATAATGCGTGCGCAGCGCATCGGTCACGCCCGAGATGACGGCGGTGTCGAACCCGAACAGCAGCCCGCCAAGGCTCATCGCGACGACGGCGCGGGTGTGGGTGGCACCGCTCATGCGCCCGCCACCCGGTTCAGGAAGCGCCCGTGCGGTTCGGCATGGGCCAACGTCTTGCCGATCGCATCGCGCATCCGCGCAAAACTGTCGGCCAGCGTGTCGACGGGAACCGCGTCGGCCAGCGGCGAATGGCGGGTCGGCAGGTCGTTGAACCCCGCATAGAGGCTCAGCCAGCTCGGGTCCTGGAACGTATCCCACTCGTTGCGCACGAATTCTCCTCCCGAACGCCATGCGTCCAGCTTGATCTGCAAGGGTTCTGGCGGTTCGACCGCGCGGATCGCCTGCCAGAACGGTTCGTCCCGACCATTGGCAAGGTAATGGAGGAACAGGAAGTCGCGCAGCCGTTCGAACTCCAGCACCGATTGCCGGTTATAGGTCGCGGCAAGGCGCGGATCGCAGTCCCGGTCGGGGAACAGCGCGACGAAGCGTTCGAGGCCCGACTGAATGAGCGAGATGCTGGTGGATTCGAGCGGTTCTAGAAAGCCCGACGCCAGCCCCAGTCCGACGACATTGCCCGACCAGAACCGCGCGCGGTGGCCGGTGACGAAGCGCAGCCGGTTGGGATCGGCCAGCGGTTCGCCCTCCAGCGAAGCGAGCAACGCATCCTCGGCATCGCCGTCCGACTGGAAATCGCTGCAATAGACCGATCCGTTGCCGATGCGGTGGCGAAGCGGGATGCGCCATTGCCATCCCGCCGTGCGCGCGGTGGCGACGGTATAGGGGACGGGATCGCCCGGCGCCGCCTTGCACGGGATCGCGACGGCGCGGTCGCAGGGCAGCCAGTGGCGCCAGTCGACATAAGGCACGCCCAGCGCCTCGCCCAACAACAGGCTGCGGAAACCGGAGGCGTCGATCCACAGGTCGCCGGCGATGCTGCGTCCGTCTTCGAGCGTGACCGACGTGACATGCCCACGCGCCGGATCGGTCGCGACCTGCGTGATCCGCCCGTCGACATGGCCGACCCGGTTGGCGAGTGCCAGGCGGCGCAACAGCGCGGCGAACTTCGCCGCATCGAAATGCAGCGCGAAGTTGAATACGCCGAGATCATTGGCGGGCCGGTCGGCGGGCGGCAGGAACAGGCCGCCCCGCGCCAGCTGCGTCGCGAGGCAATAATCGCCGATCGGCCCGGCGCGCCCGGCGGCGTGGAGCTTCAGCCAATACTGATGGAACGCGACCCCGCCCGCGCCGACGCCGTACAGGCCGAAGGGGTGGAAGAAGCGATGCGCCGCCCCGCCCCAGCCATCGAAGCGGATGCCGTATTTGATCGTGCCGCCGGTCTCGCGCAGCACATCGGGTTCGCCGAGTTCAATCGCCGACAGGAAATCGCGGATCGCCGGCACCGTCGCCTCGCCCACGCCGACCGTGCCGATCGCCGCGCTGTCGATGACGGTGATCGACAGGTTCAGATGGGTCAGCCGCCGCGCCAGATAGGTCGCCGCCATCCACCCGGCAGTGCCCCCGCCGACGATGACGATCGAGCGTACCGGTTCGTGTGGCATCGTTCCCCCTGTTCGCACGTGGCGTTCGTATCGCTCACCACCGTACCCCCGCGCAGGCGGGGGTCCAGAGCCAAGCAGAACAGCGTTGGCGTATGAGGCCCTGGACCCCCGCCTGCGCGGGGGTGACGCGTGAGGTATGGCAACATGTCGACACCTCGACACGTCGCCACCGCGATCAGAACTTCGCCCGCACGCCGGCGATGAAGCGGCGCTCATAGATGTTCTCGTTGAACACCTGATCCTGCCACGTAAGGTAATAGCGCTCGGTCTCGCCGGTCAGGTTCGATGCCTGGCCATAGACGCTGAACTGCGGCGTGATGTCGTAGCTGACCGACGCGTCGAGATAATGGGTCGGCTCCTGATACTGGGCGAGGCCCTGGATGCCGCCATAGTTGGACGAGGCGAGCCGCTTCGAGCGGAAGTTATAGGCGACGCGCGCCTGCAACCCGTATTTCTCGAACCACAAGGCGGCGTTGACCTGATGCTTGCTGTTGTCCTGGAACGGCATCTTGTTGCCGGCCAGATCGACCTGCCCCGCATCGCCCAGCGACAGCGTATAGTTGGCATCGACGCCGAACCCGCCGAGGAAGCCGTTGACGCCGTAATCGGCCAGCGACTGGCGTGCCGATGCCTCGATCCCCTTCAGCGTGCCGCCTTCGCCCTGCGCCAGCGTGTTGGTGATGACCGGACGACGGATCACGCCGTCATTGTCGGGGATATCGGTGCGGGTTTCGGTCGTGGTCGTGATGAAGCTGTCGACCGAGATGTAGAACGCACCGACCGCGACCAGGCTGGAGCGCCCGGTATAATATTCGAGGCTCGCTTCGGCATTGGTCGCGCGCCACGGGTTCAGGTTCGGGTTGCCGCGCGAATCCGCCGTGCGCGCCTCGAACCGGGCCGGGTTCACCTGCGTATTGATCGCGTAATTGACGTTCAGACCGCCGCCCCATTGCAGGAAGTCGAGGACCGTCATCGTCTTCGAGAAGGCAGCGCGGGCGCGCAGCTTGTCGGTCACGTCGAACGCCACGTTGAACGCGGGCAGGAAGTCGGTGAACTCGCGCTTGGTCACGACGTCACCGGCATCGACCCCCGACACGCCATAGGGCTGCGGCGCGCCGACGATGTTCTGGCGCACGTTCAGGCGGGTGTTGACCACCTGCAACCCGCCATTGGCGCGGAACGGCATGCCCAGCAGCACGCCCTCGCCCGACACCTGGCCATAGCCCGAAATCTGGCTGACATTGACCGTGAAGCTGTCGGCCGGATTCACCAGATTCTGGCTGCCCGGATAGAATTTGTTCTGCCACGCCTCGCTGTCGTCCATCGCGTGCGGGTCGAGCGCATAGAGCGCGGGCGCGCCGCCGGCGGGCAGGGCATATTGCTTGATGAGGCCGGCAAAGATCGGGTCGTTCGCCTGCCGGGTATAGCCCGCGGTATAGGCATTGCCCTGCGCATCGCGCACCGCGCACTTGTTGTCGTTCAGGTTGACGTCGAACGCCTTCCACTTGACCAGGCACCCGCCCGCCGGATTGGCGGCATTGTCGGTGTTGCCGGCATAGAAGGGCGACACGCGATCGAAGGTGAACTGGTCGACGCTGCGTTCGCCATAGCGCCCGCCGAACGCCAGCTTCACGCCGTTTTCGGCGGTATATTCGCCGTCGGCGCGCACCGCCCACAGGTCGCCATTCTGATACTGGTTCCCCTCCGACGAAATCGTCTTCAGGCCATAGCGCGACGGATCGGACGCCTGTGCCAGGAACGCGGGCGAGAAGCCGAACACCGGCGCGCCGCTCGAATAGTCGACGGTCGCGGTCTGGCTGTAGATCTGGTAGCCGGTCGGATTGAACTGGCGATCGCCGCCGACCGATGCCGGATAGTTGCCGACGCCGTTATACGCCCATTGCGTGCCGTTGGTCAGGCTGAACTGCGTATAGGCCTGGTCGCGCTTGCGCGACGCCTTGCCGTAAATCCCGCGGATCGTGCCCTTGAACTGGTCGCTCGGCTGCCAGTCGAGCTGGACATTGTAGTTCTGCGATTCACTCTTGGTGCGGAAGGTTTCCGAATAGCTGTCGAAGCTCGGCAGGCTATAGGTATATTGCTGCACCGTGTTGACGTTGTAGCCGTTGACGACCGCGCCGGTATCGCGCGATTTCGTCGGCAGGAACGGCGACGACAGCCAGTCGACATTCTGGAACTGGAACCCGGCGGTACGGTCATATTGCGTCTGGCGGGTGTAGAAACCGTCGGCGGTCAGCTTCAGCGCATCGTTGATCTCGAACTGCAGCGAGGCGTTGGCCCCGAAGCGTTCGCGGTTGGTGATGCGGTTCCACGCGGTGTGCGACTGCGGCGTGATGAACGCGTCGTTGGCGTCGCCATCGCCGTTCACATCGTACCCGATGATCGTGCCCGCGCCATTGCGCACCGCACGCCCCCGGCTCACGCCGTTGTTGCCGGTCGCGAACGCACCCTGGTTGGTCGCGCTGCCGCCTTCGTTGTTCAGCGCGACGCCGTAATCCTGAATCCCACGGAAGCTGTTGCCGAGCGTCAGGTCGCTATAGGCCGCCGACACAAGCACCCCGAACCGGTCGCCGTGATAGGCGATCAGGCCGTTGGCCGATGGGCTCCACTTCTCGGTCTTGTCGCCATATTGCCCTTCGGCAGCGGCCGACAGGGTGAAGCCCTGCTTCAAATCCATCGGCCGGCGGGTCAGCAGGTCGACAGTGCCCGACAGGCCCGCCTGTTGCAGCGATGCGGTCGGCGACTTGAACACCGTCGCGCCCGAGAACAGCTGCGACGGGATGTCGGTGAAGTTCGGCTGTACCGTCGTCACCGAATTGGCGCCGAGGAACTGTTCGCCGTTCATCAGGGTCGTGACCTGCGGCAGGCCGCGGATGTTGACCGCGCCGCCCTCACCCGCCTCGCGCCGGATCTGCACGCCGGGGATGCGTTGCAGCGAATCGGAGATGGTGACGTCGGGCAGCTTGCCGATGTCCTGCGCGCTGATCGCCTCGACCACGCTGTCGGCATTGCGCTTGATCTCGACCGAGCGGGCCTGCGATGCGCGGATGCCGGTGACGACGATGTCGTCGGCGGGTGCCTCGGCCTGATCGGCGGTGGCGACGGGATCGGTCTGGGCCAGTGCCGGTGCGGCAAGTCCCAGGACGGATACTGCCCCCAGCAGCATCGAACGGACGATCGACGACGAACCGTGACGCATGAAAACCTCCCCATGCTGCGGTAGTGCGACGTGGCACTCCGCTTCTATTTAAGAAAATTGATATTAAATAATTTCCGGCGCTGTCAAACGCTCAATCGCGGCGGCCGGCGGATTTGCACGATGCTGACATTTTCGCCACGTCGGCCAACCTTCGCCGGGATGGTTTGGAGGAGAGGATCAGCGGTACGGCTCGCACGCTACCCCGTCCCCATCGCCGTCCATGTCTTCCCGATAGCTGGGCTCACCGGAATAGATCGGAGCGGTACCGGCCGCGCGGGCATCGTTGCAGCCGCCCCATCGATCGCCGGGTTGCGGTTGGCGTGCGCGCGCCAACCCTGCCTGTACGGCAACGGGTTTCAGCGCCGATGTGATGGCGGCGCGGCCATCCTGGTCGATCGCAACCGTGCCGATGCCGATGAGTGCGCCGAGCGCCGCCGCGATGCCGAGGAACCTGACGGCGGCTGTCCGGTCGTTGCGGCGCTGCTCACGTCGGTAGCGCTCGCCCAGCTTGATCGGGACGGCACGAAACGGCTTTTTGAAGCTCATTGGCTATGCAGCGGCAGGAAGGGCTGGGCCAGACATCGGCAGAACGTATCTTCTCCTGTGCTAACAAGCTGTTACCCCACCTCGGCCTCCACCGGGATACGTCCGGCGATACGGACGCGATTACCGATTCGGAACCATGGCGCTCGACAGCTTGACCTGTCGGCATGTCGACACGTAGAGGAGCCGACATGCCGACCATCGCCATCATTTCGCAAAAGGGGGGCGCGGGGAAAACCACGCTCGCGCTGCATCTGGCCGCCGCTGCACAGGCCTCGGGCCGGGTCGCGCTGGTCGTCGATACCGATCCGCAGGCGACCGCCAGCCAATGGGCGGCGTGGCGGCAGGAGGCTCCGCCCGAGGTGATCGACAGCCCCCCGCCCCGCCTGGCCGCCAAGATCGCGGCGGCGAAGGAGCAGGGCGCGGAGGTGATCGTGATCGACACCCCGCCGCACGCCGACAGTGCGGCGCGCGCGGCGGTGGAGGCGGCGGACCTGGTGCTGATCCCGTGCCGGCCCAGCGCCTTCGACCTGTCGGCGATCCAGACGACGGCGAAGCTGGTGCAGCTGTTGCGTCGCCCGGCCTTTGTCGTGTTCACCGCCGGCCCGCCCAATGCGCCGCGCATCTACCAGGAGGCGGGCGAGCTGGTCGACGGCTTCGGCACGCCGCCGTGCCCCGTGCTGCTGCCCGATCGCGCCGCCTACCGCCATGCCAGTGCCGAGGGGCGGACGGTCATGGAAAGCGAACCCGCCGGCAAGGCCGCGGAAGAGGTTCGCGAACTATACAAGTGGACATGTCGACAGCTCGACATGCCTGCCCCCCGTTTCAGAAAGGTCGCGTCATGAGCCGCAAGCCGTCCTTCGCCAACCTGCGCGACCGCACCCCCGCCCCGGCGGTAACCCCCGCGCCGACACCTGCCGCGCCCGCCGCTGCCGACACGAAAGGCCCGGCAAGCCGGCAGGGCCGCAAGCAGATCGCGGGCTTCTTCACCCCCGACATGTCGCTGGCGATGCACATGCTTGCGCGGCGACAGGACCGCAGCCTGCAGGCGCTGATGGCGGAGGCGTTCAACGATGTTCTTCGCAAATATGGCGAAAGTCCCATCGGCGACTGACCGTCGACCTGTCGGGTTGTCGACCTGTCGACGCGTCATGCGGTGGTGCGGCATATTTTGTCGGTGAACAACGCGTGCAGATGAACAAAAGTTAATGTCTGGCATGGACAATCCGGTCGCCGGATTGCAAGAAACCGGCATGGACGTCTCCCGCGAACTTCTTGCCTATGCCATCATCGGCATCGTCTTGCTGATCGGCGGGCCTGCGCTCGGCGTCGTGCTGCACCGCCGCAAACGCCGCAAGCTGCGCCAGCGCGGGATCAAGCGCTACGGCCACTGACGGGCGCCTTTCCTACATCGCGATACCCTGACAGGCTCGCCCGACGCTCTGTACCATCGTCGACGTCCACCACGCTCCCCACGCGCGCCGCTGCAAATAGCGCGCGAGTGTGAACTTAGTGACCTTTGGCAGTTTTCCGCCGTTTCTTGGGTAGGCATCCGCCGCTCCGATCGTCACCCCGGACCCGATCGAAGCCTTCGCAAACCCCGTCCATTCGCCGTGCCCCCGCGCATGGTAAGTCTGCCCACAGGTCCCGCTCCACCGCCGTCCTACCCGACCGCCGCGAAATAATGATTGCCGCCGCTGTCTTCATGGCCGTCGATCAACCGCAACCCAGCCTCCTCCAGCAGCACGCGATACCCCGCCTCGCCCAGCGACCGGGACTCCCGCCCGGTCAGCGTGTCGGTCCAGCGACAGGCGACGGGTGGCGCGCTGAACAGGAACCGCCCACCCGGTCGCAATGCCTGCGCGACCCGGCCGATCACCACCGCCTGCGTCGCGGGCGGTAGCAGGAACAGCAGCCCGATCGCCACCGCACCATCGAAGCGTTGCCCGAAATAGCCGCTCGCCTCCGCCGTCTCGCACGCCGCCGGTGCACCGGGTAGCGCGCGGCGGAACGCGGCGAGCAGGGTCGGGGAGGGGTCGATGCCCGATACCGCGAACCCCGCCCCGGCCAGCGCCAGCGCGACCGGACGTCCGCTGCCGCACCCGATATCGACCACACTGCCCCCCGGCGGCAGGTCCGCCGCCCAGCGGCGCACGACGTCCACCCCCACCTCGCTGCGGATCGCGGCGAACCGCCCGGCAAGCGCCTCCCAGCCATGGGTGGGGTCACTCATCGATGTTCCGACAGGTAGAGGTGTCGACATGTCGGATGGTTAAGATGTCGTGTTGGCATGATGGTCCGCGCGGCTGCCCAGACACCACCGTGCCCCCGCGCAGGCGGGGGCCCAGGGCCAAACAGAACAGCGGCCTGCGCTCGGGACCTTGGACCCCCGCCTGCGCGGGGGTGCGGCGTGGGTACCGGGCGGGACGAAGCAGCTATCGTGCGAACAGATCGCATCAGCCGGGGATGGCAAGGCTGTCCCCCCGCCAACTCCGGACGCTCCCCACCTACGTCGACCGTTCTACCTGTCGACATGTCGATCACGCCGGCACCGTCAGCCGGAACCGCGTCTCGCCGGTGTCAAGCAGCACCAGCTCCCCGCCATGCGCCCGGGCGATCCGGCGGGCCAGCGTCAGGCCGATGCCCGATCCGCCGGCCTTGTCGGTGTGGAAGGCACGAAAGATCCGCGCGCGGTCGGCGGCGGCGATGCCGGGGCCGCTGTCGGCGACCTCGATCGTCAGCTGCGCGCCGCCGGTGATCGACAGCGTGACGCTCGGCGGGGTGGGGGGCGGGGCGGGGGCGGTCAGCGCAGCCTCGGCACCGTTCTGCAGCAGCGCCCACACCGCCTGCACGAGCTGTCCCCGGTCGAGCGTCGCGGTGCCGTCCGCGCGCACCGCCAGTGCGACCGTTTCGCCGAAGCGCCCGGCGAACAGCCGCGCCAGATCGTCGGCCAATTCGCCCAGCGCAACCGGGGCGACGACCGGATCGGGCAGCCGCGCCAGCGCGCGATAGGCGCGGGTAAAGCCCTCCAGCCCCTCCGCCCTGCGGGCCAGCGTGGCGAGGATATCGCCCAGCATCGCATCGCCCTGTGCCGCCGCCGTCACCGCGCTGTCGGCCAGCGACACGATCGGCGACAGGCCGTTCAGCAGTTCGTGGCCGAGGATATCGATCATCTCGTCCTGCGCGCGCTCCTGCGCGGCATGTTCCTCGGCATCGACATCGATCAGCGCGGCAAGGCGGTGCGCGTCGCCCAGCGTCACCGCATCGATCCGCCAGCGCCGCCCGGCATGGCGCAAATGGTGCCGGGCGGGATCGGTCAGCGCGGCGGGCGGGGCAGGGATGCGGTCGTCGGCGACGAACAGCGCGCGGGCGGCGCGGTTGATCGCGCGGACCCGATCGCCCTCGATCCGCAGCAGCGGGACCGGCACCTGGTCGAGCAGCGCGGCGATCGGCCCGTCGCTCGCCCGCGCAAGGGGCGGGGCAGGGGCGGCACCCCGCCGCGCCGCGATCCAGCAGCCGAGCGCCAGCGCCCACGCGACCACGCCGCCCGCACCAAGCAGCGTGCCCCACATCCCCGCCTGCGCAGCGGCCAGCGCGGCGGCCCCGCCGGCGGTGAGGAGGACGCCCGAGCCGAGCGCGGTGAGGGCGCGGCGACGCTCCGGGGTCAGCATGGTCGGCGGCTCGATACGGGTGACAGCGCGGGCAGCGCCGATTGCCCCAAGCCCCCTCGTACCCCGGCGAAGGAACGACCGACCCGCCCGGCCTCCACCGTACCCCCGCGCAGGCGGGGGGGCAGGGTCCCGAACGCAGGGGATTCCTTGGGGCTCTGGATCCCCGCCTGCGCGGGGATACGGGACGGGGATAGTCGGGTCCGACCGCCCCACCTCCGAAGCCGGTCCCCCCTACAACCCATGGCGTGCCATCCGGCGGTACAGTGCGCCCCGGCTCAGCCCCAGCGCGGCCGCTGCGTGGCTGACATTGTGGCGATGTTCGCGCAGCGCCGCCTCGATCACCGCGCGCTCATTCTCGTCGAGGTCGAAGCGGGCGGCGGGGCTTTCCGCCACCGCGATGACGGGATCGGGGGCGAGCAGCGCCGCATCGATCGTGTCGCCCTCGCCCAGCAGGATCGCGCGCTCGACCGCCGCGCCCAGCCCCCGCACCTCGTCCGCCCATGGCCCCGACAGGATGCGCGCCTCCGCCGCCGGCGTGAAACGGGGTATTGGCCGGGCATAGCGCACCGCCGCGATCCGCGCGAAATGGCGCGCGAGCAGCAGCGCATCGTCCGCCCGCGTCGCCAACGGCGGCACCGCGATCTCGACGGTGGCGATGCGGCGGGCGAGCGCGGGCAGGATGCCGGCCGCGCTGTCGGCGATGGCGATGCAGCGCGTCGCGGGCGCGATCCGCGCGAGCAGCCGGGCCTGCGCCACCTCCCCCAACCGGTCGGGATGGCGCAGCAGCAAGGTTGGCGCGGGATTGTCGAGCAGCCCCCACGCCGCATCGTCGCGCAGGTCGATCACCGGCATCGCCGCCCCGGCATGGGGCGATGCGGCGTGGAGCGCGGCGGCGGCCAGCCCGCGTCCCGATCCGGCCGGGCCGGTGACGACCACCCCGGCCTCGGTCGGGCCGATCCGCCGGATCAGCGCGCGCAACCGCTCGATCGCCGGGCTGTCGCCCAGCAGCCGGGCGGGTTCCGCCGCGACCGGCGCGGTCACGGCCACCGCCCGCGGCGCGGCGGCGGCGGCGATGCGGGCGAGCAGGTCGGCGTTGCGCCACGGCTTCATGATGAAGTCGCGCGCGCCGGCGCGCATCGCCTCCACCGCGATCCGCACCCCGCTATGCGCGGTGATGACCACCACCGCAGCCCCCGGATCGTCGGACAGGATGCGCGCCAGCAGCGCCAGCCCCTCCGCCCCGTCGGTGCGGTTCGCGGCATAATTCATGTCGAGCAGGATCACGTCGTAGCGGGCGGCGGCAAGGCGCGACAGCGCCTCCTCCGGTCCGCACGCGCAGTCGATCCGGTGCCGGCCGAGCCGCAGCGCCAGCGCGATCGATTCGGCGATGCTGGCATTGTCGTCGATCAGCAGCACCGACAGGCCGCTTGACGCTGCCGGCGACTGTCCATTTCCGGACAGGCTGTCCACGACCGGACGGTCACCCGGCGGACAGTCGATGGAATATGGGGATAGTTCAGACACTTAGGATTTTCCGCCCCGATCGGTGACACTGGGTCCATGATGACCGAAGCGACACAGGGCGCAAGCACCACCGAAACACCCCCCGGCGCGGCGATGGACAAGCGCATCGCGCGGCCCCGTCGTGCATGGTGGCAACGGCGCGTGACGTGGATCGTGGTTGCGGCGGTGCTGGCGGCGGTGGCGCTGTGGCGCTGGCTGCCCGCCGCCGGATCGACCGATATCGCCGCCAGCGCGATCGAGACGGGCGAGGTCACGCGCGGGGCGTTCGACGATTACCTGCCGGTGCGCGCCACCGTCGCGCCGCGGCTGACCACGCTGGTCGGGGTGCTGTCGGGCGGGCAGGTCGAACAATTGCTGGTGCAGGACGGGGCGATGGTCGCCGCCGGCCAACCGCTCGCCACACTCGCCAACCCCGAACTGCGGTTGGACGTGCTGACCCGCGAGGCGGCGATCGCCAGCCAGCTGGGCAGCATCGCCGGCGAAGGGCTGGGGATCGAGCGCAGCCGGCTCGACCGCTCGGCACAGGTGTCGCAGGCGGAATATGATCTCATCAAGGCGCGGCGCGACCTGGCGATCCGCCAGCAGCTGTTCGACAAGGGGATCGTGACCGAGGCCGGGGTCGCGGGCTACCGCGCCGAGGCGGAATATCAGGCGCGGCGCCTGGCGCAGCTGCGCGCCGGGGCGGGGACCGAGGCGCGGATCACCGCGACGCAGGGGCAGCGCCTGGCGGATACGCAGGCGCGGCTGTCGGGCAACCTTGCGGCGGTGCGCGGCGGGCTGTCGGCGCTGACCATCCGTGCCCCGGCGGCCGGGCGGCTGACCAACTTCACGCTGCAACCGGGCCAGACGCTGAAACCCGGCGACCCGGCGGGGCAGGTCGACAGCGAAGGGTCGTGGAAGCTGACCGCCGATGTCGACGAATATTATCTCGGCCGTGTGGCGGTGGGGCAGAAGGCACGCGCGGAAGGCGCGACCCTGACCGTCAGCAAGGTGCTGCCGGCGGTGAAGGAGGGACGGTTCCGGGTCGAGCTGACCTTCGACACCACGCCCGCCAATCTCAACCGGGGCCAGACCCTCGACATCCGCATCACGCTGGGCGCCGCGTCGAAGGCGGTGGTGGCCCCGGTCGGCGGGTGGCTGGCGGTCGACAATGGTGCGTTCGCCTTCGTCGTCGATGCCGATGGCACCCACGCCACGCGCCGCCCGGTGAAGCTCGGCCGGCGCAATCCGGAAGCGGTCGAGATCCTGTCGGGGCTGACCCCCGGCGACCGCATCGTCACCACCAATTTGTCGTCCGTGAAGGGCGACGCCATCAACATCCGATAAGGGGGGAAGCCCATGATCCGGTTAGAGAATATCCAGCGCCGCTATGTTTCCGACGAAGTGGAGACGACCGCGCTGGCCGACATCAACCTGGCGGTCGAGGCGGGCGAATTCGTCGCGATCATGGGGCCGTCGGGCTGCGGCAAGTCGACGTTGCTCAACACGCTCGGCACCGTCGACCGGCCGACCGGGGGCAAGTACCTGTTCGGCGCGCAGGACCTCGCGACGATGGGCGAGAGCGATCTCGCCAAGTTCCGGGGATCGACGCTCGGCTTCGTGTTCCAGAGCTTCAACCTGATCGACGAGCTGACGATCGAGGAGAATGTGGCGCTCGGCCTCGCCTATCGCGGCGATGCCGGCGACCGGAAAACACGGGTGGCGGCGGCGATGGACAAGGTCGGCATCGCCCACCGCGCCCGCCATTTCCCGCACCAGCTGTCGGGCGGGCAGCAGCAGCGCGCCGCCATCGCCCGCGCGATCGTCGGCGATCCGAAGCTGATCCTGGCCGACGAACCGACCGGCAACCTCGACACCGCCAATGGCGAGCAGGTGATGAACATCCTGATGGGCCTGAACGCCGAAGGTGCGACGATCGTGATGGTCACCCACTCGCCCGCGCATGCCGACATGGCCCGGCGGCGGATCGACATGCTCGACGGGCGGATCGTCGCCAGCGCCATGCGGGCGATGTGAGCTTTCCCGCGGCTCACCCGCAACCCGTGCGTACCCCCGCGCAGGCGGGGGTCCAGGGCCACCAACGCAGTCTTCCCCATTTCCTCTTCGGAGACCTCCCCATGAAACTCCTCCCTCTCGCCCTGCTCGCCACGCTCCTGCCGACCCCGGCCATGGCGCAGGACGTCCGCAGCTTCGCCGCCGCCGGGTTCGACCGTATCGCGGTGCAGGGCTGCGATCATGTCGCCATCACCTTTGGCGCAGGCTTTTCCGTCCGGGCGCAGGGGCAGGCGGGGTCGCTCGCCGCGATCGGCGTCGCAGTGCGCGGTCGGGTGCTGACGCTGCTGCGTGCGAAAGGCACCTGCGACAGCCGCGCGGGCAAGCCCGCCGCGACCATCGCCATCACCCTGCCACGGCTGCAGGCGATCGAGGCGAGCGGCACCGGATCGGTACGCATCGCCGCGCTCGACAGCCCGGCCTTTGCCGCAACGATGCGCGGTACCGGCGGCCTGACCATCGACGGCCTGCGGTCGGATCGCGCGGTCGTCACCCTGTCGGGGACGGGCACGGCAAAGCTGAACGGTGTGCAGGCCGCCCGGCTGTCGCTGGACCTGAGCGGCACCGGCACGATCACCGCCGCCGGCCGCGCCGATGCGCTGGCGATCGCGGCCAGCGGGACGGGTAATGTCGACACGTCGACAATTCGAACGCAGGCGCTGTCGATCCGCGCCAGCGGCACCGGATCGGTGCGCGCCGCCGTCGACGGCCCGGCGGGGATCGACGCCAGCGGCATCGCGCGCGTGACCGTCACCGGCCGTCCGGCCTGTTCGGTGAGCAAGAGCGGCATGGCCCGCGTCACCTGCGGCTGACACGGGAAAGAGGGGACACGCCATGAACCGCTTCGCTTTGCTGTCGCTCTATCGCTCGCTTGTGCGCCACAAGCTCTATGCCGCGCTCAACATCGGCGGCCTTGCGGTCGGGATCGCGGTGTTCCTGATCCTCGGCCTCTATGTCCGGTACGAGACCAGCTATGAAAAATGGCTGCCCGATCACGACAAGGTCTATGTCGTGCAGACGGTGTGGACCATGCCCGACAGCCCGGCGGACGGTGCCTATGCAACGACGATGGGTGGCCTGCTCGACCAGATGCACGAGGATTTTCCGGGCGTCGTCGGCACGCGGATCAGTGGCGGGCAGGGGGCCGGCTCCATCCTGATGAACGGCCGCGCGACCAAGGTCGATGCGGGACAGGTCGATGCGGCGTTCTTCGACGTCTTTCCCCTGCCGATGGTCGCGGGCAATGCGGCGACTGCGCTGGCACAACCGGGCAATGTCGCGATCGACCAGAAGACCGCGCGCGCCTATTTCGGGACCCGCGATCCGATCGGGCAGACATTGGTCGTGTCGATGGACAAGGTGCGGACATACCGCGTCGCCGCCGTGTTCCGCGACCTGCCCGACAACAGCGACCTGAAGCTGTCGGTATTGATGCCGATCACGCAGGATATGGCGAGCCGATACTGGTATCATTGGGGCAGCGCGTCGCTGTCCACCTTCCTGCGGTTCGACACCCCTGCCGCCGCGCGTGCGTTCGAAGGCAAGCTGACCGCGTTCGTCGACCGGCGCGGCAAGGATTTGAGCGACGGCAGTGGCAAGCCATCGGATTTCCAGCATCTGCAACTCCTGCCTCTGACCGACCTGCACCTTGAACCGCAGGGGCAGGACAGCAGCAGCGCGAAGACGACCGTCGTCACGCTGGGGCTGGTGGGTGTGCTGACGCTGCTGATCGCGGTGGTCAATTACGTGAACCTCGCCACCGCGCGCGCCGGCCTGCGCGCCCGCGAAGTCGCGATGCGCAAGGTTCTGGGCGCCGACCGTGCCACGCTGGTGCGCCAGTTCCTGGGGGAGGCGGTACTGACCGTCGCCATCGCCGCGCTGTTCGGGCTGATCCTCGCCGAACTGGGCCTGCCGTTGGTCAATGCAGCGGGCGGGTTGTCGTTGACGATGCCCTATGCACAGGTGGTGCCGGCGCTGGCCGTGCTGACGGTGGTCGTCGGCATGGCTGCGGGGGTGTATCCGGCGATCCTGCTATCGCGCTTTCCCGCCGCTTCGGTGCTGGCATCGGCGCGCTCGC
This sequence comes from Sphingomonas sp. Leaf9, assembly GCF_001421355.1. GTDB lineage: Bacteria > Pseudomonadota > Alphaproteobacteria > Sphingomonadales > Sphingomonadaceae > Sphingomonas. Next base: position 52,271 of record NZ_LMKC01000007.1, on the reverse strand, counting down.
CCGGTGGCGGACGGGCGGGGGCGCGGGTGCGCGAGGCGCTGGTGATCGGGCAGTTCGGCCTTGCCATCGCCTTCATGATCGGGACCGCGGTGCTGGTCGCACAGACGCGGCACGTCCGCGCTGCCGACCTGGGGTTCCAGCGCGATGGGCTGCTGCTGGTGACGTCGGGTACCGACCCGGCAGTGCCGGCGGCGCGCAAGCCTGCCATCCTCGCCGCGATCCGCGCGCTGCCGCAGGTGAAGGACGCCACGATCGCCAATGCGACACCCGGTGGCAGCGGCGAGGGCAACAATACCAACGTGCCGTTGCCCGGCGTCGCCGGATCGGGACCATCGCTGACGTGGGTACGGGTCAGCCCGCGCTTCTTCGAAACGCACGGTGCGCGGCTGATCGCCGGGCGGTGGTTCGACGACGCGCATGGCGCGGACGACATCACCGGGCGCAAGGATAGCGATCCGGCCAACATCGTCATCAACCGCCGCGCGCTGACCCCGTTGCGCTTCGCATTGGCACAGGATGCGATCGGCAAGACGGTGGGCGGCGACCGGCCGCGCACGATCATCGGCGTGGTCGACGACCTACGCTTCGACACGCCGCGCAGCCCGGTCTCGCCGACCTATTACCTGTATTTCCGTTCGCCGGAGGCGATCGAAACCTCGGTCATCGCGATCCGGGTGAGCGGCGACCCGCGCACCGCGCTGACGGCGGTGCGCGACCTGTGGCAGCGGATGGTGCCGCAGGTACCGTTCGCCGGACAGACCGCCGACGAACGCCTCGCCGACTTCTACGAAGCCGACGACCGCGCGACGCGGCTGTTCGGGATCGGCGCGGGGCTCGCCGTGCTGATCGGGTGCGTCGGGCTATGGGGCCTCGCCTCGTTCAACACCGCGCGGCGGACGCGGGAGATCGGCATCCGCAAGACGCTGGGCGCGTCGTCGGGGGACATCGTGAAGCTGCTGGTCGGGCAGTTCCTGCGCCCCGTGCTGATCGCGAACCTTGTTGCCTGGCCGCTGGCGTTCCTTGCGATGCGCACCTGGCTGGCCGGGTTCGAGGATGCGATCGCGCTGTCGCCGCTGTTCTTTATCGGGGCCAGCGTGGTGGCGGTCGCGGTCGCGGTGCTGACCGTGCTCGGCCAGTCGCTGCGCGCCAGTCGGGCGGCACCGGCCTGGGCGTTGCGGCACGATTGAGGGGGAGGGGCGTGGTCGGTGGCCACGCCCGCTTCGTCAGTGGCGGACGTTCGTCACGGTGACCGGCACTTCCGCCCGCGCGAGCGCCGCATCGGTCGTATAGAGTTCGGCCTCCAGATCGATCGCCAGCGCGAGGCAGGCGCGGTCGCCCAGCGACAGTCCGAGCGGACGCGTGGCCGGGCGCAGGTCACCGATCGTCATCGCCTGTGCCGTCGACAGGGGCCGGACATCGAGGTGCAGCCCGCCCAGCACTTCCTGCACTTCGGCCAGCGTCAGGCCACGTTCGCGCAGCTTCGACACCACCTCGCCCAAATTGGTTGCGCCGATCACTGACCGGGTCAGGACGGTTGCGACCCGATCCGCGCCAGGCTCTTCATTCAGCAGGCAGAGCAGGGCGGACGCATCGAGTACGATCCGGTTACTCACGTTCCGCCTCGGCACGACGATCCGCGATCAGCTCATCCGACAGGCTCGTGCCTTCGGGTATGTACCGGCGAAGAATGGCCCGTGCATTTTCCAGTGCCTTGTTGATCGAGCGTACCCGCAGCTCGCCATGGTCGATATCGACCATCACGGTATCTCCGGCGCTGATACCCAGTTCGCGACGCATCGCCGCTGGTATCACCAGCTTGCCCCCTTCGACGATACGAACCCGTTGCGCTTCCATGACCCTAATCCTCAATGGGTATGAACAGCACTATTTGTACCAGAATCAAATAGGGGTGTCACCCTACCATCTAATCTGCATAATAAGGGTATACCCTGAAAACGCACCACGCTGTAACACCCGCAACCGTTCGATCAGGGTCGTTCGCAGCGATATTGAACAGTTCGTACAAAGGGTCTAGAACCTGATCAAACAGAAAGGGGGCTGCGATGGCCTTGTTCGGCTATGCCCGCGTGTCGAGCGACTATCAGGACCTGCGCGTGCAGGAAGCCGCCCTGCGCGCGGCGGGGTGTCAGGCGATCCGGTCGGAAAAGAAATCGGCGACCGGCCGCACCGGGCGCAGCGAGTTGCAGGTCCTGCTCGACTTCCTGCGCGAAGGCGACACGCTGGTCGTCACCCGCATCGACCGCCTCGCGCGGTCGATGAAGGATCTGCAGGATATCGTGCATGAGTTGAAGGGGCGTGGCGTGGCGCTGAAGGCTACCGAACAGCCGATCGATACCGGCACGGCGGCGGGCAAGGCGTTTCTCGACATGCTGGGTGTATTCGCCGAATTCGAGACGAACCTGCGCCGCGAACGCCAGGCAGAGGGGATCGCGGCAGCCAAGGCACGCGGCGTCTACAAGGGCGGCAAGCCGCGCATCGACCCGGAAGCGGTACGGACGCTGGCGGCACAAGGGGTGCGCCCGGCACATATCGCGCGCGAGCTGGGAATTTCGCGCGGCACCGTCTACCGGTTTTTGCCGGGGGCGGACGGTAGAATGGAATAAGCAAACCGTTCGTGCTGAGTAGGGGCTGAGCGAAGTCGAAGACCCGTATCGAAGCACCTGCGGCGGTCCTTCGATACGTCGCTTCAACAAGCTCAGCGACTACTCAGGACGAATGGTTTGGTTCGGCTTCAGCCCGTTCCTAGCCGGTCCTACCCCGCCAACCGGGCGGCATCCGCCTGCCCCTGCCTGGGCAACGGCCCCGGCCGGCCGAGCAGATAGCCCTGCGCCTCGTCGCACCCCTGTTCGCGCAGGAAGGCGAGCTGTTCGGGCGTCTCCACCCCTTCGGCCAGGACGGGAATGTTCAGGCTCTCGCCCAGCGTCAGCACCGCGCGGACGATCGCCGCGGCCTGTGGCGCACCGTTCAGTTCGGCCATGAACGACCGGTCGAGCTTGATCTTGTCGAACGGGAACGACCGGAGCGTCGAGAGCGACGAATAACCGGTGCCGAAATCGTCCATCGCCACCGACACGCCGATCGCCTTCAGCTGGCGCAGGATATGGATCGTGCGCACCGGATCGGCGATCATCGCGGTTTCGGTGATCTCCAGCTCAAGTCGGGCGGGCGACAGGCCGGTGTCGAGTAGCACCTGCTGCACCAGGCGCGGCAGGTCGACATGGCCGAGCTGGACCGGCGACAGGTTGACCGCGATGCGGTGCGGTTCGGCCCAGCTGGCCGCCGTCGCACAGGCGGTACGCAGCACCCATTCGCCGATCGGCAGGATCAGCCCGGATTGCTCGGCCAGGGGGATGAAGTTCGCCGGCGACACGCTGCTGCCATCGGCGCGGGTCCAGCGCAGCAGCGCTTCGTACCCGATGACGGCGCCGGTCTCGACCGATTCCTGCACCTGCCAGTGGAGCGCGAATTCGCCATGGTCGATCGCGGTGCGCAGTTCCTGCACCATCTGCCGGCGCAGCCGCACCGTCTTGTCCATTTCCTCTTCGTAGAAGCACGCATCGACCGTGATCGACGCCTTGGCGCGGTACATCGCCAGGTCGGCATTGTTGATGAGCGTCGAGATTTCGGTGGCGTCGCGCGGCCATAGCGCCACGCCGACGCTCATGCCGCACTGCGCCTCGATCCCGCTGGGGTCGACGAGGACCGGCGCGCCGATCGCATCGCGCAGCCGGTCGATCAGTGCCACGGCATCGTCGGGTTCGGCGACCGGCAGCACCGCGACGAATTCGTCCCCGCCCAGGCGCGCGACGAACTCGCCGGGTAGCAACGCGGCCTTCATCCGTTCGCCGATCCGGGTCAGCATCCGGTCGCCGGCGGCATGGCCGTGCATGTCGTTCACTTCCTTGAACCGGTCGAGGTCGATCGACAGCAGCGCGACCGCGCGGTGTGCGCTGTCGGGGCCGGTCTGGCGCGTCAGCCATTCGAGGAACGAGGTACGGTTGGGCAGCCCGGTCAGACTGTCGTTGCGCGCCAGATGGGCGATGCGGCGTTCCTGCGCGATGCGGGCGCGCAGGTCGCGGATCGAATAGATGGTCTGCGGACAGGCGCGCCGCTGGTCGAAGCGGATCGTGATCTCGACCGGAATGTCGCTGCCGTCGTGCGCGTGCAGCGTCAGCTGAGCGATGCGGTCGGGATCGGCGGTGGCGATGTCGGGAATCCAGCGCGCCAGCGGCTGTCCGATCACCGCCGCGTCGCCGCCGACCAGCGCGGTAAAGGCGGCGTTGACCGCCAGCACCGTGCCGCCCTGCACGATCACCATGCCGTCGACATTGCTCTCCAGCAGCTCGCGCAGGCGGCGGCGGGTATCGGCGCGCGCCTGTGCATCGAGGATATAGGTGGCCAGGCCCGTGCCGACGACCAATGTCCCGACCCCGGCGACCGCGATCGCCATCACGATCGTGGCGGTGCTCGATCCCGTTTCGCCGGCGATGGGGGCAAAGGGGGTGACGACCATCGCCGCCATGCCGGTGAAGTGCAGCAGCACGATGCTGGCGACCATCCATCCGCTGGCCCACCACGGCCCGGCAAAGCGCCCGGTGCTGCGCGCGCGATCGAACGCCAGCGCGCCCAGCGCCACCGCGAACAGCACCGACATCACCACATGCCCCTGCGACCAGCGCACCATGCCGTGCGCGACGAACGCCTGCATGCCAACATAGTGCATCACGCTGACCGTCACGCCGAACACCGCGCCGCCGACCGCCGCCATCGGGTGCCAGCGGCGGGTGGCGAGGTGCAGCGCGCCCGCACTGCCGAAGATGGCGAGCAGCAGCGAGATGCCGGTCAGTCGCGGTTCGTAGGCGACTTCGACGCCGGGCTGATAGGCGATCATCGCGATGAAATGGGTGCACCAGATCGTCGCCCCGGTCGCCGCCCCGCCCAGGAACACCCACGCGATGCGCGTGCCGCGTTCGGCATGGCGGATACGGTCGAGCAGTCGGATCGTAATCAGCGATCCGACAAGGCAGAACCATGCGGCAAGTCCGACCAGGGCCAGGTCATGTTCTTCGGTCAGGCAGGTGATGAAACGCATACGGCGGACTCCATTCGTCCGGCCGTTACGCTTACGTTTCTAAACGAAATGTTATTTTCTTGCGATAGCGGTATCAGGGGTACGATCCGGTACAAATCCGCCATGTCGCGGAACATCCTGCCGCGTGGTCGAATATCGATATGATCCCGTGGGATTCTCTCATTTTCAGTTGCTTGCCGGGCGATGCTGGATGCGCCGGCATGCCAAAGTTCACAAAGTTCACACTCGCCACGTTTTTGTGTGCCGTGCGGTTCCGGTCCTGTCCCCGGCGCGGCGCGGGCGGGGGCAGAGGGATGCGGAACGACAGTGACGGGGGCGTGGCGTGTAGGAAAGCGGTTCGATGCCATCCACGCCGGTTTTTCTACGGGATATCCGTATATCGACTTGCCTGAGTACGGATTACCCGTATATTTGCTGCTGTGCAGTCGGTTATCGAAACCAATGCCTATCTCGCAGCGGCCAAGGACGTGGGCATGAGCGCCGACGAACAGCAGGCGGTGGTCGACCTGATCGCTGCCAATCCGGAAGCCGGTGAGATCATGCCTGGATGCGGTGGGGCCAGAAAGCTGCGGGTCGCCCGGCCGGGTGGCGGCAAGTCGGGCGGATATCGCATCATCACCTATTGGGCCGGACCCGCTGTGCCGACATTCCTGCTGACGGTGTTCGGCAAGAACGAGAAGATCAACCTTACCAAGAGCGAGCGCAACGCGCTGGCCGGCCTGACCAAGACACTGGCGGACAGCCTGAGGAGACAGCGATGAAGAACGCCTTCGACAAGATTGCGGCCGGTCTGGGCGACGCCATTGCCCATGCCGATGGTGCGGCGAACCGGGCAAGGATCGCGGCACCGATCGACGTGGCAGCAATCCGCAAGCGAACCGGCAAGACCCAGCATCAGTTCGCGCGGGCTTATCGCCTTCCCGTTGGAACGGTGCGTGATTGGGAGCAGCGCCGCAGCCAGCCAGACGCCCCGGCACGGGTATTGTTGGAACTGATCGGCGCGGAACCGGAGACGATCGAAAGGCTGGTCCAGCGCGGCTGACCGGCGGCGCTTTATCAACTGTTGATAGGCGTATAGGCTGCCGCCCTGAAGGAGAATGGCGATGATCAGCGCGGATCTGGGAAAGTAGCTGGAAGGGTTCGTGGCAAAGCTGGTCGCGGAGGGGCGCTATAATTCCAAGAGCGAGGTGCTGCGCGAAGGGGTTCGGCTGATCCAGGACCGCGAGGCGCGACTGGCCGCGCTGGATGCGTCGATCGCCCGTGGGATCGCCGATGCCGATGCGGGGCGGGTTCGTGACCTTGATGTCGTTTTCGACGAACTGATCGGTGCCTTGGAGCGAAGGGCTGGTGGGAAAGCCGGATGAAGATCGCCGTCACACCAAGGGCACAGGCTGGCCCCAGGCAACTCGTGCTGCGCTTTTCAGAATTCAGGCCGTACCCCCGCGCAGGCGGGGGTCCAGGGTAACGACAGGGCAACATTTGTGGCTCTGGACCCCCGCCTGCGCGGGGGTACGGCCGCAAGATTGATTGGTCCTGAACCCCACCGCGAAGTCGACCGGGCATCGGGACTGTGCTGACCACCCATCGCCCTACATGTCGACACGTCGACCTGTCGCTTCCGCCGCCATGCCGCGCACGTCGACCCGCGCCTTCAGCCGGGCGCCGAGCAGCGCCGTCCCGCTGATCTTGCGCTGGACGAACAGCGTTTCGACATGCGGTACGTGCCACGTTGCACGATCGGCGGCGAGGGCCTTTGCCTCTTCGCGCACGACGGGCACGAAGGCGCGGTCGCCGAAGTCGAACGGGCCGGGCCGCGCCATCGCGTCGTCGATCGCGGCGATGATCCGGTCGACGGCGGCGCGGTGGGCGCGCACGGCCGCCCCGCCCAGGAACCCGGTTTCGACCGCCACGTCGCGGATCGTGTCGCGGTCGTGGGCAAGGCCCGCAGCAATCAAGCGGCGGTACGCATCGGCGGTGTCCGCCGGCACCGGTCGCGTCGCGCCGAAATCGAGCAGGACGATGCGCCCGCTATCCGCCTGCCAGCGGTAATTGGCGAAATTGGGGTCGGTCTGCATCTCGCCGAAGTCGAACAGTTCGCGCAGGCACAGGTCGATCAGTGCGGTCATCGCGGCGTCGCGGGTCGCCTGTGGCGCGGTCGCCAGCCCCTCGATCGGGGTGCCGTCGATATAGTCCATCGCGAGGATGCGGGTGGTGGTCAGCGCTTCGACCGGGCGCGGCACGGCATAGCGCGGATCGCCCGCCAAGCGATCGGCATAGCGGCGCATCGCGTCGGCCTCGCGCGCGTAATCGGCTTCGTCGGCCAGCTGGCGCTTCGCCTCGGCGAGCAGGGGTTTCAGGTCCAGTTCGCGCGGCAACAGGTTGGACACGCGCAGCAGCGTGGCGACGTTGTCGACATCGGCGTCGATGCTTTCGCGGACGCCGGGATATTGCACCTTGATCGCGAGGCGCCGGCCATCGGCCAGCTCGGCGCGGTGGACCTGCCCGATCGAGGCGGCGGCGATCGGGTTCGCATCGAACTTCGCCAGCTTGCCACGCCAGTCCGGCCCCCATTCGGCGATCAGCAGCTTGTCGAGCTGCGCCGGGGGCATGGTCTGCCCCTGGTTACGCAATTGGGCGAGGATGGTGGCGAGTTCGGGGGGCAACAGGTCGCCCGCGTCCATCGAGATCATCTGCCCGAGCTTCATCGCCGCCCCGCGCAGGTGCGACAGCCGGTCGGCCATGCGCTTGGCATTGGCGGGGGTGAGGATCAGGTCGCCCATGCGCGGCCGCTCCCCGCTGGCGATGCGGCGCGCGCCCTCGGCCAGCATCCCGCCCGCGATGCCGCCGGCAAGACGCCCAAAGCCGGACAGGCGCGACAAACGGCCGCTGGGTACGGCGCGGCCGGGGCGAAGGGGTTCGTCGGTCATGGGGGTGGAGCGAGCAGGCGGGGTTGTGGTTCCGCCACGTGCCCGAAGGGGTGGGGGGAGCAAGGCCGGGCCGTCCGCGTTGGGTGACCATGTTGCTGTGGAGAGCCTATGTGGCGGACGATGTGCCGCCCCCCGACGACCGCGACCGGGCGCGGATCAAGGCGGCGATCGGCGGCCGCTTGCCCGATGCCTATTGGGCGCTGGTCATGGCGCATCAGGGCAAGGTCCCCGAGGGAGGGGAGGGCGATCCACCGCCGATCGGTGTGCTGCTGCTGGCCAATGCATCCGACCGCGTAGGCGATGGCGACCGCAGCTATTGCATCGAGGAGTGCTGGCGGGCGATGCGCGACTACTATCCCGCAGGCCTGCTGCCCTTTTCCGACGATACCGGTGGCAATGTGTGGGCATTTGATTTCCGCCGCGATCCCGAACGACCGGCGGTGGTGTTCATCGACCATGAGATCGAGGGCGAGGCGGGGATCACGCCCGTTGCGCCCGACTTTGCCGGTTATTGGGCACTGGTGACAGGCACGGCATGAGCGGGTTCGGCGACCTTGCCGCCGCGAGGGGGAGCGGAACGCCGTGGGACGCGCTGGTCCCGGTGCAGGCGGCGCGACTGGCCGGGAGTGCCCGGCGTTTTCCTCACGTTTCTTGGCACGGTCGGCGCGGGCAGCCTGGGCGTTGGCTATCAGCTCTATGACGGCCTGGTCCCGGCGGGCGAGCTGTATGACAGCGACGCGGCGGTCGCGCTGTTCGGCGATGATCTGCAAGGGGTCGGCCATGGGTTCGCGCTGCCGGACGGGCAGATGGTCGAACTGGATGCGACCAATGGCAACGTCCGCCCGGTCGCGACGTCGTTCGCGGTGTTCATCCGCGCGACGATCGCCGATCTGGCATGATCGACGCGCTGTCCGACCTGCCGGCCCTGTCCGCACGCTGGCTCGCGCCGCTCAGGGACGTACCGAACCCGTTGTCGTAACGGGATATTATACAAGCCAGGAGTAGCGCCGGCCGACTTACGCGTCGGGTATCATGATCGAAACACTGGATGGCCATTATGTCGAACTGCAGGCGAAAATCGACGCGATGCGTGCGCTGTGCCGTGCGGGCGTGCCCGATCTTGCACGGCTTGCCCATGCCCGGCACCAATTGATGGCGATCAGCATGCGGCGATCCACCTATCTGAAGGACGTGGTGTTTCCGGCACTTAGCGCCGCCGACCTGCCGGGCGTGGCGGCGGGGATCGCCGCGCTCGACCGCGATCTGGCGGAAAAGCGGGTTGCGGTCAGCGGCCATATCGCGGCCTGGTCGCTCGACCGGATCGCCGGCGACTGGGCCGGCTATCGCGCGGCATCGGCGCGGGTGGCGGCGGGGATCGCCGACCGGGTGCGGCGCGAACAGGCGCTGTTGTATCCGGCGCTTACCGCCCTGTCGCTGCGCCAGCGGCCATGAGCGGAGCGACGCCCGGTGCGATGGCCGGGGGCTATACCATCAGCCATGACGCGGCCGCCCACCTGCTGACGATCACCAGCACGGGGTTCTGGTCGGTTGCGCTGACCACGCGCTTTGCGGCCGAATTGCTGGCAAAGGGGACGACGCTGCGGCTGCGCCACGGGGCGTTCTATACGCTGGTCGACCTGCGCGCCGCACCGATCCAGCCCGCCGGGGTCATCGACACGCTGGCGGCGATGATGCCGCGCGCGTTGCAGCTGACCAGGGCGCCGATCGCCGCCGTCGCCGGATCGAACCTCGGCAAGATGCAGACCGAACGCTATCTGCGCGCGCCCAACTGCCGCACCTTCCTCGACATCGACGAGGCACGGGCGTGGATGCTGGAGGTCGGGCTGCCGAAATAGCGGTGGTGTTGCATAGTCCCGCCGGTTGCTGCGTATTGTCCCCCATGTCCCCGACGCGAGGAGGAATGTGATGGGCCTGTTGCAACGGTTGCTGGGCGGGGGCGATGCGCCGGCGTGATAGGGGATGCATCGTGACGCGGAGCGGTTCGATCCGCCGCCATTACGAGACATGCTGGGGCCGCGCCGGGGAAACCAGCTCTTTCAACCGGGGGCCCATGTCCAAGCTTCCCGCGGACTTCGACGTGTTGGTGTTCCCGCCCCATGGCGAACGAGCCATGTGGACCTATGCGACGATTGGCATGGCGCAGCCGGGCGACGATGCGTCGATCGAACTGCACATATTCTCGCCCGATCGTTCGGACGCGATCGCCGAAATCCTGTATGCCGTGGCGCATTATCACCGGACTGGAACGCGCTTGGGTCTGGGCGACAGCGTGAATTTCGGTCGTCCGTGGTTGTCGGGAGCGACGTGCGATCATGGGCTGATCGCATTGCCGTATCTCGACGGACCGGCGCTGGAGGTCGGGACGATCGGCCGCGATACGATCCACTTCTATTGGCTGGTGCCGATCACGGCGGTGGAGAAGGCGTACAAGGCGCGGCACGGGCTGGAAGCGTTGGAGACGCGGTTCGAGGAGGGCGGCCTCGACTATTGCAACCCGGCGCGGCCATCGATGGTATAGCGTTGGTGTTTCGCACCGAATCGAATGGACCAGCAAGACGGCAGGGGTCCGCGCTGCTGGCGCGCGCGGCGGAAAGCTCCGGTCGATGACGGCGGGGCCGGGGCGCGACCTGTTCATCGCTGAAATCCCGTATGCAAGCGGATCGGTGCGTTTTCGATATACGCGCTATCTGGCCGAGGTCGGGGACCGGTGGGTCCGGCACGGGCCGTTCCTGGCCTATCATCCGGACGGGACGCCGGCGTCGCACGGGACCTATGACCATGGGCGCGAACAGGGAGCGTGGCAGGATTTCCACCCGAACGGCCAGCTGGCGGCTGAGGGTGCCTATGACAAGGGCGAGAAGGTCGGTGCATGGTGCTACTGGCTGGCGGATGGTACGCCGCAGGAATGACTGACTGGCCGTTCACCGATCTGCCCGATGTCGCCGTGTTCACGACACGGGCAGTCGTCGAGGAAGGCGCATGGATCGCGTATGTGTCCCATGACGACAAGGACGGCGCATGGCAGTTTCACGATGCCGGCCCCGGATCGGCGGACATGGCGGAGGCGCGAGTCGTGTGGCTGCGCAGCTTGGTAAAGCGCGATCCGGCGGTACGCGACATTCTCGACCTCCCAGCAGGCGGATGCGCATCGCGTGCCGCCCCCGACAGTCGATGGGTACGCGACCGGTGCTGACGATCGAGGACATCGAAGCGCAATGCGCGGAGGTGGTGCAGGTCGGGACGTGCGTGCGCTGTGCGGATGTGACGCCGCGCAGCACGCTCCATTACCATATCGCGCTGGGTGTCGAGCATGGGCGACCGGTCGACCTGCTGACGGTGTCGGCCGATCTACTGGACGATGCATTCGCGACACTGGTCGTGGAGGCGGCCGGCGGCGTCCCGCCGGCGTCCGTGTTGGAAAAGCGGGCATTGCCCGCCAATGGCCATGGCTTCGATGCGTTGCTGCTTGTTCCGCCGCATTATCACGACTATTTTGCAGGGCTGCTCGATGCGGAACGGGATCGGCTGATCCTGTGCCTGCCGATCTATGGCTGCGAATTCGCCGGTGACGAGACCGCCGAAATCTTCCGTCTGCTGACGCGCGAAGTGCCGATCCGTGACTGGCGGCGCTTCGCCCATCCCCGCACGCAGCTCCGCTTCAGCAACCCGGTGACCGGTGGCGGGACCGACGACGCCGTGGCCAGCGGCTATGTCTTTGCCGGCTATGACCTCGTGCTGCGCGAACTCGCCAATCTGGACGGGGTGACCGACGGGTTCATCGAACTCGTCAACCACCGGGGCAGGGTGATGGAGTTGCTGTCGCCTGCGCCGGGGCGGGTCGTCATCCTCACCGACCACGACGATGCGACCAGGGCGGAGGTCGATGCGTCGGCCGCGGCGGATATCGTCTGGGGGTTCTTGGCGACGTCGTGATCCTGGCGACGCGGGTCCGGCAGGGGACCCGCGCCCATCCCCCTCAGAACGACGCCGACACCGTGACGCCGTACGTACGCGGATCGCCCGGCTGTCCGACGATCAGGCCGGTATTGCCCGACTGGGTCGCCAGCAGCTCATAGTAATTCTGGTCGAAGGCATTGCGCAGCCACAGGAACGCGTTCCATCCGTCGTCGGCGCGGTAGCCCAGGCGGAAATTGGCGATGCTGTAGCCGTCGATATAGGTGTAGGCCGAGGGCGACGGGTTGGACGAGAAGCGCGAGCGATAGCTGCCGTCGAAGCCGAGATAGGCATTGCCGTCGGTGGTGCCGATCTTCGCCGGCAAGGTATATTCCGCGCCATAGCTGAACGCCCATTTCGAGATGCCGGGCAGCCGCTGCCCCGACACATCGCAGGCGGTCGGGCTGATCCCGCCGGGGGTGCCCGGCGCGCTGGGGCTTTGCCCTGCCGCCGCTGCCGTGCCGCCGGCCAGTTCGGGCGGGCAGGGGGCGTCGGTGAAGCGGACGTACTTCGCATCGGTATAGGCGGCGTTGGCATAGAGGTTCAGCCGCTCGGTCGGGCGGAAGGCGGTGTCGAGCTCGATCCCGCGCGTGCGCACCGCCTCGGCATTGGCGAGGTAGCCGCGCAGCACGCCCAGCTGGCCGTTGGTCACCGTCGCCTGATAATCGCCGATGTCGGTCCAGAAGGCGGCGAGGTTGGCGGTGATCCGCCGGTCGAGCCACTGGGTCTTTACGCCCAGTTCGTAATGGTTGACCCGTTCGGGCTTCACCTGCGCGGCCGCCAGGATCGGGTTGTTGTTGGCATCGAGCGGCAGGCCCGACAGGTTGATCCCGCCCGATTTATAGCTGCGGGCATAGGTCGCATAGGCATGGACGTCGCGCGCCACGTCATAGGCGATGGTGACGTCGCCCGACACGTTCCAGTCGTCGAAATCGGGGCGGTACGACTGTGGCGCCAGCACGCCGCAGCGGTCGCGCGTCACGCTGCTGGCGGCCTGCAATGCCGCCGAACAGTTGAGGACCGCGCCGGTGCCGGTGGTGACGACCGAGACGTAATCGCCGGTCTTCTTGTCGTAATTCACCCGCACGCCCGGCGCGATCGACAGCGCGTCGGTCAGGTGCCAGGTCAGCTTGCCGAACACCGCCGCGCTGGTGTTGGAAAAGCCGATCGTGTTGCGCGCGGTCAGCCCGTTCAGCACCGCCGGGTTGCACGCATTGGCCGTGGCGGTGGCGCAGCCATTGGTGCCAAAGGGCGGGTTGCCGGGATTGAGCAGGAAGCGCGACGCCGCCGGCCCCTGCACCTGCAACCCCTGCGTATCGATCGTCTGGTGGAAATAGAACAGGCCGGCGACATAATCGATGGCGCGCTTGCCATTCGACGCGATGCGCAGTTCCTGGCTCCACTGGCGCTGCTGCGACGGATTGGCCGACACGGTGGTGATCGGCAGGCCGGTAAAGTCGCGGTCGTTCGACGGGTCCCAGTTCCAGAAGCGCCACGCACTGACCGAGGTCAGTGTCGCCGCGCCCAGATCGAGATTGCCGACCAGCGAGACGCCGCCCAGCTCCTGTCGTGCCCTGAGCGGCGTGTCGAGGTCGGTCAGCCGGTCGAACGCGTCGGTCGAGGGCGCCCGATAGCCGAGCGCGCCGGCCAGCGCGGCATATTGGCGCGCCAGCGGGCGCTGCGTCGTGCCGGTGCGGACATAAATCTGCGCACAGCAATCGGGGTTCTGATGCCCGTAATCGCCGTAGAGCGTGATATCGAGGTTGGCGGCGGGCTTCCACAACAGCTGCCCGCGCACGCTCTGGTTATCCTGCGCATTGGCATAGCCGCCCAGCACCGTATTGCGGATCGTGCCCCGCCGCGACGTGACCGAGGCGGAGATGCGCGCGGCCAGCGTGTCGCCGACGAGCGGGCCGGAGGCGGACGCCTTCGCCTGGATGAAGTCGTAATTGCCGGTGGTCAGCTCGACGCGTGCTTCGGGGGTGAAGCTGGGCTTGCGCGTGGTGATGTTGATCGCGCCGGCGGTGGTGTTCTTGCCGTACAGGGTCCCTTGCGGCCCGCGCAGGATTTCGATGCGTTCGGTGTCGGTGAAGTCGAACGTCGCCGAGGCGATGCGGCTGTAATAGACGCCATCGACATAGATGCCGACGCCCTGTTCGATGCCGTCATTGGTCAGGCCAAAGGGGGCGCCGAGGCCGCGGATGTTGGCGGCCGAATTGCGCGGGTTGGTCGAATAGAATTGCAGCGTGGGCTGCAGCTGGGTCAGGCGGTTGACGTTGTACGCGCCCGTGTCCGCCAGCGTCGTGCCGCCGATCACCGACATCGCGATCGGCACCTGCTGCACGGTTTCCGCACGCCGCCTGGCGGTCACGACGATCTCGCCGGTGGCGGCGGGGGCAAGGCGGCCGGTGTCGGCGCGGGCGTCCTCCTCCGGTGCCTGTACGACCGGTTCGGGGGGCGGCGATCCTTGCGCGGCGACCTGCGCCAGAATCAGCGCCAACGACAATGCCATGCGTAATCTCCCTGCCTTTGATGGGAGAATGACGCAGGGCTATATGTCCAGCAACAGCGTAGGAATTTAGCGCGCCCTAGTTTGGCTTGTAGCCCACCCCGATCCGACGGCGCGCGCCAGCCCGCCGGGCGAGCAGACGACGGACATGGGCCAGCGCGGCGCTATCGTCGGCAAACGCGCGCACCAGTCGTTGCCCCGCGCGTCCGATCCGGCCCCATTGCGTCTCGACGAGCAGCATCCCGAACAGGTCGCGATAGACGACCACGCGCCAACGCCGTGCGATCCCCCGTGCGGGATTGCGGGCGGTCAGCTCGATGGGCACGAAGGGGAGGTCCATCGACACACTATCGCGGGCGCGCGCAGGGGTGTCCTGCGGATTGTTTGAATCAGTGCGGCGGGGTTCGATCGATCGAGTGAATCAACGGTGCCGCCGCAGCCGGGCGGCGTGGACGACGTCGACGGTGCGGCCGTGGCCGCGCCATCCGGCGCGCACCATCTGCCCGACGCGCTTGCCGTGCAGCAGCAGCGGTAGCGCGAGGAGCGCCAGCGGCAGGAAGGCGAGCGCCAGCAGCGATCCGTCGAGCGCGGGCGCCATCGCGCACGATAGCGCCAGCAGCGCCAGCCCGGCCGCCTTCCAGCGCAGGTCGCGCCGCGTCATGCCGGGCGTCCCGTGTCGGCGATCACCCGGATCGCGGCTGCGGCCAGCACCGCCGCCATGCCGGTTGCATCGGCATCGCGCCCGCCATGCCACAGCAGCAGGTCGGCGGGGGCCTCCGCCTCCTGCACCAGCGCGCCGCGCATGTCGGTCATGTCGAAGGTGAGGCCGATCGCCGGATCGTGCAGCCGCGCCGCGGCGGCGCGGGCGCGGCCGATCATCGCCGGCGACCCGTCGATGCCGCGCCCCTCGATCGCGGTGAAGCCCATCGCGCGGGCATGGCGCGCAACCTCGATCAGCAGCGTGCCGCAGGCGCAATCGGCATCGACGATCCGCACCGCATGGCGATGGGCGTCGCGCAATGCCTGCAACGCGGCGACGATATGCGGCCAGCGCGGATCGGCGCGCACTGCGCGGCGGATGGGGGCCGGGCGCGGCGCGATGCGCTGCGCGGCGGGGGAGATGCGAACGGCGGTCCTCATGCCACCACCCGATCGCCATCGGTCAGCGGCGCGAAGGACACGAACGGCACCAGCGGCGCAGTCGCCATGCACAGGCAGGCATGGTGCATCCGGCATTCGCCGCGGGCATAGCCGATCGCGGCATCGCGCGACACGAACCGCCCTTCGAGGCGGTGGCCGCTGTCCTGCACCAGCCAGTGGCCGGCGGCGTCCTGCCCGACATAGATGGTCGCCGGTTCGTCAGGCTCCGGATTGGGTTCGCGTGACATGCAATCTGTCTTCCAAAGGTCGGGCGTCCTGCACCCGCCACCGTCAGCTATGCCCCGCCGCATTGGGTTTCGAGAGCGATTCCAGGGAATTGCATAGCGCGCGCATAGTGGCCGCGCGGCGATTATGCCGGCGCTATGCGAAAGGCAGAAATCGCTCTCGTCTTGCTACGCCGCGCCCGATAGCTGGTGTGCCACGTTGGGAAGGGAGACGTGGCATGGAGCAGTGGCTGACCCGCCGGGGCGACCTGGCCTTGCGCCTGATGGGGCTGGTGTTGCTGATGGTGGCGGGGGCGGCGCTGCACTGGCTGTACGCGCTCCATGTGCCGCCGCAATCGGCGGGGCTGCTGGCCTACGGGCTGGGCGCGGTCACCTATGTCGGGGCGAGCAGCGGCGCGGCGCTGGTGATATTGGGGCGGCATCTGTTCGACGAGGTGGCGGTGAGTGCGCGCTGGGGGCGGCATCGGGGATAGCGGGTTCTCGACGGACGCTTCTCGACAGGCTCGAAGCTGCTCGAACCGAACGGGTTGTTGGGGGGCATGCCCACGCGTCATTCCGGCGCAGGCCGGAATCCATTGTGTCGGGTGTTCACGATCGAAGCGCGACGTCACCCCATCCATGGATTCCGGCCTGCGCCGGAATGACGGACGGTGGTGTGAGAAGTCGTGCCCCCGCGCAGGCGGGGGCCCAAGGGCGACAAGCGCCGGTCGCTGTTTTGTTTGGCCCTGGGCCCCCGCCTGCGCGGGGGTACGTCCATCCATATGGGTGCGCCCCTACCGCCCCTTCAGCGCCGCCGCCTCGCCCGCCGCATCCAGTGGGTCGCCGGCGGCCATCGCCTGCGCCTGTTCCAGCACCGCCGCCATCGGCGACCCGGCCTGGGCATAGGCGGTGGTGGTCGTCTTGGCCCCGCCCTGCAGCACCTGCACCCGCCACGGGCCGCTGTCGCCGGCACAGGCGATGCCGCCGGTGGTGCCGGTTTCGAACGTGCGGCACAGCGCGCCGGCGCGGTCGCGGAAGGTGATGCCGATCCTTACCGGTGCCTGCGCCCCCTGCGTCGAGGCGAGCTGCGTGTCGAGCGCGCGGGCAAGGCTGCCTTGCGCGACCGCCGTGCCGCCTTCGAACGCCAGATCGCTGCCGGCACGCGGCACCAGCTGCCCGAGCAGCAGCCCGGCGACGAGGCTGGCGGCGACCGCGCCCCACCAGCGCTGCGGCCTGGGTGCCGGTTTGCGGGTCGGAAAGGCCACGACGTTATCGGCGCGCGCGAACAGCGCCTCGACCCCGGCGGGCATCGGCTGTGCGTCGAGGCCGGCGAAGCTGCCGCGCAGCCGGGCGGTCAGCGCGCGGTGGCGCTCGACCTCGGCGGCCAGCGTCGGATCGTCGGCCATCGCCCGTTCGACGCGCTTTGCGGCGATCGGGTCCAGCTCGCCATCGGCATAGGCGGCCAGCGTTTCGGGATCGATCGTCATGCCGCTTCCCCCAGATGCCCCAGCAACGCTTCCCGTCCGCGCACCAGGCGCGAGGTGAGCGTGCCGATCGGAATATCGAGGATCTCCGCCGCCTCACGGTACGCAAAGCCCTCCACCATCACCAGCGCGATCACCTCACGCTGTTCGGGGGGCAGCTTGCCCATCGCCCGGCCGATATTGTGCATTTCCACGGTCATTTCCTGTTCGCCCTGCCGCCCCACGGCGTCGCCTGCCTCCGGTGGCACGAAGGTCTCGCGCCGCCGTGCCTGTGCCCGAACCGTGTCGATCCACAAATTGCGCAGGATACGGATCGCCCATGCATCCAGCCTGGTGCCGGCCTGCCACTGGTCGCGGCGGGTGAGCGCGCGTTCGACCGCCGCCTGCAACAGGTCGTCGGCATCGGCGGGGTTGCGGGCGAGCGCATGGGCGACACGCCGCAACAGGGGCAGATGCGTCAGCAATTCGTTTTCGAAGCGCAACGGTGTCCTTTCGGGCTTCGGGGATGAAACGGATGGCGTCGCCCGTTTCATCCGGCATGGCGCACGAAAATCCTAGCGGCGATTGGATTCGGCGGGTGATGTCGGCGGGGACGCCCGCCAAAACCATCTTCGTCACCCCGGACTTGATCCGGGGTCCCGCTTCTTCTTCTGGCGTAGGAGAGAAGCGTCGATTGGGTGGCAGGCGCCAGGCGCGGGCAGGGAAGGCGGAGTGTGATGACGGGATCGAACTTCCTGCGATGCGTGGCATTGGCGCTGGCCCTGCCGACGGCGGCGTCGGCGCAGTTGCTGCCACAGGTGCCGCAACTGCCGCAGCTGCCCGGTCGGGTGGGGGAGGCGGTGGGCGACCTTCGCGGTGCGCTCCCGATCGACGATGCGGTGGCCGATACGCGCCAGCTGGTGCGGCAGTCGGTCGAGCGCGCCCGCGACCTCGCGCGGCGCTTTCCCGACCGGATCGAGCTGGACCGCGACGATAATCCCGTCCGCGCGGGCGAGGTGACGCTGGCCGATCCCGATCCGGCGCTGCTGGCGCTGGCGCAGCGCGCGGGGTTTTCGGTGATCGCGAACGAACGCTACGACGATCTCGGCATCGGTTTCGCCCGGCTGCGTGCGCCCGCCGGGCTGTCGGCGGTCGCGGCGGCGCGGGCGCTGGGCAAGATCGCCGGTGCCGACCGGGTGACGCTGGACCCGCTGTACAGCGCCAGCGGGGAGGCCACGCCCGCCCGCATCCCGGCGGAGGCCGGGGTACGGGGCGGGGATGGCCCGGCCCCCGGCACCGGCGGCAAGCGCATCGGCATCATCGACGGCGGTGTTTCGGCCGGCACCCCCGGCCTTGCCGCGCAACAGGGCTTTGCCAGCGGTGCCCCGCGCGCCAGCGATCATGGCATGGCGGTCGCCTCGCTGCTGACCGGCGGCGGCGGAATCCGGGCCAGCGCCCCCGGCGCGGCGCTGCATGTCTCCGACGTCTATGGCAGCGACCCGGCGGGCGGCAGCGCCAGTGCGCTTGCCCGCGCGCTGGCGTGGATGGTGCGCGGGCAGGTGCCGGTGGTGGTGATGAGCCTTGCCGGCCCCGACAATGCGCTGCTCGGCCGCTTCGTCGCGGCGGCGCGGGCGCGGGGGACCGTCGTCGTCGCGGCGGTCGGCAACAACGGCCCCGCCGCCCCGCCGGCCTATCCCGCCAGCTATCCCCAGGCGATCGCCGTCACCGGGGTCGACGGGCGCGGGCGGGTGCTGCTGGAGGCGGGGCGGGCCAGCCACCTCGACTATGCCGCACCGGGGGCGGACATGCTGGCGCTGAACGCTGCGGGACAGGCGCGCGGCGTGCGCGGCACGTCGTTCGCCGCGCCGCTGGTCGCCGCGCGGCTGTCGGCGGTGTGGGGCGGGGATGCGGCGACGGCGATGAAGGCGCTCGACCGCGAGGCGAAGCGTGGCGGCCGCACCGGGCGCGGCGTGCTGTGCGGGGCGTGCCGGACGCCGGTGCGGTAGGGATAGATCGGTTTCGGAGGCAACTCCACCGCAGCGCCCTTCCGTCCGCTTCTCCAGACATTATACGTTTCGGTAGGGAAACGGGGGAAGGCACATGACATTCTGGATGGGCGCGTTGGCGTTGCTCGCATCGGGCACCGCACAGGCGCAGACCTGCGAACTGCATATCTGGCCGAGCGAAACCTATCGCGGCATGAAGATGAGCGGCCTGGGGATGTTCGGCGGGGCCCTGGGCGGGGTGATCGATCAGGCGGCGAACAAGGGCAGGGTCGCGACGATCACCGACCGGATGCACGACGACCTGTCGCCCGAAGCGCAGGTGGAGGCGCTGCGTGCCGCCGATGCGGCGGGGATGCTGGGCCTTACCGGCTATACCATCGTCGTCGAACCGGCGGTGCCGTCCGATGCGGCGGCCAAGGCCGATCCGGCGGTCGGGCAGGCGCTGCGCACGATGCAGGCCAGCCTGAAGGCGGGCAGGCGGCTGAGCGACGCCACCACGCCCTGCTATGCCGAGCTGGTCGGGGGTGAGCTGTTCTACGTCAGGAAACCGCTGGTCGGCACCAACCTGTTCGCCAAATGGACCTTTCGCGATTTCGGGCGTGATGGTGGCGTCAAGCCGCGCAGCTTCCCCGGACAGGTGAAGAACCCGCTGGCGATCTTTCCGGCGAAAATGCCCGATCAGGTCGACGCGGCGACGGCCGACCTGCGCGACGCCTATGCCCGGGGGTTCGCGGAATATGTCGCGAAGAAGGTGCGCGGCGCGTCGCACTTCCCCGCCGAAAAAAATCGCACCCATCGGGATTAAAGCGAAACCGGCACCCGTTCTCCTTCCCGAAGCGCCCCTCGCGGCGCACGAACGCAGGAGAACAGCCATGAAGACCATGTTCCTGATGGGTGCGGCGCTTGCCGCCGCGATCGCGACCCCCGCCTCGGCCCAGCTGCTGGGCGGCGGTGGCGGTGGCGGGCTGGGCGGCAGCCTGAGCGGTGGGATCGGCGGTAACCTCGGTGGCAATATCGACCGCACCGTCGCCCCGGTTCGCGACCGCGCCGACACCACCGCGCGCACCGCGCGGCGCGGCGGCGGCGAGGTGACCGCCGAACGACAGGTCGACCGGCGCAGTGGCCGGGTACGCGGCGGTGGATCGGCGCGCGGCGACGGCGCGGTCGACGGCACCGCCCAGGCGCTGGGCAGCACGATCGGCGGTTCGGGCAGTGGCTCGGGCAGTGCAGGTGGCAGCGTCGATGCGCAGTTGATCGGCACCGATGCCGTCCGCGACACCGCCGGCGCGGCGCGCGACCGGGTTCGTAGCGGCGTCGCCACCACCCGCGATCGTGCGGCCGGCGCGGTCGGCACGGCGCGCGACCGGGCGCAGGGCGCGATCGGCCAGGTCCGCGACGGTGCCGGCACCCTGACCGGTGCCGCCAGCGGCAGCGCCTCGGGCATGGCGAACGGCGCGGTCGGGGGCGGCTCGGCCTCGGCCAGCGGATCGGGCGAGGGCGCGCTGTCGCTGATGGGCAGCGGCGCGATCCCCGCGCTGAACCCCGGCCAGACCGTCCGCGACGCAAAGGGCGAAGCGATCGGCCGCGTCCAGTCGATCCGCCGGGGTGCCGCCGGTCGGGTGGAATCGGTGACGATGGCCGTTGGCAAGCGCGTAGCGACCCTCCCGGCCGACAACTTCACCGTGCAGGGCGACGTGCTGGTATCGGCCATGGGCGAAGGCCAGGTAAAGCGCGCGGCGAAGGATCAGGCGGAGTAACGCACTCCGGCCTGAACAGGGACGCCGGCCACGGGAGGGAGCCCGTGGCCGGCGTTTGTGAAAAGTTTGGCAGTCCGGGGAGTGACAGCAGGCAAATGTCGAGGAGGAGGATGCGCAGCGGCCATGCCACAATATCCTAATACTGGATTAGATGGGGCGATCAGGTTAGGGCGACCGGCAAATCCAGTGGGGACGGAACGAGCAGCATGTGTGGCATTACCGGGCATATCGATAGTGCCATGCGACGTTCGGACGATGCCAATCGACGGCTGACGGAAGCAATGGCCGATACGATCCGCCATCGTGGTCCCGATGGGTGGGGAATATGGGGCGATAAGGCAGCGGGCGTGTATCTCGCCCATCGTCGTCTTGCGATTGTTGATCTGAGCGATGCCGGAGCACAGCCGATGGCGACGCCGGACGGCCGTGGTCACCTCAGCTACAATGGCGAAGCCTATAATGCTCCCGCGCTTCGTCCGGAGTTGGAGCGTGCCGGATACGTATTCCGTGGCCATTCCGACAGCGAAGTTATACTTTACGGCTGCCACAAATGGGGCGTGATCGAAACGGCGCGACGTTTGTGGGGAATGTTCGCATTCGCATATTGGGATCAACAGGATCGTCGCCTTTGGCTTGTGCGCGATCGGTTGGGCAAAAAGCCGATCTACTGGACGAAGTCCGAAGGTAGCTTTGCTTTTGCGAGCGAAATTAGGCCCTTGTTGCTGCATCCCGAAACGCCACGGGAAATCGATCGTTCGTCCGTCGCTGAATATCTGCGTACAAGCTATATCGCAGCACCGCATTCGATCATTGACGGAATCCACAAGCTCGAACCTGGCGCAGCGCTCGCTTACTCCCCGGAAACCGGGGACGTCCGGATCGAGCGTTACTGGCAGCTGGAAGACGCGCTCGCGCGTGGGCATGCTGATCCGTTTTCCGGTTCGCCGCAGGATGCCGTAGCCGAGGCTGAAGCGCTCCTGTCGGATGCAACTCGTATCCGCCTGATGTCCGATGTTCCCTTGGGCGCGTTCCTGTCGGGCGGCGTCGATTCCTCCGTCGTTACCGCACTGATGCAGCAGCAGGGTGGCGGTTCGACCCGAACCTTTTCGATTGGCTACCAGAGTGCCGAGTACGACGAGGGCGAGGATGCGGCACGTGTTGCCGCGCATCTGGGTACCAACCACACGCGGTTCACGCTGGAGCCGCGCGATGCGATGGCGATCGTGCCGAACATGGCACAGATTTTTGATGAACCTTTCGCCGATGCATCCCAGATTCCCACGTTCATGGTTTCTAAGCTGGCGCGTGAACATGTCACCGTCGCTCTGACCGGCGATGGTGGAGACGAGGTTTTCGCCGGCTATAATCGCCATGCCGCTGCTGGAGGCATGCTCGGCCGTCTAGGCACCCTGCCGCGGCCGATCCGTTCGATCGTGGCTCGCGGTATGACCGCATTATCACCTCGCCAATGGCAGCGAATATTCCAGGTGGTTCCCGCGAGCATGCGACCACGCGCGGCCGGTGAGAAGATTCACAAGCTCGCACCGCTGCTGCGGTTGGATAGTCGCGAGCAATACCGTCGTGTCACCAGCCTATGGCATGATCCAGCCAGTGTCGTCGTGAAGGGCTCCGAACGCCTGGGCGTCATCGACGACAAGCAGCTGACTTCCATGTTTCGCGATCAAGTGGAGGAATTCCGATATCTCGACTTGGCGACCTATCTTCCCGGCGACATTCTGACCAAGGTCGATCGCGCATCGATGGCGGTGAGCCTCGAAACCCGGGCGCCCCTCCTCGATCATCGCTTGGTCGAATTCAGTTTTCGACTGCCATCTTCCGTGCATTTGAACCAGGGCAGGACGAAGTGGATCTTGCGCCAGATACTCGAACGGTATGTACCGCGCGAACTGTTCGAGCGTCCCAAGATGGGCTTTGCCGTACCGATCGAATCCTGGCTGCGATCCGATTTGCGTGATTGGGCCGAAAGCCTGCTCGATGAGAACGTGCTGATCGATCAGGGGCTGCTGCGACCCGAACCTATTCGGGCGTTGTGGCAGCAGCATTTGTCCGGGCGGGTCAATGCGCAGTACGAACTATGGAACGTCCTGATGCTGAATGCCTGGGTAGATGCCTATGCCAAAGACTTGCGTGCGCCGCACGCGTCAGCTTTCGCCTGATACCGATTTCCTGTTCGCTGGATGGATAGCGTGCCGGAAAGCCCGGTAATCAGCAAATCATCCGGTTCCAGCGCGGAGTTTTTGATCTTGGATCATACCGGCGAAAGTGCTCGATATGAACAGCAGTGGCTCATAGCAGCTGCTGTCGTAATTTACCGTTCATCTTTTTGTCATGCCGATCAGCAGACATGACAGGGTTTTTACCGAGGTTGCCATGTTGTTGACCCGATTGGAAACATCTCATGCCAATCGCGGCCTGCTTATCGAGCGGGTTCGCGTTCAGATTGTCTTGGGTGTTATATTTGCAGTTGTTGTGCCATCGGCTGCAATTTTTGTCAAAGACCCTGTCGTAATGACGAATTCTGTTACGGCATTGTACGGTATCAAAAACAGCGCATTGGCTGCGTTGTTTGCGGTCTTGCTCGCTGTAATGATTTTCAGAAGAGTCACATCGTTTCCAGGAATCAGGGCATTCAGGTTCGTGATTCCAACCTATTGCGGAGCATATGGTGTCGTTCTTGCAGCAATTTTAGCGCTACGTGTTAATTATAGCGGACTGATGTTGCTCCTGTCGTTTATACTGGCAGTCGGTGTTGCATTTTGCTCCAACTTCTATGTTCTTCGGAACGGGATAAGAAGATTTTATCTAGTACCTTTCGGCAGATATGAGGTCGCGACGCGCGTCAAGAATGCCGAATGGATCGTGATGGATGAACCGCGTATTCCAGAAGACCCTGCAGCAATTATTGTTGCGGATTTGCGGTTTGACCATGAGCAGGAATGGGAACAGATGCTAGCGCACGCAGCGGTTGCCGGTCATCCTGTCTACCACATCAAACAGCTGCGTGAGTCTTTGTCAGGCAAGGTCTCCATCGAACATATTTCCGAAAATAATTTCGGTTCGATGCTTCCAAATCTGGCTTATAGAAAAGTGAAGCGGGCTGTGGATTTGGCAAGTGCGCTGGCGTTATTGCCGCTGCTGGCAATTCCGCTCATGATCGTGGCGTTACTGATCAAGCTGGATTCGCCTGGTACCGTGCTGTTCCGCCAGCAACGGATGGGATATCGTGGGAAACCGTTCAGTATCTATAAGTTTCGAACCATGCGACCTGCTCCGGTTGGTGCTGTCAACGATGCTCGCGAAGCTGCACGGACAGGGCAAGATGATCCGCGAGTAACACGGTTCGGACGTTTCCTGCGCCAAAGCCGGATCGACGAACTTCCCCAAATTCTGAATATCATTGCCGGTGACATGAGCTGGATTGGACCTCGTCCGGAAGCCGTTGCTCTGTCGGAATGGTATGAGAAGGAAATTCCATTTTATTTTTATCGCCACATCGTACGACCCGGTATCACTGGTTGGGCACAGGTAAATCAGGGGCATGTCAGCGACATTGATTCTGTCTCTACCAAGTTGGCCTATGATTTTTACTATATCAAAAACTTTTCGGCGTGGCTGGATGTGCTGATTTCGCTTCGCACAATTAGTACAATGATAAACGGGTTTGGCGCTCGCTGATCTCGTTTAGGCGCCTTAGACAATTTGCCGTAAACGAAGGGCTGACGAGCTAACTTTGCCAATGGTGTTATTCCGCGGAGTAGAATGCGATATTTTAGTGCCGGGGGCACAGCGTGACCGATCAGTCCGGTTTCGTTTTCGCTGACCGCCATGCCTGGTAGCCCGCGATGCTTGGCGATGGCGGTGAGTTTGCAAAAATGCGCCTGTCTGACGTCAATGCGTCGACGATGCGCACCGAGCATTCCCCCCCCCCCCCCGGCGCTGGGTGCGCCGGCTTCAGGCCAACACTTCCATCCGCGTTGTCGAGCAACCTGCACTGGCTGCGTTCCTGCGGAATATCCATTGGTGCCAGCCTGCCCAGCGCCCTAGCGCCTGTTTCCGGTTGCTACACTTGCGCCCCGTCAGCCGCTCTTCGCAATATGACCGGCATGTGTTTCAAGTTCATCTTCTTGCGTTCTCGCTTGGTCATAGCCGCCAGTTGTCGAGGCTTGTCCTCCAGCTTCCTCGATCCGCCGCTTTCGACAGGTGCATCCCGCCGCACGTTGTCTTCGAGTTGTAGAACGATGTATCGTTGATCCGATGCTTTCGGCGCATCTTCACGCCAAGCTGATGCCTTTGCCGCATGTCGGTGGTTTCGCTTTCGGCGAAGAAACCTTGCCGCATCACTCGTCACTATGCGGCAAAACAAATCATGGGAGTATCATTCTGGAAAAGCAGAATTCATTATATCTTTATTTCGCCTGTATATGGTAAGTGAAAAATATATGTTCTTATGTTAATTTCGAATCACTGATTTCAAAAAAATGAAAAGATGTGAATAATATGTACGATGTATTAGAGGTTGGTACGTTTCAACAGGCTCAGTTGCTGAGCTACCAACCGGAGGTCGTGCGAATTCGGACAAATGGGTTCTTGCTAGACGGTGATGGTGGGGCCGCCTTCTATGACCGTTGGACTGATGTCATAAATCCGTTGCCGGTTAATGGCCGCGGTATCTGGTGGTTTGAAGCGTTCGACACGTCCTGTTGGCAAATTGCTGCTGCTGCGCAACATAATGCCCAGCAATTCGGCGCGTTAGGCGGTGTCGAGATCGATGCTGCGCCGATCCTGAACGCAGCGTTTGCCGCTTCCATGGTTCGGCAGATACAGATCGGCGCGTTGACGCATTATTTTACCCCGGAAATTGTTGTGCCTAGCGGCAAGGGGCTACGTGGGATTTCGCGCACGCTCTCGTGGATGAAGGTTATCCCCCTTGCTGATGAGGAAACGCAAACGACACCGCGCTTCGCGATCGTTCATCGCGACGATTCCGACGGGTTTTCCGAAGACTACTCAATCGACTGTCAGCGCTCTGGCCTTGGGCGCGGAGACGATAATCGTACCCATGGTCTCTGTATCATCGCTACGGCCGATGGAGCTTGTGAGGGAACTCGGATTCGGCGCGTGGACGTCCATAATGCATGGGGATACGCCCACTACACGGTCGTAACCGTCGGCGGCAGTGCGAGCCTCCAGAATGTGGCGCATGAAGATTGCCGCTGTTTCAATTTCCAGGTGGGATTTGAAACGACGGGGTATGTAAGCGCCTCTTGGTCGCGCGATACGACTGCATACGGCGATCCTGTCGATGGCGGACTGAAGGTTCCAGTGGAAGCGCTGTATCATGAATACGGCGCGATTCAGTCGTTCACGCGCTTCAATGCCGTCGGTCGCGGAACTGGTGGTGCAGGTATCCTTATCTACACGACTGATAATGTCGACATCGAACAGATAACCTACCGTGCGCCGGATATCTTCATCGATACGCTCGGCGGTACGGCAATGGTGGTTGAGGGCCGCACCGGTAATCGCGTCAACCGCTTCGTCATAGACGGTGGATCGGTCATCGGTGCGGATATGGGCGCCGTGTTTCGTTTCGGCCAGATGGTTGTTCGTAATACCAATATTGTCGGTCTCGACGGTAACGGGCTGGAGATCGGAACCGGCGCGACGGTCGACCTCCACGCCCCCATGATCGAAGCCAATCGCGACGCAAATGGACCGGTTGCCGCAGTCGCGGTCCCAATCAACACGATCGAACAGATTCGTTGGTATGGCGATGGCCGGGTTGCGGCGAACGGACCAATCACCAGCTATTCGATCGACAAGACGTTGGTCAGATTTTTTGGAACGCCGGAGATTACCCCGTTTGGACCACCGATCCCGCCTGTCCCGGGCTCGATCCTTCGTGAACGCATGTTTCGCATTCCGCGTACGGACTGGATCGTTTCGGGAACGCAGGATTTTCAGGTTCGGATCAATTTGACCGCATCACCAAACGATCGTGTCGCGGATATCCAAAAGGCACATCTGATCCCGACGCTTGAATTCCCCTTTCCCAACGGTGGCGTCTATAATCCGACTGTTTCGTTTGGGACGCTATGGATCGATCCGACCCAGGTCCGAATCTACGTAAAAAGTGACCAGCCTCTTACTGGTTGGGTGCTGAAGGCTCGGCTAACCGAATATGCCTGACCTGCCGTGAGGTAGAAATGCCTCGTACCCGGCGATGACCTTGTGCGCATCAGGGACAGAGAACCAACGCTGAACGATGGCCTCCGGTTGTCGCGCCGGGGAATGCTTACGGGACTGGTGTTAGCTGTGCGCTTTCGATTTGCCCGGTAACCCCCGATATCTGGTCGGACGGCTTTGCGACGAGTGTGAGTTGCTGGGTGGGGCAACCGGCCGGCACGTTGAATTCGCCCGAAAAACGGCCTTTCATGCGTGCTGATGCGGGAATGGTTACCCTGCCCACTTCGTGACCATCGGCACAGCTCAACAGCCAATAAGGTAGCGTGGCGTCGGGCTGGTCGATCCCTGCGCTACGGCCTTCTATCCGATATTTGCCAGGTGGCAGCATCTGCGTTTGCCGCAGAAGCGGGCCGCCAAGGTTCGAAGGTGCGACAAAATCGAAAATGCCGCCCCGATCGCCGCGCTGTATCGTCGTTGCAATCCCGCTGTCGCCAAGCGGATTCCAGTCGAATGGCGTCATGCGATTGGCGGTAAAATTAGGATCGCGCGACCGTCGGCGATCTGCTCCCGGTGTGATTGCCGCATAATAGCGCCACGCATCATCGACATGCCCTTCCGCAAGCAGCCGTGCCATCAATGCTGCAGCCGAGCCATCGGGTTGCGGAATACCTGATTGCTGCAACCCTGACATGAAAGCCGCCGTTGCGCGTGCGTCAGGTCCGTTCTCTGCAACGTAACCGATGAACAACTGCCCCCATGGCGGACGCTTGGCTAGGGTCATGACCAACCCGCGTCGAATGTCAGCTTCGCTTATTGCGCTCGCCAAGACAGGAAATAGCAGGTCCGGAGCAACCCGCGAGGTACGGAGCGCGATATCGTAATTGCGCAGCGCTGCTGGAATATCATTCCGTCCAACGGCATCCTCGATCGCCCATAAGCGGGTACGCAGATCACGGCGCGACAGGCGTTCAGAATAAACGAATATCTCCCGCGCCGCAGCGGTGTCGCCCCGCACCTGCGCGTTGATGCCTAGTGTCGCTATTGCCGGTACTGCCGTTGCATCCTGACGCAGTGCAAGCCGGGCAAGGTCGTCGGCGCGCTTACGATCGGTCGGGCTTGCGGCAGGTCCCGACAGTTGCTCGGAGAGCAAGGCGGTGATCCGCCCGTCCCATGGAGCCAGCGCGTGTGCCCGTGCCGGTGCGCTGCCCCGGATCATATAGGCCAGCGAATGCAGGATCGAAACGGTGCCCAATCCCGCCGCCGCCACCGCCAATGCGCCGCGCACTGCCCATTCGGTCGCAGACCGTCGGGGTGATGATGCGCGACGCCTTGGCATCAACCCTTGGCCTCGGTCGCCTTTTCCCGGCCATAGCCATAGCCATATTCGTAGCCGTAGCCGTAATGCGCCTTGCGTGCTTCGAACTTGGTCAGGACGCCACCAAAGATGTGTGCATTGGCCGCCGCGAGCCGCGCCAGCGCCGTCTTGACGAGCGTCGACCGGATACCGTGCGATTCAACCGCATAGACGACACCTTCGACGCGGCTTGCAATCAAAGGCGCGTCGGCCAGGCCCATGACCGGCGGGCTGTCGATCACGACATGATCGAAATGTTCATGCAGGCGCTCGATCAGCAGCGACAAGCGGTTGCCGGTAAGCAGTTCCGCCGCGTTCGGCGGAATGGGACCTGCCGACATTGCGGTGAAGCCGAGATCGGCCATGTCGAACGTCAGCGGTGCGATATCTTCCTGCCCAGCAAGGAAGTTGCTGAGACCATGGTCGTGGTTCACTCCACCCAGATGATGGACCGATGGCGAGCGCATGTCGCCGTCAACCAGGATGACCCGCTTGCCGCTACGCGCCAGCATAGTGGCAAGTGCCAGTGCCGTCGTAGACTTGCCCTCTGCCGGGCGGGTCGAGGTGACGGAGAGCGAACGGGGTACGCCATGTTCGGTGGTGAAGGCTAGGTTCGTCTGGATCGCAAGATAGGCGTCGACCAGTTCGGACTTGCGATCGAGCAACGCTTCCTTCGGCGTAACATTCTCCACCTTCGGTACCGAACCCAGCAGCGGCAGGCCCAAGCGTCGTTCTACCTCGCCAGGATCGGCAATGGCCTCATCCATCTGTTCAAGAGCGAAGGCCAGTGCCGCACCGATGCTGAGACCGGCGACGAGCGCGATTGCCAGATTGATTAGTAGGCGCGGGCTGGACGGATGCTGCGGTACGTCAGCTTGATCGACGACCGCCACATTGTTGACGCCAACACCACCGGCGACGCCGATTTCCTTGAACCGCTGCAGTAACCCTTCATACAGCGCGCGGTTGGTATCCACCTCTTGCTGAAAGATATTGTACTGGATGGAGCGTCGACGCAGATCGAGATAGCTGCTCTTGAGCTGTTCGACCCGAGCCTGCAGCGCACGTTCGCGCTCTACCGCGCCGCGATAATCGGTCTCGATCGATCCGGATACGCGACGTTCCTCGTTAGTGATGCTGCGATCGAGCTGGTCGATCTGCGACTTCAGCGCCTTCGCAGCCGGATATTCCGGTTCGAACTGGGTCAACAGCTTCTGATATTCGGCGGCATATTCCGCACGGCGCTGACGCAACGAGTTGATCGCCTGATTGCGCAATGCTTCGGAAGAGGCGCCTGCACGACTGCCTTCGCGATAGCGGGATTCCGCAGCGATGCGTTCCGCAGTTGCCTGGCTCAACGCGGTATTCAGCGAGGCCAGATCGTCGGCAACGATCGAACGTTCCGCCGTCGAACCGTCTGCATTCGACTGTGCCGGAAGATTGATAATGCGTTCCTGCGACGCATAGGTGACCAGCTGACGCTGACTTTCGTCAAGCCGCTCCTTCTGCTGTGCCAGCTGCCGTTGCAGCAGGTTCCGCCCGTAGGACGTCGCCTGCACCTTGCGCTCGAGATTGGTCTGGATGAATGCATCGGACCAGGTGTTGACGATCTTGGCCGAAAATTCGGGATTTGGGCTGGTGAAGCGAATATCGACCAGACGCGACAAGCGAGTTGGCACGATTGCCAGATGATCGATCAGGATTTCGCCGGCGACGCGCTGGCGCGTTGCTCGCCCGGAAGCCGGATAGCGGCCGTTGACCAGCTGGAATGCGGGATCCTCGCTCGAAAAGCCGAAGCGTTCGTAGAAGCTGCGATCGTCGACCAGTCGCAATTGGGTGGCGACGCGTTCGGACAGCGAACGGGATTGCAGCAGCCCATATTGCGTTTGATAGAATTCCTGGTCCGCTACGCTCGTTTCCCGCTCGACGCCTTGGAAATTGGTGACCTGGTTTGCTTCGCGCGAAATCTCGATCGTCGCGGTCGCCGTGTATTTGGGCGTCATCAGCAACGTGACGATAAGGCCCAGCAGGATGCACGCAGCGGTCACACCCAGGATGACATAGCGCCAGCGCAAGGCAATGCGCAGATACTGGCGGATGATTGGCACCTCGCTGGCCGAAGCGGCCGTGGTCGGGGTGACAAAGTTCGAAGCGGGAATAGCGGACGTCATGATGCGGACCTTACTGCAAGACCGCAATCAGCGGAGCCGCAAGCAGCGGAGAAATGGATACGAGGTCACGGAACAGGCGACGTTGCGGAGAGTCGCCTACCACGATGACGTCGTTTGCGAATACCGGCGGATCGTCATACGCACCCTGACGGATGGCCGCGACGTTGTAGAGACCGGCCATCCGGCGATCGCCCACGGTGCGCAGGATGACCACATCATCCTGGCGCGCGAATTCCGACAGCCCCTTTGCCGATGCGATCACGCGCATCAGAGTCATCTGGTTCGTGACGGGATACAGACCCGGCTCGACGACTTGTCCGTCGATCGTAACCACCTGACTGACCGAGCTCTTGATATTTACGGTGACGTCCGGATTGCGAACGAATTTCGCCCGTAGCGCCGTCTCAATCGTGTTTGCCAATTCTTCGGCAGTTTTGCCGCGGGCGTCGATCGTGCCGGCGAGCGGCATGGCGATGCGTCCACTGGCATCGACCTGCATCTCCCGGTTCAGTTCGGGGACATTGAAGACATCGACCTGGATCGTGTCCAGAGGTCCGATCAACGCTGGTCGATCCGCGGCGACAAGGTCGCCTCGCCCCGGTGGCGGCAGTACATGGCTACCCTCCATGACCGTCAGCCGATCGGTGGATGTTAGCTGCTGGCGGCTTGCGCAGCCAGACATGGCCGCCGCGATAGCAAGGGCGATACAGAACTTACGCATGCGCTTTCGGGCTTCCGGAAAAGCTGTGATAAACGCGTTGGGCTATAGTTAGCCGTCCGCAGCAGGTAAAGCCGTCCGCGCCGCGTCGGTTCGATTTAATCCAAGCCAAATCGCAGCGATTACGATGATAATCATCATCGTTGGCGTTCTAGCCGGATAGTCGAATATTGAAGATATCAAAGTCAGGCCAAGAATGGATGATCCCACTTTTGCGAGTTCCGGGCCATTGCGCCACGCCTTCATGCTATACAGCGCCCACCATCCAACAGCGAAGATGCAGATCAATATGGCAGCAATGCCGCCGTCAAGCGCAATTTCAAGAAAATCATTATGTGCGTGATTGAAATATGTCGCCTTAAGCATGGAAAATGGTTCGTGAATCCTGAATATGGGGTCAAATCCCCCAAATCCTGTACCAAATGGAAAGTAATCCATGACCATTGATAGCACCACTGGAATGGTACGTGCGCGCAAATCTTGGCCGGCATCGAGTGACAGCAATCTATCAATGGATACTGCGCGATTAGAATTCATGCTTATCGCGATGAAGATGGCTAGCAGGGCAAGTATGGCGGCGAAGGTGGTAGGCAAAAACCAGGATGGAAGACCGCGATAGTTCCGGCGAATGCCATGATAAAGCATTGGCAGTCCCGCAGCGACCCCTAGGCCGCCGACCATCAATCCGGCCCGCGACCCGCTGGCCAGGATCAGCAGGACGAATAATATTACCAGCCCACCCGCGACCGGGGCGCGCCACCTCGCCCGGCCTGATCCGGAAAATGCCCAAGCTGGTGCCAATGCGCAGCCGAATGCCAGGAACAGCGCGAAATGATTGCGATTGGCGAAATTGCCGCTCACTTGCCCCGGCGTGTCGTTGATCAGTGGATGGTCGAAGCCTGCGCCTGAAAATTGCAGCAGCCCAGGTATCGCAGCTGCCGCGATCATGCCCAGCAGAAGTGAGGGCAGCCATGCAAGTTCGCGCTTTTCCAGTCCGGCAACCAACAACAGGGCGGCAAAGGGCACGACGAGTGCTTCAGCGCTGTTTGCTGTTGCGCCTGGCACCAGGGCTAGCGGTCGCCACTCCGGTGAGCCAAGTAATTGGGCTGCCGTAATGGCTTGGCGCCCCGGCAGCATCTGCCATAAAGCCGGAGGCAGAGGGATCAACTGCACCAGCACCAGCACCAGAGCCGCCGACAGGATCAAGAATGCTGGCTTGGCTGCGGGCAGCGATGGTCGCGCGCCGAACAGCAGGCTGCCGATGATTGCGATCCAAGCGACCGTTCGCATGACGGTCTGGCCAAGGACGTCGGCGCGCGCCGCCCCCCCCGCGACCCAGGCCGTGACGATCAGCCCGAACAGCAGTGCGGCATTGACGCTTATCGTCGGCAGTCGGGTCGGTCGAGTGGATGCGGACATGCAAGTGCCTATCTTAGAGCCGAGCAAATTCGATCATGGTGGATCGCTATCCGGGCGACGGACTGCGAATTCAGCCGGTGCCCATGGTCGTTTTCCGGTCGATAAAATTTCACAAACGTTATGCTAGTCGAGCAATATGAATTTGTATGGGAGCCAATATTCTGCGTTTGAGGCGAAGTTAAGCCAGACAAATTGTACCGCAGCGGCGTAGGCGACAATGCCAAAGGTGATTATTTTGCTGGGCTGGCCTTCAGGGTTGAAGATCAATGGTAGCCTGGAAAAAACCAGCATCTGCATTGGGATGACGTAGATACCGATCCGGTCGAGGGCGACGGTCGACGCGGTGAAAAGTAACAATATGTTCAATAGCAGGCCCAGACAGGCAAAGGCGATCCAAAGGCGACGTTCGGCGCCCTCTAGGCGCAGCCTTTGTGAGAAAAACAGTACCATCAGGGCCGGTATGATATTCATTGCAAGTCGCGGCGCTGCACCGTCCGCTTGATAGACCTGCTCGACATACGTCGTCGAATAGCGGTCGACCGCAGAATCTAGTAGGAATACATAACCAAGAACGGATGCCATCAAGGTAAAGAACAATACCTGAAAGCGGTTCTGCGTATTGGAAATGCCGATCAGTGGTATCAAAACCAGTGCGGAGCGATGGAACGTGCTTGCAAGCAGTACGTAGAAGATGCTGGTGCGGATCGAATTATTGTGCAGTGCCACTAGCGCGAGCATGGCAAGGCCGATCGCCGCACCTTGGCGGGTGAAGCCCATCGCCACCACGATAGCCAGGAACGGCACGGCTACCACAATGGCCAGCCACGGATTTGGCTGTAGTTTCGCAAATCGTATCAAGCCCCATGCGAACAGCACGGAACATACGATGTTCACCGCCCAGATCCCCATGCCAAGCCGGTCGGCGGCTAGGTTGAGGAGCCCATAAAGTGGCTCGGTGATTTCGAACGCGGCGATAAGGCCCCACTGCGAAATCTCATCATACATGCGTTCGTAGGGGAACCAGTCGGCACCAACCTGCCACCGTAGTCCGATGAGCAGCACCATCAATGCGGCCGCGATCAGCAGCATCGGTGTCGGTCGATCCTGTTTCGACCCGCCATCCCAACCGAGAGCGCCAAGCGCAAAGACCGAGAACAGCAGCCAATACGGAAACATGATCAAACTCTCGACTGGGTGGGCTGCCTATCCGTCAGGGCTGTAATGTTGGGTCGAGGGGGGGTCCAGCCCGTTTCTTGTTCGACCGGCTCTCACGAACGTCGATCGGCCATTAAGATGTGGCCTCGCCCGGCTTGTCTGCTAAGCGGTCAGTTGGACGGGCGGCGCAAGTGGGGCGGTGGCGAGTGGTTTTTGACGGTTCAAATGCTTTGAGGGCAAACGGCGCTTCCGGTGGCGTTACAGTACCTGACCAGTCGCCAAAAACTGCAGCGATCCTGACAAACGGCGCGTATTCCCTATCGAATTTTCGTGGACCGCTGATCAAGGCGATGGTGAACGCCGGGGTTCGGGTCTATGCGCTTGCCCCGGATTTTGATGATTACACGCGCCAAGCGGTGGTTCGGCTTGGCGCTGTCCCGGTCGATGTCTCGATGGAGCGCACCGGTCTCAGCCCGGTGCGCGACCTGGGCGATACGATGGGATTGTATCGCACGCTACGCCGGCTGAAGCCGGATATGCTCTTCAGTTACTTCATCAAGCCGGTAATCTACGGAAGCATCGCAGCGCGTCTCGCCGGCGTCCCCCGCCGCTATGCGCTGGTGGCCGGGTTGGGCTACATCTTCGGATCGGATGATCGCAACAAGACGCCTAAGCGTCGTGCGCTGCGCTTGCTGGCATTAAGTCTGTATGGCCTCGCCTTCCGTGCCTGCCAGACGGTATTCTTCCAGAATCAGGACGATGTGCAGGAGTTCGTCGATGCGGGCATCCTGCCCGCAGCCAAGGCGTACTTGCTGGAGGGAACAGGCATTGATCTGAACGTGCTGGCAGAGGTCCCGCCCCCTACGTCGCCGGCAACCTTCCTGCTGATGGGACGGCTGCTGCGCGAAAAGGGGATCGTCGAATTTGCCGGGGCAGCGAAGATCGTCCACCAGAAATATCCGGATGCGCGTTTCGTACTGTTGGGCGGCCTCGACCCCAATCCCGGTGGCCTCAGTCAGGCGGAAGTCGAAGGGATGGTCGTCGACAGCGGTATGGAATGGCTCGGTCACGTCAATGACGTGAAGTCCCATATCGCCGCGTCGAGCGTCTATGTGCTGCCATCCTATTACCGGGAAGGAAAGCCGCGCAGCACGCAGGAAGCGATGGCGGTGGGCCGCGCCGTCATTACCACCGATTCTCCGGGTTGTCGCGATACGGTCGTCCCCGGCGTGAACGGCTTCATCGTTCCGGCGCGCGATGCCGATGCACTGGCGGCGGCCATGTGCCGCTTCATCGAAGAGCCCGACCTGATCGTCACGATGGGGCGTGAAAGTCGACGCCTCGCCGAGGAACGCTACGACGTTCACAAGATCAACCGCCAGATGCTGCAGAAATTTTCTATCGCCACCTGATCTGCGCGGCCCATCGGCCTTACGTCAAAATCGGCTCGATCATCACCATTGCCCTTTGTGATGACGAACCCTGTCTAGCGGGGGCGACGACCTCCGCGTCGCAGTTGTTCGCCAGCCACTGCAAAAGGTGAAGCCGCATTGGCCTGCGGATCGTAATAGCGATCGATGCGATTGCGGATACGCGACTGCACCCGGTTCTGGATGCGGGCGTCGATCCGCGCCATCGGAGTAATTCCGGTTTCCGCGGCCAAATCGTCGCGGGTTTGCTTCTGTCCGACCTGTCCCGCGGAGGATGTCGCGGTCTGGCCCAGCGGCGAGAGAATGGGCGCAGGTGCTGGAGCCACGGTTTCCGGTACGTCCTGCGGAGCGACCGCCACCCAAAGCAAAACAAAAGCTGCGATCGTCATGCCTGTTTCCTATTGCGGGCAGTGGCCATGTTTGTTCTTGCCACGCTCTATGGCAAGGAATGGCGGCCCCATGGGTTTCCCGGTTCCGTCGCTGGGAACCGGAATACGCC
Organism: Sphingomonas sp. Leaf9; assembly: GCF_001421355.1. Lineage (GTDB taxonomy): Bacteria > Pseudomonadota > Alphaproteobacteria > Sphingomonadales > Sphingomonadaceae > Sphingomonas. Next base: position 16,204 of record NZ_LMKC01000007.1, on the reverse strand, counting down.
TGTCACGCGATCGACACCACCCCTTTGCTCAGGAGGGCGTGCCGGTCCAGAAGTCGCACACTGCATCGCAGACGCGATCGACCTGATCGTCGGTCATGTCGGCATAGAGCGGCAACCGGATCAGGCATTCGGTATACCGGTCGGCCTGTGGCAGCGGGCGGCCATCATGACGCCCTTCGAAGAACTTGCTGCGATGAAGCGACTGATAGTGGAAGACCGCACCGATCTTACGCGTCTTCAGATGTGCCAGCAGATCGGTTCGAACCTGTGCCGACGGCATCACCATGTAATACATGTGGGCATTGTTGGTGGCATAGTCCGGGATCGACGGCATCTGGACGCCGTGATTGCCTCCGATGGTGCGCAGCCGCGCGTCATAGCGCTGCCAGACATGCTTGCGACGAGCCTGGATCGCATCGATTTGTTCGAGCTGCGCCAGAAGATAGGCGGCGATCAGTTCGGACGGCAGGAAGGACGATCCGATATCGACCCATCCGTATTTGTCGACTTCGCCCCGGAAGAATGCGGATCGGTCGGTCCCTTTCTCCCGAATGATCTCCGCCCGGGCAACCAGGTCCGGCCGGTTGATGTGCAGCGTGCCGCCCTCACCGGCGATGATGTTCTTGGTTTCGTGGAACGAGAAGGCGGCAAGATCGCCCAGCGTGCCCAGCGGACGGCCGCGGAAGGATGATGCGATCCCCTGTGCGGCGTCCTCGACGATCATGATATCGTGACGCTGTGCAATATCGCGCAATGCATCCATCTCGCAGGCCACGCCCGCATAATGGACCGGGACGATGGCACGGGTACGCGGCGTTACCAGTTCGCGAACAGCCTCGTGATCCAGGTTCGGTTGGTCGGGAAGGCTGTCGACGAAGCGAATGGTCGCGCCGCGCAGCGCAAACGGATTGGCCGACGAAACGAAGGTGTAGCTGGGAACGATGACTTCATCGCCCGGCTTGATGTCGCACAGGATGGCCGCTGCTTCCAGCGCGTCGGTGCACGAGGTCGTCAGCAGCGACCGGCCCGAACCGAACTGTTGTTCGAGCAAGGCCTGCGATGCCTTGGTGAAGGGGCCGTCGCCGCACAGCTTCCGATTGCCGATTGCCTGCGCGATATACTCGGTTTCACGACCTGTGGCGTGGGGCACATTGAAGGGGATGTTCACGAGATCGTCCATAAGTGATGAATATCCGTTTGCGTTGCCAGACTGAAGCCCATGCGCGCATAGAAGCGGCAGGCGCCGATGTTATCCTGTTGAGTCGCGACGAAGATATTCGCCAGCCTTTGTCGCGCAGCCCAGGCATGGGCTGCGGTAATGAGTGCCCGGCCGACGCCCGATCCCTGGAAGGCCGGGTCGACGGCGATCAACCCGATCCTCGCCTGTTCGTCGCGTGCCTTGATCGTCACGAACCCGGTGATCCGATCCTCAGCGCGGTGGACGAGTACGATGTCCGCGATCGCACCGGACAGGCTGTTCTCAACCCATAGGCGATAGAGGCGCGACCAATTGTCGTGGCCGATCCGGGGATCGATCCTGAAGCGCGAATGCTCACCGCTTATCAAGGCAAGTGCGTTGAGGGCTTGTACTTCGGCAGAAGTGGCTGCGGCTGTTAACGCATCGACATGCTCCGGCCAGTCGGAACCGTTCGGGACATCGGTTCGATAGTCGAACTTCACGTCCACCAGTTGCCCGCCCGCATCCGCCACTGCCTGACGAAGGTCCGCACGATCGCTGGGATGGCTGACGACGATTAGCCGATAGCGGGCGTTGTCCGGCGGCCCCAGTGCATTACGGATGGCGGATCGATCGGCTGTGTTGTCGAGCGACAATGCGCCAACGTCATAACCGAAAAAAGCGCTATCCCATGTCAGCGGTTCGACCAAAGGATGAAGTCGCGGTTCAACGGACACGATAGGCTCCCTTGCCCATTGCGACGCGGGCAACCTCGCGCACGACGCCGAGGCTGTACTGCACCCGATCCAGGATGCCGAGCCGCGCGCAGGAGGGTTTTGCATTTGCGATCATGCGCTGTATTTCCCGCTCGGCTCCATCGATCGAATAGGATTGCGCCCGTGCCATCGATCGATCCGCCAGCGACTGGCGCGCTTCTTCCGACAAGTCGGCGAAGGCTGCTATCGCGTCCTTGAAGGGGATGGGGTGATCGTCATCGGCCCAGTCCGAGGTAAAGGTGCCGGTACGATCGGCAAAGAAGCCGGGGGTCGTCGGCTCTGGATTGTCGTCCAGGGCAACCAGCGATGGGACGCCCAGCGCTGACGCCTCGATCAACGTGGTGCCGGCACCGATATACAAATCGGCGCGGCCGACCACCTCCGCAAAGCGGGCATAGTCGAGTTTTCCGGCAAGATGGATGCAGTCTCCGACACCGGCCTGGGCAATCGCCTGCTGAATTCGCGGTGCTTCGACACCGTCGCCATAGATCGTCCATTCCACCGGAATGCCGGATGCCCGCAGGTCCGCGATCGTCGACGGCAAGGTGAAGTTGTACGTCTTGAACGGCGTGAAGCTGCCGATCGACACGATGCGCAGCGGCGTGCCTTCCGGTCGTGCGGGCCGGCGTTCGGGGGCATGGTCCGGTAACTGGATAAGCAGCGGCGACACGATGGAAGAGGCGATATCGGGCCCGAGCGTCGGGGCGTGGAACACGCGACAGCCCTCGGTGCAGAACACTACGTTTCCCAACCCGATCTGATCGAGTATCTGGTGGCTCAACCGGGATTTGTAATCATCCGCGACGCCCGAATATTCCCATTGAGAGAACACCCCGGCAACAAGCGGGGGGCAATGCGGCGAGCGAAGGGCCAGTGCCCCGAAGATGAGCGACAGACGGCCCGTGGTGAAGACGAGATCGCAATCCGCGGGGACCGCAGGAGCAAAGGGGAGAAAGGGTACCGGGAGCCATCGCGACAGAAAGCGCACTTCTGCCACACGCTCGAACTCGCGAAGCAGCGCCGGATCGCCCCCCGGCTTGACGAACCATATGTCGAGCTTATGGCCGCGCCGATGGAGCTCGCGGCACATCCGCAAGGAATAGGTTTCGATACCGCCCAAGGCCACCTGGCCTATGATGAACAAAATTCTCAACCAAATTTCCTCTGCGCCGGCAGTCGTCTTGATCGCGCTCTATTTGCCTCTCGGGTGCAAATCAAGGGATGCGTCCAATCTATAGGATCCGCATACACGTCATGCTAAACTATGTCGCATTCTACGGATTGGCCCGAATTCTATCAGGGTTGCTACTGTATTTATCATTTGTTGCGGCTCTATACGGGCTGGACAAGCAGCAATACCAGTATTTCTCGGTATCTTACCCGATGTATCAGATCATTGCGATGATCTGTTTCGGATGGATTACCGGGATCATGCCTTCGCTATTTTCAGGCGTGACGCCGGAAATGCGACATCGTGCAGAGCAGCAGGTAGTTCGTGCCTATGGTTGGATGATTGTCACGGCGATCATCTTGCTTTCGACAGTCTATGCAACGGGCGGCATCGAAATTCCTCTATTTCTAGTCGTTGTGCTGACCGGGCTTGTCATTATCGCCAGTGCAGGGGACGGTGTTCTCGTGCTGATCAATGCGCAGGAACGCCACCGGAGCTATCTGTTCGTTTCTCTCATTCGATATGGCGCCGCGCTGATATTGATGCTCGCGGTATTCCTGATGCCGTCCCTTGGTGCAGCGGGTGCCCTGGGGGCGTTGGCGTTGGGTGCTGCCTTTTCAATCGCTGCGTGGTGGCGGCAGCGTGAACGATACGCAGGTGAAACGCATCGCGTGCATTTGCGCGAGATCGGCTCGCTATTGGCGATCGGCCTGCCGGCGATGGTCGCGTTCAGCGTCTACCAGCTGTCAATGTCCGCCAGTCGCCTCATCATCGCACAGGGGTGTTCGCTGGCCACGGCGGCCACCCTGGGCGGGGTCAACGATCTGCTGACCGGCCCCCTGCTGATGATTTTCCAGGTCATCAACATGGCGTTCAATCCCAAGCTGTACGCGGCTGCGAACCAGGGCAATCTTGCCGCCCTGCGCAAGGTAGCCTTTACCGTCATCGGCGTGCAGCTGGCCGTGATCGTGCCGACGTCGCTGTTCCTGCTGGTGGCAGGGAAGCCGGTCGGCGCACTCCTGCTCTCCGATCGTCTGGGGCCGCAAGCGTCCGCGATCCTGCCCTATGTCGGCCTGGCAACATTGCTGTCGGTGTCACTCAACACCTCGATCGGCGTCGCCCTTGCGCGGAAGAAAGCGGGCATGATGGCGTTTTTCGGCCTTGCGGTAATCGCGGCGGCGTTGGCGCTGGCCTTTTTCCGCGGATGTGATCTCGTCGGCTTTACCCGGGGTTTCACGCTGCTCATGGCGATATCCGGCTGTACGGGCCTTGCCCTCATCTATGGTCTGACCCGGCCACTACCTGCCGATTGATGGGTACTCACCGGCCGTGCTGGATGCCGTTCCGGGGGCATGGTATTTCCGCAGAATGAAGCTTACTCGACGTGCTTTGCTGGGCTCCGCCGTGGTTCTGGGAAGCGGCCTGTCCGCCGGTGGTGCCAGTGGCGATGTCGTCTCCCCGAAGGATTTCGGCGCCCGGGGCGACGGGATCACCAATGATACCGACGCCTTTGCGGCCTGCGCTGCCTATATTAACGCCAGGGGTGGCGGCACGGTCGTTATTCCGCCCGGGACCTACATCGTCGGCCGTCAGGTAAAGGCCGGCGCATTGGGCAAGGGGGCCGCCTATCGCCCGGCACCCATATTACAGTTCAGAAATTGCTCCCGTCCGGTAACGATCAGCGGAAAGGGTGCCACGCTAAGGTTTGCGAAAGGCTTGCGGATGGGGGCATTCCATCCTGTCACTGGTGCTGCGCGCCTGACGCGACTGCCGTTCGTTGACTATGACTACCGCGCTGATCCGGGGATCATGATCGATGCGTCCGGCTGTGCCTCGCTGATCGTCGAGCACGTCGAACTGGACGGTAATCTTGCCGAACACGTCATCGGCGGCAAATGGTCGGTCGACGAGGGGTGGCAATGCTATGCCCATGGTATTCATACGGTATCGAACGACCGGGTGACCATCAGAGCCGTCCATGCGCATCATTTCGCCGTGGATGCGATGATGCAAGTCGATCATCGGCTTTCGCCGAATGCTGCGTCCAGACCAGTCACGCTGATGGACTGCACCTTTGAATATAATGCTCGACAGGGACTGAGCTGGGTCGGTGGCAATGCGCTTTCGGCAACCGGATGCAAATTCAATCACACCGGGCGCGCCCGCAATATTGGCCTTGATCGTGTGCTATCCTCTCCGCCGGGGGCGGGAGTGGATCTTGAGGCGGAAGAAAGCATCGTCCGTAACGGCCAGTTCATCGATTGCGAGTTTGTGAACAATGTCGGCGCAGGTGTTCTCGCGGCAAGCGGGCCAGTGCAGGATGTCGGTTTTTCAGGATGCAGGTTCGTTGGCACGACGGCTTGGTCGGCTTGGCCGGACAAGCCAGGCTTCCGTTTCGACGACTGCACGTTCCTCGGTGCCGTGGTCAATCCTTACGGCGACGGAGACGCAAGCCGTGCGACACAATTCCACCAGTGTAGGTTCGATGACGATCCTGCCGGGTCGCCAACCGGGCAGGTATATGGCGGTGTCAATCTGGATCGCCCGCTCGTGGACATGTCGAACCGGGAAAATGTCCTGTTCGACCTTTGTACGTTCCGCGCCACGCGTGGCAGTGCCCTGCCTTGGTCGACGCGAGCCATCTACAAGGATTGTACGATGCAGCAAGGGACCGGTGTGACCGGCTACCCCCGTGGCCGGTATATCGGTCGCAATTCGATCATTGGCAAAGTCGATATCAATGGATCGACCATCGGCGGTACATTGCAGTTGAACGGTCGGTTTCAAAACTGACAACAGGCTGTCGCGATCCTGTGCCACGATGCCACCGACCAAGCGATGGTCCCGTGACACAGGATCCCGGTACGGTCAGGCCCGCGTAGTGCCCAGGCGCTGGCCAACATACTGGTCGCGCAGCGGACGCCACCAGGCTTCGTTGGCGAGATACCAATCGATCGTACGCGCCAGTCCGGTCTCGAACGATTCTGCCTGGCCCCAGCCCAGTTCTTGCTCGATCTTCGACGGATCAATCGCATAGCGGCGGTCATGTCCGGGACGGTCGGTGACGAACTCGATCAGGTCGGCATATTTACTGCCATCCTTACGCGGCTGTCGCTCGTCCAGCAGCGCGCAGATCGTACGCACCACGTCGAGATTGGTCCGTTCCGCCCGTCCGCCGATCACATAGGTCTCGCCCGGCTGTCCATCGCGCGCAACGCATTCCAAGGCGCGCGCGTGATCCTCGACGAAAAGCCAATCGCGGACGTTTGCACCTGCGCCGTAAACCGGCAGTTTCTCACCATGCAATGCGTTCAGGATGGTGAGCGGGATCAGCTTTTCGGGATAGTGGAACGGCCCGTAATTATTCGAGCAGTTCGAAAGCACTACCGGCAAACCATAGGTGTGGTGCCAGGCGCGCGCCAAATGATCCGATGCCGCCTTGGACGCCGAATAAGGCGAAGAGGGATCATAGGGTGTGGTTTCAGTGAACACGCTGTCGTCGAACGGCAGGTCGCCGAAGACCTCGTCCGTCGACACATGATGGAAGCGGAATACCGCTCGGTCGTCCGCTTCCAGCTCGCGCCAATATTGCAGTGCGGCCTCGAGCAGCCGGAAGGTCCCTACGATATTCGTTTCGATAAAGTCGGCAGGCCCGTCGATTGACCGATCGACATGGCTTTCCGCTGCCAGATGCATGACCGTATCGATCTTCTCTTCGCGCAACAGTTGCCCGACAAGCGCGCTGTCGCCGATATCGCCTTGGACGAAACGATAATTGTCATTGCCATCGATCGTCGCAAGCGATGCCAAGTTGCCGGCATAGGTAAGCTTATCAAGATTGATCACCCGGCATTTGCCGCCGGCCGCCAAGTGACGGCACACCGCCGATCCGATGAAACCGGCGCCGCCCGTGACGAGAATGTTCTGAAAGCGTTGCATATCAAACTCTACCGGAATGCTGCTGTGGCGGGGCCTTCTGCGGCCCGACGATGGAGGTAGGTGGCATAGCCGGACTTTCCGAGCTTTTCGGCGCAACGGCGCAATTGCGTCGTATCGATATAACCCAGATCGAATGCGATCTCCTCAGGAGCCATGACCTTGATACCCTGCCGCAATTCCATCATCCGAACGAAGGCGGACGCTTCGTGGAGGCTGTCATAGGTCCCGGTATCGAACCATGCGAAGCCACGACCGAACAGTTTTACGTCCAGTGCTCCGCTTTCGAGATAGACCCGATTGACGTCGGTAATCTCCAACTCGCCTCGCGGAGACGGCGCGATCTTCGATGCGATGTCGACCACCATATTATCGTAAAAATATAGTCCGGTGACCGCCCAGTTTGACTGGGGTTCGGCGGGCTTCTCGACGATATCGAGTGCCTTTCCGGTTTCGGCGTCTATCGTAACGATGCCATATCGATGAGGATCATCGACGCGATGCGCAAATACGGTTGCACCTGACGAACGAGATGCGGCCTGACGGCACAAGCTGCCAAGGCCGGAACCATAAAAAATATTGTCGCCCAGTATCAGCGCAACGGAGTCATCTCCGATAAAGTCTCGACCGATAATGAATGCCTGGGCTAACCCGTCAGGGCTTGGCTGCTCAGCATAACTCAGCGAAATTCCCAGGCTGCTTCCGTCTCCTAACAAGTTACGGAAGGCAGGCAAATCTCTGGGCGTGGAAATGATTAATATTTCCCTAATGCCTGCAAGCATTAGTGTCGAAAGCGGATAATAAATCATCGGCTTATCGTAAATTGGCAGCATCTGCTTTGAAAGTGCCAGCGTAACAGGATAGAGGCGAGTGCCGCTCCCTCCAGCAAGAATTATTCCTTTCAAAGTCAAAATCCTTCCAGTCGCGTCGTAATTTACGTGGGACCCTTAGTCGCTTTGGTAAATCTCGCAAGCCCCGAGGAGGTGTGTGCTGCCCTCGCTTAGCAGGGCTTTCAATCTGGGACGGTAAGCATCTTGTTCATGGATCGGTCACGCGCGTCATCTTTTCGCCTGCATCCATGCCTTGGTGAGGCCGTATCATACGATGTCTCGAAATTTGCTTTGGGGGAGTGGTCCAGCAATACGGCACCATATTTTCTACTCGAAAGCACGAAAACACGCGTCTCACGTGAGGCATATCGTGCGGCCGATCGCGCCACCCTCCCCAATCTTCGTGCTTTCGAGTAGAAATACCCCATGACCCGCAAGCCTCCCGCCCCGCGCACCCCCACCCGTCCGCAGGGCGACCTTTTCCGCCTCGACAGCCCGCTGACCGCCGAGATCCGGGGCGAGCGGTCGTTGATGGCGTTCCCGTTCTTCGCGCTGGCCAAGAATGCGTGGATGAAGCCGCTGACCTACCAGGCGAACAACGTCACGATCGAGGTCCGCCCGTCGGCGAGCGGGGTCGCGACCATCTATGACAAGGAAATCGTTCTCTATATCGCCAGCCTGATGCTGGCGAAGATCGAGGTGGGTGAGAGCGTTACCCAGGATTTCGTCTTCACCGCGCACGATCTGTTCACGGTGACCGGGGCCAATCACTCGGCCCGGTCGTACGGGCGACTGTCGGAGGCGCTGGAGCGGCTGCAGGGTACGCAGATCAAGACCAACATCGAAGCGGGCGGCGAAGGCGAGGAAGGCTTCTTCTCGTGGCTGTCCGAGGCCAAGCTGCATTATTCGCGCACCCGCGGCGGCGAGCGGCGGCTGAAGGCGGTCAAGGTGCGGCTGTGCGACTGGCTGTTCCGCGCGATCCTGCTCGACCGGCACGTGCTCGATTATGCTGCGGCGTATTTCCAGCTCGGCCCGATCGAGCGGCGCATCTATGAAGTGGCGCGATCGAGCGGTGAGGAGCGGTTGGAAACCGACCTCGCGACGTTCCGCCTGCAGATCGGCTACCAGAACCCCCTTCCCAATTTTCGCAATGCTTTGAAGCAGATAGCGGCAGCCGACAGCATCCCCGACTATCGGCTCGAGCTGATCGAACAGGCGATGGACGAGAGCGATGCCCCTAGGCGTGGGCGGCGCAGCGCCCCGGTGCAGGTGGTGCTGACCCGGCGGCCGGCGCAGCTGGGCCGTAGTGATTCGGAAGCAGGCGAATCACCCGTCGGTTGAGCGGCGCATTTCCTACCCGAAAGCACGAAGTTGCGCGGCGTATTCCTATCCGAAAGCACGAATCGGCAGGTGCTTTCCTACTCGAAAGCACGAATCGAACGGCGGAGTTTGCGCCGAAACGGGTGCAATTTCGGCTTTCCTACTCGAAAGCACGAACCGGGAACGCTTCCGATGTTGGATTTCATCTGCAAAGGTCACGTCAGCAGTCGGCAGCGGGGCCGGCGGATGAGGGAATGGCCGTGACCACATAAAGGAAAGCCCGGCACGAAGGCCGGGCGTCCCAAGGGTATTTGGAGCGACGTCGCCAAACGTCGAACTCATCTCAACAGGTTCTCCAAATACCCCCGATCGCTTGCCGGTTCAAGGACGCGCGTTTCGCGCCACGCCCCTTTTTTGCAAAACTGGTCCCGGCCCCGGACAAGGGGGACGATGATGGCGCTCATTCTGGCGCAGGCGATTGCGCGCATCGGCGCGCTGGACCAGGGCGCGCGCATCGGCGTGGTGGGGAGCGGTACGGCGACCGAACCGCGGGCACCGCGCCGCGGCGGCCTGCATCGCACCGGCATGCCGGTACGGCGCGGCAGCGTCGAGGCGGGGACGGTCGAGGACAATTTCTTTGCGGTACCGGCCAAGGGCGAGACCGACCGGCTGCTGCGCGCCGCGCGCGCCGCGCTGGATGCCGGTCGCCGTGCCCGTCGCACGGCGCGCGCCGAGGGGCGGATACTGGATGCGGGTGAGGCGGCGCTGGCCGGCCTTACCGCCGGCGCCGTGCGTGTGTTCGAGGAGATCTGCACGCTCGCCCGGCTGAATGCCGGCAAGGTCTTTCCAACCTATGACCATCTGGCTCGGGCGACCGCGCTCGGCCGGGCGACGGTGGCGCGAGCGCTGTCGGCGCTGGAGGCGGCGGGGTTCCTGATCCGCCAGCGCCGCTTCTGCCGCACGACTGGCAGCGGCCCGCGCTATCGCCAGACCTCGAATATCTATCGCGCGCTGCTGCCGGGCAAGCTGTTGCGCTTGCTGCCGCGCAGCCTGCACCCCGCACAGCTGCCGTGCGACGCGATCGTGCATCAGGCGGAAGCGGCGGCCGAGCTGGCTGCGATGCGCGCGACGCTCAGCTGCAAGGAGCTGGCCGAGGTGACGCTGGGTGGTGCGCTCGGTCGGGTGTTGGCCTCGCTTGGCGCAGCGATCGATCGTGCCGCGTGCGAGTCTCATTCCGATCCGGAACCACTACAAGAGTCTTATCATAAGACGACAAATGTCGTTGGCCTTGCCGGCCAACGGCACCAAGCCTGACGGCTACAATGAGGAAGAAACAACGCCCACCGAAAAACCAACCGCCAGCGGAACCTGCGGGACGCACCGGCTTACGCCGGCGCGATGCTCTCCGGCGAGAGCAAGTGGCGGCCGGGAGGATGACCATTTGCGTAAATCTGCTTGGAAAGGGCAGATTCTCATCAAACCATCATATGGTCCACGAAGGTGCCACTCGTCGGGACATCAGCCAATGCCCTCGTATTTTTTGTGAGGTGCGCCGATACCGGTCTTGGCCAACCCCTTTCCCCTGAGAAATGGCTGATGGCGATCGTTGCGAATCGCCGATTTCATTCGGATGGAAAGCTGGTAGAGGCCCGGCTGACTTGTGAACGATGTGGATGTTGGAACGATGAAGAGCCCTGTTCTGGTTACCGGTGTCGCGGGCTTTATCGGACATGCTACTGCCCATCGCCTGCTCGATCGTGGCGAACGGGTAGTCGGCGTGGATATCGTAAACGATTATTATGATACTTCCTTGAAGGAGGCGCGTCTTGCGACCTTTGCAGGGAAGGAAAACTTTGAATTCCATCGTGTCGATATTTCGGATGCGCCCGCGATTTCGGAGCTTGTTCGATCGTACGGAATTACGCGGGTCGTTCACTTGGCTGCGCAGGCCGGCGTTCGCTACAGCATCGATAATCCGTTCGCCTATGAACGGGCCAACCTTGCTGGCCATCTCTCCATTCTCGAAGCATGCCGCCATGCGGACAATTTCGTTCATCTGGTCTATGCGTCCTCCAGCTCGGTCTATGGTGATAAACCGATGGGAGGGGCAGGATTTACGGAAGAGGAACCGGCAGCCGAGCCGGTTTCTCTTTACGCTGCGACCAAGCGTGCCTGTGAATTGATGAGCCATTCCTATGCAAAGCTTTATGGCTTCGCGCAGACCGGACTGCGCTTCTTCACGGTGTATGGCCCGTGGGGCCGGCCGGACATGGCCTATTTTTCCTTTTCCCAGAAAATCCTGGCGGGACAGCCGATCGAAGTCTTCGGAGAAGGCCGCATGGCGCGGGACTTCACCTATATCGATGATATCGTCGATGGCATCCTGGGTGCGCTCGACAATCCTCCACCCGCCAAGGAGCATCGGGTGCTCAATATCGGCGACAGCCATCCGGTTGGGTTGATGGAGATGATCTCGACGCTGGAAAAGGCGATCGGCCGTGAAGCAATCAAGATCATGAAGCCGATGCAGCTAGGCGACGTCACGGCGACCTATGCCGACGTATCCAAGCTGCATGCGCTGACCGGCTATGCTCCGAAAGTTATGTTGGCGGAGGGGTTGCAGCGTTTTGCGGATTGGTATCGGGAATATTACGCACAACGCTGATCCAAACTAAGGGGGATGAAACCATCCCCCTCAGTGCGGCGCGACGCCCAGTTCGACGCCGGTCTTGTCGTGGAGCGCGAAGCGGTCGATCAGGTCGGCGCTGGCGCGGTTATAGCCGATGACGGTGACGGTCGCGCCCTGCTGGCGCAGGCGGGCGACGATCTTGTCGAGTGCGTCGACGCCCGAAATGTCCCAGAAATGCGCCGCCGACACGTCGATCGTCACCGGCCCCGGCGCTTCCACGGCAAAGGCGCGGCGGAAGCGGTCGACCGAGGCGAAGAAGATCTGCCCCCCGACCCGGTAGGTCACGCCGGCCGCATCCTCGGTTCGCTCGACCGCGAACATCCGCTGGACTTTCCCTGCGAAGAACACGCCCGACAGCAGCACGCCGGCCAGCACGCCCAGCGACAGGTCGCGAGTCGCGACGACGACCGCGACCGTCACCAGCATGACGATCGAGGAGGTCGGCGGGTGACGCCGCAGGTTGGCGATCGAATTCCAGCTGAACGTGCCGATCGACACCATGATCATCACCGCGACCAGCGCCGGCATCGGCACCCGCCCGACCCAGGGGCCGAGCACGGCGAGCAGGAACAGCAGGAACGCACCGGCGACGAAGGTCGACAGTCGCCCGCGACCACCCGAGGTCACGTTGATGACCGACTGCCCGATCATCGCACAGCCGCCCATGCCGCCGAACAGCGCGGCGACGATGTTCGCGCCGCCCTGGCCCGCGCATTCCTGCGCCTTGTCACTGTCGGTATCGGTCATGTCGTCGACGATCTGCGCGGTCAGCAGCGATTCCAGCAGGCCGACGGCGGCCATGGTCAGCGACGTGGGCAGGATGATCCAGAGCGTCTCGAGCGTCAGCGGCACCTGTGGCCACGCGAAGCTCGGCAGCCCCTCGGGCAATTGCCCCATGTCGCCGACGGTGTTGACCGGCAGGCTCATCGCGATGCTGATGCCGCTCAGCACGAGGATCGCGACCAGCGGCGACGGCACCGCGCGGGTGATGCGCGGCAACAAATAGATGATGGCGAGGCCCAGCGCGATCAGCGCATAGCTGTGCCAGCTGACCCCGGTCAGCTGTGGCAGCTGCGCCATGAAGATCAGGATGGCGAGCGCGTTGACGAAGCCGGTGATGACCGAGCGCGACACGAACTGCATCACCCGGTCGAGCCGCAGCAGCCCGGCGGCGATCTGGATCAGGCCCATCAGGATCGTCGCGGCGAACAGATACTCGACGCCGTGGTCGCGGACCAGCGGCCCCACCAGCACCGCGACGGCGGCGGTCGCGGCGGAGACCATGCCCGGCCGCCCGCCCAGAAACGCGATCGTCATCGCGATCGCGACCGAGGCGTACAGGCCGATGCGCGGGTCGACCCCGGCGATGATCGAAAAGCCGATCGCTTCGGGGATCAGCGCCAGCGCGACGACGATCCCGGCGAGGACGTCGCGGCGGATCTGGACGGCGCCGCCGAACCATTGGCGGCGGTAGGTTGCAAAATCGAACGTCATGGAAATTCCACATCGGGCCGCAGCGCGCATCACTCGGGCGCGGATCATGGCTGCGGGGGATGTTGTCCGGCGGATCGGCGGCCGGAATAGCCACCCGGAATTGCACCGGGTCCTTGCGAATGGTGCGCCCATAGCCGCAAGCGGGCGGTGTGGGCAAGCCGCCGCGTTGGTCCGCCAACATCCGCAACCTGCGCGTAGGTTATACGTTCTGCCGGGCGGTCGACCCTTGTGTCCCGCCGCCGTGGTTTCGCGGTTCGGGGCGCCCCCATCCGAAAAGCGCCCGCGACCATGGCGAGAACGAGGCCGAACATGCAGGATTACAAGACGGTGCTGGCTGGCAAATGCCCCTTTGGCGGCGACCGGATCGGCGGCACCCTCGGCACCCCGCCGACGCTGGCCGACTGGTATCCCGACCGGCTGCGCATCGAGCTGCTGGCCCGCAATGCCCCCTCGGCCAACCCGTTGGGCACCGATTTCGATTATCCGGCGGCGTTCGCGAAGATCGACCTCGCCGCGCTGAAGAACGAAATCAAGGGCTTCCTGACCAGCTCGGTCGACTGGTGGCCGTCCGACTATGGCAATTACGGGCCGCAGATGATCCGCATGGCGTGGCATTCGGCCGGCAGCTACCGCATCGCCGACGGGCGCGGTGGTGCCGGTGAGGCGATGCAGCGCTTCGCCCCGATCGAAAGCTGGTGGGACAACGGCAATATCGACAAGTCGCGCCGCCTGCTGTGGCCGATCAAGGCGAAGTATGGCGCGTCGCTGTCGTGGGCCGACCTGATCGTGCTGACCGGCACCTGCGCGCTCGAGATCATGGGCTTTCCGACCTACGGCTTTGCCGGCGGGCGCGAGGATGCGTGGATCGCCGACGACGCGACCTATTGGGGCCCGGAGGTATGGGACCCCGAGCATATCGAATCGTTCGATTCGATGACGATGCGTGACAAGCGCTGGCGGGGCCAGAATGGCGATGCCGATTACGACCTCGAACAGCCGCTGGCCGCGTCGAACCAGGCGCTGATCTACGTCAATCCCGAAGGGCCGTATGGCAAGGGCGATCCGGAAGCATCGGCGCGCGATATCCGCGTGACCTTCACCCGGATGGCGATGAACGATGAGGAGACGGTGGCGCTGATCGCCGGTGGTCACGCGTTCGGCAAGAGCCACGGCATGGTCCCGCCCGATCGTATCGGCGCGCCGCCCGAAATGGCCCCGGTCGAGGCGATGGGCCTGGGCTGGCATAACCCTGAAGGTAGCGGCAACGCCGAAAACACCATGACCAACGGTATCGAGGGCAGCTGGACCCAGCACCCGACGCGCTGGGACAATGACTATCTCCACAATCTGTTCGGCAACGAATGGGAACAGACGCGCAGTCCGGCGGGATCGCTGCAATGGACCCCGGTCGACAAGAACGCACCGCAGACCCCCGACGCGCATATTCCGGGCAAGACCCATCCGCTGATGATGATGACCAGCGACATCGCGCTGAAGGTCGATCCGGTCTATCGCACGATCTGCGAGCGGTTCCTGAACGACTTCGATTACTTCACCGAGCAGTTCTCGAAGGCGTGGTACAAGCTGACCCACCGCGACATGGGGCCGCGTGAGCGCTATATCGGGCCGGAGGCGACGATCGCCCCCGACCTGCTGTGGCAGGACCCGATCCCGGAGCGTGACCATGCGCTGATCGATGCGGGCGACGTGGCGGCGCTGAAGCAGACGATCGCGGGCACCGGCCTGTCGGTGTCCGACCTGGCCTATACCGCGCTGTCGGCGGCACTCCCCTATCGCGACAGTGACAAGCGCGGCGGCGCGAACGGCGCGCGCCTCGCGCTCGCCCCGCAAAAGGACTGGGACATCAACGCGCGTACCCGCCCGGTCATCGAGGCGTTGCAGGGCGTAAAGGCCGCGTTCGACGGTAGCGCGGGCGACAAGCGCGTGTCGCTTGCCGACCTGATCGTGCTGGGCGGCGTGGTCGCCATCGAACGCGCGGCGGCCGATGCCGGCCATGCGGTCGAAGTACCGTTCACCGCCGGGCGGCGCGACACCACCGATGCGCTGACCGATGCCGACAGCTTCGAATGGCTGCGCCCGGTCGTCGACGGCTTCCGCAACTATACCGACCCGCATTTCGCCGAGGTGACGGCGGGCCGTGTCGCGCCGGAACAGCTGTTCCTCGACAAGGCGGCGTTGCTGCGCCTGAGCGTGCCCGAATGGGCGGCGCTGACCGGCGGCCTGCGCGTGCTGGGCGCGAACTGGGACGGCAGCGAGGCGGGCGTGTTCACGACCCGCAAGGAGACGCTGACCAACGACTTCTTCGTGCATGTCACCAGCATGGACCATGTGTGGGCGAAGGCCGACGAGGCCGGGCAGCGCTTCGCGATCAACGACCGGGCAACGGGGGAAAAGCGCTACGACGCGACCCGCTACGACCTGATCTTCGGCGCCAACAATCAGCTGCGCGCGGTGAGCGAGGTCTATGCGGCGGTCGACGGGCAGGAGCGTTTCGTGCGCGATTTCGTGGCCGCATGGGACAAGCTGATGACCGCCGACCTGTTCGGCGAGGCACGGGCGCACCGCATCGGGTAAGGACGCCGGTCGCACCCGTCCTTCGAGGTCCCGTACCCCCGCCTGTGCGGGGGTACGGGACTGTAATCCGCAGAATGCAAAACGGCGGCCCTCCCCTGTCGGGAGGACCGCCGTTTTCCTGTGGCGTGGGTTCTGATCGACTTGCGTCGATGCGGTACCGGCCCGCTCCCCCACCCGGCCACCCAATCAGGATACGCTGTGGGTGGCCGGGTGGGG
>NZ_LMKC01000006.1 GCF_001421355.1 Sphingomonas sp. Leaf9 | reverse complement strand
GGCGAGGAACTTCAGCACGCCGCTGGTCGGGTCGATGGTGAACTTGTCGCCGTCGGCCGTCGCCGCGATCGAGAACTTGATCGAATCGCCGAACTTGATGTTCGCATCGGTCGCGGTGATCGTGGTGAGTGCCGCCGTGGCATTTTCCGCCGTCTTCAGGGTGCCGGTGTCGGCGCCGCCGAACGAGCTGATGACCGGCCCGGTGTTGGCGACCTGCTGCACCTTGACCGCATGGGCGCCGATCGCGCCGATATCGATCGTCGCGATTTCACCGATCAGCGACTCCAGCTTGCCGCCCTCGACCGACAGCCAGCTGGTGCCCGGCGCCTTCAGGTCGATCTTGACCTTGCCTTCGCCCTCCACGGTGAACGACAGGTCGCGCCCGTCGCCCGACACCGATTGCAGCGCGGCGCGCATCGGCAGTTCGACGATATGGGTCACGTCGTCGGCTTGCGCGCCCATCTTGATCTCGAAGCTGCCGCCGGCGACCGGCAGGAACACCTTGTCGGCGTTATAGGCGTAATATCCGGTGACGCTCTGGATCACCTGTCCGGTCTTCTGCCCATCGACGTCGAGCGCGAACAGCCCGGTGCCGAGCGGCGAGGTGACGGTGGCGTTGATCGTGTTGCCGATGACGCTGGTCACGATCTTGGACTGGTCGAACGCCTGCACGCGCGCGGCGAGGTCGGCGAGCGTGACGAACTCGATTCCCGTCTTGGCCGCCATGGCGATGAAGTCGGTGAACATCGCCTGGGTATAGGCGCTGGCCACTCCGTCTGCCGACCACATGGTCGGGCCATAGTCGTGCCACGGCCACACCACCACCGGCGCATCGGCATTGGCGGTCAGCTTGGCGAACTCGCTCGCCCAGATCGCCTGCGCCTCGGCGACGGTCTTCTTCTGGAATTCGATCAGCGAGAAATCGAACGAGGTGTTGGGCGCGATATAGACCTGGCCCGATGCCGCATTGGCCGGGTTCATGAACCCGATGGCGTTGGGATAGCCTGCGCCGACGCCCGAATAGCCGCCCGAGAGATACTGGACGTATTTCAGGATTTCCTGCGACGTCGCGATCTGTTCGGGCGCACCGGGCACCGCCGCGCCGACCACCTTCGCATCGCGGCCGATATAGTCGCTGATCTGCTTTTGCAGTTCGGCGCGGCTCTGCCCGAATTCATAGGCGATCTGTTCGGGGGTCAGGACGTTGGTGTCGTGCGGGTGGGTATAGCTGTGGGTGCCGATCTCGTTGCCCATGTCGAGCAGCGCCTTGTACACCGGCAGCGACGCGGCCCAATCGGTCGCCTGGCCAGTCGCCGGGCTGTTGCCGATATTGACGTAATAGCTGCCAAGGAAGTTGTACGTCTGCTTCCACTCAGCCAACAACGGAATCAGCTTGTCATAGATGCCCGGCGCGGTCCCGGCCGGGTTCACCTCGTCGCGTTCCTGGCTCTGGTCCATGTCGACGCGCGAGGCGAACAGGCCGGTCTGCCGCGTCATCTGCAACCCGACCGACAGGCCGCTGCCATGGACCGAATAGTCGATCGCCTTTTGCAGCAGGTTTTCGTCGGCCATGACGGCTTCGGACGAGAAGATGACGTTGCGGCCGCCGGTCTGCGTCGCGATCGCCGCCGAATAGGTCTGGCCGTTCACCGTCTCGGTCGCGATCGTCTGGCCGGTGCCGCTCTCGCTCTTGAACGCGTTCCAGCCCACGGCCTTGTAGTCGTGGACGACCTGACCGTTGGCATAGCCGTCGAGCACGGTGCCGTTCGCATCGGTCGCACGCACCGTCACGTCGGCGGGGAAGCCGCCGGTCACGCGGGTGGCGTCGAACAGCAGCTTCATCCGGCTGTAGCTGTCACCGGGCAGCGCATTGCCGGCCTGGTCGTTGGTCATGAATTCGCCGGCCGCGATCAGTCCGATGCCGAACTGCTTGGTCGCCTGTTCCAGCGTCTGCGCGATCAGGTCGGCCTTGCTGGCGTCGACGTTGCGGAACGAGGGGAAGACGATGCTGTCATATTTCGCGAGCGTCGACAGGCTGGTCAGGTCGCCTTCGGTCAGGATGTCGAACGGCACGCCGGCCTGCATTGCTTGGGCTTGCGCGGCCATGAACAGCTGCGAATAGGCGGTCTTGCTGAAATAGGCGTTGGCGGTCGAATCCGACCATACGATCGCGATGCGGTGCGCCGGATCGGCCACAGCGCCGGTATCGTTGAAGACGGTGAACGGACTGGCCGAATAGTTGCCCGGCAGGAACACCGCGTCGTTCACGTCGTACAGCGTGTCGATCGCCTGCGGATTGCCGATCGCCGCCTTGGGCACGCGGAATTCGACGGTGGCGCGATCGGCCGACCACACCGCCTGCAGGTTCGCCAGCACCAGCGTTTCGCCGGCCCCGCCCGAATAGAGCGACACCGTGCCGTCGGCGTTCACATTGACGTTGTATTCGGCACCGCCGGCAAAGCCGAACACCTGATACCCGGTCGCGGCGTTGCGATCGGTATTGAGCCATGCGGTGGTGTTGGTGCCGATGACGCCGGGCGCCTTCAGCGCAAAGGCAAAGGCATCGCCGTCGCTGCGGGCATAGACGGCATAGCCGTCGCCCAGCCCCCGATCGATCCGATCCGACTGGTTCCAGTCGTCCAGATTACCGTCGAGCAGGATCGGGGTTGCAGTCGCCATCGCCAGTCGTCCCATGGGAGTATCGGCGCGTGCTTCGCACCGTCGGCGGTCGATCGCAATCATCTATTGGATGGTCGAAAACCGAAGATCTGGTTAATTTGTACCATGGCGATACGGGTGGTGCAGAAGGCTTGTCCGCAACGCGGAAAACGACAACAAACGGCGGCGGCCAGGGGGATGACGACATCGTGCAGAACGTGAACGGATCGATGCGAAAGGGCCCTGGCGCCGCCATGGCCGCGTTCGCGGTTGCCCTGATCGCCAATTGCTCCGCTGGCGGTAGCGCGTCGGGCAGCGTGACGCCGACCGCCACCGCCGCGCCGACCCCTACCCCGACGCCCACGCCCACCCCGACGCCGTCATCCCCGCCGACGATGGCCGCCATGCAGTTCGCCGCGCAGCTGTCGCCGGGATGGAATCTGGGCAATTCGCTGGAAGCGATCGGTAGCGGCCCTGTCCCGGCGGCCGGATCGCAGGAAACGGCATGGGGCAATCCGGTCGTGTCGCCGGCATTGCTGAAGGCGGTTGCCGCCGCCGGCTTCAAGAGCATCCGCGTGCCGGTGTCGTGGAAACAATATGCCGGTGCCGACGACCGGATCGCCGCCGCGTGGTTCGACCGGGTGGCGCAGGTGGTCGATCAGGCGCGACAGGCCGGGCTGATCGTCATCCTCAACGTCCATTGGGACGGGGGCTGGCTGCAACCGACCTATGCCGAGCAATCGGCCGCCAATGCGCGGCTCAAAAGCTTCTGGACGCAGATCGCGACCCGGTTCCGCGACCATGACGACCGCCTGTTGTTCGCCGGCACCAACGAAGTGATGGTGAAGGACAATTACAACGCGCCGACCCCCGAGAATTGCGCGGTGCAGAACGGCTTCAACAAGGTATTCGCCGACGCGGTGCGCGCCACCGGCGGCGGCAATGCGAACCGCTATCTGGTCGTGCAGGGCTATAACACCAACATCGATCACAGCATCGCGTGCAATGCCACGCTACCGACCGACAGCGTTGCCGGCCGGATGATGATGGAGGTGCATTATTACGACCCCTATGATTTCGCGCTGAACGAGAAGAGCGCGATCTGGCAATGGGGGGCCGGTGCGACCGACCCGAAGGCCACATCGGCATGGGCGAACGAACCCTATGTCGATGCCATGTTCCAGAAGATGCAGGTGACGTTCGGCGACCGGGGGATACCCGTCATCCTCGGCGAATATGGGGCGATCGCGAAGACGGAGCATGATCCGTCCGGCACATACCGCACCGAATGGGATCGCTACGTCACCCGGTCGGCGGTGCGGCACGGCATGGTACCGATTTATTGGGACAATGGCCCGACCGGCAATCACACCCTTGGCCTGTTCGACCGTGCGACCGGCCGCGTCGTCCATGCGGATATCGTTCAGGCGATCGTGGCGGCGGCGAAGTGACGCGCGCATCGATCCGCGCCGGCCTGCGGCGCGCGTTGCTCCTCCCGGCGATGGCGTTGAGCAGCGTGGTCGGGCCGACCGGCATCGCCCCGGCGGCGGCACAGCCCGCGACGGTTCGGGAGATCGCCATCGATCTGCACGGGGCAACCAGGCCGCGTGATCGCATGGCGCAGCTGTCGGTCGGTTCGGACTTTCCGGGCACGCTGATCCGCGAGGACAGCCTGGCGCAGCTGGCGACCGTGCAGCAGGAATTGCGGTTCCGCTACATCCGGTTCCATCATGTCTTTGCCGACGAACTGGGCACCTATCGCGAACGGGGCGGCAAGCCGGTCTATGACTGGACGCGGATCGATCACCTCTACGACCGGTTGCTCGGCATGGGGCTGAAGCCGTTCGTCGAACTGGGCTTCACCCCCGATGCGATGAAGCAGTCGGACCAGACCATCTTCTACTGGAAGGGCAACACGTCCCATCCGCAGCCGCAGAAGTGGACGGCGCTGGTCGATGCGTTCGTCCGGCACCTGATCGCGCGCTATGGCCGGCAGGAGGTCCGCAGCTGGTATTTCGAATTCTGGAACGAACCCAACCTCGCCGGTTTCTGGGAAAAGGGCGATCAGCAGGCCTATTTCGATTATTACGGCCGCACCGCCCGCACGATCAAGGCGATCGACCCGGCCCTGCGCGTCGGCGGCCCGTCGACGGCGGGTGCGGCATGGGTGCCGGATTTCCTGCGCTATGTGGACCGGGAAAGGCTGCCGGTCGATTTCGTGACCACGCATACCTACGGCGTGGAGGGCGGCTTCCTCGACGAGAAGGGCGAAGGCGACAACAAGCTCTCGCGCAATCCCGACGCGATCGTTCAGGAGGTGCGCAAGGTGCGCGCCGAGATCGACGCCACGCGCCATGCCGGCCTGCCGCTGTTCTTCACCGAATGGAGCACCAGCTACAATCCGCGCGATCCGATCCACGACGATTATATGGATGCCGCCTATATCCTGTCGAAGCTGCGTCGAACCGAAGGGGTGGCGCAGGGCATGAGCTATTGGACCTATAGCGATCTGTTCGAGGAGCCGGGGCCGCAGGGCAAACCGTTCGAGGGCGGGTTCGGGTTGATGACCCCGCAGGGTATTCGCAAGGCGTCGTGGTTCGCATACAAATATCTGGCCGAACTGGGCGACCGCGAACTGCAGACCGGCGACGCCGCGAGCATCGCGACCCTGAAAGGTCGCACGCTCCAGCTACTGGCATGGCGCGACGTGCTGCCCGAACAGCCGGTCAGCAACCGCCCGTTCTTCACGAAGGTCCGGCCAGCGGCCGAAACCACGCCGCTGACGCTCCGGGTAAGCGGCCTGAAACCGGGGAAATACAGCCTGCGTATCCGGCGGACGGGATATGACCATAATGACGCCTATTCGGCCTATCTGCGCATGGGCCGACCGGCAACGCTGTCCCCCGCCCAGCACGCCATGTTGCAATCGCTGACGACCGACACGCCGATGCTGGCGCAGCTGGAGGTCGGCCGCAACGGCGTTGCCCGCAGCGCGATTCCGATGCGGGAGAACGACGTCGTGATGGTCGAACTGATTGCGCCCTGACGCAGGTTGGCTGCGGAACACGGACCGAACCGCTCCGCGCAGCTGCCCGGCTAGCCTGATCGGGGGGTGGAGGAATGCAGGGGAGTCGGGTCATGGTCCGGTGAACCGCCCTGTACCATGACGGGCCGCTCGCCCGGACACCAGGGCGCGGCGCGGTACATGATCTGCCGGAACAGATCGGAGGCGAGGTGCGCCGCGAGCCATGCGTGCAGATGGGGCAGCGGTTGGGTGTCGAACCATTCGCGATCGACCGCCGCGAACTGCCGGACGAACGGCAGGATCGCCGCATCCGCGATCCCCATACCTATCCCGGCGAGCTGTCCCGTCGAGGCTAGCCGCGCGTCGAGTTCCTGCAGGAACAGCAGGCCGCAATGGCGATGCTCGGCAGCATTCGACCCGTGCCGATCGGGATATTTATAGCGGTCGAGATGGTGCTTGAAGCTGCCGTCGTTGCTGGCGATCAGGGCCGGATCGTCGCGGGCCAGCCAGTCGTCCGGGTCGCGGCGCGACAATGCCCAGCGCATGATCGCAAGGCTTTGGTCGATCACCGCGCCATCGGCGGTTTGCAGGACCGGCACGGTACCCTTGGGCGAGATTGCGAGCATCGCGTCGGGCTTGGCCGAGAGGCGCACCTCGCGAAGTTCATGGCGCACGCCACTGACGGCGAGGGCCAGTCGCGCGCGCATCGCATAGGGGCAACGACGAAAGCTGTAGAGAACGGGGTCGGCCATCGCTCCCCCTATGCGGTGCGAGGGCGGGGTTTGAAAGGTTCGCAGGGCGTGTGCCGCCCCGCGACGTCGGCTATGCTGCGCGAAAAGCGGAAGGACACACCATAATGACCCGGACCGGGAACGGCATGAGACGGCGTGGCGTGGGGCTGGCAATCGGTGCGTTGCTCGGGGCGCTTGCCACCGCCTGTTCGCCGCTTGGCACCTTCGACAGGCTGGTGCCGAAGGACCGGAACGGGACGCTGGTTGCCCAGGGGCTGGCCTATGGGTCGGCGCCGCGCCAGCAACTGGACGTCTACGCGCCGCGTGGCGGTTGCGGGCAACCGCGCCCGGTAGTGGTATTCTTCTATGGCGGCAGCTGGAACAGCGGGACGCGGGCGGGCTATGCGTTCGTCGGCCGCGCGCTGGCGGCGCAGGGGTTCGTGACCGTCATCCCCGATTACCGCCTGGTGCCCGACGTCCAGTATCCGGCGTTCGTCGAGGACGGCGCCGCCGCCGTGCGCTGGGCAAGCGCGAACGCCGGCACCTATTGCGGCGATGGCCGCTCGGTCGTGGTGATGGGCCATTCGGCGGGCGCGTACATCGCCGCGATGCTGGCGGTCGATCCGCGCTGGCTGGGCGAGACGCGGTCGGTGGTGCGGGGGTTCGTCGGGCTGGCCGGTCCCTATGACTTCGCCCCGTTCGACGTGGATGCGAGCCGTGCCGCCTTCGGGCAGGTCACCGACCCGGCGGAGACGCAGCCGGTGACATGGGCCGGAACCGGTGATCCCCCCGCCCTGCTGCTCTATGGGACGGAGGATAGCGTCGTGCGTCCCCGCAACAGCGAGGCGCTGGCCGCCAGGCTACGCGCAGGCGGCGTGACCGTGGCGCAACGGGCCTATCCCAAACTGGGCCATGTCGGCATCCTGCTCGCCCTCGCCCGCCCCTTTCGCGGGCGTGGACCGGTGCTGGCGGATGTCGCGGGGTTCATTCGGTCGACGGTGAAGGTAAAGGACGCCGACCGCCGCTGAGACCGAATTGGATCGGGCTCGATCGTTAGCTTTTCCCTGCAAAAGACGGGCCGCTATTTCAGATTATTTCTATATTGTATCGGAACATTGACAGAAGGTTATACGATTGGACGCAGACCTGCCCGTACCGATCGTTTCAGCCTGCTAACGTCGAAAAACCGCTGCCGGAGGTGGCGGGATCGTCGGTGTTACCATTCGACACGTCGGCCCGGAACGTCCGGATGACATTGCGCGGGAGCATGTCGTTCGCCTGTTTGCGTGCTCGAACGATGGGGAACCGACCCGATGGCCACCGTGACTGCTCCTTCCGGCCCGCCCCGCGCCGCACCGGGGAAGACGCCGACCGGCACGCTGGACGCACTCAACTTCTTCCTTGCCGACGTGCGCGATGGCCTTGGGCCATACCTCGCGATCTATCTGCTGGTGGTGCGCGGGCCGTCGCATGGCTGGAACGAAGCGACGGTAGGCATCGTGCTGACTATCGCCGGGATTGTCGGGCTGTTGTCGCAGACTCCGGCCGGCGGGCTGATCGACCGGGCGAAAAACAAGCCGCGCATCGTCATCGTCGCCGCGCTCCTGGTCACCGCGAGCAGCCTGTCGCTGCCGATCGTCTCCGGCTTTCCGATGGTGACCCTGACCCAGTCGATCGCGGCGGCGGCGGGGGCGGTGTTCGCGCCCGCCATCTCGGCGATCACGCTGGGGCTGGTCGGGCCGAAGCTGTTCGCCAAGCGGGTCGGCCGGAACGAGGCTTTCAATCACGCGGGCAATGCGGTGTCGGCCGGGCTGGCGGGCGTGCTGGCATGGTCGTTCGGGCCGGTCGTCGTCTTCTGGCTGATGGCGGCGCTGACCGTCGCCAGTGTCGTGGTGGCGGCGCGGCTGAACAACGACGACATCGACAATGCCGTCGCGCGCGGCCTCGACTGCGAACCCGAGGAAGGGTGCGAGGAACCGAGCGGGTGGAAGACGTTGCTGGAAAATCGCACGTTGATGATTTTCGCCGCGGCGGCGTTCACCTTCCACCTCGCCAATGCGGCGATGCTGACCTCGGTCAGCCAGCTGCTCGGGCGGACGGTCGGTACCGACAAGGCGACGTCGCTGACCGCGGCGTGCATCGTCGCTGCGCAGCTGGTGATGGTACCGGTCGCGATCGTCGTCGGACGCAACACCGAACGCTGGGGCACCAAACCGATCTTCCTCGTCGCGTTCGGCTTCCTCGCGCTGCGCGGCGTGCTCTATACCGTGTCGAACGATCCGTGGTGGCTGGTCGGGGTGCAGGCGCTCGACGGGATCGGGGCCGGCATCTTCGGCGCGCTGTTCCCGGTGGTCGTCGCCGATCTGACCAAGGGGTCGGGCCGGTTCAACGTCAGCCAGGGCGTGGTGTCGAGCGTCTTCGGCCTGGGTGCGGCGCTGTCGGCGACGCTGGCCGGGTGGATCATCGTGTCGGCCGGGTACAGCGCCGGATTCCTGACGCTGGCCGGCATCGCCGCCGCCGGCTTTGTCCTGTACCTGATCGCGATGCCGGAGACGCAGAAGTGACCCTCATCCCGATGCTGAGCTGGGTCCATATCGGCGACCTGCACATGGACGAAGCCAATGGCTGGGAAAGCCGCGACCGGCTTGCGGCGATCGTTGCCGAGATCAACGACCATGTCGGCGACGCCGCCCAGTTCGTCTACCTGCCCGGTGACAACGCCAATCACGCGACCGAAGAACAGTATCGCGTCATCATCGATACGCTGGCGCCGCTCGCGCTGCCGTATCGCGTGATCCCCGGCGACCATGATTACGAACTGGGCGATCTGGCCCATTACGACGCCGCCTTTCCGCCCGAAAACCGGCCGGAGGCGGAGGTGATCGCGGGCCATCGCTGCATCTTTCTCGACATCGTGTCGGCCGGTGCGGGGGGTCCCGACTTCCGGCTGACCCGCCACCATCGCAACCGCCTGCTGGCCGAACTTGCGCGGGCGGAAGCGGAGGGACAGGTGCCGGTCGTGTTCATGCACGCCTATCCCGGCGACCTGGCGGCGGATGGCGAGGATATCGCCCGCATCCTTGCCGATGCCCGCGTCGCCTTCGTCGATACCGGCCATACCCATTATAACGAACTGCTGAACGATGGCCGCGTCATCTATGGCGCGACCCGTTCGACCGGTGAGATCGAGGAGGGGCACGGACGCCCCGGCTATTCGATCGTCACGCTCCATGGCCGCGTGCCAAGCTGGCGCTTCCGGGAAACGGGCAGTCCCTGGCCGTTCGTCCAGATCGTCGCCCCCGCCGACCTGCGACTGGTAACGCGCCCCGCCGACCCGACGCAGGTGCCGCGTCCGGGCAAGGTTGAAATCGTCGCGAAAGTGTTCGGCGCCGCCACGGGTCCGGTGCTGCTGTCGGTCGATAGCGGTGCCCCGGTGCCGATGACGGCGGCCGGTAATGGCGGGCTATGGTCGGCGACGGTCGATGTGGCCGCCGGCGCGCACTGCGTCACCGTCACCGTCGGCGACGACCGCGACACGATCACGATGCTGGTGCGCGGCGAGGGCGGCATCCCCCGCCGGGGCGTACCCATCGCCCCCGGTCACGACATCCATCATATCGGCGCATGGCCCGAGCGCGGCATCGCGGGCACGCAACTCGGCCCCAACAAGAACGGACGGCATTGGTGATCCTCGCGACCGGAGCGACCTGGGGCATTTGTGCCGCCGCCACCGCAGCCGTCATCGCGCGGCCGTTCCGCTGGCCCGAAGCGATCTGGGCTGTGGCCGGGGCCGCACTGCTCCTGATCCTCGGACTGATTCCGGCGACCGCCGCGCTGTCGGCGGTGGCCAAGGGCAGCGACGTGTATCTGTTCCTGATCGGCATGATGTTGCTGAGCGAGGTCGCGCGCGCCGAGGGATTGTTCGATTGGGTGGCGGCGACGGCCGTGATCCAGGCGCGCGGATCGACCACGCGCCTGTTCGCGCTGGTCTATATCACCGGCATCGTGACGACGACGTTCCTGTCGAACGACGCCACCGCCGTGGTGCTGACCCCGGCGGTCTATGTCGCCGCGCGGAAGGCGAAGGCCGACCCCCTGCCCCTGCTGTTCGCCTGCGCGCTGATCGCCAACGCCGCCAGCTTCGTCCTGCCAATCTCCAACCCCGCCAATCTCGTGCTGTACGGGGGCAGGATGCCGCCGCTCGGCGCATGGTTCGCGTCGTTCGCGCTGCCCTCGCTGGCGGCGATCGCCGTCACCTTCCTCGTGCTGCGCTGGATGGAACGCGACCGGTTGGCGGGGACGTG
Source organism: Sphingomonas sp. Leaf9 (assembly GCF_001421355.1). Classification (GTDB taxonomy): domain Bacteria; phylum Pseudomonadota; class Alphaproteobacteria; order Sphingomonadales; family Sphingomonadaceae; genus Sphingomonas. The sequence goes on along the minus strand of NZ_LMKC01000006.1, from coordinate 188,968 downwards.
TATCAGCAATGTCGAACGCACCCCGCTGACGACGGGTGGCAAGGCGGCATTTGTCGGCATCCTTGCCACGGCGGCGGTGTTGCTGGTCGTGTCCGCGCTCGACATCGAACTCGGGCTGCCGACCGCGATCGCGGGGATCGTGACGACGCTGGTCGTCTGTATGATCGCCCGGTCGTCGCCGGTCCCGTTGCTGCGCGATATTTCGTGGAGCGTCCTGCCGCTGGTGGCCGGGCTGTTCGTGCTGGTCGAGGCACTCGATCGCACCGGGGTGATCGGGCAGGTGGCGACCGCGCTGCGGGCGACATCGACCGATCCGGCCTATGGGGCGGCGCTGTCGGGCACCATTCTGGCCTTCGCATCGAACCTGATGAACAACCTGCCCGCCGGGCTGGTCGCGAGCACGGCCGTTTCGCAGGCGCACCCGCCGCAGCTGGTGGTCGATGCGCTGCTGATCGGTGTCGACCTGGGACCGAACCTGTCGATCACGGGCAGCCTTGCCACCATCCTGTGGTTGCAGGCGATCCGCCGCGAAGGGCAGGATATCGGGTTCTGGCGCTTCCTGAAGATCGGAGCGGTCGCAATGCCCCTCGCGCTGCTGGCAGCACTTGGGACACGGATCGCGCTTGGATAGCGTCGATTGCGGTGTCCGGCACGACGCCGACCCGCAATCGGTAAGCCACGCGTTCATCCATGGCTTACCGGTCGAGGTTGCATGCCCTTGCCTTAAGCGTGCCTTCACACTCCGTGGATAGGTGCCGCCGCACCATTACCTCGGAAGATCAATTAAATGCATCATCGTTCGACGGCCTCCGTGTTGCAGGGGTCGCTATGCTTATTGTCGCTGGTATCTGCCGTCGGCTTCGCCGGGCCTGCCGCAGCCCAGTCTGCCAAGGTACAAGCCGATGCCGCGCAAACGGCATGGGAGGCTAGCCGCACCGTCGACGAGAATGACATGGTGACCACCGGCGTCGCCAAGGGGCGCGACCGCCTGAACAGCGCCACCTCGACCAGCTCGGTCAAGGAGAACGAGATCGTCCGGCTGACGCCGCGGTCGCTGGCGGACCTGTTCCGCAACATCCCCGGTATCCGCGTCGAAGCCGGCGCGGGCGATCTCGGCAACGGCTATACCGTGCGGGGACTGCCGCTGGTCGCGGAGGGTGCCAAGTATCTGCAGCTTCAGGAAGACGGCCTGCCCGTCCTGGAATTCGGCGATTTCAACAACGCCCCGGCCGACGCCTTCCTTCGCGCCGACCTGAACGTGTCGCAGGTGGAATCCATCCGCGGTGGCTCGTCCTCGACCTTTGCCTCGAACGCGCCGGGCGGCGTCATCAACCTGATCTCCAAGACCGGGGAGGTCGAGGGCGGATCGATCATGGCGAGCACCGGCCTCAACTATGGCAGCTACCGGCTCGACGGCGATTACGGCGCCCGGCTAGGCGGCGGTTGGCGCTTCCACATCGGTGGCTTCTACCGCGAGGGAGAGGGACCGCGCCGCACCGGCTTCACCTCCTATGCCGGTGGCCAGGTGAAGGCCAACGTCACCAGGGAGCTGCCGAACGGCTATCTGCGTTTCTACGCCAAGTTTCTCGACGACCGCACGCCGCAATATCGCAACTATCCGGTCGGCGTGACCGGGACGGACAGCGACCCGCAGTTCAACAGCCTGCCGGGCTTCTCGGTCAATCGCGACAGCATGTTCTCGCGCTATGTCCCCAGCGCCCGTTTCCTGATGCCCGATGGTGATGTCGAGCAGCCCCGGTTCGGGAACAGCACGCATGTGCGCGCCCTCGCCGGCGGGTTCGAGGGGCAGTTCCGCGTCGAGGAATGGACCGTCACCGAGCGGTTCCGCTATGCCGGGATGCAGCTGGACGGCGTGCTGCCGATCTCGGTGCTGGCCGGTACGCCGCGACAGATTGCGGGTGCCCTCTCGATCCCCGCGCCCAGCTTCACCTACGCGACCGGGCCGTTTGCCGGACAGCCTTTCGACACCACGCGCGGCAGCGGGCTGATCGCGCTGAACGGGCTGTTCCGCGCCAGGGTCGACAGCGCCGACAACGTCACCAACGACCTGCGCGCCAGTCGCGTCTGGACCCTCGGCGATGCCAATCTGACGACCACGGCGGGGCTGTATGCCTCCCGCCAGACGTTGAATCAGGCCAATGCGCTGCTGACCGCGTTCCAGGACGTGCGGGGCGACGGTCGCTCGGCGCTGCTCAATGTCGCCGCCGCAAGCGGGCTCGTGCCGCTGACGCAGAACGGCATCCTGCTGAACTATGCATTGGGAACGCCTCAGCTCAACCGGGGCGCAGAGACCGATTATCGGACGATCGCGCCCTATGGCTCGTTCAACTATCAGACCGGGCCGGTCGCGATCGGCGGGTCGCTGCGCTACGATATCGCCAATGTGGAGGGCATGATCCACGAAGGGCGGATCGGCTGCTACGATTTCAACGGCGACGGGGTGACGCGCGCCGGAACGCCGGAATGCCAGACGGTGGTCTTCACGCCCGGTGCCGGGCGCCCGGTCGACTATGGGTATCGCTATCTGTCCTATTCGACCGGCATCAATCTGCGTCTGTCCGATCCGTTTGCCGTATTCGCGCGCTACAGCAAGGGTGGCCGTGGCGGCGCGGGTGCGATCCTGTTCTCCTCCGCGATCGACCGGACCAGTGGCGATCTGGTCGCGGGCCAGTCGGGCTATGACCGGGTGCGCCAGGCCGAGGCGGGGGTGAAATATCGCCATGACGGGCTGACGCTCAACGCGACCGGCTTCTATGCCACTACGCAGGAAACCAACACCCAGCTGGTTCCCAATGCGCAGGGCATCACCACCCAGCAACTCGTATCGCGGCGCTACCGCGCTTATGGTGTCGAGATGGAGGGGGCCGTCCGTCGCGGTCCGTTCAGCCTGACCGCCAACGGCACGCTGGCCGATGCCAGCATCACCGCCGCCGAAAGCGCCGCGCTGGTCGGCAATACACCGCGCCACCAGCCCGCGTTCATCTACCGCATCTCGCCGCAATATGATGGCGAGCGCTTCTCGATCGGTGCGAATGTGATCGGCGTGACGCGCAGCTATGCGCAGGACGTCAACCGGCTGCGGCTGCCAGCCTATACGACGGTCGGCCTCTATGCGCAGGTCCGTCCGGTCGACCGCGTCGAACTGGGCATCAGCGCCACCAACCTGTTCGATGCCAACGCCATCGTCGGCACCCTCGACGCGGCGATTCCCGCCACCGGTATCGCACAGGCCAACACGCTGTACGGACGCCTGATTTCGACCTCGGTTCGGTTGTTCTTCTGACGATGCTCCCCGCTCTCCGGCGCAGTGCGCCGGGGAGCGGACAGGACGGAACATCGCCGCCGGGCGTGTTCATTGCTGCCATCGATGTGCAGCGATCGGCGATAGGCGGCCAGTGCGTCCGTGACCCGATCGGCAGCTTCATAGGCTTCGCCAAGGCTATCCCAGGTGTTCGCGCTTTCGGGATGCAGGCTGGTGTTGAGCATCAGCACGCGGATGCCTTCATCGACGCGATCGGCAGCCAGCAGTCGACCGCCCCAGACATTCAGGTCCTCTTCCGTAACATCAAGGGCCGGGCTGCCGGATCGCAATCGCGCGAAGATCATCGCGGGAGCATCGTCCGGAAACGCAGCCAGGGCGACACGCAACCGGTTCGTATCGCGCGACAGGCCACCGCCGTTTTCGAGGCGCAGCTCGGGGTAGAACACTCCGGCGATCTCCCCGATAAACTCCTCCGGATTGGCGCCGGCCAGGTTGGTCAGGACGACGATCGACAGGTCGTCTTTCGGGTAGACGAAGAAGGCCGAGCGCCGTCCACCGATACCCGTCGCAACGGGATGCCGTTCATCGCTGCGCAGCGGCCACCCCATGCCCCATTGCGTTGGTTTGCCATCGGCATAGCGACCCGGCGTCCAGAGCATCTGCAGCGAAGCCGGACTCAACAACCTGCCATTCTGCAATCCGATCAGCCACCGCGCGACGTCGGTTGCCGATCCGTTCAGGCCGCCGGCTGTCCGCAGGAACGGGGCGAACTCGTCAAAGGCATGTTCGAGCGGGGCGTCCCTGGTGGAACCGTCGACAGCTCCGCTGGCGTAGCGATAGACCCTGACCCGCCCGGGAACGATGTCGCGCGTTTCGCCATAGGCGAACCCCGTCGCACCTGCCGGTGCAAATTGACGGGCTGCGATATATCGGGTGAACGGCATCCCGGTCAGACGGTCGATGATCTTGCCCAACAGCACATAATTGGTCTGGTTATAGCGAAACCGGGCGCCGGGCGGCGCTTCGACGGGGCGTGTCCTGATCGTCGCCCAGGCAGAGTCCGGATCGCCGTCACCGACAAGGCGCCCGGTACCCTGGCCCCTGGGTTGCTCCAGAACGTCGGGAAGCCCGGAGATATGGGTCAGCAGCTGGCGGACGGACACGACGCCCCACCGCGCCGGCCAGTCGGGGACGAATGCCGCGGCGGGTGCGTCCAGCGACAGTCGTCCGGCCTGGACCAGCTGCGCGATGGCGACGCCGGTGAACGCCTTGGTCGCGGAGTTGAGGGTGAAGAGGCTGCGGGGCGTGACGGTTGCGCCCGTCTCGATGTCCGCCACGCCATAGCTGCCCCGGAAGGCGACGGCCCCGTGCCGCACGATCACGATCTGCAGGCCCGGAATGCGACGACGTTGCATCTCCCGCCGCACGATGCGCTCGATCGCGGTGGCTTGCGAGGCGGGGAGCGAGGTGATGACGCATCGCTGGGCCAGCGCGGTCGGTGCGCGCGGAACGGTAGCGCCGGTGGTCGGCAGGCTGCCAAGAAGGACGGTCGCGATGACAGATACGACGATGCGACGGAAGGGTATGTGCATGGTGGCTCCGATGGACTTCTGCGCAGCAAGCCTAAAGGACCGGGTCCGGTCGCCTCACCATCGGTAATCCGCCGAAATTACGGAATATGCGCCTTGCGATAGCTGCTCGGCGACTGGCCATAGCGAAGCTGGAAAGCCCGGTTGAAACTCGCCTTCGATGCAAATCCGGCCTCCAGCGCGATGGCGAGCAAGGCGCGCGCATCCTGTCGATCCAGCGCCCGGGCGACGTCTTCGCAGCGCAGGCCGTTGATGAACTCGGAAAAGCTGCGGCCAAGCCCTTCGTTCAGCGCACGCGACAAATAGCTTTCGTTGGTGGCGAGCAGGCTTGCGAGCCGTCGCAGCGTCAGTGCCTCCTCCCGATACCATCCGTTCTCGCGCGTCAGCGCTTCCCATCTGCGCCCGCGCTCCGACCAGTCCGGCGCAGGCCCGGGCACGGCAGCCGTGATCCGCAGCGTGTCGAGCGTCGGAAACGGCAGGGCTAGATAGCGCCAGCCCGCGATGCCAAGATACAGGGCGAACCCTGCGATCGCCAGGTAGAGCGGCATCAGCCCCTTGTAGCCGAGCGGTGTGATGGCGTTGAACAGCAGCACGCCGGCCCAGATCAGCGCCAGCGCGGTGAAGGCAATCACGGTCCGGGCAAGCCAGGCGGTCGCAAATCGTGCATCATCGCTGCGGTTCTGCGCCAGAGCTGCGCGATAGTGTCGCAGCAACAGGACCGTGCGGCGCGCATAGATGAGGAAGCTGATCGCCAGCAGCACGGCCAGGATCGTCTCGCCGGCGTCGAACGCGATGTCGGCCCAACGCTGCTTGCGCGGCAGCGGCAAAAGGAACGCCGCTCCCTGATATCCGAACTGCGCAAAACCCGGCAGCAGGTGACGCCAGCCCCGATCGGGCCAGCGCCCGGTCACCAGCGCGCAGGCATGGAGGTACAGCAGCGGCGGAACGAACAGCGCGTTGGAGAACGGCGCGAACGTCAGCCACCACCAGCGATCATAGAAACCGGCGAACCCGATCAGCCAGGGAATGATGACGCCGGTCATGACCACCAGCAACGCAGCCAATGTCCGCGTCGCCGACCGGTGACGGATCGAGGTCGCGAGCGCGCCCGCCAACGGCAAGAGAATGGCTGCCGCCACCGTCAGAGCCGCGGCACGCCAACCGAACAGGAGTTCCATGAAACGACAAGTAGCGCCGCCGCTTCGTCAAATCGCCCCTTCCCTGCGCACGCCCACCACTTTCCCGATCGGGAACTTCAGCTGGCGCTACAGAGGAAAGGGGAAGTCGGACTCTCTCGCCAGCAGGCACGCTTTCCCGAAACGGACACACAACGACGGCGTTTGGGAACATGCCGGTGTCGCTTATATCCTAAGTTTTGCGACAGCTGACGGATGAACGCATTTCTGCGCGGTTCGATGTCGCAAAACTCTGTTGCAAAACCGTTCGGTTTCGATACATATTTGCGACATGCTGATTGGCTATGCCCGCGTTTCGACCGATGATCAGGATCTGCGGCTGCAGCGCGCGGCGTTGAAAGAAGCCGGTTGCGGCCGGACATTCGAAGAGAAGGTGTCGGGGGCGAAGCGCGATCGACCCGAGCTGGCAAAAATGATTGAGCAGCTGCGCCATGATGACACGGTCGTCGTCACGCGGCTCGATCGACTGGCACGCTCGACCCGCGACCTGCTTAATATTGCCGAGAAGCTCAAAGACGCCGGTGCCGGGCTGCGCTCGTTGGCGGAGCCTTGGGCAGATACGACTTCGCCGGCAGGACGCATGGTGCTGACGGTGTTTGCCGGTATTGCCGAGTTCGAGCGCGACCTGATCCACCAGCGTACCAGCAGCGGGCGGGTAGCCGCGAAGGAACGGGGGGTACGCTTCGGGCGGCCACCCAAGCTCACGGCCGACCAGATCAAACTGGGCGAACGGTTGGTCAGCGAGGGTACTTCCGTTCGCGAAGCGGCCAAGCTGCTCAAGTGTCACCACGCGACGCTGTATCGCGCCCTCACCGCCGCGGCGCTGGTTCGATGCGTCAGGTGACGTTGCCGCAGTGGGAAGCCTGATGCCGATCCGTCCGGAGCACATTTTCCTGTACCCGATCGACTGGCCGCAGCTTTCGCATCATGTGCGCTTCGTGCGGGCCAGAGGTGCCTGCGAGCATTGCGGGCGTCCCCACGGGCAGCGAGTGTTCCATATGCGCGATGGCCGCTGGTGGGACCGAAAGCGGCAATATTGGCGTAGCGGTCAGGGCCGCCGGGTGCGGCGTCCGATCGAGAACATCCTGACGCACGGTGCCTGGACGCCGGTGGTGCTGGCCTGCGCCCACCTTAACCATGATCCGAGCGACAGCGCGCTCCACAAGCTGGCAGCGCTGTGCCAGCGTTGCCATATGCTCCACGATGGTCCGGAGCATCGACGCCGACGCTGGAGGAATGCGCATTACCGGCGTGCGCTAGGGGACCTGTTCTACGGTCCCTATCCGATGCTGGGTGCCGACTGGATCACACCCACCCCGATCAGCATGCTCGACCATCAGCGCATCGGCACGTAACGCCGCGCGTGCCCTCTCGCGGGTGGATTCAAGGCGTAGCCTGCCGTTACGGTCGTGCTGCTACAGGCAGAACTTATTACCAGGAAGCAGCCGATCTGCTGAACATCATGTCCGGTGGGTACGCATCGCAAGCTGATTGGCCGCGATGTACTGACCTACCGCAGTCGCATGGATGCGGCCCGGCATGATGCGTTGCGGGGAATGGCAGATCTCGATCCGGCCTTTCGTCCGGATTCGGGGAAGTGAGATGATCGCGGCTTCCTCACCTGCCCGACGGCAGAAAGCATGCCTTCAAAAACCATAGTATTTTGCGAACACCACGTAGCCCCTTAAATCCTCAGATTCGAACGGCCTGAAGGAATGAAAAAGTGAACACCGCCAGGGCGCCACGAGCCATCTCGAGTACCCGCCTGCTGACACGGTCTGCGATCATCTGGTTCACTCTGTCGCTCATGCTGGCGATCGTGGACGCCTTCGGGGTCTTGCGTGCGTTCGGATCGACGGGCGCATTGACGTTCTGGATGGTGCTCGTGGGCGTCAACATCGTTGGCTGGCATGGATGGCGACACACTATCCTGCGCGGGGATCGGATCGATGGTCGTTGGGTGTTGGGCGCCGTGCTGCTGAACGGCTTGCTCTGCCTTGAGGTACCGTTGCTGTACCGGCTGATGGGCCGATCGGATGTGGCGATCGACTGGCGGCCGTCTCTTTACGGCTTGCTGGCCACGGCGTTCGTCATCTTCCTGAAAGCCGGGCTTGCCCGACCGGCCGCACAAGTCGACGGGCTGTCGCCCGGCAAGGTGATCACGCCGGTACGGTCGCCGACTGCCGGTATCTTGGCCCGTGCCGGGATCGGCGACCCCTTCGACGTCCTGTGCGTGTGCGCCGAGGATCATTACTGCCGCCTCTCGCTGCGCAACGGACAAACCTTGCTCGTCCACTATCGCTTCAAGGACGCCATTGCCGATCTTGCCAACGTGCCCGGCGCGCAAGTCCACCGCAGCACCTGGGTCGCGGATCATGCGGTCACCGGCGCACAGCGCAACGGACGGCGCTGGTCGCTGAAGCTGACCGACGGAGAAAGCGTCGTCGTCAGCGAGTCGAGCGTCGCCCTTTGCCGCGCACGTGGCTGGCTGACGCCTGGTGACGGACTGGCGTAACGCGAAGTCGGTTTCACGAAATACCATACGCAGACGGCGCAATCCGCCGCCGCGGAACGTCGCCGCTCGATAAGCCCTCCGCTTCCAAAGGGGCAGGAACGAGAATGGGCGGAATATCGGTGATCGGCGCGACGCATGTCGCGGTGGGAAGCATGGCACTGGCAGGCGGCGCTGCCGTTCTGGCGATGCGAAAAGGCACGGTCGCCCACCGATACGTCGGTCGGATGTACGCCGTGGCGATCGTTGCCATCAATACGACGGCGCTATCGATCTACGACCTGACGGGGCGGCCAAACGTCTTTCATGCGATTGCGGCCGTCAATCTCGCCACGCTGGCGATGGGGCTTATGGCCCTGCGTCGATGGCGCAGGACGCAGAACCCGCACGACCTGGTCACGCATCAGCGCCGCATGGCGATGAACTATGTCGGCCTTTGGATGGCGTTCGTTACGGAGCTTCTGGTCAATCCGATGATGGGCCTGAGCAGCCTCGGCGATCCAGGAAGCCATTGGCCGCTCATGATCGCACTGAACATCGCCCTGTTCCTGATCGGCGGATGGTTGGTCCGCACCCGTCTGGTCCAAACAGGAGTGCCGGCATGACCGGTTCTCGCGACACTGGACGCCTGCCGATCGCGGATATCGTGGCGCTGACGGCGCTGGCCTGGATCGCAGCGGCAACCCTGCATGAGGGTGCGGGCCATGGCCTGGCCTGCAAGGCTGTGGGAGGAGAGCCACTTGCGTGGAGCACCTTCCATTTCGAATGCGGACGCCAGGCCGTTTCGGCCTGGGGCGGGCGGATCGTCGCCGGTGCCGGGACGGCCGTCAATCTGACCCTGATGGCATTGGGCTGGCTGTGGTGGCGGAACAGCGCAACGGCGCGGGGATGGTTCGCTGGCTGGGTCGTCTTCGCGCTGAATGGCCTGACATCGTTCGGTTATCTGGTTTTCTCCGCCGCGTTCGACATCGGCGACTGGAACCGGGCCGGCGTGATGGCAGGTTCGCCGGACTCCATCCTGACGCGCGGTGCCCTCGCCGCCGTCGGCGTCGCGGGCTATTTCGCGATCGTTCGGATGGCAGCGGCGATGCTGTGCCAGAAGGCGGACGGCGCGGCCAACGTCGCCGACGTGCGGCGGATGGCGATCGTCGTGTGGGTGACGACGGGGCGATCTCGCTCATGGCGGCTGTAGCGGCGGGAAGCGATTGGCGCGCGACCATCGGCGCGTCGATCGGTGTCGCGCTCGGCGGCAATGCCGGCCTGTTGAGCGTCGCGCGCTTCGTGAAGCCAGCGACCTCGACGGCGCAACCTCCGGCGTCACCGAGCTGGCCCCTATGTGCCGCGGCCGGCGTCGCCGTAGTGGCGTTCGTTGCCGTACTGGGTCCTGGGGTGAAGCTCTGATGGACGCGGGTGCGAGCGCGCCCGGATTGCGGCGACGAACCCGAAGCCTCCTGAACCACCTACGCCGGGGTGGCGCACGAGCGGCAGGACTGGCGGGTCGAACGCCACGGCGCCTCGAATGGTTCGGACCACCTCCACGCCGACCAGCGCGACGTTCGACCGGGAATATGATCCAGCCAGCGTCGCCGAACGGGGCGAGATTGTCGCGATCCCCTTTAGCGTAGTGGCCTTCTCGATCTTCGCGCAGGGATTGACGATGCCGCAGCTGCTCTGTCGTCGGAATCTGACGGAAGCGGCCGGGACGGAACATTGCGACGGCTCGAAGCGGAACCGGCGCGGCTCGCCGATGCTTTGACGCTTGAAGGGGAACGGCATTGACGCGGTGGCAGTGGCTCATCCGCCTGCTCACACGCAGGATGTGGTTCAGGGCGGCGCTGGTCAGCGCGTTCGGAGGTGCGCTCGCCCTTGCAGGCGCACTGGTTGGACACACCATATCCTACGAGTTCGCCGCGACGATCGGCGCGCAATCGGTCGATGGCATCCTGACGATCCTGGCGTCGAGCATGCTGGCGGTGACCACCTTCTCGCTGACCGCGATGGTATCGGCCTATTCGGGCGCGACCAGCACGATCACGCCCCGCGCGGTCCAATTGCTGATCGACGACAGCACGGCGCAAAACACGCTCGCGACGTTCCTAGGCAGCTTCCTGTTCGCCATCGTCGGCATCATCGCGCTGTCGACCGGGCTCTATGGCGATACCGGGCGCGTCATCCTCCTGGTCGGCACGATTGCGGTCATCCTCTTTATCGTCGTCACGCTGCTGCGCTGGATCGAGCATATCGCGCGCTTCGGACGGGTGTCCGACACGATCGATCGTGTCGAGCGGGCGGCGATGGCGGCGGTCGACACGATCCACATGCCGCTGGCGCTCGGCACCGAGCAGACGCAGCCGGACGCTGGCAGCATGACGCCGGTCATGCCGAAAACGATGGCGCGGGTCACCCACGTCGACGTCGCGGTACTTGGAAAGCTCGCAGAGGCGATCGGTGCCGATATCCACGTCCTCGCGTTGCCCGGCAAGCTCGTCGAACCCGAGCGGCCGATCGCGCTGGTCGCGGGCGGGTGCGACGACAGCGCGGTCGACAAGGTTCGACAGGCGTTCACCATGTCCCATCACCGCACCTTCGATCACGATCCACGCTTCGGCCTGGTCGTCCTGTCCGAGATCGCGTCACGCGCCTTGTCACCGGCGGTGAACGATCCCGGCACGGCAAGTGCGGTCATCGAGGCAAGCGCCCGTGTGATGTTGCGCCTGGCGGATCACCGAACAAGGGATGGTGCGCAGGTGCCCGCCCGGGTTCATGTCCCGCCGATCCACTTTGCCGAACTGCTCGGCGACTGGTGTCGTCCGATCGCGCGCGATGGCGCGGCTATTGTCGAAGTCGGCATCCGGCTACAAAAAACCCTTGCTGCCCTGGCCCGACATGCCGAGCCGTCTCGATCGCTCATCGCACAGGAAGCGTACGATGCGGCGGAGCGCTCGAAGGCGGCGATGACGAGCGAGCGGGATCGCATCCTGATCGATCAAACGCACCGCAGCCACTTTGGCGATCCGGAGCGATAGTTCAGATAAGGCGAACCTGAAGCGGACGCTTGTTCATCGGCACGAACAAGCGTCCGCGTCGCGGTGGTTACCAGGCTACCACGCCTGCATCATCGTAGAAGCTGCCGGTCGGGCCGTCATCGGCTAGCGAGGCAAGGTGGACTGCGATGGCGGCACCCTGCTCCGGGGTACGAGGGCCAGCGTGTTGATTAAGATCGGTTGCCGTGTAGCCGGGACAGGCGGCATTCACTTTAAAGCCGAGCGGCGCCAGTTCCTTGGCGAATGCCACCGTCACGGCATTCAGGGCGGACTTCGAGCTGTTGTAGCCGAGCAGGTTCGCCTCGTGCGCCATCGGCGCGTCAAAGTCCGACGCCCACGCCAGTGAGCCCAGGCTGCTGGACATCATGACGATCCGCGGGGCGGCAGATGCTTTCAGCAGGGGCAGGAAGGCCTGCGTCGCCCGGATCGCGCCGAATACGTTCACCTCGTAGATCACCCGCACGTCCGAGATCCGGTCGTCGCTCGGCGCAACCCAGCCCGTCGATATGCCGGCATTGTTGACGAGCACATCGAGCGTGTTCGTCACGCCCGCCAGTGCTTCGGCAGCCGCTCCGACACTGACGTCGTCGGCGACATCGATCGTCAGCAAGCGGATGTCGAGACCCTCGTTACGCAGGATGTCTGCCGCCGCTTCGCCCCGCTGTTGATCGCGGCTGCCCAGCCAGACGGTGTAGCCCAGCCTGCCGAGCCCTCGCGCGATTTCCAGCCCGATACCCTTGTTCGCTCCCGTCACCACGGCCGTTCGCTTGTCCGTCATCGTCATTCCTCCATAAGGTGACCTGGAGATGGGATGCCGCTGGCGTGCGGCATGCGCGATCCGCGCGAGAACTTGCCTGATCGGATCAGTCACCTTGTCTTGCGCGACGAACCGACACACCTTGTCGGTATGGACGACATGTTGGACAGGCTGTGCACCATCGTCGATCGGCATGCCGCCGGTCGCTACCGGCCCGGTGCGCTGCCACGCGTGGCGCTCTACAAGGACGGCGCCGCGCCGCAGCCGGTCGCCGGCGTCTACCCGCCAATGATGGCGTTGATCGTCAGCGGCGCCAAGGAGATCGCGATCGGCGACCGCCGCATCCGCTATGACCCGGCCAGCTACTTCATTGCCACGGTCGAACTGCCGGCCTCGGGCTGCGTCAAGCTGGATCTGCCGGATCAACGCTATCTGGCGGTCAGCCTCGACCTCGACAGCGAGCGACTGGCGTCGGTGCTGACGGACGTCGAAACGGAACTTCCCCCGGCCGAGCCAGCCTTCGCCGTCAATCCGGTCACGGCCGATCTGCTCGACGCGTGGCTACGGCTCCTGCGCCTGTTGGACACGCCGCACGATATCGCCGCGCTCGCGCCGCTGTACGAACGCGAGATCCTGTACCGACTGGTGCAAGGCCCCCAGGGATCGATCGTCCGCCAGATCGCACGGGCCGACAGCCGCCTCTCGCAGGTGCGCCGCGCGATCACGATGATCCGCGATCGGTTCGATCAGCCGATCCGCAGCGAAACGTTGGCGGAGGCGGCGGGCATGAGCCCTGCCTCGTTCCATCGCCACTTTCGTACCGCCACGGCGATGAGCCCGTTGCAATACCAGAAAAGCCTGCGCCTTCAGGAGGCCCGCCGGCTGATCGTCGCAGGGCGAGACGTCGCTGCTGCAGGCTATGCCGTCGGCTACGAGAGCGCATCGCAATTCAGCCGTGAGTATGCCCGGCTGTTTGGCCTGGCGCCCTCGCGCGACGTCAAGGCACAGAAGCCGCATGTCTCCGGCGACGGCATACGAGCGGCCTAGCGTAATGGACCCATAGCAGGTCGTTAGCGCCACCTCGCGTGCATCCCTGCTTTCGCCACTCGTTCAACTTCATTCAGAGGCTGCGCGAGGAGAGCTTCACTGCCGCCTACGCAATCGTCGGTATGATACCGCCTTCGACCCGCACCGCTGCTCCGTTGGTGATCGCTCCAAGGGGGCTCGCGAGCAGTGCCACCTGTGCGGCAATCTCCTCGGCCTCAATCAGCCGGCGGATGAGTGATAGCGGCCGCATCTTGGCGAAGAACTCAGCTTCGCGCTCAGCCTCCGGCGCGTCCTTGTTGTCCACGACCGAGCGGATGAACTCGACGATACCCTCGGAGCGCGTAGGCCCGGGCAGAACCGAATTGACGGTCACCCCGGTACCGCGCGTCTGTTCGGCCAACCCGCGTGCGATTGCGAGCTGTGCGGTCTTGGTCATACCGTAGTGGATCATTTCGCTTGGCACCACGAGCGCACTCTCACTCGCGACGAAGAGGATTCGCCCCCAGTCTTGTGCCAACATGCGGGGAAAGTAATGGCGAGCCAACCGCGCTCCGCTTACGACATTGACCTCGAAAATGTGATGCCAATCATCGTCGCTGATCTGCGTGAACGGCTTCGCCTCGTAGATGCCGAGGTTGTTCACCAGAATGTCTGCGTCGGGCACTGCCTTTATCAGCGCCATCGCACCGGCTGACGTTGCCGGGTCTGCGAGTACCGTTGAAACTCGCCCTGCCTTGCTCACCCGCTGTGCTGCCGCGTCCAATTTCGCGCGATCCCGGCCACAGATCGTAACCGCGACCCCTTCCAGTGCGAGCCGCTCGGCGATCGCCAGGCCGATACCGGCGGTCGAGCCGGTGACGATAGCTGTCTTGCCATCAAGTTGCAGGTCCATGCGTCATCTCCTCGTGTACGCCGCCATACCTATGCGCTCCGACGATTACTGATTAGATCGGACATCATCATCGCAGAAGTGCATTGGGATCATTAATCGACATGGACAATCGACTGGGTGAGATGATGATCTTCCTGGCCGTGGCGGAGCATGGCAGCTTCGTTGCGGCGGCACGCGCGCTGCGGCTTACGCCCTCGGCCGTGAGCCGTTCGATGGCACGTCTGGAGCAGCGGTTGGGCGTGCAACTAGCATCCCGAACGACCCGCGCGCTCGCCTTGACAGCAGAAGGCCGAGCCTACCGAGAGCGCGTCGAAGGGCTGGTTGCAGAGATCGACTCCGTTGAGCGCAGTTTCGATGTCGATCGTTCGCCGCGAGGCCTGCTGCGGGTCAATGCATCGGTTCCGTTCGGCACGCATTGCCTGCTGCCAATCCTCCCCACGTATCTCCGCGAAAACCCGGCGGTGACGGTCGACCTGACCATGACGGACGCGCTTGTCGGATTGGTCGAGGAACAGGCCGACGTGGCCATCCGGGTCGGCCCCTTGCGTGATACCGACTTGCGGGCGCGCAAGCTTGGACGAAGCACGATGGCCGTCGTAGCCAGCCCGGCCTACCTTAAGGAACGAGGCGAGCCAACGCATCCGCATGATCTCGAGCATCACGACTGTCTGCGCTTCAACTTCCGCCGATCCGTCGACAGCTGGCCGTTCCGCATCGACGGAAGGACGGTGCAGCGGACCCCGACAGGTCCCTTCCTCGGCAGCTCCGGCGAAGCGGTGCGGCTGATGACGCTCGCGGGCGGCGGCATCGCTCGCCTTGGTCGCTTTCACATTGCGGAGGACCTCGCTTCGGGCCGCCTGGTGGAAATATTACCTGCTTTCAATCCCGGCGACGGCGAAGACATCCATGCCCTTTTCGTGCCGCACGACAGGCTAGCGGTGCGGGTGCGGTCCTTCGTCGATTTCCTGGTGCGCGATCTTCGCTTGTGTCAGGTTGCTCCGCTGGACAGCAGTCGCGCCCGCTAACATGGCAATTGCGACGTAGAGCCGCCGCGCGGCTCAATTACCTTCGGCGTCGACCATGATCACGACCGGCCTGCCGCGCGACGTTGGTTCCCAACCGGCCGACAGCGCGGAGCGCACGGAGCGCGCGATCGTCGCGTCATCGAGCTGGAGCCGACCGCGCGGCAGACCTTTCAGCAGCCGTTTGGGTGGGGGAAACTCAACCAGCGCTTCGCGCTTGGCGTCCTGCTGCAGAAGCGCAATCGTCATGCCCTTCCATCCCTCGTCATCCGACTGGTGGGGTTCGCTGTGCAGGTGCCAGTCATAGGCGACACCATCGACCGTGACGGTTCCGGCATTTACGTGGGATTTCGACATAGCCGGGTCTTTAGCACAGCAGATGCGCACGGACGCAAACCCGAATGGCGAAACGTCGTTCGAAGCCCCGCCCGGCCCGCGCCCTACGGCGTCCATGTTCCCGAACAGTCAGGCGCAGCAATGCTTGTGCTTCTTGCCCGATCCGCAAGGGCATGGATCGTTGCGGCCGGTCTTCGCCGTCACGACGGCGGTCGCCCTCGCCTCGCCGACACCCGCGCGGGCCGCATACAGGCGCTGAACCGTGTCCGTCAGCTCGGCCACCGCCCGGTCCTGGAAGGCGTTCACCTCGACGCTGTCGAGATCGCTTTCGCCTCTCGCGATTGCGATCAACGCCAGAAGGCGGTGCCATGGATCGGCCCATTCGGGATCGGCGGCCGCCGCGTCCCACGCCTCCGGGCGTAGCGCGATCGCGTCGGAAAAGCCGTCGACCCAATATTCCCACAGAACGTCGCCATCTCGTTCGTCGACGTCGAGGATCGGCTGCAACTTGCCACGAGACAGGTCGCGCACGATCTCCTCGCGCCGCGCCGCGACCGCCTTGACGAACCATTGCACGTCGAACGGGTCCTCGAAGGGCGGGACGCCATCGGCCTCGACGCCCCATATGACCGTCATCCATTCATCGACGGGGATCGGTTCGGGACAGACGATCAGCCCGGTGAGGAAACCGTCGAGTTCGGTCAGGAGCATCGGCGCTTCGACCGGAAGTTCCGCCAGCGCGCCATCGAGCCGCCGGAAGCGGGACGGCATTTTCCTCACAGGCGGATACCGCGCCGGCGCATCTGTTCCTCCGCCATGGCTCGCAAGGGCGTCGGATCACCGCCAGCGAAGATGTCGGCGAAGTCGAGCAGATCCTCATCGCCCAATGCCGCCACCGCCGCCTCGATGGCAGCAAGGCGCCGTAGTTCGAGTTCCGTCCTGGTGGCGAGGCGCTTCATGCGGGTATTGAGCATCGCCGTCCGTTAGCAGGATCGATCGCAGTTGGCATTGCCCGATCTCTTGCCAAACGTGTTCGCGCCAAGATCGGTCGGCATCTCCGCCCGCCCCTCCGAACCGACCTTGACGGACGTCGACCGGATGCCGACGTCTGTCCGCGCAAGGAGACGCATGATGGTGGAAGCACGATGGAACGGCGTACGGATCGCCCATAGCGACGATACGGTGATCGTCGAGGGCAATCATTATTTCCCCGTGCAGAGCGTGGACGCCGCGCTCCTGCGACCGAGCAGCACGACGACCATCTGCCCGTGGAAGGGTACGGCGCAGTATTACAGCCTGCACGTCGCAGGCGCCGACAATCCCGATGCCGCCTGGTATTATCCCGATCCCAAGCCCGAAGCGGAAAACATCCGCGGACGCATCGCCTTTTGGAAGGGCGTCACGGTCAGCTGACCCGGACGGCACCAGATTCTGCGTCCGGCGAGATAGTCCTCCGGGTCGGTATGGTCGGTCGACAATCATATGTTGGCCCGATGCACCGGGTTAGACGTTGACCGCCACATGAAGATGATCCGCTTTCCGGACGGGACGACCGTCCCCGCGCTTGGCCAAGGCACCTGGATGATGGCGGAAGATCCCGCCCGTCGGCCGGACGAGATCGCCGCGCTGCGCGAGGGACTGTCGCTCGGCCTGACCCTGATCGACACTGCCGAGATGTATGCCGATGGCGCGTCCGAACGCCTGGTCGGCGAGGCGATCGCGGGCGTGCGCGACGAGGTGTTCCTCGTCAGCAAGGCCTATCCCCAGAATGCCTCGCGCGACCGGTTGCCGCGAGCGTGCGAAGCGAGCCTCGACCGGATGAAGACCGACCGGCTCGACCTGTACCTGCTGCACTGGCGCGGCAACGTGCCGCTGGCCGAAACGGTCGAGGCGATGGAGCGACTGGTCGAGGCGGGCAAGATTTTGCGCTGGGGTGTCAGCAACCTCGACGTTGACGATATGGCCGAACTCGTCGGCAGCGGCGGCAAAGGATGCCAGACCGACCAGATTCTCTACAATCTTACCCGTCGTGGTCCGGAATACGACCTGCTGCCATGGCTCGCGCAGCATCGCATGGCGGTCATGGCCTACAGCCCGGTCGAGCAAGGCCGCCTGGTGACCCATTCCGCGCTTACCCAAATGGCTGCCGAGCGCGACGCCACGCCCGCGCAAGTCGCTCTTGCCTGGTTGCTGGCGCGGGACGACATCCTCCCGATCCCCAAGGCCGGGTCCATCGCCCATGTGCGGGACAACCGGGCGGCGTTGGACCTCACCCTGTCCGACGCCGAGCTACGACGCCTCGACGACCTGTTCCCGCCGCCACGCGGCCCCGAGCCGCTCGCGATGCTCTAGAGCGGTTTTCAACCTGGTCGGAAACCGCTCTAGCCGCGAATGAAGTCGAGGAACGCGCGCAGCGGCGGCGGCACGAGGCGGCGGCCGGAATAATAGAGGAACGGGCCGGGGAACGACTGCCACCAGTCGGGCAGTACCGGTTCGAGCGCGCCGCTCCTCAGTGCCGGCGCGAGCCAGTCCTCGAACAGGTGAATGATCCCACCGCCCGCCACCGCCACATCGACCAGCAGGTCCACCGCGCCGGCGACACCGGCGATCAACGGCCCTTGCGGCTCGATCCGTACGACCTCGCCATCGCGCTCGAACTCCCACGGGCTGGTGAGCGCGCCGCTGCTGAACCGGCCGCGCAGACCGGCATGGTCGAGCAGGTCGCGGGGATGGTCGGGGCGTCCGCGTGCGTCGAGATAGGCCGGTGCCGCCGCCGTCGCGAAGCGCTGGACGCGCGGGCCGATCGGCACCGCGATCATGTCCTGCTCCAGTCGCTCGTCATAGCGGATGCCCGCATCGCAGCCCGATGCCACCATGTCGACGAAGCCGTCCTCGGCGACGATCTCGACCTGAATGTCCGGATAGGCGGCGAGGAAGCCGGGCAGGATCGCCGGCAGCACCAACCGCGCCGCGCTGACCGGCACATTGAGCTTGAGCGTCCCCGCCGGCCGATCGCGGAACAGGTTCACGACGTCGAGCGCCGCCTCCACTTCGCCCAATGCCGGTGCCAGACGTTCGATCAGCCGGGTCCCCGCCTCGGTCGGCACGACGCTGCGTGTGGTGCGATGGAGCAGCCGGACACCCAACCGCGCCTCCAACCGCCGTACCGCTTCGCTGAGCGTCGAGGCGCTCGACCCGACGGTTCGCGCAGCATCGCGGAACCCCCGCGCCTGCGCGACCGCCAGAAACGCATTGAGATCGGCAAGGTCAGCCTTCATCGTTCGGTTTTCCGTACAGCCCGTGCGGATCACTCCGGCTTATCGCCATGATCCGCAAGCCGTATCTGGGGGTCAGCACAGGAGAACCGATGATGACGATCGATCAGGCAGGCACCTATTCCTTCGCCGGACGCGACGTAAAGCGCCTCGGCTATGGCGCGATGCAACTCGCCGGCCCCGGTGTGTTCGGCCCGCCGCGCGACCATGATGCGGCGCTGGCCGTGCTTCGCGCCGCTATCGAGGCTGGGGTCAACCACCTCGACACGAGCGACTTCTACGGCCCGCACATCACCAACCGGCTGATCCGCGAGGCGCTGTACCCCTACCCCGACGACCTGCTGATCGTGACCAAGATCGGCGCGCGGCGCGGTGACGATGCATCGTGGCTCCCCGCGTTCGCGCCGGACGAACTGGCTCGTGCGGTCGAGGACAATCTGACGAACCTCGGGCTGGAGACGCTCGACGTCGTCAACCTGCGCCTGATGTTCGATGCCCACGGGCCGGCGGAAGGATCGCTGGCCGCGCCATTGAAGGTCGTCGCCGATCTCCAGCGACAGGGTCTGGTGCGGCATATCGGCCTCAGCAACGTGACGCCGACGCAATTCGAGGAAGCCCGCGACATCGCCGCGATCGTCTGCGTGCAGAACCAGTACAACCTCGCCCACCGCGACGACGATGGCTTTATCGATGCGTTGGCGGCGGAGGGCATCGCCTATGTACCCTTCTTCCCGCTCGGCGGGTTCAGCCCGCTTCAGTCGGCGACACTCTCCGACGTCGCGGCGCGGCTTGCGGCAACGCCGATGCAGGTGGCGCTGGCATGGCTGCTGCAGCGATCGCCCAACATCCTGCTGATCCCCGGCACCTCGTCGGTCGCGCACCTCCACGAGAACCTCGCCGCAGCCTCGCTGAGACTGCCCGAAGCCATGGTGGCCGAACTCGACGCGATCGGCCGGTAATCAGGCCGGCCGGTTGGCAAGCACCGCGTCGAGGAGCCCCGGAAACCGCTGGTCGAATTCGGCGCGGCGCAGCGTGTTGATCATTTCACGCCCGGCCTGCGTCGTCTCGATCAGCCCCGCCGCGCGCAGCAGCTTCAGATGGTTGGACAGCGTGCTCTTTGGAATGGAGTCGCAAGGCGCGGCATCGGTACAGCTCAGCCGCTCGGTCGCGGCGAGCCGCGCCACCATGGTCAGCCGATTGGGATCGGCCAGCGCGTGCAGCGCCAGATCGAGCGGAACGTCCTCCAGTCGTGGATGCGTGAAGCGGGCCATCGAACCGATATAGGGCACTACCTTCGATTTAATAGTTCGGCATTATTGAACTGTTGAAGCGTCATCCCATTTACCGCCTGCCGACAGCGCACGACGGCGTGATCGCGGGCCAGCATTTTTTGGAGAATGAGTATGTCGATTCAGGGCAGGACAGCGCTCGTCACCGGCGGATCGCGCGGTATCGGTTCGGCCATCGCCAGGCGGTTGGCGGCCGATGGCGCGACCGTGGCGATCACCTATGCCGGCAACAAGGCCGCCGCCGACGCTACCGTGTCGGCGATCGAGCGCGCGGGCGGCACCGCCTTCGCCTTCCAGGCAAACGCTGCCGATCCCGCGTCGCAGCGTGCCGGCGTCGAACAGGCTGCCGCTGCGCTGGGCGGTATCGACATCCTGGTCCACAATGCCGGCGTGGCCGAATTCTCCACGGTCACCGAGGATACCGACGAGACGTACGACCGTCAGTTCGGCGTCAATGTGAAGGGCCTGCACGTCGGCACCCGCGCGGCCTTGCCGCATCTTCGCGACGGCGGCCGGATCATCCTGATCGGCAGCATCTCGGGCGAAATGGCCTTCCCCGCGACCACCGTCTACAGCGCGACCAAGGCAGCGGTAGCGGCGCTGGCGCGCGGATGGGCCAAGGACCTCGCCCCGCGCAACATCCTGGTCAACACCGTGCAGCCGGGGCCGATCGACACCGACCTGAACCCTGCCGACAGCGAATTCGCGGGACAGGTACTCCAGGCGATCCCGCTCGGTCGCTATGGCAAGGTCGAGGAGATCGCGGGCGCGGTCGCGTTCCTGGCCGGACCGGATGCGAGCTATATCACCGGCACGACGCTCAACATCGACGGCGGTGCAACGGCTTGACGCCGGTGGTCGGCCAGCCTGGGTAGAAGGCACCGATGAAACTTCGACGCGCGCCCCTGTTATGACGACGGCGGGCCGCGTCGAAATCATCTCCAGGCCCCCTCCCCCGTAGCATAGGGCGGACACGTAGGGCCCGCGCCTCGTTTACAGGCGACATTGCCTGCACAAGCCGGAGCGCATCCCATCTTCAATGTCATCTTTGCCATACCGGCGCTGATCGTCCTCGCCCGCTGGCTCTGGCCCTTGCCGCTGCCGCTCTGGGCCAAGATCCCCGCAGGCATCCTGATACTCGTGGCGTCGCAGTTCCATTTCTGGAGCCGATTGTCGTCGGGCTCGGTCTTCGCGCCCGAGTTCCCGCGTCTGGTCGTGATCCTCTTCAACTGGGCGTTCGGCGCGCTGCTGCTGCTTGCGGTGCTCCAAGTGGTGATCGACCTGGGGGCAGTGCTGACCATGCTGGTGCGGCGGGAGGTGATCCGGGAACCGGACGCGCTGCGCTATACCATTGCCGGCGTGGCCGCGGCGCTGGCCGGGATCGGGGTCGTCAATGCGCTTCGCGTTCCCCCGATCAGGGACGTGACGGTGGCGATCCGCGACCTTCCGCCATCCTTCGACGGATATCGCGTCGTTCAGCTTACCGATCTTCATGTCAGCCGACTCTTCACGGCCGATTGGGCGCAGGCAGTAGTCGATCGCACCAATGCGTCCGGCGCCGACCTGATCGTGGTGACCGGCGACTTCATCGACGGGTCGGTCGAAATGCGTCGCCAGGACATCGCGCCACTGCAGCAGCTGCGTGCGCCGAACGGGGTCTATGCCATCCCGGGCAACCACGAATATTTCTTCGATTACGGCGCGTGGATGCGACACCTCTTGGGCATGGGTTTCCGCATGTTGCCCAACGCGCATGCGGTGATCGAACACGGCGGCGACCAGTTGGTCGTCGCCGGCGTCACCGACCTGTCGGCACCCAGCGTCGGTGCGCCCGGACCCGACCTTGCCCTCGCGTTGCGAGGTGCGCCGGCCAATGCGCCTGTCCTGCTCCTCGACCATCAACCTGGAAAGGCACGCGATGCCGCCGCGCGCGGCGTCGCGCTGCAATTGTCCGGACACACGCATGGCGGCATGATCGCGGGGCTCGACCGGATCGTCGCCCGGGCCAATGCCGGGTTCGTGTCGGGACGGTACGAAGTCGGCGGCATGACGCTCTACGTCAGCAACGGCACCGGCTTGTGGCCCGGCTTCGCGCTCCGGTTGGGCGTGCCGTCCGAGATCACACGATTCACGTTGCGGCCGATGACATAAGACAGCGGCGTCATACGACTTCAAGGTAGCGTCAGGCTGGATGAAGCTGTGTCCGATGTCACTGCCACCCTCTCCTATCCTCGATGTCCTATTGTCAAAATGTCAGCGGCAACAATATCACGCCTTCAAGGCGTCTATCAGCGCCCTTAGCGCCGTGGATACGTGACGGCGGCCGGAATAATAGAGATAGAGTTCGCTGAACTGCAGCGTGTACTCTGGCAGACACCGGACAAGCCGCCCGCTGTCGAGGTGGGTGCGTGCCCCCTCCTCGAAAACGAAGGCCAGGCCGGCGCCATGAAGCGCCGCCTCCATCATCAAATTCTGATCGTTGAAGATCAGCGGCCCGGTCACGTCGATCCTGCTGATCTCCCGCCCACGCTCGAAAACCCAGGGGTCGAGGATACCGCTCGGCAACCGGTAGCGGATGCAGCGATGTCGCAGCAGATCGGTGGGTGTGATCGGCGGACCGTGTTCTGCTAGATAGGCAGGCGCACCAAGAACGGCAAAATGGAAGGCGCGGTCCAACCGGACGGCAATCATATCCTGCTGCATGCTGACCCCGAAGCGGATGCCGGCATCGAAGCCTTCCGCCACGATGTCCACGAGCCGGTCATTGGCATCGATTTCGATCGACAGGTTGGGATGGGTTGCGACAAGCGCGGCAACCGTCCCGATGATGCTCGGGCTTACCGAGCGGGGAACCGTCAGGCGGAGCGTGCCCATCGGACGGCTACGGAAATCATCTATTGCTTCGATCGCCTGATCGATCTCGCCCAGCGCCCGCTTTGCACGGGCATGAAACGCCTGCCCCGCTTCCGTCAACGCGACGCTACGCGTCGTTCGGTTGAGGAGCCGAACGCCAAGCCGCGCTTCAAGTGTCTTGACGGCGTGACTGAGCGTCGAGCGCGTAACGCCGCGATCGATCGCCGCACGCTGGAAACTTAGCCGATCCGCCACCGCTACGAAGGCTGAGATCTCCTGCAAATGCCGTGTCATTGTTCGATCTGGTTCACCAGCTTGTCCATTATTGTCCGTCTAATCCGAACGCCTGGCGATCGCTAGATCATTGTGATCGAAGGAGAAACACCATGCTCGCATACGAGATCGGGGAACGGGACAACGTCGATAGCTGGCGTGCGGTCGAGCGGCCGGTGCCGACGCTGCGCGATAGCCAGGTTCTGATCGCAGTGCATGCCGTCAGCCTCAACTTCCGTGACGTGTTGCTCGCGACGAAAAGCTATGGCTTCCCCGTTGCCGGTCCGCACATCATCCCGTGCTCCGATGGCGCAGGCGTCGTCCTCGCAACCGGGTCTGGTGTCACCCGGTGGAAGGTCGGCGAGCGTGTCGTCGGTACCTTTGTCGAAAGCTGGATCGGTGGCCGGCAGCCGCACGACAGCTTCGAGACGCAGCGTTGCGGTTTGCTGGACGGGATGCTCGCGCAAATGGTCTTCGTCGACCAGAACGGGCTGGTCGCTATCCCTGAGAATCTTGATTTTGCCGAGGCCGCGACACTCCCGGTCGCCGGCGTGACGGCATGGAATGCGCTATTCGGGCTCAGGCCGCTCCTGCCCGGTGAAACCGTCCTGACGCTTGGTACGGGCGGTGTCGCAACCTTCGCCATTCAGTTCGCCCGTGCCGCCGGGGCGCATGTCATCTCCACCTCGTCCAGCGATGCGAAGCTGGAGCAGGCTCGCGCGCTTGGCGCTGACGATACGATCAATTACCGGACACATCCGGACTGGCAGCTGGAAGCACGTCGGCTGACCGGTGGACGTGGCGTAGACCATGTCATTGACATTGGCGGCAAGGGCACCACGGCGCGCTCCGTCGCGAGTGTCCGTCCGGGTGGCGTTGTCAGCCTGTTGGGAGGCATGCCCGGCGAGAGGATCGATCCGATGGCGCTGCTGAAAACCTCTGCCATCCTGCGTGGCATGAACGTCGGCTCTCGCGAGATGTTCGAGGCGATGAACGCTGCGATCACGCTGCACGGGCTTCACCCCGTCATCTCCCGAACCTATGCGTTCGAAGACGCAAAGGCAGCGCTGCGCGATCTCACCAAGGGCGAACATGTCGGTAAGATCGTCATCAATGTGCCCGCCATATCCAGGTGACTCACATCCGGTCTTTCCAGACACTTAGCTTCTGCCATGCATTCATTTCTCGATTTTGGCATTTCTCGATTTTGGGCGCCATGCACAGTCGCGCCCCGTCAACCCGGTGCTGCCCATCGGGGGGAGGCGGACATTCCATGATATTGGATTGAGATGGCGACCGAGTTCATTCATGTGATTGCGGAAGTGCAATTGCTCGCAGCCGCTGGCGAAAGCCATAGAGGCCGACAACATAGGATAGCGGCCCCGTGCCGTTCGAGGCGAGGCGCAGTTCCTGGCTATATTGGTCCTGCCGCGACGGGATGTGTTGCGACAGCTGGACGGGCAAGCCGGTATAGTCGCGATCGTTCTCGGCATCCCAGTTCCAGAATCGCCACGCGCTGACCGATGTCAGCGTGACCGCCCAGGTTCCAGTCGGTGATCGCGCTGACGCCGCCTTCGTTGGTGTCGACGCCGAGCGGGCCGTCGATATCGGTCTTGCGGTCGTAGACGTTGGTGCTGGGGGGCGCATAGCCGAACTGCGCCGCCAGACCGTTCGGCCCGCCGAATTGGCGGTTGGCGGCGCGCAAGGACGTGCCGGTGCGCAGATACACCTGCCCGCAGCAATAGGCCTGGAAATTGGTGAAGTCGGCGATGACGCGCATCTGGATCATGTCATCGGGCTTGAACAGCAACTGCCCGCGCACCGCCTGCGTACCGATCGTGTTGGCGGCGCGGCCGGTGCGGACGTTGTCCAGCACGCCGTCGCGCCGGGTCGACACGCCCGAGATGCGATAGGCGATGGTGTCGGTGATCGGCCCCGACGCCCAGCCCTTCGCCTGCACGAAATTATAGTCGCCATAGGACAGCTCGGCGAAGCCTTCGCGGGTGAAGGTCGGCGCGCGGGTTGTGATATTGAGCGCGCCCGCCGTCGTGTTCTTGCCGAACAGCGTGCCCTGCGGCCCGCGCAATTCCTCGACCTGCTCGATATCGGCGAAGTCGAACGCGGCGGTCGCGGGGCGCGCGTGATAGACCTGATCGACATAGAAGCCGACGCCCGGCTCCAACCCGTCATTCGCCTGGCTGACCGCAACGACGCTCGACCCCAAGCCGCGGATGGTGAAGGCGGTGTTGCGCGGGTTGGCCGAGCTGTAGTTCAGCGTCGGGATCAGCGTGGTCAGTCCCTGCGTGTTGACCGTATAGCTCTGGTCGATCAGATCGCCGCCCACCACCGACAGGGCGGCGGGGACACGCTGCGCATTTTCCGCCCGGCGTCGCGCCGTGACGATGATTTCGGGCAGGCCGGTATCGGCCGCATCGTCGGAAGCCGACGGCGGCACCTCCGTCGTGGCGGTCTGGGCGATGGCCGGGGCGCTGAACGCAGACATGGCCGTGGCGCAGAGAAACACTGCGAACCGCTTCGACATCGATGAATACCCCTGATCGCGGTCCCTGTGGCCGCTTTATATTCGGGCGTATATCGAGTATGTATCCGAGCGTATATAGAGAGTTGCCGGCGATGCCCCAATCCGGCCCGCGTTCAGTCGTTCGTGACCGGCGCGTCGCGAAGATAGGTACGCAGGCGGGCATAGGCCGGGCGTTCGGCGATGGCGGCGGCCTCGCGCTCCATCTCGCGATAGGCTTCGAGCACCGCGAGGCCGGCCGCACTAACCTTCGCCCCGCGCTCCCGCCCGCCGCCCTTCAGCGTTTCGACCAGCGGCGGATCGAAGCAGCGGTTCATTTCGTCGACCAGCAGCCAGGCGCGGCGATAGCTCATGCCGAGCGCGCGGCCCGCGCCGCTGATCGAGCCTTCGGCGATGATCGCCGCCAGCAGGTCGGCCTTGCCCGGCCCCATCGCCAGCGCATCGCCGCACGTGATCTGGATCTTGAGCCAGAAGGAGCCGAGCTTCATGTTACTTGCCGATCATCACGTCGCTGGCCTTGATGATGACGGCCCCCGGCGTGATCGAGGCGATGGTGCCGGAAATCTGGTTGCGCGCGCTGATCTTCATGATGATCCTTCGGTTGGAGTATCCGTGGTTCTTATCGTGATCGCCGCCAAGCGGCTATCCGGTCAGCGCTGCGATACCCGCTCGACCATGTCAGCCAGTTCGTCCTTTCGGAACGGTTTGACGAGCCGGGGGAGCGCCGCATCGAGACCGTCGACTTCGGCGAAGCCGGACACAAGCAGGACCGGCATGGCAGGGGTTCGACGTCGGACCTCCCGGACCAGATCGACGCCGGTCATCCCGGGCATCAGGTGATCCGTGACGAGCAGATCGATCTGTTCGTTGGCGAGCAGTTGCAATGCCTGTTCGGCGGACGCCGCCTCGACGACTTCGTACCCAAGGTCGACCAGCATGTCGGCGGTGCTGAGCCGGACCAGTTCCTCGTCATCGACCAGCAGCGCGCGCCCGCTGAAAGACGCGACACCAGCGGTATCGGCAGGTTCTGCCCGGGCGACGGCCGCTGTGGTCTGCGGCAGCCAAAGCTCCATGTTCGTACCCACGCCGACATGGCTGTTGATGACGAGCGCTCCACCGAGCTGGGATGCCAGGCCGTGCACCATCGACAGACCGAGGCCGGTTCCCTGCCCGACGCCCTTGGTCGAGAAGAACGGCTCGACCGCACGCGCGGCCGTGGCGTCATCCATCCCGGTGCCCGTATCGGCCACGGACAAACGAACATAGTCGCCCGGTGCCGGCCCGGTGGGTGTCCGCCGGTCGATCCGGTCGGCCGTTGCCGAGATGCGCAGCGTACCACCGTGGGGCATGGCATCGCGTGCATTCACGCTGAGGTTCAGCAGCGCCAGCTCAAGCTGGTTCGGATCGGCAAGGGCGGGCGGCAGGTCGGCATCGGCCGACACCACGACCTTGATCTGCGGTCCCGTCGTGCTGGCGATGAGGTCGCCCAGACCCGTGACGAGGGCGGCGATGTCGACCGGCTTCGCCTGGAGCGGTTGCCGACGGGCGAATGCCAGCAACCGCTGCACCAGCGTGCGGGCGCGCTCCGCCGACTGCATCGCTCCGGCGATCAGGCGCTGTTCGCGTTCGGTGCCGACGCCCTTGCGCTGGAGCATGTCCAGACTGCCGACGATCGGGGTCAGCAGATTGTTGAAGTCGTGCGCTACCCCGCCGGTGAGCTGGCCCATCGCCTCCATCTTCTGCGCCTGTCGCAGGGCGTCCTGCGTCGTGCGCAGTTCTGCCTCCGCGCGCAGCCGCTGAGTGATGTCGTTCGCCAGATGGAACGCGCCCACGACGTTGCCCGCCTCGTCGCGCAGCGGCGTGTAGATCACCTCCCAATAGGGCTTGGCGAGGTCGGGATCGCCGAACTCCTCGACGATCACGTAGCTTTCGCCTGCCAGCGCCCGTGCCATGAAACCGCGCATGATCGGCGCCTGGTCCGGCAGGAACAGGTCGGGGAAAATCTCGCCGATCTGCACGCGGTGCCCGAAGATGCGGAAGAACTCGTCGCTATGCGCCTTGTTGAACGCGATCAGCCGATAGTCATGATCGAACGCGCAGATCGGCGAGACGGTCGCCTCGATGATGTCGTGGTGAAAGCGCAGCTCGGCGGTCCGCGCCGCCACCTGCGCCTCCAGCGTTTCGTTCAGATCGCGCAGGCGCTCCTCGGCGGCACGACGCGCTGTAATGTCGAGCGACACCCCGGTCATCGACACGGGCGAACCGTCGTCCGCATAGGATGGCTGTGCCCGGATCTGCACCCAGCGCACATCGCCGGCAGGGGTAATGGCGCGATATTCGATGTCATAGTCACCGCCGGTCGCGACCGACTGTTCGACCGCCGCCTGCATGCGTGCCTGGTCGTCGGGATGCACCGCCGCGCGAAGCTCGGCATAGGAAAACGCCGCGTCCGGATCGCGCCCGAAGTTCGTGCGGCATGTCTCGGACGACGTCAGTTCTCCGGTGGCGAGGTCGAAATGCCATGCGCCGAAACGCCCCGCCTTCAACGCGAAGTGCAGCTCGCGTTCGCGCGTCTGCTTGGCGATCCGGATGTCCCGCGCCGTCTGCTCCGCCCTGGCCCGTTCGATGACGAGGCCCGCGGTCTGCACCACGAAGTCCACGATCTCGAGATCGGCGGGCACCGGCTCGCGCGGGTCGCGGTGATACATCGCGAACGTGCCCAGCACCGCCCCCGATGCCGAATGGATCGGCGTGGACCAGCAGGCGCGCAGACCGTGCGCCAGCGCCAGATCGCGATAGTCGGTCCACAGCGGATCATTGGCGATATCGCTGACATGCACCGGCTTGCCACGATGGATCGCACTGCCGCAAGATCCGACCGATGGACCGACCGCAATCCCGTCGATCGCTTCGTTATAGGCAGCGGGCAAACTTGGCGCGGCGCCGTGCAGCAGCGTCTGCTGGTCTTCGCTGAGGAGGAGGATCGAACCCAGCACCCCGGACGACGACAGCCGCTCGACCGTTTCGATGACCGCATCGAGCGTCGTCGCCAACGGTTCATGGCGAACGACCCGCGCGAGGATGTCGTTCTGGGCGGCGGCCAGCGCTGCCGCGCGGTCACGGGCATCGATCAGGCGGACATTCTCGATCGCGATCGTCGCGAGCTTGGCCAGACCCTCCAGTCGCTCGATCGTCGGATCGCCCACCGGCCCGGCCTCGGACAAATACGCCCCCAGCGCCGCGACCGGCTCCGGCTTGCCGATCGGCACGATGGCGAGGCTGCGCACGAAGGTAGTGCGATACAGGTCCTGCGGCACCCGCGGGTCCTCCCGGACATCCGCGATGGCGATCGTCCTGCCGCCCCGCATCGCCGCGCCGGACACGCAGTCGTCCGCAGGGAAGCGGTGCCCGCGCCACAGCGGGCCGACCGCATCTTCCGCGACATAATGACATTGGTCGCCGTCGCGGATGACCACCGCGATCCCGTCCGCCTGAAGGATCGCCCGGGCAGTCCGTCGCAGGACGTCCACGATGGATTCCATCGTACGGGCGCTCGCCATCTCCGCACTGGCGGCAATCAACCGAGACGCTGTTTCGGAGCCATCCTGATGGCCTAAAGCGGAATTTCCGTGCACCTGTTTTCCCTGCGTTCCAATGCCCCATACCCTGCTTCGGGGAACTCGAACAGGTGACGCGGGGCCTGCGCTGTGCGGCAAAGGCTACGATTCCCGTCCGTTTCGGAGCCAGCCACGTCGAGGGGCGTTGCTGCTTGTCTGTGCCTGTCATCGCACATTCACATTCGGCACGTCACATCCAGCGCAGGCCGGATCAAAGAGGACAAGAACATGAAGCTGATACTGTGCTTTTCTGCAGTCGTCGCCGGTGCCGTCTGTGCCGTGCCGGCGAGCGCGCAGACCGCTGGCGCCTTCATGAACAATCCGGCGTTTCGTGATCCCCCGCCCGCGCGGTGCATGTCGACGTTGGATATGCAGCGCTGTGCGGCACACGACCTGCGCGTTGCCGATGCGCAGATGACCGCTCGCTACGCGTCCCTGCGTGGCCGACTGCAACCGGCGGCGCAACAGAAGCTGCTGGCCGAGCAGCGCGCCTGGTTGACGTCACGGGATCGTGACTGCCTGGCCCGCGGCAATAGCGGCGGATCGATGGCATCGCTTGCCATCGCGCAATGCTGGATCAAGGCAACCAAGGCACGGGCGACGACGCTTGGGGCAAGGCTGCCGCAGGCGAGCACGCCGGCGCGCCTGCTGCCCCCTGCCGCATTCGTCGGCCGCTGGCGGGGCGGCGAAGGCACGTATCTGAAGATCACTCACCAGGACAGCGGCTTCGTGATCGACAATCAGTGGGGGCTCGACGCGAATATGCGCGGCAAATTCATCGGCAAGGTCACGCCCGCGGGCCTGAGCTTCCGGCGCAACGGCGTCACCGAGACCCTCCGTCCGAGCAAGGGCAATGCGATCAATCGCAGCGCCCTCGCCGGCAAGTCGGATTGCCTCATGGTGTCCCGTGATGAGGGCTATTGCCGCTACTGACATAAGGCCGGGCATCACCGACACCGCCGTTCCGGCGCCGTTCGTAACGCCCGGCCATATCTTTAGAGACGAGACATGCCGATCCTCGCTACCCTGCTGCTCACCGCGTCGTCCCCGCTACCGCCGCCCTGCCAGGCAGGTCAGCTTCGCCTGTCGCTCGACGCCGGCGACGGGGATTTCAATGGCATGTCGCACGCGGGAACCGGGTTGTCGGTTCGCAACATGGGTCAGGATTGCCTGCTGGCCACCCTGCCCCGGATACAGATGCGCGATGCGCGAAATCGCATTCTTCCGGTGGTTCGCCAGGCACCGCGCGGGATGCACCCAGGTCCGGCAATGGTGCCGCTGCGGCTTGCAGCCGGCCATCGCGCAGTGGCCGAGATCCGCTGGGTTGCCGGACCCGTCTTTCCTCGCAGTCGAAGCGTGCACGTTGCCCGGATCACGCTGACCATCGGCGCCGGCGCGATCTCTTCGCCGCTGACGGCAGAGGTTTTCGGGGCCGTCGGACAGCCCGCCACCTTCGAGCAGACTCCGCTTCGCGCGGTCGAGGGCATGGCGGCGGGCTGACCCGGCGTGATCAGGACATTGGAGATCCTCGGTCGCGCCATCGTCGACATTCCGACATTCTATGCCGAAATCAATCGCGTCTTCATGGCGGACGAAAGCTGGTCGCTCGGCGAAAGCCTCGATGCGTTGAACGACCTGCTGTACGGGGGGTATGGCGCGATCGACGGGCGTGAGCCGGTCAAACTGATCTGGCGGGACATGGACGTCAGCAGATCGGCGCTCGGCCTTGCCGCGACGCGCACGTTCCTGGCGGAAAAGCTCAAACGGCCCGACACGTTCAACGTCGACAGGATCGCCGGCCAGCTGGATGCCCTCGAGCGAGGCACTGGGCAAACCTATTTCGATATCGTCCTCGAGATCATCGGCGATCACCCCAACATCGAACTTGTCGCGGCTTGACGTGGCAGGTTGGCGGGGGGCGCTGACCGCTGCATCACACCCGTTCAGCTTCGGCCGATGCCAATTCATCGCTACCTTGGCCTGCTCCGGGGCAGGCTGATGCAAAAGGCGAAATCGTCGGGCGACTGTCGGTAGACCACGTCACCCCCATGCGCCTGCGCAATGCCACGCACCACCGCCAGTCCGAGCCCAGATCCCCCGCGTTGACGGGTGCCACGGGTGAACTGGCGAAAGGCATCGCCGGCAAAGCCCGGCGGCAGGCCGGGCCCTTTGTCGGCTACGGAGATCGTTGCCGCCTCTGTCGCGAACCCGATCGCGATCCGCACGGTGCACGGATCGGCATGGCGACGCGCATTGTCGACCAGGGCAAAGACGGCCTGTCGGATGCGAGCGGCATCCGCCCGTACCACACCAGGCTCGAGGGCCAGTTGCAGATCAAATCCGTCGGGTGCGAGCATCGACAGCAGGAGGGGCTGCAACTCGGTCAGTTCGGCGGCCAGATCGATGTCCGCCATGACCATTTCGAGCCGCCCGCTATCGGCTAGGCTCACACTGCGAAGGTCCTCGACCAGTCGGGTCAAGCCGTCCACCTGCTTCATCAGCCCGGTGATCAGCGCATCATCAAGGGCGAACACGCCATCCCGGGCCCCCTGGAGCCGGCCGCGCAGGACGGTCAGCGGCGTGCGCAGCTCATGCGCGATCTGCGCGTTCCAGACCTTCACATCGTCGGACATGCGTTGCAAACGACCCGCCATTGCGTTGAAGTCGGCGATCAGCGTTGCGGCTTCGCCATGCGAGCCGGGAACGGCATCGATCCTTGTGGCAAGGTCACCGGACGCGATCCGACGCGCCGCATCCCCCACTGCGCCCAACGGTCGAACGATCCTGCGCGCAAGCCGGATCGCGATGACCAGGGCGAGAACAATCCCGATCCCGGCGGCAGCGAGCGTGATGCCAAGATCGAGCCCGGTGGTGTCAGCTGCGCTGGAGGGCATGGGGGGCAGGAACCGCCACTGCTCAAGCACGGCATAGACGATGTAAAAGACGACGGTGCTGACCACGACGGCGACGAAGGCCAGCCCCGCCATCGCAATCGATAATTGCCGGGTAAGACTGATCTGCCGGCTCATCCGCGCGACCACAAGCGATAGCCCACGCCGCGAACACCCTCCGGCATATCCGGGGCGCCTGCCTGCTCCAGCTTGCGGCGCAGTTTGCTGACATGGCTGTCGACGGTGCGATCGAGCGCGTCGGAGCCCGGCAGACAGGCATCGAGCAGTTCGCTGCGACTGAACACACGGGTAGGTACGCGCGCCATGTGCGTGAGCAGTCGAAATTCGGTCAGCGTCAACGCGACCTCGCCTGCCGCGGTGCGGACCATATGCGCGCCGGTTTCGATCTCGACCGGGCCGACCCGCAGCACGCCGCTGCCATTATCTCCGCCCGTGCGCCGCAGCACCGCCTTGACCCGAGCCACCACCTCAACCGGATTGAACGGCTTTACCACATAATCGTCCGCGCCGACGCGAAGCGCCTGCAGCTTGTCGATATCCTGATCGAGCGCAGTCGCGATCACGACCGGCGTGTTACCGCGGCGTCGGACCTCCGCCAGTACCTCCCATCCGTCCATCAACGGCATCGAAATGTCGAGGAGCAGGATGTCCGGCTTGAGCGCCGAGTGCAGGTCGAGCGCGGTGCGTCCATCGTTCGCCTGCACCGTACGGAACCCCTCGCGCTCGAGATAGGCACGGACGATATCGGCGATGTCGCGGTCGTCCTCCGCAATCAGGGCAAGCGGGCTCATGGGATGGCAGGCTTCGGCATGACGTCATCCTAACCCGACTTTCCGCACGGCCGCCAGCACGCCTCCATATAGTCTCCACACAATCTCGACGTGACGGCAACCAAGCGCGCCGATGAGCGACGCCATGAAGAACAGCCACCGTCCGACGACCGCCTGCATCGGCTCTCTGATGGCCATCATGCTGGCCGTCATGCTGGGTGGCTGCTCCGCGCAAGCGCCTGCGGAGACGACCAGCGAGATCGAGGTGCTGACGATCCGGATGGCACCACGGGCGGTGACGGCTGTGGATGAATTGCCGGGCCGCGTCGTCGCGTTCCGTACGGCGGAGATCAGGCCGCAGGTCGGCGGGATCGTGCAACGCCGCCTGTTCGAGCAGGGCGCGACCGTCCACGCCGGGCAGGTGCTGTTCCAGATCAGCCCCGCGCCGTTCCGCGCCGATGCCGACACCGCGCGCGCGACGGTCGCCAGGGCCGCCGCCGCCTATGCGCGCACCCGGACGCAGGCCGATCGCCTGAAGCCGCTGGTGCAGGCGGACGCGATCAGCCGCCAGACCTATGATGATGCGGTCGCGGCGCGCGAGCAGGCGTCGGCGGAACTGGCGGAAGCACGCGCCACGCTGCGGCGTCGCCAGATCGATGTCGGCTTCTCCCGCATCACCGCACCGATCACCGGGCGCATCGGGGCGACCAATGTGACGGAGGGGGCGCTGGTCGCCGCGGCCGATACGAACCCCCTGGCGACGATCCACCAGATCGACCGGGTTTATGTCGACGTGCGTCAGCCCGCCGGGCGATATGCGGAGCTGCGCGAGCAGGGCGCCGGCGCGAGCACCGCCGAGATCGTCGCCGCGGCCGGTCAGCCGCCGTTGCGGGGACGCATCCTGTTTTCCGGCATCGCGGTCGATCCGAACACCGGCGATGCGCTCGTCCGCGTCGAGGTGCCCAATCCGGGCGAGCGGCTGCTGCCCGGCATGTTCGTCCGGGCGCGGCTGCCCCGTGCCGCGCTGCCCGCCGCGCTGCTGGTGCCGCAACAGGCCGTGACGCGGGCCGGCAACGGACAGGCGCAGGTCAGTGTCGTCGACGGGCAGGACCGGGTGCACGTTCGCCCGGTGACCCTGGGTGCGCTGACGGACGGGCGTTACGTCGTCAGTACCGGGCTGAAGGCGGGTGACGTGGTAATCGTCGAGGGGCAGGACCGCATTCGCCCCGACACCCCGGTCAGGCAACGGCCGTGGCGCGACCGGACGGGGGGCTGAACGATGCCCCGCTTCTTCATCGACCGCCCGGTGTTCGCCTGGGTCATCGCGATCGCGATCGTGCTGATGGGCGTCATCGCCATTCCGCAGATGCCGGTTGCCCGCTTTCCCAATGTCGCGCCGCCGACCGTCAGCATCTATGCCAGCTACCCCGGTGCAACGCCGCAGACGCTGAACGACAGCGTCGTCTCGCTGGTTCAGCGCGAGCTTTCGAGCGTGAAGAACCTGCTGTATTTCGAAAGCTCGGCCGACACGTCGGGGTCCGCGACGATCACGGCGACCTTCCGCCCCGGCACCGACCCGGAGCTGGCGCAGGTCGATGTGCAGAACCGGCTCAAGACGATCGAGCCGCGTCTGCCGCAGGTGGTGCGCCAGACCGGCGTGACCGTCGAATCCGCCGCATCGGGCTTTCTGATGATCGTCAGCCTGCTGTCGGACGGACGGCAGGACGAGGTCGAGCTTTCCGATTACATGACGCGCAACATCGTCGATGAGCTGAAGCGTGTGCCCGGTGTCGGCCGCGTCCAGAATTTCTCGGCCGAGCGCGCGATGCGGATCTGGATCGACCCGGCAAAGCTCGCCGGGTTCGGGCTGACCGCGACCGACGTGACCGCCGCGATTGCCGAGCAGAACGTCCAGATCGCACCCGGTGCGCTGGGCGCCGAACCGACGACCGCGGGCCAGCGCGTGCTGGTGCCGCTGACGGCCGATGGCCAGCTGAAGACCCCTGAGGATTTCGCGGCCATCATCCTTAAAGCAGATACCGACGGATCGAGCGTGACCCTCGACAAGGTCGCCCGGATCGAGCTTGGCCGTCAGAGCTTCGGCAACGCCACCCGCGAGAACGGCAAGGTCGCGGCGTCGGTCGGCATCCAGCTCACGCCCGGCGCCAACGCCGTCGCTGCGTCAAGTGCCGTACGCGAACGGATGACCGAGTTGTCCCGCGCACTGCCGCAGGGAATGAGCTGGACCGCCCCGTTCGACACCGCCCCGTTCGTGCGCATTTCGATCGAGAAGGTGCTGCACACGCTGGCCGAAGCGATGGTGCTGGTCTTTCTCGTCATGTACCTGTTCCTGCAGAAGGTCCGCTATACGCTGATCCCCGCCATCGTCGCGCCGATCGCGCTGCTCGGCACGATCGCGGTCATGCTGGCGACCGGCTATTCGATCAATGTGCTGACGATGTTCGGCATGGTGCTGGCGATCGGCATCATCGTCGACGATGCGATCGTCGTCGTCGAGAATGTCGAGCGATTGATGCACGAGGAGCAGCTGTCGCCGAGGGACGCCACGCGCAAGGCGATGGAAGAGATCACGCCCGCGATCATCGGCATCACGCTGGTGCTGTCGGCGGTGTTCATCCCGATGGCAATGGCGACGGGATCGGTCGGTACGATCTATCGCCAGTTTTCGATGGCGATGGCGGTATCGATCCTGTTTTCCGCGCTGCTGGCGCTGACCCTCACCCCGGCGTTGTGCGCGACGTTGCTGAAGCCGCTGGAGGACGCGCCGCGCAAGAACCGCTTCTTCACATGGTTCGACGATCGGTTCGACCGGTTGACGCAGCGCTATCAGGGCTGGATCGCGCGGCTGCTGAAGGCCAGCGGGCGGATGATGCTCGCCTTCATCGCGATTGTCGGGATGCTCGGGCTCGCCTTCGCCACTCTCCCGTCCTCGTTCATGCCGGAGGAGGATCAGGGCTATTTCATGACCAGTTTCCAGCTGCCCGCCGACGCGACCGCAACCCGCACGCTCGACGCGGTGCAGGCCTATGAGCGCCATGCCGCCACCCGCCCGGGGATCGATACGACCGAAGCGATCCTCGGCTTCGGCTTTTCGGGCTCGGGGCCGAATGCGGCGATGGTCTTCACGATGCTGAAGGATTGGGGCGATCGGCGCGGCACGAACGTCGCCAAGGAAGTGGCGGCCGCAGAGACAGCGATGGCGGGTGCCATCCACGAAGGTCAGGTGATGAGCGTCACGCCCCCGGCAATCGACGAACTGGGCACCTCGTCCGGTTTCGCGCTGCGACTGGAAGATCGTGCGGGCAAGGGCCGCGAGGCGTTGTTCGTCGCGCGCGACCTGCTCATCGCGCATGCTGCCCGCAACGCCAGGCTGAGCGGCGTCTACGCCGAGGGGCTGCCGGCCGGTACCAGCGTGCGGCTCAACATCGACCGGGCAAAGGCGCGTGCGCTCGGTGTGTCGTTCACCGCGATCAGTGACATGATCGGCACGGCGCTCGGCAGCAGCTACGTCAACGACTTCCCCAATCAAGGGCGCTTGCAGCAGGTGATCGTGCAGGCCGAGCCTGCGCACCGCATGCACCTCGACGACGTGATGCGTCTGCGGGTCAGGAATGCAGCCGGCGGCACGGTGCCACTCGCCGAACTGGTCACGCCGGTGTGGAGCAACAGCCCGCTCCAGCTCGCCAGCTACAACGGGTATCCCTCCGTCAGCATTACCGGCACCGCTGCTCCCGGTACGTCCAGCGGCGATGCCATGCGCGAGATGGAGAGGCTTGCCGCAGACCTGCCCACCGGTTTCGCGATCGAATGGACCGGGCAGTCGCTCCAGGAGCGCAACGCAGGCGCGCAGGCACCGATGCTGCTGGCCTTGTCGATGCTGGTCGTGTTCCTGGTGCTGGCCGCGCTCTACGAGAGCTGGTCGATCCCGATGGCGGTATTGCTGGTCGTCCCGCTCGGGTTGATCGGCGCGGTGGCGGCAGTGCTGCTGCGCGACCTGTCGAACGACGTGTTCTTCAAGGTCGGGCTCGTCACCATCATCGGGCTGAGCGCCAAGAACGCGATCCTGATCGTCGAGTTCGCCAGGCAATATCGCGAGGCCGGCAGCAGTCTGGTCGAGGCAGCGATCGCCGCCGCGCGCGTACGGCTGCGCCCGATCGTCATGACCAGCCTTGCCTTCACGCTCGGCGTGATGCCGCTGATGCTGGCGGGCGGCGCAAGCGCGGAAACGCAGCACGCGATCGGCACCGGCGTGTTCGGCGGGATGATCACCGGCACGCTGTTGGCGCTGGTGTTCGTGCCGACCTTCTTCGTGGTCGTGGTGGGCATGGCCGAACGCTGGCGCACGCGGCGGGCGGGCAAGGCGGCATGACGATACGTTCGCTGATCCTCGCCGTGATGATGGCGACCACCGCAGGCTGTTCGATGACGCCGAAGCTGGCGCTGCCGACGCCCCCCGTCGCAGATGCCTATCCCTCCGCGCATGGGGGCGAGGCGCTGCCGGAATGGCGGGGCATGTTTGGCGATGCGCGGCTGCAACGGCTGATCGCGCTATCGCTGGACGAAAGCCGCGATCTGCGTATCGCCGCGCTGAACGCCGAGATGGCGCGCGCGCAGGTGCGGGTGCAGCACACACAGTCGCTACCCGCGGTCAACCTCGACGGCGGCTATACGCGGCAGCGCCAGCCCGCCGGCGTGGCGGGCGCCGGCGTTGGCCTGACACCCGGTGCGGGAACGGGCAGCACGCCCGGCGGCTATACCTTCGGGCAATTCACCGCGCAGGCCGCGCTGACCAGCTTCGAGATCGACCTGTTCGGTCGCCTGCGTGCGCTGAACGAGGCGGCGTTCCACCGCTGGCTCGCGACGGTGGAGGCGCGCCGCGCGGTGCGGCTGACGGTGATCGGCGCGGTCGCCGACGCCTATTGGAACGAACGGCTCGCCGACGAGCAGCTTGCGCTGACCGCGGCGACGCTGGCCGACTGGCGCACCGCGCTCGACATCACCCGTCGCCGTCACGATGCCGGGCAGGCGAGCGGCGTCGATCTGGCGCAGGCCGAGGGGCTGGTGCGCCAGGCGCAGGCCGATCTGGCCCAGCGCGAACGCGAACGCGCGCAAGGGATCAATGCACTCGTGCTTGCGGTCGGCGCGCCCCTCCCGATCGACCTGCCGGCGCCGGTCCCGTTGATCGAACAGCCGATCCGCACCGCTCTTGCAGCGGGTGCGCCGTCCGACCTGTTGCTGCGTCGCCCCGACATCGGCCAGGCGGAGCAGGATCTGCGCGCCGCCAATGCCGATATCGGCGCGGCGCGCGCGGCCTTCTTTCCGCGCGTGTCGCTGACGGCGGCCTTCGGGTTCGCAAGTCTCGCGCTCGACACGCTGTTCCGCGGCGTCAACAGATCCTGGTCCTACGCGCCGGCGGTCAGCGTCCCGATCTTTCGCGGTGGCGAGCTGCGCGGCAGTCTCGATCTCGCCCGGCTGCGGACCTCGGCCGCTGTCGCAACCTATGAAAAGGCGATCCAGACCGGGTTTCGAGAGGTCGCCGACGGCCTTGCCGCGCAGGCGACCTATGCGACGCAACTGACCGAGCAGCGCGCGGTGGCGACAGCAGCGGAGCGCCGCGTGTCGCTGTCCAACCTTGCCTATCGTGCTGGTCAGACAGGCCGGCTCGAACTTCTCGACGCGCAACGCGCCGCCTATGCCGCGCGGCAGATGGTGCTGACCGTCCGTCGCGATCAACTGACCGCTGCCGCCGCGATGTACCGCGCGCTGGGTGGCGATACCCAAGCCGGGAAACAACAATGAACCAGCGATCCGACCGTTACCCGTTGCCGATGCGTCTGCTGCACTGGATGCGCGCGACATTGATCCTTGCGCTTATCACGCTGGGATGGGCGATGACCGCGCTGCCCGACAGCATCGCCGCCAAATTCGAATGGATGTATCCCGTCCACAAGGAATTCGGCGTGCTGGCCTTCATGATCGGGACGATCGCCCTGTTCGTTCGCCATCGATCCGGCGTGCCGCCACATCCAGGTGGCCTGGCGAGATGGGAAACGACGCTGTCGACCATCGTGCAATATGCGATGCTGGCGCTGGCCATCGTCGTGCCGCTGATGGGCTACGGCATGTCCAGCTCGTTCTCGCAGAGCGACGGCGTGCCCTTCTTCGGCCTTGAGTTGCCTGAACTGCTCCCCAAGAACGATCACGCCTTCGCCATCTTCGCATGGGCGCACAAGACGCTGGCTTACACGCTGCTCGTGCTGATCGCGCTTCATGTTCTGGGGGCGCTCAAGCACCGCTTCCTTGATCGCGGCCGCGACGCCGACGTCCTTACGCGAATGCTATGACGTCGGCTCCGACCATCGACCCGGCCGCGACAGGATCGAGCATCGATCCGGGGCCTGGCTGGGAATGGCGCTACTGGTCGATCTTCGGCGGTCAAGCGCTGTCGATGATCGGGACGGCAATAACGCAGTTCGTCCTTATCTGGTGGATCACGGATACGACCGGGGATCTCGGCGCGCTGGCGACCGCCGGACTTGCGGCTCTGCTGCCCCAGGCGTTGCTGGGCCCCCTCGGCGGAACGTTCGCCGATCGCTACAGTCGGCGGTTATTGATGATCGTCGCCGACCTGATCGCGGCTGCCTGCGTCGTGATCCTGATCGTGTTGTTCCTGACCGGGCAGGTTGCGCTGTGGCACGTCTATGTCGCCATGTTCGTGCGAAGCGCAGCGGGTGCATTCCAGATGCCGGCATCGTCGGCGAGCACCGCGATGCTGGTGCCGCGCGGCTTCCTCCCCCGCGCAGCAGGGCTGAATCAGACGCTGATGGGGATCGTCACCGTCGCTGCCGCGCCGCTCGGCGCCCTGGCGATCACGATGATGCCGATCGGCATGGCGTTGTGGATCGACGTGGGAACCGCCGTCCTGGGCATCACGCCGCTGCTGATCTTCGCGGTCCCGCAACAACGCGGTGACCGCGACAACGCAGGCCTTTGGGCGGAATTTCGCGAAGGCGTTGCGGTGGTTCGGCAAAGCCCCCTTCTGCTGCGCATCTACGCGCTGCTGACCGCGGTGGTGTTGGTCATCATGCCGACCTTCACCCTGTTGCCGCTCTTGGTGAAGCAGCATTTTGGTGGTGGCCCCCAACAGGTCGCGATCCTTGAAAGTATCGGCGGTGCCGGGATGATCGCAGGCGGCGTGATCGTTGCGACGATCGTGCCGAAGCAGCTGGTGCGATGGATAGTGTGGGGCTTCACCTTGTCTTGCGTGACACTCGCCGCGACTGCCCTTATGCCGCCTCGGCTATTCTGGCTGGCGACCATGTTCTGGGCGGTCAGCGGGGTGACCTTCATCATGGGGGATGCGCCGTTCACCGCGCTTGTCCAGACCACGGTGCCCAATCGGCTGCAGGGACGGGTGTTGGCGCTGCTCGGGACGCTGATGGGCCTGGCCGCCCCGGTCGGCCTGCTCGCTTCGGCCCCGCTAGGCGACATCATCGGCGTTCGCTGGCTGTTCGTCCTGCTGGGCGGCGCGGGCACGCTGGTCTGCCTGCTCGCATTCGCATCAAAAGCGTTGCGGAGCGTCGATGCAACGCAGAGGGGCATCCACCGGTAAAGACCGGCATTGGCAAATGGGACGGACACCCTCTCCCGTGCCCTGAGCGAAGTGTCAAAGCCGTCTAGAACTATTGAGAACCGGCCAGCATCTCACCAACCGACCCTCAGGTGGCGCTCACCTGCTGTCCGTAACGCAGCGCCCACACCGGTCTTTTTCAACAGGCATGTCCGGTTGTCGAACCACCTCCGATCGCCCCTTTTCGGTGGGATCGCGGGTGTCAAAACCCCGTCTCGTGATCCTCCGCGAAGAAGGTGGATCTTATGGTCGCCGAAGCAGCCGATACAGCTTTCCCGCAAACGTACATGTGGCGGGAAGGTGCGGCGGGCTCGAACAGCGGCGTTCCGGGACGCCGGCCATTGCGGATGTATTGGTCCCCGCCTCGGTTCAGACCGCAATCTCATGATGCTGCGTTGTGCTACCGAGCGTGAAACGTTGCAGGTGGTGGCAACAGTGAAGATCGTGTCGGCCCCTGATACGGCGCCGACACCAATCACGATCGCAGGCCGACTGGCGGTTGTCCGGTGTCAGTGCCGCGTCAGGAGCACCGGGCGGCTACCGACCTTGATCCGTAGCAACGCATACGGCTTGCGACGCAGGTCGCGTCCGCCATGAAAGCCGGGCTGGCGATGCAGCTGGTTCGCGGTGAAGTAAAGATAGCCATCGGGGCCAATCGACAGGGTATCGGGCCAGCTGATCCGCGGATCACTGACCAGCGTCGACCAGGTGCCGCGATCGAGCATGCGGATCGCATTGTGCTCATAGTCGCCGGCGAAGACGCGCCCCCTGTCGTCCTCGGCAATGCCATCGGACGCCCCCTTGCGCCCCAAGCTGCGTACCGCACGGCCGAGCGTGTCCTCCGAAACCGAAGGATCCCGCAGCAGCGCCGTGGGCACGGCATGCAGGGTACGGCCCGACAGGGGGCCGTAATATAGTATTTTGCCATCGGCGCTCAGGGCGATGGCGTCGCTGGCGATGGCGACCGGCGTCGCAGGCCCGTTGGCCGGGCGGTTCATCAGCACCTCGCCATCGACGGTCGGCGTGAAGCCCGGCTCAGGATTGGTCGTTGCATGGCCCGACAGACGGCGGATTGCCCGACCACTGGCGAGGTCGACGACGATGATGCCGCCCACGCCGGCGTTGCTGCTGTCGGTGATGTAGGCGACGCCCTGTTCCCCCTGTCGCAAATCGAAGCGGACGTCGTTGAGATAGGTCGTCGGCAGCACGACGCTGGACGGCAGGACGATCGTCTTGACCACCCGATTGGTCGCAAGGTCGATGGCTACAAGCTTCGCGCCACCGGCCTGGGGCGGTGCGAAGTTCGGTGCGGCCGTGTCGAGCACCCATAGGCGGTTGGCGCCGTCGGCGACGACGCTCTGCACTGAGATGAAGTGGCCGGCCGGATCGGCCGGATCGGGCCGATTGGTCGCGGCGTCGGGATAGGGCACCGCCTTGCCATCGACCAGTTCGGCAACCGTGAAAGGCGACTGATCGCCCCATTGCGGAAAATTGACGAAGATGCGGCCGTTGGGCGCGACGGTCACGCCGGTCGGCATTGCGCCATCGAACGCAGCGACGCGCTCGATCCGGGTTGGCCGCGCGGTGTCGCGGGCGGTCGCACCGACCGCGATCGAGGCGACGGCAGCGGCGGCAAGGAATAATGTGGCGGCCCGTTTCATCCCGTCATCTCCTTCAGGACGCGGCCCGCCTCATGCGGCTCGGACCGGAGATATTGCGGCGGCGCCTTGACCGAAGCGCCAAGCGCGGCGGCGGCGTGCCAGGGCCAACGCGGATCCCACAAGGCAGTGCGCGCGATGGCGATGGCGTCCGCATGCCCGTCCTGCAAAATCTGTTCGGCCTGCTGCGGATCGGTGATCAGACCGACCGCGATGACGGGCATCGTGACCGCGTCCTTGACCGTCCGTGCCAGCGGCACCTGATAGCCGGGACCGATCGGAATCTGCTGGCGCGGATCAAGACCACCGCTCGACACATGGATGGCGGCACAGCCGCGCCGTTCGAGCGCTTGGGCAAACTGCGCGGTTTCCTCCACCGTCCAACCGCCCTCGACCCAATCCGTCCCCGAGACGCGGACGGTGACGGGCCGGTCGGCGGGAAACGCGTCGCGCACGGCATCGAAGACCTCGAGCGGGAACCGCATACGGTTGGCAAGGCTGCCGCCATAGGCGTCGTCACGATGATTGGAGAGCGGCGAGAGGAATTCGTGGAGCAGATAGCCGTGCGCGGCATGGATTTGGATCGCGTCGAGCCCAAGCCGCGCTGCCCGCCGGGCAGCGTCGGCGAAGGCATCGCGAATCCGCGCCAGTCCCGCCTCGCCCAGGGCGACGGGCGCGTGATCGGTCGCGGCATAGGACATCGCGCTCGGCGCGACCGTTTGCCAGCCATTCTCGGCATCCGGCGCGATCTGCGCACCCCCGTGCCACGGCTTGGCACAGCTTGCCTTCCGGCCAGCGTGCGCCAGCTGGACGACGAGCGGCACATCCGACCAGCGGCGCACGCTGTCGATCACGCGCCGCATCGCTTCTTCGGTACGGTCGTCGTACAGGCCTACGTCGCCGTAGGTGATCCGCCCTTCCGGGCTGACCGCGGTGGCTTCGATCGTCAGGGCGCCTGCCCCCGCCATGGCCAGCTGGCCCAGATGCATCTGGTGCCAGTCGGTCATCGCACCGTCTTCGGCAGAATATTGGCACATCGGCGCGATGACGATGCGGTTGGCGAGGCTGAGCCCGCCAACCGTCAACGGCTCGAACAATTGGGCCATCAGACGTCTCCCGTGGTGAGCATCGCCGCCGCAGGATCGGCGACGCACAGCATGATCGCAAGATTTCCCACGATTACGCTGCCTTTTCCTTGAGGGCGTCCATCGTGAGTTCCGCCGTACGGGTCGCGCTCGCCGGGTTCTGGCCGGTCACCAGATTGCCGTCGCGCAGGGCGAAGGGGGCAAAGTCCGGGCCTGCCTCATGCTGGCCGCCGAGTTCCTTGAGGCGGGTTTCGAGCAGGAAGGGTACGGCCTGGTCCAGTCCGACCGCGCGTTCCTCGCTATCGGTGAAGCCCGCGACACGCCGGCCGGCGACGAAGGGCGTGCCGTCCGCCTTCTTGGCCGACACGAGACCCGCCGGGCCATGGCAGACGGCGGCGACGATCTTGCCCGCGCGGTCGAACCGCTCCACCAGCTGCGCCAATTCTGCGCTCCCGGGATAATCGAACATCGTGCCGTGGCCGCCGGGCAGGAACAGCGCGTCATAGCCGTTGGGGTCGATGTCGGTGAATACCGGCGTATCCGCGACCGCGGCCTTCAGCGCCTCGTCCTTCAGATAGCGTTCGACGGAGGCGTCGTTCTCGCCGTCCGCATTGACGCTGCGCTGGTCGACCGGCACCGCACCGCCCTTGATCGAGGCCAGTGTTACGTCGGCCCCGCCATCGCGGAAGACGTAATAGGGGGTGGTCAGCTCTTCCAGCCAAACACCGGTCGGTTCGGTCCCCGGGGTCATGCGGTCGGCGGACGTGATCACCATGAGAATACCGGTCATCGTCAAATCTCCTGTTTCGTAAACATCGCGAACGCGGGCACCGGTCATCGTGGGCATCGCGCCGGTCGCGGTGGGGCGATCCGGTGGCGGCGACCAGGCACCCGTCAAGTCCGTACGCCACATCAGATAGGCCCTTGCGGGCATCAGCAAATCCAAGCGGAATGGCGATCGGCCATAAAACAGGTTATGGAGACCAAATGTCGCTGTCGCAGTTGCGCACCTTTGTCGAAGTCTATCGGCGCCGGTCGTTGAGCGAGGCCGCCCGCGCGATCGGCATCACCCAGCCCGCCGCATCACAGCACATCGCCTCGCTCGAGGCACAGCTCGGCCACCCCCTGTTCGATCGTCATTCCCGCGGCGTGCGGGCGACGGCGATCGCCGACGACCTTGCCGCATCGATCGGCAGCAGCCTCGACACCGCGGAAGCGGCCCTTGCCACGGCGCGGGCGCGATCCTCGCGGATGTCCGGCACGGTGCATATCGCGGCGCCATCGGATCTCC
The DNA here is from genome assembly GCF_001421355.1 of Sphingomonas sp. Leaf9. GTDB lineage: Bacteria > Pseudomonadota > Alphaproteobacteria > Sphingomonadales > Sphingomonadaceae > Sphingomonas. The sequence goes on along the minus strand of NZ_LMKC01000006.1, from coordinate 144,077 downwards.
TGGGCGAGATGATCACGCCCAGGCTGGCGCCGTTGCTGGACATGGGCCTGGATCTGCGTCTCCACATCGGCGGGCGCGACGCGCTCTATCGCCTGCTGCTGGAAGACAAGGTACATCTGGCCGTGACGGCGTCGCAGCCGGACGAGCCCCGGCTTGCCTTTCAAGAACTGGGCGAGGAGGATCTGCGTGCCGTCGCCGCGCCGGCGGTGGCCGAGCGGATGGCAGGCCAACCCCTTGCCGCAGCCCTCGACCGCATACCGCATCTCGCGTACGACCTCGATCGCCCGCTGCTGCGCGCTTGGCTGGAAGCCAACCGCATCGAGCTCGCTCGTCAGCCTGCCCTGACCGCACCTGACTTGCGCGTATTGCGATCCGGGGTGTGCGCCGGCCTTGGCTGGACGGTCCTGCCAGGTTACCTTACCCACGCCGAGCGTGCCGCTTGCACGCTTGTCGAGATACCTGCCCCGATCAGGGTGCCGTGCAACACCTTCTACCTCGTCTGGGCACGATCATCGCTGCGGCACCCCCGCGTTGCACTCGCCCGCGATGCATTGATCGCCGCGCTTCGAATTTGACCCCTCAACCCTCGCAGGAGCGGCCGGCAGCGCTCGATGCCGCCCGCCCAGGCGCCAATCGCATTGCCGAGATCGACAGCACGGTCCGCTACTTGGGCGTCGACGTGGAGGACGCTTTAGAACTGGCCGAACGCACTGAGGTCCGAGCCGACCCAGAAGCCGTCGCTTATCCCGCTCGAGCCACCGCCTAAAACAGGCCGTTCGTTCACCTTTGCAAACGTAAGGCTTTACGATCGCTCAATAAACGCGTCGCGCGATCCGACACGGAGAGGCTGGAGACGATCGGAGATGCCGTCCCCAGCCAATAGTTCAGCGGAACGAACCGCTCAACATGATACCGAAGACGCGTGGGTCGTTGTAGATTCCCGCACGGTAATTCGACGTGTCGATCACGCCGATCAGATTGGTGCGGTTCGTCAGGTTGCGGACGAAACCGGCGATTTCGTACGCGCCGAAAGCATAGCCGATCCGGCCACCCAGCTCGAAGTTGCCATCGGCGTTGTATTCGACCGAGCGATAGAGGACGAAGTTCGTCTTGCCCTGCATCGTGAAATCGCTCGCGATGAACAGCTTGCTGTCGCCAGCGATCGGCAGGTCATACCGCGCGTTGATGTTGACATTGTAGTCCGGCGCATTGGGAAAGGGATTGCCGTTGATGTTGGCGTAATAATTGTTGCCGATCCGCACCGTAGGATTCAGCACGGTTTCCGACAACACGCCGCCGGCGGCACCGACCTGGGCGAACACGTTGGGGGCGTTGATCGCGGTATGGAGGAGGCTGAGCCCGGCCCCGATGCGGAAATTGTCGATCGGCCGGGCCTCGATTTCGAACTCGCTACCGTAACCCTTGCCCTTGCCGCCGTTGAACAGCACGCCGTTGCCGTTGCTGTCGTTGCCGTTCAGCTGGATGTTGTCGACCTCGTAGTAGAAGCCGGCGACGTTCACGTTGATCCGGCCATCGGCGAACACGGCCTTGATGCCGCCTTCGTAGCTGGTGTTCTTTTCCGACCCGGCGGTAGAATAGGCCGAAGCGAAGACGGCCGACCGGCCCTGCACCGTGGGGCCGCGGAACCCCCGGGCATGGCGCGCATAGACGCTGACGTCAGGCGCCAGCTTGTAGAGCAGGCTGACGTCCCAGCTGGGCTGGGTGTCGGAGAGACGGCAACGCGTTGCCGCGCCGCAGGCATAGGACGCGGTGGGCGCGGTCGCCGGAACGGTCAGCCTCGTGAAATTCGGGTTGAGCAGCAGATTGGTGGTGCGGATGTCGTTGGTGATCCGCACGCCGCCGGTCAGCGTCAACGCGTCGGTCAACGCATAACTCGCCTGGCCGAACGCGGCCCAGCTGGTGTTGACGTTGCGCAGCAGGATATAATTGCGCGGGTTCGGCGTCGTGCCCAGCGCGTTGCTGGTCAGGAAGAAGGAGCGCTGGGCGAATTCGGTCCGGTCGCGCGCATCAAAATAGATGCCGCCGACCTGCCACTTGAAACGCCCGGTATCCGGGCTGGCAAGGCGCACTTCCTGCGTCCACTGGTCCAGCCCGCGCAGCCGGCCCCGCGACTGGCCGCAGCCTGCCGCGCAGATGTTGGGCGCGACGCCGCCGAAATTCGCCGCCGCACCGCCATCGGTATCGCCACGGCTGAACCCCGCCGCGTGTTCCCAGGCCGTGATGGACGTCAGCGTAGCCCCGCCGAAGTCGTAATCGGCCTTCAGCGACAGGCCCTCGTTCTTGTACGCCTGCGGATTGTTGCGCGCCTCGTCATAGGCCACGACGCGGCGATCGAAGCTGGCGGGAACGGCGTTCGTACCCACCCTGATCGACCCGCGATAGAAGATCGAGGCCGTGCCGTCATAGTCGCGGATATGCCCCGACAGGCGCAGGCTGGCCCGGTCGCTGGGCCGGGCGAGGATCTGAACGCGCACGTCCTTCTCGTCGAATCCGCCCATCACGTTTCGACCGGGGACGGTGCCGTCGTCGGACGGGCCGGTATAGGTGTTGCTGATCCAGTCGTCGCGATGCTGGTACAGGCCTGACACGCGGATGCTGACGCTCCCGTCGCGCGTCAGCGGACCGCCGACACCCACATCGGCGTTGATGCTGTTGAACGTGCCATAGCTCAGCGAGCCGCGGCCCTGCCACGTCTCGGTCGGCTGCACGCTGTCGAACTTGATGATACCGGCGGTGGTGTTGCGGCCGAACAGCGACCCTTGCGGACCCTTCAGCACCTCGACCTGGGCGACGTCGAACGCCGGGTTCGACTTCAGGACGACATGCTCCTTCACGACGTCGTCCTGGATGATCGACACGGGCTGCGACGCGCCGAGATAGAAGTCGATATTGCCGAGCCCGCGGATGTAGAAACGCGGAAAGATGCGCCCCGTGGTCGATTCCACGTACAAGCCGGGCACGCGGCCGGATAGCGACAGCAGCGTATCGGCCCCGGCCGCCTGATAGTCGCGCAGCGCCTCGGGTCTGATGACCGACACCGCGACCGGTACATCGACGGCGTTCTCAGATCGCCGGTTCGCGGTCACGATTATCTCATCGCCCGCATCGCCCGTATCCGCGACCGCCGTCGCTGGCGCGGTCTGGGCCTCGGCAAACGGAACGCTTGAAACGGTTGCGGTACCAACCAGCAGCAACGCTGCAAGTTTGCGGTAAATCATGGTAAACATATCCCCCTGGCGGCCGATCCGCGTTCTGCGCGCCGGCTCGCTTCGGATCGATCCCTGCTCGGGAACTATGACCGTTTCGCGACATCCGAAGCGCACCGGCAACGACGCCTTAGTCTTCGTGACCGGGAAGTATAATTGGGGCCCGCAGCCCGGCCTCAAGAAGCTGACCGATCATTTCCTTGAGGAATGGTTTTGGCGCCCCGCTGCGATCGCCAGCTATTCCGCCGGGCGCTTGGCACGGCACGCTCACGGAGATGGGGATGGTCGTGATCTCGATCACTCTGACAGTCGGCGCGATCGGTAGCACACTCGACGTCACGGGAAGCCCGTCCGGTGATGGCGGTACGGCTCTTACCAAGGCTTTCCCCCGATTCGCCGATGATCTGGCGTGGTGGACCGAGGCGGCCCGTGAGCAACGCGTCCGGGTAGCCCCGCCCTACTGACGCAGGTGACCCATGCGGCAACACTCAGGCCACCGTGCGCGCTTCCCAGTTCCGGGCACCCGCGGCTCGCTTTCGCCTTCCCACATTCAGCCACTCGTTCATCTCAACAGCTACAGCCAGCCTAGGCAGGCATGAGCCTTTGGCAGCCACCCCCTCTTCCCGAGAACGATGGTAAAACGGGGAATCCGCGGATTGCGGCGCGGGATGAGCGGACGCGGAAAAGCCGCTTGCCTCACCGGAGGATCAGGCGCAGTGTATCATTTAAATAATACACGGAGATTTGGGCGTGCGTAAATCATTCCGGGCGGCGTACATCATGGCTCTGTTGCCCATCCCCGTAGCGGCCTAGAAGGCCGCTCCCACGCCGTCGAAGATCGTGACGGTCGAGCAGGGGCTGACGTCGGCTGTCGTCCTGGCGGGTGCGCCAAGCCCGCGCCGCACGATCGCAGCGGAGATGCGCCGACTGAATGTGCCCGGAGTTAGCGTCGCCGTTTTGCATGGCGGCACGATCGAGTGGTCGAAGGGATACGGGTTCACGCGCGCGGGCGGTACGTCCGTGACGCCCGATACCCTGTTTCAGGCCGGCTCGATCAGCAAGCCGGTCACGGCGCTGGCAGCGTTGCGCCTCGTTCAGAAGCACCGTTTGACGCTGGACGGCGATGTCAACGCGCAGCTCAAGGGATGGAAGCTGCCGGCTCCACCCGGCGCGCACGTCACGCTGCGCGAGTTGCTGTCTCACACGGCGGGAACGACGGTGCATGGTTTCCCCGGCTACGCTGCTGGGGTCGCCGTGCCGAGCGTGGACGACGTGCTTGCTGGACGCGCGCCGGCAAACACCAAGCCGGTCGTCGTGGATACCAAACCGGGGACGATCTGGCGTTATTCCGGCGGTGGCTACACGGTTATTCAGAAGCTGATCGGTGACGTGACAGGCAGGCCGTTTGCCGAGGTTCTTCGGAACGAGGTGCTTCAGCCCGCCGGCATGACGCTCAGCAGCTTTGCTCAACCACTCGATGCCGCATCCCTGGCGACCGCCGCATGGCCGCATGACGGGGCAGGCAAGCTCGTGCCCGGCGGACCACATACCTATCCCGAGTTGGCCGCCGCTGGTCTGTGGACCACGCCAAGCGATTTACTTCGCTACGCAATCGCCGTGCGCGACAGTGCGCGCAGTGAGAAAGGCGGCATTCTTGAACCGACGCTAGCGGCCGGAATGCTGACACCTGGCAAAGGGGAATGGCGCCTCGGTCTAGAGGTCCACCCGACACCCACCGATCGCGCCTTTGCGCATGGCGGCAGCAACGAGGGATATGAGAACTTCCTGGTAGCTTATACCGGCTCGGGCGACGGGGTGGCCATCATGACGAACGGCGCCCAAGGTGCAGAGCTTGCATCCGAGATCACCCGCAGCGTGGCCGCCGCCTATGGCTGGCCTAGCTACCACAGTATCGAGCGCGCGAGCATACCGATCCCGACCGACATTCGTGCTCGCCTGATCGGGACCTACGCTGTTTCCGATCTCGGCACCTTCTCGATCACCGCGGATGGATCGGGCTTGGCTATCTCGCTCAAAGAGGGCGTCAGCGAACGGCTCTATGCGTCGGCGCCGGACACCTACTTCGTGCTTTCAACCGACTTGGTCCTACGGGTGAATAATCGCGAACCAAAGGTCACAGGGCGGCTCGTCATGGGATCGTTCGACTGGCCGTTCGCTAGGGAAACAGATGCCAAGCCTTAGCTTCTGACACTCCCTATTGAGAGCGTGACTTGGGAAACCGGCCGCGCCGATCGTATCCCAGGACATCCGGGGCTCCGCTTCTGGAAATCTGTTCCCGAATGCACTTTCCCGAGACGGCGCGGTGGAGACGGAAAGATCGGAAACCGCGAGCCTCGCAAAGAGGCGGATATTGAAAAAGCCACGGGCGCCGGGAATGGCCGAGCTGGGTCATGTGGCGGTCAGCCGCTTCCCGGCTGAGGGGATCCATAAGCAGTCATTGAGTGTTTGTTCAGCGGTTCCTTCAACTTGCCATTCGTTCAGCTGTGGTCGGCTGCTTCTGCCGGTTTGATCCACCGACGTAGCGCCAACCGCAACGGGCGGTCCCAGATGCGATAGGCAGCCACGGCTAATACGATCGTGATGACATACAACCCGATCGCGACGGGGCCTGTAACGGCACCCTGCCCATCGCCGGTCGCCATCCAGTTCATGTACAGATACACGAACGGATAATGCGTGATGTAAAGCGGATAGGAAATCTGTCCGGCGGTCCGGCACAGGTGCGTCATGGTCGGTCCACCCTGCGAATGTCGACCTGCCACGATGATCGCCGGAAACAGGATGATGACGCAGAACGCCTGATACAGCCCGTTCAGCTTGATTACGCCGGCGGTTGGCATTGCGGGGGCTGCAAAGGTCAGCAGCAAGATGACACTCAAAGGCAGGAACCCGACACGCCAGCGCGGCAGACGGTGGTGCAGACGAAACAATAACAGACCGGCCAAGAACGGATACGCAAGCCGTACCGGCGCTCCCCAAAAATTATCTAGCCCCCACCCGGTATCGTATGATCCGAGAGACATGGCAGTGGCCACCGAGGCCAGCCCAGCCACAATTGTCGCACCCGCCAACCACGGGGTTTTGAGCCGTCGCAACACCAGTGCGTAGGCCAAGTTACCGATATACTCCTGCAGCAGCGTCCAGGCGGGAGCGTTGAGCGGATGACTGTCCCCCAGCCGGTTAGGCAACGGCGCGGAGGGTAGTGCCAGTAGCGCTGCGGCAAACGCGGCGAAGATCAGCATCGCCGGCGCGTCCTGCCGATCGCCGGCAAACGGATCGCCGATATAGCTCAGCAGTCCGAGCACCGCGCCGAGCAGTACCAGCGGATGCAGCCGGATCAGCCGACGCGTCAGAAACTGCCGGCTCGTCATCGTGGACCAGCGATCGTCATAGGCATAGCCGACCACGAAACCCGACAGCGCGAAGAAGAAGTCGACCGCCAGATAGGCGTGCGGCAACAACAGACGCTGGGCATCGAACAGTACGGTAATGCCCTGGATATGAAATGCGACCACGAGCAGGGCTGCGATACCCCGCAGCCCGTCGAGAACCTCAAAATGTGCCTTTGTCCCGTCCGACGCGATGTGCGGCCCGCTCTGCGGAGGCATTGTCACGTCAGATCGTGCAGGTCTTTGCCCAGCGGGGCCGTGATCCGCAGGTCGGAGAAGCGGACACGCAAACCTTCGCGCTCCGGCGTGCACGCCATTGGTCCCACCAGATAGGATGAAGCCACGGGGAACGGCGCAAGGCGTACCAGCGGCCACGTTTTTCCGTCAGCCGAAACCTGCAGTCGCAATACGCCTTTGGCGACGGTAACCCGCATCCAGAAGTCTTTCGGGTCGTCGGCATAAGGACTGGTCGCCCAGTCCGAACGCTCATCTGTAAGCACGCTGCTGAGCATCGCGCGCCCATCGGACAATTCGATGCCCGCCTTGATCCAGCGACGCTCGTCGATCCGCACCATGATGCCGGCCTGATCGTACAACTTCTCGTACGCACCACGAACTCGCAATTGTGCCGTGAAGGCATCCGGCGTCGCGAAACCCAGGAAATGTCCCGAATCGCGCGTGAAACCATAATGAGTCTCGCGCCAGAAATCGGTAGTGCGATCAGTGACCATCGTCAGATCGCCATTACCCTCCCACTCCCACACCCGCGGCGGGTTCAGCCAACGACCGTCATTATGTCCGAACATCTCCATCCTGGTCTCCGCATTCGCAACGGTGTTCGGCGCCAGGGTGAAGGCCACCGCGCCGCCGATGACGGCTCGGCGTGAAATCCTTGCATCCCGCATGACCTTCTCCCCTCATCTAGGCTACGATACGCGGATATGTACAAACGTACACATGTTTTGCAAAGGGGTCGACGTGACTGGCATTGGAAAGGGGCGGAACGAAACGGATCGACGACAGCGGATCGTCGATGCGACACTGGTAGTGATCGCCCAGCAGGGGGTAGCCGGAACCACCCACCGTCGCATCGCCACTGCCGCAGCGGTTCCGCTGGGATCCGTCACCTACTATTTCGATACGCTGGACACCTTGATCCGGACGGCGTTCCTGCAGTTGGCGGAGCAATCGTCGGCTGCCTTTGGAGATCGTTTGGCACGAGCTAAGGATCGCGAAACCGCCAAGGCAGCTGTCGTATCGATCATTGCTGAATCCATATGGGCGACGCCCGCCACCCTACTGCTCAGCTACGAGCTATATGCTTACGCAGCCCGCAATCCCCCGGTCGCGGTCGTCATGCAACGATGGATGCAGAACAGCCGCAATGCGCTCGAACGCTTTTTCGATCCCCTGACCGCCCGCGCGTTGGACGCGCTGGTTGAGGGGATCGGCATTCACAATTCAATCGATACCGTCCCTCTAAACCCTAACGAGATAGAGGAAATTGTGCATCGACTGACGAGCTTGAGACAGCATTGGGCATGATTATGCTCAATGACTTCCGCCTCGACGCGGCATCTGCCTGAGAGCGAGTGGCTGGCTGTTGAATTCAGTAAGTCGACCCAGAACCAGACGTTCGCCGCTACCGCCCGGTTACTTAGACCTGAACATCCGTTCAGCTTGTTTTGCTTATAAAGCTTTTCCGGTTTTCGGCAAGGAACGCCGCCAATGAGGTCGGCGGTCGGCCGGTGACATCGTCGACGGTGGTTGTGATCCGGTCTTCCGAGCCTTGTGCGATCGCCCCGTCCATCCCGGCGAGCAGGTCGGCATAGTCCGCGGGTAAGCCGAACGAACGATAGCGTTGGGCCAGCGCCTCGACGCTGAGCCGGTAGTGTTGTACCGGCCGGCCGATCGCCTTGGCGATGGCCGACGCCGCCTGATCATAGGTCAATGCCTCGGGACCGGTCAGCACCAGCTCCCCCGATACGGCTTCCGGCGTCAGCAACGCCGCCGCTGCGACCGCCGCGATGTCGGCGGCGTCAATGAACGGCACGCGGCCATCGCCGGTCGCGGAATAAAGGCGCCCCTCACCGATGATCGACGGCAGATACTGCCCGGTGAAGTTTTGCATGAACCAGCTCGGCCGGAGCACGGCCCAGCGTGGTGCATGATCGCGCAGCCAAGCGTGTGCCGCCCCCATCATCGGTCCGCCCGGCGGCAGCGACGCAGCGGAGAGCAGAACGATCGCGCCTGGTAGCCGCTCGGCAGCGAGTTCGAATAACGGACGCATGACGGGCAGCTGATCGACGCGGTCGGTCGGCGCGACCACATAGGCGGCGTCTACCCCGTCCAACGCCGGTGTGAAGCTAGCAGGGTCGGACCAGTCGAACCGGACCTGCCCCGCCCGCTCTACCCGCCTCGTTGCCGCAGCGACCTCGGTGCCTCTCCCGCGCAGAAGGTTCGCGAGCAGCCTGCCAGTGGTGCCAGTCGAGCCGGTGACCAGGACGCGCTCAACCACCATAAACGCCATCCATTGTGATCGCGTTCGCTGCATCGTCCCCCAACAGCGCACGAGCGACCACCAAAGGATCCCAATAGTCGAGATAGCGTACGATCTGCCCGCTGACGGTCGTAATGACCGATAGGTAGCGCTGATCGTATGGAGCTCCCGTCTCAACCCCGATCCCCGCGGCCTCGAACGCCAGCACGGTTGTCTCGCCCTCTCGCGCGATAACCTGCGCAGGGCCGATCCGATCGAATACGATGAGGCAGGCGAGCTTGGCCAGGTGATCGGCGACTGCGTCCCGCCCCTCGATCCGGCGCGGCAAGCCGGACGGCGCAAACGGAAACTCCATCAAGGCGTCCTTGGCCAGCATATCGACGAAGCTCGTCGTATCGGCGGCCAGGCAGTTGCCAAGCGCGTCACGCAGCATCGCCGAAAAGTCTTGCACCCTGTCCGTCATCCCGTATCTCCTGTTCGTCGAGACGCTGTCGTCTCATCGATGTAGGAGATTTCGGTTGGAACGCAAGCGTTCCGTCGAGCCAAGACCGCGGCAACTTTCGGGGGCAGCCGTGCAGCGGGCCGACGTCACCGATGCGTTAACGCGAGCGTTCTTCGCGGAATGGGCGCGGGTCGGCTATGCCGATCTCAGCCTCGAGCGGGTCGCGCGCGCGGCCGGGTCGGGCAAGGCGGCGCTGTATCGGCGCTGGCCGGACAAGGCGGCGATGGCGGCGGACCTGTTGCCGCAGGTAGGTCTAAGGATCGCTGAGATCGAGGACCAAGGCTCGTTCGAGGCGGACGTGCTGGCACTGTTGTTCGCCATTCGTCGAGTGTTGCGCCACCCGAACATTCGCCGCATCGTCTCGGACATTCATGCTGAGCTTGAGCGTAACGTCGCGCTCTCCGCAGCGGTACGACCGTTCCAAGAGGCACGCCGGATACATGCGTACGACATTGTTGCCCGCGCGGTCGCGCGCGGCGATCTTCCTGACACGGTCGACCAGTCGCTCGCCGCAGATCTGCTGGCGGCCCCGCTATACTGGCGGATCGCGGTGCTTGGGCAGCAAGCAGATCGCCGATATCTAGAAAATCTGGCGCAGGTGATCGTCCGAGGACTCGGCGCTGGGTGATAGACCCACAAGTGGACGCTGGCTGGTATTGTCGGCTACCCGGTTTCGGCCGTTCATTCATGTGACGGAATGATACCAAGAGAGGCGAGTTTTGGGACTTACCGGCCATTCCAGATGGCCGCCTCGAACGGCGACCTTCGTCAAGGTCGGACATTCCCGAGTGATCGCACCGACGACGAATTTTGGCCAACACCTGGCCGGTTGCAGCCGGTCAGGTTCGTCGCCACTTCCTTCACGACCTTTCGCGTCCAGCACTTTCGTGGCGCTGAACGCGGAGCCCCAGTCCTCCCTGCCGAGGCCACGGCTGCCTGCTTGTGTCCACTCAGGCAACCGCCCTAGGCATTACGCCAGCGTACGAACGTTGGGTTCGCGGTCCCAGTAGCGCTGCTTGGCGGCCTCAACGAAGCTGGTGAGGTCGGTGACGCCCTCATCCGCCTCGACGCCGGCCTTGTCGAGCAGCGGCTTGGCCTCTGCATTGTGGCCGATCGCCTTCAGGTGCCCGAACGCGTCCATCACCCACTGGACGGCGGCGCCTTCCCTGGTGAGCTTCTTGGCGGCGTCCGCAGACAGGAGTACCACGCAGGCATCGACCGTGACCGAGGGCTGGCCGAACAGCTGCGCATCGGCGGCGATTGTCGATCCGTCGGACAGTGGGACCTTGCCGACCTTGGGCGCGATGGTCATCGCATTGCCGCCCGCCGCCTTGATCGCGTCCTTTAGCGACTTGAGGTCACCCGCATCGCTGCCATCGGCGATCAGAATGCCGACATTGCGCCCCTCCAGCGTGTGCAGTTCGCGCGGTCCCCGGATGATGCGCATCGCGGGCGACACGTCCATGTCCTGCACCGGCGCGGCGGTCGGCGACGCTTCGGGCAAGTCCATGGCAAGGCCGTCGGCGACGCGGGTGGCGAGATCCTCGTCGACGTTGCGCAGATTGGCGAGCATCGCGATGCGGATATGCTCGAGGCTGACCTTCGACAGCTCGAACACTAGTGCGGAGGCGATATGCGCCTGTTCCGCCGGGTCCATCGAACGGAAGAACAGCCGTGCCTGGCTGTAATGGTCGGCGAAGCTTTCCGGGCGGATGCGCAGCTTCTGGCCCTGCTCCTCCGAGGGGTAGGTCTTGTAGCCCTTGTCCGGATCCTCGCGCGAGCCAGCCTCTTCGCCCGCCTTGGCGAGGCTGTTCGGCTCGTAATTGGCGCGGCCCTTGGGCACCGCCATCTGCATATGGCCGTCGCGTTGTTGGTTCAGGAATGGACACCCGGCGGCTTCGGCGCGGCCCTTCGCCGCGTTGATCGGCAGCTGGTGGAAATTGACCGAGCCGAGACGCGACAGCTGGGTGTCGGTATAGCTGAACAGCCGGCCCTGCAGCAGCGGGTCGTTCGAGAAACCGATGCCGGGTACGACATGGCTTGGCACGAAGGCCGCCTGTTCGGTTTCGGCGAAGAAATTGTCTGGGTAGCGGTCGAGCACCATCCGCCCGACGATGCGCACCGGCAACACTTCCTCCGGGATGATCTTGGTCGCGTCGAGCACGTCGTACGGCAACGAGTTCGCGAAATCCTCGTCGAACAGCTGCACGCCCAGTTCCCATTCCGGGAAATCGCCGCGGTCGATCCGTTCGAACAGGTCGCGGCGCTGGAAATCGGGGTCGGCACCGGCGATCTTCACCGTCTCGTCCCAGATGGTCGAGGCAAGGCCCGCCTTGGGCTTCCAGTGGAACTTGACGAAGGTCGACTTGCCCTCGGCATTGATGAAGCGGAAGGTGTGGACCCCGAACCCCTCCATGTTGGCGAAGGTGCGCGGCAGGGTGCGGTCCGACATCGCCCACATCACCATGTGCGTCGATTCCGGCATCAACGAGATGAAGTCCCAGAAGGTATCGTGCGCCGTCGCCGCCTGCGGATAGCCGCGATCGGCCTCCATCTTGGCGGCGTGGATCAGGTCGGGGAACTTGATCGCATCCTGGATGAAGAAGACCGGGATATTGTTGCCGACCAAATCCCAATTGCCCTCGCGCGTGTAGAACTTCACCGCAAAGCCACGCACGTCGCGCGGGGTGTCGACCGATCCCGAGCCGCCGGCGACCGTCGAGAAACGGGTGAACACCTCGGTTCGCTGTCCCTTTTTCTGGAACAGGTCGGCGACGGTGATGTCGGCCAGGCTGTCGGTGCATTCGAAATAGCCGTGCGCCGCGCTGCCGCGCGCATGGACGATCCGCTCCGGGATGCGCTCATGGTCGAAATGGTTCATCTTCTCGCGGAAGACTTCATCCTCGATCAGCACGGGCCCGCGCGCACCAGCCTTTAGTTGGTTCTGGTTGTCGCTGATCGGCGTGCCATGGTTGGTGGTCAGCACCGGATGATCGGTGTCGGTCACCTGATGCGTCTCGCCGCCATTGCCGGCGTTGCGTGCGAAGGGTTTGGTCATGGTAACTCCTAGAGATTCGAAGGAGCGAACGTCTCCGATCAGACTTCGGGTACGGACATGATCTGGATCAACACGATTTTCCAGCAAATTGAAGATATTACCAATCGAGATTGAAAATAATCGTTCTGTCAATGTCCTGAAACATCCGATTTGCGAACACGGCACGTAGGTATACGATTAATTTGTTTGCTACAGATCCCGATTAATATTGGTAGAATATCTTCCTGTCTTTCTACTGCAGGACATCTAATTGATCTGCATCAATGGCGCTGGCCATCGATCCGACTAGTATTGCGCGATGCATAGAGGATCGCGTTGATGTCACAGGCCAGCCCGACGCGCATCGCGATCTGCGTGCCCGCCCGGAACGAGGCGTCGTCGCTGCCCGAGCTGTTTGCCGCGATGGAGCGCCTCGACCGAACGGACGTCGACCTGCGGTTGTGCCTGCTGCTCGACAGCTGTCACGACACGAGCGCCGCGGTGGCGCACGACCATGCCCGTCGCGCTTCGGTGCCGGTGGCGATCGAGCGGATGGAGCAATCCGACGCGAATGCCGGGCGCGCGCGCCACGCCGCGATGCTGCTAGGCATGGTCGCACTGGACGGGGCGGGACTGCTGCTCAGCACCGATGCCGACAGCGTGCCCGACCCGCAATGGGTGCAGGCAATGGTCGCCGGTTGCCGCAATGCCGAGGTCGTGGCGGGCAAGGTCGTGCGGACCGTCATCCGGCCGCACGCGCTGCAGGACCGGATCGAGGCGTATTACGACCGGCTGCACGCCATGCGGCGGATGGTCGATCCGGTGGCTTGGGAAGCCGCGGCGACCCATCCGTTTACCAGCGGGGCCAATCTTGCGCTGTCGGTTGACGAATATGCCCGGCTCGGCGGCTTTCGTCCGCTGCCGGCCGGGGAGGACGCGCGCCTGGTCGACGATGCCGCGCGGGCGGGAATGCGGGTGCGGCGCGACGCGGCCGGGATCGTCCATACCTCCGATCGTCGGTCGGGACGGGTCACAGACGGGCTGGCTGGAAGCCTTAGAGCCCTCGATCGGACGGGCACGGCCGTCGAAGTCGCCCATCCCGCTGACATGGCTTGGCAATATCACCGCCACGCCGCCGCGCGCAGCGCCTTTGCCGCCGGCAACCTGGGGCCGTTCGCGGCAACGATCGGGCTGACGACCGACCATGTGATCGGTGTCGCGCGCGATTGTCCGAATGCCGAAGCCTTTGCGATGCGGATCGTTCCGGTGCCGCCGGCCGGGATGCGGCAGGTCGACCTGACCGTTGCAGAAGCGGCATTATCCGCCCTGTCTGCCGCGCGGCGTGCGGCATGACCGACCTGCGGCGCGCCATCGCGGCGCGATCGACTCTGTTGCCTGCGCTCGGCGATCCGGCTGATCACGATGCGCTGCTGCGGCTGCTGCGGCTGCTGTATGAAACCGGGCGGAGCGACTTGCCGCTCGGCCGGCTGTTCGAGGGGCATGTCGATGCGATCCAGATCGTACTGCGCTACGGGGCGGCGGATCAGGCCGCACGGGTCGTCGCGGCGGTGGCGCATGGTGCGGCATTCGGAGTGTGGAATGCCGACCTGACCGGCGAACCGCTTCGCCTTAGCGACCTGCGCCTGCACGGCGGCAAGAGCTTTGCGAGCGGTGCCGGGCTGCTCAGCCACGCGCTGGTCGGCGTCGATGTGCCGGGCGGGCGTCAGTTGCTGCTGCTCGATCTGGCCCGCACCCCGCCGGCGATCGACCGATCGGTCTGGCAGGTGGCCGGGATGCAGCGATCGGACAGCCATGTCGTGCGGTGGCGGGACGCGCCGATTGCGGCCGACGACCTGATCGGCGTGCCCGGGGATTATGTGCGCGAACCGTGGTTCAGCGGTGGCGCGCTGCGGTTTGCCGCGGTGCAGGCCGGCGGGATCGCAGCGGTGCTGAACCACACCACCGCGCACCTCGTCGCGGCCGGGCGCGCCGACGATCCGCATCAGGCGGGTCGCCTCGCGGAATTATATTGCCTTGTCGAAACCGCTGCCGGCGCGGTCCGCACGGCAGCGGCCGGTTGGTTCGCGAACGACGACGCCCGCCTGCCGCTGGTCGCGGCGGCACGGGTCGCGGTCTATGCCGCCGGGGGGCGGGCGATCGAACTCGCGCAACAGGCGGTGGGCGTCGCATCGTTGTTCGACGCGCACCCGCTGGCCGCCGCGATCACCGATCTGTCCATGTACCTGCGGCAGCCCGCGCCCGATGCGCAGCGCATGCGCGTGGGCGCAGCGGTGGCGGGCGGGTTGCTGAACGTCCGCCTGTGATGTTGCGTGTGGGGTCCCCGAAGCGCCTGCTGGTCGTCGCGCCGCACTCCGATGACGAAGTGATCGGTGCCTATACGCTGATCCGCCGGCTGCGACGCCGCGGCGTAGCGGTACGGGTGGTTGTGGTGACCGATGGCGCGGCGTCGCACCCGTCCAGCCTGCGGTGGCCACGCGGAAGGCTGGTCGCAGAACGGCGGTGCGAGAGCCGGCGCGCGCTGCACCGGATTGGGGTGGCGGCGGCTGCGGTGGCGTTTCTCGGCCTGCCGGACGGGAACCTGCATACCCGCGCAGCCGCCGCGCGGCGGGGGCTTTCGCGTGCGATCGGCCACGTCCATATGACGCTGATAGCGGTTCCGTTTGAGGGGGACGATCACCCGGATCATCGCACGGTCGCCGCTTGCGTGGCGGCCCTGCGCCGTCCCGGACTGCGCAAGATCGCCTATCCAGTCTGGCCCACCGGACAGCGCCCTATTGGGGCGAGAAAATTGTCGCTGACAGCGCAGGAGCGGTTGGCCAAGCGCCATGCGGTGCGCGGCTATCGTACGCAGACGGGACAGATCACCGACGATCCCGATGGCTTTGCGATGACCCGGCAGCAGATCGCGGCCTTCACCCGCCCGCGCGAAATGTTCGTCGAGTTGCCGCGATGAAGCCGATCACGCTGGCCGAGTTCGACCGCCGGTTTGCTGGCGATGCCGACCCATGGTCGACCTTCTCCAACCGGGATGAGGCGGTGAAGCGTCGTGCCATCTTGCACGCCATGGGACCGGGGCCGTGCGGGCGCGTGTTGGAGATTGCAGCCGGCAACGGGTCGAACTCGGTGGCGATCGCGCCCCGTGCGCTGCGCCTCGATGCGACCGAGGCGACGGACAGCGGCACCATGCTGGTCGGCAATGCCCTGTCCGGTAGAAACCGGGCCCGTGCCATCAAGCTGGTCGTTCCCAATCGCTTGCCACGGAAAGGCTACGACGTCGCGGTCGTGGCGGAAATGCTCTACTATCTGAGTGCCAACGACATGGCGCGTACCGCCCGCGTCCTTGCCGGCGCGCTGCGTCCCGGGGCCATGCTGGTTCTTGCGCATCACCGGGTCGACTATCCGGATTTTGCGCAGCACGCCGGGCAGGTGCAGCGCGCCTTTCTGCGCGCGACGAAACGGCGCTGGCAGGTCCGGGTGGTCCGCCGAACCGGCCGCTGGATCGTGCTGGCGTGCCGTCAGCTATAGTTGCCGAGGGCAGCCGAAGAATGGACCGGCAACAACTAACATATTGATATAGATCAGCAATCGCCGCCCCCTCGGAACGATCGCAAAGCCCGCGCGCTTGGTCGAACTCGTTCAACACGGAGGCCGGTGTGACCGATAGCCGCGACGATGGGCCTGTAGTGGCCGCAAAGAAGAACGCCGACGCGATGACCAGGGCGACCATTCCCGACGCCGTCGGGAGCAGCGCGCTCGCCCGCGCCGTCACGATCAACCGGCCGGTGGCGGAGATATACGCCTATTTCCGCGATTTTTCGAACCTGCCCTCGTTCATGGAGAATGTCGTCCGTGTGCGCGTGTCCGACGACACGACTTCCCATTGGGAAGTGAAAGCGCCCGGCGGCACGACGGTCGAATGGACCGCGCGCCTGACTGCGGATGAGCCGAATGCGCTCATCGCCTGGGCGAGCGAGGAAGGCGCCGACGTGCCGAACTCAGGGAGGGTGGAGTTCCGCGATGCCGGCGCGCGCGGCACCATCGTTACTGCCACCATTCTCTACGATCCGCCCGCCGGCGTGGTCGGAAAACTAATCGCCAAGATGTTCCAACGCGAACCCGCGATCCAGGCGCGTCGCGACCTGCGCCGTTTCAAGCAGTTGATGGAAGCGGGCGAGATTGCGACCCCCGCGATGAACCGCAAGCAGTTCGAGGAGATGGGATTGTGAGAGCATTGGCGTGGCACGGCAAGCATGACGTGCGGGTCGATACCGTCGACGATCCCGGCATCGTCAACCCCCGCGACTGCATCATCAAGGTGACGTCGACCGCGATCTGCGGATCCGACCTGCACCTCTATGACGGCTACATCCCGACGATGAAGGCGGGCGACATCCTGGGCCATGAGTTCATGGGGGAAGTGGTCGAGGTCGGTGCGAAGTCCACGTTGAAGAAGGGGCAACGGGTCGTCGTACCGTTCACCATCGCGTGCGGCTCCTGCTACCATTGCGGCAAGCACCAGTATTCCGCGTGCGACAACGGGCTGCCGGCCGACAATCAGGACATTGCGCAGGAGCTCTACGGCCACCCGATGGCCGGCCTGTTCGGCTATAGCCACATGACTGGTGGCTATGCGGGCGGCCAGGCGGAATATGTCCGTGTCCCCTTCAGCGACGTCGGCCCGATCGTCATCCCCGATGGTATCGAGGACGACAAGGTGCTGTTTCTGTCCGACATCCTGCCGACCGGTTGGATGGCAGCGGAGAATGCCGACATCGAGCCCGGCGACACGGTAGCTGTCTGGGGTTGCGGTCCCGTCGGGCTGTTCGCCGTACAATCTGCGTTCCTCATGGGAGCCGAGCGCGTGATCGCGATCGATCACTTTCCACGCCGACTGGAACTGGCGCGCCGATTTGGTGCCGAGACGCTGAACTTTGAGCAGACGGATATATACGACGCGTTGATGCTGATGACCGGTGGGATCGGTCCCGATGCGGTGATCGATTCGGTCGGTCTGGAATCGCACGGCCTGTATGTCGACAACGTTATCGACCAGTTGAAGGTGTCGACCTTCCTCGGCACCGACCGCGCCCATGCCAACCGCCAGGCGATCATCGCATGTCGCAAGGGCGGGCGCGTCTCGATGCCCGCCGTCTATGGTGGGTTCGTCGACAAATGGCCGCTCGGCGCGTTCATGGAGAAGGGCCTGACGCTCAGGACCGGACAGACCCACGTCCAGCATTACCTGCCCGGCCTGCTGCAGGCGATCCTCGAGGAGAAGATCGACACGACCTTCCTGATTTCGCACCGCATGGACCTCGAAGATGCCCCGCTCGGCTATCAGAAGTTCCATGACGAACAGAACGACTACACCAAGATCGTGTTGAAGCCCGGCCTGAACGGCTGAACAGGAGAGACGCCATGGCTGACAGGTTTGCCATCATCACCGGTGCATCGACCGGCATTGGATTCGAACTCGCGACGCTCGCCGCAAAGGACGGCTACGACATTCTCGTCGTCGCGGACGAGCCGCTGATCCACGACGCCGCGCGCGATTTTCAGCAGTTCGGCACCAGCGTGCAGGCGATCCAGGCGGACTTGGCCACGATCGAAGGCGTCGACACGGTATTGGCCGCCACAAACGGCCGCCGCGTCGACGTGTTGTGCGCCAACGCAGGCCGCGGGCTCGGCCATGGCTTCCTCGACCAGAAGGTCGAGGACTGGCGACACGTGGTGGAGACCAACATCACCGGCACGATCTACCTGCTACAGCGCGCGCTGCCTGACATGGTTGCGCGCAACGACGGCAAGATACTCGTCGTGGGCTCGGTCGCGGGCTACATTCCTGGCGCGTTCCAGGCCGTCTATAACGGCACCAAGGCGTTCATCGACAGTTTTACCGAGGCGCTCCGCAACGAACTCAAGGAAGCGGACGGGGTCACGATCAGCACGCTCATGCCGGGCCCGGTCGATACCGAATTCTTTGCGCGGGGCGACCTGCTCGACACGCAGGTCGGCAGCGATCCGAACAAGCGTTCCGCCGAAGACGTGGCGAGCGATGGCTGGAAAGCGATGATGCGCGGGAAACCGTCCGTCTTCTCAGGCTGGACTACCAAGATCCAAGGCGTGCTCGCCAACGTCGTACCCGGATCGGTGCTTGCCGAACAGCATCGGAAGATGGCGGAGCCGGGTTCCGACAAACAGTAACCTGGTTAGCGTATGAAAGAGTTTTGGTGTCGCACCCGGCTGATTGGAATGGCAATGCACGCAATTGGGATCAGGACCTCTAAAAAAGCTCACGAGGCGGGGGCGCATTGACCCGGATAGCAGCTATGCTCCCTGCTGACTTCCGCGACGAGCTCGATGGCTCGACACTGTTGATCGGTCCCGGAGCGATGGTCCCCGTCGAAGCAGTCGACACTGCGTTGCTGCAAAAAGCAACGCCATCGGACAGGCACACTACTTCGTGATCGACGACAACCGCCTGTCGCGGAAAATCTAGCTTTTTATGACCGGCGCATGGCACCTGATGGTGCCAGCTGGAACCGATGCGTTCGCAGTTGAAATTGGAGCGGAAGGCGCACGGTTCGTCGACCGTACGCTGCGGCGGGCAGGTCGTCATGATCGTGTTGCGGGCTGCTTACACCGCTAACAAGATCAGGATCTGAAGCGGCCGGGGTGCGCTTCCCCTGCCCCTCGCCGCTAGCGCGAAACTCGAACCGAGTCACTCGGCCTGCAGTATCGCGAAGCGGTGTGAAATAGCGTAGGTCGTCGGGTGTGGAGCTGAAAAGGGCCGCAGCGCATGATCTGAAGCGACGAGGAGCAAACAACAGTCCCGCCGATGTGTCAGGATGCCGTCCTTCAATGCCGCCCTCCGAGGTCAACATGACCGTCCTGCCGCCATCGTCATAAGTGCCGACGAGTTCCTGCATCAGCAGGCTAGTTAACGGCTTTGCCTTCGCACTTAGGGTTTGCCGATCATATCGCCACCATTCGACGGCTAGCGGTCTATGCATCGAGTTTATGGTCATTGTTTGGGACAGCCAACACTGTTCCAATTTCAAAAGTGTTTACGACAATCTTTGATTTAAGCAGGTCCGGCACCTGCTGCAGGACTCTGGTGCTCCATCAAACGACGCATCGCACCCACGATCTCGTCGCGATCGACTGGCTTGGGATAGAACTCGGCCCGGTCAGGAAGCTGAACACTTTCTCGCGTGAAATAGGCGGCGGTCAGGATGATCTCGATCGGAGGCCAGCGCTTACGGATTGCGGCTGCGATCTCGATGCCCTTGCGGCTGCGCGGCATGTCGAGGTCCATGTAGACCAGACGAATGTCGAGGCGCTCCTCGAGCAACCGGATGGCGTCGGCGCTGCTCAAGGCTTCAACTGCTTCGAAGCCGGCGTTCTCGATCATGCTGATCGCGTCGAGCCGCAAGATCGGCTCGTCCTCGACTACGAGCACCGGCCATCGTGTAAGGGGTTGAGACTGTCCCATGTGATGTACTTACGCGCTACGCCTCTTGAACCTGATACAATGGTGCAGTGGCCTCCACCGTAAGGCCCTCTGGCTCATACCGAAGCGTAACGCCCCCGGAGCCGTTCAGACCCATACGAATAAGCCGCGATCCGAAACCCTTGCGGGTTGGCTCTGTCGCTGGCGGTCCGCCACGCTCCGTCCAGCTCAGATCAAGCATGTCCTCGTCGCCGTTGCGGCGAACAGCCCAGGTCACCGACACCTTGCCGCCGGGCACTGTCAGCGCCCCGTATTTGGCGGCGTTTGTCGCCAGCTCATGCAGCATGAGGGTCAGCGACAGCGTTGCCCGCGGCCCGATCGTCACGTCAGAACCGGACAGCAGGAACCGATCCTCGCCGAAGGTCGCCAACGCTCCCTTGGCAACGTCACCCAACCGCGCGGTAGACCATTGGTCCCTGGTCAGCACATCATGCGCCGAGGCAAGCGCGGCCAATCGCTTGCCGAACGAGCTAACCGCCTCTTGGTCCCCAACCTTGTTCAGCGTCTGGTGTGCAATCGCCTGCACGACGCTCATGGTGTTCTTGATGCGATGCGCCAGCTCTTCGTTGAGCAGCCGCTGCTGCTCTTGCCCCTTGTGTAGTTCGGTGTGGTCACGCGACACCGAGAGGATGCGGGCAACCTCGCCATCCGGGCCGGGAATCGGCGATACCGACACCGACCAATATTTGGCGGTCCCCAGATAGGTATCGGCGGGCACCTCGAAATGGGTCGTTTCCCCTCGCTTCGCCGCCTCGATGGCATCTTTAGCATATTGCGAGCCATCCTCCCGCAGGAAACTCGGCCATGGGCAGCCCCGCACGGCGTTGAAGTCGCTGATTTCCATCACCTTCATGCCGCCCTCGCTCATGAAGGACAGGGTGCCGTCGAGTTCGAGCACCTTGATGCAATCGGTCGATGCGGCCAGCACGCTTTGCAGGAAGCTGGCGGTTTCCTTCGCCTGCTCCTCGGCCCTGCGTCGTTCAAGGGCGGTGCGCGTGCGGTTACCGGCATCGGCGATGAACGCCAGCTCTTCCGGAGTCCATTCTCGCGGCTCGTCGTCGTTGACGTAGAGGACCGCGACCGTCCGACCTTTTTCAACCATCGGGCGGTTGACCAGACTCCGCACCGCCACGCTTTCAAGCGGTGCTGGATTAGCGGACGTGCGCGGATCAAGGCGCACATCGGGAATGACAACGGTGCGGCCTTCGCGAAGGTCGTCTGCGTAGCCGCCGAAATCCTTGAGGCAGTGCGACCCGGCAAGGCTGTCATAGCCCTTCGCGGTCCAATCCTCGGCAACGGCCAGCGTCTCACCGTCGCCCGCAATCGTTCCGTAACCGACACGACATACATCGAGGGTTCGCCCGATGATCGCCATTGATGCCCGCGCCATCGCATCCGTATTGGTCAGCGCCGTCAAGGCGCGCCCGAGCTCGGCCAACGCCTCGCGTCGTTCGTCCGATTTGATGCGGTCGGTTACCTCCAGGAAAAGAACGGTGAACCGATCACCGCCCGCCGGTTGGCACACACCGTCATACCAGCGCTGAAGGTTGCCCACCTGCCGGGTGAATCGAACAGCCTTGCCCGTCTCGACGACACGGGCGAACTCCATCACCCATTCGTCCTCGATACCGGGGAACACCTCGCGAATGGTCCGCCCGATCGCACAGCCGCGCTCGACGTCCACCAGATCATACCAGGCGTTATTCACCTCATCGTAGCGCCAGTCGATGATGCGACCGCCCTCGTCGCGCACGACTTCGCCGAGGATGAAGCCCTCTTCCAGCGTTTCAAACAAGCCTCGCCACTTGGCCTCATTGTCTGACAGCTTCACGGTCGCAGCGTCACGGTCGCGCTTTGCCATTACCCGCGACGTTGAATCCGAGGTGACGTTCAGCAGGCCTGCTATCTCGCCAGCTTCGTCCCGCACGGGCGAGTAAGCGAAGTCGTACCACGTGTCTTCGATGTAACCGTTGCGCGTCATCGCAAACGGCTGATTGCGGAAGGCCACGCTCTCGCCGGCAAACACGCGATCGATCAGCGGTCCGAGATCGCTCCACAGTTCGGGCCATACACCGGCCGTGGGACGCCCTAATGCGTCAGGATGGCGCCCGCCTAGGATCGGCGCGTAGCCGTCATTGTAGAGGAGGATGCGCTCCGGTCCCCAGATCACACACATGGGGTGCAGTGAAGCAAGCATCGTGTCGACAGTGATGCGGAGCGTCGCCGGCCAGGCCGCTCTCGCACCCAACGGCGTCGCCTTCCAATCGAAAGCAGCAATCAGGTCGATCATGCGTGCCGCGTCGCGAACGCTCCCGGCCGCATCAGTATCTGCTCCTATGGCCATTCCAGCCGCCGCTTCCTCGACTTCGATGTTCGACAAACCCTGCCCCCGGCAGGCTGGACCTTCGATGTAGTGGAATGAAAACGAAATGTGAAATGCTCAGGCGGGCGTGTCCGGTCATATGAGCCAGCATCCGTAAACGTTCACGGTACCGGAAGCATCGATTGCCCGCTTAAACCTTGTGCTTAAGCGGCTCGGGCTTTTTCCCGTCAGGTAGCGTATTGCGGAGGTGGTTATGCACCATCTGCGCACTGAACGGTTTGCTCAGAAACGTAGCGCGATCGGGCATGTCTCCGCCCTCCGGCTTGATCCGACCGCTCGCGATTACGATTTCAATCCACGGGTAGTTTTTCGCGACATGACGGGCAAGTGCGAAGCCGTTCGCATCGCCCGGCATTTCGACATCGGAAAACAGCAGCGTGATGTTCGCCGCATACTCGGGCAGCATCACGATCGCGGCATCGCCGTTATCGGCCTCGTAACAACGGAACCCTGCGTCTGCGAGGATGCCATCAAGGTCCATAAGGATGATCGGGTCGTCATCCACGATCAGGGCGTAGGGCTCTGTTGAGATGGTCATCCCGGATGAACGGGTCTGGCCGGGTTTTGGTTCTTAGGCTCCAATTTTTAAATGCCGTTGCTTTCCCACAAACGAACGGTGCGCGGGACGCTCTGGGCGTTCCCTTCGGGGTAATATTTCGGCACGACCGCTAAAAGTTATCTCCACGAACGGCCAACATCTTGGCCGCGGCCGCTGTGTCGAGCATCACCCGCGCGACATTCTCCGCCAATTCATCGGTGAGCGCTCGTGTGACCTCCCCGGCGTGGGGCAGCGTTTCCCTAAGCCCGAGCAATATCTTGAACGCGCGTATCGCCACTTCCTCATCACCCGCACCCTCCCGGACGATCGGCGCGAAGCCGGCGCGAACCATTTCCTCAATGGAGGGGCGCACCATATGAATGGGCGGCAGATCATCGTCCGGCACCGCGCCATGCGCGGGCAGTTGGGTCAGGGTGCGAAAGAGGGCGTTCAACACCTCCACCGCTGTGCCGGGATCGTTGGTGGCAGGGGCGAGCGCCCGCCCCGCGATCTCGCCCAGCGCGATCAGGCCGAGCCGGGGGTCATGGTCGAAATCGCGATGCCGCTCGATCGTGAAGGCTTTTACAAGATCGCTGTCCCGTTCAAGGTCATCGCCACCCACGACGTGGAGCAGCGGCCGACCCTTGTGCACCAACGTGCCGGGGATCGCCGCGACGTGCACGGTGATGTCGCGCTGCCGGGCCTGTGCGACGAGGCGATCGAAATCGATGTACGTCACGTATCCAATTCCGTCCGGCAGCACCGGCCGCGCACCGGCGGGAAGCGGCACCGGCGGTCGTTCCCCGCTGTGAGGGTCCTTGGCGAAGGTGCGCATCGCGGAACATGCCGCGTCCTCCACCCGGTCGATCACGTCCGACATGCGCCCAAAGGCGGCGAGATGCGCGACCCAGCGCAGGAGGGTGAACAAGGATGCCCGCTCGATAGATTCGAACGACTGCTCAATCGTTAGGGGGTAAACTTAACCATTCTTAATTGGGTACATGTGGTGGGAAGGTGCGGCGGGGTCGGACAACGGCGTTCCGGGACGGCGGCCGAGACCCAGTTCCGGCCATTCAGCGGCCATGTTGCGGTTCCCAACTTCGCTCGTTCGTCCATGTGAATTGATTGCGCCCCCGAGGGGCCGCGGAGGCTGGCGCGGAACGACGTGAAGTGGGACAGATCTGCCATCCACGGCGGCCTCGCCGCCCCGCGGGTTCAGCCGACAGCTGTCATTCGCGGGTGTCGCGTACGGAGTCTAATTTCAGGAACGCGAAAAGCTTCTCGATTTCCCGTCGCGCGCGGGAGGGACGTGCCGGGTATCTTGGATAGCGCGACAATCATAGATGATGCACACCCTTTGAATGGTCATCAGACGGGGCAGAACAGATTTCTGGGGTAGCGGCCCGGCGGGGCGGCAGACCGCAAATTTCAGTTTCCATCTGCTGAGCGCGAACGCGCCAGAAGAGGAAGTCCGCCGACACAGCCATGACGAAGCACATTTCGTGCTGGTACTGGCAGGTGGTTATATGTCGTCGGCGGTCGGTGCGCCGCTAGTGTCCGACACGCCGGTCCTGATCTACAATCCACCCGGCACGACACATCAAGATCGGTTTCACAGGGGCCGGGGCCGTTTCCTTGCCATATCCGGCGGGACGGGCTCGGAGGCCGCTGCGGTCTGCCTGCGCGATCCCTATGCCCACCGACTTGCTCGCGGGCTTGCGGATCGGATCGACATGGCGACCACATTCGAGCTGGAAGCCTGGGCGTCATGACCTCGGACGGGCTGCGGGCACACACCGCCGACACTCCCGACCAGAAATGCTTGTAGCTGCCCCGTGGCGGCAGCCTGCGACCCAGCACGCGTTCCCGGAAGCCGCGCGCTACCGTGCC
The DNA here is from genome assembly GCF_001421355.1 of Sphingomonas sp. Leaf9. Classification (GTDB taxonomy): domain Bacteria; phylum Pseudomonadota; class Alphaproteobacteria; order Sphingomonadales; family Sphingomonadaceae; genus Sphingomonas. Next base: position 119,056 of record NZ_LMKC01000006.1, on the reverse strand, counting down.
GCCCTCGGGCTCGATATGGCCGCCCTTGGCAGCACACTCCTGCGCAAACGCTGCCTTTGCCCGTTCGGCCGTGGCGGAGCCGTTGGCGGCCAGTTTTTCGGCGAAGAAACGATAGCCGATGATCTCGCTGCTATCGCGCGCCAGTGGGTAGAGCTGTGGCGACGGATCGGAGAGCATCGACCCACTGGTCCCGATCTCGGTATCGCCGCCGATGGTCGTCAGAAAGTCGGCGATGCCGGATGCTGGAACGCCACTGCCGGGAACCACTGCCAGCAAGGCCGTGGCAAGCATCGAGGCTGTTGTTGAAGATCCTGGAACCATATCCACCTCCCCTGTCGTCAGGAGGCGGTCTCCGGCCCGTGGAGCCGGGTGTTAGGAACCCTGCATTGCACAAGGCGCCGCCACCTTTAGGCGAGCCCTGGACATGCGTGACGGCCACCCGGCCGACACCTGTTGTCGACCGGCTGCAATGACCTGAGGTTCCTACGCCTCACCGCCCGGGACGGACCGGGTGGCGCAAACCGGCTAACACGCCCGATGCCGCGTGAGAATGGCTGACGGGTACGCAAAATGTACTTCTGATTGAGCATCCCACTGACGTGCATTGGCAGGACTCGCTCGTCCACGTCGACCGCGCTTGCGCTGCACCCTTTTGAGTGGTCCACCGACTATGACAGTCTGGACCAAGGGAGGGACGACGAAAGCCAGCCAAGAAGCGCAAGCCTAAGGAAATTATTGGGAGGCTGCGTGAGGTTGAGATCCTGCTGAGTCAGGACGGGACGACCGCCGAGACCTGCTGGCGAATCGCGGTCAGCGAGCAGACCTATTATCGCTGGTGCAAGGAATGTGGCGGCCTAAAGACGGATCAGGCGTGGCGAATGAATGATCCGGAGAAGAAGAACGCCCGCCTGCGACGCGCAATCTCGGACTTGGCACTGGACAAGTTGGTCCTTCGGGATGAGGGCGTGAATGATCTATCCGCGGGATGGATCATAGCCCGAATGCAAAGGGAACCTTTTGAACCCTGCAAGGCATCGACCGGGTTCGGGCGGTGCTGGATATATGCAAGCCGGGTGTATGCCGCGTGCTCGGGCAGCATCGATCAATATAGCGGAACTTTCCGTGCGGGGCGGATGACGAAAAGGCGCTGACCGACGATATCGTCGCGCTGGCCAAGCAGTACGGGCACTACGGCTATCGCGCCGGGTGACTGCGTTGTTGAATAGCCGCTGGCTGGTCGGTGAACCACAAGTGGGTGGAACGGATTTGGCGGCGCGAACGGTTGAAGGTCCCGCAGAAGCAGCCGAACCGCGGGGGGCTGTGGCTGAACGACGGTTCGTGCATCAGACTGCAGCCGGAATATCTGGGCAATGTATGGGCATACGACTTCATCGAGGGGCGTACCCGCGACGGGCGCAAGATCCGCATCCTTACCATCATCGACGAGGCCACCGCGCTTGTCCGAACGCCGCGCACCACCGCCCCGTCGACCAGGATCTGGATGCCACCCTGCCGAGCCAGCGCGGGAATGACGGTATCTGCAGGCTGGGCCGACAGGTCGAACGTTGGAACCGACTGCGCCTGTTGCCGCGCAAAGGTGGCGGGAGCGACCGTCATCATCGCCGCTCCCGTAAGAAACGCAAAGAACGAACTGCCTGAATGCATGATCATTCCCCCGGCCGCCCCAGCGACGTCACTTCATGATAGGGGAGACGAGCCGGGCGGGAATTTCCTTACGATCCTGAGTAACGTTGGTGACAAAATGATGATCGCGGCAGGGTCGCGGTTTGGCGATCGTTGCCGCGACGACCGACACCGGCAACTCGATTGCGTCGGGCGCGCCGCGCACCTCGGCCGCGTCGCCGACCACGACCCAGCTCATCTTCGCCGGATCGATCGCAGTGTGGAGCGCGCTGCGTGTGAGTTCGAGCGTCAGCGTACGGTAGCGTGTGACCTGTCGGGCGACATAATCGCCGGCGGCGGCGATACAGGTCGTTGCTGCTCGTCGAGTTCGGTCTGGTTGATCGCGCGAAGCAGATAGCCCATCCGGTCGCTTTCGAGGAACAGCGTCTGTTCCAGGCACGTCGTTGGCAAAGGCGATACGGTCAAACTGCGTCACGCCGTTGATCGTCGCACCCAGTTTCAGCATCGGCACCGAATGGTTCTCGGGCGCATTCTCGCTCCCGTTGGACGTCAGATGCTCGAACAGATGCGAAAACCCGGTCCTCCCCGATGATTCGGCGGTCGATCCGGCTACATAGTCGACCTGCACGCCAACGGTCTTGGCGCTGCGATCGGTGCGGACCCCGACGCGCAGCCCGTTGGGCAGGGTGAACGTCTCGAACCCGATCGCAATCGACCGGGCCAGCGTCACGACGGGGACCGGCTCGATCCTTGCCACGTCGCGGGCCATCGTCGGTGCCGCCAGCGACAGCAGGGCGGCAAGCGTTGCATAGCGAAAACGGCTCATTGTGTGACGCTGCCGTTGCTCACGACCAGCAACTGCATGTTCCCGGCCTGTCGCGGCACATCGAATCGCCAGCTCTGTTCATCCGGCGCTGCCGTATCGGGCGCGGCGACAAGGACGATCGGGAAAAAAGCCGGAGACCACATGGCGGGGGTGCACCTTGTTCCTGATTCCGACACAGTCCGGCATCATGACGTTCAGGCGAACCGACGCGCCAATTCTTTTTTGAAGCGGGGATCGGTCGACCAGTCGCTGACCGACATGCTGCACAAAGGGGGACGGATCATTGCGTCATCGAATGGGCAGGTGGTGACGCTGACCCGCGGACGCCGGTCGATGCTGTGCTTCGTCACCGCACGAGGGTCAGCGGATCGGTACCGCCCCCCAGACGGTGCGCAGCGGGGCGATCAGGCCGGGATGGTCCACCCCGGCAAGCGCAGCGGTTTCGCCGAGCCGTTCGCGCAGCCGCCGATGGGCGCTGCCGAGCGCGTGGTAGGGGATCGACGGCAACAGGTGATGCAGCGCGTGATAGCGCAGCCCGACCGGTGCCCATAATGCCGGCAGCAGTGCCGGCGGCGGCACGTTGATCGAATCGAGAAATTGTCCGGTCAGGCTCAGCGGTTCGCCGCCGTCATTTTCCCAGCGATGGGCGACGAGGGTCCGCAGCTGGTTGACGAGCGCCACGGCCGATCCCGCGGCAAGGCACAGCAGGACGTTGCCCAGGCGGATCGTCCCGGTGAGCGTCAGCGCGACGATCGCGATCGCCCACAGACTGGCGGCGGCTTCCTGCACGATCATCGCGCGGCGCACGGCGTCGGTCGGGATGCGGCGGCGAAACGCCGGATTGATCGCCAGCGCCGATCCGCGCTGGATAACCCATCGGCGCAGGCGCCGGCTGAACAGGCTGAGCGGGGCGAGCAGGGCGAAGCGCACCAGCAGGCCGAACGGGGCGAGGATCGAAACCACCAGGAAAAAGACCAGCTCGTGCCGCCGCATCGATGCCAGCGGCAGATATTCCGGGTCACGTTCGGTTCCGTAGTTCGTGCGCGCATGGTGCAGGACATGCACGTCGTCGTACAGGAACGCCGGCGTCAGCAGCGGGATACCGAACAGCACGTTCCACGCGGTCGCGAACCCCGGCAACGCCGAGCGTTTGAGGTGCGACAGTTCGTGGATGAAGCTGATCCCCCGGTAAAAGGCGAGGATCGCGATCGGTGCCGCGACGATGGTCACCGGGCCGAGCGGCGACAACAGCATCGCGGCCAGCGCGCCATAGGCGATCGCGGCGGTCACCACCATGTCGAGCCAGTAGATGCGCGGATCGGGCCGGGCGAGGTCGCGGCCGATCGTGGCGGCCGCCGCCAGCAGCGCGCGGTCTTCCGGCACCTGATCCGCGATAACGCGCCGCGGCCGATCGCCACCATCCTGCATCTGTTCGGTCATCCGTCGTCCATCGGCGATTTTGATCCGCCGGGAAAGGGGCCGATCGTACCCGCCGCCGTTCTCAGGCGACAGGTCGGGGCGCATGGCCTGTCCCACGCAGCGCCGCGCCGCCGCTGGCGTGGTCGAGCCGTTCGAGCTGATCGGCCGACAGGCGCAGGTCGAGCGCGCCGAGATTGCTGCGCGCCTGTTCGATGGTGCGCGGGCCGACGATCGGCACGCTGCCGTGCGTCATCGCCCAGGCAAGCGCCACGCGGTCGGGGCTGGTGTCCAGTTCGGCGGCGATGGCGAGGACCGCATCGATCGTCGCGGTGCGGCGGTCACTGTTTTCGGGCTGGAACACGCGTCCGCCAAATCCCTCGGCGCGGCCCGTCTCGCCGTTGCGATACTTGCCGGTCAACACACCACCGCCGAGCGGCGACCAGGTGGTCGCGGCGATCCCCAGCGCGCGGGTGGCGGGGAACAGGTCCGCCTCCGCCTCGCGGTGGACAAGGCTGTGTTCGAACTGCGCCGCCGCGATCGGCACCGCGCGCGTGAACTCGGCAATCGTCGCGGCCCGGACAAGACGCCATGCCGGAAAGTTGGACAGCCCGGCGTACAGGATCTTGCCGGCGCGGGCGAGGTCGTCCAGCCCGCGCACGATCTCGTCGACCGGGGTCACGTCGTCGGGCCAGTGGACCCACAACAGGTCGATCCGGTCGGTGCGCAGCCGCTGCAGGCTTGCCTCGACCGCCGTCGTCATCGTGCGGCGGCTGTTTCCCTTGGCCAGTGGCCCCGGCTGCGGCACCGCGCCGTTGGTGAACTTGGTCGCCAGCACGAAATCGTCGCGCCGCCCGGCCAGCGCCTCTCCCAGTATCTCTTCCGACTCGCCGAATTGATAGGCGTCGGCCCCGTCGATGAAATTGCCGCCGGCATCGGCATAGGCGTCGAGGATTGCGCGTGCGGTATCCGGTTCGGCACCATCGCCCCAGCGGGTGCCGAAATTGCCGGTGCCCAGCGCAAGCTGCGACAGCTGCAGGCCGGTGCGGCCGAACGTGCGATAGTCCATGGGTGGTCTCCTCTGGTGGGCAGGCAATTCCCCGCCATGGGCTGGTTCAGCCGAGAAAGGCTTTCGCCTCGCCGACAAAGGCGTCGTGATACTGGAAGATGCCGCCGTGACCGGCATCGGGGTAGAGGACGAGCCGCGCCCCCGGAATATGGTCGGCCAGCGTCGCCGAATTGGCCGTCGGCACCATGATGTCGTGATCGCCGTTGACGACCAGTACCGGCAGCCGGAGCGTTTCGAGCGGTTGCGGCGGTTGCCGCCCCCATGCCACGATCGCCCGCAACTGGCGCAGGAACGCGCGTGGCCCGACCGGCTTGTCGCGGTCGGTCGTGCGCTCCTGCAACCGGGCAAGGAACGCCTTGGCCGCGGTCTGTCCCGCGTTGCTGGCGGTGAAGAACAGGTCGTGCTTCGGGTCGCGCAGCCGGGCCATGTTCTTCAGGATCAGCGGCCACGATACCGCGCCGACGCGCTCGATCCCGCGGCCTCCCGCCGGGCCGGTCCCGGCGAGGATCATCCGCCGGACGAGGCGCGGGGCATCCAGCGCGATCTGCTGCGCGACGAAACCGCCCAGCGAGAAGCCGATCAGGTCAACGGACGGCAGGCGCAGCGCGGCGATGACCGCCACCATGTCATAGGCCATCTCGGCGATCGTCAGCGGCGCGCGACCACCCGAGCGCCCGATCCCGCGATAATCGAGCACATAGAGCGGCCGATCAGCGGCAAGCGCGGAGACGATCGCCGGATCGAAATTGTCGAGATTGGCGCCCCAGTGGTTCAGCAGCACGACCGGCACGCCGCTCCCGCCGCCCAGCTGCCGGTATGCGAACTGCGTGCCGGCAGCGGTGATGGTGCGGGTCGGCGTGGTCCGCCAGTCCTGCGCGATGGGGGGCACGTCAGGCGACATCGACCACCACCTTGCCCTTTGCCCGGCCGCTGTCGACATGATCGAGCGCCGCGTTCAGCTGGGTAAAGGGGAAGGTCCGGTCGATCACCGGGCGGATCGCGCCCTGTTCGACCAGCGCGTCGAATTTGGTCAGCTGGTCGCCGTCGGCGCGCATGAACAGGAAGGAATAGGTGGCGCCCACCCGCTTTGCCTTGCGGCGGATGCCGGCGCTCAGCAGGCGCATGACCAGACCCATCACCGGGTTCAGCCCCTGCTGGCGCGCAAAGGCGGCATCGGGCGGTCCCGCGAGCGAGATCAGCCGGCCGCCGGGCTTCAGCACCTTCAGCGATTTCTCCAGCGTCTTGGCATCGAGGCTGGCGAGGACGACATCATAGCCCGAGAGCTGTTCGCTGAAATCCTGCGTCCGGTAATCGATCACGATATCCGCGCCGAGGCCGCGGACCAGATCGGCATTGGCCGCGCTGGTCGTGGTGGCGACGGTCGCGCCGAGATGCTTGGCCAGCTGGATCGCGATCGTGCCCACCCCGCCCGAACCGGCATGGATCAGCACCTTCTGGCCGGCGCGCACGTTCGCGATCTCGACCAGCGCCTGCCACGCCGTCAGCGCGACCAGCGGCAGCGCGGCGGCCTGTGCCATCGACAGGTTCGCCGGCACCTTCGCCACGTCGACCGCATCGACCGCGATCCGCGTTGCGAACGTGCCGATCCGCCCGTCGCGCGGACGGCCGTGGACCGCATCGCCTACCTTGAAGCCGCGCACGCCGGTGCCCACCGCCACGACCTTGCCCGCGAAATCATGGCCGAGGACGAACGGCGGCTTGTAGCGCAGGAACGGCTTGAACGCGCCGTCGCGGATCTTGTTGTCGAGCGGGTTCAGCCCCGTCGCTTGAATCGCGACCAGCACGTCGCGGTCGCCGATCGCGGGATCGGGCAGGTCGGTCAGGCGCAGCGCCTGCCCCTTGCCATAGCGGTCGAGGACCCAGGCCTTCATGCTACCGTCTCCGTATAGCGCGGCGCGGGCGCTGTTTCGCCGAAGCCGGGGATCATCGCGGCGCGATCCGCCTGATACGCGTCCCACAGCGCACCGTCGTGCAGCGGCGGAATGGTAACGCCCTCGCGCCGGTCGAACCCGACCAGCGCGGCATCGACCAGCGCATCGACCGCCATCAACGGCGGGATCTGCGACGCGTCGGCGCCGGCACGGCTCCAGATATCGGTCGCGGTCGCGGCGGGCACCACCGCCTGCACATACACGCCCTTCGGCCCCAGTTCGTACGCAAGGCCCTGCGACAGGAACAGCACGAACGCCTTGGTCGCGCCATAGACGGTCTGCCCGAATTCCGGCACGAAGCCGACCACCGAACCAAGGTTCACGATCGCCCCCTCGCCCGCCGCGACGAAGCGCGGGGCGACGGCATGGGCGAGCCGCATCACCGCCGTCGCGTTGACCGCGACGAGCCTCGCCAGATCGGCCGACGGCTGCGTATCGAAGCTGCCGGCAATCGACAGGCCGGCATTGTTGATAAGCACGCCGATGGTTGCGTCGTCCCGCAACCGGGTTTCGACCGCTGCGATATTGGCTTCCGTGGCAAGATCGGCACGCACGACCTCTACCGACTCCCCGGTTTGGTCACGCAGGCGCTCCGCCAGCGCATCGAGCCGCGCCTGATCGCGCGCGACGAGGACCAGATCGTGCCCTCGCTTCGCGAAACGGTCGGCATAGACCGCACCGATGCCGGAGGACGCGCCGGTAATGAGGACCTTGGGCTTGGACATGGTGATCGGCTTTCGTGACAGGATTTAGATGACAAGCGTCATGAATTGTGATATATGATGGCCATCATTTAAGAGTCAATCGGCGTCGAGAGGTTTTCATGCGAGTTTCCCGCGAACAGATGGCCGCGAACCGCGCGCGCATCCTTTACGAGGCCGGACGCCTCTTTCGCGAACGCGGTTTCGATGCGGTCACCGTGGCCGATGTGATGAGCGCCGCCGGCCTGACCCATGGCGGCTTCTATGGCCATTTCGCATCGAAGGACGCGCTGATCGCGGCGAGCGTCGCGCACAGCATGGCATCGCAGGATGCCGGTGAGCCGACCGACTTCGCCCGGTTTCTCGACGCCTATCTGGTGCCGCAGCACCGCGATGCGGCGGCGCAGGGCTGTCCGACCGCCGCGCTCGCCGGGCTGCTGCGGACGCAACAGCCCGCGGCGCGCACGGCGATGGCGGCGGGCCTGTCGGCACAGATCGACCGGCTGACTGCGTTGATGCCGGGTGACAGCGATGCCGAGCGCCGCCGCGCCGCGATCGGCAACTGGTCGGCGATGGTCGGCGCGCTGATCTTGGCGCGCGCGGTCGGCGACGACCCGCTGTCCGACCGGATTCTGACCGACACGCGGGCATGGCTCGGCGCAGTGGAGGGACAGGCGGCATGAACATCACCGAGGAACTGGCGGCGCTCGACGGCCATGATCAGCTGGCCGCGCTGATGGCGGCGAACCGGCATCCGCCGATCGGCGAGACGCTGGAATTCTATCTGGTCGAACTGGAACGCGGCCGGGTGGTGTTCGAAGGGATGCCGACGCGGCGCGTCTTCAACCCGATCGGGTCGGTGCATGGCGGCTATGCCGCGACCCTGCTCGACAGTGCATGCGGCTGTGCGGTGCATTCCAGCCTTGCCGCGGGGCAGGGCTATACGACGCTCGAACTCAAGGTCGCGTACCACCGGGCGCTGAGCGAGACGAGCGGGCCGGTGCGGGCGGAGGGCAAGCTGGTCTCGCTCGGCCGCCGCGTCGGCTTTTCGGAGGCCAGGCTGACCGATGCGAAGGGCCGGCTGTGCGCATCGGCGACCTCGACGCTGCTGGTATTCCCGCTCTAGCCGCGACCGTCCGTCCGGCATCGCGTGAGGGGCACTGGGCGCGGGTGCGTATCGGGTGATAGGGCTTTGCGGAGTGGACAGGATGGACGATCTCGACCGGATGCTGGCAAGGCTGGCCGACGCCCCTGCCCCCGATGCGCTGGACGCGATCGATGCGGCGGTGTTCGCACGGGTGGCCGCGCGGGCAGAAGCGCGGCGCGGGGTGATCGGCATCGGTGCGGTCGCCGCCGCCGCGCTGACGCTGGGCATGGTCGGCGGGGAATTGCCCGCCGGCGCGCAGCAGTCCGCGTCGCTGGCGCCGCTGGCGGGCGGATCGCCGCTTGCCCCCTCGACGTTGCTGGTCGGCGAATGAGGAAGCCGCACCTCGCGCTCGGCATCGTGCTGGCGTTCGTCGCGGCGGTCGGCGGGGTGTTCGTCGGGCGCGCACTCTTTCCGGTGCAGGACGCGGGGGGCACGGCGCTGCACGACGTGCTGCACCACCAATTGTCGCTCGACGCCGCGCAGGAACAGCGGATCGCGGCGCTGGAGACGCAGTTCGCCGCCCGCCGCCGCGCGCTGGAACTGGAGCTGCGCGCCGCCAATGCCCGGCTTGCCGAGGCGATCGCCGCCGAACATGCCGCCGGCCCGCGTGTCGCCGCCGCCGTCGACCAGAGCCACGCCGCGATGGGCGCGCTGCAAAAGGCGACGCTGGCGCATCTGTTCGCCATGCGCCGGCTGCTGCGCCCCGACCAGGCGGCACGGTTCGACGCGGCGGTGGTGAAGGCGCTGACCGACGGTCGGGGGTGAGCGTCGACTGGTCCACCCTGTCCGATGGCGATCTGGCGGCGTTGAGCATCGCCGGGCGGCAACCGGCCTTTGCCGAAATCCTGCGCCGCCACCGCGCGGCGGTGTTCCGCATCGCGCGGGCGTGGACCGGCGATGCCGACGAGGCGCTGGACATCGTGCAGGAGACGTTCGTCGCCGCGCACCGGGCGCTGGCGCGCTATGACGGCGCCCGCGCGATGCCGGCATGGCTGTCGACGATCGCGCTCAACAAATGCCGCGACTGGGCCCGGCGGCGGGCGGTGCGGCGATTCCTGTCGTTCGGCCTCGACCATGACGGACAGGCCGAGGCGATCCCCGACCCCGCCGCCGCGATCGACGACCGCGCCGCCGACCGGCAGGAACTGGACCGGGTGACGCGGATGATCGCGACGCTGCCCGACAACCTGAAGACGCCGCTGATCCTGCACGGCATCGAAGGGCTGCCGCAGGCCGAGGTCGCGGCGCTGCTGGGCATTTCGGTGAAGGCGGTCGAGACCCGCATTCACCGCGCCCGCGCGGCGCTGGCCGAAAAACTGCGCACGCCCCAAGGGGACGGGGACGCCCGCGCGTAGGGCACAGTGTCCCCGTTCGATGGAGTGTCCATGTCGCCTGTTCTCGATCGCCGCCAAATGCTGCGCGGTGCTACGCTCGGCGGGGGTGCGCTGGCGCTGGGCAGTGCGTGGCCGCTCTGGGCGCAGGACGGTTCGGCGGGGATCGCCGCACCGCTGCCGACCGTATCGGGCGATGCCATCACGCTGACGATCGGCCATGTCATGCGGCAGGTCGACGGGCGGATGGCGCATGCGATCGGGATCAACGGCAGCTCCCCCGCCCCGCTGATCCGCCTGCGCGAAGGGCAGCGGGCGCGGATCACCGTCGTCAACACGCTGGAGGAGGCGACCTCGCTCCACTGGCACGGGCTGTTGCTGCCGTTCCAGATGGACGGGGTGCCAGGCGTGTCGTTTCCGGGCATTCCGGCCCGGTCCAGCTTCACCTACGACTTCCCGGTGATCCAGAGCGGGTCCTATTGGTATCACAGCCATTCGGGGTTGCAGGAGCAGGAGGGGCTGTACGGCCCGATCGTGATCGATCCGAAGGGGGCCGATCCGGTAGGTTTCGACCGCGAGCACGTGATCGTGCTGTCCGACCACAGTTTCCGCCATCCGCACATGATCTTCGACCAGTTGAAGAAGGAGCCGGGCTATTTCAATCGCCAGCGCCAGACGCTGGCCGGGCTGCTCGCCGGGCGTGACCAGTCGGCCAGGGACCGCGCGATGTGGGGCGCGATGCGGATGGACCCGGCCGATGTGGCGGACGTCACCGGATCGACCTATACCTATCTGGTCAACGGCCATGGGCCGCAGGACAACTGGACCGGGCTGTTCACGCCGGGCGAGCGGGTGCGGCTGCGCTTCATCAACGCGTCGGCGATGACGACCTTCAACGTGCGGATACCGGGGCTGGCGATGACGATCGTCGCCGCCGACGGGCTGAACGTGCAGCCGGTCGCGATCGACGAGTTCCAGTTCGGCCCGGCCGAGACCTATGACGCGATCGTCGTGCCGGGCGACCTGCGCGCCTATACCGTGGTGGGGGAGAGCATCGACCGGTCGGGCATGGCGCGCGCGACGCTGGCCCCGCGCGTCGGCATGGCCGCCGCCGTGCCGCCGCTTCGCCCCCGCCCGCTGGCGACGATGAAGGACATGGGCATGGACCATGGCGGCGGCGACATGGCGGGGATGGACCACGCCGCGATGGGGCATGCCCCCGCCCCGGCGGCCGAGCATGCGATGGGTGCGATGAACATGCGCGACTTTTCGAATGCGCCGGAGGTGCGCAAGGGGCCGGGCGTGCAGACCATTTCCCCCATGCCGGTCGACCGCACGGGGGACCCGGGACAGGGCCTGGCCGATGCCGGCCACCGCGTGCTGACCTATCGCGACCTCGTGGCACTGGAGCGCAACCCCGACACCCGTGCGCCCGACCGCGAGGTTCGGCTGCACCTGACCGGGAATATGGAGCGCTATATGTGGGGCTTCGATGGCGAGAAGCTGTCGGAGAACCCCGATCCGATCGCGCTGCTGCATGGCGAACGGGTGCGCGTCACGCTCATCAACGATACGATGATGGGCCATCCGATCCATCTGCACGGCCATTTCTTCGACCTGGTGACCGGCAAGGGCGACCATGCCCCGCGCAAGCATACCGTGCTGGTCCAGCCCGGCGGCACGGTCAGCTGGGACGTGACCGGCGAGGAAGGCGACTGGGCGTTCCACTGCCACATGCTCTATCACATGCATGCGGGGATGATGCGCGTCGTGCAGGTCCGCCGGGCGGAGGCGGCGGCATGATCCGGCTGCTGGTCGGGGTCGCGCTGCTGTCGCCGCTGCCGGCGGTTGCGCAGACGATGGACCATTCCATGCACATGCCCGGCATGACGATGCCCGCCCGCCCGGCGGCGAAACCGGCGCGCAAGCCCGCCGCGAAGCCCCGGCCCGCCGCGCCGGTGAAGCGCGCGACGAAGCGGTCGCCCAAGCCGGCGACAACGCCCGTTCCGCATGCGGGTCACGATATGTCGGCGATTCCGGGGATGGCGATGCCCGAGGCGGCACCGGACCCGCATGCGGGTCATGACATGTCCGGCATGACAATGCCGGACCCGCATGCCGGGCACGCCATGGTGGGGATGGGCGATCCGGTCGGCACCGACCTGCCGCCCGGCGACAAGCCCGCCCCCGCCCCGGCGCGCGATCACCTGGCCGACCGGTTCTGGGGCGCGCAGGCGATGGCCACCGCCCGCGCGAACCACCTGACGCGCGAACATGGCGGCATGACCTTTCACCAGCTGCTGCTCGATATCGCCGAGGTGCATTTGCGCGAGGGGCGCGACGGCTATCGCTGGGAGGGGCAGGGCTGGGTCGGCGGCGATATCCACCGGCTGTGGCTGAAGTCGGAGGGCGAAGGCGATGTCGGCCGCGCGGTGGGTACGGCGGAGGTGCAGGCGCTCTATGCCCGCGCGCTCGATCCCTATTGGAACCTGCAGGCCGGCATCCGCCACGATATCCGCCCCGCCCCGTCGCAAACCTATGCGACGCTGGGGATCGAGGGGCTGGCCCCCGGTTTCTTCGAAGTCGGCGGCGCGCTGTTCCTGTCGACGAAGGGCGACCTGCTCGGCCGGATCGAGGGTTATTACGACCAGCGCATCACCAACTATGTCGTGCTGCAACCCCGGATCGAGGCGAATGTCGCGGCGCAGGACGTGGCCGCGACCGGCACCGGCGCAGGGCTGAGCGATATCGCGGCGGGCCTGCGCCTGCGCTATGAAGGACGTCGCGAAGTCGCGCCCTATATCGGCGTGGCGTGGGAACGCCGCTTCGGCGCGACCGCCCGCTTCGCCCGTGCGCGCGGCGGCGACAGCGGCGGGATCAGCGTCGTCGCGGGGGTGCGCGCCTGGTTCTGACCGGGCGCGCGCCCCGTCACGGCATCGGGTACGGCCCCTTGCCCTTGTCGGCGATGAAGCGGTCGGCGCGCGCGTCGATCATCGGCAGCGGGACCGATCCGAGGCTCAGCATCGCGTCGTGGAATGCGCGATAGTCGAACTTGTCGCCCAGCGCCTTCTGCGCCCGCGCCCGCGCGTCGAGGAACGCCAGCTCGCCCATATAATAGCTCAGCGCCTGTCCCGGCCACGCGATATAGCGGTCGACCTCGGTCGTGATCTCGTGGTTCGACAGCGCGGTATTGTCGCGCAGATACGCCTGCGCCGCTTCGCGGGTCCACCCTTTCGCATGGATGCCGGTGTCGACGACCAGGCGGGCGGCGCGCCACATCTGGTAGCTGAGCATCCCGAAAATTTCATAGGGGGTTGCGTACATCCCCATATCCTCGCCCAGCGCCTCGCAATACAGCGCCCAGCCCTCGCCATAGGCCGAGAGATATTCGTTGCGGCGATACTCGGGCAGGTCGGTCAGCTCCATCGCGAACGGCATCTGGAACGCATGGCCGGGCGCGCTTTCGTGCAGCGTGAGCGCAGGCAGCGAATACAGGCCGCGCGACGGCAGGTCATAGGTGTTGACCAGGTAGATGCCCGGCCCGCCGCGCCCGCTGGTATAGAACGGCGCGATATCGGGGGCGACCGATTTGATCGCAAAGCGCATCCGCGGCAGCCGCCCGAAATAGGTCGCGACCTTGCCGTCGAACGTCTTGGATATCCATGCCGCGCGGTCGAGCAGTTCCTGCGGCGTCTTCGCATAGAATTGCGGATCGGTGCGCAGGTGGTTCAGGAACGACGGCAGGTCGCCCTTCCACCCGACCTGCGTCATCACCTGCTGCATCCGGTCGCGAATCCTGGCGACCTCGCGCAGCCCGATCGCGTGGATATCCTCCGGGCTGAGGTCGCGGGTCACGAACTCGCGGACCTTCGACCGGTAATAGGCGTGCCCGTCGGGCAGGTCATAGGCGGCGAGCCCGGTGCGGGCCTGCGGGATATAGGTGTCGCGCAGGAACGCCATCAGCGTGGCATGCGCCGGTACCACCGCCGCCGCGATCACCCGCTTCGCCTCTGCCCGAAGCGCCGCCTGCCGCGCGGGCGGGATGGTCGCGGGCAGCGTCTTGAACGGCGCGTAGAAGGGCGATGCCTCGCCCGCGCCGGCCTTCACCACCTCGGCCACGCCGGCATCGCGCCCCTGCAGCGTGATGCGCGGCGGGGTGAAGCCGCGCTTAAGCCCGGCGCGCATATTGGCGATCTGCTGGTCGTAATAGCGCGGCAGGCTGGCCAGCTGCGATAGATATAGCCGCAAAGCCGCCTCGTCGCGATAGTCGGCGCGCGCCATGTCGGCGACGCTCATCCAGAAGCTGGTATCGGCGTTCAGCGGCTTTTCGTATTCGCGAAACTGCTGGCGCGCGAGCAGGGTCGCAACCTGCGCGCGATAGACGATATAATCGTCGCGCGCCGCCGGGCTGAGCGTCGCCGGATCGATCCGGTCGAGCGCGGCGAGCGTGTCGGTCCAGCGGCGGGTCATCGCCGCCTGCGCGGCCGGCGACACGTCGGGCAGCGTCGCATTGGGGCTGGCCGGCGCATCCTCGCCCGGCCCGGTCAGGGTGCGCCGCCACGCATATTCGCCGTCCGACAGACGCCGGAACGCGGCGTCGCGCGCCGGGATCGTCGCCGTCGCCGGGACCGCGCCCGGCCCCGCCAGCATCAGCGCCATCGCCACCATCATCGTCATGCCACGTCCCCCATCGTCCGGTCGATATCATCAAGCAGCGCCCGTGACACCCACACCCCGTCGCGTTCGCTGACGGGGCGCAGGGCGTGGCGGCGCGCGCCGGACACGCGCGCGCCCTGCCCCTCGATCGCGGCGAACACGCGTTCCGCGCGCGCCATCTGTTCGGCCGCCGCATCCCCCAGGAACCCGGCGGGGTCGAGCGCGATGACAAGCTCGCCGCCCAGCGGAGACCCCTTGCGCCCCGCATCCCACGCGATCGATTCCGCGCTGGTCAGGTCACCGATCAGCGGCCCGGCGAGCAGTTCGACCATCAGCGCCAGCGCCGACCCCTTGTGCCCGCCGAACGTCCGCATCGCGCCGGCCAGCACCGCCGCCGGATCGGTCGTGTCGCTGCCATCGGGGGCGTGGCCCCAGTCGGCGGGGACGGCAGTGCCTGCGCGGCGGTGCAGCTCGATCTCGCCGCGCGCCACCGCGCTGGTCGCGAAATCGAACACGAACGGCACCCCGCCCGCCCGCGGCCAGCCAAAGGCGATCGGGTTCGTGCCGAAGACCGGCTGCGTCCCCCCCGCCGGCGCGACCCAGGCGTGATTGGCGGTCACCGCCAGCGCGACCAGCCCGCGGTCGACCAGCGCCTCCACCTCCGGCCACAGCGCCGCGAAATGGACGACGTTCGTTATCGCCAGCGCGGCGATGCCGTTGGCGCGGGCCGCATCGACCAGCGCGTCGCGCCCGGTGTCGAACGCCAGCTGGGCAAAGCCGCCCCGCCCGTCGACCCGCACCACGCCGCCCGCGCGCCGCTCCAGCACCGGCACCGCATCGGGCACCACCACCCGGCACGCCACCGAATGCGCCGCGACCAGCAGGCGGTACAGCCCGTGCGCGCCGCACCCGTCGCGCTCGCCCGCGACGATCGTCTCCGCCACCGCCGCGACATGCGCCGGGGCCAGCCCGACCCGCGTCAGCGTGGCGCGGGCATAGGCGCGCACCGCGTCCAGCGTCATGTGCACCCGCCCGTCGTTCACGCCGTCACGCCCCGCTTCGCCGCGAACAGCCGGACGCCGAAGACCGGCCCGGCGGTATTCTTGTCATGCGGCACGAAACGGACCTTGAGCTGCGCCTTGCCCTTCGTCAGTGCCTCCGGGATCGGATAGTCGACGTCGAAGAACGCGCCGGGCCGGTCGCCGTCCAGCGTCTGCGTCGCAATCCGCTGGTTGTTGACCAGGATGTCGAAGCTGCGCTTGCGCTCGTCGCCCCAATAGCTCGCCTGCAACACCAGCGGGCCGGGCTTTGCCGCCATCGTGAATTCGAAGAAGCCGCCGGTGCGCGCGTCGCGGCCGTTGCGCCCGCGATAGGCGACCGGATAGGAAATGTCCGACGTCAGCTGGTGATCGCGCTCGGGCTGCATCTCGCCCAGGTGCATCACGTCGACCTGCCGCGCGGCCAGTTCCTTCTGCCGCGTCTGTTCGGCCAGGAACGCGGCTTCCTCGGTCTTCCACTGCGCATCGCTGAAGCGTTTGAAATAGACCGCCGATCGCCGGTCATATTGGCGATAGAAGGGCACGAAGCTCAGGTCGCCGGGCCGCACGATCCCCTTCGTCGCATATTGCGCCGCTTCTGGCGCGACGGCGGCAAAGGCGGCGATCAGGTCGTCGCCGACCATCGACGGGTCGGGCTGGTCCCACGTCCCGTCGGCCCGGCCAAGGTCACCTGCCAGCACCAGCGGCCCGCGCAGGAACGCGATCGTCTGCGCATCGCCCGGCGTCGCCTCGATCCGCAGGTCGAGCGGCAGGCGGATCGTCACCGCATCGCCCGCCTTCCACCGCCGCGTCACGATCGCATAACCGCCCGCCGCCGCGCTATCGACCGGCTTGCCGTTCACCAGCACGTCGTGCTGCTTCGCCCAGCCCGGCACGCGCAGCGCGACCGGAAAGCTGCCCGGCCGGTCGAGCGTGGTAAAGGTCAGCGTCGCCTCGCCCGTGAACGGATAGCCGGTCGCCAGCCCGATCGTCGCGCCGCGCGCCGCCCATGTTGCATCGGCGGGGATGTAGAGATTGACGAGCAGCGTGTCGTCGCCGGACCAGAAGATGCTTTCGCCGTGCTTCGAATGGCTTTCCATGCCGGTCCCGACGCAGCACCAGAATTCCTCGCCATCGCGCGCAGAATATTCGCGCTTCGTCCCCGACATCAGCGGCATCATATAGGTGAAGCCGCCGTTCACCGGCTCCTGATGCGCAAGGATGTGGTTCAGATGGGCGCGTTCGTAATAATCGAACAGCGCGCCGTCCGGCTCCCACGCGAACAAATGCCGGGTCAGCTTGAGCATGTTGTAGGTGTTGCAGGACTCGCACGTCTGTTCGGTGATGTGCTGCGCGATCGTGTCGGGGCCGCTGAAATATTCGCGGTCGGCATTGCCGCCGATGACATAGCTGTGATGGCGCACGACCTGTTCCCAGAAAAAGCGCGCGGCAGTCGCCTGTTCGGGCTTGCCGGTGATCTCGTGCAGCCGGGCGAGGCCGATCAGCTTGGGCACCTGCGTATTGGCGTGGAAGTTCGCCAGCTGGTCGCGCTTCTGCGTCAGCGGGTCGAGGTTGCGCTTGTCGTAGATTCGCTCGGCCAGGCGCAGCCAGCGCGCATCGCCGGTGCGCGCGTGCAGTTCAGCGAAGCTTTCGTTCAGCCCGCCATATTCGCAGGCCAGCATCACCTGCACCTGATCGTCGGAGAGGGCGGCGAAGACGCGTTCGATATAGCCGCCCAGCGCGGTCGCGATCGCCATCGCGCGGTCGTTCGGGCCGATATGGTCGATGACGTCGAACAGCCCGGTATAGAGCTTGTGCCAGTTGTAATAGGGCACCCAGCAGCCATTGAGGTCGAACCCGGCCGAGCGGATGTCGCCGGCCATGATCTCGGGGAAAATCTCCTTCCCGTTGGCGATGGTGCCGTCCTTGCGCTTGCGCGAGAAGCCCGCGACATAGCCGTCGCCATGCGCCGCCTGGCACCGCGCCAGTTCGTCGATGATGTACGCCGCGCGGGTCGCGCACTCCGCGCAACCGGTCTGCGCATGCATCAGCGCCAGCGCGGAAAGGTAGTGGCCGAGGGTATGGCCCGCGATCGTGTCGCTTTCCCATCCGCCATAGACCGGTGCCTTGGTCGGCAACCCGGCAAAGGCATGGAAATTGTGGAGCAGCCGGTCGGGCGACAGCCGCATCAGATAGGCCTTGTTCACCTCCACCGCGCGGGCATAATCGGACGGGCGCAGCCGCACTGCCGACAGCGGGAACGGCGTGGCCTTCGCCGGCAGCCCCGCCCCACGCTTGGCCGCGGCGGGCAGCGTCAGCATCGGCAGCGTCGCCGACGACAACAGGAACGCACGACGACCAACCAGCATTTCCATCTCCCAAAGATATAGTATACGATACGCGGAACTGGGTCGGAGTCAACCGATCGGACGACAGGGATGATGACGCGATGCGGCGGGTTTTGACAGCGTGCGGCGGGGTGGCGGCGGTGATGGCCGGGGGCGCGATGCTGGGGGCCGCCACGCCCGCGCCCGGCCCTGTGCTCCAGGTCGCCGGCGCGCTGACGGTGACGCTCGACCCGCTGCACCAGACGCTGCTGCATCTGTCACCCCGCAGCGAACCCGGTTTCGATTTCGCGCCGGGCGACCGGGCAGCGGCGCGGCTCGGCGATGGCTATGCCCAGATCGGCGACCTGCATCTGCGGCTGCGCAGCGCCGGCGGCACGTGGCGCGACTTTTCCTCCTACCGCCACCGCGTGCCCGTCCGTGCGCTGCCCGGCGGGGGGAATGTGCTGGCGCGCGCCGACCTGACCGCGACGATGGGCGCCGGGCTGCCGCTGTCGATCGAGCGGGCGTGGCTGCGCGATCGCGGCGCGCCGGTGTTGCGCTTCACCCTGCACAATCGCGGCGCGACCCCGGTGGAGATCGGGGCGCTGGGCATGCCGATGGTGTTCGACAACATCATCACCGACCGCACGCTGGAACAGGCGCATGCGCACGCCAGCTTCGTCGACCCCTATATCGGCAATGATGCCGGCTATCTGCAGGTCACGCGGCTGAGCGGCAAGGGGCCGGCGCTGCTGGTCCTGCCCGACGGGCGCACGCCGCTGGAGCAATATCGCATCCTGCGCGATGCGAAGGCCGCGGCGGCGGGCGATATCTTTACCGACGCGACGAAGCGGCAGCAGACGTTCGAGGGCTTTTACGACTGGATGGTCGCCAGTCGCGCCATGGCCGATGCGGGACAGCCGTGGAACCCGGCGACCGGCTTCACCCTTGCGCCCGGCGAGCGGCGCAGCATCGGCGTCCGCCTCGTCACCGCGCCGTCGATCCGCGCGATCGAGGCTACGTTGCAGGCGGAGCGCCGGCCGCTCGCCATCGGCCTGCCAGGCTATGTCGTCCCGACCGACAGCCCCGCCGACCTGTTCGTGCGAGCGGGCCAAGCCGTGCGCGGCGTCGCGATCACCCCGGCCGATGCGCTGACGCTGACCCCGGTCGCGGCCCCCACGGGATGGCGGCGCTGGCGGGTGACGGGCACCGGGTGGGGCCGTGCGCGCGTCACGATCACCTATGCCGATGGCAGCGTGCAGAGCGTGCATTACTACGTGACGAAGCCGCTGGCGCAGGTGTCGGCCGATCTTGGCCGTTTCGCGACGACGCGGCAGTGGTTCGACGACCCCGCCGACCCGTTCCGCCGCGCGCCGGCGATCCTGACCTATGACCACGACGCGAACCGCATCGTCACGCAGGACAAGCGCGTGTGGATCGCCGGGATGAGCGACGAGGGCGGCGGCGGGTCGTGGGTCGCCGCGATCATGAAGCAACTCGACCACCCAGAGCCGCAGGAAGTCGCGAAGCTGGAGCACATGGTTGACGCAACCGTGCTCGGCAAGTTGCAGACGGCGAGCGGCGGCGTGAAGAAGAGCCTGTTCTATTACGACCCGAAGGCGTTCGCCGGCTATTACGACCGGGGCACCGACTGGTCGACCTGGGCATCGTGGGACCGCAAGCAGGCCGACGACCTTGGCCGCTCGTACAACTACCCCCATGTCGCGGTCGGGCATTGGGTGCTCTATCGCCTGGCGCGGCACCATGCCGGGCTGGTCACGCGCCACGACTGGCGCTTCTACCTTACCCAAGCCGCGCGCACGACCGTCGCGATGATGCGCGACGCCCCGCATTATGCGCAGTTCGGGCAGATGGAGGGGGAGGTGTTCCTCGAAATCCTGACCGACCTGCAGCGTGAGGGGATGACCGCGCAGGCGGCGGAGATCGAGGCGCTGATGCGCGCGCGCGCCGACCATTGGCGCACCCTCGCCTATCCATTCGGCAGCGAGATGGCGTGGGATTCGACCGGGCAGCCGGAGGTGTATGCGTGGATGCAACATTTCGGCCACGCCCGTGAGGCGGCGGTCACGCGCGAGGTGATCCTGGGCTATGACCCGACCGTGCCGCACTGGGGCTATAACGGCAATGCCCGGCGCTATTGGGATTTCCTGTACGGTGGAAAGGTGCCGCGGATCGAACGGCAGCTGCACCATTACGGGTCGGCGCTGAACGCCGTGCCGCTGTTCGATGCGTTCCGCCGCGATCCCGCCGACCTGCACCTGCTGCGCGTCGCCTATGGCGGGTTCATGGGCGGGATCACCAATATCGACCGCGACGGCTTCGCCTCCGCCGCGTTCCATTCCGAACCCGACATGATGCGCTGGGACGCGTATAGCGGCGATTACGGCATGGGCTATTTCGGCCATGCCTATGCCGCCGCGACCTATCTGGTGCGCGATGCGACCTTTGGCTGGCTGGGGTTCGGCGGCACCGTCGGTGAAGCGGGCGCGGGCGTGGAGATCGTGCCGCACGACGGCGCGCGCACCCGGTTGTTCGTCGCCCCCGCCGGGCAGTGGATCACGCTGGCCGCCGGCACGATCGCCCGCGCCCGCTGGCTGCCCGCCGCGCGCCGCATCGAACTGACCCTCGACCCCGCCACCGCCACGACCCCCGCCGCGCACCTGCTGGTCGAGGCCCCGGCGGGCGGCGCGCCCTATACGATCGATCGCGGCACGGCCGAACGCGGCTTCACGACGATCGCGCTGTCGGGCGCACCGACGACGGTGGTACTGCGCGCGCGGTAGCGCCACCGATCCCTGCCCCCCCTGAAAACAAAGGATTTTTCGGGCAAAGTTCACAAAGTTCACACTCGCCACGCTTTCGCATGGCGTTGCGAGTGCTGCGCAATAGCGGCCCGCCAGTCAAAGAGCGCCAAGGACTGTGACAGGTCAGGTCGCTGTAGGACAGGCCCTTCGCGCCCCTACCGCGTGCCCCCCAGCGTCCGCAGGAAGAAGTCGTATTCGCGCCGCTGGCCGTACGCCACCGGCCCGGTCGAGCGGCCGGCGGCGTGTTCGCCGTTGGGGATCACCAGCAGCTCGAAATCCTTGTCCGCGCGGATCAGCGCGTCGACGACCTGCATCGTCGAGGCGGGGTCGACGTTCGAATCCTGTTCGCCGACCACCAGCAGCAATTTGCCCTGCAGCCGGTCGGCATGGACCACGCCCGACGCCGCCAGATAGCTGGGGTTCACCGGCCAGCCCAGCCATTGTTCGTTCCAGTCGATCTTGTCCATGCGGTTGTCGAAGCACCCGGCGAACGCCACCCCCGCCTTGTAGAAATCGGGGTGGAACAACAGCGCGTTCAGCGTGCTCTGCCCGCCCGCCGACCCGCCATAAATGCCGACCCGCGACAGGTCGATCGCACGGTCCCTGGCCGCCAGCGCGCGAATCCATGCGATGCGGTCGGGAAAGCCGCTGTCGGCCAGATTGTGCCACGCGACGTCGTGAAATGCCTTTGACCGGTTGGCGGTGCCCATGCCGTCGATCATCACGACGACGAAGCCCAGATCGGCGATCTGCTGCATTCCCATCGCCTTGTCCCCGCCCGAAAAGGCGCCGAACGGCCAATAGCCCTTGGGCACGAAACTGTCGTGCGGGCCGGCATAGATATTCTCGATCACCGCATAATGTTTCGCCGGGTCATAGTTGCGCGGGCGCACGACCAGCCCGTGGATATCGGTCGTGCCGTCGCGCCCATTCGCCACGAAGCGTTCGGGCGGGCGATAGCCCGCCGCGGTGAGCGCACGGACGTCGCCGCGCTCCAATGTCGCGATCACCGCGCCGCTGTCCGCATCGCGCAGATCGGCCACCTCGGGCACGTCGGTGCGCGAATGGACGTCGACGAAGCGGGTGCCGTCGGGCGAGAACCGCGCCTCGTGCGTCTGGTCGCCATCGGTCAGCCGGGTCAGGTTGCGCCCGTCGAAATCCACCCGGAACCAGTGTTTGTGATACGGGTCCTCGCCCGGCACCATGCCGCTGGCCGAAAACCAGATGCGGCGGCGGTCGTCGTCCACCCGCGCGATATCGCGTACCACCCACTGCCCGCGCGTGATCTGTCGCCTGACCCGCCCGGTCGTTGCGTCGATCATGTAGAGGTGCCGCCAGCCATCGCGCTCCGACGCCCAGATCAGCTCGGCCCCCACGCCCCCCACGTCATGCGCGAAGCGGCGTTCGTTGTGGATAAAGGTCGCCGCATCCTCGGTCACCGCCGCCTGTGCCGCACCGGTCGCGGCGGTGACCGCGATCACCTTTGCATGCTGGAACCCGCGCTGCATGTAATCGAACGCGAAGCTGCCGCCGTCCTTGCGCCACGCAATCGGGCCGAGCTGCCACGGATTGGGGAACAGCGCGTCGTCCACCTCGATCCGCCGGCCGGTCGCCGCATCGAACACGACCGGGCGTTCGTGATCGATCGCGTCGCCGGGCTTGGGGTAGAGCTGCTGCGCCAGCACCGGCTGCACCTGTCCGGCGGGCGACGACACGACGCGCGTCACGATCCGGCGATAGCCCGGCCGGACGCGGTACAACGCGATCCATTTGCCGTCGGGCGACCACGCGATGGTTTCGGGATCGTAGAAATCGCCGGGGCTGCCATCCTGGCTGCGCCACGCCTGCGCACCGCTGCCGGCGGCGCGCACCACCAGATTGTCGTCGATCACCAGCGCCTCGCGCATGCCATCGGGTGCGCGGTGCGGCACGTTCAGCGCAGGCACGGTCAGGTCGCGCACCACGTCGAACCCGCGCGGGCGGCGCTGCGGCTCGGTGACCGGGGCACAGCGTACCGTGCCCAGCGTGCAGCGCCACGGCGCATAGTCGATCGCAAAGCGGATCGCGGCGCGCCCGTCCTCGAACGCAAAGCCGTCGAACGGCAGCCGCAGCGGATCGACCGTGCGCCCCAGCGCCGTGCCCAGCCCCCGCGCCACCGCCGCCGCATCGAACGCCGCCGCCTTCGCCTGCGTCGCGGCGTCGACATCGACGAAGGCGAAGCCGCCCGCCACCGTCTTGCGATAATGGAAATGTCGCCCGTCGGCGTCCCATTCCGCCGGAAAGGCGATGTCGCGGGTCAGCCATTGCCATTGGTCGCGCAGCGCAATCGACCGGGCGATGCGCGGGTCGCCCTGCGCCGCGACCGGCGGGGCCAGCGCGAGCAGCGTCGCCCCGGCCAGCAGCGCGCACAGTGTCCGCTTCATCGCACCGCCCCCAGCGTGATCGTCCAGTCGACCGGGGTCAGCGGCACGCGGTAGCGCAGGTGCGGCCGCCCGTCCGTGCTCCACCCGGTATCACCGCCCACCCCGCCCTGCGCCACATCGACCAGCAGCGTGCCGTCGCCATGCGGGCGAACGTCGCTGCTGTGCACCGCAGCCGGCGGCTTTTCCATCAGGTCGGCATAGGGAAAAGGCAGCGCGTTGACCGCCAGCGGCCGGTCGCCGGCCACGCGCAGCCCGGTGCCGGTCGCGCCCGTAACCTCGATCCAGCGCACGTCCTGCTTGGTCCCCGATTCCTGCGGTCGGGCATAGCCGTGATACTGGTCGGCCAGCAGCCCGGCATAGCGCCCGATCAGCGCCGACGTCTTGCGATCGGCATAGCTTTCCCACGGGCCCCGCCCGTACCAGCGGATGCGGTCGAGCGTGGCGGGCATCGCGAACTGCACGCCGATGCGCGGCGGATCGGGCAGGTCGTCGCGAAGCGGCACGAACCGCAGCGCGGCGCGCGCCACCCCGGCCGCATCCATCGTCCACCGCGTCGTGACCTTGACCGATCCGACGCCCATGTCGTGCGTCACGACGATCGCATCGCCATCGATGGCGATCGCGTCGACACGGCGTTGCTGGCTGAAGACCTGCCACATCTTGTGGCTCTTGGTCATGCCGGTGCCGATGTCGTTGTCGGTCGGCGCGCGCCAGAAATCGGGCGCGCCGCCACTCAGCAGCGTCGTGGCCCCCTGTGCATAGCGCCGCACCAGCCCGGTCGCCTTGTCGACCTCCAGCACCGCATCGCCCGCGTGGAGCGCCAGTGTATCACCGGCATCGACCGGGGTGGCGGCGGCGGTGAACGCCGGCTGTGCGCGCGGTGGCGACAGCGCGAACTGCTCCCACGCCACGACATGGCCGGCGGGGACCAGCGGGATCGCCCCCCTGCCCGCCCGCGCGCGCAGCACCAGCATCCGCTCCGCCGCCGGATCGCGCGGGGCCGGCAGCGCGATCGACAGCGGCGCGCGTGCGCCTGCCGCGACCGCCGGTGTCGTCAGTGTGCCGGTCGCGACCTCGCGCCCATCCTCCAGCAGCGCATAGTCAAGGGTGAAGCGCGACAGGTCGATATGGTCGTGGCGGTTGATGACGCGGTAGCCATCGCCGGCGCGTTCGAACGCGATCGGGGCATAGACCTTGGCCAGTTCGTGATATTCGGGGTCGGGGACACGGTCGGCACCGATCACGCCGTCGCCGACCGGGCTGTCGTCGCCATCCTTCACGAAATCGCGGCCCTGCGCCCAATAGTCGCGGCCTTGCGCGTCCTTGCGCAGGATCGTCTGGTCCACCCAGTCCCAGACGAACCCGCCCTGCAATTTGCGGTGGGCGTGGATGACGTCCCAATAGTCCTGGAAATTGCCCAGGCTGTTGCCCATCGCATGGGCATATTCGCACAGGATCAGCGGCTGCGTATATTCGGGCCGCTGGGCATAATCGACCAGCTTTTCGATATCGTCGTACATCGGCGCAAAGATATCGACATAGGGGTTGGTCGGGTGGCGCCACCCGCTCATGCTGTGCCCCAGAAAGCTGACGAGCCGGGTCGTGTCGCGCGCCTTTACCCAGCGCGCCGCCGCTTCGAAGCTGGAGCCGATGCCGGTTTCGTTGCCCAGCGACCAGAAGATGATGGAGGGATGGTTCTTGTCGCGTTCGACCATGCGCTCCACCCGGTCGAGATGCGCGGCCTTCCATTCGGGCTTGTAGCCGAGCAGCGTGCCTTCGACATCGCCGCTCTGCTGCGCCTGGCTCAGATAGCCGTGGCTCTCGATATTGGCCTCGTCCATCAGGTACAGCCCGACCCGGTCGGCAAGGTCGTAGATGCGCGGATCGTTGGGATAATGCGACAGGCGCAGCGCGTTGACGTTCGCCGCCTTCATCAGTTCGAGGTCGCGCAGCAGCGTCGCGTCGGACACGATGCGAAAGGTGCGCGGGTCGTGTTCGTGGCGGTTGACGCCGCGGATCGTGATCCGGCGGCCGTTCACCCGCACCTCGCCATCGACGACCGCGACGGTGCGGAAACCGATGCGCCGCTGCGTCGCCTCGACCACCCGTCCATGCGCATCGATCAGTTCGAGGAGGAGCGTGTAGAGGTCGGGCGTCTCCGCGCTCCACGGCCGTATCGCGGGCAGGGTGGCGTCGAAGCGCACCGCGCGCGCCGTATCGGGGGTGCCCTCGCGCACCAGCAGCGTGCGGTCGCCGTCCAGCAGCCGTGCGCGCACCCGCATTCCGGCCGCCGCCTTGCCGCCCAGCGCCACGGTCAGGTTCAGCGTCCCGTCGCGATAGCCGTTGGCCAGTCCCGCGCGCACATCGATGTCGCGGACATGGGTGGCGGGCGCGGCGTACAGCGTCACGCTGCGCTCGATCCCGTTGACCCGCCAGAAATCCTGATCCTCCAGATAGCTGCCATCGGCATAGCGATAGAGTTCGATCGCGACCGTATTGGCCCCGGTGCGCATCGCGGACGTGACGTCGAATTCGGCGGGCAGCTTGGAGTCTTCCGAATAGCCGATCCGCTGGCCATTGACCCACAGATAATAGGCCGCGCCCGCCGCACCGATCGTCAGCAGCAGCCGCCGCCCGGCAAAGTGTGCAGGCACCATCACCGTGCGCCGGTACGATCCAACCTCGTTCAGCCGGTGGTCGATGCGGGGCTGGTCCATCGGAAAGGGATAGCCGCTGCCGACGAAGACCGGGGTTCCCTGCCCCTGCGCCTGCAAAATGCCCGGCACCGCGACGGTGCCCCAGCGGCTGACGTCATAGTCGGGCCGTTCGAACCCCACCGGCCGTGCCTCCGGGGTGGGGGAATGGTGGAACCGCCACGGCCCGTCGAGCGAGAGGTGATAGCGCGAGGCGTGCGCGTCGCCACGCTTCGCCAGCGCCACCGTTTCATACCCGTCGAAGGTCGCGTGCATCGGTTCGGCACCGATGCGGATCACCTCGGGCCGTTCCCATTCCGCCGGGGGAGTAGGCGCCGCGGTCTGCGCGGTCGCGACCGCCATCGCCCAGGGGGACACCAGCAGGGCAAGCGCGACGCGACCGATCATATGTACTTCTTTCCGTGCATGTGGCGGCCGGAGCGTGTGCCCCGGCCGCCCGTTCGTCAGAACTCCGCCGACAGCCCGACGAAGAAGGTCCGGCCCGCGACGTCATACACGCCCGGATAGGTGTTGCCGTTGCCGAACGATGCCAGCACGCCCTGCGCGATCGCCGGCGGATCGCGGTCGAGCAGGTTGTTGACGCCGATGCGCAGCGTCACGTCGTCCAGTACGCTGGCACTGGCCGCCAGGTCGAAATAATTGGCAACCGGCAGGCGCGCATTGACCTTGTAGGTCGACCCCTGAAGGAACGGATCGGTCGTGTTGAACGACAGGTCGGTCGCGCCGATGTAGCGCCAGTTGAGCGAGATCGACCCCTTGTCGTCGAGCGAGGTCCAGGTGAAGCGCGCCTGGTGCCGCCATTCGGGGCTGGGCTGGCCGCAGGTGCCGCCATACAGCCCCTTGCAGTCATATTTGCCAAGGCCCGTCAGCGGTTCGGTGGTCAGGTCGCGCAGCCACGTACCCACCATGTTCGCGCCGAACCGGCCGATCGCGGTATCGAACGCATAGCTGGCCGCAACGTCGAGGCCGCTGGTGCCGAGCGAGCCGGTATTCTGCGTGGTCGAGGTGACATAGCCCGCGGTCGCCGCATCGCCGCCGAACAGCACGCCGTTGCGCGGATTGCGGTTGAACAGCGAACAGAAGAACGGATCGCCGGTCGCGATGCACTGGCTGATCGTCAGCGACACCGGGATGACGCCGATATAGTCCTTCACCTTGATGTTGAAATAATCGACCGACAGCATCAGCCGCTTGGCGAAGCGCGGGGTCAGCACGATGCCGGCGGTATAGGTATCGGCCTCTTCGGGGCGCAGCGCCTGGTTGCCGCCGAAGAACCCGGTGCACTGTTCGCTGGGGCATTCGATGATCTTGCCGTACTGCGCGGCGGTGACGCCGGTGCGCTGGCACTGCTGGAAGGTCGCGGCCGGATTGGTGCCCGAACACGGGTCCTGCGTCGTCACGTTGCCGGGGCTTTGCGCACCGAACAGTTCGGAGATGTTGGGCGCACGGATGGCGCGGTTATAGCCGCCGCGCAGCCGCAGGTCGGCCGACGGTGCCCATGCGATCTCACCCTTGTAGGTCGAAATCCCCTTGCCGGTGGTGCTGTACTTCGAGAAGCGATAGCCGCCGGTCAGCGACAATTCGTCGAAGAACGGGCGATCCTCGACGATCGGCACGCGGATTTCAGTGAACCCTTCGGTCACGTTGAACGCGCCGGAGATTTCCTTCGTCCCCTTGGCGATCGCCAGCGCGTCGGCGCGGAATTCCAGGCTCTCGCGGCGATGCTCGACGCCGAATACCGCGCCGATGCCGTTTTCGGCCCAGGGCAGCTTCATGCCGAATTCGCCACCATCGAGGCTGATCGTGCCCGCCAGCACGGTCTCGCGATCCAGCCCCTCGGTGCTGGTCGGCGCATAGACGTAGTTCAGCGCCTCGGCGCTCGGCCCACGGAACTGGAACACGTTCAGCGGCACGCAGCTCGGGTCGCTGCCGTCGATCACCGAACGGCAGGTCGGCACACCGTTGACCAGATCGACCTTCAGCGCGCGGTTGGCGCGGGCCGGGTCGATGTCGTTCTGGTAGGTTTCGTTGAAGATCACGGTCGAGAACAGCGCGTTCGCGTCATAGCGCACGCCGGGCGCGATCTGCCCCTTCACCCCGCCGGTCACGCGGTAATCGGTATGGCGCAGGTCGTCGCGGCGCGGCTGTGCCGGTGCCGCCACCGGGCGATAGCCGATATAGACGTCCTGCGTGACGTTCGTCCCCGCCGCCGCCGCGCCGCACAGCAACGTCGCCTGCTGCGCGCTCATCAGCGGGTTGTTGCAGTTGATCGAATAGGGATAGCCCTGGAACAGCGCCGAGGGAGCGATCTGCGAATTGGTGCGATCGTCCATGAACATGAAGCTGCCATAGATTTCGGCCGCCGGGTTCACCTGATATTTCGCAAAGGCACCGGCGGTGAAGCGGGTGTCGTTACGCTGGAAATAGTTCAGCGGCGCGTAATTGTAGCGGAAGCTGGGGTTGTACTGGACCCAGGTCTTGTTGCCATCGGTAGTGTTGTTGTACCCGCCGGCCGCGATGCCGTCGCGCAGCGGCACGAACCGGCCGAACTGGTTGTTCGACGACCCGCCGCACGTCAGCGCGGTTGCCGCCGACGGATTGCCGCTGAACACCGGGTCGAGCGCGCAGGCCGACACGTCGCGGTTATACTGCAGGATCGGCCGCACGTCGCGATAGCCGAAATAGGCGGTCACATTGCCGCGATCCTCGGCGAAGTTCGCGCCCATCGCGATATTCGCGTCGAACCGCTGTCCGTCGACCGGGCTGCTGAGCGCCGGGGTGAACCCGGCGGCGCGCACGCGGTCGCGGTACCCGGCATTGTCGTTGTGGTGCGCCGAAAACCCGTATTGCACGTCGGTCTTCACGCCGTTCAGATTGTCGCGCAGCACGAAGTTGATGACGCCCGACACCGCGTCCGACCCGTAGACGGCCGATGCGCCGCCGCTCATCACGTCGACCCGCTGGATCATGAACGACGGGATGAAGTTCAGGTCGGTCGCCTGGATCGGCAACAGCCGCTGGCCGTTGACCAGCACGAGGTTGCGGTTGCTGCCAAGGTTGCGCAGATTGACCCTGGCCGTGCCGTCCGACCCGTTCGACACATTCTCGTTCGAATCGGCGGTGATCTGCGGCAGGCGGTTCAGGACGCTTTCGATGTTCGTCGCGCCCTGCAGCTTGATTTCGGCGGCGTCGACGGTCGTGATCGGGCTGTTGCTCTTGGCACCGGGCTGCGCGATGCGCGAACCGGTCACGGTGATGGTATCGTCACCGGGCGCCGATGCGTCCCCCGCGACCTGCCCCCCGGTCGTCGCCTGCGCCAGCGCGGGCAGCGCATTCCCCAAAACCAGCGCGGTCACCGCAGCGGATGCCAGCAATCTCGTCGTACGTCGCATCGTCACCCCCATGATTGTCGGGGAAAGAATGCCATAACCAGACGCTATGCTCAAATATATTATACGATATCCGTGCATAAAAAGTGCAATAGAGGGTCGTGGCGTGTGGCTTCATTGCGCTAAGTCGCGGCAAAAGAGGCGGAATCGGTCGTCGGGGCTGATGGTGGAGAATACATACCCGTCCGTCCTGAGGTGCCACCGAGCTTGTCGAAAGGGCGTATCGAAGGACCGCGAACGGTGCTTCGATATGGGTCTTCGACAAGCTCAGCCCCTACTCAGCACGAACGGATGGGAGGGACGTCAACGTCATGGGGCGGCGACGTTACGCCGCGTCGCCGCCGTCGTTGGCGAATTCGCGGCGCAGGTCGAGCACGGTCTGTTCGATATGCGCGTACATCCGCGCGCTGACCGCCGCCGCGTCGCGCGCCAGCCAGCATTCGAGCAGCCGGGCATGTTCGTCGTTCGCGCGCTGGTCGCGGCCCAGCGGTTCGAGATGGCGGCGGACATAGCGTTCGCCCAGCACGTGCAACCGCTCCAGCATCGTCGTCGTGATCGTCTGGCGCGACGGCCGCAGCAGCGCGAGGTGAAACGCGCGGTTGAACGCGCCCACGCCGTCGCCATGCGCGTTGGTCACCTCGTCGAGCTGCGCCAGCGTGGCGATCGCCAGCGTCCGCTCACCCTCGGTCGCGCGCATCGCCGCGACGCCGGCGACCTCCGGCTCCAGCTTCAGGCGCAGGGCATAGACCTCCTCCGCCTCGTCGATGGTCAGGTCGCGGACGAAATAGCCGCGATTGGCGCGCGACCGCACCAGCCCTTCCTGCTCCAGCCTCGTCAGCGCCTCGCGCAGCGGGATCTTGCTGACGCCCAGTTCGGCGGCCAGCGCATCCTGCCGGATCGCACGGTCGGCATCCAGCTGTCCGGCAAGGATGCGGTCGCGCAGCAGGTCGACCAGCTGTTCGGAAAGGTTGCGGACGACGATAGCGGTCATGCGGAAAGTCCCGGTGCACGGTGGTATACCGTGTCCGAACACCTACTCCCCCTGTCCGCCAGCGCAACCATCGCTTGTTCTTCGTTTGGAAATTGGCGAGAGCGGCCATTTCGTGCGGTGCCGGCACACTTCCAAACAACCCAGCGCATGATGACCGGATGCCTACCCGTTCGTCCTGAGTAGCCACTGAGCGAAGTCGAAGGGGCGTATCGAAGGACCGCGACCAGATGCTTCGATACGGGTCTTCGACAAGCTCAGCCCCTACTCAGCACAAACGGGTGGGGCGCATGTCGCCCCACTCTACCGAAATCGATCGAGGGTGAAGGGCGACAGGTCGAACGGCGGCGGCGCGTCGTGCAGCAGCGCGGCCAGTGCCTCGCCGCTGGTCGCCGCCAGCGTCAGCCCCAGATGCTGGTGCCCGAATGCATAGGCGACCGCGCCGCGCCGTCCGATCGCGGGCAGGTAATCGGGCAGCGTCGGCCGCGCGCCCATCCACGGTTCGAGCGGCGGGGCGAGCGACAGGCCCAGCGCAGCGACATGGCCCCGGATGCGCGCCCATTTGCGCGGATCGGGGGCCATGTCGGCGCGGGCGAATTCGACGATGCTCGCCGCGCGCAGCCGGTCGGCGAAGCGGGTGACGATCATCGAGCGGTCCTCGAACACCACCGGCGGCAGGTCGGCGGGCCATTCGCCGGGATCGCCCTCGACATGATAGCCACGCTCGGCGATCAGCGGGGCGGTGAGGCCTACGGCCTTGACCAGCGCGGCCGATGCCGCCCCGGCGGCGACCACCGCCACCGCCGCCTCGATCGGTGCGCCCTGTTCCAGCACGACGCGCGCGCCGCCGTCCGCCTCCACGATCGCGCGGGCGCGGGCGCGGGTGCGGATCATCGTGCCGCCGTTCGCCACGAACTGCCCGAGCAGCGCGGCACCCAGCGCGGCGGGATCGACGATCTGTCCGCTCCCTTCGAACCGGATCGCGCCGGCGATCGGCACCGTGGTCAGCGTCTGGAGCCGGGCCAGCTCGTCGGGCGTTACGGGGCGAACGGTCGCGGTGCCGGTATCGGCCGCGGCCCACGCCGCCTGCCCCCGCGCGGCGCTCTCGGGCGTTTCCCACACCACGAAATGCCCCGCGATGCGCAACAGGTCGCCCCGCCCGGCCGCCGCCAGCACCCGCTGCCACGCCGGAATCGCGGTCGCCAGCATCGCGGACAGCGCCACCTTCCCCCGCGCGAACCGTGCCGGGGCGGCGGCGCGGAGCAGCCGCAGCGTGAAGGGCAGCCACGTCCGGATCGCCCGTGGCGGCAAGGCGAGCGCGCCGCCGCGCGAGAACAGCCGCTTCGGCACACTCGTCACCGTGGCCAGCGACGCGAGCGGTTCGACCTGTTCGACCGCGATATGCCCGGCATTGCCCCATGACGCGCCGCGCCACGGCGCATCGGGGGCGACGATCGTCACCTGCGTGCCGCGTCGTTGCAGCGCCAGCGCGACGTTCAGCGCGACCACGCCGTCGCCGATGACGATCGCCGTCGCCGTCACGCGCGCGCCCGCACCATGCTGCGCGTCCGGCCATAGAGCAGATAGAAGGCGATTCCCGCGACGTTCCACAGCGCGAACCGCTCCAGCGTATGCACCGGCAGGCTGACCAGCAGATAGAGGCAGCCGAGAATCGCCAGCGTGCCGACGACGAACGGCGCGGGACAGCGGAATACGCGTTGCAGGTCGGGCGCGCGGCGGCGCAGGATCATCATGCACGCCGCGACCGCGATGAACGCCAGCAGCGTGCCGGCATTGGCCAGCTCGGCGATCTCGTCGAGGCGGAAGAAGCCGGCGACGGCGGCGACGAACACCCCGGTCACCATCGTCACCAGCGCGGGCGACCCGGTGCGCGCCGACACCCGGCTGAGCGAACGCGGCAACAGCCCGTCGCGCGACATGACGAAGAAGATGCGGCTCTGCCCGTACATCATCACCAGGATGACCGAGGGGAGCGCGATCAGGGCCGCCAGCCCGATCGCCCATGCGGCAAAGGGATGCTGGAGCGTGCGCAGCACATAGGCCAGCGGCTCGGCCGAGCGGCCCAGGTCGATATAGCTGACCGCGCCGATCGCGGCGACCGCGACGCCCATGTAGATCGCGGTGCACGCCGCCATCGACCCGATGATGCCGATGGTCAGGTCGCGCCCCGGATTGCGCGCCTCCTCTGCCGAGGTCGCGACCGCATCGAACCCGTAAAAGGCGAAGAACACGATCGCGGCGGCGGCCATCACCCCGCGCGTCGCCCCGCCCTGCACCTGGCTGCCAAAGCCGTAGGGCATGAACGGTTCGAAATTGCCGCCGTTGAACGCGGGCAATGCGACGACGACGAACACCGCCAGCGCCACCATCTTGATCGCGACCAGCACGATGTTGAGCGTCGCACTCTCCCGCGTGCCCGCCACCAGCATCCCCGCAATGCCGAGCGCGACCAGCACGGCAGGCAGGTTCACGATGCCCCCGCCATGCGGCCCCGACAACAGCATCGCGGGCAGGTGGACGCCGGCACTCTGCAACCATCCGACCAGATAGGCCGACCACCCGACCGCAACCGTCGAACAGGCGAGCGAATATTCGAGGATCAGGCTCCACCCGACGATCCACGCGACACTCTCGCCGATCACCGAATAGCTGTAGGTGTACGCGCTGCCCGCCGTGGGGATCAGCGTCGCCATTTCGGCATAGGCGAGCGCGGCGCAGGCGCACACCGCGCCGGCGATCGCGAACGACAGGATGACGGCCGGCCCGGCACGATCCGCACCGACGCCGGTCAGCGTGTAGATGCCGGTGCCGACGATCGCACCGATGCCCAGCGCAATCAGGTGCGGCCAGCTCAGCGTCTTGCGCAGTTTGCGATCCGGTTCGGCATCGTTCGCGTCGAGGGGCTTGAGCGGCCCCAGTAATCCTCGTGCCATGCGCCCCTCCTGTTTGTCGTTATGGCGTCGTCATACCACCGTGAAGCCGGCGAAGAACGGGTCTTCGCGGTCGATCCAGATCGTGTTGAAGCCGGTCGCGATCGCCGACCCTTCGATCGACGGCACGATCGCCGCCTGCTCGCCGATCATCGTCTCGCCCTCGACCCGGCCGATGAAGCGGCTGCCGATATAGCTTTCGTGGACGAAGGTATCGCCGACGCTCAGCCGCCCGGTCGCCGCCAGATGGGCGAGGCGGGCCGAGGTGCCGGTGCCGCACGGGCTGCGGTCGATCGCGCGTTCGCCGTAGAAGACCGCGTTGCGCCCGTCCGCGCCGTCGCCCCTGGGCTTGTCCGCCCACAGCACATGGCTGACCCCGCGGATGGTCGGCTCCAGCGGATGGACCGGTTCGTAGACGTCGCGCACCAGCGCGCGGATCGTCCGGCTCAGCTCGACGATCCGCGCCGCGCCCAGATCATCGAGGCCGGTATAGGCACCCTGCGGTTCGACGATCGCGTAATAATTGCCGCCATAGGCGACGTCGATCGACAGCGGACCGAACCCCGGCACGTCGATCTCCAGCCCCTGCCGCGCCAGATAGGCGGGGACGTTGCGGATTCTAACCGAGCGGACGCGGTTGCCGTCGGCCACGTAATCGATATCGATCACCCCGGCGGGCACCTCGACACGCAGGTGGCCGGGTTCGCGCGGGGTAATCAGGCCGTGTTCCAGCCCGAACGTAATCATCCCGATCGTCCCGTGCCCGCACATCGGCAGGCAGCCGGACGTTTCGATGAACAGGATCGCCGCATCCGCATCGCCGCACGGCGGGTACAGGAACCCGCCCGACATCATGTCGTGCCCGCGCGGTTCGAAGCACAGGCCGGTGCGGATCCAGTCGAAGCGGGCCAGGAAATCCTGCCGCCGCTCCGCCATGGTGGCGCCCCGCAACAACGGTGCGCCCCCGGCCACCAGGCGGACGGGATTGCCCGCCGTGTGGCCGTCGATGCAGAAGAAGGTGTGGCGCATCAGGCCGCCGCCGTCTCCAGGGGTGCTGCCTTCAGCACCGGCCGCGTCGCCGCGCACTTCTCGACCATCGCGATCACCTCGGCCCGGCGTGCGCCTTCCAGCGGCAGGCGCGGCAGGCGGACCCGTTCCGACCCGCGACCCATGATCTCCTCGGCCAGCTTGATCGACTGCACCAGGTCATGTTCGGCATCGAGGTGGAGCAGCGGCATGAACCAGCGATAGATGCGCCGCGCCTCTTCCCAGTCGCCGCGATAGACCGCCGCGATCAGCGCGACCGATTCCTGCGGGAACGCGCTGGTCAGGCCCGACACCCAACCGCTGGCACCCAGCAACATGCCCTCCAGCGCCACGTCGTCGAGTCCGGCCATCACGACATAGCGGTCGCCGAAGCGGTTGATGACGTCGGTGAAGCGGCGCGGATCAGGCGCGCTTTCCTTGACCGCGACGATGTTTGTCACCGGCTCCAGCAGTTCGAGCGTCGCGAAGTCGACCGACACGCGGTACGCCGGCGGGTTGTTGTAGAGCATGATCGGCAGGCCGGTCGCCTCCGCCACGGTGCGGAAATGCGTCGCCAGCTCGTTGGGCGTCGGCACATAGACCATCGCGGGCAGCAACATCAGCGCGTCGACGCCGATGTCCTCGACCTCCTTTGCAAAGGCCGCCGCGCGGTGGGTGGTGAATTCCGACACGCCGCACACCAGCGGCACGCGCCCGCCGACCGCCTCGACACCCGCGCGCAGCACGGCATGCTTTTCCGCGACGTCGAGCGAGTTGTTCTCACCACAGGTGCCGAGCAGGATCAGCCCGTCGACGCCGTCCTCGACCAGCGCGACCAGCCCGCGCTGCGTGGCATCGATATCGACCGACCCGTCCGCCGCGAACTGCGTCGTCGCCGCAGGATAGACGCCCGTCCACATGCTCGAACCAGAAACCACATCAACCTCCATAAGTAGCGCTGATCGTATACGATATAAAAGTAGCGCTCGCAATCGAATTCGAGTGCGTGGTGATCGTGTCAGCGTAGGTCGGGATTGCTGCGGTGCATAGCAGTAGTGCGGGGAGCCGGTCAGACCGATCGGTTTCCGTTCGCGTCTGGTACGCCTTCGCGCGCCAGTATGCTGCGAGGATAGGCCCACAGGCCTGCAAGACAAAGGGCGACAGTTACCGCGATCATGTAGAGATACGGCGTGATGCCGAGCCCCGAAGCCCAGGCGATCCCGGCAACAGCAAGCGCCAGCGCCGGTGTCGACAGCAGCGCCGCGCGCAACCAGCGCAGCGGGCCGGGCCGGTAGCTCAAAAGCGCCGATGTCCAGGGCAATGGTACCGCCAGGATGAGCCAGTAGAGCGGATTGACCTTCACGTCGGTATGCGACCCAGGCAGCAGGATGGTGGTGATACCCACCATGGACGGCACGATGGCGAACACCGCGATCGCGACGGCCCATCCGGTCCAGCGGTCTCTCTTCAGACGCTGCGCATAATTGTCTATCATGCGTTCCCTTTCTCTTTGTCCGCGATCACCCACACGATCAGCTCACGGATGAGACCGCCGTCTGCGCTGCTTACCACCCCCAGCACGCCCCCCGCACCGTCCAGCAGGCGCTGGCGTACCACCTTGTTGATCATTCGGGTGCCCAGCTTCACGCCGTTAATGCCCATCGCTGCGCTCAACTCGGCGCGAGCGGCGCGGGTCAAAGATCTAGCCGCAAGGTCTCCAGCCTTGACGCCGGTCTTGCTCAGCGCCGCGCCTGTCTTCGCGACGCCGACAAGCCCCCCTGCTGCCCCGACCAAACCGATCGCGTCGGCCCCTCGCATCGACCAGATATAGACCGGGCTTTTGTCGAGGGTTTCGTTGATGTCGCTCCGGCCACGGCGCGCATTGTTGACGCGGTAGACCGACGCCATGCACTGCCCGCTGCCCGCCAACGCGCCGGCATACAGCACGATGGTGGCACCAAACGTCAAGCCGCCTGTGAACGGTGCGAGCGCGCCCGTGCCAACCACGCCGATCCAACCGACCACCGCCCCGGCGCAATTCAGACCGAGCGAACGCCATTCGCTCGGCGGCACGCTGCTCGCGTTCCGGTTAGGTATTCGCGAAACCGGTGCTGGCATCGTCGGACGCGACGGAAGCCCGCCCGGCCAGACGCCTGCCAACGGCTGAGATCCCTGCCGCATCACGCTCCACCCAGCCTGACGCTGCCCGGCGGTCAGCGACGGCACCCGACCCGGTCGCAATCGCTGGAAATATGCCGGGTTGATCTGGCGCTCGCGCAATTCGAACAGGATGGACCCGCCCGAACCGCCGGCGGCACGCAGCTTTTCGATCCGACCGCGGTGGCGCAGCAGCACGCCCATCCCGCGCGTTTCGGGCACACTGTCGACCACCCTTACCAATGCCGCACGATTGATCGGATCGGCCGCACGACGCTCCGGTTGTGGTCGCAAACCCATCTCCGTCTCCCATCGGTATGGCTGTGCCGTTCCCGAGTTCAGAATGTGATCTGACACGTCAACGCCGTTCAGCCGCACTCGTGCCAATGTCCGACCATAATGATCGCAGCCGCGCCGCTCGATCGTCGCCAGCCCCCGCACG
Source organism: Sphingomonas sp. Leaf9 (assembly GCF_001421355.1). GTDB lineage: Bacteria > Pseudomonadota > Alphaproteobacteria > Sphingomonadales > Sphingomonadaceae > Sphingomonas. Next base: position 82,035 of record NZ_LMKC01000006.1, on the reverse strand, counting down.
ATTACCGCCACCCCGGATGTAACCGGGTCACCCGCAACGCCCCGCCGGCCGCGCCGGCAGTAGCTTGGCATCTCCGGCGCATAGATACCGAAGAGACGGATAGCCGGCATGTATGGCTGAGAGCGCCTCGCTGTTCGATCCCGATCATGAGGGTGGGCGGGCCTGTCGTCCGTTTTGACTATCCCCTAATCAGGAAGCCCCACGCACACCAAAACGGCGCGGTGGTTACCCACCGCGCCGTCGGTCGTTCGACGATTCCGCCCCGCCCGATGCCGGACGGCGCAGGAAGTTCGCCTTACTTCTTGGCTTGGCCCGAGGCGCCCGAGACGGCTGAACCGGCCGACTTCAGGTCCTTGCCGGCACCGTTCACGGTGTTGCACGCGCCGAGCGATACCGAAGCGGCGAGCACCAGCCCGAGGGCGATCTTCTTGGTCATGTCATTTCTCCCTTGCAGTAGGAACCGGGTGCGGCGGGCCAGATACGCCGGCCCGCCGCGTTACGCTCAGCGTAACCGACGACGGGTTGCCGTGGTTGCACCGAAACCTGCGGCCGCCGCACCGATCAGCAGTGCGAAGACGAGGATGAACGACGTGCCGGCGGCAGCGCCTGCGGCCTTGTCGGTCGCCGACTTGGCGGTCGCGACGGCGTCATTCTTGGTCTGGACGAACTGTGCCTTGGCGCGCGTCACCTGGGCCTGCGCCTCCGGACGGCTGATCTTGCGCTGGGCGGCGACCACATCGACGATGCGGCTTTCGGCCTGCTGGCCCTCGGCACCGCCACGGGCGAGCGCGGGGAGCTGCTTGGCGATTTCGGCCTGCGCCTGTTCCGGGGTCATCTGCGCCGGATCATTCGGTGCGTCCGACAGATACTGTGCGGCTTCGCTGCGCACGTCGCGCGCGGCTTCCTTCACGTCGCCGGCATCGACACCCGCGGCCGAGGCAGCGGCAGGCGCGACCGAGGCTGCGGCACCGACTGCGCTGCCCGCCGTACCGGCAACCGCACCGACCGTGCGGAACGCACCGCCGATGATGCCACCGACCGCCGAGGTCAGCAGGTACAGCGTCAGGATCAGCGTGACGCCCCACACGACCAGCCCGTGGACCAACGCGTCGAAGCGTTCATGCACGCCCGCGACCCGCGCGGCGGCATAGCCACCCGCACCCAGCGCGATGACGGTGGTGATGAGCCAGTAGATGCCCGCACCGATGCCGAACCCGGCCGCCCCCGGCGTGGTACCTTCGACCGGATCGACCATCGTCAGCCCGATGCCGGCGCCGAGGATGCCCAGCACCAGCTGGATCGCGACGGCCAGCACGACGCCGGCAAAGATCGCGCCCCACGACAGCCGGGTCGCGGTCTTGCCGATATGCGTCTCGTCGATCGGCCCAAGGCCGTTGGTAACATTGGTAACCATGATGTCTCCTGTTGAACTCCTGAGGGTCGGGGCGCTGGATCAGCGCTCTCCCTTCCCATCATCCCCTGCTGCGTCCGGCTTCGTGGCGTCCGGCGCTTGTTTCTGTTTGGCCCCGTCGCGGCGGGCGGTGTCGTCGCCGATCAGCGTACCGATCGCCTCCAGCACCGACGCCTTCGCCTTCGCGGCGGCCTTTGCCTGCTCTTCGGAAGAGCGCTTCTTGTCCTGTGTCATGGTGCGGCCTCCTGTTCCGTTGGCCGGTCGAGCGTGTCGCCGTCGAAGCCCCGGGCCCGTGCCCAGGCGACGGCGGCGATGCGGCGATTGACCCCGATCTTGGCATAGATGCGCGCGACATGGTTGCGCACGGTGTTGCTCGCGACGTCCAGCGTCCGCGCGATCGTCTTGTCGTCATATCCCCGACAGATCAGCGCCAGCACCTCGCGTTCGCGCGGGGTCAGGTCGTCGAGGCCGGGGCCGTCGTTCGCCGCCTGCGGCGTGCGCAGCCGGGCGAGCTTTTCCATGATCGACCGGCTGAACCAGCTGGTGTCCTTCATCACCGCCTCGATCGCCTCGACCAGTTCGAGCTCGGTCGCCTTGCGCTGGGTGATGTCCTGGAACGCCCACAGCACGCACGCATCCTGGCCCAGACGGATCGCCTCGGTCGAAATCAGGCAGTCGATCATCGCGCCGTCACGGGCAAAGATCCGCGCCTCGTGCCCGCGCAGGTCGTGGCCGGTATCGATCGCCCGTTCGATGCCGTGGCGAATCTCGCTGCTTTCCCACAGTTCGACCTCGCCCAGCGGGCGGCCGATGATCTCGTCGGCGGCATAGCCGGTCATCGCGGTGAAGCTGGCATTCACCTCGCACAGCAGATGCCCGTCGCGCGCGCCGATCGCCATCGGCACCGGCGCCAGTTGGAACATCCGGGTGAAGCGGTCCTCGCTGTGGTGCAGCGCGGCTTGCGCCGTGCGACGCGGTTCGAGGTCGGCGAAGGTGAACAACATGCACGGCTGTTCGCCCATGTCGATCGGCTGTCCGGCGACGATGACCAGCCTGGTCCCGCCGTCGGGCAGTTCCAACTCGGCCTCCATCTGCGGAATGGTACGCCCTTCGCCCAGGCGTTCCTTGGCCAGATCGCGCCGGTCGCCCAAGCGCAAGACGTCGATGTCGTACACCGTCTTCGACAGCACCTGGTCCCGGTCGAACCCGGTCATGTCGAGGAACCCCTGATTGACCTTTACGTAGCGCAGGTCGCTCAGGCGGCAGATGACGGCGGGCGCGGGGTTGGCGTTGAACGATTGTTCGAACCGGTCCTCCGCCTCGTACCGCGCCGACACGTCCTGGAGGATGAGCACCAGACAGGCCGGTTCGCCATCGTCGCTGTCGTTCAGGACAAGGCTGCGCACCTGATGGACCCAGCGCGGTTCGTCTTCGCCCGCGACGGTCACTTCGACCACCACTTCGGAAAAACGGTCGCCCGCCACCACCCGCTCGAGCGGATAGTCATCCGCTTCGAGCCGGTGGTTGTTGCGATACCGCAGCTGGAACCGCGACCGATATTCCTCGACCGTCTCGCCCAGCTCGGCGAGGTCGCCGACCCCGTGCATCGACAGCGCGGCATCGTTCGCCCAGAGCAGGCTCTGGTCGGGATCGATCAGGATCACCCCTTCGTCGAGGCCCGCGACGATCTGGCGCAGGTGGCGCAGATCGGCGGTCTCGCGCAGGGATTTGAACGCAGCCTCGTCCATCGTGCGATCAGCCGCGACGCCCGTGCAGCAGCCAGGCGAGGCCATAGCCGATGATGGCGGCACCGGCGGCCCACAGCAGCGGGTTTTCCTCGACGGTGTGCTGCGCGACCTTGCCGCCGTGCTGGGCGCGGTCGGCGACCTGACGGCCGGCGGTCTTCAGCTTCGCGCGGGCTTCGTCGGCCATTGCGGGCGCGCTGTCGATCGCATCCTCGATGATCTCGCGGACACGGCCATAGGTATGCTGCGCGCCGCCCGCGATCTGATCGACCACGCCGTCGACCTGCAGGCCGCGATGGTCGACGACATCGCCGACGGTCTTTTCGACCTTGCCGGTGGCGTAGCGGACGCCGCCTTCGAATTCATCCTTGTTCATGATGCTTTCCTTTCCGAATGGAGGATCAGGGGAGGACGTTGCAGCCCGCAGCGGCCTTGCCGACCGCCAGCGCGATCGCCGGGTCCTTGATCTCGCCCGCCACGCGCACGAGGTCGCCGACCGTCAGCGCGGCCGGATTGGGATCGTCCTTCTTGTACGCGGCGGCGGCACGGCCGAGCTGCTGCAGCTGGCCGAGCGACAGGTCGCTTTGCAGGCGCGTGCCGACGCAATCGGCGCGCTGCGCGTCCAGCCCATAGCGCTGGAGTCCGGTCGAGATACGGGTGGCAGGCGCGGCGCAGGCGCTGAGCGCAAGCGTGCCGAGCAGGGTAATCGCAACTGCCTTCATGGACCGGTCTCCCACGACACGGCCGCAAGGGCGCGACCGGTCAGGGCGCATCAACCGACCGGAACGACTAGCGTTCCTGGTATCTTTGCGGGATTGCCTAGTCCGAAAGTACCATCACGATCAGTGCCGCCTGCTCGGCGTACAGTCGCGACATGCGCAAATGAATCGCGCGTATTTCTATTTCGGTGGTATTTTCAGCGAGTTGCCGATGTACTTCCGACCGGCCGATCAGATAGGTGCGCTCTTCCGTCGCGGAGAGAAGCGGGGCGGCGGGACGGGCGGTCAGGGACATGGTGCGATAGTATCGGTACGGTACCGTGCCCGCTATCGTGCAGAACTACCTGTCGGCATGGTTGTTCGGCACCTGTTTGCGCGCAGCCGTCGCGCCTCTTGCCCCCAACACAACGTCACCCCGGACTTGATCCGGGGTCCCGCTTCTTCTTCCGGCGTGGGAGAGAAGCGGGACCCCGGATCAAGCCCGGGGTGACGAGGAGCGTCAGTTTCTGAGCGGCTTGCCCGTCTGCAGCACATGGGTCACGCGGTCCTGCGTGCGGGTGTCGCGCATTGCGTCGAGAAACACGCGGCGCTCCAGCGTCAGCAGCGCGTCTTCGGTCAAGACGTCGATGATGTCGGTATCGCCGCCGGTCAGCACCTCGGCCACGCGGCCCGACACCACTTCATCATAGGGCGTCGCCAGCCCCTTCGCGCGGAAGCCGCGCACGACGTCGGCAATGGCGATGCGACCGCTTGTCCCCGGCAGGCGATAGACCGGCGGTTCGGGCGGGGCATAGCCCTCGACCAGCGCCAGTGCCCTGGCCTTCGCATCGGCCAGCAACCGGTCGCGGTTCATGGTGATGCCGTCGCTCGGGCGCAGGAAGTGCAGCTCGCGCGCCTCCGCCGCCGACTTGGACACCTTGGCGGTCGAGATCGTCTCGAACGCGACGCCCACCGCCGGCATCGGCCCGCGCGGCGTGCCCTTGGCCCTGGCGATCCGGTCGAGCAATTCGCCATGCCCGCCCCATCCGGGGACGAGGCCCGCGCCGGCCTCGACCAGCCCCATATAGGTTTCGGCATGCGCCTGGATCGCATCGGCGTGGAGCGAAATCTCGCATCCGCCGCCCAGCGCCATGCCCGCGGGTGCCGCGACCACCGGGAAGGGGGCGTATTTCAGCGCCTTGAACGTCGCCTGCCCGCCGGCGATCATCTGTTCGATCTGCTCCCACGCGCCCGACTTCACCGCCCAGAGTGCCAGGAACAGGTTCGCGCCGACCGAGAAGTTGCTGGCATCGGTGTAGATCACCAGCGCCTTGAACCGCTCGCGCACCACCGCGATCGTCTCGTTCAGCAGCGCGACCACCTTGTCGTCGAGCGCGTTGCTCTTGCCGGTGAATTCGAAGCAGACGACGCCATCGCCCACGTCCCACAGCGCCGCCGACTCATTGCGCAGCACCGGTTCCGACCGCAGCTTGACGTCGGCGAGCAGCAGCACGCCCTCGCCGCGCACCACATCGGCGTAAGCGCCATCGAGCGTCAGATATTGCCGCTGGCCGCCCTCGACCCGGTAGAAGGTCCGGTCGCCCACGGTGTCGAGGATCGCGGGAACCTCCCGCCCTTCGGCCCGCAACCGCGCGGCCAGCTTCGCCGCGCCGATCCGGTCGATCAGCTCGAACGGCCCGTATTTCCAGTTATAGCCGAGCTTCATCGCGTCATCGATCGCGACGATATCGTCCGCCGCCTCACCCACCAGCATCGCGGCATAGGGCAGCACGCGCCCGAGGATCGCCCAGGCATAATCGCCCGTCGGCCCGTCAAGCTCGATCAGCTTGCCCAGGTCCTTCGCCGCATCGGCGGGCAGGTCGGCCGGGGTCTGCTGTTCGCGATAGTCACCGGTGGTCAGGTCGAGCGCGAACTTGGTCCGCGTCGCCTTGTCGAAGCGATAGAAACCGCCCTTGCCCTTGCGGCCGGTGAACCCTTCCGCGATCATCCGGTCGACCAGCGGCATCGGCCGCACCGTGTCGAAATAGGGATCACCCTTGGGCAGCGTGGCGGTCAGGCTCTTGGACAGGAGCGGCATCAGGTCGATGCCGACCAGATCGACCAGCCCGAAAATCCCGGTCTTGGGCACGCCCATCGGCCGCCCGCCGATCTGGTCGGCCTGCTCGACCGTCAGCCCCAGATCCATCGCCGCATTGATCGCGACCGCCAGCCAATAGGTACCGATACGGTTGGCGATGAAGCCCGGCGTATCCTTCGCCCGCACGATCCGCTTGCCCAGATGCCGGTCGACGAAATCCTCGACCTTCCCCGCCACCGCCGGATCGGTGTCGGTGCCCCGCACGATCTCGATCAACCGCATATAGCGCGGCGGGTTGAAGAAATGGGTGATGAGGAAATCGGCACGAAACGCCTCGCTCCGCCCGGCCACCAGATGGTCGAGCGGAATGGTCGAGGTGTTGGACGACACCGCCGTACCGGGACGCTTCAGCGCCTCGATCCGGGCATAAAGCGCCTGCTTGATGTCGAGCCGTTCGACGATTGCCTCGACGATCCAGTCGCATTCGGCGATGCGCTCCAGATGGTCGTCGATATTGCCGGTCTCGACCAGCTTGGCCGCCGATTTCGACATGAACGGCGCAGGGTCCGTCTTAAGCATCCGCGCGACCGCGCCCTTGGCGACGGCATCACGGTCGGGACCGTCCTTGGCCCCATCCTTGGCAATGTCGAGCAGCAGCACCGGCACCCCGGCATTGGCGACATGCGCGGCGATGCCGGCGCCCATCACCCCTGCGCCGATGACGCAGACCTTGCGGATCGCCGCGTCCATCATGCGCGCTCCAGCACGGTGGCGATGCCCTGCCCGCCGCCGATGCACTGCGTCGCCAGCGCATAGCGACCGCCCTCGCGCGCCAGCAGCGCCGCCGCCTTGCCGACGATCCGCGCGCCCGTAGCACCCAAGGGATGCCCGATCGCGATCGCCCCACCGTCGAGGTTGATCGCATCCTCCTTGATGCCAAGGTCGCGGATGCACGCGATCGCCTGCGCCGCGAACGCCTCGTTGATCTCGACCACGTCGATATCGTCGATGGTCAGCCCGGCACGCTCCAGCGCCTTCTTCGACGCGCCGATCGGGCCAAGGCCCATCGTCTCCGGCGCACAGCCCGAAATGCCGATCGACTTGATCCGGGCAAGGATGGTCAGGCCATGCTTCGTCGCGAATTCCTCCGACGTGACCAGCACCGCACTCGCCCCATCGGTCAGCGGCGACGAGGTGCCGGCGGTGACCGACCCGTCCTGGCGGAAGGCAGGCTTCAAGCCCGACAACGCTTCGCTGGTGGTGTCGGGACGGATCGTGCCGTCCTCGCTGACCACGCCGCCCTTGGTCTGGATCGGGATAATCTCGTCGCTCAGCCGCCCTTCGCTGCGCGCGGCACCGGCCTTGCGCTGGCTGGCGACGGCGAACGCGTCCTGTTCGTCACGGGTGATCTGATACTGGGTCGCGACATTCTCGGCGGTGTCGCCCATGCCCATATACGCCCCGGCGCTCTTGGCGGCGAGCGCGGGGTTGGGCAGCGGGTTGTAGCCGCCCATCGGCACCCGGCTCATCGATTCGAGGCCTGCGCAGATGAACGCCTCACCCGCGCCGACCTCGATCTGCCCGGCGGCGATATGGATCGCGCTCATCGACGATCCGCAGAACCGGTTGACGGTCATGCCGCCGACCGACAGCGGCAAATCCCCCAGCAGCGCCACCATCCGCGCGACGTTGAAGCCCTGTTCCCCTTCGGGAAAGGCGCAGCCCATCACCACGTCCTCGATCAGCGCGGCATCGACCCCGGTGCGCTCGATCAGGCCGCGCACGACCTGCGCCGCCAGATCCTCCGGCCGGACCCGCGCCAGCGCGCCCTTGCCCGCCAGGTGAAAGGGGGAGCGAACATAGCCTGCGATTACGGCCTTCATCGAAGCGATCCTTTCCACGGTCTGCCATGCGTGTCATGGCTATATGCCCTATACGATAGCTATGTTACCTATAGGGTATATGGACGGGACGCAATGGCCGACGGGGACAAGGTGATGGATCAGGAACTGAGCGGCATCCACGCCGTCGCCGACACGCTGGGCATCACCCCGCGCACGCTGCGGCTGTACGAGGACAAGGGGCTGATCCACCCGGTGCGCGTCGGCAACAACCGCGCCTACAGCCACCGCGACATCGTGCGGATGCGCCTGATCCTGCGCGGCAAGCGCCTGGGGTTCACCTTACGCGAAATTCAGGAATTCCTCGATCTCTACAGCAGCGACCCGGGCCAGGACGAACAGATGCGCACGCTGGCCGAACGCTGCCGCAGCCGGATCGACGCGCTGAACCTGCAACGCCAGGCGCTGGAACAGACCGTCGCCGAGCTGGAGGAACTGGAACAGACCGCCCTCGCGCATCGCTGCAAGGGCGGGCGGTAGGGCCCCGGGGCTGCCAAGCATGGCCGTACCCCCGCGCAGGCGGGGGTCCAGAGCCACGAACGTCGCCCTGCCGTTACTCTGGCCCCCCGCCTGCGCGGGGGTACGGCCGGAAGGACGATCTGCCTTCCGCCGCCAATGTGCCCCTTGCGGGATCGGGCGGGACCGCGCACCCTTGGGCGAACCGGGGATGGAGACTATCATGCGCGTACTGTTTGCGACGATCGGGGCCACCATGTTGTGCGCGGGCGCCGCACAGGCACAGGACGGCGCCACCACGCCAGGGGGCAAGGAAGCGCTGACCCTGCTGGTCGACGGGGTGAAGTTCCAGACGGTCGCCGGCAACGGACAGGTGCCGGCCTATGCCGCATATCTGAAGGCGAAGCTGCTGTCCGCCGGCTTCGCGCCCGCCGATGTGCAGTTCGTGGCGCTTGGCGAAACCGGCTATCTGACCGCGCGCACGCCGGGACGCGACCGCAAGGCGAAACCGGTCGTCGTGCTGGCGCATATGGACGTGGTGGCCGCCGATCCGAAGGACTGGACCCGCGACCCGTTCACGCCGGTCGTCGAGAACGGCTATGTCTTCGGGCGCGGCAGCCTCGATAACAAGGCCGGGCTGTCGATGGCGGTCGCCACGCTGATGCAGCTGCGCCGCGCCAAATGGGTGCCGCAGCGCGACGTCGTGCTGGTGCTGACCGGCGACGAGGAAACCACGATGCAGACGACGAAGGCGGCGGCGGCGGCGTTCAAGGATGCCGCGCTGGTGCTCAACGCCGATGCCGGCGGCGGGCAGCTGGGCGACGATGGCAAGCCGGTGGTCTATGCGTTGCAGGCGGCGGAAAAGGTCTATGGCGACTGGCACCTGAGCGTCACCGATCCCGGCGGGCACAGCAGCCGTCCGGGGCCGGACAATGCGATCGTCCACCTGGCGACGGCGGTGACCCGCATCGCCGCCTATCGCTTCCCCCCACAACAGAACGAGATCACGAAGGCGTCGCTGGCGGGCACCGCGACGATGACGCCGGGGCCGCTGGGCGCGGCGATGCGGGCGTTTGCCGCCAATCCCGCCGACACCGCCGCCGCCGACATCCTGTCCGCCGACAAACGCTATATCGGACAGGTCCGCACCACCTGCGTGCCCACCATGTTCAACGGCGGGCATGCGCCCAACGCCCTGCCGCAGCGCGCGGTCGCCAATATCAACTGCCGCATCTTTCCCGGCACCCCGCGCGCCGCGGTCGAGGCAAAGCTGGTCGAACTGGCCGCCGATCCGAAGGTCACGGTACGCTTCAACGACAATGGCACGATCGAGGCCGGCGCCTCCCCGCTCGACCCGAAGGTGCTGGGCGCGGTGAAGGCGGCGGTGGCAAAGCGCGCGCCGGGCCTGCTGGTCGTACCGGCGCAGGAAGCGGGCGCGACCGATTCGATGCACTTCCGCGCCTATGGCATCCCCAGCTTCGGGGTCGGCGGGGTGTTCATGAAGCCCAGCGACAGCTTCGCCCACGGGCTGAACGAACGCGTGCCGGTGGCGACGTTCGATCCGGGCGTCGCATGGTGGGAATCGCTGCTGAATACGCTGGGGTAGGCACGCATCACGCCTGCCACCGCAACGTCACCCCGGACTTGATCCGGGGTCCCGCTTCTTCTTCTGCGACGGAAAGCAAGCGTCACCCCGGTTCAAGCCCGGGGTGACGACCATGTTCGCGTCGGCTGAGGCATTACCCAAACAGCGTAAGCACGCCGCGCGAAGGGTCGACCAGCCCTTCGTAGATCATCTTGCACGCGACATAGACGATGACCGCAAGGCCGACATAGGCGACCCAACGATACCGCTCGATCACGCGGGCCAGCACGTTGGCGGCAACACCCATCAGCGCGACCGACAGGATCAGGCCGATGGCAAGGATGCCGGGATGCTCGCGAGCCGCACCGGCAACGGCCAGCACATTGTCGAGGCTCATCGACACGTCGGCGACCGCGACCGCCCAGGCGGCGCTGGCAAAGGTGCGCGGCGCGCGGGCCTTCAGCTCGGCGGCCTCGTCGCCGGCATCGCCGCCTTCCTTCAGCTCGCGCCACATCTTCCACGCGACCCACACCAGCAGCAACCCGCCGGCAAAGACGAGGCCGGTGACCTGCAACAGCTGCGTGACGACCAGCGCAAAGGCGACGCGCAGCACCAGCGCCGCGCCGACGCCGATCAGGATGACCTTGCGCCGCATCTCGGCGGGCAGCCCGGCGGCAAGCGCACCGACGACGATCGCGTTGTCGGCGGCCAGCATGATGTCGATCAACACGACCTGCCCAAAGGCGGCCAGCGCCGACGGGCTGCCGATATTGGCGAAATCGGCGACGATATGGTTCCACAGTTCGTTCATCGGGGCAGCCTATAGCGAGAAAGCGTCACGGAACCAGCGCCGCGCGCACGTTCAGTATACTGGCGTGTCGAACCGGCGGGCGGGGGCGAGGTTCCTTGGTCGCAATACAGCCTGTCGTACCAACCCGCGCCGTGGCAGGATGCGTCATGCTCCGCCTCGCACCGCTTGCCGCCCTCGCCATCGCTGCGCCCGCCCCGGCACAGGACGCGCCGCGCTACGACGTCGCGGAACGGACGCGGGTGCTGGCGTTCGATCCGGCACGGTTCTTTGCCGATACGCCGAAACCGGCGATCGCCATCCGCTATGTCGGCGACGATCGCCGGGTCCCGATCTATGCTATTGCGGTGCGGCGTGGCTGCCGAACCGATCCGGGGTCGGTCGACGCCGACCTCGACTGCGGCCAGCGGCTGATCGCCCGGATGCTCCGCGCGCCTTTTCCCGGCCAACCCGACCGCCCGCGCCTGCGCGGTTATCGCCTGATCGGGACGCTGGAACAGCGCCGCGTTGCCAGCGACGACGAACTGCGCCGGGGACTGGACGGTGCGGGACTGGAATGGGTCGAGGCGGACGTGCGGCGATGCCCGAAGGCGATGGCGCATCTCGCGACGATGGGCACGTTACGCTTCGCCGCGGGAATCGATTTCGACCGGCGCTTGCCGGAAATCATATTGCACGCCGACAGTATCCGATTGGAGATAGGCGATTACCTGCTCAGCCACAGCTATGAAGGCTGGCTGAAGCCCGGCACGGCCGGCGCGTGGGCCGATGCCTTTGCAAAAAGTCTGGAGGGCTGCTGGAAACCGGCCACCGCACCGGTGCCGTGGCAGGCACCGGTGCGGTAGCGTCCCCCCTATTCCCCCCGCGCGCTTACCGTCCGGTCACGCGTCGCGCGAAACTCGCTGTCGGTCGACCAGTTCGGCCAGACCCGGCCATCGGCCAGGCGACGGCCGAGCGTGTAGAGGATCGTCATGTCGCTCTGCACGCTGCCCGTATTCCACTTCGGATCATATTGGTCGGCGGGCTGGTGATAGCGGTCGCGGGTATAGGCGTCTTCCAGCGCCTTGCCGCGCGCCGCGCCGCCGACCACCAGGTCGCGGCCGGGGCTGTAGGACAGGGCCGGCACGCCGCGCTTGGCGAACGAGAAATGGTCGGAGCGGTAGAACAGCCCGGCCTCGGGCCGCGCATCGGGGGTGTAGCGCCGCCCCTCGGCGCCCGCCGTTTCGGTCAGCATCGTCAGCAGGTCGAGTTTGGCGATGCCGTACATGCTGAAATCGCGGGTCTTTTCGCTGCCGAACGGGCCGTCCATGTTGACGACCCCCGCCGTCGTCGCCAGCGGGCGCAGCGGATTGGCGGCGTAATATTCGGACCCCAGCAGCCCCTTTTCCTCCGCCGTCACCGCCAAGAACAGGACCGAGCGGTCGGGCTTCGGCGCGCTGCCATACGCCCGTGCCAGTTCGAGCAACGCCGCCACGCCCGACGCATTGTCGAGCGCGCCGTTATAGATGCGGTCGCCCTTCGCATCGGGCTGTCCGACGCCCAGGTGATCCCAGTGCGCCGAATAGATCACGGTTTCGTCCGGATGCTTCGTGCCCGGCAAGATGCCCGCGACATTGTGCGAGGTGATGACCGCGGGCTTGACCGTATAGGCCGCGTCCAGCGTCGCCTTGAGCGGGATGGCGCGGAAATCGGCCTTGCGCGCGGCGGCCTTCGCCGCCTCGAAATCCAGTCCCGCCTGCTTGAACAGATCGGCCGCCAGGTCGCGCTGGATCCAGCCCTCCATCGGCACATGCGACGCGGCGGGGTCCTTGCGCACGATATCGAACATCGTGTTGGTGTTCGAATTCTTGACCGTGGCCCAGCCATAGGAGGCCGGCGCGCTTTCGTGGACGATCAGAACGCCCGCCGCGCCCTGCCGCGCCGCTTCCTCATATTTATACGTCCAGCGACCGTAATAGGTCATCGCCTTGCCGCCGAAATCGCCCTCGCCCCCGTCGAAATCGGGGTCGTTGATGAGCACGACCATGATCTTGCCCTTGAGGTCGACGCCCTTGAAGTCATCCCAGTTCCGCTCGGGCGCCTTTACGCCGTATCCGACGAACACCAGCGGCGCGTTGGCGATTCCGACCGATGTCTGCCCGGTCATCGCCGCGCGCACCGCGATCTCGCTGCCCTGGGTCAGCGGGCGTTTCGTGCCGGCCGCCGTGATCGACAGCTGCGGCGTGCCGACGATATCGGACTTCAGCAGCGGCACGTCCTGATACCAGCTGCCCTTGTCCCCGGCGGGTTGCAGCCCGGCGGCCTTCATCTGCTGCGCGATATAGGCGATGCTCTTCGCTTCACCCGGCGTCGCCGGCCCGCGCCCCTCATACGCATCGCTCGCCAGCGTTTCGATATCGCGCGAGATGCGCCGCGTGTCGAAGGTCGGCGCCTTTGGCGCAGGCGCGGCAACGGCGGCGGTCGACAGCAGCAGGGTGGTGAGGATCAGGCGCTTCATCGGGCACGAACTCCAGGCGGATGCAGGGATGCCCGATCGTACCGATGCTGGACCCCGCGCGCAAATCCGCTACCGGTTGCAACAGGATAGGCTGGCGACGCGCTGTCCGGTCGTGGCGACGGACGGAGGGGCGTGATGGCCGATGTCGAACTGACGGATCTGACCAAGCGGTTCGGCGATACCACCGTGGTACAGCCCGCAACGCTTAGCATCGCGGCGGGCGAATTCGTGGTGCTGGTCGGGCCGTCGGGCTGCGGGAAGTCGACGTTGCTGCGGATGATCGCCGGGCTGGAGAGCCCCAGCGCCGGCACCGTCGCGATCGGCGGCCGCGACGTGACCCATGCCCCGCCCGCGACGCGCGGCGTGGCGATGGTGTTCCAGTCCTATGCGCTCTATCCGCACCTCTCCGTCGCCGACAACATCGCCTTCCCCTTGAAGGTCGCCCGCCTGCCCAAGCCCGAGATCGCGGAGCGGGTGCGCGAAGCGGCGGCGATGCTGGACCTGACCGCGCTGCTGGCGCGCAAGCCCCGCGCGCTGTCGGGGGGACAGCGCCAGCGGGTATCGATCGCCCGCGCCATCGTGCGCCGGCCGCAGGTGCTGCTGCTCGACGAACCGCTCTCCAACCTCGACACGGCGCTGCGCGCACGGATGCGGCACGAATTCGCACGGCTGCACCAGCAGCTCGGCATGACGATGATCTATGTCACCCACGACCAGCTGGAGGCGATGACCCTCGCCAACCGCATCGTCGTGATGCACGCCGGGCGGATCGAACAGGTCGGCGCGCCGCTCGACGTCTATCGCCGCCCGGCCAGCCTGAGCGTCGCCGCCGCGATCGGATCGCCCGGCATGAACCTGCTGCCCGCCACCATCGTCGATGTCGACGCGGCGGGCGCCAGCGTCCGGATCGACGACGGCGCGGTGGTGCGGACCAGCGCGCAGGTGCCCGATGGCGCGATCGGCAGCGCGGTGACGCTGGGCGTGCGGCCCGAACACCTGCTGCCCGATCCGGACGGCGCGTTCGTCGGCGCGGTCGAGCTGTTCGAACGCCTCGGCCCGCTGTCGTTCGCGCATCTCGGGCGACGGGGCGATGCCGGGGCGATCGTCGCGCAGCTGCCCGGCGACCGCGCGGTGCATCTGGGCGAGGTGCTGCGCTTCACGGTGCCGCCCGCCGACACCCACCTCTTCGCCCCCGACGGCAGTGCCTATCCCTTGACCCCGCCGCCCAGCAATCCGGTCAGGTAGAAGCGCTGGAGCGCCAGGAACAGCAGCAGCACCGGCATCGTCGTCACCACCGATGCCGCCATCATCAATTCGCCGTCGGCGGCATGTTCGCGCGCGATCGCGGCGACCGCGACCGGCAGCGTATAGCGATGCTGGTCGGCCAGCACGATCAGCGGCCACAGGAAATCGTTCCAGCTGCCCAGGAACAGGAACAGCGCCAGCGTGATGACGATCGGGGTCAGCAGCGGCAGCACGATGCCGACAAAGATGCGCCCCTCCCCCGCCCCGTCCATCCGCGCGGCATCGATCAGCTCGTCGGGGATCGCCAGCATCGCCTGCCGCACGAACAGCACGCCGAAAATACCCGCCAGCCCCGGCAGGATCACCCCGGCATAGCTGTTGACCAGCCCCAGTTGCCGAAAGATCAGGAACAGCGGCAGCATCGCCACCTGCCCCGGCACGACCAGCGCGGCGATCAGCAGCTTCAGCACCCGTTCGCGCCCGCGAAACTTGAGCTTCGCCATCGCATAGCCCGCCGGGACGGTCAGCAGGAGGCCGAAGAGCGTCGACAGCGCAGCGACGCCGATACTGTTCCTCAGCGCGGGCAGGATGCGGTAATCGAACCACGCCCCGTCGATCTGCCGCCGCACCAGCAGCTCGTGATAATTCTCCAGGCTCCAGCGCGACGGCCAGAGCGGGATCGGCAACATGGTCGATTCACCGCGCGGCATGAACGACACGATCACCATGTACGCCAGCGGCGCGATCGTCAGCACGCCGAGGGCCACGACCAGCGCATTGGCGACGATCGCGCGTTTCTTGCTCACAGCCATTCGCGCCGCCGGGCATAGCGCGTCTGGACCCATGTCACCGCCAGGATCATCAGGAACAGGACGAACGCGACCGCGCTCGCCTGTCCCAGGTTCCACCATTTGAACCCTTCGTCGAACATGAAATACAGGATCGTCGTCGTACTCTGCGCCGGCCCGCCCAGCGTCATGACATAGGGTTCGGCAAAGATCTGCAGGAACCCGGCGACGCTCATCACCCCGGCCAGCACCAATGTCGGCCCGATCGCGGGCAGCGTGACATGGCGGAACCGCGTCCAGCGCCCCGCCCCGTCGAGGCGCGCCGCTTCCATCAGGTCGGTCGGCACGGCGGCCAGCGCGGCGGTGAACACGATCATGTTGTAGCCGAATATCTTCCACGTCACGAAGATCAGGATCGCCGGGATCGACGTGGCCGGATCGCCCAGCCAGTCGATGGCGGGCACGCCGACGACGCCCAGCGCCTGGTTGACCAGCCCGAACCGGGTATTGAACAGGAACCGCCACACGACGGCGGTCGCGACGATGCTGGTGACATAGGGCGCGAACAGCACGATCCGCCACAATGGTTTCCACCGGACGGTTGCATCGTTCAGCAGCAACGCCGCGAACAGCGACGCGCCGATCGCCATCGGTACGCCCAAGAGCGCGAACAGCAGCGTATTGCCGATCGCGCGCCAGAACAGCGGCGTCGCGAACAGCGTCGCGAAATTGGCGAACCCGACGACGTGCAGGTTGCCCGGATCGGCCAGCGCGTAGATCGAATAATCGGTGAAGGCGGTTGCCATCGCCAGCAACGCCGGCAGCACGAACACCGCGACGATGATCGTCAGCACCGGCAGGGTGAACAGCCAACCGGCGCGGGCTTCGCGGGTCATGCGATCTTTCCCGCATCGACCAGTGCGCGGCGCTGCGCCAGCAACCGGTCGACCCGCGCGTCGAGCGCGCCCAGCGCTTCGTCGATCGTCTGGATGCCGCGCACCACGCGCTCGGCGGCCAATTGCACCTCGACCTGGATGCGTTCCCATTCGACCGCGGGCGGGATCGGCGCGGGCTGCGTCATCTGTTCGCGAAACGCCGCCAGCACCGGTTGCGCCAGTTGCGGCGAATCCCATGCATCGATCCGCGCAGGCAGGTTGCCGATCATCCGCTGGAACGTAAGCTCGCTCGCCCGCGACGTCATGTGCCGGACCAGCGCCCAGGCGGCGGCCGGCCGGGTCGTGCCGGCCGCGACGCACAGGCTGGCGCTGTCGCCCGATACCGGGCCGGGACCGTTCGGCCCGGCAAGCCGCGCGGTGCCCCAGCGGGTCGCCGGGATCTCCCCGGCGCGACGGCTGAGGTCGAGCAGCGTCGTGGGACTGCTGGGCCAGATCGCGAAATACCCCTGCGCGAACGCCGCCAGCGGGTCCTGCACCTCGGTCGACAGCGCGCGCGGGGCCAGCCCCTCGGCAAACAGCTGCGCGTAGAAGGCAAAGGCATGGCGCACCGGGTCGGACCGGAAATTGCCGCGCGTCGCATGGTCACGCAGCATCGTGGCGCCGGCCTGCGTCATCATCGTCAGCAGCGCGGTCGGCCAGTTGAGCAGCATCAGGAACACATAGTCGTCGGGCCGTCGCCGCTTGATCGCGCGCGCCATCTGCAGCCACCCCGCCCAGTCGAGCGGCGGCGTGGCATAGCCGGCGGCGGCCACGATATCGCGGCGGAAATACTGGACCTGCGGCGCAACCGACCAAGGGACGGCATAGTCGATCCCGTCGATGCGCAGCGCCTCGCGCATGCCCGGAATCAGCCCGGCGGTAAGCGCGGGCGACGGCACCGGTGCCACCGCCCCGATCATCGCGAATTCGCGCACCCACCCGTTGAACAGCATCAGCACGTCGGGCAGCGCGTTGCCCGCATGCGCGGTCAGCAGCTTTTCATGGGAAGCGGTCGTCGGCAGCGACTGCACATCGACCGGGATACCGGTCGCGGCGGTGAAGTCGGGCATCAGGAACGGCGAATAATCGCCCTCATAGCTCATCGCCCACACGCGCAGCGGGGGCACGCCTGCCGCCGCACCGCAACCGCCGACCGCCAGCGCCGGCAACAGCGACAACATGGTCCGGCGGGTCGGCCCGCTGCATGTCCGGGAACCCGTCACCGCGCGACCGTGCCGGATCGCCGGCGTCCACGCCAGTCGCGATGTCGCGGAAACATCGGGAAACTTCGCAAAACATGGTCCGCTGCCGTACGGTATCGATCGGCCTGTCGGTGCGTTGGATGCATGAAGATCGTTCGACGAAGATCGAACGGCCCAGGGGGAATATTCCGACCATGCCGACCACCACGCGCCGCCACCTCCTGTCCGGGGTGGCGCTCTTTGCCGCTGCCCATGCACAGGCCCAGACGACCCCGCCCGCCGCCCCGACCGAAGCGGCCAGCGACGGACAGGACACCGCCGGCGCAAGCGGCGAGGAGATCGTCGTCACCGGATCGCGCATCACCCGGCCCGATTATGCCGCGCCCAACCCGGTGGTGTCGTTCGGTGCCGCCGACCTGCGGCAATCGGGGACGACCAACGTCACCACCTTCCTGCAACGCGTGCCGGCGCTGACCAATTCGCTCGACAGCACGCGCACCGCCGGGCGCAGCCAGGCCGATGGCGCGCTGGGACAGGTCGGGCTGAACCTGCTCGACCTGCGTGGCCTTGGCCCCAATCGCACGCTGGTGCTGGTCAACGGGCGGCGGCATGTTGCGGGACAGCCGGATACCGCGGCGGTCGATATCAACGCCATCCCGACCGACCTGATCGAACGGGTCGACGTGCTGACCGGCGCGGCATCGGCGATCTATGGCGCGGACGGGGTATCGGGCGTCGTCAACTTCGTGCTGCGCCGCGATTTCGATGGCGTGGCGGCGCGGGTGCAGGCGGGGATTTCGGAACGCGGCGATGCCGGCAACCGCTTCGCCTCGGTCATCGCCGGGCGCAATTTCGCCGATGGGCGCGGCAACCTGACGCTCGCATACGAATATAACGCCGACGATCCGCTAACGAACGACGACCGCGACTATCTGGCGCTCGCCCAGCGGCAATATTTCGTGAACACCGACGATTACGATCCGACCCGTTCGGGCAGTTACAAGGTCGCGCCGGTGCGCGACCTGCGCTACCCCTACGGATCGAACCAGGGCTATGTCGTGATCGGCGACCAGGTGTTTCGCGGCGACGGTGCCGCCTATACCCCCGGCCGGTTCCTGCTGAACGACGGCTATTCGGTCGGCGGCGACGATACGCCGGTGGCGGGCTATGTCGGCGATATCCTGCCACGATCCGAACGCCACGCCGTCAACGCGCTTGCCCGGTTCGACTTCTCCGACGCGTTCAAGCTGTCGGCCGAGGGCAAGTTCGTCCAGAGCGAGGTGACGAGCTTCAGCGGCTATGGCGGCAATTATCCCGCGACCATCGCGCTCGACAATCCCTACATCCCGCAATCGATCCTGACCGCCGCGCGCGCCGCCGGCCTGACCTCGGTTGATATCAGCCGCAACAATTTCGACATTCCCAGGCGGGGGGAAACCGACCGCCGCCGGACCTGGCGCGGCGTGCTCGACGCCAGCGGACGGGTGTCGGACCATGCGTCCTACGACGTGTCCTACACCTATGGCCGCACCGACGTGCGCGCGACCAAGCTGAACGACCGGCTGAACACGCGTTTTCTTGAAGCGCTCGACGCCGTTCGCGATGCCAGCGGGCAGATCGTGTGCCGCTCGGCCACCGCGCGCGCGGCGGGCTGCGTGCCGGTCAACACCTTTGGCGGGCGCACCGTCGATGGCCGCTCGTTCGACTATTATCTTAACAATCCGGTCAGCAATGCGCGGCTCGAACAGCATGTCGTCAACGCCGCGCTGACCGGCGATTTCGGACAGCTCTTCACGCTGCCCGGCGGCCCGGTCGCCTTTGCCGCCGGTGGCGAATATCGCAGGGAATCGAGCCGGTTCGATCCGGCACAGGCGCTGCTCGACAACGCCTTCTACCAATATGACGAATATATCATCCCCACCCCCTCGCGCGGCAGCTTCGACGTGTGGGAGGCGTTCGGCGAACTGAACGCGCCGCTGCTGAAGGACGTGCGGTTCGCGCACCTGCTGTCGGTCGGCGTCGCCGGGCGGCTGTCGGATTATTCGACGATCGGCACGACGCGGACATGGCAGGTGAACGGCATCTACGCCCCTGTCCCCTCGATCAGCGTGCGCGGGTCGTACGGCCGCTCGGTGCGCGCGCCCAACATCGGGGAACTGTTCCGCGCCGCAACCGGCACCAGCAACTTCTTCTCCGACCCATGTTACCTAGCCAACCGCACCCTCGGCACCCCATTCCGCGCCGCCAATTGCCAGTCGCTCATCACCGCGGCGGGCGGTAATCCGGCGACCTTCACCGCCGCCAACAATCCCAACGCCACGATCTTCATTCCCGGCACGCAATCGGGCAATCGCAGCCTGCGCCCCGAAGTCGCGCGGACCTGGACCGCCGGGGTCGTGCTGCGCCCCGAGGTCGTGCCCGGCCTGTCGATCGCGTTCGACTGGTACGACATCGACCTGACCGACGCGATCGCCACGCCCGATGCGAACAAGATCGCCGAGCTGTGCGTCGATCAGCCCACCCTCGACAACGCCTATTGCGCCGCGATCAGCCGGGCGCGCGGCAGCGGATTCATCGCCGGCTTCGTCGTGCAGCCGCAGAATGTCGCGGCCTATCGCACCGCCGGCGCCGAACTGAACATCGCCTATCGCTTCACGACCGCGCGGATCGGCCGGTTCGACCTGCGCCTCGTCGGCGGGTATCTCGACCGGTTGGAACAGGTCGCGACACCGGGCGCGGTGGCGGAAAACAACGTCGATCAACCGTTCCGCCCGCGCTACACGCTTGCCTTCTCGCCCAGCTGGGAAAGCGGCGCGCTGACGCTCAGCTACAACCTGCGCTGGCAGAACGGGGTCCGCCGCTTTGCCCGGATCGACACCGACAGCAATCCGACCCTCGTCGATCCGCGCTATTTCCGGTACAAGGAATTGTGGAGCCACGACGTGCAGGCACAGGTGCGTGTCAACGACCGCTTCGCCTTCTACGGCGGGGTCAACAACCTGATCGACCAGCGGCCCGATATCGGGTTCGAAACCAACCTGCCGATCTCGCCGGTCGGGCGGTATTTCTATGCCGGGGCACGCGTCGGGATCGGTGCGCGCTGACCCTTGATCGACGGCGCGCTTGGGGCCAAGGGGCGGACATGCAGCATGTTCCGCCCCGCCTCGCGTCGTATGACGTCGTGATCCCCTGTCACAACCGCGCGCATGTCGTCGCCGATGCGATCGACAGCGTGCTGGCGCAGGACCATGCGCCGTGCCGGGTGATCGTGGTCGATGACGGGTCGAGCGACGCGAGCGCGACGGTGATCCGCGCCCTAGCCGCGGCGCACGACCGGGTGGAGGCGGTGATCCTGCCGCGCAACGTTGGCGCATCGCAGGCGCGCAACAGCGGCGTGGCGCTGGCGACCGCCGAATGGGTCGCCTTCCTCGACAGCGATGACGTGTGGCTGCCAGGTGCGGCGCGGGCATTGCTGGCGCCGAGTGCCACCGCCGGCCACGATATCGTCGTCGGCCATTTCGCGCGGATCGAGGGGGACGCTGCCCCGGGTGCGCCCGAATGTGGATGGGATGGCGGCTGCATCGGTGCCGGGCTGATGAGCGGCGGGGTGATCGGGCCGAGCTGGTCGGTGGTCCGCCGCCAGATGGTCGAACGGGTGCAGGGGTTCGATCCCAGCTTCCACAATTGCAACGACTGGGACTTCTACACCCGCGCAGCGGCGGCCGGCGCGCGCTTCGTCCGGTTGGAGACGTGCGTCGCCTGTTACCGCACCGTCGCGGGCAGCCGGTTGGTCAACGACACCGCGATCGGCGAACGCAATGCACGCCGCGTGCTGGCGCACCCCTATTTCGACCCGTGGCGCGACCGCGCGGCGATCAGCGCCTGACCCTCAGCCCGGCCGCCGCATCAGCCCGATCAGCGCGCCGAGCTGCGGCCGGCCACCGCCCGCCAGCAGGCTGGCGCGGAAGATGCGGCCGAGCAGGATCACCTCGACCACGATGAACGCCGCGGTCAGCGCGCCTGCCGCCCATACCTGCCACAGCGGCATGCCGGTGCCGAGCCGCGCCAGCACCGCAAACGGCGTCCAGATCGGGACCCAGGTCAGCACCTCCACCGCCGGGCCGGTCGCGCCGCGCAGCACCGCCTGTACCAGGATCGTGACCGGGATCATGATGACCATCAGCACCGGGGTCAGATACCCCTGCGCATCGCGCATCGAATCCGACATCGCCCCGATCGTCAGGAAGATCATCGCGACGAGGATATAGCCCGCGACGAAGAAATACAGGATCGTCGCGATCGCGCCGAACGACGATACCGGTTCCAGCGCGGGGCGGATCATCTCGGCGATCGCGCCCTGCGTGGCGAAGGCGGCGACCAGCCCGCATACCGCCCACGTCGCGACCATCGACAGCCCGATGCCGACCGTGCCGACCAGCTTGCCGTACATCAGTTCGTTGGGGCTGACGCAGGCGAGTACGGTTTCGATCAGCTTGTTGCCGCGTTCCTCGACCGATCCCTGCAACATCCAGCTGCCCGACAGGATCAGCGACATGAGCAGGATATAGGCGCAGGCGAGCGGCAGGATCGAACGGATCAGCACGCGTTCGCGCCCGCTGCCGCGTGGCGGCACGACGATGGCGATGGCAGGCGCGATCCGGGTGGAGGCGGCGGCGACCGGCGCGGCGACACCGTTCGCCTGCAGATACCGGACCTTCAGTTCCTGCGCGAGCAGCCCCTGCACCATGGTTACGAAGCCGCTGGCGGGCGCGCCGTTGGCCCACAACTTTACCTCGGGCGAGCGGCCGAAATCGGCGGGGATGTAGATCGCATAGTCGAGCGGTTTCGCCTTGCTGCCCTCGGCCGGGCGCAGCAGCCCTTCGAGCGCGGTGCCGATCCGTTCGGGCGGGGCGGCGGCAACCGGGGCGGGCGCGGGCACGATGGCATAGAGCGGATCGGGCGCGTCGAAGTCGGGCACCTCGCCCCCCCTTGCCCGGACCTTTGCCAGCGCGGCGTTCACCCCGCCGGCGGCGGTGAAGGCCGCGACATCGGCGTCGCTGTACCAGCGATCGTGCCGTGCCCAGGGAGCGGCGGGATCGACGCCCTCCAACCGGTTGCTTTCGACATAGCGCGAAAACTGGGTCAGCACGCGGCGTTGTTCGTCGAGGTCGATGCGCGCCGCAATCGCCTGCGCCGTCGTGCCGCCGCTGCGGTCGATCAGCATCACGCGCTGCGTGTCCGAATTGTCGAGGAAGCGCGACGCGACCGGCCCGATCGCAAACGCCAGCGGCAGGATCAGCAGCGTGACCCAGAAGCTGCGCGTGGCGGCGATCTGCCGAAACTCCCGCGCGGCGACCAGCAGGATATGGTTCATCATGCGCGTGGCTCCGCCTGTCCGACGATATGGAGGAAGACATCGTGCAGGCCGGGCCGATGCTGTTCGAACCGGCGCAGCGGCACGCCGGTGGTCGTGCAGAATTGCAGCAGGTCGGCGGGGTGGTGCCCCGGTGCCAGCGCCACTTCCCACAGCGTCCAGCCATCGCCGGCATCGCCCTTGTCCCGCACCGACGCCACGCCCTGTAGGGTCGCGGGCGACTGGCGCGCCACCACGTCGAGCCGCGCGGGCAGCGTCGCGCGCGCCTCGTCCTGCGTGCCTTCGAACTTCTTGGCACCCTTCGCCAGCAGCAGCAGCCGGTCGCACAGCCGTTCGGCATGTTGCATCACATGGGTCGAAAACACGACCGCCGCCCCGCCCTTTGCCGCGTTGCGGATCTCGTCCTCCAGCAGCCCCTGGTTGACCGGATCGAGCCCGGAAAAGGGTTCGTCGAGGATCAGCAGGCGGGGCGCATTGATGACGGCGGTGGCCAGCTGCACCTTCTGCGCCATGCCCTTTGACAATTTGTCGACCCCGGTCTTCAGGTTTGCGCCAAGCCCGAACCGGTCGAGCAGCGCGCGGCCGCGTGCACGGGCATCGGCGGCGGTCATCCCCTTCAGCCGCCCGAAATAGACGACCGTCTCCAGCGCGGTCATCGACCGGTACAGCCCGCGTTCCTCGGGCAGAAAGCCCAGCAGCCCGCTTGATTCGCGGCCCGGTGGCTTGCCCAGCACCTCGATGTGCCCGGCATCGGGGCGGATGATGTCGAGCACCATGCGCAGCGACGTCGTCTTGCCCGCGCCATTGCCGCCGAGAAAGCCGAACACCTCGCCCGGCGCGACGGCAAAGCTCAGATGGTCGACCGCCGTCATGGCGCCGAACCGTTTCACCACGCCGTCGAGGCGCAGGGCATGCTGCATCGATGATCCCCCCATCAAGGGCATCATCATTGCCGTTTATCGATACGCCCACAAGAGGGAAACGCGGGTCGTGTCCATCATGCCCATCGCCCCGGCCCTTGCCATCGCGATAATCATACTGATACGATGGGAATATGACGAAGCAGGTCCGATCGATCGAATGGCCGACCGTGGTGCTGGCGGTGGCGATCCATGGCGGGTGGCTGGCGGTGACAGCCGCCCATGCCGTGCTGCCCTGGCCGGTGCTGGCGTTGCTAGGCGGGTGGTTCGTCGCGTGGCACGGGTCGTTGCAGCATGAGACGATCCACGGCCATCCGACGCGCTGGCGCAGGGTCAACGACCTGATCGGCGGCGTGCCGCTGTCGTTGTGGCTGCCCTACGGCGCGTATCGCCGGACGCACGAGGCGCATCACCGATCGCCGCACCCGACCCATCCCGGCCACGATCCCGAATCGCGCTATGTCGCGGACGGTGGCGGGATCGTCGCGGTCGTCGCGCGGTGGCGCGCGACGCTGGTCGGGCAGTTGCTGGTCGGGCCCGTCGCCGCCATCGCGCTGTTCCTGGCGGGTGAGGCGCGGCGGCTGCGCAGCGATCCCGCCGGGGTCGCGCGCGAATGGGGGCCGCACTTGATCGGCGTCGCGCTGGTGCTTGGCTGGCTGCACCTCGTCGCGCTGCCGGTCGGGACCTATCTGCTGTGCTTCGTGCTGCCGGGACAGGCGGCGTCGCTGCTGCGTGGTTTTGCCGAACACCGCGCCGACGCCCCCGGCCCGTCGCGCGCCGCCACGGTCGCGTCGCGCGGGCCGCTGGCGCTGCTGTTCCTCAACAACAACCTGCACGCCGCGCACCATGCCGTGCCCGCCGCGCCATGGTATCGCCTGCCGACGATCGAGCGCGCCCGTGCCGAGCGGCCCGAACCGCGCTATCGCGGCTATCGCGAGGTGCTGCGCCGGTTCGCGATCACCCCGCACGATGCGGTGCGCCACCCCGCGCTGCGGGACCGCGCCCATGGATAATGTCGCGTGGCTGGGGATGTACGACCATCCGGCGCAACACGACGCCAACGACCGGCTATGGGCGGGCATCCGCGACCGGCTGCGCGACCATGGATTGCCCGGCGTGCCCGAACGGCTGACGCGCGGGGAGTCGACGCATGCGATCTGGTCGCATCCGGGGCTGTTGCTTGGCATGATCTGTACCCGGCCGTGGGCGCGCGAGCATCCCGGCCTGCGCCTGCTCGCCCATCCGGTCTATGCCGGCACCGAGCGTGCGGGCGAGCATCGCAGCCTGATCGTGGTGCGCCGCGACGATCCGGCGCGCATCCTGTCCGACCTGTCCGGCCGGGTGGCGGCGATCAACGATCCGGGGTCGAACACCGGCATGGCGCTGCTGCGCGACCGGATCGCACCGCTTAGCCGAGGCGACGCCTTCTTCGGCGCGGTGATCGAAACCGGTGCCCATGCCGCCAGCGTGCGCGCGGTGGGGGTGGGCGAGGCGGATGTCGCCGCGATCGACGAAGTGACCTTTGCCGCGATCGCCCGCCACGATCCCGCCGACGCCGCGCGGCTGCGCATCCTCGACATGACCGGGCCGGCGGCCACCCCCGCCTTCGTCACCGCCGCGCCGGATGCGGTCGCGACGCTGCTCGCCACCGTGCTGGCGCAGGCGATGGCCGATCCCGATCTGGCGGAGGCGCGCGCCGCGCTGTTCCTGACCGGTATCGTCCCACCCGTCGCCGACTTGGCCCAGCGCATCGCCGCGCAGGAGGCGCGCGCGGTTACTTTGGCGGTGGCAGGGCAAACCCTTGCGCCAGCCCATGGTACAGCTTTTCCCGACACACCCACTGGCTGGCGAAATCGGCGATGAAGGCGGTGGCGAACATCGGCAGCATCAGCCCCCGGCTGCCGGTCGTTTCGGTCAGGATGATGACGGCGGTCAGCGGCGCGCGGACGACACCGACGAAATAGGCGACCATGCCGAGGATCACGACCGCGCTCGCCGGTTCGCCCGGAAACACCTCGCGCAGCAGATTGCCGACGCCCGCGCCGACCGCCAGCGACGGGGCGAAGATTCCGCCGGGCAGCCCGGCGATCGCCGTCGCGGCGGTCGCGGCGAGCTTGGCCGGCCCGAACCACAGCGGCGCGTCGACGCCGACGATCATCGCCCGCGCCGCCGAATAGCCCGTGCCCCAGGTCAGCCCGGTCGCAACGCCCAGCAGCGCGACCACGCCGCCGCACACGCCGGCGAACCGCACGGGGAACGTGCGCGCCCAGCGGCTCACCCGGTTGCCCCCGGTCGCGACGCCCAGCAGAATGCGCGAGAACAGCCCGCCCGACACGCCGCCCAGCACGCCCGCAACCGGCACGACCATCAACGCGGCGCCCAGCGACATATGCGCGCCGATCGCCCCGAAATAGAGATAGTCGCCCTGCACCGACTGCGCGACCATGCCCGCGATCACGATCGCCGCCAGCACCAGCAGCGTGACGCGCTGTTCATAGGCCGAGGCCAGTTCCTCGATCGCGAACAGCAATCCGGCAAGCGGCGTGTTGAACGCCGCCGCCACCCCCGCCGCGCCACCGGCGATCAGCACCCCGCCCCGCAGCGGCACGCGCAGCACGCGGTGGGTCACCCCCATTACCGCCGCCGCCAGCTGCACGGTCGGCCCCTCGCGCCCGACCGATGCGCCGCCCAGCACCGCGCCGATCGTCAACGCCGCCTTGGCAACGACGGTGCGTACCGAGATCAGCGTGGCAGTCGCGCGGCCCGGATCGGCCTGCGCGGCGATCACCTGCGGAATGCCCGATCCGCGTGCCAGCGGGGCATGCCGCCGGGTGAGCGCGACCAGCAGCATGAAGGTGAGCGGCGTGGTCAGCAGCGGCCACCATTGCGCGCGCCGGGCATATTGCCCGAACAGCTCGCCCGCCCAGTCGGAGGCGATCGCGAACAGCGTCGCGACGATGCCGATCAGGATCGCCCCGGCCAGGATCGCGGTGCGGGTGCGGAACTGCACCGATCGCGGCCCCCGTGCCCGCAACAAGGCGCGCCACCGCGCGGGCGTCCAGCGGCGCAGCACGCCGGGTCGGGGGGAAAGGCCAGCCATGCCGGCACCCTTACGACCCCCGCCCCCCGGCGTCACCCCGCGCTACCCGGCAAAGCCAGCGCGGATCGTCGCCAGCCTCGCGGTGACCAGCGCGGTCGTGTCGCGGCCGACCCCGGCGTCGCGCGCGGCGTCGCGCCATCCCGCGACCGCATCGGCCACCTGTTCGACGATGGCCGCGACCCGTTTCGGCGCGATGCCGTGCACCGCCGCGATCCGATCGACATGGCCCCGCGTAGGCATCGCCCCCTCCCCCGCCACCGCCAGGTCGTGCTGGCCGCCCGGCCCGTCGGAAAAGGTCAGGTCGTAGGCGGGGGCGAGGTGCCAGTCGCCGGCCTCGTCCATCAGATACGCATGCTGCCGCCCATGGTCGTCGCGATTGCCCGCCAGCACGTTGAACACCATCCGGGTAAAGGCGGCGACCACATCCCCCTCGTCCCGGGTGATCGCCCGCGTGGCGCGCAGGAACATGTCATAATCGATCGTGCCCGCGACCTGCGGCGACGCCTCGATCGCGCCGGCCAGCGACACCATGTGGACCCGCGCCCCCGCCCCCGGCCGGTCGAACCGCCGCGCCGCGAACCAGGGCGGGCCGTGGCGCGCCGCGATCAGCCGGGTTTCGCCGATCGTCAGCCCGGCGGCGCGCGCCATCATGGCATAGGCCTGCTCGACCGGGCCGATATCAACCGGATCGGCGTGCGCGCGGAACTTCACGATCCACGCAGCATGGCCCGGCGGCAATTCGCCGTCGCCGATGCTGATCGCGCCATCGGGGCCAAAGCCGACATGCACCTTCGGCCGCGCGCCGCCCGATGCGCCGCCCAGATCGGCGAGCAGGTCGCCCAGCGCCCCGCCCTCCCCGCGCAAAATCGCCTGCGACTCCGCCGCCAGCGCATCGAGGTCGATCGTCTCCGCCTCCGCCACCGGTGTCGTCGCCGGGGCAAAGGTCAGGCGCCCGCGCCCATGATCGCCGACCAGCGCGAGCCGGTCGAGCGCCGACAGCCGCCCCATATCGACGCCCAGCGCGGCAAGCCGCCGCCGCATCAGCAGCGCGCCCCAGCCTTCGGGCAGGCTGTCGGCCAGGAACCCGTGCAGCCCGTCGAACGCGCGCGTCCGTGCCGCCTGCAACCCCGGTTCGGGCGGATAGTGGAGCGGCGACAGCCGCCGCCCATCGGCGATCGCCGGCGCGGTCCATTCGAGCTGGGCAAGGCCACCCGCCATCGCGACCCGCGCCGCCGGTGCCTCCCCATGCAGCGCGACATGCAGCGGCTGTCCGGGGGCGAGCCTCACCGCCTCACCTTTCGCTGGTCGCTCAGCAGCGCGTCCATGCTGACGGCGGCGGGCGGCGGGAACAGCGCGTCCAGCGCATCCTCGCACCGCAGCGCGATCGCCGCGCGTACCAGATCGTCGATCGACGCCTTCCCCTCCCCCTCCATCCGCCGCCAGGTGCGATAGGACACGCCGGCACGGCTTGCGCTGTCAGCCTGGGTCATGCCCATCGCCTTGCGCCGGGCGCGGATGCGGTCGCCCAGCGCGGTGGCAAGTTCGACGGGAGTGTAAAGCATCGGCCTTATATGGCCTATTTCAGGCCTATAGGCAAGTTTATGTCCTTATATGGACAGGGAAGCGCTCTCTTAAGGTCTATCCCCATCCGTTCGTCCTGAGTAGCCACTGAGCTTGTCGAAGGGGCGTATCGAAGGACCGCTCGTGGCAAGGTGCTTCGATACGGGTCTTCGACTTCGCTCAGCCCCTACTCAGCACGAACGGATAGGGGCCAAAGCATGGAACCGCGCCCCCTACCCCGCCACCGGCAACACCAACCGGAACACCGCCCCCTCCCCCGGCACCAGCGCGACGCTGCCGCGATGCGCCTCGACCAGCGAGCGCAGGATCGACAGCCCCAGCCCGGTGCCGCCCGCGGCGCGGCGGGTGGTGAAGAACGGCTCGAACACCCGCTCCCGATCGCCGGCGGCGATGCCGGGGCCGTTATCGGCCAGCGTCAGCACGACCGAACCGTCCGCCACCGCCGCCGTGATCGCGATGTGCGTCGCGCCTGCCTGTCGGCTGTTGTCGATCATCGTCGACAGCGCCGTCTCCACCACCCCGCGCGGCACCGCAACGGCGGGCAGCAGTTGGGGCGGCAGCGCGACCGCCAGCACGCTGGCATCCGCCGCCTGCGCCAGCACGTCGTCCAGGTCGGTCGCCGCCCCCGCCTCGCGCGTGGCCATGTCGGCGCGGGCCAGCTCCAGCAGCCGGCTGACCAGCAGGTTCAGCCGGTCGGCATCGGCGGCGATGTTCGCGAGGAAGCGCGCACGGTCGTCCGGCCCCATGTCGCCATGGTCCTGCAACAGCTCGACCGCGCCGCGGATGCCGGCCAGCGGCGTCTTGAATTCATGGCTGACCGCATGGGCGAAGTCGCGCAGGTAGCGCGACCGGTGGGCGATCGCCTGCGCCATCGTGCCGAAATCGCGGTACAGCGCCTGGATCTCGATCGCAGCGGTGGCGGGCGGGTCGGGCACATGACCGCCACCGCCGGCCACCGCGCGCGTGGCATCGCGCAGCGCCTCGACCGGGCGCACGATCCCGCGCGACAACAGCCCGCTCAGGCCCACCAGCGTCGCAAAGATCGCGACGATGCCGAACGCGATCTTGCCGCGATCCTCGTACAGTCCCACGAACAGGCTGCGCGGCGACCGCGCCAGCAGCAGCACGCCGACTACCCGCCCGCCGACGATCACCGGGCGCGCATGATGGATGCGCAGGTTCGACGCGCGGCTGAGCCATTCGAACGGATAGTCGGGGCGATAGGCGGCGTTGCGGCGCAGGGTCGTCACCGCCTGTCCGGCCCGCGCCGCGCGCACCTCCGCCAGATCGGCATAGCCGCTGCCCGCCGCCCCGCGCGCCAGGATGCGCCCCTCTGGATCGAGCAGCTGGATCGATGCCAGCGTCGTCGCCGCCGTCATCGCCAGCACCGGCGACAGCCGCTCGGCCCAGCGCTGCGCCTGCGGGTCCGCGCCCGGCATCGCCACCGCCGCCGGCCGTTCGGGCAGGATGCGCGACAGCCGCAGGTCGAGCGCGGAGCCATAGCCCGACCGGACGATCCCCGCCCCCTCCCCGCCCGGCCAGTCGCGCGCCGCCACCGCCGCCAGCACCGCGCCCTGCGCCACCAGCTCGGTCTCGGTCTGGCGCAGCAGGCTGTTTTCGTACACGCGCAGGAACAGCGCACCGAACCCCGGCAGTGCGGCCACGAACACGAACGTCGCGAGCAGGATCGTGCGCAGCCGCAGCCGGGGCCAGTGCCGCCGGACCACCGCCTTCACGGCAGCGATCACGCGCCGCATTGCCCCAGGCGATAACCGACGCCGGCGCGCGTCTCCACCACGTCGTTCGCGCCCAGCTCGGCAAATTTGGCGCGCAGGTTGCGGACATGGCTGTCGATCGTGCGGTCGGTGATCGCAAAGCCCGGCCCGTGCAGCCGGTCGATGATCGCATCGCGGCTGAACACCTTCGACGGCATCGTCGCCAGCGTGCGCAAGATGCCGAATTCGGTGACGGTCAGCGCAACCGGCGCATCGCCCCAGCTCGCCTGCCAGCCATCGGGGTCGAGGCGCAGCCGGCCATGGACCAGCGGCGCGGCGGCGCTCTCCACCGCCGGCGGGCGCGTGCCGACGCGGCGCAGGATCGCCATCACCCGCGCCACGACCTCGCGCGGGGAGAACGGCTTCACCACATAATCGTCGGCGCCAAGCTCGATCCCCAGCACACGGTCGATCTCGTCGTCGCGGCTCGACAGGAACAGGATCGGCACGTCGCTGCTCGCGCGCAGACGGCGGCACACCTCGATCCCGTCCATGCGCGGCATGTTGATGTCGAGGACGATCAGGTCGGGCGCCTGCGCAGCCGCAATGGCCAGCGCCGCCTCACCATCGCCCGCCTCGATCGTGGACAGCCCCGCCTTGGCAAACGCGAACGCCAGCAGCTGGCGGATATGCGGGTCGTCATCGGCGATCAGGATCGTGCGCGGCATGGGACACTGGATCAGCGCCAGCGGGGCGCAGGTCAAGGCTGCACCCGGTTCGGAAGGCTGGCACCACAGCGACCGGGCAACCTGGCCGGCGCACCTAGCAAGGTCAGCGCCGCGTCCAGACGACGTGCCCCGCGCGGCGTCCAGCTACCCCAGTGCGCCTGCCGACAGGCGAGATTCGTGAACAGCTCTTCGCGCACGCTTCGCACCGCCTCGCGCGTCGCCGCGGACATCGGCCGCCGCTCCAACGCCAGGATCGGCAGCAGCGCGCCATCGCCTACGGAGAGCAGATATTCGAGGTCGATCGCCTCGGGCTGCTTGGTCCGCACATTATAGGCCGCCGCCACCGCGCCCAGATCGACGACGCCGCAGACGCTCAGCACCAGTCCCGCCGCCAGCGCATTGGCATTGACCAGCCACCGCGCGCTCTTGGCCCCCAGAATCCGCCATCCGATCAGCACCAGCCCCAGCGCGACCAGCGCCATCCACAACAGCGCCGCGATCCGCCACGCGGTCAGCATCGATTCGTCGATATAGTCGATCGTGCGCAGCGCGCTGGAGGCGACCAGCACTAGGTTCTGCGCGACCCACAGCGTCACGAGCCGCCGCGCCCAGCGGTTGCCGGCACTGGCACTGCCCGGCCGCAGCATTGCCAGCGCCAGCACGCCGGCGGTACAGGCGGTGACGATCAGCGGATAGGCGCCGCGATGGGCATATTCCGCCGCGCTCATGCCATCGGGCAGCCCCGCCCCGCTCCACAGGAAGGCGACGTCGAGTGCGTTCTGCACGGCAAAGATCAGGTTGAATACGACCAGCGCCAGCATGACGGAAGGCAGCGACGTGCCCGGAATCCGCGGCTCGGGCTCGGGCAGCCATGCCGCGATCCGCAAGACCGCCCCGCGCGGGCGAAACGCCGGCCATGCCGCCAGGGCGACCACCGCCCATAGCGTCAGCTGCCATGCTTCGGGCAGTTGGACTGTGCTAAAGGCGTTTTCAATCAAGGGGTTGGCACTAGCGAAGAGCGTCAGGAACAGGACGCTGCCGAGGATCGGCAGCGCCAGCACGGCGGCGACACGCACCGGCGACACGCCCCTGCCCCGCACGGCCCCCATCCGCTTGAGGTCAAACGGCAATGCGAACGGCGTGCTCAGCCCGTGGAACAGCAGCCGCACGGCCCAACGCCACGCATCGTCGAACGCCCGCACCTTTGGCAACAACGCGGCGACCGACAGCGCAGCCCAAAACAGCCCCCATGCCAGCGGCCCCGGATCGTCAAACAACATGGCGGCGAACAGCAGCGCCGCGCCGACCGCCCCCCACGCCGCGCGGCTATGCCGGATATCGCGCCGGGCCATCACCAGCAGCGTCAGCCACGCGGCGGCCAGCGCACCGACCCGCGCGCCCTCGAACCCATCGGGGAACAGCCAGTGGAACAACAGGACGACCGCGACCGTGGCGGCGATCTTCGACAGGAAACTGAAGCGCATCGTGCGGCTCCCTTTTGACGACAGGAGCCACGGGGATAGAAGGGGGCGGTCGACGGGTGGTCCGCCGCTGCGGGAGGTTTCGCGCAGAGGTTGTGCAGTTCCGGTGCAGCCGGGTGTCCCTGCCCTTCTTCCACCAAAAGAATCAAACCCATCCCGCTGGTTAGACGGTTTCTTAGAAGGTTAGCGGGTTAAGGGGCGGTGGACGCTGCTCAACCCCGCAGGTTCCTGCGATTCGCGGCGCGGCACCCGTTCCCGAAGGATCGGCATTTCGTTCCCGAAGGATCGACGGTCCCGTTCCTGATGTGTCGGGCAACCGTTCCCGAAAGGTCGAACCGCGTTCCCGGAGTGTCGATGCCTGCCGCAGTCGGGCGAAACCAACGGTGTGTTTGAATCAATTCGCACCGGGCAGGCGACGAACTCGTTCAAACCTGGCGACCGCTGTCCGATAATGGCACGGATGCGGTTCGGGTGGGTCACCACAGCCGACACTTCGGGAACGCT
This sequence comes from Sphingomonas sp. Leaf9, assembly GCF_001421355.1. Taxonomy (GTDB): domain Bacteria; phylum Pseudomonadota; class Alphaproteobacteria; order Sphingomonadales; family Sphingomonadaceae; genus Sphingomonas. The sequence continues at coordinate 49,263 of NZ_LMKC01000006.1, read as the reverse complement.
TTTCGGGTAATCGGCCGGTTGGCGGATGCAATCCCACTTCTTGTTGCGTCGATCCGCGTCCGTGCAAGAGAACCACTTTCCGCGCTTTCAGGGGGGCGCGACGCCTGTCTTGCCGGTAACCCTGTGTCCAATCAGCACGCAGGCCGTACCTTCGCGCGCAGGGGGGCCAAGGGAAGGGAAGGGCGTCGTTTGCGGCTCTGGACCCCCGCCTGCGCGGGGGTACGTGTCTCCGAGATTATGGCTAGTCGGTTCGACCAGCATCGTCGAGCCGACGCAGGTGGCCTCAACCGGCTCCTTTGTTGCCGGGAGCTGGCAGATTCCAGCCTTTGCTTCCTTGCGGGGAGGTGAGGCGCTTCGGATCCCTGTCGGCAAGCCCTTGGGGCCAATGCGGGGAAGCCGTCACCGGACGGCCGCAACGCCCGGCCGTCGCGCGGTCCCGCCACCCGTCGGGGGCAGGGGGCCGCGCTTCGACGCAAGCCGCCGCCGCTACCGCCCCAGTTCGTGGCGGTGCTTCGCGTCGAAGCGCCGGACATAGCCGATGAACGCCGCCTGGTAGTTGACCGGGGTGCGGGCCGGATCGCCGTCGATCCATGCGCGAAAGTCGGCGTGGAGTTGGTGATAGTCCCATCCCGGACATTCGCCGCGCAGCATCTCCAGCGTTTGGGTGCTGATCTCGCCATCATGCGCGCGCGCCGCGAGGCCCCGGATCGACGCGCGGATCATCGCGGCGGCATCGACCAATTCCTCGGTACGTGCGGGCGACGGCGCGGGGCTGGTGGCCGGCACGGGGGCAGGGGCGGGGGAGGGCGCGACGCTGGCGGTACGCACCGCGTCGCTGCGCCGACGCATGCGGACCATCGGTTCGCGCTTGCCCTCGCCCTGTTCCAGCAGCAGCGTGTAGCCCGGCAGCTCGTCGCGCTCGGCGATCTTGGCGATCTCGAACTTGAAGCGTCGATATTGCCCTTCCGCGCCCGATTTCTCGAACAGCGTCGGCATCGAGATCGCAAAGCCCGCCTCGCCCGCGCCGCCGGCATGTTTGCGCGCGACGCGGTACAGCCAGCGCTCGCGCCCGCCGGTCAGGTCGAAATAGGCGCGGTCGATCGACAGCACGCCGCCGGTCATCATCACCCCTTCCCAGAACCAGTTCGACAGTTCGATCGTCATGCCGCGCGACCGTTCGGTCTTTTCATCAACCAGTTGCGTCCAGCCATCCAGCCAGCTGAACGTCGCCTCGCGCCGGTTCTCCGCACGGATATTGGTCTTGATCGTCGTCGCCACCAACCGGTCGAGCGCCTGGCCCAGCAGCTCGTACGCGCGGCCCGTCGTCGGCCGCCCGATCGCGCGCAGCAGGTCGTAGGGCATCAGGTGCAGCTTGCGCGGCACGTCATTGACCCCACGCCTGGCCATGTCGGCCAGCACGCTCGCGCAATAAATCAGGATGTCGGCGTCCCAAATCGTCGCCATGCCGTAATCGGCATTGGCCGACACATGGACCCACAGCTTGCCGTCGGGGCTCTGGTAATCGATCGGCTTGACCCGTTTCGATTTGGCAAGGCTGAAGAACGGCCGCTCCATCATCTCGCGCTGATCGCGAAGCGGCAGGTCGGCGAGATAGGGGAGGAACAGGTCGAACTGTTCGCTGCTCTTGTCGGGGGGGGGGCGGGTCATGCGGCTTTGCCCGAAAGTTTCCCCGGGGAAACTTTTCCGCGCGGGCCGGGGAGGGGTGAAGTCCCAAGGCTTATGTGCGGCAGCAACGACCCGGCTACCGCGAGGTAGTGGACCAAAAGTTTCCCTGGGGAAACTTGCCTCGTCCTAACGATAAGGCTCACGCGGGAGCGCGAAGGTCGCGGAAATACTGCGGGCAGGGCGGTCGTGCGACGCCCCGCCGACGACACGGCGTACCGCCCGAAAAGTTTCCCCGGGGAAACTTCGTGCATCACCGCTGCAGCCCGCGCCCCTGCGCCTCCAGTTCGGTCAACAGGATGCGCAACCCCATGGCCAGATCATCGACGCTTGCGCCCGATCCGGCATGGAGGCGGAGCGTCACGCCCTGCCGGTTGGACGTCTGCACGCTCATTGCCGGCCGGCCCGTCGCCTGCAAGGTCCACACATGCGGCGGCACCTTCGTATTCCCGCGAGACGGCGCGTCGAGCAGCCGGCGCAGCACGTCGGGGGCGGGCAGGGTGGCCGTACCCTTCGCCCGTGCCGCCGCCTGTTCGCGCGCCACGACCTTCGCCTCGGCCAGGATCGCCGCCGCCTGCCCCTTGTCATCGAGCGCCTGCGCCAGCGCATAGCCGCCCTTCAGCTGCACCTCGGCCGGCGAGGCGAACGCGGCGACCACCGCATCGGGCAGCGTCGCCACCCGCAGCATCTTCGACAGCCAGCCCTTCGACAGCTTCAGCCGCTCGGCCATCCGCGTCGCGTGATTGCCATAATGCGTCTTCAGCGCCGCTGCATAGTTGCGCGCGCGTTCGAGGTCCGACACATCGGCCCGCGCGCGGTTCTCCAGGTCGGCGAGCCGGAATGCCGCCTCGTCGTCCAGCGTCGCGACCTGCGCCACGAACTGCATGTCAGGATAGCTGTGCGCGCGCAGCCACGAAATCGACCAGTGCCGCCGCGTGCCGGCGATCACCTCATAATCATAGGCCGGATCGCCCTCGACCCGGCGGACCACCGCCGGCACCTTCTGCCCACCCTCGGCGATGATCGAATCGATCAGTTCGCGGCACCCCGCTTCGGTCAGGTGGGCATAGGAGCGCGCATTGCCCGGCCAGATCCGTACCCGTGCCGGATCGAGCAGCAGCTGCGTGACCTGTCGCACTTCCCCCGACGCCACCCGCGCGAGCGCCGATTCGCGACCCAACAGCGTCGTGCCGCGCAGCCGTTCGGGCCCGCGTTCGGGCGGGGCAGGGGCGGGGGTGTCGGCCGGACCATCGTCGAGCAACGCGGCCAGATAATCGGATTGCTTACGCGCCATGGGGTACCTCCGCGCGGAACATACGCAGAACTTTTCGTTGTAGGAAAGTGGGGGCGGGCGTAGCGGCGTACCCAGAAGCTTGCCGTTCCCCCGCGCAGGCGGGGGTCCAGGGTAACGACAAGACGACGGACGTGGCTCTGGACCCCCGCCTGCGCGGGGGTACGGGGGAAGGGGCGGGCGTTGCGTCACACAACTCCGCCGTGTCCGCCTGCGCGAACACGTCAAACGGGCTGCTGGCACGTCGGCCGGGCGGGTTAAGCAGGCTAGCGCTTTGCGTACGCTTGCCGCGCTGCGCGCTATCAACCCGCCGCTGCACTAACCACCTCCTCTTCGCTCGCTGGCGCGACCCGCCCCCAGCCCTGCCGCACCAGTTGCTCGATCTGCCCCATCGCTTCGTCGAGGTTCGCGCGGCAGCGTTTGTGCGTCTTGGGCGTGCCGATCGGCTTTTCGAGCTCATAGACCGTCATCATCCGCATCGCGGCATGGCTGATCTCCGCCGATTCGAGGATCGGGACGGGCAGGAGCGCCGGGCCGAAGCTCTGCTCCATGATCGCGCGCACCATCGCGTGGGACGGATCGTTGCCGTCGAACTTCGAACAGATCAGGCGTACGAAGCTGTAATCGACCTCGATCCCCGCCGTCCCCAATTGCTGCAGCACCTGATCCATCATCGACAGGAACTGCACCGTCGAACAGAAATCGGGCGTCGTCGCCGCCAGCGGCACGAGCAGCGCGTTCGCCGCCTGCATCACGGCGAGGCTGATCGTGCCGAGTGCGGGCGGTGGGTCGAGCAGCACGATGTCGTAATGGCGCGCGAGGTCGATCAGCCCCTGTTTCAGCTTGCGAAACCGCGCCGCCAGCACCGATGCGCCGTCCGACCCCGCCGCCGCCAGCTCATATTCGACGTCGAACAGCTCGAGGTTCGACGGGATCAGGTCGACATTCGGCCACGGCGTCGCCTTGACCGCATAGGAGAGGTCGTTCTGCGTCGGATCGATCGAGAGATAGGGGTAAAGCGTCTCTTCGCGGGTGATGTTGAAATGCGGGTTGAAGCCGAACAGGGTCGTCGTCGTCGCCTGGCTGTCGCAATCGACCACCAGCACCCGGTATCCCTGCACCGCAAAATAATGGGCGAGGTGGGTGGTGACGGTTGATTTGCCGACCCCACCCTTGAAGTTCTGCACCGCGATCACCGCCGGCACGTCGAGCGGCGCCCGCGCGGGCGACGCGCCCAGCACGTCGCGCATGTGCAGCAGTTCCTCGACGCTGTAGCCCAGACGTCGGCCATTATCGGCGGCGGGGGCAGGGGGCAGCCGCCCGTCCTCTTCCGCCATGCGGATGCGGTTGGTCGAACAACCAAGCAGCTGCGCTGCCTCGGCGATGCCGAAGCGGACGTTGAGCCCCTTGCGGCTTTCGGGCAGGAACGCCTTGCGCCGCAGCCGCTCGATCATCCGCTCGCCCGCGTCCGCCAGATCGCCGATCTGTGCCGTGATTGCATTCATGCTGCGCAGCATCCGCCCGTTTGAACCCTGATGCGGCGGTTATGCCACGAATAGCTTCAATCCGGCAAGCGATTGAGCGGATTGATTCAGTCTTGTCGCGCAGTCGGATTTTGCTGGCGGGTGAGGGGGAAATTGCAGCTGGCTGGCAGATCAAACACCCGATCCATGTCGAAGCGTCGATCCCGCGCCCGGTATGGGCCGGCCACGGGCCAGTATTCGCGAAAGGGCGGGGCGAGGACGCAAAAATACGCCGTCACTAGTACAAAGATACCAGGATATTTTCAGCGCGCGATCAATTGATGCGGCGTCGTCTTCGTCAGGGGATTCGGCAGGGCGGTACTGGCATCGCCCCGGTCGATACTGGCGAATGGCGGACGGGCGCTGGATCACGCCGGGCAATTACCCCGGCATGACCATCGACCCGCAACCCGCAACCTGATGGAGTCCTGCAATGAATATCGACACGCTCACCGGTTCGGCCACCAACCTCGGCGGCAAGCTGAAGGAAGGCATCGGCGCTGCGACCGGCAACGAGAAGCTGCGCGGCGAGGGCAAGGCCGACCAGCTGGGCGGTACGGTGCAGAAGACCTATGGCGATGCGAAAAACGCCGTCGAGGGATCGGTCGGCCCGCTGATCGACGAAGCGCGCCGGTTCATCCGTGAACGTCCGTTTGCCGCAGCGACGCTGGGCGGGGTGCTCGCCATCGCGATCATCAACACCCTGCGCGGCAAGTAACGCGTAACCGGCCCAGTTGGCCGGTATGGGCGGCGGATCGCTCCGGCGTTCCGCCGCCCGTTATCTTTCTCCGTATTTTTCCTGGAGCGCATGATGACTGCACCCGATCGTCCGCGGCCGATTGCCGCCGCGCGCCGCCTGGCGGCGGAAGCCTTTGGCACCTTCTGGCTCGTCGTTGGCGGCTGTGGGGCCGCCGTGCTGGCGGCGGGCGGCAATGTTCCCGGTTCGATCGGGCTGCTGGGCGTCGCCCTCGCCTTTGGCCTGACCGTGTTCACCATGGCCTTTGCCGTCGGGTTCATTTCCGGCGGGCATTTCAACCCGGCGGTCAGTGTCGGGCTGGTCGTCGCGGGACGGTTTCCGGCGCGCGACCTGCCGGGCTATATCGCGGCGCAGCTGGTCGGCGCGACGCTGGGCGCGGCGGTCGTCGCGCTGCTCGCATCGGGGCAGCCGGGCTTTGACCTTGCCGCCAGCGGGCTTGCCGCCAACGGCTATGGCGCACATTCGCCCGGCGGCTATGGTCTGACCAGCGCGTTCGTCGCCGAAGCGGTGCTGACCGCCGGCTTCCTGCTGGTGATCGTCGGCGCGACCGACAGCCGTTCGGCCGTACCGTTCGCCGCGCTGGCGATCGGCCTTGCGCTGACGCTCATTCACCTGATCTCGATCCCGATCACCAACACGTCGGTCAACCCGGCGCGCAGCACCGGCCCGGCACTGCTGGTCGGCGGATGGGCGCTGTCGCAGCTGTGGCTGTTTTGGATTGCGCCGCTGTCGGGCGCGGTTGTTGCCGGACTGGCCAGTCGCTGGCTGTTCGCCCACAATCGCCAGGACCAGTCGCCCGGCCCGATCAGCGACATGCCGATCGAACGGATGGTCGACGGCGAACGCCGCACCGTCGAGGGGCAGCGATAGGTTGAGGCACAAAGGCAAGGGGAGGGGGGCGAAACTCCTTCCCCCCGCACGTCACCCCGGACCTGATCCGGGGTGACGTTTCTTTTTCCACGGTAGCAGAAGCGGCGGGACCCCGGGTCAAGCCCGGGGTGGCGGAATCAGGCTCGATCTTCCGTCATCGCCCCGTCGGGCAGCGACGACGACCAACATCGGTCAGACCACCGCCGGCAACCGGTCGAGATATTTGTCGAGCGTGATCGGATAGTCGCGCACGCGGATGCCGGTGGCATTGTATACCGCGTTCGCCACCGCCGCGCCGACGCCGCACAGGCCCAGTTCGCCGACGCCCTTCGCCTTCATCGGGTTCGCCTTGTCATCGGCTTCGGCGAGGAACACGACCTCCTGGTGCGGGATGTCGGCATGGACCGGCACTTCGTAGCTGGCGAGGTCGTGGTTGACGAACAGGCCGAAGCGCGGGTCGACCGCCAGTTCCTCCATCAACGCCGATCCGACGCCCATCGTCATCGCGCCGATCACCTGGCTGCGCGCCGAGGTCGGGTTGATGATCCGCCCGGCGGCGCACACCGCCAGCATCCGCTGCACCCGCGTGACGCCGGTATAGGCATCGACCGCGACCTCGACGAAATGCGCGCCGAAGGTGGCAAAGGCATATTGCTTGTCGAGCGCGCCGAACTCGATCTTGTCCTCGGCGCTAAGGCTGCCGGCGTCGCTCAGCGGAACGGAACGCCCGCCGCCGGTCACCTTGCCGTCCGCGAACACCGCGTCGGCACTGAGGCCAAGCTTCTGCGTCACCTGCCCGCGCAGCGCGACGCAGGCGGCATAGACGCCCGCCGTGCTGTTGGGCGCGCCCCATTGCCCGCCCGACCCGGCCGAGACCGGATAGGCGCTGTTGCCCAAGCGCACGTCGACCGCCTCTACGCCGACGCCCATCATCTCAGCGGCGGTCTGGGCGATGATCGTGTAGCTGCCGGTGCCGATATCGGTCATGTCGGTTTCGACCACGACCCGGCCGTTTTCCAACCGTACCCGCGCGCCCGATTTCATGTTCACATGGTTGCGGAACGCCGATGCGACGCCGACCCCGCGTAGCCATTTGCCGTCGCGGACCTGTGCGGGCTTCGGATTGCGCTTGGCCCAACCGAAGCGTTCGGCCCCTTCGGTCAGGCAGCGGACCAGCTGGCGCTGTGAAAACGGCTTTTTCGGGTTTGCCGGATCGACCTGCGTGTCGTTCTTGATACGGAACGCCACCGGGTCCATCCCCAGCTTTTCCGCCATTTCGTCCATCGCGACTTCGAGCGCCATCATGCCCGGTGCCTCGCCCGGCGCGCGCATCGCGTTCCCTTCGGGCAGGTCGAGTACCGCGAGCCGCATCGCCGCCAGGCGATTTGCACCGGCGTAGAGCAGCTTCGTCTGGTTGACCGCTGCTTCGGGGCCGCCATCCGGCTGATCGCCCGATCCGCTTTCATGGCCGATCGCGGTGATCGTGCCGTCCGGCGTACAGCCGATGCGGACGCGCTGGCGCGTTGCGGGGCGGTGGGTGGCGTTGTTGGCCATCATCGGCCGCGCCATCGCGATCTTGACCGCGCGCTTCGCCGCCTTCGCGCCCAGTGCCGCCAGCACCGCATCGGCGCGCAGGAACAGCTTTCCGCCAAAGCCGCCACCGACATAGGGCGATTGCAGGCTGATCTTGTCCTTGGGGATGCCCAGCGTCTTGGCCAGGTCGCCGCGGCCCCAGTCGACCATCTGGTTCGAGGTCCAGATGGTCAGCCGGTCTCCTTCCCAGCGCGCGGTGGAAGCGAACGGCTCCATCATCGCATGGCTGTGGTCGGGGGTGGTGTATTCGGCATCGAGCTTGACCGGCGCGCTGGCGTACGCGCCCTCGAAATCACCGACCCGTGCCTCGGGCTTGCCATCGTCGCCCGGCGCGGGCTTGGCGGATTTCAGGCCCTCTTCCAGATCGAACCGGCCCTTGGCGCGGGCGACATCGACGCGGACGAGGTTGGCGGCGGCGCGCGCCTGTTCAAAGGTTTCGGCGACGACCACCGCCACCGCCTGGTGATAATGGTCGATGGCGGGGCCGGCGAGCAGCTTGACGGTATTCATCCGCCCCTTGCCCAAGGGACCCGCGCTGTCGGCGGTGACGATCGCCAGCACGCCCGGTGCGGCGCGTGCAGCGGAAAGGTCGATCGAGCGGATCGTCCCCTTGCCCACGCCCGCGCCGACGATCACGCCGTAGGCGGCTTCGGGCACGTCGCGGGCATGTTCAAAGGCATAGGGGGCAAGGCCGGCGACCTTTTTCGGGCCGTCGATGCGGGGGCGGGGACGGCCGACGACCGCTTGCCGGTCGATCGGGTTGGTGCCGGCGGGGGTTTCGAACTTCATGGAATTACCCCTTCGCCTGCGCGATGACGGAGGCCAGCGCGCGGGTTGCGAGCGGCAGTTTGAATGCATTGTCCTTGGTCGGTGTCGCGCCCTGGAACGCGCGCGCGGTGACGGCGGCGGCGCCCTGCGGCAACAGCGCGTCGGCTGCCTCCACCCGCCACGCGCGCGGTGCCACGCCGCCGAACGCGACGCGGCCGGTGCCGTCGCGCTGGATCACGGCGGCGACCGACACCAATGCATAGGCATAGGAGGCGCGGTCGCGGACCTTTTCGTAGAAATGCTTGCCGCCCAACGGACGGGGCAGGGTGACGGCGGTAATCAGCTCGCCGGGCTGCAATACCGTGTCGAGGTCGGGCCGGTCGCCCGACAGCCGATGGAAGTCGGCGATCGGGATGCGCCGCGTCGTGCCGTTGCCGTCGATCGTCTCGATCACCGCATCCAGCACGCGCATCGCGACGGCCATGTCGCCGGGGAAGGTCGCGATGCAGGCGTTCGACACACCGATCACGCCCAGCTGCCGCGAATAGCCGCCGATCGCGGCACAGCCCGACCCCGCCTTGCGTTTGTTGCAGGCCATGTTGGTGTCGTAGAAATAGGGGCAGCGGGTACGTTGCAGCAGGTTGCCCGCCGTCGTCGCCTTGTTGCGCAGCTGTCCGCTGGCACCCGCGACGATCGCGCGGGTAAGCACGGCATAGTCGCGCCGCACGCGGTCATCGGCGGCCAGATCGGTGTTGCTGACCAGCGCGCCGATGCGCAGGCCGCCGTCCGACGTCTTTTCGATCCGATCGAGCTTCAGGTCCTGTACGTCGACCAGATGCGCGGGCGTTTCGATGTCCAGCTTCATCAGGTCGAGCAGGTTGGTGCCGCCCGCGATGAACTTGGCACCGGGGCGGGTGGCGACGATGCGCGCGGCCTCGGCCGGGTCCTTCGCGCGCTCATAGGTGAAAGCTCTCATGCGCCCGCGACCTCCGCCATGGCATCGGCAATGTTGGAATAGGCGCCGCAGCGACAGATATTGCCGCTCATCCGTTCGCGCAGTTCCATGTTCGTCGCCTGCGGCCGCTTGGTCAGGTCGCCCTGCACATGGCTCGGCACGCCGCGCTTGATCTCGTCCAGCACCGCGACCGCCGAACAGATCTGGCCCGGCGTGCAATAGCCGCACTGGTATCCGTCATGCTTGACGAACGCCGCCTGCATCGGGTGCAGCTTGTCGGGCGTGCCCAGCCCCTCGATCGTGGTGATCGCGTCGCCTTCGTGCATTACCGCCAGCGTCAGGCAGCTGTTGATCCGCTTGCCCTCGACCATCACCGTGCACGCGCCGCACTGGCCATGGTCGCAGCCCTTCTTGGTGCCGGTCAGGTTCAGGTGTTCGCGCAGCGCGTCGAGCAGGGTCGTGCGCGTGTCGAGCGTCAGTTCGCGGACCTGTCCGTTGACCTTCAGCCGCACCGGCATCGTTGGCGGGGCGGCGGCGGGCGTTGCACCCTGTGCCGCCGCCGCCATCGGGCTGGCCGCCAGCGCCGCGCCCGCCGCACCCGCGGTCAGCACGCCCCGGCGCGATAGTTCGAAATCGGACGTGTCGCCCATGATGATATTTCCTGTCAGCCCCCGGATGCTGCGCGGATTCCGCCGCAGCCAAATCGTAACGCGCGCGAACCGGAATAGGTTGCGGAACAGGACGGGATCGGTACGCGGTGACGCCTAACCCATCGCCGCCGCAAAAACCTCCGTTCGTGCTGAGTAGGGGCTGAGCTTGTCGAAGACCCGTATCGAAGCACCTGTGGCCCGGTCCTTCGATACGCCCCTTCGACAAGCTCAGTGGCTACTCAAGACGAACGGGGGGGGGGGATAATGTCATTACTTTCCGCTACATCGCCGCCGCCAGCTGTTGCCCCGACAACCACGCCGCCTCGACCCGGGGCGCGATCAGCCAGTCGCCGCAGGCACCGAGGCCGTCGGCATGATAGCAGCCGATCCCCGCGCCGTCCGAGCGGGCATAGCGCCAGCGATGCGCCGCGCCGTACACCGGTTCGGGCAGGCCCGCGACGCGGCTTGCCAAGGCCGCCGTCAGATGTTCGACCATCCACTCGCGCTCCGCCTCGATATGCTGCGCAGACCAGTCGGCGTCGGCGTGGATCGTCCATGCCTCACCCCCGCTGCGCCCCGGCTTGGCGGGGTTGCGCGCCGCGCGGTCGATTATCCCGTCCCGCTCCAGCAGCGCAGGCGCGTCGATCGGACGGTCGAACCCCAGCATCACCGTCCAGCATGGCGCGGAAGCGTGCGTGCGCGCCAGCGTGGCGAGCGCATCGTCCCGTTCCGCGACCAGCGGTACGACCTGTTCGGCGGGCAGCGCCAGCACGACCGCCGAGAACGGCCCGGCCACCTCCGCCTCCAGCTGCAGCCACCAGCCCGCGTCGTCGCGGCACAGCGCATGGGCATGGGTCGACCAGCGCACGTCGAGCGCCTGCGCCATCGCGACCAGCGGCGCCTCCATCGTCGGCGTGCCGACCCACGCATCGTCACCCGCCGCCGGCCAGCGCGCGACGATGCCCGCCGCCTCCCATCCCCGCAGTTGCGCGACGAAGCTCTCGTCGCGCGCGGTCATGTAGAGCGCGCCGAAATCGAACGCGAAGTCGTCCGTCACCCGGCTCGCCATCCGACCGCTCGGCCGGCGGCCCTTGTCGAACAGCGCGACCGTCCGCCCCGCCGCCTTGAGTGCGGTGGCGCAGCTCAGGCCCGCCATGCCCGCCCCGATGATCGCGATATCGCCCATGCCTGTTCCTTAAGTTCGCTACCCGCTTTCGCTGCGATGCAACGCACGGGATGGACACGATGTTGCTCCTCGGCGTTTAGCGGTGCAAAGGCGAGTACGAAGCGGCCAATCGGGGCCGCCGGTCGGTTCGGTCAGCACGATGTCCCCAGGCGAGATGATTACCGGAAGTGCCGTCGCCGCCGTCGTCAGCGATCCGAATCTCCCCGACACGCCGATCGTCGCCTGCAACCAGGCGTTCATCGACCTGACCGGCTATGCCGAACACGAAATCCTCGGCCGCAACTGCCGGTTCCTGCGCGGGCCGGATACCGAGGAAGCAGCGACCGAGGAACTGCGCGCCGCCGTGCGCGAACGCCGCGCGACGCTGGTCGAGGTACTGAACTACAAGAAGGACGGCACCCCGTTCCGCAACGCGGTGATGCTCGCCCCGATCTTTGCCGAGGACGGGTCGCTGCAATATATGCTGGGGTCGCAGATCGAGGTTGGCACCCGCCCCGACAGCGATGCCGCCGCGCGCATCGCCGCGCTCACCCCGCGCCAGCGCGATGTGCTGGACGGAGTGATGCGTGGGCTGCTCAACAAGCAGATCGCCTATGAACTGGGCATCAGCGAACGCACGGTGAAGCTGCACCGTGCCGAGATGTTGCAGGCGCTGGGCTGTCGCACCGTGGCGGAGGCGATCCGCCTTGCGGTGGAACACGGGCTGTAGGGCAGGGGAGAACCCCTGCGCCTACGCCGTCAGGTGAAATAGCCTTCCGCCTTCGCCTGGGTCGCCATGGTGAGGATGCGGAACGCGAGGATGCCGACCCAGAACAGCACGAACATCAGTGCTGCCCATTTAATCGCCGTCCGTTCCTTCTGTTCGATCCTGCGCATCGTTCGCACTCCTTCACATCAACAGGTCTTCATAGAGATACTGGAAGCGGCGATGCCCCGACCGGTCGTGGTCGAGGGCGAGGCCGCCGCGCGTCGCAAAGAACGATGCGCCACGTTCGCGAAGCATCGCATCGCGCCCGGCGATCACGCTGTCGGGGGTGATGCCGACTGCCGCCGCTGTCGGTCGGGTTCGTGGATGATGCATGACGTGCTCCTGTCATTGCCGCTCATGGGAACCAACCGGCGGGTGGTGCGTCGGGTTGCCGCCCCTTGGGGCAGGCTGGCGCCGTTCGGTTCGCGCAAATCACTGGAAGTGAGGCATATTACCGGGCGTGCCGTTGCCGGCTGCCCGTTGGTACAGGTGCGACGATGGCCATGGTCCCCATGTTGCGACGCGACACAGGAAAGGGCGGCGTGCCGCCCGGAAAGGTTGCGTCCGATGTCCCGCCCCGCCAAGATCCTGATGACCTATCTGGGGGTCGTGCTGATGATGGCGATCCTCGCCTTGCTGGTCTTCTATCAGTTGAACCATGTCTGACCGGCTGACCGTCTGGTATGACGGCACCTGCCCGCTGTGCCTGCGCGAGATCGCCCTGATGCGGCGGCTCGATCGCGGGCGGCGGATCGATTTCGTGAATGTCGGCGATCCGCAGGCGGCATGCCCGATCGATCGGCGGCTGTTGCTCGCACGCTTTCATGCCCGCGAGGCCGGGCGGATCGTGTCGGGTGCGGCGGCATTCGCCGCGATGTGGCGGGCGATCCCGCTGCTGCGCCCGTTCGGCCTTGCCGCGCGTAACCGGGTGGTGCTGCGCTGGCTGGAGGCGCTGTACCTGCGCTTCCTGCATGTCCGCCCGACGCTGCAACGGTGGGTACGATGACCCCGCGCCGCGATCCCGTCGCGCTGGGGCAGGTGAGCGTGTGGGACTTTCCGCGCCCGGCGATCGCGGAAACCTGCGACCGGCGCATCCGCATCGAGCATCGCGGACAGGTGATCGCCGACACGACCCGCGCCGTCCGCACGCTGGAGACCAGCCACCCGCCCAGCTATTACATCCCGCCCGCCGATATCGCGATGGAGCTGCTGCGTTCCGCGCCGGGGCGGTCGCTGTGCGAATGGAAGGGGCAGGCGCGTTATTGGGACGTGGTCGTGGGCGATGCTGTGCTGGACCGCGTCGGGTGGAGCTATGCTGATCCGACCCCGGCGTTCCGCATCCTTGCCGACCATATCGCCTTCTACGCCGCGCCGTTCGATCACTGCACCGTCGACGGAGTTCGGGTCGTGCCGCAGCCCGGCGGATTTTACGGCGGGTGGATCACCCCTGACCTGGCCGGCCCGTTCAAGGGCGCGCCCGGCACCATGGGCTGGTAACGCGACACCGCCCCCGCTGCGGGTGCAGCAGGGGCGGTGCGGGGCGTTTGGGGCGGGTGCCGATCAGCGGCCGGCGAGCGCGCGGTCGAGGTCGACGCCGCGGGCTTCCCAATCGCTGCGGGTCTTGCACACGCGGGTCAGGATGCGGCTGCCGGTGGTTTCGGTCTTGAAGCAGTAGCGGGCGTTCGGCGATGCCTTGTACGCGACGGCGGCGGGGCCGGCGGCCAGCGTGATCGCGATCGGCAGCGCGGCGGCGGTGGTGCCGGCGGCGGCGACCGGGGTCGGGGTCGGCGCGGCATTGGGTTCGGCGGCAAATGCCGAGGTGGTGGCAACCAGGCCGAGGACGATCGAAGCGGCGAAACGGATGGCGGTCATGTGCTTTCTCCCTGTATTCCGGCGTTGCTTCCGGTGATGCCAACTACTTTGCATCCGCCGTGCCAGTTTTACGGAACAAGCAATATCAATGGCTTACGCTATGACTACAATTGTAGCTGTGGTATGCGCCGCCAATCCGCGGCGAATTTTCCCAACCGTTGGTATCGCGCCGTCGCAACCCGTGCCCGCCCCCGGCGTTGAGGGTCGATCCGCGCAACCTTCATCCCCCCGGAGCCGCATGTTCCACAGCACCAACCCCGCCACCGGGGAACAGTTCGCCACCCATGCCGAACTGACCGCCGACCAGCTCGACCACAAGATCGCGCTGGCCGCCGACGCCTATGCCCGCTGGCGGCTGACCCCGATCGCCGAGCGTGTCGCGCTGCTGCGCCGGATCGCCGATGCCTATGACGCCAATCGCGACCGGCTTGCCCGCATGGCGACCGACGAAATGGGCAAGACGCTGACATCCGCGCTGGCCGAGGTCGACAAATGCGCCGCCGCGTTCCGCCATTATGCCGATCACGGCCCGGCGATGCTGGAGCCGCAGCGTAGCGCGCTGACCGGTGGCGGCACGGCGGAGGTCACGTGGCTGCCACAGGGGCCGGTGCTGGCGATCATGCCGTGGAACTTCCCCTATTGGCAGGCGGTGCGTTTCCTTGCCCCCACCATCCTGGCGGGCAATGTCGCGCTGCTGAAACATGCCAGCATCGTGCAGGGCGTCGCCACGCTGATGGAGGAAATGACGCGCGACGCGGGCGCGCCCGAGGGGCTGTTCCAGAATCTGGCGATCAAGTCCTCGGCGATTGCCGACCTGATCGCCGACGACCGCATCGTCGCCGTGACGCTGACCGGCAGCGAGGGGGCGGGGATTTCCGTCGCCGAACAGGCCGGGCGCAACCTGAAGAAAGTGGTGCTGGAACTTGGCGGGTCGGACCCGTTTGTCGTGATGCCGTCGGCCGATCTCGACGCGGCGGTGAAGGCGGCGGTGACCGGCCGCATCCAGAATAGCGGCCAGTCGTGCATCTGCGCCAAGCGGATGATCGTCCATGCCGATATCTACGACGCGTTTCTCGACCGGTTTTCGGCGGCGATGCGCGCGGTGAAGCCGGGTGACCCGACCGATCCCGCCAGTGACATGGGGCCGCTCAGCAGCTTCGAACAGCGCGATACGGTGCTGGAACAGCTCGAAGAGGCCAAGCGGCAGGGCGCGACGCTGTTGTTCGGCGGGGAGCAGCCCGACCTGCCCGGCGCGTACCTCACCGCCGGCATCCTGACCGACGTGCCGCTGGACAGCGCGTTGATGGCGGAGGAGATTTTCGGCCCCATCGCCATGGTCTTCCGCGCGGCCGATATCGACGAGGCGATCGACATCGCCAATGCCATCCCGTTTGGCCTCGGTTCGGCAGTGTGGACCAACGACGTGGTCGAACAGGACCGCTTCGTCCGCGACATCGCGGCGGGGATGACCGCGATCAACCAGATGCTGGCGTCGTCGCCGGAAGCTCCGTTCGGCGGGATCAAGCGGTCGGGCCATGGCCGCGAACTCGGGCCGTTCGGGCTGCACGAGTTCATGAACCTCAAGACGGTGTTCCGGCCCTAATCCATAAACCCCGCAAGGAAGGCGGCGACGTTCGTGCCCAGTGCGTCAACCGCATAGCCGCCTTCCATCACGATCGCGCTCGGCAGGCCGGCGGCGGCGATGGCCTGCCCCATCGTGGCGAAGTCGGCGGTCTGTAGTGCGAAGCCCGCAATCGGATCGCCGGCAAAGGTATCTGCGCCGAACGACACGATCAGCGTGCGCGCCCCCCACGCCCGGATCGCCGCCAGCGCGGTGTCGAGCGCAGGGGCATAGGCTGTCCAGTCGGTCCCGCGCGGCAGCGGCAGGTTCAGCGTGGTGCCTGCACCCGCGCCCTTGCCGGTTTCATCGGCATGGCCCCAGTAGAACGGATAATCGGTCGTCGGGTCGGCATGGATCGATGCGAAGAACACCGTGGGATCGTCGAGGAAGATATCCTGCGTCCCGTTGCCGTGATGATAATCGACGTCGAGGATCGCGACCGGTCCCAACCCCTGCGCCACGGCATGGCGCGCGGCGATCGCGGCATTGTTCAGGAAGCAATAGCCGCCCAGATAATCTGCCCCGGCATGGTGGCCGGGCGGGCGGCACAGCGCGAAACCGTGCTGCGCGCCCTGTGCCAGCGCATCGACGGCGGACAGCGCGCACTGCGCCCCCCAATAGGCCGCGTCCCAGCTATGCGCGGTGATCGGGGTCGACGCGTCCATGCTGAACGCGCCCAAACGCGCGTCGATGCGCGTCAGGTCGAGCGGGCGACGCCGCGCGACGGGAAAGACATAGCCGATCGCATCGCCGACCCGCCCCGCCGCCGTCCAGTCGACCCAGGCGTTTTGCAGGAAGTCGAGGTAGCGCGCGGTGTGCACCGCCGCGATCGGCGCGGTGCCATGGTCGGCGGGCGGCTCGATCGCCGGCAACGTCGCGGCGATCGTCGCTACGCGTGCGGGAATCTCGGCATGGTCGGTCCATCCGCCATTGTGAAATTCGCGCGTCGGGGCATGGCCCAGCTGCCGTTCGTCGAAAAAACACCGCATCGCATCAGGCCCCGGACAGCAAAACGGCGCGGGATCGCTCCCGCGCCGCTGCGTTGTGCCGTGGATCAGGCCGGTTCGGCAATCCCGGCGGGCTGTACGCTATCCGCCTGCTGCGGCACGTCGAACCGGTCGGCGTTCATCACCTTGGTCCAGGCCGCGACGAAATCGCGCACGAACTTTTCCTCATGGCCATTCTCGGCATAGACCTCGGCCACCGCGCGCAGCTGGCTGTTCGACCCGAAGATCAGGTCGGTGCGCGTCGCGCGCCAGCGTTCGTGGCTGCCGGCACGGTCATAGCCGATGAATTCCTCGTCGGCGCTGGTGTCGACCACCTTCCAGAAGGTGTCGTTGTTCAGCAGGTTGACGAAGAAGTCGTTGGTCAGCTGCCCCTTACGGTCGGTGAACACGCCTTCCGGTGCGTCGCGGTAGTTGGCACCCAGCACGCGCAGGCCACCGACCAGCACGGTCATTTCCGGCACCGACAGGCCGAGCAGCGAGGCGCGATCGAGCAGCAGCTCCTCGGTCTTCACGCTGTGCTTGGTCTTCAGGTAATTGCGGAAGCCGTCGGCGACCGGTTCCATCACCGCGAAGCTGTCGGCATCGGTCCAGTCCTGCGTCGCGTCGCCGCGACCGCCGGTGAAGGGGACGTCGACCGCGAAACCCGCATCCTTCGCCGCCTTCTCGACCGCCGCATTGCCCGCCAGCACGATCGCATCGGCGAGCGATAGGCTGCCCTTCAGCTCGCCGATCTTGGCGAGGACGGCTGACAGTTCCTCCGGCTCGTTCACCTTCCATCCGCGCTGCGGTTCCAGCGCGATGCGCGCGCCATTGGCGCCGCCGCGATGGTCCGACCGGCGATAGGTCGAGGCCGAGGCCCAGGCGGTCTTCACCAGCTGCCCGACCGTGAAGCCGGCATCGAGGATCTTCGCCTTGAACGCCGCCACGTCCGCATCGGATGGGGTGGTGCCGGCGGGCACGGGGTCCTGCCAGATCAGCGTTTCCTCCGGCACTTCCGGGCCCAGATAGCGGACCTTTGGCCCCATGTCGCGGTGGGTCAGCTTGAACCACGCGCGGGCAAAGGCGTCCTTGAACGCTTCATGGTCGTTCCTGAACTTCTCCGAAATGGCGCGCATCTCGGGATCGACCTTCAGCGCCATGTCGGCGGTGGTCATCATCGTCGGCACGCGCAGGTTCGGATCATGCGCCGCCGGGGCCATGTCCTCTTCGCGCTGGTTGATCGGCTGCCACTGCTTGGCACCCGCCGGGCTGCGCACCAGTTCATATTCGTAATCGAGCAGCAGGCGGAAATAGTTGCCCGACCATTCGGTCGGCGTATTCACCCACGCGCCCTCGATGCCGCTGGTGGTGGTGTGCTGCCCCATCCCGCTTTCGAAGCTGTTGGTCCAGCCAAGGCCCATCAGCGAGATATCGGCACCTTCCGGCGATTCCCCGACCAGCGTCGGATCGCCCGCGCCATGCGCCTTGCCGAAGGTATGGCCGCCGGCGGTCAGCGCGACGGTTTCCTCGACGTTCATCGCCATGCGCGCGAACGTTTCCTTGATGTCGCGCGCCGACTGCAGTGCATCGGGCACGCCGCCGGGGCCTTCGGGATTGACATAGATCAGGCCCATCTGGATCGCGGCGAGCGGCTGTTCCAGCTCCAGCTCTTCCTCGGGCAGGATGCGCGTCTTGTTGTCGGGATGGCCGACGAACTGTTCTTCCGACCCCCAGTAGATGTCCTTTTCCGGTTCGAACACGTCGGCACGACCGCCGCCGAAGCCGAACACCGGGCCGCCCATCGATTCGATCGCGACATTGCCCGCCAGGATGAACAGGTCGGCCCAGCTGATATGCTTGCCGTATTTCTGCTTGATCGGCCACAACAGGCGACGCGCCTTGTCGAGGTTGCCGTTGTCCGGCCAGCTGTTGAGCGGGGCGAAACGCTGCTGCCCGCTGTTCGCGCCACCGCGCCCGTCGGCGGTGCGGTAGGTGCCGGCGGCGTGCCACGCCATGCGGATGAACAGGCCGCCATAATTGCCGTAATCGGCCGGCCACCACGGTTGGCTGTCGGTCATCAGCGCGGTCAGGTCGGCCTTCAGCGCGGCATAGTCGAGCTGCTTGAAGGCTTCGGCGTAATCGAATTCATGGCCCATCGGGTCGGGCGAGGTGCCACCCTGGTTGAGCACTTCCAGCGGCAGCGCGTCGGGCCACCAGTCGCGGTTGGTGCGGCCCACCAGCGACCGAACCGTATTCGGTTGGTGGATCGGGCAGCCGCTCATCTCTCCGGTTTTCGCATCCATGTGTCAGCTCTCCATCTGCTTGGCGCGGAGCCTAACCGCTTCCCCGCGCCGACGATAAGCGATTGTCTCGTTCACACTTGGCGGAAAACTCGATTGGAGCGGATGGGGTCAGGGCGTGTCGGCTTGGGGTGGGGCGATCCGGTCGGTCGCGCGGACCAGATCGGGCAGGGTGGCCGCGCCCACCTTGCGCATTGCATGGCCCCGGCGGACCTTTACCGTGATCTCGCTGACGCCCAGGCGCGCGGCGATCGTCTTGTTGGGCAGGCCGGCGGCGACCAGTTCGGCGACCGCGCGCTCGCCGGGGGTCAGCGTCGCGAACCGCGCGCGCAGCGCCGCCGTGTCGCTCAGCGTCGCGCGCCGGTCGCGGTCGATCGCCAGCGCGCGGTTGACCGCGTCGATCAGCGCCTGGTCGGCGAACGGCTTGGCGAGGAAATCGACCGCGCCCGCGCGCATCGCCTGCACCGCCATTGGGATATCGGCATGGCCCGATACGAAGATGACCGGCAACGCTACCGCCGCGAACGCGGCGCTTTGGAAGAAGGCGAGGCCGCCTTCGCCGGGCATGCGGATGTCGAGGATCAGGCAGCCCGGCCCCGTGGCATCGCCTGCCACCAAATCGGCGACCGAGGAAAAGGCGCGGGTAGCGAACCCGACCGAGGCGAGCAGGTCGGCGATGCCGGCGCGCATCGAATCATCGTCGTCGACGATGCGGATGACGGGGGCAGGGGCGGTCATCGCGGTTCCTCCGATGCAGGCAGGGTGATCGCCATGCGGGTGCCGGGCGCTGCGGGATGCGCCGCGATCCTGCCGCCATGCGCCTCGACGATGGTCTGCGCGATGGTGAGGCCCAGGCCGGTGCCGCCCTCCCGGCTCGTCCACAGCGAATCGAAGATATGCGGCAGATGTTCGGCGGGGATGCCGATGCCGCTGTCGGCGACCGACAGCGTGACCCGCCCGTCCGCCGCCACCTCGCTCGACAGCGTAATCGTCCGCTGTTCGCGCGGGATATCGGCCAGCGCCTCGACGGCGTTCGACAGGAGGTTGCCGACGACCTGTTGCAGCTGGATGCGGTCGCCCGCCACCGGGGGCAGGTCGGTGGCCAGGTCGGCGCGCACCACGATTCCCCCCGCGTCCAGTTCGCGCGCGGTCAGCGCCAGCGCGTCGCGTGCGACCTCGTTCAGATCGACCGGCATGCGGGTGACGGCGTGGCGTTGCGACAGGCGGCGGATGCGCACGACGATCGCGCTGGCCCGCCGCGCATCGTCGGCGATGCGCCGCAGCGAGGCGCGCGCCTGCTCCAGCCCCGGCGGATCGGCGGCCAGCCAGCGTTCGCCCGCACCCGCGCTGCTGGCGATGGCACCCAGGGGCTGGTTCACCTCATGCGCGATCGAGCTGGCCAGCGCGCCGAGGTTTGACACCCGCGACACGCGGATCAGCTGCGCCCGCGCCTCGCCGAACGCGGCCTCGGCCGCGAGCAGCCGCAGCGTAAGCTGGGTGGTGATGAGGATCGCGACCGAACTGATCGCCAGGTTGGTCAGCCCCGCCTCCCACGCGCCATGCGCGGTCAGCAGCGAACTGAGCGCGGCCAGCGCGACGCAGCCGACCGCCAGCGCCCGGACACCGCGCCGGGGCAGCGCGCGTGCCGACAGCAGGATCGGCACGACATAGAAGACCGCGACCGTGATTTCGAGGTCGGTCAGCGTATCGGCGACGAACACCGCCGCCATCAGCGCCACCACCGACGGCGCGGCGGCGCGGGCCGGAAAGGTCACAGCCACCCGACCTTGCGGAAACGGATATAGAGCAGGGTACAGGCGGCGGCGATCACGGCCAGCACGACGAAATAGCCATAGGTCGTCTTCAGTTCGGGCATATGTTCGAAATTCATGCCGTAGATGCCGGCGATCGCGGTCGGCACGGCCAGGATCGCGGCCCATGCGGCAAGCTGGCGGGTGATCGCGCCGGTGCGCTGCTGTTCGAGCAGGTTGCTGAATTCGAAGACCGAGGTCAGCACCTCGCGCAGCCCGTCGACCATCGACTGCGCGCGGCGCACATGGTCGCGCACGTCGGAGAAATAGGGCCGGGTATTGGGGTCGATGCACGGCAGGTCGATGCGGACCAGCTTGGTCGCCACCTCCTGCATCGGGATCAGGATGCGCTGGAACCGGCTGAGTTCGCGGCGCATGGCAAAGATGCGCGCGATGTCCGCCCGACCGAGGAAGGTGTCGAGCGTCTGCGCCTCCATCGCTTCCACCTCGCGCTCGATCGCCTCGATGACCGGGAAATAGCCGTCGACGATGAAGTCGAGCACCGCGTGCAGCACATAGTCGACGCCGTGGCCGAGCAGGTCGGGGCTGGCCTCCAGCTGGGCGCGCAGGTGGCGATGGTCGCGCAGCGACCCGTGGCGGACGGTGATGATGTGGCTGTGCCCGACGAAGATCGCGGTCTCGCCATAGCGGATCGCATCGCCGTCGAGGCGGGCGGTGCGCGCGACGACGAAGAGCTGGTCGGCATAGACGTCGACCTTGGGCAGCTGGTCCGCCTTCAGCGCATCCTCGACCGCCAGCGGGTGCAGGCCGTAGCGCGCCTGTAGTTCCTGCAGCTCCTGCGCCGTCGGATCGATCAGTCCGATCCAGACGAATTCGGACTTGTCGTCGGGACAATGCACATGTTCGTCGATCGTAACCGCGCGAACCTGCTGTCCATTACGATAGAGATACGCCGCGACGACCGCCATGATCCCGGTTTTCCTTTCGACGCCGTGGCGTTTTACTGTGATATATACCAAGGTATATCGGGAATATACTGTGGTATGTCGTCCGAAATCACGTGTTGATGTGGACGCGCAAATCCCATAACGGCCCGCCCTGTCACCGCAAGGGCGGCGATACCAACAGGAAGCTCCCAGGAACCTCCATGCCATCCCGATCCACCCCCATGCCCGACGACGCGGACAGTAGCGAGACGATCGCACTGCCGGCAACGCCGGGCACGACCGGATCGAGGGAGCGCCGCTAGCCCGTCGCTGCGCCCGCCCCTCCGACCGGTCGAATACCGAACAGGAGGGTCGCCATGTCGACCAGATATTCCGCGCAACGGTGCCTGCACGCCCGCGCGCTATCGCCCAATGCCGTGTGCCACGTGGCGCCGCGCGGCCCGGCGCCGATCCGCTGGTGGGAACCGCTCCTGCCGGCGCGCTGCTGGCTGGCGGCCGCTGCGCTGACGCTCGCCATCCTCCGCGCGATGATGCGCGCCCGCCGGGTCGATCGCCCGGCCTTTGCCCGGTTGCTGCGGCTGTCGGCGCGGTTGTCGCGCGCGGGGTTCAATGCGTGGCGCTTCTGGGATGGGGCGTGGCGGTGACCGAGCTCGTCACCACCGGCCACGACTTCGCGGTCGTGCTGGCGAAGCTCGGCACCGCGCTGTTGTTCGGCGGGCTGATCGGGCTGGAGCGCCAGATCCGGCAGCGTACCGCCGGCCTGCGCACCATGGCGCTGGGCGCGGTCGGCGCGGCGGCGTTCGTCCATCTGGGCGGGCGGCTGACCGGGGTCGGCGGCATGGTCCATGTCGTCGCCTATGTCGTGTCGGGCATCGGTTTCCTGGGCGCAGGGATCATCATGAAGGAAGGCGCGCAGGTTCGCGGGCTGAACACCGCCGCGACCCTGTGGTCGTCGGCCGCTATCGGCGCGTTCTGCGGTGCGGGGCTGCTGCCCGAGGCGGCGGGGGTGACCGTCATCGTGCTGGTCGGCAACACGATGCTGCGCCCGCTGGTCAACTACATCAACCGCCAGCCCGTCGATGCCGCCACGACCGAGGCGGTGTACCGCGCGCATGTCGTCTGCCTGCCCGAACGCGTCACGCTGGCGCGCGACCTGCTGGCCGACGGGCTGGAGGCGATCGGCTATCCGGTGCAGTCGATCGACGTCGTGACCGACACCGACGACAGTATCGAGATCGCCGCGACGCTGATCCCGACCACCGCCGAACCCGAAGCGCTCGAACGCTTCTGCACGCGGTTGCGCGCGACCGAGGGGGTCGTCGGCGCAACCTGGACCGTGAGTGCCATCCTGTGATCGACCGCACCGACTTCGCCGCCGTACCGCTGTTGCGCCCAAAGGCCCGCCGGCGGGCATGGCGCGGGGCGGCGATCCCGTGGAACGATATCGCCGCCTTCGTCCTGCTCGCGACCATCGCTGTGCTGGTCGCGCGCGGGGCGGAGGGGATGGCCGAACCGCTGGCACGGTTGCGCACCGCGCCGGTCACGCTCGATCCCGCGCTGCTGCCGGGCTATGCGCTGCGCACGACGCTGCGCATGTTCGCGGCATTGGGGGCCAGCCTTGCCTTCACCTTTGCCGCCGCTGCGCTTGCGGCCAAGAGCCGGCGCGCGGAAATGCTCATCATCCCCGCGCTCGACATCCTGCAATCGGTGCCGATCCTGGGGTTCCTGACTTTTACCGTCAGCTTCTTCATGGGGCTGTTCCCTGCGCGACAGCTGGGCGTCGAGCTGGCGGCGATCTTTGCGATCTTTACCAGCCAGGCGTGGAACATGGCGTTCAGCTTCTACCAGTCGCTGCGCACCGTGCCCGAGGATTTGAAGGAAGTGTCGGCCAGCTTCGGCCTGTCGCCATGGCGGCGTTTCGTCCGGCTCGAACTGCCGTTCGCGACGCCGGCGCTGGTGTGGAACACGATGATGTCGATGTCGGGCGGATGGTTCTTCGTCGTCGCATCCGAAGCGATCAGCGTCGGCGATACGCGGGTGCTGCTGCCCGGTATCGGATCGTGGCTGGCGCTGGCGATCGATGCGGGCGACGTGCGCAGCGTCGCCTGGGCGGTGGCGGCGATGGCGATCGTCATCCTCGCCTATGACCAGATCATGTTCCGCCCGGTCGTCGCGTGGGCCGACCGGTTCCGGTTCGAACAGACCGCCGCGCAGACCCGGCCGCGATCGTGGTTGTACGACCTGTTCCGGCGCGCAGGCCTGCCTGGAGTGATCGCTGCTACGCTGCGCCGCGCGATCGACCGGCTGCCGTCGCTGCCCCGGCGTGCGGCGCGGCCGGTGCGGTCGGAGCCACGCCATACGACGGCGCGGTCGCTCGGGGTGTGGCGCGCGTTGATTGCGCTGGCGGTCGGCGGGGGCACGTGGCTGGTCGCGGGCTATCTGTCTACACGGCTCAGCTGGGGCGATGCGCGCGCCGCGCTGACGCTGGGGCTGTTCACCATGGTCCGCGTGCTGGCGCTGATTGCGCTCGCCAGCCTGATCTGGGTGCCGGTCGGCATGTGGATCGGCCTGCGCCCGCGCTGGGCCGCGCGGTTGCAGCCGGTGGCGCAGTTCCTCGCGGCCTTTCCCGCGAACGTCCTGTTCCCGGTCGCGGTCATCGCGATCCTGCGCTGGCACCTCAGCCCCGATATCTGGCTGTCGCCGCTGATGGTGTTGGGCACCCAGTGGTATATCCTGTTCAACGTGATCGCGGGCGCCAGCGCCATTCCCAACGACCTGCGCGAAGTGGCGCAGCTGAGCGGCCTGACGGGCTGGTCGTGGTGGCGACGCCTGGGGCTCCCGGCGATCTTTCCCTATTACGTCACCGGCGCGCTCACCGCGTCGGGCGGGTCGTGGAACGCCAGCATCGTCGCCGAAGCGGTGTCGTGGGGGCAGGACCACCTGCAGGCCGCCGGCCTTGGCAGCTATATCGCGCGGGCGACCGCCGCCGGCGACATGGCGCGCGTTACGCTGGGCATCGCGGTCATGTCGCTCTTCGTCATCGCCTTCAACCGCCTGCTGTGGCGTCCGCTCTATGGCTATGCCGAGCGGCGGCTGCGGCTTGCCTGAGGAATTCATCATGGCAACCACCCATCCCCGTACTGCCGCCCCGATCGTTCAGGTCACCGGCGTCGGCCATCATTATGGCGACCCCGGCACGGGCGGTCGCGCCGTGCTGGCGGGCGTCGACCTGACGCTCAGCGAAAACGAGGTCGTCGGCCTGCTCGGCCGGTCGGGATCGGGCAAGTCGACGCTGCTGCGCACGATCGCCGGGCTGATCCGGCCCGATACCGGCACGATCCAGTTCCCCCCGACGCCCGCCGGGCACGACCCGAGCGTGGCGATGGTGTTTCAGACGTTCGCGCTGTTCCCGTGGCTGAGCGTCCTGCAGAATGTCGAACTGGGACTGGAGGCGCAGGCGGTACCCGCTGCCGAGCGTCGCGTGCGTGCGCTGGCGGCGATCGACCTTATTGGCCTCGACGGGTTCGAGAATGCCTATCCCAAGGAGCTGTCGGGCGGCATGCGCCAGCGGGTCGGCCTCGCCCGCGCGCTGGTGGTCGATCCGACGCTGCTGCTGCTCGACGAACCCTTCTCCGCGCTCGACGTGCTGACTGCCGAGACGCTGCGCACCGACCTGCTCGATTTGTGGTTCGAGGGGCGGATGCCGATCCGGTCGATGCTGCTGGTCACCCACAATATCGAGGAAGCGGTGCTGATGTGCGACCGCATCCTCGTCTTTTCGTCCAATCCGGGGCGGATCGCGGCGGAAATCCCGGTGACGCTGGCGCATCCGCGCGACCGGCTCGACCCCGCGTTTCGC
Organism: Sphingomonas sp. Leaf9; assembly: GCF_001421355.1. Classification (GTDB taxonomy): domain Bacteria; phylum Pseudomonadota; class Alphaproteobacteria; order Sphingomonadales; family Sphingomonadaceae; genus Sphingomonas. Next base: position 23,882 of record NZ_LMKC01000006.1, on the reverse strand, counting down.
GCGCTGGTCGATGCGATTTATGCCCGGATGACCGAGCGCGCGCCGCAGGTGGCGGTGGCGCCGGCGGGGCAAGGGGAGGCGCCGGGGCGGGGCATGGTCCTGCCGCGCGTGTCGACCAACAGTCTGGCCGGGCTGATCGAGGAGGTCGACGCGCCGCCGTTCGACGGGCGGGCGCCGATGGCCGAACTGGCCGACCAGTTGCAGCTGGAGATCGACGAACTGTTCCCGATCGCCGAGGCGTTGCAGCTGCTGCGCTTTGCCGAGTTGCGCGGGGCCGAACTGGTGCTGACGGCCAACGCGCGCGCCTATGCCGGGGCCGATGTCGACACGCGCAAGGCACTGTTCCGCGCCGCGCTGCTCGCGCAGGTGCCGCTGGCTGCGCATATCCGGCAGGTGCTGGACGACCGCGCCGGACAGCCCGCTCGCGCCGAACGGTTTCGCGACGAGCTGGAGGACCATATGTCCCCCGCCTTCGCCGCCGAAACGCTGCGCACGGTCACGCTATGGGGCCGCTATGCCGAGGTCTTCGCCTATGACGAGGATCGCGACGCGTTCAGCCTCGACGACGTGGTGTAAACGTCAACTGCGGCGGTGCCGGACGGGGACCAGCAGATAGTCGCCGGGGGAGACTGCGCGCCCGCGGGTGCAGTCGAGCAGCCGCGCGGCGGGTTTGCGGTTGATGGTCGCCGGGATGCACGACCCGTGTTCCGCGCAGAAATAGGTCCGCCCGCGCGTCTCACGCTCCAGCGTCGTCGGCAGGATCTTGCCTGTGCGCCAGCGATTGCCGAGATCATCGGTGACCGGGCGCAGGATGCGCACGCGGCATTCGGGCGTGGCCTGTGCGGTGCCGGAAAGCCCGGTGAGTAGGATCGCGGCCAGCGCGATGGACCAGCGGGGCGGCATGGCAGGTTCCTTTTCCCGTGCGGCGATGCGTGCCGTCGCGGCAAGACGCGCGAACCCGGTGGCGGGTTGCGGAACGTCTGCGCGGATCGCTCGCTGTAGCGGCGGATACCGATAGGGGAGGGCCGCGTGGGCCGGGAAGATACGACCATGTTGCCGGACGCCTTGCGGGAATGGGCGGAGGCCCCGCGCGTGGGGGCGCTGAACGATCGCCTGCCGGTCGGCGACGGCGCGCGCTATGTCCTGTGCTGGCTGCAACAGGCGCTGCGCGCGGTCGACAATCCGGTGATCGATGCCGCGCTGCGCCTCGGCAATGCGCTGGGCCTGCCGGTGCTGGTCTATCACGGCATCCGCGAGGATTATCCCTATGCCTCCGACCGGCTGCACCATTTCCTGCTGGGGGCGGCACGCGATCTGGCCGCCGGCTGTGCCGCGCGCGGCATCGCCTGCGTCAGCCATGTCGACCGCGAGGGGCGGCGGGAGAAGGGGCTGGTCTACCGCCTCGGCGCCGAGGCGGGCGCGATCGTGGTCGAGGATCAGCCGGTGTTCGTCGCGCGGTGGCAGGCGGCGCGCGTCGCCGCCCGCGCGACCGTGCCGGTCTATGCCGTCAACGCCGCGTGCCTTGTTCCGCCCGCCGTGCTCGGCAGCGATATCCGCGGCCGGTCGGGGTTCCTGCGCCGACACGAGCCGGCACGCGAAACCTGGGCGCGGGGCACGGCCGAGGTGCCGGTGGTACCGCCCTATACCGGGCCGCTACCGTTCGCGCCCGACGATCTGGCGACGCACGACCCGGACGCGCTGATCGCCGACCTGGCGATCGACCACAGCCTGCCGCCGAGCACGCAATTCCCGGCGGGACGCGCGGCGGCCGAGGCGCGGCTGCGGCGTCTGGTCGACACGGTGCTGCCGGGCTATGCCGCCACCCGCAACGATGCGACGCGCGACAGCGGGGCGAGCGGCCTGTCGCCCTATCTCCATTTCGGCATCCTCGGCCCGCGCGAGGTGATGGCTGCCGTCGACGGCGCGACGGCGGGCAAGACGCACAAGACGAAGTTCGCCGACGAGCTGCTGGGCTGGCGCGAATGGTTCCACTGGCAGGCGCGGATGCTGCGCGGCGCGCAACGCTATGACCGGGTGGCCGACTGGGCGGTGGCGACGCTGGCGGCACATGCGGACGATCCCCGGCCGGAGGGGGAGACGCTGGACGCGATGCTGCACGGCGAGACGCGCGACGCCCTGTGGAATGCGTGCCAGAAACAGTTCGTGATCGATGGCTGGATGCATAACAATCTGCGGATGTACTGGGCCAAGCGGATCATCGCGATGACGCCGAGTCCGGAGGTCGCATGGGCCACCGCCTGCTATCTCAACGACCGGCTCAGCCTCGACGGGCGCGATCCGTCGACCTACGGCAACATCGCCGCGATGTTCGGCGGCAGCCCGGCGGATGCCGAACGGCCGGTCTATGGCCGGGTGGCGACGCGCGGCGACGGATCGATCCGGCACCGCGACGGCGGCGCGGCATGGATCGCGGCGGCGGCGGCCCGACCGGTCCCGCGCCTGTCGGTGCCGGACGCGCTGCCGATTGCCTGGTACCGCGCCGGCGGATAGCCCCCGGACCTTCCCGTGGAGGCCCCGTCGGCCTATGCATCGGCGATGCACGCGATCCGCAATATCGTCGTCCTGACCGGGGCGGGCGTCTCCGCCGAATCCGGCATCGCCACCTTTCGCGGGCCCGGCGGGCTGTGGGAGGGGCACCGGGTCGAGGAGGTGTGCACGCCCGAGGCGCTGCGCGACGATCCGGCGCTGGTCCACCGTTTCTACGACCTGCGCCGCGCCGCGCTGGCCGGGGTTGCGCCCAATGCCGCGCACCATGCGCTGGCCGCGCTCGACCGGGCGTGGGCCGGCGGGCTGCTGATCGTGACGCAGAATGTCGACGACCTGCACGAACGCGCCGGGGCGCAGCGGCTGCTGCACATGCATGGCGAGCTGTGTTCCGCGCTATGTGCCGCGTGCGGTGCGCGGGTGCCGCATAGCGGGCCGTTGCCGCCGGGCAGTGTCTGCGCGGCGTGCGGCGCGGCGGCGCTGCGGCCCGACATCGTATTCTTTGGCGAGATTCCCTATGCGATGGACCGCATCGTCGCGGCGATCGGCGACTGCGACCTGTTCGTGTCGATCGGCACGTCGGGCGCGGTCTATCCCGCCGCCGGCTTCGTCGAATGGGCGCGCGACCGGGGCGCGGCGACGCTGGAGCTGAACCTCGAACGCTCGGCCGGATCGGCGCGCTTCGACGAAAGCCGCCTCGGGCCGGCGAGCGAACTGGTGCCCGCCTGGGTCGATGCGCTGCTGGCGGGGCGATAGCCGGTGGCGCGGCGCAAGCGGCGGCTGACCGCGACGATGGCCGATGGCTGGGTCAAGACGATCGGCCCGACGACCGCGCCCTTCACCCATTTCTGGCGGATCGTCGCGGTGCTGGAAAACGGCAGGACCGAAGTCTTCTGGGGCCATGCCGCGTCGCTGAAGGAGGCGACGGGGAAACGCGCCGCGACCGAGGAAGCCGCGCGGCAACGGGGCTGGCAATGCTATGCGTTCGAGGTGGTCGAACTGGTCGAGGAATAGCCCGCTTTACATAATCATTCTTATCGGACCTGGCGCAGAACGCCGCGTTGGCACGTCCTTGACCACCATCCGGCTGTGATCGAGGGCAACCGTGGCGGTGGCCTGATGCCGCGACAGGCATCAGGCCACCTCCTGTTCGCGATCGTTAGTCGCCGAAGCGGAAGCGCAGGCCGACCCCGTAATAGCGCCCCTCGTCGCGGACATCGATCGGCGAGGTCCGGCCCGGCTGAAAGTTCACATAGTTGCGGAACGGCCGCGCCAGGATGTTGCCGATATCGGCGCTGAGCGTGATGTTCTTGTTCAGATCGTAGCTCATGCCGGCGTCCAGTCGGTCGCGGGCATAGGTGCTGCGGCCGGCATATTGGAACCCGGTCTGCGGATCGGTGTCGTAGCTGTTCACCCAGTCTGAGCGCCGGTTGTACGACAGCCGCGTGACCAGCCCCGATTTTTCGTAGAAGACCGCCGCGTTGTAGGTCCATTTCGACAGGCCGGGGATCGTCAGATACTCGCCCGGCCCCTTGAAGGTGTCGGTCTGCGGATCATAGCCGTTGGGATAACGGTTCTTGCCGGTCAGGTAGCTGACGTTCGCCGACACGCCGAGACCACTCAGGGCGCCGGGCAGGAAGTCGAAGAAGGTCTGGAAATTGGCCTCGGCCCCCTTGATGTTGGCATCGGCCGCGTTGATCGGGTTCGTCAGCTGCAGGATGCCGTATTGCGGATCGTCGCGGAAGCGCGTGACGTTGGTGGTGAAGCCGAAGATATCCCGCTGGAACACCGCAACGCTGACGAAGCCGGTGCGCGAGAAATACCATTCGAGGCTGACGTCGTAGTTGGTCGAGGTGAACGGCTTCAGCGACGGATTGCCCTGCGACCCCGAATAATTGGGATAGATCCGCCCCGGAATCCGGCAGCTCGTCGTATCGTTCGGGTTGTAGTTCGGCGAGGTCGCATCGAGGCACGGCTGATAGATCACCGGCTGAATGTTCAGCCCCGGATTGAGGTCGCCGAAATTCGGCTTCGTCCGCGTCTTGGTATAGCCCAGGCGAAGCTGGAGCTTCGGGGTGAAGCGGATACGCGCGCTGAGGTTGGGCAGCAGGTCGAGATAATCCTGCTTCTCGGTACGCTGCGACAGCGACCGGGTGCAGGTGTCATCGCGCGGATCGGTCGGCGTGCCGCCATCGTTCAGCGTGCAGATCGACGAGGTGCCGGTGCTGGTGCCGTTGGTCATCACCGCGCGCAGGCCGAGCAGGCCGTCGACCTCGATACCGCCCAGCGCGAAATCATACTTGCCCTGGACATAGGCCGCATAGCTGCGCTCGTCGGCCGACCAGCCCGAGGTCGGCGACACCTGAATCTCCTCGGTCGACCATTCGGTCAGCCGGTCCTTGAAATACTGGCTGGTCGGGAATTGCGCGACGAGGCGGACGAGCGTGTCGTAGGTGTATTTACGCAGCGCCTCGCGGTTGTCGAAAATGCCGGCGCGCGAGGGTTGCAGGTACGACACGAACCCTTGCGCACTGCCCCGGAACGGATCGATCGTGCGTTGCAGTTCGCCGACCGGCAGCGAGGTATAGGGGATCATCGCGTCGGTCAGGTCGGCGTAGCGATTGCCCTGAAAGGTCCGCTCGCTGTGGCGCTGCGTGGCGCGCAGGCCGAATTGCAGCTTGGGCAACACCGCCCAGTCGGTGTCGAGCGCCAGGTCGCCGCGCCACTGCCACCCGTCGCCCTTCACGTCATAGGTGTCTTCGTAATAGCCGCGGAACATGTAGTTCGCGGGATTGAACGGATCCCAGGTCGGGAAATTGAACGCCGCCCCACCATCGCGATTGAAATTGATGTCGACGGTCTTGGCGCCGACGGTACGGAAATCGAGGCTGAAACTGTCGGAGTTGTAGCGGCTCCAGGTATAGGCGAGGTCGGTCGACAGCGTTGCGCGATCCGTCGTCCAGCGGCCGCCGGTCGCGAGCTGATAGGTGTTGGTCTCGTCCGCCTTGGTGCTGCGATACCCCTGCGCCTCGGACCCCGATGACTTGGTCAGCGATGCGGCCTGTGGCACGCTTGCCGGATCGAAGCCGGGATTCTGCCCCGGACGCAGCTTGATGTCGCTGAACGACTGCCCTTCGAGCAGTACGACATTGGTGAACACCGGCGGCGTCGAATTCGGCCCCCAGTTTTCGACGGGCACGTTGAAATTGTCGGCATAGCCGCGCCCGCGATAGCCCTGATAGATGCCATCGACATACAGTTCGATATCGGGCGTCGGCTTATATTGCAGCGAGAAGTTGCCTGACGGGCGATACCGCTTGCCGCCGTCATTATACAGGCCGACATTGTTCGGGAAATAGAACAGGCCGTTCGGCAGGTTCTCGCGGACCTTGCGTCCCTGCGTCAGATAATCCGAATAGAATGAGTCGCGGACATAGCCGTCATTGTAGCGGACGCCGTTATAATATTGCGACTGCGCATAGGTGATGTTGGCGAGGATGCCCATTTCGCCATCGCCGACCTTCCACCGGTCGGAGATCAGCACGTTGCCGCCCGGATCATACTTGCGGCTCTGGTCGTTGTAGGTGCCCCGGAAGCCGCCCGCGATCACCCGGCCGTTGAAGTCGAGCGGGCGCCGCGTGCGCACGTTGACGAGGCCGGCAAGGCCCGGTTCGACCAGATCGGCGGTGCCCGACTTGTAGACTTCCATGCTGGCGATCGCCTGTGCCGGGAAATCCTGCAGCTGAACCCGTCGCAGCTCGGCGGTGAACAGTTCGCGGCCGTTCACCGACGTCGCGACGTCGGGCAGGCCGCGGATCAGGACGGTGTTCACTTCGTCGCTGAAGCGTTCGACCTGCACGCCCGCGATGCGCGCAAGGCTTTCGGCGGCGGTATAGTCGGGCAGCTTGCCGATATCGTCGGCGACGATCACGTCGACGATCGCGTCCGAATTGCGCTTGATCGCCTGCGAACTGGCAAGGCTGCGGCGCAGGCCGCGCACCAGGATCTCGCCCTGCTCCTCGTCCTTCTTCGTGGCGTCGGGCACTTCGATCGTCGCGCCGGCATCGGCGCCGGCGGGCTTTTCGGTCGGCGACGTCTGGGCAAATGCCGGTGCTGCGGACAGCATGAACGGCACGATGGCGACCGACGCCATCAGCGTGAAGCGACGCATGATTCCTCCCCCATGGATATTCTTTTTCTGTCTGACAAATGGCTATGCGCGATTTGTCATACTTACAAGAGGCTTTTGTTGCCGATATATGTCTGGTTCGGATCGACCGTTGCAAAAACGCAACTGTTATAATATATCAAGAATGGGCCGTAATTTGCATGGTTCGGGCGTATGTGCCTGTTTCGAGTAACGATATTAGCCGCTTAAGCCTGGATAGCGGGACAGGGCATCGGCAGGCGGATTGCAGGACGGAGGGGGTACGCGTGGTCGACGAAGCGCCGGGCGGGGTACGACGGATCGTCATCGTCGGTGGCGGCACCGCCGGATGGATGGCCGCGGCGGCGCTGTCGCGCGCGCTGGGACCGATCGGCCGCACCGTTACGCTGGTCGAGTCCGATGCGATCGGGACGGTCGGCGTGGGCGAGGCGACGATCCCGCCGATCCGCGCGTTCAACGCCATGCTCGACATCGACGAGGACCGGTTCCTGCGCGAGACGATGGGCAGCTACAAGCTGGGCATCGAATTCGTCGACTGGAGCCGGATCGGCGCGCGCTATTTCCATCCGTTCGGCGCGGCGGGGCAGGATTTCCACGGCGTCCCCTTTCACCAGCTCTGGCTGCGCCACCGCGCGCGGGGCGGTACCACCCGGCTGACCGACTATTCGATGTGTACCGTTGCCGCACGCGAGGGGCGTTTCGGCATTGCGGCGCCGGGGGATCGCACCCCGCTCGCGCATATCGCCCATGCCTATCACTTCGACGCGACGCTCTATGCCGCGCTGCTGCGCCGGGTGAGCGAGGCGCAGGGCGTCGTGCGCCATGAAGGGCGCATCGTCCGGGTGGATCGCGACGGCGAGCGTGGCGACGTGACCGCGCTGTTGCTGGAGGACGGACGGCGGATCGCGGGCGACCTATTCGTCGATTGCTCGGGGTTCGCCGGGCTGCTGATCGAAGGGGCGCTCGCCACCGGCTATCACGACTGGTCGCACTGGCTGCCGATGGATCGCGCGCTGGCGATGCCGACCGGACGGATCGATCCGCTACCCCCCTATACCCGCGCCACCGCGCATCCCGCCGGATGGCAATGGCGCATCCCGTTGCAGCATCGCACCGGCAACGGCCATGTGTTTGCCAGCGCCTTCACCACCGCCGATGCGGCCGAGGCGCTGCTGCGCGCGCATGCCCCCGGCGCGCCGTGCGGCGATGTGCGGTCGCTGTCGTTCACCACGGGGATGCGGCGGCGGGCATGGTCGCACAATGTCGTCGCGCTGGGCCTTGCCGCCGGGTTCGTCGAGCCGCTGGAATCGACCAGCATCCACCTGATCCAGCACGGCATCCTGCGGTTGCTGGCGTTGTTTCCGGGTGCTGCGGTGCATCCCGCCGAACGCGACGCCTATAACGCCGACATGGCCCGCGCGTTTGCCGCCGTGCGCGATTTCGTGGTGCTGCATTACAAGGCGACGCGGCGCGACGACAGCGCGTTCTGGCGCATGGTGCAGGCGATGACCGTGCCCGACAGCCTGGCCCACCGCATCGAGCTGTGGCGTGCGCAGGGGCGGCTGATCCCGCAAGAGGGCGACGTCTTTCAGGTGCCGAGCTGGGCGGCGGTGCTGACCGGGCAGGAATGGTGGCCCGCCGCCTATGACCTGGCAGTCGACCGGCTGAACGCCGCGTCGGTCGAGGCGGCGATGGCCGACATGCGCGCCGCCTATCGCCGCACCGCGCTGGCGCTGCCGGCGCACGCCGCCGCCCTGCCCGCCGCGTACTAGCCGGCGCGCGGCGATCCGTCCGCTCGCGCGGCTAACCCGTGGAATTGCCCTACAAATACCCGGCCGGCAGGGAAGGCCCGATCCGCGTCTCGTGGAATCGATTGCGATCCTCCGAGCCGTGCCGTAGCGGCGTCGCGACTCAAGGGGGATGGACGATGCGATCGGGAGCCGGATGGCGGGCTGTGCTGGGCATGATGGTCGCGCTGGGCATGGCGGGATGCGGCGGCGGCGGGGATGACGGCGACGGTATCGTGACGACCACCCCCACCCCTACGCCATCACCCGTCCCGACCCCTACCGCGACCCCGTCCCCCGTCCCGACCCCTACCGCGACCCCGTCCCCCGTCCCGTCGACGACCGGCAGCTGGTGGCGTCCTGACGCAGCGACGACGTGGCAGTGGCAGCTGAGTGGTACCGTCGATACCCGCTATGCGGTCACCGCCTATGACATCGACCTGTTCGACACGCCGGTCACCACCATCGCCCAGCTGCACGCGGCGAAGCGGCGGGTGATCTGCTATTTCTCGGCCGGGTCGTCCGAAAACTGGCGCAGTGACGACGGCAAGTTCGCCGCGTCCGACCGGGGTTCGGCGCTGGACGGTTGGGTCGGCGAACGCTGGCTGTCGGTAACGTCGACCACGGTGCGCGCCGTGATGCAGGGCCGGCTCGACCTTGCCCGGTCGAAGGGGTGCGACGGCGTCGAACCCGACAATGTCGATGGCTATGCCAACCGCAACGGTCTGGGCATCACCGCCGCGCAGCAACTCGACTATAACCGCTTCCTCGCGCGCGAGGCCCATGCGCGCGGTCTGGCGATCGGGTTGAAGAACGATCTGGACCAGATTGCGGACCTGGAGGGGGTGTTCGACTTCGCGGTCAACGAACAATGCCACGAGTTCGACGAATGCGGACAGCTCAAGCCGTTCACCGCCGCCGCCAAGCCGGTGTTCGTCGCCGAATATAAGGGCGATTATCGCAACAATAGCGGCGGTGCGCGCGACCGGCTGTGTTCCGCGTCCCGCGCGGCCGGGCTGCACACGCTGGTGCTGGCGCAGGCGCTCGACAATAGTTTCCGCTTCGCCTGCGACGTCGAGGGATAGCGACGGGACTGCGGCTTCCCCGCACCGGATCGATGTCCCCCCTGCAAGGCAGCTTTTAACCTTTCGCCGCCATAACGCCACGCATGTCGCCTACCCTTTCGTCGTCCCCTTCCGGCAATCTGCTGCACGACACGCTGCGGCGGTGCCGTCGCCATTTGTGGGCGGCGGCGCTGTTTTCCGGTCTGGTGAACATCCTCTACCTCGTGCCGTCGATCTTCATGCTGCAGGTCTATGACCGGGTGGTGCCGACGCGGGGCGAGGCGACGCTGCTGCTGCTGACGCTGATTTTGGGCGTGTCGCTGGTGGTGTTCGCGGTGCTGGATGCGGTGCGGATGCGGCTGCTGCTGCGCGCGTCGATGCGTCTGGAACGAAGCGCCGCCCCCGGCATCCTGATGCGGATCATGGGCAGCGATGTCGGCAGCACCGGCCGGCAGTTGCAGGCGCTGCGCGATTTCGACACGCTGCGCGGCACGATGGCCGGGCCGATCATGATCGCGCTGTTCGATGCGCCGTGGGCACCGATCTACATCGCGATCTCGTTCCTGCTGCATCCCTGGATCGGGGTGCTGGCGCTGCTCAGTTCGCTGCTGCTCGCCGCCCTTGCCTGGGCCGGGGACCGGACGACGGCCACGGCGATGCGCGATGCCAATGGCCGCGCGATGCTGGCCAACCGCGAACAGGATTTTTCGATCCGGATGGCGGAGGTCGCGCGCGTCCTGGGGATGCGCAACGCGCTGGTCACGCGGCATTTGCTGGAACGGGCCGACCTGGTTCGGCGGCAGGCCGACATCGCGGCGACGCAATCGCGGTTCCTCGGCATCACCAAGTTCCTGCGCCTGTTGCTGCAATCGCTGGCGCTGGCGCTGGGGGCATTGCTGGCCATTCGGCAGGAGATTTCGGGCGGCGCGATCTTTGCCGCCTCGCTGCTGCTCGGCCGCGCGTTGCAGCCGGTCGAACAGATACTGGGCGCGCTGAAACCGCTGGCCAGCGCGCGCCAGGCATGGGGCAACCTCAGCGCGTTCTGCGCCCTGCCCGAACCCGGCACTACCGCGACCAAGCTGCCGGTGCCCGAGGGGCGGATCGACGTGCGCGCGCTGACCGTCCGCGCGCCCGACAGCGACCGCGAGATCCTGTCCGACATCAGCTTTTCGATCGAACCGGGACAGGTCGTCGCGCTGGTGGGGCCGAGCGGGGCGGGCAAGTCGACGCTGCTGCGCGCGCTGGCCGGCGCGCTGTCGCCCGACAGCGGCGACGTGCGGATCGACGGGGCCAGCCTGCCCGACTGGAACCACGAACAGCTGGGCCGGCACCTGGGCTATATGCCGCAGTCGCCCTCGCTGTTCCCGACGACGGTCCATGCCAATATTTCCCGATTTCAGGCGGTATTGGCGGGCGATGGTCCCGACATCGACGACCGCGTGGTCGCGGCAGCGATGCAGGCGGGCGCGCACCCCCTGATCCTGGGGCTGCCGGCGGGCTATGGCACGATGCTGACGATGGCGGACGGGGCCGGGCTGTCGGCGGGTCAGGGGCAGGCGGTGGCGCTGGCCCGCGCGCTGTATGGCGATCCGGCGATCCTGTTGCTCGACGAACCCAATGCCCATCTCGACAGCGAAGGCGAGGCGCGACTGGTGCAGACGATCGAAGCGTTGCGCGCGCGCCGCGCGACCGTCGTGGTGTCGACCCACCGCACCGGGCTGTTGCAGGCGGTCGACAAGATATTGCTGCTGAAGGACGGACGCATCCAGTTGTTCGACGATCGCGACCGCGTGATCCGCGGCCCCGCCCCGGCGCAAGGTGCCGTGCCGCCGCCGATGACCGCCGGGGGAGCTGGCTGATGGACGGCACGATCATTCCGGCCGATCGCCGGCAGGACGCGGTCCATGCGCGGATCGCGCGGGAGCTGGCGCTCGACGATTCGCCCCGGTCTGCCGTCCGCATGGGCGCGATCGTCGCGATCCTGTTCTTCGTCGTGGCGCTGGGCTGGGCGGCATTTGCCCGGTTGGACGCGGCGGCGGCGGGCGAAGGCCAGGTCGTCGTCGCCGGCAACCGGCAAACGGTCCAGCACCGCGACGGCGGGATCGTCCGGGCGATGCACGTGCGCGACGGACAGCATGTCGCCGCCGGTCAGCTCCTGTTCCGGCTCGACGGCGGGGAGGTTGCCGCAACCGAGCGCGCGCTGGCCGCCAGCGTCATCGACCTGCAGGCGCAACGCGCCCGGCTAGAGGCGGATGTGCGCGGCGGCGCGATCCGCTGGCCCGACGAATTCGCCCGTGCGACCGGCGACGACCGGCGTTTGGTCGAACGCGCCAAGTCGCTGCAAACCGCACAGGCCACCGCCCGCGCCGCCGCGCTCGCCGCCAATGGCGCGGTGTTGCAGCAGCAGGCGGCGGGCGTCGCGCGCCAGTCGGGCGGGTTCGCGGCACAGGCGCGCGCGACCGAACGCCAGCGCCAGTCGCTCCAGCAGCAATTGGAAAGTACACGCCAGCTGGCCGACCAGGGCTATGTCTCGCGCAATACGGTGCGAGCGATCGAGCGGTCGATCCAGCAGCTCGACGGGGCCGATGGCGACTATTCGTCCCGCGTGGCGGCCGCGCGCGAACAGATCGGGCAGGCGCGCGCCGAACAGGTGCAGACGCGCCGCCGCTATGTCGAGGATTCGGCGACCCTGCTGCGCGACACCCAGTTCCAGCTGAACGAGGCGCTGCCCAAATGGGCGGCGGCGCGCGAACAGCTGGCGCGCACCGACATCCGCGCGCCGGTCAGCGGGCGGGTGGTCGGGCTGCGGGTATTCTCGGTCGGCGGCGTCATCCAGGCGGGACAGCCGATCCTCGACATCGTGCCCGACGCCGCGCCGCTGGTCATTCGCGCGACGTTCCTGCCGACCGATATCGACGGGGTGGCGCCCGGGCGCGAGGCGGAGGTGAAGTTTCTGTCGCTGCACGAACGCGACCTGCCGATCCTGCTCGGCACCGTCGCCACCGTATCCGCCGACGCGCTGCGCGACGAGGCCAGCGGGCGCAGCTATTTCAGCGCGGAGATCACCGTGCCGCGCAGCCAGATCGCGCAGATCGAGGCGGTGCGCGGGCGCGATACCGGCATCCGGCCGGGCGTGCCGGTGCAGGTGACGGTGAAGCTGCGCGCGCGCACGGCGCTGCAATATTTGCTCGATCCGCTGACCGAAGCCTTTTCGAGGTCGCTCCATGAACGCTGATCTTCGTATCGTGCCGCTGGCGGTGGCGGCGGCAGTGTCCGTCACTCCCGCGGCACAGGCGCAGGATGCGCTGGTTGCGGCGATCGCCGATGCGTATCGCAGCAACCCGACGCTCGACGCGCAGCGCGCCGAACTGCGCAGCCTCGACGAAACGATCGTGCAGGCCGGCGCGCCGTATCGCCCCACGGTCGGGCTGAACATGGACTTGCAATATCGCTCGGCCGATCAGCGCAACGTGCTCGACGATTTGGTCACCAATCGCAGCCGGACGATGGCCGCGACGCTGAGCGCGCAGCAGATCCTGTTGAACGGCGGGCGCACCGCCGCGCAGGTGTCGATCGCCGAGGCGCGGGTTCTGGCCGCGCGCGAACGGCTGCGCCTGGTCGAAAATGCGATCCTGCTGGAAGTGGTCGATTCCTATGTCGCCGTCCGGCGCGACAGCGATCTGGTCGCGATCCAGGGCCGCTCGCTCGACAGCTATGACCGGCAGGTGGCCCAGGCGATCGCCCGCGAACGCGGCGGCGACCTGACCCGTACCGACATCGCGCAGGCACGCGCGCAGGCGGAGATCATCCGCGCGCAGCTGGCGCAGAGCCAGGCCAATCTGCAGGTCAGCCGCGCCCGTTTCGCCACGGTCGTCGGGCGGATGCCGGGGACGCTGGGCGAACCGCCGGTGCTCAACGGCGTGCCACCCTCGCTGGACGCCGCCTTCGCCATTGCCCAGCGGGAAAGCCCGGCGATCGGCGAAGCGTTGCTGTCGGCGCGCGCCGGGGATGCGCGGATCGCCGCCGAACGGGCCGAACGCGCGCCCGTGGTCGCGCTGTCGGGCGGCTATGGCTATCGCACCGCGAACAGTTTCCAGACTCGCGACCTAGGTGCGCAGGCCAGCGGCGGGGTGACGCTCACCATGCCGCTGATCGCCGGCGGGGTGATCGGGTCACGCATCCGCGCGGCGCAGGCCGACCGCGAACGGCTCGGCTTCGAGGTGGAAAGCGCCCGGCGACAGGCACTGGCCCAGACGCAGGATGCGTGGAACCAGTCGCTGGCGGCGACCAGCGCGGCGGCGGCCGGGAGAATCGCGACCCAATCGGCGCAAGAGGCGCTGACCGGCGTGCAGCGGGGGTTCGCCGAGGGGTTCCGTTCGAACTTCGAAGTGCTCGATTCGGAGCAACGCCTGCTGAACGCGCAGCTGGTGCTGACCAACGCCACCTATTCGGCCTATGCGGCGCAGGCGCGGTTGCTCGCGACGCTGGGCCGGTTGCAGGCAGCGTTGCTGGCGCAAGGAGTGCCGGCCTATGACCCCGCCGTGCCCGCGCGCGCGGCGAAGGCTGCGGTGATCGGGCCGATCGATCCGGTGATGGCGGCGATCGATCGCGCGCAGCTGCCCTCCAGCAGCTTCACCCCGCAACCGCCGCTGTCGGTTGCGGTCGATCCGGTCCTGCGCCCGGCAACGACTCCGCCGCCGCAAGGGAGCCTTGGCGACAAGCTCCCGCTGCTGCCCAATCCGGTCATCGCGGACCTGAACGATACGATGGTCACCGGATAGCAGCGCCGGCGGCGGCGCGCCTGCCCGCTACCGCGCCGCCAGCTCGCCGTAGAGGTCGCGATACGCGCCGATGATGGTCGGATGGTCGTAATCGCGCAGCACCCGGCGGCGCATCGCCTCCCCCATCGCGTGGCGGACATCGGGTTCGCCGGCGATCGCGCAGATGCCCGCCGCCGTCGCCTGCGGATTGACCAGCGGGGTCACGATCCCGCCATGGCCCGGATCATGGGGGCCGCGCCCCTCGATCATTTCGCGGCAGCTGCCGACATCAGGGGCGACGACCGGGATGCCGCACGCCCCCCCTTCGAGGATGACCAGCGGTTGCGCCTCCGACAGGCTGGTCAGCACTAGCAGGTCGATCCGGTTCATCCAGTCCTCGATTCTGACCCGCCCGGCAAAGGTCAGCACGTCGCCCAGTTGCAGGTCGGCGACCAAGCGCGTGCATTCGGCGGCATATTCCGGGTCCTCGTCCTCCGGACCCAGCACGACGAAGCGCAGATGCGGCTTTTGCGCATGGGCGATGGCGCAGGCACGGATGAAGGTCTTGATATCCTTGATCGGCACCACCCGGCCGAGCAGCGCGACCAGCGGGTGCGCCGGGTCGCGCGCGTCGGCCAGGTGCGCGAAGCGCCGCGCATCGATACCGTTGGGGATCACCTGTACCCGGTCGGCCGCCGCGCCCAGTCGCCGCTGCACCGCGTTGTTTTCGCCATAGAGCGCGACGATCGGGTCGCACGCGTCGTAGCAGGCGGTGGCATAGCTGGTGAAGGCGCGCACCCACAGGTCGCGCAGGTCGCGGACGCTGCGATCCATCTCCAGCCCGGTATCGACCTGATCGCCGATCCATTCGGCCATCATCACCTCGATCTGCCGTTCGAGCAGGTAGATGCCATGTTCGGTGATGAACGCCGGTCGCCCGGTTTCCTTCGCCGCGCGCGCCGCCAGCAACCCGGCGAACCCGGTCGAGATCGTGTGATAGGCGCGGGCACGGGGCAACGGCGCGGTCAGCACCGCGAGCAACCCGCCCAGCAGCACCCGCATCGCCCAGAAATAATGGTGGAACGATGCCTTGGGCAGCAGCGCCTGATAATGCCGCTTCAGCCGGGCGAAACAGGCCGGATGGGCAAGGATGTCGCCCGGCGTCGGTCGCCGGCCATCGACGTCGAGCAGGTCGATGAGCCGTGCCAGCGCGTCACCGCCGCCGACCGCGACGAAATCGACCAGCGCGTCGGCGATCGCGGTGGCGCGTCCGCGCGGCAACCCGCGCGGCATCGCGGTTTCGGGGGCAAGCGCGATCTCGACCACCTGCACAACGTTCGGCGGCGGCGTCAGCTGGAACGGCAGGGGGCTGGCCGACGGCTTGATCGCGACGATCGCAAAGCGAATGTCGGGCAGGCTGGCGATCAGGTCCTGCAACCATCCCGACACGCCGCCGACGACATAGGGATAGGCCCCCTCGACGATCAGGCAGATATCGGCGTCGTCGGGTACGCTCATGCAGCCGCGCTGTTCCGCCACCACGCCGTCGCCGGCACCATCCGGTCGTCCTCCACCGGAGTCGGATCGGCCGCTGCGACCAGCGCGTCGATCGCGGCATAGTCGCCGGCGGCCCACAGCGCCTCGATCCGCACCGCGTGGGGGGTGGCATCGTCCAGCAGCGCCAGCGCGTCGTCGCGCAGATGCGCCCGCTGCGAATCCGACAGCAGCAGGTTGGCGCGCGCATGGTCGGCCAGCAGCGCGATCAGCGTCGCGCGCGCTTCGCCATCCGCGCCCTTCGCCTCCAGCATGGCGCGACCATCGGACAGGTTCTGCACCACCCGCGCCGACGCGGCGGCGGCCAGTGCGCGAATCGTCTGGTCGCTGTCAGTAAGGGCCAGCGCGATCAGCGGCGAGAGCGCAGGCTGGAACGAGCGGACCACCGTTTCCAGCGCGCGTCGCCGATCCGCGACCTTGCCGTGGCGCATCACCGTCACCAGCGAATGGAGCGTGTCCGGTTCGGCGTGGAGGACCCGCCCGTCGAGCATCCGCGCAACGGCGAGGCTGGCACCCCGGCGCGCCGGTCGCGCGCGGATCACGCGGTCGGGCAGCGGCAGCGGCGGGCGGCTCGTGCGTGGCAGGCGGGCGACGATCCCGCCGACCCCTATCAGCGCCGCCGGGCCGAAGATGCCGGCCATCGCGGCGGCAAATCCGATCGAGCGCCCCTGTCGCAACCACAGCACATAGCCCAGTACGACGAGCGGCACGTGGACGAACAGCAGCACCGCCTCGCCGGAGCTCAGGGCCAGGCCGACGACCGCGACATCGATTGCCGCCGCGATCGGCAGCATCGGCTTCATGCCGCCCGGCCCGACGGCGCGACCATGGTGGCAGCATTTCGTTCGCGTGCGGCGATCAACGGGGCCAGCCACCCCCCCATCTCGGCCATTTCCGCCAGGGCATTGGCGCCCAGCGCGGCGAAGGGCAGGCTGTGGATCACCAGGCAGCCGACGACCGATCCGCCGTCCCGTTCGATCAGCGGAATGGCGATTACGCCCATCCCGTCCAGTACGACGCGATCGGTACGATGGCCGACATGGATCGGCTCGCTCCGCCGCAGCACCTGCATCGCTAGCGCGTCGGGCAGGATGTCGGGCCGGGTCATCGCGGTCGCACCGCGCAGCCACGCGCGGGCCTCCGCCCCGGCAAAGCGGTAGCAGGTGAAATCCTCACTGCGGGCGGCCATCGCGATCAATGAGGCCAGTGCGGCGCGACGCTCGGTCGGCTCGATCGCGCTCAGCCGGGTGGCGGTCGCGACGATATGGCCCAGCGTGCGGGCGTCGGTCGCGACCTCGACCTGCAAGGCGCGGTTGGTGCGCGCCAGGCGGTGGAACGCGTCGGTCAGGCGCGCAACGTTGCGCTGCGCGATCCCGGCGCGCCGGTCGAGCAGGCGATAGCGCCCGACGCGCAGGATCGTCACCTCGCCGATGATGACCGCCGCGACGAACCACAGCAGCGGCGGCAGCGACAGGTGCAGCAGGTGGTCGAGATAGTCGCGCTCGCCGCCGCCCGAACCGGCATGGAGCAGCCACAGGCCCGATGCGATCGCCGCCGCCGCCAACGCGGGCAGTGTGCCATAGGCCAGCGCCATGACCAGCACCGGCAGCCACAGCGGATTGGGCTGAATATCGGCAAAGGCGTTGCCATGGCCGACAACCCGGTCGATTACGACCAGCGCCCCGAACCCCACCGCCAGTTCGGCCGCGACCCGCGCGATGCGGGGAATCCGCCCGGTCATCGTCCACTCCCTAGGCCGCGGCTGAGTAGCGCGCGTGCGAAAACCTGTTGCCCCGGAAAGCCCGGCCGCGCGATCGAGCTGATCCCGCCGCTGGCCTCGATCCGCCAGGCCGTCGCGACCGGCAGGTCGAGCCCCAGGCTGGCGCTGGGCCCGTTACCGCCGAAACGATCGACCGTCCAGCCCGCGAGGCCGGTCAGCTGCGCCCGCCCCATCGACCCGCTGACCAGCCCCTGCAGCGTATGGTTTTCGCGGTTCACGAGATCGACCGCCGTCCGCCGCAGCCGTTGGACATATTCGCCGTCCAGACGATAGGTCAGCCCGAACGCCAGCCCCCCCCGCCTGAGGATATAGTCCAGCCCGCCGGAAAGCGTCAGCGTGTCGCTGGTCGGGTCCAGCCCGGCAAGGCCGTAGCGGTTGCCGCCGACATCGATCTGGCCGACCAGACCCGGCGCGATGCGATAGGTGCCGCCGACAGAGATGCGCGACAGATAGCCGCCGCCGATCGCCTGTTCGACGGTCGAATAATCGGGCTGGTGCAGCAGCAGCGCGGCGCGCCATTGCGCCTCGGCCGATCCGGCGACCACGCGTGCGCCGCCGCCGGTCACGCCGCTGTCGAGCGCGCCGGACAGCACCGCCTGCATCCGGGTGTCGTCGCTGACCCGCACCGTCGCGGCGACATCGACCACCGGGGCGGTATGACGAAGCGTCCGCGTGTCCGCATCCACCCGGCTCGCCACCGCGCGCACACCGCCGCCCAGCGTCAGACGGTCGTTAAGCGCGGCATCGACCCGCGCCGCCGTTTCGACCTGCGACAGGTCGCCGCCACTGCGCAGCGTCGTTCCGATGCTGGCGACACCGGGGGCAAAGGCCCGCGCCCGGCGCGCGACGGGATCGGTCGCGCCGATCCGGCGATACGCCGCCGCCGCGCCGCGCACATCGCCATCGGCGCCCCGGGCATCGGCAAGGATGCGCCCGACGCGCGGGTCATCGGGTTGCGCGCGGGCCAGCGCCTCGGCCGCGCGGCGGCCCTGCCCCGGATATCCCGCCGCCACATCCGCCTCGATCGCGAGCAGCCGGGTGTCGAGGTCGACCGGCGGTTCGGGCGCATCGGCAGCGACGGCATCGCCATGCGCGGCGAAATCGACCGCGATCAGCGCCCCGTCCTGCCGCCATGCCATGTCCCACCCGATCGCCGGGCGCAGCACGAGGCTGGCGTCGTTCCAGCGCAGGTCGCCGATCGCCGCGCCACCGGCCCGGCGAAAGGCGTCGATCGTCGCATCGTCGATCGGCCGGTCGAACCGGACGACGAGCTCGCGGTCCTGTTCCTCGGCCGTGATCGTCGTGCCCGGTTGCCAGACCAGCTGCGTCGCACCGCCCGCGATCTGCGTATCGTGGAGCAGGTCGGGCGGCACGCGCAGCGTCGGCGTGGCGGCGGCAAGGAGCGCGAGCAGGATCACGGGGCCGGCACCGCCCGTGCGCGACCCGGTTCGCCGCGCGCGATCAGCAGGCGGGTCTGCAAATTGGCGAGCGCCCGGTCTCCGGGGTCGGCCGCGCGCAGCCGTTCGACCATCGCCACCGCCTCGCGCGTCCGGCCGAGGCGGTCGAGCAGTTCGGCCCGGTCGCGGCCATTCTCCGGCGTCGCCGCCAGCGCGCGTTCCAGCCACGGCCGGGCGGCGCTCGCGCCATGCGCCTTTGCCTGCGCATCGGCCATCAGCCGCAGCGCGACCACATCGCCCGGCGCATCGTCCAGCTGGTCGCGCAGCAACGCGATGGTCCGGGGGGCATCGCCGCCGTTCCACGCGCTCCACGCCAGGTCCATCCGGTCGCGCGGGGCCGCGATCCCGGCGGCGATCCGCGCGCGCGCAAGGGCGGCGGCCTGTGCCGGATCGACGCGCCGCGGAGTCGCCGCGCTGACGCCACGCAGCTGTTCGACCGACAGCGCCCGCCCGTCGAGCAGCCGGGCGAGCAGTCCCCGCCCCGCCGCGCCGTCACCCACCGCATTGGCGAGCGTCAATTGCGTCAACAGCGTCTCGGTCCGATCGGCCAGCGGGTGACGGCCGAGAAACGCCAGCGCCGTGGCCGGGCGGTCGCGTTCGGCATAGGCGGTCAGCCACTGGCGCTGTTCCTCGGCACTGCCCGACGTGGCGCGCTGTCGCAGCCAGGCCAGATCGCCTTCCCCCGGCCGGGGACCGAGCAGGTAGAGCAGCCGGCGGGCGGGCGCGGTGTCGGTCCCCCCCTGCGCCGCCGCGCGCTTGAGCAGCGTGGCGGCGTCGTCGCGCGCGCCAAGCGCGATCAGCCGTTCGGCAAGGGTCGGCAGGTCGGCACCGGGACCCTCCGCACGGGCGAGGAGTTGCCGCCGCAATCCGGCGGTGTCGCCCGCCTGCGTCAGGATCGCTTCGCGCGCCGCCTCCACCTGTTCTGCCGGCAACAGCGCCGCCGCCGCCAGTGCGCCATCGCGGTCGCCGCGTGCCTGTGCGACGCGGATCGCGGTCCATGGATCGCCGCGCCGCCAGTCGCTGCCCACCCGGTCCAGCGTCGCGATCAGGTCATATTGCCCCTTCGCCGCCAGTCGCCGGACCAGATCGAGCGTCAGCGCCGGATCGGGGCGGGGAATCGCACCGCGCGCGGCGGCGGTCACCAGCAGGTCCGGCCGGTCGAGCGCATAGGCCGCCGCGACGATCGCCGGCGCGGGCACGCCGCCCGGCGTGGCGACGGTGCGCGCCAGCAGCGCGGCCGCCTCCGCCCGACGTCCGGTCTTGGCCAGCAAATCCATCCTGAGCGGCCAGCTTTCCGCGCTGTCGCCATCGGGCCGCGCCGCCAGAAAGGCCAAGGCAACGGGGCCGCGCCCGGCGGCGGCAAGGTCATAGGCGACCTGCAGCGTCGTGACGCGTTCCCCCGCGTCGATCAGCTGTTTGGTCAGCGCGGCCAGCGTCGCCGCATCGGCGGTGCGGATTTGGGCGGCGATCTGGGGCAAGGGCGGCGGGCGATCCGCCGGGATCACCGACAGCGGAACCGCCGGCGGCGGGACGGCCACCGATGCGCCCGACAGCTGCGGATGCGCGCGCCGTTCGGCATGGCGCACCTCCAGCTGCCCCGGCAGGAGCATCAGCGCGGCGGCCAGCGTCGCCCCGCCGACGATCGCCGGCACGCCGATCGCCAGCCAGCGTTCGGAGGCGGCCGCCCTCATCGGCGCGGCTCCGGCCATAGTCGGTCGAGCGCGAGCGTGGAGACATAGGGCAGGAAGCCGGCAGCGCGTTCGCGGTCGTACAGCGCGGCGACCGCCGTGGTATCGGCCGGGTCCCAGTAATCGAGCGTATGCAGCGCGAGGGCGGGATGGAGCGTCCGCGCGTGGCGCAGCCGATCGGCCTGCCACTGCCAATCGCTGTCGGACAGCGGCTCATACGCCTTCGTCGTGAAGTTCCACCGGCTTGCCATCGCTTCGCCCAGCACATGGTCGATGCTGGGCGCCACCGCGTCGAGCAGCGCATAGCCCCGGTTCAGCATGATGCGGATGGCGGGAAACCGCGCGCGCACCGCCGCGATCAGCGCCGCCCCGCCCTGCACCATGCCCTTGTTGCCGATCGGATTCTGCCGTTCCATCGCTTCGGCGTTATCCATCGTATCGATGAAGATTCCGTCATAGCCCTTTGCCAGAATTTGCGGGACGATCGTGTCGACGATCGCGCTGGTCCATGCCGGATGGCGCAGGTCGACGAACCGCGCATCGGGCCAGTTGGGATTGGGTGCCCCGAGCGCGCCTGCCCGTTCCAGTTCGGCGAAATAGGGTCGCTGCCGTTCGACCTCGCCAAAGCTGACATAGCCGAGCAGCCGTGCGCCGGGACCGCGCAGCGGCGCGATCGGGCGGGCATGATGCGGTTCGAGGACCAGCAGGTCGTACGTCCGGGCGATGGCCGGTACGCTCGCCGCGCCATAATCGACCGCCCAGCGCGTGCGCGGCGGCGGGCTGCCGTCCGCGCGGCGGCGCAGCGCGAGGGTCAGCGCCATCGTGCCCGCGCCAAGGCCCATCAATCGCCGCCGTCCGATCATCGTCACAGCCAGCGTCCGCCATTGCCGACCACCGCCGGATTATTGCCGACGAACAACAGATAGGTCAGGTTCACGCTAGCCTCCGCCACCATGGCGATACCGACCGAGGCACCGACCACCGCGCCCGCCATATAGCCCCAGCCAAACGCCGCCAGCCCCGCATCGAATTGCAACCATGTCGCGATCGCGCTGCCGATCGCGAATGCCGCCCACGTCGCGAGAATCCGGCCGAACAGGTCGTAATAGGCGAGCACCACGGTTGTCGCGATCGCGGCGAGGTGAAACACGACGCCGAGCGAGGTCTGGCGAAAGGCGAAAATTGCGCGAACATCGGCGCCGATCAGGTCGAACAACGGCACCGCCAGCACCCACGCCAGCGCCGCCACCAGCAACTGGACCAGTATCAGCAGGCGGATGCCGTTGAGCATCACGCGGACCAGATCGGTGCGCGCCTCCTCGATCCGCTCCATCGTCGATGTGCCGGTACAGCGCGCCAGCATGCTGCCGAACGCGCGGTCGAACCGGGTTTCGGTGACGATCAGCAACAGGGTCAGCCCCGGTACGATCGTCAGCAGGCCAAGGAAGCTGCCTTCGTCGTTGATCGGGTTCAGCCGGAGCAGCCCCAGCGCCTGGCCGCTTTCCGGGCCGAACCACAAAATCCACTTGTCGATCCAGATCGCGATCACCCCGGCGATTCCGGCGAGCGAGATGATCGTCGCCAATCGGCGCGGCATCGCGCCGGCAGCGGGCAGCACGGCGTCGCCGGTGAAATGCCGCCGCAGCAGCATCAGGATCGCGGCCAGCGTCGCGCCGACGCCCAGCCCCACGGCGGCCAGCACGCCGGTCGCCCCGGCATGCGGCAACAGCAGCAACGCCCCGGTCGCGAGCATGATACCCAGCAGATAGGCCGCCGGCACCGCGCGGAACCGGTCGAGCGTCGTCAGCATCGGTGCCGCGATCCAGATCTGCGTCAACCATGCGAGCGTCACCGCCGACAGCAGCGCGGTCGCCGGCGGCAGTCCGCCCAGCCCGGCGTAGAGGATGAGGCCGACCGTCAGGCCGATCGCGCCGCCTGCCGCCAGCGCGGTCAGCAGGATGCCCGGGATCGCCGCGCTGTCGCGCGCGAACAGGCGGTCGGCGACCAGTCGGGTCGCGACGATTCCGACCGGCGCGGCCGCCAGCGCCGACACGCTGAACGCATAGATCAGCACCGTCTGCACTAGATGTGCGGCTTGGCCTTGCAGGTGGTGCGCCGTCCAGCGTTCGAGCAGGATCATGCCCGCGGCGGTCAACAGCCATGGTCCCGAACTGATGATCGCGCCATGCACGGCGGCGGCGGCGATCCCGCCCACGCCGCCTTCGCGCGCCACCCGCGCCAGTTGAAACCCGATGCCCGCCATCACTACCCTCGAAACCCCGGATGCGGGCCCTGACCGCCTGTCGGAATAGGGCCTATAACGCGGGTTTCGTAACGGTCCCTTACAGGAAGAAGTCGTTCGTCGTCAGATTGTGGTGGCCGAGCAGCGCGATCGAGAAGTCGGCGATGGTGCCGGCCCCGGTGTTCCCCTCGACGACGGTATATTCCTTGCCGTCGATCATCTGGAAGCTGAAGCGCAGCTGTGCCGCGCCGGTGAACTTCGCGCCGGGCGTGGCGAGCAGGTTGAACGCCTGGTCGCCGCGGGCCAGCATCGACGTGTTGGCATCGATCGCCGACAGGTCGATCTTGTCCGCGCCCGACCGGAAATCGGTGATGATGTCGCGCTGCGAGGCGAGCGTGGAAGAGTCGCCCGATTTCTCGAAGCGGAACACGTCGTTCCCCGCCCCGCCGGTCAGCACGTCGCGGCCATCGCCACCGATCAGGATGTCGTTCCCGTCGCCGCCGTTCAGCGTATCGTTGCCAAGGCCACCGATCAGGCGATCGTTCCCGCCCAGCCCGTTCAGCACGTCGTTGCCCCAGCTGCCGTCGAGCACGTCCTGTTCGCCGGTGCCGTTGATCGTTTCCGACATG
Source organism: Sphingomonas sp. Leaf9 (assembly GCF_001421355.1). GTDB lineage: Bacteria > Pseudomonadota > Alphaproteobacteria > Sphingomonadales > Sphingomonadaceae > Sphingomonas. The sequence goes on along the minus strand of NZ_LMKC01000006.1, from coordinate 248 downwards.
ATCGTGCCGGTCTTGGTGATGCCGACGACGTCGGTGACCGATACCGACAAGGTCTGCGTATCGACCGCGCCGCGCGCGTCGGTGGCGACGACCGTGACCGAATAGATATTGTCGTGATTGGCGTCGGTCGGATTTTCGAAATCGGGCGCGGCGAGGAACTTCAGCACGCCGCTGGTCGGGTCGATGGTGAACTTGTCGCCGTCGGCCGTCGCCGCGATCGAGAACTTGATCGAATCGCCGAACTTGAT
>NZ_LMKC01000005.1 GCF_001421355.1 Sphingomonas sp. Leaf9 | reverse complement strand
CCCCTCGTCTATCGCGCGGGCTAAGCTTAGCCTTCGCCGAGAACGCCGATTTCAGCCGGGGAATCTCATATGCGGCCAATTTTATAGGCGACGCCGGCCTTGTTGCCAGCGTCGCCATTCCGCATCATTCGCTATCCTCACCCCCACACATCGCGCGCGACATCGACGACGAGGCGGAGCTTTGCCGCCTGTTGTTCAACCTCGATATCGTTGCCGTGGACCGTCGAGGAAAAGCCGCATTGCGGCGACAGTGCCAGCTGATCGAGCGGGGCGAAGCGGGCGGCTTCGTCGATCCGGCGCTTCACATCGTCGGCGGTTTCGAGGTCGCCGAGCTTCGTAGTGACCAGCCCCAGCACCACCGTCTTGCCCTTCGGCAGAAAGCGCAACGGAGCGAAGTCGCCCGAGCGGGGATCGTCATATTCGAGGAAATAGCCGTCGATCGCCAGTTCGTTGAACAGCACCTCGGCGACCGGTTCATAGCCGCCCTCCGCCGCCCAGGACGAGCGGAAATTGCCGCGGCACAGATGAACGCAGACCGTCATGTCGTCGGGCCGGTCGCGGATCGATTCGTTGATGAGCCGCGCGTAGAGCCGGGGCAATTCGTCCGGGTCCATGCCGCGCTTGCGGGCATTTTCGCGCTGCGTCGCATCACACAGATAGGCGAGGTTCGTGTCGTCGAGCTGGAGATAGCGGCAGCCCGCATCGGCCAGGCTGGCGATTTCCGCGCGATAGGCGGCGGCAAGGTCAGTGTAGAAATCCTCCAGATCGGGATAGGTCGCGCCGTCGATCGCGTCGCGCCCGCCGCGAAAGTGCAGCATCGTCGGCGACGGGATCGTCACCTTGGGCGTGCGCGTCGTGCAGCTGGCGAGGAATTCGTAATCGGCGCGCTGGATATCGCGGGCATGGGTGACCTTGCCGGTGATCTTCATGACCGGCGGGGCATATTCCAGCGCCTTGCCACCGTGCTGGTGAAACTTGACCTGGGTGCCGCCGGCTTCCTCCACGCCGTCGAGCTGCAGCAGGAAATCGGTGTGGAAATAGGTGCGGCGGAATTCGCCGTCGGTAATGCCCTGCAGCCCGAGTTCCTCCTGAAACCGCACCACGTCGCGGATCGCCGCGTCCTCCGCCGCGCGCAACGCGGCCGCGTCGATCGTGCCGGCGCGATAGGCGTCGCGCGCCTCGATCAGCGCCTTTGGCCGCAGGAAACTGCCGACGTGATCGGCACGAAAGGGTGGGGTCGGCATCGTCTCTCTCTCCCGCGACCCTGTAGTTATCCACAGGGCAATCTGAAGTTATCCACAGTTATCCACAGGCTGGCGTGGATAACCACAACGATCGGCAGCGCCATGAGCAAGGCCGGTTGTCGCGGGCCGTCATAGCGGTATATGTTACCCGACATAACAAAAAACTGGAGAGGGTGCATGGTAAGCCACGACCCACGCATAGCGATCGATCAGGCACCGATGTCGCGATTCCAATGGGGGATCGTGGCGACCATGGTCGGGCTGAACGCGCTGGACGGATTCGACGTGTTGTCGATCAGCTTCGCCTCGCCCGGCATCGCCGCCGATTGGGGGATCGATCGCGCGGCGCTGGGCATCGTATTGTCGATGGAACTGGTCGGCATGGCGATCGGGTCGCTGTTCCTGGGCGGGGTCGCCGACCGGTTGGGGCGGCGTACGACGATCCTCGGCTGCCTGGGCATGATGACGATCGGCATGCTGGGTGCGGCCAGTGCGGGCGGTATCGTCGCGCTGTCGGTCTGGCGCGTCGCCACCGGTGTCGGCATCGGGGGGATGCTGGCATCGACCAACGCCGCCGTCGCCGAAGCCGCCAATGCGAAGCATCGCGCGCTGGCCGTCGTGCTGATGGCGGCGGGCTATCCGATCGGGACGATCGTCGGCGGATCGGTGTCGGCGGTGCTGCTGGCGCACTATGACTGGCGGGCGGTGTTCGTGTTCGGCGCGGCGTGCAGCGCGCTGTTCGTGCCCCTCGTCCTGTGGCGCGCGCCCGAATCGGTCGCGTTCCTGATGCATCGCCGGCCCCCCGACGCACTGGCACGGATCAACGCCACGCTGCGGCGGATGGGGCATGGCGCCGTCGACGCATTGCCCGATCCCGAGCCGAAGGGCGTCGCCGCAAAGGCACCGGTGGTCGCGCTGTTTTCCCCTGCGCTGTTGCGCACCACGCTGGCGCTGACACTCGCCTATCTGGCGCACATCATGACCTTCTATTTCATCCTGAAGTGGATTCCGAAGATCGTGGTCGACATGGGCTTTCCCGCACCGCAGGCGGCGGGGGTGCTGGTCTGGGCCAGCATCGGCGGGGCGACGGGATCGCTGATCCTCGGGCTGCTGACGGGCAAGGTGCGGGTGCTGGCGCTGACCATCGGCGCGATGCTGTTGTCGACCGCGCTCGTCATCGTGTTCGGGCGCGCGCAGAGCGACTTGGCCGGCCTGTCGATCGTTGCAGCCGCCGCCGGCTTTGCGACGAATGCCGGGGTCGTCGGCCTCTATGCGCTGGTCGCCGAGCGCTTTCCGACATCCGCCCGCGCCACTGCGACCGGCTTCGTCATCGGCGTCGGGCGCGGCGGGTCGGCGCTGGCGCCGATGGTCGCCGGATTCCTGTTCGCCGCCGGCTATGGGTTGCAGACGGTTGCGGTACTGATGGGCATCGGGTCGCTGGTCGCGGCGGTCGCACTGCTGCTGCTGCGCGGCAGGCCGACGGTGGCGGTCGCGCGATAGGCGAATTGCCCGATTGACGCGCCAAGCGACTCGATTTAGGTATGGTGCATAACAAATAAGGAGAGGCCGCCATGGTGTCCGCCAAGACATTCGATCGGATCAACCCCGTGACCGGCGCGGTCGCGACCACCGCAGAGGCGTTCGGCCCGGCAGAGGCGAATGCCGCAGTCGAGCAGGCTGCCGCTGCCTTTCCGGCATGGTCGGCGCTCGGCCCCAATGCCCGCCGCGCCGCGCTGACCAAGGCGGCAGATGCGCTGGCCGGCAAGGGCGACCAGTTCGTCGAGGCGATGATGGGCGAGATCGGCGCGACCGAGGGGTGGGCGCGCTTCAACCTGATGCTGGCGGTGTCGATGGTGCGCGAGGCCGCTGCGCTGACCACGCAGATCGCGGGTGAGGTGATCCCGTCGGACAAACCGGGTTGCATCGCGATGGCGCTGCGCGAACCGGTCGGCGTCATGCTGGGCATCGCGCCGTGGAACGCGCCGATCATTTTAGGTGTGCGCGCGGTCGCAGCACCACTGGCGTGCGGCAACACGGTCGTGCTGAAGGCGAGCGAGCAATGCCCGCACACCCACAGCCTGATCGCCGAAGCCTTTGCCGAGGCGTTGCCCGCAGGCGCGGTGACGATCGTCACCAATGCGCCCGAAGACGCCGGTGAGGTCGTCGGCGCGCTGATCGACAATCCCCATATCCGCCGGATCAACTTCACCGGTTCGACCCATGTCGGCCGGATCATCGCGAAGCGCGCCGCCGAGCATCTGAAGCCGGTGCTGCTGGAGCTGGGTGGCAAGGCGCCGCTGATCGTGCTGGACGATGCCGATCTGGACGAGGCGGTAAAGGCCGCCGCGTTCGGCGCGTTCATGAACCAGGGCCAGATCTGCATGTCGACCGAGCGGATCATCGTCGTAGAGAGCGTCGCCGATGCCTTTGTCGAGAAATTCGCTGCCAAGGTCGGCACGATGGCGGTCGGTGATCCGCGCGAAGGCAAGACCCCGCTGGGCGCGGTGGTCGACCAGAAGACGGTCGATCACGTCCAGTCGCTGATCGACGATGCGGTGGCGGCCGGCGCGGTGCAGGTGAATGGCGGCGACGCGAACGGCGTGCTGATGCCCGCCCATGTCATCGATAAGGTGACGCCGACCATGAAGCTGTTCCGTGACGAGAGCTTCGGCCCGGTCGTCGGCGTCATCCGCGCGCGCGACGAGGATCATGCAATTACCCTCGCCAACGACACCGCCTATGGCCTGTCGGCATCGGTCTTCACCCGCGATACGGCGCGGGGCCTGCGCGTTGCGAAACGCATCCAGTCGGGCATCTGCCACGTCAATGGCCCGACCGTGCATGACGAGGCGCAGATGCCGTTCGGCGGCGTGAAGGCATCCGGCTATGGCCGGTTCGGCGGCCGGGCGGGGATCGACGCCTTTACCGAACTGCGCTGGATCACGATCGAGACCCAGCCGGGCCATTACCCGATCTGACGCGACCGCGCGCACGGCGCACCGCATTTCCCATTCGACATTCTCGCCGGCGAACCTGACCGCCGGCGCCAGCAAGAGGTTTGCACCATGACCGAAACGAGTAGCAACGGCGTCGTCGCCTATGATGTCGAGGGTGGCATCGCCTGGGTACGGTTCAACCGTCCCGAAAAGCGCAACGCGATGAGCCCCACGCTCAACCGCGACATGATGGAGGTCCTCGATGCGCTGGAGTTCCGCGACGATGTGGGCGTGCTGGTGCTGTCGGGCGAAGGGCCGGCGTGGACCGCGGGCATGGATTTGAAGGAATATTTCCGCGAGACGGAATCGCAGGGGCTGGCCGGCACGCGCAAGGCGCAGCGCGAGAGCTATGGCTGGTGGCGGCGGTTGCGCTGGTTCCAGAAGCCGACGATCGCGATGGTCAATGGCTGGTGCTTCGGCGGCGGTTACGGCCCGCTGTTCGCCTGCGACCTGGCCTTTGCCGCCGAGGAGGCGAAGTTCGGCCTGTCGGAGATCAACTGGGGCATCCTGCCCGGCGGTGGTGCCACCAAGGTGGCGCAGGAGCTGATGCCGTTCCGCAAAGCCATGTACCACGCGATGATGGGCGAAAATATCGACGGCAGGACCGCCGTCGAATGGGGCCTGGTCAACGAGGCGCTGCCGCTCGATCAGCTCAAGGACCGCGTGACCGACGTCGCCAAGGTGCTGCTGGCGAAGAACCCGGTCGCGTTGAAGGCGACCAAGGATGCGATGAAGCGCGTCGGCGTCATGAGCTATGACGATGCCGAGGACTATCTGGTCCGCGCGCAGGAAGCGGCCAATTCCTACGACAGCGACGGTCGCAAGGAAGGCATCCGGCAGTTCATCGACGAGAAGAGCTACAAGCCGGGGCTGGGCGCGTACGACAAGGACCGCGCCAAGGCCTGACCGCTCAAATCCTCCCCGGAATGGGGAGGGGGACCATGCGCAGCATGGTGGAGGGGGGTGCCCGCAACCGGAACGGCCGTATTGCATGGCTAACCCCCTCCGTCAGCGCTGTCGCGCTGCCACCTCCCCGTGCCGGGGAGGATTGAGGACATTCGATGCCCGACCTTTCCCGCCTGCTCACCCCCCGTTCGGTCGTCATCGTCGGCGCGTCGCCGACGCCCGGCGCGCTGGGCAATGCGGTGCTGCGCAACCTCGAACGGCACGGCTATGCCGGCGATATCCACCTCATCAACCCGAAGCGCGACACGATCGACGGGCGGCCCTGCCTGACATCGATCGACGCGTTGCCGATGGGAGTCGATGCGGCGGTTCTGGCGATACCGGGGCCGGCGGTGCTGGGCGCGGTGCGCGCGCTGGCGGCACGCGGGGTCGGTGCGGCGATCATCTTTTCGGCCGGCTTCGCCGAAGGGGGCGAGGAGGGGCTGGCAGCGCAAGCCGAAGTCGCCCGGATCGCCGCCGAACACGACATGGTGGTCGAGGGGCCGAACTGCCTCGGCCTCGTCAACTATGCCGCCGGCGTGCCGCTGACCTTTGTCGAGGCGCCGGTGCTCGACCTGACCGGCAAGCCGGCAGTCGGCATCGTCAGCCAGTCGGGCGCGATGGCGGTGGTGCTGGGCACCACGCTGATGGCGAAGGACCTCGGCATCACCGTATCGGTATCGACCGGCAACGAAGCGGCGTCGGGCGTCGAGGACTATGTCGAGCATCTGATCGCCGACCCGGCGACGCAGGCAATCGCGATGATCGTCGAACAATTCCGCCAGCCCGCGCGCTTTTTGCGCCTTGCGGAACAGGCACGCGCGGCAGGCAAGCATATCGTCCTGCTCCATCCCGGCACGTCGAGCGCGGCGCGCGAAAGCGCCGCGACGCATACCGGCGCGATGGCCGGCGACTGGCAGCTGATGAAGGCGAAGGTAGAACGTGCCGGCGTGGTGCTGGTCGACAGCCTCGAGGCGCTGGGCGATGTCGTCGACCTCGCGGTGCGGGCAAAGCCGGTGCGGCGCGGCGGCACGGCGGTGCTGACCGAAAGCGGCGCGTTCAAGGCGCTGACCCTCGACCTTGCCGAAGCGATCGGCCTCGACCTGCCGCCGATGGCGGGGGCGACGGCGGAGGCAATGCGCGGCGCGATCCCCGATTTCATTCCCGTGTCGAACCCAATGGACCTGACCGCGCAGGCGCTGGTCGATCCCGACCTGTATCGCCGCACGCTGATCCCGCTGCTGGCCGACGACGCCTATGCCGCGTTGGTATTCGGTATCATCCAGACCGATCCGGCAACCTCGGCGCGCAAATTCCCCGCGATCATCGATGCGGTGCGCGCGCTGGCCCCGGACAAGCCGGTGATCTTTGCCGGGCTGGACGACGGCGCGCCGGTACCGGGCGAGTATATCGCCGGGCTGCGCGCGATCGGCGTCCCCTATTTCCCCTCGCCCGACCGCGCCTTTCGCGCGCTGCGCCACCTGTTGCGCCATGCCGCGCGCGACTTTGCGGTGGCGGAGGCCGATCCGGTCGCGCTCGATCTGCCGGGCGGGGTGATCCCCGAATATCGTGCCAAGGACCTGCTGGCCCCGGTCGGCATCCCGTTCCCGGCGGGCGGGTTCGCCGCGACCGTTGCCGAGGCGCAGGCGATCGCCCGCCGCATCGGCTATCCGGTCGCGATCAAGGCGCAGGCCGCCGCGCTCAGCCACAAGAGCGATGCCGGCGGCGTCATCCTGAACATTGCCGACGATGCCGCATTGGCGGCGGCATGGGACCGGCTCTACGCCAATGTCGCCGCATACGACGCGACCATCGCGCTCGAGGGCACGCAGGTGGAGGCGATGGGTCGGCGCGGTGTCGAATTGATCGTCGGCGCGCGCAACGATCCCGACTGGGGGCCGGTGATCCTGGTCGGGTTCGGTGGCGTTACCGCCGAACTGCTCCACGACGTCCGGCTGTTGGCCGTGGACCTGACCACGCAAGCGATCGTCGCCGAACTGCGCGCGCTCAAACAGGGGGCGTTGCTCGACGGCTATCGCGGTTCGCCCGCGCTCGACGTCGATGCGGTCGCCGCGCTGATCGCCGGGCTGGGCCGGGTGCTGGCGGGGACGCCATCGATCCGCGAAATCGATCTGAACCCGGTGGTCGTCTATCCGAAGGGCAAGGGGGTCGTCGCGCTCGACGCACTGATCCTGGCGGAGGGCAGCTAGTTCTTAACCATTACAGTTATTGACAATAGCATTTGCTCGCGTAGCCTGCGGGAAAAGGGGAGCGACAGATCTCCCCATCCTGGGAGGATGCTATGACTGGCCTTCGTTCGTCGATGGTTGCGGTGCTGCACTGTCATGCCGCGATCGGTGCCCTGGCGGTTGCCGCCATCCCTGTCGCCGCCGCCGCGCAGGACACGCCGCCCACCGCCCAGGCGGAGGAGGGCGAGATCATCGTCACCGCCCGCCGCCGCGCGGAAAGCCTGCAGGATACGCCGGTCGCGATTTCGGCGTTCACGTCGGACATGCTCGACCAGCGCCAGATCGTGCAGACCCAGGACCTCGAGCGCGTCACCCCCAGCCTGCAGTTCAAGCCGGCGGGGCAGCTGTCGGGCAACAGCGCGGCATCGGTCGTGTTCATCCGCGGCGTGGGACAGGTCGATCCGACCGCCGCGGTCGATCCGGGCGTCGGCATCTATCTCGATGAAGTCTATCTCGGCCGCGCGGTCGGCGGGGCGATCGATTTCGGCGATATCGATGGCGTGGAGGTGCTGCGCGGGCCGCAGGGGACGCTGTTCGGGCGCAACACCATCGGTGGCGCGATCCTGGTGCGCACCCGCCAGCCGGAACTGGGCAAGACCAGCGTCCGCGCCCGCCTCCGCGTCGGCGATTACAATCTGCGCGAAGGGTTCGCGGCGGTGAACGTGCCGCTGGGCGAGACGCTGGCCGCGCGCGTGTCGGGCGGATTCCGCCGCCGCGACGGCTATGTCATCCGCGCGGTCGACGGCCTCGATCTGGGCAACGAGAATGGCTATTCGCTCAACGGCGCGGTGAAGTGGGAACCGTCTAGCGACTTCGACCTGTTCCTGCGCGCCGATTATTCGCGCCGCGACGAACATGGCGCACCGTTCGTGCTGGCCGGCGTCAACGAACAGGCCCCGGTCGCCGCCATCGCCAGCGTCGCCGCCGGCTGCCCCGGCGCGACCATCCCCTTTTCCCCGATCGTGCCCGGCGATCCTCGCTTCGGCGCGCCCAACGTGCCCCTTATCAACGACGCGCGCTGCGCCAATGATTTGCAGGCGAAGGGCGATTTCGTGAACGGCGGCAACGCGGCGGTGATGAGCATGTCGGAGGTGTGGGGCGTCGCCGGCACCGCCAACATCCATCTGACCGATCAGGCACTGGTGAAGCTGATTACCGCGTACCGCGAAACCAGCTCGCGCGGCATCCGCGATGCCGACAACACCCCGCTGACGCTCATCACTACCGATGTCGGGTCGAAATCCAACCAGTTCAGCCAGGAGGTTCAGCTCCAGCTCGATTTCGGCAAGATCAGCGGCATCCTCGGCGGCTATTATTTCAACGAATCGACCGATGAGCGCGCGACGGTCTTCCTCGCCTTCCCGCCCTCGCCGCCGGTCATCCGTTCGCTGCTGGCCGGCGGCCCCGGCAGCCGCGACCTGCAGGTCTCGCGCCTCAAGACCAATTCGGTCGCGCTGTTCGGGGAAGCCACCTGGTCGCCGACCACCCGGCTGGAGCTGACCGGGGGCCTGCGCTACACCTCCGACCGCAAATATTATCAGGGGACGGTGCTGAACCTGTTCCCCGCGACCCAGCCCGACCCCAACCCCCTGCCGCAGCTGGCGACGACGCAAGGCGGGCCGCTGTTCATCTTCCCCCGCCCGTTCCAGCGCGATTTCGCCGCGCTGACCGGTTCGGCCAGCGTGCAATATCGCTGGAGCGGCGCGGTCAGCACCTATGCGTCCTATGCCAAGAGCTTCAAGTCGGGCGGCTTCAACACGCGCTATAATGCGGCGACGTCGAACAACCTGCCGGTGCCGTTCTCGGACGAAAGCGTCACCAGCTACGAAGTCGGCATGAAGACCAATATCGGCCGGTTGCGCCTGAACCTCGCCGCGTTCCAGGCGGAATATCAGGATATCCAGCTGATCTTCCGCCAGGGGGTCGTGCCGCTGCTGTTCAACGCCGGCGAAGCGCGCATTCGCGGGCTGGAGGCGGAGGCGAACTGGCGCGCGCCATGGGGGCTGATGGTCGATGGCGGCCTGAGCGTGCTGAAGGACAAGATCAAGAGCATCACCCCGATTCCCGGCGCGACCGCGACCGTGACGCCGAACGACGACCTGCCCTTCACCCCCGACATCCAGGCCAATCTCGGCCTGGCGTACAAGATCGAACTGGGGAACGGCACGACGCTGACCCCGCGCGTCGATGGCAGCTATACGTCGAAGATCACTTTCATCACCGGCAGCATTCCGCTGATCGAGGAGGACGGCTATTTCGTTGGCAACGGGTCGGTCGCACTGAAGCTGGCCAACGGGATCGAGATCAGCGCGGGCGTGAACAACATCCTCGACCAGCGCTATCTGATCCAGGGCAACGCCTCGCTCGCGACGCTTGGCTATGCGGAACGCATCTTCGCCCGCCCGCGCACCTGGTTCGCACAGCTGTCGACGTCGTTCTAACCTGCTGTTCGTCACCCCGGGCTTGACCCGGGGTCCCGCTTCTTTCCGCCGCCAGAAGAAGCGGGACCGCGGATCAAGTCCGGGGTGACGGTGGTGGATGGGCGTTGTCCTACCCCCACGCTTGTCACGCCCTACGAAACCCGCCTAGTCGTCGGACAGAGCAACCGGAGCGCATCTTGTCCCACGACCCTGCCCAGAGCGATATCCTCATCATCGGGTCGGGGGCTGCCGGCCTGACCGCCGCGCTGCACCTGGCGGAACGCTTCCGCGTGACGGTGCTGGCGAAGGGCGCGCTGAACGAAGGGTCGACGGCGTGGGCGCAGGGCGGGATCGCCGCCGTGCTCGAACCCGGCGACACGTTCGAGAACCATGTCGAGGATACAATGGTCGCCGGTGCCGGCCTCAACGATCGTGCTGTCGTCGAATTCGTCGTGGAGAGCGCACCCGCCGCGATCGAGCGGCTGGCGGCGCTGGGCGTGCCGTTCAACATGGAGGGCGAGGCGCTGCACCTGACGCGCGAGGGCGGCCATTCGCACCGGCGCATCGTCCATGTCGACGACGCCACCGGCTGGGCGGTGCAGGAGGCGCTGATCCGCGCGGCAAAGGCGCATCCCAACATCACCCTGCGGCCTGACATGGTCGCGGTCGACCTCGCCACCAGCCGGCATGAGCAGCGTTATTCGGGCGCGGGCAATGTGTGGGGGGTCTATGCCTTCGACCGCACGACCGACCGGGTCGAGCTGTTCACTGCGCGCGCGACGATCCTTGCCACCGGCGGGGCGGGGCGCACCTATTTGTTCAGCACCGCGCCGCGCGGCGCGACCGGCGACGGCATCGCCATGGCGTGGCGCGCGGGGTGCCGCGTGTCGAACATGGAATTCATGCAGTTCCACCCGACCTGCCTCTACAATCTGGAGGTCAAGAACTTCCTGATCACCGAAGCGGTGCGCGGTGAGGGCGGCAAGCTGATCAACCCGACCACGGGCAAGAATTTCATGCCCTATTACGACCCTCGCGCCGAACTGGCCCCGCGCGACATCGTGGCACGGGCGATCGATGCGGAGATCAAGCGCTTCGGCCTCGATTACGTCCATCTCGACATCAGCCACATGGACCCGGCGTTCGTGCGCGGACACTTTCCCAACATCTATGAAAAGCTGCTGGGCCTCGGCATCGACATGACCCGCCAGCCGATCCCGGTGGTGCCGGCGCAGCACTATACGTGCGGCGGGGTGGTGATCGACCGCGACGGGCGCACCGACCTGCCCGGCCTCTATGCGGTCGGCGAAGTATCGCAATCGGGGCTGCACGGTGCGAACCGCCTCGCGTCCAACTCGCTGCTGGAATGTTTCGTGTTCGGCGAAGCGGCGGCAAAGGACATCGCCGCGCGCTGGGACACCCTGCCGCCGCCGCCCGCCATCCGGGGCTGGGACGAAAGCCGGGTGACCGATTCCGACGAGGAAGTGGTCATCAAGCAGAACTGGACCGAAATCCGCCGTTTCATGTGGAATTATGTCGGCATCGTCCGCTCGACCAAGCGGCTGGAGCGCGCGCGCCACCGCATCGCGCTGCTGGCCGAGGAGGTTGCCGATTATTATGGCCATTTCCGCGTGACCGCCGACCTGATCGAACTGCGCAACCTGCTGCAATCCGCCGACCTGATCGTGCAGTCGGCACTCAAGCGCAAGGAAAGCCGGGGCCTGCACTACACGCTTGATTACCCCGAAACCGGGCACGAGGCGGTCGACACCATACTCGTTCCATAAGACGTGCTGCCATTCGTCGTCCCTGTGGGGGGATTCGTCGCAAGCGGATCGGCCCGGCCTGTTATGTTAATACCCGGACAAGCATGGTTACCGCATATTCCGGGGTGAGATGGTCGCACACATGTTGAATCGAATCGGGTCGCGCAACGCGGCGCTGATGGTGGCGGTGATGGCGCTGGGCGGTGCCGGGTTGGCAACGCGCACCTTGCCGCCGACGGCGCAGGCCGCGCCGCAGCGCTATGCCGTGCCGGTGCCGCTGCCCGCACAGACCCGGCCCGCCCCGCCGGCCCTCGTCGCGGCGATCAATGCGCTCGGTGACGGGTTCCAGGGCAGGGTCGGCATCGCGGTGCGCAGCATCGATGACGGCTGGGTCGTGGGCCATGCGATGGACCAGCGGATGCCGCAGCAATCGGTCAGCAAATTGTGGGTCGCGCTGACCACGATGAACGCGATCGACGAAGGGCGCTATGCGCTCGACACCCCGGTCACGATCACCCGCAGCGACCTGACCCTGTTTCACCAGCCGATCGCCTATCTGATGAAGGACGGCGTGTTCACCACGACCGTCGGCGACCTGCTGCGCCGCGCGCTGACGATGAGCGACAATACCGCCAACGACAAGCTGCTGAACCTAGCCGGCGGGCCGATCGCGGTGCGCGACTTCATCGCCAGCCGGGGTCTCGGCAATATCCGCTTCGGTCCGGGCGAACGGCTGCTCCAGGCAAAGACCGCCGGCCTGCCGTGGCGGCAGGAATATTCGCAGGGCAACGCCTTTGCCCTGGCACGCTCGCGGCTCGACCCCAATGTCCGCCGTGCGGCGTATCAGGCCTACGTCGCCGATCCGCCCGATGGCGCGGGTGCGGGTGCCGTCGCCGATGCGCTGGCCCGGCTGCACCACGGGATGCTGCTGTCGCCGACATCGACCCGCTGGCTGCTCGACACGATGAGCCACACCCGCACCGGCCGCGCCCGCATCCGCGCAGCACTGCCCGCCGGGTGGAGCGTCGCGCACAAGACCGGCACCGGACAGGATCTGGGCGGACGCACGGCGGGCTTCAACGACGTCGGCATCCTGACCGCGCCGGACGGCAAATCCTATGCCGTCGCGGTAATGATCGGCGACACCTCACGCCCGGTGCAGGAACGCCAGCAACTGATCCAGACGGTCGTATCGTCGATCGTCGCGGTGCACGGATAGGACGATCACGCCGTTCCCCCGCCCGCGCGGGGGAGCGGCCCTATCGTTTCCCCAGCAACCTCGGCCCCACGCCCTTATCGGTAATCACCACCGGCACGATGCTGCCATCGGCGCGGAAGGTCAGGCGGTCGATTGCGACTTCGCGGTGGTTGCCGTCGGTTTCGGTCAGCGGGCGGCGGTGATAGACGATGACCCAGTCGTCGGTGCCCGGAATCTGCAACAGCGAATGGTGGCCTGCCCCGCGCGCCACCCGCGCATCCTGTTGCAGCACCACCCCGCGCGGCGTGAACGGCCCCAGCGCGGTCGGCCCCGTGGCATAGGCGACGCGGTAGTCCGGCCCGGTCCAGTCCCCCTCCGACCACATCAGGTAATAGACGCCCTTGCGCTTTGCCATGAACGGCCCCTCGACATAATCGGGGGAGGGGGTGATCGATTTGAACAGGGTGCCATCGGCGAACGGCACGATACCGGTCAGCGTATCGGACAGGCGCACGACGTTGCAGTGCTTCCACCCGCCATAATAGAGATAGACCTGCCCGTCATCGTCGCGAAACGCCATCTGGTCGATCGGCTGCGCGCCGCCGATGATCTTGCCGATCAGCGGCTTGCCGATCGCATCGCGGAATGGCCCTTCCGGCCGATCCGCCACCGCGACGCCGATGCCGCCGGTCTGCGCATCGTTCTTGATGTCGTTCGCACCAAAGAACAGGTAATAGCGCCCGCGATGCTCGATCGCCGACGGCGCCCACATCGAATAGGCCGCCCAGCCGACCCGCTCCACATCCAGCACGCGCGGATGCCGCGTCCAATGCACCAGGTCGGGCGAGGAAAAGGCGTCGAGGAACGTCTGGCGCAGGAACGGGTGCCAGATATGCGGGGCCTTGCGCTCGTTCGCCTGCCATGGCGTGAAGGGGCTGGTCGGCGCAGGCGTGCCCTGATCGGCGGAATAGGTCGGGTAGATCCAGTATCGCCCGCGAAAGATGCGGATTTCAGGATCGGCATACCAGCCCGGAAACGCCGGATTGGCCGCCAGCGCCGCGCGCGGCAGCGCCAGCGACGCGCCCAGCCCGGCCAGCAGCGTACGGCGATCGACGCGTAGGTCAGCGATAGTCGGTGATCGCATAGGTCCCTTCCTCTGCCGCGACGCGGGGGCCGACGATCGCGACCGCTGCTCCCGCCGCCTTGCCCGCCGCGACACCGGCGGGCGAATCCTCGAACACCAGACAGTCCGTGGTGGCGACGCCGAGCCGTTCGGCGGCGAGGCGGAACCCCTGCGGGTCGGGCTTGCCGCGCGTCACATCCTCTGCGGTGACGAAGACGTCGGGCACCGGCAGGCCGATGGCGCGCAACCGCACTTCCGCCAGGTTGCGCGGCGCGGAGGTGACGATTGCCCATTCCTGTGGGGCAAGCGTGGCGATCAGGTCATGGATGCCTGGGATCGGCACGACACCAGCGACATCTTCCAGCTCGGCAGCGTTCAGCCACGCGGCCTCGGCGTCGATGTCCATGCCCGGCGTAGCGAAGCGTCGCACCGTATCTTCGCCCCGTACACCGTGGCACTCAGCAATCAGCGTATCCGCATCGATGCTATGCCGATCGCACCAGCGCCGCCAGACCCGCTCGACCGCTTCCGAGGAATCAAGCAGCGTCCCGTCCATGTCGAACAGGAACGCGGCGTAGGCGGCATTGTGGAACGACGGCATGAAGGCGGTCGTACCGGGTGGGAGCGGGCGAGGCAAATCGCGATCGATAACGCGACGGGGGTATTGAAGCGTTCGCCCTGCCTCTGCCATGCTAAAGGCCAGGAGGACGAAAACGATGAAAATTCTGGCTTATCTGCTGTTGGCAGCCGCCATGGTTGGTGGCTTTGTCGGCCCGATCGTGACCGGCGCCTACGTGGCCGGTGCCGTTGGCGGGGCTGCGCAACTCTTCCCGGCAAACGTCTGTGCATGGCCCATGGTGTTTGGCGTCTTGGCGGCAATCGGTGCCCTGACGCCGCCGGTCATCGCCGAGCGCAACGGATGGCTCGCTTGGTAAAAGCGGCCCGGAAAACAAGCATCGGCGCAACCTCCCGGTCTCGCCGACGCTCTTTACCGATCAATGCCGGAAGTGGCGCATGCCCGTGAACACCATCGCGAGGCCCGCTTCGTCGGCCGCCGCGATGACCTCTTCGTCGCGGATCGATCCGCCCGGCTGGATCACCGCCGTCGCCCCGGCCTCGACCGCGGCCAGCAGGCCGTCGGCGAAGGGGAAGAATGCGTCCGACGCGACCGCCGACCCGGTGGTGCGTGCCTCGCTCCAACCGGCCTTGTCTGCGGCATCCTTCGCCTTCCACGCGGCGATACGCGCCGATTCCAGCCGGTTCATCTGGCCGGCACCGATGCCCGCCGTGCTGCCGTCCTTGGCATAGACGATCGCGTTCGACTTCACATGCTTGGCGACGGTCCACGCAAAGCGGCAGTCGGCCAGTTCCTGATCCGTCGGCTGGCGCTTGGTCACGACCTTCAGGTCGACCTGACCCAGATTGCCGCCATCACGCGACTGGACCAGCAGCCCGCCGGCAATAGTCTTGACCATCAGCCCGCCACGCGCCGGATCGGGCAGGTCGCCGGTCAGCAGCAGGCGGAGGTTCTTCTTGGCAGCGAACACCGCCTTCGCCTCGTCATCGGCTGAGGGGGCGGCGACGACTTCGGTGAAGATGCCGCTGATCGCGCGCGCGGTTTCGCCGTCCAAGGGACGGTTGACCGCAATGATCCCGCCGAATGCCGACACGCTGTCACACGCCAGTGCCGCCTGATACGCCTCGATCAAGGTCTCGCCGGTCGCGACGCCGCACGGATTGGCGTGCTTGACGATGACCACCGTCGGCGGGCCGTCGCGAAACTCGCTGACCAGCTCCAAAGCGGCATCGGCGTCGTTATAGTTGTTGTAGCTCAGCGCCTTGCCCTGCACCTGCTCCGCCTGCGCGATGCCGCGCGCGGCGGGGCCGCGCGGGATGTAGAGCGACGCCGACTGGTGCGGGTTCTCGCCATAGCGCAGCTCCGCGCCACGGGTGAAGGCGAGGGGGAGCGTGTCGGGAAACGCCTGCCCCTGATCGGCAAAGGCGAACCACTGCGCGATCGCCGAGTCATAGGCGGCGGTGGCGGCATAGGCCTTGGCGGCGAAGCGGCGGCGGGTGGCGAGGGTCGTCGCGCCGCCGGTTTCGGCCAGCTCGGCGATCAGCGCGGCATAGTCGGCCGGATCGGTGACGATCGCGACGGCATCATGGTTCTTTGCGGCCGAGCGGACCATCGACGGGCCGCCGATATCGATATTCTCGATGATCGTGTCGCGGTCGGCGCCCTTGGCCACGGTCGCTTCGAACGGATAGAGGTTCACGACGACGATATCGATCGCGCCGATGCCGTGTTCGTCCATCGACGCGACATGCTGCGGATTGTCGCGCACCGCCAGCAGCCCGCCATGGACCACCGGGTGCAGCGTCTTGACCCGCCCGTCCATCATTTCAGGGAACCCGGTCAGCTCCGAAATGTCGCGGACGGTCAGGCCCGCTTCGCGCAAGGCGCTGGCGGTGCCGCCGGTGGAAACCAGCTCGACGCCATGGGCAGCAAGGGCGGTGGCGAGGTCGACGATGCCGCTCTTGTCGGAAACCGAAAGGAGCGCGCGCTGTGCGGTGACATGATCCATGGCCGCGCCCTTTCGCGCGAATGGCGCGGCGGGGCAAGGGGGCGCGGCTTGCGACTTTCGGCGGGTCGGCCTAGCCTGCACGCCGTCCCAGATGGAGTCGGAACGATGGTCCAGTCCCTCAGCTGAACCGGCGGAGCGTCCGCCGCACGATCACGCGTACAGGGACTTCATCATGCAACGTCTGCAATCGAAAATCTGCGTCGTCACCGGCGCGGCGCGCGGGATCGGCCACGCCATCGCCGCCCGTTTCCATGAAGAGGGCGGCACCGTCGTCCTGACCGACAGCGACCGGCACGCCGGACAGGCCGCCGCCGATGCGCTCGGCTGTCGCTTCCTGCCCCTCGACGTTCGCGAGGAGGATGACTGGGCGCGGCTGGCGGACGACGTGCCGGTGGCCGATGTCGTGGTCAACAATGCCGGCGTGACCGGGTTCGAAGGCGGCATGGTCGCCCATGATCCCGAACATGCGTCACTGGCGGATTGGCGCGCGGTCCATGCCGTCAATCTCGACGGCACGTTCCTCGGCTGTCGCTATGCGATCGGCGCGATGAAGGGGGCGGCGAGCGGATCGATCATCAACATCTCATCGCGCTCCGGGCTGGTCGGCATTCCGGGGGCGGCGGCCTATGCCTCGTCGAAGGCGGCGATCCGCAACCACAGCAAGACGGTCGCGCTCTATTGCGCGCAGAACGGCTGGCGCATCCGCTGCAATTCGCTCCACCCGGCGGCGATCCTGACCCCGATCTGGGAGCCAATGCTGGGCGACGGCCCCGACCGCGCGGCGCGGATGGCGGCGCTGGTGGCGGATACGCCGCTCAAACGCTTCGGACTGCCGGAGGAAGTCGCGGCGGTCGCCGCAATGCTGGCATCGGACGAAGCGACCTATATCACCGGGACCGAGGTCAATATCGACGGCGGGCTGCTCGCCGGATCGGCGGCGTCGCCGGGGTGACGGAATAGCAGTTAGCCCTTCTTCACCGACATCGGCACGGCGCAGCCATAGGCCTTGTGATAGGACTGCCCCCAACACCGCAGGAAGCCGTCGAGGACGTTCAGGTTCATCGGCCAACGTATCGTCATCGGCTTGCCGTCCGGGCCGCGCGCATCGGCCAGCTCGGGCGGCCTGGGCAGCACGGCCAGCGCGGCGCGGGCACGCTCGAGTCCCACCCGATCGCCGCGCAGGAACGCGATGCTGCCATCGACATACAGGTTCCAGCCCCAGGCCCGGTCCTTCTCGGCGGGCTTGCGGCTCTGTGCGAACAACGCGATCGCACGTGCGGTCTGGCCTAGCTCAGCGCGCATCTGACCCTCGTGCCAGAACAGGATCTTGGCATTCGGCTGGTCGGACGGGTGCGCGGCGCGCCAATCGCGGATCAGGTCGGCCGCTTCAGCGTCGCAGCCCCGCTTCGACAGCGCGCGCCAGCCGCCGTCCATGTCCTGATCGAACGCCTGCTGTTCCAGCGCCAGCATTGCCGCCAGGTCATAGCGGCAATCGGGGGCGGGGAGGGCGAACAACGCAGCGGCCAGCAGTAACATCACCCTATCCCCTCAACCCTACCGCGCCCGGTGGAACCGCCATGAAAAGTCATGCCCGCCCGCCGGGGTCGCGCCCGACAGGACCAGCTGGAACGTCGGCACCGGCGTGCCGCCCTCATCGATCCACAGGCTTTCCTCGACGCCCAGCGTCGCGCCCTTGCAGCGGAACTGCCACACCGGGCCGCCATCGGGAATGCGCAGGAACGCGGCCTGTCCGTCCGGCGTCGGCGCGATCTCGATGCCGGGTGCCAGATGGAAACGCGCGACGAAGCCTGTGTCGCCCTTGCGCCCGCGCCGGCCGGTCGGGATCAGCATGTCCTCACCCTGCACGTCGCGGCCATCGGCGCTGAGGGTCAGCACGCGGCGATGCTGGAAGCCCAGCCGCCTGGCATAGCCGTCATGTGCGACCTCGATCCGGCTGATCGCGTCGCTTTCCTGCCGGTGCATGTCGACCACGCCGACCCCCTTGCCCAGCGACCCGTCGGCATGGATCGCGGTCGAATTGGCATCGGCCAGTACCAGAGTCGAATGGGCGGCGGTGGTGCGCAGCGCGCGGCGCAGCTCGGGCGAAAGCGTCAGCAGCGCGGCGCCCGCACCGCCGCAATTGACGACGATCCGCTGCCCGCCGTCCGACAGTTCGAACGCCAGCGTCGATGCACAGCCCTCGCGCGCCGCCCGCGCCACCGGCGGCGGCGCGGAATCGACTATCAGTACGGTGCGCCCGGCGGCTAACCGTTGGTAACCCCAGTCGCCTGCATGCCGTAGCGGGCGGGTGCGCACCCCGGTCGCCGCGACGACATCGGCGATGCGTTCGCCGTCGACCGGCCCCGATCCCTGCCAGCAGGCGAGGCCACCCTCGCCATGGCACACGCCCAGCAGCGCGGCGACCATCCGGGTCAGCGCCAGCCCCTGCGCCTCGGGCACGTCCATCCGCCGCGCGGCATAGATTTCGCGAAGCGCCGCCAGCGTCATCACCGCGTCGAGCTGTTCGGCGGGCGATCGGCCGACGATGCCGCCATCCTCGAACAGGCCGGTCGTCAGCGCCCGCGCAAGGCCATGTTCGCCGAACGCCCGGCGCGGATCGCCGCCGGGAATGACCAGCCCGGCGGCGACCACGCCCGCCCAGGCGGTGATCGCGCGAATCCCCGCCGGCGCCTTGCCCGCTTCACCGTCCAGATGCCGGGCGGCGCGGGCGATCGTGTTGAGCACGCGCGAGCGATAGACCAGATCGGTCGACGACAGGATCAGCGGCGCATGCGCGATCCAGAACAGCATCCGCCGCCCGGTGACATGCGCGCTCCATGCCGGTTCCGACACCCGTTCGCCATGCGCCGCCAGCCATTGCAGCATCAGCGTCTCGGCGATCGGCACCGCCGTCACCCGTGGCGCGACGCTCGACAAGTCGCGCAGCCATGCGAAGCTGTGGAGATGTTCGGCAAAGGCGGCGGAGAATTTGGGCCGGTCGAGGCCGAGGCGATCGATCGGTACCGCCTCGCCCCGGAACATCAGCTCGCCGCGTAGCAATGCCTGCCCGCGCGCGATATCGCCGAAGAACGGATCGTCGGCGACCGCGATCAGCTTGAGCGGATGCCGCCCCTTCAGCCGCAGGCCGTGCAGCGGCGTGCGCCACGCAAGCCGCTGCAATTTCTCGGCAATCCGTTCGGACAGCGACAGCCCGGTGCCGCCACCCTGCCGCACCAGCCGTTTGCCGACGTCGATCTCGCCCCGCGGTTCGTCGATCGGCTGGGGCGGGATCATGCGCCGCGCAGTGCGGCGATATTCGCGGCATAGGCGGTCGGGCCGCCGGTAAAGGTCGCGGTGCCGGCGACCAGGCAGTCGGCTCCGGCGGCAATCGCCTTGGGCGCGGTCACCCGGTCGATCCCGCCATCGACCTGCAGGTCGATCTGCCGGCCCGTCGCGTCGATTTTGCCACGCAGCGCCTCGATCTTGCGCAGTTGGCTGTCGATGAACTTCTGTCCGCCGAACCCTGGATTGACGCTCATCACCAGCAGCAGGTCGGTCAGGTCGATCACCTGGTCGACCACCTCGACCGGGGTGCCGGGGTTCAGCACGACGCCCGCGCGCTTGCCCAGCGCCTTGATCCGCTGGAGCGTGCGGTGCAGGTGCGGCCCCGATTCCGGATGGACCGACAGGATGTCGGCACCCGCCTCGGCGAACGCCTCCACCAGCGGATCGACCGGCGACACCATCAGGTGGACGTCGAACGGCTTGGGGCTATGCGGGCGCAGCGCCTTCACCACCGCCGGGCCGATCGTCAGGTTCGGCACGAAATGCCCGTCCATCACATCGATATGGATCCAGTCCGCGCCGGCGGCATCGATCGCACGGACTTCCTCGCCCAGCTTGGCGAAGTCGGCGGACAGGATGGAGGGCGCGATACGGACGGGTTGCATGGCATTCGTCCTAGCACGGTCTGCCGATGCGGCAAGACTTGCTTAGGGTCTGTCCTCAACCGCAATAAGGATCGTGATCGCCCGTGGATGGCCGCCCACGAGAAGTGCAGCGCAGTCGGGTAGCTGCGCTACCCGCAAGCAAGCGACGATGCTGGGCGGCCATCCACGGACGACCGCGCAGCGGCGGGCGGATTTTGGCGCCAGGCGGCGTCGCGTGTCGGTCACGATGCTTACGCATCGCTCCCTCCTTATTCCTGGCCTGGCGCCAAAATCCGCTCCGTCACGACCTTATTGCGATTGAGTACAGACCCTAACCCTCCTGTCGCCGCAGCCGGACGATGAAGAACCCGTCCAGCCCGCCCTGCTCGGCCAGCATCCCCGGCAGCGTGCGGACATAGCCGCGTTCATGCGCCGTCACGCCCTCGGGCAACTCGTCCGCCGTCGCCAGCTCTACGGCGTAATCCGGCCGCGCAGACAGGAACCGGTCAAGCTGCGCCTCGCCCTCGGCCGGCTCCAGCGAACAGGTGGCATAGACCAGCCGCCCGCCCGGCTTCACCCAGTCGGCGGCACGCGCCAGCAACCGCGCCTGCAACGCCGCCGTTTCCGCAATGATGCTCGGCCGCACGCGGTGCAGCACATCGGGGTGGCGGCGGAAGATGCCGGTCGCGCTGCACGGCGCGTCGAGCAGGATCGCGTCGACCGGCTCGGCCGGCTTCCACACCAGCGCATCACCGGTCACGACCGTTGCCGACAGCCCGGTACGCTCCATATTCTCGGTCAGGCGCATCAGCCGGCTCGCCGAATTGTCGAGCGCGGTCACGTCCCATCCCGCGGCGGCCAGCTGCAGCGTCTTGCCGCCCGGCGCGGCGCAAAGGTCGAGCGCATGGCCCGGCCCCTTGCCCAGCAACCGCGCCGGGATCGACGCCGCCAGGTCCTGCACCCACCACTGCCCCTCGGCATAGCCCGGCAGGTCGGCAATGGCGCCATGTTCGGCCAGACGCCGGTGATGCGGGGCCAGCGCCACGCCCTCCGGCCCGTCCTCACCCTTTAACGACAGGTCGACCGGCGGCTGCTGCGCGATCGCCTGTGCCGCCGCGATCACCATGTCCTCGCCCCATGCCGCGACCCAGCGCGCATCGGTATCGGCGGGCAGCGTCGCGGCATCGGGCAGCCGCGCATTGCCGCGCATCAGCGTCCCGAACACCCCGTGCACCAGCTTGCGCGGGCCACCATCCACCAGCGGCAGCGCGGTCGCGATCGCGGCGTGCGGCGGCGTGTTCAGCACCAGCGCCTGTGCCAGCGCCACGCGCAGCACGAACCGCGCCTTGGCATCGTCGGGCAGCGGCCGCTGCGTCGCGCTGTCGATCAGCGCGTCGAGATCGGGCAGGCGACGCAGCACGGCGGCGGCAATGGCATGGGCCAGCCCGCGATCCTCACGCCGGTCCAGCTCGGACGTAGCACTCGCCAGCGCCGCCTCCAGCGGCAATCCGCGCCGGATGACGGCATCAAGCAGTTTCAGCGCGGCACGGCGCGCGGGCACGCCGGGCGCTTCGGGGGCAAGACGGGGGCGGGCCATGATTGGGTTCCCATGTGGAAAAGGGGGTACTTGAATCCTGTCGCCGATCCGCCAAGTGCAGGCCTAAGCGAACCGGAAAGGACCCCCTATGGGCAAGCGACCGCCACATGTGAAGCCGCCAGCGCATCTCTCCAAGTCGCCGCCGGTACCGACTCCCGAGCCGATCCCTGAAAAACCGGACGCCGACGACCCGCTGGGTCTCAGCCCGACGCGCTATGGCGACTGGACGCACAAGGGCATCGCGGTCGACTTTTGAGCGGCTGCCGCGCCTCGCCGTTCCGCCGAACGGCGCGGCGGTTAAGGCCGCCGGTTATCGTGCAAGAGACGCCTTGCGCGGAATGGCGGGGGTGTCCGCCCACGCCTACTTGTGGACATTTAGCCGGGCACATACCGTGGCTGGAAGGAGACGTTCGATGCCTTCCCGCGCTTCGGTGTTATGGATGTTGACCGCCTTACTGATAGCGGCATATCCAGTTCCGAACTTCATTTACTGGCCTGAAATTCTGAAGTCAGGCGTTCTTCCTGTCGATGGCGACAGCATCGGCATACCCATGTTTGGCAGCTTGCTCGTGACGCTGGTGGTGTCGCCCATAGTCATCGGCATGGCTTGGATGTGTTATCGGCGCTACAATCCATCCACCCGGTTTCTTGTTTATCGTTTGGATCGCCCTTTGCGCAGCGCCGTTGCGACGGGAATTTTTGGCGTCAGCGCCGCTATTATATGTTTTGCTGCGCTGGCTGACGCCGTCAGAGCAATGCCGTGGTATGAGTATCTTTGGCCCGCATATATGCTGTTTATATCGGCGTGGCTCTTAACGCTAAGAGCTTCATTCATTCAACAACATACCGTTCAAGAGGCGGAGGCCGAACCGCTTCAATAGTCCGCCGCATGTAGGCGGAACTTCTGCAAACCACCAATTCCGGCCATTCTCATAACTCGCCCCCCTTGGTGACGCCCGTAGATCGCCGCCACCTACACCCCTGTCAGTAATTCCATTGCGCCCATGGAACGAACTGCCTGTTCCCGACTTGTCGCCAGATGGCATGGTTTTCGCGCAACTGGCGGTATTTCGTGGGCGGCATCGTCGGGCTGGCGCTGCTGATCCTGTTGATCCTCGCCGCCTTTCCATGGGGGTTGTTGCGCGACCGGGTGTCGGTGAAACTCGCCGAACGCTTCGGGTCCGATGTGTCGATCGGCACGATCGAGCGGGTCGAGCTGCTGTCCTTTTCGCCCACCTTGATCGTCCGTGACCTGCGCATCGCCCAGCCCAGCTGGGCGGGGCAGGGCGATCTGGTCCGGTTGCAGCGCATCGATTTCCGCTTCCGCGTCCTGCCGCTGCTGCGGGGCACGTTCGACCTGACCGCGCTCGCCATCGATGGCGGACGGGTGGCGATGGTGCGGTCGCGCGACGGACGAAAGAACTGGGCCCCCGACAAGCGCGGGGACAAGGGGTCGGCGTCCGCCATCACCAGCCTGACCGTCCGTAACCTCGTGATCGATTATCGCGATGCGGTGCAGAACCGCCGATTTTCGGTCACCGTCGCCTCCGATGCGCAGGGTTTTCGTGCCGGCGGCGGTGGCGCGATCGACAACCGCCCGGTCACGGTGTCGCTGAACGGCCCGGCCATCGCCGGCGACGGCGCGTGGCCCTTCACCGCGCGGGTCGCAGGAACAACGATCGACGTCGATGCGAAGGGCACCATGGCCTCCCCGCTCGACACGCGGCGGATGACCGTCGACCTGACCGCGCGCGCCGACAATCTGAAGACGCTGGACGCGCTGGTCGAGGCGGGGCTGTTCGGCACGCAACCGGTCGCGCTCACCGCGCGCGTGCGCCACGACGATCCGACCTGGGTGATCGAAAAGCTGTCGGGCAGCATCGGCCGATCGCGGCTGTCCGGCGCCAACGCGACCGTCACCAAGGATGGCGAGAAGACCGGCATCGACGGGCGGCTGCACTTCGCCACCCTGTCGTTCGACGACCTCGCCACCGACGAAGGCCGTGCCGAAGCCGCCGCGATCGAGCGTCGCATCGGCCCGCGCGTCGTGCCGGGCACCCGCATCAACCTCGCCAAGATGGGCAATCTCGACGGCACGCTCGCGGTGCGCGTCGACCGGTTGCTCGACATGCCGGGCCTGCGCAGCCTCGACACCGTGCTGGCGATCGACGACCGCCGCCTGACCGTCGCGCCGCTGACCGTGCGGCTGGCGCAGGGGCAGATCACCGGGCAGGTAGTGATCGATCAGCGGGGGCGCACGACGCCGAAGGCGACGTTCGACCTGCGGCTGAAGGATTCGCGCATCTCGACCTTCGCCGGCGGCGCGCCGGTCGATGCGCCGCTTCGCGCCCGGCTGCGGCTGGTCGGCAGCGGCGACACCATCCGCCAGGCGATCGGCCGGTCGGACGGTACGATCGGCTTCGCGGCAGCGGGCGGCGTGCTGCCGGCCAAGATGGCGTCGATGCTGGGTGCCGATGTCGCGCGCGGCGTGCTGACCGACGACGATGCGCAGGCGCGGCTGCGCTGCCTCGGCCTGCGGCTCGACGTCACCAACGGGCTGGGGCGGATCGACCCGCTGCTGATCGACACGTCGCGCGCGCAGACGCGGGGGCGGGGGGTGGTGCGCCTGTCCGACGAAACCCTGTCGATCGCGCTGACCGGCACGCCGAAACAGCGCACGCTGTTGCACCTCGACCAGCCGGTGCGGATCGGCGGCCGCATCCAGTCGCCCGAGGTGCGCATCCCGCCGGGCATCAAGAGCGCGGGCGGCATCCTGCGCATGATCGGCCACGCGATCCGCGGCGACGATACCCCGCGCGCGGGCAATGCCGATTGCGGCGCGCTGGTCCGGCGCGTGCTGGGATAGGCTTGCCGACCAGTACGCACCCCTTTCCTACACGCTGCCACCGCGCCATGATCGGCGACGCGCGACCCGCGCCCGCTCTTTGAATCCGCTGCAGCTGCCACAATTTGACCACAGTGCAACAAGCGTGGCGAGTGTGAACTTTGTGAACTTTGGCGCCCAGAGCGGTTCTCGATCAGGCTGGATCATCGGCACGGCGCCGTTTTCGGTTCGGGGCAAGGAGAGAGGAGGGAGCGATGCCGAAGCATCGTGACCGACGATCGACGCCGCCCCGGATCAAAAATGGCCCGCCGCGAAAGCGGTCGCCCGCAGGGCGATGACGGTGGTTCAGCCTGGTCGAAAACCGCTCAGGGCCGCTGTGGCGCACCCCGTTCGGCGACCATCCGTTCGCCGTCGATCACGATCGGCCCGGCAAGGCCCGGCAGCCCGTCGGGCCGGATCGCCATGCCGCGCGCGACCACCTGCGGGTCGGCGAACACCTCGTCCAGCGCGTTGATTGGGCCAGCGGGGATGCCGGCGGCCTCCAACGCTTGCGTCAGGTCGGCCTTGCGCCACGTCGCCACCGCCGCCTGCACCGCCGGAATCACCTCGTGGCGATGCATCACCCGCGCCGGGTTGGTCGCAAAGCGCGGGTCGGTATGCAGGTTCAGGCCCAGTATGCCGCACAGCCGCGCGAACTGTCCGTCATTGCCGACCGCGATGACCAGCGCGCCGTCCGCCGTCTCGAACGCCTGATACGGCACCAGATTGGCGTGGCCATTGCCCATCCGCGTCGGCACGCTACCCCCCGCCATCAGGTTCAGCGCCTGGTTGGCCAGCACCGCCACCTGCGTATCGAGCAGCGCCATGTCGATCCACGCGCCCTCATCCGTCAGGTCGCGACGGTGCAGCGCGGCGAGGATCGCGACCGCTGCGTACAGCCCGGTGAACAGGTCGGCATAGGCCACGCCTGCCTTTTGCGGTGCCCCGTCCGGCTCGCCCGTCAGCGACATGGCGCCGCCCATCGCCTGGATGATGAAGTCGTATCCGGCGCGGTGGGCATAGGGTCCGTCCTGCCCGAAGCCGGTGATCGAACAGGTCACCAGCCCCGGCCGCACCGCCGACAGCGCGGCATGGTCGAGATCATATTTGGCAAGGCCGCCGACCTTGTAATTCTCGATCACCACATCGGCCCCGGCGACCAGCGCGCGGACCTCGGCCTGCCCTTGCGGGCTGGTGATGTCGATCGCCACCGATCGTTTGCCGCGATTGGTGGCGTGGAAGTAGGCCGCGTCGCGGGCGCTTCCGTCGGGCGCGGTGACGAAGGGCGGCCCCCAGTGGCGGGTGTCGTCGCCGCTGCCCGGCCGCTCGACCTTCACCACCTCCGCGCCCAGGTCCGCCAGCACCTGTCCGCACCACGGCCCGGCCAGGATACGCGCCAGCTCGACCACGCGAATGCCCGCCAGCGGCTTCACGCGCGGCGCAGTTCGTAAAGGACATGCGGCACCATCCGCCCGCCGCGCAGCACAGCGACGCTGCCGGGGCGCAGCGTCGCCCCCAATGCCGCGACGGCAGCCCGCGACCGGGCATTGTCCTCACCAATATGGAAGGTAACGGCCCCAACATGCCGAGCGACATGATCGATCATCAGCCGCTTCGCCTCGCGATTATAGCCCCGCCGCCAGCAGTCGCGCGCGAAGAAGGTCCAGCCGATCTCGATCTCGTCGGCCTCGACATCATGGGGGCCATAGCGGCTCGACCCAATGATCCGCCCATCGCCCGCATCGCGGATGGTCAGCATTCCGCCGCCCGCCAACCCTTCGTCGAAAAAGGCGCGAAAGACACCCGTCTGCCACCGGTCGTGCGCGGGATGCTGGTCCCAGATCGCCGGATCGGATGCGACACCGTACAACGCATCATAGTCGCCGGCGGTCGTCGGCCGAACCGTCACCAGATCGCCGATCAGGATCGGCTGGCGATCCATTACCGCGGGGCCATCAGAAGGCGGCGATCCCGGTGATCGCCCGGCCGAGGATCAGGCCATGGACGTCGTGCGTGCCCTCATAGGTGTTGACCGTCTCCAGGTTGATCGCATGGCGCATCACATGGAATTCGGCGGCGATGCCGTTGCCGCCATGCATGTCGCGCGCGGTGCGGGCGATGGCCAGCGCCTTGCCGCAGTTGTTCCGCTTGATGATGCTGATCGCCTCGGGCGCCAGCGTGCCGTCGTCGAACATCCGCCCGGCGCGCAGTGCCGCCTGCAGCCCCAATGCGATCTCGGTCTGCATGTCGGCCAGCTTCAGCTGCACCAGCTGTTTGGAGGCGAGCGGCACGCCGAACTGCTGCCGGTCGAGCGTATATTGCCGGGCGGCGTGCATGCAGAATTCCGCCGCGCCCATCGTGCCCCACGCGATGCCATAGCGCGCGCGGTTGAGGCAGCCGAACGGCCCCTTCAGCCCCTCGACATGCGGCAGCAGCGCGTCCTCGCTGACCTCGACGCCCTCCATCACGATCTCGCCGGTGATCGATGCGCGTAAGCTTAGCTTGCCCTCGATCTTGGGCGCGGACAGGCCGGCCATGCCCTTTTCCAGCACGAAACCACGGATCTTGCCGCCATGCGCGTCGGACTTGGCCCACACCACGAAGACGTCGGCGATCGGCGAATTGGTGATCCACATCTTGGCGCCGGAGATGCGATAGCCGCCGTCGATCTTCTCCGCCCGCGTCCGCATGCCGGCGGGGTCCGACCCGGCATCGGGTTCGGTCAGCCCGAAACATCCGACCCATTCGCCGCTGGCCAATTTGGGCAGATATTTCGCCTTCTGTGCGTCCGAACCATAGGCGTTGATCGGATGCATCACGAGGCTCGACTGCACGCTCATCGCGCTGCGATAGCCGGAATCCACCGCCTCGACCTCGCGCGCGACCAGGCCGTACGCGACATAGCCCATGCCCGCCCCGCCATATTCGGGATCGATCGTCACGCCCAACAGGCCGAGCGCGCCCATCTCGGTCATGATCTCGCGCGCGAAATCCTCGTCCAGGAAGGCGCGGGTCACGCGCGGCAGCAGCTTCTCGCAGGCATAGCCATGGGCGACGTCGCGGACCATGCGTTCCTCGTCGCTCAACTGCGCGTCGAGGGCGAAGGGGTCTTGCCAGTCGAACCGGCCCATATCGGCCATGGGCGTTTCCTTTAGAGCGGGTTGTGATAATATGGAGGCAGCGTGATTGCCCTGTCGGGTTCGTCCGGCAAGGAGCGGATCGCAGCAGGTAGCAGCGCTACCTGCAAGGTTCGTGACGCAGCCGGCGGGCACGACAGGGCAACCGCCTTGCGGCGGGCCGATTTTCGCCCAGGGCAGCG
Source organism: Sphingomonas sp. Leaf9 (assembly GCF_001421355.1). Lineage (GTDB taxonomy): Bacteria > Pseudomonadota > Alphaproteobacteria > Sphingomonadales > Sphingomonadaceae > Sphingomonas. The sequence continues at coordinate 468,662 of NZ_LMKC01000005.1, read as the reverse complement.
GCGCTCGTCGGTCACGATGCAACAGCATCGCTCCGCTCCTCGCTTCTTGCCCTGAACCAAAATCGGCTCCGTCACGATACCTCCATATTATCACAACCCGCTCTAAAGCGTGGGCGCGACCGTCTCGGCCGCGGCGGGGGGAGCGGATGGGTCGGGGGTCGGCTGCACGATCGCCGACGGCGCGACCGGTGCCGGACGCGGCGTGGTCAGCGCGACCGATTCGAGGTCGACCAGCGCCTTGCGCGCGTTGACATAGCGCTGTGCGGCGGCGGTCCACGCGGCGGCATTGGCGGCGCCGGGCATGCGTTCGACCTCGGCCATCGCCGTTTCGACCTGCCCCGTGTCCAGCCGGCGGCGTGCGCGCTCCAGCCGGTCGCCGGGGCGGCTGCTGGGTGTCGTGCCCTGGCGGATCACGATCAGTTGCCCGACCTCGCGGCGAAAGGCATCCCACCAATTCTCGTTCACCGGGCCGGCGGTCAGCGGGATGGCAGCGGCGTCCAGCGCGCTGCGCAGATCGTCCAGCGTGACCGGGTTCTGCGCGGCGGCGATCAGCGTGCGCACCGCATCGGGGCGGCTGCCGCCGAACCGGTCGCGCAACTGCCCCTCCAGATAGTCGAGCGGCCGTCCGCGATCCAGCGCACGGCGCGTGGCGACGATCACCATCATGTCCTCGGCGCGGGTGGCATAGCCCGCCGCATTGCGCGCGCTGCTGTCCAGCCCGACGATGCGCGTTTCCAGATCGGCGATGCGCGCGGCCAGTGCCGCTTCGCGTGCCGACAGGATCGGGAGGGCGGAAACCTGCGGCGGCGGGGCGGCGCTGGTCGCGACCGGGGTCGGCTGCGCGGTCGGCACGGCGGCCTGCTGCTGCACGCCCCAGCCGAAGCGCGGCGCGACATAGCGCAGCACGGCGAGCGTCAGGCCAATGCCGATGACGAAGGCGATGAGGGCGATGGCCAGCCATCCCCGGCCGCCCCGGCGACGCGAGTATCTGGTCGTCGGAAAGGGCACATCGTCGCTGATCATGCCGCCTTATCCCCGCGCCCGTCCGTCGGGTCAATCACATGCGTCCGCCAGCGCGATGGCGGCGATGATGGTCGCGGTGTCGTCGGGCCGCGCGGCGACGGCGATGTCGCGCCATCCGTGGCCCAGCGTGTCCGCGACCGCCGGGGCGATGGCGGCGACGGCCAAGGTTCCGCGATCCGCGACCAGCATCGCCAGCCGCTGTGCCGCGCGCTGCGAATGGACCAGCGCAACCGTGCCATCAAGCAGGGCGGTGTCGATCCCCTCGACCACCTCGCTGGCATAGACGGCACGGATCGCCGACAGCACCGGATGATCGGCCACCGCCCGCGCGCGCGCGGTCAGCAGCAGCGCGCGGCGCACCCCGGCGCGGCCGGCGGCATCGAGCAGCGCCCGCCCGTTGGCATCCCCGGTCGCCACGACCCGCAACCCCGCCGCTCGCGCCGCCGCCGCCGTCGCCGCGCCCACCGCATGGACGGGCAGCGTCGCATAGGCGAGCAGTGCCGTGCCGGCCTGCCGCACCGCATTGGCGCTGGTCAGGATCAGTGCGTCATGCGCCTCGACCGGCGGCGCGTCCCATGCCAGCGGCGCGATGTGGAACAGCGGCAGGCGGATCGCGGTGCGCCCCAGCGCCTCGATCGCGCGGGCGGTGGCGTTGTTGCCCGGTTCGGGCCGCAGCACCGCCAGCGGCCGGCTCATTGCGCGAACAGCTTCGCCACGCTGTCGGGCGCGCGCGCCAGCATCCCTTCGGCCAGCATCCGGGGCAGGTCGATATCGTCGATCGCCCCGCTGGCGCTGTCGACCACCTGTGCGCTGCCATCCTGCGCCAGCAACTGCGCGCGCAGCGTCAGCACGTCGCCCTCGATCGTCGCCAGCGCCCCGACCGGTGAATGGCAATCGGCCCCCAGTGCCGCCAGAAACCCGCGCTCGGCGCGCACCGCCTGGTGTGTCGGCGCATGGTCGATGACGCGGACGAAGGCGAGGGTGGCGGCGTCCTCGGCGCGCACTTCGATCCCGACCGCGCCCTGCGACGGGGCGGGCAGCAGCGTGTCGATCGACAGCGCGGTACCGACATCGTGCCGGCCGAGCCGCTCCAGCCCGGCGGCGGCGAGCAGCGTCGCATCGACCTCCCCCGCCGCCAGCTTGCCGAGGCGGGTGTCGACATTGCCGCGGAACAGCACGATCCGCGCGTCGCTGCGGTGGCTGAGCACCTGCGCAGCGCGGCGCGGGCTACTGGTCCCGACCACGCCGCCTTGGGGCAGGTCGTCGAGCGAGGCGATCCCGACCAGCCGGTCGCGGACGTCGGCACGCGGCAACATCGCGGCGATGCGGATCTCGGTCGGGCGAACCGTCTCGACATCCTTCATCGAATGGACCGCCGCGTCGATTTCGCCCGAGCAGAGCGCGCGGTCGAGTTCCTTGGTCCACAGCGCCTTGCCGCCGATCTCGGCCAGCGCGCGGTCCTGCACCCGGTCGCCGGTGGTCTTGATCGTCACGATCTCGATGGCGGCGGGGTCCAGCCCATGTGCGGCCGCCAGCGCGTCGCGGGTGGCGTGCGCCTGCACCAATGCCAGCGGCGATCCGCGTGTGCCCAGTTTGAAGGTCATGGTCGCTCGCTATCCATCGGGCTGGCGCAGGGCAAGCCGGGGGTTCGCACGACGCCACAATCCGCGCTACAGCCGGCGGCATGTCCTCCCCCCTGATCCTCGGTATCGAATCCAGCTGCGACGAAACCGCCGTCGCCCTCGTACGCGGCGACCGCACCATATTGTCGCACCGCCTCGCGGGACAGGAGGCGGCGCACGCCCCCTATGGCGGCGTCGTGCCCGAAATCGCGGCGCGCGCGCATGTCGAAATCCTGCCCTCGCTGGTCGAGGGGGCGCTGGCCGATGCCGGGGTCGCGCTGGCGGATGTCGATGCCGTCGCCGCCACCGCCGGGCCGGGCCTGATCGGCGGGGTGATGGTGGGTCTGGTGACGGCCAAGGCGCTGGCGCTGGCGGCGGGCAAGCCGCTGGTCGCGGTCAACCATCTGGAGGGGCATGCGCTCTCCCCCCGCCTGACCGATCCCGACCTCGCCTATCCCTATCTGCTGCTGCTGGTGTCGGGCGGCCATTGCCAACTGCTGCGCGTCGATGGCGTCGGCCAGTATCGGCGGCTGGGCACCACCATCGACGATGCGGCGGGCGAGGCGTTCGACAAGACTGCGAAGGTGCTCGGCCTCGGCTATCCCGGCGGCCCGCGCGTCGAGGCGGCGGCGATGGAAGGCGATGCGAAGGCGGTGCCGCTGCCCCGCCCGCTGCTCGGCACGCCGGAGCCGCATTTCTCCTTCGCCGGCCTGAAAAGCGCGGTGCTGCGCGCGCATGACGCCGGCATCCACACGACCGCCGACATCGCCGCGTCGTTCCAGCAGGCGGTGGTCGACTGTCTGCTCGACCGGACGAAGCTGGCGCTGCACCTCGCCGGGCCGGTCAGTGCGCTGGTCGTGGCGGGCGGAGTCGCCGCAAACCGTGCGGTGCGCGCCGCATTGGAAGGGCTGGCGGTGGCGAACGGCCTGCGCTTCGTCGCACCGCCGCTCTGGCTGTGTACCGACAATGCCGCCATGATCGCCTGGGCCGGGGCGGAGCGGTTCATGGCCGGCCATAGCGATCCGCTCGACGTTGCGGCGCGGCCGCGCTGGCCGCTCGATCCATCGGCGGAAAAGGTGCGTGGGGCAGGAGTGAAGGCATGAAGATCGGGGTCATCGGTGGCGGCGCATGGGGCACGGCACTGGCGCAGGTCGCGGCGCGCGGCGGCGACGTGACGCTGTGGGTACGCGAGGGCGAGGTTGCCGAGGCGATCAACACGACCCGCAGCAATCCGCTGTTTCTGCCCGGCGTCACCCTGTCGCCAGCGATCCACGCCACGACCGATGCCGCCGCCTTGCAGGACGCCGACGCGCTGCTGGTCGTGTCGCCCGCACAGCATGTCCGCAGCGTATTGTCGGCGATCGATGTCGGCACCCGCGCGCTGGTGCTGTGCGCCAAGGGGATCGAGGCGGGGACGCGGCTGCTGGTCGGCGAAGTCGCCCGCGCCGTCCACCCGCAGGCGCCGGTCGCGGTCCTGTCCGGCCCGACCTTTGCGCACGAGGTCGCGGCGGGCAAGCCGACCGCCGTCACCCTCGCCTGCGCCGATGCCGCGTTGCGCGACCGTCTGGCCGAGCGATTGGCGGCACCGGCGTTCCGCCCCTATGCCAGCGACGACGTGATCGGCGCGGAGATCGGCGGCGCGGTGAAGAACGTCCTCGCCATCGCCTGTGGCGTGGTCGAGGGCGCGGGGCTGGGGCAGAATGCGCGGGCGTCGGTGATCGCGCGCGGCTTTGCCGAGATGACGCGCTTCGGCCTGGCGCGCGGCGCGCGGGCGGAGACGCTGGCCGGGCTGTCGGGGCTGGGCGATCTGGTGCTGACCTGTTCCTCCACCGCCTCGCGCAACTATTCGCTGGGCGTCGGGCTGGGGCAGGGGCGCGCCGCCGCCGAGCTGATGGCCGATCGGCGGACGGTGGCCGAGGGCGCGTTCACCGCGCCCGTGCTGCGCGAGGCGGCGGCGGAAGCAGGCGTCGACATGCCGGTAACGGCGGCGGTCGGTGCGCTGCTGGATGGCACGCCCGTTGCGCAGGTGATCGACACGCTGCTTGCCCGTCCGCTACGCCGCGAGGGGCTGTAACCGGTTGCGGGCACTGGGCGTTGCGCGACAGTGCGTGTTCGCTAGGCTAATACCATGATCTACAACATCATTGACCATCGATCGCGACCTTACCTCTGGCGGGAAGTGAATGCGATCGTCGAGGCAACCTCGCACGACAACGCCTGTGAGGACGCTGACCACGAGCGAACTTCCGACGCTGACATAACCTACGACCAGTTGGAGAACGTCACGGTTCAAGAGGCCGTGGCATGGGCGAGTGCGGAGCCGAGCGCGGTCACGCTCTACCTCTATGACAAGGGCGCGGGCACGACCTGATGGGCCTCCGCAATTAGGCGTGAGCAGACGAGTTGAGGCCTGGCTTAAAGGCGCTCAATCAGCGCCATTGCCCCATGAGGTGCTCTGATTTTTGCGCCGTTGATGAAGAAGACGAACGCCTCGCGCGGGCGCTTCACCGGTGGGGTGGGATCGATATAGGGCAGGCCGTCCGGCATCCCGCCATTGGCCCAGGTTCGCGCAGCGTCGGCCCAGCGGTCGAGCGCGGCGTCGTCATAGCCGGTCGCGACGTCCTCCTGCGCATTCTCCAGCCGGGCATAGGCGAAGTCGCCGGTTACATCAGCGATCGCCGGATAGCCGGCCGAATCGGCATGGACGATCGCCACGCCCGCCTTGCGCGCCATGTCGACGAACGCCGGCACGGCGAAGCTGTCGTGGCGCACCTGCACCGCATGGCGCAGCGTCACCCCGGCATGGGCAGCGGGCAACAGCGCCAGGAACGCGGCGAAATCGTCGGCGTCGAACTTCTTGGTCGCCATGAACTGCCACAGGATCGGGCCTAGCTTGTCGCCCAATTCGGTAATGCCTGAACCGATGAACCGTTCGATCGACTCCCCCGCTTCGGCCAGCACCTTGCGGTTGGTGCAGTATTTCGACGCCTTTACCGCGAAGACGAAGCCGTCGGGCGCGGTCGCGGCCCAGTTGGCGAAGCTCGCCGGTTTCTGGGTGCCGTGATAGGTCGCGTTGATCTCGATCGCGGTCAGCGCGCGCGACGCGAATTCCAGCTCGCGCTTCTGCGCCAGCCTGTCCGGATAGAAGGTGCCGCGCCACGGCGGAAAGCTCCAGCCGCCGATGCCGATGCGAATGGGAGCCTGGGTCATGCCACCGATCGTGACCGGTCACCGGCCCGCTGGCAAGCGGGTTAGCGCGCCGCCATGCGATAGCTGCCGCCGGTGACGTCGGTCGAGGCGACCAGCACCTGCGGATCGACCGCGAGCCGGGGCACCTGTCCCGCCTGCCACGCGGCCAGTTCGACGCGATACTGGTCGTAGGCGCGATAGAAATCGACGAAGGGCTGGTCGAGCGAAGCGATGCCCGGCGCGGCAAAGCCATCGATCCCGCCCACCGGCAGGTCGGCGACCTGTGCCAGCATCGGCAGCGCCGTTGCGCAGAACTGGTCCCGCACCGGCGGCTGGGCGAAATAATTGTAGACGCGGGTCATCGCGTCGTCGAACCGATCCTGCCAGTCGCCGCCGCCGCGGCGGTATTCGGCCTCCAGCGCCTTGTGCGCGGCGGCGAAGCGGGCGGCATGGACCTTCAGCAGCCGGTTATATTGTGCGACCCCCGTCGGATCGGCGACATTGCACTGGAGCGCGGCGACGTTCAGCGCCGATCGCAGATGCCAGACGGCCGCATCGGCCGACAGCGCGTGGTTGGGCGTCGCGTAATTGCCGTCGGACAATATGGCAGGAATGGTGAGGCTGGCGGCAGCGCCCATCGGCGGCCTGGGCTTCGGCGTAGGCACGGCCGCGACCGGCACCGGCGGTGGTGTCACCACCGCGACCTCGGGCGTCTTGCGCGCGCAGCCGTGGAGCAGCGCGGCGCTGCAGGCAGCGAGCAGGAGCAGGCGTGTACGCATCGAACCGATTCCCGTCTTGTCCCCCGACATGACGGAAATATCGGCCCCAAAGCCTTCACAATGGTTAACGCGGCATCAGCGTTTGAGCAGGAACACCGCATGTTCGGCACGGAAATTGGCCGCCGCCGCCGTGGTCCGCCGGCCCCCCGACAGGAACCACGCATCGACCACGATAATCCCTTGCTTGGCGACATAGGCGCGGAAATCGTCGATCGTCAGGTGGTGTATGTTGGGCGTTTCATACCATTCGAGCGGTAACAGCTTCGTCACCGGCATCCGCCCGCCCCACAACAGCGACGCGCGCACCCGCCAGTGCGCGAAGTTGGGAAACGACACGAACGCCTGCGCCCCGATGCGCAGCAGATGGTCGAGCACGACATGCGGCCGCATCGCGGTCTGCAACGTCTGGCTGAGGATCGCATAGTCGAAGCTGGCATCGGGATAATCGGCCAGGTCGCGATCGGCATCGCCCTGCATTACCGACAGCCCGCGCGCCATCGCGTCGGCGACATTGCCCGGATCGATCTCCAGCCCGCGCGCATCGACGCCGCGTTCGTCGCGCAGCGCCGCCATCAGCTGCCCGTCGCCGCAGCCGACGTCCAGCACACGCGAACCCCGCGCAACATGCGCGGCGATGATCGCCAGATCGGGGCGCAGCGTCATGCCCGTGCCTCCAGAAAGCCGCGCATGATCCGGTCCAGCTCGGGCGAATCGAGCAGGAATGCGTCATGCCCGAACGGCGAGGACAGCTCGACGAAGCTGGCCGGTGCCCCGGCGGCGTTCAGCGCGTGGACGATGTTGCGCGATTCAGCAGTCGGATATAGCCAGTCGGTATCGAAGCTGACGACGCAGAACCGCGCCTTGGTCGTACGGAACGCGTTGGCCAGCACCCCGCCATGCTCCTCCGCCAGATCGAAATAATCGAGCGCGCGGGTGATGTAGAGATAGGAGTTGGCGTCGAACCGGTCGGTAAAGGCCAGTCCTTGATGCCGCAGATAGCTTTCGACCTGGAAATCGGCGTCGAAGCCGAAGGTCTTGGCCCCGGCCTGTCCATCGGCGCGGGCCTGCAGCTTGCGGCCGAACTTGGCGGTCAGCCCCGCTTCGGAGAGATAGGTGATGTGCGCCGCCATCCGCGCGACCGACAGCCCGGCGGCAGGCGGCGATCCGTCGGCATAATAGTCGCCGCCGCGCCAGTCGGGGTCGGCCATGATCGCCTGTCGCCCGACTTCGTGAAACGCGATGTTCTGCGCCGAATGCCGCGCGGTCGATGCGATGACGACCACCGCCTCTACGCGCTCGGGCAGGGTCGCGGCCCAGGACAGCGCCTGCATGCCACCCATCGACCCGCCGACCACCGCCCGCAACCGGTCGATGCCGAGATGGTCGAGCAGCATCCCCTGCGCGCGCACCATGTCGCGGATGGTCAGCACCGGGAAGCGCATGGCGTATGGCGTGCCGGTCGCCGGATCGATGCTGGCCGGGCCCGACGATCCCATGCAGCTGCCCAGCACGTTCGAACAGATGACGAAATGCTTGTTGAGGTCGATCGGCTTGCCCGGTCCCACCATGCGCGCCCACCATCCAGGCTTGCCGGTGCGCGGATGGGTGGAGGCGACATGCTGGTCGCCGGTCAGCGCGTGGCAGATCAGCACCGCATTGTCGCGTGCCGGCGACAGCGTGCCATAGGTTTCGTAGGCGATGTCGATCGACGACAGCATCGCTCCGCCATCCAGCGCGAGGCCGGCGGCAAGGGTGGCGCGACGATCGGGGCCGAAACGGGAATCCATGGGGTCTGCGGTTAGGCGGGAGGCGCGGCGGGTTCAAGGGTCGGGGTGTGCGGCACCCCCATCGTCATTCCCGCGCAGGCGGGAATCCATATGCGCTGACGTTCATGCGGGAGGTGCAACCGTTACGTCTATGGATCCCCGCCTCCGCGGGGATGACGATACGGAGAGGGCGGCCCCAAACCTTGCGTTCACGCCGCGCATTTGCCAGTGCCGACGCCATGACCGCACCCGCTCCCAAGCCCTGGATTCTCGACATCGCCCCTTACGTTCCCGGCCGGTCCAAGACCGATGACGGGCGGCAGGTGGCGAAGCTGTCGTCGAACGAAAATCCGTTGGGCACCTCGCCCCACGCCCGCGCCGCCTTCGCGACCGCCGACCGCAGCCTCGAGCGCTATCCCGATCCCGCCGCCGCCGACCTGCGCGTGGCGATCGGGCAGGCGCATGGGCTGGACCCGGCGCGCATCATCTATGGCACCGGGTCGGACGAGGTGCTGCACCTGGCGGCCGGGGCCTATGCCGGGCACGGCGACGAGGTGATCTTCGTCCGCTACGGCTTTGCGGTCTATGAGATCGCGACGCGGCGGGTGGGGGCGACCCCGGTGATCGCGCCGGACAAGGATCATGCGACCGATGTCGATGCGATCCTCGCCTGCGTGACCGATCGGACCCGCGTGGTGTTCGTCGCCAACCCGAACAACCCGACCGGCACCTATGCCCCGCGCAGCGAGATCGCGCGCCTGCACGCCGGTCTGCCGTCGACCGTGCTGCTGGTACTCGATCAGGCCTATGCCGAATATCTGGAACCGGCCGAGGACGATCACGGCCTCGAACTGGCCAAGACGCAGCCCAACGTGCTGGTCACCCGCACCTTTTCGAAGATCCACGGCCTTGCCGCCGAACGGATCGGCTGGGGCTATGGTTCGGCGGAGGCGATCGATGCGATGCACCGCATCCGGGCACCGTTCAACGTGACCACCGCCGGACAGCAGGCGGCGATTGCCGCGATCCGCGACAAGGCTTTCGTCGAGGCGAGCCGCGCCCACAACCGTCAGTGGCGGACGTGGTTCGAGGGTGAGATTGCCGCGATGGGCAATGCCGGCCTGCGCGCGGTGCCGTCCAAGGCCAATTTCGTGCTGGTGCTATTCGAAGGGCCGGTCAGCGCGGGCGACGCGTATCAGGCGCTGATGGAGCGCGGCTTCATTGTCCGCTGGCTGCCGGGACAGGGGCTGGCCAACGGCCTGCGCATCTCGATCGGGACCGAGGCGGAGGTGCGCGGCGTCGCCGCCGCGCTGCGCGAGATCGTGGGCGGCTGATGCTGCCGTTTTCCCGCGTCGCCATTATCGGGCTGGGGCTGATCGGATCGTCGATCGCCCGCGCCGTGCGTGCCGAGATGCCGACGGTGCGGCTGACCGGGCATGACGCTTCTCCGCAAGCACGTGAGGCGGTGCGGGCGCTGGGGCTGGTCGACGACTGTACCGACCATGCCGGGGCGGCGGTGATCGATGCCGACCTGGTGATCCTGTGCGTGCCGGTCGGCGCGATCGGCGCGGTCGCCGCCGAGATCGCCGCCGACCTGCCCGAGGGCGTCATCGTCAGTGACGTCGGGTCGAGCAAGGCCGGCATCGCGGCGGCGCTGGCCGAGGCGCTGCCCGGCGTCGCCATCGTGCCGGCGCATCCGGTGGCCGGGACCGAGCGCAGCGGGCCGGAGGCGGGCTTCGCGACGCTGTTCAAAGGGCGCTGGTGCATCCTCACCCCCGCCGCCGATGCCGATGCGACGGCGGTCGAGCGGGTCGCCGAATTCTGGCGCCGGCTGGGGGCCGACATCGATACGATGGACGCGCAGCATCACGACCTGGTGCTGGCGGTTACCAGTCATCTTCCCCACCTGATCGCCTACACCATCGTCGGCACCGCATCCGACCTGGAGGCGGTGACGCAGAGCGAGGTCATCAAATATTCCGCCGGGGGGTTCCGCGACTTCACCCGCATCGCCGCCTCCGACCCCACGATGTGGCGCGACGTGTTCCTGGCGAACAAGGACGCGGTGCTGGCCATGCTCCAGCGCTTCTCCGAAGATCTGTCGGCGCTGCAGCGCGCGATCCGCTGGGACAAGGGCGAAGAGCTGTTCGACCTGTTCACCCGGACGCGCGCGATCCGGCGGTCGATCGTCGAGCAAGGGCAGGACGACGCCCGCGAGGATTTTGGGCGGAATCACGGGTAGTTTGCCGGCTTTTGGTAAACCGTTCGTGCTGAGTAGGGGCTGAGCGAAGTCGAAGACCCGTATCGAAGCATCTGGCCGCAAGCGGTCCTTCGATACGCCCTTTCGACTTCGCTCAATGGCTACGCAGGACGAACGGTGTGACTTGTCACCCCGGCCTACTTCGCCTCCACCACAGGCAGCCATACCGCGCTGGGGCTGGACCCACCGCGTTCGATCGTCACCGTCGCCTTGCGATACGCATCCTTGGGCGCTGTGAAGATGTTCGGGACATAGGTTTGCGGGTTGCGGTCATAGAGCGGGAACAGCGACGACTGGACCTGCACCATGATCCGGTGACCCGGCTGGAACACGTGGTTCACCGTCGGCAGGCGGAAGCGATAGCGCTGCGTCTTGTTGGCCGGGATCGCCGAGGGCTTGGCGAAGTCGTCGCGATAGCGCCCGCGGAAGATGTCGAGGCTGATCGGCAACTGGTATCCGCCCATCGCCGGCTGGCCGGGCACCACGTCGGGATAGACGTCGATCACCTTCACCACGAAATCGCCATCGGTGCCGGTCGTCTTGGCAAAGATGTCGGCCATCGGCGCGCCCGATACCTTGACCGGCTGGGTCAGGACCGGGGTCTGGTAGGTCATGACATCGGTGCGGCCGTCGACATGGCGCTGGTCGCTGACCAGCCATGCCTTCCACCGGCCATCGTCGAAATTGACTGGGCGCGAGAGGTGCGGGACCGGCTTGGCCGGGTCGGAGACATAGCTGTCGCCACCGGCCTTGGCGGCAGTGAAGCCGAGGTCGCCGTCGGCACCGAGATAGATGGGCTTGAGCGGGGCGGTGCAGCCCTTCTCACACGCCAGCGGCCACTGGGCCAGTTCGTCCCAGTGGTTCTCGCCGGTGTTGTAGATCAGCGCCTGCGGCGGGGTGAAGGCCGGGCGGCCATCGCGCAGATACTGGTCGAAGAACGGGAACAGATAATTCTCGCGCCATTGCAGCGCGGTGTCGCCGTTGAACTTGATGTCGCCGAGCGACGACCCGTCATAGTTCGCGCCGCTGTGCCGCCACGGTCCCATGACGAGGAAGTTGTTGCCGCCCTTGCCCTTCGCCTTCAGCGCTTCCCATGCGGTGATCGCGCCGTACATGTCTTCCTGATCCCACAGCCCCTGTTCCCACATGGTCGGCACGTTGGAGGGATTGGCGGCGAGCAGCTTGTCGAGCGCCTGCCCCTGCCAATAGGCATCGTAGGATGGATGCGCGACGAAGCGCTGCCAGAAGGGGAGTTGGGCGTAGCCCGATGCCTTTGCCCAGTCGTTCGCGGAACCCACGTTCCGGAACTGGTCGTAATCGTCATAGGTGGTCGAGGGCGGCGAGGCGCCGGGGCCTTTGTAGCCGGTCTGGCTACCGATCCAGCCAATATTCGCCAGGCGGAACGCGCCGTAGTGGAACCAGTCGTCGCCCATCCAGCCGTCGATCATCGGGCTTTCGGGCGCGGCGACCTTCAGCGCGGGGTGCGGGTTCAGCAGCGCCATGACGACGGTGAAGCCTTCGTACGACGACCCGAGCATGCCCACGCGGCCGTTGCTTTCGGGCAGGTTCGCCTTCTTCACCAGCCAGTCGATCGTGTCATAGGCATCGGTGACATGATCGGTGTTGGTCGGGTTCAGCGGCCCGCGCACCGGACGGGTGACGACATAATCGCCCTCCGACCCATATTTCCCGCGAATGTCCTGGAACACGCGGATATAGCCGGCGCGGGTGAAAACCTCGTCGCCCTGCGGCAGGGCGGCGACATAGCTGGTGCTGTCGGCACGGGCTACGCGACCCGAGGCGTTATAGGGGGTGCGGGTCAGCAGGATCGGGGCGTTGGTCGCGCCCTTCGGGATCATGATGACCGTGTGCAGCTTCACCCCGTCGCGCATCGGGATCATCACTTCGCGCTTCACATAGTCGTATTTGTCGGTCGGGGGCACGAAGTTCGCCGGGATGTCGCCCTTGGTCGGCCAAATGTCGGGGCCGGGTTGCGCGGTCTGCGCGGCAAGGGTCGAGGCGCCGAAGGCAAGGGTACAGGCGAGCAGCAGCGGACGAAAACGCATGGGGGCAATGACTCCTGACCGATCGCCGGACAGCGATGCGATGATGTCACATCGTTCGGCGGAGCGTCGGGGAAGTCAATATGACCGACAGCAATATCGGCCCAAAGTTCACTAAGTTCACACTCGCACGCGTTTCGCGCACGGCGTGAAGCCCGGTGGTGGAGCGACCTGCCCCACCACCAGGAACCGGGTTACGCGCCCTGCGGCGTCGGCGATCCGAAGGGGCCGCGCGGGCGGCGGGTCTTCGGGATGGAGGTGCCGGCGGCGGCCAGCGGGGTCGACGGCGTGCCTTCGTCCCGGCCGATATCCTCGCCCGCGATCAGCCGCTTGATCTCGTCACCCGACAGGGTTTCGAACTCGAGCAGCGCGCCGGCCAGCGCATGCAGCTGATCGACATGCTCGGTCAGCAACTGGCGTGCGCGTTCGAGACCGCCTTCGACGATGCGCTTGATCTCGCTGTCGATCAGCTCGGCGGTCTTGTTCGACATGCGTGCCGGGGCCGACGACGAATAGCCGAGGAACGATTCGCCCTGCGGTTCGCCATATTCGACCGGGCCCACCGCATCGGACATGCCCCAGCGGGTGACCATGTCGCGGGCGAGCGACGTCGCCTGCTGAATGTCGCCCGAGGCACCCGACGACACCTTGTCATAGCCGAAGATGATCTCCTCGGCGATGCGGCCACCCATCGCGACCGACAGGTTCGCGTACATCTTGTCGCGGTGATAGCTGTACGAGTCACGCTCCGGCAGGCGCATCACCATGCCCAGCGCACGGCCGCGCGGAATGATCGTCGCCTTGTGGATCGGGTCCGATGCCGGTTCGTGGAGCGAGACGATGGCGTGGCCGGCCTCGTGATAGGCGGTCATCCGCTTTTCATCGTCGGTCATCACCATCGAGCGCCGCTCGGCACCCATCATCACCTTGTCCTTGGCCTCCTCGAACTCCTGGTTCGCGACGAGGCGCTTCCCCTTGCGCGCCGCGGTCAGCGCCGCTTCGTTGACGAGGTTGGCGAGGTCGGCACCCGAGAAGCCCGGCGTACCGCGCGCGATGACGCGGGCGTCGACGTCGGGCGCCAGCGGCACCTTCTTCATGTGGACCTGCAGGATCTTGATCCGGCCCTCGATATCGGGGCGCGGCACCACGACCTGACGATCGAAGCGGCCCGGACGCAGCAGCGCGGGGTCGAGCACGTCGGGACGGTTGGTCGCCGCAACGATGATGATGCCCTCGTTCGCTTCGAAGCCGTCCATTTCGACCAGCAGCTGGTTCAGCGTCTGCTCGCGTTCGTCATTGCCGTTACCGAGGCCTGCACCACGATGACGGCCGACCGCATCGATTTCGTCGATGAAGACGATGCAGGGGGCCGACTTCTTGGCCTGTTCGAACATGTCGCGCACGCGGCTGGCGCCGACGCCGACGAACATCTCCACGAAATCCGAACCGGAAATGGTGAAGAACGGCACGCCGGCCTCCCCCGCGATCGCGCGGGCGAGCAGCGTCTTGCCGGTACCGGGCGAACCGACCAGCAGCGCGCCCTTCGGGATTTTGCCGCCCAGACGCGCGAACTTGGTCGGGTCCTTCAGGAAGTCGACGATCTCGGTCAATTCGGCACGCGCTTCGTCGATGCCGGCGACGTCATCAAAGGTGACCTTGCCTTCCTTCTGCGTCAGCATCCGCGCGCGCGATTTGCCGAAGCCCATCGCGCCGCCACCGCCGCCGCCCTTCTGCATCTGGCGCAGTACGAAGAAGGCGATGCCGAGGAACAGCAGGAACGGCAGCGACTGGACGAGGATCGCCATCCAGATGTTCGGCCCTTCCTCCGGACGCGCATTCATCACGACGTTCTTCGCGCGCAGCCGTTCGATCAGGTTGGGATCGTTCAGCGCGTTCGTGCGGAACTTGTCGTCGTTGGTGTAGGTGCCGGTGATCGTGCTGGTCGCGATATTGACGTCGCGAACCGACCCTTCGTCGACCTTGTTCAGAAAGGTCGAATAGGGGATCACCTGACCCTGGGTCTGCGTGGACGGGCCGTTGAACAGCTGGACGAAGATCGCCAGCGACACCAAGATGCCGACCCAGATCAACAGGCTCTTCATCCACGGATTGCCGCCGTTGTTTTCGGGGCCGTTCTGCTTGTCGTTGTCGTTCATGCGGACGTGCTACCTCTCAGTCCACCCAAGATAGGCTTGGCGAGGTTAATGGCAATGGAACAACGTCGATCAGTCTGATCGACGCGGTGGAGCGGGGCGAAAGCGCCAGATTCCGGCGCTTGCCGATGCCATGACGCCGGCTTGCGTGGCCTTTTTGCCCGACTCGAGCGTGTCGAGCAGCGATTCGATATTGGCGGCGTCGGACCATTTTCCCTCGGTGACGCCGTTGTCGCGGCGGACCTGGCCGATTGCGCGGCGGGCGAGGCGGCGGCGCAGTTCGCGCGGCAGGTCGGTCGGGTCGAGGCGATGTTCGCCAGTGTCGGCGGGCAGGCTGCGGGTGCGCCACAGCCAGTCGATCGTCTCGGACAGCGCGGCGTCGACCTCGCGGCAATGCGCTGCGGCAGCGGCGAGGGCGAGCGGGTCGATCTGACCGCTGGCGAGCAGCGCACGGGCATGAGTGCGGTCGTGGCGCGGGTCGGTGTTCGACGGGTCGTCGACGAACGGGAGGTCGGCAGCGAAGGTGCGAAGGTCGGCGCGGCGCCAGGTGAGGAGCGGGCGAATGATGGGGAGACCTTGCCCCATGCGGGCACCGTGCCCCCGCGCAGGCGGGGACCCAGGGTCTCCTGTCGCTAAGGCCGCGTCCTGTTGCTCTGGACCCCCGCCTGCGCGGGGGGACGGTTCCTCCAAGGATGTCGCGACTGCCCATCGATCGGCAAAAAACTCCCAGCGCGGGCGGATGCCGGCGAGACCTGCCGGGCCGGAGGCGCGGGCGGCGCGCATCAGGAAGGTTTCGGCCTGATCGTCGGCATGATGCGCGGTGGCGAGCGCGCTCGCGTCGGCGGCGAGCGCCCAGTCGGCGAGCAGGGCGTAGCGGGCTTGGCGGGCCTGGGCCTGGATGCTGGCGCCTGCGGGGGGCTTTTCGGGCCGCAACGTCGCGTGGGGGACGGCATGGGCGTTGCACCAGTCGGCGACCATCGCCGCTTCGTCCGCGGAGGTAGCGCGCAGGCGGTGGTCGACGGTGGCGGCAATGACGCTGCCGGGGAAGGCGGTGGCGGCGAGCGCGAGGAGCGCCATCGAGTCGGGGCCGCCGGAGACGGCGATCGCCAGCGGGCGGTCGGGTGTCGGGGCGACGGCGAGCGCCTTTACGTCGCGGGTGAAGCGGATGGTGGCTTCTAGGGGGAGCATGGCGTTTGGTACGTTCGGGGCGGCGGAGTCGGATGGCGGCATGGGCTCGGCTTCCCTTCGACCTTCCCAAATTGCTTCGAGCCTGTCGAGAACCGAAGTCGAGAAGGGGTTGCCCCAAACTCCGGGTTCTCGACAGACGCTTCTCGACAAGCTCGAAGCTGCTCGAACCGAACGGGTGGGGCGGGGGAAATTCTGAACCCGTTCGTCCTGAGTAGCTGCCGAGCTTGTCGAAGCAGCGTATCGAAGGACCGCCAAAAGTGCTTCGATACAGGTCTTCGACTACGCTCAGCCCTTACTCAGCACGAACGGAGGGGAGGTAACGTCCCCCTCACGCCGCGCACTTGTTCGCCGTCCGTCCCTTCGCCACGTCCGCCTTCATCGCCGCCGACAGCTTCTCGCCATAGACGTCGCTCAGCTCGCCATAGACGTCGCAGGCTTCCTTGGTCTTCTTCAGCTTGGTCAGCGCATCGGCCAGATAGAACAGGCTGTCGGCGGCGCGTTCGCCGTCGGGCATGTTCTTGTAATTGTCGTAGAATTCACGGCTCGCCAGGCTGGGCTTGCCGTCGTCGAGATAGGAGCGGCCGATCAGGTTCTGGGCATAGCTGGCGCGGCGGTGCTTGGGGTATTTGGCGACGACCGGGCGCAATGCGGCGATGGCCTCGGGATAGAGTTTCGCGCTCCACAGGCGGAAGCCGTAGAGATAGCCGTCCTCCGCCGCGTCGCCGGACGACGGCTTTTCGATCGCGTTGATGCGGGCGGCGCGGGCCGGGTCGGCAGTAGCAGGCGCGGTGACGGCGGGCGGACGCACCGTGCCACCGCCCAGCGTCCCGCCGCCGTTGCCGGAGCCGCGCGTCGGCGGCGTGTCGGTCGAGGTGTCGCCGGAGGCCGCGACCGCGCCGGGGGTCGCCGGAGCGATCGGGGCGGCACCGGTCGATTCGAGCGTCTTCAGCTTGGCATCGGTCGCGGTCTTGTACGCCTCGAACGCTGATTCGAGCTGGCGCAGCTTGTATTGTGCCTGTTCGAGCTGGCCGGTCAGCGATTGCTGCTGCGATTCGAGCGCGTCGACGCGCGAGGTCAGCGTGGCGAGCGGGCCGCTCGACGGGCTGCCGGGAATGTCGACGGGCTGGGTCGGCGCGGTGATCTGCGGCTCGACCTGGTTGGGGGTGCCGCCGGGAAACACTTTCCGCTGCACGGCGCGCATCTCGCGCTCCAGCTTGTTGACGCGGGGTTCGATCTGGCTGGTGGTCTGCGCCGTGGCCGGCCAGGCAGCGAGCAGGGCGAGAAGCGGCAGGGCTTTGAAATGGCGCATGAAAACTCCCCCCGGAGCAGGTTGGACGGGCCGCGCGACCCTAGACAGGCGAGCTGTCGCCACGCTTAACCGGCGGGCGACGGCGTGGGCGTGGTGCTGGCCGAGCCGCGGTTGCGAAGTGCTTCCGCGCTGACGCCCACGGTGATCGGGCGTTCGGCGGTGCCGAGCGGCGGCACGTTCGATCCGTTGACCGTGACGGTCAGCAGGTCGGGACGGCCGGTGCGGATCTGCGGGTTCTTGGCGGTCATCGGGACGTCGTAGCGATCGCCCGACTTCATCTCCTTGTTCACCAGCGTGCCGGTGTCGTCGAAGATGCGGACCCAGGTGGTGCCGGTCGCGGTCAGCGTCACCTGACCCCCGCCCGCCGGGACCGGCGGGGCGACGGGCGCGGTATTGCCGTTCGCCGGGGTGGGGGTGGGCGGCAACATGCCGAGGTCACCGGCGACGGTCGCGGCGGGCGCGGTCACCGGTTCGTCGTTGCGGAATAGCGAGGTGCCGAAATACAGGCCGACGCCCAGCAGCAGTACGATCGCGATCGCGGCAGCGATCACGACGACGCCGGGCGAGGGGCCGCGGCGCATGTCGATCGGTTCGAGGTCCTGCAACGGTTCGGGCCGCTGGTAATTGGTGGCGAGTTCGCTGCGCAGCGCGCGCGCCACCTCCGTCTCGTCCACGCCGACCGCGCGGGCATAGGCGCGGCCGAAGCCCATTGCATAGGTGATCGAAGGCAGCGCCTGGAACTTGCCGTCCTCGACCGCCTCCAGGTGACGCAGCGGAATCCGCGTGCGCTGCGCGACGTCCGACAGGGTCAGACCCTGTGCCTCGCGTGCCGAACGCAGCATCATGCCCGCCGTGCGTGGCGCGCCCGTGGTGCTGTCGCCGTCCATCATACTACCCTTCCAACCCGCTGATCGTCCGCCCCCGGTACATCGGCGGTTTCGGCCAGCACAGGGCGGCTGTCAACGCCGCAGCGGGGAAGTGGCGAGGAATTGAGGTGAGGGTTCGACGATCCTTCTCGGTACGGGGGAGGGGACCGCCGCGTAGCGGTGGTGGAGGGGAATGGCCGCATGTGGCTCCGTTGCGTTGCGGGGAGAGCCCCCTCCACCATGCTGCGCATGGTCCCCCTCCCCGTACCGGAGAGGATCTTCAGCTCAGGTCTATGCCGTTGGCCTTGGCCCAATCCTCCAGGGCGGGGCGCAGCGTGCGGCTGGGGGTGGCCAGCAGGCGGTCGATTTCGGCCGTTGCCGCCTGCCGGTCGAGCGAGCGGATCATTGCCTTGACCGGGCCGACCGCCGCCGGGGTGATCGACAGCCGGTCGATGCCGAGTGCGATCAGCGCCATCGCCTCCAGCGGGCGCCCGCCCATCTCGCCGCAGACGGCGACGGGCTTGCCCGCCTCGTGCGCGGCCTTCGTCACGCGGCGCAGGAAACGCAGGATCGCGGGGCTGAGCCAGTCGTAACGCATCGCGAGGCGCGGATCGGCGCGGTCGGCGGCGAAGAGGAACTGGGTCAGGTCGTTGGTGCCGATCGATAGGAAATCGAGTTGCGGCCACAGGAAATCCAGCACGTCGGCCAGCGCCGGAACCTCCAGCATCGCGCCATAGCGGATGTCGGTCGGCAGCGGCTTGCCCCGCCCGCGCAGCCATTCGCGCTGCGCTTCGAAGAGCGCGCGCGCTTCTTCGAATTCCCAGGGTTCGGAGACCATGGGGAACATGACGTTGAGGGTGCGGCCGTCGGCGGCTTCGATCAGGGCGCGGGCCTGTGCCTTCATCAGCCCTTCGCGGCCAAGGGCCAGGCGGAGGGCGCGCCAGCCCATGGCCGGGTTTTCCTCCGTCTGCCCTTCGGCATGGTCGAGATAGGGCAGCGCCTTGTCGCCGCCGATGTCGACGGTGCGGAACACCACCGGGCGGTCGCCGGCCACGTCCAGCACGTCGCGGTACAGGCGCTGCTGGCGTTCGCGCTGCGGCAGGGTGGCCGACACGAGGAACTGGAATTCGGTGCGGAACAGGCCGATGCCATCGGCGCCGGTCAGGTCGAGCGCGGCGGCGTCGTCGCGCAGCCCCGCATTGACCATCATCGTGATGCGGTGGCCGTCCTTGGTCACCGGCGGCTCGCCCTTCATCGCGGCGAAGGCGGCGCGGCGCTTCTGCGTCAGCGCCAGCTTCGATTCGAACGCCTCCTCCATCGCCGGGGTCGGGCGGATGACCAGCAGGTCCTCGACCGAATTGAGCAGCAGCCGGTCGCCCTCGGCGATCAGGCGACGGATGTCGCGGACGCGGCCCAGCACCGGGACGCCCATCGCGCGGGCGACGATGACGACATGGGCGGTCAGCGACCCTTCCTCCAGCACCACCCCTTTCAGGCGGCGGCGGTCATATTCGAGCAGTTCGGCCGGCCCCAGGTTGCGCGCGAGCAGGATCGTGTCCTGCCGAAGCCCCATCTGCGCGGCGGTGCCGAGCTGCCCCGAGACGATGCGTAGCAACCGGTTGGACAGGTCCTCCAGGTCGTGCATCCGGTCGGCGAGCAACGGGTCCTTGATCTCACGCATCCGCATCCGGGTACGCTGCTGCACGCGTTCGATCGCGGCCTCGGCGGTCAGGCCGCTGTCGATCGCCTCGTTGATGCGGCGCGCCCAGCCCTCATCGTACGCGAACATCTTGTAGGTCGCCAAAACCTCGTCATGTTCGCCACCGACGCCGAATTCGGCCTGGTTCGACATGCGTTCGATCTGGTCGCGCATCTTGTCGAACGCGGCATAGACGCGGTGGCGCTCCGCCTCGACATCCTCGGCCACGGTGTGTTCGATGACGATGCGCGGCTGGTGGAAGACGGCGACGCCCGCGCCCATCCCCTCGACCAGCTTGAAGCCCGGCACGCGCACCGCGCCGGTCGCCTGCGGCCGGATCGAGGCACCGCCGGTCGCGTCGATCAGGTCGGCATTGGCGATCAGTTCGGACAGCACCATCGCGACGGTCTGCAATGCCTCTATCTCGACATCGGCATAGCGGCGCGGTTCGGCATGCTGCACGGTCAGCACGCCCACCGCGCGTTCGCGGCGGATGATGGGGACCCCGGCGAAGCTGTGATATTTGTCCTCGCCCGTTTCCGGCCGATAGGCGAAGTCGGGATGGGTCGCGGCTTCGGCGAGGTTCAGCGTTTCGATATTGGCGACGATCGTGCCGACCAGCCCCTCGTTCGGGGCGAATTTGGTGACGTGTACCGCCTCCTGCGCCAGGCCAACGGTGGCGAAGAGTTCGAGTAGCCCCTCGCGCAGCAGATAGATCGAGCAGACTTCGCTATCGAGCGCTTCGGCGATGATGCGGACGACGGAGTTCAGCTTGGCCTGCGCCGGACTTCGCGACGCCATCACGTCGTGAAGGTTGGTGAGGATTTCGCGGGCGGAGGCGGTGGCCGAGACGGGCATGGGCAAGGGCTACCACGCCGGGGCAGGGGCGTCACGACGCTTTAGGGTGACGTCGGGGAAAGTTGGGGTTTGCGGGCGAGGGTACGGTGTGGGCCAGAGGAGGGCATACCCTACAGATTGCGCACCAGCCGTTCGGCCACCGCGATCCACGCGCAGCGCAAGGGCACCGGACTGGTGCCGAGCGTCGCGGGGAGGATCGACACCATGTCGCCATCGAACGCCAGCAACCGGCCGAACGCGAAGCGGCCGGCGGGGGCGGGGGCAAGGACGTCGCGGTGGAGCGCGGCGATATAATCGGCGGGCGCGAGGCGGCGGCACCACACCATATCGCCTGCGCGATAGTCGCCGGTCGTCGCCTGCACGATCATGGCGACAAGGTCGGCTTCGCTGCGCGGCGGGGTGACGCTCATCGCGCGGCGCGGGGCGGTGGCGCCCGATCCGTCGAGGATCGCGGCGACGGGAATGTCGGGCCGTTCGGGCAGGCGGACCAGATCGGCGGCATCGACCGCCAGCGCCTCTGCAATACGATTGAGCCAGCCGACCGACACGGTGCGGGTGCCGGTTTCGAGGCGGCCGATCGTCTGCGCGGTGGTCGGCGGCACGCAGCGGATCGCGACCTCTTCCAGCGTCAGGCCCTGCGCGCGGCGTACTTCGCGGATGGCGGTAATCATCTGGGCGTCATCCTTGTGCGCAAACCGATCTGGTACAAACGCTTTCCTACAACGATGCCGTCATGGCAACCCCGGCGGCGAATCGGATGCAGGAGGCGGGGTGTGCGCGAACTGGTGGAACGGCAGCTGGCGGACGGCCGGGTGCGGGACGAGGCCGGCGGGCGGCGGGTGCAGGTCAATTTGCGCGAATCACCGCTCGACTGGTTGCGATCGCGATCGCTGGTCGATGCGCGGCAATATGAGGCGGGCGAGCGGCTGCGCGGCGATTATGAGCGCGCCGCGCTGGGGCCGCGGGTCACGATGCGGTGGGACGCCGCGCCGCGCGGGGGCAAGGGGGCTCCCAGCGATCCGTCGGGCGGGCAGGTGGCGGCCAAGGCGCGGTTCGATGCGGCGGTGGCGGCGGTCGGGCCGGGGCTGTCGGATATCCTCTGGCGAACGGTGTGCGCGAACGAAGGGCTGCCGGCGGCGGAGAAGGCGCTGGGGTGGCCGGCGCGGGCCGGGCGGCTGGTGCTTACGCTGGCGCTCGATCGGCTGGCAGCGCATTACCGGCTGGCGTGACGAACCGCCGATACGCCCAGCCGATCGCGATCAGCGCGCCGCCCAGCGCCATGAACGACAGGATGCGCAGCACGCCCTCCAGCGCCGAGGCGTCGATCAGGAAGACCTTCAGCGTGGTGAGGGTCAGCAGCGTCAGGCCGAAGCGGCGCAGGTCGGCGCTGCCCCGCGCGATGCCGCGCCATAGCCAGAGGATGGCGAGCGCCAGCATCGCAGCGGAATAGCCGCCATTTTCGGCGAGACCGACCGGGCCGGTGAGGATCGTGCCGTGCGCGATCTGGCGGATGGTGGCGAGGGTTGCGATGAGGGTCAGCAGCGCCGCAATCAGGCTGCGGCGCGGCAGGTCGGTCAGGCGCCACACGATCGCGGCGGCAAGGGCGAAATGGAGCGTGGCGGCGTTGACGATCGGCAGCGCGCCGACCGCCTGGGGCACGAAGGCGGGGTTGAGGCCGAGCAGGTCGAACCACAGGATGCGGCCCAGCGCGAGGGCGAGCAGCGCCTGACCCACGCGGCGCTGGCGCGGCCATGCGACCCACGCGGCGAGGAGCGCGAGGTCGGTCAGGATCGCGCGTTCGACGAAGCCCGACGCGCGGAACGCTTCGGGCGTGGCGATGGCCAGTGGTTGCTTCAGCAGGACATAGAGGCCGGCGATGGCGATGCCGGTCGCGGTGGGCAGGATCAGGCGGCGGGCCGGGCCGAACAGGCCGCGCTGCCACAGGCCCGCGCCGACCAGCGCGAGCGCGGGGAGCAGGAGCAGGCGGGCGGCATCGCCGGAGGCGGGCAGGTGGAGATAGGGCAGTTCCTCCCACAGCAGCGACACCAACAGCGCCTGTGCCACATCGGCCAGCGGCGGGAGGGCGAGGGCGAGCAGGACCAGCGGCGGGAACAGCGCGAGCCGTTCGGGGATCGCCCGGTCGAACCGCGCCGCCGCCAGCAGGATGCCGAGCGCGGCGAGCGGGGCGAGCACCGCCGGGAGCAGCGCGGCGACGGCAAGACCGGTGCCGAGCGCCGCCACCGCCACGCCGCCGACCAGCCCCATGTCGCCGCGATCGGCACGGTCGCGGTGGCGCCAGGCAAGGGCGGCGGCGGCAAGTGCGAGGGCGAGGTTGGCGAGCGCCCAGAGCGCCGGGGACAGCAGGTCGGGGGCGACGATCCGGGCCGCCAACAGTGGCGCGGTAGTGCCGGTGAGTGCCACCACGGCCCAGCCGGGCGCGCGGCGGGACGCAACGCCGCCGCCAGCACCGAACAGCAGCAGCGCGACGGGCAGCGCCGCCGGGGTCGCATTGGGACCCTGCACCAGCCCGAGCGCGACCAGCAAGGTGACGAGGATCGCCGCGCCGATCGCGGCGTGCAGTAGGGTCGCGTCGCGCCATGCGAGGAACAGCGCGGCGGCAGACAGGGTGAGGTAGAAGCCCCACGCCAGCCCGGAAAAGTCGAGCATCGGCGCGAGCGCCAGCGTCTGGAGCAGCGCCACCTGCAGCGGTGCGGCGCGCAGCCACGGGCGGGTGATCGCGGCGCGCGGGGCGGCGAGCGTGCCGCCGATGCCGAGCGCGATCAGGAACGCGCCGATGCCGCTGAGGCTCGTCGGCGGGACCAGCGCGATCAGCAGCCCGGCCCAGCCGAACGCCGCGACCAGCGCCGACAGCGCCAGCCACGCCCAGCCGCGCACGATGGCGAGCGCCAGCAGCGCGGCGACGAACAGGCCGAGATAGACGAGCAGCGCGCCGATCCCGGCGGCGTCATAGCCCGCGACCAGCGGTGCGGCGAACCCGCCGACCAGCGCCATGACGGCGGTTGGCGGCCCGTGGCGCAGCGCCAGGAACAGGCCGAGCGCGGTGACGCCCAGCATGATCGCGAAGCCCGTCGCCGGGCCGATCAGGTGGTAGAGCGCGGCGGCGAGATAGAGCGTGGCATAGGCCGAGGCGATGCCCGCGCCGGCCAGCACCTGTGCGATGCGCGGATCGTCGCGGGTGGCGGGGATGCGCCGCGCCGCTTCGCTGCCGATCAGCAGCGCGAGCGCGAACAGCGCGGCCAGCACGGTGCGGATTGCCGGGGTCAGCCACCCCGCCTCGATCGACAGGCGGACGAGGAAGATGCCGCCGACGACCAGCGCCAGCCCGCCGATCCACACCGGCAGGCGGCTGCCGATCAGCGTTTCGACATCGATCTTCGGGCGCGGCGGGCGGGGGCGGGGAGCGCGACGTGCGCGCGCTTCGTCGGACGGGGCAGGCGTGGCGACGACCGGACGGGGCGCGATCGGTGCGGGGGCAGGCACCGGTCGGAGCGCTGGCTCGGCCGGGCGCGGTTCGCGCCGTTCCAGCACGTCGACGCGCCGCTGCAACCGGACCAGTAGGACCGTCTGCGCGATCACGGCGAGGAGGAGGACTATCGTCACGATACCCGATTGTGGCACAGCCGACGGGCCGGTGTCGCCCCCTTCGCGCGCCGTGGGGAGATTGCATGTCGATGCAGCTATATGGTTCGACCATTTCGCCGTTCGTCCGCAAGGTCGCGGTGTTCGCCGAGGAAAAGGGGATCGCGCTCGACCTGATCCCCACTGCGCCCGGCGATGCGTCGCCGGCGTTTCGCGCGATCAGCCCGTTCGGGCAGATCCCGGCGCTGGTCGATGGCGATTTCTCGCTGGCCGATTCGAGTGCGATCGTCACCTATCTGGAGGCGAAATATCCCGAACCGGCGCTGATCCCCGCCAAGGCGCAGGCGCGCGGGCGTGCCATCTGGTTCGATGAACTGGCGGATACGATCGTGTTCGGTGCCGGTCGGGCAATGCTGTTCAACCGGGTGGTCGGGCCGCTGTTTCGCGGCGGTGTCGGCGATGCGGCGGTGGCGGATGCGGCGGAGCGCGATCAGTGGCCGGGCATCCTCGCCTATCTCGACGCGCAGGTTGGCGGGCAGGACTTTCTGGTCGGGGATACGCTGACGCTGGCCGATATCGCGGTCGCGAGCGCCTTTGCCAGCACGCTGCATGCCTGTGCGCCGGTCGATGCGGCGGTATATCCGGACCTTGCGCGCTATCTGGCGGCGATGCTGGCGCGGCCGGCCTTTGCGACGCGGGTGGCGGGTGAGCGGGCATTTATCGAGCGGGCGCGGGCAAGGGTTGCGAAATGAAACTGTCTTTTGTGAAGTGTCATGGGTCGGGGAACGACTTTCCGCTGATCGATGCGCGGGCGATCGCGCTGGACGATGCGGCGTGGGCGCGGGTTGCGCGGGTGCTGGCGGATCGGGCGGGGGATGTCGGTGGCGATGGGCTTTTACTGCTAACTGCTTCAGATGCCGAGAATATTTTCGGGATGCGGATGTTCAATCCCGATGGGTCGGAGGCGGAGACGTGCCTGAATGGGCTGCGCTGTACCGCGCGGTTGGGGTTCGAGGTGACCGGGACCGCGCAGGGGCAGGTGCGGTTGAAGACCAGCGTCGCGCAGGCGCGGGTGGTGGCCGAAATCGCCGCCGGCGTCGCCACGATCGAGACGAAGGTCGGGCCGGTGTCGCTCGATCCCGGCGATGTCGGGCTGACCGTTGGCGACGCGCCGTTCGTCGAGGCGGTGATCCCCGGTCTGCCGAGCGAGCGGCGCTTTACCGCGGTCGCGATGCCCAACCCGCATCTGGTCGCGTTCGTGGAGGCAGTGGACGAGGGCGAGCTGGTGCGGCTGGGCGACTGGTGCGAGAGCGCGCCGGCGCTGATCCCGACGCGGGCGAATGTCAGCTTCGTCGAGCTGCGCGAGGCGGATCATGCGCCCGCGCTGTTCGTGCGGACCTATGAACGCGGCGTCGGGCTGACCAACAGCTGCGGCAGCGCGATGGCGGCGTCGACCCATGCGGCGGCGCGGACGGGGCGGATCGGCTGGGGCGTGGAGACGCGGGTCTTCAATCGCGGCGGCATGGTGCGGGCGAAGGCCGACGCCGATGGCGTGGTGACCATCGCCGGCAACGCCACGTTCGAATGGGATGGCGAGATCGAGGTCGATCCGGCGACCGGCGTTGCGGGTCCGCTGCGGATCGTGGGGCGGCGCGACGGGGAAGTCGCGGCGTGGGAGGCGATGCTGGCAGGGTTGTGAGGTTCGCGTCTGTCGGGAACGGGTGGGTTCTCGACAGACGCTTGATGGCCGGCTCAAGGTCGGGGGAGCGTTACTTCCCCCGTGCGACCATCGCCGCCTCGACCAGCGCCAGTCCTTCGGCACTGGCGATCGCCAGGTCGAGCGGGCGGCCGCCGAGGGTTTCGTCGTGGTCGTTGAGGAACGCCATCGCCGCGTCGCGCCCGCCGAAGTGGCGGAAGGCGCCGGTCGCGACCTGTCCCTGGCGGGTGGCCTGATCCGGGGTGAGGCGGACGGTCGTGTATTTGCGGCGGAACTTCATCGCGCCGGGGCGCGCGGCGGGTTCGGCCGGGGCGGCGGCGGGCGTCGCATCGCCATCGTTCGCCACGCCATCGACCATGTCGTCGGCCACGGGTGCGAGAGCGGCGGTCATGCCGCCACCATCCGGCCCGAGGCGCCGAGCAGGTCGCGCAGCGACGCAATCTGGCGTTCATAGCCGCGCGCCATGCCGCCGTGCGAATGGGCGGCCTCGACCGATTTGGCATGGGCGGCGCGCATCAGCGAAACCTGATGGCGGTGAAGAAGATCGTTGAGGTCCATGGTTTGACGCTCCCAACAGCGTAAGCGGAAGCGCGTGCGTCTCCCGGTCGCTGGCGCCTACGGACCATCTGCCAACGATGCCCCTTATGTGGGGATGCGGGGGGCAATCCGCCATGGCTGCGGTGAAACGAACCAAATGGGAACATTTTGGTTGACAGCGCGACGCTCTTATGGCACAAAACAGGAACATCGGGAAGTGTGGGGATCGGGGCCGGGCGGAAACGTCGTCGGCCCCGACGTGCGTCTGGGGGGATGGG
This sequence comes from Sphingomonas sp. Leaf9, assembly GCF_001421355.1. GTDB lineage: Bacteria > Pseudomonadota > Alphaproteobacteria > Sphingomonadales > Sphingomonadaceae > Sphingomonas. The sequence continues at coordinate 441,755 of NZ_LMKC01000005.1, read as the reverse complement.
GCATGAGCAAGGAAGAGGTGCTGGCCGAGGGGTGCAGTCGACCGGTGCAGTTGCGTCGGGCCACGAAGGGATGGACGCAAGGCCGGCGCGAACAGTTCCTCGATCATGTTGCGGCGACCTGCAACGTACGCGCCGCAGCCGAGGCAATCGGCCTGTCGCAGAACAGCGTATATGCCCTGCGCCGCCGCGATCCTGCCTTTGCCGCGCAATGGCGCATGGCGTTGCTGGCCGGGTACGACCGGTTGGAAGAGATGCTGCTGGCCAAGGCGATCGCGGTGCTGGACGGGGTCGCGGTCGGCGATCCGGATCGGGTCGTGACGGGGGCGATCAGCGTCGAACAGGCGATCAAGCTGCTCGACCGGCACCGGTCGATCGTCAAGGGCGGCAGCGGGCATCGCGAGCAGCGGTTCCGCGCGACGCAGGCAGAGACGGATGCCGTGCTGATCGCCCGGATCAAGGCGATGCGCGGCCGGCAGGAAACGCGGGCATGAGCGGTCTCGATCCGCTGGTCGCGGCAATGACCGAACTGAACGACGTGCAGCTCGAACGCTTTCTGCTGCGGGTCACGCCGCACCGCCGCAGCGAATTGACGACTCGGTTCAAGCTGTGGGCGCACGATGGGCAGACGATCGCCGATCAGGATTGGACGGTGTGGCTGATCCAGGCGGGGCGGGGGTTCGGCAAGACCCGCGCCGGATCGGAATGGGTGTGCGCGCAGGCGGCGGAACGGCGCGATCTGCGCATCGCGCTGGTCGGGGCGACGCGGCGCGATGTGGAAAGCGTGATGGTGCGCGGCCCCGCCGGCCTGCTGGCGATCGGGCGGCATTACGGGCCGGTCACGTGGCGTCCGTCGCGCGGCGTCGTCGAGTTCGGATCGGGGGCGGAGGCGCATGTCTATGCCGCCGAAAGCCCGGAGGGGCTGCGCGGGCCGGAGCATCATGTCGCGTGGTGCGACGAACTGGCCAAATGGCGCAATGCCGATGCGACGTGGGACAACCTGATGATGGGGATGCGGATGGGCGAGCGGCCGCAGACGCTGGTCACGACCACGCCGCGCGTCATCCCGCTGCTGCGCCGTATCCGGGCGATGCCGGGCGTGCGGATCAGCGGCGGGCGGTCGCGCGACAACCGGCACCTGTCGGAGAGCTATTTCGCGCAGATCGAGGGGGCCTATGCCGGCACGCGGCTGGGCCGGCAGGAGCTGGACGGCGAGCTGATCGAGGATGTCGCGGGCGCGCTGTGGGAGCGGGCGGTGATCGAGGCGCGGCGGGTGGTCCGCGCGCCGGCGCTGGTGCGGGTGGTGGTCGGGGTCGATCCGCCCGCCGGGATCGGCGGCGATGCGTGCGGCATCGTCGCGGTGGGCAAGGGGGCGGACGGCTTTGCCTATGTGCTGGAGGATGCGAGCGTTTCCGGCCTGTCGCCCGAGGGCTGGGCGGCGGCGGTCGCGGCATGTGCCGCGCGCCACAGCGCCGACCGGGTGGTGGCGGAAGCGAACCAGGGCGGGGCGATGGTGGCGAGCGTGCTGCGCGCGGCGGATGCCGGGTTGCCGGTGCGGCTGGTCCATGCGTCGCGCGGCAAGGTCGCGCGGGCGGAGCCGGTGGCGGCGCTCTATACCGGTGCGCGGGCGTTTCATGTCGGGGCGTTTCCCGCGCTGGAGGACGAGCTGTGCGGGCTGGTCACCGGCGGGGGGTATGAGGGGCCGGGGCGGTCGCCGGATCGCGCCGATGCGCTGGTGTGGGCGATGTTCGAGCTGATGTTGAGCGGGCGGGGGGAGGCGGTGGTTCGGGTGTTGTGATGGGGGGCGGTGGGTTTTCGGCCAATGCTTCTCGCCTTCTCCCTCCCCGTTTGCTTCGAGCTTGTCGAGAACCGTAGTCGAGAAGGGCGTGCCGTGCGTGCGCCGTTTCGACCGGAGAAGAAGAAGCGGGACCCCGGATCAAGTCCGGGGTGACGTGGTGGGGGGCGTGGTTCGCCTCGTCTTTGGCCGTATCCCCGCGGAGGCGGGGACCCAGGGCCGCGGGCGGTGGCGTTCGTGGCTCTGGACCCCCGCCTTCGCGGGGGTACGTCCACCCTTGTGGCAGGGCCATCGCAACGAAACCGGGCACGGCCCGATAACAGGAGAACATGCATGAAATGGTTCGGACGCAGGTCCGGGCGCGATGGCGCGCGTCCGGTGTTGGCGCGCGGTGGCGCGACCTTGTGGCGGGATGGCAGCGGGCCGGCGGCGGGGGATTGGGCGCAAGGGTATGAGGCGCAGTTGCGCGAGGCGTATCTGGGCAATCCGATCGCGCAGCGCGCGGTCAGGATCGTGGCGGAGGGGCTGGCGTCGTTGCCGGTGAAGGGCGATCCCCAGGCGGTGGCGCTGGTTGCGGCGCGATCGGCCGGGCAGGATTTGCTGGAGAGCGTGGGCGCGCAGCTGTTGCTGCATGGCAATGCCTATATCCAGATCCTCGACGATGGCGCGGGCGGGATCGGCGAGCTCTATGCGCTCAGGCCCGAGCGGGTGACGGTCGAGGCAGATGCGGGCGGTTGGCCGGTCGCGTACCGGTACCGCGTCGGCGAGCGGGTGCTGCGGATCGCCGCCGAGGGCGAGGGCGGCCGGCCGGGGCTGATCCATCTGCGCGGCTTTCATCCGCTGGACGATCATTATGGGCTGGGGTGCCTGGGCGTGGCGGCGGGGGCGGTGGCGATCCATAACCAGGCGGCGCGGTGGAACAAGGCGCTGCTGGACAATGCGGCGCGGCCGTCGGGCGCGCTGGTCCATGATCCGGGCGATGGCGGCGTGTTGTCGGGCGAGCAGTTCGACCGGCTGCGCGCGCAGATGGACGATGCCTTTGCCGGGGCGGCCAATGCCGGGCGGCCGATGCTGCTCGACGGGGGGCTCAAATGGCAGGCGATGAGCCTGACCCCGGCGGACATGGATTTCGTGGGGCTGAAAGCGCAGGCGGCGCGCGAGATCGCGCTGGCGTTCGGGGTGCCGCCGATGCTGCTGGGGCTGCCGGGCGACAATACCTTTGCCAATTACCGCGAGGCGAACCGGGCGCTGTGGCGACAGACGATCGTGCCGCTGGGCACGCGCGTGCTGGGCGCGATCGGGCAGGGGATCGATGGCTGGCTGGGGACGGGCGCGCTGGAGATCGAGGTCGAGGCGATCCCGGCGCTGAGCGACGAGCGCGATCAGTTGTGGGCGCGGGTCGCGGGGGCGGATTTCCTGACGCCGGAGGAGAAGCGGGGGTTGGTGGGGATGTAGCCCATTGCCGTTCGTTCCAAGGTGCGCTGCGCTTGTCGAAGCGGCGTATCGAAGGACCGTGGCGGGTGCTTCGATACGGGCCTTCGACTTCGCTCAGTCCCTACTCAGCACGAACGGATTTGAGCCATTTCATCTTTTCGCCGGGGTGCAGATCAGCGTCGTGCGGTCGAAACTGCCGCCGGCGTCGAGGCAGCGTTTCCCCTTCAGGAACGGCAGCGCGAAGGTGAAGGCGAGCAGGGCCGCGCCGAAGGCGGCGGCGATGATGCGGAGGCGCGGTCTCACCTGCGTGGGGCTAGCGCGGCGACAGGCGGGAGACAAGAGATGGGCGATACGGGGCTGCTGGCGCAGCTGATGGGGCAGGCGGCCGACGATGGTGCTGACCTGCAGACGCTGCGCGCGATTGCGGAGGAGGCGGGCGAGCTGGGCGCGAGCCGGGCGATGGCGCGGATCGGGCTCTCGGATGCGGCGGCGGCTACCGATGTGCAGGAGCTGCGCGAGCTGTTGAAGGCGTGGCGCGATGCCAAACGGTCGGCGGTGCGCGCGGCCTTTGCCTGGGTGATGCGGATGGCGTTCGCGCTGCTGCTGGTCGGGATCGCGGTCAAGACCGGGTGGCCCGAATGGGCGCGGTGAGGTTCGCGGGCTACGCGGCGATCTTCGGTCGGGCGGATCGGGGCGGCGATGTCGTGCTGCGCGGTGCGCTGGTCGCGGGCGGGGTGGTGCCGCTGTTGTGGCAGCATCGGGGCGATCCGATCGGGACGGTCGAGTGGCTGGGCGAGGATGCGCGGGGCCTCAGGGTGATCGGGCGGATCGAGGAGCCGCAAGCGGCGCGGCTGGTGCGCGCCGGGGCGATCGACGGGCTGTCGTTCGGGTACCGGGCGCGCGTCGTGCGGCAGGGGGCGTGGCGGACGATCGCCGCCGCCGAGCTGATCGAGGTGAGCGTGGTGGCGCAGCCGATGCAGGTGCTGGCGCGCATCCATGCGGTCGAGGACGGGTGAGCTGCCGCTCGATCCAGCAACTTTTCTAACGGGGGTGTCGCGAGGCTGCGGCGCCCCTTTTTTCATGGGGACGACGAGTATGACGATCGAGACGCTGGCGGGGAGCTTTTCGGGTGTGGCGGCGGGTGCGAGCCGGCCGATGCTGAGTGCTGAGGTGCAGGGCGGCGGTTTCGGCGCGTTCGTGCGCAGCGGCATGACGGTCGAGACGAAGGCGGTGGCGGGGACCAGCGATGCGGGCGGCGGCTATGCCGTGCCGCGCGAGATCGACGCGATGATCGGCGGGGTGCTGAAGAATGCCAGCCCGATCCGCGCGATCGCCAACGTGGTGAGCGGGGGGTCGGCGGGGTATCGCAAGCTGGTGACCAGCGGTGCGACGCCTTCGGGCTGGGCGAGCGAGGTGGGCGCGCGGCCGGAGACGGCGACGCCGACCTTCAACGAAATCGCGCCGCCGATGGGCGAGCTGTACGCCAATCCGGCGGCAAGCCAGGCGATGCTGGACGATGCCGCGTTCGATGTCGAGGCGTGGCTGGCCGGCGAGATCGCGGGCGAGTTCGCGCGGGCCGAGGGGCAGGCGTTCGTCAATGGCACCGGCGTCGGGCGGCCGCGCGGGTTCCTGACCTACCCCACCACCGCGGCCGGCGATGCGGTGCGGCCGTTCGGGACGCTGCAGCATTTGCCGTCGGGCGCTGCGGCGGATTTCGGGAGCGAGCCGGAGAACCGGCTGATCGACCTGGTCCATGCCCTGCGCGGCAGTTATCGGCAGGGCGCGTGCTGGGTGATGAATGCGCAGACGGCGGCGCGCATCCGCAAGTTCAAGACGGCGGAGGGCGCGTTCCTGTGGACGCCGGGGCTGGCGCAGGGGCAGGCGAATACGCTACTCGGCTATCCGGTGGTCGAGGCGGAGGACATGCCCGACATTGCGGCCGGCAACCTGCCGATCGCGTTCGGCAACTTCAAGGCGGGGTACCTGATCGCCGAGCGGGCCGAGACGCAGATTTTGCGCGATCCCTATTCGAACAAGCCGTTCGTCCACTTCTACGCCACCAAGCGCGTCGGTGGGGCGGTGATGAATTCGGAGGCGATCAAGCTGCTGAAGATCGCGGCGGCGTGATGGGTGGGGGCGGGGGAAACCCCGCCCCTTTTCCGTTCTCACATCGGGAGGAGTTTATGACCACAGCGCCCTTTCCGGCGGCGGTGATCGCGGGGGTGCGCGTGGCGGCGCGCGACCATTTGCGGGTCACCGGGACCGCCGAGGACATGGTGATCGACCGGCTGGCGGAAAGCGCGCTGGCGCTGGCCGAGGCCTATACCGGCAGCGCGATCGTCGCGCGGCCGCATGAGGCGATGATGGCGGCGGCGAGCGCGTGGCGGCCGTTGCCGGTCGCGCCGGTGACCGCGATCACCGCCGTCACACCCGTAACGGCGATCGATATCGACGCGACGGGTACCGGATGGGTGCGGATGGCGGCGGCGGGGCCGGTGCGCTTCGTCGCGGGGCTGGCGGCAAGCTGGGAGGCGGTGCCGGCTCCGGTCGCGCAGGGGATCGTGCTGCTGGTCGCGCATCTGTTCGACGCACGCACGGCATCCGCCGCGCCGCCGGCGGCGGTGGGCGCGCTGTGGCGGCCATGGCGGCGGATGCGGCTGGTGGGAGACGCGCGATGATCGCGGCGGTCGAGCGGGCCGATGCGATGGCCGCGCGGTGGGCGGATGCGGTGCGTGAGCGGGTGGTCGCGGCGGCGCGCGAGGTGCCGGGGGTCGCGGCGGAGGTCGTCGGCGACGGCGTGGTGCTGTCGGGGCGGGGGCTGGTGCGGCGGACGATCTCCGATCCCCGGTTGCAGGATGTGGCGGGGTGGGGGCGATGATCGCGGGGACGGTGTTGCAGGCGATGCTGGTCGCGCGGCTGCGTAGCGTCCTGACGACCGCCAGCGTGTTCGATGCGCCGCCGGTGCGGGCCGCCCGGCCCTACGTGGTCATCGATACGCCGGTGCTGACCGACTGGGGCACCAAGGACGCCGCCGGGCGCGAGGGGCGGGTCGTCGTGCAGCTGTTCGACGGGGGCGAGGTGCCGGTGCGGCTGCGGGACTTGGCGGCGGCGGCGGAGGGGGCGGTGTTGTCGGCGCCGTCCGGGCTGGCGGGGTGGCGGGTGGTGAGCCTGTCGTTCGTGCGCAGCCGGGTGGTGCGCGAGGGCGATGGCTGGGTCGGGGCGCTGGAGTTTCGGGTGCGGATGCTGGCGGGGTGAGGGGTCGCCCTCACCCTTCCGCGGCTGCGCCGCTCCCTCCCTCTCCCGTCGGGAGAGGGATTTTATCAGGAGAAGATTGATGGCGGCAGAGAAGGGTAGTGCGTTCCTGTTGAAGATCGGGAACGGGGCGGTGCCGGTGGCCTATGCGACGGTTGCCGGCCTCAGGACCACGCAATTGTCGGTCAATGGCGAGGCGGTGGCGATCACCAGCAAGGATTCGGGCGGGTGGCGCGAATTGCTGTCGGGGGCGGGGGTGCGGTCGGTCAGCGTCAGCGGGGCGGGCGTGTTTACGGGCTCGGCGGCGGAAGTGCGGCTGCGCGGCAATGCGCTGTCGGGGGTGATCGACGAGTATCGGCTGAGCTTCGAGAGCGGCGAGACGATGACCGGGCGGTTCCTGGTCACGCGGCTGGACTATGCCGGCGATTATAATGGCGAGCGCAATTATACGCTGGCGCTGGAATCGTCCGGCGCGGTGGTGTCGGCATGAGCGCCAATCCGGTGCGGGGCGAGGCGAGCGTTCGCGTCGCCGGTGAGACATTGGTGCTGCGGCCGAGCTTTGCCGCGCTGGTCGCGGCGGAGGGCGAGGTCGGGTCGCTGTTCGCGCTGGTCGAGCGCGCGGCGGCGGGGCGGTTGACGCTCGGCGAGCTGGTCGCGTTGCTGTGGCACTGCCTGCGCGATCCGGCGCCGATGGGGCGCGATGCCTTTGCCGAAGGGGTGACGGCGGGCGGGCTGGCGGCGGCGACCCCGGCACTGAAAATCCTGATCGCGCAGATTCTGGGCGGGCGGTGAGCTTTGCCGAGGCGGCTGCGCGTGCAGCCGGGCTGGCGGGGGTGGCGTTCGGCTGGGGGCCGGACGCCTTTTGGCGGGCGACGCCGGCCGAGCTGGGCGCGCTGGTGCAGGCGATGCGGGGCGATGCGCCCGACCCCTGCGACCGGACCACGATCGATCGATTGAAGGAGCGTTTTCCCGATGGATGAGGAAATCGAACGGCTGGTCGTGCGCGTGCGCGCCGACACCGCCGGGTTCGCGCAGGATGTGGCGACGATGCAGGCGAGCCTGGACGGGCCGTTTGCGGGCGGCGTGGATCGCGCGGGGCGGGCGGTGGAGACGACGCTGGCGCGGGCGATCCGCACCGGCAAGCTGGGCTTCGACGACCTGCGCGATACCGCGCTGAAGGTGCTGGGGGAGATTGCCGCGGCGGCGGTGGTCGGCGCGGTGACGCCGGGGGGCGGGGGCGGGCTGATCGGGCTGCTGGGGCAGTTGATCGGCGGGGCGCCGGGGCGGGCGACGGGCGGCCCGGTCAGCCCGGCGCGGCCGTACTGGGTCGGTGAGCGCGGGCCGGAATTGTTCGTGCCGACCAGCAGTGGGCAGGTCGTGCCGGCGCAGGGCGGCGGGGGGCGCGAGGTGCGGGTGGCGATCACCGTCAATGCCGGCGGCGGCGATGCGCCGCGCGCGCTGCAACAGTCGAGCCGGCAGGTCGCGCGGGCGGTGCGTGCCGCGCTGATGGAGGCGTGAACGATGGGATATTGGCTGGCGGACAAGCGCACGGTGCAGGAGGCGGGCGTGCTGTCGCGCTTCGATCCTGCCTATTGGACGGTCGATTTTCCGCGTCCGATGATGGCGTCGGTGGTGACGACCAGCGCGGATGCGTTGCGGGTGACATGTGTCTTCTACCGACAGGATGATCTGGCGGGGCTGATCTGGGCATCGGAGGATGTCCATGACCACCCGCTGCTGCGGTACGACACGGTGCGCGATTATCGCGATTGCTCCTTGCGGTTTCGCTGGCGGTCGGGGGGTATCCGGCCGCTGGATGCGCGGCATGGGCCGGTGCTGACGATCGAGGGGCGCGATGCGGCGGGCACGCCACGCGCCTGGTATGTGCGGTTGTGGAATTATGCGACCGGCAGCCCCGAGGATGCCGAGGTCGTCATCGATTTCGCGAGCGTCGTCGGGGGCTACAAGTTCCCCGAGGACGGCGTGCCGGTGTGGGCGGGCGATGTCGACCGGATGTTCGTGTCGCTGGTGCCGCCGGATTATGCCGAGGGCGGCGGGTTGCTGGCCGCACCGGTCGAGGGCTGGGCCGAGATGTCGGCGATCCGGTGCGACGGGCCGGGATCGGTGCTGGGCGTGGGCGATGTGGTGCTGCCCGAACATGGGCTGCGCATCGCGAGCGGCTATGACGACAGCTATCACCTGACGCCGGAGCGGTTGCTGCACAATGCGCTGCGGCTGGGGTATCGCGGTGCCCTCGTCCACTATGTCGGCATGAGCCATTATTTCCGGCTCGAGCGGTCGGGCGACGGGTTGTTCGTATCGCTGGCCGGGGGTGTGCTGAATGTAGCGTGCGCGGCGTGGCACCGCGACTTCGCGGTGCGTGCCGGGGCGCTGGGCTATGATCCGATCTGGTCGCTCAGTTATGAACTATTCGATGCGCATTGCTGGGGCGACTGGAAGCAGCGGGCGGCGGATGGATCGCCGGCGTTGACCGGGTGGGTGCCGCCGTCGACGCTGTTGTCGCCGGCGCATGTGGGGGCGATGGCTTATTTGCAGGCGGTGGCGCGGGCGTTCGTTGCGATCGCGCGGGCGGCGGGCGGGCGCGGGCGGTTTCAGGTGGGCGAGCCGTGGTGGTGGGTGACGGTCGACCATCGCATCTGCCTGTATGACGATGCGGCGCGGGTGGCGCTGGGTGGGAATCCGCCGGCGATCGACGATGTGCGCGGGAGGCTCGACGCGCCGAAGCGGGCGTTGCTCGACCGGGCGGGGGCGTTGCTGGCCGCATCGACGGCGGCGTTGGTCGCGGCCGCGCGCAGTGCAGGGGCGGAGGAAGCGTTGCTGCTGGCCTATCTGCCGACGATCCTGAATGTCGACAGCCCGGAGGTCGGCCGGGCGAACCTGCCGGTCGGCTGGGCGCGGCCGGCGTTCGATGTGCTGCAGCTGGAGGATTATGACTGGGCGGCGACCGGCAATGTCGGCGCTACCGTGCGCGGCGTGGCGGCGGCGGGGGTGCGGCTCGGCTATCCTGCGCACGAACAGCATTATTTCTCGGGCTTTGTCCTGCGGCGCGAGGATCGCGGGCAGTGGCGGGCGATTGCCGATGCTGCCGATGTGGCGCGGGCGCGGGGGGTGGCCGAGACCTTTGTCTGGGCGCTGCCGCAGGTGTTGCGCGACGGGTTCACCTATTTCGAGGAGGAGGGGGCGATGGAGGCGTTCGATGACGTGCGCTTTCCGCTGGCGCTGGGCGCGGAAGCCGAAGTGATGCCCGAGACGTCGACCGCGATCGTGGTGGCGGCGGGCGGGCATGAGGCGCGCAATGTCGACTGGGCGGAACCGCGCACCCGTTATGACGTGGGGCCGGGGGTGCGGTCGCAGGCGGATGTGGCGGTGTTGCTCGATTTCTTTCGGGCACGGCTGGGGCCGGCGCGGGCGTTCCGGTTGCAGGACCCGTTCGACCATTCGACGGCGGCGGTGCCGGGGTTCGGCGATGTGGTGATTGGGACCGGCGACGGGGTGACGACGCGGTTCGCGCTGGTGAAACGCTATGGGCAGATGGTGCGGCGGATTACCCGGCCAGTGGCGGGTAGTGTGCGCGTCGGTGTGGGGGGCGTCGCGACGCAGGGCTTTGGCGTAGGGGCGGGCGGCGTGGTGCTGCTCGATGTGGCGCCGGCCATGGGCGTTGCGGTGACGGCGGGGTTCGCCTTCGATGTGGCCGTCCGCTTTGCCGAGGACCGGTTGCAGGTGGCGCGGGCGACCCATGGCGCGGGCGTCGCGGCCAGCGTGCCGTTGATCGAGGTGCGCGAGGCATGAGCGCGGTGACGGCGCTGGCGCTGTGCTGGCGGATCGAGCGGCGCGACGGGGTGACGATCGGGCTGACCGCGCATGATCGCGATCTGGTGGTGGATGGCCTTACCTATCGCGCGGCGCCGGGGATGACGCCTTCGGCGATCGTGCGCGACGATACGCTGGAGGCACCGGCGATGACGGTCGAGGGGGCGCTCAGCCATGCCGCGATTGCCGGGCGGGACCTGCGCGCCGGGCGCTATGACGGCGCGCGGGTAGCGGTGTTTGCGGTCGATTGGGAACGGCCGGGGGTGCCGGTGCCGGTGGCCAGCGGGCGGATCGGCGCGGTCGAGACGGGGCGCGGGACGTTCGCCGCCGAACTGCTGGGGGGCGAGGTGCGGCTGGAGGCGCCGGCGGTCGAGGCGACCTCGCCCGGATGCCGCGCGACGCTCGGCGACCGGAGGTGTCGGGTAGCGATGCGCGGGCGGCGGCGGGTCGGGCGGGTGACGCATGTCGACGGCGAGCGGCTGGTGATGGCGGCGGGGGCGCAGTTTGCGCGCGGGCGGCTGCGCTGGATCGGGGGTGCCAATGGCGGGTTGTCGGCGTTCGTCGTTGCGGCGGATGCGGCGGGCGTGACGCTGGAGGCCCCGCCCGCGTTCGACGGGGCGGGGGCGTTGGTCGAGCTGAGCGAGGGATGCGACGGGACGCTCCCTACCTGTCGCGACCGGTTCGGCAACGTGGCGAACTTTCGCGGGGAACCGCATCTACCCGGCATCGACCTGCTGACGCGCTATCCGGGGGCATGAGCGCTCTCGGGCGCGCACGCGGTGCGCTGGGCTGTCGGTTCCGGCGGCAGGGGCGGAGTCCCGAGGAGGGGTTCGATTGCGTCGGGCTGGTCGGGTGGGCGCATGGGGTGGCGGTGCCGGCGGACTATCCGGCGCACAGTGGCGATGCGGCGCGGGCGGCGGCGGTGCTGGGGCAGGCGTTCCGCGCGGTCGAACGCGTCGCGGCGGGGGATGTGCTGCTGATCGCGACGGGCCCCGGACAATTGCACCTGGCGATCGCGACCGCGGCGGGCGTGATCCACGCCGATGCGGTGGCGCGGGCGGTGGTCGAACGGCCGGGGCCGCTGCCGTGGCCGATACTCGGCATCTGGCGAAAACGGGAGGATGACGATGGCGACGATGGTGCTGACGACGCTGGGCGGTGCGGTGGCGGGGCCGGTCGGGGCGGCGCTGGGGCGTGTGGCGGGCGGGGCGATCGACGGGGCGGTGTTCGGTGGCCCGGCGCGGCAGGGGCCACGGCTGCGCGAGCTGCAGGTGCAGCTGTCGAGCTATGGCGCGCAGATTCCGAAGCTGTTCGGGACGATCCGGGTGGCGGGCACGGTGATCTGGGCGACCGACCTGCGCGAGGCGGCGGCAACCAGCGGCAAGGGCGCGGCGCGAACGACCCGCTATAGCTACACCGCGTCGTTCGCGGTCGCGCTTTCGGGGCGGCCGATCCGGGGCATCCGCCGCATCTGGGCCGAGGGCAAGTTGCTGCGTGGGGTAGCGGGCGACTGGAAGGCGCGCACCGGCTTTCGCTGGTATCCGGGCGACGAGGCGCAGCTGCCTGATCCGTTGATCGCCAGCCTGGTCGGGATCGGCAACGCGCCGGCGTATCGCGGGCTGGCCTATGCGGTGTTCGAGGATCTGGCGCTGGCCGATTTCGGCAACCGTATCCCCTCGCTCACCTTCGAGGTGGAGGCTGATGCCGCGCCGGTGCCGGTCGGCACGATCGTCGAGGCGCTGGGTGGCGGGGCGATCCGGGCGGCGACGGCGGGACCGGTCTTTGCCGGCTATGCCGCCAGCGGCGAGCGGGTGCGCGACGCGGTGGAGGCGATCGTCGCGCCGCTGGGCGGATGGTATGCCGCCGAAGGGGACGCGACCGTGCTGCGGATCGGTGCGGGGCCGGCGCGGGCGTTGCCAGGTGTCGCCCTGCCGATCGATGCGCCGGCGTGGCGCCGGCCGCCGGCCGCGCCCAGCGACGTCGCCATCGCCTATCACGACGTCACCCGCGATTATCAGGCGGGGGTGCAGCAGGTGCTGCGTCCCGGCGGCGCAGGGCGGATGCTGCGGATCGAGCTGCCCGCCGCGCTGGAGGCGGCGACGGCGGCCGGGATCGCCGCCGATATCGCGGCGCGCGAGGGGGTGGCGCGTGATGTGCGGACGGTGGCGCTCGATTGGCAGGCGATCGATATCGCGCCGGGCGACCGGGTGACGCTATCCGACGAAGCCGGCCTGTGGCGGGCGCGCCGGGTGCGGATCGAGGCGATGCGGATCACGCTGGAGCTGGTGCGGATCACAGGAGTGGTGCCCGCCGGAGCCGCGGCGACGGGTGCGCCGCGACTGGCCGCCGACGTGACAGCCGGGCGTACGGTGCTGCATCTGGTGGAGCTGCCCGGCGACGATGCCGGCGCAGTGCCGTGGATCGGCGTCGTGGCGGCTGGCACGGCACCCGGCTGGCGCCGCGCCACCGTGTCGCTGGGGAGCGATGCGGACGGCTGGACCGAGATCGGCGATACTGCCGCTGCCGGCATCGTCGGGACGGTAACGGTGCCGCCCGGCCCCGGCAGCGCGCTGGTCGAGGATCGCGTTTCGGTGATCGAGGTCACGCTGCTCCACGACGCGATGGTGCTGGAAAGCATCGACGCGGCGGCGATGGATCGTGGCGGCAATGCCGCGATGATCGGCGGGGAGATCGTCCAGTTCGGATCGGCGGTGCGGATCGGTGGCGCCCGCTGGCGGCTGTCGTGCCTGTGGCGTGGACGGCGCGCAACCGAGGGGGCGATGGCCGGGCATCGGCCAGGCGAGCGATTTGTGCTGCTCGACCCCGCGACGCTGCGGCGCGTCGATGGCGCGGTCGGTGTGCCGGTCGGGATCATGGCGGTCGGGCTGGCGGAGGAAGACGTGGCGAATGCGAGCGTCACGCCGGAGGGCCGCTGGCTGGTCCCGCCCGCGCCGGTGCAGCTGTCGCTGCAGCGCGACGCGCAGGGGCCGGTGCTGCGCTGGAACCGTCGGGCGCGCCTGTTCACGCCGTGGCGCGATGGCATCGACATGCCGCTGGTCGAGGAACGCGAGGCGTATCGCCTGAGCGTGATCGATGCGGCCGGAACATCGCGCGCGGTCGAGCTGGGCGAGCCGCAATGGCGCCCGGTCGACGTGACCGGCGCGGTCACGATCGAGGTGCGCCAGATCGGCACGAACGGCCTGTCGCCCCCGGCAACCCTGTCCTACTCCCCGGAGACGTCACGATGAACGAGCTGACCCACCGCCTGGCCCTGCCGCTGTTGCATAGTGCGCAGGTGCACAAGGAAATGGTGCATAACGAGGCGCTTATGCTGATCGACCTGCTGTTGCACGGATGCGTCGCCGGCGTTGCGCAGGACGCGCCGCCCGCCGCGCCGACCCCTGGCCAATGCTGGATCGTCGGTGCCGCGCCAGCCGGCGACTGGGCCGGACGCAGTGGCCAGATCGCGGGGATGACCGAGGGGGGCTGGCGGTTCGTCACCCCGCGTGAAGGGATGCGGCTCTGGTGGTCCGGTGGCGAAACGACCGTGGAGTTCCGCGGCGGTCAGTGGCTCCGCGGCGAGGTGCGGGCCCGCCGGGTGCTGATCGACGGGACGCCGGTGGTGGGCGCGCAGCAGCCCGCGATCGCGACGCCGCAAGGCGGTACGACCCGCGACGAAGAGGCGCGGACGGCGGTGTCGGCGATCGTGGCGGCGTTGCGGGCGCACGGGCTGATTGCCGGCTAAAACCGTGTCTTTCCTGCAACAGCGCAGAATTTGTGCGCTTGCGTGGAAACTAACGCTTCGGTACTTGGTTTGCGCTGTCCGTAGGACAACTGTGAAAGGGGACTAGAATGCGGAAGCTTGCCGTCACACTGGCGCTCGCGACCACTGCGCTCGCAACTCCCGCCCTCGCCCGCGACAACGCGTGGTATGTGGGTGTGGAAGGCGGCGCGATGATCGTCGAAGACATCGATTACGATCTGACCACGCCGGCCGGTGGCGTCACCACCGTCGATAGCAACTATGGCTACGACGTTGGCGGCACCGTTGGTTACGACTTCGGCGCCCTGCGCGTTGAAGCCGAAGTTGCGTACAAGAGCGCAACCGTCGACGAACTGCGCACGACCGGTTCGATCGCAACCGGCCCGACCACTGCGGTCGGTGCAGGCACCTACAGCGGCGGTGGCCGCACCTCGGCGCTGTCGTTCATGGCGAATGCCCTGCTCGACTTCGGCGATGACGATGCCATCAGCGGCTTCGTCGGCGGTGGTGCCGGTGTCGCTCGCGTCAAGGCGCACGACTATCGCGTGAACAACGCCTTCGCGGCGCTCGACGATTCGGACACCGTGTTCGCATGGCAGGCACTGGCGGGTATCCGCGCGCCGCTGAGCGAGAACGTTGACGTTTCGCTGAAGTATCGCTTCTTCAACGCCGACGACGTTCGCCTCGTGAACGTTCGTGGCGTCGGCTATGACGGTCGTTTCCGGTCGCACAGCCTCATGGGCGGCCTGACCTTCAACTTCGGCGCACCGACCCCGCCGCCGCCGCCGCCGGCTCCGGAGCCGATCGCTCCGCCGCCGCCGCCGCCGGTCGAAGCACCGCCGGCTCCGGTCGTGACCTGCACGCCTGGACCGTACATCGTGTTCTTCGAATGGGATAAGTCGGATATCACGCCGGAAGCGGCTGGCATTCTCGACAACGCCATCTCGAACTACCAGTCGTGCGGCAACGCCAACGTCATGCTGGCCGGCCACGCCGACCGCTCGGGTTCGGCTTCGTACAACGTCGGTCTGTCGCAGCGTCGCGCTGATGCAGTCCGTGCGTACATGGAAGGCCGTGGCATCTCGGGTGGCGTGATCTCGACCGAAGCGTTCGGTGAAGGCCGTCCGCGCGTCGAAACCGCCGACGGTGTTCGCGAACTGCAGAACCGTCGCGTGGAAATCACGTACGGTCCGGGTTCGGGCATGTAATTCCACTTCCTCGGAAGTTGAATTTCGGAAGGGAGGTCGGGCAACCGGCCTCCCTTTTCGTTTGTCCGCAGTCCGGGCGACCGGATTTGGCGGCGATTGCCGGGGTGACGATGATGGAACGTGACATTCTCTGCGTCCCGGCCGCCGTGCCGGCGGGGCTGGCCGACGCGGTGGCCGGCTATCGCTGGGCACGGGATCAGGTCGGCGAATCCGGCGGTGCGGTTTATCGCCTGTCGGGCAAGGCGGATGCGCCGGACCTGTTCCTGAAACAGGGGCAAGGCAGCGTCGCCGACGATATCGTCGACGAAATGGTGCGGTTGCGATGGCTGGCGGGCAAGGTGCCGGTGCCGCGTCTGGTCGGTTTCGTCGCGACGGCGGACGATGCCTGGCTGTTGACGACGGCGCTGGCGGGGGAAACCGCCTGGCAGTTGCTCGACCGTGCTCCGGAGCAGCGCGAACCGGTGGTCGATGCGCTTGCCGCACTGTTGCAGCAGCTGCATGCCTTGCCGGTTGCAGCATGTCCGTTCGACAGCGGGTTCGAACGGCGGCTGCGGCTCGCTCGGCAGCGGATCGATGCGGGATTGGTCGATGCGGATGATTTCGACGAACAGCGCGCGGGCTGGAGCGCCGAACAGGTGTGGGACGCGCTGCAACGCCATCGGCCGCTGACGCCCGACCCGGTGGTCACTCATGGCGACTTTTCGCTCGACAACATCCTGTTGCGCGAGGGGCGGGTCACGGGCTGCATAGACCTTGGCCGCGTCGGCGTTGCCGATCGCTATCAGGACCTGGCGATCCTGTCCGCCAATCTGGCGGAGTTTGACGACGCGCTGCCGCAACGGCTGTTCGCCCGCTACGGCATCGACACGATCGATACGGCAAAGGTCGAGGCGCACCTGTTGCTCGACGAGCTGTTCTAGCGGCCGGTACGGGTTGAGCCCGTTTCGATTTTTCGGAGAAGCCGCCGGCACTGGCGGAGACGGAGGGATTCGAACCCTCGGTAGGAGTAATCCCCCTACGGCGGTTTAGCAAACCGCTGGTTTCAGCCACTCACCCACGTCTCCCAAGCGCGCGATGCTGCCTGGAGAGCGGGCCTATAGCGGGGGAATGGGGATCGATCAACACCCTACATTGATCGTAATTCGACGCCGATCGACCGCGCGTTCATTGCAGGGACAGCTAGTGGACGACTATCGTGGGTCGACGGGCATGATTGCGGGGAATGAGTGATGAAACGGCTGATCGGGTGGATGGCGCCGCTCATGGTGCTGGCAGTGCCGGCGCAGGCGCAGGTGCGAACCGTCGACCCCAACGATGCGATCGATGGCGACCTGACCCCGCAGCAGCGGACCCCGGCGCCCACGCCGCGATCGAGCGTGCCGCCGGCCTATCAGTCGCCACCGGTCGAGCCGCAGCAGCAGACGCCGCCGCCCGTGCAGCAATCGCCCAGCACGACCGCGACGTCGGCGGCGAACGAGACGTTCGAGCGCGAGGACCTGATCGGTGCGGCCGAGGGCGTGTTCGGGCGCGGTGCCGAGGGGCTGGCCGGCATCATCGAGAATATCCTGAAGGACCAGGGCAAGCCCAACGCCTATATCGCCGGGCGCGAGGCGGCGGGCGCGTTCGTCGTCGGGCTGCGCTATGGTTCGGGGGTGATGAACCACAAGGTCGAGGGGCAGCGGCCGGTCTATTGGACCGGGCCGTCGGTCGGCTTCGACGTGGGTGGCGACGCGACCAAGGTCTTCGTGCTGGTCTACAATCTGTATGACTCGCAGGAGCTGTACAAGCGGTTCCCGGCGGCCGAGGGGCGGGCCTATTTCGTCGGGGGGTTCTCAGCGAGCTATCTGCGGCGCGGGGATGTGGTGCTGATCCCGGTGCGACTGGGCGTCGGCTGGCGGCTGGGCGCGAATGTCGGGTATATGCGGTTCAGCGAGAAGCAGAGGTGGCTGCCGTTTTAAGGCGCAGGGCGGCCCGCTCCTGCGGGACACGCCCCAGCCCGGCCGGCGGGCAGCGCCCGACCGACGACGCGGGCTTTGCCCGCGGCGCTGGCGCGATCGGTTCGCGCTAGAAGAAAGAAGCGGGACCCCGGATCAAGTCCGGGGTGACGCAACTCCGGTTCAGCCCCCCGGAAACGCGGTCGATTCGAACCGCACCGGCTCACCCTGTGCCTCGCCGACCAGTTGCGTTTCCCACATCGCGGTTTTTCCGCGCACGATCGTCCCGATCGGACGGCCGGTCAGCGTATCGCCGGTAAAGGGCGACCAGCCCGCGCGCGACGCGAGCCAGCTTTCCTCGACGGTCCAGCGTTGCTTCAGGTCGACGACGGTGAAGTCGGCGTCGTAACCGAACGCGATCCGCCCCTTGCCGGCCAGCCCGAAGATGCGCTGCGCCCCGGCACTGGTCAGGTCGATCAACCGCTGGAGCGTCAGCCGCCCCTCCGCCACATGGTTCAGCAGCAGCGGGAGCAGCGTCTGCACGCCGGGCATGCCGCTGGGCGTGGCAGGATAGGTCTTGGCCTTTTCCTCGATCGTGTGCGGTGCGTGGTCGGAGCCGATGACGTCGGGCACGCCCTGGTTCAGCCAGTGCCAGAGGCCATCGCGATGCGCGCCCGACCGGATCGGCGGGTTCATCTGAGCATAGGTGCCAAGGCGCGGATAGGCCTCTTCGCCGGCCAGCGTCAGATGCTGCGGCGTGACCTCGCACGAGGCGATGTCCTTGTTCGTCCCAAGGATCTCCAGCTCGGCCGGCGTGGTGACGTGGAGGACGTGGACGCGGCGACCGGCCTCGCGCGCCAGGCGCAGGATGCGGCGGGTGGCGATCAGCGCGCTTTCGTCGTCGCGCCAGACGGGGTGCGAGGCGGGATCGCCGCTTACCCGTTCGCCTTCGCGGGCGATCATCCGCATCTCGTCCTCGGCATGGATCGCGACGCGGCGATGGCCGGAGCGCAGGACGTGCAGCAGGTCGGCATCCTCGGACACCAGCAGGTCGCCGGTCGACGATCCCATGAAGACCTTGACCCCCGCCGTGCCGGGCAGGCGCTCCAGTTCGGCGAGATGGTGCGCGTTGCGTGCGGTCGCGCCGACGTAGAAGGCGTGGTCGCAATACATGCGGCCCTTGGCGCGGGCGAGCTTGTCGGCGATCGCGTCCTCGGTATCGGTCGCGGGCTTGGTGTTCGGCATTTCGAACACGGCGGTCACGCCGCCCATGACCGCCGCGATCGATCCGGTGGCGAGGTCTTCCTTGTGCTCCAGCCCCGGCTCGCGGAAATGGACCTGGGTGTCGATGACGCCGGGCAGGATGTCGAGGCCGGTGCAGTCGATCGTCTCGCCCGCGTCGCCGCTCACGCCGATGCCGGCGATGCGGCCGTTGGTGACGCCGATATCGACGCGCGCCGGGCCGGAGGGAAGGTGGACGGTGCCACCGGTGAGCTTGGTATCGAAGGTCGCCATTGCCGCCTCTTGTAGCCAGGGGGTGGGCCGTCCTACCTGTTGGCCATGACCATGAACACCCCCGAAACCCGCCCCGGGTCCTGGCTGTCCGACCGGGCGGTGCTGCGCATCGGCGGTGCGGAAGCACGCCCGTTCCTGCAGGGACTGGTGACGCAGGACATGGGGGCGGTGACGCCGGAGACGCCCAAATGGGCGGCGCTGCTGAGCGCGCAGGGCAAGGCGCTATTCGATTTCATCCTGTGGGCCGAGGGCGACGATATCCTGATCGACTGCGAGGGCGAGGTCGCCGATGCGCTGGCCAAGCGGCTGACGCTCTATCGCCTGCGCCGCGCGGTTACGATCGAGCGGACCGACATCGGCGTGCACTGGTCGGCGGAAGGTGACGAGGGCGTGGCCGACCCGCGGTTGGCGGCACTCGGGCGGCGGTGGCTGGCGCCGGCGGGCGAAGCGGCGAGCGGCTGGTGCGCACACCGGCTGCACCACGGCGTGACCGAGGGCCGGGCGGAGCTGGGCGACGGGCAGACGCTGTGGCTGGAATGCAATGCGCGCGAGCTGCACGGGGTGAGCTTCACCAAGGGCTGCTATGTCGGGCAGGAGAACACCGCGCGGATGAACTATCGCTCGACGGTCAACCGCCGGCTGGTGGTGGTGCCGACCGATGTGGCGGGGCCGCGTACGCGGATCGTCTATCCGGAGCTGGGGCTGGCGGTGGAACATCGCCGGGTTGACGATCTGGGTGAGGCACTGCGGCCTGACTGGCTGGCGGCGGCACTGGTCGAATCGGCCTGAGCGGGGCGCTGGACCGGGGCGAGCGTTGCGCTACAAGGTTGGTTATGCATGATAATCTGACCGCCGATCGCCCGACCTTCGTCACCCATCTCGAATGCTCGATGACCGGCGAGCGTTATGCCGCCGACACGCTGCACAACCTGTCGAAGGCCGGCCGGCCGCTGCTGGTCCGCTATGACCTGCCGGCGGTTGGCGAGGCACTGTCGCGCGACACGCTGTCGGCGCGCGATACCGATCTGTGGCGCTGGCGCGAATTGCTGCCGGTACGCCGGGCCAAAAACATCGTCAGCCTGGGCGAGATCGAGACGCCTCTGATCCCCATCCCGAAATCGGGCGGTGCCCGCGTGCTGGTGAAGGATGAAGGGCGCCTGCCGACCGGCAGCTTCAAGGCGCGCGGGCTGGTGATGGCGGTCGCGATGGCAAAGGAACTGGGCGTGCGGCGCATCGCGATGCCGACCAACGGCAATGCCGGCGCGGCGCTGGCCGCCTATGCCGCGCGCTGCGGGATCGAGACGATCGTGTTCTGTCCCGAAGACACGCCCGAGGTAAATGTCCGCGAGATCGCGGCGCAGGGCAGCCGGGTATGGCGGGTCAACGGCCTGATCGACGATTGCGGCGCGATCGTCGCGAAGGGCGCGGCGGAGGGGCGCTGGTTCGATTTCTCGACGTTGAAGGAGCCGTACCGGATCGAGGGCAAGAAGACGATGGGCCTCGAACTGGCGGCGCAGCTTGGCTGGCGCGTGCCCGATGCAATTTTCTACCCGACCGGTGGCGGCACCGGGCTGATCGGCATGTGGAAGGCGTTCGACGAGCTGGAGGCGCTCGGCTGGATCGGGTCGAAGCGGCCGCGCATGTATGCGGTGCAGGCGTCGGGCTGCGCGCCGATCGTGCGCGCGTTCGAAGCCGGGCAGGAACATGCCGACCGCTGGGAGGATGCACATACCGTCGCCGCGGGCATCCGCGTGCCGCGTGCGGTCGGCGATTTCCTGATCCTGCGCGCGGTGCGCGAGAGCGGGGGCAAGGCGCTGGCGGTCGGCGATCCGGCGATCCTGAAGGCGGTGGACGATTGCGCCCGGCGCGACGGATTGCTGCTGTGTCCGGAGGGCGGCGCGACACTTGCCGCCTATACCCAGGCGCTGCGCGATGGCGAGGTGGATGCGGACGAGGAGGTCGTCCTGTTCAACTGCGCCACCGGCCTCAAATATCCGATGCCGCACGCAACCGCGACGCTGGACCGGCACGCCGCCATCGATTTCGACGCGCTGTAGCAGCAGGCGCCCGCCGATCGCCGGTTGACCGGCCCGCCCCACCGTCTAGCGTTGTCAAAACGACAGGCGCGATGGCGCGGGTGGGGAGCGGACGGATGAGACAGGCGATCGCGCGATGATCGAACCATGGCGCACGCTGCTGATCGTCGGCCTG
The DNA here is from genome assembly GCF_001421355.1 of Sphingomonas sp. Leaf9. Classification (GTDB taxonomy): domain Bacteria; phylum Pseudomonadota; class Alphaproteobacteria; order Sphingomonadales; family Sphingomonadaceae; genus Sphingomonas. Next base: position 420,815 of record NZ_LMKC01000005.1, on the reverse strand, counting down.
TCGATCGGCGCGGTCATCCTGCTGGTGCTTCGGCTACGGTTGCCGGCGTTCCTCGTGTTGTTGATCGTGGCGCTGGCGACCGGGCTGGCGTTCGGTGCCGAACCGGCGCGGGTGCTGGCGGCGGTGCGAAAGGGGTCGGGCGAGGCGCTGGGCTTCGTCGCGGTGGTCATCGGTCTGGGCGCGATGCTGGGCGGATTGCTGGAGGCATCGGGCGGGGTCGCGACGCTGGCCAACCGGCTGCTCGACCGGTTCGGCGAACGCCGCGCGCCGTGGGCGCTGACCGCGATCGGCATCATCGTCGGCATTCCGCTGTTCTTCGATGTCGCCTTTATCATTCTGGTCCCCTTGCTCGCGACGCTGTCGATCCGCGCAGGGCGGCGGGTGATCTATTTCGCGCTGCCGGTGCTGGCGGGTCTGATGACGATGCACGCGCTGTTGCCGCCGCATCCCGGCCCTGTCGCGGTCGCCGAGCTGCTGGGCGCCGATTACGGCCTGTTGGCGCTGTACGGGCTGATGTGCGGCATTCCGGCGGCGATCCTTGCCGGGCCGGTCTTTGCGCGGATGGCGCATGGTGCGCCGGGCTGGGGTGGTCACGCCGTGCCGCCGACCAATGACGAAGGGGTGCCGCGCCTGTCGCCGCTCGGCTTTGGCTGGGCGCTGGTCGGGATGCTGGTGCCGCTGGTCCTGATCCTGACGGCAGCGGTCGCCGGGGTCGTGCTGCCGGCCGGTGGGCTGCGCGAGGGAATCGCGTTCATCGGCCATCCCTTCGTCGCGCTGGTACTGGCCTGCCTGCTGGTGACTGCCGTGCTGGTGCGGGGCGGTACGCCGATGCAGCTGGCCGCCGATGTGATGACCCGCGCGCTGGCGCCGGCCGGGTTGATGGTCCTCGTCGTCGGTGCGGGCGCGGCGTACAAGGAAGTGCTGATCGAATCCGGTGCCGGGCAACAGGTGTCCGACATGGTCGCGACCGCGCAGCTGCCGATCCTGTTGTTCGCGTTCCTGATCGCCGGCTTCGTGCGGGTGGCGCAGGGGTCGGCGACGGTGGCGATGGTGACCGCCGCCGGGCTGTGCGCGCCAATCATCACCGCCGCCCAGCTGTCGCCCGGCCGGATCGCGCTGGTCACGATCGCGATCGGCGGCGGCGCGTCGATCGCCAGCCATGTCAACGACACCGGATTCTGGCTGGTGAAGCAATATCTGGGACTGACCGAGGCGCAGACCTTTCGCAGCTGGACCATCGCATCGACCATCGCCGGCACCGCGATCTTTGCCATGGCCGCCATGCTATGGTCGTTCGTGTGAGGCGACCGCGCCGGCGGCTCAAGGGGTTCGACCTCAGCGTCGGCTATTTCGGGTTGCAGATCGCGTTCGGGATTCAGAGCGCCAGCCTCAGCCGCGTCTTTCAGGGGCTGGGCGCATCGGTCGATCAGCTGGCGATCCTGTGGCTGGCAGGGCCGGTGACCGGTTTGCTGGTGCAGCCGGTGGTCGGCGCGCTCAGCGACCGGGCATCCACGCGGTTCGGGCGGCGGCGGCCCTATATCCTGCTGTCGGCGCTGGTGGTGATCGCCGCGCTCGCCGCGCTGCCGCTTGCGCAATCGCTGGTGGTGGCGGTGGCGGCGATCTGGCTGCTGGAGGCGGCGATGAACGCGCTCCATGCCCCCTATCGCGCGCTGGTCGCCGACACGCTCCCGCCCGAGGATCATGCCGGCGGCTATGCGATGCAGACCGTCTTCATCGGGCTGGGCGCGCTGGCCGGGGCGTGCGCGCCGATCCTGCTCGCGTGGGGCGGATGGTCCAATATCGCGCAGCCGGGGGAGACCGCGCCGTCGATCCGGGTCGCGTTCCTGTCGGCGGCGATCGCGGTCGCGCTGTCGGTCGGGTGGACGGTGGCGCGGGTGCGCGAGCCTGCCGCGCCGGTGCCGGCGGCGCAGGCGTCCGTCGATCGCCGCGCCGCGTTCGCCGCGCTGTGGCGTGCGCTGCGTCCGGTCGCCGCCATCCAGTTTCTCAGCTGGTTCGGCCTCTATCTGCTGTGGGTCTATGCGACGCCGGTGATCGCGGCGGAGCTGTATGGCGCGACCTCCCCCTACGACGCTGCCTATGCGCGGGGGGCGGATTTCGTCGGGGTGCTGTTCGGCACCTATAACGGCGTCGCGGGGCTGTTCGCGTTTCTGTTGCCCGGCTTGTTCCGACGGTTCGGGGTCACCCGCGTGCATGCGGTGGCGTTGGTGGCAGGCGCGCTAGGGCTGGGCGGGCTGGTGCTGATCGCGCATCCGGTCGCACTGGTCGGTTGCGCGGTGCTGATCGGCATCGCCTATGCATCGATCCTCAGCGCGCCGTTCGTACTGGCCGGGCGGGCGGTGTCGAGCGCGACGGCGGGCACCTTCATCGGCGTGATGAATATCTTCATCGTCGTGCCGCAGCTTGTCGCCGGGCTGAGCATGGGCTGGATCATCGCGCATGTCCTTCGCGGGGTGGCGTGGCCGGTCCTGCCATGGGCGGGGCTGATGATGCTGGCCGGGGCGATCCTCTGCCTGTGCCTGCCGACGCTGGACGACGATGCCGTCGCGCTTTAGTGCAAGGAAATGCAAAGATCGGGCAGACCATGGCACGGGTGAAGCGGGGCGGGCCGACGCTGGGCGGGATCGCGGCGGACACCGGCGTGTCGGTCGCGACGGTATCGCGGGTGCTGACCGGGCATAGCGCGATCAGCGAAGAGACGCGCGACCGGGTGCTGAGCGCTGCCGATCGGCTGGGCTATGTTCATGTCCCGCAACGCGTGCGCCGCGCCGCCCCGGCATTGTCCGAACAGATCTGCCTCGTGGTGCCGGTCGCAACCGCGCATGGCAGCCAGCTGGCCAATCCGTTCGAACTGGCGCTGATCGGCGGGGTCGGCACCGCGCTGCGCGAGCGGCGGCGCGACGTGTCGATCGTGTGGCAGACGCCGTATGACGATGCGACGCTGGCGCAATTCCTCGACCAGAGCAGTTATGCCGGCACGATCTTCCTCGGCCAGTCGCAATTCCACGATACGCTCGACCGGTTTGCGGCGGCGGGCACGCCGCTGGTCGCGTGGGGTGTCGAGGTCGCCGGGCAGCGCTATTGCTCGATCGGCAGCGACAATCATGAAGGCGGGTTTCAGGCGACGGCGCATCTGTTGCGCAAAGGACGACGGCGGATCGCCTTCATCGGCGCGATGCCGCCGATCGCCGCCGCGCGCACCCCGTTTTCGCAGATCGCGATCCGGCTGGACGGCTATCGCGCGGCGCTGGCGGCGCATGGCGTCGCGTTCGATCCCGCCATGGTCCAGACGCCGACCGCCGGGCGGTTCGAAGGGGCGGAGGCGGTCGACAATCTGCTCGAGCGGGGCATCGCCTTCGACGCGATCGTCGCCGCGTCGGACCTGGTGGCGCTGGGCGCGATCCAGACGCTGCGCCAGCGCGGGGTGCGCGTGCCGGAGGATGTCGCGGTCATCGGTTACGACGATATCGACGCCGCCGCACTGTCGGCGCCGGGGCTGACCACGATCCGGCAGGATGTCATCAAGGCGGGCAATCTGCTGGTGTCGAAGCTGCTGCGCATCATCGATGGCCACCGTGCACCGTCGGAACGGTTGCCGACCGATCTTGTGATTCGCGAATCCTGCGGGCGATAACGTGACGCCATTCGTGCAAAGTAATCGTACCGGCTGACGGTAAGTGACTATCAAAAAAGCAGAAAGCATCTGACCACAGCGCGCATCTATGTAAATTGCAATCGATTGCAAAATATCGTTGCATAAGATTACAGCGTGGCGCACCTTCGATCCATCGGATGACCGCCCGACAGAGGCGTCTTGGAGGGGATTATGATGCGCGCAGGTCGTTACATGTTCTTGGCATCGGTTGCGGCGATGGTGCCGCTGGCGCCGGCAATGGGGCAAACGGCCCCGGTCACCGCCGCGACACCGGCCGATCCCGCCGCCGATGCGCCGCAGGACAGCAGCCTGGGGCTGGACGAGATCATCGTTACCGGCACCCGCACCGGCGTCCGCAAGTTCGAGACGTCCTATGCCATCACCACCATCGATCCGCTGGCGATCGCGCAAAAGGCGCCGTTGGGCATCGCCGACCTGATCGCGTCGACGCCGGGCATATATGTCGAAAGCTCGGGCGGCGAAGTCGGCAACAACGTCTATTCGCGCGGGCTTCCCGCCGACAATTACCGCTATCTCCCGCTACTGGAGGATGGCCTGCCGGTCTGGGAAGAGGGGGCGGGCGCCTTCACCAATGCCGATGAATTCTTCCGCGTCGACGGTACGATCGATTCGCTGCAGATCGTGCGCGGCGGTTCGGCGTCGATCACCGCGTCCAACGCGCCGGGCGGTGTCGTCAACGTCCTGACCAAGCGTCCGACCCGCACGCTGAAGGGCATGGTGAAGGGTGAGGTCGGCGATTGGGACCATTATCGGCTGGACGCCAATGTCTCGGGGCCTTTGACCGATCGGCTGTCGTTCACGATCGGCGGTTTCTACCGCGAGGATAACGGTCTGCGGAACCCCGGCTTCACCGGAAATCAGGGCGGGCAGTTCCGCGCCGGCCTGCAATATGACTTCGCCGACAGCGGTTCGCTGTTCGTCAGCTATCGCAAGCTGGACGACAAGAACATCTTCTACACCGCCATCCCGCTTGCCAGCCCCAGCAAGGGGTTGCCGGGCCTGGACGCCGGCACCGGCACGCTGGTCAACACCGATTTCGCGCGGCTGACCGTGCCCGACGGCAATGGCGTGTTCGGCAAGCGGGTCGATCTGACCCAGGGCATCCATACCGATACCGACACCTTCACCGCGATCCTGAACAAGCCGCTGGGCAATGGGTGGGAGGTCAATAACCGTACGCGCTACACGACCGGCCTGGTCGATTTCAACGGGCTGTTCAGTTCGGGCGTGGCCACGTCGCAGCAATTCCTGAACGATGGGTTCAACCGCATCCTCGCTGTGCGTCCCGACACGACCCGCGCCGTCTATCGCAACGTTCTGACCGGGGAGACGGTGGCGGCATCGGCGCTCGGCAACCAGCTCGCGCTGACGCAAAGCATCTTCAACACCGTGGTCGATGTCGAAAACATCATCAACGACCTGAGCGTCACCAAGAAGCTCGACACCGGCATCGGCCGCCACACGCTGACCGGCGGTTATTATTTCAGCCAGTTCCACCAGACGCAGAACTGGAACTGGAACGACATCGTCGTGGAGGCGATCAACCGCCCGCGCTATTTCGATGTGGTCGGGTTGAACGCGGCGGGGCAGCAGACGGTCACGCTGACGAAGAACGGGCTGCTCAACCTGCACAGCAACCTGCAACGCTTCCGCGACGATGTGACGATCAACGCCTTCTACCTGACCGATGCGTGGCAGGTGACCGACGCGCTGCGCATCGACCTGGGCGCGCGCTATCATCATGTCGCGAAGCAGGGCACGATCGCACAGACGACGCGCGCCAATCTGGGCGATGCGACGACCATCGCCGACGACAATGTGCTGGTCTTTACCGGCGCCGACACGCCCTATCGATTCAAGACCGGGCAATGGGCGTTTTCGGCGGGCGCGAACTATGAATTCGACAAGCGCGTCGCCGCTTTCGCCCGCTACAGCCGCAGCTTCCGCGTGACGCCGGAATTCGTCCAGTGGTTCGGCGGGGTACCGGTCGAAAACCGCATCGACCTGATCGAAGGGGGCGTGAAATATTCGACGCGGCCTTTCTCGGCCTTCGTCACGCTCTTCTACAACAAATTCCCCAACATCGCCTTCCAGACGATCGTCGCCGGCCCCAATGGACAGGCGCAGACGATCAACCAGACGGCGGCGGCGGAATCGAAGGGGATCGAGGTCGAATTGTCGCTGCGCCCGGCCGACGTCTTCGAACTGGCGGCGAGCGGCAATTACCAGAAGATCAACTATACCAGCTTCGCCGGACAGGATGCGAGCGGTGCGTTCGATTTCAGCGGCAACCAGATCGTGCGCCAGCCGCTGGTGCAATTCTCGATCCGTCCGACGCTGCATCTGCTCGACGACCGGGTGAACGTGTTCGGCGAGGCGGCCTATACCGGCAAGCGTTATGTCGACGTCGCCAACACCATCGTGCTGCCGAACTATACCGAGGTACGGCTGGGCGCGAACTGGAAGATCAGTGACGCGCTCCAGGCGCAGGTGGTCGCGACCAATTTGTTCAACGAAGTCGGCCTGACCGAAGGCAATCCGCGCGCCGGATCGATCATCGGGGTGCAGGAAACCGCGTTCCAGGGCCGCCCGATCTTTGGTCGTCGCGTCCGCGCCAGCCTGACCTTCACCTTCTGATGCGCACGCGGTTGGGCATGATCGTCGGGCTCGCGGCACTGATCGCGGCGACCCCGGCGCTGGGGCAGGCGTGGCAGACGGTGACCTCGCCCGATGGCCGGATCGCGGTCGATTGGGCCGTCGACAGGGGCGAGGCGGTGTACCGCGCGCGCTATGACGGGAAACCGATCCTCGACCGGTCGCGGCTGGGTTTCCGGTTCAGGGATGCCGCACCACTCGACACCGGGCTGACGCTGGTCGCCAGCCGCCCGACCGCGCTCGATCGCCCCTGGACCCAGCCATGGGGCGAGCGGCGGGAGATGCGCGAGCATTATCGCGGACTGGTCGCAACGCTCGCCGCCGCCGATGGCCGCAAGCTCGGCGTCGAGTTTCGCGTGTTCGATGACGGCTTCGGTTTTCGCTACACGCTGCCCGGCACTGCGCAGCAGCCTTTGGTCGTGACCGACGAGGCGACCGAATTTCACTTCGCGCAGAATTACCGCGCCTGGTCGATCCCGGCGTATCGCGAGAAATATAGCGAATATGAATATAGCCGCTCCGCGCTGTCGGCGATCCAGACCGCGCAGACCCCGCTGACGCTGGAAGGCGACGGCGTGGCGATGGCGGTGCATGAGGCGGCGCTGGTCGACTTTCCGTCGATGAACCTGCGCATGCCCGAAGAAAACAGCCGCACGCTGAAGGCCGACCTGTCGCCCTGGTCCAATGGCGACCGGGCGCGGACGCACGGTGGGGCGGTAACGCCGTGGCGGGTGGTGATGGTCGCGCCCAACGCCGCGCATCTGGCGGATTCGACCATCGTCCTGAACCTCAACGATCCCAACCGGCTGGGCGACGTGTCGTGGGTGAAGCCGGAAAAATATATCGGCATCTTCTGGGCGATGCACACCGGCCTGCTGACCTGGGAGCCGGGGCCGAAGCTGGGCGCGACCACTGCCCGCGCCAAATCCTATATCGACTGGGCGGCGAAGCACGGCATCAAGGGCGTGCTGGTCGAGGGGTGGAATGTCGGCTGGGACGTCCCCGAATGGTGGAAGAACGGCCACTCGCGCTTCGTCCTCGACCGCGCCCAGCCCGCTTTCGACATGGCCGAGGTGTCGGCCTATGCCCGCGCGAAGGGCGTCGACCTGATCGGGCATCATGAAACCGGCGGGCAGGTGAAGGACTATCTGCGCCAGCTCGAACCCGCACTCGACTATTACAACCGCTACGGCGTGCGATCGATCAAGCTCGGTTATGTCGGCACCCGGCTGGACGAGACCGAATGGCCCGACAGCCAATATGCGGTTCAGAGCCTGCAAACCGTGGTCGAGGCGGCGGCGCGGCATCGCATCGCGCTGTTCCCGCACGAACCGGTCAAGGACACCGGGCTGCGCCGCACCTGGCCCAATCTGATGAGCCGGGAGGGCGCACGGGGGCAGGAATATAATGGCGGCAGCCCGGACGGTGGCAATGCGCCCGATCATACCACCATCCTGCCCTTCACCCGGCTGTTGTCGGGGCCGCTCGACTATACGCCGGGCGTCGTCCGGTTCGATTACCGCGCGACCCGGCCGGACAATCGCGTCCCCTCCACCATCGCCAACCAGCTGGCGCTGTACGTCGTGCTCTACAGCCCGGTGCAGATGGCGGTCGATTTGCCCGAACATTATGACGAGCATGCCGATGCGTTCCGCTTCATCCGCGACGTGCCGACCGACTGGGAGGAAAGCCGCACGCTGCAGGGGGCGATCGGCGACTATGCCGTCGTCGCGCGGCGCGATCGTAATGGCCCCGACTGGTATCTGGGCGCGATCACCAACGACACCGCACGCACGTTGAGCGTGCCGCTCGATTTTCTGGACAAGGGCGCGCGGTACGAGGCCACGATCTATGCCGATGGCCCCGGTGCCGACTGGCGCACTGCACCCGAGCGGCTGGCGATCCGGACGCAGGCGGTGACGGCGGGGGATCGTCTGTCGATCGATCTGGCACGGGGTGGGGGGCAGGCGATCCGCTTTCGCCGGCTGTAATCGCGTCCTGGCGGTTGCCGCGCGGCACCGCTTTCCGGCAGGGTCGGCATTGGGGCAAGGCCCCCGATGCGGGAGATCGACGGATGCGGCGTGGCGGGTTGGCGATTCTGGTCTGGATGCTTCCCCTGTTTGCCTCGCCGGCGGATGCGCAGACGCCGCGCGCGCCGGCCGCCGAAGCCGCGCCGTCGGCTGAGATCGGCGGGGCGGATGCGGCGCTGGCCGGGCATTATTACCTGTCGGGCGTGATGGAAACGGGGTCGGAACTGCTGCTCAAGCCCGATGGCCGGTTCGAATGGTTCATCAGCTATGGCGCGGTCGATCAGGTCGCGAAGGGGCGCTGGGGCCGCACCGGCCAGACGGTGACGCTGGTCGCCGATCGCGCGTCGCCCGACACGCCGCTCGTCCGTGCGGACCAGGTGCTGCCATGGGATGCGGAGGTCGAGCGCCGCCTGCACGATGCCGCCCGGTCGGACGCGGCGGAGCGGATCGCGGCGCGGTGCCCGTGGGGCGCGGACGAGGCGACGACGGCGATGATCCCCTCCGCTCCCGGCTCCGGCGGGGGAACGGCGGCGGCACGGGCCGAGGCTACAAAGCGCACCGCCGAACAGGCGCGCGACGCGGCGACCCGTGCGATCGCCGCCGCCGTCAAGCTGCCGGACGATGGCGCAAAGCGCAGCGCCGCCGATGCCGCGATGGAGGCATGGTATCGCGCGCGCTTCGCCATGGAACAGGCGTTTCAGGCGGCGGGCGTGCCGGTGCCGGCGATGGCTGCGCCCGCCCTGCCGCCCGAATGCCAGCCGCCGCCGCGCGAGGACGGCGCCGCGCTTGCCCCGGCGCAGTGGCAACGGGCGGTCGCCGTGCTGGTGGGCGATCCGGCGCGCGACCTGCGGCTGTCGAACGTCGGCGTGACCTTCGTCTTCAGCGATGGCCAGCGCGATCAGGCGGAGACCGGCCGTGGCGGCTGGGCCTTCGCACCGCGCCGCGCCGGGGCGGCGGTCGACCGGCTGGTCGTTGCCGTGCCGCACCCAGGCGTCAGTCCCGTCACCCTGCCGATCAAGCCGCTGGCCGAGGGGGTGCAGACCATCATCGTCGATACGGGCCAGCTGACCGGCGCACCGTTCGACCGCCTGCGCCTGACCGTGACCGGCGACGATCTGCTGCCCGAAGCGATGCCGCAGGGGCGCTATGCGCGGCACTGACGTTCATCGGTTGGCGCGTCGTCCCCTATGCGCGCCCAGCGGGGCGAACGCGGGCCGGGGCGTGCTTGCGGACGCACAGGGTCACGGCGGGAAAGCGACCGATCCGATCCGTCCCGCACCGGACATAGCCCTCCTGCGCCAGCCGCTGTTCCGTCCAGGCCTGCAACGCCCATGATCCGATAAGGACGGCTGGCAAGGCCACGATCGCGGCGATTGCGATCCCGTTGCCGATCCGGTGCAGCGCGCGGCCCTCCCGAAACACAGCGATCGCTCCCCACGCCGTCAACGCCACGAAAACGGGCATCAGCACGAGCATGCCGACATCGCCGCCCGAAACCCGAACCTCCGCAGTGCCACGCTGCTACGCGGTCAGCGACGTGCGAATCGAACTTGTCAGCAACCAGCCGCACAGCAGTGACAGCGTCAGGCCAATGCCTGCCATGACCATCGCGGCGCGGCGCCTTTCGCTGGTCATGGCAGTGCCTTGTCCATTCTCGACGGTTGCAAGCCAGAGACCAGTACGCTTCCTGTAAGCGGCACCACTCTCCCCAAACACTGGCTGATTGTCGCACACGAGTGTCACACAACGCCTGTTCCGATGATGGACTAAGCCTCTCAAATCGCTCTCGAAATGGGGGAGCGGGATGTCGCGGGTTGACTGGTCAACCCTTGCTTGTCTCAACATAGAGGTGCGACAGATCGAGACCGGGATAAGCTATTTTTGAGATGGCATCATTAAGTGCCGAGGAACGATAACCCCGCCCATAAGCATCAGCGACCCCGCCCCCACTACTCCCGGAAGAGGTGGTCCAGCCGCCCAGTGTGAGGGCAATATCGCGGTCAATCCGTGCCTCCCGCAACGCGTCTCGAAAGGAGTGCCGAAAACCATGAAAGCATGCACCCGGCGCAGCAGCACTTGTTGAGGCGAGAAAGCGAGCAAGCCACTTCGCGAACTTTCCTGAGTAAAGTCCCAGTGAGTCCAAGCTAAGGTCGGGAAAGAGACGGCAATCTCCCGATCGACGCCGCTCGCTCACATAGAGCGCGAAGCCAATCCTTAAAAGCTCAGGATGCACTGGAACCAACCGTCTGCTGGCCGCCGTCTTGAGTCTCTTGCCGTCGCCATCGACATCCGAGACTACAAAACACAGCACATTTTCGATCAGCCTCACGTCCCCCGTGAGCAACTGACAAATCTCCGATTGTCGCATCCCCGACCAGAGCGCGATAAGTGGAATCCAGAAGCGTCCACGCCGTGGGCGATTGGAGCCGACGACTGCGTAGCCTGAACCATCATCTCTACATCCCGTATAGAGAGGAGCCGTGAAAATGGCCCGTAGTTGCGGCAAGGTGAATGGATCACGTTTCTCGCGCGCCAGCCTCCGGTCAGCGACCCGTAGGCCTCGCGCCGGATTTCGATCAATCATCTCTTCTCGGACAGCCCAATTCAAGAGGCTGGAAAGCTTATTCATATACTCGTTGCAGTTCGCGGTGCTCATCGGTGCCACACCGCGCTGGTGAGCGTCCGCAGCAACATCGACGGGAGATATACCCGGCCACCTTTTGCGGGAATTCGGGGGAAGCGCTTGAAGCACGCTCAATACTTGGCGACACCCATCACGAGAAATTGATTTGATGGGCGTATCGCTGCCCAGAATGGCGCAGACGGTCGCGAACGTCGTTCGATAAACGATCTGGCTCTTTGGAGAACGGCAGATGGTTGCGTCCGTCAGATAGCGTTCGACGACAATTCCGAGAGTCAGTCCATGATCCGCGATCGTTGAAGGCACACTAACCTCCGCAGCTTGTAGCGGGGGCAGCGCTGACGCAGCTTTCCATGCGCCAGATTTCCGCGCTTCTTCGAAGCTTCGATCGATCTGATAGGCCATCGCCTTTGCCGATCGGCGGGCAACGGCCAGCGAGGCTGTCCCTAACGACCTGTTGATATGGCTCGATCCAAGGACTTGCCTCAGATCGGCGGGCACCCGCACCCGATACTGATACATTGCCCCTCGACGCCAGACGCCAGAAGGCGATCTGTGCGACACCTGTGTGCGACATCCCGCTCCCCCATTTCGAGAGCGACAGGCGTTGTGTGACACTCGTGTGCGACAATCAGCCAGTGACTGTTGCTTATACGACTGTTTTTCAACGATTTTGGGGAGAGTGGTGCCGCTTACAGGCATCTAACTAACTGTTCGCAGTTATTCGCTCCCGTTCGCTTTCTCCTCCTATATCGAAACAGGTATGGAACGTATGTTCCGTAGTTGTTCGTTGACGTTCGCCGCCAGCCGCGCCAAAGTGAGGGAACGCATAGGGGAGCCATTTGCCGAAACTCACTGCCCTGACCGTCAAGAGTGCCAAGCCCGGCCGCCACGCAGATGGCGACGGCTTGTACCTGCTCGTCAAACCGTCTGGCGCAAAAGCATGGCTGTTGCGGGTGCAGGTCGATGGCCGGCGCCGCGACATAGGGCTCGGCACAGCCGACACATCGTCACGGGCGACAGGGAAGGGGGAGGCGTCTCCCATCGTCATCCCGATCCTGCAGCGAAAGATCCTGACCCTTGCCGAAGCGCGTGACAAGGCGGCTATGCTCCGCGTCGCGGCCAAGTCGGGGCTCGACCCGATCGCAGAGCGTGACCGCGAACGGCTCAAAATCCCCAAGTTCCGTGATGCTGCCAAAGCGGCCCACTTGGCTCTGAAGTCCGGCTGGTCGGAGAAGGGCGCCGCGACATTCATCAAGTCCCTCGAGAACCATGCGTTCAAGACGATCGGTGACATCCGCGTCGACGCCATCACCGCCGCCGACATCTCGAACGTGCTCATCCCAATCTGGACGACCAAAGCCGACATGGCGCGGAAGGTGCGCCAGCGGATTGGGACCGTGCTGAACTTCGCGCACGGGAAGGGATGGCGTGCGACCGAAGCACCGGGTCGATCGGTAACGGTTGGACTGCCGCGTCAGCCCAAGGGGGGAAACTATCAGGCGATGCCGTACGTCGACGTATCGGCGTTCGTTGCTGGGTTGGTTGCCCAGCCCGCTACGACCGGTCGATCTGCGTTGCTGTTCCAGATTTATACTGCGGCCCGCCCGGGCGAAGTCCGCGGCGCTCGTTGGGGGCAGATCGATTTGGATAAGCGCGAGTGGAATCGGCCGGCGTCGCTGATGAAAGGCAACGACGCTTCGGCACACACCGTCACGCTCAACGGCGCTGCCGTTGCCCTGCTTAAGCAGATCAAGGGCGATGCGACCCCGAAGCCCGACCAGTTGGTGTTCCCAGGGCAGAGGGGTGGGATGCTCTCCGACATGACGATGAACAAGGTGCTACGTAATGCGGGCCAGCCTTACGATGCGCATGGCTTCCGCAGCTCGTTCCGCGATTGGGCGGCTGAGAAGATGCCGGATATACCAGATCCGGTCGCTGAGGCAGCGTTGGCGCACATCGTGCCTGACAAGGTCGTGCGAGCATATAAGCGGACGACGTTTGTGGAGATGCGACGGAAGCTTTTGGACGGGTGGGGTCAACATACGACATCGATTGTTCAACGATGATAGATGACGGTTTTCTTGTTCCCGATAGCGTGAGGCTTATTGACGCTGCGTCTGAGTTGCGATCTGTCTTCGAGATCAGCGGTTTGACGGAAAGTGATCGAAGCCATCCCGCATATGCGTTCTATGCTTCTTTGTCGTTGCATCATCTTGACGAGCACACAAAAAGTGATTGGCTAAAGCGGACTGTCGCTGGTGCGTTATCGGAAAAGGCCCTTGAACGCGCGCTGGTTCGCGGAACGCTTCAAATCTGGACGGCCGACGCCGCCGACGGGCGTCCGCGAGACTCGCAGGTCTTATTTGCGCCCAACAGCTGCAAATGGCACGATACATTTGTAACTGGTCGCTTTATTCCAGTTCAATCCCCTTTCAAAGAGCCGGCCTATTTTCGCCAGCGCTTGTTTATTAAAATGGCTGAATGGATACCTTGGCGGGACGACATAATCGTCAGTCGAGGCGGTATCGCGCAAGAGTTGCTTACGGCCATCACCGCCCGTCCTAACGTCAGTCAAGGTAATCAGCCAAGGAATGTCCAATTATTGGGTTGCCTGCCATCGAACGCTACAGCGGCGAACAGGCGCGATGAGCCGTACGCGCACACCGCTGCTAAACTGGTAAGAAGTGGCAAGGGTTTGGCTGAAGCAATTCGTTGTGTTGCACCCGAAGACCCGACACGAGAGAAAACTAGCGTTGAGTCCGCAATCAGGAGAACGTTCGCGCTGATGTATGCTCGGGACGGTAGCCCGCTGCCATAAAAATTGATCAAAATAGATCAAAAGACATGCCGCTAAACCTGTCAGTAAGTCCGTAGTCGCCCGCTGGCGTTCGGCCAGCATGAAGGAGGCGACGAATGCAAGCTGTGCTCCACCCTATCAGCCGCTTCTGTGATTTGTACGGTGTCGGCCGAACCAAGGCCTATGAGCTGATCAATGCCGGTACGGTCGATACGGTCAAGGTCGGCCGCAAGCGTCTGGTCGTCGATGCAAGCGCGCGTCGCGCGCTGCTGGGCGAGGCAGCGTGATCGGCTATGGCAACCTTCCGTGGGGTCGCCCATAAACGAGAAAGCCGCCCGGCGCTGACCGAGCGGCTCCCGATGATTTGTCTGCTTGGCGGCGACAATCAGAAGGATACCACCGAGCTTCTGCGGAGGCAACGGCTCGTGCCGTTTGGCCTGTCGAAAACTCGTTCCGCACTTGTTGCCGAACTAGCGTGGGGAGCGCTCGCATGACGCCGGTCGCTACCGCAGCGTTGGAGCTTCTTCGCGCCAACAACCCGCCGATGACCAGAAAGGCTGGGTCGTTTCTTGGGCAACTGGTGGTCGACGCCACACCCATGACGGAGAAGCAAGCTGACTGGCTTGCGACGCTGCTCGACCGCGCCGGTCTGCCTCCTCTGTCGGAGGAGGATACCGGGCGATGACTGATTATCCCAACGTAGCAGGTTCGAAGGGACCGGCCGAGACAAGCGGCGAAGCAGCGTGCGAGGTGGATTGTGCTCGGTTGCAGCGCATGGTTCTGCGGACGATCCGACGCGCCAAGAAGGCCGGCCGGACAGCGGAGGAATGCGCCATTGCGCTGCGCCTGCCCCGCGTGTCCGCCCAGCCGAGAACCAGCGAATTGAAGGCGAAGGGTCTCATCCTCGACAGCGGCAAGCGTCGCATCAATCGCAGCAGCGGCAAGCGCGCGGTGGTGTGGGTCGCTAAGGAATATTCGCAGTCGGTCGCGGCGGAAGGGGGTGGACAATGACCCCCGATTCCCGCGCATTCGTCATCGTGGAGCAGGTCGCGCACGGGCAATGGCATTGCCTGACCCCCGACGACGCGCTTGCCCCTGTCGTGAATTATGCCAGCGCGCTTAGCGCCGGGCTGCTGGCCGCATCGGCCGGCGGCTGGGGCCTCGCCTGCACGAACTCTGAAGGAACAACGGTGCTGGTAGCTTTCCCCGATGGCGTGCGTCGTCGCGCCCTTGTCATCCGCCAAGAGAGCCGCACGGAATGGGTTGTGGTCGTCCGGCACTACTCGACCGCGCACGGCAAGCGACCGGCTTTCACGCCTCCAGCCGAACACCTGCGCACCTATGCCAGCGCGATCTCGGAGGCACACCGGATTTTCCGGCAATCGGGCTTGCCTGTCCTGATCGAGCCGGAGGGCGAAGAAGCGCGGTTCCTTTCGACGGCCGAACAGCGCGCCTTTCGCAACAGCTACACGCCAAGCTATCCGACCTATCCAACCCTTGGCGATATGCTGGACGGAGGGCCGGGCAATGGACGCTAATCTGCGCGCGGCGCTCGATCGCATTCGCAACGACTTCTCCCTTTCGGCGGTCGCTGAGCGCGCGGGGGTGAAGCTGCGGCGGGTCGGCGAGGAATGGAAAGCCTGCTGCCCTTTCCACACGGAGAAAACGCCCTCTTTCACGATCTACGCAGGCGACCGACGGTTCATGTGCTTCGGCTGCAATACGCAGGGCGACGTGCTGGACTTCATGAAGCATGCCTACGGCGTCGGTCTGATCGAAGCGGCCCGGTTGCTCGATAGCGGCGCGCTAGGAACGATCGCGACGCCAGCCGCCGCCGAACGACCCCGGAAAGACTGGTCGCGTCTGGTGGCCCGTATTTGGAGCGCTGCGCAGCCGATCACCGGCACGCCAGCCGCGCGCTATCTGCGCAACCGCGGGATCGACATGGATTTGCCCGACTGTCTCCGGTTTGCACGGCTGGCGCCGCCTACAATCGAGGGGAACGGGTTGCTGGCAGCGAACGGTCCCGATCCCCTGCCGGCGCTGGTCGCCGCGGTAACGGGGCCGGACGGGTCACTAGTCGCCATCCAACGAACCTATCTGACCGAGGACGGGCAAAAGGCAGCGGTGATCGCCACCGAACAGGACCGCAAGCCCACGGTGAAATACAGCCTTGGCAACGTCCGTACCGGCGCGATCCGGCTGGGGCCGGTGTCTGGTTCCATGATCGTCGCGGAGGGGCTGGAGGATAGCTTGACGTTGATGCAGGCGCTCGGGCGCGCGGTATGGGTGGCGGCTGGAACGTCGATGCTGCCGCACATGGTGTTCCCCGACGTCGTTCGCGCCGTCGTCATCGGTGCGGATGGCGACGCGCCCGGACGGGTGGCCGCAGAGAAGGCAGCAACCGCCTATGCGGCGCGAGAACTGGCCGTGCGGATCATGTATCCGGGAGCTGGTTACAAGGACTTCAACGCCGAACTCGACGCGCAAATAACCGCCCGAAAGGCGGCGATGGCATGAACGCCGCTACCGACATGCAGGCGCGCTTTGATGCCGCTCCACCGTTCGAGGGCTACCCGTATGCGGAGCCAGCCGCCAGCCGTCGCGCGGTTCGGGGGGTGCTCGAAGCCAAGCCGGTCAAGATCAGCGCCACCCCGTTCAATTGGCGAGATCCTCGCACCATCCCAACGCGCCCGTGGGTCTTCGGCCGCTGGCTGCTGCGTGGCACCGTGACGGCGGTCGTGGCGCCGGGTGGCGTCGGCAAGTCATCGTTCATGGCCTCACTCGTGCTTTCACTCACGACTGGGCGCGCGCTGCTCGGCAAGTCCGTTTGGGGCGGTTCGCAGCGCGCCTGGTACTGGAACCTTGAAGATGACAGCGAAGAGCTGGAACGCCAGGTGCAGGCTGCTGCGATTCATTACAAGGTTTGTGAGGACGAGTGTGGCGATCGGCTGTTCATCGACAGCGGCATGGAGGAACAGCACGAACTCTGCACGGCGGTAAATGGCCCGGAAGGATTCATGATCCTGAAGCCTGTGATCGCCGGACTGGAAGCCGAGTTGAAGACCCGTGGCATCGATGTGCTGATCGTCGACCCATTCGTCTCGAGCCATTCGATCGAGGAAAACGACAACAACGCCATCGATGCGATCGTGAAGGAATGGGCGCGGCTGGCGAAGCGGGTCGGATGCTCGATCGTGCTGGTTCACCACAGCAAGAAGCTGGGCGGCACGAAAGTCACGGCGGAAGCGTCGCGTGGTGCGTCATCACTGGTTGCTGCTGCTCGGTCCACCTTGGTCCTGAACCGGATGGACGATCAGGAGGCCGAGCGCTTCATGATCGACGGCGACGATGAAAAGCGCCGCCTTTTCACCGTCCAAGACGACAAGCACAATCGCGCCCCAGCCGAGAAGGCCGAATGGTATCGCATGGCGTCGGTCGACCTCGGCAACTTCGACGGCGAGCATAGCGATAACGTCGGCGTGGTGACGCAGTGGACACCGCCGGATGCCTTCGCAGGCGTGACACCGGATCACCTTCGTCGGGTCCAGGGGATCATTGCCGGTAGCGAGTTCCGTGAAAGCTCGCAGGCCGGGAATTGGGCGGGCAATGCTGTCGCGACCGTGCTGGGGCTGAGCGCCGAGAAGCACGCCAAGGCCGATCGGCAACGTATCTCTAATATCCTGCGCGAATGGCTCGCCAACGGCGCGCTGCGTGTCGAGCGCCGAGCCGACCCGACGAAGGGTCGTGACGTGCCCTACGTGGTCGTTGGGGACGTGGTCGAATGACCTTCCCCACTTCGACAGGTGGGGAGGATCAAGTGGGGAAAGTGGGGAACCACAATCACCCCACCACCACCTCCCCTTTTATAAGGGGAGGTGGGGTGGGGGTGGTTCCAGGCCCATTCCAAGTGGGGTGGTGAGGTGGGGTGGAGCGCCCCGAACTGAGCAACGATAGCGAGGGACCGACGATGGAAACCGAACAGGACAACAGGGAACCACCCAACGAAAAGGAACAGGCACGCATCGCGACGGCCCGCGAGCGCTGGATTGCTCGCGTCCCGCCGGTCGAAGCCGCAGTAACCGACGACAACGGGATCGGCCCGCATCACAACGATCCCAGCGGCTGGACAATGCGGATCGGTGACACGCTCGGCACCCGGTCGCCCGACTTCATGCGGCAATCCCTTACGATGCTGAACAGGGCTTCACGGAGCCGGGGGAAGGCAAACGCGACTGAGCAGGAGTTGAACGCCAGTCTGGCGCTGGTCGCCGCGATCAAGCCGGAGGACGAACTAGAGGCTGCGCTGGCGATCCAGATGGCGGCGAACCATGCGCTTACCACTGACGTCCTTAGTCGCGCCTGCAACACCGACAGTTTCGAATGGGTGCAGTTGTACGGCAACCTTGCCGTCAAGCTGCAAAGGACGTTCACGGCGCAGATCGAGGCGCTGGCGAAGCTGCGGGGCAAGGGGCAGCAAACGGTTCGCGTCGAGCATGTGACCGTTCATCCTGGCGGTCAGGCGATCGTCGGCGACGTGTACCACGGTCAGCCCGGGGCGGCGGGGGTCAATAAGGAAACGGCGGGTCAACCCTATGGAACGGACGGAAGAACCCAAGGCGCTCCGGGAAGCGCGCCGATGCTTAGCCAAGACGCGACGGGGCACGGCGTGCCAATCCCCGGCAATGCCGAACGGCCGCTGTCGCCTGCACGGCGGACTGTCACGCGGCGCGCCCGGCAACCAAAACGCTCTGAAGCACGGGATGTATAGTCAGGCGGCTATCGAGACGCGCCGGGAAGCCGCTGCGATCCGGCGTGAGTGGCGCGAGATGGAGCGGCTCGGTCGATGGTAACTGGCTTAGCCGAGGCGGATCGCATGACTGCCGCATTGGCAGAAATTGGCCGCTGAACATTGATAGCAATATTGGTTGGGACATGCCGAGTGGCGGCGACCGATGCGAAAGCTCAGTACTGTGCTCGTGCCTAAGCGGTCTTAAAGCCGCGCTGCCCGAATGAACATCAACGAGTCCCAACAGTTAGGCGTTCTCTATCAAAGCAGGAACGCCATGACCCACACCCCGCCAATCCCAGCCGCCAACCAAGCGCCGTATCCCCCGACTGCATCGCCAAGTGCGCCGGATGCCGACAAGGCAGCGCTCGTTGCACAGATGAAGTCCAACCGTGAGAAGCAGCAGGCGTCGGGCTCGGCACTGCCGATTGCGCTGCTGTTCGGCGCGGCGGCTGCGGGTGCCATCGGCTACGTCCTCTGGACTGACCGCGCCGGCACCGCGGAGTAGACGCCAGGTGGAGGAAGGCGGTTCGTTAGCCGCCTTCCCGCGAAAACCCTAAAGCAGGTCGCCTTCGCCGATCGTTACCAAGTCGCTGGCCTGTCCTCGCCCAAGCGCCTTGCCTGCTGCTTCGGCCAAGCGGGCCGTCTGGGCTTGAGCGACCGAAAGCGGATCATCCAACGTCTGTTCGCCAGCTAGCGCCTCGAGCGCGCTGTACTTCACAGCGAACTGCTGCTGCTCGTCGTCCACAGTTCCCGTGAACTCGACCTGATAGTCCGTCGGGTTGTCGGTGAAAGTGGCAGTGTCGATCGTCAGTCCGGTATTGGGCATGGGGCGCTCCTGGTTCGTGCCTTTCGGCGGTCGCGAAGTAAGCGCAACTGGATCGATGCTGTTCCTTTAAAGCGATGACGAGCGCCAAGGATGGGTCCGCTTGCAGCGCAGAATATATGGTCCCTGCAGAAACATGGTGGGGTAGATAGCGAAACTAGGCGACGCAAATGACGCGTAGACCCGTATCGGTTCGGCAGCTCTGCACTATCCCGTACAGAACCTTTCTCAACCTCCTGACTGTTCAAGCGGTACATTCCCAGGAGGTTTCATGCCAAACAAAACTACGCGTCGGCTGACGCAACTCATTGTCGCGTCCGCAATCGTTGCCACGTCAGCAGTCGTCGTCGCGCAGTCGCCCCGCTCGGTGGATGCGCCTCCGCCCCCGGTAACCGCGCAACCGGCAACGCAGCCGGCGAAAGCCGCACCCGATATGCAGCGGGTATTGGACGCGCTAGCGGGCCTTGGCGGCAAGCCAATTGAAGCGCTGACGCCTGCCCAAGCCCGCCGACAGCCGTCTGCAGCGGATGGCGCAAAGGCGGCCATGCAGCAGCAGGGCATGCCAACGGCACCCGATCCGTCTGTCGCCACGCAGGACGTGCCCTATGGCAGCGACGCCATGCAGTTCGCCCGCATTTACAAGCCTGCGAACGCGCCCTCGAACGGTCGACTGCCCGTCATCGTCTACTATCATGGCGGCGGCTGGGTGATTGCCAACGTTGAAACCTACGATGCCGCGCCCCGGGCGATGTCGAAGGCGCTGAACGCGATCGTGGTGTCCGTCGAATATCGTCATGCGCCGGAGTTCAAGTTCCCCGCGCAGCATGATGATGCGGCAGCCGCCTATCGTTGGGTGCTACAAAATGCGGCGAGCTGGGGCGGTGATCCGGCCAAGATCGCAGTGGCGGGTGAAAGCGCGGGCGGCAACCTCGCCGTAGCCACGGCAATCTACGCGCGCGATAATCGCCTGACCGTTCCACGCCATATCGTCTCGGTCTATCCGATCGCGAACAGCAGCATGAACCTGCCGTCGCGCCGGGACTCGGCCAATGCCAAGCCGCTCAACACGCCGATGCTCGGCTGGTTCGGCTACTATTACCAGAACAGCAGGGCTGACGCGCAGGATCCACGCCTGAACCTGGTCGCTGCCAACCTGCGCGGTCTGCCGCCGACAACGATCATTAACGCTCAGATCGATCCGCTGCGGTCCGACGGCGAAACGCTCGCTGCCGCGATGCGGAAGGCTGGTGTTCGTGTCGAACAACGCACCTATCCGGGCGTTACCCACGAGTTCTTCGGCATGGCCAAGGTCGTGCAGGGCGCGAAGGAAGCGAACGATCTTGCAATCGCGCGGCTTAAGGGAGCGTTTGCGGGGCCAGTCCGCAAGTAGGTGGCGCGGTAGCGATAAGCCTAATCGGTCATCCGAAATGGAAAGGGCGGCGTCACGCGGTGGCGTCGCCCTTTCCATATCCGGCCTTCGCCGCGTACCGTGAGGCTATGTGCAACCGAGCCCGCTTCGCCGGCGAACCTGCCGACCTGTTCGGATCAGCCGCAAAGCTGTTCCCCGAACGCCCCCGCGACAACCGGTTCAACCCCCATGAACTGCGGCCGAAGGGGCGCGCCTATGTGATCCGAGAGCAGGACGGCGAACGCGGCTGGGACATCATGTCCTGGGACGTGCTGGGCGGTCAGGCGGCGTGGCCAATGACCAACGTCCGCAACCTGAAGCTGCCGCAATGGCGCAAGCTGGCAGCGGACCCGGTGAACCGCTGCCTCGTGCCGTTGACTGAGTTTTGCGAATGGACGCCCGACAAGCACGATCTGGGCGACGGGAAGCCGGCGATCAAAGGCGAGATGTGGTTTCAGGTCACCGACCAGCCGACGTTCGCCGTAGCGGGGTTCTGGCAACAGACTGCCGAGGGCAACGGGTTCACGATGGTGACCTGCGACCCGAACGAACTGGTCGCGCCGATCCACCCCAAGGCGATGATAACTGTCCTGCGACTAGACGACATCGATACGTGGTTGCGTGGCAGCTATGACGAGGTGGTCGCGTTGCAACGGCCCTATCCTGCTGCCGCGATGACTGTGCGGGGCCCGGTGTTTCCGACGAGGGCTAGATAGGAGCCGCTTATGGTCGGATATTGTGGTTACGATAACCCCAAAGTTCTCAACCGAATTTCCATCGCCGGCTTCGATACGCCAAACTTAGATGCTAAATGTGCTACGTCTTGGCTCTTTGCGTATTCCTGTTCGACGAGCTTTTTAGGCATGATGATCTGAGCGGCAATTCGGTTAGCTTCGATCTCATGCGAACGGTTAAAGATGACGTCTCCCGGCTGGTCCCCCTGCGCGTAGAGAGTGTCGACGTGACGGTGCATCCTTTTCCCATCGCCCATCAGGTCGCGGTGCAATAAGTAATGCGCGAGCTCATGCGCGGCGGTGAATCGCTGACGGACTTTTGACTCAAGAGCATTCACATTCACGATGAAATTATCACCGTCGCGAGATATTGAGCCCGACGCCTCGTCCATCCAGATAGGCTCGTAGGCAATGCCCAGTTCGTCGAAAATAGCATCTAAATCGACGGGCGCTTTTGTCATATGGCGGGCTACGATGCTCATCTCACTTTTCTTCATTCTTGCCCTCCTTCCCGTCATTGCCAACTGCCGAAACCAAATCGGCTAAGTCATCTTCTGATATAGGACGTTCGCCCCGAAATGTCCGCAAAAACTCAGCGGCTTCCCGGGCTATCAACGGCGGAGCAACGTTCTGAAGCCATTCCTCGACCGCTGCCTTCGCCATATCTCGGGCTTCGTTTTCCGCGCGGGCAGTAACGATCTTGCCCCATGCGAATGCAGCGAAAACCGCGACCAATGCCAAAATTAATGAACCCCAAGCGAACGCATTGGAGAGTGAAGCGAACGAGTTCGCCATTGCATCCCAGTTAGGCGCGGCTGGTGCAGGGGGCGCCGCCACCGCCGGAGCGGTGCATGCCTTTGCTGTGGCCTCCGTTGCGGCTTGCACCATCTTGGTGCAAGCGCCCCAGGCCGTCGAAGGAATATCGTTAGGCACTGCGAAGCGAAACCTTAGTAGCGGAAGCGTTGTATGGCTCGGCGAAACCATACTTCCAACCAAATCCACGTTGTCCTTGCCTGAAAAATCACTTCACTGGCCACCGATCACACATCGGCCGCTGGATCGGGCATTCCTTGCCGCGCATCGACCGCGCTCGCGCAGCGGCAAGGTCGCGCTGATGCTGCTTGATCGCCTCATCGATGAACCGCCAGCTGGCGTAGGTCACCGCGCGGAAGGTAGCCAGCTCGGTTCGAACGCCGGGCACCGCAAGGGTAGTGGGGAAATGGCCCGCAGCGCCGCAATATCGAGCAGTTTCACATGATGATCGTAGCGCGCAATCCAGCCGTTCTTGTCGAAGGTGCGCAGCGTTCGGTTCATATGGACTGGCGTAATTCCCAACAAATCACCCATCTGTTCTTGAGTTAATGGAATATGAAAAGCATCCCCTTCAACGAAGCCGATCGTCTCAAGCCGTTGATATAGATCAAGTAGGAACTGTGCTAACCGTTCGCTCGAAGACGCGTTTTGCGAAGTGGCCAGCATATCGAGCAGTCTTAGACGCTCCATTTGAATCGCGACCGTGAACAGCGCCCCCAAACGCGGCAGGTCGACAAAAATCTGTCCGAACCGGGCAAATGGTACGAATGCGGTCGTTGCTTCAGTGATCGCGGTCAGGCTGTCCGCTGTCTTGGCAAGCACGGCATTCGGCGTACCGAGCATGTCTCCTGGCAAATGGACTTTCTGGATAAGGCGATCTCCATTGCGCAGGACGACCGACGAAATGATCCAACCGGCGATATGCAGGTAGAAGCCTTGAACGGACTCTCCTTCGCGCTGAAACGTTTCGCCCCTGTGGTGAACGACGGGCGGGTCGCCTAGTTCGAGCAACGCTTGCTCTTCCGCCAGCGTTAGATTTGCGAATGATCGATAGCGGTGAAGCGGATATACCATCTAACGCATCGTCTCCGGTATGTACGGTAGCGGTCAGTTCGTTACGCAACGCAAACCAATTCGGCATTAAAATGGATTAATAGCTGACCGGCTGATCGTGCCGGGGCTCAGTCTGCGCGGCTCAAATGCACTTTTTGCGGCAAGCGTTCACGGCACGACCAGTTCTGCCGGCACGGACGCACGCAGATCGGCGGCGCTGATGGACCAAGCACGGGCAAGAGCGTCTAACTCAGCCAACGAAACCCGGTCTTTTCGAGCAATCGTGTCGAGCCGCCGTTGAGGGATGCCGGTCAGCCGCGACAGCGCATGATGAAGCGTCGTCTTCTGCGCAACCCAAGCGTCGAACCACCAAGAGCCGGTAGCAATCGCACGGACCACCGGGTGCGTTTCTGACCATGTGTCGAGATACACCGGCAACCGACGTTCGCCCTTCCGCTTCATGGCATTACCGCCAACGTGAGCTGTTCGCCCTTCGCTGCCAGTACGCACCGCGCCTGCTGAGCAGCGTCGACCGCCTGCCGGTAATCGACAGTGCCGTAACGCTCGGTCTCGTCGAACCCGAACCGCGCCCAATCATCGGATGGATAGCAGGCGTCATAGATCGCGCGCGCAGCCGCACGCGGGGAGCTCAGGGCGTCGATCGGCATTCATGGCCTGAAGTTGGGCACCCGCATGATCAACAAGGTCGCGCGGCACCGTTGCTCGATGGCGCGGGCAGCGTGCTCGGGGTGATCAGCAGCGCGGACGGTGGTATGATCCGTGAGCTGATCGGGTGGATTATCGGAGGCCCGGAGAAGGGCAAGGCATGACAGACAGCTATGCCCATCGTCTGAAACGAGACCGCTGGACCGGATGGGCCGTTGCGCTGGCTGTGTTCGCCATCGTACCTCCGATGGTGGGCATCGCGATCCTGCTGGTGCCGGGTACGCATGCGGAAGCGAAGATCAATCCGCTCTATTGGGCCATTCTGGCAGTACCGGTCCCGTGGACATCTGCGTTGCTGAGCTACCGTCCCGGCCCGCTTCGTTGGTTGCGCGTGATGCTTCTGGCGATACCGGCACTGGCGTTCGCAGTGGCCGGTGCAGCCTGGGCCTTGGGGGTCGGGATGACGACGTACCTCTACATGATCGTAGCGACCGTGGTTCTGTGTCTGGCCGGCCTGTGGGCTTTTCCCCGCAGCATGTTGGCTCGTCACGGAGTGCCGGACGCGAATGGCGATCAGGTGGACTGACCGTCCAGATCGCGATCGAGTTTGTGTGGACCGGCATGGCGATTGACCGCACGCCGGTCAGGTTTGAGCGGAGCGGTCATGATCGCTATGGACGGACGCTCGCCGAGTACGCATCAACAGCGTCGACCTTTGCCAATACACAGCACAGTCCGGTATGGCGGTGAGGATGGCTCGATGGGAGTAGCACAAGGGTGAGCCGACCAATTGATCCCTATGACGCGCGTGTTCTCATTTGCGAATTGTTGCAACGGGTCGGAGCGACCGATCGAGCGGCACTGGGAGAGCTTTACGACCTGACGTCCTCGTCCCTGTTCGCCATATGCCTTCGGGTCTGCCGCGACCGGAGCGGCGCTGAAGACGTCCTTCAGGATGTTTTCCAGCTGATCTGGAAAAGAGCCGACAGTTACATTCCGACAGGGGCGCATCCAATGTCCTGGTTGGGTACGATCGCGCGCAATCGTTCGATTGACTGGGTGCGAAGTTACGAACGGCGGATGACCGGGCCGATCGAGGATGCCGGCCATATCGCGGACGATGTGCCGGACCAACTGGCGGTACTCGAGCGAACCGAAGAGGCGGAGCGGCTGTACTCGTGTCTCGAAACGTTGGAGCCGCGACAGCGCGAAACCTTGCGCACGGCCTTTTTCGAGGGCCTGACATATGCGCAAATGGCTAGAGCCAAGGGAGTCCCGGAAGTGAACGTGCGCAAATGGGCGCGTCGGGGCCTGTTGAAGCTGCGAGGTTGTGTAAGTGACGATTGAACCGGACATGACGGCGGCTGAACTGGCGCTCGGATTGCTCGAAGGCGACGAGCGCGCCCAGGCCCTGCGCAGGATGCTTTCCGAGCCAGAGTTTGCGCGCGAGGTTGAATGGTGGCGCGCGAAGTTCGCACTGATGTTCCCGGAATATGGCTCTGAGCCAGCGCCGGCCGGTTTGACCGACACCATCGGCGACGCGCCCGACATCAAGCCGCAGCGGATGTTCCGGTTCGCTCTTCCGGCAGGGTTGGCGGCGATTGCGGCGGTATTGCTCGTCATGGTCCTTCAGCCGGATAGGAGTATGCCGCCAGCAGGCAGTGGCCCGTCCAGCGGATCCCTCTTGGCAGCGCTACAGCCCACTGATGCGCAGACCGCTCCGATCAGCGCGGTGGTCGATCGTGAGGCAGGCCAAGTTCGCTTGGCGGCGACCGCTGTGGCCCCGGTCGGCAAGGTCGCGCAGCTCTGGATCATCCGCGATGGAGTGCCTCGCTCGATTGGATTGCTGGCCGTGACGGGCGCAACCCGCCTGGCGCTTCCGGCGGCAGAGCGAGCGGCGCTGCGGCCCGGCCTGGTCATGGCAATTTCGATTGAGCCGCCGGGCGGTTCGCCCAAGGAAACACCCACGGGACCGGTCGTTGCAACCGGGCCGCTGGTCGTTATCTGATGCGAGCGCCGGGGTAGGGGTATTGCCAGGGTACGATGCTTGCGAGACCCACGCACACGGCGCATTTTCAATTGCATTTGGCGATGACGGCGGATGGGGCACCCGCCCTGTAGCCCGACAACATCAACGGCGAGCCGTCTGTTAGATCGTTTCCAAGGTGGCGTCGATGATCCGGCTGACGTCACGAAGGACGTCGGACGTTTGTCGGGATAGGTCGCGAACCTCGTCAGCAACTACGGCCAAGCCGCGTCCCTCATGACCCATGCGGGCAGCTTCGATCCGGACGTTAAATGCGACGATGCGATTTTGCTGTGAGATGCTGGCGACCTTTTGCAGCATGAAGCCCGCTTCACGCGTCAATTCTTCGCGCCGATTAGCCGCTGCCGTGACACGTCGCTCGTGGCCGACATCGGAAAATGTCAGCAACGCTCCGCCGCCCGGCAGCGGATGAAAGCCAATTTCAACCACTTTTCCGTCGTCAAAGTTGTGATCGAAGCTCCGCAGCTCGCCTTGCGTTGCCCATGCCCGATGGTTCTCAAGAATGGCTTTGATCCGATCCTCGGGCCATCCGACTGCCGCACCGATCCGGTCCAGATACTCAGTAAGGGTCGACCCAACGCACACGGCCGAAGGTTCAAAGCCGAATATCTCGGCGATATGCGGATTGATCAGCATGATGCACTCATCGGCATCGTAGACGACCACGCCCTGACGTATGCGGCCCGCAACCAAGGCGAGCAACTCGGGCGATTCCATCGACGACATCATAAACGCCCTTTCGGGTTTGCGTCCTACCGGGGGCGTATTAACGCCACGTTCTCGAATAGGGCGATCCCCTTGCGCCAAGGGCATGGCAATGATGGTGACTTCCCTGCATCTCGTTGTTTTGCATCGGAAAATTTTGGTGAGCGTACGCCCCGTACTTGAGCGCAGTGACATGCCGTCGAGACCAATGCCGAGGGCGGAGGGAGCGCCCGCCCCGGCAATGTCTGCAGTTGGTCAGAAAGCACACATTGCCGGGATCGTATGGTCTAAGTCCGCAAGATTTGCAGCAGACCCTTCTCGGACGGATCAGGCAGGAAAATGAATTCCGCACAGTTTGTTGCCGTCAGGATCACGAAAGTAGGCCAGTTCGATAGTGCCCATCGAGGCAGTTTCGCGCGGGCCGGGCGGGGCTTCGATTGAGGTGCCGCCAGCGGCAACAGCTGTATCGTGAAGCTGCTTCACCTGCTCGGGTGAGTTGCAGGAAAAGGCGACGGTACTTCCGTTGGCAACGCTTGCCGGTTCGTCGTTGATCGGCTGGCTAACGATGAAATTGGTCCCGTTGCCGTTATTGTAGATCAGACGGGTATGCCCGCTATCGGCAATGTTGCGCGTCCCTTCGCCTGCGCCCAAGGTGCCGAGCACCGTGTCGTAAAAGCGCTTCGATCGCTCAATGTCGTTTGAGCCAACCATAGTATGGAAAAGCACGCTTTTTCTCCCAAAGACCAACGTCGAAATGCGGTCGTATGTTTGGGATAGCCGAATGAGGCGGACTGTCACGGTCATTAGACGAACCGTCCGGAATCGTGCTTTCGCGCGTCATCCTGTTCACCCTTGCGAACATCATCATGTCGCGACGCGGCAGGCACCGCAAATGGTCAGGCTCGAACCCGGACGAAAGTCAGCCCGACGCTAATTCAGGATCAGGGACCGCCATTGCCATCGGCGCACTGCTGGACGGCATACCAGAGTCCGTTGCGGTCGCCGTGAGCCTCCTCCAGCGGCGATGGGGTGAGCATGGTAACGGTAGCGGCATTGTTCCTCTCAAACGTCCCGGAAGGCCTCTCCAGCGCCGCTGGAATGAAGGCAGCGGGACATAGCGCACGGTACATTTTTGGTCTGTGGGGCGGTATCGCGGTTGCGTCTGCTATTGCTGCGATGATCGGCAACCTGGCGCTCGTAGGGAGTAGTCCGGACCTCATTGCCGGGGTTACGGCCGTAGCCGCAGGCGCCATCCTCGCGATGTTGGTTGATACGATGATCCCGGAGGCCACTGAAGCGACCCATGACTATTCTGGACTGATCGCAGTCTGCGGCTTTCTGGGAGCATTTATCTTGTCGAAAAGCGGAGGCTAGACCGCTTTTGCCAACGGTTCGGGTTTCTTTTCATCCGGCAGCATCTTAGCGAGGTGCTCATGCACAGTGCGCTTGTTAAACGGTTTTGAGATGAAGGTTGCGCGATCCGGCATATCGCCTTCCCCCGGCAACACATGGCCCGACGCAATTACGATCTCGATATGCGGCCAATGTCGGTCGACGTGACGCGCCAGTCCGAAACCGTTAGTTTCTCCCGGCATATCTACGTCTGAGAACAACAGGATGATGCTCTCCGAGTGCTCCGACAGCACGCTCTTCGCTTCCTCGCCGTCCATCGCCTCGTGAACGCGAAACCCTGCGTCTTCAAGGATGACGGTCGTATCCATAAGGATCATCGGATCATCGTCGACGACGAGGGCGAAAGGAACGGTTGATGCGGTCATTGAGTCTAAACCGCTGGTTCCAAAGCGAGTTTCTACTAAGCCGACATAAATGATCGGTCGATCCGCGCACTCCTGGATCGCCAAGTCTTGTGACTGGCGCCGTTAGATGCCAGCCTTTGCGGCAACCACGGTCGGGGGATCGCAATATGCCGAACGCAGTCAGAAACGGTGTTCCCATTATCGGGCTGATTTTTTTGGTGCTGGCGTTTTGCAATCTGGTGAAGGGCGACCCTTGGATCGTGTGGGCGATCCTCGGCTTCCTTTTCGGCGGGTTCAGCGTGTTCGGTAGGAAGCGAGATCGCAGAACCGACTTCTAGGCGGTTGGGAGTCCGCTGGATCGTGATTGCCTAGGGCCAGTCGCATACCGCGTCCCAACCGTCCCTATTCGAGAACTGCCTTAACGGGCGCATTGTAAACCGATTGGATCGTGCGACAATCTAGACGCGGTTGTCCTACCGTGGCCGACGGACGAGTTGCACTCCCTTGCAGTCCGTCGGCCCACCCGCGCGAGGTTGACGCAAACAGCGCACACTGCCCATGCCACCCGGTAACCCTTTGCATACGCTCAACGTGTATCCCGGTCGGGTTACCGCTCTGCAGTTGTCTGTTGTCCTACGGAACGACAGTGCGGCGGCACGCTTCTCCCAAGGGCGCCGAGCCTCGTCCGTCATACAGCAAGGCGGGCGGGGCTCGATTATTTCTGCGGTGCCGGGGAAACGGCAAACGCTTCGTCGCGGTGATGCCTGACTGCGGGGCGTCCCCGCTAGAGCGGGGGAGCAATCGCCGTTTCATCTCCGCCTACAGATCGTACGGACGATCCCCGCTGTAGCGAGGTAGTTGCTATTGCCACCGCTTAACCGCGGTAGCGCGCAATTGCATGTGATGTTGAAAAAGTGTGCGAACAGGTTCTAGACCCTGCATTCGATCTGTCCCATTTTACTAATACCGACCCTGTTTGAACGGTCGAACTGTTTCATGCAGCGTGTTTTCGCAGGGTAAACCCCAATCGGACAGCCCCGCGTTGGGCGGGCTCTGATGCACCTCGGAACCGTTGGTATAACCTGGGTGTCGGAAGGTTGGCCCTTGCACAGGGCACCGAGGATTAACATTCGTAGACATCGCAGTCTGAACTTTTTTGAAACGGTTCCCTTACGGGACCATAGGGTCGGCAGCCGATTGGCTTTCGCTATCCGCGGCCTTTCCCATGCTCTGTCGCCCGGTGGCGGCGGTATCACCCCTTACCCCCACCATTATTCTCTCCCCCAGCTGCACAACGGCTACGCAACGGCAGAGACGAGCACATGGCGACCACCGAGCCCCGCAAGATGCACACGGCGACGATGCCGGACGGCAAGACGTTCCGCTATCCCGCCGCCGACGTGAATGTCCGCATTGACGAATGGATCGAGGCCTTCGACGGGCATTACCGGTTTGCGCTTCCCATGGCGCAGATTGACGAACTGCAACGCAAGGTCGGTTGCAGCCTGTTCGAACTCTACGGGCGCGTGATGCGCGGTCGGTACGAGGCGGCGGGCGAGCCGATCGCTCTCGCTGTCGAAGGTGTCGCCAGTCCGCAAGAATGCTGGGAAACCATTCGGCTCGGGCTGATCGGCGGCGGCATGGCCTATGTCGATGACAAGCAAGTCCCGGTCGACGCAGTAACGGCTAAGCGGCTGGTCGAAAACTATGTGCAGCCCGGCCCAGTTGTCGATGCCTGGGGCCTTGCCGCTATCATCATTGACCGGCGCATTCACGGACGGCCGGCCCGCCCCGAAGAAGAGGGCGCGAGAGAGCCGGCAATCCCGCTGGACGCCCTGCCGGCGGGGTCGCGTGAAGCGTTCCTAGCAGCGCGTGCCAGCCGTGCCGCCGAGAAGGCCGAGTAATGCCACGGCCGGGGCGGATGGGATCGCTGCCAAACGCCATCATCCGCGAAATGGAGAAGGTGTTGCGGGAGGCGGGCGAGAACGTCCAAACGCGCGCGCAGCGGTCCATCACCGAGGGTTCGCAATCCGGCATGAACCACGTTGTTTCTGCGCCCGGCTCCCCTCCGAACAACGACAGCGGCGTTCTGGCAGACGGCATCGAGACTGTCCGCATGGGGCCGCTGCATCTGCGCGTGCAGTCGACAGCCGATTATGGCGCCGCGCTTGAACTGGGCACAAGCCGCATGGCCGCGCGCCCGTACATGGCACCCGCACGAGACGCCGAGCGCGTGCCCACGCGCCGTGATCTTGCCAAGGCCTTCAACCAAGCCGTTCGGCGGCATTTCAGGAAATAGAACATGCCCGCGCTCGACCCCCTGATTTTTGATTTGCAGGTCCGTTATCGCGACTTGGAGCAGAACACGCGGAACGCCAGCCGCCTCTTCACGACGGAAACCGACCGAATGAAGCGCGCCAGCGCCGACATGACGGCGCGGTTGCAGCGGGACAGCGGCGCTATCGCGGGCAGCATCAAGGGCCTCGCCGGCAGCTTCGCCGCCTATTTCAGCGGCAAGGAACTGGTCGGGCTAATTGACGGCTTCACGCGACTGCAAAACAGCCTGCGCGTGGCTGGCGTTGAAGGCGCGGCGCTCGATGCGGCACAAAAACGGCTGTTCGCGTCGGCGCAGAAATACGGCGTCGAGATTGGTGGGCTTACCTCGCTGTTTGGCACCCTGACTCAAGCGTCCAAGGAATTGGGCGTTACACAGGCCGACGTGTTCAAGGTGACGGACACGGTTAGCGCTTCGCTGAAAATCACAGGTGCTACGGCCGAGCAGGCGGGCGGTGCGCTATTGCAGCTCGGGCAGGCATTGCGCGGCGGGAAGGTCCAAGCCGAAGAATACAACTCGCTGTTAGATGGCCTGTACCCGTTGCTTGAGGCGGCAGCGACTGGTTCCGATCGGTTCGGCGGCTCTGTCGCCAAACTGACCGCCGCCGTTAAGGACGGCAAGGTTTCGTCCAAGGAGTTTTTCGACGCCATCGTCCAAGGTTCGACGGCAATTGAAGCGAAGGCGGCGCGGGCGGCTGATACGATCACCGGCGGCTATACCCGGATTACTAACGCCTTGACGATCTATGTCGGGGAGAGCGCCAAGGCGAACGGGGCAACCGCCTCGTTGGTCGGGGCGATGGATCTACTGGCCGACAACATCGACGTCATTATTCCGGCTCTGGGCATTCTTGGGGCCGCGCTGGGCGTTGGGCTGGTGACGAACGCACTACGTGCGCAAGGGTCCGTAGCGGGGCTAGGAGCCAGCATTCTGGCGGCGTTCGGAGGCGGCGTCGGGCTTGCCATCACTGGCGTAACCTTGGCGCTGACCGCTTATGCTGCCGAGTCCGCCGAAACCAGCCGCCTGGTCGATCAAGCTGGGGACGCGAACGCCCGTTATAAGGACAGCCTCAAGGCCGCGCAGATCGCCGCAGAAGGCGCTGCCAGCGGGCAAGCAGCGGTTGGCAACCAGTCGCAGGCAGCGGTTCCTAAAATCGACGCTTTCGCCGGCGCGACGGGACGGGCCGCAGCGCAGCTATACAAGCTGGCTCAGGCGCAGAAAGCCGCCGCGATTGAGGGGCTACAGGCAAAGAAGATCGCGACTGAAACCCGTTTGGACGAACTGGCGAAGCGGACGCCTGCAGGCCGCGGTGCCACGGGCCAGCGGAACCGGGAGGCGCTGAGCAGGGGCGACCTGCTCGGGCTGGACTTCTCGAATGTCACGTCGGGCGCGCGCAACCTGTTCAGCAACGGTCGTGCTGACCGGGAGGTCGCAACCGCGATCCAGCAGACGATTGCCGAACGGGATCGTATCGCACGGCAGATTGTAGAAACCCAAGGTCGCCCGCTTGAGAAGTTCGCGCCCCCCGCCGTGACGGCAACGCCGGGTGGCGGCAAGCCTGCCAAGATGCCGAAGGGGCCGGCTGCGCCGAAGGGCAAGACGGCAGAGCAGCTTGCGGACGAACAACAGCGCATCGCCCAAGAGATTGCAAACGCCAACATTGCCTATCTGCGCCAGCTTGAGGGGGCCGCTGCCAGCGCAGAGGAACGCTTGAGGCTGGAGCAGGCTGCGATTGAGGCCAGCCGCGTCGCCAATAATCAGGAGATCGCGAACGATCAGCGCTACAGCGCTGCGCAGCGGCTGGAGTTGCAGGGGTTGAACGACAAGATTGCGGCTTCGCAAAAGGACGAGGCCAGCCGCCGTGAAGCTGAGCGCCTGCGCGTTCAACAGGCGTCGACCGTACAAGAGGCACTCCGCGACGAAGATGCCATGTTGCAGATTCAGGCTCGCCTAACGGGGTCTATCGCTGAGCGGAACCGGATTGAGCAACGCAGGCTTGCGCTGTCCTACGACATGGAGCGGGGCGCGATCGCCGAGGAGCTTGCCCAAGCGTCGATCGCGAACGATACTACTCGGATCGCTGCAGCACGAAAGCGCCTGGCTGACCTCGAAACCCGCGAAACGGCCGACAGCCGGCTCTTGGATCGCGAACAACAGGGTCCGCTCGATAGGTTCAGAACCGACCTAAAGGACGCGCAAGCGAACATCGGGGACAGCATTGAGCAGGCACAGGTGAGCGCGCTCAAGTCCCTCAACGACGGGCTGGCCGACGCGATCACGAACAGTGAATCGCTGGGTGACGTGTTCAAGAACGTGGCGAACAGCATCATCTCGGACTTGATCCGCATTGCCGTCCAACAGGCGATCATCGCGCCCCTGCTTTCCGCTCTTGTCGGCGGTTCGGGCGGCGGGGGCGGTTTCCTTGGCGGGCTGGTTAGAGCGGTAGGTGGCGGCGGGTCACTTCCCGGTTTCGCAACCGGCGGCTCAATGGTGATCGGGGGCAACCCTGGCATTGACCGCAACACGCTTGCCCTGAACGGCCAACCGATCGCGCGCGTGTCCCGCGGAGAAACGCTGGGGATTACGACGGCGAACAGGCCGCTTGCTCGCCCGGCACCGATGCAGCCCGTCGTTCTCAAGGTGTACGCCGACGAAGGCAGCATGTTCGTACCCCGCGTCGAACAAATCAGCGGCAACACGGCCGTGCAGGTCGTTCGTGCGTCGGCACCCGGCATCGTTAAGGCATCGTCGGCGCAAGCCCGCGCTGATGCGCGGCAGGACCAGCGTTTCCGCATGTAACCGTAAGAATGAACGATGTCGACCGAGAATGACGTGCGCCGGATCGTGCAGGACGAGGTGTGCCGAAGCATGGAGGCGTACAACCGCCTTGGGGCTTTCCAGCCTATTCCGACTGAGAAGGGCGACAGCCAGCGTTTGCGCTGATCGTACCGGCACCCCCGGCGGCTGGTGGCAACGGCCCCAGCCGCCTCGCCACCGATCATGTTGCGTGCTAACCCCGCCCGGCAACGGAAGGGGTCACATATGAAGGGTTTAGGGGCTGGGGTCGTTCTAGTCGGCCTAATCGTGTTCGTGCTTGGCCTTCTACAAACCCCGCTAGGCGACATGCTGGTTCGCCCTGCCAGCAGCGCGGAGTACCTAGCCGCTTTGCAGAACAAAGCTCTGCTAACACATACGGGGCTGGCGTTCCTAATTATGGGAACAGTTGTCAGCACTGGTGCCGCGATCGTGGACGCAATCAAGCGGCGTTGATCAGCGATCCGCTTTACGCAGCTGGACATCCGGCCAACCGCTGACCGAAGGTCAACAGTCTGGAATGACCTCGCGGCCAGCCGCTTCTCAATCGCGCCAGCGTAAGGCTTTGCGGCTGGTGCTCTGAACGAACGGAAAAGTGGCGCAAGCGGCCGGGGCGGTAGCCATCCTCCGCCCACCCGTTACGCCTTGGGTGGGCAACGGAGACATACATGGCAACCGATCCTATCCAGGACTTCCACCGCGAAGCGCTAACCCTTCAAGCGACTGAAACGCTTGCCGACATGGGCGAGCTGTTCGTTGGTGACGATGCAGGAGCCGCACTGATCGGGGCCGCGCTCAAGACTTGGGAACGCCGCTGGGGCAACGAATACGCGCTGCAGATGGCCGTGATCGCGCTTGGTACGATTACGAAGGCGCAAACGGCCCCTAACGACCACCACTGACCAGCTATGTGTTCCCGGTGACGCGACACCTGTGCCACCGAGGTGTTGGTAACGGGCCTACCACCGCCATCCTAGCCATGCGGCATGGCACTGCACGACATAGCAAGGCATGTTTCGCTCGAAGGGGTGACGCCCGAGCAAATCGCCGCGATCAACGCTTTGAAAGATGGTGTTCACTATCGCGTCGGCACATGCCGGCGATACCGGTCATGCCCGCCCGACTTCGCCGAAATGTTTATTCGCTTCGGCTGGGGGCGAGCAATCTATGATCACTATGAATGTAGCGATCGTTGCATCGCCCGGTGGATCGATGAATGCGGCGGCGATGAATTGCGTGCCAAGCGAGCCGCAGTATCCGGTTGGCCCTACACGCGTCGGCGCAGCCGTTACCCGACCTATGCCGAAGTGGTCGCGGCGGTATTGCGTGGTGAAGAGGTGTTGCCAGTCCCACGCCGGGTGAAAAAGGCTGCACGCCCGGACAAGCCACTTTTCGACCTTGCGCTAGATCGCGGTTATCGGGTTCGTCGTTGGCGATCAAAGCCAAGTGAATCTTACAGATACCATGTCCGCGACCGGCGCGATCGGCCCGTATCAGGCATTGGCGCCGACGGTGGAACGACTGGCAGCTATGACGAAGTGATGGCGTGGCTCGAGCCCCAGCCGCCTGTTCAATGGTAGATGCGGGATTGTTGCGGTCTGGCTGAAGATAGGGACGCCTTGGCACTGACGGAGTTCGTGTCAAGAGCGGTTGAACATTTTGACGGTCAATCCCGCAGTCGAACGCCAGGCCCGGCGGGTGCAGATGACGTACCTTCATCAATTAGAACTATACCCGCATAGTCTAGTGTTTGGACGAGTTTCGCCAAGGATCCTGTGCTGATCGCTTGGCCACCTTCGAAGCGCTTAACGGTGAGCGCGCTTATGCCAGCTGTCTCCGCCAACTTACTCGCCGACCATCCCAGAAGGGCGCGAGCTGCGCGGCACTGAGGGATTGATAGTGGCACACGCTTTCTATCGTCGGACGTGGCGCGAACGTCAACGGACGCTTGCGAACATCTACGGATAGTGTTACTAAAGGTATCAGTTCGGCCGGACGCGGAGATTGAGCCCTCCAAGCCCGGCCTAACCAAACCACCTGGTTGAGAGGTGAATGGCTATGAAGACCCTAACGCCCTACGTGCGTCCGGCCAAGGTCGCGCGTGCAACATCTTCCCTGACGAACGTAGCGACGAACGCCGTTGAAATGGCTCGTCAGCATCTGCGTACTGGCAACCCCGGTGCCTACGCTCGCCTGCTTGCTGGTCAGCACCGCGCGTCCACGGCGCGGCAGCAGGAAGCGATCGAAGCGGTGATCGCCGCTGACGCCTGCCAGCGCCTGTTCACCCGGCACGCCGCCAACGGCTGCCTCGTCGCGCGGGAGGGCTGATCGATGCTCGCTTCGCGACGCAACCTGATGGCGGCCGTTGCAGTCCTGCCGATCGCCTCGTGTCCCGCACCGGCGCCAGCCGTGCCCACAACCGTCTCTGCCAAACTGGCAGAACTGATCGACGTGGCGAACGACGCCAACGCCACTCAGGCGCGGTTCTATAGCGAGGTGTACGAAGCCCACGAAGAACGCGAGATTGCAGCCCGGCTGGCCGGTGGCGCTCCCTGCCCGATCCCCGACGACGTGACCAGCCTCGACAACGATTTGTGCGCGGCGTCGTCGGAATCCGAAACCCACGTGATGAACTGGCCCGCGGCGACGCCGGCCGACTTTTACGCCAAGGTTGCCGCGATGGTCGAGTTCGGCCTTTTCAACGTGACCGACCAGTCGCTCAACATGCTGGCCGATGCGGCCCGCCTCGCTGGCAAGGAGGCGTGAGCATGTCGAACCTCTCCCGTATCGCCATGCTGGCGCAGCTTCGCAGCGACGTAGCTGGCGACATTGCCGCCGCCGACGCTGCAGCGAACGACCGCAACAACCCCGATGCCGTTTGGGCGCAAACCTCGCTTAACAACGCCTGCCAGAACGACGAGGCAATCACTCGCCTAATGCTGGGGCAGAAGCCGGCGTCGCTTGCAGACGCGCTGTCGCTTCTGATCGCGATCACCGAAGCGACGGACCTTCTGATGGACTTGGCGTGCGAGGCGCCAGCCGAAAGCAAGCTGCACGCCCTCACAAAGTTGGTCGAGCGTGCCGCCGCCAACATCGCCCTGTTCTGCTTCACCCCCAACCCGGCACTGACCGTGCAGGAACAACGGGCGCTGCGGTCCCTGTCGCGTCGGTTCGACCTCCAGCCCGGCAGGACCGGTGGGGAGGCGTGACCATGGCAAGCATCATCGATACCGCCAGGGCGTTCCTTGCCATCGGCGGCCGCGTCTGGATCGGCCCTGACAATTCGCTGGGCGCGATGTTGGACGCAGACCGAATCTTCTCCTGCGATCTGTCCGACGCCGAAACCGAGCGCCGGCAAGCAACGGGACGCGCGTTCCTGTCCGCCAAGGCGGCGGACCCGCACACGGTCGCGACGCTGGTCCGTGAGTACGGCCAGCCGCAAGGGCCCTTCGTCGTGTGGGAGGCCTGACCCATGGCCTATTCGAACCTCCACGCGCTTCGCAGCGCCACCACCTCGTTCGACCCGCGCGCATGGCTATCAACGTTCGTCGCCATCGGCGGCGGCTATGCCTTGGCGTCCGGCCGTAAGCTCTGGCTCGTCGTGCAGGATTGTCCGGCTGACGACCTCACGCCGGTGATGGCGCAGATCGTGGGCAAGCCCGATCGCGCCGAGGCCATTCGCCTTTTCATTGAAGCGCAGCAGAACGGGGAGCTGCACTGATGACGAAGGTCATGAAGCGCGCCCTGTCCGCAATCGAGCCCTGGTACAATTGGGGTTCGGTGACGGTCGAGCGGCTCGACGCGGTTAGCGAGGATCACGGCAACGAAGGCGACGTGCGGTTCTTCGACCTGCAATGGTTCGGGCTGCACCTTTCGTTCCAGATCGGACGCCAGCCGCCCGTCGCTACGGCCGAGCAGGTCGTGCGCCGTGCCCGATACCGCGCCGAGGCTCAACAGCGGCAGGCGGAGCGGGCCGAAGCAAGTACCGTATGGGACGATGCCTATGCGGCGTACATCGACGCCCGGGCGCGTTTCGAGGCATTGCCGATCGGCACCCCCGACGAGGACACGGCCTGTGAAGTATGGGTCGAAGCCATGGATTGCTTGATCGAGGATGTGCCGGCTCCTGATGGGAAGGCCCTCGCGATTAAGGTCGAGCTGGCTGCGTCCCGCGACATTCCCTTTCACCCTGAATGGACCGCCGCCATCGCAGCCGATGCGCGCCGCCTCCATGCGGAGGGCTTCTGACATGGCGAAACCCACAACTGACCTTATGGCGATGTTCGCCGCCCATAATGTCCTGTCCGCGATCGACCGGAAGGAAGCCGAGCAGCCCCAGCCGATCGCGTTGCAGATGTTCGACAGCGTACCGCGCTGGGCCATCGTCTGCGCTGCGGACAGCGACCGTAATGCGCCGCTGATCCGTGCCGGCGAAGTTGTCGTTGCCGAGGATGGGCGCGGCTGGTTGCCGGTCGATGGCGGGCTGTTCCTTGCCGAGTACGTTTCCGCCCCAGCGATCGCCTACGACCGCGAGAAGCGCCATAGCCGCATCGTGCAGACCCGAAAGGGGCCAGACGGCTGGTACCTTGGAGGCATCCGACAGGGCGAGGTTGGGCAGACCGTTTATGTCGCGGACGGCCCCTACGAGGACGCCACTAAGCTGGCCGAGAGGCTGGTGGGCCGCGTCGTCGGCATCCTGCGCACCGCGTCGTTTATCGAGCGCATGGCAACCGAAGGGGGGCGCTAACATGGGCGCCAACCTTTCCCAGCGTCAGGCCGCGTTCGTCGCCGCGCTGACCGCTACCGATCAAGTCCCAGCCGCTGAGCGCGATCGCAACGCCATCCAGTCGCGCCGGGATGCCCATTCCCGATTGAAGGGGGAGCGTTACTGTGCGTGGATGGAGGCACGGGCGGCTTACCATGACGCCTACGCCGCCAGTACGCGGGCGATCGCCGCACGGGTTGCTTGCTTGCCAGAACGCCGCGAACGCGAAGTCAGCCACCGCGCCGCCAGCCGCGCCATGATGGCCGCTTTCCGTGTCCTGATGTTGCTGCCGCTGGTGGGCGCCGACGACGCCAAGGAGCGTCGAGTGATGATCCGCAAGGGGCGCAGCGCGGTCGTTGACCTCATCGGCCGCGACACCTTCGCGGATGCTGAGAGGGAATGGCTAGCGCATATCGAGGCTGACGCCGCCCGGCCGGGGTGGCGAGCATGACGCCCCGCACGCCACCCCCATTCAACCCCACCCGTGTGCCACCCTGCGACGGCGACAAGCCGAGAACCAGTCCGCGGCTACCGGTCTTGTCCGTCGAGGAAGCGCACTACTGGCTAGGCCACGCTTGGGCCGCATACGACCGCGCCCGAGCGAACCCGGAGCCTTACCGCAAACTCGTTTGCCGGGATCCGGGATGCGCCGAGAACTGCGCCCAATGCGGCCTGCAATGCGCGATCATCGTCGGTGTGCTGTGGGGCGCCTACAACGACTATCAGGACGCATTGGCGGCGGCTGGTCCGGTCCTTTCGTTCAGCGGGGCGGTGTATTCCGTCATGGCAGGTCGGGCATGACCTACCTTCCTCCCACAGCGCTCGCAGAGCTCCGCCGCCGAGCCCGCATTGGCCAGTCGTCGCGTTACATCGCGTACGCCATGGGCGTGAACCATGACCATGTTCGCCGCTGCATACGCCCTCTTACAGCCCGAGGTAGGCTTTATGCCCGCCACAGTAGGGCAGGGAGCGGCAGATGACCGCGTTGCTGATCTATCCCGGTCGAGCTGCAGTGCTGCCGATCGAAGCCGTTCTGTCGGCGATCCCGCAGCTTCCGCGCCCGGCGCTCAACCGGCTGGTGGCGCGGATGATCGATCGCCTCGACGACATGGACGGCGACCCTGACCTCGAACCGGACGCCGACGACGAAGACACCCACGACCAGGAGAAGACCGACGACTAGCCTAGCGGGCCACAGCGCCCCAGTCCGCCGCCCTCCGTTCCCGCTGATCGATCCTCGGTCAGCGGGCGTGGGCCGTACTCACCACTTCCGCGAAAGCCTGGCTCTTTCCGAGCGCTTCGGCGACGAATGGTGGCTGCCAATCTACCGGCGTGCGTTTCCTTCGCTCAAGTCGGCTGTAGCGGTCAGGATTGACGGCTGGGCGCAGCGCGGGGGAATCGATCGATTGCTGACGCTGGCGTGTGGCCGAACTTACACGGTGGACGAGAAGATCCGCACGGAGGACTGGCCGGACGTCCTGCTAGAGCGCTGGTCAAACGAGGCAGCGCGTTCGCCTGGATGGGTGCAGAAGCCGTTGGCGGCGGACTTCATCGCCTATGCTCACGCGCCAGCCGCAACATGCGTCCTGCTACCCGTCCCCTCGCTGCAAAGAGCATGGCGTCAGCATGGCCGGCAGTGGATCGGACTCTATGGTCAGCGTCGTGCGCGAAACGCTGGCTACACATCGGTCAGCGTACCGGTCCCGCGTGGCGTGCTCATGCAGGCCATCGTCGAGGCAATGTTTGTTGCGTGACGGGTCGCCGCACAAATTGGGCAGGGTCAAAAAATGACGGTATTCCGCCAGTTTCGGGCTCCCGTTACGGCCGCGGCGGAATTCGAGACAAGTAAGCTAAGCGTAGAAAGGTACGTACTTGGCGAATTTCGACCCCTGGTTTGGATCGAGCGGCTTGATCTTACCTGCGTCCTGTGCATCCCGGATCACGTTTGAAACTTGCGAGATTGCTTTGTCGGGCAGGCCGAAACGCTGGCGCAACGAAGCATTGTTGAATGCCTCGTTGTCCTCGTGCTTGACTTGGGAGTGCTGATAGCAAGCACGAACGCGCTCGTCTGGTGTCATTTCGGCGAAAGTTCGCTTTTTGTAAACTGTTACCGCAGTCGAACCCTCACGAGCTGCAAACAGTGGGGGAGGAAGAACCGCACGTTCAATTTCCTTAACCGCTCTATCGACGCCACTTCCCCTCTGCTCGCAAATACCCACTTCACGCATTAGGCGGGCGAATTCAGGGTTGCGGGTCTGCGTACCTCCGTCAATGAACCGCTCTACATCAATTAATGGACTTCCTGCGTTACTTATACGCGTTCTGTCGTTGTAAATCTCAATCATCGGCCGCTGGCCGGAGACGGTAAAATCTTGATGAACAATCGCGTTAGCAACCAACTCGCGGATCGCAACCTCGGGAAGATCATAGGTCTTTTTACGTAAACCTTGACTCATCTCTTCACGACTAGGAATATAGCCCATGATTGCATCAAAAAGAGGTTGAAAGCCGATCGCGTACCCGAGCTTGCCTTCATTGTCGTGTTCGGCGTCCAAGTTATTCGTCCCCTTATATACAAGGACGCGAGGTGCCTTATGCCTAAGCTCGGGATACTGATTCATATCTCTAGCGCAGCAGAGGCCGAGTAACGCCTTAACTTCATAGCCACCCTGCATGTTATCAAGAATAAGCCCTTTCTGTATCAGGACCTCGATCATATGCATGCGTGAGCGATCACTGACGCCGAATAGATTCAGGAACCTTTTGATCGCAAATCTATCGAACAAACCCTCTTCTGAAATATGGGGTATTAAAGTAGACGACTCAAAAGAGTAGCTGGAAGTTATTTGCCAAATTGCCCGTTGTTTCTCGGAATGATTCCGTAACGACGTTAAGTTAGATCCAACACGTATAAACTCTTCGCCGTTGAAACTGACCGGCTGCTGATAGCCGGGCTCAATGACCAAAATCTCAACTCTATTGCCTGCAACCATCACAGTTTCGATTGCTAGGTTTATCTTCGGCGTAAGTTTCTGGGAAAGCCAAAATAGCAAGTCAGAATTGCCGGCACCCTTCTTATTTTCGAGGTGAACGGTTGTGCCAACAACATCGTGCGTGCCGTCTTCGATGCCCCAGACCATAAAGGCGTGCTGCTTCCGGGCCAGCATAGCGGCATTGGCCATGCCCGATACATATCGTCCGACAGTGTCAGGGTTAAAGGTGTCGACTTTGAACTCCACCCATCCTGTTTCGGCCGGCAGCGAACAAAGGTGTGCAACGAACGCCTCGCCGTCGTGAAGCTCAAAAGGCAAAATCGGTCCTCGTTAAAACGCCATCGTCAATGGCTGGTCATACAACGAAAATGCAATCTGGCCCTAGTCACCTGTACGGACCGGCGCCGTCAAGTTCGCCATCCCATGCGGACACGTCCATCACTACTCGACGTTGGGTGATGGGGCGTCTTTCTCGGTCTGTCAGCATAGCGCGCCGGGATCACTTGGCAGGCTTACACGCGGACTTATGTCTTGCTCTAGTGCCTCTCCATCTACCAAACCCACTTCGACCTTCACGCCTTCCTGAACGGAACCCCGCGCAGTCGATGTCGCTTTGCCGCAACCACCCGGCATTTATACAAAGCAGATAGCTAGGAACCGCGGCTGAACCGCGCGAAGAGATGCAAAAGGTGTCGATGCTGCGCGGTCGACGCGTCGGCTGGAGAGCGGCTGTGTAACCGTAGCGCATGAAAACGACCTTCCGCCTTTCGGCGGTCAAAGCCCCACCGGTGAACGGACCACCTCCCTACGGGTCGAGGGAGCACCGCTAAACCGACGTTCGGCCGATCGAGAGCCATGCACACCCTACGCAAGCTGCGCGTGCAGAAATGCCCGGTATTCCGTCATTTTTCGGACAGGAACACGCGATCCCAAGCGACTAACTTTTGATCCCGTCCGATCCCAAATCGTAGGGCGTTGTTATTCAGCCATTTTTTGGGGATCGAATGGGATCGACCTCCCGTGTACGGACGCGCGCGAGCCCGTAAGCCCCGAACATAAAACTAGCTCGTCGCCTACCTCTCCCGCCCTCCAGCAAGATGGTCGAAGCACAGCAGTTGGCCGCGATACGCGTCCTCCTATTAGTGACGCCGCTACAGCGACCAGCGCCACTAGCCTGCGCACCCCCGCCTATGACATGACTTGGTGATGATGCGGTCGCCACTTCCAAACCGCCTGCAGCTGTCTCTCGCGGCATGCCTTCTTTCGGCCGCAACCGGGACGTCGGCTCAGCTTCCGTCGAACAGCCTTCCCGCGATCATCCAAGACGAACGGGTCTTGATCGGCAAGTACCGGTACGTCGAACGCGCGGACGGTATGAAGATCGATGTCGAGATCAACGCCGACCGTTCCGCAACGTACCGGATCCGCGCTGGTGCCGACGATGCCGAGTTCATGGAGGCCAAGGGGGTGTGGACCTATGACGGGGACACCCTTCACATCCACAATCAGCCTGGTCCGGTTAGGCTTGAACAGGCGGCACCCCCTGTGCGCGATGGGAAGGTCGGCTTGGCCGTCAGTGTCAAAACGGCTGACGGGTCAAGCGCTGAAGGCTTGGGAGTGACATGGCCCGACGCCAACGGTCTCTTCGCTATGACGGGCGGCAGCTACTCATGGTCGGCCGCTGACGTCGCCCAGGCAAAGCGGTTCTTCGTCATGCGGATAAGCGAC
Source organism: Sphingomonas sp. Leaf9 (assembly GCF_001421355.1). GTDB lineage: Bacteria > Pseudomonadota > Alphaproteobacteria > Sphingomonadales > Sphingomonadaceae > Sphingomonas. Next base: position 377,562 of record NZ_LMKC01000005.1, on the reverse strand, counting down.
CGGAAAATCCTTCAGGAGGTTCCGTTGCAGTCGGGCGGTCCGAACCGCTTTCAGTTCACCTACTATCCGAGCGACGTAGAGCCGTTCGACATACCCGCCATCGCGCTCGACGAACGCGCGGACCGGTTAGAGGTAGAGGTCGGCACCTCCTACGCCCGTCTCGATCGGGTTCGTTGAAGGAATCATTCCGCCGACCGGCAGGCGCGTGTAGCACAATGTCCCACAGGTAATCCGTTGATTTTAAACGATGTGGCACAACGTGGGACAAAGCGTAACACGTTGTGACACCCAAGCGGTCGAAGCTAAGGCATTGCAAATACTAGAGTTGTTCGACCGTTAGGTTGCGTAGGGTGTGTGCGTCGAATGCACCCATCTTACCGGAGCGACTGTGCTCGGGGAGGGATCGATGAAGCGTTCAACTGCTTCAGCCCCAAACCCCTGAGCGGCGATCGGCCGCGGTTGTGACGATACCGGCTCAACTGACACGGATTGCCTCTTGCATCGGAGCGCCGCGCAGGACACCATCCCGTTGTCCAAAAGCCGATAGCTCAGGATCGTCCCTGCTAAGGCGATCCCTGATGAACAAGACATCTGCGCCCACCAAAGGCGGGCGTTCTATCACTCCTCTCACCATCTCGGTGAACGACGCCCTTGCCATGCTCGGCATAGGGCGCACCCGCTTTTACGAGTTGGTAGCGGCCGGTGAGATCGCAACGATCAAGCTTGGCCGACGTCGTCTCGTACAGGTTGCATCGCTGCAACGTCTCGCATCCGAAGGGTACGACCCGCCACCGCGATACGTGAAGCCGGAACAGCTCCTAATGAACTTTTGAGCGGGCGGCGTCCTTCGGCTGGAACGGGGGCAGGTTATCCCTGGTCCTCGTACGCCAGCTGAAGGACGCCCCAGTGCGCACCGTTGACATTGATCGACGCGATGACCTGCTTGAGCAAAACTACCCCACCGTTTGCTAGAGGGCGCCTATAGGCCTTCAGGCAGAACGGCTTCGTGATTTTGACCTGCTGGGCAGTGTCGGGAAAACGGAAGAACAAGCCGGCGCGCGAATGCTCTTCGTTCCATGCCCGCTCGCCTCGACGCTGGGGCAGCGAGCGTTCCGGCATCGCTACCGCGCCGAAGCATCGGCGGTCGGTAAAGCTCATGCCGAAGAATCCAGGAAACTTCCTCGCGGCTTCCTGATGAGGGCGGGCGAGTGTCGTAATCAACACCATCGCCGGGTGAGTGAAGAGCGGTGGATCCGAATCTTCGACGGGACTGTAAGCGTCACTCAGGATCGCGCGCTGGTCTAGTCGTCCATCTTCGACCGCCTCGCTTATGCCGTTAGATACCGCTAGTGCTGCCTCAATGGCAAAGCGGATATAGGGCCGGTCCGGCATATCCGCTCCGCTTTCGGCAAGCATCTGCAGCAGGTCGTTTGTATCGTCACTTACCGAGGTAAGGCGATGGGACAGGCGCTGGAGGCCAGAAGCGTTGTCGGTAGAGGTTTCTGCAAGCTGGCCAAGTCCGGTCCTGACCTCGTCTACAGCGGACACGATCGAGGCTACCCGGTCGCTCACCGTTCCACTGTTTTGCTCGAGACCCTCCATCAATTGGCGTATCTCAGCGACGCGCACCTTTACGTCCTGCGTTCCTGTATGCGTCGCTTGAGCCTTGGAAACGCCGAGCTGCACACGCGACAGCATCGCTTCTGCCTGGGAGGTCAGGGCGCCAATTGACGCACTGATGCGGGATGTGGCTCGCGCGGTTTCTTGAGCCAGCTTCTTCACTTCGCTCGCGACCACGGCGAAGCCGCGTCCCGCATCGCCAGCTCTAGCCGCTTCGATCGTGGCGTTGAGTGCGAGGAGATTTGTCTGGCCGGCAATATCGTCGATTGAGACGGTCACCTTACCGACGTCCTCAAGTGCCGCCGTGAAGGCGCCGAGGCTCTCGTGGATAAGGCTAACCTGACCGATCAGATCGAGCACGTCGCCCATCGCTGTATCGATCTGAACCTGCGAATTGGCGAGCAGGCCATGAGCGCCGGTTGTGGCGCCCAGCGATTGCTCTGCAGCGATCGATACGTTCTGTGCATCTCGAACGAGGAGATCGGTTTGCGATCCAAGATCGTCGATAGTGCTTGCCTGTGCGGTAACGCGGGTAGCGAGCTCCGATATGTCGGCCTGCAGGTCCAACGTCCTAATGCCAAGCTCGCCTGAGCGGCGGGCGGCTTCGGCGATCGTTCGATCGAGTTCCACGGCGTCTCCTTCCAGATACGCTGGTAACCATACAGCTTTAACGAAGCCCTACGGGCGCAGCTATCCGGTTGACCGTCAACGCGAATTGGCTCGTGGTTGGCCTTCCGCGATATTTGAATCCCGAGCAGGTCGGCATGCTTTCCAAGCGGATCGTAGCCGGCACGAAGCATTGCCGTACACTGGACCATCCCCCCGCGGCTTTAGCGACGCGTGCGGCCAAGCTCGTTCGTCAGCCGTTAGCGATACATGACGGAAAGCCTTTCCCCCGATCCCTACATCCTGATTATGACCGGGGCCGGGTTACTGATTGCGCTGGTGGCTTGGTTGCCGTTGGCGCTGAAACGGTTGCCGCTGTCTCTGCCGATCGTGTGCATTGGTATCGGAGTCGCGGTCTTTCTGCTCCCGCAGGTAACGCTGCGGCCGCTGCCGTATCTGTATCCCGACATAACTGAGCGGTTCGCCGAGTTCGTCGTCATCATTGCCTTGATGGGGGCGGGCCTCAAAATCGATCGTCCATTCGGCTGGCATCAATGGTCGATTACATGGCGACTGCTGGCGATCACGATGCCGCTCGGCATTCTAGCGATCACTGGCCTGGGCATAGCGGCGTTGGGCTTGCCACTCGCTGTGGCGCTGTTGCTGGCTGCAAGCTTGGCGCCGACGGATCCGGTTCTGGCGGCGGACGTGCAGGTCGGACCGCCCAAGACCGGTGACGAGGACGAGGTGCGCTTTGGGCTGACGTCAGAAGCCGGGCTCAATGACGGTGCCGCGTTCCCATTCGTCCATCTCGCCATACTGCTGGCCGTCGCCGCTCCTGCAGGCGAGCCGTGGCTGACGGAATGGCTGAGCTACCGCGTACTCTGGGAGATCGTCGGCGGAATCGCTGGGGGTTGGCTCGTCGGCCGGGTGTTCGGCTGGCTAACCTTCCACATCCCCGCCGAATCGAAGCTGGCCCGAACCGGTGACGGCCTGATCGCGCTGTCGGCGACTTTCGTGTCGTACGGCCTGACCGAGATATTTCACGTCTACGGGTTCCTCGCCGTATTCGTCACGGCGCTCACCTTCCGAAGCGCGCACCGCGACCACGAGTTTCAGGACGAGATGCACGCCATCACCGAGCAAATAGAGCGGCTCGCGATGATGGTGCTGCTGATCCTGTTCGGTGGAGCGCTGGTGAGTGGATTGCTGACGCCAATTACCTGGATGGATGGCGCGGTGGCACTGGTGATCCTGCTGATCGTACGGCCGCTGACCGGCTGGATCGGACTGCTCGGATGCTCCGGAGATAGAGGCGAGAAGCTCACGTTATCCTTCTTCGGCATCCGCGGCGTCGGTTCGATCTACTACCTGGCTTACGGTATCAACCACATGCCTGTCGGTGACGCCGCCCATCTGTGGGCCATCGTAGGGTTAATCGTCCTGTTCTCGATCTTGCTTCACGGCCTGACGGTCACGCCAATCATGCGATCGCTTGACGAGCGCCGTGGGGTAGATCCTGATGCAAAGCGGGTGGCGCCACCCGGCCTCCAAGGACCAGCAAGCTGATTCGATCGGTCGCTGTTGTTCGCCCATGTTCGACTCAATTCGAACGGAAATGAGGGAACAAACGGTCGAACGCCGGACATGCAATACGCCGCAAGCGGCTGTAATTGCTCGATTATTCGCGATGGAGGTGGTGCCGCTTACAGGACTCGAACCTGTGACCCCCGCATTACGAATGCGATGCTCTACCAACTGAGCTAAAGCGGCCCGGGACGGCGTGCCGTCTGGAGGCGCGCGCTTACCAATCCGGGCGGCTGGTGGCAAGCGGATTTGCGTTCGTTGCCGTTCGTTGGCGGTTTTACCGGAAGTTTACCCTGGCGGGTCCACAACCCGACCCCATCGGGCAGACCGCCCCTGGGGACGGATTATGGACATCGTGCGCGGATCGAACGAGCAGCCGGGTGGCGGCGACGACGATCGCGAAGGCGTTGGTGGCGACGTGATGGTCGTGGGAACCGACGAGCGGCGGATGCATGTCCGCGCCTATAATCACTGGGTGTCGCTGCTGGCCGGGCGCCCTTGTCCGTTGATCGACGCGCTGGACCCGGCGGGAATCGCCGATTTCGGGCCGAACAGCGTGCTGCTGGATTTCACCGACGGCCATGACGATGGCATGATCCGCTTCCTGGGCCATGCGCTGCGCGAGGAAAGCGGCACCGATTCGTCGATCGTCCGGCTGAGCCAGGTGCCGCCGCGGTCGCTATTGTCCCGCCTGACCGATCATTACATGCAGATCATCGCCAACCGTGCGCCGATCGGATTCGAGGCGGAGTTTGTCGGCCACCGCGGATTCCCGATGCTCTATCGCGGCATCCTGATGCCGTTTTCGTCGGACGGCGATGCGATCGATTATCTGTACGGCGTCATCAACTGGAAGGAAGTGGTCGACACCGCCACCCAGTCGCAGCTGGCCGCCGAACTGGCCGAATCGCGGCGTGCCGCGCCCCGCCGGGCGATGCCGGCGGCGGCATGGGCCGATGGTCCGAGCGCCGCGCTGGCCGCACCGGCTGCCGCACCGTCGCTGACCGAACGGCTGGTCGAGGTCCGACGGCAGGTCGACGCGGCGCGTCGCGCGGCGGACGACACCGCGCCGTCGATGCAGGCCGCGCTGGCCGGTGCCTATGATTTCCTGCTGGCGACCGAGCGTGAGCCGGCGGGCTATGCCGCGATGCTGGTCGGGGCGGGCCTGACCGTCGATCCGCGCGCGCCGGTCGAGGCGCTGGTCCGGCTGGTCTTTGGCGAGGGGCAGGATGACCATGCCCGGCTGCTGGCGCGCGCCCACCGCGCCGGGGTGGGCGAGGGCGAGCTGTCCGACTGGATCGAACGCACCGCCGGGCGTCCGGCGGCGGCGACCCCGCCGATCGTCGTGCCGGTGGCGTCGGGCGATGCCGGCTATGTCCTGCTGCTCGCGCGTGCGGTCGATGCCGGGTCGGTCGAGATACTGGGCCGTGTCGATGCCGATGACGATCTGATCGCCGCTGCACGGGATCAGCTGGGGCTCTGACCGGCCGGTCGTTTCTCGTAATATAATTACCGCACTGCGACATTTTGTTCGCAACTGCCACAAGGGTTGAGCCTGTCGGCGAGGCAGCGCATAGCCCGCGCATGACACCGCAAAGCAAGCTCGCCCGCCCTCTGGAAACGCTGCTGGTCGACAGCGCCCTTCCCGGCGAAATCGAAGGTCTGGACGCCGCGGGGCGTGCCGATGCCGCGCAGTTCGTGGCGGCAACCGCCGCGCACCGTTCGCCCGGTACGGTCAGCGTCGCGCTGGAGACGCTGAACCGGGGCGAGCAGCGGCGGATGCGGCTGGCGGTTATCAACGACGACATGCCGTTCCTGGTCGATTCGATCGGCAGCACGATCGTCGCCCACGACATCGCGATCGACCGCATCCTGCATCCGGTGATCGCGGTCACCCGCGATCCGGCCGGCACGCTGACCGGCCTTGCCGGTGAAGGCCGCCGCGAATCGATGGTTTATATCGAGATGGAGCGGGCCGATGCGCGCGTCCGGCACGCACTGGTCGCCGAGATTGAGCGCAATCTGGAGCATGTCCGCGCCGCCGTCGCCGATTGGCGGGCGATGCAGGCGGCGATGCAGGCCGATGCCGCGCGGCTGACCGCGAGCGCCGACACCGCCGAGGATGCGGCGCTGCTCAACTGGTTCGTCGCCGGCAATCTGACGCAGCTGGCGCATGAACGCTGGTCGCGCGACGGCGTGGTCAGCGACCGGCTGGGCCTTTCGCGCGCGCGATTGGAAGTGCCGCTGTTGGCCGATGCGTCGCGCCAGCGCGCGATCGAGTGGTTCGATGCCGGCAATGTCCAACCGCTGCTGCTGAAATCCAACTGCATCTCGACGGTGCATCGTCGCGCGCCGGTCGACTTGGTGCTGGTGCCGATTCGCGAGGGCGACACGGTGACCGGCGTGTCGATCCATGGCGGATTGTGGACCAGTGCGGCGTTGCAGGCCGACCCGGCCGATGTGCCGGTGCTCCGCCGCAATCTGGCTGCGCTGCGCACGAAGTTCGGATTCGATCCGTCGGGCCATGCCGGCAAGGCGCTGAACCACGCGATTTCGACGCTGCCCCACGACCTGACCACCGCGTTCAATCCCGAATCGCTGGAGCAGCTGGCGCTGACCGCCATGTCGGTCGCCGACCGTCCGCGCTCGCGGCTGGTCCTGATCAAGTCGGCGCTCGGCCGGCACCTGTTCGCGTTCGTCTGGCTGGGCCGCGACGATGTGACGACGCAGCGGCGGCTGTCGATCGGCGACATGCTGGCGCAGGCGGCGAATGCGTCGATCCTCAACTGGTCGATCGCAATGGAGGATGGCGAGGCGGCGCTGATCCGCTACGTCCTCGACCTGCGCCAGGACGGGCGGATGCCGGATGCCGCCGATCTCGACCGGCGGATCGAACGCATGGTGCGCGGCTGGCGCCCGGCGGTCGAGGGTGCCTTGAGCGAGCTGGTGCCCGAGGGGGCGACGCGGATGGCGCTGCGCTTCGCCAACGCGTTCCCCGCCAATTACCGTAATTCGAACCAGCCCGAGGAAGCCGCGCGCGATATCGTGCGCGTCGCCGCGCTGACCGATGCCACGTCGCGATCGGTGCGGATCGTGTCCGAAGGCGGCGACCGGATGCGGATCAAGGTCTATCGTCGTGGCGGCGCGCTGGCGCTGTCCGATGCGGTGCCGGTGTTCGAACATTTCGGCTTCCGCGTGGTCGAGGAATTGCCGACCCGGCTGGAGGATGACGAAAAGAGCTTCATCCACGATTTCGAGGTCGCGGTCGCATCCGGCACCGCGCCCAAGTTCGACGTGGCCACCGTCGAGCGCGCGATCGAGGCGGTGCTGGAAAACCGGGCGGAGAACGATGCGTTCAACCGCCTGACCGTCGAGGCGGGGATCGCGCCCGCCGCCGTCGTGCTGCTGCGCGCGTGGTTCCGCTATCTGCGCCAGACGGGGGTAAGCTACAGCCTGGCGACCGTGGTCGATGCGCTGCGCCGTGCGCCGGGCGTCGCGACCGCGCTGATCGACCGGTTCAATGCCGCGCACGATCCGGCGCGCACCGACCGGGAGGCGGGGATCGCCGCCGCCGATGCCGCGATCGAAGCGGGCCTCGATGCCGTGTCGGCAATCGACGACGACCGTATCCTGCGCAGCTATCGCGGCGTGGTCGCCGCAACGCTGCGCACCAACGCCTTTGCCCCCGCCGCGCAGGAAGCACTGGCGTTCAAGATGGACAGCGCAAAGGTACCGGGGCTGCCCAAGCCGCTGCCGTGGCGCGAGGTGTTCGTCTACAGCCCCCGCGTGGAGGGCATCCACCTGCGCGCCGGACCAGTGGCGCGCGGCGGCCTGCGCTGGTCCGACCGGCGCGATGATTTCCGCACCGAAATCCTGGGGCTGATGAAGGCGCAGCGCGTCAAGAACGCCGTCATCGTGCCGACCGGCGCGAAAGGCGGCTTCTACCCCAAGCAGCTGCCGTCGCCGTCGAACCGCGATGCGTGGATTGCGGAAGGGACCGAGAGCTACCGCATCTTCATCCGGTCGCTGCTGTCGATCACCGACAATATCGTCGAGGGCAAGGTCGTCCATCCCGCCGGCGTCGTGATCCATGACGGCGAAGACCCCTATTTCGTGGTCGCCGCCGACAAGGGCACCGCGACGTTCAGCGACGTCGCCAACGCGCTGGCGCTGGAGCGCAAGTTCTGGCTGGGCGATGCGTTCGCGAGCGGTGGCAGCGTCGGCTACGACCATAAGGCGATGGGCATCACCGCCAAGGGCGCGTGGATTTCGGTGCAGCGCCATTTCCTCGAACTGGGCGTCGATGTGCAGACCCAGCCGATCGACGTGGTCGGCTGCGGCGACATGTCGGGCGACGTGTTCGGCAACGGCATGCTGTTGTCGAAGGCGATCCGGCTGAAGGCGGCGTTCGACCATCGCCACATCTTTCTCGACCCCGCGCCCGATGCGGCGGCAAGCTGGACCGAGCGCGACCGGCTGTTCCAGCTGCCGCGCTCCAGCTGGGCCGATTACGACCCGGCGCTGATTTCGGACGGCGGCGGCGTGTTCCCGCGCACCGCCAAGACGATCCCCTTAAGCGAACCGGTGCGGCAGATGCTGGGCGTGGCGGAGACGGAGATGGAGCCGACCGCGCTCATCTCCGCAATCCTGCGCGCGCCCGTCGACCTGATCTGGTTCGGCGGCATCGGCACCTATGTAAAGGATCGCAGCGAAAGCCATCTTGACGTCGGCGATCCGGCCAACGACCGTATCCGCGTCGATGCGCAGACCCTGCGCGCGAAAGCGATCGGCGAGGGCGCGAACCTGGGCGTGACGCAGGCCGCGCGCATCGCGTTCAGTGCCAATGGTGGCCGCATCAACACCGACTTCATCGACAATTCGGCGGGCGTCGATTGTTCGGATAACGAAGTGAACATCAAGATCGCACTGAACCGCGAGGTGATCGAGGGGCGGCTGGCGATCGACGATCGCAACGCGCTGCTGGCGCGGATGACCGATGACGTCGCGCATCTGGTGTTGGAGGATAACCGGCTCCAGACGCTGGCGCTGTCGGTGATGGAGAATGACGGACCGGTCGCGGTGCCGAGCTATGTCCGCGTGATCGAGATGCTGGAAGCCGCCGGCAAGCTCGACCGCGTGGTCGAGGGGCTGAGCGCCAACGACGATTATGTCCGGCGCGCACAGGACGGGCGCGGGCTGACCCGGCCCGAACTGGCGGTGCTGCTCGCCAGCGTGAAGCTGGCGTTGCAGGAGGCGATCGAGCACGCCCCGCTGGCGAACGATCCCGACATGGCGGGCGACCTGCTGGCGGCCTTCCCAAAGGAGATGCAGGAGACGCAGAAACAGGCGATCCTCGACCACCGGCTGCGCGGCGAGATCGTCGCGACGAAGCTCGCCAACCGCATCGTCAACCGGCTGGGCGTGCTGCACGTCTTCGAACTGGCGGAGGAAGAGGGCGAGGCGCTGGCCGATATCGCGGCGATGTTCGTCGCGGCCGAACGGCTGTTCGACATCGACGCGCTCTACGACCGGATCGAGGGTGCCGATATTTCGGAACGCGCGCGCATCGCGTTGCTCGACGAAGTGGCGGTGGGCGTCCGGTCGCAGATCGCCGATCTGCTGCGCGCCTTCCCGGCCGGCACGACCCCGGCGAATGCCGTCGCGCATCTGCAAAAGGGGGTGGCGAGCCTTGCCGGGCAGACCAGCTCGCTGCTCCGCGCGGAAGCGGCGCAGCAGCGCGACCGGATCGCGGGCATCCTGCAGGATGCCGGCGCGCCGCAGGATCTGGCGGGGCAGGTCGTGCGCCTGTTCGAGATGGACGGGGCGGTCGGTCTCGCCGATCTGGGCCGTCGCCTGAAGCTCGACGAAACCAAGCTCACGCTCGCCTTCACCCATCTCGGCTTCGCGCTGGGGCTCGACTGGGCGCAGGCGGTGGCCGCGCGCATCCAGACCGGCGATCCGTGGGAGCGGCTGCTGATCGCCGGCCTCGCGCGCGATTTCCAGCAGCTGCGCTTCGAGTTCCTGAACCGCAATGCCGGCAAGGACCCGCAGGCGGCGGTGGAGAAATGGCTGGAGGCGAACCGCGACCGCGTGGCGCAGTTCGCGGCGCTGGTCCACCGCGCACGACAGGCCCCGGTGGCGAGCGCGGCGATGCTGGCGCAGATCGCCGGACAGGCGCGGGTGTTGCTGGCGCGGTAGGCTCGCCCTCGTCGTATCCCCGCGCAGGCGGGGATACGGTTTCTAGCAGGGGCTGGGGCAGGGCGTTAGACCAGCCCCGGCCCCTCCAGCCGCACCACCGGCAGCATCGCGCCGGCTGGCGCGGGCGGCAGGGTCAGCGTTAGCCCCGCCGCCGTCCGCTGCATCTTCACGCTCCCCCCGCCGAGCAGCGTCGCCCGCTCGATCCGGCCGCCCGCGCGGTCGCCCAGCGCCGCGATCGTCACCGGGGCATCGGGCCATCCGAGGAAGATCGCGTTCAGCGCCCCGTCGCCGGTCGTAAAGCGCACGTCGCGCGCGCCCAATTTGTCGACCTGCGCTTCGTTGAACATGCCGCCCGCCAGGTCGGTCGGCCCTTCGCCGAACATCCGCCACGGCCGGGTGCCATAGATCGCCGATCCGTTGACGCGCAGCCATGCGCCGATCTGGTCGACGATGCGCTCTTCCTCGCTGTCGATCGATCCGTCGCCGCGCACCGGCACCGACAGCAGCAGATTGCCGTTCTTCGACACCGTGTCGGCCAGCCGCTGCAACACGGCGCGGGCGGGGACATAGTCGCGGTCGTTGAAGCGGCGGCGGTTGTAATGCCATTCGCCGATGCAGGTGCAGGTCTGCCACGGCTCGCTGCGCAACCGGTCGGAAAAGCCGCGTTCGATATCCTCGACCAGCGCCTGCCGCTGGAACGCGGTCAGCTGCTTGGCGGTCAGCACGACATCGGCGCGCCCGGTGCGCTGTGCTGCATGGTTGTAGAAATGGGCGATCGCCTCCAGCCCGACGGGTCCGAACGGCACGCCGAAATCGTCGAAATAGACGAGATCGGGGTCGTAGCGCTCGACCAGCGTTTTCTGGCGCGCCAGCCAGTTGGTGACGAAGCGCGGATTGGCGGCGGGGGCGAATTCCATCCACCGCCCGCTGGTCGCCCCGGCCCACGCGTCCATCTGCGCCTTGGTCGTGAAGCCGTCGGGCGCGGCCAGCGTCTCGCCGGTATAAAGCTCCTGCGGATCGAGCCCGTCCCACCATTTGCCTGCGCCATCGGCCTTGGTCAGTCGGGCGGCGTCATAGCGCTGTCCGGCGCGCGGCCCTTCGGGATCATAGTTGTACGCGACCTGATACCAGTGCCACGCATGGCTGCTATGATTGCTGACGCCGAAGCGCAGCCCCTCCGCCCGCGCCGCGTCGCGCCAGCCGGCAACGATGTCGCGCTTCGGGCCGACGCGGGTGCTGTTCCAGGGATGCGGGCTGTCGAACAGGTCGAAATTGTCGTGGTGGCACGCCATGCCGACGAAATAGCGCGCGCCCGCCGCCTTGTAGCGTTTGACCAGTGCCGCCGGGTCCCAGCGCTCGGCGCGCCAGGTGCCGATGATGTCGAGGAAGCCGGTATCGGCGGGATGGCCGTATTTCTGGAGATGCAGGTCGTACGGCCCGCGCCCCTGTTCGTACATCTGGCGCGCATACCAGTCGCCGGCCTCCGGCACGCATTGCGGCCCCCAATGCGCCCAGATGCCGAACTTCGCATCGCGGAACCATTCGGGTACGGCATAGCCATCGGCCAGCGACGACCAGTTGGCGGAAAGCGGCGCGGCGCGGGCCGCGACCGGCCCGGCGGCGGCGAGGGCGGCAGTGCCGCGCAGGAATTGGCGTCGTTCCATGGACTATCCTCCCAGGCTGCGGCCGGTTGTCCCGGTTCGCATCGCGCCATGATAGCGCTATGAACCAATTGTATGACATACAAATCGCGCGTAAAGAGGGCGTGACAACGCTGTCGGCTCTGACGATCAACGACAGGACGAATCAGGAGAGGCGATATGGCGGCGTGGCGCGGATGGGCGATGGCGGGGGCGGCGCTGGCGATGGTGGCCGGATCGGTCGCTGATGCCCGGCCGGGCGATGCGCCCGTGCTGGTGCGTAAAGATGGTCGCCACGCGCTGATGGTCGATGGCGCGCCGTTCCTGATGTTGGGCGTACAGGCCAATAATTCCAGCAACTATCCCGACATGCTGGCGCAGGTCTGGCCGATGGTCGAACGGCTACACGCCAACACGCTGGAAATCCCGGTGGCATGGGAACAGATCGAACCGGTCGAGGGGAAGTTCGACTTCAGCTATCTCGACGCACTGTTGCCGCAGGCGCGCCAGCACGGTGTGAAGCTGGTGCTGCTGTGGTTCGGGACGTGGAAGAACACGTCGCCGGGCTATGTCCCCGCCTGGGTCAAGACGAACAACGCCCGCTTTCCCCGGATGCGGACCAGGGAGGGCAAGACGCATTACGCGCTGTCGCCGCATGGGCAGGCGACGTTCGAGGCGGACAAGAAGGCGTTCGTCGCGCTGATGCGCTACCTGAAGGACCACGACCCCGACCACAGCGTCATCATGGTCCAGCCGGAGAACGAGACTGGCGTGTACCAGCAGGCGCGCGACTATTCGCCCGAGGCGAACCGCCTGTTCGCGGGCGATGTGCCGTCCGAACTGGCGAAGGCGACCGGCAAGCGCGGCAGCTGGACGGCGGTCTATGGCGACAATGCCGAACCGGCGTTCAACGCCTGGTACACCGCGCGTTACATCGACGGACTCGCCGCGGCGGGGAAGGCGGTGTGGAAGCTGCCAATGTATGTCAACGCGGCGGTCGGCGGACCCTTCGCCCCGCCGGGCAAGTCGGGTGGGGCGAGCGGCGGTCCCGACTGGCAGGTGATCGATGTGTGGAAGGCGGCAGCGCCCAACATCGATGCGGTCGCGCCCGACCTCTATACCCGCAATGCCAAGGACTATCTGAAATTCCTCGAGCATTATGCGCGGCCGGATAATCCGCTGATGGTCCCCGAAACCGGTAACGCCGCCGATTTCGCCCGCTTCCTGTGGCCGACGATCGGGCGCGGCGGCATCGGCTGGGCACCGTTCGGCATGGATGCCACCGGGTACAACAACTACCCGCTGGGCGCGGTGACGCTGGACAATGCAACGCTGGAAGCGTTCGCGAGCAAATACCGGTTCCTTAAACCCATGGCGCGCGGCTGGGCGACGCTGGCGTTCCAGCATCCCGGCTGGGGCACGGCCAAGGGCGCGCCGGACGCGGAGCAGGCAAAGGTCATGGGCCGGTGGCGCGTGTCGGCCAAATATGGCGAATGGCAGTTCGGGTCGATGGATTCGCCGTGGCTGAAGGCCGAACCGCCCGCCGCTGCCGCGCAGCCGGTCGGCGGGGCCGCCGTCCTGCAACTGGCGCCCGACCAGTTCCTCGTCACCGGCACCGATGTCCGCGTCTCGTTCGACGTCGCCGACAAGGCGCAGGGCGATACCGCGATGCTCATCAAGGTCGAGGAAGGCACCCTCAACGATGACGGCAGCTTCCGCGCGCGTCGGGTGATGAACGGCGACCAGACCGATTATGGATTGAACTTTACCGCCCAGCCGATGCTGCTGCGCGTGACGATGGGAACGTATCGCTGATGAAGACGCTTCGCTGGACGCTGTTGTCGCTGGCCCTCTCGGCCTCGTTCCCGGCGCTCGCCGCCGATGTGGCGAAGGTGCCGGGCGGCGTCGTCGTCACCCCCGATGCGGGACCTGCCAAGCGGGTCCGGGTGCTGGTGTACGGCCCCGATCGCTTCCGCGTGACGGCGGTGCCCGACGCACAGCTCGACACGCCCGACAGCCTGATGGTGACCGCGAAGCCGGCGGGCGACTTCACCGTCAGCCAGACCCGCAACGCCGTGATGGTAAAGACGGCGGGCGGATCGGCCGAGATCGACCTCGACGACGGGCAGGTGCGCTTCCGTGACGCGGCCGGCAAGCTGACGCTGGAGGAAGCATCGCGCGCCGGTTTCACCCCCGTCACCGCCGGTGGCGAGAAATTCGTGGCCGTCCGCCAGCAGTTCAATCGCGGCACCGACGAAGGCTTCTATGGCCTCGGCCAGCACCAGAACCGGCAGATGAACTATAATGGCGAGGACGTCGAACTCGCCCAGCACAATATGGACATCGGCATCCCCTTCGTCGTGTCGACGAAGAATTACGGCGTGCTGTGGGACAACAACGGCATCACCCGCTTCGGCAATCCGCAGGCGTACCGGCTGGTCGGCGACGGCATGAAGGTGATGTCGGGCGGCAAGCCCGGCTGGCAGGCGCAATATTATCTGGGCGACAAGCTGGCGGTGACGCGCACCGAACCCACGATCAACTATCAGTTCATCAAGGACCAGGCGAACTGGCCGGCAGCGGCCAAGGCGCAGACGGTCGCGGCAACCACCGGGCAGAACACCGCCGGCAATGCGGTGCAGACGCAGAAGGTCGTGTGGACCGGCACCGTCATGCCGACGGCAACCGGCGTCCAGAAATTCCGCCTCTATTCGTCGAGCTATGTGAAGGTCTTCGTCGACGGGAAAGAGGTGCTGAACCGCTGGCGGCAGAACTGGAACCCGTGGTTCCACAATTTCGACCTGCCGATGACCGCCGGCAAGGCCGCCGAGGTCCGGATCGAATGGGAGCCGAACGCCGGCTATATCGCGCTCTACCAGAACGATCCGTTGCCGACAGCCGACCGCCATTCGCTGTGGTGGTCGTCCGACGTCGCCCATGCGCTCGACTATTACTATGTCGGGGGCAAGAATATGGACGGCGTGATCGCCGGCTATCGCGCGCTGACCGGCAAGGCGGCGCTGATGCCGCGCTGGGCCTACGGCTTCTGGCAGAGCCGCCAGCGCTACAACACCCAGGACGAACTGCTGGGCGTGGTCCGCGAATATCGCAAGCGCGGCCTGCCGATCGACAATATCGTGCAGGACTGGTTCTACTGGCCCGAAGACCAGTGGGGCTGCCACTGCTTCGACCCGAAACGCTTCCCCAAGCCGCAGCAGATGGTCGACGAACTGCATGCCTCCGACGCGCGGATCATGATTTCGGTGTGGCCGAAATTCTACCCCAACACCAAGAATGCGCAGGAACTGGCGGCCAAGGGCTATCTGTATCAGGGCAACCTGATCGCCAAGGAACGCGACTGGGTCGGCAAGGGCTATCTCAATACCGATTACGATCCGTACGCCGCGCAAGCGCGCGCGATCTATTTCCGGCAGATGAAGGAGGCGTTGGTCGACAAGGGCTTCGACGCATGGTGGATGGACGCGACCGAGCCGGACATCCATTCGAACCTGTCGATCGAACAGCGCATGGACCGGATGGGTCCGACCGCACAGGGACCGGCGCAGGAATTCTTCAACAGCTATCCGCTGGTCCATGCCGAGGGCGTGGCCGACGGCCTGCGTATGGCGAAGCCCGATGTGCGCCCGTTCATCCTGACCCGTTCGGGCTATGGCGGTATCCAGCGCGCCAGTGCCGCGCTCTGGTCGGGCGACGTCGCGTCGCGCTGGGACGATCTGCGCGACCAGATTTCGGCGGGCGTGAACCTGTCGATGTCGGGCATCCCCAACTGGACGCACGATATCGGCGGCTTCGCGGTCGAGGATCGCTACAGCAAGAAGGACCCGGCGCATCTGGCCGAATGGAAGGAACTGAACCTGCGCTGGTTCCAGTTCGGCGCATTCAGCCCGCTGTTCCGCAGCCATGGCGAAACGCCGTTCCGCGAAATCTACGAACTCGGCGCCAGCGATCCGGCGTTGTATCAGGCGCTCGGCAACTATGATCGCCTGCGCTACCGGCTGCTGCCCTACATCCTGTCGCTGGCGGCCGAGAACTGGCACCGCGACGGCACGATGATGCGCGGGCTGGTGATGGACTTCGCCGCCGATCGCAAGACCTGGGGCATCGACGACGAATATATGTTCGGATCGGCGTTCCTGGTCGCCCCCGTCACCCAGTTCGGCGCGCGCAGCCGGCAGGTCTATCTGCCCGCCGGGGCCGACTGGTACGACTTCGCGACCGGCGCGTATCAGAAGGGCGGCCGGAC
This sequence comes from Sphingomonas sp. Leaf9, assembly GCF_001421355.1. GTDB lineage: Bacteria > Pseudomonadota > Alphaproteobacteria > Sphingomonadales > Sphingomonadaceae > Sphingomonas. Next base: position 361,647 of record NZ_LMKC01000005.1, on the reverse strand, counting down.
GATCACCGCCGCCGCGCCGCTCGCCACCATGCCGCTCTATGTCCGTGCCGGATCGATCGTGCCGACCGGCGCGGCGGTGCAATCGACCGCCGAACAGCCCGACGGGCCGTATGTGCTGCACGTCTTCACCGGCAAGGACGGCGCGTATACGCTGTTCGAGGATGACGGCCTGTCCGAAGGATACCGCAAGGGCCAGTCGGCGCAGGTTCCGGTGACGTGGAACGAGGCAACGAAGACGCTCACCATCGGTGCGCGACAGGGCAGCTTCCCCGGCATGGTCGCACAGCGCGCGATGTCGGTGCGGTTCCATAGCCCAGGCAAGGCCGTCGCGCCGGACTTCGCCGATAACAAGGCGACGACGTTCGTCTACGACGGGCGGGCGGTTACCGTGCCGCTGTCGGGGCGGCCGCAGACGAAGTAAGCCCGTTCGTCATTCCCGCGCAGGCGGGAATGACGATGGGTCGGGGAAGAATGGCATGATCGAAGCGAAACAAATCCCCTTCGGCACGCTGGACGGTGCCCCCTTCGAGGCGATCGACCTCACCGCTGGCGCCCTGTCCGCGCGCATCCTGCCGCTGGGCGCAACGCTCCAGTCGCTCCACGTGCCCGATCGCGACGGCGTTACGGCCGATATCGTGCTGGGGTTCGACGACGTGCAATCCTATCGCGACCGGCCGTCATGGTTCGGGGTGACGGTCGGCCGCTATGCCAACCGCATCGCGAACGGCCGGTTCACCCTCGACGGCACGACCTATACCCTCGAAACCAACAATGCCCCCAACCACCTGCACGGCGGATCGGACGGGTTCGACCAGCGGCTATGGGACGTGGCGGAGGTCGGGCAGGATGACGACGCGGCGTGGGTCCGCCTGACGCTGACCAGTCCCGACGGCGATGCCGGCTATCCCGGCACGCTGCACGCCAGCGCGACCTATACGCTGACGCCCGATGCGCTCACCATCGCCTATGCCGCGACCAGCGATGCGCCGACCGTCGTCAACCTGACCAACCACGCCTTTTTCGACCTGGGTGGGCAGGGGGAGGCGATGCGCCACCTGCTGACGATCGAGGCCGATCAGTTCCTGCCCGTCGACGCCACCTCGATCCCGACCGGCGAACGCCGCGCGGTGGCCGGTACCCCGTTCGATTTCCGCGAGGCGCAGGCGATCGGCGCGCGGGTACGCGATGGGCGCGACGAACAGATCGCGATCGGCCGCGGCTATGACCATAATTTCATCCTGCGCGGGGAACCGGGCGTGCTGCGCCCGGCGGCGGTGCTGACCGATCCGGCGTCGGGGCGGGTGATGGCGCTGTCGGTCACCGCGCCCGGACTACAACTCTATGCCGGTAATTTCCTGAGCGGCGGGGAAGCGGGCAAGGGCGGGCGGCTGTACCGACAGGGCGATGCCGTCTGCCTCGAACCGCAGGCATGGCCCGACACGCCCAACCGCAACGATTTTCCCTCCGCGCGGCTCGATCCCGGTCGATGCTGGGAAAGCACGATGCGTTTCGTCTTCGACGTTACGTAACGAACGATTGCTATGCCGCGTGACGGTTGCGCGGCGCACAACCCGCCTTGACGAAATCGGTTGCATTTGCGAACGCCACCCTATGAAGCACCCCCTTCTCCTCGCCGCCACTGCCGCGGCCTTCGCCCTTTCGGCCTGCGGTCAGCAGCAGCCGGAACAGCTCGACACCCGCGCGCCCGATCCGCTGGCATCGCAGCTCGCCAACCGCGCGCCGGTCGAACTGCCGCCGCCCGTCAAGGCGAGCGTGACGTTCCGCTGCAAGGACAACAGCCTCGTCTATATCGACTTCTTCGAAGGCGACACCCAGGCCAATTTCCGCGCGAAGCAGGATGCGGTGCCCGTCCGCCTGAAGGCTGCCGAAAAGGGCAAGCCGCTGACCGCCGAGGGTGGCTACAGCCTGACCGGCACGCCGAAGAGCGTCACCCTGACCCAGCCGGGCAAGGGCGCACAGACCTGCAACGCCTGATCCGATTGCCGATGACGACCACCTTCCGGGTCGCCATCGTTTGACAGACTGACGGCCGGCGGAGCGATCCGCCGGCCGTTTCTTTTTGGGAGGGCTTCCTCCGAAGCTGTCGTCACCCCGGACTCGATCCGGGGTGACGCTTCTTCTTCTGCCGTCGCGGTGAGAAAGCGGGACCCCGGATCAAGTCCGGGGTGACGGAGTGTTTGGCTAAGTCGCCATCCACCAACCACGTCACCCGCCAGCGTTACTCGCGGCGGCTAGAAGCCAGCCAGCACAGGGGTGACGCACCCGGCCGGCCTGATGTCCGTGGCGGTCAGCCCTCAATACTTCACCCGCGTCGCGCGCAGCTTGTAGCGCTTCAGCGCGTCCTGCACGCTGCCGCTGCCTGCCAGATGGCCCGCGCCGACCGCGACGAAGACCGTGCCCGGCCGCTTCATCCGTTCTTCGATCCACTTGGCCCAACGGGCGTTGCGATCGGTCAGCAGCACGCGCTTGAGTTCGGGGGAGACGGTCATCTCCTCGTTCATCGTCGCCGCCAGCGCGTCGGGATCGCCGCGCCGCCACTGGTCGACCATCTTGTTGATCGCGTCACCGGCGGTCGGCAGTTCCTTGATCGTCTCGGTCAGGAAGGTGACCTGCGCCGCATCCGACAGCGAATCGAAGAATCCGAACTGCTGGTCGAGCGTTTCTAGGCCGCTGACCGGCTTACCCGCTTCCTTCGCCGCCTGCGAAATCGTCCGCTCCGCGCCGCTTTCCGGGTCGTATCCCTGCTTCTGCAGCGTCAGCAGCGTCAGCGTCGATGCCGCGAACCACGGGTCGAGCTGTTCCAGCGCGCCCGACGGCAGGCCGGCATCGGCCACCGCCTTGGCATAGAGCGGGCGTTCGGCGGCGGGCAGCTTTTCGCTGAGCTTCGGGCCGGTGACATTTACCGCCGACTTCATCACCGCCGCCTGCGCCTGTTCGGGCGTCGGCATCGGGATTTCCAGCACGACCTCGCCCGATTTGTCGAATGCGGTCTTCACCGCTTCGTCAAACCACGACAGGCCCGGTTTCAGGACGTGGATCGTCCCGAACAGATAGATGGTCGTGTCCTTGTCCTTGACCACCCACAGCGCCGGATCGGCCTCGCCCGCCGGCAGGTCCGCCACCGCCGGCTTGGGTGCGCTCTGGGCCCAGGCCGGGGCTGCGGTCATCAACGTGAATGCGGCGGCGAAACGCAGCAGGATCGAGGACATTATCGTCTCCATGGCGCCGGGCAGGCCCGGCAATCGCCCCGTCATAGCAGCGCGGCCGAATCCGCAACAGGCAATTTGCCGTTCATCGATAACCCCGGAACGTCCGCGCATCGCGCTTCGTTGATGGCATCTACACCCCTGTTTTCAGGGCCTTGCCGGGAATTCCGCGATGTCGAACGCCTCCGCCCCCGATCGATCCGAACCGGGGGCGGCGCGGATCGCGATCGGCCCGCTTGCCGCGGCACTGGCGGGGGAGGTCGCGGCGGGATCGATCCTGTTCATCGCATCGGACGAGCTACGCGCGGCGGCGCTGGCCGATGTGCTTGCCGCCTTCGTGCCGGGAACGATGGTCGTCCATCTGCCTGCCAGCGACGCGCTGCCCGGCGACGATGCGCCGGCCTCGCCCGGCAATGCCGGCGCGCGGGTCGCGGCGCTCCGGCGGTTGCGGATCGCGCAGGGCGAGGGGCATCCGGTCGCGTGCATCACCACGCCCGAGGCGACGGCGCTGCGCATCGCCCCGCCGACCGACTTCGATGCCGCGCCGCCGGTGCTGCGGATCGGCGATGCGATCGACCTGACGGACTTTGCCGACCGCGCCGAAATGCTCGGCTATGTCCGCGACGACCGGGTGGACGAACCGGGCGAGGTCGCGGTGCGCGGCAGCGTGATCGACATTTTTCCCGCCGATGCCGGGCAACCGATCCGGGTCACCGTCGAGGACGATCGCATCGCATCGATCCGCAGCTATGATCCGGTGACCCAGCGCGGCGATGCCGACCTGTCCGACGTCACCATCGGTCGCGCGGCGGAGCCTGCGGTGGGGAAGGGCGCGATGCTCCTCGACCATCTGCCCGATGCGGCGGTGGCGATGGACGGCGATGCGCCGGCACGGCGTGCCCGCTTCCTTGATCTGGCGCAGGACGCGACCCGCCGCCGCCGGCGCGATGCGGCGGCGCTGGTCGATACCGCGACGTGGGACCGGATGCTGGCAAAGCGGCGGCAGCTGCCCCTTCCCGAAACGGCGGAGGAGCCGCCACGCTTCGTCACCGCCCGTGCTCCTGCCCGCGCCTTCGGCAAATTCGCGCGCGAGGTGCTGGCGGAGGGCCGGCTGGTGCTGGCCGGAAGTCCCCGCGACCTGCGGTTCCTGCGCAAGAAGCTGGCAAAGCTCGCCCGCACCGAACCGGTGACGATCACGTCGTGGGACGAGGCGTTGCAGGCACAACCCGGCACCGCAATGCTGCTCGCCGCGCCGCTCGACCGCGGGTTCGTGGGACAGGGCGTGACGGTGGTGACCGGCGGCGACCTGCTGGGCGGACGCGCGCGGGGCGATGAATTGGTAGCGGCCAGCACCAATCCGCTGTTCGCCGAGGCGGGTGAGCTGCGCATCGGCGACGTGATCGTGCACGAGGATTTCGGCATCGGCTGCATCGCCGGGCTGGAAGCCTTGCCGGGTAAGGCGGCGGGCGATGCGATCGTGCTGACCTATGCCAAGGGTGCGCGGCGGCTGGTGCCGGTGATGGAGGCCGACCGTATCTGGCGCTATGGCGCGGACGGCGATGCGGTGACGCTCGACGCGCTGGACGGGGCGAGCTGGCAGAAGCGGCGCGGCGCGATCGACGCGGCCATCGCCGACAGCGCGCGCGAACTGGCCGCGATCGCCGCAACCCGCGACCAGCAGCGCGTCGACCCGATCGAGGCCGATATCGCGGCCTATGAACGCTTCGCCGCCGGTTTTCCCTTCACCGAAACCCCCGATCAGGCGCGCGCCATCACCGCCGTCCGCGCCGATCTGGCGGCGGGCAAGCCCATGGACCGGCTGGTGATCGGCGATGTCGGCTATGGCAAGACCGAGGTGGCGCTGCGTGCCGCCGCCATCGCCGCGCTGTCCGGACGGCAGGTGGCGATCGCTGCGCCGACGACGGTACTGGTCCGCCAGCACGTCGAAACCTTCCGCCGCCGCTTCGACGGCACGGGGATCGAGGTCGCCGGCCTGTCGCGCCTGTCCGACGCGGCGGAGAAGAAGCGGGTGAAGGCCGGCCTTGCCGACGGGTCGATCGGCGTGGTCGTGGGGACACAGGCGGTGGCGGGCAAGGGCGTTGCCTATCGCGACCTCGCACTGGTCGTGATCGACGAGGAACAGCGCTTCGGCGCGAAGGACAAGGCGCGCCTGCGCGACCTTGCCGATCATGTGATGACGCTGTCCGCCACGCCGATCCCGCGCACGCTGCAAAGCGCGCTGATCGGGTTGCAGCAATTGTCGGTCCTCGCCACCCCGCCCGCGCGGCGCCAGCCGATCCGCACCGCCGTCGCCGATTTCGACGAGGTGACGGTGCGCACCGCGCTGCTGCGCGAACGCACGCGCGGCGGGCAGAGCTTCGTCGTCGTCCCCCGGATCGAGGATATCGCGCCGCTGGAGGCGCGGTTGCGCAAGCTGGCCCCCGAACTCGACCTGGTCGTTGCGCACGGCAAGATGCCGGCGGCGGAGATCGATGCGGCGATGGTCGGCTTCTCCCATGGCGACGGCGACGTGCTGCTGGCGACCAACATCATCGAGGCCGGGCTGGACGTGCCGCGCGCCAATACGATGATCGTCCATCATGCCGACCGGTTCGGCCTGTCGCAGCTGCACCAGCTGCGCGGGCGGGTCGGGCGCGGCGGGCGGCGCGGGCAGGTGCTGCTGCTGACCGATCCCGACCAGTCGATCGCCGAGGCGACGCTGAAGCGGCTGCGCACGTTGCAGGCGTTCGACCGGCTGGGCGCGGGGTTCGCGATCAGCGCCCGTGACCTCGACCTGCGCGGCGCGGGCGACCTGGTGGGCGAGGCGCAGGCCGGGCATATGAAGTTGATCGGCATCGACCTGTACCAGTATCTGCTCGGCCGGGCGCTGCGTGCCGAACGTGGCGAGGCGGTCGACCGGGTGGCGCCCGAACTGCATGTCGGCATCGCCGGCTGCCTGCCCGAACGCTGGATTCCCGAAGTGGAGGTGCGGCTGATGCTCTACGGCCGGCTGGCCCGGATCGAGGAAGAGGGCGCGCTGGACGCATTCGAGGAGGAGCTGGAGGACCGGTTCGGCGCGCTGCCCGACGAGGCACGGCTGCTGATCGAATTGGCGCGCGTCCGGTTGCTGGCGCGCGGCGCGGGCGTGGCGAAGGTCGACGCCGGCCCCGCCGCCATCGCGCTCACCCCGCAGCATCGTGGGGACGCGCCCAAGGGGCTGACCGAAAAGAAGGGCCGCTGGATCATGCCCACCCGGATCGACGATGCCGAGGAACGACTGGCCAAGGTCGGCGAAGTGCTGGAGGCGATGGCGGCGTAATGGCACTGGCGTCGCCGCCGATCCTGCCCGATGGTGCGGCCATGACGAAAGCGATCTTCATCACCGGCGGCGGGTCGGGCATCGGGCGCGCGGTGGCGCAATTGTTTGCAGGGCGCGGTTGGCGCATCGGCCTTGCTGATGTGAACGCCGCCGGGCTGGCCGAGACGGCGGCGTTGCTGCCGAACGGGGCGGCGACGTTCGTGTTCGACGTGACCGACCGCGCGGGCTGGGACGCGCCACTGGCGGCGTTCGCCGCAGCCAGCGGGATCGACGTGCTGTTCAACAACGCCGGCATCGCGTCGGGCGGGATTTTCGCCGAAATGACTCCGGACGCGATCGAGCGCACGATCGCGGTCAACCTGACCGGCGTCATCCATGGCGCGCACGCGGCGCATCGGTTCCTGAAGGCCAGTGGCGGGTGCCTGCTCAACACCGCATCGGCGGCGGGTATCTACGGGACGGCGGGCGCGGCGGTCTATTCGGCGACCAAGTTCGGGGTGCGCGGCGTGACCGAGGCACTGGACGGCGAATGGGCGGCGGACGGGATTCGCGTCCGGTCGCTGATGCCCGGCTTCATCGACACGCCGCTGCTCGACGCGTCGCTGGCCGGCACGAACTACAATGTCCGCCAGCAGGTCCGCGCTTCCGGGCTGGAGTTCACCCCTGTCGAGGTCGTGGCGCAGGCGGCATGGGACGCGGTGCGCGGCGATGCGATTCATACACCGGTCGGCCCGACGGCGAAGCGGATGCGCTTCGCTGCGCGCTGGATGCCGGGCAAGCTGCGGCAACAGATGCGGCGGCGGTAGGCGGCTCCAACCCTCTACCGTTCGTGCTGAGTAGGGGCTGAGCGAAGTCGAAGGGGCGTATCGAAGTACCTGGTCACGACCGGTCCTTCGATACGCCCCTTCGACAAGCTCAGTGGCTACTCAGCACGAACGGAGTCGCGCCAGTCATTCCACCAGCGCGTCTATCGCCTGCGCCATGTCGATATCCCGATCCGACAGCCCGCCCGCGTCATGCGTGGTGAGCAATATGTCGACCCGGTTATAGACGTTCGACCATTCGGGATGATGGTCGGCCTTTTCCGCCAGCAGCGCCACCTGCGTCATGAACGCGAATGCCTGGCTGAAATTGTCGAAGGTAAAGCTGCGGACGATCGCGTCGCGGCTGGCGTCGTGGTCCCAATCGGGCAGGCCGTCCAACGCGTCGGCGCGCTCTGCCTGGCTCAGCGGTTCCATCGTCCCTCCCTTGTCTCCTGATGGCGATGGCCTATTGCTTGGGCCATGTCCGATCAAGCGCGAACCGCCCCCAGTGCGGAAGAGATGGAGCAGCTGGCGCGCGCGGCGCTGGCACGCATCCCCGAACCCTTTGCCGGGCACCTGTCGAACATCGTCCTGCTGGTCGAGGAGTTCGCCGACGACGACACCCTCGCCGCGATGGAAATGGAGCCGTACGAGCTGACCGGCCTGTATCATGGCAGCCCGGTGGGCGAGAAATCGGCGTTCGACGCGATGCAGCTGCCCGACCGCATCCACCTGTACCGGCAACCGCTGCTGGCCGAATGGTGTGAGACCGGGGTCGATCTGCGCGACCTGATCCGCCATGTGGTGGTGCATGAGGTCGGCCATCATTTCGGCCTGTCCGACGACGATATGCACGCGCTGGAAGACGCCGATTGATCCTGTCCTTTACGCAAGTGACGGGCGCGCGCGGGCGCCGGGTGCTGTTCCGCGACCTGTCGTTTGCGCTGGGCGCTGGCGAAGCGCTGTGGGTGCAGGGGCCGAACGGCGTCGGTAAATCGACGCTGGTACGGATCGCCGCCGGGCTGTTGTCGCCCGCCGGGGGAAGCGTCGCGCGCAACGGCACGGTCGCGTTGCTGGCGGAGGCGACGGCGCTGGACGCGGCGGTGCCGCTGGGCGCGGCGCTCGACTTCTGGGCCGGGCTGGATGGCGCGCGCGACCGGCTGGGCACGGCGCTGACCGCGATGGCGATCGAGCCGCTGGCCGATGTGCCGGTGCGGATGCTGTCGACCGGGCAGAAGCGCCGGGCGGCGATCGCCCGCGTGATCGCCAGTGGCGCGCCGCTCTGGCTGCTCGACGAACCGGCCAACGGACTGGATACCGCCTCGCTCGCCCGGCTGGAGGCGGCGATCGCCGCGCATCGCGGCGGCGGCGGGGCGGTGCTGGTGGCCAGCCATGTGGCCGTTGCGCTGCCAGGCGCACGGGTCGTGACGCTGTGATCGCGCTGATCGCCCGGGAGCTGCGCATCGCGTGGAGCGGCGGCGGGCTGTTGCTGCCCATCGCCTTCTTCCTGCTGGTCGCGACGCTGTTTCCCTTCGCGATCGGTCCCGATGCGGCGCTGCTGGCGCGGATCGGCGGCGGGGTGGCCTGGGCGGCGGCGCTGCTGGCCGCGCTGCTGCCGCTCGACCGGCTGGTCGCGCCCGATATCGAAAGCGGCGTGATCGATCAGCTGGCGATACGCGGCTGGAGCGAGACGAGCGTCGCGGCGGCCAAGACCATCGGCCACTGGCTGGGCTTCGCGCCGGCGGTCATGGTCGCCGCCGCGCTATCGGCGGCGTTGCTGGGCATGGACGGGGCGACGCTGCTCGCGCTGGAGGTCGGCCTGCTGCTCGGCACGCCGGGGCTGGCGGCGCTGGGTGTGGCGACGGCGGCACTGACCGCCGGCCTGCGCGGCGGCGGGGCGGTCGCCGGCCTCGTCCTGCTGCCGCTTGCGCTGCCGCTGGTGATCTTCGGCGCGGGCGGGCTGGACGGCGGGGCCGGGGCGGTCAAGCTGCTGGCAGCGACCAGCCTCTTGCTGTGCGTCGGCGGGCCGGTGGTGGCCGGCACCGCGATGCGGATCGGGCGCAGCTGACGCGGGGGTGATTCGCCGCTTAGACGAATCCCTGCGACCAGGTGGATTTGTCGTAATTGCCGATATTGGGCAGCACGGTCGACAGGTCGCTGTCCGACACCCCAAACCAGCGCGCCATGGTCGATGCATATTGATCGACCGCCATGGTCGGGATCAACCGGCCCTGGCCCACATCGTCGTTGGTGTTGCTGCCGATCGCCGGGGCAGCACCATAGAATCGCTTGCCCTTCACCGCCCCGCCCATGACGAAGTGCATCGATCCCCAGCCATGGTCGACGCCATTGCCGTTCGACGTCAGCGTCCGCCCGAAATCGGACCCGGTAAAGGTCGTCACCTTGTCCGCCACGCCCAGCGCGGCCGTGGTGTCGTGAAACGCCCGCAATGCGGCGGCAAGCCGGGCCAGCACCACCGGCTGGCTCGACGCCAGATTGTCGTGCAGGTCGAACCCGCCCATCGCGACGAAGAAGACCTGCCGCTTGGTCCCCAGCTCGCCCGAAATCGCGATCATCCGCGCAACCATGCGCAGCTGGTCGGCCAGCGCATTGCCGCTGGGGAACAGGCCGAATTGCGATTCGGGCGCGCCGGCCAGCAGGTTGGCGAGCTGTGCCTGCGTATCCATCGCCCGCTTGTTCACCCGCGCATATTCGGTCGCGAACATATGCGGGTTGGTTTCGGTCATCATCTGGCGCAGCGCGCTGGCGGCGGCGCTCGACCCGTAGAGCGAGGTCGCCCCGCGCAGCAGCGACACCGGCCCGCCGGTGCCGACATTATACTGGATCGCCTGCCGCCCGGTCAGGAAGACGGCGTTGCCCGATGCGTTGATGCAGGTCATCGTCGACGACCCGTTGCCCGCCTGGAACAGGTCACCGATCCGCCCGCCCCACCCCGACACCGCGCCTTCGGGGCTGGACGCCTGGAAGAAGCTCTGCTGGTCGTTATGCGAAAACAGCTTCGGGGGCAGGCGCACCGACTTGTTGAGATATTGCGCACGCGTCGTCGGCTGGATCAGCGTACCGACGTTCAGCGCGACCGCCAGGCGCCCGGCATCGAACAGCGGGTTGAGCGGGGCCATGGCGGGGGCCAGGGCATAGGCCCGCCCGCCCAGGTCCGCACCGGTCAGCGCCGTCGCCTGCAGCGCGTCACGCCCCAGCGCCAGCCCGCCGCGCGCCGCGGCGTACAAAGCGTGCGAGGTCGGGTCATAGGGGACCAGCGTGTTGTAATGGTCGTTCCCGCCCTGCAGGAACACGCACACCAGCGCCTTGTAATCGCTCGCGGTTGCCGCCGCCGCCTCGCCGATCGCGCCCAGCGTCGTGGCGAGTGGTGCCGCGACACCCGCGACGCCCAGCGCGGCGGTACGTTGCAGGAAGGCGCGGCGCGAAACGTCGTGCAGGATCGTCGGAGCGGTCATTTCAGCACCAGATAATCGGGGGCGGCAAGGGTCAGCAGGATCGCGACCCCCGTGCGGTTCAGCGTGGCGTTGTTCGCGGTCAGCGGGATGCTGTCGACGGCGGCGCGGATCGCGGTCACGGTCGATGCGCGCAACTGCCCGGCGGCGAGGATCAGGTTCACTTCGTCGACCAGCTTCTGGCTGTCCGAGGCGAGCGCCATCATCGGCGCGTAATCGGCCTTCACATCGCCGGTGCCGCCGCCGACCAGCGACTGCATGTAATTCACATAGGCGATGTTGGTCTGTTCGCTGGCGACCTGGAATTCCGGCGCGGTCATCCCGGCCTGGGCCATCGCCGTGCCGGGCGGGGCATAGCCCGGCCGCATGAAGCCGAAGACGCTGGACGCGCGGCCGATCGACTGGCCCAGCCGCAACGTCGTGCTGGTGGTGTCGCCGATCGCCCAGGCATCGCTGGGGGAGGTGACGCCGAATGCGCGTGCCCAGTTGGTCAGCCGCTGGACCGGATCGCGCAGCCGCCCGGCGGACGCACTGGCCAGCGCCGCCGCATCGTCGCGCGCCTCGGTATCGAGCAGGACGGCGCGGATCACCGCCTTCATATCGCCGCGCACCCCGCTGCCATTATTGGCGAAAACGGCGGCGACCCGCCCGACATAGCCGCGGCTTGGGTTGGATGTCACCATCCGCTGGATCAACTGCCGCGACACGAACGGCGCGACGTTGGGATGGCGGAACAGGATGTCGAGCGCGGCATCGACCGCCGCCATTCCGCCACCCGACACGGTTGCGCCCAGCACCGTCGCCGCCCCCGTTTCGTTGGCGGTGACATAGACCTGCATCGGCGATCGCATCCGATCGGGCGTGGCATTGTCGAAATTGACGGTATTCAGCCCGGTGAACACGCGCGCCAGCTGGGACACGTCGTCCTGCGTATAGGTTTCCAGCGGTACGCCGTTCGACATACGAACGCTGCCATCCTGCTCCAGCTGGTATACGCCCAGCGTGAACAGCTGCATCAGTTCGCGCGCGAAATTCTCGTCGGGCATCGAACCGTTCGACGGATTGGCCTTGCGACTGCCCGCCGAACTCAGGAACGACCCCATCGCCGGGCTGCGCGTGATCGCGCCCAGCAGGTCACGATAGTTGCCGAACGCATGGTCGAGCAGCAGGTCGTGATACGCCGCCATCGAAAATGCGCGCCACGGCATGTTCAGCCCGCCGATCCCGACCACCAGGAAATCGAGCAGGGCCAGCGAAACCCGTTGGCGCAGCGGATCGCCGCCGGCGATTGCCTGTCGCCATACGCTGGCGTCGTAGCCGTTCTGGCCGTTGATATTGTTGTTGTTGGTGGCGTCGTTGAAACCCTTCGACACCAGCCAGTCCCAATGGCTCGGGTCGCGCGGGCGGGCGAACTGGGCGTCGATCCAGCCGGCGATACCGGTGTTCAGCACGGCATCGATCGACGTGCGGTTGGCACCCATCGTCGCCTGAGCCAGGAAGCGGCTGGCACCTTGCACGGTCAGCGCGGCGGCGGTCGGGCTGGGGCTGGGGCTGGGCGTGGGGGTCGGAACCGGGGCGGGGGTCGGAACGGTTACCAGCCCTGATCCGCTGCCGCCGCCGCCACCGCTCGAATCGCACGCCGCGAGCAGCAACGCCGCTGCCAGTGCGCCATGGGTCTCGGTCGGCCGCCACGTCCCGGTCGGCGTCGCCTGCGCCGCCGGATGCGGGTCTGCTACCGCATCATTGTCGTCGATGATCGATGGTCCGTCCAACATCGGCATTACCCCCACGCACCGCTACTCTGGTGGTTGGGCCTGTATGGACGGGAATGGTTAACGGAATGTATCGATTGAAGAAAACGCGCCATAACGTTCGGACGCTGCGGTAAGTTCCAAGCGATATCCGGAATTCGTTACGATCTCGTATCTATGTTGCTTCCGGAATGATCTTCACCCGTGGACTGCTTGCTTTGGCAGCAAACAAAAACGCCCCGGATTGCTCCGGGGCGTTTCTGGTCTGCTTGCGCTGGGGGCGATCAGTCGATCTTGGGCAGCGTCTCGAACTGGTGGAACGGCGGCGGCGAGCTGAGCGTCCATTCCAGCGTCGTCGCCCCTTCGCCCCACGGATTGTCCGCCGCCTTGCGGCCGCCGATCAGCGAGATGACGACGTTCACGAAGAAGAACACCATGCCGATCGCCATGATGCCGTATCCGGCCGAGGCGATGTGGTTGAAGAACGCATAGGCATCTGGATAGTCTGGATAGCGCCGCGGCATCCCCTGCGTGCCGAGGAAGTGCATCGGGAAGAACATGACGTTCACGCCGATGAAGAACACCCAGAAGTGCAGCTTGCCGAGCAGTTCGTTGTACATCTTCCCCGACATCTTGGGGAACCAGTAGTAGAAGCCGGCGAACAGCGCGAAGACCGCGCCCAGCGACAGGACGTAGTGGAAGTGGGCGACGACATAATAGGTGTCGTGCAGCACGTCGTCGACGCCGCCATTGGCCAGCACCACGCCGGTCACGCCACCGACGGTGAACATGAAAATAAACCCGATCGCCCACAGCATCGGCGTGGGGAAGCGAAGCGACCCGCCCCACATCGTCGCGATCCACGAGAAGATCTTGATGCCGGTCGGCACCGCGATCAGCATCGTGGCGGCGGTGAAGTACATCTTGGTGTTCACCGACAGGCCGGTGGTGAACATGTGGTGCGCCCACACGACGAACCCGACCGCGCCGATCGCGACCATGGCGTATGCCATGCCGAGATAGCCGAACACCGGCTTCTTGCTGAACGTCGCGACGATGTGGCTGACGATGCCGAAGCCCGGCAGGATCATGATGTAGACTTCGGGGTGGCCGAAGAACCAGAACAGATGCTGGTACAGGATCGGGTCACCACCGCCGGCGGGATCGAAGAAGGTCGTGCCGAACTTGCGATCGGTCAGCAGCATCGTGATCGCGGCGGCCAGCACGGGGAGCGCCAGCAGCAGCAGGAACGCGGTGACCAGCACCGACCACACGAACAGCGGCATCTTGTGCAGGGTCATGCCCGGCGCGCGCATGTTGAAGATGGTGGTGATGAAGTTGATCGCGCCCAGGATCGACGATGCGCCGGCGAGGTGGAGCGACAGAATCGCCATGTCCACGCTGGGGCCGGGTTCGCCATAGGTCGACAGCGGCGCATACACCGTCCAGCCGGTACCCGCGCCGCCGCCGAACGCCGTGCTACCCAGCAGCAGGAGGAAGGCGGGGATCAGCAGCCAGAACGAGATGTTGTTCATCCGCGGGAACGCCATGTCCGGCGCACCGATCATGATCGGCACGAACCAGTTGCCGAAGCCGCCGATCATCGCCGGCATCACCATGAAGAACACCATGATGAGGCCGTGCGCGGTGATGAGCACGTTCCAGAAATGGAGCGCCTGGTCGCCTTCATGGCCCGACAGCCACGGCAGCCACTGGATGCCCGGCTGCGCCAGTTCGAGCCGCATGAGGCCCGAGATCGCGCCACCGATGATCCCCGCGACGATCGCGAAGATCAGGTAGAGCGTCCCGATATCCTTGTGGTTGGTCGACATGAACCACCGGGCGAAGAAGCCCGGCTTGTGGTCCGCATCATGATGGTGCGCGTCATGGCCGCGCCCGTGCGAATCGAACGCATGGTGGCCGGGAAGGGCGGTATCGGTCATCTTACTGGTCCACGTTGCCGACGCCGCCGCCGTTGCCGGTGGCGCGCTGGGTGGAGGGAGAGGCGGCTTCGGTCGCGTTGACGATGGGTACGTCGGCCGCGTTGCTGGCGTTCGACGTCGCGTCGGCGGCATCGGCACCCGGCTGCGGGATCACGGCGTTGGTCGGCGCGGCGGCTTCCTTGGCGCCGGGCAGCGTGCCGCCCTTCGCCTGGATCCACCGGTTGAACTGCGCCACCGGCACCGCTTCGACCGCGATCGGCATATACGCATGGCGCGCGCCGCACAGCTCGCTGCACTGGCCGAAATAGAGGCCCGGCTTTTCGATGGTGAAGCTGGTTTCGTTCAGCCGCCCGGGCACCGCGTCGAGCTTGATCCAGAACGCGGGCATCGCCCAGCTGTGGATCACGTCGGTCGCGGTGGTGATGAGGCGGATCGGCACGCCGACCGGCAGCACGATGCGGTTGTCGACCGCCAGCAGGCGGGGACCGTCGGCATCGGTGCGATAGCGCTGCCCGGCGGCGACCTCGTTCTTTTCCTTCAGCATGTTGGCGGTCACCGACACGCCGCCATAATCGGGATATTCGTAGGACCAGAACCACTGGTTGCCGATCGCCTTGATCGTCACCGCGTTGTCCGGGGCCGGCTTGAACTGGCGCGCGAGCAACCCGATCGATGGCACCGCGATCGCCGCCAGGATCAGCACCGGCGCGGCGGTCCACACGATTTCGATCATCGTGTTGTGCGACGTCTTCGACGGGACCGGGTTCGCGCTCTCGCGGAAGCGGATCACGACATAGGCGAGCAGGAACAGCACCAGCAGCGAGATGACGACGATCACCGGCATCAGGATGTGGTTGTGAAACGCCTTCGCCTCACGCCCGTTCGGCGTCACCTGCTGCTGCAGGTCGACCTTGCGGTCGGTCGGCTGGCCGATCCCCGGCGTCGCGACGAGCAGTGGCGCGCCGTTTCGATCCAGCGTCGGGTCCTGCACCTTGGCCGGGGCAGGGGCCGCGGCGGTCGTCGGTGGCGTCACCTGCCCGGTCGGGGCAGCCTCCGCCGAACCGGGGGGCGGTGCGCCCGCCTGTGGCGCAGTTGCCACCTCTTGCGTACCCGGCGTTACCGCTTTCGGCGCGGCGGCATGGGCGCCCCCCGCCAGCGCGGCGGCGGCCGCCAGTACCAACATCCTCATCCCAATGCTTCGCATCGTGTCGTATCACCCCGTTAGTGGGCACGCGGTACGCTTCTTGTGCGGCGTGGTCGCGTGCTGTGGGCGTTTGGAAACCCTAACCCACCGGGCTATACGCGGCATGTCGCCTGTCCTCAAGCGATGGTTGCGAACGCACCCTCGGCGGCGGTACAGGGCGCGCACATGCAAGTGGGCAGGATGACAGCCATGAACGACGACGCGATCCTCGACGAATTCCGTGCAGCGGAAGCGCTGCTGGAGGGGCATTTCATCCTGTCGTCGGGTCTGCGGTCGTCGCGTTACCTGCAATGCGCCCGCGTGCTGATGGACCCGCGCCGCGCCGCGCGGCTGTGCGACGAACTGGCCGGCCGCTTTCCCGCCGAGCTGCGCGAATCGATTGACGTCGTGATCGCGCCGGCGATGGGCGGGGTGATCGTCGGCCATGAAATGGGCCGGTCACTGGGGGTGAGCGCCATGTTCCTCGAACGCCCGACCGGCACGTTCGAGCTGCGCCGCGGCTTCCGCATCGATCCCGGTACCCGCGTGCTGATGATGGAGGATGTGGTGACCACCGGCCTGTCGTCGCGCGAAGCGATCGCCGCGATCCGGGCGGCGGGCGGCGAAGTCGTCGCCGCCGCATCGCTGGTCGACCGGTCGAACGGCAATGCCGATCTGGGCGTGCCGTTCCACCCGCTGATCCGCCTCGACGTGCCGAGCTATCACCCCGACGCGCTGCCCGCCGACCTCGCCGCGATTCCGGCGATCAAGCCGGGGAGCCGGGCGGCATGACCGGCCCGTTGCGCCTGGGCGTCAACATCGATCACGTCGCGACGGTGCGCAATGCGCGGGGATCGGGCTATCCCGATCCGGTGCGCGCCGCGCTGCTGGCGGCCGAGCATGGTGCGGAGGGCATCACCGCGCATCTGCGCGAGGATCGCCGCCACATCACCGACGCTGATATCGCCCGCCTGTCGAGCGAACTGACGCTGCCGCTGAACCTGGAAATGGCGGCGACCGAGGAGATGCTGGCCATTGCATTGAAGCACCGGCCGCACGCCGCCTGCATCGTTCCGGAAAAGCGTGAGGAGCGCACGACCGAGGGCGGGCTGGACGTCGCCGGACAGCAGGACAAGCTGGCGCCGATGGTGCGGGCGCTGGCGGATGCGGGCGTTCGGGTGTCGTTGTTCATCGAACCCGACGCGGCCCAGATCGCCGCCGCCGTGGCGCTGCGCGTGCCGGTCGTCGAGCTGCATACCGGGCGCTATGCGGAATTGTCGGGCGCGGAACAGGTCGCCGAACTGCGCCGCATTGCGGATGCCGCCGCGCTGGCGGCCAAGAACGGGATCGAGGTGCATGCGGGGCACGGGCTGACTTTCGACAATGTGGTGCCGATCGCAGCCATCCCGCAGGTCCGCGAGCTGAATATCGGCCATTTCCTGATCGGCGAGGCGATCTTCGGCGGGCTGGGGCCGGTGGTGCGGCGGATGAAGGACTTGATGGAGACGGCGCGGTGAACGCGGATTCCTCCCCGGCACGGGGAGGGGGACCGCTCGCGACAGCGAGTGGTGGAGGGGGGTATCCCCTTTCGCTACTGTCGTGGAGCAGGAAGCCCCCCTCCACCATGCTGCGCATGGTCCCCCTCCCCGTGCCGGGGAGGAACTGCGCATGATCCTCGGCCTCGGGTCCGACCTCTGCAATATCGAGCGTATCCAGTCCTCGCTCGACCGCTTCGGCAACCGCTTCGTCCAGCGCGTCTTTACCCCTGTCGAGCAGGCCAAGGCCGAAAAACGCCCCTTCACCCGCGCCGGGACCCTCGCCAAGCGGTTCGCCGCGAAGGAAGCGTTTTCGAAGGCGGTCGGCACCGGCTTTGCGCAGGGCGTCTTCATGCGCGATATCGGCGTGGTCAACGCCCCTTCCGGTGCGCCGACGCTGCACCTGACCGGCGGTGCAAAAGCACGGCTTGACGCGATGACGCCCGAGGGCCACGTCGCGGTGGTACATTTGACGATGACCGACGACCATCCCTGGGCCCAGGCGTTCGTCATTATCGAGGCGTTGCCCAGGGTAGAGTAGGACATTCGATGGCCGATCATGTGGCGCTGGAGAACCAGGACGTTCCCGCGCCGTCGCAGCCGACCCCCACCACCAGCCACGCCGCGCCTGCCCGCCGGCTCGACTGGAAGGGCGAATTGCGCGGGCTGTTTTGGCTGCTGCTGGTGGTGCTGGGCTTCCACAGCTTCGTCGCCAAGCCGTTCTACATCCCGTCCGAATCGATGCTGCCGGGCCTGCGCGTCGGCGACCGGCTGGTGGTGAGCAAATATGCCTATGGCTGGTCGTTCGTGTCGCCGACCATCCCCAACCCGGTGGCGATGTTCCGCGACATCGTGCTGCGCCAGCCGCAGGAGACGTGGAGCGTCCAACTGCCGGCATGGCATGGCCGGTTGTGGGGATCGCTGCCCGAACGCGGCGACGTGGTGATCGTGAAGCCGCCGGGCAGCAACACCGACCTCATCAAGCGCGTCATCGGCCTGCCGGGCGACCGGTTGGAAGTGGCGGGCGGCGTCGTCTACATCAACGACGTGGCGATCCCGCGCAAGGCGATGGGCGACGCGATGATCCCGGTCGACGCCAACACCAAATGCGATCCCGACCAGTATCCCGGCGCGCTGGTCCGCACCGACAAGGGCGCGTTCTGCCGCCTGCCGCTATTCCGCGAGACGCTGCCCAACGGGCGGCAGTACGACACGATCGATTATCGGTATTCGCAGGGCGACAATTTCCCGGCGATCGTGATTCCGGCCAACCATGTCTTCCTGATGGGCGACAATCGCGACAACAGCGCCGACAGCCGCTTTTCCGAAGCCGAGCGGGGCCTGGGCGGGCCGGTGCCGTGGGAGAATATCGGTGGCCGGGCGGAGTTCATTACCTTCTCGCTCGACGGCACGACCAACCTGAACCCGGCAACGTGGTTCAGCGCGTTCCGCAGCGGTCGCGCCGGTACCTCGCTGGTCCCGGCGAGCGGCTCGCCCAAGTGAACGGCTATACCCTCTACGATTATCACCGATCGTCGGCGGCCTACCGCGTCCGCATCGCGCTGAACCTGAAGCGGGTGGCGTGGACCAGCGTGGCCGTCTCGCTGCTGAAGGGCGAGCATCGCGCGGCCGGGCATCTGGCGCGCAACCGCCAAGGGCTGATCCCCGCGCTCGATATCGGCGGGGGCACGATGCTGACCCAGTCGCTGGCGATCCTCGACTGGCTGGACGCCACGCATCCCCACCCAGGCCTGTTCCCCGCCGATCCGCTGGACCGGGCGCGGGCGATGGCATTGGCGCTGGTGATCGTCGCCGACATTCACCCGATCGACAATCTGCGCGTGTTGCAGCGGCTGGAGGCGCAGTTCGGCGCCGATGCCGATGCGAAGGGCGACTGGTATCGCCACTGGATCGCGCAAGGGCTGGTCGCGCTGGAGGCGGCGGCCCCGGCTGACGGGTTCTTCGGCGGCGACGCACCGGGCGTGGTCGACTGCTGCCTCGTGCCGCAGCTCTATAATGCGCGGCGGTTCGACCTCGACCTGTCGCCCTGGCCCCGGCTGGTGGCGATCGATGCGCGGGCGGCCGACCTGCCCGCCTTCGCCGCGGCGCATCCCGACGCGGTGGCACCGGCGGCATGACGCTGGCGGCGATGGGCGCGAACCGCTAGGACGTCGCGCGACATGGTAACCGAAGCCGACACCGCTGGCGTGCGTCCCGATCTGGCCGGGCTGGAGCCGCTGGACCGGTCGCGCCCGCGTTGGCCGCGTATCTTGGGCGCGCTGCTGTCCGGACTGATGATCGTCGGGCTGGCGTGGGAGCTGTTCGACCATGGCTGGGCCGGGGTCGAACTGGCCGCGCCGGATTCGCCGTGGTTCTATCTGTTCTTCGCGCTCGCCTATTTTTCGCCGCCGCTGTTCGATTTCGTCATTTTCCGTCGGCTTTGGCGGTTGCCGTTCGACGGGTTCGGCGCGCTGGTGCGCAAGCGGATCGCGAACGATGTTGTCATCGGCTATTCGGGTGACGTGTTCTTCTATGCCTGGGCCCGTGCCCGGCTGAAGATGGTGACCGCCCCGTTCGGCGCGGTGAAGGACGTGACGATCCTGTCGGGGATCGCCGGCAATATCGTGACGGTCGGCATGCTGGCGGTTACGCTGCCCTTCGCGTTCGAACTGTTCCCGCCCCAGCAGCTGGAAATGCTCGGCTGGTCGTCGGCGGTGGCGGTCGGGATTTCGGGCGTGCTGCTGCTGTTTTCGCGCCGGGTCTTTTCGCTGCCGGGTGCCATGCTGCGCTGGATCTTCGGCGTGCATTGCGCGCGGCTGGTGCTGGGGTCGCTGGCGTTCGGCATCGCCAGCTATTTCGCGATGCCCAATGTGTCGATCACCTGGTGGCTGTTCCTGGCGGCCGGGCGGCTGGTCGTGGCGCGGTTGCCGCTGTTGCCGAACAAAGACCTTCTTTTCGCCAACTTCGCGATTATGTTTATCGGGCATGGCGAAGCCCTGTCCGACCTGGTCGCATTCATCGCGACCCTCACCCTGTTTACGCACGTGGTGTTGATGGCGGCATTCGGGCTTCCTGCGCTCGCAAGGAAAGAATGATGAAATTTGCCCTGACGCTGCTGGGTGCGGCGTTGCTGGCCGCCGGTCCCGCGGCCGCCCAGTCGATCGGCAGCGATGCCGCCGCGTGCAATGCGAACCAGGGCCCGGCGATCCGCGTCAACGTGGTCGGGCTGAAGGACCGCACCGGCCGGCTGAAGCTCGAACTCTATCCGGCGAACGAGGACGATTTCCTGAAGGACGACCACGACCTGCGCAAGGAGGGTAAGTTCTTCCGCCGGGTCTGGGCCGACATGCCGGCGTCGGGCAACGTGCAGCTGTGCATCCGTGCGCCGTCGCCCGGCCGCTATGCGCTGTTGTTCACCCATGACCGCGACGGCCGCAACAAGTTCAATTTCATGCGCGACGGAGCAGGCTTTCCGGGTGCGGGCAAGCTCGGCCGGGCGCGCCCGAAACTGGCGGAGGCGATCGTCACCGTGCCGGCCGGCGTGACGACCACGACGGTGCGTGCCCAATATCTGCGCGGGCTGGGCGGTTTCGCCCCGCTCGACTGAAGCCCCACGCCCCCGATGCGCGTCGTCGACGTCAACGAATTCTACTCGCCGACCGGCGGTGGGGTCCGCACCTATATCGATCACAAGATGACGATCATGGCCGAACTCGGCCATGAGCTGATCGTGATCGCCCCGGCCAAGGAAAACGCGGTCGAGGAGCGGCCGGGCGGCGGGCGCATCTATTGGGTAAAGGCACCGACGCTGGTGCTCGACCCAAATTACGGCATCTTCGTGCGCGGCGGGGCGATCCATGCACTGCTCGACGAACTACACCCGGATGTGGTGGAGGCGTCCAGCCCGTGGCGGCCCGCGACCATCGTCGCCGACTGGCCGGGCCATGCGGTGAAGGTCTATTTCGCGCATAACGACAATGTCGGTGCCTATCCCTTACGCTGGTTCGAACGGCTGGCCAGCCGCGAGCGGATCGAGGAGGCGTTCATGTGGTGGACGCGCTACATGGCGCGCTACCTTGAAAAGATGGACGCGTTCGTCACCAACGGCCCGGCGCTGGAAAAGCGTCACGCCGCGCGCGGGCTGACCGTCCATGCGTCAATGCCGCTCGGCATCCAGCGCGGCTTCTTCTCGCCCGAGCATCGCGACGAAGCGCTGCGTGCGTCGCTGCTGGAGCAGCTCGGCCTGCCGCCCGAGGGGCATCTGCTGCTCGGGCTGGGGCGGCACCATGCCGAAAAACGCTGGCCGATGATCTTCGACGCGGTGGAGATGGCGGGCGAGTACCTGCCGGTCGGCATGATCCAGATCGGCAGCGGGGTGCATACCGCGCGGCTGGAGCGGCGGCTGAAGAACAGCCCGCATATCAAGCTGTTTCGCCCGGTCTATGACCGGGTACGGCTCGCGCGGATCATGGCCAGCTGCGACGCGCTGATCCACGGGTCGGATGCCGAACCGTTCGGGCTGGTCGGGCTGGAGGGGCTGGCATCGGGCCTGCCGCTGATCGTGCCGGACGAGGGCGGCTGTGCCGAGATCGCCGAGCCGGACTATGCCGAAACCTATGCCGCGCGCGATCCGCGTTCGGCGGCCGACGCGATCGAGCGGATGTTCGCGCGGGACTATACACAGGTGAGGGCGGCGGCGAATGTCGCGGCGGCCCGGGTCCGAACCGACCGTGACCATGCGATCGACCTGATGCGCTATTACGAAACGCTGGTGGCGGAAAAGGCGCAGCGTTTCCCGGAATGGTTCGCCCGCCGCTGAGGATCGTCGGTCAGGCGGCGCAGGCTGCACCCGACCGTCGCGCCTTCTTCACCGAATAGAGCGTTTCGTCCGCGGCGTGCATCGCGCCCTGCAACGTCGTCGATCCGGCGGGGCAGGGGGCGATGCCGATGCTCGCCGACCAGCGCGGCCAGGCGGGGTTTTCGTCCGGTGCGGCCGCGACATGGCGTTGCAGCGATGCCGCCAGCCGATCGTCGCCGGCGGCGAACAGGATCAGGAACTCGTCCCCGCCCAGCCGCACCGCATCGGCATCATGCCGGTCGGTCCAGTCGCGCAGGTGCCGGGCGAAATCGGCCAGCAACCGGTCGCCCGCGGCATGGCCGCACCGGTCGTTGACGCCCTTGAACCCGTCGAGGTCGATCATCGCCACGGCGACGCCGGCCGCGGCCCGTGCCGGCTCGACGGTGGCGAGCCAGTGGCGGTTGTACAGCCCGGTCAGTCCGTCGCACGACGCCGCCTGGCGCAGGCGCTCCATCGCCATCATGCCGGGCATGGCCAGCAGCAACAGGTCCATCGCCAGCATCAGCACCGGTTGCGTGATCCACAGCCACGTCGCAACGGCATCCAGCCCGGCACTCTGTATCCACGCGGAGGTCAGGACGGTGGCATAGCTCGGCAGATGGGCGATCAACGCCACGCCGATCATCCGCGCCCATCCCCTGGCACCGGCCAGCAGCACCACGCCGCAGGTGGTCAGGACGATCGTCAACCCGATCCCGCCCGCCATCCGCGTCATCGACGCACCGGCCGGCGTCATCAGGCCGGGCGAATGGATCGCGACCGCGCCGTACAGCAGCGACGGCACCAGCAGCAGCAGCGTCATCCAGCCACGCCACGGCCGCATCCCGGCAAAGGACCGCAGCCCGGCGAGTGTCAGCAGCGTCGCGGCGGCGGACGCACCGAACAGCAGCATGCCGGCCGGGGCCGGTATCGGCGGTGGTAGTTCGTTGAACCCGACGACGCCGACGACATAGATGAACCGGCTGGCCGACCACCACAGCCAGAAACGCTCGGCCGGGTTTCGTCGCCACAGCCCCAGGAACATCGCGGCAAAACACAGGCTGACAAAGACCGCGCACAGGCTGAGCGTGGCTTGGTCGGGTACGCGAAACATTCTCCTGCCGCTCCTGCCCGCGATCCAAACTTCGCGGCATGATGGGGCAAGGTCGTTGAAGAAGAATGAAGCGCGCTTGGACTATCCCAGCGACTTGCCGACCTGCTCCAGCATATCCTTCGACAGTCCCGGTACCGACAAGATCCGGTCCAGTTCCTTGCGCATCAATTCGCCGCGCGCCCGGTCGAACCGCCGCCAGCGGCCGAGCGGCGGCAGCATCTTGGCCGCCGTCTGCGGGTTGATCCGGTCGAGCGCGATCAGCTGGTCCGCCAGGAAGCGGTATCCGGCACCATCCGCCCGGTGGAACGCGCGCTGGCTCATGCTGAACGCGCCGATCAGCGCGCGGGCACGGTTGGGGTTGGTCAGGGTGAAGTCGCGGTGGCCGGCCAGTTCCTCGACCTGTTCGAACGCATCGGCGCGGGTCGATAGCGCCTGCGTCGTGAACCACTTGTCCAGCACCAGGCCATTGTCGCGGTACCGGTTGTAGAAGATGTCGAGCGCGGCGATCCGGTCGTCCGAGTCTGAATTGACCAGCGTCATCAACGCCCCCTGCCGGTCGGTCATGTTGTCGGCCTGCTCGAACTGGGCAAAGGCGATGGCGTCGGCATCGCTCGCCCCCGACGCCGCGATATAGCCCAGCGCCACGGTGCGCAGCCGGCGCTTGCCCTTGGCATCCGGGGTATATTCGAACGCGTGCGCCTCCGTCGCGGCATAGGCGGCGCGCCATTCGGGCAGCAGCGCTCGGCCGATGTCGCCGCGCAGCGCTTCGCGCGCGGCAAAGATCGCGTCGGGATCGACCACGCCCATCTGGTCGCCGATGAAACTGTCGGACGGCAGCAGAACCGCCTCCGCCACGAATGCGCGGTCTAGCCGGTCGTCGGCCAGCGTGTTGGCAACCGCGTCGATCACCGCCGCGTGGTCGCCGTGCCCGCTCGCAACCGAGGCGACCAGCGTGTCGAGCATCAGCTGCTGCATCGCCTCGTACCGCGCGAACGGGTCGTCGTCGTGCGCGCTGAGGAAGGCGAGGTCGGCCGAGGTCCGGTCGGTCTCGACGATCACCGGCGCCGAAAAGCCGCGATTGATCGACAGGATCGGACGTTCGGTGACGGTTTCGAAGGTGATGGCGCTCGTTTCCCGATCGAACAGGAACAGCTGTTCGTCGCTTAGAGGGCGACCGGTCTCCGCGCCGAACAGGCGGAGTTTCAGCGGCAAGACCATCGGCTGCTTGGTCGCCTGTCCCGGCGTCGGCGGCACGGTCTGGCGCAGCGACAGCGTGGCGCGACCGCCGCCGGCATGATGCTCCAGCGTCGCCGACACGCGCGGGGTCCCGGCCTGTTGATACCACAGGCGGAAGGCGGAGAGGTCGACGCCCGAGGCATCCTCCATCGCCACCATGAAATCCTCGCACGTCGCCGCCGTCCCGTCATGGCGGGTGAAATACAGGTCGGTGCCGGCGCGGAATGCCTGCGGCCCCAGAATCGTCGCGATCATCCGTACGACCTCCGCGCCCTTGTTATAGATGGTCGCGGTGTAGAAGTTGCTGATTTCCTGATACGCATCGGGCCGGATCGGGTGCGCCAGCGGCCCGGCATCCTCCGGGAACTGCGATGCGCGCAACGATCGCACATCCTCGATCCGCTTGACCGCCGCCGACCCCTGATCGGCCGAGAATTGCTGGTCGCGCAGGACGGTGAACCCCTCCTTCAACGACAGCTGGAACCAGTCGCGACAGGTGACGCGGTTGCCCGACCAGTTGTGGAAATATTCATGCGCGACGACGGCGGCGATGCCGTCATAGTCGTAATCGGTCGCGGTGTCGGGGTCGGCGAGGATGTAGCGGCTGTTGAAGATGTTCAGCCCCTTGTTCTCCATCGCCCCGAAATTGAAATCGTCGACCGCGACGATGTTGAACACGTCGAGGTCATATTCGCGGCCATAGACGCGTTCGTCCCACACCATCGACGTTTTCAGCGCGCGCATCGCATGGTCGGTCTTGGCGAGATCAGGCGCGCGGACCCAGATGCCAAGCTCGACCTCGCGGCCCGAAGCGGTCACGAATTGCGCGCGGTTCGCGACCAGATCGCCCGCGACCAGTGCGAAGAGATAGCTGGGCTTGGGAAACGGATCGGACCATTCCGCCCAGTGACGACCGTCCTTCAGATCGCCGGATGCGACCGGATCGCCATTTGCCAGCAATACCGGGAACCGCGCCTTGTCGGCGGTCATCTTCACCCGGTAACGGCTGAGGATATCGGGCCGGTCGGGGAAGAAGGTGATGCGGCGAAACCCCTCCGCCTCGCACTGGGTGCACAAATTGCCGCCCGAGGCATAGAGGCCCATCAGCTGGGTATTGGCCTGCGGTTCGAGCACGACCTCGGTCGTCACCTCGTGCCGGTCGCCGGGCAGATCGAGGACCAGCGCCCCCTTCTCCAGCCGCCAGTCGTCGCGTGGGACGCCATCGACGGTGACCGTGCGCGGGGTCAGCCCGTCGCCGTCGAGGCGCAGCGGTTCGTCGCCGTTCCGCGTGACGATCATCGTCGCGGTGATGCGGGTCGCCTTCGGGTCGAGATCGAATTCCAGCGCGATCTCCGGCACATGCCATGCCGGCGGGCGATAATCGGTGCGGCGGATGACGGGCGGGGTCATCGGGGTACGCGTCGCATCGACCATCATCATTCTCGACCTTCATTCGCGTTCGGGACCCGCGTTGCGCGGGGCCACGGCACAAGCTACGCCTGTATCTATGGTCGTTTGTCGAAGGATTCCAATGTTCCGTCCAGCCTTGTTGCTCGGTCTTCTCATCAGCACCGCCGCGATCGCCCAGGATGCGCCGCCGGCCCCCGCCCAAGCCGTCCCCACCGCCGCCGAACTGCAGGCGCGCAACGGCGAGATCAACGCCGTCCTGCCGCCCGCGCAGGCGGCGATGAAGGCGCATGTCATGTTCCTGGCCAGCGACGCGATGCGCGGCCGCGATGCCGGGTCGCCCGAATATGACATCGCCGCGCAGTACGTCGCGTCGCAATTCTATGCCGCGGGCCTGCGCCCGGCGGGCGACGATGGCAGCTATCTGCAGCGCGTGCCGCTCATCAAGGTCGGCCCGGCCGACATGGGCAAGCTGAGCCTGAACGGGCAGGCGCTGGTGTTCGGGCAGGATTACCTGCCGGGCGTCAATCCGGCGGCGGCGGATACGACGATCGCGGCACCGGTGGTCTATGTCGGCTATGGCGTGTCGTCGCCGAAGCGCGACGATTATGCCGGGCTGGATGTGCACGGCAAGATCGTGGCGGTGGTGCGCGGGGCGCCCGACGGTCTCGACAGCGAGGAGGCGGCGCATTTCGGCGGCCTGCCGACCAAGGCGGCGATCGCCAAGGCGAAGGGTGCGGTCGGCATCATCGCGCTCCAGACGCCCGAGGTTTCGGCGCGCTCGCCCATGGCCAAGACCGTCGCCACCGCCCAGCCGACCAGCGTCAGCTGGGCCGAGGCCGATGGCAAGGGGCACATCATGGGCGGCGGCGTGCCGACGCTCGCCACGCTGAGTGCGGCGGGTGCCGAAAAGCTGTTCGCCGGATCGGGCACGACCTGGGCCAAGGCGGCGCTGGCGTTGAGGCTGCCGATCAAGGGGGCGGTTCGTGGGATCGCGCTAAAGCCACGGCTGGACGTGGCGATCAAGACCGTCATCACCCCGCTGCCCAGCTCCAATGTCGCAGGACTGTTGCCCGGCAGCGATCCGACGGTCGCGCCGGAAACGGTCGTGCTGTCGGCGCATCTCGACCATGTCGGCGTCGGCACCCCGAACAAGAAGGGCGACACGATCTATAACGGCGCGATGGACAATGCGGTCGGCATCGCCTCGCTGATCGAGGAGGCCAAGCGGTTCAAGGCGGCGGGCAAGGCCCCGCGCCGCTCGATCCTGTTCCTTGCGGTCACCGCCGAGGAAAAGGGGCTGGTCGGGTCGGATTACTTCGCCAACAATCCGACGATCGCAAAGGTGATGCCGGGTGCCAAAATGGTCGCCGACGTCAATCTCGACATGCCGATCATCACCTACAAGTTCACCGATGTGATCGCGTTCGGCGCGGTGCGTTCGACGCTGGGCGATATCGTGAAGCGCGCGGCGGCGACGGCGGGGGTCAGCTTCTCGCCCGATCCGATGCCCGACATGGCGCTGTTCGTGCGGTCGGACCATTATCGCTTCGTGCAGCAGGGCGTGCCGTCGGTGTTCCTGTGGCCGGGCACGTCGGGGCCGGGCAAGGCGGCGGTCGATGCGTTCTTCGCCAACAATTATCACCAGCCATCGGACGAGGTGGTGCAGGGGCCGCCGATCGATTGGGAATCGGGCGAACGCTTCATCAACGTGAACTACCAGATCGCCCGCGACATCGCCGACGCCAGCCAGCGTCCGGCGTGGAACAAGGGCGATTTCTTCGGCACGCTCTATAACGGCTACGGCGCGAAGTAAGCGCGGCCTGTCGATCGTCGTCGCCCCGGCACGGGCCGGGGCGACGATCCTTCGCGCGACCCAAAGGAATTGTTGATGCGTGCCCTGCTCCCCCTGTTGCTCCTCGCCACGCCGGCGTTCGCCCAGACCGCGCCGCTGACCCCGGACGAGGCGGCGATGCGCGCGCATGTCGCGTTCCTCGCCTCGGACGAAATGAAGGGCCGCGCGCCCGGCACGCCCGAATATGATCGCGCGGCGGCCTATGTCGCCGATCAGATGCGCGCGGCGGGCCTGCAACCGGCGGGCGACGGTGGCACCTATCTGCAACGCGTGCCGCTCGCCTCGGCAGTGCCGGCGGGGAAGGGGAGCCTGACCGCCGCCGGGCGGCCCGCGCTGACCTTTGGCAGCGATTACCTGACCTCGACCAGCTTCCTCGAACCCGATCTGCGGCGTTCGGGCGAGATCGTGTTCGTCGGGCGCGGCGTGGTCGATGCGGCGAATGGTATCGACGATTATGCCGACCTTGATGTGCGCGGCAAGATCGTCGCCTATCTCTATGGCGCGCCCGCCAGCCTGCCGAGCGAGATCCGTGCGCATCTGGGCAGCGGCGATACCAAGCGGGCGACGGCGGCGGCGCATGGCGCGATCGGCGTGATCCAGATCGAAAGCACCGAACAGACGCATCGCTATCCCTTCAGCTACCTGATGTCGGTCTATCGCAGCCCGCGCATGACGTGGGTCGGCAAGGACGGTCGGCCGCAGGTGCCGGGCAGCGCCGCACCGTCGATCGCGTCGCTGAGCGCGGTCGGGGCGGCCAAGCTGTTCACCGGCTCCACGCTCGACTGGGCCGCGGTGGTGAAGGCGGAGGCCGCCGGCCAGGCCGTGCCGCGCGGGGCGACCGGGGTGCGGGTGACGACGCGCCAGCGATCGAAGGTGACACGCTTCACCAGCAGCAACGTCGTCGGCGTCCTGCCCGGCAGCGATCCGGCGCTGAAGGGCGAATATGTCGCGCTGTCGGCGCATCTCGACCATATCGGCATCTCGACCGACCCGACGCTGCCCAAGGGCGCGGATGTCATCAACAACGGCGCGATGGACAATGGCGTCGGCACCGCGGCGATGATCGAGGTGGCGAAGCAGTTCGCCGCCGACGCGCGCAAGCCCCGTCGCAGCCTGATCTTCGTCAGCGTGACGGCGGAGGAAAAGGGGCTGATCGGCAGCGAATATTTCGCGATCCATCCGACGGTGCCCGCCGGATCGATCGTCGCCGACGTCAATCTCGACATGCCGATCCTGTCCTATCGTTTCGAGGATATGGTCGCGATCGGCGCGGACCATTCGACGGTCGCGCAGGCCGTGGCGCGGGCGGCGGGCAAGCGCGGCATCGCGCTCAGCCCCGATCCCGAGCCGGAAGAGGCGATCTTCGTCCGGTCCGACCATTACAGCTTCGTCAAGGCGGGGATTCCGGCGGTGTCGCTCGACACCGGGTGGAAGGGGCCGGGCAAGGCGGCGGTCGCCGACTTCCTCGAGCATCGCTATCACCAGCCGGGCGACGACATGCGCCAGACGTTCGACTGGACGGCGGGGCGGGTGTTCGTGTCGATCAACCACGACATCGCGCTCGACCTTGCCGATGCGGACGCCCGGCCGCGGTGGAACAAGGGCGATTATTTCGGGCTGTTGTATAACGGCTATGGCGCGAAATAATCCTCGGCCCAAAGCCGCCGTACCCCCGCGCAGGCGGGGGGCCAGGGTCACGCACGCAACGGCATGTTACTTGGCTCTGGACCCCCGCCTGCGCGGGGGTACGGCGGGCGCAGCGATAGTCCGATGCGCCTCCTGATCTTCGGGCTGGGATACGCCTCGCGCGCCATCGCCGCGCGGCTGGCGCCCCATGGCTGGCGCGTCGTCGGCACCACGCGCGACGGGCGGGACGGCTCGATCGCCTTTGCCGACCGCGACCGCGTGGCGTTCGAGGCGCGGCAGGCGACCGCGATTCTGTCCAGCGTGCCGCCCGACAAGGACGGCGACCCGGTGCTGCGCGACTATCGCGACCTGCTGGGCGGGTGCACGCTCGCCTATCTCTCGTCGACCGGCGTCTATGGCGATGCGGATGGCGGCTGGGTCGATGAAAGCGCGCCGATTGCCGGTCGCCGCCAGAACCGCAATGACGCCGATGCGGCGTGGCTGGCGCTCGGTGCGCGGGTGTTTCGCCTGCCCGGCATCTATGGCCCCTGCCGCTCGCCGCTGGAGCGGGTGGCGGCGGGCGAGGCGCACCGCGTCGACCGCCCCGGACAGGTGTTCAGCCGCATCCATGTCGCCGATATCGCCGAGGGGGTCGCGCGCGGGCTGTCGGGGCCGGCAGGTGCCTATAACCTGTCCGACGATTGCCCCGCGGCGCAGAACGATGTCGTCGTCTATGCCGCTGCGCTGCTGGGCCTGCCGCCGCCGCCGTTCGTGCCGCTGGAGACGCTCAGCCCGATGGCCCGCGCCTTTTATGGGGAGAACCGGCGGGTGGCGAACGGGCGGGCGAAGCGGGTGCTGGGCTGGCGTCCCGCCTATCCCGATTACCGGTTCGGCCTGCGCGCCTTGAGCGCGACGACCAGCCCGGCGAGCGCCAGCGCCGCCCCGGCCCCGGCCAGCGGCGACCAGCGATAGCCCTCGAACACCGTCGACAACAGCATCGCGATGACCGGCACGATCACGCCGTTATACGCCGCCTTGGCCGGGCCAATCACGCGGATCAGTCCGAAATACAGGGTGAAGGCGACCGCCGAGGCGACGATGCCGAGGTAGAGCAAGCCGCCGACATAGGCCCAGCGCCAGTCGAACACCGGCGGCCCGACCGTCGCGGCGGCATAGCTCGCATCGATCGCCGCCCCGATCAGCATGGCGACGCCCAGCAGCGGGACCATCGGATAGGCGCGGGCGGTCGGCGTCGCCTGCATGATATTGGCGGCCGACGCGGCGAACACCCCGGCCAGCGCGATGGCGAGGCCCAGCAGCACCGCGCCGCCATTGTCGGGGTGGACGCGCGCTTCGTGCAGGAACAGCAGCGCGACGCCGCCGAGCGCAATCGCCGACCCGACCAGCAATTGCCGCCCCATCCGCTGGCCGAGGAAGATGCGGGCGAGGATCGAATTGGGCACGATCAGCAGCGCGTACATCAGCGCCACCAGCCCCGAGGTCACGAACTGTTCGGCACGGTAGACGAAGTTGAAGTTCAGGCAGAATTGCGCGAGGCCAAGCCCTGCTGCGAACAACAGCCCGCGCCGGTCGAGCGTGATCCGGTCGCCGCGCCACCAGGCCCAGAGCAGCATCGTCACGCCCGCGATCAGGAAGCGATAGGTCACCGACCACGATGCCGGCACCACGCCCAGCTGGTCGCGGATCACGATCCAGGTCGATCCCCAGATCAGCGTGACGATGGCGAACGGGATCAGGACCGCCGGGGTCGCCGATCTTGGCGTATCGCTCACAGGCGGGCGATCGCTTGCGCCAGCGGGGCGACGGTCGCCGCATCCTGATCCCACGCCACCACCAGCCGCGCCTGGCCTGCGCCCCAGTCGTAGAAATCAAAGCCTTGCGCGCGCAATCGGGTGGCTTCGTCGGCGGTCAGGCGCAGAAACACTTCGTTCGCCTCGACCGGATCGACCAGCCGGTCGCCCGCTGCCTGTGCCAACATCGACGCGCCCTTGTTGGCGGCACGGGCATTGGCCAGCCACACATCCCCGTCCAGCATCGCCAGCAACTGCGCCGCCAGGAACCGGCCCTTGGACGCCAGCAGCCCGGCACGCTTGCGGCGATAGCGCGCAACCTTCGCCAACTCGGGCCGAAAGAACACCAGCGCCTCCGCCGACATGCCGCCATTCTTGATGAACCCGAACGACAGTGCGTCGACCCCGGCCTGCCACGTCACCTCGGCGGGCGAGCAGCCGAGATGCGCCACGGCATTGGCGAAGCGCGCACCGTCCATGTGCAGGCCGAGGCCGCGTGTCCGGGCCAGTGCGCCGATCGCGGCGACCTGATCGGGGGTGTAGACCCGCCCAGCCTCGGTCGCCTGGGTGATCGAGATGGCGTGCGGCTGCACCTGATGCACGTCGTCGCGGATCGTCGACAGGAACGCCTCGATCGTCGGCACGTCGAGCTTCGCGCCGTCGCCCTCCAGCAGCATCAGCTTGGCGCCGTGGGTGTAGAATTCCGGCGCGCCGCCCTCGTCATTCTGGATATGCGCCTGCGCGTGGCAGACGATGCCGCCATGCGGCGGGCACATCGCGGTGAGCGCGAGGCAGTTCGCCGCCGTGCCCGACGGCACCCACAGCACCGCGACGTCGCACCCGAACAGCGCGCCGAACCGCGCGTCGAGCCGCTGGCTGAGCGCATCGCCGTCATAGGCGGTATCCTGTCCGTTGGCCGCGACGATCGCGTTCAGGACGGCGGGGCAGGCGGGGGCGGCATTGTCGGAAAAGAAGCGCATGCCAATGCCTTGGGCGGATCGGGAGGAGTGGTCAACCGGACGTTGCAGCGGCCGGCATTCTCCGAATTCCGTCACCCCGGACTTGATCCGCGGTCCCGCTTGCCTTCGACAGTAGCAGAACAAGCGGGACCCCGGGTCAAGCCCGGGGTGACGTGGGGTGGGGTTCGTCGCTCCCGCGAAAGCGGGAAGGACGGAACGCTATTGCTGATCCTCTTCCGGCGGGCGGCGTTCTTCCTGCGGGACCGGTTCCTCCTCGCGGCGGCGGCGGTCGTTGGGGCCGAAGCGGACCTGCCCGTCGCGGTCGAGCGAGACGTCGAAGCCCGGCCCTTCGACCGTCATCGGCCCTTCGTCGGGGATGCCCAGCGCGTCCTGTACCGCGTCGATCGCATTGTCGATCGGTTCGGGTTCGGGCGCGGCGACCGGGATCGGATCGCGGATGTTCAACGCCTGCCGCATGAAATCGCGCCAGATGCGCGCGGGCAGGCCACCGCCGGCCAGCCCCGGATTGGGCGTGTTGTTGTCGTTGCCCAGCCACACGCCGGCGACGATCCCGCCGGCATAGCCGACGAACAGCGCATCGCGATTGTCCTGCGTCGTGCCGGTCTTGCCGAACGCCTCGACCGGCAGGTTGGCGGCGACGCCGGTCCCCTGGCGAATCGATGCGGCGAGCAGCGTGCGCATGCCCTCCAGCTCGTCGCGTGACAGGCCGCGCCGGCTCGACCGCAGCCGGTCGAGCCAGCTTGGTTCGTCCTGTTCGGCAAGGCCACGCGGGATCACCGGCGCCTCGCCCGCCGCGATCGCGGCATAGGCGCTGGTCAGTTCGAGCAGCGAGGTGGTCGAGGTGCCAAGCGCGATCGACGCTTCGTTGGCGATCGGCGTGGTGATGCCAAGGTCGCGGGCGGCGCGGATGACGTTCTTGACGCCGACTTCCTTGGTCAGCCGGGCGGCGGCGACGTTGCTCGACCGCTGGAACGCGCGTTCGAGGGTGATCGTCCCCTGATAGCGGCCGTCGCTGTTCTTGGGGCTCCATTCGCCGATGGTGACCGGTTCGTCGAGCACCTGGCTCTGCGGGGTCAGGCCCGACCGGAGCGCCGCGAGGTAAACGAACAGCTTGAAGGTCGACCCCGGTTGCCGCCGCGCCTGGACCGCGCGATTGAACGGGCTGTCGGCGTAGTTCTTGCCGCCGACCATCGCGATGACGCGCCCGTCGGGGCGCATCGCGACGATCGCGACCTGGGTCTGCTTCAGCCCGGCGTTGCGCACCGCGCGCTCGGCGGCGCGCTGCATGCGGATTTCGAGCGTCGTCGTGACCTTGCGATCCGCGCCGACACCGCCCTCGCGGTCACGCGCCTGCGGCAGCACCCAGTCGGCGAAATAGGTGCCCGACGGCAGCGTGCTGTTGTCGGTGACGCGCAGCACGGCGGGCTTCACCCGATCCGCCTCTGCTGACGTCAGATAACCGGCGGCCTCCATCGCGCCGACGACCACCGCCTGCCGGGCGCGCGCGCCTTTCAGGTTGCCGGTCGGGGCAAGGCGCGAGGGTGCCTTGACCAGTCCGGCCAGCATCGCCGCCTGTCCGACGGTCAGGTCCTTGGGCGCGCGGCTGAAATAATGGCGCGCGGCGGCATCGAGGCCGTAGGCATTGTCGCCGAAATAGGCGTTGGACAGGTACCGGGACATGATCTCGTCCTTGGTCAGCCAAGCCTCCAGCCAGAATGCGATCAGCACCTCGCGAATCTTGCGCGCGGCGGTGCGGTCCGAATCGAGGAACGCGTTCTTCGCCAGCTGCTGCGTGATCGTGCTGGCGCCCTGTCGCACGCCGCCCGCCGCGGTGTTGGTCCACATCGCGCGGGCGATGCCGCGCGGATCGATGCCCCAATGGGTGCGGAAGCGACGGTCCTCGATCGCCATGAACGCTTCGGTGACATGCGCGGGCAGCTTCGTCGCATCGACCGGCTTGCCGATATTGGCACCGCGCTCGGCGATCGGCGTGCCCTCCGCCGAATACAGGGTGATCGACGGCGGTGCGGGCGGTTCGAGCGATTTGGACAGCGGCGCGGTAAACGCCAGCCAGCCGATCGCAAGGACCAGCAGTAGGATGAAGACGCCGAAGCCGCGCATGATCCAGCGCAGCCACCAGCGTAAGGGGCGACGTTTTTTGGTTGTCGTCGGCGTGTCGGGCGGCGGCGGCGGGTCGCCCGCGCCGGGAAAGCTGCGATCATAATCGGCCAGCGCATCGTCGAACGCGGCCAGCCGCCAGCGCCGCTCCAGCGCGTCCCCCGTCAGCGGGGTCGACAGGCGCCCGATCCGGCTGGGATCGACTGGGCCGGAGGGCGGGGACGGGGGATCGTAAGCCATGATACCGGCCGTGTATTATCGGTCTGACACAGCCTCGGCAAGCGAACTTGCGGCGGGGCGAGGGTGCGGGGCGGACGATGGCCGGAACCCCCGCGACGCCTGAACGCTAAACGCCCGCAACGACAGGAGAATCGCCGTGGACGACGATCGCATCTGGAATTTCGAGGAAAGCCTGTGGACCGCCGATGCGGCCCATTACGAGGAATCGGTCGACGACGCGTGCCTGATGGTGCTGCCGACTCCGCCGTTCGTATTCACCGGGCGACAGGCGATCGACGCGGTGAAGGACACGCCGCGCTGGGAGCAGGTGTCGCTGACCGAGCGGCAGGTCGCCCGCCCGCAGGAGGGGCTGATCGTCGTCGCGTACAAGGCGGAGGCGCACAAGGGCGGCGAGGCGTACATCGCCTACTGCACCTCGACCTATCGCTGGATCGAGCATGGCGTGTGGACGGTGGTCCAGCACCAGCAGACCCCGCCGCTGACGTCGAAGGGCGGGTAGGGCGCGAGGCTCTGTCGCGTCACCCCGGGCTTGACCCGGGGTGACGCTCCTTCCGGCCGTCAAGAAGAAGCGGGACCCCGGATCAAGTCCGGGGTGACGTGGAATGTGGCGGCAGGCGAACGCCAGCAGTGACGCGCGGGGACGGAAAGGTCATCGGATCATGGCCGTTCGCCGGACGATGCACCTTCGATACGCGCCCCTCGCCGCGCATCCGGCGATCGGCTTCGGACCAGTCGGGCAGGGTCGCATCGTCCTGTAGCCAGTGCACGATGCTTGCCTGATCGCACCAGCGCATCAGTTTGGGCATGGCGCGGCGGTGCGGTCCGGCGGTCATATAGGCGCGCATCGCTGCCGCATCGTCCCACACCGTCATCGTCCAATAGGCGTGGCGACGATCGGCCAGCACCTGCCCGCCGAGATAGCCGCCTGCCCGCTGCACCTGTCGTGCACTTAGCCATGTGTCGATCAGGAACGCCGGCACGAAGCGCACCGATCGGATGCGCAGCCGGGTAACGCTGACGAAGGTCAAGCGTCCAGCTCGACATCCCAGTACAGCCAGTCGTGCCACGTTTCGTGCAGGTGGTTGGGCGGGAAGCGGCGGCCCTGTTCCTGCAATTGCCAGCTGGTCGGGCGGATCGGCTGGACATGGAGCGGCATCGCCGCCTGTTTCGGCGTCCGGCCCCCTTTGCGCAGGTTGCACGGCGCACAGGCGGTGGCGACGTTTTCCCATGTCGTCCGGCCCCCCTGTGCGCGGGGCACCACGTGATCGAAGGTCAGGTCGTGGGTCGCGCCGCAATATTGGCAGCTGAACCGGTCGCGCAGGAACAGGTTGAAGCGGGTAAAGGCCGGAAATTCCGACGGCCGCACATATTGCTTGAGCGCGATGACCGAGGGCAGCTTGATCCGCGCGGTCGGGCTGCACACTTCGCGGTCATATTGGGCGACGATGTCGACCCGGTCGAGAAACACGGCCTTTACCGCCGTCTGCCATGGCCATACGCTGAGCGGATAATAGCTCAACGGCGTATAGTCCGCGTTGAGCACCAGCGCGGGGCAGCCATCGGGATGGCGGAGGCGATCGGGATGGTACATGAAGTCCCCCTCGCGTAAACGTCGCCGCCGATATGATCGGCAACGATGACGCGGACATGACAGCACGGCGCGATACCCAAAGTCAAACCGGCGCGGTCGTCACCCGTTTCGCGCCCAGCCCGACGGGTGCGCTGCACGCGGGGCACGCGGTGGCGGCGATCGCGGCGCATGATCGGGCGCGGGCAGGGGGCGGGCGATTCCTGCTGAGGATCGAGGATATCGACGGGGCACGCAGCCGACCCGAGCATGTCGCGGGCATCCTGGCCGACCTGCGCTGGCTGGGGCTGGATTGGGACGGGGAGGTCGTGTTCCAGTCGCAGCGGATGCCGCTATATGCCGCCGCGCTCGACCGGTTGCGCGCGGCCGGGCTGGTCTATCCCTGCTTCTGCACCCGCGCCGATATCGCCCGCGAACTCGCGGCGAGTGCGTCGGCGCCGCATGGCGTGGACGGTGCGGTCTATCCCGGCACCTGTCGGTCGATCCCGCCGGCGGTCGCGGCGGCACGGCTGGGTGCGCCGCATGCGTGGCGGATCGATATGGCACGCGCGGTGGCGCTGGCCGGGCCGCTGGTGTGGACCGATGAACTGGCGGGCACGGTGGCGGCCGATCCGCTGGCACAGGGCGATGTGGTGCTGGCGCGCAAGGATGCCGGGACCAGCTATCACCTGGCGGTGACCATCGACGATGCCGTGCAGGGGGTGACCCATGTCGTGCGCGGCATCGATCTGTTCACCGCGACCCATGTCCATCGGCTGTTGCAGGCGCTGCTCGACCTGCCCGTCCCGGTGTGGCGGCATCATCCGCTGCTGCTGGGGCCGGATGGGCAGCGGCTGGCCAAGCGCAACGGCGCGCCGACGCTGGCGGCGCTGCGGGACGGCGGCGTCGACGGGCGCGGGTTCGCCGATGATCTGCGGAGCGGACGACTGCCCATTGGCTTTATGCTGGCGAAGGCTTAGCTTCGACGAATGAACACTTTCCTGGTCCTGTTGCTGATCGCGGCGATGATCGCGGTCGTCGTCGCGCTGGTGCGCGGCATCGTGTCGTTCCTTGCGCAGGGCAGCGCGGAGGTGCGCGGCGAGGGGCCGAGCGAACACGCCATCAAATCGAACAAGATGATGCAGGCGCGCGTGCTGTTCCAGGCGATCGCGATCCTGATCGTCGTCCTGCTGCTGTTCCTCGCCGGGCGGACCTGATCGTTTCATGGTCAAGCTGACGAAAATCTATACCCGCACCGGGGACGGCGGGACCACCGGGCTGGTCGACGGATCGCGCGTGGCGAAGGACGCCGCCGTGATGCAAGCGATCGGCGATGTGGACGAGGCCAATTCGGCGCTGGGCGTCGCGATCGCCGCGCTGGGCGACCATCCCGATGCCGCGACGCTGCTGACGATCCAGAACGACCTGTTCGACCTGGGTGCCGATCTGGCCACCCCGCCCGCCATCGACGGCGCGCTGCGCATCGTGGCCGAACAGGTGACCGCGCTGGAAAATGCGATCGACCGGGCCAATGCCGGCCTGTCGCCGCTCACCAGCTTCATCCTGCCCGGCGGTTCGGCGGCGGCCGCCGCGTTGCATCTGGCGCGCGCGATCGTACGGCGGGCGGAGCGGTCGGCGGTGGCGGCGTCGCACGACGCGGCGCTCAACCCGCATCTGCTTGGCTATTTGAACCGGCTGTCGGATTTTCTGTTCGTTTTTGCGCGACTTGTGAACCAAAGCGCCGGCGGAGACGTTCTGTGGGTACCGGGCGGAGCACGCCCGGCACCCTAGGGGAGCTACGAGCATGCGAGCGACACCGGCCGACCGGCCATACCATCCGCTCGCCCGTCGCTATCACGCCGTTCGATCGCTGACCGACGCGCTGGCCCAGCCGCTGTCGGATGCCGATGCCACCGTGCAGTCGATGGACGATGCGTCGCCGGCCAAATGGCATCTGGCGCATACGACCTGGTTCTTCGAAACCTTTGTCCTGCGCGATCATGTGCCGGGCTATGCGCTCCACGACGAACGCTTTCCGTTCCTGTTCAACAGCTATTACGAGGCCGAGGGCCGCCGCCATGCGCGTGGCCGGCGGGGGATGATTACCCGCCCCAGCCTCGACGAAGTGCGGGCCTATCGCGCGGCGGTGGATGCGGCGCTGTTGTCCGCGCTGCCAACGCTTTCGGCCGATGCGCAGGCACTGGTCGCGCTGGGCTGCAACCACGAAGAGCAGCATCAGGAACTGCTGCTGACCGATATCCTGCATCATTTCAGCGAGAACCCGCTGGAGCCGGCGATGTTCGCGCCCGAGCCGAAACGCCCGGTCGCCGTGCCGCCGCCAACCGGCTGGATCGAGCATGGCGGCGGCATCGTGCAGGCCGGGCATGGCGGACAGGGCTTCGCGTTCGATTGCGAGGGGCCGCGCCACGACGTGCTGCTCCACCCGCACGCCATCGCCGACCGCACCGTCACCAATGGCGAATGGGCCGCCTTCATTACCGACGGCGGCTATCGCGACGCGCGGTTGTGGCTGGCCGATGGCTGGGCATGGGTGCAGGCGAACGGCATCCATGCGCCGCTCTATTGGGAGCGGGACGGCGAGGCATGGACCCGCTTCGGCCTCGACGGGCGGCGCGCGATCGATCCTGCCGCGCCGGTGACGCATGTCAGCTTCTTCGAGGCGGACGCCTATGCCAGCTGGGCCGGCGCGCGCCTGCCGACCGAGTTCGAATGGGAAGCCGCCGCGGCCTCCCACGACCCGGCGGGTGGCAACCAGCTGGACCATGCCCATGCGGTCGAGCCGCGCCCGTCCGCCGGCGGGCCGGCGTTCTTCGGCGATGTGTGGCAATGGACCGGCAGCGCGTACCGCCCCTATCCGGGGTTCCGCACCGCAGACGGCGCGGTCGGCGAATATAACGGCAAGTTCATGAGCGGCCAGTTCGTGCTGCGTGGAAGTTCCTGCGCCACGCCGCGCGGCCATGCGCGTGCCTGCTACCGCAATTTCTTTTACCCCCACCAGCGCTGGCAATTCACCGGCGTCCGCCTTGCGAAGGATCTGTGATGCTGCTGAGCGATGATGTGCCGATGGCGACCCGTGCCGATCCTGCGTTTCGCGCCGATGTGCTGGCCGGGCTGTCGCTCCCGCAAAAGGCGATTCCGGCGCGCTGGTTCTATGACCGCAAGGGGTCGGAACTGTTCGAGGATATCACCGCGCTGCCCGAATATTATCCGACCCGCGCCGAGACCGCGATCCTGAAGACGATCTGCCCCGAGCTGGTCGGCGCGGTCGGCGAAGGCGTGGCGGTGGTCGAGTTCGGATCGGGGTCGTCGGTCAAGACGCCGATCCTGCTCAACTGCATCGAACCCGCCGCTTATGTCCCGATCGACATTTCGGGCGAGTTCCTGCGGTCGTCGTCGGCGGTGCTGGCTGCGCAATTCCCTGGACTGCCGGTGCTGCCGGTCGAAGCGGACTTCATGCATCCGGTGCCGCTGCCGGCCGAAGTGGCCGACCTGCCCAAGCTCGGCTTCTTCCCCGGATCGACCATCGGCAACATGGAGCCGCTGGCGGCGGGCACGCTGCTGCGCGCGATGCGCGACTGGCTGGGCGAGGGGGCGATGCTGCTGATCGGGATCGACCGGATCAAGGACGAGGGCACGCTGGTCGCCGCCTATGACGATGCGGCGGGCGTGACGGCGGCGTTCAACCTGAACCTGCTCGACCGGATCAACCGCGAGCTGGCCGGGACGGTGCCGGTCGATGCTTTCGTGCACGAAGCGCGCTGGAACGATGATGCCGCGCGGATCGAGATGCATCTGCGTGCCACCCGTGACGTGGAATTCTCGGTCGATGGACGATCGTTCGCGCTGCATGACGGCGAGACGATCCATACCGAGAACAGCCACAAATATGGCGACCGCGATGCGCGGCTGCTGTTGCGCAGCGGCGGGTGGACCCCGTTGCAGCAATGGTGCGGCGGCGATGGTGCGTTCTGCGTGATCCTTGCCGAAGCGCGAAAGATGCCGATCGCGCCGTGATCCGGTTCCTGCTGACGATCGCGGCGCTGGCGGCGGCGGTGCCGGCGCTGGCCCGCGACCTGACCGTCATGAGCCTCAACATCCGCCTGCCCGCCGAGGGTGATGGCGCGAACCGCTGGGAATTGCGCCGCGACCTGACCGCCGCGACGATCCGGCGGGCGGCCCCCGACGTGATCGGAACGCAGGAGCTGTTCCGCGCCCAGGGCGACGATCTGGTCGCGCGCCTGCCGCGCTATCGCTGGATCGGCGTCGGGCGCAGTGGCACCGGGCGGGCCGGGGACGAGCATATGGGCGTCTTCTACCGCGCCGATCGGTTGCAGGTGGAGCGCTGGGGCAATTTCTGGCTGTCGGATACGCCGGCGGTGCCGGGCAGCTACAGTTGGGGCCATCCCTATCCGCGCATGGTCACCTGGGCCGTTTTTCGCGAGCGTGACGGCAAGCGGTTTGCGCTGTTCAACACGCACCTGCCCTATCGCGCGGAGGATGAGGCGGCGCGCGAAAAGGGCGCGGCGCTGCTGGCGGCACGGATACCGGAGATCGCAGGCGACCTGCCGGTCGTGCTGACCGGCGATTTTAATACCGTGCCCGACAGCCCGACCCATCGCCGGCTGGCGCAGGACCTGACCGATGCGTGGACCGCGACCGATCGGCGCAGCGGGCCGGCGGCGACGTTCCACGGCTTTACCGGTAAGCCCGACCGGCGGATCGACTGGATTTTTACGAAGGGCTTTGCGCCGGTATCGGTGACGGTGATCGATACGCGGCGCGGCGATGTGTTTCCGTCGGACCATTATCCGGTGGTCGCGGTACTGCGGCGCGCGCGATAGAACCCTACGTCACCCCGGATCAAGTCCGGGGTGACGGAACCACATTAGCGGATTACCCGCGCCGTCCACGTCCGGATGAAGTCGGGATTGCCGCGACATTCGTCCATCACCCGTTGCTCGACCAGGCGAAAGCGCGTGCCGTCCCACGCATAGCGCTGTGTCACGCCGCAATCGCCCAAGCCCCGTCCCTTGGCGAAGGTGTCGAGAATGCCGTCGTCGAACGTCGCGTTATAGACCAGATCGCCATCGGAATCCCCGGCGACCGGCGTGTCGAACGATGCCGGCACCGCCGCGCCCCGCTCGATCACGAACAGCGCGGACAGGATATTATAGGCCCCTTCGGCACAGGGCACGATCGCCAGCGTGCGCGGGCCATCCAGTGTCTTGGTGGTGACATCGGGCAGGTCGCCGCTATCGCATTCGGCCTGTTTGCGCATGCTGGTGATGAGCAGCGGGTCGAGCAACGCCGCCTCGCCCCGGATCGTCGCGGCGCGCACGACCGGGACCGGTGGGGCGGGGCGGGTGTCGGGGTTGGTGCCGCGCGCCACGATCGCGCCGGTGGTGCCGACGCGCCCCTGCCGGTCGTCGATCCAGCGCAGCGCCGCCGACGCACCGGGCAGCGACAGGGGCGCGACGCGCTGCCCCTTGGCATCGATCAGGGTCAGCGTCTTGCCCGCCGCCAGCTTTGCGGCGAGCGCCATCGCGGGTGCGCCGGTCAGCGTGATCGCGTCATCCTGTTGCGTGCCGCCACGCGCGACCGCTTCGCCATCGACCTGCGCGGTCAGCGGCAGTGCGATCGTCGCCTGGCTGCGCAGCCGGATCGCGACCGGGGCGTCGGGGCCGGCGGCGCGCTCGATCGACAGGGTAAGGGCGGGGGCGTCGCCGTCCTCCGGCATCAGCGATCCCGCCTGGCACGTCCCGCGATTATCGCATCCGGCCGCCCAGTTACCGAATTTTGTGAGCGGCAGCGGGCGGGGCGGGGTCGCGGTGTCGGTGGTGGCG
Source organism: Sphingomonas sp. Leaf9 (assembly GCF_001421355.1). Taxonomy (GTDB): domain Bacteria; phylum Pseudomonadota; class Alphaproteobacteria; order Sphingomonadales; family Sphingomonadaceae; genus Sphingomonas. Next base: position 319,758 of record NZ_LMKC01000005.1, on the reverse strand, counting down.
GTGGGCGAGGGCGTCGGCGATGCGCTGGGCCGGGGCGCGGGCGGCTCCGAGCCGCCGTTGCAGGCGAGGAGCGTCAGCGGCAGGGCGAGGGGCAGGATACGGCGCATGCGCGTGCGATACCGGCATGCACCCATGATCGAAAGTCGCTATTGCCGCGTTCGAGCCGGGAAACGGCAGTTTATCGAGAGGACGAACGATGAAGACGATTGGCGTGATCGGCGCAGGCCAGATGGGGGCGGGCATCGCACAGGTGTCGGCACAGGCCGGCTATGCCGTGCTGCTGTCCGACGTGTCGGTCGACCGCGCACAGGGCGGCAAGGACGGCATCGCGAAACAACTGGCGCGGGCGGTATCGAAGGAAAAGATCACGCAGGGCGATGCCGATGCGGCGTTGGCGCGGATCACGCCGGTCGGCGACCTGGCGGCGATGGCCCCGTGCGACCTGGTGATCGAGGCGGCGACCGAACGGGAAGCGATCAAGCGCCAGATCTTCGAAACCGTCGGCAAGGCGCTGTCCGACACCGCGATCCTCGCCAGCAACACCTCGTCGATCCCGATCACGCGGCTGGCGCAGGCGGCACCCGATCCGGCACGCTTCATGGGGGTGCATTTCTTCAACCCGGTGCCGGTGATGGGCCTGATCGAACTGATCCGCGGCCTTGCCACCAGCGACGCGACGGTCGCGGCGGTCGAGGCGTTCGGCCAGAGCCTGAACAAGCGGATCGTCCATGCCAATGACGCGCCGGGCTTCATCGTCAACCGCGTGCTGATGCCGATGCTGAACGAGGCATGCTTCGCGCTGGGCGAGGGCGTGGCGACCATCCCCGATATCGATGCGGCGTGCACGCTGGGGCTGAATCATCCGATGGGGCCGTTCACGCTGGCCGATTTCATCGGACTGGACACCTGTCTGGAGATCACCCGCGTCCTATTCGAAGGGACCGGCGACCCCAAGTTCCGCCCCGCGCCGCTGCTGGTGAAATATGTCGAGGCCGGCTGGTATGGGCGCAAGGTCAAGCGCGGCTTCTATGACTATTCGGGCGCGGAGCCGGTGCCGACGCGGTAAAGGACGCTTGACGTAAAGCGAGCTTGTCATGTAAAGCGTCCTTCACAAACTGTGGAGGACGCTGACATGGATCGACGCAATCTGGCGCAACGACGTTACCTGCAGCGGTTCATGCCGCTCATGGTTTCCTACGCCGTGATCCTGATCGGGGTCAGCGCGGCGCAACGCCACGGGTCGATCGGCGGGGCGACGCTGGGGCTGATGTCGGTGCTGCCCGCGATCCCGCTGGTCGGCGTCATCGTCGTGATGGGCATGTATCTGCGCGAGGAGCGCGACGAGTTCATCCGCAACCGGCTGGTGATGGCGATGCTGGGCGGGACCGGGTTGCTGCTCGCCGCGACGACGATCTGGGGGTTTCTGGAAAATAACGGCGTGGTCGGGCATCCGCCGACGTTCCTCGTATTCCCCTTCTGGTGCGGGGCGATGGGGATCAGCCAGTGTGCGATGGCGCTCCACGCCCGGCTGACGAACCCGGCCGAATGAACAACCACCTGAAAAACCTGCGCGCCGAGCGGGGCTGGTCGCAGCAGCATCTGGCCGAGCGGTTGGAGGTGTCGCGCCAGAGCGTCAACGCGATCGAAACCGGCCGCTACGACCCGTCGCTGCCGCTCGCTTTTCGCATCGCCGAGCTGTTCGAGCTGGCGATTGAGGATGTGTTCGTCAGCCCGACCAAGGCTTAGGGTTCGATCGGTACTTCGTTCACCGGATACAGCACGACCGGTCCATCCCGATCGTCACTCTCGCGCAGGCGGGAGTCCATATGCGCCAGCCGTGCCGATTCAGCCGAGATGGCGGCGGCTATGGATTCTCGCCTTCGCGGGAATGACGAAACTCAGCAGGTATCGCTGCGCGTCGACCAAACCTTAGATGAACGTCGCGACGGTCGCGCGATAGATCGCCGGCAGGATGATCCCCTGCAGGATGCCAATCAGCACCAGCACCACGAACGGCGCGAAATCTAGCGCGCCGAAATCGGGCAGGATGCGCCGGATCGGGCGATAGACCGGCTCCGTCACGGTCATCAGCCCGCGATAGAGCGAGCGGATGAAGTCGTTGTGGGTGTTGATGACGTTGAACGCGATCAGGATCGACAGGATCGCCTGGGCGACGATGATCCACCACAGGACGTTCAGCAGCACCTGGATAATATCGAGCAGGACGTTCAACGCATCAGCCTTTCGTGCAACAGGCAGCGACTATAGGGATGCTGCCGCCCCCGTCCAACCCTCAGGCGTGGACGAGCGTGCCTGCGCCCTGTTCGGTAAAGATTTCGAGCAGCATGGCGTGCGGCACCCGCCCGTCGAGGATGACCGCCGCGTCGACGCCCTGCGCGACCGCCGCCACGCACGTCTCGACCTTCGGGATCATGCCGCCCTTGATCGTGCCGTCGGCCTTCAACTCGGCGATGCGCGTGGCGTCGAGGTCGGTCAGCAGCTCGCCGGTCTTGTCGAGCACGCCTGCGACATCGGTCAGCAGGAAGAAGCGCGACGCGCCCATCGCGCCGGCGATCGACCCGGCCATGGTGTCGGCGTTGATGTTGTAGGTTTCGCCATCCGCGCCCAGCGCGACCGGGGCGACCACGGGAATGAAGCCGTCGCGCGCCAGGCTGTGCAGGATCGTCGGATCGACCGCGACCGGCGTGCCGACGAAGCCCAGGTCGACATGGCGTTCGATCCCCTGCGCCCGGTCGGGTTCGCTGCGCCCGACCTTTTCGGCGGTGACGAGGCGCGCGTCCTTGCCCGAAATGCCGACTGCCTTGCCGCCGGCCGCCGCGATCCACGCGACGATTTCCTTGTTGATCTTGCCCGCCAGCACCATCTCGGCAACCTCGGCCGTTGCGGCGTCGGTGACGCGCAGGCCATCGACGAAACGCGATTCGACGCCGAGGCGCTTGAGCATCGCGCCGATCTGCGGGCCGCCGCCATGGACGACGACCGGGTTGATCCCGACCTGCTTCAGCAGCACGACATCCTCGGCGAAATCGCGCGCCAGCTCGGGATCGCCCATCGCGTGCCCGCCATATTTCACCACGAAGGTGCGACCGGCATAGCGTTGCAGATAGGGCAGCGCCTCGGTCAGCGTTTCCGCCTTGGCGAGCATCTTCGGATCGGGAGCGTTGGTCATGGCCGCGCTTTAGCGCCGGAGGGGCGGCATGGGTAGTATGCTGTTACCTGCCCCGATCCAGCCGCCGCCCCAGCCCGACGAACGCATAGATGAGCGGCGGGACCAGCACGATCGACAGGATGACCTTGGTCAGCATCTGCCCGACCACCAGCTGCCCGATCGGAAAGACGCCGTAGAAGGCGACCGTCACGAAGATCAGCGTATCGACGATCTGCGACAGCACGCTGGCGATGGCGGCGCGCAGCCACAGCAGCTTGCCCGATCCGCGTTTCAGCCAGCCGAAGATCGTGACGTTGAGCGTCTGCGACACGCCATAGGCGATGATCCCCGCGCCCCAGATGCGCCATGTCGCGCCAAGGATGACCTGGATGGCATCGCGGTTCACCGGCAGCATGTCGGCGGATGCCGGAAGCGCCCAGACGATCCACGACAGGACCATCGACGTGATGAGCGGTACGAAGCCGAACCACACCAGATGCTTGGCCCGCCCCGGCCCATAGAGTTCGGCGATGGCGCTCGACACCACGACCAGCAGCAGGAAGGCGAAGATGCCCGCCTCCACCGCCAGCGGGCCGATCGCGACCTGCTTGTTGCCCAGCACGCCGGCGATGCAGACCATGCCGCCATAGAAGATCGAGAAGATGAACAGCGCGCGGGGAATGGTGATCGTCGCGGGCGCAGGCGGTGCGGGTGTCGTCATGGCCCTTGCTAGTCCCGAAAATCCGCAATGGCAAAAGCGTTTGTCGCCGCTGGCGTCACGGGCGGCGGCATGGCATGTCACGACGGTTTGGGCCGTCCGGGGCGGGCGGCGGGGCAGGGTAAGCGTTCAACATGACTCGTTTTCTGGTCGGCATCGCCGGCATCATCGTGATTCTGGGGATTGCCGTCGCATTGTCGACCAACCGCCGCGCCATCCGGCTGCGCGTCGTCGGCGCGGCGTTCGCGCTGCAGGTCGGGATCGCGGTGCTGGTGCTCTATACGCCGTGGGGCAAGGGCGTGCTGGGGTTCCTGTCGGGCGGTGTCGCCAACCTGCTGGCCTATGCCAATGCCGGCACCTCGTTCCTGTTCGGGCCGCTCGCCCGGCCGGACATCGGCGGGCAGAGCTTCGCCATCGCCGCGCTGCCGGTCATCATCTTCTTCGCCTCGCTGGTGTCGATCCTCTATTATCTGGGGATCATGCAGCTGGTCGTGCGCTGGATCGGCGGCGGCATCGAAAAGGTGATCGGCGTCAGCAAGGTCGAATCGCTGTGCGCCGCCGCCAACATCTTCGTCGGGCAGAGCGAGTCGCCGCTGGTCATCCGTCCCTATCTGGCGGGCCTGACCCCGGCACAGCTGTTCACGGTGATGACCAGCGGCATGGCGGGTGTCGCGGGCACGATCCTCGCGGCCTATGCCTCGATGGGCATCCGCATCGATTTCCTGCTGGCGGCCAGCTTCATGGCGGCGCCGGGCGGCATCCTGATGGCCAAGATCATCATGCCCGACACGCCCGAGCCGCCGGCGGGCGAACTGCCGCTGGGCGACGACCGCGAAGCGGAGGCAATCGCGCTGGCCGAGGCGACGCATGACGAGGAACGCCCGGCAAACCTCATCATGGCGGCGGCGCAGGGCGCGCAGACCGGCGTCAAGCTGGCGGTGGCGGTCGGCGCGATGGTGCTGGCGTTCGTCGCGCTGGTGGCGCTGGCCAACGGGCTGCTCGGCGGGATCGGCAACTGGTTCGGGGTCGCCGACCTCAGCTTCCAGCGGCTGCTCGGCTATGTCTTTGCGCCCGTCATGTACCTGCTGAACGTGCCGTGGAACGAGGCGGGGATCGCTGGCGGGCTGTTCGGGCAGAAGGTCGTGCTGAACGAATTCGTCGCATACATCTCGCTCGGTGAAGCCGGCGCGCAGCTGTCGACCCGGACGATCGCGATCATCACCTTCGCACTGTGCGGCTTCGCCAATTTCTCGTCGATCGCGATCCAGATGGCGGTGACCGGCAGCCTCGCGCCCAACCAGCGGCCGATGATCGCGAAGCTCGGTATCCGCGCGCTGATCGCGGGCAGCCTGGCGAACCTGATGTCGGCGGCGCTGGCCGGACTGCTGCTCAGCTGAAATCGTCGCCTCCGACTGCCCTTATAAACATCTTGTTTACGGCGCGGGCGATAGGGTCGGAGGTACGGCGCCGGACGCGGCGTGACGCAGCAGGACGGGGGCGGCTGGAATGAACGATGGATTGATCGATCAGCGCGTGCTGGCCGCGGCACGGGTTGAACTTGGCGGGAATTTCGTCCGCATTCTCGGATATTTCAAGGAAGACGGCATCAAGTCGGTGCGGGCGATCGAGGCGGCGATGCGCGATCAGAACGCGGCGACGATGGTGCTGCCCGCGCATACGCTGAAGGGCGAATCACGCCAGTTCGGCGCGGAGACGCTGGCCGATCTGGCCGAGGGGATCGAGGTGATCGCCCGCAAATGCGTCGAAACCCGCGATGTGCCGACCGAGGCGCTGGAGCATGTCGCCCGGCTGCGCCCGACGTTCGAGGCGACGCTGGCCATGCTCGACCGCGATACCAACCCGCTGGCCGTTCGTCGCCCGACCGGCTTTGGAAAGCGTCCGGTCGCGCTGTGATGTCGGGTGCCACCGGCCGCACGGTGCGGCCGATGGCGGTCGGGATCAGCCGTGCTTGTCGAGCTCGGCGACCGAATTGAGCTGGATGTAGTTCTGGATGCCCATCCGTTCGATCATTTCGAACTGGGTTTCGAGCGTGTCGACATGCTCTTCCTCGTTCGACAGGATTTCGGCGAACAGGTCGCGGCTGACGAAATCGCGGATGCTTTCGCAATAGGCGACCGCCTCGCGCAGCTGGGCCACCGCCTCGACCTCGATCGCGAGATCGGCCTTCAGCACTTCCTCGACCGTCTCACCGACGCGCAGGCGGCCGAGCAGCTGGAAATTGGGCAGGCCGTCGAGGAACAGGATGCGTTCCGCCAGACGGTCGGCATGCTTCATTTCGTCGATCGACTCATGACGCTCGAACTGGGCGAGCTTGTAGACGCCCCAATGGTCGAGCAGGCGGTAGTGCAACCAATATTGGTTGACCGCCGTCAGCTCGTTCTTCAGCGATTCGTTGAGAAATTCGATGACCTTGGCGTCGCCCTTCACGTCGTTCGTCCTTATCGTGGAGATGGACGGCTCTTACGCAGTTTGGCGATGTAACGACAGCGGAAAAGTGGCGGATTTCTGCGGGTTTCGAAACCTGCGAACGCTAGGCAGCCGCGCGCTCCGCATCGATAATGGCTCGCGCGAACGGCACGCACTGCCCACATTTCGCCTGGCAGCCCAGCGCCCGATAGGCCTGGCAGGCGCTGCTCGCACCGCCCCGCGCGGCTTCGCGTACGTCGCGTTCCCGGATGGCATTACAAACGCATACGACCATGTGTCTCGCCCTCGCTCTGACGAGGCTCGCTATAGTGGTAATGACACTCGTTCGCAAGAACTATTGCGGGTGATTCGCAGTTATTAAGGTCAGGGGCGCCTGCGAAGCGGTTGCAATTCCCACCGGGCAAGCGAGCGCCACAGCCATTCGAACGGGCCATAGCGATAGCGCCCGAGCCACGGTTGCGACCACAGCAGCATCAGCGCCCCCATCGCCAGCACCGGCCCGTACAGCGTGACGCGCGGCCACCGGGCGAACTGGCCGAACCCCCAGCCATAGAAGACGAGGCACATGGCGAACGTGGTCAGGAGATAGTTGCTGAGCGCCATCTGTCCGACCGCCGCGAAGCGCCGGGCGATCACGCCGCCATGCCCGGCCAGCAGCAGGATCGCGGCGGCATAGGCCGGGATCATGATCGCGCGCAGCGGCGGGGTCAGCGCGAACGGGCCGATCAGGACGGTGCCGGCGTCGATCCCCCGCGCGATCATCCACGCGGTCAGCGCGGCATAGCCCACGCCGCCGATCGCGATGCCGAGGATCGCCCAGCGGCGCAGGCGTGCGGCGGACCATGCGCCGGTCAGCATGCCGCTGCGCAGGGCGGCCATGCCCCACAGCATATAGCCGAGCGTCTCGAACCCGATGAAGAAGACGTTGTAGAGCGTCGTCGCGACCTCCGCGCCGTTGTGCCGCAGGATGCCGACATAGCCGCCGCGAAACAGCGCGATTTCCTGCGCCAGCACCGCCGGGGCGGGGATGCCGAAGCCGTTGTCGAAGTCACGCAGGCCCTGGGCGGCGGCGGGCGTGACGGCGGCCTGCATCGCGAGATAGGACAGGGCGATCATGCTGAGGAACAGCCACGTCACCGCCGCACAGCCGCAGCCGAACGCGATCAGGCGGCGCGGGCCATGGTGGCGGAAGCCGTACGCGACCGATCCGACCAGCGCGTAATGCATCAGGATGTCGCCCGACCACAGCAGCGTGGCATGGGCCAGCCCAAGCACGAACAGCCAGCCCATCCGCCGGTAATGCACCGCTGCCGGGTCCGCGCCCGCCGCTTCGGCCCGATCGACCACCAGCAGCAGCGATGCCCCGAACAGGAAGGAAAACAACCCGCGCATCTTGCCGTCGAACGCGACCATCGTCGCGAAATAGGCCCACAGGTCCACCGGACCCTGCATCCCCCAGGCATAGGGGTTGAGCCGCGCGGTATCGGGCAGCGCGAAGCTGAGGATATTGACGAACAGGATACCGATCACCGCCACCCCGCGCACCACGTCCAGCGTGACGATGCGGTCGGCGGCGGGGCGGGGGTCGGTCATGACAAACCCCTGCCCGATCGCGCGGGCAGGGGGAAGCGGTCTCAGGCGAGCGCCGCGTCGGCGTCCATCAGCGCGGGGAAGAAGCCTTCGTGCGCGGTGCGCAGGTCGGCCAGCGACACCGCGAAATCGCCGTCGTTCAATTCGAAGATGATCCGGCTGCCGATGGTGCGGCCGATCGGTTCGGCATCGACCCCGGCCTTTTCCGCGCCCTGCAGGAACTCGAGCAGCGCATGGTCGTGGACGGTGACGATATAAACGCCCTGATCCTCGGCGAAGAGCGAGCGGGCGATATCGTCGAACGGCAGCTTGCGGTCGAGGATCGCGCCGACATTGCCGGCCAGCGCCATCTCCGCGACGGTCACTGCGACGCCGCCGTCTGACACATCGTGGCAGGCGGTGATCTTGCCCGACAGGATCGCCTGGCGGATATAGCCGCCGGTGCTGCGTTCGGCGTCGAGATCGACCGGCGGCGGCGGGCCTTCCTCGCGGCCGTGCAGCTCGCGCAGCCACAGCGATTGCCCGAGCGACCCGGTGCGGTCGCCGACGCGCAGGATGATGTCGCCGGTCTGCTTGAACGCGATCGTCGCCGACTTCTGCCAATCGGCCAGCAGGCCGACGCCGCCGATCGCCGGGGTCGGCAGGATCGCCGAACCGCCGCCGGTCGCCTTCGATTCATTGTAGAGCGACACGTTGCCCGACACGATCGGGAAGTCCAATGCGCGGCACGCCTCGCTCATCCCTTCCAGGCAACCGACGATCTGGCCCATGATTTCGGGCCGCTGTGGATTGGCGAAGTTCAGGCAGTTGGTCACCGCCAGCGGCGTCGCACCGACCGCGGTCAGGTTGCGATACGCCTCGGCGATCGCCTGTTTCCCGCCCTCGACCGGATCGGCGAAGCAATAGCGCGGGGTGCAGTCGGTGGTCATCGCCAGCGCCTTCTGCGTGCCATGGACGCGCACCACCGCCGCGTCGCCGCCGGGGCGCTGCACGGTGTCGGCACCGACCATGTGGTCATACTGCTCCCAGATCCACCGGCGCGAGGCGATGTCGGCCGACCCCATCAGCGTCAGCAGATCGGCGGCCGGATCGGCGCAGGTTGGCACGTTGGTCAGCTCGGCGGGCTTCGGCGTCGGGACATGCGGCCGATCATAGAGCGGCGCGTCGTCGGCCAGCGGGGCGAGCGGGATGTCGGCAACGACATCGCCCTGCCACTTCAGCACCATGCGGCCGGTGTCGGTGACATGGCCGATGACCGCGAAGTCCAGTTCCCATTTGTCGAAGATCGCCTTGGCGAAGTCTTCGCGGCCGGGCTTCAGCACCATGAGCATCCGCTCCTGGCTTTCCGACAGCATCATCTCGTACGGCGTCATGCCACGCTCGCGCTGCGGCACGTCGTCCATCACCAGTTCGATGCCCACGCCGCCCTTCGACGCCATTTCGACCGAGGAGGAGGTGAGGCCGGCGGCACCCATGTCCTGGATCGCGACGATCGCGTCCGATGCCATCAGTTCGAGGCACGCCTCGATCAGCAGCTTTTCGGTGAAGGGATCGCCGACCTGCACGGTCGGGCGCTTTTCCTCGGCATCCTCGCCGAAATCGGCCGAGGCCATGGTCGCGCCATGGATGCCGTCGCGGCCGGTCTTCGACCCGACATAGACGATCGGATTGCCGATGCCCGACGCGGCCGAATAGAAGATCTTGTCGGTGTCGGCGATGCCGACGGTCATCGCGTTGACGAGGATATTGCCGTCATAGGCGGGGTGGAAATTCACCTCGCCCCCCACGGTCGGCACGCCGACGCAGTTGCCATAGCCGCCGATGCCATGGACCACGCCCGCGATCAGGTGGCGCATCTTCGGATGATCGGGCCGGCCGAAGCGCAGCGCGTTGAGGTTGGCGATCGGCCGCGCGCCCATGGTGAACACGTCGCGCAGGATGCCGCCGACGCCCGTCGCCGCGCCCTGATAGGGTTCGATGTACGAGGGGTGGTTGTGGCTCTCCATCTTGAAGATCGCCGCCTGTCCGTCGCCGATGTCGATCACGCCGGCATTCTCGCCCGGACCGCAAATGACCTGGCGGCCGGTGGTCGGCAGCTTCTTCAGGTGGATGCGGCTGGATTTATAGCTGCAATGCTCGGACCACATGACCGAGAAGATGCCGAGCTCGGTCAGGTTGGGTTCGCGTCCCATCGCGTGCAGGACGCGCTCATATTCCTCAGGGGACAGGCCGTGCTCGGCGACGATCTCGGGCGTGATCTGGGTCATGGGCGTGCCTCTAGCGCGCAGCCGCGCACGGTGCCAGCCGGTTTGTTCGTCCCTGTACTGTAACAGCGCAGCAATGTTGCGTTGCAAAATAGGTACAGTCACGGAACAAATATGCCCGAAAGTGTTTATAGCGCTTCGGAATTACCCCCTCGCGTGGGAACCGTTCGGCACGCTGGGCGTCGGTGATCCGCATCGCCGAACTCGGCGTAGCATGGCATCATGCCGAGCAAGGGAGAATCTGAATGGTTTCGAAGTTTCTGACGGCGATCGCCGCGACCACGCTGGCCGCTGCTCCGGTCGCCGCCAATGCCGCACAGAACGCGTCGGCGCTGTCGGTTGCCAAGTCGGTGCGCGCGACTGCCCCGACCAAGGGTGGCCAGAAGCTGGCCGGCGGCGGCATCGTGTTCGCGCTGCTCGCAGCGGCGATCGTTGCCGGTGGCGTCATCATCGCCGTCGACGACAACAACTCGGACAGCAACTAAGTCCGGTTGCGGGGCGGGGGCCGGTGCCGGTCCCCGCTTCGGTTTTCAGGCCGGTTCGCCGGCCTTTGCCGCGTCCGGTCGACCTGTCCGGCGCTTGACCAGATCGCTGGCGAATACGCCGGATATCGACACCAGCCACGCCAGATCGATGTCGGCCCGTAAGGCACCGGACCACCATCGCCACGCCATGACCGCAACCAGGATCATCGCGGCAACCCCGATGGCCTGCCGCAAGTGTCCGGCGATACGATAGCGCGGCGAGACTAGGCTCAGGCCGATACCGCTCCAGATCAGCGCTGCCATCGCCCACATCATCGGACATATCCCCCGATCATTTGAGCGGTCAGCTTCCCCGCTTCTTCCACGCATTCCACAGCATCATGCCGATCAGCGTGCCGCCCGCCACGGTGCCGCCGACCGCGACCGCCGTCATCACCGGCGACAAGGTGTTGTCGGCGCGGTGGAGATGGGGGCGATGCTTCCGGAGCTTCTTGAGCAGCGGCGTGCGCTGCGCCAGCCCTTCGAACATTTCGCCCGGCCCTTCGGGATCGAGGATCTTGTTGTCGGCCAGCCATTCGGTGACCGCGTTCAGGTCGGGGATTTCATAGGGGCGCAACGAGCGGCCGTCACCGCGCAGTTCCTCAATCGTGGCGATCAGCGATCCGGTGCGTTCCAGCGTTGCTTCGATCGTCTTGCAATCGACGTTCAGATGCTCGGCGAGCAAAGAGTCGCGAATGCCGGCGATGGTGCGGCGTTCGTCGGCATTGGCGTGGCGGGTGGCGTCGACCGTCACGTCGCATTCGGTGTCGAGCCGCAGCGAGCGATTGTTGAAGTTGGACGAACCGACACGCAGCAGCTGGTCGTCGATCACCGTCACCTTGGCATGGACATAGATCGGGGACCCACCGGCGGTGAACGGGTGGTAGAGGCGCAGCCGGTCGTGGCGGTCGCGTTCCTTCAGCGCCTGGAACAGCCGGGCGCGGGCCGAATCCATCGCCACCGGCTCCAGCCAGCCCTCCGCAGTGGTCGGGTTGACGATAACGATCTCCGGCCCGTCCGCCTCATCCAGCCGCTTGGCGATCGCCTCGGCGACCTTGCGCGAGGCGAAATACTGGCTCTCGGCATAGAAGAAGCGTTCGGCGCGGGCGATCAGGTCGAGATAGAGCGTCTCGATCTCATGCACCGGTTCCTGATCGGCCATTTCCGGAATGGTGCGGGCGATGGCGACGTCGATGTCGGTGAAGTCAGCCTCCAGCCCGGTCGGCCAGCAGCCGCCGGCGCCGGTCGGCGCGGGCAGGGTGTCGCCACCGGAAATCGCCCAGCGCTGGCGGCACATGTCGCCAAGCGCAGCGGCGACTGGCCCTTCCAACGCGGTGGTGACGTCGTGCCATGGCTGGTAGGGCGTGCCGTCCGGCTCGACCCGGCGGGGATCGTCGTCGAGATGCTCGCGCGTGTCCCAGCGGTCGACGGTCATGTCGATCCCGCCGCAGAACGCCACGTCGTCGTCGATCACCACGACCTTTTGGTGATGCGACCCGGCGACCGGGTGATGGGCGTCGAGCCGCATATGCACCTGCGGATCGGCGATCCACTTGGCGATGCGCACCAGGGTGCGACCGTGGAACAGCGTCTTGATGGCGCCGGTGTCCCAGCGCAGGATATGGACCTGCAGCCCCGGCGTGCGGCGGACCAGCCAGCTGATGAATTCGCCAACCTTTTCCGGGCCTTCGCTGTCGGCATCGGTCTTGAAGCGGATGCGCGCGTCGAAGTCCCAGCCGATGAGCAGGATCTGCTTCTTGGCCTTCAGCATTGCGTCGCGGGCATGGGTGAAATAATTGTCGGCATCGACCAGCACGGTCGCGCGCGTGGCACGCTCCATCCGCCAGCAGTTGCGACCCGGTTCGAGCGGAGGGGTGTGACGCGCCATGCGGCTGCAATGACAGGCTATCGTTGCAGTTCCAAGCGATTGCGGTGGGTTGGCCGGAATTGTCGGGGCCAAAGTTCACACTCGTGCGCGGTTGGTCGCGCTGGTGCGGGGGTGGCGTTTGCGGCGGTGGGGCGGGTCGACGATGGGAAAGAGCGGGAGCGCAAGGCTGGCAGGATTGGGGCGTGTAGGAAAAGGGGCATCCTGTTGGTCGTTCCCGCGATGGCTGGGACCCATGAACGCAGCGGTCGCGCCTCTGGTCGACACGTCGGCGGTTATGGATTCCCGCCTTCGCGGGAATGACGAATGGCGGCGTAAGGGGGCGCCTTCGCTTCTACGTCACGCTGTGCTTGACCCGCAGTCCGGCTTTCTTGGCTGACGTAACAGAAGAAGCGGGACCCCGGGTCAAGCCCGGGGTGACGGTGTGGAGAGGTGGCTACAGGACTTCGTGGACGCGTTCGGGCGGGCGGGCGATGACGACGCCCTTTTCCGTCTCGACGATCGGGCGCTCGACCAGGATCGGGTGGGCGGCCATCGCGTCGAGGATTTGCGCGTCGGTGGCGGCCTTCAGCGGCTTGGCCTCTGTTTCGCTCGTGCGCAGGGCGTCGCGCGGGGTGAGATTGGCGCGGGCGAACAACGCGGCTAGTTGATCGCGGGTGGGTGGGGTCTTGAGATACTCGATGATGGTGACATCGGTGCCTGCTTGCGTGAGCAGGGTGAGTGCCGCGCGAGATTTGGAACAGCGTGGGTTGTGGTAGATTGTGGCGTGCATGGCCGACCTTTCGAAGCAGCGGAGAATGTCATGCGCAGGATCGATGGTATCGCGCGGCTGATTGCCGAACTGCAGACCCCGGAAGCGAACGGCTGGATATTTACGGCCGAACGCGGCGATCGAGAAACGATCGAGAAGATCGTTGCTGCGACATTTTTCCTCGCCGAAGATGACGAAGAGGAGATCGACATGGAGGACGATTTCCCGACGTTTCTCGAAATCCGGATTTTCGAATCCGTGATCGAACTGGAGGCGCGGGCAGGGCGCACCACACCGTACGATATCGCTGCGGGATGTCACCACTATCTGGTGATGGACACATTTCGCGACTGAGGGAGCGGCGCACGACCTGCCGGTTGCGAACGCTCCATTCGCCATGCGGCATATCCCCTCCCCGCGCTGCGGGGAGGGCTTCACGTCAGTCGTTCTTCGCCAGCCACTCTTCGAGCCACTTGATCGTGTAGTCGCCCTGCTGGAACTGGGGATCGTCGAGCAGCGACTGGTGGAGCGGGATGGTGGTCTTCATCCCCTCGATCACGAACTCCTCCAGCGCGCGCTTTAGGCGCATCAGGCAGCGTTCGCGGGTGGTGCCATAGACGATCAGCTTGGCGATCATGCTGTCGTAATAGGGCGGGACCTTGTAGCCGGCGTACAGCCCGCTATCGACGCGGACGTGCATGCCGCCGGGCGCATGGAAATGCTTCACCGTGCCGGGCGACGGCGCGAAGGTGCGCGGGTCCTCGGCGTTGATGCGGCATTCGATGGCGTGGCCGGTGAAGCGGATCTGCTGCTGCTCGCACGACAGGCCGTGCCCTTCGGCGACGCGAATCTGTTCGCGGACCAGATCGATGCCGGTGATCATCTCGGTCACCGGATGTTCGACCTGCAGGCGGGTGTTCATTTCGATGAAGTAGAACTCGCCGTCTTCCCACAGGAATTCGATCGTGCCGGCACCGCGATAGCCCATGTCGGCCATCGCCTTCGCACAGACGCCGCCGATCCGCTCGCGATCGGCCTGGCTGAGCACGGGGGAGGGGGCTTCCTCCAGCACCTTCTGGTGACGGCGCTGTAGCGAACAGTCGCGCTCGCCCAGATGGACCGCCTTGCCATTGCCGTCGCCGAAGACCTGGATCTCGATGTGGCGCGGGTTGCCAAGATACTTCTCGAGATACACCGTGGCGTCGCCGAACGCGGCCTTTGCCTCGCTGCCGGCCTGCTGCATCAGCGTTTCGAGTTCATCCTCGGAATGGCACACCTTCATGCCCCGGCCGCCGCCGCCCGACGCCGCCTTGATGATGACCGGATAGCCAGCCTTGGCCGCGATCGCCTTCGCCTCGGCGATGTCGCTGATCGCGCCGTCGCTACCGGGGACGAGCGGCAGGCCGAGCGCGCCGGCGGTGCGCTTTGCCTCGATCTTGTCGCCCATCGTGCGGATATGTTCGGGCTTGGGGCCGACGAAGATCAGGTTATGCAGCTCGACGATCTCGGCGAACTTGGCGTTTTCCGACAGGAAGCCATAGCCCGGATGGATCGCGTCCGCGCCGCTGATTTCGGCCGCCGAGATGATGTTGGGGATGTTGAGATAGCTGTCGGTCGCCGACGGCGGGCCGATGCAGATCGCCTCGTCCGCCAGCCGCACGTGCATCGCATCGGCATCGGCGGTCGAATGGACCGCGACCGTCTTGATCCCCATTTCGTGGCAGGCACGATGGATGCGGAGCGCGATCTCGCCGCGATTGGCGATCAGCAGTTTCTTGATGTCGGGCATGTTATTCCACGACCACCAGCGGCTGGTCGAATTCGACCGGCTGGCCGTTCGATACCAGGACCTGCGTCACGGTGCCCGCCGCCGGGGCGACGATCGGGTTCATGACCTTCATCGCTTCGATGATGACCAGCGTATCGCCGGCGGCGACCTTCTGCCCGACCGACACGAACGGCTTCGCTTCCGGATTGGCGGCGAGATAGACGGTGCCGACCATCGGCGAGGTGACCGGCGGCACGGCGCTGATCGGTGCGGCGGCGGCGCCGGCCTCGATCGTCGGGGCGGCCAGCTGCGGCTGCTGCGGCGCGGGTGCATAGGCCGGGGCCGGGGCGTAGCTTGCCGCTGCCTGTACCGGCGCGGGCTTGCGCACCACGCGGACCTTGCGCGCGCCGTCCTCCACCTCGACCTCGGTCAGGTCGGTTTCGTCCAGCACCTGCGCCAGCGCCCGCACGAGGTCGATGTCGACGCGCATCGCGTGGCTGGTGAACGGCGTTCCTTCGCCCTGATTGTCGTCTGCCATGGTAACCCCCAATGGTGTATTCTTAAAAAACCGCGCCCTTGTCAGATGCGGGCGGCCGCTTCAAGCGCGACCAGATAGGAAAGCGCGCCGAACCCCGCCACCGTGCCGCGTGCGGCCTGGCCGACGAAGCTGACATGGCGAAAATCCTCGCGCTGGTGCGGATTGGACAGGTGGACCTCGATCACCGGGGTCTTCACCGCCTTGATCGCGTCGTGCAGCGCGATCGACGTGTGGGTATAGGCGCCGGCGTTGAGCAGGACGGCCTTGGCCCCCTCTGCCTGCGCCTCGTGCAGCCAGTCGACCAGATGCCCTTCGTGATTGGACTGGCGCAGGTCGATCTGGAGGTCCAGTTCGCGGGCGCGATCCTCCAGCATGCCGGCAATGTCATCCAGCGTGTCCGAACCATAGATTTCGGGCTCGCGCAGGCCGAGCAGGTTCAGGTTCGGGCCGTTGAGAACGAAGACGGTGGCGGGCAAACGGACATGCTTTCGGTTGCGGGGGCTGTCACGCGCTCCCTATATGCACCGCACCATACCCGGAGCGGGCGGCCGAAGTCGAGAGACGCGCGCCCACAGGAGACGACATGCACAGCGACGGCACCATCAGCATCACGGTCAACGGCGATCACATGCGGATTCGCGACGGGCTGACCATTGCCGAGCTGGCGGCGCAGATCGGGCTGGTGCCGGAAAAGGTGGCGGTCGAACGCAATCTTGAGGTCGTGCCGCGCTCGACGCTGGCCGATGTCCGGGTCGAGGATGGCGACGAGCTGGAGATCGTGCACTTCGTCGGCGGCGGCGACCACGCTCCGGCCGATACGTGGAGCGTGGCGGGCAAGACCTTTGCCTCGCGGCTGATCGTCGGCACCGGCAAGTACAAGGATTTCGAACAGAATGCCGCCGCGGTCGCGGCATCGGGCGCGGAGATCGTGACGGTCGCGGTGCGCCGGGTAAACGTCAGCGATCCCAAGGCGCCGATGCTGACCGATTATATCGACCCGAAGAAGATCACGTACCTGCCCAATACCGCCGGCTGTTTCGATGCCGACAGCGCGATCCGCACGCTGCGCCTCGCACGCGAGGCGGGTGGCTGGGACCTGGTGAAGCTGGAGGTGCTGGGCGAGGCGCGGACGCTGTACCCCGACATGGTGGAAACGCTGCGGGCGACGGAGGTGCTGGCGAACGAAGGCTTCAAGCCGATGGTCTACTGCGTCGATGATCCGATCGCGGCCAAGCGGCTGGAGGATGCCGGCGCGGTGGCGATCATGCCGTTGGGCGCGCCGATCGGGTCCGGCCTCGGCATCCAGAACCTGGTCACCATCCGCCTGATCGTCGAAGGCGCGAAGGTGCCGGTGCTGGTCGATGCCGGCGTGGGCCAAGCGTCGGACGCGGCGGTGGCGATGGAGCTGGGCTGCGACGGGGTGCTGATGAATACCGCGATCGCCGAGGCGAAGGACCCGATCCTGATGGCGGCGGCAATGAAGGCGGCGGTCGAGGCCGGGCGCATGGGCTATCGCGCCGGGCGGATGCAGCGGCGCATGTACGCCGACCCGTCCAGCCCGCTCGCCGGACTTATATGAAACAGATTTAATGGAACAAGCCGGCGGTCGAGGCGGTTGTATTCGGGCAATCCAGCGAGGGTAACAGCCCCCGCGCAACCGCAAGGAGCCGATCATGGGTGAATTCACCGACAAGCTTGCCGCAGCAGGCAACAAGGTCGCCGGCAACGTCAAGGAAGCCATCGGCAAGGCAACCGACAACGAGCGTCTGGAAGCCGAAGGTGAGGCCCAGCAGGCCAAGGGCACCGGTCAGGACGTCAAGGGCAGCGTCAAGGGCGCGCTCGGCGACAAGATCTGAGCTGACAGGCACCGCGTACCGCCGATGTAGTGGCGGATGGTGTCGAAGGGGCCGCTCCGGGAAACCGGGGCGGCCCTTTTCATGTCAGAAGCGGTAGCCCAGCCCGGCGACGACGTGGTGGCGTTCGACGCCGGTTTCGATGCGGTACTGGCCGACGGTGCCCTTGTTGGCGGCGTAGTTGGTGTAGAGATATTCGAGCTTGCCGTACGCGCGGCTGGTCAGGCCGACTTCGCCGCCGGCGCCGAGGTGAAAGCCGTCGAGGCGGGTCTTGTCACGGAAATTGTCGGCGGGCGTGGTCAGGTCGCGGACGTCGCGGCGGAATTCGCCGTTGCTGTAGCCGCCCTTCAGATAGACCAGCGAATTGGGGCCGGTGACGAAGCCGATGCGGCCGCCGACCGCGATCTCGCGACCGGTCGACAGGCAGTCGCGCGCGATCACGGTCGCACCGAACGACAGGTCGTCACAGGTTTCCAGCGTCGATTTCGACAGCCCGGCATAGACGCCGATCACCGACGCTCCCGACAGCACCATGTCGTAGCCGACCTCGCCGCCATAGGTGATGCCGCTGTCGCCGGTCGTCACTTCATCGCGGGCCGATCCGTCATGGACTTCGGTCACGACATCGACCCGGTCCCACCCGACGCGCAGTTCGATGCGGGGGCCGAGCGGCGTGTCGACGATGCTCTGTGCGGCGGCCGGAGCGGCTGCGGCGACGGCGAGCGTGGCGGCGGTGATGGTCGCGACGGTCTTCACGGAAATCCCCCGGAAACTGGTTGTTGTTCCGGGGGATAGGTTGGAATCGATACGATAGGCTTAATGGCTGTTCGAAAACGTGCCGTTGGCCCGTTTTGCGGGCCGGCACCGCTTTAAAACGCGCTCTTTCGCGCGTTTTCGAACCGTCCCTTAACGCGCCCGCATCGCGGCGATGGTCGTGCCGTGGGTGATGACGTTCATGTCGGTGCGCAGGTGGAGCAGTCGTACCCCGCCCCGCGCCAGCGCGCGGTCGAGGGCGGGGGCGAACTGGTCGGTGGTCTCGACCGTTTCGGCCCATGCGCCATAGGCACGCGCCAGCGCGGCGAAATCGGGGTTGGTGAGCGCGGTGCCGCTGACGCGGGCGGGATATTCGCGCTCCTGATGCATGCGGATCGTGCCATAGCCGCCATTGTCGACCAGCAGGATCAGGACGTCAGCCTGCATATGGATCGCGGTGGCCAGTTCCTGTCCGTTCATCAGGAAGTCGCCGTCGCCCGCGATCGCCACCGCCAGCTTGTCCGGACAGCGCAGCGCGGCGGCGACGGCGGCGGGGGTGCCATAGCCCATCGCGCCGCAGGTCGGGGCCAGCTGCGTGCCGCTCCAGCCATAGTGCCAGTAGCGATGCCACCAGCCGGAGAAATTGCCCGCGCCGTTGCAGATGATGGTTTCGTGGCCCGACAGCCGTTCGCGCATCGC
Organism: Sphingomonas sp. Leaf9; assembly: GCF_001421355.1. Taxonomy (GTDB): domain Bacteria; phylum Pseudomonadota; class Alphaproteobacteria; order Sphingomonadales; family Sphingomonadaceae; genus Sphingomonas. The sequence goes on along the minus strand of NZ_LMKC01000005.1, from coordinate 300,798 downwards.
CGCGACGCAGGGGCCGAGGTCGAGGGTGACGTCGCGCGGGGCGGGGGTCGACCATGCCAGCCATTCGCCATGCGCCTCGGCCATTGCGGGCCGGGGCGTTGCGGGTGGTTCGGCGCAGGCGAGCATGGCGGCGAAGGCGAACGGGGTCGCGGCGATGGCGATGTCGGCGCGGTACACCCGGTCGAGCTCGGCCGGGTCGGGATGGACGTGGACCAGCACCTGCCCCGGATGGTCGGGGGTAATCAGGGTATAGCCATCGGTCGTCGCCTCCCCCAGCCGGGCGCCGATCACCAGCAGCAGGTCGGCGGCCTTGATCCGCTGGACCAGTTTCGGGGAGGGGCCGTAGCCGAGATTGCCGGCCCATGCCGCGTGATCGTTGGCGATGGCGTCCTGTCGCCGGAACGCACCGGCGACGGGGATGCCCCAGCGTTTGGCAAAGGCACTGAACGCCGCGCCGGTCGCCTTGTCCCAGCCCGCGCCGCCGACGATCGCCACCGGGCGCTCGGCCTGGGCGATACGGTCGAGCAAATCGGCGAAGTCGGCGGGGGCGAGCGTGGTTTCCAGCTTGGCCAGCGGCGGGCGGTCGGCGACGATCGCTTCTTCGCACAGCATGTCTTCGGGCAGCGCGATCACCACCGGCCCCGGCCGCCCGGAGGTGGCGGTGCGCCACGCGCGCGCGATATATTCGGGGATGCGGGCCGGGTCGTCGATGCGCAGCACCAGCTTGGCGAGCGGCGCGAACATCGCGAGGAAGTCGACTTCCTGAAAGCCTTCGCGGTCGCGTGCTGCCCGGTCGACATCGCCGATGAACAACAGCATCGGCACCGAATCCTGCCGCGCGACATGCACCCCGATCGAGGCATTGGTGGCACCGGGCCCGCGCGTGACGAAGGCGACGCCGGGCCGTCCGGTCAGCACGCCATCGGCGCACGCCATGAAGCCGACCCCGCCTTCCTGCCGGCAGGTCACCAGATCGATCGCCGGCGTGTCGTGCAGCGCGTCGAGAACGGCCAGGAAACTTTCGCCCGGCACGTGAAAGATGCGGTCGCATCCGTGGCGGGCGAGGGCATCGACCAGGATCCGGCCACCGGTGCGCGACTCTGTCATGTCGGCAGGCTATCGCGCGGTTCAGCGGTGCGCCAGTGGCGTCGGAGAAGTTGAAAGGTGGTTCAGGTTCTTGACCCGCCCGCGCGGCCATGCGTAATCCGGCCCCAAGGAAGTTGGGAGAGTGGCGATGAAGAAGCTGTACCCGAATGCACAGGCCGCGCTCGACGGGCTGCTGCACGACGGCATGACGCTGTGCGCCGGCGGGTTCGGCCTGTGCGGCATCCCCGAACGGCTGATCGATGCGATCGAGGCATCGGGGGTCAAGGACCTGACCATCGCCAGCAACAATGCCGGGATCGACGGACAGGGCCTGGGCAAGCTGCTGCGCAGCCGGCAGGTGAAGAAGATGATCTCCAGCTATGTCGGCGAGAACAAGGAGTTCGAGCGGCAGTATCTGAGCGGTGAGCTGGAGGTGGAATTCTGCCCGCAGGGGACGCTGGCCGAACGCTGCCGCGCCGGCGGGGCAGGCATTCCGGGCTTCTATACCAAGACCGGGGTCGGCACGCTGATCGCGGAAGGGAAAGAGGTGAAGCAGTTCGACGGCGAGGATTATATCCTCGAACGCGGCATCCGCGCCGATGTGTCGATCATCAAGGGGTGGAAGGCCGACGAAGCCGGCAACCTGATTTTCCGCAAGACCGCGCGCAATTTCAACCAGCCGATGGCGACCGCCGCCAACATCTGTGTCGCCGAAGTCGAGGAAGTGGTGCCGGTCGGGTCGCTCGACCCCGATGCGATCCACCTGCCGGGGATTTACGTGAAGCGGATGATCGTCGGTGCACCGTACGACAAGCAGATCGAGTTCCGTACGGTGCGGGAGCGGGTGTGATGGGTTTTCCTACCTTCCGTATCCCCGCGCAGGCGGGGATCCAGGGTGGTGAAGCGCCGACGTCCGCGCCTGTGGCTCTGGATCCCCGCCTGCGCGGGGATACGGGCGGGGCGTTCCCCCAACCATCACGTCACCCCGGGCTTGACCCGGGGTCCCGCTACCTCCTGACCGCAGAAGAAGAAGCGGGACTCCGGATCAAGTCCGGGGTGACGATGGGGGTTGCGCGGGCGCTCACCCTCGCCACCGCCGCGTTCGCCCTGTCGGGCTGTGTCGTCGCCGTCGGGAACCAGTCGCCGGCCGCCCCTGTCGCCCCCGCGACCGTCGCGGGCGTGCCGGCGGGGATGCAGTATCTCTATGGATCGGGGGAGGCGGCGGCGGCGAGTCGGCAGGCCTATTCGGCGCTGGTCCGCTATGTGCAGCAATATCAGCGTGACCGCACGACGCTGCGCCGGATGCCGCTGTCGGCGGTGCTTGCACCCGATGCGACGCTGGCGATGCCGAAGCAGCTCGCCTGCACCGGCAAGGCTGCTGTCGTGTTCGACGTCGACGAAACCGTGCTGCTGAACACCGGCTATGAATATTCCGACGCGCGCGGGGGCCTGTCCTATGACGCGGCGCGCTGGGAACGGTGGGAGCGTTCGGACGGGCGGGCGACGCGCGCGGTGCCGGGTGCGGTCGAGGGGCTGGCGGCGCTGCGCGCGGCGGGCGTGACCGTCGTGTTCAATACCAACCGCAATGCCGCCACCGCGCAATATACCGAAAACGTGCTCAACCGCGCCGGCCTCGGCCCCGCCAAGCATGGCGAGACGCTGTTCCTGAAGGGCGATGCGCCGGGCGGGTCGGGCAAGGATGCCCGTCGCGCGCTGATCGCCGCGAAATATTGCGTCGTGGCGCTGGTCGGCGATCAGCTGGGCGATTTCAGCGACCTGTTCAATGCCGGCCTGAAACCCGCCGAACGGCGCGCGGCGGCGGATTCGCCGGCAATCGCGCCGCTGTGGGGCAATGGCTGGTTCGTGTTGCCCAACCCCGTCTATGGCACCGCGCTGGCCGGTGATTACGACGATGTGTTCCCCAATGATCTGCGCTGGAGCGATCCCGGCGCGCGCAAGGAGTAATCCCATGGCCTGGACCCGCGACGAAATGGCGGCACGCGCCGCGCGCGAGCTGAAGGACGGTTTCTACGTCAACCTCGGCATCGGCATCCCGACGCTGGTGGCGAACCATATCCCCGATGGCGTTGAGGTGACGTTGCAGTCGGAAAACGGGATGCTGGGCATCGGCCCGTTTCCCTATGCCGGCGAAGAGGATGCCGACCTGATCAATGCCGGCAAGCAGACGATCAGCGAATTGCCGCAATCGGTCTATTTCAGCAGCGCCGACAGCTTCGCGATGATCCGCGGCGGGCATATCGACCTGACCGTGCTGGGCGCGATGGAGGTGTCGCAGAACGGCGACATCGCCAACTGGATGATTCCGGGCAAGATGGTGAAGGGCATGGGCGGGGCCATGGACCTGGTCGCCGGGGTCAAGAAGATCATCGTCGTGATGGAGCATACCAGCAAGAACGGCGATCCGAAGTTCATTCCGGAATGCACCCTGCCGCTGACCGGGCTGGGGGTGGTCGACATGATCATCACCGACCTGGCGGTGTTTGCGCGCGACGATCATGCCAGCCCGTTCCGGCTGGTCGAAACCGCGCCGGGGGTGAGCGCGGACGAGGTGCGCGAAAAGACGACGGCGAAGTACGAGGGGTAATCCCGCCGCCCCAATCATCATTCCCGCGGAGGTGGCAATCCATAGACGCTGACGTTTCGGCTAACATTACCAGCGTTGCGTCTATGGATCCCCGCCTGCGCGGGGATGACGATGGTGGAGCAGCTTACCGCTCCGCCGTCTCCGGCATCTTGAACCACAACAGCGCCAGCCCGAGCGCGGCGCTGAACCGTCCGGTGCCGCGCATGATCGCGGCGACCATCACCGGCAGCGGCGCGCGCTTGGCCTTGATCCGGTCGACCAGCGCCCCGGCCGGGGTGGTCACCAGCAGCCCGGCGATGCTGGCGATGGTCATCACTATGCCCACTGTCGCCTCGTCCCAGCCATGGGTCGGCCCGCGCACTGAGACGAGATAGATGGCGAGATACGGCCCCAGCCCGTCGCGGACATCGGCCAGGAAGGCGTTCACTTGCATCCAGCGTGCGGGCGTTGCGGCCATGGGCGGGGTCGGGATGATGCGGCGTGGGCGTCGTATGCCGTCGTGGGCAGGAGGATCGCGGAAGGAACGTGTCCCCATCCCGAAGGGGCCGCATGGGAGATACGAAATATCTCTGCATCGGTAATAAAATGTCGCGCGGACTTTTGCTGGCGACTGTTTTCGGTTAACGCGCAGGCATGAACAGCCGTCCGCAAACCCTGTACGAAAAAATCTGGAACGACCATGTCGTCGAGCGCCGCGATGACGGCACCTGCCTGATCTATATTGACCGGCACCTCGTCCACGAAGTCACCAGCCCGCAGGCCTTTGCCGGGCTGCGCGCCAATGGCCGTACCGTCCGCCGGCCCGAGCTGACGCTGGCGGTGCCCGACCATAACCTGCCGACGACGCGGCGGGTGGATGCGGCGGGCCACCGCCTGCCGATCGCCGATCCGGCGAGTGCGCAGCAGCTGGCGGCGCTGGAGAAGAACGCGCCCGATTTCGGCATCCGCTACATCGATGCGACGGCGGCCGAACAGGGGATCGTCCATGTCGTCGGCCCGGAACAGGGCTTCACCCTGCCGGGCACGACCCTGGTCTGCGGCGACAGCCACACCAGCGCGCACGGGGCGCTGGGTGCGCTGGCGTTCGGCATCGGCACCAGCGAGGTCGAGCATGTGCTGGCCACCCAAACGCTGCTGTTGCAGCAATCGAAGACGATGGAAATCCGCGTCGACGGGACGCTCGGCTATGGCGTGTCGGCCAAGGACGTCGTGCTGGCGATCATCGGCAAGACGGGTGCCGCGGGCGGCACCGGCTATGTCGTCGAATATACCGGCGAAGTGATCCGGGCGCTGTCGGTCGAGGGGCGGCTGACGATCAGCAACATGTCGATCGAGGGCGGGGCGCGCTCCGGCCTGATCGCGCCCGACGAGACGACCTTCGCCTATCTGAAGGGCCGGCCGATGGCGCCGAAGGGCGCGGCATGGGACCGCGCCGTCGACTATTGGCGGACGCTGCCGACCGATGCGGGCGCAGTGTATGACAAGGTGGTGCAGCTGCACGCCAGCGACATCGCGCCGTCGCTGACCTGGGGCACCAGCCCCGAGGATGTCGTGCCGATCACCGGCGTCGTGCCGTCGCCCGACAGTTTTGCCGATCCGAGCAAGCGCGTCGCGGCGCAGAAGTCGCTCGACTATATGGGCCTGACGCCCGGCACGCGGATGCAGGATGTCCCGGTCAGCTACATCTTCATCGGCAGCTGCACCAACAGCCGGATCGAGGATCTGCGCGCCGCCGCGAGCGTCGTGAAGGGGCGGCATGTCGCGGACGGGATCAAGCAGGCGCTGGTCGTGCCCGGATCGGGGCTGGTCAAGCGCCAGGCCGAGGCCGAGGGGCTGGACCGCATCTTTACCGAAGCGGGCTTCGAATGGCGCGAACCCGGCTGTTCGATGTGCCTGGCGATGAACCCGGACAAGGTGCCGCCGGGCGAACGCTGCGCTTCCACCAGCAACCGCAATTTCGTAGGACGGCAGGGACCGGGCGCGCGGACGCACCTCGTCTCCCCCGCGATGGCGGCGGCGGCGGCGGTGACCGGGCGGCTGGCCGATGTACGCGAACTGGTGACGGAGTAAGGGCGGATGAAGCGGGTTCTAGTCGCGTTGATCGCGGGCGCGGTGTTGAGCGGCATGGCGGCGGCCTATGCCTCGGTGCGCCCGGCCAAGGCCACCACGCCGCAGCGGACGGACGCGCGGCAGTGATCGCACGGGTTGCGGCGGTCGCCGCGCTGGTGCTGACCATGGGGCAGGCGCCTGCCCCGAAGCTGGCCGATGTCGAATTGTGGCGGCTCGATTGCGGCGGCGTGCAGGTCAACGACCTCAACGCCTTTTCCGATACGCTCGCCTATAGCGGACAGAAGAAGCGGCTGGTCGCCAGCTGCTATCTGATCCGGCACGGTGGCGATTATCTGTTGTGGGATACCGGCCTGCCCGAGGCGGTGATCGGCAAGCCGGTGAGCAATACCGATGCGATGTCGCCGATCCTGACGACAACGATCAAGAAGCAGCTGGCGCAGATCGGGGTGAAGCCCGAACAGATCGGCCGCGTCGGCATCAGCCATTATCATTTCGACCACACCGGACAGGCGGCGGGCTTTCCGGCCGCAACGCTGCTGATCGGCAAGGCGGATGCCGACGCGCTTAACGCTGGCAAGCCCGGCACCAGCACGGAGCCATTGAAGCCGTGGTTCGGCGGCGGCGGCAAGATCGAGGCGGTCGATGCGGACAAGGACGTGTTCGGCGACGGCAGCGTCACCATGCTGAACCTGCCGGGGCATACGCCGGGGCACCATGCGCTGCTGGTTCTGCTGAAGGGCAAGGGACCGGTGCTGTTGTCGGGCGACCTCGCGCATTTCCGCGAAAACTATGACCGGAATGGCGTGCCGCCGTTCAATACCGATCGCGCGCAGACGCTCGCCTCGCTCGACCGGTTCAAGCAACTGGCGGGCAATGTGAAGGCGACCGTGATCCTGCAACACGAAGCGAACGACGTGGCCAAGCTGCCCGCGTTTCCGGCATCGGCCCGCTGATGGACCCGATCACCAAGGTCGAGGGGCGCGCCTATCCGTGGGGCGCCAAGAATATCGACACCGATATCATCATCCCTGCGCACTGGCTGAAGACCACGACCCGCGAAGGGCTGGGCAAGGGCGCGTTCGAAAGCGTGCGGGCGGAACCGGGCAATATCTTCGACGACCCGCGCTATGCCGGGGCGCCGGTGCTGATCGCGGGTGAGAATTTCGGCTGCGGTTCCAGCCGCGAACATGCCGCATGGGCGCTGACTGACATGGGCGTGCGCGCGGTGATCGCGCCGAGCTTTTCCGACATCTTCTCCGGCAACGCGATCAAGAACGGGATCGTGACGGTCGTGCTGCCGCAGGACGCGATCGACCGGCTGGTCGCGGTGGCCGAAAACGACACGATCGCGGTCGATCTGGAGACGATGACGGTCACCACGCCGTACCAGGATCGCTTCCCCTTCGACCTTGACCCGTTTCGTCGCCAGTGCCTGATGGAAGGGCTGGACGAGATCGGCATGACGCTGGCACAAGATACCGCGATTTCGAAATATGAGTCCGGCGTGGCAGCGGCCCGACCGTGGCTCCATCAGGAGAGCGGTGATGCGGGCGTTGCTGTCGAAGGAACCGGGCGGACCTGACACGCTGACCATCGGCGATTTGGCCGATCCGGTGGCGAGCCGGGGGCAGGTCGTCCTTGCCGTCAGGGCATGCGCGGTGAACTATCCCGACGTCCTGATTATCGAGGATAAGTACCAGTTTCGCCCGCAGCGGCCGTTCGCGCCGGGTGGCGAGGTGGCGGGCGTGATCGACAGCGTCGGCGAGGGTGTTGCCGGCTGGGCGGTCGGCGACCGGGTGATCGCGGTCACCGGCCATGGCGGGATGGTCGAGAAACTGGCGGTGCCGGCCGCTGCGCTCCACCGCCTGCCGGCAAACCGCAGTTTCGAAGACGGCGCGGCGCTGCTGCTGACCTATGCCACCGCGATCCATGCGCTGCTCGATCGAGGGCGGTTGGCCGAGGGGCAGACGCTGCTGGTGCTGGGCGCGGCGGGCGGCGTTGGCCTCGCCACGATCGAGCTGGGCAAGGCGTTCGGCGCGCGGGTCGTGGCGGCGGTGTCGTCGGAGGAAAAGGCGGCGGCGGCGCGCGACGCCGGGGCGGATGACGTGGTGGTCTATCCCCACGCCCCGCTCGACAAGGCCGCGTCGAAGGCGCTGGCCGATGCGTTCAAGGCGGCGGTCGGCGGGCAGGGGGCGGACGTGGTGTTCGATCCGGTCGGCGGCGACTATGCCGAACCGGCACTGCGCAGCGTCGGCTGGGAAGGGCGCTATCTGGTGGTCGGCTTTCCGGCGGGGATTCCGAAGCTGCCGCTCAACCTGACGCTGCTGAAGAGCTGCGATGTGTGCGGCGTGTTCTGGGGCGCGTTCGCGATGCGCGATCCGGCGGCGAACGGGCACCATGTCGCGACGCTGTTCCGGCTGTGGGACGAGGGCAAGATCGCGCCGCGCGTGACGGGGACGTTTCCGCTGGAGCGCGGGGGGGAGGCGATCGCGGCGCTTGCCGGCCGCCGGGTCATCGGGAAGCTGGTGGTCGTCCCCTGACGGCAGGGCGGGCGAGGCCCCGCACCTTCCCCCCACACCTGCGCCGTTGCGCGTGCCCCTGTCGCATCCTATCTCGCAACCGAGGGACGAGTAGGGGAATGCGATGACGATGTTCGACGACCGGGAGCGTGCGTTCGAAGCGAAATTCGCCCGTGATGGCGAGATGGCGTTTCGGGTGACGGCGCGGCGCAACAAGCTGCTGGGCCAATGGGCCGCCGAGCGCATGGCGCTGACCCCGGCCGAAACCGATGCCTATGCGACCTCGGTCGTACAGGCCGATTTCGAGGAAGTCGGCGACGAGGACGTGATCCGCAAGCTCCTGTCCGACCTGTCGGCCGCCGGGGTCGATTGCGACGATGCCGCCATCCGCCAAGCGATGGCCGATTGCGACGTCGAGGCGCGTCGCCAGCTGCTGGGAAGCATCTGATGCCGATGGAGGCACAGGCGATCGAGGCGCTGATCGTGGCGGCGATTCCCGATGCGGTGGTGGAAATCACCGATCTGGCCGGCGACGGCGACCATTATGCCGCGCGGGTCGTGTCGGAGAGTTTCCGTGGGCTACCGCGCATCGCGCAGCAGCGCGCGGTCTATGCCGCGCTCGGCGGGCGGATGGGCGGCGAACTGCACGCGCTGCAACTGACCACGGGCGTTCCCCAGGATTGAATTGCCCTTGCGGCACAAAAGGAAAAGACGATGACCGACGATACCCATGCCCGCATCGATGCGGTGGTGAAGAACAACGACGTGGTGCTGTTCATGAAGGGCAGCCCGCTGTTCCCGCAATGCGGCTTTTCCAGCCGCGCGGTGGCGATCCTGAACCACCTGAACGCACAGTTCGAAAGCGTCGACGTGCTGCAGGATCAGGGCATCCGCCAAGGGATCAAGGCCTATTCGGACTGGCCGACCATCCCGCAGCTCTATGTCGGCGGCGAATTCGTCGGCGGGTCGGACATCATGATGGAAATGTACGAGAGCGGCGAGCTGGCCGAACTGCTGGGCGGCAAGGCGGCGTAAGGGGTTCTAATACCCGCAACGCTGCGTCACCCCGGGTTTGACCCGGGGTCCCGCTTCTTTTCCGACCGTTGTTGGAGGAGCGGGAACTTCAGGTCGATGACGATCCGACGATTGAACCGCGCCGATCGTGGAAGAAGCAGCGGGACCCCGGGTCAAGCCCGGGGTGACGCTTGGGGCGGAGGGTTCGCGACGTAACCCGCGAAGCCCACGCCCCCTCCCCCCGCCGGGGAGGATTTGCTACGACCCCGCGCATGGCCGCACCGACCACCCCCCGTATCACCCGCCGCAACCTGCTGATCGGCGGTGGTGCCGGGGTCGGTCTGATCGTCGCCTGGGGGCTGTGGCCGCGCCGGTACGGCGTCAATCTGGCGGCGGCGGAGGGGGAGAGCATCTTTGGCCCTTATCTGAAGATCGGTGCCGACGGGCAGGTTACGGTCGCGGTGCCGCAGGCCGAACATGGCCAGGGGGTCTATACCGCCCTGCCGCAGATCGTTGCCGACGAACTGGGCGCGGACTGGCGCACGGTTGCGGTCGAGGCCGCGCCGATCAACCCGCTCTATGCCAATCCGCTGGCCGCCGGCATCCTGTTCGGCGATGCGCTCGCGCTGCTGCCGGCCGCGACGCGGGCGGCGCATGCCGAGCGTACCGCGCTGATGCTGACCGCCGGGTCGACCTCGATCCGCCGGTTCGAAGCCCCGCTGCGGGAAGCGGGAGCGGCGGCGCGGGTGTTGCTGTGCAAGGCGGCGGCGCGCGGCTGGGGCGGGGACTGGCGCAGTTGCGGGACCGCCGACGGCTTCGTGGTCATGGGTGACCGGCGCGAACGGTTCGGCGTGCTGGCGGCGGCGGCGGCGCAGGAAAGCCTGCCGGGCGGTGAACTGCCCTACCGCATCGGTGAGGAAAAGCGGCTGGTCGGCACGGCGCAGCCCCGGCTGGACGCGCCGGCCAAGGTCGATGGCAGCGCGACCTTTGCCGCCGATGTCCGGCGGCCGGGCATGGTGTTCGCGTCGATCCGGCAGGGGCCGATCGGCGACACGCGGCTGCTGAGCGTCGACAAGGCGGCGGCCGATGCGGTGCCTGGCGTGGTGAGCGTGGTTGAGACCGACCGGTGGGTCGCCGCGGCCGGCACGACATGGTGGGCGGCCAATCGCGCAGTCGATGCGATGGCGCCGCGCTTCGAAACGCACGGGCTGGTCGACGACGCATCAATCGCGACCGCGCTCGACACCGCCTTGGCAGGCGAGGGCGCGCGGGTGCACGAGGCGGGTGATATCGACGCGGCGTTCGCGGGCGGCCGGACGCAGACCGCGACATACCGTGTCGGCGCGGCGCTGCACGGTGCGATCGAGCCGACCAGTGCGACGGCCGAATGGAATGACGGCACGCTGACGCTGTGGATGCCGACGCAGGCGCCGACATTGGCCCGCGCCGCCGCCGCGCGCGCGATCGGCATTTCCGAAAAGCAGGTGGTGCTGCACCCGGCCATCGCCGGGGGATCGTTCGGCGCGAACCTCGACCACCGGGTCGCCGAACAGGCGGCGGTGCTGGCGCGCAAGCTGGAAAAGCCGGTGCAGCTCAGCTGGTCGCGCGGCGAGGATTGCCTGGCCGACCGCTACCGTGCGCCCGCCGCCGCACGGATGACGGCGCGGCTGGGGCGGGGCGGGGCGATCATGGGCTGGCGGGCGCAGATTGCCGCGCCGCGCACCGGCCGCGATCTGGCGCGGTTGCTGCTGGGCGGCGATGTTGCCGCGTCGCTGGCGATGGCATTGCCGGGCGACCGGGGCGATGCGATGGCGACCGATGGCGCGGTGCCGGCCTATGGCATCCCCAATCTGGCGGTCGATCATCACCCGGCCGAACTGGGCCTGCCCGCCGGTTGGTGGCGCTCGGGCGCGCATAGCTATACCGCGTTCTTCACCGAATGCTTCCTCGACGAGTTGGCGGGTTTTGCGGGGATGGAGGCGCATTCGTTCCGCATTGCGATGCTGGGCGGCGACGTGGCGCTGGCCCGCTGCCTGTCGACCGTCGCGACGATGGGCGGGTGGCAGGGCGGGGTGCCGGGCAGCGCGCAGGGCATCGCCTGCCACCGGATGCGCGGATCGGCGATCGCCTGCATGGCAGAGGCGCATATCGGCGACGACCAACGGGTGAAGGTCGACCGGCTGGTCGTCGCGGTCGATTGCGGGCGGGTCATCAACCCCGATCTGGTGCGGCAACAGATCGAAGGGGGCCTGTTGTTCGGCATGGCGATGGCCACCGGCGCGTCGACCGGGTTCGAGGCGAACCTGCCAAACGTGCGGGGCTTTGGGGGCCTGAACCTGCCGCGTCTGGCCGATAGTCCGGAGATCATGATCGAGATCGTCGATTCCGATGCCGATCCGGGGGGCGTCAGCGAGCTGGCGGTGCCGGTGGTGGCGCCGGCCATCGCCAATGCGCTGCATGCCGCGACCGGGCGGCGCTATCGGTCATTGCCGCTGCTGGGGTAGGCGCGACCTGCCCCAAAATACCACTTGCCCCGAAGCGGTCGCCTGCGCGTTAACCCGCCCCATGGAACGCCCGTCGAATCACCCCGTCACCCCGAAGCGCCGCGTCGGCGTATTGCTGATGAACCTCGGCACGCCCGACGATCCGTCCCCGCGATCGGTGAAGCGCTATCTGGCCGAATTCCTGTCCGACCGGCGGGTCGTCGAGCTTCCGGCGATCGCGTGGCAGCCGATATTGCGCGGCATCATCCTGAACACGCGGCCGAAGAAGTCGGCGCACGCCTATCAACAGGTGTGGAGCGAGCGCGGATCGCCGCTGGCCGCGATCACCCGCGCACAGTCGGACGCGATGCAGGGCGCGTTCGGTGACGGCGTCGTGATCGACTGGGCGATGCGGTACGGCAACCCGTCGATCGCCAGCCGGATCGAACACTTACGCGAACAAGGCTGCGACCGCATCCTGCTGGCCCCCCTCTATCCGCAATATTGCGCAGCGACGACCGCGACCGCCAACGACAAGGCATTCGCCCATCTGGCGAAACTGCGCTGGCAGCCGGCGATCCGCACCCTGCCGCCCTATTATGACGATCCGCTCTATATCGACGCGCTGGCCGCCACGCTGAAGGAGGATCTGGCGAAGCTCGATTTCGAACCCGATGCGATCGTCGCGAGCTTCCACGGCATGCCCATGCGTACGCTGCAACTCGGCGACCCCTATCACTGCCATTGCCAGAAGACCGCGCGGCTGGTGCAAGAGGCGCTTGGCCGCCCGCTGACCGTCGCCTTCCAGTCGCGCTTCGGCCCCGCCAAGTGGCTCGGCCCGGCCACCGACGACACGCTGGTCGAACTGGCGAAGGCCGGCAAGCGGCGGGTGGCGATCTTTGCGCCGGGCTTTTCGGCGGACTGTCTGGAGACGCTGGAGGAACTGGCGATCCGCGGCAAGGAAAGCTTCGAGGAAGCCGGCGGGACCAATTTCGCGTATCTTCCGTGCCTGAATGCCGAAGCCACGGGCAATAAAATGTTGCGCAACATTATCGCGCGCGAACTTGCGGGATGGATTGACCCGGCCTAGCAGGGTCGAAACGTTCGTAGGAGAGAATGCATGGCACGGGTAGCGATCGTCACCGGCGGCACGCGCGGTATCGGTGAGGCGATCAGCCTTGCGCTCAAGGACATGGGCGTCACCGTCGCCGCCAACTATGCCGGCAATGACGAAAAGGCGAAGGCGTTCACTGAGCGCACCGGCATCGCCGCGTTCAAGTTCGACGTGGGCGATTTCGAAGCGACGCAGGCCGGCGTGAAGGCGATCGAGGAAGCACTCGGCCCGGTCGATATCGTCGTCAACAATGCCGGCATCACCCGCGACGGCACGCTGTTGAAGATGACCTACGACATGTGGGACGAGGTCATCCGCACGAACCTCGGCGGGTGCTTCAACCTCGCCAAGGCGACCTTCCCCGGCATGCGCGACCGCAAATGGGGCCGCATCGTCAATATCGGGTCGATCAACGGGCAGGCCGGTCAGTATGGCCAGGTGAACTATGCCGCCGCGAAGTCGGGCATCCACGGCTTCACCAAGGCGCTGGCACAGGAAGGTGCGCGCTTCGGGGTCACGGTGAACGCGATTGCGCCGGGCTATATCGACACTGACATGGTGGCGGCGGTGCCGGCCGACGTGCTGGAAAAGATCGTGGCGAAGATCCCGGTCGGGCGGCTGGGCCAGGCGAGCGAGATCGCGCGCGGCGTCGCGTTCCTGTGTTCGGAAGAGGGCGGTTTCGTGACCGGTTCGACGCTGAGCATCAACGGCGGCCAGCACATGTATTGACCGGGCGACGCGGGGGCTGTCCTCTGCGTCACCCCAGCAGGCCGGCGGCGGCGATCAGCGTCGCCCCGGCCAGTATCGCGGCGGCGATCCAGCGCGGTCCCGCCCGGTCGGGCTGCACCGCGACCGGCACGACGGGTTCCGCCTCCAGCCGCCTGACCAGCAGCCGCAGCAGGCGCGGCGCATCGTCGCCGATCCGGCCCAGCTCCCATGCCAGCCCCTGTACGACCGGACCCCAATGGTCCGCCGACAGCCGCGCCCGCACGATGCGCAGGCTGGCGCGCCGCAGCGCCGCCGACAGGTCGAAATCGGGCTGGATCGTCGCCAGCACGCCATCAATGGTGATGAGCGCCTTGAAGATCAGCAGCAGGTCGCTGGGCATGACCAGTCCGGTTTCGCGCATCACCGTCAGCAGGTCGGTGACGATCGCGCGCAGGACGAGCTGTCCGCCATGGCGCGCGACCAGCCGGTCGGCGGCACCGCAAACGGCTTCAGGCGCGACGCCGGCTCCCGCCGACCACGCGCCAAGGATGTCGGCCAGTAGGGCGGGATCGCCGCGCTGCAACGCCTGGACGAACCCGACGAATTCCTCGCGTCGGCGCGGCGACACATGACCGATCATGCCGAGGTCGAGCAGAGCGATACGGTTGCCGGGCAGGCACAGCAGGTTGCCGGGATGCGGATCGGCATGGAAGCGGCCGTTGATAAGCACCATGTCGAGCACGACGTCCGCGCCCAGCGCGGCGATGGCGGCGGGATCGATGCCGGCGGCGCGCAGCGATGCCGGGTCGGTCGGGCGCACCCCGTCGACATAGTCCATCACCAGCAGCGCGTCGGACGTGTATTGCCAGTGGATCGTCGGCACGACGACGCGCGGATCGCCGGCGAAGTCGGCGCGCAGCCGGTCGGCGTTGCGCCCTTCGTTGGTGAAATCGCACTCGTCGAGCATCGCGGCGGCCAGTTCGCGGACCAGCGCGACCGGCTGAAACCGTCGTGTGTCGGCGCTGGCCCGTTCGGCTAGAGCTGCTCCTTGCGCGATCAGCCGCAGATCGGCCTCGATCCGGGGGCGGATACCGGGGCGGCGGATCTTCAACACGACCGCTTGCCCGTCCTGCAGCATGGCGCGGTGGACCTGCGCCATCGACGCGGCGGCAAGCGGGTTCGGGTCGAAGCTCGCGAACGCGGTTTCGGGCGGTTCACCCAATGCCGTCTCCACCGCGTCGCGCAGATCGGCGAACGGCAGCGTCGGCGCGCTGCTATGCAGCCGTTCGAATTCGGCGATCCAGTCCGGCGGCAACAGGTCGCCGCGCGTGGCGAGGATCTGGCCGAGCTTCACGAAGGTCGGCCCCAACGCCTCCAGCGCCAGCCGCGTACGGCGGGGGAGATCGGCGGGATCGCCATCTGCCCCATCGGTCCCCAGCCCGAACCGTGCCGCAAGGACGCCGATGCCGAAGCGCGTGGCGACCTGTGCGATTTCCTGCAACCGATGGCGATCCCGCCCGGCGACGATCAGCGTCTGCAACATGGGCGGGATGTAGGTCGCATCCCGCGCCGATGAAACCGCCGGGTTCAGCCGTGGAAGACGACCGTGCGCGCGCCGTTCTGAAACACTCGGTCGTTCAGGTGCAGCCGCACCGCTTCGGCCAGCACGCGGCGTTCGATGTCGCGGCCCTTGCGCACCAGATCGTCGGGCGTGTCGGCATGGCTGATCGGTTCGACGTCCTGATGGATGATCGGCCCTTCATCCAGATCGGCGGTGACATAGTGCGCGGTCGCGCCGATCATCTTCACGCCGCGGGCATGCGCCTGATGATAGGGTTTGGCGCCCTTGAATCCTGGCAGGAAGCTGTGGTGGATGTTGATACAGCGGCCCGACAGGAACGCCGCCAGATCGTCGGACAGGATCTGCATATAGCGGGCGAGCACGACCAGGTCGGCACCGGTGTCGTCGACCAGCCGCTGGACCTGCGCCTCCTGCGCGGCCTTCGTCTCGCGGGTGACGGGCAGGTGGTGGAACGGGATGCCGTCGATCAGCGCGCCGTGCAGCACGTCGCGCGGATGGTTGGACGCGATCGCCACCACCTCCATCGGCAATTCGCCCAGCCGGGTGCGATACAGCAGATCGAGGAGGCAATGGTCCCATTTGGACACCATCAGCAGCACCCGCTTTGGCGTCGCCTGATCGCGCAGCGACCATTGCATGTCGGCGGCCGTGGCGATCGGATCGAATTCGGCGCGCAGCCGCTCGATCGATCCGTCCTCGCCGGGGGTGAAGGCGACACGCATGAAGAAGCGGCTGGACAGCGCATCGTCGAACTGTTGCGCATCCACGATATTGGCCCCGCGCTCCGCGAGGAAACCGGCGACCCGCGCCACCAGTCCGGGGCGGTCGGGGCATTGCAGCCGAAGCGTGTAGATGCTGCTCACGATCAATCTGTCCCCCAACGGTCGGCGTCGGCTTTCGCCTTTCGATGCTTACGCCGGTCGGGTCCAGTGTTTTGCGGGGGCGGCGGCCCGGCTCCCCCTTTCCGCGTGGGAAGGGGGAGCGCTATCTGGCGCTAGAACGTGATCCGTGCCCGCACGCCATATTCGCGCGGCGGGCCATAGAATTCGTTCAGGTTGAACTGGCCGCTGACATAGTTCTTGTCGGTCAGGTTGGTGCCATAGGCGGTCAGCTGCCAATCGCCCATGTCGAGTGTCAGCAGCGCCGACAACAGGCCGCGCCCGGCGATGCGGTCGCTGATCGATGAATAGGCCAGATAGGTGAATTGCGGCCCGACATAGGCATAGTTCACGCGCGGGGTCAGCGTAGCGCCGCCGCCGACCTCGATCCGGTAGTCGACGCCCAGATTATAGGTCCATTCGGGCGCATAGAGATTGGGGCCGTCGCCCGACACCTGGATGAAGGGGGCATAGTCGAAACAGACCGGCGGGTTGGCGGCGGTCCCGGCCGGGCATTGCGGGCCAAGCGTGCCGGCGGGCAGGTTGCGGGTGTTGACGAAGGTTACGCTGGCAAGGTTGGAATCGACATAGGCGACATTGGCGTCGAACCCGAACCCCCGCACGCGTGCCTGTAGCTGTGCCTCGAACCCCTTGATCGTCACGTCGGAGATGTTCTGGACGCCCGAAAAGCCGGTGCTGGGTTCGACGACGTTGAACTGGAACCCCTTGTATTTATTATAGAAGGCGCTGAGCTGGGTGCGGATGCGTTCGCCGAAGAAGCTGGATTTCCAGCCGGCTTCGTAGCTCATTACCGTTTCGGGATCGAATTCGGAGGTCGTCGAATTGAACCCGCCCGGCTTGTACCCGCGCGCGACCAGCGCATAGAGCAAATTATCGGCGTCGAGCTTCCAGTTGAGCGCCGCCTTGCCGGTGAAGCGGGCATCGTCATGCGATCCCGACAGGTCGGCGACGGGCAGGCCGCCGGCAGGAAAACCCGGAACGCCGCGCCCGATGGTGACGAAACCGGTGCCGGTCGCCTTGTAGGTCGAATAGCGTCCGCCGAGCTGGAATTCGAGCGCGTCGGTGATCTGGTAATTGCCCTGCGCGAACACGCCCTTGGTCGTGCGATGGTTGATCGGCGTGATGTCGGTCGGGAAACCGCCCTCGCTTTGCAGGATGCGGACGGTGATATCGTTGCGCTGGAAATAGCCGCCGACGATCCAGTCGAACGCGCCGTCGGTCGGCGAGATGATGTTGATTTCCTGGCTATATTGCTTTTCGCCAGCGGAATAGTCCTGCGAAATCTCCCCGCCGGCGGAGAGCGGCGCGCGCGATCCGTCGATGTCGAGCAGGTTCCGGATCCGCTTGTTCTGATACCCGCTGACCGAGCGCAGGACGATGCCGTTCGCCAACTCCTGCCGCAGTTCCAGCCCGGCCTGGAAGGCGAGGTCGCGGTTTCCGGTCGGCGTGTCGAAGCTCAAGGTGCGGATATCGCCGAGCCGGAACGGGGCAAAGCGGGTGCCGGGGATCGGGCGATAGGGATAGCCGCCGGTATCGCGGTCGTTCAGGCTGACCTTCGCCGTCGCCGAAAAGCTGCCCGGCTGCCACAGCAAGGTGACGCGCCCGCCCTTTTCGTCCAGCCGGCCGGCATCGTTCGCGAACGGCCCGGTGTCGCGGTAATAGCTGTCGTGGCGGCGATAGAAGCCGGCGACGCGCACGCCCAGCGTCTGGCCGATCGGCAGGTTCAGCGCGCCTTCGGCGGCCACCGCGTCGAAATTGCCATAGCCGACCTCGGCATAGCCGCCGACGCCGCCCGCCAGATCGGGGTTGCGCGAATTGATGAAGATCGCGCCGCCGGTCGAGTTCGACCCGACCAATGTCCCCTGCGGCCCGCGCAGCACCTCTACGCTGCCCAGGTCGTAGAAGCTGTTCGCCTGCACGATCGGCGGCTGGAACAGCCCGTCGACATAGGTTGCGACGCCGGCGGTGACGTTGGGGCTGTCGCTGGCCAGGCCGATGCCGCGGATATTGACGTTCTGGATGATGCCGCCGTTCGATACCGACAATGCAGGCGTCGCGGTCTGCAGGTCGGCGAGGTTGGTGACGGCGTTCTTGGTCAGCGCGTCGGCGTCGAGCGCGGTCGCCGACAGTGGCGCGGTCTGGAGCCGTTCGGTGCGGCGCTGCGCAGTGACCACGATGTCCTGCAGCTGGTCTTCCTCGGCGGCGGTATCGGTGGTGGTGGGTGGCGGCGGTGCCTGTTGCGCCCATGCCGGCGCGGCGGTCGATGCGAGCAGCAGCGCGATCGCGGCCTTCGTGCGAATGGTCATGTCCTCTCCCCTGTTTTATGTCGTTGTCGGGTCGTGGGGGCGTCTCGCCCTCAGCGCGGCGTCCAGGCGGACGCGGCGGCGAGGAAGGCGGCGGTCTCCTCCGACGCGGCGCTGTCGTCGGCGGGCGGGAAATAGCTGAGCTTCACCACCACCGTGCGCGTCGCGGGGTCGACGAAGACATATTGCCCCTGCAACCCGATCGCCGAATAGGCGGGGGTGTTGGGCATGGTCCACCACTGCATCCCGTATCCGCCGGTCGCATCCTCGGTCGCGGCCGGGGCGCTGGCCATGGCGACCCATTCCGGGGAGACGATGCGGTGGCCGTTGGCGACGCCACCATCCAGCATCATCTGGCCAAAGCGCGCCCAGTCGCGCAGCGTCGCGTTGAAGCCCGCGCCGCTGAATTCGCGGCCCGTGCCCGGCGCACCGTCCATGATGTAGAAGCCGTCCGCCTCGGTCCCCAACGGTTCCCACAGCTTGCGCGCGGTATAGGCCGCGACACTGCCGCCCGACACGCGTTCGACCAGCCAGCCGAGCACGGCGGTATCGATCGTCTTGTACGCAAACACCTTGCCCGGCGGGTGGGCGCGTTTGATGGTGCGCGCGGCATCGGCGAAGCGTGCGACGTTCTTGACCAGCGCATTGATGTGGTTGGTCGCCGCGATCCCCGGATTGGCGAAGTCGTAGCGTTCCTCGTAATCGACACCTGACCGCATCTGCAGGATTTGCCGGATGGTCGTGCCGTCATAGCCGCCACCGCGCAGTTCGGGCAGGTAGCGGGTGATCGGATCGTCGAGCGAGGCGATCAGCTTGTCCGCCAGCAGTGCGCCGACCAGCGTCGAGGTGACCGATTTCGTCATCGACCAGCCCATGAAGCGGGTGCGTTCGTTGCTGTTGTTGCGATAGGTTTCGGAGACGATCCGCCCGTCCTTCATCACCAGCAGCGCGTTGGTATAGGTGCGTTCGAGGAAATCGTCGGCACGGACGGCCTGGCCCTTCACCTGATAGGTGAAGTCGAGCGCATGGTCGGCGCGCGGCAATTGCCAGACCGGGCCGCTGTGCGCGACGGTGCGCGTGGTGAACAGCGTCTCCATGCTGCGGAACGTCAGCGTATTGATATTGCCGTCGAGCATGTGCCAGCGCGCGATCTGCACCGCGACCGGCACGTCGGACTTCGCGCCGCTGGCGAGCGGGGGCGGCAGCACCTGCTGCGCGGTGGCGGGCATCGCGGCCAGCAGGGCGGCGGCGGACAACAGGCGAACGAACGACTTGCGCATGAACCTCTCCCCATGTCGCGCGATCCGTGTCCCGGCGTAACCGGACGGTCGCTGCGATCATGGACAGAGCGTAAGGCGGGTCGCGCGGCCGCCGCGACTCTCATTTGATATATAGCATAGCTTTATGGTGCGGTGATGCTGCGCCGCGCGGGGGAGCCGTGGACGACGCGCACCAGATCGGCCTGCCGCTGGGTTCCGGTCTTCGACAGGATGCGGTTCAGCTGGACCCGCGCGGTGCCGGTGGCGATGCCGCGTGTGGCGGCATATTCTGTGATCGACGCGCCGCCCGCCAGCGCGGAGGTCAGCCGCGCCTCCGCCGGGGACAGGTCGAACAGCGCGGCAACGTCGTCGACGTCGAACTGCATACGGCTGTCGGGCAGCGACAGCATCACCGCCAGCGCCGCGCCATCGGTCCCGGCGGGCGACGTGCCGACGGCATCGGCGGTCGGAACGATGCGCAGGTGCAGGCTGGCGCCGTCGTCTCCGATCAGCACCACCCGCCCGACGCGCGCGGCACCGCGTGCCACCGCCTGTGCCGCATCGCGCAGCCGTTCGCCGTCATGCGACCGGGCACAGCGCAGCCGTCCGGCGACCCGCGCGATCAGCGACGTGCACGCCAGCACCTCGATCGCCGCCGCGTTGCACCAGTCGACGGTCAGGTCGGCATCACACAGCAGCAACCCGGCATGGACATGGCTCGACACCGCCCCAAGCGTGTCGGCCCGGCGTTGCAGCGACCCGATCCGCGCGTTCAGCCGCACCGCCTGTTGCAGATGCGGCAGCAGCCGTGTCAGGTCGCGTTCCTCCTCGTCGGTCAGGTCGCGCATGTCGCCGGGATGGCGATGCAGGATCAGGCTGAAGGTCCGGTCGCCACCGATCGGGAAGGATGCCCATAGCCCGATGCCCAGTCCCGCCCGATCCGTCCGGCCGCGCAGGTCGTCGATCAGGTCGGGCCGCGTGCCGAAGCTGCGCTGGTCGCTCGAAATCTCGACATGCGGGACATGGCCGGGCAGCAGCTGGAAACGCGGGCTGTCAGGACGGTTGAGGCAGCTGTCGTGCCGTTCGGCGTGGCGGGTCGAATGCGAATCGCGGCTGGTCCATGCTTCCCAGCTGGACGAGGCCGATTCCTGCACGATCTGCACCACGGCGCTGCGCACCGACAGCGCGCTGCACAGCGCATCGAGCATCGGCGTCCAACGCGCCTCCGACTCTGCCGCCGCATATAGATCGAGAAGGACGTGATCGTCGTACAGCGGCCCGTTTCCTCGCTTCCTCTCCCGGTGCCGACGATAGGGCGGGCGCGGCTCGGCCGCAATCGGTTCGACGGGGAGCCGCTAGGGCCAGGACTTTGCTGCTGACAGCGGCCGCGCCACCGCATAGCCTGATGGTTCAGACAAGGGGGCGGTGATGGGCAGGCTGGTACGAATTGCGGTGTGTGCCGCGCTGATGACGGGTGCGGCGACGGTGCAGGCCGCGCCGCCGGCCCCGGTCGCGCAGGGTGCCGACTGGGTGGCGGCCAGCAACCGCAGTACCGCGCTGGTCCTGGCAGCGCAGGCGAAGTTCGATCCGGAGGACGCGTCGGCCAACGGGCTGTCGGCCTATGACGGGCTGGCCAGCGACCTGGCCCCCCGGCGCGACGAACGCCGTGGCGAGGCGCTGACGGCGGTGATCGCCGAGCTGAAGCGCCGCCGCGCCGCCGAGCGGGATGCGCGGATCGCCCAGGACCTCGACATCCTGATCCAGTCGGTGTCCGACGATCTGGAGGGGGTGCGGCTGCGGCGCAGATACTTCCTGAACTGGACCGATGCGCCGCAGGCGATGTTCAACGGGATCAAGGGGCTGCTCGACGATCAGGTCGCGCCGAACCGGCGGGCCAAGGCGGTCGAGCTGCTGCGGCGCTATGTCGGCGACTGGCCGGGCACCACGCCGCTGACCGATCTGGCGCAGCAGCGTTTCGACGAATCGCGCGCGCCCGGACTGCTGGGCCCCGACAAGGTGGCGGTGGACAATGCCATCGCCAATGCCGGCACCTATGCCGATGGCATTGCCCGGCTGTTCGCGCAGTACAAGGTGGCCGGTGCCGACAAGGCGCTGGTCCGGCTGAACACCCAGATCGCCGACTACACCGCATGGACGAAGGCGACGATCCTGCCGATCGCGCGCACCGATCCCCGGTTGCCGCCAGAGGTCTATGCGTTCCGGCTGAAGCAGTTCGGCATCGACATCGACCCCCGCACGCTGATCGCGCAGGCACAGGTGGAATTCGCCGAGACGCGCGCCGCGATGATCGCGCTGGCACCGCGCGTCGCCGAGAAGGGGCTGGCGGCGGGCAGCTATGTCGACATCATCCGCCAGCTGAAGCGCGGCAGCATCCCCGACGACCGGATCGAGGCGAGCTATGCCGCGGTCAACCGCACGATCGAAGGCGCGATCCGCCGCGAACGCATCGTCACCCTGCCGGAACGGGCGATGAAGATGCGGCTGGCGAGCGCGGCGGAATCGGCCGCGTCACCCGCGCCGCACATGGAACCGCCACCGCTGCTCAACAACAAGGGTGAATATGGCACCTTCGTTCTGCCGGTGGGGGTGCCCGGCAAGGGGCCGGAGGCGGTCTATGACGATTTCAACTTCCCCGCCGCGCAATGGACGGTCAGCGCGCACGAAGGGCGGCCGGGCCACGAGCTGCAATTCTCGGCGATGCTGGAGGGCGGGGTGTCGCAGGCGCGCATCCTCTATGCCTTCAACAGCGTGAACGTGGAGGGATGGGCGCTCTATGCCGAGGCGGAGGCGCTGCCCTATCACCCGGTCGAGGGACAGTTGATGGCGTATCAGGCGCGGTTGCTGCGCGCGGCGCGCGCGTTCCTCGACCCGATGCTCAACCTCGGCCTGATCTCCCGAGACGAGGCGCGGCGCATCCTGCTCGAACAGGTGGTGACGTCGCCCGCGATGGCGAAGCAGGAGATCGAGCGCTACACCTCGCGCGCGCCGGGGCAGGCGGGCAGCTATTTCTATGGCTATACCCGCCTGCTGCGCATCCGGATCGAGGCCGAGCTGGCGCTGGGGCCGAAATTCGACCGGCTGGCGTTCAACGATTTCCTGCTGCGGCAGGGGCTGCTCCCGCCCGACCTGCTGGAAAAGGCGGTGCTGGAGGAATTCGTGCCGCAGCAGCGCGCGCGATAGCGGCAGGATCAGATCGCGACGTTCATAACCCTCGGGATCGGGTAACCCGGGCTCACGCGGACCAATACGCGATCCGGGTAAGGTGCAAGTCAGGCTTCTTGCGGGAAAAGGATAGTTTTCCGTGGGGTAATTGGCGGAGCGGGAGGGATTCGAACCCTCGATACGGTTTTGCCGTATACTCACTTTCCAGGCGAGCGCCTTCGACCACTCGGCCACCGCTCCGCATTGCCGGAAGGTGGGTTCCCTAGGGCCCGGCGGGATTTCGTGCAAGCGGCAGTTGCGGGATGCGCGGAATGCGTGCCACGATACGCCCATGACCTTCGTCTCGCTGATCGCCGCCCTGCTTCAATCCGCCACGCCGGCCGTCGCCCCGCCGCCGCCCGGCCCGGCCGATCCGGTCGAGGCCGACTGGCGCGCCATTCCCGACGACGAACTGATGGTGATGACGCTCGATGGTGGCAAACGGGTCGTGATCCGGCTGGCCCCGCGCTATGCGCCGGTGCATGTCGCCAATCTGCGCAAGCTGGCGCTGGCGCATTGGTGGGATGGTACCTCGGTCTATCGCGTGCAGGACAATTATGTCGCGCAATGGGGCGACGTGACCGAGAAGAAGCCGCTGCCCGCTGGCGTCGTCGCCAATCCGCCGGCGGAGTATGTGACCCCACGCTACGATGCGGTAACGCGGATGACCCGGCCCGATCCCTATGCGGCGAAAAGCGGGCACAGCGCCGATGGCTGGCCGGTGGCGGGGGACGGCAAGGGCGCGTGGCTGACGCACTGCTATGCGATGGTCGGCGTCGGGCGCGACATGGCGCCCAGCACCGGCAGCGGGGCGGAACTCTATACGGTGATCGGCCATGCGCCCCGGCACCTCGACCGCAATATCGCGCTGGTCGGGCGGGTGATCGAGGGGATGGAATATCTGTCCTCGCTGCCGCGCGGCACGGGCAATATGGGCTTTTACGCGCCGGACCAGGTGCCGACGCCGATCCTGTCGGTGCGGCTGGCCAACGATCTGCCCGCCGCCGCGCGGCCGCACTATCAATATCGCGCGGCCGACAATGCGCGGTTCGCGGCGTGGCTGCGCGGGCGGGAAAATCGCGAGCCGCCGTTCTTCACGGTGCCGGCAGGCGGGGCGGACGTGTGCAACGCGATGCCGCCGGTGCGTAAGGCTCCGGCCGCCTGACGATCAGGCGCGCGAGGCGAGCAGCGCGGCGCTGAACCCCAGGAAGATTCCGCCGGTCGCGCGGTCGAACCAGCGGCGGACGCGCGGGCGGGTCAGGTGGCGGGCGATCGAACTGCCGCCCAGCGCATAGGCGGCGTACCACAGGCATTCGACCACCGCGAAGGTCGCGACGAGGATCGCGAACTGCGGCGCCTGCGGCCGGGCGGGATCGACGAACTGCGGGAGGAACGCGGTCGCAAACAGCAGCAGCTTGGGGTTGCTGATCCCGACCAGGAAGCCGCCGCGGAACAGGTGCGCGCGGGGCAGGTCGGTCGGCATCGCATCCGCCGGCGACGCCTTGGCCGTCCAGGCGCGCAAGCCTAGCCACGCCAGATACGCCGCGCCGGCATAGCGCAGCACGTCGAACAGACCCGGCACGGCGGTCAACAGCGCGGTCAGGCCGGCCGCCGATGCCGCCAGCACCCCCACCAGCGCGGTGAGGCACCCGGCCATCGCCGGCAGGCTGCCGCGCCAGCCCAGCGCCACGCTACGCGTCAGGACGTGCAGCATGTTGGGGCCGGGCGTGCCGCACAGCACGACCACGGCCGCCAGGAACAACAGCCAGCTATGCAGCGCCATCTAGGGTAGCCTTAGCCCCGCACCCAGTCGGCGACGGCGGCGGAGACGGTGTTCGCGGCCTGGTTGATGGCCGGGCCGACGCTGTTCGCGTCGATCGCGGTCACCGGTACGCGCGATTCGAAGCGACGCTTTTCGAAGGTCGTGGCGTTCACCCGCTGCAACGTCGCGTCATACACGACCACCGCTTCGTTGCGGCTGGCATCGATGCCGAACTCGCGCAGCTCGCCCGACAGCTGCGCGCCCGGATCGGTGAAGCCCTGACGCGGGCTCAGCACCACCATGTTCGCGCGCGACGTCAGCGTGTCCGACAGCAGTCGGGCGAAGAGACGCGCAGGCGGTTCGACCCACTGCGCTTCCTTCACATAGGCGATGGTCGTCGGGCTGGACTGCACCGGCACGCGGGTCACGGCCAGTTCCTGCGGCACGACCGGCACCTGTACCGTGATCGAACGCGCGGCGGCCGAATTCTGCGTCTGCCCGGCGGCGATCGGCGCGGCGGGCGTCAGCGTCAGCAGCGCAGGCGGCGGTTCCGCCCCGAAGCGGATACAGGCCGCCAGCGGCAGGAGTAGCAGAACCGACAGCTTCTTCATGGGGGCCCTCATCCTTGTCCGCATCACTTCTTCTTGGGGTCGTAGTCGGGCAGCTTCGAGCGACCGACCAGCGCGGTCGCGCCGCCCTGATCGACCTTTTCCGCGACCGAGGCGAGTGCGCCGGTCATCGCGCGCAGGTCGCCGACCAGCTGGTTCACCTGCGGGATCGTCTGCTTGCTGAACGCCTGCAGCCCCGGTTTCGCATCGCCGATCGCGTCGTTCAGCGTGTCGGCGCTCTTCTGCGCGCTGGCGATGGTGCGGTTGAGCTGCTGGATCGTCGGCTTGATGTCCTGCGACAGCACGCCGTTGGTCGTCGCGGCCAGATCGCCGATCTGCTGCGAAGCGACGCCCGCGCGCTGGATCGCGATGCGGGTTTCGGCCAGCGTCGCGGCGATTTCCGGCCCACGATCGGCCAGCGCGTCGGTCAGCCGGTTGGTGCTGTCGAGGATCGCGGCGATCGAGTTCTGGTTCCGATCGGACAGCACGTCGGCCAGCCGTTCGGTCAGCGTGGTGACGCGTTCGAGCAGCTGCGGCGCAGAGCTGAGCAGCGCGGCGACGCCGCCGGCCTTGGGCGGGATCACCGGCACGCCCATCGGGCAGACCTGTTCCGGGTTCGCTTCGGGGCAGGCGATCGGCGGAGCGCCCTTAACCGCGCCGTCCAGCGTGATCGTCGAGACACCGGTGAAGCTGCCGACCATCGTCGCGGTCGTGCCGAGCAGGACCGGAGTTTCTTCCTTCACCTTCAGCCGGACGCGGACGAACTGCGGGTCCTTCGGCCACAACGCGATATCCTCGACCTGGCCCACCGGCACGCCGGAGAAGGACACGGGCGACCCCTTGGCAAGGCCATCGACGCCTTGTTTAAAGAAGACGTCATATTCCTTTTCATGACCGCCGCCGACGCGGGCGAGCCACACGGTGAACAGCGCCAGCATGGTCAGCAGGATCAGCACCACCGCGCCGACAAGGACATGGTTCGACCGGGTTTCCATCAGCGCCTCTGGGCTTGCGGCGACACCGGATCGGTGCCGGTATCGCGGTTGTGGTCGCGCGCCTGGGCGATGCGATCCTGCGCATCGGTCGCGGTGCGGCCACGGGGTCCATTGAAATATTCCTGGATCCACGGGTGATCCAGCGCGAGCAGTTCGTCGATCGTGCCGACGGCGATAACCTTCTTGTCCGCCAGCACCGCCACCCGGTCACAGATGGCGTGCAGCGTGTCGAGGTCATGGGTGATGAGGAAGACGGTCAGCCCCAGCGTCTTTTGCAGTGAGGCGGTCAGGTCGTCGAACGCCGCCGCGCCGATCGGATCGAGGCCGGCGGTCGGTTCGTCGAGGAACAGCAGCTGCGGGTCGAGCGCGAGGGCGCGCGCCAAGCCGGCGCGCTTCTTCATGCCGCCCGACAATTCGCTCGGATATTTCGGGCCGGCATTGGCGGGCAGGCCGGTCATCACGACCTTGTACCCGGCGATTTCCTCGAGCAGCGCAGGCTTCAGCTTCGGGTAGAATTCCTTCAGCGGGACCTGCACGTTTTCGGCGACGGTCAGCGTGGAGAACAGCGCCCCGCCCTGGAACAGCACGCCCCATTTCTTGCGGATTTCGGTCGCTTCGGTTTCCTCGCGGCCGATCGTGTTCTCGCCGAAGACCTCGATCGTGCCGGCCGCCGGGGTCTGCAACCCGATGATCGAACGCATCAGCACCGACTTGCCGGTGCCCGACCCACCGACCACGCCGAGGATTTCGCCACGCCGCACGTCGAGGTCGAGATTGTCGTGGATGACCTGATCGCCGAACACGTTCTTCAGGCCGCGCACGCGGATGATGGCGTCGTTGTCGTCGCTCATATCCAGCCGATCCATGCGAAGAAGATGGCGAAGAACGCGTCGAGCACGATCACGAGGAAGATCGCCTGCACCACCGCCGCCGTCGTGCGATTGCCGACCTGTTCGGCGTCGCTTTCGACCTGCATGCCGTGGAAACAGCCGGCGATGCCGATGATCGCACCGAACACCGGCGCCTTGATGATGCCGATATAGAGGTCGGTGATCGGCACGACTTCGCGGATACGGGTGACGAAGGTGATCGGCGGAATGCCGAGCTGCGCCCAGCTGAGCAGTCCGCCGCCGATGATCGCGATGATCGAGGCGTAGAAGCCGAGCAGCAGCATCATCACGATCGCGGCGATGACGCGCGGCAACACCAGCGCCTCCATCGGCGACACGCCGATGGTGCGCATCGCGTCGATTTCCTCGGTCAGCTTCATCGTGCCGAGCTGTGCCGCGAACGCCGATCCGGAACGCCCGGCGACCATGATCGCGGTCATCAGCACGCCCAGCTCGCGGAAGGTCAGCCGCCCGATCAGGTTGATCGTGAACACCTCCGCACCGAACTGGCGCAGCTGCACCGCGCCCTGCTGCGCGATGACCATCCCGATCAGGAAGCTCATCAGCCCGATGATGCCGAGCGCGGAGACGCCGACGACCTCGAACCGCTGCACCGTCGCGTTGAAGCGGAAGCGGCGCGGATGGCGCAGGACGTTGCCGAACGCGATCACGGTCGCGCCCATGAAGCCGAGCAGGCCGAGCAACTGTCGCCCGCTGCCCGATACCGCGTCGCCGATTTCCTCCAGTACGCGCAAGGGCGGGCTGAGCGCCTTGTCCTTGCGGACGACGGGATCGTCGGCGGCGGCGACCTGATCGAACAGGTGGCGGCTGTCGTCGCTCAGCCCGTCGATCGTGACGTCGCGGTCGCGGGCGAAACGGTGGATCAGCCACGCGCCGACCGTATCGATCCGGTCGACCCGCGACAGGTCTATGCGGTTGACCGGCCCGTCGACGGCGTTCAGCCGTTCGGGCAGGTCGCCGACATGGGCCAGCGACAGGTCGCCGGTGAAGCGCAGGACGCCCCCGTCATCGGCCCGGTCGTGCGAAAAATCGGCGGAAGCGCTCATCGGCACCCCTCATCGGCGATTTGCGGCGTCGCGGCAAGGTGGTACGCGCAAGGCATATGGGCCATCCCGACCTCGCCATCTATGACATGGACAAGACCATCACCCGCGTCGCGACGTGGACGCCGTTCCTGCGCCATGCGTTGAAGGAACGCGGCCGGGGTGCGTTGTGGCTGCTGCCGATCGCGGGGATCGCGGTCGCCGGCTATGCCCTGAAATTCTATGGCCGCGACCGGTTGAAGGAACTGACCCACCGCCTGGTGCTGGGGCGCGCAGTGCCCGATGCGCGGCTGATCGAAACGGCGCGCGCCTTTGCCCGGGCGACGGTCGCGACCGGCCTGCTCGACGGCGCGCGGGCGCGGATCGAGGCGGATCGGGCGGAGGGGCGGATGCTGGTCCTCGCCACCGCGTCCTACCGATTCTATGCGCAGGAGATCGCGAACCTGCTGGGGTTCGACGCGGTGATCGCGACCGAAACGGCGCGGGGCGAGGGCGGCAACGTGCTGGCGCGGATCGATGGCGAGAATTGCTACGGCGTGGCCAAGCTGCGCGCGATCGAGGCATGGGCGGCCGGGCGCGGCATCGCGCGCGGCGACGTGGGCGTGCGCTTCTACAGCGACCATGTGTCCGACGCGCCGGTGTTCGAATGGGCCGACGAGCCGTTCCCGGTCAACGCCCACGCCCCGCTGAAGGCGCTGGCGCGCAAGCGGGGCTGGCCGGTCCTCGACTGGCGAAAGTAACGCACGGGGCAGAGGTTTCGGGATGGCGTGGCTCGTCGATGGACCCTGGATCGATCGGCTAAACGTTACGCAGGGCGAACGGTTCAATTCTTTGTGAGCGCCCGCTCACTTTTTTCGGGTGCCGAGTCGCTTGGCATTCGCCGTCGCCCTGGCATGGATCGGGGTCAGCGCGCGGCCGCCGGCGCCGATCATCCCCGCCGCCAGCCGCATCGCGCGGTCGCTGCCCGCCGCCATCTTGCCCGCCGTCGGCATCCGCCCGGCGGTACCGATCGACCAGGCGTCCTGCATCACCTGCAACCACAGCGTCTGCATCGCGGCCATGTCGTGGGCCAGCGAATCGCCCGCCTTGGCAAAGGCCGTCGCCTTTTCGGTGACCATGCCGGTCAGTTCGACATGATCGGCGGTCCACGGATTGCGCATCCCAGCATCGATCATCGGCATCCGCCGGTCGATCACCACGGCGGAGGCGGCCATGGTTTCCCAGAATTGCAGCCCGGTGCGCGCGGCATCGGTCCAGATCTGCCACCAGGCAGTCATCGGCGTCGGCATCGGTCAATTCCCTCGAACGGTTCGCCGCGAACACTCGCAGCGCCATGCGATCTACGCGATGGCCGGGGTTTAGGCCACCCGCGACATCGTGCCTTGACCGAAATCCTGCCGCATTGCAGCAAGTGTCCCCATGACGACTCTGCCCCCCATCACGAACAATCCCGACATCCGCTTCCTCGGCCGGCTGCTGGGCGATGTCATCCGCACCTATGGCGGCGACGCGCTGTTCAAGCGGATCGAGCATATCCGCTCCACCTCGGTCGACCGGCATCGCGGAGTCGCGGGGGCGGACGGGATCGACCTGGGGCTCGACAGCCTCAGCCTCGACGACACGATCGCGTTCGTGCGCGGGTTCATGCTGTTCTCGATGCTCGCCAACCTGGCCGAGGACCGGCAGGGCATCGCCGCCGAGCCCGGCGCGGACGTCGCCACCGCGATCGAAAAGCTGAAGGCCGAGGGGATCGGCGCGGATGCGGTGCGGGCGCTCCTCGACCACGCGCTGATCGCGCCGGTGCTGACCGCGCACCCGACCGAGGTGCGGCGCAAGTCGATGATCGACCACAAGAACCGCATCGCCGACCTGCTGGCGTTGAAGGATCAGGGTCGCGACGAGACGCCGGAAGGCGACCGGGTGGACGAGGCGATCCTGCGCCAGATCGCGCTGCTGTGGCAGACCCGCGTGCTGCGGCGTGAGCGGCTGTATGTCGCGGACGAGGTGGAGACGGCGCTCAGCTATCTGCGCGACATCTTCCTCCCTACGCTGCCCGCGCTCTACGCCCGGTGGGAGCGCGTGCTGGGCGAGCGGCCGCCATCGTTCCTGAAGCCCGGCAGCTGGATCGGCGGCGACCGCGACGGCAATCCGTTCGTCGATGCGCCGGCAATGCGCCTGGCGCTGGCCAAGGCGGCGGAGGCGGTGCTCGGCTATTATCTCGATCAGCTGCACAGCCTGGGCGCGGAACTGTCGATTTCGACCGAGCATGTCGCGGTGGACGACGCGATCGCGGCGCTGGCCGACAAGAGCGGCGACAATGCGCTCAGCCGCGCCGACGAACCATTCCGTCGCGCGATCAGCGGTGTCTATGCGCGCCTCGCCGCGACGCATCAGAAACTGACTGGCAAGGTCGCGCCGCGTCCGGGTAACTTGACCGGCGAGCCCTATGCCGATCCGGCGGCGTTCCGCGCCGATCTGGCGACGCTGGCGCGCGGGCTGGTGCAGGAGGGCAATGGCCCGTTGTCGACCGGCGGGGCGCTGGGGCGCCTGATCCGCGCGGTCGAGACGTTCGGCTTCCACCTCGCCACGCTCGACATGCGGCAGAACAGCGTGATCCATGAGAGCGTCGTCGCCGAGCTGCTGCAGGTCGCCGGGGTCGAGGCGGATTACCAGGCGCTGGACGAAGACGCGCGGGTCGCGCTGCTGCGGCGCGAGCTGGAAAGCCCCCGCCCGCTGGTCAGCCCCTATGCCGAATATTCGGAACAGACCGCCTCCGAACTGGCGATCCTGCGCGAAGCCGCCGCCGCCCATGCCCGCTACGGCCGCGAGTGCATCCGCCATTACATCGTGTCGATGGCGCAGTCGGTGTCGGACCTGCTCGAAGTCCATCTGCTGCTGAAGGAATCGGGGCTGTACGTGCCGGGCGCGGAGCCGCAGGCGCATATCATGGCGATCCCGCTGTTCGAGACGGTCGCCGATCTGGAGGCCGCGCCGGAGATCATGACGAAGTGGCTGGCGCTGCCCGAGGTCGCCGCGATCGCGCGGAGGCGGGGGCACCAGGAAGTGATGATCGGCTATTCCGATTCGAACAAGGATGGCGGGTATCTTACCTCCACCTGGCAGCTGTCGAAGGGTTCGACCGCGCTGGCGCCGGTGTTCGAGGAGGCCGGCATCGGGATGCAGCTGTTCCACGGGCGCGGCGGTGCGGTCGGGCGTGGCGGCGGGTCGTCGTTCGCCGCGATCCGGGCGCAGCCGCACGACACGGTGCAGGGCCGCATCCGCATCACCGAACAGGGCGAGGTGATCGCCGCGAAATACGGCACCCGCGACAGTGCGGTCACGAACCTAGAGGCGATGACGTCGGCGACCTTGCTCGCCAGCCTAGAGCCGGAAACGCTGTCGCCGGCCGATGCGGCGCGCTTTGCCGCGGCGATGGACGCGCTGTCGGATACGGCGTTCAAGACCTATCGCGGCCTCGTCTACGGCACCGAAGGCTTCACGACCTTCTTCCGCCAGGCGACGCCGATCGCCGAGATCGCCGGCCTGAAGATCGGGTCGCGTCCGGCCAGCCGGAAGAAGTCCGACGCGATCGAGGATCTGCGCGCGATCCCGTGGGTGTTCAGCTGGGCACAGGCGCGGATCATGCTGCCGGGCTGGTACGGCGTCGGCGCGGCGCTGACCGGGTTCGAGGACAAGGGGCTGCTGCGCGAGATGGCGAGCGCATGGCCGCTGTTCGCCGCGACGCTGGCCAATATGGAGATGGTGTTGGCCAAGTCCGACATGGACGTCGCGGCGCGCTATGCCGGGTTGGTCGAGGACAGGGCGCTGGGGCAGGCGATCTTCGGACGTATCCGCGACGGCTGGCAGGCGACGCATGACGGGCTGCTGTCGGTCACGCGCCAGACCCGGCTGCTGGAGAAAAGCCCGGCGCTGGAGGCGTCGATCCGGCTGCGCACGCCCTATATCGAGCCGCTGAACCTGTTGCAGATCGAACTGCTCAAGCGTCACCGTGCGGGCGAGGCCGATGCACGGATCGGCGAGGGGATATTGCTGTCGATCAATGCGATCGCGACGGCGCTGCGTAACAGCGGGTAGGGCAAGTCGGTCGGGGCGCGAGCGTCGCGCGTGACGGGTCGTTGAAAAATAACGGTTTTTCGGCCAAAGTTCACAAAGTTCACACTCGTGGCGTTTTATGTCCGTCATGCCGGGCCTGACCCGGGGGCCTGCTTTTTTCTGCCGTCGACGAGAAGCGGGACCCCGGATCAAGTCCGGGGTGACGCGGATGTGGTGTCGGCCCTGTCAAAGAACCGCCGGAGCCTGACAGGTGGGCGCGCTGTAGGAAAGGCGCTCCTGCGGGGTTCCGGCCCGGCGTGCGTATCCCATATGCCGAGGGCAAGGAGGACGCATGGCGAAGACCGCTACCCTGTACCGCATGGTGATGCCCGATCATGTCTGTCCGTTCGGACGGCGGGCGCTCGACCTGTTGCAGCGGCATGGCTACACGGTTGACGACCGGCACCTGACGACGCGCGAAGCGGTCGATGCCTTCAAGGCCGAACACGGCGTGAAGACCACGCCGCAGACGTTTGTCGATGGCGAGCGGATCGGCGGGCATGACGATCTGCGCCGGTTCCTGGGACTGAAGGTCCGCGATCCCAAGGCGACGACCTATGCCCCGGTCGCGGCGATTTTCGGCATGGCGGCGGCGATTGCCGGGGCGGCGAGCTTTTCGGCGTTCGGCGACGTGTTCACGATGCGGGCGGGCGAGTGGTTTGTCGGCATAGCCATGTGCCTGTTATCGCTGCAGAAACTGCGCGACATTGACGGCTTCGCCAATGGGTTCCTGAACTATGACCTGCTGGCGCAGCGGGTGGTGCGCTATGCGTGGGTCTATCCGTGGGCCGAGGGGCTGGCGGGGGTGTTGATGATCGCCGGGGCACTGCTGTGGATCGCGATCCCCGTGGCACTGGTGATCGGGTCGATCGGCGCGGTGTCGGTGGTGAAGGCGGTCTATATCGAGCGGCGTTCGCTGAAATGCGCGTGCGTCGGCGGGAATAGCAATGTCCCGCTGGGGTTCGTGTCGCTGCTGGAGAATGTGCTGATGGTGGCGATGGCGGTGTGGATGCTGGCGCGGATGTGATCCTGCCCGAACCGTCACCCCGGCCTGCGCCGGGGCGACGGCACGGTCATGCGAAATCCACCGCGATATTGTCGATCAGCCGCGTGGTGCCGATCCGGGCGGCGGCAAGCAGGCGGGCGGGCTGGCCGCGGACGGGATCGCGCAGCGTGTCGGCGTCGACCAGCGTCACATAGTCGGGGTCGAAGCCCGCGCGGGCCAGCGTCGCGATGGCGGCGGACAGCGCGGTCGCCACATCGTCGCCGCGCTCGATCGCGCGTTTGGCGACGCCCATCGCGCGCGGCAGGGTGACGGCGCGGGCGCGTTCGTCATCGTCGAGATAGATGTTGCGCGAGGAGAGGGCGAGGCCGTCATCCTCGCGCTGGGTCGGCACGCCGACGATCTCCACGCCCAGGTCGAGGTCGGCGGTCATCCGGCGGACGACGGCCAGCTGCTGGAAATCCTTTTCACCGAACAGCGCGACGGCCGGACGGACCTGCCCGAACAGCTTCGCGACGACGGTCGCCACACCATCGAAATGGCCGGGGCGGTGGGCACCGTCCAGCACCTCGCTGACGCCGGCCACGCTAACGTTCGTGGCGAAGCCCGTGGGGTACATCTCCTCCAGCTCGGGCGCCCACAGGATGTCGACGCCGGCCTCGGTCAGCATCTGCGCATCGGTCGCCTCCCGCCGGGGATAGCGGGCGAGGTCCTCGTTCGGGCCGAACTGCTTCGGGTTCACGAAGATCGAGACGACGACGCGCGGGGCAAGGCGGCGGGCGGCATCGACCAGCGCCATGTGCCCGGCGTGGAGTGCGCCCATGGTCGGCACCAGCGCCACGGCCTCGTCCGCTGCGGCATAGGCG
This sequence comes from Sphingomonas sp. Leaf9, assembly GCF_001421355.1. GTDB lineage: Bacteria > Pseudomonadota > Alphaproteobacteria > Sphingomonadales > Sphingomonadaceae > Sphingomonas. The sequence continues at coordinate 266,633 of NZ_LMKC01000005.1, read as the reverse complement.
GCGAGGGCCTCGCGAAGCGCCTCCAGTCGACGGATAATTTGCACGGCCGATGGCCCTTCGATATGGACGGGGGAGGCGGCTTCTATGGGGCAAGCCGCCGCGGATCAACAAGCTTGGGTTAGTGCGCTTTGGACGAAGCTTCGGATCGATTGCACGTCATCGTGTTCGCCAATGAAAAGGGCGGCACCGGCAAGTCGACGACGGCGGTACACGTCGCCATCGCGCTGGCCGCAAAGGGCGCGCGTGTCGCCTGTTTCGACCTTGACCATCGTCAGCGGACGCTGGGGCGCTATCTCGACAATCGTGCCGAGACGATCAAGCGCACCGGTCGCAACCTGCCCATGCCGGTCTATGAAACCCATGACGGCGAAAGCATGGCGTGGTTCAACGACTGTCTGGGGCGGTTGGGCGAGCAGGCCGAATATATGGTCATCGACACGCCGGGCCGCGACGATCGCTTCGCGCGGATCGCGGTGACGAACGCCGACACGCTGGTCACGCCGATGAACGACAGCTTCGTCGATTTCGACCTGATCGGGCAGGTCGACCCGGATACGTTCAAGGTGACGCGGCCCAGCTTCTATTCCGAACTGATCTGGGAAACGCGCAAGCACCGCGCGAAGATCGACGGGTCGACGATCGACTGGGTCGTGCTGCGCAACCGGTTGCAGCATATCGAGGCGCGCAACATGCGCCGCGTGTCGGAGGCGATCAATTCGCTGTCGAAGCGGGTCGGGTTTCGCGTCACGCCGGGCCTGTCCGAACGTGTGATCTATCGCGAGCTGTTTCCCTCGGGCCTGACCATGCTCGACCGCAACGAATTCGGCGAAATGGGGCTGGCGCATGTCGCCGCGCGGCAGGAGCTGCGCGAGATGATGGGCGGATTGCAGCTGCCCGAACCGGCCGGTTCGTCGCTCGTCGTCTGACGAACCCATGGTCAAGCTGGTCCTGATCCTGTCGCTGCTGATCGCGTTCTGGCTGTGGCAGCGCGCCAAGCCGAAAAAGGTCGGCAGCGAGGCGGAGGCGCGGGCGATCCTGGGCGTCGGGGCAGGGGCGAAGGCGCCGGAGATTCGCGCGGCGCACCGGCGGTTGATGCAGGCGGTGCATCCCGATCGCGGCGGCTCGGCCGATCTGGCGCGGCGGATCAATGCCGCGCGCGACGTGCTGCTGGGGCGGCTTCGGCACTGATCTTTTCCAAAAAGACGACCCTACTCAGCCCGGCCGCTTGGGCATAAGGTCGCCGGCCCCGCAATCGACAGGATGTCGCCTATGTCCCACAATTTCCACGCAAGTTCGCTGCGCGAGTACGATATTCGCGGCATCGTCGGGCGGACGTTGGGCGTGGACGATGCGCGGGCGATCGGGCGGTGTTTCGCCACGCTGCTGCGCCGCGCGGGCGGTACGCGGGTGGTGGTCAGCCGCGACGGACGGCTGTCGTCGCCCGAACTGGAAGTGGCGCTGGTCGAGGGGCTGACGCAGAGCGGCGTCGATGTGGTTCGCATCGGGCTGGCGCCGACGCCGATGCTATATCATGCAGAAGCGGTGCTGGAGGTCGATGGCGGCATACAGATAACCGGCAGCCATAATCCCGCCGAGTATAACGGCTTCAAGATGGTGATGCAGCGGCGTCCGTTCTTCGGGGCCGATATCCAGCGGATCGGCGCCATGGCGGCGGCGGGCGAATGGGACGACGGGGACGGCTCCGTTTCGGACCATGATTTCACCGACACCTATGTCGGCCGGCTGATCGCGGGCTATGCCGGGGGCAGCTATCGCATCGGCTGGGATGCCGGCAACGGCGCGGCCGGGCCGGTGATCGAGCGGCTGGTCCAGCTGTTGCCGGGCGAGCATCACCTGCTGTTTACGAACGTCGACGGGCATTTTCCGAACCACCATCCCGATCCTACCGAAGTCGAAAATCTGGTCGATCTGCAACGGCTTGTCGCCGAGAAGCAGCTCGATTTCGGACTGGCTTTCGATGGCGATGGCGACCGGATCGGCGCGGTCGACGGGCAGGGACGGGTGCTGTGGGGCGACCAGCTGCTCGCGATCCTTGCCGAACCGGCACTGAAGGAAACGCCGGGCGCGACGATCATCGCCGATGTGAAGGCCAGCCAGGCGCTGTTCGATCGCATCGCCGAATTGGGCGGCACGCCACTGATGTGGAAGACCGGGCACAGCCCGATGAAGACCAAGATGCACGAAACCGGCGCGCCGCTGGCCGCCGAAATGTCGGGCCATATCTTTTTCGGGGGCGACGAATACGGCTTCGACGATGCGCCCTACGGCGCGGTGCGGCTGATCCGGGCGATCCATTTGAGCGGGCGGTCGCTGAGCGAGCTGCACGATGCCATGCCGGAGATGGTGAATACGCCGGAGTTGCGGTTCCGGGTCAGCGAAGAGCGCAAGTTCGCGGTGATCGACGAAGTGCTGGCGCGATTGGCGGCGGCGGGGGCCGACGTCAACACGACCGACGGCGCACGGGTGACGACGGCGGATGGCTGGTGGCTGTTGCGCGCGTCGAATACGCAGGACGTGCTGACCGCGCGGGCCGAAGCGCGTGACGAGGCGGGGTTGGCGCGGTTGCTGGCGGCGGTGGATGCGCAGTTGGCGGCTTCGGGCGTGGCGCGGGGGTAGGGCGCTCGCCCTCACCCTTCCCACCCGGCTGCGCCGGGCGGGCCGCTTCCCTCTCCCGTGGGGAGAGGGAGGGAGCGGCGTAGCCGCGGAAGGGTGAGGGTGCTTCGTCCCACCGGGGTGGCTTTTCCGGCCCGGACGCGCCATCTGGAGCCTATGGCCCAAGCGCAGATCATCCGTGTCGTCGACCTCGAAACCACGGGGCAGGCCCCGCCGGTGCATGGCGTGTGCGAGGTCGGCTGGCAGGACGTGGCGCTGGGCGAGGACGGGCGCTGGGAATTGTCGGGCGAGGGCGGGCAGCATTTCGTCAATCCCGGCCGCCCGATTCCGCCGGTGACGCAGGCGGTGCACCACATCCTCGACGAACAGGTCGCCGATGCGCCGTTCTGGCAGGATATCGCCCGGCGCGTGCTGGACCCCTATCCGCGGCGCATTGCGCTCGCGGCGCATCGCGCGGATTTCGAACAGAAATTCTGTACCGCGCAGCTGACGCATGGCGCCGACTGGATTTGCACGTGGAAGTGCGCGATGCGGTTGTGGCCGGATTCGCCGGGCTTTTCCAACCAGATGCTGCGCTACTGGCGCAAGCCCTACGGGATGGAGCATGAGCGCGGCCTGCCGGCGCACCGCGCGTTTCCCGATGCCTATGTGACCGCATTCCACCTGCGCGACATGCTGAACGAGGCGTCGATCGCGCAGCTGCTCGACTGGTCGCGCCAGCCCGGATTGCTGCCGCGCGTGCGCTATGGCCCCGATCGCGGGCGGGCATGGACCGAGATCGACGACGATTCGCTCGACGGGTTCCTGACCGATCGCGACGAGGATGTGCGCTTCACCGCCGAAACCGAACTGGCGCGGCGGCAGGGTGGTGGCGAGGTCAAGCGGACCCGCAACGACTGGCTGCTGCTGTGACGCCGATGCAGGTCGTGCGGGTGCACTGCCCGGTGTCGGCGAACGTGCTGGCGCGGTTGCAGGCGGGCGAGGCGGCGGCGCTGGCCGACGATGCGCTGCTGTCCGCCGTGGTCGGCGTGATCCGGGGCAGCGATGTGCTGGGCGCGATCGGGCCGTATCGCGGGGTGTTCGAACTTGGCTTCGGGCTGGAGAGCTTCGTGCCGCAGGCCGACGCGGTGCCGACGACCGGGCGTGCGGGTGAGCCGGCGGTGGTGCCGACCGTGGTGGTCAAGAGCTATGCCGCCGAGGGCGCGGATATCGCGGCGGAACTGGCGGCGATCGTCGCAGCGCATCCGTGGGAAGTGCCGGTGATCGAGGTGGGGTCGGTGGTGCTGGCGGGGTAGGCCCGCGCATTCCCTGCCTACCCCCTCCCGTTTGCTTCGAGCCTGTCGAGAAGACGGTGCCCCAAACTGCCGGGTTCTCGACGGACGCTTCTCGACAGGCTCGAAGTTGCTCGAACCGAACGGATTTGGTGATGGCCAGGATATCGCGTTGATGCGCGGTTGGCATGATCCGCTTGCCGTCACCGGCGGGCGGTGCCAGCGTTGACGCCGAACGCACCACTGCAATCGGCCCATCCTTCATGCCCAACGATCATCACGACGTTCACCGCCGCGAACTCCCGCCCCTCCCCGCGCTCGCCAGTTTCCTGGCAGCGGTGGAGACCAGCAGCTTTTCGCGCGCGGCCAAGCGGATGGCGCTGACGCAGAGCGCGATCAGCCGGCAGATCGCGCTGCTGGAGGACTGGTTGGGCGTGCCGTTGTTCGAACGGCGCGGGCGGCGGGTGACGCCGACCCCGGCGGCGCTGGCCTATGCCGAGGCGGTGGGGCCGGCGGTCGAGAAGCTGCGCAGCGCGACGCGGCGGTTGCTGACCCCGGTGGCCGATCGCGCGCTCACCATCGCGACCTTGCCCAGTTTCGGGATGCGGTGGCTGGCGCCGCGCCTGCCGGGGCTGACCGCGCGGCATCCGGAGCTGCTCGTCAATTTCGCCGCAAGGTCCTATCCGTTCGATTTCGCCGAGGAGCGGTTCGACGCGGCGATCCATTTCGGGCTGCCCGACTGGGCGGGGGCGGACCATGCGCTGCTGTTCCATGAGGATGTGGTGGCGGTGTGTTCGCCCGACTGGCTGGCGCGCAACCCGGTGGCGACGCCCGCCGACCTGCTGGCGCATCCGTTATTGTCGCTGGAGGCGCGGCCCGATGCGTGGGGACGCTGGTTTGCCGCCGCCGGTTTGGCCGATGCGGCGATCGGCGAGGGGCCGGTGTACGAACATTTCCTGATGCTGGCCCATGCCGCGGCGGCGGGGATGGGGGTGGCGCTGATTCCGTCGTTCCTGATCCGGCCGGAGCTGGAATCGGGCGCGCTGGTGACGCCGCTCGACGTAACGCTGAGCGCGTCGGAAGCCTATTACCTGGTATGGCCGCGCAGCAGCAGCCACAGTCCGTTGTTCGACCGGTTCCGGCAGTGGTTGCTGGAGGAGGCGGGGGCGGAGGCGTGAGCTTTGCATCCGGGGTCCCGCTCTTTCCTCCAGAAAGAAGCAGCGGGACCCCGGATCAAGTCCGGGGTGACGATGAAGGGGGACGTGTCCCTTACAGCGGCTTGCCGCCCATCTTCCACGTCAGCTGCACCGCATAGCTGCGGCCGATCGCGTCGAACCACGAGATGTCGTAATAGGGATAGGACGCATAGGTCGGGTCGCGCACCGGGCCCTGGTCGAACAGGTTGGTGACGGTCCCGGTCAGGCGCAGGCGTTCGTTGATGTCGTAGCGTGCCGACAGGTTGAACAGGTAGCTGGCCCGGATGAAGGCGTCCTGATCGTAATTGGGCAGCTTGCCCAGCCGCAGGCCGGTGAGCGTGGTCGAGAAATCGGCGAGGCTCCACGTCAGGCTGGCGGTGCCCTTTTCGCGCGGGATGTCGAAATTGCTGTCGAGTGCGAACTTGTTGATGATCGGGTCGCCCGGATACTGCCGCACGGTGTGGTTGAACACATAGGTATAGCCGCCCGACAGCGCGAATTCGCCGATCGCGGCGGTCGGCAGGCGGAAATTGGCGGCGATGTCGATGCCGTCGGTGGTCTCCTCCGCGACGTTGATCGGATTGACCGCCACCGCCTGTAGCTGTCCGGCAAGCGCCCCGCTGGTATAGCGGATCACGCGGGCGAGCGCGTCGCGGCAGGTCGGCGACGACGCATCGGCCCCGCCGCCGGTGCGGCAGCGTGATTCGTCGCGCAGCACCGAATCGATGCTGATGTCGCGCACCTGATCCTTCATCTTCACCCGGAAATAATCGACCGACAGGTCGATGCGGTTCGACGGCTGCCACACGATCCCGGCGTTGAGCGAGGTCGAGGTTTCGGGCTGCAGCTGGCGATTGCCGGTCTTGCGGGCGATGATCGTCTGGTCGGAATAGCTGCAATCGCCGATCGTCTCGTTCGGCTCCTCGACACGGCAGAGATAATAGTCGGTGGCGGAGGGATGGGTGTTGCCCGGCCCCCGGAACACATAGTTGAGGTCGGGCGCGCGGAAGCCGGTGCCATAGGCGGCGCGCAGCAACAACCGCCGGGTCGGGCGGATTTCGCTGCCGATATTATAGGTGAAGCGGCCGAAATTATTGCCGGCGATGTGGAAGCTGTCATAGCGGCCCGCAGTGCTCAGTTGCAGGAACGACAGCACCGGCACGCGGAATTCATAGCCGAGGCCCCAGCGGCTGCGCGACCCGCTGCCGTCCGAATCGACCAGCCCGACATAATAGTTGGTCAGCGTCAGCGGATCGGGGTTGAGGTCGTAGCCCTGCTTGCCGGCCTCCGCGACGAACGCGAAGCCGACCGGGCCGGCGGGCAGCTGGAACAGGTCGGTGGTGTTGAGCGATCCGGCCAGCGTGTCGGTCCACGAGCGCGGCTTGTAGAGCGAATCGACCGAAATCGAGCGATATTCCTCCGGCGTCAGCGGTTTGTAGAGGCGGCGGACATCGGCGTTGAAGATCGCATAGCCGGTGGCCGGATCGACCCCCTGCTGTGCCCCAAGGAACAGCGCGTTCGATTTGGAAATGACGATTTCGGGGAAGGTGACGCGCGAGGTGTATTGCGCGTGGTTGAACGACACCTCGTATTTCCACTTGTCGTTCCGGCCGAACTGGCCGCGAATGCCGGGCGTGATGTTGAAGGTGATCGACCGATTACGGGTCATGCCGTTTTGGAATCCGCCGATTTCCTCCGGCGTGAACTGGCGCGTCCAGTTGTCGAGTTGCAACCCGCTGTCGGTCGCGTCGGGGGACAGGTTGGGGTTGAAGAAGGTGCCCTCTTCATTGCCGTCGGGCGAGACATAGTACCAGCTCTTGAAGCGGCGGAAGAGCTTCAGCTTCGAATAGCTGAATTGCAGGTCGGCGAACAGTTCGGTGCCGCCGCCCAGGTCATAGCCCATCGAGCTATAGGCGGTGACTGCCTTCCGCTCGGAAATCATCGTGCCGTACGCGACCGATTCATTGCTGCCGCAGAACTGGCCGTAGCGGCGACGATTGGCGTAGTAGATCGTGCCCTGGTTGAGCGACGACAGGGCGCTGCACGTCGCCTGGCCCGGATCGAGATAGTTCGCGTCTTCGTCCGCGCGCAGGAAGGTGCGCTGCGCCAGCGGGGTCGCGGTGGTGGGGTTGTCGGCCGTCGAATCCTGCCGCTTGCGCTGATACTGCCACAGCGGGCGCTGGTTCAGCAATTCGATGCCGGCGACGCCGTGGAAGCCGCCGGTTTCCCAGCCGGTCGTCGCCATCAGCCGGTACGCTTCGCCACCGCCATGTTCGGTGTCGCTGTAGCGCAGGTCGATGCGGGTGCCGTCGGGCTTGGTCTTCAGCTGGAAATTGACGACGCCGGCGATCGCGTCGGAGCCGTAGATGGCCGACGCGCTGCCGCTCAGCACCTCGACCCGTTCGATCAGGCCGACGGGGATGTTCGAGATATCGGTGAAGTTGCTGTTGCCCTGAAACGGCAGCGGGAAATCGGCGATGCGGCGCCCGTTGACCAGCACCAGCGTGTGATTGGGACCAAGGCCGCGCAGGTCGACCTGTTGCGCGCCGGGGCTGAAGCTGGCGCCCGAGGCGCTCTGCTGGCCCTGCGTCTCACCGCTATTCTGGGTCAGGCTGCGCAGCACGTCGGGGACGCTGAGGAAACCGCCCTTCAATATGTCTTCGGACGTGACGACGGTGACCGGTGCCGGGCCTTCCTTCTGCACGCGGGGGATGCGCGATCCCAGCACGACGATTTCGTCCGATGCGTCCGCGCCCGGCGGGGTCGTCGGCAGGTCCTGCGCCAGCGCGCTGCCCACCATCGCCATCATGCCCGTGCCTGCCAGCCCCGTACCCGCCAGCCAACGTGCGATCCCATTCCCCCGCATTATAATACTCCCCGATCATGCCCCGATACGCAATCATAATGCCATGGACTTCTGACATATTGAAATATAAAAACGTCATGTTGATCCGGCGTGGCGGTAATTTGATGGGGAGTGTGGCCTTGCGACACTATGGTTTGGGCATCGCGTTGATATGCGGGGGAATTGTATCGGCCGCTCCGATGGCGTGGGCGCAGCAGGTGGCGGAGTCGGTCGCGGGCGCGCGCTTTTTCGTGACCGGCGACCCTGCCAAACTCCGCCGTGCCGTACCGTCGCAGGGGCTGATGCTGATGGGCGGCGGTGACTGGGACAGCCAAGCGTTCGCATGGTTCGCCAAGAAGGCGGGATATGGCCATATCCTGATCCTGCGCACGTCGGGCGATGGCGAGGGCGGGCGCGAGATGTTTGCCGAGATGGCGGGCGTCCAGTCGGTGTCGACCATCTTGTTCACCGACCGCGCGGCATCGACCGACCCCCGCGTGCTGGCGGCGATCGCGAAGGCCGACGGCATCTTTCTGGCCGGTGGTGACCAGGCGAAATATGTCCGCTTCTGGCAGGGGACGCCGGTTGCAAAGGCGCTCGACGCGCATGTCGCGGCGGGCAAGCCGATCGCGGGGACCAGTGCCGGCCTCGCCGTGCTGGGCGGCACCGCCTATGGCGCGACGGACGGGGGCAGCATCGATTCGTTCAAGGCGCTGTCCGACCCGCTGGGCGATGCGGTGACGCTGGTGCGCGATTTCCTGCACATGCCGCGCATGGCCCATGTCGTGACCGATACGCATTTCAACCAGCGCGACCGGTTGGGGCGGCTGATCGCGTTCGTGGCGAAGGCGCGGGCAACCGGCGATCCGACTGCGATCGGGCTGGGCGTGGATGAAAAGGGCGCGCTGTGCGTCGATGGCGATGGCCGGGCGACCTATCGCGGGCCGGCGAACACCCATGCGTGGCTGGTCCAGCCCAAGGGGGTGCCGGCGCTGGTGAAGGGCAAGCCGCTCGACTGGAGCGACATCCGCGTCACCGGGATCGCGCCGGGTGGGACGATCGACCTGAACCGGATGACGGTGCCCAAGCCCGCATTTGCCGGCACGGCGAAGGTGGTGGCGGGGAAGCTGATCGACGCGCCGCTGCCGCCCGGTGGCCACTGGTCGCTGGCGATCCATGGCGGGGCGGGGGTGATCCCCAAGGGGTCGCTGACCCCCGAGCAGGAGCGCGCCTATCGCGCCGGGCTGAACGCCGCGCTTAACGCCGGGTCGGCGGTGCTGGCGAAGGGCGGTTCCAGCCTCGATGCGGTGCAGGCGGCGGTCAAGGTGCTGGAGGACGATCCCAACTTCAATGCCGGACGCGGCGCGGTGTTCGATGCGGAGGGGAAGAACCAGCTTGATGCCGCGATCATGGACGGGGCGACGTTGCGTGGCGGCGCCGTCGCCGGGGTGAGCGCGACCAGGAACCCCGTCGTGCTGGCGCGCGCGGTGATGGAGCATAGCCGCCATGTCCTGTTGACCGGCACCGGCGCGGACCAGTTCGCGCGCGAACAGGGGGTGGAGCAGGTCGATCCATCCTATTTCCGCACCGACAAGCGCTGGCGCGAATATCTGGAATGGAAGCGTGACGAGGATCACGCCGCGCTCGACCCGACCCACCGCTTCGGCACGGTGGGGGCAGTGGCGCGCGACCAGCGCGGGCATCTGGCCGCCGCGACCTCGACCGGCGGGCTGACCGGCAAGCGCTGGGGCCGGATCGGCGATTCGCCGATCATCGGGGCGGGCACCTATGCGATGGACAAGACCTGCGCGGTGTCGGCGACCGGCGCCGGCGAATTCTTCATCCGGCAGGTCGCCGCGCGCCAGATTTGCGACCGGGTGCAGTGGAAGGGGCAGGATATCGGCGCGGCGGCCAGCGACACGATCGGCGAGGTGGGCGAGATCGGCGGCGATGGCGGCCTGATCGCGATGGACGGTAGCGGACGCATCGCCTTCGCGATGAACAGCGACGGCATGTATCGTGGTAGCGTGGCGGATGACCAAGCCCCACGTACCGCCATCTATGCGGGAGAAATGGATGTCGGCCGATAGTTCGAACCCGTCGAAGCGCGAACTCGACACGCGGTTGCTGGCGCTGCTGCGGCAGGATTCGCGCGTGCCCGTGTCCGAACTGGCCCATGCGCTGAACGTGTCGCGCGCGCATGTCTATGCCAGCATCGCGCGGATGGAGCAGGACGGCACGATCGACGGCTATACCGTGCGGCTGGGCGAGGCGCATGACCGGCGCATGGTGCGCGCGCATGTGATGATGACGACGCTGCCCAAATTGCTGGTCGAGACGAACGAGGCGCTGGCCGCCATCCCCGAGCTGACCGGGCTGTATGCGATTGCCGGCGAATATGACCTGATCGCGATGGTCGAGGCGCCGAGCCTCGAACGGCTGAACGACGTGATCGACGCGATCGGGCGGCTGGAGGGGATCGGGCGGACGACGTCGGCGGTGGTGCTGGCGACGCGGTTGCGGCGGTAGCGGGGCCTATCCCGCCAATACCCGGTCGATCAGCTCCACTGGATGCAGCGGGCGGCGGCCGGTCAGGCGTTTCGTCTGGCAGCGGCAGGAAAAGCCGGTGGCGAGCATCGCGTCGTCCTGCGTCACCTGCGACCAGCTGAGCGCAAAGATGTCGCGCGACAGTTTCTGGTGCGCCGCTTCATGCCCGAACAGCCCGGCCATGCCGCAACAGCCGGTCTTCGTCGGAGCCGCGGCGATACCGAAGCCCGCCAGCGTTTCCGCCCACAGCGACAGCGCCTGTGGCCGCAGCGCCTGTTCGGTGCAGTGGCCGAGCAGGCGTTGCGGAGGCAGGGCGGCGGCGATCGCGGGCACCCGTCCGGCCCGAACCGCGTCGGCCAGCACGGTTTCCAGCCCGGCGACGTCCACGCTGTCGCCGGTCATCTCGGCAAATTCCTGGGTGAACATCAGCGCGGTGGCGGCATCCAGCCCGACCAGCCGTACGCCCAGATCGGCGAGCGCACGCACCTCCGCCATCCGCTTGTGTGCGATGCCGGCGAAGCGGTCGCGCATCCCCAGCAGGTGCAGCACCTTGCCGTTGCTGCGCGGGGGCAGGCGCAGCACGTCGTAACCGCACGCCGTCAGCACCCGCGCGGCGGCGGCGGCAAGCGGCCCGTCGAAGCTGGCGGTGAAGCTGTCCTCGACCAGCACGACCGTGTTCGCCCGTGTCTCCGGCGACAGCGCCTTGATCGCGACCGGCGACACGATCGGGGGCAGGGTGCGGGGATCGGCGACGGCGAAGGCGGGCAGGTCGACATAGCCCAGCCGCCGCTCCAGCATGGCCCGCGCCCGGTCGCTGCCGGCGAGGCGGTTGGCGATGCCCGGCAACGCACGCGCGGCGGCGAGCATCGATTCCATCTGCGCGATCAGGCGGTGGCGGAGCGGGCGGGAGCGTTTTGCCCAATAGCGTTCGGCAAAGCGCGACTTCATCGTCGGCACGTCGACCTTGACTGGGCACAGCGTCGTGCACGCCTTGCACGACAGGCAGGTCGCTAGCGAGGCTTGCGTGTCGGCTGCAAGCGCGTCGCGCTCGGCGGCTTCCGCTGGCGTAGGTTGCGCGATCGAATCCAGCCGGGCCCAGGCGCGCAGCAGCGAGGCGCGGCCCTTGGGTGACTGCGCGCGGTCGCGGGTCGCCTTGTACGACGGGCACATCACGTCGAGCGAATCCCATGCGAAGCACGCGCCGTTGCCGTTGCACGCGACCGCACGGTCGAACTCCTTGGAGCGCACTGCGTCGATGTGGCGGTCGGCTTCACCGCGCAACGGCACGCCGTCGATCCGGTCGATAGGCTGGCCGGCGGGGGCGGCGAGCTTGCCGGGGTTGAGGCGGTTGTGCGGGTCGAACGCCGCCTTCAGCGCCTGCAATTCGGGGTAGAGATTGCCGAAGAACAACGGCGAGAACTCACCGCGATAGCCGCGACCATGTTCGCCCCACAGCAACCCGCCATAGGATTTGGTCAGTTGCGCCACGGCGTCGGAGATCGGGCGGATCAGCGCCGCCTGTGCGGGATCGCGCAGGTCGAGGAACGGGCGGACGTGCAGGCAGCCGACATCGGCATGGCCGAACATGCCATAGTTGAGACCATGGCCGTCGAGCAGTGCGCGGAACTCGGCAACGAAATCGGCGAGCTTTTCCGGCGGGACGGCGGTGTCCTCGACGAAGGGAATCCCCTGCCGTGCACCGCCCAGTCGGGCGAGCAGCCCGACCGATTTTTCGCGTAAGCTCCATAGCTGGCCGATCGCGGCATCGTCGCGGACGATGCGCATGTCACCCTGCGGCCCGATCGCGGCGAGTGCGGCAAGGCCGGTGTCGATCGTCGCATCGTCGTCGGCGGTGAATTCCACGAAGTTCATCGCGGCAACGGGCGCGTCGCTTGCCCCGCCCAGCAGCCCCTCGACACTCGCCCAGATGATATCGCTGCGCGCGACGCCCAGCACCTTGTCGTCGAGGATTTCGACCGCGACCGGATCGGCGGCGATCAGCCGCTGCACGTCGCGCATCGCGGTGTCGAACGCGGCATAGCGGATGACCGCCAGCGCGCGCTTCTTCGGTTTATGCGCCACCCGCAGCGTGATCGAACGGGTGATCGCCAGCGTGCCTTCCGACCCGGCCAGCAGAAACCCGAGGAAGAAGCGGTCGGCGGCGGCGTCCCACGTCTTTTGCAGGTTGTAGCCGGTCAGGCCCCGGTTCATTTCCGGAAAGGTCGCGGCGATATCGTCGGCGCGATCCGTGACGATGCGCAGCGCCTCGCGGTGGATATCGGCGACGATGCCGCTGCCCGCCGCGATCGCTTCGGCGTCGGCGCGGGTCATCGGCTCGGCGCGCCATGGCGTGCTGTCGGACAGGGTGACGTCCAGTGCCACGATATAGTCCGACGTCTTGCCCCAGCGGCGCGATCCCTTGCCCGACGCATCGGTCGCAACCATCCCGCCGATCGTCGCGCGGCTGGCGGTCGACACCATCGGTGGAAAGAAGCGGCCATGCGGTTTCAGGAAGGCGTTGAGCTGGTCCAGCACCACGCCCGGTTCGACCGTCACGGTGTTCGTATCCGGGTCGAACGCGCCGATGCCACGCATATGCCGCGCGAAATCGACGATGATCCCGTCGTTCAGCGACTGGCCGTTGGTCCCGGTATTGCCGCCGCGCGGGGTGAGCGACAGGCCGGTATCGGCCAGCGTGCGGACCAGCAGCGTCACATCGTCGCCGGTGCGCGGATAGACGATCGCCGCCGGGCGGACCTGATAGATCGAATTGTCGGTCGATGCGACCTGCCGCGCGCCGATGCCGTCCTCGGCATCGCCGGCGAACCCCGCCTGGTCCAGACGGCGCAGCAGGTTCGCGACCACGACCATCAGGCCGCCGCCACCCCGCGCAACGCGTCCTGCACCTGCATCATCGACCGTGCCTCCGCTTCGGCATAGAGCGCCAGTTCGTCCTGCACCTTGTCGCCCAGCGCGTCCTCGAACGCGGTCTGCGCCGCCGACGCGGCATAGCTGCGCTGTTCGGTGCCGCCCAGGTTGGATTGGAAGATGCCCGCCGCGCTGACCGGCAGGAAATCCTCATACACGATCGGCAGCGCGCGGACATAGCCCGCCGCCAGCCACCCGTCGATATCGCCCGCCGGCCGCACCCCGGTTGCGATCAGCCGCCGGCCGCAATCGGTCAGGTCGTAGCGGAAATAGGCCAGCCCCTGTTCGCGCAAGGCGTCCAGCGTGTCGGGAAAGGCGGCAAAGGCGGTGGCCAGCCGCTCGGCATAGCTGGGTCCCTGCGATCCCTGGTCCCCGCGCGCCGTCGCCAGCAGCCGGTCGTAGAGCGCGCGGCCCTTGGGCGTCAGCGCCGCGCCGCGCTGTTCGATCTCGCCGAAGCGGGCGGTGTGCTGGCCGGGCTGGTCGCCGGGAAAGGTCACGTCCTCCTCGATCGCCTTGAAGCTGGTCTGGCGCAGCAGGATCGGCACGGCGCGCGGCGGCGGTCCTTCGATCACCGCCTTCGCATCAATGCCGCGTGCCTGCATCGCGATTTGCGCTGCATCGATGTCGAGCGTGCGCGGGGTCAGGTGGTTGATGTGCGGTCCCCGGAACGACACGACGTCGGCGATCAGCCGGTGCGCGTCGTGCAGCCGGTCATAGGTCGCGGCATCGACCCGCGCATCGCCGTGCCAGCGAAACGTCTCCAGCAGCGCCATCACGAAGCGGTCGGCATCGCCGTCGTCCAGCCCGCCCTGCGCCGTGTCCAGTTCGATCAGGCGGATCGCTTCGTCGGTGAAGATCCGGCGGCTCGACAGGATCGCCGCCGCCTCGGCACGCAAGGCGGCGTCCTCGATCAGTTCGAGGCGCAGCAGCGAGGTGAAGACGCGGAACGGATTGGCGGCAAGCGCTGCATCGTCGATCGGGCGGAACGCGGTCGAATGGACCGGCACGCCCGCCACCGACAGGTCGTAATAGCCGACCGGGAACATCCCCATGACCGCGAAGGCGCGGCGCATCATGGTGAGTTCGGCGGCGGTGCCCAGCCGGATCGCGCCGTGGCGTTCGACGTCCAGCCGGTCGAGCTCATCGGCCGATTCCATTTCCGCCGCCAGGTCGGGACGGTCGGCCAGCACCTGCGCATTCACCTCTGCCACGATCGACAGCAGGTCGCCGTACAGCGGCACTTCGGCACGGTACATCGCCGACATGGCTTCGGAAAAGCGGGTGCGGATCGCGTCGGGGGCGGTGAAGGACTGGGTCATGGATACCTTACGACAGATAGGGTCAGCGCGGGGCATGGGTAATGGGGTCGCCGATGTCGACGTTCAGCGCGCGGGCGGCGTGCGGATCGATCACCACGCCATCGTCCCGCGCGGCGACCTGCGCGAAACAGGCGCGAAAATCGCCCAGGCGGCCGGCGGCGGCGATGACGGGCGTGGCGGTGTCGTTCCGCTCCACCGCGCGGACGATCGCGGTGCGCGCGGCGCGGATGGTGGCGATGTCGTCGGTCGCGGCGGTCACGGTCGGGCCGCCGTCGAACAGGTCGACATAATCGTCATGGCGAAACCCCTCCTTCTCCAGCAGCCGCAGCGCCGGGCGACCGGTGGGATGCGGCACGCCCAGCACGGCGCGGGCGCGTTCGGGCAGCATCGCCAGCAGGACCGGCGTGGTCGGCAGCAGCCCGGCCAGCACATGCGTGCCATGCTCGGCATTGAACGCATCGGCGGCGGCAAAGCCCATGCCGAAAAAGCGCGCGGCGATCCCGTCCCAGAACGGCGCTTCGCCTGCGTCATCCACCACGCCGCGCAGTTCGGCGATGGTGCGGTCGGCAAAGCGGGCGCGGTGCATGGCGATGAACAAATAACGGCTGCGCGCGAGGAGCGTGCCGGCGCCGCCCGCGCGGGCATCGGCGCGCAGGAACAGCCCGCCGACCTCGCTACACCCGGCATGGTCGGTGCAGATGGTCAGGGTGGTGTGATCGACCGACCGGCCCAGCACCGCATGGTCGGCGCCATGCCGGTCGATGCGATAGCTGTAGAAGGGCGCATCGGTGCCGATATGCGAGAATATCTGGCAGGTGCCGTGGATCGCCTCCGTCGCCAGGTCTTCCAGTACGAACAGGAACCGGTCGACGCCGAAGCTATCGGTGTCGCGGGCAAAGGCGGCATCGGCGGCGGCCAGCCGCTCGCCGAGCTTGGCCCTGTCCGGCGGCAGGTTCACGAACCCGCCGCCGGTGGTTTGCGCCATATCGTAGAGCGCCGACAGGTCGTGCCCGCCGGCGGCCCGCAGGACGATCGTCACGCCGCGCCGGCTCCCAATGCCGGCTTCAGCAGGTCCCAATTGCCCGCCGCGCTGCCCGCCTCGAAGCTGGCCATCGGATAGGCACAGTAATCGGCGGCATAATAGGCGCTGGGGCGGTGATTGCCCGAATCGCCGATCCCGCCGAACGGTTGCGCGCCCGCCGCACCGGTGGTTGGGCGGTTGCGATTGACCACCCCGGCGCGCGCGTCGAGCACGAAGCGGTCCCACAACGCGTCGTCACCGGTCAGCAGCCCGGCGGACAGGCCGAAGCGGGTGTCGTTCGCGGCGGCGATGGCGGCATCGAAGTCCGCGACGCGAGTGACTTGCAGGACCGGCGCAAAAATCTCCTCGTCGGGCACCGTCACGCCGGTCACGTCGAGCAGCGCAGGCGTGACGAAGGCGGCGCTGCGCCCGGCGATCCCGCCGAAGGGCACGATGGCGCGCGCACCGGCATCCTCCAATGCGGCGACCTGGCCGCGCGCCGTTGCGGCGGCGGCGTCGGAGATCAGCGGGCCGATATAGGGGTTCTCGTCCCAGCGGCCGATGGGAATGCGCGGGATCAGCGCGGCGACCGCCTCGACCACCGCATCGCCGAACGCGCCGGTCGGCAGGATCAGCCGGCGGGCGCACGAACAGCGTTGTCCGGTGGTGATATAGGCCGATTGGACGATCAGCGCAGCGACTTCGGTGACGTCGCCGTCCCATGCGATCAGCGGGTTGTTGCCGCCCAGTTCGAGCGCGAGGATCACGTCGGGCCGCTCGGCAAAGGCACGGCGGAAATGCGCGCCGGTCGTCGCCGATCCGGTGAACAACAGCCCGTCGATATCCGCCGCGACCAGCGCCGCGCCGGTTTCGCGCGCGCCCTGCACCACCTGTAGCACGCCCTCCGGCAATCCTGCCTCGACCCAGGCGTCCGCCATCGCCGCGCCGACCGCCGGGGTCAGTTCGGACGGCTTGAACGCCACCGTATTCCCGGCGAGCAGCGCGGGCACGATATGGCCGTTGGGCAGGTGGCCGGGGAAGTTGTACGGCCCCAGCACCGCCATCACGCCATGCGGGCGGTGGCGCAGCACCGATTCCCCGAACGGCATCGTGCTGCGCTTTTCCCCGGCGCGCTCGGCTTGGGCCGCGATCGACAGCTCGACCTTGCCGACCATCGTGCCGACTTCCTGCGTGGTTTCCCACAGCGGCTTGCCGGTTTCACGCGCGATCAATTCGGCGAGGGTCGCGGTGCGCGCCTTCAGCACGGCGGCATAGGCGCGGGCGATGGCCACCCGTTCCGCGACCGATGTCCGCCGCCAGTCGCGGAACGACGCGCGGGCGCGCGCAACGGTGGCGTCGACATCGGCCGCGGTGGCGGCGGGGCCGGACCACACCGTCTCCCCGGTCGCCGGGCAGGTCGAGGTCAGCACGCTCATGCCGCCTCAGCCATCAGCCCACGCGCCGCGACGCACGCCGCCTCCAGCCGGGTGACCGCCTCGGCAACCTCCTCGGCCGAGATCAGCAGCGACGGGAGCAGGCGCACGCAATTCTCACCGCCACCCGCGACCAGGATGCCGTGGTCGCGTGCAATTCCCATGAACTCGCGATTGTTCGGGATCATCTTCAGCCCGATCAGCAGCCCCTTGCCACGCACCTCCGCGATCACGTCGGGGAAGCGGCTGCGCAAGCCTTCAAGCCGGTCGAAGAAGTCGGCGCTGGCGGCGCGGGCATGGGCGAGCGTGTCCTCGTTCGCGATCGTATCGAACGCGGCGATGCCGACCGCCATCGCCAGCGGATTGCCGCCGAAGGTCGTGCCGTGGACGCCGGGCGTCATGCCCTTTGCCGCTTCGGTCGTGGCGAGGCAGGCACCGACCGGAAAGCCCGAACCCAGCGCCTTGGCCAGCGCCATGATGTCGGGCGCGGCGCCGTCGAACCACTGGTGCGCGAACAGCCTGCCGGTCCGGCCCATGCCGCTCTGCACCTCGTCATGGATCAGCAGCACGCCGTGCCGGCGCGTCAGTTCGCGCAGGCGGAGCAGCCATTCGCCCGACAGGGCGCGCGCGCCGCCTTCGCCCTGTACCGGCTCGACGATCACCGCCGCGGTGGTCGGGCTGGCGATGGCGGCCTCGATCGCCGCGGCGTCATCGATCGACAGCTGGACGAAGCCCGGCAGGCGCGGGCCGCAACCCTCCATATAGCCGGCGTTGCCCGACGCGTTGATCGCGGCATAGGTGCGGCCGTGGAACGACCCGGCAAAGCCGACGATATCGATGCGTTCCGGCTGGCCGTTCACATGATGATAGCGGCGCGCGGTCTTGATCGCGCATTCGACCGCTTCGGTGCCGGTGTTGGCGAAGAACACGCAATCGGCGAACGAGGCGTCGACCAGCCGCTGGGCCAGCGCCTCCTGCCCCGGAATGCGGAAGATGTTGGAGACGTGCCACAGCTTGCCCGCCTGCTGCGTCAGCGCCGCGACCAGCGCGGGATGGGCATGGCCCAGCGCGTCGGTGGCGATGCCGGCCACGCAGTCGATATAGCGCCGCCCCTCGGTATCGATCAGCCACACGCCCTCACCACGATCCACCGCGATCGGCGCACGGTTGTACAGGTTCATCAGGGGATCGGTCATGACGGCTCCTACGCTTCGATTCGGGAAGGCACCGGCGGGCGGGCGACGGATCGCGCCGCGCCTGCCGGCGGTTCGCACGGCCGTCCTATTGGACCCGGCGGCGTGGGCCGACAAACGCAATGGCATCATCTGTTGATGAGCGTTGGGAATGAAGGGCCCCTAGCGTGCCTTGACCGGCGTGACCGTCGAGGGGCAGCCGTCGCGCTTGCACGGCAGGCTGTCGTCCCATGACAGCAGGCGCACCACCATATCGCCCGGCTGGGTGCGCGGATCGGTGCCCATGCCCGCCACCCGCGCGTCGAGCGGCGCGGTCAGCGTCGCGATGGTCCGCCCGAACGGGTCGGTGACGATCGCCAGCACATCGCCCTTCTTCACATACTGGTTCATGCTCACCCGCACCTGCGCCCAGCCGCCGCGCGGGCTGTCGACATTGGCGACGACATTGCCGAGAAACGGTTCGGGATCGCGCAGATCGGGCTTGCCCGGCAGCATCCCCCGGTCGATCATCACGTTGCGCACGCCGCGCAGGCCACGCGCGATCATCGCCCGGTCGAACACCTCCGCGCCGCCCAGTTCATAGGTGACGGCGGGAATGGCATTGGCGTTCAGCATATCCTCGACCGCGCCATCGATGCCGGCATTCACATATACGCTGTCGGGACGCAGCATCATCGCGATGCGTTTCGCCTGCGGCGTCGCGACGAAGACATACGCCGGATAGGTGCCGCCGCGCGACTGGGTATGCAGGTCGATCGCGAAATCGGTGTTGCCGATAAAGATGCGCGACCACAACCGCCCGGCATAGCGCTGCGCCGCATTGCCCTCGTCGCCATGCGCGTTGGGATCGCGCGGGATCAGCCGGTTGAGATTGTCGCCCGCGCCATTGTGGCTGCCAGTGAACGCCCGCGTCGAATTGCGCAGGCCCGCTGCGTTGAGGCCCGGTACCGCAATCAACGTCCCCTTGAGCACCGCCGGATCGATCCCCGCCACCAGCTGGTGGATCACGCCGATGCCGTTCAGTTCGTCGCCATGGATGCCGGCGGTCAGCAAAAATCGGGGGCCGGGCTGCGCGCCCTTCACCACCACGATCGGCACATAATAGCCCTGTCCGACATCATTGTCGTCGACCCGCAGCCACAGCCGGCTGATACCCGCAGGCAGAGTGGCGAGGTCCAGCCGCTCGATCACCGCCGACCCGTCGATCCGGTCGCCCGGCTCCCCCGGCAGCGCGGCGGCGGGCAGGGCGGACAACAACGCGGCGGTGAACAGGAGCAGGGCGGGCAGACGGCGGGACATGACGGTTCTCCAGGGCGGCGACCGCACCGCGTTGCCTGTCGTTACGGACGCGGCCAAGCGATATTCTGTCATGTCCTTATGCGCTCCGGTCATGGCACGCGGGTGGACGGGGTGCGGCTGCGGGGATTTGCGCATTGCCGCCAACGCCTTGACGACTAGGTAGGGCATCATGCTGACCATCGATCCCACGCCCCGCCCGCTCGGCAAGAGCGATATCCTTGTTTCCCCCCTCGCCTGGGGCATGTGGCGCTTCACCGGCGACGTCGCCCCGGCGCGGGCGCTGGTCGACGCGGCGCTGGCGGTGGGGATCACCCTGTTCGACACCGCCGACATCTATGGCGCGGACACGCCTGCCGGCTTCGGATCGGCGGAGGCGCTGTTCGGGCAGGTGCTGGCCGAGGCGCCGGCGCTGCGCGAGGCGATGGTGATCGCGACCAAGGGCGGCATCCGCCCCGGCAATCCCTATCGATCGGACCCGGACTATCTGGCCGACGCGGTCGATGCGTCGCTCAGGCGGATGGGGATCAAACAGATCGACCTGTACCAGATTCACCGCCGCGATTTCCTGACCCATCCGCAGGAGGTCGCCGCCAGCCTGACGACGATGGTCGAGCAGGGCAAGGTGCGCGGGATCGGCGTGTCGAACCACAGCCCGGCGGAGGTCGATGCGCTGCAGGCGTTCCTGGGCCTGCCGATCCTGAGCACCCAGCCCGAATTTTCACCGCTGCACAGCCAGCCGCTGTTCGACGGGGTGCTGGATCAGGCGATGGCGCGCGGCATGGCGGTGCTGGCATGGTCGCCGCTGGGCGGCGGGCGGTTGAGCGGGGGCGACCATCCCGCCGCGCTGCTGCTGCGCGAACATGGCCAGCGCTTCGACGTCGATGCCGCGACCGCCGCCTTGTCGTGGAGCATGGTGCATCCCGCCGGCATCATCCCGATCGTCGGGTCGCAGAACGCCGATCGTATCCGCGCCGCCGCCGGGGCGTATCGCGTCACCTGGACCCCGGCCGAATGGTATGCGGTGCTGCAGGCCGGCATGGGCACGACACTCCCCTGACATGCCAAGGGCCGCATCCCGTGCGGGATGCAGCCCTCGTCAGATTGCCCGAGGCGGGATCAGCGGCCGGCGAGGGCGCGGTCCAGATCAACGCCGCGTGCTTCCCATTCGCCGCGCGTCTTGCACTGCTTGGTCAGGATGCGGCTGCCGGTGGTTTCGGTCTTGAAGCAGTAGCGCGCGTTCGGTGCGGCCTTGTAGGCGAGGGCGGCGGGGCCGGCGGCCAGCGTGACTGCCGTGACCGCGCTCGCACCGGCGACGCTGGTCGCGACAGAGGCCGGGGCGGCGTTCGGCTCGGCAGCGAACGCCGAGGTGGTGGCAACCAGGCCGAGGACGATCGAAGCGGCGAAACGGATGGCGGTCATGGTGTTGGCTCCCTGAATTTCCGGTTGGTTCCGGTGATGCCAACTACATTGCAGGCGCCGTGCCAGTTTTGTGATGTCATTAATATCAATGGCTTAGCGTTTGACTACGTTTGTAGCTGTGGGATGCGCCGCTATAAGGTGGCGGATTTCGCTATATGTTTGTGACGACGTTTCGATTGGGTCTGTCAAATCGATCCACAATCAATCGTATCCCCGCGCAGGCGGGGATTCAGAGTGAAGGCAGGATAGCATTCGTGGCCCTGGACCCCCGCCTGCGCGGGGGTACGGCTCGCTGGTAGGTCGGGCCTTGCAACGACGGCCCGCCCCTGCCACCGCCGCAACCTCCTAGCGCCCCGCGCGCGCCCATGTCAGGATCACCGGCAAACAATCATAAGGGGTTACGAATGCGCGCTGGTGCCTGTCTGATCGCTCTGCTGCTTGCCACGACTGCCCATGCGCAGGAGCCGGCGACCGGCTATCACCGTGCGCCCGCTGCCATCGCAAAGATCCTCGAAACGCCGCCGACCCCCTCGGTCGCGGTCAGCCCCGACCATCGCACGCTGGCCATATTGGGCCGCGAGAACCTGCCGAGCATCGCCAACCTGTCGAAACCGTTCCTGCGGCTGGCGGGCTATCGCATCGATCCGGCGACCAATGGCCAGGCGGAAATGCGGGTCCAGTGGCTGAACGCGCTGAGCTTCAAGGATATTGCGAGCGGCCGCACCGTGGCGGTGAAGCTGCCCGCCGGCACGCGCTTCGCCGCGCCCGACTGGTCGCCCGATGGCGCGCGGCTGGCCTTCTATGTGCAGGAGGCGACTGCGCTGTCGCTGTGGATCGCCGAGCGCGACGGCAGCGCGCGGATGGTCGCGCGGGGCCTGAACGGGACGTTCGGCACGCCGTTCGTCTGGACGCCCGACGGCAAGGCGCTAATCGCGTATCTGGTGCCGGCCGGGCGTGGGGCGGCGCCGGTCGCCGATGCGACCCCGACCGGGCCGGTGGTGCAGGAAAGCATGGGCCGCACTTCGGCGGCGCGCACCTATGAGGATTTGTTGCGCAACGCGACCGACGAGGCGCTATTCGACCATTATTTCACCGGTCAGTTGACGCGGATCGAGCTGACCGGGGCGACGCGGCCGATCGGGCAGCCGGGGCTGGTTACCGATTTCAGCGTGTCGCCCGATGGCCGCTACCTGCTGACCGAACGACTGAAGCGGCCCTATTCCTATCTGCTGCCCGCCAGCTTCTTCCCGACCGAGATCGCGGTCGCAACAATCGACGGACAGCCGGTCAGGACACTGGTCGACCGCCCGCTGGCCGACGACCTGCCGGTCGATTTCGATGCGGTGGTGAAGGGCCCGCGCGAGGCGATGTGGCGGTCGGATGCACCGGCGACCCTGGTGTGGGCCGAGGCGCTGGACGGCGGCGATCCCAAGGCGAAGGTGGCGTTCCACGACCGCGTGCTGATGCAGGGCGCACCGTTCACCGCCGCACCGGTCGAACTGGTGCAGACCCCGGCGCGCTTTGCGACCGTGTTCTGGGGCAATGA
Organism: Sphingomonas sp. Leaf9; assembly: GCF_001421355.1. Lineage (GTDB taxonomy): Bacteria > Pseudomonadota > Alphaproteobacteria > Sphingomonadales > Sphingomonadaceae > Sphingomonas. The sequence goes on along the minus strand of NZ_LMKC01000005.1, from coordinate 243,982 downwards.
CGATTTCGCGATGGTGCTCGACCGCGAATGGCGCACGCGGACCGAACATCGCCTTGCCGTCGCGCCCGCGCGGCCGGGGCAGGCGCGCACGCTGCTGACGCGCAATTATCAGGATCAGTACGGCGATCCGGGCTTTCCGATGACCGACGAGAATGCGGCGGGCAAGCCGGTGATGCGCTTCACGCCCGCGCGCGACGCGGTGTATGTGACCGGCGATGGCGCGACCAAGGCGGGGGCGTTCCCCTTCCTCGGCCTGATGCCGGTCGCGGGCGGCGAGCAGAAGCGGCTGTGGACCGCCAGGGCGCCCTATTACGAAACCGTCGTCGCGCTGCTGGATGACAAGGGGCAGCGCATGCTGACCCGCCGCGAGAGTGCGAAGCTCGCGCCCAACTACATGCTCCGCCCGGTCAAAGGCGGCAGTGCGAAGGCGGTGACCGACTTCGCCGATCCGGCGCCCGCGCTGGCCGGCGTGACCCAGCGGACGATCACCTATGCCCGCGCCGACGGCCTGCCGCTGTCGGGATCGCTCTATCTGCCCGCCGGCTACGACGCGAAGCGCGACGGGCCGCTGCCGACGTTGCTCTGGGCCTATCCGGCCGAATATACCGATGCGAAGGTCGCCGGGCAGACGGTGGACCAGGGCAATCGCTTCGTCCGGCCGCGCGGGATCAGCCACCTGTTCCTGCTGACGCAGGGCTATGCGATCCTCGACAACCCCGCCATGCCGATCATCGGCGAGAATGGCGCGGAAGCCAACGACACCTATGTCCAGCAGCTGCGCGACGATGCGCAGGCGGCGGTCGATGCGGTGGTGAAGCTGGGCGTGTCCGACCGCAATCGCATGGCGGTGGGCGGGCACAGCTATGGCGCGTTCATGACCGCGAACCTCCTGGCGCATACCGACCTGTTCCGCGCCGGCATCGCGCGGTCGGGTGCCTATAACCGCACGCTGACCCCGTTCGGGTTCCAGGCGGAACAGCGCACCTATTGGCAGGCGACACAGACCTATACCGAGATGAGCCCGTTCACCTTTGCCAACAAGATCAAGGAGCCGATCCTGCTGATCCACGGGGCGGCGGACGACAATAGCGGCACCTTCCCGATCCAGTCCGAACGGATGTACGCGGCGCTCAAAGGCAATGGCGCAACGGTGCGCTATGTCGTGCTGCCGAACGAAGCCCATGGCTATCGCGCGCTGGAATCGACCGAAGAGACGCTGTGGCAGATGACTGACTGGCTCGATCGCTACGTCAAGCCAAAGGCTACGCCATCACAGGCGAAGGAATAAAACCGAACAGACCACGATGCATATCGAATACGGTTTACATTTGCCCGATATGCTACGTGGTGCGGTCTTTGCCTTTTGCGTAAAATCCGCAAGTCGTCACCGGGCTATGCTGGCAAAGTGACGGTTTTTTGGAAATTAAGCGGATTTGCCGATACACTGATCTTTAAGCGCCCGACCCCCATCCTGCCTTCTGGAAAGCAGTGCCGGATGGGGGATCGGGCCGAATGTCGTATCTGTTTCATTCGATCGTGTCGCATCATGACCTGCCGGTCGTGCTGCTCGCGGTACTGCTGTGCATCGTCAGTGCGCTGTCGACCTTTGCCCAGGTGCAGCGTTCGTTCGAATGCGTCGTCGAACGCCGTCCGGTCTGGCTGACCTCGGCAGCGATCACTGCCGGGGGCGGGGTGTGGTCGACGCACTTCATTTCGATGATCGCCTATCGCAGCCCGGTCGCCTTGCAGTTCGACCAGTTGCTGACCGCGCTGTCCGCGACGATCGCGATGGGGGCGTTCGGCATCGCCTTCTGGCTGTTGCGGCGGGCACGGCGGATGGTGTCGGTCCTGCTATGCGGGGCGATCGCGACGCTCGGCATCGTGGGCATGCACTTTACCGGCATGGCCGCGCTGGCCAATTCGATGGTTCACGATGTCGACCATGGCCCGATCGTCGCGGCGGTGCTGGTCGGCGGGCTGCTGCTGTCGGCGGCGTTCGCATCGTTCCTGCACCGGGACGGCCGCTGGCGAATCTTGGTGCCGGCGCTGTGCATGGTGCTGGCGACCGGGATCATCCATTTCGTCGCCATGGCATCGGTCATGATCGGCCATGACACCGCGCCGGTCGCCGCGACGGGGGGCGAGGCGCAGTGGCTGTTGCTGTGGATCGTCGGCGCCGCGCTGCTGCTGATCGCGCTGACGGCGGTGGCATCGGTCGTCGACCGGTTCATGACCGACCTGCGCGGATTGGCCGATGCGACGTCCGAAGGGCTGCTCATCACCAGCGACGACCGCATCCTCGATGCCAATGAACAGGCGTGCGCGCTGCTGGGCGTCGACCGGGCCGCGCTGGTCGGCACCGCGACCGCCGCATGGTTCGAAACACCCGCACGCGACGCGCTCCAGACGCATCGGGGCGGTGCCACGCGGGCCAGGATTCGCGACAGTCTGGTCGAGGACCAATTGGTCGAGATGACCGCGCGCGCGATCGAATATCGCGGCCGCGCCGCCACCGTCATCGCGCTGCGCGACCTGACCGAAACCGCCCGTGCGCAGCGCGCGATTGAACATCTGGCGTCGCACGACCCGCTGACCGGGCTGGTCAACCGCGCGGCATTCGATATCGCCCTGCACGAAGCGGTACGCTCCGCCACGCCCTTCGCGTTGATCGCGGTCGACCTCGACCGGTTCAAGGCGGTCAACGACCTGTTCGGGCATGGCGCGGGCGATGCGATCCTGGTCCGGGTCGCCCGCATCCTCGACGATTGCGTCCGCGCGCAGGATCTGGTCGCACGGGTCGGCGGCGACGAATTCGTCGTCCTGCAGCGCGACATCGCCTCGCCCGACGATGTGCGGCGTCTTGCCGGGCATATCCTGGCGCGCTTTGCCGAGGAGATGGATTCGGCGCGCGATCCGATGGCGGTCGGGTGCAGCCTGGGCGTCGTCACCTGTCCGCGCGACGGCGACGATCCGGAAACGCTGCGTCATAATGCCGATGTCGCGCTGTACCGCGCCAAGCAGGACGGGCGCGGCACCGCGTCCTTCTTCGATGAAATGATGGACCGGCAGGCGCGCGACCGTCGCAGCCTGGAGCATGACCTGCGCCATGCCGTGTGCCGTGGCGAATTGCGGCTGGTCTATCAGCCGCTGGTGTCGACCGACGACGATCATGTCGTCGGGTATGAAGCGCTGCTGCGCTGGGACCATCCCGAACGCGGGCAGGTGCCGCCGACGCTGTTCATTCCCGTGGCCGAGGAAGCGGGCACGATCATGGCGATCGGCGAATGGGCGCTGCGCCAGGCGTGCCGCGACGCCAGCAGCTGGCCCGAACCGCTGACGCTGGCGGTCAACGTGTCGCCGGTGCAGCTGCGCGTGGCGACGCTGCCGATGCTGGTGCGCGATGCGCTGGCGGACAGCGGCTTGGTACCTGAGCGACTGGAGCTGGAGATCACCGAGACCGCGCTGCTGCGCGACCGGGAGGTATCGCTGGCGATCCTGCGCGAGATCCGGACGCTGGGCGTGCGCATCGCGATGGACGATTTCGGCACCGGCTATTCTTCGCTCAGCAACCTGCGCCATTTTCCGTTCGACAAGATCAAGATCGACAAGAGCTTCGTATCGGCGATGCATGAGGACGAGGCGGCGCGATCGATCGTCCGCGCGATCGCCGGGCTGGGCAAGGGGCTGAACCTGCCGGTCGTCGCCGAAGGGGTCGAGAACGAGGTGCAACGATCGATGGTGCAGGCCGAGGGGTGCGCGCTGGCGCAGGGCTATCTGTTCGGGCGGCCGGCGGCGGGGCCGGCGCAGTGTCCGCTGCCGCCGGTACAGGCCCGGCGGGCATGACCGGCCGGGACGATATTCTTCACGGGGGAGGGATCAGATGATCGCATGGTTTTCGCGTAACGCGCCGATCCGGGTCAAATTCCGGGTGCTGGCGCTGGTCTATCTGCTGCTGTCCGGGGGGATTGCGGCATTGGCGACAGCTTCGGCGCTGGGTGTTCCGGTGGGGGCTGGCATCGTCATCGGCGGGGCTGTTGCCGGCGTCGCGGCGATCACCGCCGTCACGCTGGGCGCGTCGCGGCTGATCTGCACCCCCTATGTCACCACGGTGGTGCGGATGGAGGCGCTGGCAGCGGGCGACCTAGAAAGTCCGGTCGCCTATACCGACAATCGCGATTGTGTGGGCCGCATTACCAAGGCGATGGCGGCGTTCCGCGAAAGCGCGCTGGCGGCGATGGAGCGCGATACCCAGCGCCAGATGGTGGCGATCATGGGTGAGGGGCTGGGCAAACTCGCCGCCGGCGACCTGACCGCACGGATCGATGCCGAATTGCAGGAGCCGTTCCTGTCGCTGCGCGATGATTTCAACGCCGCCGTCGCCTCGCTGCGCGCGACGATGTTGTCGGTGTCGACCGTCGCCGGCGGCATCCGGAAAGGTGCCGGGGAGATCAGCGCGGCCTCCGACGACCTGTCGCAGCGCACCGAGCAACAGGCCGCCAGCCTGGAGCAGACCGCCGCCGCGATGGAGCAGATCACCGCGACGATGCGCGAAAGCGCCGCCAGCGCGTCACGCGCCGACCAGATCGTCGGCACCGCCCGCAGCGAGGCGATCGAATCGGGCGAGGTCGTGCGCCGCGCGGTTGATGCGATGGCGCGGATCGAACGCACCTCGGCCGAAATCTCCGACATCATCGCGGTCATCGACGGCATCGCGTTCCAGACCAATCTGCTCGCGCTCAATGCCGGGGTCGAAGCGGCACGGGCAGGCGATGCGGGCAAGGGCTTTGCCGTGGTCGCCTCCGAAGTCCGCGCGCTGGCGCAGCGTTCGGCCGAGGCGGCAAAGGATGTGAAGCAGCGCATCACCGCCTCGGTCCAGACGGTCGACACCGGCGTCGCGCTGGTCAGTGAAACCGGCCGCTCGCTCGACCGGATCATCGGCCGCTTCGGCGAAATCAGCGCGCTGGTCGCCGATATCTCGGGATCGGCGGAGCAGCAGTCGCAGGGGCTGGCGCAGGTCAACACCGCGGTCGGCGAGATGGACGGCGTGACACAGCGCAACGCGGCGATGGTCGAGGAAAGCAGCGCCGCCGCGCGCAGCCTGTCGTCCGAAGCCGACGCCCTGTCGGGCGAAATCGCCCGGTTCCAGCTGGGTGCGATGGCCGTGCGCGACCAGCGCGACACGGTGCAGCGCCTGCCAGTACGCAGCCCGGCACGCGCCGTGGTGCAGCGCCTGTCGCATGGCAACGCGGCGGTGGCGATCAGCGAGGACGACTGGTCGGAATTTTGAGGCGGACGGAGGCGGGTGTGATTCGCGCGCCCTTTTTAGGCCGCGCCGAATCCAACCCAATCGTCACCCCGGACTTGATCCGGGGTCCCGCTTCTTCTTCTCTCTTCGAAGCGGGAAAGCGAGGAACCCGGATCAAGTCCGACGGGACGAAGAAAGGTGTGCGCGGGCACGCTGATCCGCGCCGGACGCGTTGATCGCCGGCCATCGCTGGCGCGTCGTGCTCCGGATGTGTCGAAGGATGCGAATCATCCGCGTCGGCAGAACATTCGGAGGTGTGCGACGGACGGGGGCGCGGCATGGCGAAGCCATGCCGTCGGTCGCCGTAAACGGCGCCGGCCGAAGTCGCTGACATTTCGCTGATTAGCTGCCGCTAATCAGCGGCAGCGACTGGAGCGGGCGAAGGGATTCGAACCCTCGACCCCAACCTTGGCAAGGTTGTGCTCTACCCCTGAGCTACGCCCGCTCTGGCGTTCCGAACCGGCGAACCGGCTGGGGTGAGGCGGGCTATTAGATGGGGGTTTCAGATCGCGCAAGCCCTAAATGAACTCTTTTCTGTTTTGCCTGTGATGCCCACATAGGGGCGGCTGTCACAGGATAAGGAATCGACGCTTGGCCACGCTAGGACTGACCGCCCCGGAAAAGGATGCCGTGGAGGCGTTCCGCCGCGATGTCGTCGAACCATCGATGACCAGCCTCGTCATCATCGATTTCTGGGCGGAATGGTGCGGGCCGTGCAAGGCGCTGACCCCGATCCTCGAGAAGGTCGCGGAGGCCTATGCCGACAAGGGCGTGGTGCTGGCCAAGGTCGACACCGACAAGAACCAGTTCATCGCCTCGCAATTCCAGATCCGGTCGATCCCGACCGTCTATGCGATGTTCCAGGGGCAGCTGGTCGCCGACCTGACCAGCGCGCGCACCGAAAGCCAGCTCAAGCAGATGCTCGACCAGCTGCTGCGCCAGTTGCCGGTACAGCCGGGCGAGGCGGCCGGGCCGGACATCGAACCGCTGATCGCGATGGGCGAGGAAGCGCTGGTCGAGGGTGATGCGGCCCGCGCACTGTCGATCTTCGGCCAGATCGCCGAGATGGTGCCGGAGAACGCCGCCGTCGCCGTTGGCCGCGTTCGCGCGCTGATGGCGCTGGGCGATCACGATGCGGCACAGGCGGCGCTCGACGCGCTGCCTGAGGATGCCGCGAAGCAGCCGGGCATCGAACAGGTCCGCGCCGCGCTGGCGCTGGCGCGCGATGCGCAGCCGGTCGACGATCTGGCGGGGCTGAAGGCCGAGGTGGAAGCGAACCCCGACGATCACGACGCACGCTTCCGCCTGGCCGGTGGGCAGATGGCGGCGGGCGACCGCGATGGCGCCGCCGAATCGTTGCTGAAGATCGTCGCGGCCGACCGCGCGTGGAACGACGATGCCGCGCGGCAGCAACTGCTAAAGGTCTTCGAGGCGGTTGGCCTGGAGGACCCATGGGTGTCGCAGCAGCGGCGCAAGCTCTCGGCGATCCTGTTCGGATGACGGCACGCGTCTCCGTCTTCCCGCTGGCGGGGGCGCTGCTGTTTCCGAACATGCACTTGCCGCTGCACATCTTTGAGCCGCGGTATCGCGCGATGGTGTCCGACGCCCTGGCGCGGGACCGCCGCATCGGCATGATCCAGCCGCGCCCGGTCGGCAGCGAAACCGACAGGCCGCCGCTGTTCGACATCGGCTGCATCGGCCAGATCGTCGATGTCGAGGCGCATGCCGATGGCCGCTACGACGTTGTGCTACGCGGGCTGTCGCGGTTTCGCATCGTGCGCGAACTCGACGTGACGACCGCGTTCCGGCAGGTGGAGGCGGAGATGCTGCCGATGGTCGGCGACACCACGCTGGCGCTGGCCGAACGCGCGTCGCTGGAGATGGAATCGAAACGCTTCGCCGACCGGCTGGGCTATGCCGTCGACTGGGAATCGGTCGGGCGGCTGGACGATGAAAGCCTGGTCAACGGCATCGCGCAGATCGCGCCGTTCGACGTGGCGGCGAAGCAGGCGCTGCTCGAAGTCGACGCGCTGGCGGAACGTGCGGAACTGATCGTGCAGCTCATGCAATTCTTCGGCAGGCATGGCGATGACGAAGAGGCGACGCTGCAATGACGATCGATCCGTGGCTGCTGTCGATCTTGGTCTGCCCGGTGACGCGCACGCCGCTGCGCCATGATGCGGCGGCGGGCGAACTGGTGTCGGAGGCCGCCGGCCTCGCCTTTCCGATTCGCGACGGCGTGCCGGTGCTGCTGGTCGAAGCGGCGCGAGCGTTGTGAGCCGCGACCTGTCGGGCAAGTGGAGCGGAATCTTCAACTATCCGCACACCAACCCGCCGACCGCGTTCGAGGCGGATATCGCCGATCTGGGCGGGTCGATCGTCGGCACGATCCACGAACCCGACCTCTATTCGGTGCCGCCGGGCGCGCTGATCGCCGCCGCGATCGACGGGCATCGCGACGGGGCGCAGGTACGCTTCAGCAAATTCTACGACGATAGCGACGGCTATGCCGACATGGTCGTCTATGCCGGCGTACTGAGCGACGACGGGTGCGAGATCAGCGGGCGGTGGGACATTCCCGGCGTCTGGTCGGGCAGCTTCCTGATGATCCGGCCAATGGCCGAACCGGTGGCGGCGGAGGAAGCGGCCGAAGCCACGCGCAACGGATCGGCATAGGGCGTGGCGCTGCTGCATCGCCTGTTGGGCAGGGCGGCGCGGATTGTGTGGCGCATCACCCGCCCGCGCACGATCGGCGTGCGCGGCCTGCTGCTCAGTCCCGACGGACGCGTGGCGCTGGTGCGGCACACCTATGTCGATGGCTGGTACATGCCCGGCGGCGGGGTGAAGAAGGGGGAGTGCGTGACCGACGCGCTCCACCGCGAACTGGCCGAGGAGGTCGCGGTTCGCGGTGCGACGGTCGAGCGGGTGCTGGGCGTCTATCACAACCGGCACGAGGGCAAGGACGACCATGTGATCGTCTATGTCGCACATGCCCCCGATGATTCGCTGCACGGCGCGGACACGCTGGAGGTGGCGGAGGTCGGCTGGTTCGCGCTCGATGCGCTGCCCGATGGCACGACACCGGCGACGTTGCGGCGTATCGCCGAGTTTCGTGCCGGCACAACCGGCGGCGGCAACTGGTAGCTACCCCCGGATCGCGAGGACCAGCGCCGCTAGCAGCGCCAGCGCCGTCGGGTAGAAGGTCAGCGCGAAGCCGAACGCGCGGGCTGCGGCACCCCGCCGATAGCCTGCCCAGAAGCCGACCCGTCCGACCGTGAAACAGGTCGCCAGCACGGCAAGCGCGAAGGTCGATCGATTGGTGGCGATCGTCAGCGCGGCATAGGCGATCACCGCCAGCACCGCCTGCTCCAGTGTATTCTGGGCAATCGCGCGACCCTGCGCCACCGCCGGATCGGCATCGCCGCCATCGATCGACCGCGCCGAAAAGAACCGCGACCGCGCGACATTGCCGATCGCCGCCGCGCTCCATAGTCCGGGCACGACCAGTGCCATCGCCAGGGCCCGCAGCCGCTCGGGCAAGTCGTGGCCGGGATCGAACCAGCCCGCCGTCACTAGCGCAACGATGCCGATCGCCGCTGCACCCGCCATCCCGCGCGCGACACCGCGCTGGACGGCGGAAAGCGTCAAGCGGTGATGCCCTGCAGCAATTTCGGCAGCTTTCCGGTTTCGCCGCGTGCTTCGGCCATGAATGCGGCTTTCAGCGGCGGGATCGAATCGACCGCCGACAGGCCGAAGCGCCGCACCGCGCTCGCCGCCTTGCCGGGAATACCGAACAGGCGCGTCAGGCCATCGGTCGCCAGCGCCACCGCAAAGGTGTCCAGCCCCCGCCACCGCTGATAGCGTTCCAGCAGATAGGGATCGCCGAGGTCGAGGCCGGTGCGCTTGCCCTCGACCAGCACCTCGGTCAGCGCCGCGACGTCGCGCAGGCCGAGATTGAGACCCTGTCCGGCGATCGGATGGATGCCGTGCGCGGCATCGCCGACCAGCACCAGCCGATCGGCGGTGATCCGCGCGGCATGGTGGAAGCCCAGCGGATAGCTCGAGCGCGCCGACAGGTTGGACAGCTGCCCCAGGAACCCGCCCATCTTCTTCGACGCTTCGGCCAGGAACGCGCGGTCGGACAGCTTCAGCATCGCCGGCCGATCCTTCGCATCGACCGTCCACACGATCGCCGAGCGATGGCCATGCGCGTCGTCGTTCAGCGGCAGGATCGCGAAGGGGCCTGCCGGATAGAAGATTTCGTACGCGATATTCTCGTGCGGCTCTGCATGGCCCAGCGTCGTGATGATCGCGGCATGGTCGTAGCTCCAGCGCGCGACACGGATGCCCGCCGCCTCGCGCGTCGGCGAATTGCGACCCTCGGCGGCGATCAGCAGCGGCGCGGTCAGCGTGTCGCCACCCGCCGTCGTCACCGTGACGCCATGCGCCTCGCGGCGCACGTCGATCGCGCGATCCTTGTAGCGCAGGTCGACATGTGGCGATGCGACGGCGGCGTCGTAGATCGCCTGTCGCAGCCGCTTGTTCTCATACATCACGCCCACCGGATCGTCGGCGGCATCGGGGACGAAGTCGAGCTTGCCCGCCTCCAGCCCGTCGGTCGCGCGAATCGCGGCGATCGGGCAGCCCTCGTCACCCAGGCCCGGCGCGATGCCGATCGCCTCGAACATGCGGTGCGTCGCGCTGGCGATTGCCGAGGCGCGACCGTCGAAGCCCGGCGCCAGCGTCACCGCCGGATCGGCCGGATCGAGGATGATCGAGCTGAGCCCATGCACGCCCAGCGACACGCCCAGCGTGCTGCCGACCAGCCCGCCGCCCAGGATGATGACGTCCGCCTGTGCCATGAAACCCGTCCCATCCGTAAAGTCGCTTCGTCCGAACGGACTTAGGGTCTGGCGCGGCCCACCGCAACGCCGCCTTGACGGCGTACCCCACGGCGGCGCACATCGGGGGCGTATCGAACAAGGGTGGAACGAATGGCGACCAACGCGCAGCCGATGTTGTGGCGCGACGCGATGAAGGCGGGTGCGAAGCGCAGCGGCGCGATGATCGGTGCGACGATCCTGTTCGTCGCCATGATCGTGATCGCCATCGCGCTCGTCAGCTATTCGCCCGCCGACCCGTCGTTCAGCACGGCGGCGGGCGGGCCGGTCGCCAACAAGCTCGGCGCGCCCGGCGCGCTGCTCGCCGACCTGCTGCTCACCATCTTTGGCGTGCCCGTCGCGATGCTGTTGCCACTGGGGCTGATCGTCAGCGTCCGGTTGTGGCGCGACGTGCCCGTGGGGCCGTGGCCGCGCATGATTCGCGACTGCGGGATCGGCGTGCTGGCAATGGGCACCACGCTGGCGTTCGTGTCGGGGGAGGCGATCCTGTCGCTGCCCGCCGGCTATGGCGGGGTGATCGGCTGGAGCATCGCGCGGGCGGTGCAGGGACTGGTCCACCTGATCGGCGTGCCGGTCGCCGAGCTGTGGACGATCCGCGTCGTCGCGCTCGCCACCGCGCTGTTCGGCGTGTGGCGCTGGGCCAAGGGGCTGACGATCGAGATCCCCGACGGCACCTTCCGCATGCCGAAATTCGAACGTCGCGCCCGTTCCGTCGCCGACGTTGGCGCGGTACTGGTCGAGGACGACGACCTGCCGTTCGATCCCGCGCCGCGCACCGCGCTGGCGACGGAGGACGACGATCCGGACGAAGCGCCCGCCCGCCCGCAGCCGCGGCGCGCGGCGCCCGCCGACGACCGCGCCCCGCCGGTCATCGCCGACCGCGCCGACTCCCCCGCGCTCGCCAGCGCGCCCCGGCCCGCCAGCAGCGAAGGCCGCGACAATTTCGCGCTGCCCGCGATCGACCTGCTCGCCCCCGCGCCCGAATCGACCGGCCCGACCGTCGACAAGGCCGCGCTGGAACGCAACTCGCGTCTGCTCGAAAGCGTCCTCGACGATTTCAACGTGAAGGGGCAGGTGGTGAAGGTCGCCCCCGGCCCGGTTGTCACCATGTACGAACTGGAGCCCGAACCCGGCATCCGCGCCAGCCGCGTGATCCAGCTGGCCGACGATATCGCGCGCAACATGTCGGCGATCTCGGCCCGCGTCGCGACCATTCCGGGCCGCACCGTGATCGGCATCGAACTGCCCAACCAGAAACGCGAGATGGTCTCCCTGCGCGAACTGATCGCCAGCCAGGCGTTCGCCGACCAGAATGCGCAGCTGCCGATCGTGCTGGGCAAGAATATCGCGGGCGACCCGGTCGTCGCCGACCTTGCCCCCATGCCGCATCTGCTCGTCGCCGGTACCACCGGGTCGGGTAAGTCGGTCGGCCTCAACTGCATGATCCTATCGCTGCTCTACCGGCTGACCCCAGACCAGTGCCGCATGATCATGATCGACCCGAAGATGCTGGAACTCAGCATGTATCGCGGCATCCCGCACCTGCTGGCCGATGTCGTGACCGACCCGCCCAAGGCGGTGCGCGCGCTGAAATGGGCGGTCGAGCAGATGGAGGACCGCTATCGCATGATGGCGTCGATCAACGTCCGCAGCCTTGCCAGCTTCAACGACAAGGTGCGCGCCGCCGCTGCCAAGGGGCAGAAGCTCGGCCGCAAGGTGCAGACCGGCTACGACGCCGACACCGGCACGCCGATCTATGAGGAGGAGACGCTCGACCTCTCCCCGCTGCCGCAGATCGTCGTGATCGTCGACGAGCTTGCCGACCTGATGATGACCGCGGGCAAGGAAGTCGAATTCCTGATCCAGCGATTGGCGCAAAAGGCGCGCGCGGCGGGCATCCACCTCATCATGGCGACGCAGCGTCCGTCCGTCGACGTCATCACCGGCGTCATCAAGGCCAACCTGCCGACCCGCATCAGCTTCCACGTCACGTCGAAGATCGATTCGCGCACCATCCTAGGCGAACAGGGCGCCGAACAGCTGCTGGGCCGCGGCGACATGCTCTACATGCCCGGCGGCAAGGCATTGGCGCGCGTCCACGGGCCCTTCGTCAGCGACGACGAGGTGCAGGCGGTGTCCGACTTCTGGCGCTCGCAGGGCGCGCCCGACTATATCGACGCGGTGGTCAACGAGCCGGAGGGCGATGCCGGCTTCAGCCTCGACGGGGCACCAACCGGCGACGATTCGCCGGAGGAACAGACCTTCCGCCAGGCGTGCCAGCTGGTCGCGGAAAGCCAGAAGGCCTCGACCAGCTGGCTCCAGCGCCAGCTGCGCGTGGGGTATAATTCGGCGGCGCGGCTGATCGAACGGATGGAAAAGGAAGGGCTGGTGTCGCGGCCCGACCATGTGGGGCGCCGCGAGGTGTTGATGGACGCGGACGGGCGGCCGACGGGGTAGGGGCTATTGCCCTGACCCTTTGCACCCCCCGTTTGCTTCGGGCGCAGATTCGAGCCTGTCGAGAACCGAAGTCGAGAAGGGGGCGCCCCAAGCGCCGAGTTCTCGACGGACGCTTCTCGACAAGCTCAAAGCTGCTCGAACCAAACGGTGGTGGGCGGTTGGGCGAACACCTACCCCCGTTCGTCCTGAGTAGCCATTGAGCCTGTCGAAATGGCGTATCGAAGGACCGCCGCGGATGCTTCGATACGGGCCTTCGATAAGCTCAGTCCCTACTCAGCACGAACGGGAGGGGGCAGGGAACGGATCGCGTCGTCATTGTTTGGCAACCGACCCCACCAATCAAACGGACGCCCCATGACCGACCTCCGCTTCAACGACGGCCACACCATCCCCGCCATCGGCTTCGGCACCTATAAAATCCCCGCCGAAGATTCCGCCCGCCTGTCGCGCGAAGCAATCGACGCCGGCTATCACCTGATCGACACCGCCGCCTTCTATGCGAACGAAGCCGGCGTCGGCGAGGCGACCGGCGATACCGACATCTTCGTCACCACCAAATTGTGGCGCGATGCGATGGGCTACGATAACGCGCTCAAGGCGTTTGACGCCAGCGCCGCGCTGCTGCCGCGCATCGACCTGTTCCTGATCCACTGGCCCATGCCGTCCGAGGATCGCTATGTCGAAACGTGGAAGGCGCTGGTGCGATTACGCGAAGAGGGGCGGGTCGGATCGATCGGCGTGTCGAACTTCTCGCCCGACCATCTCGACCGGATCGTCGATGCCACCGGCGTCGTGCCAGCGCTCAACCAGATCGAGCTGCATCCGACCTTTCAGCAGCGCAAGGCGCGCGCAGCCCACGAACGGCTCGGCATCGTCACGCAGAGCTGGTCGCCGCTGGGGCAGGGCACGCTGCTGACCGATCCGACCATCCCCGCGATTGCCGAAGAGGCTGGCGCGACCCCGGCGCAGGTGATTCTGGCGTGGCATCTGCAAGCCGGGCTGGGCGTGATCCCCAAGGCATCGTCGCGCGCGCGGATCGAGGAGAACCTCGCGGCGCAGCAGGTGACGCTGACGGACGAACAGGTGGCAAAGCTCGACGCGATGGACCGCGAAGACGGGCGCTTGGGCCCCAACCCCGACACCCTCTAAACTCCTCCCCGGCACGGGGAGGGGGACCATGCGAAGCATGGTGGAGGGGGGTGTCCGCAGACGGAACGGCAGCATTGCGCGGCGAGCCTCCTCCACCAGCTGCGCTGGTCCCCCTCCCCGCAGGCGGGGAGGATTGCTAAGGGGACGCCCATGCTCCCCATCCATGCGGTCCTCCCCCACCTCCTCCAGACGTTGCGCGACCGTACTTCCGCCGTCCTCGTCGCGCCGCCGGGCGCGGGCAAGACCACCGCGGTCGCGCCGGCGTTGCTTACCGAACCGTGGGTGACCGGCGAAATCCTGCTCCTCTCCCCCCGCCGCATCGCCGCCCGCGCCGCCGCCGAGCGCATGGCCGCGACCGCAGGCCAACCGGTTGGCCAGACCTTCGGCTATGCTACCCGCATGGACAGCAAGCGGTCAGCGGCCACCCGCGTGACGGTGATGACCGAGGGCATCTTCGTCGCTCGTATCCAGGCCGATCCCGAACTGGCGGGCGTATCGGCGGTGCTGTTCGACGAAGTGCATGAACGCAGCCTCGACAGCGATTTCGGTCTTGCCCTCGCGCTGGATGCACAGGCGGCGCTGCGCCCCGACCTGCGCATCCTCGCCATGTCGGCGACGCTGGATGGCGAACGCTTCGCCGCGCTGATGGACGATGCCCCGGTGATCGAGAGCGAGGGGCGCTCCTACCCGCTCGACCTGCGTCATATCGGCCGCAATGCCGAGGCGCGGATCGAGGATTCGGTTGCCGCCGCGATCCGCCGCGCGCTGGTGGAAGCGGAGGGTGGCATCCTCGCCTTCCTGCCCGGCGTCGCGGAGATCGAGCGGACGGCCGAACGCATTACGGTGCCCGATGGCGCGGTCTTGCATCGGCTGCACGGCACGCTGCTGCCCGCCGAGCAGCGCGCTGCGATCGCCCCGGATCCGGAGAGGCGGCGCAAGATCGTGCTGGCGACCAGCATCGCCGAAACCTCGCTGACGCTCGACGGCATCCGCATCGTCGTCGATTCCGGCCTTGCCCGTCGTCCGCGCTATGATCGCGCGGCGGGGATGACGCGGCTGACCACCGAACGCGCAAGCCAGGCGGCGGTGACCCAGCGTGCCGGTCGTGCCGCGCGACAGGGGCCGGGCGTCGCCTATCGCCTGTGGGAAGCGGCCGCGACCGCCGGGTTGCCCCGTTTCGACCCCGCCGAAATCCTCGAAGCCGATCTGTCGGCACTGGTGCTCGAATGTGGCAAATGGGGCGTCACCGATCCGACCAGCCTGCGCTGGCTCGACCCGCCACCCGCCGCCGCCATCGACGAAGCACGCGCGCGCCTCGCGACGCTCGATGCGATCGATGCCGATGGCCGTCCGACCCCGCACGGCCTCGCCATCGCCGCACTGCCGCTGTCGCCGCGCCTTGCCCATATGCTGATCCGCGCGGGCGAGGGCGGCTTTGCCGGCGCGGCGGCGGAGGTGGCGGTGCTGCTGGGCGAACGGGGGCTGGGCGGCAACGACACCGACCTCGACCAGCGCCGTCGCCGCTGGCGTACCGAACGCGGGCAGCGGGCCGAGGCATCGCGTCGCCTTGCCGACCGCTGGCGCAAATTGGCGAAGGGCCGGGACGATCCGCCCGCCGACGCGCTGGCGCGCAGCGTCGCGCTGGCCTTTCCCGACCGGATCGCCAAGCGCCGCGATGCCGGCGGCGAACGCTGGGCCTCGGTCGGCGGCCGCGGCTTTACCCTCGACGCCGCCGCACTCGGTTCCGCGGAATGGCTGGCAGTGGCCGAGACGCAGGGGCAGGCGGCGGGCGCGCGCATCTTGTCCGCCGTCGCGATCGACCAGGCGACGGTCGAGCAGCTGTTCGGCGACCGGATCGAAACGCGGCGCAGCGTCCGCTTCGATCCCGCCACGCGCGGCATCGTGGCGCTGCGCGAACGCCGGCTGGGCGCGATCCGGCTGTCGTCCGGCCCCGATGCCGCCGCCTCGCCCAACGAGATCGCCGCCGCGCTGACGCAGGCGGTGCGCGGCGACCTGTCGCTGTTGCCGTGGGAGGGCGCGGAGACGCTGCGGCGGCGATCTGCCTATGTCGCGGCGATGCTGGGGCAGGACGATCTGCTGGGCGACGCGGCGCTGACCGCTGCGATCGACGACTGGCTGCCCCCGCTCCTGACCGGCAAGCGGCGGCTCGACGCGGTGACCGGGCTGCACGACGCGCTGGAGCAACAGGCGGGCTGGGACTGGATGCAGCAGGTCCGCCGCCTCGCGCCCGCGCGGTTCGAAAGCCCCGCCGGGTCGAGCCACGCGATCGACTATGCTGCCGAAGGGGGACCACGGGTGGAGCTGCGGGTGCAGGCGCTGTTCGGCCTCGCCACCCATCCGATGGTGGCGGGCCAGCCGCTGACGCTCAGCCTCACCTCGCCCGCCGGCCGCCCGATCCAGACGACGCGCGACCTGCCGGGCTTCTGGGCCGGGTCGTGGCGCGACGTGTCGAAGGAAATGCGCGGCCGCTATCCGCGCCATCCGTGGCCGGACGATCCGACAGCGGCATCGGCGACGCTCAGGACCAAGAAGGCGGATGCACGGCGGGGGTGATCCTGCGCATTCTCGTCTGGTTCGAGCAGCTTCGAGCTTGTCGAGAAGCGTCCGTCGAGAACGGGTCGCTTGGGGCACCCCCTTCTCGACTTCGGTTCTCGACAGGCTCGAACCTGCGCTCGAAGCGATCGGGGGCGTAGAGGGGGAGGAAGCGAAGCTACCCCTCGCCATGCCCCTTGGTGAGATATTCCTCCGACCGCATCTCTTCCAGTCGGCTGATCGTCCGGTCGAATTCGAACCGCCCATCGCCGGTCGGGTACAGCTCGCCCGGCTGCGCATCCGCCGCCGCCAGCAACTTCACGCGATATTCGTACAGCGCGTCGATCAGCGTCACGAACCGGGCCGCCTCGTTGCGGTTGTCCGGACCCAGCACCGGAATGCCGACCAGGATCACCGTGTGAAACGCCCGCGCGATGGCGAGGTAATCGGGCGCGCCGCGCGCCTCGCCACATAGTCGCTTGAAGCTGAACACTCCGACGCCTTTCAGTGCCTTGGGCACATGCAGCGTCCGGCCCCCGCCGACATCGAGGTCGCACGACGGCACATGCGCCGCATCCTCGACGGCGAAGTCGGTCAGGCGAAAGAATGCTGCCGACAGCGCTTCGGTCGCCGCCGGGCCATTGGGCACCAGCCACGTATCGACCGCGCCCAGCCGGTCGCGACGATAATCGGTCGGGCCGTTGAGCGGCAGCACGTCGAGGTTCGTTTCGAGCAGCTGGATGAACGGCAGGAAGCTGTCGCGCTGCAACCCGTCCTTGTACAGGTCGACCGGCGGGCGGTTCGACGTTGCGACCATCGTCACGCCATGCGTCATCATCTCGGTAAACAGCCGCGACAGCACCATCGCGTCGGCGGTGTTGTTGATGACCATTTCGTCGAACGCGAGCAGCTTCAGGTCCTTCGCCAGCGCCTCGGCCACCGGGGGCACGGGGTTGCCGACCTCCTTGGCGCGCTCGGTTGCCAGGCGGGCATGGACCTCGATCATGAAGGCATGGAAATGGACGCGGCGCTTGGCGGGGTCTGCGACACAGTCGTAGAACAGGTCCATCAGCATCGACTTGCCCCGCCCGACCCCGCCCCACAGGTACACGCCGCGCGGCGGTGGCGCGTCGCCGCCGGTCAGGCGCGCGAACAGGCCGCGTTTGGGCGGATGGTCGATGGCATCGGCAAGGCGCGACAGCCGCTCGGCGGCGGCGCGCTGTTCGGGGTCGGGGCGGAGTTCGCCGGCGGTGACGAGTTGGTCGTAACGGGTGAGGACGGTCATGCGCGTCCCGCCCCTACCCAAACCACCCCGTTTGCTTCGAGCGCAGGTTCGAGCCTGTCGAGAACCGAAGTCGAGAAGGCGGTGGCAACATCAACCGAGTTCTCGACATACGCTTCTCGACAAGCTCGAAGCTGCTCGAACCGAACGGGGAGGAAATAGTAGGGCACGAAGCGATCAGATGATCCGCTCGACTTCCATCTTCTTGATCTCGGCGATCGCCTTGGCCGGGTTCAACCCCTTCGGACACACGTTCGCGCAGTTCATGATCGTGTGGCAACGATACAGGCGGAACGGATCTTCCAGCTCGTCCAGACGCTCGCCGGTCATCTCGTCGCGGCTGTCCGCCAGCCAGCGATAGGCCTGCAGCAGGATCGCCGGACCCAGGAACTTGTCGCTGTTCCACCAATAGCTCGGGCACGAGGTCGAGCAGCAGGCGCACAGGATGCATTCGTACAGCCCGTCGAGCTTGGCGCGCTCGTCCGGCGACTGGAGCCGTTCCTTGCCAGCGGGTTCCGGGGTCACGGTCTGCAGCCACGGCTTGATCGACGCGTACTGCGCATAGAAATGCGTGAAGTCCGGCACCAGGTCCTTGATGACGTCCATGTGCGGCAGCGGGGTGATGCGGATATCGCCCTTGATATCCTCGATCGCCGTCGTGCAGGCGAGGCCGTTGCGACCGTCGATGTTCATCGAACACGACCCGCAAATCCCTTCGCGGCAGGACCGGCGGAAGGTGAGCGAGGGGTCCTGCTCCGACTTCATCTTGATCAGCGCGTCGAGCACCATTGGCCCGCATTCGTCCAGATCGATCTCGAAATCGTCGTAGCGCGGATTCTGGCCCGAATCGGGGTCGTAGCGATAGACCTTGAATTTCTTGATCCGGCCCGACGTCGGCGACTTGTGGGTCGTACCCTTCTTGACGACGCTGTTCTTGGGCAAACGGAATTCGGCCATGATACTCGCTCGGTTCGGCTAGTGGGTGGGTAATCCACCCGGTCTGCGGGTCAGATACATGACAGGTAGGGTTGCCGCAAACGCGAACAAGGGAAAACTGTCCTAAGGGGAGGGAGCAGCGTCCGCGACGGACGTCCGCTCCCCACCACCCCTCACACTGCCGGCAACCCTTCCAGCAGCTTGTCCAGCGTCGCGGGGTAATCGCGCACCCGGACGCCGGTCGCATTGTAGATCGCGTTGACCACCGCCGCGCCTGCGCCGCCGATGCCCAGTTCGCCGATCCCCTTGGCATGGAGCGGGTTGGCATGGACGTCGCGTTCGTCGAGGAACACGATGTCGATCGGCGGAATGTCGGCATGGGCCGGCACATGATATTCCGCCAGGTCGTGGTTCACGATCCGCCCGTCGCGGTCGTCATGCACCAGTTCCTCGGTCAGCGCGGCGCCGATGCCGAACACGATGCCGCCGATGCACTGCGACCGCGCGGTCTGCTGGTTCAGGATGCGCCCGGCCTCGAACGTCGCGTGCCAGCGGGTGACGCGGACCTCGCCGGTGACGGCATGGACCTTCACCTCGCAGAAATGCGCGCCGTAGCCGGCCTGCGTCGTTTCCTTTTCCTGTTTGCCCGGCTCGATCGATCCGGTGGCGGTGATCCCGTCGCCGACCAGCTCGCCGATCGGCACGCGGCGATTGCCGGCGACCGCATGGCCGTCCTTCAGCGTCAGCTCGTCGGGGGCGACGTCCATCGCCTTCGCCAGCTTCTCCCGCAGCGCCTGCGCCGCCAGATAGACCGACGACCCGCTGCTGCCCGCACCCCACGAGCCACCTGAACCCGCGCCCGGCGGCGACTTGGTATCGCCCAGATGCACGTCGATCCGCTCGATGGGCAGACCCAGCAACTCGCCCGCGATCTGCGCCAGGATGGTGTAGGTGCCGGTGCCGATGTCGGTCATGTCGGTTTCGATCAGCGCGCGGCCGTCGGGCCCGATCGTCACCGCTGCCTCGCTCGGCTGCAGCATGTTGGTGCGGGTGGTTGCCGCCATGCCCTGTCCGATCAGCCAGTCGCCCTCGCGCTGGCCACCCGGCGTCTGGTTGCGCGCATCCCAACCGAATGCCTTCGCGCCCGAATCAAGGCAACGCGTCAGCGAGCGGGTGGAGAAGGGCACATCCTTCTGCGGATCGCGCGCGGCATCGTTGCGCCGGCGCAGCTCGACCGGATCGATGCCGATCTTTTCGGCCAGTTCGTCCATCGCATTCTCATGCGCCAGCAGCCCGACTGCCTCGCCCGGCGCGCGCATCGATCCCGACAGCATGCGGTTCAGCTCGACCACGTCATGGGTGATGACGCGGTTTTCGCCGGCATACAGGAATTGGGTGGCGATGCCCGCCGGTTCGAAATAGCCCTCGCCCGGCAGATTGCTGGTGATCGTCTCATGCCCGATCCCGGTCAGCTTGCCCTCGGCATCGGCGGCCAGCCGCATCCGCTGATGCGTGTTCGACCGGCGCACGGTGGTGTCGAACACTTGCTGGCGGGTCATCACCGTCTTGACCGGCCGTCCGACCGCCTTCGCGGCGATCGCGGTTGCGACCGATTCGGGCGCGATGCCGAGCTTCGATCCAAAGCCGCCACCGACATAGCGCGCGACGATCCGCACCCGCGACGCACGCTCACCCAGCGCCTTGGCCAGCTGTTGCTTGTCTGACGACGGCATCTGGTACGCGCCGTAGAGCGTCAGGCCGTCGTCGTCCCACACCGCGGTCGAGGCGTGCGGCTCCATCGCCGCCGAGTTTTGCGACGGCGTGGTCCAGATGTCATCGACGGTGAATGCCGCATCGGCCATCGCCGCGTCGAGGTCACCCTGCTTGTGATAGGGCGGCATCGATCCCGCCGGCGGCTTCTTCGCGCTGTCCAGCCGGTCGTCGAAGGTAAACACGCCCTCGGCGGGATCGAAGCGGATCGACACCAGCTGTGCCGCGTCGCGGGCAATCTCGAAGCTCTCCGCCACGACGATCGCCACCGGCTCACCGAAATAGGCGACGTCCTTGACGCCCTGCGTCGGCGCGCCGGTCTCGCCGCCCTGCTGCGCGTTGCGGATGAAAGTCTTCAGGTCGACCACGACGTCCAGCACACCGGGCAGTGCCTTCGCTCCCTCGGCATCGATCGCGGTGATCGTGCCCGCCGCGAATGGTGCACGCACCAGAAAGCCATAGGCGAGGTTGTCGGGGGCATATTCGGCGGCATAGGTCGCCTGTCCCGCGACTTTCAGCGGACCGTCGATCCGCTCGATCCCCTTGCCGATGATCCCCTGCACGCCCGAATCGAGCAGGCTCTGTTCGACGGGCTTGTCCATGCGCAGTGCGTTGGTGGTCATGCCGTCAGCTCCCGCAGCGTCGCAACCAGCGTGCGGCGCGTCAGTGGAATCTTGAAATCATTGCTGCCGAAACCCCTGGCATCGCGCAGCAACAGGTCGGCGGCCTGTCCGAACAATTCGTCGGACGGGGCCTGCCCGACCAGCAGGCGCTCCACGCCCTCGTCCCGCCACGGCATCGGGCCGAGACCACCGAACGCCAGTCGCACGGAGGTGATCTTGCCGTCTTCGACTGCGACGATCCCGGCGACCGACACCAGCGCAAACGCATAGGACGCCCGGTCGCGCACCTTGCGATAGGTCTGCTTGCCTTCGGGAGCGGGCGGCAATTCGATATGGGTGATAAGCTCGCCGGGACGCAGCACATTCTCGACCTCCGGCGTGTCGCCGGGCAGGCGATAGAAATCGCCGATCGCGATCCGCCGCTTCTCACCATCGCTGCCGAGCGTCACGATCGTCGCGTCCAGCGCGCGCATCGCCACCGCCATGTCGCTCGGATGCGTCGCGATGCACGCCTCGCTGGTCCCCAGCACGGCGAGGATGCGGTTGAAGCCTTCCTTCGCATCGCAACCCGACCCCGGCACGCGTTTGTTGCAGCGCGCGGCGGTCTCGTAGAAATAATAGCAGCGGGTGCGTTGCAGCAGGTTGCCACCGGTCGACGCCTTGTTACGCAGCTGCCCCGATGCCCCGGCGAGCAGCGCGCGGCTGAGCACCTCGTAGCGCTCGCGGATGACGGGCGATGCGGCGAGGTCCGAATTGGGCACCAGCGCCCCGATCCGCACGCCGCCGTCGATGTCCTCGATATCGTTCAGCGGCAGGCGGCTGATATCGACCAGCCGCGCCGGCGTCTCGATCTGCAATTTCATCAGGTCGAGCAGGTTGGTCCCGCCCGCGATGAACTTCGTGCCGTCTTCGGCACCCTCGCGCACGGCGGCTTCGGCGCTGTCGGCCTTGGCATAGTCGAACAGCTTCATGCCGCCGTCTCCACTTTTGCATCGGCGACTTCACGGATCGCGTCGACGATGTTGGGATAGGCCGAGCAGCGACAGATATTGCCGCTCATCCGCTCGCGGATTTCATCGTCGGTAAAGTCGGCGTCGGCAAGGTCGGCGCTGACATGGCTTGGCCAGCCTTTCGCCACCTCGTCCAGCATGCCGACCGCCGAACAAATCTGCCCCGGCGTGCAATATCCGCACTGGAATCCGTCATGCTTGACGAACGCGGCCTGCAGCGGATGCAGCTTGTCCGGCGTGCCCAATCCCTCGATCGTCACGATGTCGTCATCCTGATGCATCACGGCGAGCGTGAGGCAGGCATTGATGCGGCGGCCGTTCACCAGCACGGTGCACGCCCCGCATTGGCCATGATCGCAGCCCTTCTTGCTGCCGGTGAGCGAAAGATGTTCGCGCAGCAGGTCGAGCAGCGACGTGCGGATGTCGACCTCCGCCTGATACGGCTGTCCGTTGATGGTGAATTGCATGGGGCGCGCTCCGTTGGTCGTGATGGCTAACGATCGCGATCCAAAGGGTTTCCTGTTGCGAGAGGGTCGCAGATGTTGGGGATGATAGTGGCGGCGATGATGGGAAGCGCACCGATGGCCGAGGAACGACCGCTGACCAGCCCGCCGATCGTGATCGCGCATCGCGGGGCCAGCGGATCGCGCCCCGAACACACGCTGGCGGCGTATGAACTCGCGATCGAACAGGGGGCGGACTTCATCGAGCCCGACCTCGTACTGACCAAGGATAATGTGTTCGTCGCCCGGCACGAGAACGAGATTTCGGGCACGACCGACGTCGCCGACCATCCCGAATTCGCCAGCCGCCACACGACCAAGACGATCGACGGGGCCGCGATCACCGGCTGGTTCACCGAAGACTTCACGCTCGCCGAACTGCGCACGCTGCGCGCGAAGGAACGCCTGCCGCAGTTCCGCCCCGGCAATACCGCCTATGACGGCCAGCAACCCGTCCCGACGCTGGCCGAGGTGATCGCCCTTGCCAAGCGCGCCACCGCCGCGACCGGCCGCACCATCGGCATCTATCCCGAAACCAAGCATCCGACCTATTTCGCGGCGATCGGCCATCCGATGGAAAAGCGCCTCGTGCGCGAACTGCGCGCCGCCGGCTGGGACAGCCCGCAGGCGCCGGTGTTCATCCAGTCGTTCGAGGTGAACAACCTGAAGGCGCTGAAGACACTGACCGGCATCCGCCTGATCCAGCTGATGAACGATACCGGCGGCCCGGCCGACCATGCGGTCGACAGCTATGCGACGATGGCGACCCCGGCGGGGCTGAAGGCGGTGGCGACCTATGCCTGGGGCATCGGCCCGAACAAGGTGCTGGTCGGCCGGGATAAACCACTGGTGCATGACGCCCATGTGGCCGGCCTGCGCGTCCACCCCTGGACCTATCGCGCGGAAAACGCCTTCCTTCCCGAATCGTATCGCGTACCGGGCGATCCGGCGACCCATGGCCGTATCGGGCAGGAGATCGCCGATGCGGTCGATGCCGGCGTCGATGGTTTCTTCACCGATTTCCCGCTAATCGGGGCACAAGTGCGAGACAAACCCTATTGAGGACAGACAGATGCGACTGGCGTGGATGGTATTGGCGGTGGCGCCGCTGACCGGGGGGTGCGTCAGCACGGTATGGAACGTCGCGACCGCGCCGGTGCGCGCGGGCGCGCAGGTGGTCGACTGGACCACCACCAGCCAGTCGGAAGCCGACCGCAACTACGGCCGGAAGATGCGCAAGAAGGAAGCCCGCGAAGGCCGCGAACTGCGCAAGGAAGAAGCGCGGCGGCGGCGTGAACGACGCGACGACGATTGAAGAGACTTATTTTTCACGAAATAACCGTTCGTGCTGAGTAGGGGCTGAGCGAAGTCGAAGACCCGTATCGAAGCACCTGCCCCAAATGGTCCTTCGATACGCCCCTTCGACAAGCTCAGTGGCTACTCAGGACGAACGGAGGTGGAGATACGATTCCCCGCCAGCGCCTCCGCCACCGCGCGCAGCACGATCAGCCGGGTCTGCACGCCGTAATGGCTGCTCACCACCTCGACCGCGCGACAGCCCGGTTCGCCCGGCACATGACAGCCCATCCCGTTGACCAGCCCGTCGCTGGCGCTCCAGATCGCGGTCGCGGGGACGGTCAGCGGCCGGCGTACTTCGTCGGCCAGCGCCAGCACGGCGGGATCGTCGACCGATTCGCCGCTGATCCATTCGTACAGCCGCCAGACCCGTGTCGACCGCGCCGGCCCGGCATAGGGGCTGGCGACCGTCACCACCTGTTCGATCAGATCGGGGCGGCGATGCGCCACGAAGCGCGCCATGATCCCGCCCATGCTGACCCCGACCAGCGCGACCGGCCGCCCGGCACCTTGCGCCACCGCATCGACCTGCTCGATCAGCGCCTGTCCGTCCGCGCCGATGCTGCGCTGCCCGAAATTGCGCCCCAGCCCCCAGCCATGCGGGACGTGCCCGAGGTCGCGCAGATACCGCGCCATGATCGTCATCGACCGGTCGCTGTTGAACAGCCCCGGCAACAACAGCACCGGCTCACCCTGCGCCCGCGGCACGCCGGAGAGCGCCTGCCGCCACCCGAACGGCACCCCCGCCAACGCAAGCGCGGCGCGCGGCGTCTCGATCAAAAACTGGCCGAGCGGGGGCGGGGGCAGGGTCTCTACAGCCACGACGTCACCGTGATCGGGAACGGCGTCCACCGCCCCATCGGCACGCCCGCCGCGCGCAGCATCCGCCCGGTCCACGCATTGCACGTCTCGACCGCACTGTACCGCCCGCGCGCGACGTAGAAGGCGTCGGACGGGCCATAGCCGTGGACCGGATCGGTGCGCGCGGCAAAGCTCGCCCGGATCGCGGTCACCAGTCGGCGATATTGGTCGGGGGTCAGCATCACCGGATAAACGCCCGGCTCGCCCACCGGCTCCGGCAGATGCCCGACATGCAGCACCACCGCGTCGCTGCCGATCGCGGCGGCGGCGATGGTGGCGGGCTTCACGTCGGCCCAGGTCGGCGTGCCGAGATAGAAATTCCGCTCGCCCCAGCCGATCGACAGCCAGCCATGCCCCGCATAGCGCGGATCGGCCAGATCGCGTGCCCGTACCAGATCGTCGAACGAAACCCCGGCGGCATGCTTGGGCAGGACGATGCCGGTATGGATGCCGTTATCCTCGACATAGATGCGGACGCCCTGCGTCGGCGCGGGCGCACCCCCGGCCGGAATCGCCCCGCCGACCAGCCCGACAAAGGCATAGAGCAGCACGACCAGCACGACCGCACCCACCATACCCGCAATTCGGCGCAGCCATTTCCGTCGCATCGTTTCCCATGCTACTATTTACGGATGGCAAGCGAAACCCATGTACTCGACCGCCCGCCCGCAGGGGCCAATGCCGACTGGACCATCCCGCAGGGTTGGGACGCCTATAGCGCCGAAGATCACGCGACGTGGGACACGCTGTACGCGCGACAGATGGCGCTGCTGCCCGGTCGCGCGTCCGATGCGTTCCTGCGCGGGCTGGACGCGCTGCAACTCTCCGAATCGGGCATCCCCGATTTCGAGGAACTGTCGGATCGGCTGGAAGCGCTTACCGGCTGGCGCGTCGTCGCGGTGCCGGGGCTGGTGCCCGACGACGTGTTCTTCACCCACATGGCCAACCGCCGCTTCGTCGCGGGCAATTTCATCCGCCGGCCCGACCAGCTCGATTATCTGCAGGAACCCGACGTCTTCCACGACGTGTTCGGCCATGTGCCGATGCTCGCTGACCCGGTATTCGCCGACTATCTCGCGGCTTATGGTCGCGGCGGCCTGCGAGCGCTGGAACTGGGATCGCTCAAGCAGCTGGCGCGGCTCTACTGGTACACCGTCGAATTCGGGCTGGTGCAGGAGGCCGACGGCTTGCGCATCTATGGCGCGGGCATCGTGTCGAGCGCGGCGGAAACCCGCTTCTCGCTCGACGACCCCAGCCCCAACCGGATCATGCTCGACCTCACCCGCGTGATGCGCACCGATTACCGCATCGACGATTTCCAGCAGACCTATTTCGTCATCCCCAGCTTCGACGAACTGCTGCGTCTGACCGTCGAGACCGACTTCGCGCCGGTGTACGATGCGATCCGCGACGAACGCGCGATCGCGGTCGACGAAGTGCTGCCGGACGACGCGGTGGTGACGCATGGCACGCAGGATTACGCGAGGTCCAAACTCTAAGATCCTCCCCGGTGCGCGGGGAGGGGGACCGCCGCGAAGCGGTGGTGGAGGGGGGTGTCGGCGCAACGCAACGGTGCCGTATGCCGACCGCCCCCTCCACCAGCTTCGCTGGTCCCCTTCCCCGTGCCGGGGAGGATTAGAGGTCCAAAGCCCAGCCGTCGCGCCCCTTCGGATCGATCGGCGCGGTCGGCACGAAGCGTTCGGCCCCCGCCGCCAGCCGCAGCACGCTCCAGTCGCCTCGCCGGTCGACCTCTTCGAGCGAACAGCCACACGCCGCATAGGCCGCGACCACATCGTCCCGCTGCGTCTCCAGCAGGCCCGCGAGCACGATCGTCGCTCCGGGCGCGGCGATCGCCGCCACCTCGGGCGCCATCGACATCAGCGGCCCGGCCAGGATGTTGGCGATCAACAGGTCATAGGGTGCAGCGGCGGTAATCGCATCGGACAGCGCGCCATCGGCGACCACCAACTCGACGCCCTCGACCGCGTTGATCCGCGCATTGTCGGCGGTCACATCGATCGCCACCGGATCGATATCGGTCGCGATCACCCGCGCCGCCGGCCACAGCTCGCGCGCGGCAAAGGCGAGCAGCCCGGTCCCGGTGCCCAGGTCGATGGCGTTGGTAAACGCCGTGCCCGCCAGCCGGTCGAGCATCGCCAGGCACCCGCTGGTCGTTTCGTGATGCCCTGTACCGAACGCGCGCCCGGCATCGATCAGGAACGCCCGCGCCCCCGCCGGTACCGCATCGGCATGGGCTGCGGTGTGGACGAAGAAGCGCCCGACATGCAGCGGCTCCAGCCCCGCCTGGCTCATCGTCACCCAGTCTTCATCGCCCAGCGCCTCGATCTCGGGGTGCGTGCCGGCAGCGCTCGGCACCAGCGCCGCGATCGTCGCGATGGCGGCGGCGTCTGGCTCCGCCTCGAAATAGGCGTCCAGCCGCCACGTCTCGGTATCGTCCTCGACCGTCTCGGTGGTCATCAGCACGGGCGCCGGATCGATGCCGAAATCCTCGGCCGCATCGATCGCCTCCGCTTCGGCGCGGGTGCAGGGGAGGGTGAGTTTCCAGCTCATCGCGCGAGAGCCGTCAGGGTCGGAAATACCATGGTCGCGCGGTGTAGGCGCGGGCGGGGGCACATTCAATGCATGTGCAGTGGCAGGGCATCGCGATCGATGCACCGTCCCCGGACCTGATCCGGGGTCCCGCGCCTTGGGTGCTGTCCGTAGGGCGCGGAACCCCGGACCAGGTCCGGGGAGGGCAGGGCTGGCCTTATGCCGCGACCTTGCCGACGAAATCGGTGGCGCTGGCCTTCAGCGCGCCCAGTTCGCTGTCGAGCGAGGTGAAGCCGTCGCCCACCCGGTCGATTTCCGACGCGACCGTTTCGGTGTCCTCGCGGATCGCGGCGATGGTCGACGACATCGAATCGGCGGCCAGCGCGGTTTCGTCCACGGCCGCCGTGATTGCGGTGACGGTCTGCGCCTGCACCTCCATCGCGCTGCGGATGCGGTTGGCGCTTTCCTGCACCTCGCTGACGGTCGCGCGGATCGATGCGTTGGTTTCGACAGTCGACCGCGTCGCGGCCTGGATCGCGGCGATCTTGGCGGCGATGTCGTCGGTGGCGCGCGCGGTCTGGCTGGCGAGGCTTTTCACCTCCTGCGCCACCACGGCAAAGCCGCGCCCGGCATCGCCCGCACGCGCTGCCTCGATCGTGGCGTTCAGCGCCAGCAGGTTGGTCTGTCCGGCAATATCGCGGATCAGGCCCAGGATCGATTCGATCGATTTCGCATGGTCGGACAGTGCTTCCGACATGCCGACGGCGGTGCCGGCCTGTTCCGATGCGCGGGTCGCGATTTCGGCGGCGGCTTCGACTTCCATGCGGGCATCCTCGATCGCGCGGATCAGCCCGGCGGAGGTGGCGGCGGCCTCCCGCATCGCGACCGCCGACTGTTCGGCGGCGGCGGCGACTTCTGATGCCTTGCCCAGCATGCCGCGGATATTGGCGGAGGTGCGGCCGGCATGGATGCGCAGCGTGTCGCTCTCGCGGCTCGCGCGTTCGACCGTCGCGCCGATATTGTCGCGGAACTCATGCGCCAGCCGCTCGCGCGAATCCTGCAGGTCGAACTGGAAATAGGCGTTGTAGAGCGACACGAACACTTCGCATTCCAGCGAGCGCAGCCGGAACAGCAATTCGGCGGCATAGCGGAACGCCGCTTCGTCGGTGATCCCCCGGCGCAGCACGTCGAGCAGCGAGCGCGCCCCGGCATCCCCCATCGACAGGATCGCGGTCAATGCGACATCGGCCTCGAACGCGCTGGCAACGGTGCGCTCGCACGATTCGACCCAGGCGAGGCCGGTCAGGTTGGTAAAGCGGTTGCGCAGATAGGCGACGCCCAGTTCGATCATCCGGTCGTAATTGCGGTGCATGCTGTTCGCCCCGCCGACCTTTTGCGACTGGGTAAAGTGCGCCGCGGCGACCTCGCGCGCATGCGGTTCGATGACGGTCCACAATTCGCGCGCGGCGGCCACGTCGTCGGCGGTGATGTTGAACAGGCGCAGGCGTTCTTGCAGATCGATCGTCCGGCTCACGCTTTCCGGCGCCGGCAGCTTCCTGGTCCCCACGATTCGCTTCCCCTGTTCGGCAGCATCCGCAACTGGTACGGCGGACACCTCTGCCATCCGGGGTAACGTGCAGGCGTTAACAGTCGGTTGACCACGGGCCGCATGGGCGGTGCCAAACCGTGCGGGGCCACCCTTTCGTGCAAGCGGACTTGCATCGGCGGGGCGGGTGCGTAGATAGGCCACAATCGCTGGAAATCCGCATCTGCCCGACGTGGCTGCGCGCGCTGTCTTGAGGAATGTCCGACTTGGCCATGGTCCGCCCCAAATCCCGTCCCGTATCGCCCCACCTGCAGGTCTGGCGCTGGGGTCCGAACATGCTGGTGTCGATCCTGCACCGTGCGACCGGCGTCGCCATGGGCACGGTCGGCCTTGTGCTGTTCGTGTGGTGGCTGGCCGCGCTGTCGGGTGGCGAAGACAGCTATGCGCGGTTCCTGTCGTGGTTCACCGGGCCGTTTGCGGCCGTAGGCTATTTGTTCGGCATCGGGCTCAGCTTCGCGCTGTTCCAGCATATCGGCAACGGCATCCGCCATTTCTTCATGGATATCGGCGCCAATTTCGAACTGAAGGGCAACCGCCAGAGCGCAGTCGCGACGATCGTCTTCGCCGCCTGCGCGACTGCCGCGCTGTGGGCCTGGCTGCTGGTGGGGAAGCACTGATGGGTAACGGAACCAGCATCGGCCGCGTACGCGGCCTGGGGTCGGCCAAGGCCGGCGCGCATCATTTCTGGCACCAGCGGCTGACCGCGTTTGCGAACCTTGTCCTGATGGTCTGGTTCGTGCTGTCGCTCGCGTTGCTGCCGTCCTACGATTACGACACCGTCTATGCCTGGGTGTCGTCGGCATGGGGCGCGGTGCCGCTGATCCTGCTCGCCACCTCGGTCTTCTACCATGCCAAGATGGGCCTGCAGACCGTGATCGAGGATTACCAGCATGACGAAACGCGCGTCGTCGCGCTGGTCGTGCTGAACCTCGTCTATGGCGCGGGCTGGCTGCTCGCCGCCTTCTCGATCCTCCGTATCGCTTTCACCGGGACGCCCGCATAATGGCCACCGACGCTTATAAGATCATCGACCACACCTATGACGTCGTCGTCATCGGCGCGGGCGGCTCCGGCCTTCGCGCGACGATGGGCAGCGCCGAGGCAGGGCTGAAGACCGCCTGCATCACCAAGGTGTTTCCGACCCGGTCGCACACCGTCGCGGCACAGGGCGGCATCGCCGCCTCGCTAGGCAACAACTCGCCCGACCATTGGTCGTGGCACATGTACGATACCGTCAAGGGCTCCGACTGGCTCGGTGACCAGGACGCGATCGAATATATGGTCCGCGAAGCCCCGGCGGCGGTGATCGAGCTGGAACATGCTGGCGTGCCGTTCAGCCGCAACGATGACGGGACGATCTACCAGCGTCCGTTCGGCGGCCATATGCAGAATATGGGCGAAGGCCCCCCGGTGCAGCGTACCTGCGCCGCTGCCGACCGTACCGGCCACGCCATGCTCCACGCGCTGTACCAGCAGTCGCTGAAGTATGACGCCGATTTCTTCATCGAATATTTCGCGCTCGACCTCATCATGGAAGATGGCGCGAATGGTGAAAAGGTCTGTCGGGGCGTAATCGCGCTGTGCATGGAAGACGGATCGATCCACCGCTTCCGCGCGCATTCGGTGGTGCTGGCGACCGGCGGCTACGGCCGCTGCTACTTCTCCGCCACCTCCGCGCACAGCTGCACCGGCGACGGCGGCGGCATGGTGCTGCGCGCCGGCTTGCCCTTGCAGGACATGGAATTCGTCCAGTTCCACCCGACCGGCATCTACGGCGCGGGCGTCCTCATCACCGAGGGTGCGCGCGGCGAGGGCGGGTACCTCACCAACAAGGACGGCGAGCGGTTCATGGAACGCTACGCCCCCTCGGCCAAGGACCTGGCGTCGCGCGACGTCGTGTCGCGCTCGATGGCGATGGAAATGCGCGAAGGGCGCGGCGTCGGCAAGGACGGCGACCATATCTTCCTGCACCTCGACCATATCGATCCGAAGGTGCTGGCCGAACGCCTGCCGGGCATCACCGAAACCGGCAAGATCTTTGCCGGCGTCGACCTGACGCGCCAGCCGCTGCCGGTGACCCCGACCGTCCACTACAATATGGGCGGCATCCCGTGTAACTATCATGGTGAGGTCGTCACCAACCGCGACGGCAACCCCGATGCGGTCGTGCCCGGCCTGTTCGCGGTCGGCGAAGCGGCCTGCGTGTCGGTCCACGGCGCCAACCGCCTCGGCTCCAACTCGCTGATCGATCTGGTCGTGTTCGGCCGTGCGACGGGCCTGCGCCTCAAGGAAACCTTGAAGCCCAACACCCCGCACAAGCCGCTGCCCGGCGACTCGGCCGACCTCGCACTCGCCCGTCTCGACCGGTTCCGCAATGCGAGCGGCGGCAAGCCGACTGCGCAGATCCGCCTCGACATGCAGAAGACGATGCAGAAGCACTGCGCCGTGTTCCGCGACGATGCGCTGCTGAACGAAGGCGTCACGATGATGGACGCCATCTACCAGTCGTTCGCCGACGTGAACGTCACCGACCGGTCGCTGATCTGGAACACCGATCTGGTCGAGACGCTCGAACTCGACAACCTGCTGGCGCAGGCGATGGTGACCATGAAGTCGGCGCAGAACCGCAAGGAAAGCCGCGGCGCGCACGTGAACGAGGATTTCCCCGATCGCGACGACGCCAACTGGATGAAGCACACCATCGCGACCTTCGACGGCTGGGGCGGCAAGGGCGGCGCGACGGCGATCGATTATCGCCCGGTGCATGACTATACGCTCACCGACGAGATAGAGTATATCAAGCCCAAGAAGCGGGTATACTGATCCTGCTTTCAACGGGTTAGGGAAGGGGCGATCGGTGAGAACCGGTCGCCCCTCTCCGTTTCGCGAGGGTGCGGAGGCTCCTCGAACGTCGCCCCGGATCAATTCCCACAGAAAACTGGAACCAACCCCCGTCCCCTCCGGTTACCGCCGCCGACTGCGCCAGAGGGAACGCCCGCCATGCCCGATACCGACATCAACGACTATCCGCTGCTCGCCCGCCCGCACGTCCATCTGGCCGGCCCGGTCGACCATGCGATGTACGAGAGCTTCCGCAACCAGGTCTTGGCCGCCCCCGCCGATGGCCCGCTGGTCGTGTCGATCTCGACGCTCGGCGGTGATCCGGAAGTCGCCCGCGCGATGGGCGACGATATTCGCCTGTTGCGCGACTATACCGGGCGCGAGGCGCTGTTTCTGGGCAAGGTCGCGGTCTATTCCGCCGGGTCGACCTTCATGTCGGCCTTCCCGGTCAACAAGCGCTTCCTGACCAAGGGCACACGGCTGATGCTGCACGAACGGCAGATGACCAGCACGATCGAACTGTCGGGCCCCCTCAAGATGCTGGTCGCGACGCTCAAGGCCAAGCTGCACGAGATCGAAACCTCGGTCGAGATCGAGGAAGAGGGCTTTCGCGCTATCGTTGCCGGGTCGCAGGTGCCGTTCGAGGAACTGGTCCAGAAGGCTCCGGCCAACTGGTATATCGGTGCCGAGGAAGCCAAGGCGCGCGGGCTGGTGCTCGACGTGATCTAGGCCGTTGCCCATACCCAATCGTCACCCCGGACTTGATCCGGGGTCCCGCTTCTTTTTCTGATCTTGGTGGAGAAGCGGGACCCCGGATCAAGTCCGGGGTGACGACTAGTTTGTTGCGGCCATATCGCCAGACGACCAACCACTCCTCTGGCCACCACGCCCAAAATCCCCCATCATCGGAGCATCATGGCCGATAACGACACCATCCTGACTGCCGCCCGCGACTGGGCCGGCGCGCCGCTCGCACTGGCGACGGTCACCTCGACCTGGGGGTCCGCCCCGCGCCCGCGCGGCAGCCATATGCTGGTCCATCAGGACGGCCGGTTCGAAGGATCGGTGTCGGGCGGCTGCGTCGAAAGCGACATCCTCGCCACCGCGGCGGAGGTGATCGCTGGCGCGCCGTTCGTCATCAAACGCTATGGCGTGGCCGACGCCGCCGCATGGGAAGTCGGCTTGCCGTGCGGTGGCGAGATCGAGGTGATGGTCCAGCGCGTAGACGCAGACGGTTTCGACCCCGCGCTGTTCGGCGCGATCGCCGGTGCCGGGGCGGAGGGCCAGCCGATCACCCTGTCGACCGACCGCACCACCGGCCGCACGACCATCGGCGCGGTCGAAGGTGCCTTTGCCAACCGCTACGACCCGCCGCGCCGGCTGCTGATTATCGGCGCGGTGCAGATTGCGCAGGCGCTGGCCGGCATGGCGCGCGCGCTGGGCATCGCCACCACCGTCATCGACCCGCGCGCGCGGTTTCTCACCGAGGAACGCTTTCCTGGAGTCACCCTTGACGATCGCTGGCCGGACGAGGCGGTGCAGGCGCTCAGACCCGATGCCGCCACCGCCGTTGTGACCTTGAGCCACGATATCAAGATCGACGACCCCGCGCTGATCGAGGCACTGAAAACCCCCGCCGCCTATATCGGCGCGCTGGGGTCGCGGCGCAGCCATGCCGCGCGGCTCGAACGCCTCGCCGCCGCCGGCGCCACCGGGCTGGAGCGGATCGACGGGCCGGTCGGGCTGGACATCGGGGCGATCGGTCCTTCGGAAATCGCGCTGTCGATCGCGGCGGCAATGGTAAGGAGCTTCCATGCGGGCTGAAGATACCGTCCTGATCCTGCTGGCGGCGGGGCGCTCGCAGCGTTTCGGCGATGCGGACAAGCTGGCGCAGGAATTCCTGCACAAGCCGGTCGCCTATCATGTCGTCACCGCGCTGGAGGCGATTCCGTTTCTCGGCCGGATCGCGGTGATCGACGGGACGAAGCTCGACTTCGCCTCGCGCGGCTACGACGTTATCGTCAACGACGATCCGGCGGCGGGCATGTCGCGCTCGGTGCAGCTCGGGGCACGCGCGGCGCGGGCGATGGGGGCAAGGGGCGTCGTCATCGCACTCGCCGACATGCCACGCATCACCGCCGCCCATGTCTATCGCCTGCTCGACACCGCGCGCGACGATGCCGACGCCGTGGTGGCATCGAGTGACGGGACCAAGCCCTGCCCCCCCGCCGTGTTCGGTGCAGGCCGCTTCGACTTTCTGGAAACGCTGGAGGGCGATGCCGGCGCCCGCGATCTGGTCCGCGCCGGTCGCCACGTCGTGACGACGCCCGCCGAACTGATCGACATCGACACGCCCGAGGACCTCGACCGCCTGCGCTCGATTGCGGAAGACCCCGCGCACCACGACGCGATCACCCTGCCGCAGGCCGAGCCGTGGTGGCACGCCAAGCCGGCATGATTTTCCTACAGCGGGTGGGTCGGGTAGCCTGCGTTCTCCATCGGAACGGTTCGAACTTGTGCGAACCGACCGCCCCCATCGTCACCCCGGACTTGATCCGGGGTCCCGCTTCTTGTCAACGTCAGCAAAAAGCGGGACCCCAGGTCAAGCCCGGGGTGACGCGGAGGATCGGTAACGCAAAACCGCGGCGAGTGTGAACTTCGTGAACTTTGGCCTCAAGCCATCGCCGCCCGCGCGCCCTTCAGATCCTCGACGAAGCGCGCAAACTCCTCCTCCGCCTGGGCTTTATCCGGCAGTCGCAACAGATAGCTCGGATGCACCGTGATCCACGCCGCCCCGCCATCGGCCAGCGTCAGCACCCGGCCGCGTTCGCGCGAAATCGTCACCGTCTTGCCGGTCAGCGACCGCGCCGCCGTCGCGCCCAGCGCGACTGTCATGCGCGGGCGCAGGATGCCGCGCTCCTGTTCGATCCACCAGCGGCAGGCATCGATTTCGCCCACGCCGGGCTTGGCATGGATGCGCCGCTTGCCCCGCGGCTCGAACTTGAAATGCTTGACCGCGTTGGTGACATAGACCCGCGACCGATCGATCCCGGCCTCGGCCATCGCCCGGTCGAACACCTGCCCCGCCGGGCCGACAAACGGCCGCCCGGCCAGGTCCTCCTGATCGCCCGGCTGTTCGCCGACGACCATCATCTCGGCATCGACCGGCCCTTCGCCAAACACCGTCTGCGTCGCCGGTTGCCATAGCGGGCAGCGCTGGCACCCCTTCGCTTCCTCGCGCAGCGCTGCCCAAGCGCCCTCGCTGTTGCCGCCGGGGGCCGCCCGTGCCGTCTCGATCATTGCCGCCTCGCGTGCCTGTGCGCCCGCGATCAGCGCCGGGACGAGCGCGGTTTCGGGCATGTTCTTCCAATATTTGCGCGGCATCTCCTTCAGCATCGCACCGGTCTTCAGCCGGGCGGGATTGAAGATCGACGCGTAATAGGTCTTCCACATTTCCTCGACCGGATCGCCGTCGGGCGCATCCGCCTTGGTCGCGCCGGGCCCCTCGGACAGGGTTTCGCCGTCCCAGTGCAGCGACACCTCGGGCGTCAGGATCGACCAGCGCATCGCCGCGAACCGGTCGACGAAGAACCTGCCATTATGGCGAACGATGTGATGATCGGGCTCGAACCACGCGACGAAGCGGGTGCCGCCCGCCTCCTCGACCTCGCGAAACCGCAGGAAGGCGCGCATCTTGTGGATGTCGCGGCGCACCGCCTTGGCCATTTCCTCCAGTCGCCGCATCGCCGGATCGGCCTTGTCGTCGATCAGCCTGGGTTCGGCGATCAGGCGGACGAGCATGGCATAGAGTAGCGCGAACCGCGCCGGGTCGGCATGCATCGCCACCGTGCGCGCCAGATCGATGAACGCGCGCGGTACGCGGGGGGCGGGGGCGTTGCTGGCAACAATCGCTTCGTCGGCGAACAGGTCGGTGGGCAGGTCGCCGACCTGCCACACCACCTCCGCCGGGGACACGCGCTGCGCGGCAAGGCTGCGGGCAGCATCGCGCCACCCGTCGAAATCATCCGCCGCCGTCAGCGTCGCGACCCGCATCAGGCGTCAGTCGCGATCATCGCCCGCTTCCGAGGACTCGGCGATCGCCAGTTCCTTGGGCTTGCGATCCTCGAACACCTTGGCGATGCGCGCTTCCTCGGCGTCGTCCAGTTCCTTGGCGGCGGCGGGGAACATCTCTTCCTCTTCCTCGTCGATATGATGTTCGTAGCGGTGGCGCATCTCGGCAAAGCGCTCGTTCCACTCGTTGCTGCCGGTGTCGAGCTTGGCGATCTCACCCAGATAGTCGTCGATTTCCTTATGCTCCGACACCGAATGCCGCGCCTCGTCGCGCAAATCGGGATTGGCGAGCATCGTGGCGTAGAGCGCCTCTTCCTCGGCAGCGGCATGGGCCGATACCTCGACGCGGAATTCCTCGAACAGCTCGGCGCGCTCGTCGCCCTTCGCTGCGTCGATCCGCTTCAGCAGGTCGCGGTGCCGGTCGTGATCGGCCTTCAGGTCGGCATAGATGCGGGCGTCGGCCATTGGGAATTCCTTTGCTGGTTCGATCCAACCAACGGCGACGGCAGGTGGAGGTTTCTCTTGCGAGGGATTTGCAGCCTCAACCGAACAGCTCGAACTGGTCCGCCTTCTTCGGCGCCACCACCGGGCGCAGGTCGGCGCGATCCGCCAGCACCACCGGCCGCCAGTCGTCGGCGATCAGGAACGGCCGCACCTTCGCCACCGACACCGTCAGCCGCGCGACATCGGCCAGCGCCAGCCGCCGCCAGCGCCGCGCCGACAGGATCGCGCTCACCGCCTTCACCCCCAGCCCCGGCACCCGCAGCAGCATCTCGCGCGGCGCGCGGTTCACATCGACCGGAAAGCGATCGCGGAACTTCAGCGCCCAAGCGAGCTTGGGATCGATGTCGAGCGGCAGCATCCCCGTCGCATCGTCCGTCGCCGCGCGCACCTCGTCCGCTCGATAGTCGTAGAAGCGCATCAGCCAGTCCGACTGGTACAGCCGATGCTCGCGCATCAGCGGCGGGCGTTGCAGCGGCAGGACGGCGGACGCCTCGGGGATCGGGCTGAACGCCGAATAATAGACGCGGCGCAGCGCATAGCGATCGTACAGCGTCGACGCCTTGCCCACGATATCGCGATCGGTCGCCGAATCGGCACCGACGATCATCTGCGTCGACTGCCCCGCCGGCGCGAATTTCGGCGCGGACTTGTAGCGTTTGCGGGCATCGCGACCGTCGGCAATGGCGTGGGCGACGTTGCCCATCGCCCCTTCGATCTGCGGCGCGGATTTTTCCGGGGCGAGGCGCTTGAGGCCCCCGGTCGTCGGCAGTTCGACATTGATCGACACCCGATCGGCATAGACCCCCGCCAGATGCACCAGCTCGGGATCGGCATCGGGAATGGTCTTCAGGTGGATATAGCCGCGAAAGTCGTGATCCTCCCGCAAAGACCGCGCGACCTCGACGATCTGCTCCATCGTATAGTTGGACGACCCGATGATCCCCGACGACAGGAACAGCCCCTCAATATAGTTTCGCCGATAGAAATTGAGCGTCAGCGCGACGACCTCCTGCGCGGTGAAGCGCGCGCGGCGGACGTTCGACGACTTGCGGTTGATACAGTAATGACAGTCGAAGATGCAGCTGTTGGTCAGCAGGATCTTCAACAGCGAGATGCAGCGACCATCGGGGGCATAGGCATGGCAGATGCCCATGCCCTCGGTCGATCCGATCCCTTTCCCGTCGCGCGAGTTGCGCTTGGCCGTGCCCGACGACGCACACGACGCGTCATACTTGGCCGCATCGGCCAGGATCGCCAGTTTCGCACGGGTGTCGAGCTGCGCCATGCGTTCGATATATGTTCCAATGACTTCCCCGCCAAGGGGTAATCAGCCGAGGGCTTCGTCCAGCGCGCGGCGCAGCGCGGTCACCTCGGCATTCAGCGCGATCAGCCGGTCGGGCGTCATGCCGCTGCGGGCGACGACGGTCGGGGCAAGGCACCCGGTCTCCGCCCAGCGCGTGCGGCCCGCCTCGGTCAGCCGGACGCGCACCTGCCGCTCGTCCTCCGGGTTGCGCGCACGCACGACCAGCCCGGCGGCCTCCATCCGCTTGGCGAGCGGGGTGATCGTGCTCGGCTCCAGCGACAGCCGCTCGGCGATCGCACCGATGGTCAGCCCTTCGTCCGACTCGCTGAGCGTCAGCAGGACGAGGAACTGGGGATAGGTGATCCCCATCCGGTCCAGCATCGGCTTGTAGGTCCGGTTGATCGCGATCGTCGCGGCATAGAGCGAGAAGCACAGCTGTTCGTCGAGGGGCAGGGGGGTGTCCATGTGGCGGGCATAGCATGAATGATTGTCGCGATAAATAATTCTGGACAATCGCGGTAGGGCGGCTTAGATCGTTATCGCGATAAATAAATGGAGCATCCGCCATGTCGGTCGACGTCAAGTACAGCACCACCGCCACCGCCACCGGCGGTCGTGACGGCCATGCCCGCAGCGAGGACGGCCAGTTCGACGTCAAGCTGTCGACTCCGCGCGAACTGGGCGGGGCCGGCGGCGATGGCAGCAACCCCGAACAGCTGTTCGCGGCGGGCTATGCCGCCTGCTTCATCGGCGCGATGAAGGTCGCCGGGCAGCAGCTGGGCATCAAGGTGCCGAACGACGTCGCCGTCACCGCGACCGTCGGCATCGGCCCGCGTGCCCTCGGTGGGTTCGGCATCACTGCCGACCTTAAGGTGTCGGTGCCCGGCGTCGATCCGCAGCAGGCACAGGCGCTGGTCGACACTGCGCACGGCATCTGCCCCTATTCCAACGCGACGCGCGGCAATGTCGATGTCGGCCTGACCCTTGCCTGATCGTCCGCTCGCCTGACCGTTCGACAGTGGCGACCGGCATCGCCTATGCCTTGCGTGAGCATGACAGGAGACGCCGGTTGCCGATGATCCAGACGACGCGGTGGTTCGCTCCCTCGGGCACCGCATCGCCGAACCGTGACGGGGTGGAGACGGCCGAGGCAGTCTCTGCCCCGCATGTCGTTTTCCTGCCCGGCCGCGGCGCATGACGACCATCGCCGATGTCGCGACGCGCGCGGGCGTGTCGATCCGCACCGTGTCGCGCGTGCTCAACCGGTCGCCGCTGGTCAATGCCGCCACGCGTGAGCAGGTCGAGGCGGTGGTAGCCGCGCTGCAATTCCGCCCCAGCGCGCGGGCGCGCGGGCTGGCGACCGGGCGGTCGTTCCTGCTCGGGCTGGTGCATGACGACCGCAATGCGCTGGTGCTCGATCCGCTGCAGCGTGGGATCGTCGGCGCGGCGGCGGGGCGCGGCTATGAACTGGTGGTCCATCCGGTCGCGCCGGGCGGTGGCGATCCGGTGGCGGACGTCCTCGATTTCGCGGGCCGGTCGCGGGTCGATGGCATGGTCGTCGTGCCGCCGGTGTCGGCGATCGACGGCGTGGCCGATGCCCTTGGCCGAATGGGGGTGCCGGCGGTCGCGCTCTCCTCGGTGGCACTCGCGGGCTATGGCGCGGTGCTGGTGTCCGATGAACGGGGCGCGGCGCAAGCGGTGGCCGATCATCTGGTGGCGCTCGGCCATCGCCGCATCGCGCTCCTGTCCGGTCCTGCCGGCGCCCCCTCCGCACAGGAACGGCGCGCCGGATTCGTCGCCGGGCTGGCCCGCCATGGCCTGTCGCTCGCCGATATGGCGGAGGGGGATTACGGCTTCGACAGCGGCGTGGCGGCGGCGACCCGGCTGCTGGCATCCGATCCGCACCCGACGGCGATCTTCGCCGCGAACGACGTAATGGCGGCGGCGGTGCTGAAGGTCGCCGCCGGTCTGGAGATGGCCGTGCCGGGCGACCTGTCGGTGGTCGGGTTCGACGGCAGCATGCTGGCACGGATGCTGACCCCGGCGCTGACCACGGTGCATCGCCCGATCGCCGATATGGCGGCGGCGGTCACGACGCGGCTGATCGACCGGATCGAGGGGGTGGCCGACGACGCGCCGCTATCGACCACGCTGTCGCTGTCGATCGGCGGGTCGTGCGGCCCGGTCAGGCGCGGATAAGGTCGAGGAAGCGGATCGCCGCGCGATATTCCGCCGCGTGCACGGCACGGGTTTGGGCGGCCAGCGTGTCTTCGCCCCATTGCTCGATCTGCCAGTCCTCGTCGACATGGGTCGCGGCCCACGCGGCATCGGCATCGATCGCGCGCTCGACCAACGCCAGCCCCAGCAGCAGCGATCCCGTCAGCGATACGATCGGCGACAGCGGCGCCAGCGTCCACGGCGACAGCGCGACCACCGCCTCGCGCAGCCGAGCCAGCGTTCGCGGCGGCTGTTCGACCGGCATCACGCCATCGGTGATGGTGAAATCGACGCCGTACCGCCCGCGCGCCCAGTCGAGCACCGGGTCCCACGCCGCCGCTTGGACGTCCGCCAGCGGCCCCGGTTCGGCGCGGTAGCACAGCAGGTCGCTGCCGCCATAGACGGCGATACCGCCGGCAAAGATCGGGGCGTCGGGTGCGATCCGTTCGATCGCGGCGTTGGCAAGGCCGGTCAGCGGCATCGCGCGCGGGTCGATCGTTTCGCCGACAGCGCGCCACTCGTCGGCGATCGCCTCGGCCAGTGCGGGGAACGGCACGACCAGCGGCAGCCGCCCCGGCGTACGCACCGGCCGTCCGTCGAGCGCGATGCCGCCCTCGCCCGTCACCGCAACGTCTTGCCAGAAGCGTTTCACTTGCTGCGCCACTTCGCGGTCAGCCCACGCGGGACCACCGCCATCGCATAGAGCGCCGACAACACGATCGCCGCCCCCAGCACCCGCATCGCAGTATCGGGAGCGCGGGCCAGCACGATCAGGCCGAACACCGCGCCCATCGCGGTGGCGATGCGGATCGCGACCAGCGCGAGCCAGCGGTTGCGAGCGGTTTGGTCAGGGGTCATGGCAGGTCCAGCAGGGCAGGGAGCAGGGCGGCATCGTCGCACATCCGGTGCGCGCCGGCGGCGATCAGCGTATCGCGGTCGTGATAGCCCCAGCTGACACCGACCGCTCGCGTCCCCGCCGCGACCGCCATCGCCATGTCGAACCCGGTATCGCCGATCATCACCGTCGCTTCGGGCTGGGCGTTCGCTTCCGTCATGGCGGCGTACAGCATCGCCGGATGCGGCTTGGATGGGTGGCGGTCGGCGGTCTGCAACGTCGTGAAATGGCGGGTGAGGCCATGATGGTCGAGCAGCAGCGCCAGCCCGCGATCCGACTTGCCGGTCGCCACCCCCAGCGTCCATCCGCCGTCGCGCAGCGCGG
Organism: Sphingomonas sp. Leaf9; assembly: GCF_001421355.1. Classification (GTDB taxonomy): domain Bacteria; phylum Pseudomonadota; class Alphaproteobacteria; order Sphingomonadales; family Sphingomonadaceae; genus Sphingomonas. The sequence goes on along the minus strand of NZ_LMKC01000005.1, from coordinate 202,965 downwards.
TCAGCGCATCGGCGATGCCGGGAAACAGCGGCTCCTCGGCCAGCCGCCCATCGGTACGCATCGCCCGGAAATGGCGCTTATACCCCTCCGCCACCGCATCGTGCAGGTCGGCATCGCTGTCGGGCACCAGCATCGCGACGGCCTGCGGCAGGCTCAATCCCACGATCCGTCGCACGTCGCGCGGATCGGGTTCGGCCAGCCCCGCATCGGCAAAGGCCAGCGCCATCGCGAGGCAGATATTCGCCTGCCCATCGGCCAGCGTCCCGTCGCAATCGAACACGGCGAGGCGGGTCATGCGTCGCGCGTCCATGCCGCCAGCGGATGGTCGCCCAGCGCGCGGGCGACGCGATCGCGCACCTCGGCCGGCTTGTTCTGGCCCAGCTTGGCGGTGCCGCGCCACGCGGTCGGGATCAGTTCGAAGCCGGTGATCGCGCCGAACAACCCTTCCGCCTTTCGCGGGTCCATGGCCGCAACCGACCATTTCGGCTCGGCTTCGTACTTGTCGGCCATCGCGTCGACCTGTTCGCGCAACCCTGCGCGGTCGATCGGCTGGACGATGCCCTCCACCTCGACCGACACATAGTTCCAGGTCGGCACCGCATCCGGCCCGGTGTCGTACCAGCGCGGCGAGATATAGGCGTGCGGCCCCTGCGCCACGAACAGCGCGGTCGCCCCCGCCAGATGCGGCGTCATCGCATTGCGCCGCCCCAGATGGAACCGCAGCGTGCCATCCGCCATCGACACCACCGGCACCTGCGCCACGCGCGGGCCGTCGGGCGTGGTCGCGAACAGCATGCCGAACCCTTCGTCCTGGACGAACGCCCGTGCCGCATCCTCGCCCATCCGAAAGGTCGCGTCGGGGTGCATCAGTCGCGCTGGCCCCGCGACCGCCGTTCGCCGCGCCGTTCCTTGCGATAATTCTTGGCGTGCGCCTTCGCCTTGGCCTTCAGGTCAGCCTTGGTCACCGGCGGCGGCGCATCGTCGATCATCGCATTGCCGAGCGTCATGTCGAAGCCGAGGAGCTCGATGCTCTCGGCAAAGTGCGGCGGCAGTTCGGCGGTCACGTCGACCTGTCCGCCATCGGGATGGTCGATGCGGATGCGGCGCGCGTGCAGGTGCATCTTGCGGCTGACCCCGCCGGTCAGGAACGCGGCCTGCCCGCCATATTTGCCGTCGCCGACGATCGGGTGGCCGATCGCCGACATGTGTACGCGCAGCTGGTGGGTGCGCCCGGTGAACGGCTGCAACTCGACCCAGGCGGCGCGATTGCCGACCCGTTCGATCACGCGGTAGCGCGACCGGGCGGGCTGGCCCTCCTCCTCGTCGACATGCATTTTCTCGCCCCCGGTGCCCGGCTGTTTGGCGATCGGCAGGTCGATGATGCCGTCCGAGATATCGGGAATGCCGACGACCAGCGCCCAATAGACCTTCTTGGCCGTCCGCCCCGAAAACGACTTGGCAAAGAACGCCGCCGCCCGCGCGGTGCGCGCGATCAGCAGTGCGCCCGACGTGTCCTTGTCCAGCCGGTGGACCAGCTTCGGCCGGCTCTCGCCATCGAATTGCAGCGCGTCGAGCAGCCCGTCGACATGGTCGTGGGTCTTGGTCCCACCCTGTGTCGCAAGGCCCGGCGGCTTGTTCAGCACGATCGCCTGTTTGTCGCGGTGGATGACCAGTTCTTGTGCGAACGCGGTCTGTTCGGCCGACAGCGGCGCGCGCTCGGCCTTGGGCTTGGGCTGCGCCACGATCGCCGATTCGGGCGGCGGCACGCGCAGCACCTGGCCGGCGCTCAGGCGCGCGCCGGGCTGGGCCCGGCCGCCATCGATGCGCAGCTGCCCGGTGCGGGCCCAGCGCGACACGATGTTGAAGCTGGTATCGGGCAGATGCCGTTTGAACCAGCGGTCCAGCCGGATGCCGTCGTCGTCGGCCCCGACCGTGAATTGCCGAACGTCGTTGTCGCTCATGCCGCACCCCGTGTCATGGAAAGGCCGGCGAACAGCGCGACGCCTGCACCGATCACCGACAGCAACGCATAGCCCAGCCCCTGAGCCAGTGCATCGCGTTCGATCATGTTCACCAGATCGAGCGAAAAGGCGGAAAAGGTCGTGAACCCGCCCAGCACCCCGACGCCCAGCGCGAGGCGCACCTGTTCGTTGCCGCCACTGCGGGCCAGGATGCCGACCAGCAGCCCCATCGCCAACCCGCCGATCAGGTTGACGCCCAGCGTCCCCCAGGGATAGCCGGGGCCAAAGGTCGTGAGCGTCCAGCGCCCGAAGAGATGTCGCAAGCCGGCGCCGATCGCGCCGCCGGCCATGACGATAAAGAGATTTCCCATGATCGGCTGTCGCCTAGCCGATTGCGGCGCGCGATGAAACCGTCGTGCTGCGCCCGATCCAGCCGGCGGCTTGCAATCCCTCCATCTGTCCCCGCGCCACCGGGGCTTCGATCCCGCCGGTCAGCAGCAGGCGAACGTTGCGCCCGTCGCGCGCGGTGCCGGTCACATGGCCGCGCGCGACCCACCAGCTGCGATGTACCTGCGCACCGTCGATACCGCCCAGTTCGGCCACCGCATCGCGCATCCGCATCAGGATCAGTGTCGATCCGGCGGGGGTATGCGCGCGGACATAATGATCCTCCATCTCCAGCGCGATCAGCTCGCGGCCGAGATGCGCGGGCAGCCGGTCGAGAAACGGCGGTGTCGGCGTGGAGGGTGCCGGATGCGGCTCGACCGCCTCGACCCCCTCGGCCATAGCCGGCCGCCGCCGGGCGCGACCGAACCAGAAGATCGAAGTGATCGCCGACCCCAGGATCAGCACATTGGCATAGCGTGCCAGCCACCCCTGCGCCGTGGGCAGATGCAGCGGCTGCCACAATCCGTCGACCGCCCAGGCGACGACCGTCATCGGCACCGTCGCGACGACACAGGCCGCGATCCACAGCGCCGCCTCCGGCAACGCCAGCTGCCCGGCCAGTCGCGTGGCGACCACCGTTGCGGGCAGATACAGCGCATAGCCGGCGAGCACGATGCCCAGCCAATAGCCCAGCCGCACCGCGAACGGCATGCCGAAGCTGCCGAACGGCCCCAGCACCGCCAGCAGCAATCCGACTACCGTCATGATGGTCAGGTCGATCAGCAATCGGCGGGTATCGGGCATGGGCGGCTCGGTATGAAGGGTGCCGCTCCCGATAGCGCGTGCGCCAGCGATTGGCACGCCCGGCCTGTCGGACCCTGCCATTTCACGTATCGCGAACGGGCAGGGCGGACGATCCACGATGCGGCGGGCACGATCCACGCAGATCGCCTTGCGGGAGAAGCGCGTGGCGGCAGGAGGGGAGCAACATCGAACCACAGGAACTGCCAATCATGTCCGCACCCGCCCCGACCGCCGCCCGCCCGACCGACGTCTCGCCCGCCCTGCGCGGGGTGATGGTGGCGAGCGGTGGTGCGCTCGGCTTGCTCAGCCTCCTCGCGCTGGTCCGCGCAGCGACCGGCGTCGCTCCGACCGCGCCGGCGGCGCATGACGTGGCGGTCGCCGTGCACCTGATGAGCGTGCTGCCCGCCATTCCGCTCGGCCTCTACATCCTGCTGACGCGCAAGGGCGGGGCGCGGCACCGGCTGCTGGGCAAGGTCTGGATGGCGCTGATGGCGTCGACCGCGATCAGCGCGTTCTTCATCCGGGTGCTGAACCATGGCAGCCTGTCGTGGATCCACATCTTTGTACCGGTGACGCTGGTCGCCGCATGGGCCGCGATCGCCGCGGCGCGCGCGGGCGACATTCCCCGGCATCGCCGCCGGCTGGTCGCCATGTTCCTGGGGGCGATGGTCATTCCGGGCCTGTTCGCCTTTACGCCGGGGCGGGTCATGGCGATTTGGGCGTTCGGATGATCGCCGCCCCTTGCTGGGAGCGGTAGCAATCGTTATTAATTGTTGCGATGCACAACGACGCCGCACCCGAGTCCGCGACCGATACCGCAACCGAAGAGTTGCGCGCGTCGCTCAGCGACATCATCCGCTTCGCCCTGATGCAGCGGATCTGCCTGTCGGTGCGCTATAACAACATGAACATGATCCTCGCGCCGCACATGCTGTGGACCAAGCATGGCGACCTGCATGTCGATGCGGTGACCGTCGAACGCGCGGGCAGCCCGCCGAAGATTTTCAAGATCGGCACGTTCAAGCTGCTCGGCCTCGGCAATGTCGCCCTGACCTCGCGGACCTTCGACCCGCAGCCTGAATTCGATCCCGCCGATCCCAAATATGCCGAGGCTCCGGTCGCGTCGGTCCAGCGCTAGGCGGTAACGCGCCCGGCCCGGCACAATCGCTTGCACATCCCCGCCGCCGGGGCCATGGACCGCGCGAGCCGGGGTCGCGTCGGGCGGCGCCAAGCAGCAGGCGGACGAAACACCAGTGACCAGCATCGGTATCTTCGGATGGCAGGGCCGGATGGGACGCGCGATCGGGCAGGAGATCGAACGGGTCGGCGAAACGCTCGCCGGCGGGGTCGATCAGGGCGGTGATCCGGCCGAGCTGGCGGCGCGTGCCGACGTGCTGGTTGATTTCTCCTCCCCCAACGCCCTTGCCGCCAATCTCGCCGCCGCGCGCAGCTGGGGCACGCCGATCGTCATCGGTACCACCGGCCTCAACGACCGCCATCACGCGATGATCGACGAAGCCGCGGCCGAGGTCGCGGTGCTGCAGACCGGGAACACCTCGCTCGGCATCGCGCTCCTGTCGCGGCTGGTGCGCGATGCCGCCCGCCGGCTGGGACCGGACTGGGATATCGAGATCGTCGAGAGCCATCACCGGCTGAAGGTCGATGCCCCGTCCGGCACCGCGCTGATGCTGGGCGATGCTGCGGCGGAGGGGATGGGCACCACCCTGGCCGATAGTGGCGTGATCGGCCGCGCCGGGCTGGTCGGTGCGCGTGCCGGCGGTACGATCGGCTTCGCCTCGCTGCGCGGCGGCACCATCGTCGGCGATCACCAGGTCGTGTTCGCGGGCGAGGGCGAGCGGATCGAACTCGGCCACCGCGCCGACGACCGCGCGCTGTTCGCCCGCGGCGCGGTGCGCGCCGCGCTGTGGCTGGCGAGCGCGCCGGCCGGCCGCTACACGATGGATGCGGTGCTGGGCGTTTGAAGAAGGCGGACGTCTTCGAATTTTTCCGGCGGCTGGCGGAGGACAATCCGCACCCGGAAACCGAACTCGAATCGGTCAATGACTATACGCTGCTGGTCGCGGTCGCATTGTCGGCGCAGGCGACCGATATCGGCGTGAACAAGGCGACCCGCGCATTGTTCGCCACCGTCGATACGCCCGAAAAGATGGTCGCGCTGGGCGTGGACGGCCTGAAACAGCACATCCGCACCATCGGCTTGTTCAATACCAAGGCGAAGAACGTCATCGCCTTGTCCGAAGCGCTGATCGCCGATCATGACGGGCAGGTCCCGCCCGACCGCGCCGCCCTCGAAAAACTGCCGGGCGTCGGGCGCAAGACCGCGAATGTCGTCATGAACGTCGCGTTCGGCGCGGAGACGTTCGCGGTCGACACCCATATCTTTCGTGTCGGCAACCGCACCGGCCTGGCGCGCGGCAAGACGCCGAACGCGGTCGAATCGGTGCTCGACCGGGTGGTACCGCAACCGTTCCGCCTGCACGCGCATCACTGGCTGATCCTGCACGGCCGCTATATCTGCAAGGCGCGGCGCCCCGAATGCTGGCGCTGCCCGGTCGCCGACCTGTGCGCGTTCAAACCGAAAACGCCTGCGCCGAAGCAAAAGACGTCCGCGACCGACTGAAACGGCTGGCAATGCCGCGCGAGCTTTGCTAGGCGCGTGCCTCCACGGCCAAGCACCCGTAGCTCAGCTGGATAGAGCGCTGCCCTCCGAAGGCAGAGGCCAGGGGTTCGAATCCCTTCGGGTGCGCCAGTGGCGTTTCGATTTTTCTGCATGACAAGACCGGTGTCCGGCTGCGGGTACGCCGCGATCGCCCGTGCGCAGCGGTGACGGCACCGATCGTCCGCCGGTTAGACCCGCTCCGCCTTGTTCACCGCATCCGCCGCGCGCAGCCCGGCGAGCAGCTTCATCAGATGCGCGGCGTCGCGGACCTCCACGTCGATGGTGTTGGTGTGGAAGGTCGTGTCGCGATTGTCGAGCCGCAGCCCGAGGATGTTGGCCTTGTGCCCGCCGATGACGGTCGCGACCGCGCCCAGCGCGCCGGGTTCGTTCTTCAGCGTGACGGCGATCCGCGCGGTCGCCCCCTCGGCATTGTCGCCCCAGGTCAGGTCGATCCAGTGATGCGGGTCGATCGATTCGATTTCGCCACAGCCGATCTCGTGCACCTCGAACCGACCCGCACCGCGCCGGATGCCGATGATGCGATCGCCGGGCACCGGGTGGCAGCAGGTGGCGAGGTCGTAACCGACGCCGGCAGTCAGCCCCTTGATCTCGATCGGCGCGCGTTGCGCCGGGATCGGTTCGGCCTTCGGGTCGGCGACGGCACCGGGCATGACCGCCTCCATCACCGCTTCCTCGGTCAGCTTGCCGCGTGCCAGCCCTTCGAACAGCTGTGCTTCCTCGGTCAGCTTCAGCCGCTTCAGTCCCTCGCCCAGCGCGTCGCTGGCCGGGGCGACGGGCAGGCGAGCGATCAGCTCCTGATAGAGCTTGGTGCCCAGCGCCACCGTCTCATCGCGTTCGCGCAGGCGGATATAGCGGCGGATCGCGGCGCGGGCCTTGCCGGTGATCGCGAAATTCAGCCAGTTCGCCTGCGGGCGCTGCGCCTTCGACCGCAAAATCTGCACCTGATCGCCATTCTTCAGCTCGGTGCGTAGCGGCACGACGCCGCCATTCACCTTCGCTCCGACCGCCTGGTCGCCCAGATCGGTGTGGACGGCATAGGCGAAGTCGATCGGCGTGGCGCCTTTGGGCAACTGGTGCAGTTCGCCCTTCGGCGTGAAGGCGAAGATGCGGTCGGCATACATCGCCATGCGGGTATGTTCGAGCAGCTCTTCCGGGCTTTCGGCATTGTCGAGGATTTCGACCAGATCGCGAATCCAGCGGACCTGCGTATCGGGGCGCACCGCGTCCTGCTTGTAGGCCCAGTGCGCCGCCAGCCCGAACTCGGCCTGCGCATGCATCTCACGCGTGCGGATCTGCACCTCGATCCGCATGTTCTCGGCATGGATGACGGCGGTGTGGAGCGACCGGTATCCGTTGCGCTTGGGCGTCGAGATGTAGTCCTTGAAGCGACCCGGCACCATCGGCCAGCGGCGATGGATGATGCCGAGCGCCCGGTAGCATTCCTCCTCGCTGTCGACGATCGCGCGGAACGCGATGATGTCGCTCAGCTGCTCCAGCGTGACATGCCGTTCCGACATCTTGCGCCAGATCGAATAGGGATGCTTGCGCCGGCCCGACACCTCGGCGGAGATGCCGTGGCGGTCGAGCATCGCCTTCAGGTCGCCGCCGATCTTGGTAACGCGGTCGCCGCCGCCGGCTTCGAGTTGTTCGAGGCGCAGCGTGATCGATTCATAGGCTTCGGGTTCGATCTCGCGAAATGCCAGCGTCTGCATTTCGTTCATGAACTCGTACATGCCGATCCGCTCGGCCAGCGGGGCATAGATGTCCATCGTCTCGCGCGCGATCCGCTTGCGCTTCTCGGGCTTCGAGATGTGATGGAGCGTGCGCATGTTGTGCAGCCGGTCGGCCAGCTTCACCAGCAGCACGCGAATGTCGTCCGACATCGCCAGCAGGAACTTGCGCAGGTTCTCCGCGGCGCGCTCGTTCTCGGTCTGCGCCTCGATCTTGGATAGCTTCGTCACCCCCTCGACCAGCCGCGCGACATTGTCGCCGAACTTGGCCTGGATTTCCTCATGGGTGGCGACGGTATCCTCGACCGTATCGTGCAGGATCGCGGTCGCGATCGTCTCGTCGTCGAGGTGCAGGTCGGTCAGGATGCCGGCCACCTCGATCGGGTGGCTGAAATACGGGTCGCCGGACGCCCGTTTCTGGCTGCCATGGGCGTGCATCGAAAACACATAGGCGCGGTTCAGCAGCGCCTCGTTCGCATCGGGGTCATACGCCTTGACCCGCTCCACCAATTCATACTGCCGCAGCATGGAATCTAGATGGAGCGGGGCGGTCGTGCATTGCAACCGTTTTTAGCACACATCACGCACTCTTGGCGCGGGCATTGCATTTGGCGAGCTGTTCGGCGGCAAATGCCTCGCCATTGGCGGTGAAGGCGGTGAGCGCGCCCAGTTCCTTTACGGCGAGCTGGCACATGGTCAGCGGGCTGCCCTCGGTCCGATTGGTGGTGCAGCGATCGCCCGCGCACTTCCACGGGGTGCTGCGCGTCATCATGCCCGCGATCGTCGGGGCGGTGGCCGGCACCGCGCTATACCCGCGCACCGGCTGGGCAGTGGCACCGAGGGGCAGGGCGAGGGCGGCGGCGGCCAGCAGGACGAAGGTCTTCATGATGCGCGTCTCCAGCGATTCGATGGATCGGCAGCTAATATACATCGATGTAAGTTGCAAATGACTATCTTTGCTGCATTTGCGAAAAACGTTGATTTCCCTTCGTGGCGCGGTTGGGCTAGACCGTATCCGATGACGACGACCCTCAGAGAACCGCTGCGCGAACTGGCCAACCGCTGCAGCCTGCCCGCCGCGCTGGAGGCGATGGGTGAACGCTGGTCGTTCCTGATCCTGCGCGGATCGTTTAACGGCCTGTGCCATTTCGAGGAGTTCCAGTCGGAACTGGGTATTGCGCGCAACATCCTTGCCAACCGACTGTCGCGGCTGGTCGGGCATGGCATTCTCGAACGGCGCGCGGTGGCGGCGGATCGGCGCAAGATCGAATATCGCCTGACCGAAAAGGGGCGGGCGCTGTTGCCGACGATGGTGGCGCTGCGCCAATGGGGCGAGCGGTGGGAAACCGGCGTCGCCGCGACCCCGATCCTGGTCGATGCACGCGACCGCCGCCCGATCGCGACGGTGGCGGTGCACAGCCATGACGGCCGGGTACTGGACAAGTGCGACCTGCTCTGGGCGGTCGAAGAGGATGTGGTGCGCGACTGACCCTCGGGTCAGCCGGTGGCGGGCAGGGCAGTGGGGGCCGGTTCGCCGCTGTCCGGCGCAGCGTCCGCCGCCGGGTCGGGGCGATGCCCCCAGCGGACCAGCGACCAGGCGCGTTCGTGGAAATAGAAGAGCAGGATCTTGGTGAGGACCTCGGTCCCGGCGATCGCGCCGGCGAGCTTGGCCGACCCGGAAAAGAACAGCCCCAGCACGAAGGTATCGATCGATCCGACAGTGCGCCACGACACCGCCTTCACTAAGCTGCGCGGATGGCTCTCAAGACCTTTGAACAGGAACATGGGCGACACGACTCCGCCCGCGCGGGATGCCGGGCGCCATGGCGTGCGACAGTTGCGCGCCGCTGCGTAGCGAGGAAAATATGGGGTCGCGCAAGCAACACTTTGTCACAATAGGCGGATGAGCATCAGCAGCAGCCCGAACATCGATGCCACCCAGACGAGGCTGCGGACATAGGGCACGCCGAACAGATAGAGCGGGTGGTAGACGATCCGCGCGACGAACCACAGCAGCGCACCCGTCGCGCCCAGCCCGCCGCTCCGCCCGCTGACGGCCAGCGCCAGCGCTAGCGCAATGAAGGCGGGGTAGGTTTCCTTGAAATTGTCGAGCGCGCGCTGCGCCCGGCCGGCCATCGCGCCCGTCGGATGCTGGTCGCCGTCGCGCGGCCCGGCGTTCCAGCCGACGCCCAGTTCGCGCGTCGCCAGCTGCCCCTGCAGCATGATCGCGATCACCAGCAGCACGACCGACCAGCCGAGCAGGGTGAGTTCGAGGGGCAGGGTGGTCATCGGCGCGCTCCGTCAGGGGATGGGCGGTAAAGTGCCCGGCAGACCGGACGGTTCCGGCGCTCCATCGTCGTCATTCCCACCTGCGCGGGAATGACGAAGGTCGGCGTTACCCCGCGTTCCGCCCCGCCGGCGTGTTGACCCCCATCGACTGGAGATATTTCTTCACGTTGCGCGCGGCCTGGCGCAGCCGCTGTTCGTTCTCGACCATGGCGATCCGGACATAGCCCTCGCCATTCTCGCCGTAACCGACGCCCGGCGCGACCGCGACCTTGGCCTCGGTCAGCAGCTGCTTCGAAAACTCCAGCGACCCCAGATGCGCCAGCGCCGGCGGCAGCGGGGCCCACGCGAACATCGATGCGCGCGGGGAGGGAATGTCCCATCCGGCGCGGCCGAAGCTCTCGACCAGCACGTCGCGGCGCTTGTGATAGAGCTGGCGGTTCTTCTCGACGATATCCTGCGGGCCGTTGAGCGCGGCGCACGCCGCCGCCTGGATCGGGGTGAACGCGCCGTAATCGAGATACGACTTCACCCGCGTCATTGCCGCGATCAGCTTCTTGTTGCCGACGCCGAAGCCCATTCGCCAGCCGGCCATCGAATAGGTCTTGCTGAGCGAGGTGAACTCGATCGCGACGTCCTTCGCCCCCGGCACCTGCAGGATCGAGGGCGTCGGACAGCCGTCATAATAGAGTTCGGAATAGGCGAGGTCGGAGATGACCCACAGCCCATGTTCCTTCGCGAACGCCACGACCCGTTCGTAAAAGGCGAGGTCGACGACCTCGGCGGTCGGGTTCGACGGATATCCCATCACCAGCACGCTGGGCTTGGGCACGGTGAACGCCATCGCGCGTTCGAGGCTCTCGAAATAATGCTCGTCGGGCGTCGTCGGCACCGCGCGGATCGTGGCACCGGCAATGATGAAACCGAACATGTGGATCGGGTAGCTGGGGTTCGGCGCCAGGATCACGTCGCCCGGCGCGGTGATCGCCGTGGCGAGGCTGGCTAGCCCCTCCTTCGACCCCATCGTCACCACGACTTCGCTGTCGGGATCGATGTCGACGCCGAAGCGGCGGCCGTAATAATTCGCCTGCGCCTTGCGTAAGCCCGGAATGCCGCGCGACTGCGAATAGCCGTGGGCCGACGGCTTGCGCGCGACCTCGACCAGCTTTTCGATGACATGCTCGGGCGGCGGCAGGTCGGGGTTGCCCATGCCGAGGTCGATAATGTCCTCGCCACCGGCACGCGCGGCCGCCCGCATCGCGTTCACTTCGGCGATGACATAGGGGGGCAGGCGCTTCATGCGGTAGAATTCGTCGGACATTCTCGTTCCTTTCACGGCGGTCCTTACGCTAGGAAGCAACTAACGGGTAGGCCTGCCTGCCTTCAGGAGAAGAAAATGACCGCCGAGTCGAACGTGCCGCCGGCCCCGTCGCCCGCCCCCGCCATGTCGCTGGAAGATCTGCAGCACTGGACGCAGATGCTGGGCCGCGCGCAGCAGATGATGCTCGAACAGGGCATCGACCTGTTGGAGCGGACCCCGGCGATCCCCGATCCGACCGGCATCCTGAAGGCGCAGAGCGATTTCTGGGCCGATACGATGAAGCTGTGGCAGCGCTTCCTCGACCCCGCCAATGCGACCCCGGTCGAGGAATCGCCCGAGCGTGCGCGCGACCGGCGGTTCAAGGCGAAGCAATGGCATGACGACCCGCTGTTCGCGTTCATCCGCCAGAGCTATTTCCTGGTCGCCGACCATATGCTGAAAAGCGTCGATGCGCTCGACGGCGTGGAGCCCAAGCAGAAGGAGCAGCTGCGCTTCGCCACGCGCGGGCTGATCGACGCGATGAGCCCGACCAACTTCCCCGCGACCAATCCGCTGGTCGTCGAAAAGATCATCGAGACGCGCGGCGAAAATCTGCTGAAGGGCCTGCAGAACATGCTGGCCGACATGGCCAAGGGCCAGATGACGCAGAGCGATACCAGCGCGTTCGAACTGGGCCGCAACGTCGCGACCACGCCGGGCAAGGTGGTGAAGCGCACGCCGCTCTACGAACTGATCCATTACGCGCCGACGACCGAGAAGGTCGGGGCGATCCCGCTGCTGATCTTTCCACCGTGGATCAACCGCTTCTACATCCTCGACCTGACGCCCGAGAAGAGCTTCATCCGCTGGGCGGTGGAGCAGGGCCTCAGCGTGTTCGTCGTGTCGTGGAAGTCGGCGGATGCGTCGATGAAGGACGTGACGTGGGACGATTATGTCGTGCGTGGGCAGGTCGACGCGATCGACACGGTGCGCGAGTTGCTGGGCGTCGAGTCGGTCCACACCATCGGCTATTGCGTGGCGGGCACGACGCTCGCTGCGACGCTGGCGCTGTTGACGGCGCGGGGGGAGGCGGCAAAGGTCGCCACCGCCACCTTCTTCACCGCGCAGGTCGACTTTGCCGATGCCGGCGAATTGTCGCTGTTCGTCGATGATGAACAGCTGAAGATGATCCGGCAGGTGGGCAAGGACGGCTATCTCGACGGGCGCTACATGGCGGCGACGTTCAACCTGCTGCGCGGGCGCGACCTGATCTGGAACTATGTCACCAACAATTATCTGCTCGGCAACGACTATGCGCCGTTCGACCTGCTCCACTGGAATGCCGACGTCACCAACCTGCCGTCCAATTGGCATCTGGGCTATCTGACCGACCTCTACCGCGACAACCGGCTGGCGCAGCCCGGATCGATGAGCGTCGACGGCGTGCCGATCGACCTGACCACGGTGAAGACCCCCGCCTATATCCAGGCCGGGCGCGAGGATCATATCGCCCCGCCCGAAAGCGTGTGGAAGGTGACCGAGCATTTCACCGGTCCCCTGCGCTTCGTCCTAGCCGGGTCGGGGCATATCGCGGGCGTGGTCAACCCGCCCTCGGCCGGGAAATATCAATATTGGACCAACGATGCGCCGGCGGACTCGCTGGCGGCGTTCGTTGCCGGCGCGTCGGAAACGAAGGGCAGCTGGTGGCCGGACTGGCGCAAATGGATCGCGGCGGCCGATGGCAAGACCGTTCCGGCCAAGGGCACGCGCGTGCCCGGCAACGGCACCGCACCGGCGCTGTGCGATGCACCCGGTGAGTATGTGCGAACGCGCTAAGTACCGGTAAAAACGTGCAGCATATTTATGTTGCGCTGCACAAAATCGCGTCTTGAAACGGTCATGGACTTCCGCTATTTGGTGCATCGCAGCAGCACTAGATGGAGGAAGTCCGAGTGGCCACGAGAGGTCCGAAGACCGGCGTGCGCAAGCCCGCCAGTTCCCGTTCCACCCGCCCGGTCGCGACCGCTCCGGTCGAGGCTGCCACGCCGGCCGTGCCCGTCGCCGAACCGGTGAAGGCAGACGTTCCGCCGGTGCCGTTCGTCGCCGAGCCGAAGCCCGCGCCGACCGAATTGCCTTTGAAGGTTGAACTACCTGCTATCGATCCCGCGCCCGTCGCGGAACCGGTGGCCAAGGCGGCGGAAGCCGTAGTCGAAACCGCGCAGAACGCGGTCGAGGAAACCACCGCGGCGGTCGAGACCGTGACCGCGCAAGTCGAGGAAAAGACCATGGACGTCACCAACGAAGCGACCGCCACCACCCAGAACGCCGCCAACAAGGCGCAGGCCTTCACGCAGGATGCCGCCGCCAAGGCGCAGGCGATGACCGCCGACTTCAACGAAAAGGCCAAGGCCGCCATGGAAAAGGGCGCCAAGGGCTTTGAGGAAATGAACGAGATGGCCAAGGGCAACATCGAAGCGATGGTCGAAGCCAGCCGCATCGCCGCCAAGGGCCTGGAATCGCTCGGCCAGGAAATGGCCGAATATGGCCGCAAGTCGTTCGAACACGCGACCTCGACCGCCAAGACGCTGGCGTCGGTCAAGTCGCCGACCGAGTTCATGAAGCTCCAGTCGGACTTCGTGCGCCAGTCGTTCGACTCGTTCGTCGCCGAAGCGTCGAAGACCACCGAAATGATGATCAAGCTCGCCGGCGACGCCGCGCAGCCGATCAGCAACCGCGTCGCGGTTGCCGCCGACAAGGTGAAGACCGTCGCATAAGCGACCGGTTAACCTGGACGGACAGGGAGGGCGATCGCGCGAGCGGTCGCCCTTTTTGCATCCACCGGGCGTGCGGGCAGGTTCGCACCCCCTTGCCCTGCCGCCCCGCAATGCCATATTTTGCGACGACATGTCTCGACAGCCCTGCATCCCGACGGCCGGTGACGACCGCGACCATGACGACGACCACGCGACCGGCCTCGGCGTCGCGACGCAGACCCGCGTCAAGAAACCGACGCCCTACCGCGTCCTGATGCTGAATGACGACTATACCCCGATGGAATTCGTCGTCCTCTGCCTCCAGCGCTTCTTCCGCATGAGCATGGAGGAAGCGACACGGGTGATGCTGCACGTTCACCAGCGCGGCGTGGGCGTTTGCGGTGTCTTCACCTATGAGGTGGCCGAGACGAAGGTCGCACAGGTGATGGACTTCGCCCGGCAGAACCAGCACCCGCTGCAATGCACGCTGGAGAAGGCTTGAGACAACGGCCTGACCCTCTCCGGCACGCGGAGGGGCTTGCGCCGACCGGTTGCACAACCGCCCGCACCGTCTAGGATTCGCCGAATGCAGATCGCGGTCCTGACCTTTGACGGGTTCAACGAACTCGATTCGTTCATCGCGGCGGGCATCCTCAACCGCATGCGGCCACAGGGCTGGAACGCGTACATCACCTCGCCGACCGAGGATGTGACGTCGATGAACGGCGTGACCATCCGCCGCCAGCGTCCGCTTGCCTTCGCCCGCGATGCGGACGCGGTGCTGATCGGCAGCGGCATCCGCACGCGCGAGATCGCCGCCGATACCGAGCTGCTGGCCCAGCTCGCGCTCGACCCCGCGCGCCAGCTGATCGGGGCGCAATGTTCGGGTACACTGCTGCTGGCGAAGCTCGGCCTGATCGGCGACCTGCCCGCCTGCACCGACCTCACGACCAAGCCATGGGTCGTGGAGGCTGGCGTCGAGGTCATCGATGCGCCGTTCGTCGCGCACGGCAATGTCGCCACCGCCGGCGGCTGCATGGCGTCGCAATATCTGGCGGCATGGATGATCGCGCGCGGCGGCTCGCTGGCCGATGCGGAGGCGGCGATCCATTATGTCGCGCCGGTCGGGGAAAAGGCGGCGTCGGTCGACCGCGCGCTTGACGTGATCGCACCCTTCGTCGCGGGGCAGGCGGCAGCGGCCTGATCCGCCACGCCCCTTGCGCGCCTTCGCGCACACAGTAGAAGCTGGCGCATGGATCGTATCGTCATTCGCGGCGGCAATCGCCTGTCCGGCCGCATCGTCATTTCCGGGGCCAAGAACGCGGCGTTGACGCTGCTCCCCTGTGCGCTGTTGACCGAGGAGCCGTTGACGCTGCGCAACCTGCCGCGGCTGGCGGACGTCGACAGCTTCGGCCACCTGCTCAACCAGTTCGGTGTGTCGACCACGATCGAGGGATCGCACCCGTCCGAGTTCGGCCGCGTGATGACGATGCGCGGCCAGCGCCTGACCAGCACGGTCGCCCCCTATGACATCGTGCGCAAGATGCGCGCCTCGATCCTGGTACTTGGCCCGCTGGTCACCCGCGCGGGCGAGGCGACGGTATCGCTGCCCGGCGGCTGCGCGATCGGCAACCGTCCGATCGACCTCCACCTCAAGGCGTTGGAAGCCCTTGGCGCCGAGATCGAGCTGGCGGCGGGCTATGTGAAGGCGACCGCGCCGGGCGGGCGTCTCCCCGGCGGGCGCTATCGCTTCCCGGTCGTGTCGGTCGGCGCGACCGAGAATGCGGTGATGGCCGCCGTGCTGGCAAAGGGTACCAGCGTCCTCGAAAACGCCGCGCGTGAGCCGGAGATCGTCGACCTGTGCCGCTGCCTCGTCGCGATGGGCGCGGTCATCGACGGCATCGGCAGCGACACGCTGACGATCGAGGGCCGCGACCGGCTGCACGGGGCGACCTATGCCGTCATGCCCGACCGGATCGAGGCGGGCAGCTATGCCTGTGCCGCTGCGATCACCGGCGGCGCGGTCGAGCTGGCGAACGTCGTCCCCGGCGACATGCGCGCGACGATCGACGCGCTGGTCGAAGCGGGCGTCGCGGTGCGCGAGGAAGCGACCTCGCTGTTCGTCGAGGCGAGCGGCCCGATCCGCCCGGTCAACCTGTCGACCGCGCCCTATCCGGGGTTCGCCACCGACATGCAGGCGCAGTTCATGGCGCTGCTGGCCCGTGCCGATGGCGCCAGCGTCCTGACCGAGACGATCTTCGAAAATCGCTACATGCACGTTCCCGAACTGGCGCGGATGGGGGCGGACATCACCGTCACCGGCCGGTCGGCGGTGGTGCGCGGCGTACCCGGCCTGGTCGGCGCGCCGGTGATGGCGACCGACCTGCGCGCATCGATGAGCCTTATCATCGCCGGCCTGGCGGCAGAGGGCGAGACGTCGGTCAGCCGCGTCTACCACCTTGATCGCGGCTATGAGCGGCTGGAGGAAAAGCTGCAGGCGGTCGGGGCGGATATCGAACGGCTGGGCGACGGCTGAGCTTGAACTGCCGCTTATTGTCGGACTATATCTCCTGCCAACAGACCGGACGCGGCGTGAACAGCCCGCCGGTCACCATGGGAGGGGTGACGATGAAGCGAGCGTTTCTTTGCCAGGCCGCACTGGCCGCCATCATGCTGGGCGGCGCACAGGCCGAAGCGGCGACGGCCAAGCGGGCGAGCTTCGGCGCGCTGCCCGACGGCACGGCGGTCGAGGCGGTGACCCTGACCGGCAGCAACGGCGTCAGCGCGCGGATCATGACGCTGGGCGCCACGCTGCAGGCGTTCAACGCGCCCGACCGCAGCGGCAAGGTCGCCGACGTCACGCTCGGCTATGACGATGCCGCCAGCTACATCAAGGCACCCAATTACTGGGGCCAGACGATCGGCCGTTATGCCAACCGCATCGCCGGCGGCAAGTTCGTGCTCGACGGCAAGACCTATCAGCTGACCCAGAACGACAAGGCCAATTCGCTGCACGGCGGCACGGTCGGCTTCGACAAGCGGGTATGGCGGATCGTGTCGATGAAGGACGGTCCGACCGCCTCGGTCACGATGACGCTCAACAGCCCCAGCGGCGACCAGGGCTATCCCGGCACGCTCGACGTCACCGTCACCTATGCGCTGGACGACAAGGGCGCGCTGACGATCGATTTCGATGCGAAGAGCGATGCGCCGACCATCGTCAACCTGACCAACCATGCGCTGTTCGACATGGGCGGCGAGGGGAGCGCGATCGGCACGATGAACCATCGGCTGACCATGCCCGCCAGCCGCTATACGCCGGTCAACGACGCGCTGATCCCGACCGGCGAGCGTCGCGCGGTCAAGGGCACGGTGTTCGACTTCACCCGCGGCCGCATCGTCGGACAGGATGTCCGCGACGGCCGCGATGCGCAGATCGTCGCCGGGCGCGGCTACGACCATAATTTCGTCCTCGATGCCGGGATCACGAAGGAGCCAAAGCTCGCCGCGCGGCTCGAAGACCCCGCCTCGGGGCGGGTGCTGGAGGTGCTGACGACCGAGCCGGGGGTGCAGTTCTACTCGGGCAATTTCCTCGACGGGACGCTGGTCGGCAAGAAGGGCCATGTCTACCGCATGGGCGACGGCATCGCGCTGGAGCCGCAGAAATTCCCCGACACGCCCAACCAGCCGGCGTTCGGGTCGGCACGGGTCGAGCCGGGCAAGCCGTACCACCACCGCATGGTCTACCGGGTGTCGGTGGCACGCTGACACTGCCTGTATCCTCTACGTCACCCCCGAGCTTGACCCGGGGTCCCGCTTCTTCTGCTACCGTGAAAAAGAAGCGGGGCCCCGGATCAGGTCCGGGGTGACGATCCGGAAACGAACCGCCCCCTCAATGCACATGCGCCAACGCGCAATCGTCGCCGGTTTCGATCTGCACCGTCGCATGACCGATGCCGAAATCCTGCTTCAGCCGATCGCCCAGCGCCGCCAGAAAACCATCACCCGGATGGCCGCCGGGCACCACCAGATGCGCGGTCAGCGCGGTTTCGGTCGTGCTCATCGGCCAGATATGCAGGTCGTGGACCCGGTTGACGCCCGGCTGGCTGGCCAGCAGCGCCTCGACCGCCCCCGCATCGATCCCGCGCGGCACCGCCTGTAGCGCCAGCAGCAGCGATTCGCTCAGCAGTCCCCAGGTCCCAATCAGGATGATCGCGACGACGATCAGGCTGACCAGCGGGTCGATCCACGTCGCACCGGTCGACAGGATCACCAGGCCCGCGACGACCACCCCCGCCGACACCGCCGCATCGGCGGCCATGTGGAGATAGGCGCCGCGAATATTGACGTCGCCATGCCGCCCCCGCGCGAACAACAACGCGGTGGCGAGGTTCACGACGATCCCGGCGAGCGCAACCCACACCACCGGCCAGCCGTCGATCGGACGCGGGCTGCCCAGCCGCTGGATCGTCTCCAGCAGGATCGCGCCGACCGCGACCAGCAGCACCAGCGCATTGGCCAGCGCAGCCAGAATGGTCGACGCCCCCAGCCCATAGGTGAAACGCCGGGTCGCCGGCCGCTTGGCCAGCTCCATGCCGCCCCATGCGATCAGCAGGCCGAGTACGTCGGACAGATTATGCCCGGCATCGGCCAGCAGCGCGACCGAATCGAACCAGAATCCGGCGCCGCCCTCGATGATGACGAAGCCGATGTTCAGCAGGGTCCCGATGGCAAAGGCGCGGCCGAAATCGGTCGGCATGTGGTGATGCCCGTGGCCGAGCCCATGGCCGTGCCCCTCGCCGTGATCGTGGTGGCCGTGCCCGTGGTCGTGATGATGTGCGCCCATGCGCCGCCTTCTGGCACTGTCGCGCTACGCTGACCAGACGCGACCTGCCGCCGAAACTTGGGCAGGACCGGCCGAAACGGGATCGAAACGGCCCGTCGCGCGCTGATCCGGCAATTCCAGCGACCTTGGTCGCCAGCCGGGCAAATAGACGTACGGTATGAAACCCGATGAACCCATGGCACGCATCCTGATCGTCGATGACGACCCGGCCGTGCACGATTCCTATCGCATGTCGTTCGCCCCGTCGGAGGATGCGGCGGCGCTGGCCGGTCTTGCCGCGCAGCTGTTCGACGATGCGACGCCGGACACGGCGGAACCGCTGCGCCTGCGCCTCGACCATGTGCATCAGGGCGAGGACGCGATCGTGGCGGTCGAACGCGCGGTGCGCGATGACCAGCGCTTTGCCGTCGCCTTCATCGACGTGCGGATGCCGCCGGGCATCGACGGCCGCGAAACCGCGCGGCGCATCCGGGCGATCGACCCGGAGGTGCAGATCGTCATCGTCACCGGCTATTCCGATTTCTCGCCGGCCCAGATCGCACGCGTCGCCGGCCCGCCCGACCGGCTATTCTATATCGCCAAGCCGTTCACCGCCGACGAGGTGGTGCAGACCGCCACCGCGCTGTCGCATCGCTGGCTGGCCGATCGCGCGCTTGCCAATACCCGTGCGACGCTGGCCGCCAAGATCGACGAGCTGGAGGAACAGGCGCGCGAGCTGGCTGCGAACGAGAGCAAGGCGATCCGCCTCGCCAATCGCGATCCGCTGACCGGTGCGCCCAACCGGCTGGCGTTCTTGCGCATCCTGTCCGAACAGGCGCGGCAACCGGGCAATTTTGCGATGGCGATGATCGATCTCGATCGGTTCAAGCTCATCAACGATACGCTCGGTCATCTGGTCGGCGACGAACTGATCCGCACCATCTGTGCGATCCTGATCGAACAGGTCGGCGAGGACGGGTTCGTCGCGCGGCTGGGCGGCGACGAATTCGGCGTGCTGCTGCGTGCCGATCACGCCGATGAAGCCGTGATGCGCTGCGAACGACTGGTGCGGGCCTGCTCGGGCGATCTTCAGGTGTTCGGCCATCCGATCCAGGGCGCGGCATCGATCGGGGTGGTGATGGTCGCGGGGGAAGGCGGGCGCGAATCGGTCGACGTGATGCGCCGCGCCGATCTGGCGCTCAACGAAGCCAAGCGGTCGGGCCGCGGCGTCGTGCGGCTGTTCGACGACAGCATGGACGAATCGATCCGCTTTCGTCGTCGCGTCGAACAGGGGCTGACCCACGCGATCGCCAACGCCGAACTGGCGCTGCTGTATCAACCGATCGTGGCGCAGGACACCGGCGCGCTCGTCGGCTTCGAAGGGCTGCTGCGCTGGAACAGCCCCGATCATGGCACGATCGGCCCGGCGACCTTCATTCCCATCGCCGAGGAATCGAACCTGATCCACGATCTGGGCGATTGGGTGCTCGACGCCGCGTTGGCGATGCTGGGCGAATGGCCGGGGCAATATGTCTCGGTCAATTTCTCCCCGCGCCAGTTCCGGCGGCAGAATTTCGTCGGGCATCTGGTGGAAAAGGTGCAGCGCGCCGGCGTCGCCCCCGACCGGTTGCAGATCGAGATTACCGAAACCGCGATCTTCGACGATGCCGAACGCGCGGCCGACACGCTGTACCGGCTGCGCCAGATGGGGTTCCGCATCGCGCTCGACGATTTCGGGACCGGCTATTCGTCGCTCTACAATATCCGCAAGTTCGCGCTCGACTGCCTGAAGATCGATCGCAGCTTCATCGACGGGATGGGGCGTGAACGCGAAAGCGCGGCGATCGTCCATTCGATCATCCACCTTGCCCGCGCGCTGCGATTGCAGGTGATCGCCGAAGGGGTGGAAACCGAACATCAGGTGCAGGCGCTGCGGCTGGCGGGCTGTTCGCATCTGCAGGGCTATTATTTCGCGCGACCGGTAGACGGCGCGACCGCGACCAGCATGGCACGCGACGGCGTGGGACGGGAGCGGGCGACGACGCCATGACGGCGCGCGACCCCCGTCCGGTCGATGCCATGCTGCTGCGCTGGCTGGTGCCGGTCGGTGGCGTCGGGGTCGTGGCGATCGTGGTCGTGCTGGCGGTGACGGTCGGGACGGAAGTGGCGCTGTGGAGCGTCCTTGCCGGCGGCGGGTTGCTCGTGCTGATGCTGGTGGCGCTGCGCATCGCCATCGCCCGCTGTGTCACTGATCCGCTGCGCCAGTTCGCGGGACAGGTGGCGGCGATGGCGACCTTGGGAGAGGCGGCACCGCATCCCTTGCCCGGCGCGCCCGCCGAAATCCGTGCCCTGTCGCGGCAGCTGACGCTGGTGCAGCGGCAGATGCTGGAACAGGCGGGACAGCGCGAGCTGCGGTCGTTCCGGCTGGGCCGCACCGAAAGCCGCGCGGCGCTGGTCCACAATGCCCGCAACGCCCTGTCGCCGATCAGCGCGATCCTGTCGCACGGGCTTGCCCAGCCGCCGGTCGCCGAACGCAGCATGATCGAACGCGTCGTCGCCGAACTGGCGCAGCCGGACCTGCCGCCTGCCCGGCGCGAACGGCTTGCCGCGTTCATGATGACCGCGATCGATACGGTGGCGCGGGCGCGGGTGGAGCGGCTGGCGCAGTTCGAAACGGGCCGCGCGGCGCTGGCCAACATCCTCGACATCATCGGCGGGGCGCAGGACATGGCGGACGAGGCGCTGGTGCTCGACCGCTGCGACGTGACCGACCTGATCGCGCGCAACGGTGCCATCGCCCGCTATGGCGACGGCCATTCGATCGCGGTGTCCTTTCCCGCATCGCCGTGCTGGGTGCGGGCCGACCGGGTGATCCTGAGCCAGGTGATCGGCAACCTGTTCCGCAACGCCGCCGAAGCGATCGCGGCGCAGGGCGACGGCGATGGGCAGGTGCTCGTCACCGTGGCCGACGGGGCGGAGGTGACGGTGACGATCGCCGACGATGGCGACGGGTTCGATCCGGCCGACGCGCCGATGCTGTTCCAGCACGGCTATTCCACCCGCAAGGCCAAGTCCGGGGGCCTCGGCCTGCACTGGTGCGCGAACGGGATGGCGGCGATGGGCGGCAGCCTGCGGCTGGAAAGCGACGGGCCAGGCCTCGGCGCCCGCGCGATCCTGACGCTGCCGGCGGCCTAGCTAATCAGCGGCAATATCCGCGCGGCATCGGCATGGCGGCAGATCAGCAGGTCCGGCAGCCACGTATCCCGGCAGTTGTAATATAGCGGCGTGCCATCGATCCGCGACGCGTGTAGCCCGGCGGCAAGGGCCACCGCCACGGGTGCGCAGCTGTCCCATTCATATTGCCCACCGGCATGCAGGTAGATGTCGGCCTGCCCACGCACCACCGCCATCGCCTTTGCCCCGGCCGACCCCATCGGGATCAGCTCGGCACCGATCGCCTCGGCCACCGCCAGCGCCTGCGGCGCGGGGCGGGTGCGGCTGACGACCATGCGCGGACGCGGCGGGGCGGGGGGGACGATCGGCGCGGGGCTGCTCGACAGCACGACGCCCAGCGCGGGCAGCGCGACCGCGCCCGCCGTTGCCCGCCCGCCGACCGCCAGCGCGACATGCACCGCCCAGTCGTCGCGCCCCTCGGCATATTCGCGCGTGCCGTCCAGCGGATCGACGATCCACGTCTGCGACGCGGCGCAGCGCAGCTTGTCGTCGACCGACTCCTCCGACAGCACGAACGCGTCGGGCCGCGCCGCGCGCAGCCGGTCGAGGATCAGCATGTTGGCCGCCGCATCGGCACGGTCGCCCAGCGCCTTGCCCGTCTCGCGCCCCTCCGATCGGATCGCCAGCAACAGCTTGCCCGCCTCGGCGGCAATGGCGGTGGCCAGCAGCGCGTCGTCGGTCACAGCATCGGTATCCACACGCCCAGGATATGCTCGACGATCCGCTCGGCGGCGGCCTCCGGCGTCTCGCGCAGGGTGTCGACATGGATTTCGGGACGCAGCGGCGCTTCGTACGGGCTGTCGATGCCGGTGAAGTTGGCAAGGCCGCCGGCACGCGCCTTGGCATACAGCCCCTTCACGTCGCGTGCCTCGGCCACGGCCAGCGGGGTGTCGATGAACACCTCGACGAACTCGCCCTCGGGCAGCATCGCGCGCGCCAGGTCGCGTTCCGCGCGGAACGGAGAGATGAACGCGGTCAGCACGATCAGCCCGGCATCGGCCATCAGCTTCGCAACCTCGCCCACGCGGCGGACATTCTCCACCCGGTCGGCATCGGTAAAGCCCAGGTCGCGGTTCAGCCCATGGCGGACATTGTCGCCGTCGAGCAGGAAACTGTGCTTGCCCAGCGTATGCAGCTTCTTTTCGACCAGGTTGGCGATGGTCGACTTGCCCGATCCCGACAGGCCGGTGAACCACAGCACGCGGGGGCTCTGGTTCTTCTGCGCGGCATGGGCCTCGCGCGTGATGTCGAGCGACTGCCAGTGCACGTTCTGGCTGCGGCGCAGGCAATAGTCGATCATGCCGGCGGCGACGGTGGCATTGGTGATCTTGTCGATCAGGATGAACCCGCCAAGGTCGCGATTATCGGCATAGGGTTCGAACGCAATGCCGCGATCGGTGAACACGTCCGCCACACCGATATCGTTCAGTTGCAGCGTCTTGACCGACAATTCGGCCAGCGTGTTGACGTCGATCGCGTGGCGCGGCGGCTGGACCGTCGCCGACACGGTGCCCGATCCGGTCTTCAGCCAATAGGCGCGCCCCGGCAGCAAAGCCTCGCCGTCCATCCAGACGATCGTCGTGCGGAACTGGTCGGCGACCTGTGGCGGCGCGTCGGCGGCGGCGATGACGTCGCCGCGCGAACAGTCGATCTCGTCGGTGAGCGTGATCGTCACCGACTGGCCCGCCACCGCCTGGGGCAGGTCGCCGTCCATGGTGACGATGCGCGCGACCTTGCTGGTCCGGCCCGATGGCAGCACCCGCACCGCATCGCCCGGCCGCACCGTGCCGCTGGCGATCAGCCCGGCAAACCCGCGAAAGTCGAGGGTCGGGCGGTTGACCCACTGTACCGGCAGGCGGAAGGCACGCGCCGCCGCCGCTTCGCTGTCCAGCGCGACCGATTCGAGATGCTCGATCAGCGCCGGGCCGGCATACCATGGCGTATTGGCCGACGGGGCAGCGGCGATATTGTCGCCCTTGAACCCCGACAGCGGGATCGCGGTGAAGCCGGCGATGCCGATCGATTCGGCGAACGCGGCATAGTCGGCGACGATGCGGTCGAACGTCGCCTGGTCATAACCGACCAGGTCCATCTTGTTCACCGCCAGCACGATGTGGCGGATACCGATCAGGTGCGCCAGATAGCTGTGCCGCCGCGTCTGGGTCAGCACGCCCTTGCGCGCATCGATCAGGATGACCGCCAGGTCGGCGGTCGATGCGCCGGTGACCATGTTGCGGGTATATTGTTCGTGGCCGGGCGTATCGGCGACGATGAACTTGCGCTTTTCGGTCGCGAAGAAGCGATAGGCGACGTCGATGGTGATGCCCTGCTCGCGCTCGGCGGCAAGGCCATCGACCAGCAGCGCGAAGTCGATCTCGCCGCCCTGTGTCCCGACCCGCTTCGAATCGCTCTCCAGCGCCGCCAGCTGATCCTCGAAGATCATCTTGGAGTCATACAGCAGCCGGCCGATCAACGTCGACTTGCCGTCGTCCACCGATCCGCAGGTGATGAACCGCAGCAGCGATTTCGACTGATGCTGCGCCAGATAGGCGTCGATATCGTCGGCGATCAGCGCATCGGGGGTATAGGCGGGGGCGGGCGTCTGGGCGTTCATATCTGCACGTCACCCCAGCGAAGGCTGGGGTCTCCCTGAAATGAGGGGATTCTATCGGCGGGAGGCCCCGGCCTTCGCCGGGGTTGACGCTTCGTCACGCTGCGCATGACGTGGCGCGTCAAAAATAACCCTCCTGCTTCTTCTTTTCCATGCTGGCCGATCCCGCATCGCGGTCGATCGCGCGGCCCTGCCGTTCGGAGGTGGTGGTCAGCAGCATTTCCTGAATGACCTCGGAAAGCGTCGCCGCCTCGCTCTCCACCGCGCCGGTCAGCGGATAGCAGCCGAGCGTGCGAAAGCGGATCGACCGCTCGACCGGGACCTCGCCGGGGTTGAGCGGAAACCGGTCGTCATCGACCATCAGCAGCATGCCGTCGCGCTCCACGGTCGGGCGGGGCGCGGCGAAATACAGCGGCACGATCTCGATCTGCTCGGCCAGGATATATTGCCAGATGTCGAGCTCGGTCCAGTTCGACAGCGGAAAGACGCGGATCGATTCGCCCTTCGCCTTGCGCGCATTATACAGGTGCCACAGCTCGGGCCGCTGCGCCTTCGGGTCCCAGCGGTGATTGGCTGAGCGGAACGAGAAGACGCGCTCCTTCGCCCGGCTCTTCTCCTCGTCGCGCCGCGCGCCGCCGAACGCCGCGTCGAAGCCGTATTTGTCCAGCGCCTGCTTCAGCCCCTCGGTCTTCCACAGGTCGGTGTGCAGGCTGCCATGGTCGAACGGATTGATCCCGCGCGCTTGTGCATCCGGATTCCGATGGACCAGCAATTCCATGCCGGCACCCTGCGCCGCCTTGTCGCGCAGGTCGTACATCGCGCGGAACTTCCACGTCGTGTCGACATGCAGCAGCGGGAAGGGCGGCGGGGCGGGATAGAACGCCTTCTTGGCGAGATGCAGCATCACCGCCGAATCCTTGCCGACCGAATAGAGCATGACCGGGCGTTCGGCCTCGGCCACGACTTCGCGCAGGATATGGATGCTCTCCGCTTCCAGGCGCTGGAGATGGGTGAGGCGATCGGTCGGAAGGTCGGTCATGTCGGGATCGCAGGTAGCGATCCGGGTCCGACCACCAAAACAACGATTCCTGCAGCGCGCGCCAGTTCAGCTATCGCGCAATGTTGGGGAGAGGGGGCTTGGCATGCCAACGCGCGACGGTCGGCCTAAACACGAATCAAAAGCGCCTGGACCCGCCCAGCGAACCGGATGGATCCAGGCGCCGGTTCCGTTCAGATCGGACGCAGATCGTCGCCGTAATGATCACGGAACAGCGCAAAAAATGCCTGCATTTTCTTTCTCCCAGTTACGCCGAAGCGTTCGTAACCATTAACGGAAAATTAACCGAACACCAAACCTGAATCACAGCCATTCGACGCAATCCGAAGACGTTCGTCGTTAACCGAAGTTTTGCAGTTGGGCCTGTAGCGAGGACAGGCCATGCGCCGCGCCAAATCGGATCATTTCCCGCTTGCCGGGACCAGACATCACCCGCGATCCCGTCGCGGGGCGCCGATCCGCGATGCGGCCGGGGTGGCGAACGTGCTGCGCGAGCTGCCGCCTTACCGCTTCCTGCTGCTGGCCGAACTGGAAGATTTCGCGGCGTTTCGCCGCAGCGTCGGGGTATCGCGCGCCCGTCTGGTGATCGAGGATGTGATGGCGCGCCTGTTGCGGGCGTTGCCGATGATGCGTGCCACGCCATCGGGGCAGAAGGCGCTGGAGCTGTCGTTCGAATGCGATTCGTCGGCAGCGGGCGTCACCATCGCCGAACAGGTGCGCGCAGCCATGGCCGACCCGTTCGACCTCGATGGCGAAACCTTTCGCCTGTCGTTGCGGATCGGTGGCGTCGGCGCGCCCGCGCCGGACGCCGACGACCTGCGGCTGGTCGAAGGTGCGGAGCAGGCGCTGGTCGATGCGCGGGAAATCCGCAGCGACGTGATTCGCGACCTGGCCAACCCGTCGGCGGGCGACGATCCGATCCAGCTGATGCGCGAATTGCCCGATGCGATCGCCAGCGGGCAGATCTTCCTGCAATATCAGCCGAAGGTGCGGGTGCGGCAGCAGCAGGTGGTCGGCGCTGAAGCGCTGGTCCGCTGGCGCCATCCGGTGCGCGGGCTGATCCTGCCGGGCATGTTCATCGAAGCGGCCGAGCGATCCGACACGATCGGCCCCCTGACGCTGTGGATCATCGAGCGTGCGATCGCCGATCAGCGGGTGCTGGCCGCGCGCGGGCACGACATCCCGGTCTTCATCAACATCTCCGGCATCCTGCTGTCGGATGCCGGCTTCGTCCGCGACGCCTGTGCGCTGGTCACTGCGGGCGGGGCGAAGATCGGATTCGAGATTACCGAAACGGCGGTGATCCGTGATCCGGAGAGCGCCATCGCCAATCTGCGCATCTTCGCCGATATCGGGGTGCCGCTGTCGATCGACGATTACGGCGCGGGGCTGTCGTCGCTCGCCTATCTCAAGCGTCTGCCCGCGTCGGAGCTGAAAATCGACAAATTGTTCGTGACGCAGCTGACCAGCAGCAATCGCGACCCGCTGATCGTCCGGTCGACGATCGACCTTGCCCATGCACTCGACATGGAGGTGACCGCCGAGGGTGTCGAAACCCCGGCGGCGCTGGCGCTGCTGGGGGTGATGGGCTGCGACATGGTGCAGGGGTTCCTCATCAGTCGTCCGATCGAATTCCCCGCGTTCCTGACCTTCCTGTCGGAAGACCGGCATGTCGCGGCGATGGCCGGGCCGCGTTTCTCGTTCCGGCGCAATGAAGGGCAGTGGAAGGCGGGTTGATGCACGCCGGCCGCTGGCCATCGATGGCGAAAGTGTACCGAATGCCTTCTCGATCGGGTCGTTGTCTCCTCGCCTTGCTGGCCCTGCCCCTGTCGGTCGCGACGGCCGGCGCGCAGGATGGGGACGGGCTGCTGGAGCGTCGCTACGACACGGTGCGCAGCCGTCTGGCGGCCGAACCCGAACGCGGCTTGCACGAAAGCGAAGCGCTGGAGCGCGAGGCGATCGCGCGCGACGGGCGACAGTCGCGCCTTGCCGCGGCCAGCATCTGGCTGCAGGCGGAAGCCTATTCGCGCATGGGCGACGCGACGAATGCCCGCCGCGAAATCACCCAGGCGCTGGCAATCGCCAGCAGGATCAAGCCACGCATCGCATTGGAGGGCGACATCCTCCGGACCCGGGGCGACGTCGCTTCCGACAGCGGCGGGGTCGCGCTTGCCCTGGCGGACTATCAGGCCGCCTACCGCATCTATCGCGAAACCGGCGACCGGCGGGGGCAGGCGATGGCATTGCTCAGCATCGGCGCGCTCTATCGCCAGGGCGCGGATTTCGATGCAGCCCTGCGCTATTACGGCCAGGCGATCGACACCTATGCCGCCGATCCGCCGCTGCTGGTCTCGCTCCTGAACAATCGCGGCAACGTCCTAACCGAGATGGGGCAATATCAGCGCGCGCTCGCCGATTTCCGGCGTGGCCTCGTCCTGGTGCGGGAGGTCAGGAACCCGATCTTCGAAGCGCGGATCTTCGGGAACATCGCCAGGGCCTATCATGGCGCCAAGCAGCTGGACGCGGCATGGCAGGCGGCGGTGCGGGGCATCGCGATCGCGCGCGCCGCAGGATCGTCGGCTACCGTCGGGCAATTACAGGCGCTTGCCGGCAGGATCGCGATCGATCGCGGTCATGCCGCGCTGGCCGTGAAGCTGGTGGACGACGCCTTTGCCGACGTCGACCTGAAGAAGACGCCGCTGACCGCACGAGACAATCACCGCAACGCCTATGGCGTCTATGCAGCCGCCGGCGAAACGGCGAAGGCGCTCCTGCATCTGGAGGCCCTCGACCGGCTGAATGCGCAGGCTACGCAACTGACCACCTCGACCAAGACTGCGCTGATGGCGGCACGGTTCGATTTCCAGAACCAGGAACTGCGCATCGCGCGGCTGAAGCAGGAGGAATTGCGCCGCAACGTCGCGTTCGAACGCGAAAGCGCGCGGTTCCAGCGGACGCTGTTCGGCAGCATCGCGGCGGCGGTGGCGGTGCTCGTCGCGCTGCTGGTCTTCGGCGTCGTCACGCTTCGCCGCAGCCGCGACGCGATCCGGCGGGCCAATATCGACCTTGCGGCGACCAATGCCGCGCTCGAACAGGCGCTGAAGGCGAAGGGCGATTTCCTCGCGACGACCAGCCACGAGATTCGCACCCCGCTGAACGGCATTCTCGGCATGGCGCAGGTCATGCTGCGCGACGACCGGCTGGCGCCCGAAATGCGTGATCGGCTGGATATCATCCACGACGCCGGGGTCACCATGCGGTCGCTGGTCGACGACATTCTCGACGTGGCGAAGATGCAGTCGGGCAAGCTGACCGTCGAACGCGTGCCGACCGATCTGGTCGCCACCACCCAGGACCTCGCCCGGCTGTGGCGGCGCCAGGCCGAGGATCGCGGGCTGCGCTTCGTCCTCGACTTAGGCGACGTGCCCCGGTGGGTGGAGGGGGACCCGGTGCGGTTGCGGCAGATCATGTTCAACCTGTTGTCGAACGCGTTGAAGTTCACCCAATCCGGCGAAATCGCGATGCGGGTCGCCGTCCGGGGGGGGCGGCTGTCGATCGCGGTGGCCGATACCGGCATCGGGATCGCGCCCGAGCGGCTGGAGGACGTGTTCGAATCGTTCCAGCAGGCCGACAACAGCACGACCCGCCGGTTCGGCGGCACCGGCCTTGGCCTGACCATCTGTCGCAATCTGGCGCGGGCGATGGGCGGCGACATCACCGTCGACAGCGTGCCCGGCAGGGGCACGACCTTCACGCTCGAACTGCCGCTGGTACCGGTCGCGCCCGAATCGGACGAGGCGTCTTCGGCCGATGCCGCCCCGGTCGAAACGCTGGTGATCCTCGAGCGCAATCCGATCGCGCGCGGCATGATGCGCACGCTGTTCGCCCGCCATATCGGCGAAACGGCGTTCGTCGACGATGCCGGCGCGCTTCGCGAACGGCTGTCGCAGGCGGAAACGCGGAGAGTGCTGGTCGACATGGCGTCGTTGTCCGCCGGGTCGGCGGACCCGGTGCGCGACCTGTCCGACTTGGCAGCGCTTGCCAAGGCGCGCAATTTGCGAATCGTCGCCATGACCCGCGCGCATGATGAAATCCACCTTGAAGGAAAAAATGTCAGATTGCTGCAAAAACCTGTTTCGGCTACGCAACTAATCGACGCGCTGTTTGTAGAACAGCTAGAAGGCGCGCCCGCGGTGTCCCTTGTACCGAACGCCGCATAGCGCGATAGCGGGTTGCCATATGAACAGCGTCCTATCCTTCTGCGTCCGATCGGCGAACACACGATGAAAATCCTGTTCGTCGAGGATGATGCGATGAATCGTCGGGTCGTCCGCGACATGCTCGACGTGGCCGGGGCGGCCATGGTCGAGGCCGATTGCGCCGAAGCAGGGCTGCGGCGAATCGACGAGGATGATTACGATCTGGTCCTGCTCGACCTGCGCATGCCCGGCATGGACGGGTTCGAGGTGATCCGGCGGGTCCGCGCCCGCGACGATGCGAAGCGGACGCTGCCAATCATCATCGTGACCGCCGACACCGCGATCGACCTGACCGAGCGCTGCATTGCCGCCGGTGCCGACGAAGTGCTGTTCAAGCCGGTGGCGATGGACGCGCTGTTCGATGCGATCGGACGAATCCTTGCCGGACGTGCCGGAGGCGACCTGATCTTCTGAAACATGGCGGTTTGACTTGCCCGGCGGGGACAGTCCTGTTAGGGGGATTCGTCACGCCGCAGCCATGCTTCGGCGAACCCTATTCTATTGCGATAAAGACCCGGAGTTTTACGGCCCCATGCAGATCATCGTCCGTGACAACAATGTCGATCAGGCCCTTCGTGCGCTGAAGAAGAAGCTGCAGCGCGAAGGCGTGTATCGCGAGATGAAGCTGCGCCGTCACTACGAAAAGCCGTCGGAAAAGCGCGCCCGCGAGCGCGCCGCCGCCGTCCGTCGCGCCCGCAAGCTGGAGCGCAAGCGGATGGAACGCGACAGCGCCCGGTAAATACCGAATCGGGTCGCGGGCCAGCGGGCCGGCGACCCTGCTGGTACTGCGATGCGGCGCCGTGTGCCGCACGATAAGGGGTTTCGATGTCGGTCACTGCCGTTCCGCTGCGTCCCGTCAAGCAGCGTCATATCACCTGGATATGGGTTGGGATCGTGCTGGCCGTGCTGCTCGCAGCCGGGTTCGCATGGGCCGGCACGCGTAGCGATGTCGATTCGTTCCTGTCGGGCAACGCATCGCGCCCCGGCATCGTGACGACCGCCAGCGGCCTGCAATATGAAGTGCTGACCAAGGGTACCGGCCCGACCCCGACCGACGCCGATGTCGCGCTGGTCAACTATGTCGGCAAGTTCACCGACGGCACGGTCTTCGATCAGAGCCGGCAGCCGACCCCGATGTCGCCGAAGGGCGTCGTTCCGGGCTTTGGCGAAGCGATCAAGCTGATGCCGAAGGGATCGAAGTATCGGTTCTGGGTGAAGCCGGAACTGGGCTATGCCGCGCCGCGTCCCGAAGGCGCGCCGCCGATGTCGCCGGAAGTCGAAAAGCTGGCGAAGCAGGTGCTGGTGTTCGATGTCGAGATGATCGACTTCATTCCCGAAACCGTTCTGCAGCAGTTGCAGATGCAGCAGATGATGCAGCAGCAACAGCAGCAGGGGGGCGCGGTCCCGCCGCCGGGTGCGGGAGCGCCGCCGGTCGGGCGCTGAGGCCGACAGGATCGATCGTAGATGGCGCCGGGTTTCCGGCGCCGTTTTCGTTTGTGCAGCGGGTCGGTGCGATCGGGGGCAGTGTGGAAAGGGATGCGTCCTTTCCAGCGCGGCGTGCAGGCGGCGGAAGTCGCCATCTCCGATGCGTAGCGTTCGCGGTGTCGCGCACGGCGATCGCGAACGGGCGAATCGAGTAGCGACCGCATCGCCTGACTCGCCGGTTTCGTGATAGGTGCTCAGTATGGCTTCCCCCATCTCCCCCCGCGTCCGGCGCGGGTCCCGTTTCCGGCTTGTGGCATGGGCGCTGCTGGCGCTGCCGACCCTGGGCGCGGCGCCCATGCCGGCGCCGGCGGACGGGGCAACGCTGGAGGCGCTGCGGGCGGCCGATCTGCGGCTGGGGGCGATCGGCTATCGATTGGCGACGGCCAATGCGCCGCTATGTGCCGATGTCGCGCCGGTGCCGGGCATGGTGGTGCATGCGATCGACCAATATGCCGAGGCAGAGCAACCGGCGGCCCGCGCCGTGTTCGGCTTTGCAACCGGAGTCGCGGTCGAGGGCGTGGTACCGGGCAGCCCCGCGGCCCGCGCCGGGGTGCGCGCCGATGACTCGATCGTCAGCGTCAATGGACAGCCGGTTCCGACGGCGAGCGGTGGTGGGCATGTCCGCACCCGCG
Organism: Sphingomonas sp. Leaf9; assembly: GCF_001421355.1. Classification (GTDB taxonomy): domain Bacteria; phylum Pseudomonadota; class Alphaproteobacteria; order Sphingomonadales; family Sphingomonadaceae; genus Sphingomonas. The sequence goes on along the minus strand of NZ_LMKC01000005.1, from coordinate 170,940 downwards.
ACGCGGTAGCCGCGCTGATCGATTCGCAACCGGTCGACCGGCCGCTCACACTGGTTCTGCGGCGGAGCGGGATCGATCGCACGATCGGCGTCGCGCCATCGCCGGGATGCCGGACGCTGTTCGAACTGCGGGTGGGAACCGCGTTGGATGCAGTCGCCGACGGACGGCTCGTGCAGATTTCGAGCGCATTCCTCGACCGATTCGCCGATCCGCAACTGGCGGTGGTCGTCGCGCACGAACTGTCGCACAATATTCTGCGCCATCATGCCCGGCTGGGCGCGGCGAAGGTCAGTCGCGGCCTGCTGCGCGAACTGGGCCGCAACGGCCGCATCCATCGCCAGACCGAGGACGATGCCGACCGGCTGGGCGTCCATCTTTTGCGCAATGCGGGATGGGACCCACAGGAGGCGGTGCGATTCTGGCAGGGGCCGGGCGCGCGAATCGATGGCGGGATATTCCACAGTAGAACGCATTCATCGGCAGCGACACGCGCCGAATTGATTGCGGGTGAACTGGCAACCCTGCCGAATGGGGCGCCCATTCCGTACCAACCGCCAATACTGGCAACCCGCAACGCGCCTCTATCCTGAGGGGAAATGCGCCGGATCGAGCCTGTTACGCCGGCGGAACTGTTTTTCGTGTTGGAACTAAGTAGAATTTAACCTGTTCCGGCGCAGTGACCCGCGCGACCACTATTGGTCCGCACGGCCAAACGGCTGGTCGCGAACGGGGCGATAGTACTTGCAGGTGGCGTGCTGCTATGCAAAAGGCGATCCGACGTAGAGTTTTGCAAGGGAGTGTAGAAATGGGTTTTGCCAAGAAGATGCTGATCGCGGCCTCGGCCGTGTCGATGACCGTCGCTCCGACGATCGCCAACGCTGCCAACGCTTCGAAGCTGTCGGTTGCTCGCGCGTCGGCGCCGGCTGCCAAGGGTGAGAAGCTGGCCGGCGGCGGCATCATCGTCGCTCTGCTGGCGGCTGCTGCCGTCGTTGCAGGCATCGTTGTCGTCGCCGACTCGGACAGCGATTCGGACAGCAACTGATTGTTCGCGCGGGCAACCGCGCTACGATCTGCGGAAAGGGCGTCCCTCACGGGGCGCCCTTTTTCGTTGGGCGCCCTGCCGGCGATGCGTAGCGCGCTGGGGACGATGTTTAGCCTGCGGTGATGGCGGACGGCACGTCCCGCCAGATCAGTCGACGCTGGCGCCGCTGCCCTCCGGGCAGGCGGTGGTCAGGAACCGGTGCGAATCGCCCGCCAGCACCAATGCGGTAAGCCGTCCCGTGCGGTAGGCGCCGGTATCGATCCCGATCCGGTTGCTGCGGACATCGGGTTCCTCGGTCACGGTATGGCCATGGACGACGAACCGTTCGTGGCGACCATGATGGTCGAGGAACGGCGCCCGAATCCAGCGCAGGTCAGAGGATTTCTGATCGTCCAGCGCGACGCCGGGGCGGATGCCGGCATGGACCAGGACATAATCGTCGATGACGATCCGATCCGGCAGAGTCCGCAGGAAATCGAGATGCGCGGCCGGCACATGGTCGAGGATAAGGCGCTGGACGCCCTTCAAATCCTCGCGTTCATAGGTCGCGTCGTCGACGCCGTAGCTGAGCACGGTTTCGCGGCCGCCGGCCCGGTTGAAGATACCGAGTGCCTGGCGCGACCCGGCGGCGGCCTCCAGCAACAATTCCTCGTGGTTGCCGCACAGGCAATGGACGTCCTCGCTTGCGGCGCACAGCGCCATCACTCGTTCGACGACGCCGCGCGAATCAGGGCCGCGATCGATCAGGTCGCCGAGGAAGACGAGGGTCACCCGCCGGTCGCCACGCTCCGGATCGGCGCCGATCCGGGCCAGCAAATCCTCCAGGCAATCGAGCCGGCCATGGATGTCGCCGATCGCATATACGATGCGGCCATCGGCAATGCGGGGCGCAGGTGCGGCGGCCCGGCGAAATAACTTGGAGAAGACCATGATATTCTAACGCCTCTATGCCAAAGGGGCTGCACGATCAATGAACCGGGTGGCGGCGCGGGGCGAAACGCGTTTGCCAGCCGGTCGATGACGTTCTATTGCAGTGCAGCAATTTTGGGATGGAAGCGATGACGATCAAGAAGGTACGCAAGGCAGTCTTTCCGGTCGCCGGTCTCGGCACGCGGTTTCTTCCCGCCACGAAGTCGATGCCGAAGGAAATGCTGACCGTCGTCGACAAGCCGCTGATCCAATATGCGGTTGAAGAGGCGCTCGAAGCCGGCATCGAACAGATCATCTTCGTCACCGGCCGTGGCAAGGGTGCACTGGAGGATCATTTCGACGTTTCCTACGAGCTGGAAGCGACGATGAAGGCGCGCGGCAAGTCGATGGCGCTGATCGAGGGCATCCGCCAGAAGCCGGGTTCGCCAGTCTATGTCCGCCAGCAGGAGCCGCTGGGCCTCGGCCATGCAGTGTGGTGCGCGCGCGAGATCGTCGGTGACGAACCGTTCGCGGTGCTACTGCCTGACGAGTTGATGGTCGGTGGCTTCCTGAAGCAGATGGTCGACGCCTATAACCAGGTCGGCGGCAACGTGATCGGTGCACTGGAAGTGCCCGACAGCGAAACCGACAAGTACGGCATCATTTCGCCGGGCAAGACCGACGGTCGCCTGACCGAAGTCACCGCGCTGGTCGAAAAGCCCAAGGGCAAGGCGCCATCGAACCTGATGATCCCAGGCCGCTACATCCTGCAGCCCGAAGTGATGCAGATCCTCGATTCGCAGGAACCGGGCGCGGGTGGCGAAATCCAGCTGACCGACGCGATGGCCAAGCTGATCGGGAACCAGCCGTTCCACGGCTTCACCTTCGACGGCAAGCGCTACGACTGTGGCGACAAGGCCGGTTGGGTGCAGGCGAACATCGCGCTGGCGCTGGCGCGCGCGGACATCGGTCCGGCGGTGCGGGCGTTCGCCGAGGAAGCACTGGCCAACTGAGCCACGGGGCGGGGGCTTGTTTCCTCCGCCGCTACAGGGTGACCAGCCGGTCGTCCTGAAGGGTCGCGAGCAGGTCGATCAGACCGCCTGCCGCGACCCTTTGCGTGTCCGCCGACAGCCCGGCAAGCGCCAGGCCGGTCTGGCACGCGATCAGCTCGACGCCGCTCTCCACAGCAATGGTGCGCAGCTCGGTCAGGTCCGGCAGGCCGCCCGGCGCGGGCGCGTTGCCCGCCAGCAACCCGACCGACGCTTCGTGCAGATAGACGCGCGCCCGACCGCCCAGCGCGGCGGCGGCGCAGGCCATGGTCAGCGCGGCGCGCAGCCGGTCGGGATCGGCACCGGCGACGACGATGGTCAGCCCGCGCATCGGCAGCCGGGGTCCTTGGGCAGCGTCAGCGTGCGGAAGCGGAAGCCGAGCAGGTCGGCGATCAGCAGCTTGCCCGCCGTGTCGTCGCCGAAACCGACGATCGCGCGCATCACTTCCAATGCGGCCATGCTGCCCATGATCCCGGTCAGCGCGCCGAGCACCCCCTGATCGGCGCAGCTGGCATCGGCGCGGGCGGGATCGTCACCCACGAAGCAGCGATAACAGGGCAGCTGCGGTTCCCAGCCGCGGAACACGCCCAGCTGCCCTTCGAACTGTCCGACCGCCGCCGATACCAACGGGATACGCGCGGCGAGTGCTGCATCGGCGACGGTCAGGCGGGTGGCGAAATTGTCACAGCCGTCCAGCACGACCTGCGCCCCCGCTAGCAGGTCGGCGGCATTGGCGGCATCGATCCGGACGCGGTGCGGCACGACCGTCACGAACGGGTTGATCCGCGCGATTGCCGTCGCCGCCGCCGCGACCTTGGCCGTGCCGATATCGGCGTCGCCGAACAGCGTCTGGCGTTGCAGGTTGCTGGTATCGACCTGATCGTCGTCGATCACGACCAGCGTACCGATCCCTGCCGCCGCCAGATATTGCAGCGCGGGCGACCCGATGCCGCCGGCACCGATGACCACGACCCGTGCGGCCTTCAGCGCGGCCTGTCCCGCGCCGCCGACCTCACGCAGCACGAGGTGGCGGGCATAACGGTCGAGTTCGGCGTCGGAAAAATTCATTCGACCCAATCGAACAACAGCACCGCGCGATACCAGTTGCCGGGGCTGACGAAGCGCGGGACCAGGTTGCCGCGCGCATAGCTGATCACCAGACCGGCGGCATATTGTTCGACGGTCGGGCAATCGATCGCGCGCGGGATGGTCGCGCGCACGACGTGATCCTCGCCGATCAGCACCGCGACATCGACCTGCAGTTGCGCGCGGCCGCTAACCGGCAGGGGACGGGGACAACTGGCGCGGCGCAGTTCGGACTGGATGAACGCCGTCATCTGCGCGGTCGGGCGCGGCGTCCGGCGATAGGGCAAGGGCGGCAGCGCCTGCCAGTCGATCGGCGAGCGTGCCTGCGGCACCGGCACCATTGGCGGCGCGACCGGCACGGGCGGGACCAGCGGCGTACCCTGCGCCAGCTGCGCGGTCAGACCGAGCAGGGCGAACGGGATCATCGTCCGGTCGACCCGAACCCGCCGGCGCCGCGCGCGGTATCGTCGAGCGTTTCGACCGCATGCCAGGTCGCGCGGGTGACCGCCGCCGGCACCAATTGCGCAATGCGTTCGCCGCGCACCACGCGAAACGGTTCGTGGCCCAGATTGGCGAGGATCACCTTCACCTCACCACGATAATCGCTGTCGATCGTGCCGGGGGTGTTGAGGCAGGTGATACCGTGCTTCAGCGCAAGGCCGGAGCGCGGGCGGACCTGCACCTCATACCCCTCTGGAATCGCGATGGCGAAGCCGGTGGCGACGGCATGGCGCGCGCCGGGGGCAAGGTCGACATCCTCGGCCGCGACGACATCCATCCCCGCCGCACCGGCGGTGGCATAGGCCGGCAGCGGCAGGTCGACACCATGGGGCAGGCGGAGGATCTGGAGCGCAATCATGGGGTCACCACAGCGTTTCGGGGCGGTACCGGCGCCGGATCGGCCGACATGCGGCGCACCGCGTCGATCAGGTCGGTATCGTCCAGCAGGTCATGGCCGCGTCCGGGCAGCACGCGATAATCGGTGGCGATGCCGCGCAGCGCCAGCGCCTCGGCATAGGGGCGCGAGAAGCGTTGTGGCGTCTCGCCATCGTCGGCTCCCACGAGCAGCGCGACACGGGTGACCGGCGCCACCCCGCCGACCGTCATCAGCGGATCGAAACTGGTGACCGGCGCGGCGAAGCCGGCATGCCCCTGCTTCGCGCGGAACCTGCGCCATTCGGGCAGCATGCACGGGCATCCCGCGAGCACGACGCCATCGACCAGACCGGGGCGCAGGCCGGCGAGCGCCGCCGCCATCGCCGCACCGCCCGACTGGCCGATCAGGATGCTGCGCGCCTGCGGATAGCGGGCGCGCCAGCCCTTGATCGTGTCGGCCACCACCGCGATCCGGTCGGCGGTATAGGCATCGCCTCCGGTCCCGCCGCGCGATCCGGGGGAGTGGTTGCCGGCAGCGTCGTGATAGCCCGGCCGCAGCAGCGCAACGACATGGGCGGACGGGATGGCATCGGCCAGGTGCTGCGCCGATCCGGCGAACGATGCCGGCACCTCGCCCTCGCCATCGCCGTGGAGCACGATGACCAAGGTACGGACGTCCCGCGCTGCGCCGGGGCCGAACTCCTGCCCGGCCAGCGCCACGGCCGACGGAGCCGTCGCATGGGGCGCGCATCCGGCCACGGCGGCGGCGAGGAGGAGGAGGCTATGCCAGCGCATCGGCGATCCGGTCGGCCAATCGGCCGGCGACGTCATGCTTGGGTGCGTCGGGCCAATGCTCGACCCCTTCGGCCGTAACGAGATGGACGGTATTGCGGTCGCCGCCCATCACATCGCCCGACACGTCGTTGGCGACGATCCAGTCGGCATTCTTTGCCGTCCGCTTGGCCGTGGCATGGGTCAGCACGTCGTCCGTTTCGGCCGCAAAGCCGATCAGCAGGCGCGGGCGGCGGGGGGATTTGCCGAGCATCGCGAGGATATCGGGATTGGGCAGCAGCGTCAGCACCGGCGGGCCGTCGCCCTTCTTCAGCTTGGAGGGGGCGGCCTCCACCTGCCAGTCGGCGACCGCCGCGACCATCACCGCCGCATCGGCGGGCAGCGCCTGCGCCACGGCATTGGCCATGTCGCGCGCCGATTCAACATCGACCCGATCGACGCCCGGCGGGGTCGGCAGCGTCACCGGCCCGGCGATCAGCGTCACCCGCCCCCCGCGCGCGGCACAGGCGGCGGCGATGGCGAACCCCTGTTTCCCCGACGACCGGTTGGCGAGATAGCGCACCGGATCGATCGGCTCATGCGTCGGCCCGGCGGTGACCAGCACATGGCGCCCGGCCAGCGTCTGCGGCGCGGGCGGCGCGGTCATGCGTTCGATTGCTGCGACGATCGCGGCGGGTTCGGGCAGGCGGCCGGGGCCGAACTCGCCGCACGCCATCGCGCCCTCGTCGGGGTCGAGCACGGTGATGCCGTCGCCGCGTAGCGTCGCCACGTTGCGGACGGTCGCGGGATGTTGCCACATCCGCACGTTCATCGCGGGCACCGCCAGCACCGGCTTGTCGGTGGCGAGCAGCAGGGTGGTGGCGAGGTCGTCGGCGACGCCCGCCGCCATCCGCGCCATCAGGTCGGCGGTGGCGGGCGCGACGACGACCAGATCGGCCTGGCGGCTGAGCTGGATATGGCCCATCTCCGCCTCGTCCTTCAGGTCCCACAGGCTGGTATGGACCGGCTGTTCGGACAGGGCCGCCAGCGTCATCGGCGTCACGAATTGCGCGCCGCCATCGGTCAGCACACAGCGCACGCTGTGCCCGGCCCCGCGTAGCAGGCGGATCAGCTCGCACGCCTTGTATGCGGCGATGCCCCCACCGACGATCAGCAATATGCGTGTCATCGGGTGATCCTCTGCACCCGAACGCGTCGCCTGTCGAGCAAGGTGCGCGTCAGATCGCGCAGGGTGTCGGGCAAAAAGGCCATGCCGACCAGATAGGCAGGGGCGGCGATCAGTACCCAATGGAAGCTGTCGGTGCGTGCGAACAGTGCGACCAGCAGCGCGAACGTGCCGAAGACGGCGGCGGTACGCGCACCCAGTGACCCCGGTGCCGCCGCCCAGCCGACCAGCGCGACCATCGCCAGCGGCGCGCCCAACCACCAGGGCAGCAGGGTGAGCGCGGTCGATCGCGCCATGCCCGATGCGAACAGCGCCGGGCCGTGCCAGCCGCCCCAGCCGCCGGCGCTTGCGTCCAGCGGCCCGGCGACCATCGCGATCGCGCGCGCATGGAGCGACAGGATGGCAACGAACAGCAACAGGATCGCGCCCCATGCCAGCGCCTCGCGCCGCTGCCGATCGATCAGCGCCGCGAGTAGCATGACGATGGCGTAGAGCGCGGCGGTTTCGCGGATCAGCATGGCGCACAGCGCCAGCGCCACCGCCTCGATCCAACGGCCCTCCCGTCGGATGGCCAGCGACCATGCGACCAGCAGCCCGCCCCACAATTCGTGAAACTGCACCAGCGACGGCTGGACGAAGGCGACCATGCCGCCCGCCAGCAGGAACAGCGCGGTGATGCGCGGTGGCCCGCGACCGAACCAGTCGCCGATCCGCCGGGTCCAGGCAAAGCCGGTGGCGGCGGCGAGCAGCACCAGCAGCACGACCGACACGCTGTCGGGCAGCGCCGCCTGCACCACGCTCAGCGTCGGCAGGCGGACGGCGGTGAACGGGCGCAGCGGATAGCCCGCCGCGCGAAATTCGGTCGCGACCACGCCGTAATAATCTTCGCCGCGCCGGACCCCATCGACCACCGCGCCGTACAGGCCCAGGTCGCCCTGTCCGCGCGCGCCCGCATCCTCGACCGGGCGCATCCACGCGGTCAGCAGCAGCGCGACCCCAAGGAGCAGCAGGACGAGCGCCGATATCGGCCGCAATCCCGCGAACCGGCTGGGCGACGACAGCCACAGCGGCGGCCGTGGCCGGATCATCCCAGCAGCTGCACCAGTGCTGCGCCCGCCGCCCCGCTGGCCAGTGCGACCAGCCCGTAGCGCCAGCCGCCGCCGACCTTGACCACCGCGATATCGGGCAGCGGCGGGGAGGGCGGGGCACCACCGGGCGCGGGATAGCGCGCCTCGATATTGCGCAGCAGGTCGGGCAGCCGGGCAAAGGTGCGCAGGTCGGTGATGATCCGGTCGGCGACCATCGCTTCGGGGCCCAGCTCGTCGCGAATCCAGCCGCGCACGAACGGCGCCGCCGTTTCCCACAGGTTGATGTCGGGATCGAGCGCGGTGGCGACCCCCTCGACCATCACCATCGTCTTTTGCAGCAGCAGCAGATGCGGCTGGGTCTGCATGTCGAAATCGCGGGTGATGTTGAACAGCGAATCGAGCATCATGCCGACCGACATGTCCTTGACCGCCAGCCCGCGCATCGGCTCGCCCACCGCACGCAATGCCGTCGCGAACTCGGCGACATTGTGGTGCGCAGGCACATAGCCCGCCTCGAAATGGATTTCCGCGACGCGTTTATAGTCGCCGGTGATGAGGCCGTAGAGGATCTCCGCCAGCCACACCCGCGCGCGCCGGTCGATCCGGCCCATGATGCCGAAATCGATCGCGGCGATGCGGCCGTCGGGCAGCGCGAACAGATTGCCCTGATGCATGTCGGCGTGGAAGAAGCCGTCGGCGATCGCCTGCCGCAGGAACGCGCGGACGAGGCGCGTCGCCATCGCATTCAGGTCGTGCCCAGCGGCAACCAGCGCGGGGCGGTTCGACAGCTTGATGCCGTCGATCCACTGGGTCGTCAGCACCTTCGATGTCGTGCGCTGCCAGTCGATATCGGGGACGGTGAAGTCCGGTTCGGCCTCCATGCTGTCGGACAGTTCCGACGCGGAGGCAGCTTCGCGGCGCAGGTCGAGTTCCCGCGCGGTCCAGCGCTTCATCGTTTCGATGACGAGGCGCGGGCGCAGGCGCTTCAGCTCGCCGCCCATCGTCTCCAGCCGGGCGGCGGCCCATTCATAGGTGTCGATCGCGTCGAAGAACTGCGCCTCGACCCCCGGGCGCAGCACCTTTACCGCGACCTGCCGGCCATCGGTGGTTATCGCGCGGTGGACCTGCGCGATCGAGGCCGCGCCGACCGGCGTTTCCTCGATCGAGGCGAACAGCGCGGAGATCGGCTGGCCGAGGCCCGATTCGATCGCCGGCCGCACCACGTCCCATGGCAGCGGCGGCAGCGCGTCCTGCAGGCTCAGCAGGTCCTGCGCGACGGCTTCGCCGACCAGATCGGGGCGGGTGGCGAGCGTCTGCCCCAGCTTGATCGCGGCGGGGCCGAGCGCGGCGAACGCCTCGGCATAGCGCGGCGTTTTCGGCACGCGCGCGCCCAGTCGGGCGAGCCGCACCACGCGGCGCAGGCGCGCGGGCGTGCGCGGGTTGCGCTCGATATCGATCAGCGCGCCGTGCCGCGCCAGCGTGCGCCCCCATTTCAGGATGCGCCAGCCATGGGTGAGGGTGGACGTCATGCGGCCTTTTGCCCTGGACCCCCGCCTGCGCGGGGGTTCGATGCCTTCGGCATCAAATCTTCCACCCGCTATGGATCGCGACCAGCCCGCCCATGATCGGTTCGACCCGCGTGCGGATGAAGCCGGCATCGCCGATCATCCGCTCGAACGTCGGCATGTCGGGGAAGCGGCGGATCGATTCGATGAGGTAGCGATAGCTGTCCTCGTCATTCGCCAGCAGCTTGCCGAGCTTGGGCACCAGCTTGTGCGAATATTGATCGTAGACATCGGCGAAGCCCGGCCACGTCACGGTCGAGAATTCGAGGCAGAAGAACCGCCCGCCGCGCTTCAGTACGCGGTGCGCCTCGCGCAGCGCCTTCGGGATATCGGTCACGTTACGAATGCCGAACGCGATCGTGTACGCATCGAAGCTGCGATCGGCGAAATCCAGCGTCTCGGCATTCTGCTCGGACCAGAGCAGGCCGTCGATCTTGCGCTTTTTGGCGCGTTCCATGCCGACGCCCAGCATTGCCGGGTTGATGTCGGCGACGGTGATGTTCGCGCCGTGCTTGGCCATGCGGAACGCGATGTCGCCGGTGCCGCCCGCCATGTCGAGGATCGATTCGCCCTTGCCCGGCTTTACCCGCGCGACGAACCGGTCCTTCCACAACCGGTGCATGCCCCCCGACATGGCGTCGTTCATCAGGTCGTAGCGCGCCGCCACGCTGGCAAACACATCACCGACGCGCCGCGTCTTTTCATCGGGGGCTACGTCTTCGTAACCGAAGGATACCGTGTCGTTCATGTGTCTGCCCTAGCCGCGCCTTGTGGCGGGGGCAAACCGAACCTAGCTTTCTTTACAGTCAGGGACGTACCGGTCCCCATCGATTGGACCCCATGCCCGAACTGCCCGAAGTCGAAACCACCGTTCGCGGTCTGGCGCCCGTCCTGCAGGGCCAGCGGCTGACCCGAGTCATTGCCAATCGTCCCGACCTGCGCCGGGCGATGCCGGTCGACCTGGGCCAGCGGCTGACCGGGGCGACGGTCACCGGCCTGTCGCGCCGCGCCAAATACGGGCTGATCGATACCGATCGCGGCGACAGCTTCATCTTTCACCTCGGCATGTCGGGGCGCTGGCGGGTCGACCCCGCCGAACCTTTGGCCCACGACCACCTCGTGCTGGAAACGGCGGCGGGGCGGCAGGTGGTGCTGAACGATCCGCGCCGTTTCGGATCGGTCGACCTGCTACCGACCGCGGAGGTCGCCGCATGGCCGCCGTTCGTGGCGCTGGGGCCGGAGCCGCTCGGTCCCGATTTCACGGCCGAGCATCTCGAGCGCCGCTTTGCCGGACGCATCGCGCCGGTGAAGCTGCTGCTGCTCGACCAGCGGATCGTCGCTGGCTTGGGCAATATCTATGTCTGCGAGGCGCTGAACGTCGCGCGAATCGCCCCGACCCGCCCGGCCGGGCAGATCGCGCCAGAACGACTCGCCGCACTGGTCGATGCGACTCGCGCGGTGCTGCTGTCGGCGATCGAGGCGGGCGGATCGACCCTGCGCGACTATGCCCGGCCGGACGGTGAGCTCGGTTATTTTTCCAAGCAATTCCGGGTATATGGCCGCGAGGGCGAGGCGTGCCCGTGTGCCGGCGTCGTCGAGCGCCGGGTGGATGGCGGACGCTCCACCTTCTGGTGCCGAACTTGCCAGCGATAGTTGACCGGAGCGCGATGACCGTTTAAGGGGCGCACCTTCTCCGGTCGGGATCTGCTCGATCGGCACCAATCATTTGCGAGAGTCGAGGACGGCATGGCGAATACGCCACAGGCGAAGAAGCGTATCCGGCGCAATGCGCGTCGTGCGGAAATCAATGGTGCGCGCGTTGGCCGCATCCGTACCTTCGTAAAGAAGGTCGAAGCAGCGATCGTCGCCGGCGACCGCGAAGCGGCCACCACCGCGCTGTCGAATGTGCAGCCGGAACTGGCCCGTGGCGTCGCCAAGGGCGTGCTGCACAAGAACACCGCGAGCCGCAAGTTCGCACGCCTAACCAAGGCAGTCGGCGCGATCGCCTGATCCGCTGACGCCATTGGCGGCAAGCATGACACCCCGTCGGCGACCCTGCCGGCGGGGTTTTCTGCGTGTGTCCGCTGCCGTTCAGGGCGGGTGCCGGCCGGGTCGGAGCACCCGGAAATTTGGTTCCGCCCGCGCGCGTCGAATCACGCTGTCGGGAAATGGCGGAAATCCGTGGATTCCCGCGATTCAGCTCGGCTGATTCACCTTAAGATATTGATTAAAAACGTGAAAAAAGAAAATCGACGCATTTCTGCGGCTGGGGGCGTGTCAACCGTCTTTATTTCGGTTTGATGACTTGATCGAAGCGCGTTCCGGTTCCTAAACAGCACTCCCCGACGCCCTTGTGGCGATCCGGGGCCCGCGCGAATCTTTGCGTGCGACCGATGCCTCGGCGCGGTCGAGGGGGGATTTTTAGACGACGGACCAAGGGCGGTCGGGAAGCATGCTTCCCGGCGCGGGAGAGTTTTTGCCAGTGACGATACCGGTGGATCATGAACAGGTGGAGGTTGCGGCGGCATGGGCCCGCGTGCGCCAGAACCTGCGCGTGTCCGCCGGACAGCGCCTGTTCGACCGCTGGCTGAAGCCGATGGAGCTGGTCGCGCCCGATGGCGACGGCGTGGTGCGCCTGACGCTGCCATCGGCGTTCATGACCGATTGGGTCCGCAACCATTATGCCGAGCGGCTGGCGCATGAATTCCGCGCCCATCTGCCCCAGGTCCGGGACGTCGTCGTCGAAACCGCCACTGCCTTGCCCACGCGAATCGTTCCTCCCGCGCCGTTGTTCGACTCGGCCCCGGCCGATGCACCGCTGCCGCTGATGGCGGCCGCTGCGCCCGCGCCGCTGCCCGCCGTGTCGCAGCGCGCGCCGGCCGAGCGCCCTGCGTTCGACCCGCGCTATCGCTTCGACCGGTTCGTGGTCGCCCCGTCGAATCGTGTTGCGTTCAACGCGGCCAAGGCGCTGGCCGAACCGGGTGTGCCGCGCTTCAGCCCGCTGTTCCTCCACAGCGCCACGGGGCTGGGCAAGACGCACCTGATGCACGCCATCGGCCATGCGTTCCTCGAGGCCGATCCGGCGGCGAGCGCAGTCTATCTGCCGGCCGAGCGGTTCATGTTCGAATTCGTCGCGGCGATGCGCGCCCGCGACACCCACAGCTTCAAGGCGAAGCTGCGTGGCGTCGACCTGCTGATGATCGACGACCTGCAGTTCGTCGCCGGCAAGGACGCGACGCAGGAGGAATGCCTCCACACGATCAACGCGTTCATGGACGCGGGCAAGCGGGTGGTGATCGCCTGCGATCGTTCGCCGGCGCTGCTCGACGGGATCGATCCGCGGCTGCTGTCGCGGCTGGGCGGTGGCCTGGTCGCCGATATCAAGACGCCCGAGACGGAGCTGCGCCACGAAATCCTTGCCGCCAAGTTGGCCGAGGTTCCCGGCACGCCGGTGCCCGAGGACGTGATCGACCTGCTCGCCGGGCGGATTCGCGGCAGCGTGCGTGAGCTGGAAGGGGCGCTCAACCGCCTCGTCGCCTATGCCTCGCTCACCGGTGAGACGATCGACATGGCGTTCGCGCACGCGACGCTGGGTGAGATGCTGGCGGGGCCGGCGAAGCGCGTCACGATCGACGATATCCAGCGCGCGGTATCGGCGCATTTCGAGGTGAAGCAGCTCGACCTGATCTCGGCACGCCGGGCACAGGTGATCGCGCGGCCGCGGCAGGTGGCGATGTACCTTGCCAAGCGGCTGACGACCCGCTCGCTGCCCGAAATCGGCCGCAAGTTCGGCAATCGCGACCATTCGACCGTGATCCACGCCGTGCGCCGGATCGAGGAATTGCGCGGGGTCGATCGCGAGATCGACAGCGCGGTGCGCACGTTGATGCGCTCGCTCGAAGGCTGAGCGTACTTCCTACTTACACTATCCCGTTGGCTTCGAGCGCAGGTTCGAGCCTGTCGAGAACCGTAGTCGAGAAGGGGTTGCCCCAAAGGGGGCGTTCTCGACGGACGCTTCTCGACAAGCTCGCAGCTGCTCGAACCGAACGGATTGGGCGGGGGGGGGGTAGGATCTCCCTCACCCCGCCGATATCCGTCTTACGTGATGACGTCCGGTTCGTTGCGTCCGGTATGCGACTTTATCGACGCCAGCGTTTCCGCCGCTGCCACCAGCGGTGCCAGCGCGTCGCCGGTCTGCTGTGCCAGGTCGCCGTCGACCGGCGCATAGCGCTCGATATAGACGCGCAGCGTCGCGCCCTGCGTACCGGTGCCCGACAGGCGGAACACGATGCGCGATCCGTCGGCGAACAGGATGCGGATGCCCTGCTTGCGGCTGACCGATCCGTCGGTGCTGTCGTGATAGGCGAAGTCGTCGGCCTCGGCGATCGTCAGGTCGCCGATCGTCGTGCCGGGCAGCGTCGCCAGCCGATCGCGTAGCGACGCCACCAGGGCATCGGCCCCGGCTTGCTCCACGCCCTCATAATCGTGCCGCGCATAATAGTTGCGGCCATAGCGTGCCCAATGGTCGGCCATGATCTCCGCTACTGGCTGACGCCGCACGGCAAGGATGTTGAGCCACAGCAGCACCGCCCACAGGCCGTCCTTTTCGCGGACATGGTTCGATCCGGTGCCCGCGCTTTCCTCGCCACAGATGGTGACGAGGCCGGCGTCGAGCAGGTTGCCGAAGAACTTCCAGCCGGTCGGCGTCTCGTACAGCGGCACGTTCAGCGCCTGCGCCACGCGGTCGGCGGCGGCGGAGGTCGGCATCGAGCGGGCGATGCCGGCGATACCGTCCTTGTAGGCCGGGGCGAGGTGGGCGTTGGCCGCCAGCACGGCGAGCGAGTCCGAGGGCGTCACGAAGATGCCGCGGCCGATGATGAGGTTGCGGTCGCCGTCACCGTCCGACGCTGCACCAAAATCGGGGGCATCGTCGCCCATCATCCGCTCGTACAATTCGTGGGCGTGGACGAGGTTGGGATCGGGGTGATGGCCGCCGAAATCGGGCAGGGGGGTGCCGTTGACGACGGTGCCCGGGGCAGCGCCCAAGCGGCGTTCGAGAATTTCGGTCGCATACGGCCCGGTGACCGCGCTCATCGCGTCGAACGACAGGCGGAAACCGCCGGCGATCAGGTCGCGGATCGCGGCGAAGTCGAACAGCCCCTCCATGCATTCGGCATAGGCGGCTACGGAATCGATCACCTCGACGGTCATGCCGTCGACGGTGGTTTCGCCCGGCGTGTCGAGGTCGATGCCGGTCGCGTCGCTGATGACGTAGCGGTCGATCTCCAGCGTGCGGGCATAGAGCGCGTCGGTGAAGCCCTCCGGCGCCGGGCCGCCGTTCGACACATTATACTTGATCCCGAAATCCTCGTCCGGGCCGCCGGGATTGTGGCTGGCCGACAGGACTAGGCCGCCGATCGCGCCACGCGTGCGGATGACGTTCGAGGCAGCGGGGGTCGACAGGATGCCGCCCTGTCCGACGATCGCACGGGCAAAGCCGTTGGCGGCGGCCATGCGGATCGCGGTCTGGATGACTTCGCGGTTGAGGTAACGGCCGTCGCCGCCGATCACCAGCGTCGCGCCGTCCTTGCCCTCCACCACGTCGAACACCGACTGGATAAAGTTTTCGGCGTAATGCGGCTGCTGGAACACCCGCACCTTCTTGCGCAGGCCCGAGGTGCCGGGCTTCTGGTCGGTAAAGGGCGTGGTGTCGACGGTGGTGCTGGTCACGAACGGCGTCCCCTGTTGGGTGAGCAATGCTGCACGCATAATGTGCAGGGTCGTATACGGCCAGCAGCAACTGACCGTATTACCGTTCATCCATAAAACAAAAATTCAGACTTGAAGTCCCAACGCCTCCTGCGCAGCGCGCAGGGTCGGGCGCGCCAGCGCCTCGGCCTTCGCCGCGCCCTTGGCCAGGGTCGCGCCGACCGCCGCCCGGTCATCCAGCAGCGCCACCAGCCGGTCGCGGATCGGCCCGAGCTTCGCCACCGCCAGATCGGCCAGCGCCGGCTTGAATGCGCCGAACCCCTGTCCGCCGAACTGCGCCAGCACGTCCTGCGACGTTCCGCCCGACAGCGCGGCATAGATGGTGACGAGGTTACGCGCCTCGGGCCGTTCGGCGAGGCCAGCTACCTCGGAGGGGAGGGGTTCGGGGTCGGTCTTCGCCTTGCGGAACTTGGTCGCGATCAGCTCGTCGGAATCGATCAGGTTGATGCGGCTCATGTCCGACGGATCGGATTTGGACATTTTCGCGGTGCCGTCGCGCAAGCTCATGATGCGCGGCGTATCCTCGGGGATCATCGGTTCGGGCAGCGGGAACAGCTCGACCCCGAAATCGAGGTTGAACTTGGTGGCGATATCGCGCGCCAGCTCCAGATGCTGCTTCTGATCCTCGCCGACCGGCACATGCGTCGCCTGGTACGCCAGGATGTCGGCAGCCTGCAGCACTGGATAGGTGAACAGCCCGACGCTGGCCCCTTCACGGTTCTTGCCGGCCTTGTCCTTCCACTGGGTCATGCGGTTCAGCCAGCCGACCCGCGCCGTGCCGCCCAATATCCACGCCAGCTCGCTATGCGCGGGCACCCGCGCCTGGTTGAACAGGATCGAGCGATCGGGATCGATGCCGGCGGCCAGCAGGGTCGCCGCCATCTCGATCGTGTTCGACGCCAGTTCCTTCGGGTCCTGCGTCACGGTCAGCGCGTGGAGGTCGGCGAGGAAGAACAGGCACACATCGTCCGCGCCCATCCGGTCCTGCAACCGCACCCAGTTGCGGATCGCGCCCAGATAATTGCCGAGGTGGAGATTGCCGGTGGTCTGGATGCCGGAGACGACACGCATGGGAGTTTCCTACAGGTTACGCGGCACGCCGCCGGAGCAGCGCGCGAAGATCGGCCAGCCGGAATGCTCCGGTGGCAAGGCAGGCGAGGCCATAGACGATGGCGCCCGCGCCGACGAGGGCGACCATGCCGAGGATGCGGGTCACGACCGCCCCCGTCGTCCATGGCGCGACCAGACCATCGGCAAAGAATAGCGCGGCGCCCATCAGCAGCGCGGCAATGGCGAAGCGCGGCAGGCGGTGGGTCAGCTGCCGGTCGAGTGCGAAATGCCCGCGCCGCTTGAGCGTGACATACAGCATCGCGACATTGACCCATGCCGCGACGGCGGTCGCCAGCGGCGGGCCGATATGCGCAACGGTCGGGATCAGCGCGAGGTTGAGGACGATGTTGACCCCGATCGACCACAGCGCGAACCGCACCGGTGTCCGCGTGTCCTGTCGTGCATAGAAGCCCGGCGTTAGCACCTTGATGAGGACATAGGCCGGCAGCCCGAGCGAGAAGGCGGCGAGCGACTGGGCACAGCGGATCGTGTCCTCCGCGCCGAACGCGCCATGCTGGAACAGCGCGCGGATGATCGGTTCGGCGACAGTCAGGAACGCGATGGTCGCCGGCAGCGTCAGCAGCAGCGCCAGTTCGATACCCCGATTTTGCGTATCCATGGCGCCGGCATCGTCCTTGCGGCTGAGCTGGCGCGAGATGGTGGGGAGCAGGATGGTGCCCAGCCCGATGCCGATCAGTCCCAGCGGCAGCTGGTTCAGGCGGTCGGCATAATAGATGTACGAGATCGATCCGGCATCGAGCAGCTTGCCCGACAGCGCGGTCGAGATGACCAGATTGAACTGCATCGCCCCCGCACCCGCGGCGGCGGGCACGATCAGCTTCAGCATCGCGCGGACATCATCGGTCATGCGCGGGCGGCGGGGTTTCAGCGAGACGCCGGCGCGGCGGCAGGCCAGCATCAGCCAGCCAAGCTGGAGCGCGCCGCCCACCGTCACCGCCCATGCCTGCACACGGGCGGTCGCATACGGGTCCGGCCCGTGGAAAAACAGGAGGCCGGCAACCATCGCGATGTTCAGCAGGATCGGCGCGGCGGCATTTACCCAGAACTTGTCGAGCGAATTGAGGATCGCGCCGAGGAGCGAAACGATCGAGATCAGCAGCAGATAGGGGATGGTGATCCGCGACAGCATGACCGCGAACGCGAACTGGTCGGGCGTCGGATCGTTGAACCCGCCCGACAAAGCCCAAGTCAGCGGCCACGCCGCGATCAGCATCACGACGGTCGCTGCGATCAGCACCGGCAGCAGCACCGACAGAACGTCGCGGGCAAAGGCGATGGCGACGCCAAGCCCCTCGCCCTCGGCGGCCGCATCGCCCTCCGCCACCTTCTTGTTGAACAGCGGCACGAAAGCGGCGTTGAACGCCCCTTCGGCGAACAGCGCGCGGAACATGTTGGGCAGGCGGAACGCGACGAGGAACGCGTCGGACGCAAAGCCTGCGCCGACGAACGTCGCCTGCAGCGAATCGCGTCCCAGCGCCAGCACCCGGCTGGCGAGCGTCAGCCCGCCAACCGATCCCAGCGATTTCGCCAGCTTCATGGGATTAGCCCGCGCCTGCCCGGTCTGGTTCAGGCGTGGCCGGCGACTTCGCCGATCCCGGCCTGCTGTTCGGCCTGGGTGATGTAGAGCTGCGCGAAGTCGATCGGCTCCAGCATCAGCGGCGGGAAGCCGCCATCGCGCACCGCATCGGCCAGCACCCGGCGGGCGAACGGGAACAGGATGCGCGGCGCTTCGCCCAGCAGGAACGGCTGGAGATGCTCGGCCGGAATGTTGCGGAGGCCAAACAGCCCGGCGAACGACAGGTCGACCAGGTACATCACCTGGTCCTCGATCTCGGCGCGCGCCTCGATCTTCAGCACGACTTCGTGCACATCGTCGCCGACCTGGTTGGCGCCGATGTTGAACTGCACGTCCAGCTTCGGGCTGCCTGGCACCTGGTACACGCCCGGCGCGTTCGGATTCTCGAACGACAGGTCCTTCACGTACTGGGTGATGACGTTGACCGACGGCTGGCTGTCGTCCCCATTGGCAAAGGCGTCGATGCCGGTGGCGTCGTTCTGATCTTCCATGGTAGTTCCTGTCCGCTACGGCGGAAAGCTTTGGCGCTTGCCGCGTTAAGATGGCGCGGACTAGCAGCGGCAGGACCGCGATTCAACGGGTCGACCCACCCGGTGAAACAGATGGCCGCCGCAGCGTTTGTATCCGCGCCCGATCGGTCCTATGTCCGGTCGACGGAAGGAAGTGAAGGCATGGTGGTTTTTGTCGTCCTGCTCGCGATGATCGCGGCGTTTCTGGCCATGCGGCTCTATGCCGTACTGGGCAAGCGTACCGGTCATGAACCCCTGCCGCGCGCGGCCGAGGAACGCATCGGCACGCAGCCCGTCGCCCGCCCGATCGAGGTGACGTCCGAAGCGCGCGTGCTGGGCCCCCGCCATGTCGAAAGCGGTGCCGAAGCCGGCCTGCGCGCGCTGATTGCCGCCGACCCGACGTTCGACGTGGCGCAATTCGTCGAAGGAGCGAAGTCGGCCTATCGCATGATCCTCGAAGCCTTTTGGAAGGGCGATGAGGCGACGTTGGAATGGCTGACCGAGCGCGATGTGCGCGAAGCCTTTGCGCAAGCGATTGCCGATCGCAACGCGGCGGGCCAGACGCTGGAAAACCGGCTGGTGTCGATCGAGCGCGCGGTCGTGACCGAAGCGTCGGTCGAAGGTGGCGTGGCGCGCGTTGCGGTGCGCTTCGATGCCGATATCGCCGCGATCACCCGCGACGCCGATGGCAACATGATTGCCGGGTCGCTGTCGGATGCGGTCGAGACGCATGACGTGTGGACGTTCCTGCGGGTGCTCAAGAGCAGCGATCCGAACTGGAAGCTTGCCGACACCGACGAAGCCTGACGGCGATGCATAAGGGGGGGATGGCGGCACTCGCCGCGCTGCTGCTGGCCGGCTGTTCGAATGCGATCGTGCCGGGCGGTGCGGAAAGCGCGGCATCGCGACCGGCGCCCGAGCGGGATGCGGATGAGCGTCCAACCGCGACACCGGGTACCCCGACCCGGCCCCTGCCGGTGCGACAGCCGACCGCTGCGGTGCCGTTGCCGCCGATTACCGGTACGGAAGCTGTCGACGGCGCGACCACCGCGCTTGCCGCCGGGATCGTCGCCGGGCCGCCGGTCGCCAGCCTGCCGATCCCCGAGGACGTTGCCGCCCGCGCGCTGGCGGCATTCCGCATCAGTTGCCCCTCGGTCACGCGCAAGGCTGACCCGACCGGGCTGACGCGGCCGGCCGACTGGCAGGCCGCATGCGACGCCGCGCGCGGCGTCTCCAACGGCGGCGCACGCGCGTTCTTTGCGCAATGGTTCGAAACCGCGCAGGTCGGTGACGGCAAGGCGTTCGCCACCGGCTATTACGAACCCGAAATCCACGGCTCGCGCACCCGTCGCAGCGGCTATGAAACGCCGATCTATGGGGTGCCTGGCGATCTGGTCGAGGCGGATCTTGGCCTGTTCTCGCCCGACCTGAAGGGCAAGAAGATTCGCGGGCGGGTCGATGGCAAGGCCTTCGTACCCTATTTCGACCGTACCGCGATCGAGGATGGCGCGCTGGCCGGGCGGGGTCTCGAAATCGCGTGGGCGGCCGATCCGGTCGAGATGTTCTTCCTGCAGGTGCAGGGGTCGGGCCGGTTGCGCCTGCCCGATGACGGCGTGATGCGCATCGGCTATGCCGGGCAGAATGGCCGTGACTATACCGGCATCGGCAAGCTGATGCGCGATCGCGGGCTGGTGCAGCCCGGACAGGCGTCGATGCAAGGGCTGATGGCGTGGCTGCGCGCGAACCCCGAACAGGGCCGCGCGATCATGCGCGAGAACAAGAGCTTCGTGTTCTTCCGCGAACTGACCGGTGCGGGGCCGTTGGGCGCGCTGGGCGTGCCGGTCACGGGACAGGCGAGTGTCGCGGCGGATACCCGGTTCGTGCCGCTGGGCGCGCCGGTGTTCCTGTCGATGGACCGCACCGATGCCAGCGGACTGTGGGTCGCGCAGGATACCGGTGGCGCGATCAAGGGCACCAATCGCTTCGACACCTTTTGGGGCGCGGGCGACGAGGCGCGGGCGATCGCCGGCGGCATGAGCGCGCGCGGCACCGCGTTCCTGCTATTGCCGGTCGGCACCGTCCAACGGATTGCGGGTGGCCGGGCGACGCCTTGATCCGGGCGAGGCGGCGCTGTGGGCGCGGGTGGTCGCGGCGGTAAAGCCGCTGCACGCCGCGCGCCCGGTCGCCGTTGCGCCGACGCCGATGGAAAAGCACGGTGCGCCGGCGCCCAAGCCGGTGCGGGCGCGTCCGGCCGCCGTGCTGCCCGCGCCGGCCAAGGCGCGCACGCCGGGGCCGACGCTTGATGCCAGTTGGGACCGGCGGCTGTCGCGCGGGCTGGTCAGCCCGGAATCGACGATCGACCTGCACGGCCACACGCTGCAATCGGCGCATCTGCTGCTCGATCAGGGGCTGGCCCGCGCGATCCAGCGCGGTGACCGGGTGCTGCTGCTGGTGACGGGCAAGCCGCCGCGTCCCGAGTCGGAACGGCCGCACGCGCGCGGTGCGATCCGCGCGGCGGTGGGCGACTGGATTTTGGCGGGGCGGCATGCCGACCGCGTAGCCTCGATCCGCCCGGCGCATCCGCGCCATGGCGGGCAGGGGGCGCTGTACCTGATCCTGCGGCGGCCAGTGGCGCGCTAAACGCGAAAGGGAGGCTCCGGCATGTGCCGGAGCCTCCCCTCGTTGCCGCCCGTGCCGACCGGGGCTGGGGATCAGCTGTGGGTGATCATGCCCCACGACTTGACCGACAGCTGGTTGGCCATGACGCCCAGCAGTTCGATCGATCCATGGCCCTCCATCGACACGATCGCGCCATGGTCGCCGTTCACGATCGACAGCTTCTTCATGTCGACCGCGCCGTCGGCGAACCAGCCGCGCAGGTCGATGCGGTCGTCGCCGTCGAAGTCGGTGATCACGTCGTTGCCCGACACGCCGCTGAACAGGAACGTATCGGCCCCGCCGCCGCCGGTCAGCCGGTCATTGCCCGCGCCGCCGTCGATGCCGTTGTTCCATTTGTTGCCGACGATGAAGTTGTCGAGCGCGTTGCCGGTGGCGCGGACGGCGTTGCCGATCAGCGTCAGGTCCTCGACCTGTTCGCCCAGCACATAGTCGATCGAGGCGAACACCTTGTCCCGTCCGCCCAGGCCG
This sequence comes from Sphingomonas sp. Leaf9, assembly GCF_001421355.1. GTDB lineage: Bacteria > Pseudomonadota > Alphaproteobacteria > Sphingomonadales > Sphingomonadaceae > Sphingomonas. The sequence goes on along the minus strand of NZ_LMKC01000005.1, from coordinate 149,236 downwards.
GCGTGGAAATATTCGGTGACGGTATCGCGTGCATTATCGACATAATAGATGTCGTCGCCGTCGCCGCCTTCCATCCGGTCGGCACCGACGCCGCCGTTCAGCACGTCGTTGCCGTCGCCGCCGATCAACCGGTCGTCGCCGCCGCTGCCGACCAGCTGATCGTCGCCGTCGTCGCCGATCAGCGTGTCGTTGCCGCTGCCGCCGTACAAGGTGTCGTTGCCGCTGCCGCCGTACAACGTGTTCCAGCCATTGCCGCCGTACAGCGTGTCGTTGCCGGCCCCGCCATACAGCGTGTCGTTGCCGTCGCCGCCGTTCAGGATATTGTCCTGATCGTTGCCGGTGATGACGTTGTTGTCGGCATTGCCGTTGCCCCGGATGGCGGTACCGGTCAGGACCAGATCCTCGACATTGGCGCTCAGCGTATAGTCGACCGAGGCGAACACCTTGTCATAGCCGCCGGCACCGCCGTTGTAGAATTCGATCACGGTGTCGCGGACATTGTCGACATAATAGGTGTCGTCGCCATCGCCGCCGGTCATCCGGTCGGCGCCGGTCCCGCCGTCGAGCAGGTCGTTGCCGAGGCCCGCATTCATCACGTCGTCACCGCCGCCGCCATAGAGGCGGTTGTTGTTTTCGTTGCCGTACAGCGTGTTGTTCTGGGCATTGCCGATGCCGGTGATCGCCGGGCCGACCAGCTGCAATTCCTCGACATTGTCGGACAGGGTGTAGTCGACCGACGAGCGGACCCGGTCATAGCCTTCTCCGAACAGTTCCTCGATCACGTCGCCGACATGGTCGACATAATAGAAATCGTCGCCCTGGCCGCCGGCCATGAAGTCGGCGTCATATCCGCCCGAAAGCGTATCGTTGCCGGGCCCGCCATACAGCTTGTCGTTGCCGGCATCGCCGTAGAGCATGTCGTTGTGCGCGCCGCCGTCGATGATGTCGTTGCCGTCGCCGCCGTACAGCGTGTCATAACCATCGCCGCCGATCATCGTGTCGTTGCCGGCACCGCCGTAGAGCTTGTCGTTGCCCGCGCCACCGTCGAGCAGGTCGTCGCCGCGCCCGCCATAGAGCGTGTCATGCCCGCCCAGGCCCCGCAGCGTGTTGCCCAGGTCGTTGGCGGTCAGGATATTGTCCTGCTCCGTCCCGGTGCCGCTGCGGGCATTGCCGATGAGGGTCAGGTCCTCGACATTGGCGGTCAGCGTATAGTCGACCGAGGCGAAGACCTTGTCATAGCCGCCCTTGCCGTTGTTATAATATTCGCTGACCCGGTCGCCGGCATTGTCGACATAATAGGTATCGTCGCCGTCGCCGCCGGCCATGTCGTCGGCCCCGGTCCCGCCGTCGAGCAGGTCGTTGCCCGCGCCACCGGCCATGGTGTCGTTGCCCGCGCCGCCGAACATCTTGTCATGGCCGGCGCGGCCATCCATCACGTCCGCACCCGCGCCGCCGGTCAGCAGGTCGTCGCCGAACGTGCCCTGCGTGTGTGGCACGCTGTCGTCCAGGTAGAAGGTCTCGCCCTTGCTGGTGTAGCTTTCGGTGTCGCTGTTCGCATAGACGCGGACATAGTCGACCTTGAACTGCCCCGTGCCCGTCGTGGCATCGGGCGCACCCGGCCAGCTGCCGCCGACCGCCAGGTTGATCATCATGTAGAATTCGGCCGTCGCATCGCTCGGCGACTTGTAGCGCGCGACCTCGACGCCATCGATGTACCAGACCAGCGAGTCCTTGGTCCAGTTCATGCCGTAGGTGTGCGGCTCGCTCGAATCGACATGCGTCGTCTGGCTCTGCATCGTATGCGTGCCGGTCGCCGCCGTGTGGCTGCTCATGTAGATCGTGTCCGACCGGTCGCCGACGGCTTCCACGACGTCCAGCTCGGGCGGCCAGCGGCCATCCGCCGACTTCAGCCAGAAAGCGGGCAGGAAGCCCTTCCCTTCGGGCAGGGTCGCGCGAATTTCGAAATAGCCGAATTTCTGCGAGAAGGCGTCCTTCGTCGAGAGGACCCCGGTGGTATAGCTGCTGCCGTTCAGCAGCGAGGACAGGTCGCCCGCCGGCTTCGCCGTGATCGCCAGCACACCGTTGTCGATCGAGAAGGGATTGACGCCCAGGAGCTTGGACGCGCTGCTGAAGGTGTCGTTGACATAGGCGCCGACTTCGCCGGGGCGGTAATTGTCGTTGGTCCCGCCGTTACCCCAGTCGGTGCGCCAGAACCCGCCCTGCGACTGGGTGACCAGCTTGTCGAAATTCTCCTCGAACGTCAGCTTCAGCTTGCTGCGGTCGAGCTCGAGTTCGAAATTCTTGGCCGACAGCGCTTCGACCTGGGTATCACGCAGCACGACCCGCTGGTCGTCCGACAGGGCGATCGTCACGTCCGCGCCGGTCTGCGTCATGCGCGCCTTGAGCTCGGCAAAGTCGTGATAGCCAAAGCCGCTGAGGCGAACATTGTCCTGCGCGACGTTGAAATTGTAAACCGCGTCCGACCCTTCGCCCTTGCGCAGCACGATCGTGTCGATGCCCTTGCCCGCGACCAGAACGTCGTCGCCCAGGCCCCCGTCCAGTTCGCTGCCGACGTCGTTCGCGGTCAGGATGTTGTCGAGCGCATTGCCAAAGCCGAACCGCGTATCGACGCCCTGCAGCGTCAGGTTCTCGACATGATCCGGGAGCTTGCTCGTCTCGACATGGCTTATCAGCGTATCGATCCCGCCGCCGGCCTTCTCGACGACGTTCGCCTTCGACCAGAGGTGATAGGTATCGTCCCCGCCACCACCGATCAGCGTGCTGACCGCCTTGCCATATCCCAGACTATGCAGGCTGTTATTGTCGGCATTGCCGGTGCTGACGCTGCCGTCGGCGTTCTTTGTCGCGCCGCTCTTAACAGCCCCCGAAACCGAAAGCTTCTTTCCTGCGCCGTTGACGTAATCCATGTGGACGAATCCCTCTGACCAATCGGTCATCGGATCGCCGATTTGCTGTAAAGTTTCGGCTTGCGCATGAAGTTAAATCATTGTTCATCTTAATTTGCCTAGCCAGTGTGTCGTTCGCTGGGGCTGACGATCCGGTACGGTGCGGACTGAACACGGATGCGGCGTGTCGATTGGGGCGTTTTGCCCTCAGGCGCACCGGAATGCTGGTTTTTTTTGCAATGCAGCATTGTTTTGACGTCGCCATCATCCTGGGTTAGGCGGACCCATGACTGAAACCGGCGCAGCTTGGAGATGCAAGGTGCCAATCCGTAAGCGAATCGGCGCGCGCCAACGGTGCAGTGTGGGTATGGTGCTGACATCGGCGATGCTGGTGGGCGCCGTGCCTGCCGTGGCGCAGCCGCGCGATGTCGCCGGGCGATCGCGCGATGTGCAGCAGCCCTTGTCACTATACCTGCCGTCGGCGGTCGCGTCGGCACCGGTGTCGCTGCGCGAAAACGATATCCGGATCACGCCGGCATTGTCGGTCGCCTATGACGACAACATCTTTCGTACCATCAAGGGGGCGTCGGGCCGGGAAGACGAGCTGATCGTCGCGCCGTCGGTAACGGCGCAGGTCGACCGGGTTCTCGCCGGTGCGCAAGTGACGGCAAGTGCGCTGTATGGCTACGAAGTCTTTACCTTCCATCCGGATCGCAGCCGTCCGCGTATCGCGCTGAACGCACGCGGCACGGCGGGGATCGCGGGTACGTGCAGCGTCACGCCCTACGGCGAATATCGCCGCGAACGCACCGATTTCGGCGATCTGAACGCTCCGCTCGACAACACCATCCGCACGTCGCGCTTCGGCGCGACCGCGACGTGTCAGCGGCCGGCGGGTCTCTATCCGCTGCTGTCGGCCGAGCGGTATCAGTCGAGCAACGACGGTGAATTCGAATATGCCGATCAGCGCACGACCTCCGGGGTCGTCGGCATCGGGTATCGCCGGCCGAGCCTGGGGCAGGCGCTCGCCTATTATCGCCGCGACGATATCGTGCGTCCGAACCAGGTGCGGGGCGACAGTTCGGTCGACCGCGCCGGGGTGGCGATCGACCGTGCAGTGTCGCCGCTGCTGACCGCCAGCGTCGACCTCCACTGGCTGTCGGTGCGCAGCCAGGACCCGCTGATCGAGGATTATGGCGGCCTTGGCTGGCGTGCGCAGGTCGTCAGCCGCGCGCTGGCCCCGCTGAAGATCGAGGCGACGGCCGCGCGGTCGGTCGTGTTCGATACGCTGCTGACCACCGCCTATGCCGTGCAGTCGAGCTACAGCCTGGTCGGGCAGATGCAGGTCAACGAACTGACGTCCGCCACGCTCGGTTTCGATTACCGGACACGCGATTTCCGCGCGCCCCCGAACGGTGTGCGCGGCGGGTTGGAAAAGGATCAGTCGCCGATCTTCCGTGCCGGTTTGGCACGGCAGATGACCGGGCGCCTGTTTCTGCGACTCGACGCGACCCATTCGCGGCGCAAGACGGAGCCATCGATCGGCGATTTCGATGCGACGCGCGTCACCGCGTCTGCTGAAATGCGATTCTGAGGAAAAGGCTGAGCCAAGATGAACAGCAACAAGATGCGCCTGGTCGGCGGGGCGGTGTTTGCCGCAATGACCTTCACGTCGGTCCTCCCGGCGCAGACCCCGGCGACCGCGCCGGCGGCCACGCTGCCGCAGGCGGGCTATATCCTGGGTCCCGACGATGAAGTCGCGATCAGCGTCTATGGCCGCACCGACATGGCGGTAAAGACGCGTATCGCCGCCGACGGCACGGTCAACATGCCGCTGCTGGGCCCGGTGCGGGCCGCCGGCATGACCGCCGCCGACCTGTCGCGCAGCCTGGCCGCCGAATATTCGCGTCGCGGATACCTGACCAAGCCGTCGATCAGCGTCGAGGTTTCGAACTATGTCAGCCGGTCGGCGACGGTGCTGGGCAATGTGCCCAATGCCGGCAACTATCCGCTCGACCGCCCCTACACCATCGCGATGCTGGTCGCGCGGGCGGGCGGCGTGCGGGCCGATGGTGCCAATGTCGTCGTGCTGACCCCGATGAACGGCACGCCCGAGCGGCTGTCGCTGGCCGATCTGACGGCGGGCGGCGCGCGGCTGGTGCGGCCGGGCGATACGCTGTTCGTACCGCCGGCCGAAATGGTCTATGTCTATGGCCAGGTGAACGAACCGGGCGCCTTCGCGGTGCAGCCGGGCATGACCTATCGCCAGGCGCTGGCGCGGGCCGGCGGCCCGACGCTGGCGGGATCGACGCGGCGGATCGAGGTGCGTCGCAGCGGCAAGAAGGTGGAGGGGCTGGGCCTCGACGATGTCGTGCAGCCCGAGGACGTGCTGATCATCAAGGAAAAGCTGTTTTGATCGCGACCGGTCTCTAAAGGGAATTTCGCATGGGCGTGTTCGCCAGTTTGAAGGCCATGTTCGCGCGGCTGATCGATCCGCCCGGCAGCGGCACGTTGCGGATCGAACGCGTCGTGCCGTATCCGCCGGCGGCGGTGCCTGCCGCGCCGGTCGAACAGCCCGATCGTCGGCTGCGCATCCATCGCGGCTTCGCAGCGGCGTTGCCGGTCGAGGACCGCTTCGGCCTGTCGGGCCGGACGGAAGAAGTCGACCGGATGGTGCGCGGCGTGGTGTGGGAACGCAAGCACGTCGTCGTGTTCGGCGCGCGCGGGTCGGGCAAGACGTCGCTGGTCCGCGTGTTCGGCGACTTCGCCGACGAAGTGGGCCAGGTCGTCCTGTACGAATCCACCAGCGGCAATATCGGCTTCACCGATCTGTTCCGCCCGTTCCTCGAATCGTTGCCCGGCACCGGCCGCGATACCGCGCTGATGCAGCGGCTGGCCGCGCTGGAGACGACGCCGTTCGGCCCGCGCGAGCTGGCAACGGCCCTGGGAGAGGTGCGGCAGTCGACCGTCCTCGTCCTCGACGAATTCGACCGGATCGACGATCCGGCGGTCCAGTCCGAAGTCGCCGCGCTGATGAAGCTGCTGAGCGACATGCATGCGCGCGTGCAGGTCGTGATCGTCGGCATCGCGGCGAATGTCGACGACCTGATCAGCGGTCATCCGTCGCTGCGGCGGCATATGCTGGTCGTGCCGGTCGGGCCGATCGCGGCCGACGACCTGCGCAGCCTGCTGGAGACCTGTGCGGGCAAGAGCGGCATGACCTTTGCGCCCGACGCGGCGGCGGCGATCGTGCATTCGGCCTATGGCTCGCCCTATCATGCCCGCCTGTTCGGGGTGGAATCGGCGCTGGTCGCCAACGCGCGGGGCAGCGACCGGATCGAGATGGCCGATGTGATGCGCGGGTTCCAGTCCGCATTCGGGGCCTGGGCCGACATCAGCGGCAACGACCATCGCATTTTCGCGCGGGCCGTCGGTGAGCCGGGGGTCAACGACGATCTGCTGCGGCTGGTCGAACATGCGACGCTGGGCGCGGGTGAGTCAGCGGATGCTTCGCTTGGCCGCGCGATGGTGCAGGTGGACCCGGCGCTGGTGACGATGGCGCATGGCGCGGTGATGTTCCGCGACAGCCTGGCGCCGCAGTTCCTGGGATTGATGATCGAACATGGGGTCGGGGCGCGCCGGTTCGGCGGGCAGTGATCGGGGACGGGGCCTGCCCCCGGAAAGGTGTGACGAAATGAGCTTCAACTTAGCCGATCTCTGGCAGGTCGTACGAACCCGGCTGCTGCTGATCCTGTTGGTCGGCGGGGTGGTGTTCGCGCTGGCCGCGACGCTGGCGCTGATCCAGCCGCGCCAGTACCGCGCGACCTCGTCGCTGCTGGTCGACCTTGCCCAGACCGACCAGTCGGAAAAGGACCAGCAGCAAAGCGCCGCCGTGATTGATTCGATCATCGGCACGCAGGTCAGCGTGCTGCGCAGCGAACTGGTCCTGTCCGAAGTGGCGGCGAAGTCCGGTCTGAACGAAAAGCCGAATGATCCGGTCGAGGTGCAGCGCGTTCGCGAAGAGATCGCGAAGAACCTGACCGTCGATACCGATCGCCAGAGCAACGTGATCACGATCGGCTTCATCGACCGCGATCCGGAAACGGCCGCACGGGTCGCGAACCTGTTCGCCGACACCTTCCTCGCCAAGCAGGTCGAGCTGCGCGTCAACCCGGCCCGCGTCAACGCCCGCTGGTACGATCAGCGGACGGCGGAAGTCCGCGAGCGGTTCGAGGCGGCCCAGCGTCGCCTGACCGATTTCCAGCGCGCCAACGGTATCATCGGCGTCGACCGCATGGACGTCGAGGCGGAAAAGCTGAAGAGCCTGTCGGCCGAGCTGACCAGCGCAGAGGCCGCCGCCGCCGAGGCACGGTCGAAGGCCGGTGGCGCGAACATGCCCGAGGTCAACGCCGCGCTGTCGGTGCAGGGTCTGCAGCAGCAGGTCGCGATCAAGTCGGCCGAGGCCGCCGAACTCGCCCGGACGCTCGGCCCGAACCATCCCGAGATGGTCGCGGCGCAGGCCCAGGTGGCGACGCTGCGCGCCCAGCTGGCGGCAACCCGCGGTATCCAGTCGAACGCCCTGTCGGCCGCCAGCGGTGCAGCGGTGCGGCGCGAGGCCGACCTGCGCAGCCGCCTTGCCGAACAGCAGTCGCGCATGCTGCGCATGTCGGGCACGCAGGACCAGCTGTCGGTGCTGCAGCGCGACGTCGATGCCGCGCGCCAGACCTATGAAACGGTGCGCCAGCGGCTGAACGATGCCGCGCTCAAGAGTGAGGTGTCGCGCGCCAACACGACGATCCTCGACCGTGCGGTCGCACCGCTGCTGCCGTTCAAGCCGAACGTGCTGCTGTGGCTGCTGGGCGGGCTGGTGTTCGGTGGCGTGCTGGGTTGCGGCCTTGCGCTGTTCCTCGAAATCGCATCGCCGCGGGCGCGTTCGGTCAGCGGGCTGTCGAAGGCGACCGAACTCGACGTCCTGGCCGATTTCACCGACGGCAGCTCGGACACCTCCACCGCCCTTGCGCTCCGTCACGCCTAAGCTTCGGGAAAGTACATCCTATGCGTTTGAAATCGACGGTACATCGCCAGGGGGCGGGGGACACGCCCGTTCAGGGTAACGACGACGCCCGGTCGCTGTTGCAGCCGGGGGACCAGCGCGTCGACCCGCTGGTCGTCGCGGCGTTCCGCAACGACGACATGGTGGCCAAGATCCGCGCGATCCGGGCCAAGGTGATCGCGGGGACCAGCGAGCAGACGGGCATGGCCACCCGCATCGCGCTGACCGCCATCGTCGGCGTCTCGCCCGGCGATGCGCCTTCGGTGCTGAGCGCGAACCTGGCGACGGTGTTCGCCCAGATGGGAACCGTCACCGGCCTGGTCGATGCCGGCCTTGCCGATCCGGCGATCGCATCGCTGTTGCGCGTGCCCGAGTCACCGGGCCTCGCCGACAGCCTGCGCACGCCCGATGCCCCAATCGCCGCTCAGCGGACCGCGATCCCCGGCCTGTTCGTCCTGCCGGCGGGCAGCGATGCCGCATCGCAGGCGAGCCATCTGGAGCGCGGCGCATTGGTCGATCAGGTCGAACAATGGTCGATGCCGGGCGTTCGCCAGATCATCGTCGCCTTGCCGGCGATGGGCGACCGCGTTCTGGCGCTGGGCAACCTGCTTGCCGGGTTCGACAATGTCGTGATCGTCGCGGAAAAGCACCGGACCAAGATCGCCGACATCCGCCGCATCGTCGACGTCCTCGACCAGCGCGGCATCCCCGTCGCCGGGTCGGTCCTCGTCTGATCCGGTGTTCCGGCTGGGCGACGTCCCGATGTCGCCCGGTCGGAAGACGATGACGATCCCGCCCGCATGAACCCGCGCCGCACCCCCCCCTGGATTGATGTGCTGCGCCGCTATGGGCTGGTCAGCGGCTCGTCGGCATTCGTCTCGGTCGCGCATTTCGCGATCCAGCTGGTGGCGATCGCCCGGCTGCCGGCCAGTGGGGTCGGATTGCTCGCCTTTGCGATCGTCCTGATTCAGCTGGGCTTCGGCCTGTCGAATGCGCTGGTCTGCGCACCCTATTCGATCCTTGCCCACCGCGCGGGTGACAGCGCCGATGGCCTGCCGACATTGCGTGCGATCAATCTCGCGCTGTCGGCTGGCTATGGCGTGCTGGTCGGTATCGTCATGGGCGTCGGTGCGTCCTCGCTGCCGGTCGGGCTGGGCTTTGGCGCGACCGCGTTCCTCGCGCTGATCCGCTGGTTCGGGCGCAACCATGCCTATGCCGCCGACCAGCCGATGCGGGCGGCCCTGTCCGACCTGCTCTATGCCGCGATCCTGGGCCTGTGGGCCGGGGGCGTGCTGCTGCTGGGCGGCGGGCTGGCGCATATCGCCGCCGGGTTCGTGGTGGCATCGCTGCTCGCGCTGGTGCCGTTCGGTTCGGTGATCGGCGAGCTGGTCGGGATCGCGTCCTTCGGTGCCTATCGCCCGATCTGGCGCGATCAGGCGAGCTGGGCGCTGGTCGGTGTCGTGACCAGCGAGGCGACGACCAATGGCCATGCCTATCTGGTGACGGCGATGCTGGGGCCGGACGCGTTCGCGCCGCTCAGCGTCGCCGCACTCTTCCTGCGCCCGCTCAACGTCTGCGTGACCGCGCTGACCCAGACCGAACGTCCGCGCATGGCCCGCGACCTGAGCGCCGGGCGCGTCGATGCGGCCGAGCGGTCGCGCCGCCATTTCCTGCTGGTCCTGCTGCTGCTATGGGCCGGCACGATCGCGCTGGCGGCGGGAATGCTGTGGCTGGTGCCCGGCACCGTCGTCCCGGCAAAGCTGGATGCGCAATCGGTCGAGATCGCGGTGGTGCTGACCGGGGTGATCGCGCTGCTGCAATGCCTGATGACGCCGTCGAGCGTGTTGTTGCAGGCCGCCGACCGGTTTCGCGCGCTGGCGACGGCCAGCATGGTGGCATGCGGCGTGTCGATCGCCGGCGTCGTGCTGGTGCTGACCAGCCTTGCCGCCGCGTGGTCGCTGATCGGCATCCTGCTGGGGCAGATGGTGATGATGTGGGGCATCGTGGTGGCCGAGCGGCGCTGGCGCCGCGACCGCCGGGAAACGGTATCGAGGGAACGGAACCATGCTTAAGGCTCTTGCCAAGACCCTGTATCTGGGGGCGCTGCGCCGCTACGCCTTCGTGCGGCTGCGCACGGTGCGGCAACGGCCGCATGGCCTGCCTTTCCCGCTGGTGGTGTCGCTGACCTCCTATTCCAAGCGGTTCGACACGCTGGCCCCCACGCTTGCCACCCTGCTGTCGCAGGCGGTGAAGGCCGATGCGACGGTGCTGTGGATCGCCCCGGCCGATATCGACGCGCTGCCGGCGGAGGTACGCGCGCTGGAGGCCCATGGGCTGACGATCCGGACCACCCCCGATCTGCGCTCGTACAAGAAGATCATCCCCGCACTGGAGGCGTATCCCGACGCAGCCATCGTCACCGCCGACGACGACGTTTACTACCCCGCCGACTGGCTGGGGTATCTGGTCGACGACTGGCGCGCCGACCGTCGCGAAATCCTGTGCGCCCGCGCCCATCGCATGAAGCGGCAGGGCGACGGCCTGGCCCCCTACGTCGACTGGGAACATCAGGTCGCCGATCTGGGCGACAGCCCCAATCTCTTCGGCACCGGCATTGGCGGCATCCTCTATCCGCCGGGCATCTTTCATCCCGACGTTACGCGGGTCGACCGGTTGCTCGAACTGTGCCCGACGACCGACGATGTGTGGTTGAACTGGATGGCGCGGCTGTCGGGCGCGACGGTGCGCCGGGTCGGCCCGCGCCGCCGCTTCCGCGAATGGCCGGGGTCGCAGGAAGTCGCGCTGATGAACGTCAATTTCGTCAACGACTCGAACAACGACCGCCAGATCGCCCAGATCGTCGAAGCTTACGGCGTGCCGGAGAATATCCGATGACAATCAAGGGTCGCGCCGTCGCCGCGGTGCGGTGGACCAGCTTTGCCACGGCGGGGCGGGTGCTGTTGCAGACGCTGCAGATCTTCGTCCTCGCCCGCCTGCTGACCCAGCATGATTTCGGGTTGATGGCGATGGTGCTGACCGTCACCGCCTTTGTCCAGCTGTTCGCCGATCTGGGCGTCAGCTCGGTCATCATCCACAGCCGGACAATCTCCGACGGCGCGCTGACCACGCTGTATTGGCTGAACGTCGCGATCGGCGCGGCGCTGGCCGGGATCGTCGCGGCGGCGTCGCCCGCACTGGCCGGTTTTCTGGGTGATCCGCGCGCCGCGCTGCCGCTCGCGCTGTCGGGCTTATCGTTCCTGTTCCTGGCGTTGGGGCAACAGATCAAGGTGCTGGCCGAAAAGCGGCTGGAGTTCCGCACCATCGCCATCGTCGAACTGTGTTCGGCGGCGATCAGCACGCTGGCAGCGATCATCCTCGCGTGGAACGGGGCGGGGGTCTATGCGCTGGTCGCGGCGATCCTGCTGCTGAGCGGTGGCAACAGCCTGTTCTACTGGATCTTCGCGCGGTCGGACGACTGGCACCTGCGCGCCTATTTCCGCTTCGCCGATGCCAGGCCGTATCTGGGATCGGGCATGTATCTGCTGGGCGCCAGCCTTGCCAATACCGCCGCGGTGCAGATCGACATCCTGATCGTCGGGCGGCTGCTCGGCAGCACGATGCTCGGCATCTATTCGGTGCCGCGCGAATTGTGCCTGAAGGTGATGATGGCGACCAATCCAATCATCACGCGGGTCGGCACGCCGCTGCTGGCCGAGGTGCAGCATGACAAGGGGCGCATCCGCAACGTCTATCTGACGACGCTGGCGATGACCTCGGCGATCAATTTCCCGATCTACGGCTTCATCGCCGCCTTTCGCCAGGACGTCGCGCTGATCGCACTGGGGCCGCGCTGGGGCGATGCCGCCGACCTGCTCGGCATGTTCGCGCTGTGGGGCATGTTCCGTTCGCTGGGCAATCCGGTGGGCAGCCTGCTCTACGGCACCGGCAAGTCGAAGGTCGCGCTGATCCAGTCTCTGAGCGTTGCGGTGGCGCTGGCGATCACCGCCGCGATTTCGGCGCATTGGGGTGCGATGGGTGTCGCGGTGGGTATCACCATCTTCTATGCGGTCTTCGCGATCGCGCTGTGGGCAGGCGTCATCCGGCCGCTGACCGGCGCGGGGTTCGTCGAGTATAATGTGCAATGGTTGCGCCCCCTGGTGGCCACCGCCGCTGCGGCGGCCGTTGGCCTGTTCGTGGCGATGCCGATTACCGACCACTTCATCCGGATCGTGGCCGGCGGTATCGCAGGGGGGCTGGTATATCTTGGCAGCAGCTGGTTCCTGAACCGGCGCTGGGTACTGTCGATGATGGCGCTGGTCAGCCGGCGCAGGGCGGAGGCTTAGGCCATGGCGACGACGATCCCCGAAACGATGCTCCCGGCACCTGTGCCGCAGCGAAGCTGGCACCGTTCGACCGAAATGCTGCGCTATGACCGGCGGGTGCAGCTGTTCTTCCAGTTCGTGCTGCTCGCGCTGTTCTACATGATCTGCGTCAATCTGCGCTACATGCCGGCGAACGATGCGTATGCTGCGGCAGAGAATCTCGATGGCGAAGTGCTGGCTGCGCAGGCTGGCAGCGCGTTCCGGCAGTTCTTCTATTTTGCTCTCTTCGGGGTCGTGACGGTCGTCGTCTTCTACATGCGCGGCTTGAAGAACCTGCATGCCATTTCATATGCTTATCTGATTGCCTGCATGTGGTGTCTGCTGAGCGCGACTTGGGCGATCGATCCCGGCATCTCGATCCGTCGTTCGCTGGGCATGGTCGTCGTGCTTGCCAGCATGGCATTCGCCATCGAGATTCTAGGCGCGCGAAAGACGGTACGCATCATGTACATCTTTCTCGGATTGACCGTGGTCGCGTCTATCGTCACGGCCAGCCTGTCGTCGATCCCGCTTTTCTCGTTTGCGGTCCACCCGGCAAACGAGCTCGATCCGGAATTGATCGGGACGTGGAAAGGGATTTTTCGGCACAAGAACGTGACCGGCGCGGTCATGGCCTATGCGACGATCATCTTTTTCCATCACAGCTGGCGTCGGCGACACTGGCTGGACATCGTCCTGTGTCTCGGCGCCGTTCTAGTGCTGGCGAAGACCCACTCCAAGACGTCGCTGGGCTGGGTCGGCATCAGCCTGATCTTTTCGTACATATTGTATCGCTGCCGGGTGGGTAATCCGTCGAAGCGTATTCTGTTCTGGTATGGGCTGATCCTGCTTGTCGCCACGGCAGGTATGCTGGTCGCCATGAACTGGGACCTCGTTTACGCCTATTTCTCGGATTACGAGACCCTGTCGGGACGGGTGGCGATCTGGGCATCGATCATGCCGTACATCCGCGACCATTTCCTGCTCGGATCGGGCTACGGCTCGTTCTACGCGATCGGTGAAGCGTCGCCGATGTTGCGGTTGGGGGTGAACAAGGTCGTCGCGGCGGTCGGACACTCGCACTCGGGCTATTTCGAGATTTTGCTGACCACCGGCATCATTGGTCTGATTCTGGCGCTGGTCGCGCTGGTCGTCCTCCCCTTCTACCGGTTCTGGACGGCATCCGATCGCGACCTTCCGCTGGCGTCGATGGGGGCTGGGGTCTGGTTCTTTGGCGTGGTGCAGAACTTCACCGAGGCGCAGTTCTTCGCCCCCGACAAGGAAAGCTGGTCGTTCGTGGTCGTGTTCATCCTCATCATGCACACGCGGTATGTCGCGGCGCTGCGTGGCGAGGACCAGTGGCTGGTCGATACGAACTGGGACACCACCCGGCCCGTCCGTCGCCACGGTTGGTCGCGGCGCTATCGCCAGCAGCAACCAGGATAAGGGGCGGGGCATGGCACAGGAGCATCCGGCACCGCGCCAGTCGCGCCAGCGACTGCTGCATATCGACGTGGCCAAGGGGCTGGGCATGTTGCTGGTGGTCTATGGCCATCTCGTGCAGGCGGCGTCCCCCGGCGAAACCGCGTGGTACGCGACGACGCGCGACATCATCTACACCTTCCACATGCCGTTCTTCCTGTATCTGAGCGGCTATGTCTTCTTCCTGACCAACGCGCATCTCCGTATCGGAGCGGCGTGGCGGTCGCTGGTTGCATCGCGGGCGGATCGCCTGCTGGTCCCGTTCGTGTTTTTCGGCCTCGTCATCATCGTCGGCAAGGCCGTGGCCGCGCAGTTCGGCGAGGTGCATGAAGGTGTTGGCAGCATTCCGGCCGGGCTGTGGCGGGTGTTGTCGAACACGCCGGACAACCCGACGATCTCGATCTGGTACCTGCTGGTCTTGTTCGTGTATTCGCTCGTCACGCCGTTCCTGTTCTCAGGTTTCCGGGGAAGGCTGGCATGGCTGGTCGGGCTGGCGCTGATCATATCTATGGGCGCGGAATATTTTGCGGTCACCGAGCGATTCTATCTGGCGCGTCTGCTGCGCTATTATGTTTTTTTCGTCGCCGGCGGCTGGGCGTGGCTCCATTGGGACTGGTGCGTCGCGCGGTTGAAGCGATGGTGGTTGCCGCTGACGCTGCTATTCGCCGCCGCCGCTTCGCAGGGGCCGTGGCATCCCTTCGCGCTTCTGTATTGCGGACTGCTCTCGATTCCAGCGCTGCACGGGGCGATGCTTTTCCCGATCGCGCAGCGGTCGCGGTTGTTGCGGGTCGTCGGCGCTAACTCGATGGCAATCTACCTGATGAATACTATTTTCATCGGCGTGGCGAAGCTGGTCTGGCTCCGTCTGTTTCCGGCGGACGGAGGATGGAATGCGCCGTTCCTCGCGGTGTTGATGGTTGCGGGGGTGGTCGGGCCGATCGTCGCACGTGCGATCATCGTCCGGATGCCGGTCATTCGGCGAATTGGGAAATATATCGCCTGATGCGGCACAGGCCGACGGGTGGGTGAAAGGGATTTGGGGTGGCGCTGACAAAGCGAGCAGGTCGGGACGATCGCGGATGGTGATGGACGCACCGGGCGCGACGGTTTCGGTCGTCATCCCCAATTACAACCGGGCCGATGCGGTCGTCGCGGCGGTGCAGTCCGCGCTGACGCAGGATTTCGCACCGCTGGAAGTGATCGTCATCGATGACGGGTCGCGCGACGACAGCGTGGCGCGGCTGCGTGCGATCGACGATCCCCGCCTGGTCGTGATCGCGATCGCCAATGGCGGTGCCGGGCCCGCGCGCAATCACGGGTTCGACGTGGCGCGCGGCGATTATGTCGCGCTGCTCGATTCGGATGACTGGTTCCTGCCCAATCACCTGTCCGAGCTGATGGCGATGGCCGATGGCGACTTGCAAGTTGCGGCCTATTCGGCGGTGAAGGCCGATCGCGGTGGCGGCCGCTTCGTCGTCAAGCCGCCGCGTGGTATCGGTGAAGAGGAGGACATGGCGTCCTATCTGATGTGCGACCGGGGTTTCGTGCAGACCAGCGGGCTGCTGGTCCCGCGAGCGATCGCGGCAAAGGTCCGGTACCGCGCGGACGTCACCTTCGGCGACGATACCGATTTCGCGGTTCGGCTCGCGCTGGCCGGCTGTCGTTTCCGCATGACCCGGTCGCCGAGCGTGATCTGGGCCGACGATCCACGCGACGACCGGTTGTCGGCGCGGGGGCATCGCGCGGAAAAGGTGCAGTGGCTGACCGACCTGCGCCCGCATATCCCCGAACGCGCCTATCGCGGCTATTTCGGCTGGCACATCGCCAAGGTGGTGCGGCACACCGATCCGATGGCCGCGTTCCGGCTGTACATGGCGGCGTTGCTCCGCGGGGCCTATTCGCCGCGTCTGGCTAGCACCGTCTTCATCCAGATTTTCCTGCCGCAGCGCGCCTATCGCAAGGCTGCGGACCAGTGGATCGCGTGGCGGGGCAAGTTGCGCGGTACGGTCGTTCCGCCTGCCTGACCCGGACGTCCGGCCAATCGCCGGTTGCGCTGCGGCGCGGCAATCGCCATCTCTACGCCCATGCTGTTACTCGCCCTCATCGCCTATCAGACCATGCTGCCGGTCCCGCCGCCGCGTCCGGACCCGAAACCGGCGGTGATCGACGATACCAAGCGGATCGAGGTTGCAGGCTGGCCCTATGTCGTGCGTCGCCTGCCACCGGACATGGTCGAAATCACCGGAGGCGACCCGGCCGCACCGCGCAACAACACGATCCTCGCGCGGTTCCGCACCGCTGCGGAACGCACCACCGGTTGTACGCTGAGCAAGCCGAGCTTCTTCGATGGCGGTGTACGCGGTGACCTCGACTGTTCGGCGCAGCGCATTCCCTGACGCGTGCCGAAATCGCCGATCGCCGGACGGTTGCGTACCGCCCGGCGATCGACCTGCTACAGCGCCTTGCCGGCGGCCATGCCACGCACCCGGATCGTCGCGGCGACGGTCGCGCCGCTGATCGGCTTTGCGCTTAGTTGCAGATAGCATTGCGTGCTGTCCGCGATCCAGCGCGGGCTGCGCATGATGCCGGCCATGCCTTGCGCCGGCCACGGATCGGCAAGGCCCGTCGCCGGGGTGCCGAACGCGCGGATCTGCTGCCCGCTGCCACTGTGAAAGAGATACAGACCAACCCCCGACAGCCCGGTCGTGCCCGGATCGACCTCGATCTCGGCGATGGCGCGCAGCACGTCGCCGATCGTCGGCGTGATCGTCTGGCGCAACAGGATGACATCGGCGGTGCCGTTGGCCGTGCCCGATAGCGTGACCTGCTGCCAGTCCTTTGTCGGCGGCCCATCTTCGTCGAGATAGCTGCGCCCGCCAAACGCGGATGTCGTGACCTTCGCATAGGCACCGCTGACCCCGGCCGCCAGCAACGTCGTCCACCCGGTGCCGATCTGTCCCGTCGCGCCCGATCCCAACGTCCCGCCGGTCCCGCCGAAATAGGGCTGGGTCGACAGCGCCGCCGCCGGGTTGACGCCCGCCTGACCGGCCCGCTCCGCCTGTCCAAATGGGAGCACGCCGCCCAGCGGATAGATACGCCGCCACTCGCGCGCCAGCACCCGCCCGACCTGATACGCCCCCTGGGTCGACAGGTGCAGCCCGTCGATGGTGACGCCGGCCATCGCCTGTCCCTCCGCACTGGTCAGGTCGCCCAGGATCGCCGGGGTATCGACCGCGCGGATGCCGCGCTGGCCATGCAGCGTCAGCAGCCAGCGATTGACGACGCTCCAATGGTCGAGCTGCGGACTGGCGGCGGTGTTCGACAGTCGCATCGCGGTATAGGCCGCCGCGCCATGCGGATAATCGAGCAGGATGGTCAGCAGCATTCCCGCACCGACAATCCGGTCGACGATGCCGGTCAGGTTGGCGATCGATTGCGCCGCGCTCCACGCGTTGCGATCGTTCGCGGTGGGCGCGACCATCACGACATGGCCGACCCCGGTCGCCAGCAGCCGGTCGACCCGCGATCCCAGCCCCGGATAGTCGATGCCGTTCCACAGCATCGGCCCGGTCCATTCGCCGTTGCGCGCGATCATGTCGGCCGGCTCCAGCACCGCGCGACCGCCCGACAGGAAATTCGCCCAGTGCACCGCTCCGACCGTCTGGCCGAGCAGGGTCGGCACATCGCCCGCCGCATTGGTGCCGGCAAAATGCTGCGCGGCATGGCTGGGCCCGAAGACCGCGATGCGGTTGTTCGCCGGCATGCGCAGGTTGCGGGTGGCCAGCTTCGTATCGAGCGCCCGGTCGGTGATCCCGCCCTGCGCCCCCGATTGCCTTGCGGTCATGGGTCAGGCCTCCGCAATCAGGTTGGATGCGGTGGTGCCGGTCGCGCGGACGAAGCGCGCCCGCACCGCGATGTACGATGCGTCGGGCAGGTTGCGATAGGTGACGTCGGCCGCCCCCTCAACCCCGCGCAGCGTGACGTCGCCGCCGCTACCGACATAGATGCCCTTGGGCGATGCGGGCAGTTCGGCGGTGTCGCTCGGAGCGATGGGATAGGGGGCCAGCGCCGGCCCGTTCGCCGTGTCGGGATGATTGGTATATGCCATGGAACGCCTCCGTCGTCGGCACCCCGATGATGCCAACAGGCGTTCCCTATATGTTCACGATTTCGCTGTAGGAAAGCGGTTTTCGCGATCCGGGCGATGCCCGATCAGCCGCCATATTCCTTGAAGCCGTGGCCGGTCAGCCCGGCGATCCGACCGAACTGGCGTATCACCCGCCCGGTCGCGGTCAGCCGCCGCTGCGTGGAAAGCGCCGACAGCGGCCAGAGCAACAGCGCCGCGCCGGTCATCGCCAGCGTCCGCAGCACCAGCACCCCCCGCCGCGCCGCGCTGGCCCGGTTCCATGCCACGATCGTGTCGGTATTGCCGACCCGCCAGACCCGCCGCCAGGCCCAGCGCAGCGTGGTGCGATCCGCCGGGACCGATTCGAAAACCTCGGTTGTGTTGGTCCAGGCGAAGCGCCGCCCCGCCGCCGCCCAGCGGGTATACAGGTCGAGGTCCTCTCCGCCGATCTGGTTCAACCGGGTGTCGAACCACGGGGCAGGGGTTGAATCCCACAATGCCCTGTCGGCAATCGCCGAGGTCAGGCTGAACAGCATGCCGGTGGGACCATCGTCGCGCCGCTCGGCCTGGAACACGAACAGCGCATCGTTCCAATGCGGCGGCGGGCCATCGAACTGATAGCGGACGGGTGCCCCGGTCATGTCGGCACCGTACGCACGATGCGCCGCCAGCAGCCTGGCCAGCCAGTCCGGCCCCACCCACTGATCGTCGTCCAACATCGCGACATGGGTCGCTCCGCGCACCGCAAGCGCATGGTCGACCAGCGCATTGCGTGCATGGCACAGCCCCGGCGTCTCGACGACGAAGGCGTCGATCGCATGGATGTAGCCCGCCGCCGCCATCGCTTCGGCGGTCGCGACGCCCTCGCGGTGCTGTCGATCGTTGTCGGCAATGACGATCGTCATCGGCGGCGCATCCACCTGTGCCGCCAGCGATGCGAGCAGGGTGCGCAACTGATCGGGCCGACGAAAGGTCGGAACGGCGATGGCGACATGCGTCATGCGATGGCTTCCTGTGCCGATCCGGCGACGCGCGGGGTCCGCCGCAGGATCAGCCGGCGCCCCGGCACTTCGACGAACCGATAGGTGCATTCGCAAAACAGGATCGTGACGAGGATGAGGGCCGCATAGGCGAGTGTGTCGTACTGAACGATGCCGCGCCCGTGCGCCATCGTAACGCTCCGCGCGGCGATATCGCGCAGCAGCGGATGCCAGAGATATAGCGAGTAGGAGATGATCCCCAGCCGCATGGCGACCGGGTTGGCGAGCACCGTCCGCGCCAAACGCCCTTCATAGGAGCAGCACAGGATCAGCAGCGGCAGCAGCAGCACGACGATCAGGTCGCCGCCCGGTATCAGTAGCGCCAGCGCAATCGCGGTGCAAACGACGACAAGTGCCGCGTCGCCGTCCAGTCGGCCCCGCAATATGGGATGCCCGGCGAAACGCTGGGCCAGCATGCCGAGGATGAATCCGCCCAGGCAGCGCAATACCGGCAGGATCGAGTCGCGTTGCACGACATCCATCGGCCCCCGCACGCCCAGTCCCGACAGCGCAACCAGCAGCAACAGCGCGGCGGCACCCATCGCCGCTGCCTGCCACCATCGCGACCGTACGCCGATGGCGAGTAGCGGGAACAGCAGATAGGCGACGCATTCGGTGCTGACCGACCAGCTGTTGCCGGCCAGCGCCGTGGTGCCCAATCCCCAGGACTGGACCATCACCAGGTTGGCGACGACATCGCCCGTCGCCAATCGTCCGCCGTCGCCGGACATATCGACCAGCGCCCGCAGCAGAAACGCCAGCGTGACGACGAGGTGCAGGGGAAACACACGCGCCAACCGGTGGCGGAGGAAGTCGCGATAGCGCCGGGCCGATGGCAATGCGGCCATCATGTCGCGGTAGCCGATCGCCATGACGAACCCGCTCAGGACGAAGAACAGGTCGACGCACAGATAGGCACGATCGAACAGTGACATTCGGAAGGCCGCAAAGACCGGCTGTTGCGGCAAGTGGTAGAGCATGACCGACAGCGCGGCGATCCCGCGCATGCCCGTCAGCGTATCGACCCGCATCAGCGAGCTTTGTCCGAACGTTTCATCGCCAGCTTCACCACGTCCCAGATGCCCAGCGCCAGCGAATGGGGATTGGTCGTGATGTAGCGCCAGGCGAACTTGCGGGGCTGGGTCATCATCCGGTGCAGCCATTCCAGATTGGCCCACTGCATCCATTTCGGGGCACGGGTATATTCGCCGACGAAGTAGTTATAGCAACCGCCACAGGTGACGATCCAGCCGTGGTCCAGTCGGCGTTTCAGCGCGATCGAGAATTGTTGTTCGCGCGGCTTGCCCATTCCGACCCAGATCACGTCGGGCTGTGCCGCAGCAATCTCCTCGATCACCGCCGCATCCTGTTCGGGCGTGAAATAGCCGTTGCGCCGGCCGGCGATGCGCAAGCGGGGATAGCGCGCAGCCAGGAACGCCGTGAACGCCACGTTCACCTCCTCGCTTCCGCCCAGCAGGAAGAAGGAGCGGCCATCCTGTTCGCACCGTTCGGCGAAATCGGTCATCAGGTCGGTAGTCGCGCTGCGTTCCGCGATACGATGCCCGGTCAGGCGCGACAGGACGACCCACACCCCGCCATCGGCATGGATGATGTCCGCCTCGCGCATCGCCTCGCGATAGGCGGGATCGGTCGCGGCCAGCGAAATGCCATGTCCGTTGATGTCGAACACCAACACGGCACCCAGGCCCGGTTCGCCCGGTTCCCGCCGGCATTCTATCGCCATCCGGTCGGTCAGCGCGGCACGCCCGGCGGTCACCACGGGGAAACCAGCGATCCTCGTCTTGTCCATACCGGATCGACTACCTGCTGCCTTGGCGTTCATCGTGCCTTCCATTGCAATAGTCGGCACTTGGCACCCAATCAAAACGTACAGCAGGAAGGGGGCGTCGGGCTATAGTCCTTGCACCATTCCGACCGTGCAACGGCTGATGTCCATCACCGGGCGTTGGTAAGCCCGCGATAGTCGAGACATAGTATTGTGGCATTAACAAGCGGTTGCCACGACAGCGCGGACGCGCAGCGGCCACGATCCGCTCACGCCGTTGCCGGAATACCGACGACAATCGGCACAAAGACAGCGCCATGGTGATTCGTCAGCCGTCGATACGGGGTAAGCGATGGTCCGGTCCTCCCGCACTGGTCATGCTGCTCTGCGGCAGAATTCATAGCTGGCACGACCGATCGAACCGCTGGTACGGTGGATTGACGGCGCATCGGCAAATTGTCAATTACTAGGGTTCGTCTGCGTGATAAACGGTTCGCTACGTGCGAACCATGCCTGCCGAACATGGCGGATTTTTATGATGCATTGCACAATTGTCACGCAATGCCTTCTGGTGCATGGATCGTTGGGTTTCGGATGGTGGCGAGCATGGGCGGGATGTATGCCGCCGGCGAGCCCTAGGGGTATGGGAGCAGCATGCGATGAACGGCGACCCTGCGGTCAGTCCGATTGCGCGACCAGCGACGCATGCGCCGCGCTCACGGGTGCTGGCGGTGTCGTCTGGTGGCGGGCATTGGGACGAATTGATGCTGATGCGTCCGTTGCTGCAACAATATGACACGCGCTACGCCACGACGTCCGCTGCGCTGGCCGCGCGGGACGGGATCGAGGATGCGGTCATCCTGCCCGACTGCAATCGCAACGAACCGGTGCAGTCGCTGCGATCGGTTCTGCGCGCGTTTTATACCGTCCTGCGCATCCGCCCCGACGTGATCGTGTCGACGGGCGCCGCACCGGGCTTTTTCTGCATCCTGGCCGGACGGTTGGTTGGTGCGCGCACGATCTGGATCGACAGTTTCGCGAATGCGGAGCAGCTGTCGATGTGTGGCAAGCTGTCGCGCTATGCCGCGTCGCTGTGCCTGGTCCAATGGCCGCATCTTGCCGGCGCGCGCGCGCGTTTCATGGGGGGGCTTTTGTGATCCTGGTCACGGTCGGTACGCAATTGCCGTTCGATCGGTTGATCCGGGCGGTCGACGCCATTGCGCCGCAATTCGACGTGCCGTTCTTCGCGCAGATCGGCCAAGGCGCCTATCAGCCCGAGAACATGCGCTGGGGCGCGACAATCCCGCCGTCCGAATTCGACGACATGATGCGCGATGCCCGGTTGATCGTGTCGCATGCGGGCACGGGCACGTTCCTCACCGCTCGGCGGTTCGGCAAGCCGGTGGTCCTGTTCCCGCGCCGTGCCGCGTTCGGCGAACATCGCAACGACCACCAGATGGCGACGATCGGACGACTGGCCGATATTCCCGGCGTCATCGGGGCGATGGACGAAGCCGATCTCGCGCCGGCCCTGCGCCAGGGGCTGGAGCAGGATATGCCCGCCGTGTCCGAGGATTCCGACCAGCGCGATGCGTTTCTCCACGCATTGTCCGATTTCATGCAGACCGGTAAGCTCGCAAAGGCGCCATCGTGATGACCGACGAACTGGCCGAACGGGCCGTGCAGGGCACGCCGACCGTATCGATCGTCATGCCGACCTATAACCGTGCCGATCGCATGGGGCCGACGCTCGATTCGATCCGTGGGCAGACCTTCGCCGATTTCGAATGCATCATCGTCGACGACGGGTCGAAGGATGCCGACGAACTGGAACGGGTCATCGCCGCGATGCACGACGACCGGTTCCGGGTCATCCGCACCCATAATCGCGGTGCCAGCGCGGCACGCAATACCGGGATCGACGCCGCGCGCGGTGACTATATCGCGCTGCTGGATTCGGACGATCAGTTCCTGCCGGAAAAGCTCGCCCGCTCGCTGGACGCGATTCGCGCCCATGGCGGCGACTGCCTGGTCTTTACCCAGATCGCGATGGATCGCGGCGTGGGAACGAACTGGATCAAGCCGCCGCGCGGCCCGATGCCTGGCGAACGGATCGACGAATATATCTTCTGCGCGCGCGGCTGGGTGCCCTGTTCGACGGTCGTCCTGCCGGCGAAGGTCGCACGCGAGGTGCGGTTCGACGAAGCGCTGCCCTCGACGCAGGATACCGATTTCGCCATCCGCTGTGCGACCACGGGCATGCCGTTCGTCTACCTGCCCGAAGCGCTGTCGATCGGCGACGACGTGTTCGATCCGAAGCGGGTATCGAAACAGCCCAAATATGTCCCGCTGCTCCACTGGATCGACCGGATGCGCGGCAAGCATGTGTCGGAACGCGCCTATTGGGCATATCGCGGCTGGCATGCGGCGCGCAGTGCCGCGCGGGCGCGGCGGTTGTATGGTGCGCGGCTGTATCTGCAGTCGCTGGTCCATGGCGCCTATCCGCCCAAGCTGGCGCTGGTCGTCGGCGCGCAGGTACTGTTGCCGACCACCGCCTATCAGCGGATGGCCGACGGGATCGCCTATCTGTTCGGGCGGCGGGCGCCCGACGCCTGATCGCTTCAAGCAATCAGCGAAAATTAACGACTTTCAACTAGGCTGACGGCCTGCGGATGCTGATGTCCGCCTGTTGAAAGTTTGCGGATGATCCCCGTTTCCTCGGCCGGGCAAGTCCCGCCGCTTGCGCGTTCGCGCCTGAGCATCGCGCTGCGTGGGTGCCGGACGCATCTTGTCGCGGCGGCGTCGTTCAGCGCCATCGGCAACCTGCTGTACCTGGCCCCATCGCTCTACATGCTGCAGGTCTATGATCGCGTCCTGCCCAGCCGGGGGCTGGGGACGTTGGCGGCGCTCAGCGTCCTGATGCTCGGCGCGCTTGCGGCGCTAGCGGTGTTCGAATGGCTGCGGTCGCGCGTGCTCATCCGCGCCTCGGTCCAGGCGGAGCGGGTATTGGCCGGGCCGGCGCTGCGCATCGCGCTCAGCCAGCCCGCGCTGTCGCGGCTGGAACGGGGCGAGGTGATGCGCGACGTCGACACGCTGCGCCAATCGATCGCCAGCCCGGCGTTCTTCGCCGCGCTCGATGCTCCATGGACCCCGATCTACATCCTCGTCGGTTTCCTGCTCCACCCGCTGCTCGGCGCGTCGATGGTGGCGTCGGGTGTGCTGCTGATCGGGCTCGCCTGGCTGAATGAGAAGCGTACCGCGGCGCCGATGAAGCAGGCGAGCGAGGCGCAGAGCATCGCCTATGCCCGGCTGAACCACGGGGTTGCCCATGCGTCCGAAGTGCGCGCGCTGGGCATGGTCGACACGCTCGCCGCCCGGCACGAACGCGATCGCGGCGTCGCCGGCCTGTTGCAGCTGCGCGCCAGCTTCGCGGGGAGCAGCCTGCAGGCGGCGATCAAGTTCGTCCGCCTCGCGCTGCAATCGGGCGCGCTGGCGCTGGGCGCGGTGCTGGTGGTCGACGATGCGATCTCGGCCAGCGCGATCATCGTCGCCTCGCTCCTGACGGCGCGTGCGCTGGCCCCGATCGACCAGCTGGTCGCGGGGTGGAAGACGATCGTACAGGCACGGATCGCCTATGCCCGGCTCGACCGGATGCTGGCGCTGCCGTCGACCGATACGCCCGACCGCACCAACCTGCCGGCGCCAAAGGGCGCGATCACGCTGGAGGGGCTCGGCATCGCCGCGCCGCTCGACGGGCATCCGATCCTGTCGGGGATCGACGGGGCGATCGGCGCGGGCGAGGTGATCGGCATCGCCGGGCCCAGCGGGTCGGGCAAGTCGACGCTGCTGCGCGCGATCGTCGGCGCGGTGGATATCGATGCCGGCCATGTCCGCTTCGACGGGATCAGCCGCACCGACTGGGATCGCGACCGCCTGGCCCGGCATATCGGCTATATGCCGCAGGACCCGGTACTGTTCCACGGCACGGTGAAGGAAAATATCGTCCGCTTCTATGTCGGGACCGATGCCGCCGGCACCGCGCTGCTCGACGAGGCGGCGATCGGCGCGGCCAAGGCGGCCGGCGCCCACGACCTGATCGCCGCGCTGCCGCAAGGGTACGACACGATCCTCGGCGTCGGCGGTACCGGCCTGTCGGGTGGGCAGGCACAGCGTGTCGCGCTGGCGCGCGCGCTGTTCGGCAATCCGGCGATCCTCGTCCTCGACGAACCGACCGCGCATCTCGACACCGATGGCAAGAAGGCGCTGGCCCGGTTGCTGGCGTCGCTCCGCCAGGCCCAGCGCACCATCCTGTTCGCCAGCCACGATCCCGACCTGCTGGCCGCATCCGACCGGCTGATGCTGCTCGATCAAGGGCGGATCGAACGGTTCGGGCCGCTCTTCGGGCTGCGGTCGCGGCGCAAGCCCGATCAGGACCAGCCGACCTCGTTCGTAAAGGCGTAACCCCATGGATTTCTCGACCACGATCGACCGGCTGCGACCTTCGCCGTCGACCACGCCGCGCCGACCCCGCGCGCTCCACGATCCGGGGCGCGAGGTGCGTGCCGGCGCGGCGCTGGCCGCGGTGCTGGTGCTGGGGGTGGGCGGCTGGGCCGTCGCCAGCCGGCTCGATGCCGCGGTGGTGGGGCAGGGGGTGATCCGCCTCGCCGATACGCGACAGGTCGTGCAGGCGCCCGCCGCCGGCATCGTCTCCGCGGTGCATGTCGCCAATGGCGCGACGTTGCGCGCCGGACAGCCGGTGATCGATTTCACCACGTCCGACGCGCTGGCGCAGGAACGCGCGCTCGCCGCCCGCGCTTTGGGGCTGCAGGCGGAGGTCGCCCGGCTGGAGGCCGACCTGCGCGGCGAATCGCGCGTGCCCGCGCCCGCCGCCTTCGCGGCCTTGCAGGGCGACGACCGGACCCAGGCGGCGGCGGCACTGGCCGCGCAACAGGCGCAGCTGAACGCCGAACGCGCGCTGCAACGCTCCGAAGCCGGCGTGATGGCCGACCGTTCGCGCCAGATCGCGCACCAGATCGATGGCGTCGGCGAACGCCTCGCCTCGCTGCGTGAGCAGGAAGCGCTCAGCCGCGACGAGCTGTCGGGATATCAGCGGTTGTACGAAAAGGGGCTGTCGACCCGCACCCGGCTGCTGGCGCTGCAGCGCTCGGTCGCCGATCTGGGTGGCGCGGCGGGCAGCAGCCGTGCCGACATTGCCCGGTTGCGGACCCAGGTGGGGGAGACGCGATTGCAGTTGCAGCAGATGCGCAACGAACGCATGGCCGCCGCCGCCGACCGGCTGCGCCTTGCCCGCACCGAACTCGACACCGTGTTGCCGGGCTGGCGTGCGGCACGGGCCGAATTGCAGCGGATGACGGTGCATGCACCGATCGCCGGCACCGTATCCGCCACCCATCTGCCGGTCCCCGGATCGGTGGTCGCCGCGGGTGCCTCGCTGTTCGAGATCGTACCCGACGCGCGTGTCATGGCGGTCGAGATGCGCGTACCGATCAACG
Source organism: Sphingomonas sp. Leaf9 (assembly GCF_001421355.1). GTDB lineage: Bacteria > Pseudomonadota > Alphaproteobacteria > Sphingomonadales > Sphingomonadaceae > Sphingomonas. The sequence continues at coordinate 122,969 of NZ_LMKC01000005.1, read as the reverse complement.
AAGCCGCCGACCTGCGCACGGGACAGGCCGCACGGGTCCGCATGGTCGGGCCGGGGATGCAGACGCTGCCGCCGCTCGACGCGGTGGTCGCGCGGGTGTCGGCCGACAGCGTGCAGGACGATCGCACCGGTGCCTCCTATTATGTCGCGACGGTGCGGGTGTCGCCGGCGGCGGCGCAGGCGGCGGTACGATCGGGCAATTTCGCGGGCGGGGTTCGCGCCGGCATGCCGGTCGAGGTGATGATCCCCACCCAGTCGCGCAGCGCGCTGGACTTCGTACTGGGGCCGCTGCTCTCGCGCAGCGGGGGCATGTTCACCCAGCGCTGATCCGCCCGCCCCGGAACGCGAAAACGCCGCCCGCTCCCTGTCGGAGCGGGCGGCGTTTTTGTTTGTCCAACGGTGCCTTGGCGGCGCTCAATAGGTGTTCTTGTGAACCAGCACCTTCAGCGTCATGACGACGATGGTCAGGTCGAGCCAGAACGACCATTTCGAGATATATTCCAGATCGGCCTGCAACCGCCCGGTCAAATCCTCTTCCTGATGCGTCGCACCGCGGAAGCCGCGAACCTGCGCCAGGCCGGTGATGCCGGGCTTCAGCGCGTGGCGGTGCCAGTAGCGCTCGTCGATGTCCCAGAACAGCCGCTCGCCCGCCAGCGAGCCGAGCGCGTGCGGGCGCGGGCCGACGATGCTCATCTGCCCCAGCAGCACGTTGAACAGCTGGGGTAGTTCATCGATGCTGGTGCGGCGGATGAAATAGCCGACGCGGGTGATACGGTCGTCGTCGCGCCGGGTCGACTGGCTGCCGCTGGCGTCGCTCATGTCGGTGCGCATGCTGCGGAACTTCAGGATGTTGAAGAACGCATTGCCCTGACCCACCCGGCGCTGGCGGAACAGCACCGGCCCCCGGCTGTCGAGCTTGATCGCCAGCGCGACCATCAGCAGCGCAGGTGCCAGCAGGATCAGGACCGGGATGCAGAACATCAGGTCGAACGCCCGCTTGGCGATCGCCTTGCGCAGCTGCAGCGGGCCGACCGACACCAGCAGCGTCGGCGACCGTTCCAGCTTCGACACGCCCAGCGCGCCGAACTGGTCGACTTCCTGCGCGATGATCTCGCCGCGGACATTGGCGCCCTTCAGCATCATCGCCCATGCCTTGCGCTCTTCGAACGGGCAGGCGATGACCACGCGCTCGCACCCGCCGATCAGGTTGCTGAACATGTTCAGCATCGCCGGATCGCGCAGATCGGGGCGCAGGCCCACCGTGTCGGTGTCGAAATGGCGGAACCCGTCAGGGATTTTTGCGGGAACGCGGTCGCGGATCAGCAGCTGATAGACCAGCTTGGAGCGCAGGCGCAGCTGGACATAGGCGGCCAGGATCTGGCGGAACACGATCAGCAGGATCGACCCGGAAAACATGGTGATGAGCAGCTGCAACCGCGACAGGTCGCGATCCATGCGAAAGAAATAGGCGATCAGGAAGAAGGTCGCGTAGGTGAACAGCAGCGACCGGATCGCCGGGCCGGTCTCTACGGCCAGCCGGTCGTTAATGCCGACCGAAAAGGCGCCGGCGTTAAATGCGATCACCGAATACATCGCGGCGGCGACGATGAACATCGGCACATATTGCGCCTCGGGCCGCATCAGCAGCGCGGGCAGCGCGAATCCGATGCCGATCGCGGCGACATCGACCAGCAGCATGACGATGTACAGCCGGACGCGCACCGAATGCGGCTGCCCCCAGAACGCCGTAAAGCTCCGTTCGTCCGTCCCAGCAGGATTGACCAATCGCGCGTCCATGTTGTCAGAGGCTTCCCTTGTCGGTGCCGGTGTGACCGGTCGAACCTTTTCGTGCTGCTACCCGATAGCCACAGCGTTCCGCAACTGCGAACATAATATTCGCCGTGATCCGACATTAATGTCCGACGACCCGATGCCTGATTCCAAGAATCGGACGTTAACCATTTGATAACCACGACTGGGGCACAAGCAGGCGGCACGATCGACCTGACACCTGCATTTTTGCCGACCGGGAATCGCTTCGCGACAACCCTTTCGTAAGCACTTCGCCTTACATCTTGGCAGGTCAGCCAATTTGGGGAACGTCGTGCCGCAACCCGCCCAGTCCGTTACCGCGTCCGCCAGCGATCGTCGCATCGACGAACGCGTCGGGATTCAGCGCTCCGCCGTATTGCGGATCGACGCACACACCTCGATCCCAGTTACGCTTGTCGATCTGACCCGCGACGGGTGTCTGATCGAAAGCGACGTGGTGCTCACCGCCGACCAGCGCGTCGAGCTGGGCCTTGCCGGGATCGGCGCGGTCACCGCGCGGGTCGTGCGCTCCAGCACGGTCGGCTATGGCTGCGAATTCATCGAACGCCTGCCACCCGGCGCGGTCACCAGTGCCAGCCAGGGCAATGTCGTCCGGTTGCAGGGCATGGCCGTGGGTACGCAGGCATCGTCGAGCCACGGCAGGAAGCTGTCGCCGCGGCAACAGGTCGCGGCGGCGGTCGGCGTCGGGATCGGCGGCTGGGTCGTCCTCGGCGCGGTGGCGGCGCTGCTGCTGCGCTGACGGGCGTTGCATCCTGCCCATGGGACGGGCAATCGATCGCCTTCGCCTCTGGGATTTGATGCTGCATGAACGGACCCGTCCTCATTACCGGTGCGGCCGGCTTTGTCGGTCATGCCACCGCCCACCGGTTGCTCGACCGGGGGGAACGGGTCGTCGGCATCGACATCGTCAACGATTATTATGATCCGGCACTGAAACAGGCGCGGCTGGCCACGCTGACCGCGCGCGACGGCTTTCGCTTTCACCAGGGCGATATCGTCGAGCCGGGGCTGATCGCGCAGCTGATCGCCGACCACGGCATCGTGCGCGTCGTCCATCTCGCGGCGCAGGCCGGGGTGCGGCACAGCATCGACAATCCCTTTGCCTATCAGCACGCGAACCTGGCCGGGCATCTGGCGGTGCTGGAGGCGTGTCGCCATGCGCCCGGCTTCGTCCACCTCGTCTATGCCTCGTCCAGCTCGGTCTATGGCGAGCGGGAGATGGGCGAGCGCGGCTTTTCCGAAGACGACGCGGCGGTCGCGCCGGTATCGCTCTATGCCGCGACGAAGCGGTCGTGCGAGCTGATGAGCATCGCCTATGCGAAACTCTACCGCTTTCCCCAGACGGGGCTGCGCTTCTTCACCGTCTATGGCCCGTGGGGCCGGCCCGACATGGCCTATTTCTCGTTCACCGACCGCATCCTGCGCGGGGAACCGATCGAGGTGTTCAACGAAGGCCGCATGGCGCGCGACTTCACCTATATCGACGATATCGTCGACGGGGTGGTCGGCGCGCTGGACCATGCGCCCGATGCCGGGCAGCACCGGTTGCTCAACATCGGCGACAGCCATCCGGTATCGCTGATGGAAATGATCGCGACGCTCGAATCCGCGCTGGGCCGCGAGGCAATCAAGCAGATGCGCCCGATGCAGCCCGGCGACGTCCCCGTGACCTTCGCCGACGTATCGCGGCTCCACGCGCTGACCGGATACCGGCCGAAGGTGATGCTGGCCGAGGGGCTGGCGCGTTTCGTCGCGTGGTATCGCGACTATTACCGCACCGGCTGATCCGCCAGCGCGGCCAGCGCGATATCGGCATAGATATCGACCAGCGCGGTCAGATCATCGACAGCCACCGCCTCGTCGATCTTGTGCATCGTCGCGTTCAGCAGCCCGAATTCGACCGTCGGGCACAGCCGCGACAGGAACCGCGCATCCGACGTGCCGCCGGTCGTCGACAATTCGGGCGTCAGCCCGGTGTGCCGCCCGATCGCTGCCGAGACCAGCGCGGAAAACGCGCCCGGCTGGGTCAGGAACGCCTCACCCGAAATCCGCCCCTCGACCCGCGCCTCGGGCGCATGGGCGTGGACGATCGCGGTGATGCGTTCGACCAGATCGGCGCCGCGATGTTCGTCGTTGAACCGGATCGACAGGCGCGCGGCGGCATGGCCGGGGATGACGTTGGTCGCCGGATTGCCGACGGAGATGTCGGTCACCTCGATATTCGACGGCTGGAACCACGCATTGCCGGTGTCCAGCACGACCGCCTCGATCGCCGCCAATGCCGCGACCAGCTTCGGGATCGGATTGTCGGCGAGGTGGGGATAGGCGACATGCCCCTGTCGCCCCGGCACGTCGATCCAGATATTGACCGATCCCCGCCGCCCGATCTTCACCATGTCGCCCAGCCGCTGCTGCGAGGTCGGCTCGCCCACCAGGCACAGGTCGGGCGCGATGCCGCGTGCCGCCATCCGATCGATCAGCGCACGGGTGCCATGGATCGCCGGCCCTTCCTCATCGCCGGTGATGATGAGGCTGATCGTCCCGGCATCGGCCGGCACCCGCCCGGCGGCAGCGACGAAGGCGGCGACTGCGCCCTTCATGTCGACCGCGCCGCGCCCGAACAGCAATCCATCGCGCCGTTCGGGAGCGAAGGGCGGGCTGGTCCAGCCGGGGCCGGGGGCGACCACGTCGACATGGCCGGCAAAGGCGACATGCCGCCCGCCGTTCCCGCGCACCGCCAGCAGGTTTTCGACCGGGCCGTCGGGTGCCTCGCCCACCACGAACCGGTCGACCGCGAAGCCCAGCGGCACCAGCGCCGCCTCCAGCACGTCGAATACCGTGCCCGTCGCCGGGGTCACGCTGTCGCACGCGATCAATCGTGCCGCCAGATCCACGACATCCACCACCGGCATCGATCCTTCTTTCGCGCTGTGCATCGGCGCGCTGTACCGCAATTGCGAAAAATGGCTACTGTCGCCCACGACATGATGGGGTAGAGGCAGAGCGATGTTGCGTGTCCTGCTGGTCTGTCTTGCCGTGCTGCTGCTGGTCCCGAGCTGGGCGGGCAGCGAACGGCTTCCGCTGTATCGCGGCGCGCCGGTCATCCACAGCAGGCCGGTCGCGCTGTTCCCCGACGATCCGAAACGGGTGAAGAACGGCGTCCTGACCTATCTCGGCGGGGTCGAACTGCATGCATCGGACCCGGCGTTCGGCGGTTTTTCGGCGCTGCATGTCGATGGCGATCGCTTTACCTTGTTGTCGGATGGCGGATCGCTGGTGCGCTTTCGCATGGGGGCCGACTGGCAGGTCCGCGATCCGCGGGTAACCGAACTGGCCGGTCCCGGCACCGGTTGGGAAAAGCGCGACCGCGATACCGAATCGCTAGCGATTCTGCCGAACGGCGACATGCTGGTCGGCTATGAACGGCATAACCAGGTCTGGCGGTTCGACCGCACCCTGCGCCCCGTCGCCCATGCCGCCCCGCCGCTGATGAAGCGATGGTCGGACAATAGCGGGGCCGAGGCGATGGCGCTGATGCCCGACAAATCGGTCGTGGTGATGAGCGAGGCGTATCTGTCGCCGGGCAAATGGGGCTTCGTCGCGCTGCGCTTTCATGGTGGCGATCCGACCGTGGCCGGCGCACGGCCCAGCGTCTTCCACTATTACCCGCCGCTGCACTATGCCGTGTCGGACGCGGCGGCGCTGCCCGACGGGCGGCTGCTGGTGCTGACCCGCAGCGCCAATATCCACGACTTCTTCATCGTGCAGCTGCAGGTCGCCGAAATCCGCAACCTGAAACCGGGGGAGGGCGTGAAGGGCAAGACCGTCGCGATCTTCAAGGGCCCCGTCCTCCACGACAATTTCGAAGGGATCGCGCTGACGCGTGAAGGCGGCCGCATGATCCTGTGGATGGTGTCCGACGACAACCAGTCGATGTTCCAGCGGACCTACCTGCTGAAATTCGCTTTGGCGTATTGAGCGTCCACACTGGCGCGAACCGGCGCGCGAACCTATGCTGTGCTGCAGCAAGGGTTGCCGCACGGGGGTGCGGGGGGCTAACGGGCGCATGGCGGCCGCGTGCGGCATAGCGGGGATGGTTCGAATGAAGATTGCGGTTTTTGGCCTGGGCTATGTCGGCATGTCCAACGCCGTCCTGCTGGCACAGCATAACGACGTCGTGGCCGTCGACATTTCGGAAGACCGCGTTGCGCTGGTCAATGATCGCAAGTCACCGATCGTCGATGCCGAGCTGGAACGCTTCCTGGCCGAGCGCGCGCTCAACCTGACCGCGACGACCGATGCGGCGCAGGCACTGACCGGCGCGGACTATGTGATCGTCGCCACCCCGACCAATTACGATGTCGAAACCGACAAGTTCAATACCGGCTCGGTCGAGGCGGTCATCAAGCAGGCAGCGGCCGCCGCCCCGCAGGCGACGATCATCGTCAAGTCGACCATCCCCGTCGGCTTCGTCGACGATGTGCGTCAGCGGCTGAACGCGCCGAACGTGGTCTTCAGCCCCGAATTCCTGCGCGAAGGCCGCGCGCTGTACGACAATCTTCACCCGTCGCGGATTATCGTCGGCGAACGTTCAGACCGCGCGCGCATCTTTGCCGACCTGCTGCTGCAGGGTGCGGAAAAGAAGGATGTGGCCGTCCTGTTCACCGATTCGCGGGAAGCGGAGGCGATCAAGCTGTTCGCCAACACCTATCTCGCGATGCGCGTCGCGTTCTTCAACGAACTCGACAGCTACGCCATCGCCGGCGGCATGGACACGAAGCAGATCATCGAAGGCGTCGGCCTCGATCCGCGCGTCGGCATGCACTATAACAACCCCAGCTTCGGCTATGGCGGCTATTGCCTGCCCAAGGACACGAAGCAGTTGCTGGCGAACTATTCCGAAGTGCCGCAGAACCTGATCCGCGCGATCGTCGATGCGAACCGCACCCGCAAGGATTTCCTGGCCGACCAGATCATCGCCCGCCGCCCGAAGCGCGTCGGCGTCTATCGCCTGACGATGAAGGCCGGATCGGACAATTTCCGCCAGTCGTCGATCCAGGGGATCATGAAGCGGGTGAAGGCCAAGGGGATCGAGGTCGTCGTGTACGAACCCTCGCTGCACGAGGGCAATTTCTTCGGATCGCGCGTGGTCAAGGATCTGGGCGCGTTCAAGGCCGAGTGCGACGTCATCATCGCCAACCGCGCCGCCCCCGAACTGGGCGATATCGGCGACAAGCTGTTCACGCGGGATATCTTCGGGTCGGATTGATCCGGGGCAGGGGCGCAATCTCCTCCCCGGTACGGGGAGGGGGGCAGCGAAGCTGATGGCGGGGTCGCGCCCCGCTACGCAATCGCGACGGGAATCCGGTCGTTGCGGCTGGCGGCATGATGCCGCACCTTCGGACCATTGCCATGCACATCCACTATGCGTCCACCCGCGCGGAGGTGTGGCGCTATTACTGGCGGTTGTGGCGGCAACGGCTGTGGAAGGCGCACCTCGCCGTCTTCGTGGTGCTGGCAACGCTGGTCTTTGCGCATCTGTCGGAGCGCGACTGGCCCATAGCGGCTGGCCTGACGGCCGCCGTGCTGGCCGCCTGCATCCCGCTGGTCTGCTTCATCCTGTACCCGATGCTGCGCTTCAACCCGGAAGTCCGCGCACTTTCGGCGACGGTAGACGGGCTCCAGACCTCGATCGGCCGGCGGCACGCCGCAATCCCGTGGTGCGACATTGCGGCGATCGAATCGGTCGACGGGACGTTCGTGATCCGGCGTTCGGATTTCAACGGGCTGATCGTGCCCGCCCGCGCGTTCGCGAGCGACGAGGCGCAGCTGGCGTTCGAGCGATTCGTGCGTGCACAGGTCGACGCGGCGCACGGCGGTTGAGCCGCTCCTTGTTGTCCTGTGCCGCTGTCACCGACCGAGGCCGCGGCGGCCTCGATTGCCCGCGTCGATACCGACCGCTAGGCTGGCGGGGTAGGACAAGGAGGCACTGGATGATGCGGCAACGACTCGAACGCTGGGGTAACACTGCGCTGGTGCTGGCCGGTATCTGCACCGCGTTCGAATATGGTCCGCGCGCGGCCTATGCGGTCGGCCTGTGGGTCGGGTCGCACTGACGACCCTGCCGGCGCCGATCCTGCGCACCTTGGTCGGGGAGGTCTGGCGCGAGCGGCCCGCCACTCCCGATGGAAAAAAGCCGTCAGGCACTGCCCACGACAAAACCCGCCGGGTCGCTATGCAGCGCCCCGGCGGGTCTGTCTTGTAACCGGCGTGACCGAATCAGGCGGCTGCGGCGGTTGCCGCGGCGGCCTTCTTCTTCACGTCGCGCTTCAGGCGGCGGGCACGCAGCGACAGATCGTCGTCGCTGGTCTTCAGCAGCCAGTTGTCGAGGCCGCCGACATGCTCGACCGAACGCAGGCCGTGGGTCGACACGCGCAGACGGATCGAGCGCTCCAGCGCTTCCGACATCAGCGTGACGTTCTGCAGGTTCGGCAGAAACGTGCGCTTGGTCTTGTTGTTGGCGTGGGAAACATTGTGACCCACCTGCCGGCCCTTGCCGGTCAGCTCGCAGATGCGCGACATGATATGATCCTGATTCTGTGTCGGGACACATGCCCCGGAAAGACGGCGCGGATAGCGTCGAACGGCGTCCGCGTCAACCACAAGGGCACGCGTGCAACCCGTGCCGCCACGACTGCGTTGTTACGGCAACGATTCAGACGATGACAAGATCGGGAGACGGTAGATGCGCGGATTTCTGGGGCTGCTGGGCGTGGTCGTGCTGATCGTCGCGGGGCTGATGGCGTTCAATTTCATCAACATCGACCAGACGCAGCGCGCCGCGCTGCCGCAGGTGAAGCTCGAGGGCGGACAGGCGCCCAAGTTCGACGTCGAGGTCGGCAAGGTCGAGGTCGGCACCGTCAACAAATCGGTCGAGGTACCGGCGATCAAGGTCGAAAAGCCCGCCGGGCAGTAAGAACTGGCTGACGGCGGCGGGTGCTGGCAAAGGGTCGGCATGTTCGATGCCGCCCCGATGCGCCACGCGCTTGCCGCCGCCCGCGCCGCTGCCGACTCGGGCGAGGTGCCGGTTGGCGCGGTCGTGATGCGGCAGGGCCAATTGATCGCGACCGCCGCCAATGCGCCGCGCGCGCTGGCCGATCCGACCGCCCATGCCGAAATCCTGGCGATTCGCGCCGCCGCGCAGGCGCTCGGCCGCGACCGCCTGGAGGATTGCGACCTGTGGGTCACGCTGGAGCCGTGCGCGATGTGCGCCGGTGCGATCGCGCATGCGCGCATCGCCCGGCTATATTATGGCGCACCCGATGCGAAGGGCGGGGCGGTCGAGCATGGCCCGCGCTTCTTCACCCAGCCGACCTGCCACCACCGCCCCGACATCTATCCCGGCATCGCCGAGGCCGAATCGGCAGCGCTGTTGCGCGATTTCTTCGCCGACCGACGCGGAGTTTGACCACGCGATATACGGATCATATATGGTTCGTATATCGAAAGGATGGCGATGGGTATCGTGAAGATCGACGACGCGCTGCACGAGGAAGTGCGGCGGGCGAGCAGGGTGTTGTGCCGCTCGATTAACGCACAGGCCGAATTCTGGATGACGATCGGCATGATCGCCGAGGCCAATCCCGACCTGTCGTTCAACCAGATCGTGCGCAGCCGCCTCGCCGCCGCGCAGGTGCGTGCGGTCGCCGCCTGATATGGTAAAGTCCCCCGCCGAACTCGACCTGATGCGCGTGTCGGGCCGGCTGCTCGCGTCGGTGTTCGAGATGCTCGACCGCCAGCCGCTGGCCAGCATGTCGACGCTCGCGATCAACGATCTGGTCGAACGCTTCATTGTCGAGGACTGCGCGGCGCGCCCGGCAAGCAAGGGGCAGTATGGCTTTGCCTATGTCCTCAACAGCTCGATCAACGACGTCGTATGCCACGGCGTGCCCGAAGCGGCGGCGATCGCGCGGGACGGCGATATCGTGAACCTCGACATCACGCTGGAGAAGGACGGCTTCATCGCCGATTCGTCCAAGACCTATATGGTCGGCAGCGTCTCTCCGCAGGCCCGGCGGCTGGTACAGGCGGCGCAAGGCGCGATGTGGGCCGGCATCGCGCAGGTCCGCCCCGGCGCGCGGCTGGGCGATATCGGCGCGGCGATCGAACGCCATGCGATGAAACACGGCTATAGCGTGGTGCGCGAATATTGCGGCCACGGCATCGGCCGGGAAATGCACGAGGAGCCTTCGGTCCTGAACTTCGGCCGTCCCGGCACCGGCGCGGTGCTGCACGAGGGGATGACCTTCACCATCGAACCGATGGTCAATCAGGGATCGCGCAAGGTTGTGCAGGAGGACGACGACTGGACCGTCGTCACCGCCGATGGAAAACTGTCGGCGCAGTTCGAACACACCGTCGCGGTGACCGCGACCGGGGTAGAGGTGCTGACGCTGCGGTCGGACGAAACGCCGCCGCGCCGCTTTTGATAGGTGGGTGTAACCGCGTAAGAACCGTCACCCCGGCCTTGAGCCGGGGTCCCGCTTCTTTCTCCACCGTCGCAAAAGAAGCGGGACCCCGGATCAAGTCCGGGGTGACGAAGGGGCCAAACTGGTGATGGCTTACCGCAGCTGATCCTGCTCGATCGGCACGATCTTGATCTCGACGCGGCGGTTCTCGGCGCGGCCTTCCTCGGTCTCGTTCGACGCGATCGGCTGGGTCTCGCCGAAACCGCGCGTGCCGATGCGGGCCGACTGCACCCCGCGCGAGGTCAGATAGGTCGCGACCGACGATGCGCGGCGTTCCGACAGCGTCTGGTTATACGCGTCCGATCCGGTCGAATCGGTGTGGCCGTACACGTCGATATAGGTCTGGTTGTAATCGCGCAGCACGTCGGCGACCTGATCCAGCGTCGAGCGGAACTGCGGCTGCACATTGGCGCTGTCATAGGCGAAGGTGATTCCGGCAGGCATGTTCAGCACCAGGTCGTCGCCACGCCGCGTCACTTCGACATCGGTGCCGGCGGTGCGGGCGCGCAGGTCGCGCTCCTGCTTGTCCATATATGCGCCGATCCCTGCACCGGCGAGGCCGCCGATGCCGGCGCCCAGGATCTTTTCGGTCCGGTCGCGCCGGCCACCGACCAGGTCGCCCAGCAGATAGCCGCCGACCGCGCCGCCAATGCCGCCGATCGCCGCGCGCGAGATGCTGCGCTCGCCGGTTTCCGGGTCGGTCACGCAACCGCCGGTCAGCATCGCCGCCGACAGCGCGCCTGCGATCCAGAATTTCGAGCCCTTCGCCATATGCTATTCTCCAACGTATCCGATTTTGTGTCCTGCCCGGAAAAACCGGGCAACGCGCCACTTGTTCCGCAGCCGTTTTGAACGGTTCCTGACGAAGCGGGCGACGTAATCGCACGCCGGCACGCGACTCGCCGGTTGTGCGGGGCGCGGCATTGCGGCATGGATGGGCCAGTTCAATGGAACCTCTCACACCCTTCCCCTGGTTCGACGTCGTCATCATCCTCGCGCTGGTGGCGTTGAACGGCGTGTTCGCCATGTCCGAACTCGCCATTGTTTCTGCGCGCAAGGCACGGCTGGAAGGCCTGGCGAAATCGGGGGGCAGGGGCGCGCAGACCGCGATGCGGCTGGCCGACGATCCCGGCAAGTTCCTGTCGACCGTCCAGATCGGCATCACCCTGATCGGCATCCTGTCGGGTGCCTATTCGGGGGCGAGCCTGGGCGGGCCGGTCGGTGAGCGGCTGGTGCTGCTGGGCCTGCCCGAATCGCTGGCGGCCAATGTCGGCTTTGGCGTGGTCATCGGCGTCACGACCTTTGCCAGCCTCGTGATCGGCGAGCTGGTGCCCAAACAGTTCGCGCTGCGCAGTCCGGAGCCGATCGCGGTGCTGGTCGCGGTGCCGATGCTGTGGCTGTCGTACATCACCGCGCCGTTCGTGTGGCTGCTCGACACCACCTCGTCGCTGATCTTCAAGCTGCTGGGCATGAACCGCGAATCGGAAAACCGGGTGACGGCGGAGGAACTGCACCTGCTGGTCGCCGAAGCCAGCAAGTCGGGCGTGATCGAGGAGCATGAGCGCTCGATCATCTCGGGCGTCGTCCGCCTGGCCGACCGGCCGGTGCGCGAGGTGATGACGCCGCGTACCGAGGTCGAATGGCTCGACGTGACGCTCGACGAAGCCGGTATCCGCGCGGCGATGGCGACCACGCCGCACACCCGCCTGCCGGTCGCCGAAGGATCGGTCGATGCGGTGATCGGCGTGGTGCAGGCGCGCGATATCGTCGCGGCGATCTGTCGCGGCGAACCGCTCGACCTGCGCACCCTGCTGCACGAAGCGCCGGTGCTGCCCGATCAGGTCGACGCGATGGACGCGCTGCAGGCGATCCGCCGTGCCGATGTGCCGATGGGCCTCGTTCATGACGAATATGGCCATTTCGAAGGGCTGGTGACGCCCGCCGACCTGCTGCGCGCCATCGCTGGCGACTTCGCCTCGGATGCGGAAGAGGGCGATCACCCACTGATCGTCCGGCGCGAGGATGGGTCGCTGCTGGTATCGGGACAGACGCCTGCCGACCAGCTGGCCGAGCGCATCGGCATCGACCTGCCCGAGGACCGCGACTACGCGACCGTCGCCGGCCTCGCGCTGGCGGTGCTCAAGCACCTGCCGACCGAGGGCGAGTATTTCACCGAACAGGGCTGGCGCTTCGAAATCGTCGACATGGACGGGCGCAAGATCGACAAGCTGCTGGTGCAGTCGGTTGGATAGGGACTGCCATGTTTTCTCGTGTACCTAAAACATGGGTTGAATTTTAACGATTGGCGGAGTATATCCTGCCTTGGTCGCGGAAAGCTAAGCCGTGGCCGATTCCGGAGCCCGCGCCTTGTTGCGCGGGCTTCCGCGATTCTGTAGCTTGTGGTATGCAGATCGCCTTTCTCGACGAATTTGGCCATTGCGGGCCGTATGTCTCTCGCACAGACCCGAAATATAACACTAGTCCGGTTTTCGGATTAGCGGGCTATGTCATGCCCGCGGCCAACGTTCGTCACTTCGCCACGTTCTTTTATCAGCTGAAACAGTTCATGCTTGCGGCTGATATCAAGGCTGCGGGCGTGCATCCTGCGACGTGGGAAAAGAAGGGCGCCAAGCTCCTGACAACAAAAAACATCAGAAAATATCCGCACGTCAGAGAAGGCGTCAACCGCCTTTTGAACGAGCTGTACAAGTGCAACGGGCGGATAATATATTACGGCCGTGAGAAATATAAATCGCCAGAAGAGTCAAACTCTGGAGGGCTTTACAATACGGTGATGGGGCACTCGATCCGGGCAATCGATCGGTACTGCGGTCTCAGTAATTCCCCGTTTTTGATGATCCTGGATCAGCATTCCAGCCGGATCAAATTGCTTGAAGCTGCCAGCAAAACAATGTTCGGCTCGGAGCCGGCGCGCTACTTGCTGGAGCCTCCTTTCGAGGTCGAAAGCCACCTGTATCAGACGGTTCAAGCAGCGGATTGGATCGCTACGCTCGTCGGTCGCATCGAGGCACGTCGAGCGAAACCCGACGAATATGAAGCGTGGGAATGGGCGGAAAGGCTCTTCGGGAATAAAATTGATGCCCTTGCCACACATTCCCGTATGTGGCGGCCGAGCCGAGCGATCTAAGTAACACCTCCCTACAGCTTCCCGAACGTCGCCTCGAACCCCGCCACATCGCCCGCCGCCAGGAATCGCGCCTGTTCGACCCAGCGGTCCTTGGCCATACGTGGCGCGAACATGGCCAGTTGCGCGGCGACCGCTTCGGCCCGTGCCGCATCCAGCGTCGCCAGCGTTGCGATATCCGGCACGCCCTGTTCGACCAGCATCGCCGCGACCTTCGGCCCCAGCCCCTTCAGGCGGGTGAGATCGGTCGCGCCCGCCGCCGGGGCAGCGGGGGCAGGGGGCGTCGTTACCGCGACCGGAACCGGCGCCACGATCGGCTCCGCCACCGGTTCGACCGGCGCGGCAGGGGCGGGGGCGGGACTCGCGACCGGCTCGACCCGTGCAGGCGGCGGTGCCGCCACCCGTTCGACGGGGGCGGGCGTGGGCGCTGCCGGCGCCACCGGACGGGGGCTTTCGACCGCCGCCGGTTCCTCGACCGGGGTGTCACCCCGCTCCAGATGCCCGGCATCCTCCAGCTCCCGCACCCCCTGCCGCCGGGCGCGAGCGAGCTTCATGCCATAGGCGATGCCGATGATCGTCACCACCGCCAGCACGGCGATGATGACGAGATTCACCGTCGTCAGCGCGCCCAGGAAACCGGGCGATTGCAGGGGGGAGGTGCTGTCCATCGTCTCAATCCTTCATCGCCGCTTCGCGCGCGACTTCGCGCCAGCCGATGTCGCGGCGGCAGAAGCCCGGAAAGTCGAGCGCATCGACCGCCCGGTACGCCGTGCCTTGCGCAGCGGTCACATCGGCCCCGCGCCCGGTCACGGCCAGCACCCGGCCACCGGCGGTCACAACGCCTGCACCCGCCGATCGGGTTCCCGCATGAAACACGGTCGCGCCGGTCGCCTCCGCCGCGTCGATCCCGCCGATCGGACGCCCGGTCTCCGGCGTGCCCGGATAGCCCGGTGCCGCCATTACCACCGTCAGCGCGGTATCGTCGCTGAACACCGGTGGCTCGACCGTGCTCAGCGTCCCTTGCGCCACCGCCAGCAGCATCGGCAGCAGGTCGCTGTCCAGCCGTGCCATCAGCACCTGACATTCGGGATCGCCGAACCGGGCGTTGTATTCGATCAGCTTCGGCCCGCGATCGGTCAGCATCAGCCCGGCATAGAGCACCCCCGAATAGGGCGTGCCGCGTGCCGCCATCGCCGCCACGGTCGGTGCGACGATCGTGTCGATCGCCAGTTTTTCGAGCGCCGGGGTCAGGACGGGCGCGGGGGAATAGGCCCCCATGCCGCCGGTGTTCGGCCCGGTATCGCCATCGCCGACCCGCTTGTGGTCCTGCGCCGATCCGAACGGCAGCAGCGTGACGCCATCGGTCAGCACGAACAGGCTGGCCTCCTCGCCCGCCAGGAATTCCTCGATCACCGCCTCACCACCGGGCTGTTCGAAGATCGCGGCCAGCGCGCCTTCGGCCTCGGCGCGGTCCATCGCGACCGTCACGCCCTTGCCCGCCGCCAGCCCGTCGGCCTTGATGACCACCGGCAGCGAGAAGGGGGCAAGCGCGGCAATGGCGCTGTCGAGGTCGGTCACGCGGACATAGCCGGCGGTCGGGATATCCGCCTCGCGGCACAGATCCTTGGTATAGCCCTTCGACCCCTCCAGCTGCGCCGCCGCAGCCGACGGGCCGAACGTCGCGATTCCCGCGGCGCGCAGGTCATCGGCCAATCCTGCGACCAGCGGGGCTTCCGGCCCGACCACCACCAGCTTGACCGCGTGTTCGGCGCAGAAGCGCACCACTGCGGCGTGATCGGTCACCTCCAGCGGCACCAGCGTCGCGTGATGGGCGATGCCGGGGTTGCCGGGCGCGGCATAAAGCGTATCGAGGAGCGGCGAGCGCGCCAGCTTCCACGCCAGCGCATGTTCGCGCCCACCCGATCCGATCAACAGGACATTCATGGACGATCGTTTCCCCGATTTTACCTCGAGCCGGCTCGTAGCCGAGCCGCGCGCGAACGACAACGCCGCGCCCGAAAGCGTGAGCGAACTCGCCGGCCGGCTGAAGCGCATGGTCGAGGGGGAGTTCGGCCGCGTCCGCCTGCGCGGCGAGATTTCGGGCTACAAGCGCGCCTCGTCGGGCCATGTCTATCTGGCGCTGAAGGACGATGCCGCGCTGATCGACGGCGTCATGTGGCGCGGATCGGCCGGGCGGCTGGCCTTCACCCCGCAGGACGGCGTCGAGGTGATCGCGACCGGCAAGCTCACCACCTATCCCGGCCGCTCGCGCTACCAGATCGTGATCGACCATCTGGAGCTGGCCGGCGAAGGTGCGCTGATGGCGTTGTTGGAGAAGCTGAAAGCAAGGCTGGCTGGCGAGGGACTGTTCGACGCGGCGAAAAAACGCCCGCTCCCGTTCCTGCCGCGCACCATCGGCATCGTCACTTCGCCGACCGGCGCGGTCATCCGCGACATCCTCCACCGCCTCGCCGATCGCTGCCCGAGCCATGTGCTGGTCTGGCCGGTCAAGGTGCAGGGCGAAGGCGCAGCGGCCGAGATCGCGGCGGCGGTGCGGGGGTTCGGCGCGTTGCCGCAGGACGGGCCGGTGCGTCGCCCCGACCTGCTGATCGTCGCGCGCGGCGGCGGGTCGATCGAGGATTTGTGGTGCTTCAACGAGGAAGTCGTGGTCCGCGCGGTCGCCGCCTCGCCGATCCCGGTCATCTCCGCGGTGGGCCACGAAACCGACACGACGCTCTGCGACCACGCTGCCGATCTCCGCGCGCCGACGCCGACCGCCGCCGCCGAACTGGCCGTGCCGGTGCGCGCCGACCTTGCCCACAGCATCGCCACGCTGGCGCTGCGGACGGAGCGGTGCGCGCGGCGCTATCACGATCGCGGGCGCGAGCAGCTGGCCGCACTGGTCCGCGTCATGCCCCGCCGCGACGCGCTGCTGGGGCCGCAGCGTCAGCGGCTGGACGATGCCGCCGGCCGCCTGTCGCTGGCGCTCGAACGCCGCGTCGCCACTGCCCGGCGCAATCTCGACCGCCACGGCCATGCGCTGCGCCCCGCGATGCTGACCCAGCGGCTGGCGCAGGCCCGCGCCCGCTTCGACGGCACCGCCCGCATGCTGGAACAGGTCAACCCCGACAACCTGCTGCAAAAGGGGTATGTCCGCGTCGTCGCCAAGACCAACGGCAAGACGGTGGCGACCGCCGCCGATGCCCGTGCCGCCGGCGCGCTCCAGCTCCACTTCCGCGACGGCGTGCTGGACGCGAAGGTTGAGCGTGCCGGGGGCCGCGCCTATGTCGAGCCCACGCAACCCACCCTGCTCTGATCCGGACACCCCCATGCTGAAGCCTGAAAGCCGCCCCGCCAAGCTCCATTACCTCACCAACAACTTCCGGGTGCTGGCCGATGGCGACTTCGTGACCTGCGCGGTCACCGGCGCCCGTATCCCGCTCGAAGAACTGCGCTACTGGAATGCGGAGCGGCAGGAGGCCTATGTCGATGCCGAAGCGTCGACCAAGGCGCTGGCACCGGAGTGATCGTTGCCGCCGCCCTGATCGTGGCGGCCCCCGCCGCGATCCTGCTCGACGGCACGCCGGGGCAGGGCGCGGTGCTGACCGGCAGCGTGGCCCCCGGCGCGACGCTGCAACTGGACGGGCAACCGGTCGCGGTCGCTGCCGACGGCCGTTTCCTGATCGCGTTCGACCGCGACGCCGGGCCTGCCGCGACGCTGATCGCGACGCTCCCCGATGGGCAGCGCATCGTTCGTCCACTCAGCGTCGCGGCCCGCAGCTGGCGGATCGAGCGGTTGCCGACCTTGCCGCGCGAGTCGCAACCCTCTGCCGAATTTCAGCGCCGCCGAGCCCCCGAACTGGCGCAGATCAACGCCGCGCGCGACCGGGCGACCGACGCGCAAGGGTGGCGGCAACGCTTCGCCTGGCCGGTGAAGGGCCGTATCTCCGGCCTGTTCGGGTCGCAGCGCATCTATGCCGGCGAACCCGGTGCCTATCATTCCGGCGTCGATGTCGCCCGCCCGACCGGCACGCCGGTCGCCGCGCCCGCCGATGGCGTCGTCATCCTCGCCGCATCCGCGCCGTTCACGCTGGAGGGCAACCTGCTGATGATCGACCATGGCATGGGGCTGAACAGCGCGTTCCTGCACCTGTCGCGGATCGACGTGAAGCCGGGTGACCACGTACGGCAGGGGCAGGTCGTCGGCGCGATCGGTGCGACCGGCCGCGCGACGGGGCCGCACCTGCACTGGGGCATGAAATGGCATGACGCGCGGATCGATCCGCTGCTGCTCGCCGGGCCGATGACGCCCTGACGGAACCGCCCGTGACCCCAAAACATTCCGCATCTGAATCAAAGGGGATTTCGACCATGCTGCGTGCCGCCTTGCTCACCGCCATCGCCGCCACCGCCCTTGCCGGCTGCACCACCACCACCGCGACGGGGCCGAGCGCGGGTCGCACCGCCACTGCCGCGCTGCGTACCGCCGCCGGGGCCGA
Organism: Sphingomonas sp. Leaf9; assembly: GCF_001421355.1. Taxonomy (GTDB): domain Bacteria; phylum Pseudomonadota; class Alphaproteobacteria; order Sphingomonadales; family Sphingomonadaceae; genus Sphingomonas. Next base: position 104,965 of record NZ_LMKC01000005.1, on the reverse strand, counting down.
TGTCGGCACCGTGACCGCGACCGAAATGGCGGGCGGTATCCAGATGAGGATCGACGCGCGCGGCATGCCCGCCGGGATGCACGGCGCGCACGTCCATGCCGTCGGCCGCTGCGACGCGCCCGACTTCACCACCGCCGGCGGCCACTGGAACCCGACCGGCAAGCAGCACGGCACCAGCAATCCCGCCGGCCCGCACGCTGGCGACGCGCCCAACCTGACCATCGGTGCCGATGGGTCGGGATCGGTCACGATCATGCTGCCCGCCGGCACGATGGACGGGCTGCTCGACGCCGATGGATCGGCGTTCGTGATCCATGCCGGTGCCGACGACTATAAGACCGATCCGTCGGGCAATTCGGGCGGTCGCATCGCCTGCGGCGTGTTCGCCGCCGCCTGATTGCATGGCCGGCCCGGGCGGCGCATAGCGGGGCCATGACCTCGCGACGCTCCGTTCTGGCCGGCATGGCCGCCACCGCCACCCTGTCCGCCCTGCCCGTCCGGGCGCAGGGGTGGCGGCAGGCGCTGATCGCCGGCACCTATGCCGCAAAGGGTGGGGCGGGCGTGTATCGCCTGCCCGCATCGGGCCGCAGCTGGAGCGTCGGCGCGGCCGACCCCGCGCTCAAGGACGCCTCGTTCGGGGTGTCGCGCGGCGACATGCGCTATTTCGTCCGGGAATTCGCGCGGGGGCGGATGGTCGCCACCGACCGCGACGGCAAGATCCTCGCCGACCTGCCGAGCGGCGGCGACGATCCCTGCCACATCGCTATCGCCCCCAACGGCGCGCTGCTGGCGGTCGCCAATTATTCCTCGGGTACCGTCGCGCTCTATCCGCTCGCCGCGGGCATGCCGCAGCCGCCGATCATCCGCCAGCACAAGGGCACCGGCCCGCGCACCGATCGACAGGCCGGGCCGCACGCCCACTGGGTCGGCTTCACCCCCGACAACCGCTTCCTCCACGCGGTCGATCTGGGCGCCGATGCCGTCTTCGCCTATGCGCTGTCGACCGGGGAGATTGGCGATCCGGCGATCGCATGGCGCGCACCTGCCGGATCGGGGCCACGCCATCTCGCCTATCACCCAACGCTGCCGATCGGCTATGTCGTCACCGAATTCGCCAACACGCTGACCACGCTCGACGCGCAGGCCGATGGTACGTTGACGACGCGCGCCACCAACTCGCTGCTCCCGCCCGACTGGCAGGGCACGTCCTATGGCGCGCATATCGCGATCGATAGCGCCGGCCGTCGCCTCTATGCCTCCAACCGCGGCCACAACAGCATCGCGGTGTTCGACCTGGCCGAAGACGGCAGCGCGACGCTGGCCCAGCATATCCCGTGCGGCGGCGACTGGCCGCGCTTCTTCTTGCTGCTGGAGGATAGCGGGCAGCTGCTGGTCGCCAACGAACGCAGCGGCAACGTGGCGATCTTCGACCTTACCTATGACGGCCGCCTGCGCGCGACCCCCGCGCGCATCGCGGTGCCGGGCGTGGTGTTCCTCGACCGGGCGTAATTACCCCAGCCGGTCGACCACCCCCGCCAGCTTCTCGTCCAGCACGCCCAGCATCGCGGTCCACCCGCCGATCGCCTCCAGCTCGCCCGGCCCGTCCGAAATGCCGCGCAGCCCCATCACCGGCACGCCGAACCGCGCGCAGGCCCGCACCACGGCATAGGTTTCCATGTCGACCATATCGGCATCGATATCGGCATAGTCGTCGCCCCCGACGATATCCGCGCCCGTCGACAACCGCGCCACCGGCCAGTCGAGCGGGGTGTTGAGCGGCAGCACCGCCCCAAAGTCGGCGAACGGCACCACACCCTTCGCAAAGCCGATCCGCGACGCATCCATGTCGCGCCACGACACGCTGGCGACCTGCCACACCGACCCCAGCGGCAGCGTACGCGACCCCGCCGACCCGATCGACACGATCAGGTCGGGCAGGGCATCCATCCCGGCCAGCGCCTGCGCCGTCCCCACCGCCGCCTCGACCGGGCCTACCCCGGTAATCACCGGTACGAACCGTTCAGCCAGGCAGGGTCCATATTCGTGGCCCGTCGCCATGATGAACAGCACTCGCCGCCCCCCGATCCGCGTCGCCTGCATCGCCATTCCCCTGTTGCAATGGCGCCGTGGTGGCGACAGGGGCGGGCGCGGGCAAGGCCTTGCGCGCCTCTTCCTCTGCCAATCGCCGCCTGAACGCCTTCAGATTGGCCATCAGCAGCGCATCGGTTTCCACCTCCGTCGCCCGATCCCACCCCTTGCTCGCCGGGAACCGCTCGGCTTCCGTTTCCGGCGCTGCCGTCACATCGCGCGTCAGCAACAGCCGCAGCACCCCGTCTCACCCAGCGCCCGCAGAAACGCCCGCCGCCGCTACGGCGTCCACCCGTCATGCCGCACCCGATACGTCGTCATCATCCGCCCTCCTGTGCTGAAAGGGGAGCGGTACGCAAACATGGACCTTGTAGGAAAATGGGCAGTCATTCGGAACCGCCCGCTTGTCCGTGCCAGGCGCACACCCTCATACTCCGACAAATTCCCTCGATATCGCTATTGCAAATCGAAATCATTTATGATGGACTAAAAGTCGGGTTTACTGCGCCCATCAGGCGGATTCACCCACTTCCCCCCGCCGGACACGGTTGCTAAGGGCCACGGGTACAGCTCGATAACCTACCCGCGGCGGCCATTCCGTCGACGGCCCTCGGCCCGTCGAATCCCGCCCGCGACCAACTGGGAAGGATCCGCATGACCGCCATTGGCCAGGACACGCTCGGCACCCGCGACACGCTCGATGTCGGCGGCAAGACCTATTCTTATTATTCGCTGGCCAAGGCGTCGGCCAAGCTCGGCGACGTATCGCGGCTGCCCTTCTCGATGAAGGTGCTGCTGGAGAACATGCTGCGCTTCGAGGACGGCACGACCGTCACGCCCGAGGACGCGCAGGCGATCGTCGACTGGCAGAAGGACGCCCGGTCGGATCGCGAAATCCAGTATCGCCCGGCGCGCGTGCTGATGCAGGACTTCACCGGCGTTCCCTGCGTGGTCGATCTGGCTGCGATGCGCGACGCGATCACCACGCTCGGCGGTGACGCGGGCAAGATCAATCCGCAGGTTCCCGTCCACCTCGTGATCGATCACTCGGTCATGGTCGACGAATTCGGCACGCCCAAGGCCGCCGAACAGAATGTCGAGCTGGAATATCAGCGCAACATCGAACGCTATGAGTTCCTGAAGTGGGGATCGAAGGCGCTCGACAATTTCTCGGTCGTGCCCCCGGGCACCGGCATCTGCCACCAGGTGAACCTGGAATATGTGGCGCAGGCGGTCTGGTCGTCGGAATCGACCGACGGTTCGGGCACCATCGCCTATCCCGACACGCTGGTCGGCACCGACAGCCACACGACGATGGTCAACGGCCTCGGCGTGCTCGGCTGGGGCGTGGGCGGTATCGAGGCAGAGGCCGCGATGCTCGGCCAGCCGGTGTCGATGCTGATTCCGGAAGTCGTCGGCTTCAAGCTGACCGGCAAGCTCGGCGAAGGCATCACCGCCACCGACCTCGTGCTGACCGTCACGCAGATGCTGCGCGCCAAGGGCGTGGTCGGCCGCTTCGTCGAGTTCTATGGTCCGGGCCTGTCGTCGATGACGCTCGCCGACCGTGCGACGATCGCCAACATGGCACCGGAATATGGCGCGACCTGCGGCTTCTTCCCGGTCGATGACAAGACGATCGACTATATGCGCCTGACCGCGCGGCCTGAGGAAGTCATCGCGCTGACCGAAGCCTATGCGAAGGCCAACGGCTTCTGGCGTGACGAAAACGCCGTCGACCCGATCTTCACCGACACGCTCGAACTCGACATGTCGACCGTCGTGCCGTCGCTTGCGGGTCCGAAGCGTCCGCAGGACCGGGTCGAGCTGCCGAACGTCGACGACGTGTTCAACGCCGATCTGGAAAAGGTCTACAAGAAGGCCGCCGCCGTTCGCACCCCGGTCGAGGGTGCGGCCCACGACATCGGCGACGGCGACGTCGTGATTGCCGCGATCACCAGCTGCACCAACACGTCGAACCCGTCGGTGCTGGTCGCCGCCGGCCTCGTCGCGCGCAAGGCGAACAAGCTGGGCCTCAAGCCCAAGCCGTGGGTCAAGACCTCGCTGGCCCCCGGTAGCCAGGTCGTCACCGACTATCTCGACAAGGCGGGCCTGACCGCCGACCTGAACGCGGTCGGCTTCAACCTCGTCGGCTATGGCTGCACCACCTGCATCGGCAATTCGGGTCCGCTCGCGGCCCCGATCTCGGCGGCGATCAATGGCAACGATATCGTCGCCGCGTCGGTCCTGTCGGGCAACCGCAACTTCGAAGGCCGCGTGTCGGCCGATGTTCGCGCCAACTTCCTCGCCTCGCCGCCGCTCGTCGTGGCGTACGCGCTGAAGGGCACCGTGACCGAGGACATGGTGTCGACCCCGATCGGGCAGGGTTCGGACGGGCAGGACGTGTTCCTGAAGGACATCTGGCCGTCGAACGAAGAGGTCGCCGACCTGATGGCCGCCAACATCGACGACGGCATGTTCCGTTCGCGCTATGGCAACGTCTATGCCGGCGACAAGCACTGGGCCGGCATCTCGGTCGAGGGGTCGGACACCTACAACTGGCCGACGTCGAGCACCTACATCGCCAACCCGCCCTATTTCGACGGGCTGGGTATGACGCCGAACCCGATCGCCGACATCGTCGAGGCGAAGCCGCTGGCGATCCTCGGCGACTCGATCACCACCGACCACATCTCGCCGGCCGGTTCGATCAAGGCCGACAGCCCGGCGGGCAAGTGGCTGATGGAGCGGCAGGTCGCACGCAGCGACTTCAACTCCTACGGCGCGCGTCGCGGCAACGACAATGTGATGGTCCGCGGCACGTTCGCAAATATCCGCATCAAGAACGAAATGGTCCCCGGCGTCGAAGGCGGCATGAGCCGCTATGAAGGCGAAGTCATGCCGATCTACGACGCGGCGATGCGCCACAAGGCCGACGGCACCCCGCTGGTCGTGATCGCGGGCAAGGAATATGGCACCGGCTCGTCGCGCGACTGGGCGGCGAAGGGCACCAACCTGCTGGGCGTCCGCGCGGTCATCACCGAAAGCTTCGAGCGTATCCACCGTTCGAACCTGGTCGGCATGGGCGTGCTGCCGCTCCAGTTCGCCGAAGGCGTGACGCGCCAGACGCTGGGCCTGACTGGTGACGAAACCTTCACGATCACCGGCGTCGCCAATCTGCGCCCGCGTCAGGACGTCGAAGTCGTCATGACCCGCGCCGACGGCACGACCGAAACCTTCGTGACCAAGTGCCGGATCGATACCGTCAACGAGCTGGAATATTTCCTGAACGGCGGCATCCTCCAGTACGTGCTGCGCAAGCTGGCCGCGTAAGCGATTCAGCCTGACGGCGACAAAAGGCCGCGTCTCCTGATCGGAGGCGCGGCCTTTTTCGTCTGGCGAGCCGGCGGTCGATCGATCCCCCGGCGGACCAGCCGTGATCCCGGCGAAGGCTGGGATTTCCCGGTTATAGGCAGGGCAGGACATTCCGGTAGGCGCTTTCGCCCCCTCGGCCCTGTCCTACAGCAGCGCGATCCGCGTATAGCCGCAGCAGCTCTTTCTCACCGTCGACCCGTCGGGCATCGATCTCCCGAACCGCAAGCGGCACGAACTGCGCACGAGTGTGAACTTAGTGAACTTTGGCCGCGCCTTGCGCCCCGCACCGACGGGAGGCGGGGCTACGCCATCGCGAGCGGTGCTGCCGGAACCGCCGGGCGGCTGCGGTGGAACACCCGCTCGACATAGGTCCACAGCAGCGTGGCGATCACCGTCGAAATCCCCAGGATGAACGCGAAATACGACAGCCGCTCGACCGCAAAGTTCAGCACGCCGATCCCCAGATTGGCTTCGAACCAATAGGGTTTGAGCTGGTCGGCGAGGATGCCGTGGCACAGATACAGGCTGTACGAGATCGCGCCGTAGAATTTGAGGATGCGATGGTCGAGGAACCGCACCACCGCCGAGGACTGGTGCGTGACGATATGGCCGAGGATGACGCACACCGCGATCAGCTGCACGATCGGCTGCGCGAACAGCGTGACCGGATTGCCGCTCAGCCACTGTGCAGGCATCGGTGCCAGCACGGCGCAGATGGCAACGGAAACCAGGAAGGCCGGAAAGCCGAGCAGTCCCTTGAACGACCGCCCCTCACGCCACGACAGCGCCAGCCATCCGCCCGCCGACGCCATCGAAAAGCCGACTAGCGGCAACCGGTCGACGCTGAACGCCGAAATCAGCCCCGGCATCTGTCCCAGCGCCAGCGCCAGGACCAGCAACACGACCGCCGCCGCGCCCAGCAGCGGGCGATGCCGTGCCGACGGGGTCAGCAACAGCAGCGCCGCCGACAGGACATAGAATTGCTGCTCGACCGCCAGCGTCCAGGTATAGCCGAACGCGCCCCAGTCCCCGGTCCACAGGATCAGGTAATTCTGGACATAGGCGATATAGGCCGGGGTGTGCTCCAACGGCATCTGGCCGGTCAGCACCAGCCACGGCAGCGCGAAGGCCAGCACGACATAATAGACCGGGCAGATGCGCGCGAACCGGCGCGTCCAGAAATTGCCGAGCGCGGTCCCGGCGGCGATCTCCCGCCGCTCGATTGCCCGGCGCGTATCGAACAGGATCGACAGGATCAGGAAGCCGCTGAGCGCGAAGAACAGGTTGACGGCATAGCCACCGATCTGGGTCCGGCCAGCGACCGTGTGACAGAACACGACCGCGATCGACGCGATCGCGCGGAGCCCGTCGAAACCTGCAATACGCTTGCTCAGCGGACGTCCTTCCCGAAATGCCAGACCGCCGACCTAGGCCGACTCATCACGGCTTGGCAATCGGGCATTTCGCCGCATCCGTACCGATCCGGGCGCGCCGCGGCGCGTCGACCCCTGAATCTGGTATGATAGTTGCGGCGTGGAGATCCCGCCGCCGTACAGGGCGACGGGATCGACGGGTCACTTCTGGCAGGCGACGATCGCCTCGATCACGGCCAGCGTTTCCTGCGGATCGCGGATCTTCACCGTGTCCATGCCGGCGGCCTTCGGCGCATAATCATTGCCGCCGGGGAAGATCGCGTCGCCGATGAACAGCATGTCGTCGGTGGCGATCCCGCTGATGTCGGCCAGCTTGGCAAGGCCGGTCGCCTTGTCGACGCCTTCCTTGGTGATGTCGATCGAGGTCGCACCACCCATGTTGATCGACAGGCCGGGCAGCCGCTGTTTCAGGTCGGCCTGGATGATCTTGCGCTTCTCGAACTTGGGGTCCCAATGTTCCTTGGCGTCGATCGGCGCCTGCTGGCCCAGCGCCGAGAAAGTAATCTGGCTGCCGCGATCCTCGATCCGTTCGCCCCAGGTCTGTTCGGGGACGAAGCCGGTCGCCTCCAGCGCGGCATCGAACGCTTCGAGGATCTTGGCCTTGGTCGCATCGTCGAACAGGTCGGCATAGACCGTGTTCCAGCGGCCATCGCCCCAGGTGTAGAGCTTCGTGCCACTGGTCGGCATCATCCACAGCCGCGACAGGTCGGCGCGCGCGGGCAGGCGGGTGGCGACCTGCTTCTCGAACTGCGGCCAGTCGCCGCCCGAAATGATCGCGACATGCGCAACACCGAGCAGGTCGGCGAGCGCTTCGCCCATCGCCTCGGTCAATTGCTGCTTGCTCTCGGCCAGCGTGCCGTCGAGGTCGAAGGCTACCAGTTGCTTCATGGGATACTCCGGCAGGATCGGCGGGCGCACGGCCCGCCGGACAAGGATTATTTCAGGGCTTCGACCAGCTTCTTGACGTCCTGGCTGCGCCCGCGCGGCAGGATCAGCAGGTCGTTGCCGCTAGCCACGACGATCAGGTCCGACACGCCGACCATGCGAATCCGCACGCCATCGGTGCGCACCAGACAGTCGCGCGTGTCGATCGCCAGCACTTCGCCGCGATGCGCGTTGCCGGTCTCGTCCCGCTCGCTGATCGCATGCAGCGCATCCCAGCTGCCCAGGTCGTTCCAGCCCATCGCGACCGGCACGACGACCACGCGGTCGGCCTTTTCCATGATGGCATAGTCGATCGACTGCGACGGGGCGGCGGCAAAGGCCGCTGCATCGGGGGCGATGCGGTTACCGGTGCGGTCGGCCTGATCCATCGCACTCTGGCACGCGGCGAGCATGTCGGGTTCGTGCTGGCCCAGTTCGGCGAGATAGCGATCGGCGCGAAACAGGAAGATGCCGCCGTTCCAGACGTGATCGCCGGCCGCCAGCATCGCCTGTGCCGCGTCGAGCGGCGGCTTTTCGACGAAGCGGGCGACGCGGTGCACGCCATCGGCAATCTCTTCGCCGGCCTGGATCCAGCCATAGCCGGTTTCCGGTGCATCGGGCGAAATCCCGAAGGTCGCCAGCCAACCGTCCTGCACCTTGGGCAGTGCGCGCTGTACCGCAGCGTGGAACGCCGCGACGTCGGCGATCACATGGTCCGATGGCATCACCAGCAGCACCGCATCGGGCGTCTCCGCCGCCAGTGCCGCCAGCGCGATCGCGGGCGCGGTATTACGTCCTGCCGGTTCGAGGATCAGCGCGCGCGGCGCAGCGCCGACCGCGCCCAACTGGCGGTCGATCATGTCGGCATGGCGGGCGTTGGCGACCACGATCGGGGCGGCGAAGCCATCCCCGACAGCGCGGGTCGCCGTCAGCTGCAGCATGGTCGCTTCCGCCGTCAGCGCCAGCATCTGCTTGGGCGTTTCCGGGGTCGACATCGGCCATAGGCGTGTGCCCGATCCGCCGGAAAGAATGACGGGTACGATCATGGGCATGGTCAAGCAGATTCCTGTCTGTCGCACTGGAAAAGACGCCTGTCGACCGGCGTTGGGGCAGGATGCCCCGTGATTTGGGTATTCGGCGCGTAGATAGTTTTTCGTATATCATCTATCGCATGTTGAGAGGCTATCGTCCGCCTTCCCGCCGGGTCAGCGCGGCGACGCAACTGGCGCGGTCGATCGGCGCGCCGGTGCGCTGGCGCGCATCGACATGGCGGACGACGGGCACCCCGCCTTGCTGCGGCGCATAAAGATAGGCGTCGAGGACGCAGATGTTCGATCCGAATTGCAGCTTGCGCCCGGCCCCTTCGCTCAGGTCGAGCAGCGGCTGGCCGAACAACTGGGTAAGGGCACTGGCATTCTGCCCCATCACCCGCTCTAGGCCGATCGTGCCATAGCTGGGTGCGGGCGGGGTCGGCAGGGCGTTCTGGCGTACGACGGGACCGGGCGTGGCGCAGGCGGAGACAGCCAGCGCCAATCCCACGCTGATCCCAACGCTACGCATTCCCACCCCCTTTGCCCCGGCGCCGATGAAAGCCATGCGTCGCCATCGCCGCGCCGATCAGCGGCGCAACGAAATTCACAAACGGTATCAACAGCAATCCGGTTCCCACCAGCCCGAGAAGAAACCGCCGGCCGCCGCTTGCCCGTCGTTCGGCGGGCATCGCGGCGGGAGGCAGGTGGCGTGCCGCAACCATGTCCGACAGGTCCCGGCCGAGCAGCCAGCCATTGACGACGAAGAACACCGCCGCCGTCCCGATCCCGGTGGCGAGCAGCAGCAGGTAGAGCGGCACGAAGAACAGGTTCACCGCCACCGCCCGCAGCACCGACTTGCCGCTCATGCCAAGCGACCGGCCGAGCGGCACCGGACGGGCGGTCGCCAGTGCGGCGGGATAATGTTTCGCCTCGACCGCCTCGACCACTTCGTCGGCGAACAGGCCGATGACGGCGATGGCGACGATGCGGAAGAGGAGCCAGGCAAGGCCGATCGCGACGATGACGGTGGCGATGACCGCCAGCGTGCCGGCATCGTCACCCAGCACGAAGACGTCGGTGGTCACCCAGCGTGCGCCCCATGCCAGCCCGGCACCGACCAGCGCCAGCAATACAAGCGTCAGCGCCAGCGACTTGGCCAGCACCCGCAGGAACGCACGGTCGCCCAGCTGGGCGAGCGACAGGAAAAAGCTTTCGATCATGCATCGGACGATGGTGAGCCGGGAAGGGCGCGTCAACGCCCGGCGGGGGCATCCGCTTGCTACCGCGTGCGCCGCTGGCTAACGCGCAGGGCAATGCCCGCGCATCGTCGCCGGGCGCCATGTTTCGGAGACCTTGATTGACCCAGCCCACGCTCGACGTCGTTGCGATCGGCAACGCCATCGTCGATATTCTCGCCCAGTCGGACGACGCCTTCCTCGCCGCGGAGGGCATGACCAAGGGGTCGATGCAGCTCGTCTTCTCGCCCGCCGATGCCGATGCTCTCTATGCCAAGATGGGTCCGGGCCGCGAAGTGTCGGGCGGGTCGGCCGCCAATACCGTCGCTGGCATCGCGGCGCTGGGCGGCAAGACCGGCTTCATCGGCCAGGTCGCCGATGACCAGCTGGGCGCGGTGTTCGCGCACGACATCCGCGCCGCCGGCGTCCGCTTCGACACCGCCGTCCGCGCCGGCGAGCCGACCACCGCCCGCTGCCTGATCTTCGTGACCCCCGACGGGCAGCGGACGATGAACACCTTCCTCGGTGCATCGCAGTTCCTGCCCGAAGCGGCGCTGGATGCCGACCTGATCGCCAGCGGCGCGATCCTGTATCTCGAAGGCTATCTGTGGGACCCGGAAGAACCGCGCGCCGCGATGCGTGCCGGCATCCGCATCGCGCGCGACGCGGGGCGCAAGGTCGCCTTCACCCTGTCCGACACCTTCTGCATCTCGCGCCATGGCGACGATTTCCGTAAGCTGATCGCCGAGGGACAGGTCGACATCCTGTTCGCGAACGAGAACGAACTGGTCGCGCTGGCGCAGGTCGAGGATTTCGACGCGGCGGTGGAGCGGATCGCGGGCCAGGTCCCGGTGCTGGTCGTCACGCGCGGCGAACAGGGCGCGATCGCGGTGACCGGGGGGCAGCGGACCAGCGTGCCCGCGCAGCCGATCGAGCGGGTGGTCGACACGACCGGTGCGGGCGACCTGTTTGCCGCCGGGTTCCTGCACGGACAGGCGCAGGGCTATGATATCGAACGCTCGCTGAAGCTGGGGGCGCTGTGCGCCGCCGAGATCATCTCGCACTATGGCGCGCGGCCGGAAGTCGACCTGACCCGGCTGATGCAGGAAAAGATCGGCTGAGCCCGCCGATCCTGTCCTGAAACGAAAAGGGGGGAGGCCGAACCGATCGGCCTCCCCCCTTTTTTTGACCTTGGCGGGGATCAGTGACCGCCGTCCAGATCCGCCACCTCGACGATCCCGCGACCCAGATGGCTGCGGCGATAGCCATAGAGGAAATAGATCACGAGGCCGACCGCGCCCCACACCGGCAGCACCAGCTTGGCATCGGGCGGCAGCGCCACGAACAGGCCGATGCAGCCGATCATCGTCGCCGGCGCCACCAGCCAGACGGCGGGCGTGCGGAACGGACGATGGCGATGCGGATCGCGCTTGCGCAGCACCAGCACCCCGACCGCCACCATGAAGAATGCGAACAGCGTGCCGGCATTGGCGATATCGGCCAGCTTGCCGACCGGCAGGAATGCGGCGGCAAAGGTCACGCCGATGCCGGTGATCGCGGTGATGACGTGCGGCGTCTTCCACTTCGGGTGGATCGACGACAGCTTTTCCGGCAGCAGGCCGTCGCGCGACATGGTGAAGAAGATGCGCGTCTGGCCGAACAGCATGACCAGGATGACCGAGGGGAGGGCGAGGAACGCCGCCAGGCCGATCAGGTTGCCGATGTTCAGATAGCCGATCTCGCGCAGGACGTGCGCCAGCGCTTCCTTCGAACAGGCTAGCGGTTCGGTGCCCATGCCGGCCAGTTCGGTGCAGCGTGCGCCCAGCGCCTGCGACCCCGGTGCCAGCCATTCGCCCAGCGCACTGGTCACCGGCTGCGACCCGAGCGGCGAACCGATCGCGCCGGCGGCCACTAGCATGTAGAAGACGGTGCAGATGGCAAGGCTGCCGATCAGCCCCAGCGGCACGTTGCGCTGCGGGTTCTTCGTCTCCTCCGCCGCGGTCGATACCGCGTCGAACCCGACATAGGCGAAGAAGATCGACGCCGCGGCACCGACGACGCCCTGTCCTTCGTTGCCGAACCAGCCATTGGGGGCGAAGGGTTCGAAATTGTCCATCCGCATGACCGGCAGCGCGAGGATGATGAACGCGGTCAGCGCCGTCACCTTGATCGCGACCAGCACCGCGTTCACCTTCGCGCTCTCGCTGGTGCCGAGCATCAGCAGGCCGGTGATGAGCAGCGCGATGATGACGGCAGGCAGGTTGACGATGCCACCGGGCACATAGGGGCCGGAGATGATCGCGGTCGGCAGGGTGATACCGAACCATCCCTGCAACTGCCCGACGAAATAGCCGGACCAGCCGACCGACACCGCCGATGCAGCGACCGCATATTCGAGGACCAGCGCCCAGCCGACCATCCAGGCGAGCAGTTCGCCCAGCACGGCATAGGTATAGGTATAGGCCGATCCCGACACCGGGACCATCGACGCGAATTCGGAATAGCACAACGCCGCGACCGCGCAGACCAGCGCGGCGATGACGAACGCCACCATCATGCCAGGCCCGGCCTTTTGCGCGGCTTCGGAGGTGAGGACGAAGATGCCGGTGCCGATGATGGCCCCGACGCCCAGCATCGTCAGCTGGAACGCACCCAGGGTGCGCGTAAGCGATTTCTTCTCTGCGGTCGCAAGGATCGCATCGAGTGGCTTGATACGGCCAAAAATCATGCAGGCCCCCCAAACGCGGCGCCTTCTTGCGGGGCCGCGAAGTTACAAAGGCGTAAACCTACCCGCAAATCCGCCCCGCGCAATTCCTTTCGTGCAATAAAGCTGTCCTATCGCGCCAGCATCGGCCCCAGCGGCGCCCCGCCGAACAGGTGGACGTGGAGGTGCGGCACCTCCTGCCCGCCATGCCCGCCGATATTGGCGAGCAGGCGATAGCCCGGTTCGACCAGCCCGTGGTCGCGCGCGACATGGCCGACCGCCCGCACGAAGCCGGCGATCTCCGCGTCGGGAGCGTTCGCGGCAAAATCGTCCCACGACACATAGCGGCCCTTGGGGATCACCAGCACATGGACGGGTGCCTGCGGGGCGATATCGTGGAAGGCGAGGGCGAAGTCGTCCTCGTAGATCCGCTTGGCCGGGATCTCGCCACGCAGGATGCGGGCAAAGATGTTGTCGTCGTCATAGGGCTTCGTGGCGTCGATCGGCATGGGATCACTCCTGGGGGCGGGAGGCTTTTTCGGCGATGCCCGACTGGCCCTCGCGGCGGGTCAGTTCGGCGCGGACATCGTCGAGCGCGATGCCCTGGGCTTGCAGCAGCAGCGTCAGGTGGAACATCAAATCGGCGGCCTCGCCGATCAGCCCGGCGCGGTCGTCGGCCATCGCCGCGATCACGCACTCGACCGCTTCCTCGCCGACCTTCTGCGCGATCTTGGCCGTGCCGCGCGCGTGCAGCTTTGCGACATAGGATTGTGTGGGATCGCCGCCGATCCGGCTGGCGATCACCGATTCAAGCCGGTCGAAGGCGTCCATGTCAGTCCCTGTTCTTGCGTTGCCGATTGCGGATCGCCCGTCGCGCCAGCACCACCATGAACGCGAACGCCACGAAGGTCGCGACGTCCGAAAAGGCAAAGCCTTCGCGGGGTGGAGCGATGCCGGAATGGGCGGCGGCAAGGGCGGTCGTGGCCATGGAGCGGCTGTAGGGGGTTTTCGTTCGCGAGAAAATCCTCCCCGGCACGGAGAGGGGGACCGTCGCGAAGCGATGGTGGAGGGGGGTGTCCGCATACGGGACCGTTGCGTTGCGCCGCGATCCCCCTCCACCATGCTACGCATGGTCCCCCTCCCCGCGAGCGGGGAGGATTTTAGTGGCTGCGGACCGGCACCCCCGCCGCGGCCAGCGCCGCGTGCGCGTCCGCAACCGACGCCTCGCCGAAATGAAAGATCGACGCCGCCAGCACCGCGCTGGCATGGCCCTGCGTCACCCCTGCGACGAGGTGGTCGAGCGTGCCGACGCCGCCCGACGCGACCACCGGCACCGACACCGCATCGGCGATGGTGCGGATCAGGTCGAGGTCATAGCCATCGCGCGTGCCGTCACGGTCCATCGACGTCACCAGCAACTCGCCCGCGCCCAGCTTTGCCAGCTTCAGCGCATGGTCGACCGCATCGATCCCGGTCGCCCGTCTGCCGCCATGGGTGAACACCTCCCAATGGCCATCGACCCGGCGCGCATCGACCGAAGCGGTAACGCACTGGCTGCCGAAGCGGTCGGCGATGTCGGCGACCAGTTCGGGACGCGCCACGGCGGCGGAGTTCACCGCCACCTTGTCGGCACCGGCCAGCAACAGCGCGCGGGCATCGTCGGGCGACCGCACCCCGCCACCGACGGTCAGCGGCATGAAGCACACTTCGGCGGTGCGACGCACCACGTCGATGATCGTGTCGCGCCCTTCATGGCTGGCGCCGATGTCGAGAAAGGTCAGCTCGTCGGCCCCGGCGGCGTCATAGGCGCGCGCCTGTTCGACCGGATCGCCCGCATCGCGCAGATCGACGAAGTTCACGCCCTTCACCACCCGCCCGGCATGGACGTCGAGACAGGGGATGACCCGCGCCCGCACCGTCATGCGGTCGCGACCCGGATCGCTTCGGCCAGGTCGAGGCGACCGTCATACAGCGCGCGGCCGGTGATGACACCTTCGATCCCGGCCTTGCCCCTCAGCGCGTGAATGTCCTCGATGCCGGCAACCCCGCCGCTGGCGATGACCGGGATCGATACGGTGCGGGCAAGCGCGGCGGTCGCCTCGACATTGCAGCCTTTCAGCATCCCGTCGCGCCCGACATCGGTGAACAGGAGCGCGGCGACGCCGGCATCCTCGAACCGGCGGGCGAGGTCGGTGACCGAGACGGTCGACACGTCCGCCCAGCCGCGCGTCGCGACCATGCCGTCCCACGCATCGACCGCGACGACGATCCGCCCCGGACAGGCGGCGGCGGCTTCGCGCACAAAATCGGGGTCTTCCAGCGCGGCGGTACCGATCACCACCCGCGCAACGCCCAGGTCGAGCCAGCGGTCGACATTCGCGCGGTTGCGGATGCCGCCGCCCAGCTGCACCCGACCCGGAAACGCTTTCAGGATACCGGCGACCGCGTCGCCGTTCACCGATTGCCCGGCGAACGCCCCGTCGAGGTCGACGACGTGCAGATGATCCGCACCGGCATCGGCGAACAGCGTCGCCTGGTGCGCGGGATCGTCGCCATAGACGGTGGCGCGGTCCATATCGCCCTCGGCCAGACGGACGACCTGTCCGCCCTTCAGGTCGATGGCAGGAAAGACGATCAAGGACGCCATGCGAGGAACCTTTCCAGCAGCGCCAATCCGTAGCGCTGGCTCTTTTCGGGGTGGAACTGCACGCCCAGCAGGTTGTCGCGGCCGATCGCCGCGGTCACCGGGCCGCCATGGTCGGTCGTGGCAAGGACATGGCTGCCCTCGAACGCATAGCTGTGCAGGAAATAGGCTTCACCGGTCACCAGCAACGGGTGCGGCGCGGCCGGCACGACATCGTTCCAGCCCATATGCGGCACGGTGATGCCGGGCGATGCGGGTAGGCGGCGGACGGTGCCCTCGATCCAGCCAAGGCCGGCGTGGCTGCCAAACTCCTCACCGGTGGTGGCAAGCAACTGCATGCCCACGCACACACCAAGGAACGGTACGCCGCCGTCGAGCACGCGCGCTCGCATTGCCTCGACCATGCCGGGGATCGCGGTCAGCCCGTTCATGCACGCGGCAAAGGCACCGACGCCGGGCAGGACGATCCGGTCGGCTTGTCTGACCACATCCGGATCGGCAGTGATCGACAGGTCCTGCGCACCGGCGGCCTTCAGCGCATTGGCGACCGACTGGAGATTGCCCGCGCCGTAATCGATCAATGCGATCAAAACAGGTCGCCGATCTGGTCCATCGCCAGCGTCATGGTGAAGGCGACGACCTCGACCGTCGCGACGCCGTTCACGACGAACGGATCGGTCTCGACCAGCGCGCGCACGGCGTCCTCTTCACCCCGAAACAGCAGCACGCCGCCGGTCGGCGGATTGCGCCGTCCGGCGAGCAGCATGGTGCCGGCGTCCATCGCCGCCTTGATCCACGCGACATGCGCGTCGCGGTGGGCGTCGACTTCGTCCAGCGGCTTCACATAGGTCAGCATCGCCAGGCACATCGGCTGCATCAAACGGGCTACCATCTCACAACACTCCCTTGGTCGACGGGATGGCATCGCCCTTGCGCGGGTCGATCTCGGTCGCGGTGCGCAGTGCGCGCGCCAGCCCCTTGAAGATGCTCTCGGCGATATGATGGTTGTTGGTGCCGTAGATCGTCTCGACATGCAGCGTGATGCCGGCGGCCTGGGCGAAGCTGTGGCAGAAATGGCCGAACATCTCGGTATCCATCGTGCCGAGCTGTGCCTGGGTGAACTGCACCTTCCACACCAGCCACGGGCGCCCGGAAATGTCCAAGGCAACACGGGTCAGCGTCTCGTCCATCGGCGACAGCGCGTCGCCATAGCGGCGGATGCCGCGCTTGTCGCCCAGCGCCTTGGCGAACGCCTCGCCGATGGCGATGCCGGTATCCTCGACCGTATGGTGCGCGTCGATATGCAGGTCGCCGACCGTCCGCACGGTCAGGTCGATCAGCGAATGGCGCGACAATTGTTCGAGCATATGGTCGAAGAATCCGACCCCGGTCGACACGTCGTAGATGCCGGTACCGTCGAGGTTGACCGTGACGTCGATCAACGTCTCGCTGGTCTTGCGGGCGATGGTGGCGGTGCGCATGGCCGTCTCATAGCGCTTGGCGACGCCCATGCAACGCAACGAATCTTGACGCCCCGTCAAACGCCGCTACCCAAGGGCGCCATGAGCCAGACCGTCGCCGACAGCCTGATCCCGTATGACGAGATCGTCCAGGAAGCCCTGCGCGCCGTAGTCGGTCGCGTCCTGGGGCAGGTCTCCGCCACCGGCGCGCTGCCCGGCGAGCATCACTTCTATATCACGTTCAAGACGCAGGCACCGGGGGTCGATATCCCCAAGCGGCTGATCGAACGCTTCCCCGATGAAATGACGATCGTCATCCAGCATCGCTTCTGGGACCTGACCGTCGATGCCGAGCGCTTCTCGGTGGGGCTTAGCTTTGGCGGCATCCCGTCGACGCTGGTCATCCCCTATGCCGCGATCACCGGCTTCCACGATCCGGCGGTCAATTTCGAACTGCGGTTCCAGGCGAACGACGAGCCGGGCGACGAACCCGAACCGCATGATCCGCCCGAAAACGACGCCCCGATCGCGGTGAGCGAGGACGGGTCGAACGTCGTCGCCGTGGACTTCAAGCGCAAGAAGTGACGATCGAGGTCGTCGCGTCCCCAAGCGAGGTAGAGCGCGAGGCGATTCTGCGCATCCTGTCCGCGCATAACGACGCCTCGGTCGGGCCGACCGAGCGGCGGCAGGTCGCGATCGTCTTGCGCGACGCGGCGGGCACGATCACCGGCGGGCTGTACGGCAAGATCGGCTATCGCTGGCTGTTCGTCGAATTCCTGGCGATCGCGCCCGAGCATAAGGGGCAGGGGATCGGCCGCGACCTGATGCAGCAGGCCGAGACCCTTGCGCGCGACGCGGGGTGCATCGGCATGTGGCTCGACACCTTCAGCTTTCAGGCGCGCGGCTTCTACGAAAAGCTGGGCTTTGCGCAGTTCGGAACGATCGACGATTTTCCACCGGGGCATGCGCGCTTCTTCCTGTCGAAACGGATCGACTGACGCGGCCACGGGTTTTGGTCGGCATGACCGATACCCGTACCGAAACCGACTCGATCGGCGCTGTCGAGGTTCCCGCCGCCGCCTATTGGGGGGCGCAGACCGAACGATCGATCGAGAATTTCCCCTTTCCGCCGTCCGAACGCATGCCGATCGGCATCGTCCACGCGCTCGCCATCGTGAAGCAGGCGGCGGCGCGGGTGAACCGGGCGCATGGTCTCGATGCCAACATCGCCGATGCGATCAAGGCGGCAGCGGGCGAGGTGATCGCGGGAAAGCTCGACGACCAGTTCCCGCTGGTCATCTGGCAGACCGGCAGCGGTACCCAGTCGAACATGAACGTCAACGAAGTGATCGCCGGCCGCGCCAATGAAGCGCTGACCAGTGTCCGTGGCGGCAAGGTGCCGGTCCACCCCAACGACCATGTGAATATGGGCCAGTCGTCGAACGACAGCTTCCCGACCGCGCTGCACGTCGCGGCGGTCGTGGCGCTGAACCGCGACCTGCTCCCGGCGCTCGACCGGCTGGCCGGATCGCTGGAGGCGAAGGCGCAGGACTGGGCCGATATCGTCAAGATCGGCCGCACCCATTTGCAGGACGCGACGCCGCTGACGCTGGGCCAGGAATTTTCGGGCTATGGTGCGCAACTGCGCGATGCGAAGCGCCGGTTGCAGGCGGCTGAGGGCGATCTGTTGCGCCTGGCGCAAGGCGGAACGGCGGTTGGCACCGGTCTGAACGCCGCACCCGGTTTTGCCGAGGGCGTCGCGGCGGAGATCGCATCGATCACCGGCCATGCCTTCGTCACCGCGCCCAACAAGTTCGAGGCGCTGGCGTCGAACGATCCGCTGGTGCAGTTGTCAGGCACGCTCAACACGCTGGCTGTCGCGCTGACCAAGATCGCCAACGATATCCGCCTGCTGGGATCGGGACCGCGTTCGGGGCTGGGCGAACTCGACCTGCCGGCCAACGAACCGGGCAGTTCGATCATGCCGGGCAAGGTTAATCCGACCCAGTGCGAGATGCTGACGATGGTCGCGGCACAGGTGATGGGCAACCACCTGTCGGTAACGGTCGGCGGCATGCAGGGGCATCTGGAACTCAATGTCTTCAAGCCGCTGATCGGTGCGGCGGTGCTGCGCTCGATCGATCTGCTCGGCATCGGCATGGTCAGTTTCGCCACACGCTGCGTCGACGGGATCGAGCCGAACCGCGCACGCATCGGCGAATTGGTCGAACGCAGCCTGATGCTGGTCACCGCGCTGGCGCCCGAGATCGGTTATGACAACGCCGCGAAGATCGCCAAGCACGCGCACGCCGAAGGGTTGACGCTGCGAGAGGCCGGGCTGGCGCTCGGTCTGGTCGACGAGGGGACGTTCGACCGTCTCGTCCGCCCGGAAACGATGGTCGGATAGCGCCGATCGCCGACCGCTTTCCTACATGGTGGGTGGATGCCATGCTGCCTGCTGGGGGTGTTGTCCTTCGAGCAGTCTGACGTGGTTTGACGATCGTGATGCGTGAGGCCGCGAAAACGTGGCGAGTGTGAACTTTGTGAACTTTGGCGTCGGCGATGGCGCGAATGCCTGCGAACGGTAGTGTCGCGACAGGGAACATCCCGGCCGTTCCTGCGCTGTATCTGTATAACTCCAGCGAGGGAAACCATGGGTGCGACGACGATAGGGGCACTGGTCGGTGCCGCGATCGACAAGATGAGTGGCGATGACGATTCGAGCGTCGATGGCGCAATCAAGGGCGCCATCATCGCCAACGTCCTGAAAGTCACGATCCCGATGGCGATAACCTATGCCGTCGGCTGGGCCGTCTTGCGCGGTGCGGCCGAGCTGAAGGAACAACTCTTCGAAACGGAGGATGCAGCATGATCGGACGGATTATCGGCGCGCTTGTCGGGCGTCAGATGGATCGCCGCGATGGACGTGGTGGTGTGAAGGGTGCTGCGATGGGCTGGGCCGCTGGCGCGGTGATGCGCCGGATGGGGCCGCTGGGCATGATTCTCGGCGGCAGCTATGCGGCCAAGAAGGCATATGACCGGCGCAAGCTGGACAAGATGCGACGCGGCTACTGACGAATGCCCGGTTCGCCGCAATGGCGAACCGGTGCCGGACGGGGCCGCCCGTAACCGGCCGGATAGACCTCCACATCCCGTGGATCACGATCAAGGGGCGATGGCTTTGTGCCGTCGCCCCTTGACGCCGCGCGCCTGCCCGCGCGAATAGGCCGGTCCATGAGCCATCTGCCAGACCCCGACCTCCACGGCTTCAAGCGCCGCGGCGTGTTGTTCGTCCTGTCCTCGCCCTCCGGTGCGGGCAAATCGACCATCGCGCGCAAGCTGCTCGCGGCCGAGGACGACCTGTCGATGTCGGTATCGGCGACGACTCGCGGCCCCCGGCCCGGTGAGACCGACGGCAAGGAATATCACTTCGTCGACCTCGAGGAATTCCGCCGCATGGTCGCCGACCATGAATTCCTCGAATGGGCGCATGTATTCGACAACCGCTACGGCACGCCGCGCGCGGCGGTCGAGGCGATGCTGAGCGCGGGCAAGGACGTGCTGTTCGACATCGACTGGCAGGGTGCGCAGCAGCTGTTCCAGATCGCGGGCGGCGACGTGGTGCGGGTGTTCATCCTGCCGCCGTCAATGGCCGAACTGCGGCAGCGGCTGGTGTCGCGCAACACCGACAGCGCCGAGGTGATCGAAGGTCGCATGGCACGGGCCGCGGCCGAGGTCAGCCACTGGGACGGCTATGACTATGTGCTGGTCAACGACGACGTCGAGGCGTGCTTCCGCAAGGTGCAGACGATCCTCGCCGCCGAACGCCTGCGCCGGTCGCGCCAGACCGGGGTCATCGGGTTCATCCGCAAGCTGATGCGCGGGCCGGGGGAATAAGCGCTGTCCGACTGTCCGATGTAGGGACGCCACCCCGGATCAGCTCCGGGGTGACGATGCGGACAGCGGGGCGCACCTTCAGGGGTGTGCGACCTTGATGTCGGCCGCATTCGGCGCGACTGCTGCGCCCGCGGGCTTCTCCGAGAATACCGGCTCGCCCGGAACCGTCCCCGCATCGACGATCCGTGCGGCATGGGGCGCGCCGGCGTCGGTGCCGTCAGCCTGATCGCCACGCGGCGGGGGCAGCAGCTTGGGGCCCTCCACCGGACGACGCGGCGTCGATCCGCGCAGCGACAGCAGCAGGCCGGCGGCAACGCCGATCCCGCCCAGCACCGCCGCGGTCGTCCACGGCCGCATCTGCGCCTCGAGCGCGAGGCTCTGTTTGCGGACATACTGGTCCTGGTTCGACCGGGTACGACCATCGGCGCGGGGGCGGAACAGATTGTCCTGCGTGCCCGGCGCTGCCGGCGTGTCGGTCGACTGTGCGTCTTCCTTGAAGAATTTCTCCATGAAGCGGTCGGCGCTGCGCGGCAGCAGGTTGCTGATCCTGGTCATCGCCATGCCGGTGCCGCCTACGCTCAGGTCGCGTTTCGGGTGCGCGGCGGCAAAGCAGATCGCCTTGGCCACCAGTTCGGGGTCATATACGACCGGGGGCACGCGCGCGGGCTGGTCCATCCGGTTGCGGGCATGTTCGGGATAGGGGGTGTCGATCGCCGCCGGCTTGACCAGCGTCACCGACACCGGCTCGCCATCGGCTTCCAGTTCCATGCGGAAGGCGTCGGTGAAACCCTGCACGGCGTGCTTCATGGCGCTGTACGCACCCTGCACCGGAACCGCGCGATCGGACAGGATCGACCCGATATTGACGATCGCGCCGCCACCCCGCGCGGCCAGTTCGCGCGCGGCATAGAGTGATGCGGCGACCATCGCGAAATAGCCGACATCGAACAGGCGGCGCTGTTCCTCGACACTGGTGTCCGCCAGCCGGGCATAAAGCGCGACGGCGGCGTCGTTGACCCAGGTATCGAACCCGCCGAACACCTCGCGCGCCTTTGCCCCGATCCGCTCGGGCGCATCGGCGGCGGTTACGTCGATGGCGAAATGGTCGGCCTTGCCGCCGCGCAGCCGGATGCCCTCGACCGCTTCACGCAGCGCGTCTTCGTTACGCGCCACCAGCAGGACCTTCGCACCCTCGCGCGCGGCGCGGCGGGCGGTGGCCAGGCCGATGCCGGACGAGGCACCGGTGATGACGAGGGTCTGTTCGGATAGCGGCTTGAGCGTAACGGCCATGACGATACTCCGGGGGCTGAAAGGTCGCGCGCTCAACGCACGATCCCACCCCAGGGTCCGCCCGGCTATTGCTCGAGAACGGCCATCCGTTCGGGCAGCGTGGCCATCACCACGCGGCGGGCATCGGCGTCGATCGCGGTCCAGCGGGCGATTTCATCCCGCGTCCGCCCACAGCCGAGGCACCAGCCGGTCGCGGTATCGATCGAGCAGACCAGTACGCACGGGCTTTCGATCGCCTGCACGGCGACCGTTTCGAACGGGTCGTCGGCCACCGGATCAGCCGGGGATGCGGACATTCAGGAAGGCGGGAACAGGGCCGTTCCACGCACCGTCCTCGACCGCATCCTGCTGGACATAGCGGGCGGGGCGTTCGTCGCGACGCTGGTCGTAGCGGTCGTCGGAACGCTCCTCGCGGTCACGGCGGGGGCGGCGCTCTTCGCGCGCAGGCCGTTCTTCGCGGGCGGGCTGTTGCTCGCGCTCGGCGCGGGCCGGGCGTTCCTCACGCTCGGTACGAGCGGGGCGTTCGCTGCGCTCGCGCGCTGGCGCTGCGTCCACCTCGGCGGCGGGACGACGGCGGCCACGACGCGGGGCCTCCTCGACCGGTGCCGCTTCCGGCTCGGCCACGTCGTCGGCCGGGGCATTGCCCAAGTCGAGCACCGGAATCTTCTGGCCGGTCAGTTTTTCGATATTGGCGATATTCTCGGCATCGTCGGGCGTCACCAGCGTATAGGCGATGCCGGTCGCACCACCGCGTCCGGTGCGGCCGATGCGATGGACATAATCGTCCGGATGCCACGGCGCGTCGAAGTTGAAGACGTGGCTGACGCCCTTCACGTCCAATCCGCGTGCGGCGACGTCGGACGCGACGAGGATCGTGACGTCACCGGACTTGAAGCGTTCCAGTTCGGCGATCCGCGACGACTGGTCCATGTCGCCATGGATTTCGGCCGAGCGGAAGCGGGCGCGCTGCAGCACCTTGTTCAGCTCGCGCACCGTCGTCTTGCGGTTGCAGAAGATGATCGCGTTGCGGACTTCCTCGGTCGCCAGCAGCTGGCGCAGTACGTCGCGCTTCTTGGCGGCAGTCACCGGCACGACATGCTGGGCGATGTTGAGGTTGGTCGATGCCGGGCGCGACACCTCGATCGTCTTGGGATTGTCGAGGAACTTATCGGCCAGCTTCTTGATCGGCGGCGGCATGGTGGCCGAGAACAGCAGCGTCTGGCGCTGCTTGGGCAGCTTGGTGCAGATTTCCTCGATGTCGGGGATGAACCCCATGTCGAGCATGCGGTCGGCTTCGTCGATGACCAGCATCGAACAGCCGGTCAACAGGATCTTGCCGCGGGTGAACAGGTCCATCAGCCGGCCCGGCGTCGCGATCAGGACGTCGACACCCTTTTCGAGTGCCGCCAGCTGGTCGCCCATCGACACGCCACCGATCAGCAACGCCATCGAGAGCTTGTGGTTGGCGCCGTATTTCTCGAAATTCTCGGCAACCTGCGCCGCCAGTTCGCGCGTGGGTTCGAGGATCAGCGAGCGCGGCATCCGCGCGCGGCTGCGCCCCTGCGCCAAAATGTCGATCATCGGCAGCACGAAGGATGCGGTCTTGCCCGTGCCGGTCTGCGCGATGGCGACCAGATCGCGCATCATCAGCACCGACGGAATCGCCGCCGCCTGGATCGGGGTAGGTTCGGTATAGCCCGAATCGTTGACGGAACGCAGCAGTTCGTCGGACAGGCCGAGATCGGCAAAGGTCATTGCGGTTCCATGGCTGGGGAACGCAACTGGTCCGCGCTCCTGATATATCCCACGGCCCCTCGCGAAAAACGCCGGAAAAGTCAAGTTTTCGGATGGGTGGGGGAGCGGGCCGGCACCGCATCCGCGCGAGCGGATCGAAATCTAGCGCGCCGGCACGAGCGCCCGGAATGCGGCGATGCGGCACTGGCCGCCGGAACGCGAGCGGATGACGTCGCGCGACGCGCACATCCGGCCGTCGCCGCTGGGCCGGATATACAGGCCCGACACGAAATCGAGCGACGGGCAATCGTCGGCCAGACGCGCACGGACGCGGCCACCGCTGCTGAGCAGCAGGTCGACGCTATCGGTGCGATTGATCGTCACCGCCGCCAGATTTTGCAGCGGCACGCAGCGGTCGGTACGCTTTTCGACCCACTGGATCGGCGGCAGCGCGCGCGGGGCACTATAGGCGACCGGGGCGAACGGCGCGCGCGGCACACGCAGGATCACCCGTTGCACCCGCACTTCGGTACGTATGGTGGTTACCGCCGGGGGGGTGTCGACGGGACGACGCTGTGCCGCGCCAGGCAGGGCGAGCAGAAGCAACATCATGGTCGCTGCGGAAAGCGGCAGGGCGGTCACGCTGGGATCATCCTACGACGGAATTTAACCTCAGATGAACTGGCGGCAAGGGGGAGCGGGATGCTAACCCGTTTAGATGACGACCGCAGCCATCGCCGCCATGGTCGCCGACGCCCGCAGCGCGTTTGGCGACCGGATCGTGACCACCGATGCCGACCGGATCGCGCCGTGGCTGACCGACTGGCGCGGGCGCTATCACGGGGCCAGCGCCGCGCTGTTCGAACCGGCGGATACCGGCCAGGTCGCGGCGCTGGTGGCGTTGGCCGGGCGGCACGGCGTCGCGCTGGTGCCGCAGGGGGGCAATACGTCGATGGTCGGCGGTGCGACCCCGCCGGCCGATGGATCGGCAGTGCTGCTGTCGCTGCGCCGGTTAAACCGCATCCGCCAGGTGGGCGAGGGGCAGGCCGTGGCTGAGGCGGGCGTGATCCTGCAGCATCTTCACGAAGCGGCGGCCGCCGCGGGGCAGCGTTTCCCGCTGACGTTGGGCGCGCGGGGGAGCGCCACGATCGGCGGGCTGGTGTCGACCAATGCGGGTGGTACGCAGGTGCTGCGCTGGGGGAATATGCGGCGGCTGGTGTTGGGGATCGAGGCAGTGCTGCCCGATGGCGGCGTGCATGACGGGCTGGCCGCGTTACCCAAGGACAATCGCGGCTATGACCTGACGCAGTTGCTGGTCGGGGCGGAAGGGACGCTGGGCATCGTCACCGCCGTCACGCTGAAGCTGGTGCCCGCGATTGCCGAGCGGGCGGTGGCGTGGGTCGGAATCGCCGATCCGCAGGCGGGGCTGGACCTGCTGCGCGCCATGCAGGCGGCGACCGACCGGATCGAGAGTTTCGAGATCATTCCCGCCGACACGCTGGCGCTGGCGGTGGCGCATCTGCCCGGTGCGCGCGCACCGCTGTCGGGCGAGCATCCATGGCAGTTGCTGGTCGAGGCGGTGGCCGCACCCGGCGAATCGCCGCCGGGGCCGCTGCTGGAGCAATTGCTGGCGGACGGTATCGAGGCGGGACTGGTGGCGGACGCAGTGCTGGCAAGCAGCGAGGCGCAGGCCGAGGCATTCTGGACGCTGCGCGATTCGCTGTCGGCGGCGGAAAAATCGACCGGGCCGGCGGTGCAGCACGATATCTCGGTCCCGGTCGACACGATGCCGCGCTTCATGGTGGAGGCGGCGCGGGCGGCCGAGGCACAGTTCCCCGGCACTCACGCCACCGCCTTCGGCCATCTGGGCGATGGCAATGTCCATTTCCACGTCCGCGCGCCTGCCGGCGTCGATCCGGCGCGCTGGTATGCCGAGGATGCGCCGGTCGTCACTCGCTTCGTCCATGATGCGGTAAGTGCGGCGGGCGGATCGATCTCGGCGGAACATGGCATCGGTCAGATGAAGCTCGGCGAACTGGAGCGGCTCGGGCCACCCGCGCGACTGGCGGCGTTGCGCGCGATCAAGGCCGGGCTGGACCTGCGCGGCCTGTTCAATCCCGGCAAGCTCGTATCGCTTGCGCCGCGCACCGCCAATCCATAGACGTTGCTCCCGAGGCTCGCCCGGGGGGGCGGCCGTCCGGCATGGTATGACCGGGCCGACTATAGAGTATCTGGAGACCCTGAAATGGCCAGCGCGCCGCAGAATCAATCGCTTCCGCTGTTCTACAACCAGCTCGAACCGCTTTCGAGCCAGACCCATGGTAACTGGAAGGTCCGCGCGAGCGAGACCGCGCCGTTCCTGGTCGGGCAGCACGCGATTCCCGTGACGGTCGAGGAATTCCCGCTGGTGCAGCGCCGGATGCCGATCGTGTTCTCGGTCGGTGACGATCCCGTGCCGCTGGCGCTGATGGGCCTGAACGAAGGCGTCAACACCTTCATGGACGATGAAGGCCGGCTGATCGATCCGGAAACCTATATCCCGGCCTATATCCGCCGCTATCCCTATCTCCTCGCGCGCCTGCGTCCCGAATCGGAGGACCTGTCGCTATGCTTCGACCCGACGTCGGACGTCGTCGGCCCGTTCGAGGATGGCGAGCCGCTGTTCGACGGTGACCAGCCGAGCGAAGTGACCAAGCAGATCCTCGCCTTCAACGAACAGTTCGAGCAGGCCGGGCAGCGCACCGGCATGTTCATGAAGGAGATCAAGGACCTGGGCCTGCTGATGGATGGCGAAGTCGCAATCCAGCAGGAAGGCAACGACCAGCCCTTCATCTATCGCGGGTTCCAGATGGTGTCCGAGGAGAAGCTGAACGATCTGCGCGGCGACCAGCTGCGCAAGATGCAGCAGTCGGGCATGCTCCCGCTGATCTTCGCGCACCTCTTCTCGCTGTCGCTGATGCGAGACGTGTTCGCGCGTCAGATGCGCCAGGGCAAGGTGCAGCCGCAGCCCGTCGCCGTTCCGACCTTCTGATGGTGACCGCCCAGCCGATCCACGCCCAGCGCTATTCGCGCGGCGCGATCCTGTTCCACTGGATCATCGCCGTGCTGGTGCTGATCAATCTGTGGATCGGCATCGTCGGGGGCTCGATGTCGGCGCACAAGGCGATCGGCATCACCGTCCTGGCCCTGACGATCGGCCGGATCGGCTGGCGGCTGGGCCACGCCCCGCCGCCACTCCCGCCGCAACTGGCGTCCTGGGAGCGGACGGCGGCCAAGGCGTCGCATTTCCTGTTCTATGTGCTGCTGCTCCTCGTGCCGCTTACCGGCTGGGCGATGGTGTCGGGGGCGAAGCGCTATCCGCTCGACTGGTTCGGGCTGTTTCCGCTCCCCTATCTGCCGATTTCGTCGTCGGCGGCGCATCTGGGGCATGAACTGCACGAAGTGGTCGGATTCGGGATGGCCGGGCTGGTCGCGCTGCACATTGCCGCCGCGCTGCGGCATTATTTCCTGCTGCGCGACGGGGTGTTGTCGCGGATGCTGCCGGGGGGGCGCGGGGTACGCTGACGCGCCGTTGCGATAAAGTCACGGTCAACTGCAAAATGGGTCTTGAACCCGTCCGACCCGCTCCCTAGATTGCTGTTACACGGTTCGATGTCCCCCCTTTCGTTGGACCGTGCGGCGCGTTTCACGCGCCTCCTCCCTGAACCTTGGCCACTCCGTGCAACCGCACGGGGTGGCTTTTTTCTTGGGGCTATTCCGCTGCGATGCGGTGCGACGTGGCCAGCGCGGCATCGGCCAGCGCGTCGATCGCCACGCGAACCCAACGTGCGGTAGTCGCGACGCCCGCGCCCGGCCGATCGAGCAGTTCGTCGAGATACAGGCTGCGATCGATTTCCAGCTGGAGCGCATGGATGCCGGCACGGGGGCGGGCATGGGCGGCCAGGATATGCCCGCCGGCATAGGGATGGTTGATCGCCACGCGCAGCCCGGCGTCGCGCACGATGCCGGCGGCAAGATCGGTGAACAGCGCAGCGCAGCTATGGCCGTGGCGATTGCCCAGCACGACCTGCGCCGGGGTGACGCCCGGCAGCGGCGGCATCGAATGCAGGTCGAGGAGCAGCGCAATGCCGAACCGCGCGCGGGCGGCGGCCAGCGCAGCGCCCAGCGCCGCGTGATAGGGCGCATGGTCCTGCGCGATCCGTGTCGTGACTTCGGCGTCGCTCAGCTTGCGCCGCCACATATTGTCGGCACCGCCCGCGCGGCGGGGGATCAGCCCGATGCCGCTGCGCACCTTGTCCGATGCCTGTGTGGCAAAGCTGCGCGGATCAATGCCGGCATCCACCTGCGGATCGCGGTCGCGATCGGGCGATCGGTTGAGGTCGATCCAGCCGCGCGGGCGGCGGGCGACGAACATCGTCTCCTCGCCCCGGACCAGCCCGGCGACCGTATCGATATGGCGATCCTCCAGCGTGCTCAACCGGGCGACCGGTATGGTCAGCAACGCCTGCATCGCTTGCGGATAGTCGCGCCCGGCATGGGGCACCGACACGACCACCGGCGACGCCGGTTCGTCCGATCCGTACCGGTCGAACAGGGGCGGGGCGTTGGGGGCTTCCATCGGTCGCAAAGGATCACGCTCCGTCGCGCTTGTCGAGCGTCCGGCTGGAAAATGTTAACCACCATCGCCTAGGGTCGGGGCTGGCATCGAAGGGAGTCGGATGTTCAGAATCTTGCTGGCCGAGGACGATCAGGTGATGCGCGAATATCTGACGCGCGCACTGGAACGTGCCGGCTATTTCGTCAGCGCGGTGGACCGGGGCACGGCGGCGATCCCGCTGCTGCAGACCGAATCGTTCGACCTGCTGCTGACCGATATCGTGATGCCGGAAATGGACGGCATCGAACTGGCGCAGCGGGCCGGGGAAATGGTGCCCGACCTGCGCGTGATGTTCATTACCGGCTTTGCTGCGGTCACGCTGAAGGCCGGGCGGCAGGTGCCGCACGCCCGCATCCTGTCGAAGCCGTTCCACCTGCGCGAGCTGGTGGCGGAGGTCGATCGCCTGTTCGAGGGAGAAAGAATCCCGACCAGCAATTAAGGGCTTGTCAGGCGGAATCGGCGCGGCTAACAGCGCGTCTCCGGTTTCGCTCCCTTCTCCGGAAGGACAGCGCCGGGCGCGTAGCTCAGTGGTAGAGCACTGTGTTGACATCGCAGGGGTCGCAAGTTCAATCCTTGCCGCGCCCACCATTTCGAAAACCCCGTCAGTCCATTGGATTGGCGGGGTTTTTGCTGTCCGGGGTCCGTTTCGGCCATTGCGCGCGGCCGTGGCTGCGATAGCTTTCCGTCCGTGGATCGAAGGGGGCGGATATGCGCGGATATGGACTGACGGGCGTCGTGGCGCTGGCGATCATGGCGGCACCCGCGGCGGCACAGACGACGGCCGCGCCGGTCGAGGAAGTGTCGGTCGACCAGCTCCAGCAACTGATGCAGTCGGGCGCGACCAGCAGCGTAGCGATCACGCAGGCGTATCTCGCCCGGATCGCCGCGATCGACCGGCAGGGGCCGACCCTGCGCAGCGTGATCGCAACCAACCCCGATGCCCTTGCGCAGGCCAAGGCGCTGGACGACGAACGTCGCGCCGGGCGGGTACGCGGGCCGCTGCACGGCGTGCCGGTGCTCATCAAGGACAATATCGAAACCGCCGATGCGATGGCGACCACTGCCGGCAGCCTGGCGCTCAAGGATAACGTCACCCGCCGCGATGCGCCGGTCGTCGCCTATCTGCGCCGTGCCGGGGCGGTGATCCTCGGCAAGACCAATTTGTCCGAATGGGCCAATATCCGCTCGACCCGATCGATGAGCGGTTGGAGTGCGGTCGGTGGCTTGGTGCGCAACCCTTATGCGCTCGATCGCACCGCCTGCGGATCGTCGTCGGGATCGGGCGCGGCGATCGCCGCCAGCCTGGCGGCGGTAGCGGTCGGGACCGAAACCGATGGGTCGGTTGTCTGTCCGTCGTCGATCAACGGGCTGGTCGGGTTCAAGCCGACACTGGGGCTGGTCAGCCGCAGCCGGGTCGTGCCGATCAGCCACAGCCAGGACACGCCGGGACCGATGGGGCGATCGGTGCGCGACGTCGCGTTGCTGCTGTCGGCGATGGCCAGTCCCGATCCGACCGATGCGGCCACCGCGCGGACGGTCGTGCGCGATTATGCCGCCGGGCTGTCGGCAGGCGCGCTCAAGAGCAAGCGGGTCGGCGTCATTCGTCCGGCTGGGCTGCCCACGGCATTGGCCGAGCGGTTCGATGCGGCGCTGAAGGTCCTGCGCGCGGCCGGGGCGACGCTGGTCGAGGTGACGCCGCCCAAGCTCGACGGGCTGGGCGAGGCGGAACTGCTGGTGCTGAAGACCGAACTGAAGGCCGACCTCGACGCCTATCTGGCGACCACGCCGTCTGCGGTTAGGGCACGGACGCTGGCGCAGGTCGTCGCGTTCAACCGCGCGAACGTCGCTGCCGAGATGCCGTTTTTCGGACAGGAATTGTTCGAGGCGGCGATGGAGAGCAAGGGGCTGGCCGATCCCGCCTATCGCACCGCACGCGCAACCTCGCTGCGGCTGGCGGGGCGCGAGGGGATCGATGCGATGCTGAAGACCGCGCGGGCCGATCTGCTGGTCGAACCGACCTATGCCGCCGCGTGGCTCAGCGATCCGGTCTATGGCGACCAATATGGCGGGCCGTCGGCGTCCGAACTACCTGCCGTCGCCGGCTATCCGCATCTGACCGTGCCGATGGGGCTGATGCAGGGGTTGCCGGTCGGGCTGTCGTTCATCGGCACGGCGGGCGCCGATGCGGCGATCCTGTCGGCGGGCTATGCCTATGAACAGCGATCAAAGGCACGGGTCGCGCCGCGTTACCTCCCGCAGGCGGCGGTGGCACCGGGGCTGGAGGGGGCTGGGCGCTGACCCGCGCCTGCCGTCATTCCCGCCTGCGCGGGAATGACGAAGGTCGCTTCTAGCGCGGCAACCGGGCGATCGCCGCCGCCTGGTCCGCGACCAGCCGGATGGTCGTGTCGCCGGTAAAGATGCCGTACCAGCCCTGCGGTTCATGGGGCGGATCGCCCATATACTGCCGGTCGCCCTCGGCGAAGCGATAGTCGGGATGCTGTGCCCGCGCCTCGCCATTCCATGCCCAGAAATTGGTGCCGACGATCGGCCCGTCCTCGGCCATGCTTTTCAGCGCAGCGGCATAGATGCGGCCGTAGAAGCGATCCTTGTAGGTGGTCGCCACCGCGGGATCGTTGCTGCCACCGTCGCGCGGATAGCCGAACTCCTCGATCACCATCGGCTTGTTCAGTTGCTTCGCCAGCGCGACATGGTCGGCGATATATTTGTCGGTCAGCGCTTCGCCACGGGCGGCGGTGTTGGCGAGGTCGGTCTGTTTTACCCAGTCCCAGTTGTTCGGCCAGATGTGTACGGTCAGATAGTCGATTTCGGGGATGGCATGTTCGGCCAGCACGATGTCGGCGCGCTCCAGCCCGCCCTTCAATCCTTCGCTGCCGGTCGAGACCAGGTGGTTGGGATCGATCGACTTGATGAGCTGTGCGCTGGAGCGGACCCAGGCGTAGAATTGCGGCAGGTTGGCGTGCGCGAGGTCGCCCGAGGGGCGCGGTTCGTTCGACAGCTGCCATGCCATGATCGCGGGATCGTCGGCATAACGCTGGCCAGTCACGCTGTTGGTGCGGCCGACCACGGTGCGGATCCAGTCGCGATACAGCTCCATCGCGCGGGCATTGCCGTAGAATTGCGCATTGTAGTTCGCGAATTCCGGCCACGGATGCGCCGGATCGTTCATGTTCAGATACTGGCCGCCATTGACGTAGGACAGGTACGTCATCATGCCGCCCGACCATTCCCAGAAATTGGTCAGGTACAGCACCGCGCGCATGTTGCGCTTGGCCATTTCGGCGAGCGCATAGTCGAGCCCGGCGAGCAGCGTCTGGTTGTAGTCCTTGCTCGGCCCCCGAAAGCCCGGCTTAATCGAATTCTTGAGCGGCCCTTCCTCGGCCGAGGCCAGCACGCGCAGATTGGTCACGCCCATCGCCGCCAGCGCGTCCAGTTCACGCCCCAGCCGCGCGCGGTCACCATAAGGGGCATCGGCACCGAGATAGGCCGCGTACCAGATGTTGGCACCGGCAAAGCGATAGGGTTCGGTGCCAACCATCAGCCGCGCGCCGTCGCGCCGGACGAAGGCGCGGTTCGTGGCGGCCGGCGCGGTCGCGACCGCGCCGGCCGCCATGGTGCACCCGGCCAGCAGGGCGGACGTGCCGAGGAATGTGCGTCGAGCGATGTTGGTCATCAGGTCCCCTTCGTGCGCGTCGATCCGATGCCGCCGCGTCCTTGTCTTGATCGATACCGACAGATTGGGCGGGGAGTGTCATCGCTGTCAACGGCAATATTGATATTTGTTTTCTCAATTACCCAGCGGCGGCTCGGTGCAGAAAAAAGGGGCCGCAACCGGATGGTTGCGACCCCCTGAACAGGTGTCCTTCGAAGCCGAAGGATCAGAGCGTCAGGCGGACGCTCAGCTGGAACTGACGATCGCTCTTGAAGTACGAACGCGGCGCTTCGAGGCCGTCGCCGTTCAGCACGAACGAGGTCTTGGTCGTCGCGTCGAGCAGGTTCTGGACCTGCACGCCGATCTTGAACTGCTTGTTGACCGTATAGAACAGCGAGGCGTCCGCCTGGCCCGTCGCGTCCGAATAGACCGGCAGGAACGGGAAGCAGCAGTCGCGGTTGGTCAGCAGATACTTCGAACGCCAGCTATACGCGATGCGCGCATAGACCCCGGCCAGGTCGTAGAAGGCCGAGACGTTGAAGTTGTACTTCGACAGCTGCGCCAGCGGCAGGCCGTCATACAGACCCGCAACGTCGAGCGGCGGACGGTTGCCGTCTTCCGGACGGTTGTCCGGCCGTGCGTTGGGCAGCTGACCCGGCGAGATGTACGTGAACGTCGCCTGCGTCCCCAACCCACGCAGCGCGCCCGGCAGGAAATCATAGGTCTGCTGGTACGATAATTCCGCACCCTTGATGTTCGCCTTACCCGGCACGTTGACCGGGCCGTTGATCGTGGCGGCGAAGGTCTGGCCGTTGTTCGTGAAGCTGCGGCTATACCCGAAATTGTCGAGGATGATGTTCGACAACTGCTTGTAGAACACCGCTGCGGTCAGCGAACCGACCTTGGCGAAATACCATTCGGCGGTCAGGTCGACCTGCTTCGCATCGATCGGACGCAAGAACGGGTTCCGGGCATTGGCCGAGAAGCCGTAGATGCCGGTCGTGTTCGACGACGACGGCGACAGGCCGACGAAGTTGCGCAGATCGGTGAAGCCCGGACGCGAAATCGCCTTCGATGCCGCGACGCGGAACAGCAGCTGGTCGGTCGCCTGATACTTGATGTTCAGGCTGGGCAGCCACTTGTCGAACTTCTGGGAAGCGACGTCGTTGATCGACCCGTTGTTCGAGAAGGCAACGATCGCCTGCTGCTGTGCGGCCGACAGCGTACAGATCGGGCGAACGGTGCCGGTGGTGTTCGGGCTGGCGCAGAACGCCGCGACGGTCGGGAAACCGCCGAGCGTGTTGGCAATGTTCGGGAACGCGGTCGCACCGAAGGACTGGTCCTCGGTATGGACGAAGCGCAGGCCGATATTGCCCGACAGGCTGGACGAGCCGCCGCCGATGTCGTCGACACCGAAGTCGAGGCGCGCATAGCCCGAATAGGTCTTTTCGGTGATGCGATAGACTTCGTTCGGCCGGAAATAACCGTCGACGAGCGGCGCGGCGGCCGTGCCGCGATCCTCGAGCGGGGTATAGCCGCCGCCGCCCTGCTTGGTGGCAGTGCGCAGCAGCGCGGTCAGCGCGTCATGGTCGGTCAGGATGTTGTCACGGATGCCCCACGCCGTCGGCGGCTGCACCGCTTGACCGCGATAGAAGTCGGCGAAGTTCACCGGCGACATGCTGTCGCGATACTTGTCCACCGACGCCAGCCCGCCCGAGGTCCAGGTGTCAGACACCGCGCCCCAGTTGTTGTAGTCGTTGGCCTTCACCGTCTGGTCGCGGGTGGCATAGCGGCCACCGACGCGGATCTTGCGCAGGAACGAATCGTCCGACACGTCATACTGCGCATCGGCGCGGAACGCCCATTCGTCGCCATCGCTGTGCGTGCGATTGTTCATTGCGTCGCGGATATAGGTGTTGGTCTGGCTGCCGAAATAGTTCGCGACCGACTGGCCGTTCCCCGGGATCAGGTTGATCTGCGGCACGTCACCGCGACCGTCGATCGACACGCCGTTGAAGTTCGCCAGTTCGACGACGTCGTCCGAATCGCGCGCCTTCGAATAGACGTACTGCCCGTCGAAGTTCAGGTGCAGACGATCGGTCGGGTCCCACTTCACGTTCAGCGACTGGTCCTGGGTATAACCCTTCGTCTGGAAGTAGCGGTTGCCCAGCGTGGTGTACTGACCGCCGCCCTGACGGATCAGCGAGCCGCTCGTGAACAGGCCGTCGTCGTTATAGGTCGGCGTGGTGCCGGCCTGCGGGAAGATGGCGTTCGCATCGGCGTAATAGACGTTGGGTTCGACGGTGCGGTCGAGCCAGGTCTGCGACGATTCGGCGCGCAGGAACTGCGCGGTGACCAACAGGTTGCGCGATGCGTTCTCATACTGCGCGGCGCCCGAATAGCCGACGCGCTTGCGGTCGAAATTCTGCATGCGCATGCCCGCGCCCAGCGGCACATAGACGACATCGCGGCCCGACGGGACCGGATAGCGGTCGAACAGCGTCGACTGGTATGGGGTGCCGCCATTCAGGACGCGGCCTTCGCCATTGTCCTGTACGCCGTTGCCGTTCTTGTCGTCGTTGTAACGCGGCAGGAACGCCGAATAGAACACCGAGTCCGACCGGCTGCGCTGGCGGTTGTAGCTGCCGCTGGCCATGATGCCGAAGCGTCCGCCGCTGTTCAGGTCCCACTGCTTCGAAAACAGGCCAACCACGGCCGGCTCGCTGCGACCGTTATAGTCGCCATAGTTCACGCTGCCCGACAGATAGACCAGCGTGTCCTTGGTATCGAACGGCTTGCGGGTGTTGATGTTGACCGAACCCGAAATGCCGCCTTCGATCATGTCGGCGGTCAGGTTCTTGTACACCTCGACCGAGCCGACGAGTTCGGTCGGCACGTCGTTGAAGCCGATTTCACGACCGCCACCGACGCCGAAGCTGTCGCGGCCGTTGAATTCGCCACGGACATAGGCGAGGCCGCGGATCGTGACGCCCGAGCCTTCGACCGAGAAGTGTGCGGTGTCGGTCGCAGCGGCGAAGCGGGTGATCGCGACGCCGGCGACGCGCTGCAGCGCTTCGTTGACCGAACGGTCGGGAAGGGCGCCGATGTCTTCGGCGGTGATCGCGTCGACAACGGTGTCAGCATTGCGCTTAATCGACTGTGCGTTCGCCAGCGATTGACGCAGACCGGTGACAACGATGTCATCTCCGTCCGTCGTATTGGCGGCCGGGGTCTGAACGTCCGATGCCGTCACGTTGGACTGGTCGACGGTGCCCTGGTTCTGGATCGACATGCTGCCCGAAACGGGGCGCTTGCCAGCACCGCTGCCGGCCGGAATGCCGTCGGTCTGCGGCGCGACTTCGGTCTGCGGCTTCGACGTGTCGTCGCGCGATGCGGGCGCCGCCGTCGTCTGTGCCATGGCGCCGGTGGCTGCCAGCTGCACCGCTACCGTCAGCGCCAGCATCGATGCCGTTGCACCCAGCCGCTTGCGCGCGTTCAAACCGTCCATAGCCGTCTGCTTATGGCGTACCACCATCACGCTTCCTCCCCATGGTCCCTGCAGGACCCGATCAACAACCTCGCTAATGCGGGTTATCGTCCCGGTAGGTCTGCGACTTCAGCAACACAACAGAAATATGATAAATGACTTTCCTAATATACGATCTTGCGATCACTGTTGCTGTATGGTGACATATCGGGTGACGGGGAGCGGATGACCGAAGAAGGACAGGGCGTCAGGGTCGTCGTCGTGGGCGGCGGCACGGCGGGATGGATGACGGCGGCGGGGCTGGTCGGGCTGTTGCCGGCCGCGTGCACCGTGACGCTGGTCGAATCCGAATCGATCGGCATCGTCGGCGTGGGCGAGGCGACGTTGCCGCACCTGCGCCTCTACCTCGAACGCCTTGGCATCGACGAAGCGGCGTTCATGGCCGCGACCGAGGCGACCTATAAGCTCGGCATCGAATTTTGCGACTTCGGCGCGCTCGGCGACCGCTACATCCATCCCTTTGGCACCTATGGCCGGCCGCTGGGCGGGGTGGCGTTCCACCATTACTGGCTCCGGCGGGCGGCGGCAGGCGCCATGCCGCCGATCGGCGCGTTTTCGGCGGGCGTGACGGCGGCCGAGCAGCGCCGGTTCGAACGGCCGGGCAGCGACCCGAACGATCCGACGACCTCGTTCGGCTATGCCTATCAGTTCGACGCGACCCGCTTCGCACCATTTATGCGCGACTGGTCGGAGGCGCGCGGCGCGACGCGGATCGAGGGGCGGATCGTCGCGGTGGAGCGCGAGGGCGACACGGTGCGCGCTGTCACGCTGGACGATGGGCAGCGGATCGAGGGCGACCTGTTCATCGACTGCTCGGGGTTCCGCTCGCTGTTGCTGGGCGATGCACTGGGGGAACCGTGGGAGGACTGGTCGCACTGGTTGCCGTGCGACCGGGCGGTGGCGGTGCCGTGCGCCAGTCCGGCCGGGGTGATCGAACCCTATACCCGTGCGACCGCCATGCCCGGCGGCTGGCGCTGGCGCATTCCGCTCCGCCACCGGGTCGGCAACGGCTATGTCTATGCCAGCGGCCATGTGTCCGACGACGAAGCGGCCGCGGCGTTGCTCGCCGGGCTGGACGGTGAAGCGCTGGCCGATCCGCGGTTCCTGCGCTTTCGTGCAGGACGGCGGCGGCGCAGCTGGGCGGGGAATGTCGTCGCAGTCGGGCTGGCCTCGGGGTTTCTCGAACCGCTCGAATCCACCAGTATCTATCTGGTGCAGGCGGCGATCACCGCGTTGATCGAACATTTCCCCGATGGGCGGGTGGCCGAGGTCGATCGCGACGGGTTCAATGCGGCGATCGATGCCGAATATGACCGTATCCGCGACTTCTTGATCCTGCATTACCACGCGACGACGCGCGACGATTCGCCGTTCTGGAACCATGTGCGGACCATGACGATCCCGACGACGCTGGCTGACAAGCTGGCGCTGTGGCGCGGCAGTGCGCAGGTGTCGAAATACAGCCATGGCCTGTTCCTCGAACCCAGCTGGGTCGCGGTGTATCTGGGGCAGGGGGTGCTGCCCGAGGGGTGGGACCCGCGCGCCGACCGGCCCGATGCCGCCGGGCTGGACCGTGCGCTGGGGTCGCTGGCGACCGCGATTGCCGATCGGGTGGCGGCGATGCCGACGCACGATGCCGCGCTGGAGCGTCGGGCATGAACGCACGAACGGGGTTGCGATCGGTCGCGGTTGTCGGTGGCGGGCCGGTCGCGCTGGTAAGCGCGGTGGCGCTGAAACAGGCGTTGCCGGATGCCGAGGTGACACTGACCCCGGCACCGGTTCCCGACGATGCCTTGGCCGACCGGTTTCCGCTGGCGTTGCCCGCGGTCCATGCCGTGCTTGCACGGATCGGGATGCCGCCCGAACTGCTGCTGGCGCGCGGGGTGGCGCGGGCGCGCCATGCCAGCGCCTTTGCCGACTGGAGCCGCGACGGCGCGGAATGGATGGTCGGCGACGATGCCGCCGCGACGCTCGCCGAAGGGCGGGTCGCGGCACTCTGGCTGCGGGCGCGGGCGGCACGGGAGCGGGTGCCGCCGTTCCATGCGCTGGTCCCGGCCTGTGTCGCGGCGGCTGCGGGCATCGCCGACGCCCAAGTCGAGCCGGCGCTGCACCTCGACCCCGCGCGGATGGTGCAGGCGCTGCGCTCGATCGGCGGGCAGGCGGGCGTGCGCTTCGCCGAAGCACTCACCGATGCTGACCTGGTGATCGACGCGAGCGGCCCCGCCCGCCTGCTGACGGCGAACCGCGCGTTCGAGGATTGGCGCGATGCCGTGCCGGGCGTGCGCGTCGCGTTCGCTGCGGCGGATGCCGACCCCGGCAGCTGCGACCGTTACCGCGCGACCGCGCGAGGGTGGCAGGCGACTTGGCCCGGCGTGCGGGTGGAGGCGGGCGGCGACGGCATCGCCATCGCCCCCGGCCGCCTGTCCGAACCCTTTGCCGGACGGGTCGTCGCGCTGGGCGATGCGGCGGTGCAGCCGGGGCCGCTTGGCCGCATGGGCTTCACCCTCGCGCTGGGGCAGCTGGCGCTGTTGCTGGAATTATTGCCCGCGCGCGATCCCGAACCGTTGTTGCAGGCCGAATATAACCGCCGCGCCGGGTTGCAGGCCGACCGGATGTGCGACTTCCTGGGGCTGCACTATCATGGTGGCGGGCGGACGCAGGGGCCGTTCTGGCACCAGCGCCGCGACGCCAACCGTCCGACCTCGCTCGACCGGCTGCTGGCGCAGTTCGCGCGCCGGGGGCAGGTCGTGCCGGCGGACGAGGAACTGGTCCAGCGCGATGCGTGGACCGCCGTACTGCTGGGACAGGGGATGCGGCCCGCGCGGCCCGATCCCATCGCCTTGTCGGTTTCCCCGGCGGAGGCTGCCCGCCTTATCAACGACCTTGCCGCCCGCCTTGCCGCACTGGATTATATCGCATGACCGACCGTCGTATCGCCCATGTCGTCATCATCGGCGGGGGCACTGCCGGATGGATGACCGCCGCTGCCGCCGGACGGTTCCTCGACGATGGGCAGCGCCGCATCACGCTGGTCGAATCCGATGCCATCGGCACGGTCGGCGTGGGCGAGGCGACGATCCCGTCGATCCTGAACTTCAACAACCTGCTCGGCATCGACGAGGGCGAGTTCCTGCGCGAGACGAAGGGCAGCTTCAAACTCGGCATCGAGTTCGCCGGCTGGCACCGCCCCGACAGCGGCTATTTCCATCCTTTCGGCAGCTTCGGCCGCGATATCGAGGGGATTAACTTCCACCAGCTCTGGCTGAAACTGCGCGGGGAAGCGGGGATCGGCCCGATTGCCGACTATTCGCCCAGCACTGTCGCGGCGCGCGCCGCCGCGTTCAGCCCGCCGGTCGGCGATCCGCGATCGCCGCTGTCGGGCATGGCTTATGCCTATCATATCGACGCGACGCTCTATGCCGCGTTCCTGCGCCGCCGGGCCGAGGCAGAGGGCGTGAAGCGGGTCGAGGGGCGGATCGTCGCGGTCGAACGTGCCGACAACGGCCATGTCGCCGCAGTCGTGCTGGACGACGGCCGCCGGGTCGAGGGCGAGCTGTTCATCGACTGCTCGGGCTTTCGCTCGCTGTTGCTCGGCGACGCGATGGGGGTGGGGTATGAGGACTGGTCGCACTGGCTGCCGTGCGACCGCGCCATCGCGGTGCCGACCGAACGCACCGAACCGGTCCTGCCCTATACCCGCGCCACCGCGCATCAGGCGGGGTGGCAATGGCGCATCCCGCTGCAGCACCGCACCGGCAACGGCGTGGTCTATTGCAGCCGGTTCCTCGACGACGATGCGGCGGAGGCGTTGCTCCTCTCCCGCCTCGATTCCGCGCCGACCGCTGCCCCCCGCCGCCTGTCATTCACCGCCGGGCAGCGGCACCGGATGTGGGAGGGGAACGTCGTCGCAATCGGCCTGTCGGGCGGGTTCCTCGAACCGCTCGAATCCACCAGTATCCATCTGATCCAGCAAGGGATATCGAAGCTGTTTGCGCTGTTCCCCGACCGCGATTTCTCAGGGGTGGAGCGCACCGAATATAACCGGCAGATGGCGGACAATTACCGGTCGATCCGCGACTTCATCATCCTGCACTATCACGCAACGGCGCGCGACGATTCGCCGTTCTGGCACCATGTCCGCACGATGGACGTGCCCAACAGCCTGACGCGCAAGCTCGACCTGTTCCGGCGCAAGGGGCGGATCTTCCGCTATGACGACGAACTGTTCGCCACGCCAAGCTGGGTCGCGGTGCTGCTGGGGCAGGGGGTCGATCCGGTCGGTCACGATCCGGTCGCCGACGCGCTGGACGGGGAGCGGCTGGCAGGGGCGCTGCGCCAGATGCGCAGCGCGACGCAGTCGGCGGTCGCCGGGTTGCCATCGCACGGTGCGGTGCTGGCGCGGTTGGGGTGACGACGGGGGCCTCAACCCCCCAGCATCTGCCGCAGATACCCGCGAATCCGCGCATCCCGTTCCGGCCCCGGCGCGCCCAGCACCCCGCGTGCCGCCACCGGCAGGTGATCGGCCACCGCCGGGGCGTCGTCGCCGAACACATAATGGTCGAACCAGACGCGCAGCGCCGCGCGCTCCGCCGCCGGCCGGTCGCGCACCGCCAGGATCGCATGCACCAGCGCGAGGAACGGCGCATCGGGCGTGCCGCGCGTCCACCAATAATTGACCAGCACGTTCAGCGCGCCGGTCGCGCGGATTTCATGCCACCACAGCGTCGGGATCAGGATCGCATCGCCCGGACCCAGGTCGGCAACGATCGCATGGGCCTGCGCCTCGGCGAACCGGGGGAAGCGGGCGGGATCGGGCCGTTCGATATCGACCATCGTCGCCGGCTGTCCCGCCATGGTGACGTCCAGCGGGCCGATATACAGGTTGGCGATCTGTTCGGGCGGGAACAGCACGACCCGCCGCTGCCCGGCGACGACCACCGCCACGTTGCTCGCCATGTCGAAATGCGCCGACACCCGGCTGCCATTGCCGATCCACAGCCGCGCGGTCGCATCGCCGGTCGGCAGCGGCAGCACGTTGCTGTCGGTCCAGCCCGGAAAATGATCCTTGACCGCGCTGGCCCCGGCGTAGAAGGCGGGCGGATGAGCCTCGTTCGCGGCCTTTTGCAGCCCGTCGAGCAGGACGGGCAGGGGTATGTTACCGCGTTCGAAATTGAACCCGCGCATGTCGTCGCGGTAGAAGAATCGCCCGTCGATCTCCGGCGCTCCGGCGAACAGGCCGAGCGGACGTCCGCCGTCGAAGCGCCGCAGATAGGCCGCCATCGCCGCCGGTCCCTGCTGCCCTGCAGCCACCGCCGGCCAATCGGCGACGAGGCCGCGCAACACCACCGGGCGCGCGGCGTCGAGCAGCGCGTCGAACGCGGCGGCATCCTCCGGGATCGTCGCTTCGGGCACACGGGGCGCGGTATCGATCCAGTCGCTCATCATCCCATTCCGTCGTTTGTCGTTTCCGCTGGACCGGGCGTGCGTGCCAGCTATGGCCGGCAAAAGACACCGTTTTCGTGGGCGCCGCCCGTGTACGGCCAGAGGAGAATCCGATGCATCCGTCTCTGTTGCGCGCGGGCCTGCCGCTGATGTTGCTGCTGGGCACGGCCGCTGCCCCGGTGCAGGCGCCCGCCGACCTGGCTCTGCGTCCGCTGCCCGCCGATACCGCGCCCGGCCGCGCGCTGCCGCTGACGATCGGCGGACGGGTGGTTGCGGGGGAGGGCGACCTGTCGCGCTACCGCCGGCAATGGCCCGGCACCTATTTCGAGGGCGGTTTCCAGGGGCGCGCGGTCGACCTGGCGGTCGGGCCGGGCGAGGTGTCGCTGCGCATCCGCATCGACGATGCCGCACCGATCGCGCTGGTCCGCCCAGCACCCGGTCGTTACCGGTTGAATGCCGCCACGCCCGGTCGCCACCGCATCCGCGTCGACGTGGTGAGCGAATCGCAGGCCGGGGCAACCGCGTTCGGCGGACTATATGCGCCCGCCGGATCGACCCCGCTCGCCGCCCCCGCCGTCCGTCGCCGCACGATCGAGTTCATTGGTGATTCGCACACCGTCGGCTATGGCAATACCTCTGCCAGTCGCGACTGCAGCGATGGGCAGGTATGGGACACGACCGACACGTCGCAGGGGATCGCCGGGCAGCTGTCGCGTCGCTACGGCGCGGCCTACCGGGTCAACGCCATTTCGGGGCGCGGAATCGTGCGCAACTATGGCGGGTTTGCTGCGCCGACCGTACCCGATGCCTACCCCTATGCACTGTTCGACGGAAAGACGCCCGCCAACGATGCCGGGTGGCGGCCGCAGGTGATCGTCATCGCGCTCGGCACCAACGACTTTTCCACGCCGCTGAAGCCCGAGGAACGCTGGAAGAACCGCGACGCGCTCCATGCCGATTACGAGGCGCGCTATGTCCGCTTCGTGCAGGACCTGCGCCGCCGCAGCCCGCAGGCGTTCTTCGTCCTGTGGGCGACCGACCTCGCCGATGGCGAGATCGCGCGGGAGGTGGCGAAGGTCGGCGACCTGCTGCGTGCCAAGGGAGAAACGCGCTTCGCGGTGGTGCCGGTCAACGGCCTCAGCTTTGGCGGGTGCCATTTCCACCCGAACGTCGCCGATGACGGCAAGGTCGCCGATGCGATCGGCAAGGCGATCGACGGGCGCAAGGGCGTTTGGGGTAGATAATCGAGCCTTTCGTCACTCCCGCCTTACACGGGAGTGACGATTTCAACAGCGATCCTACGGCTCCAGCCGCACCATCGCCACGCCATGCGGCGCGACCTCGGCGCTGTAGCTGCGCGACAGCCGCCCCAGATCCTTGTGCGCCCACAGGTCGCGCGCCTTCAATTTCGTCGCGGCAGGCAGGCCCAGCGTCGCCCAGTCGGCGGTGATCCGCGCGGGGGCCTCGCCCCGGTTCCACAACAGCAGCGTGCGCCCGCCATCGGCCATCTGCTTGACCCACACCTCGCTGGTACCGTCGCGCACGACGCGATGGCCCTGCTGGCCGAGCTTGTCCTGGTCGACCGCGATCACCTCGCGGTTGAGCAGGATGTCGCGCGTCGCCTGGTTCATGGTGGCGACGTCGTTGCCCGCGATCAGCGGCGCGGCCATCATCGCCCAGAGCGAGAAATGCGCGCGATATTCGGTATCGGTCAGGCCGCCATTGCCGACCTCCAGCATGTCGGGATCGTTCCAGTGGCCCGGACCCGCATAGGGCCACAGCGGCTCGTTCATGTCGACGATCGAGGCGACGCCGTAGCTGTAATTATGCTTGCCGGTCCACTTGTCGGTGATGTCGCCGGTGGTGCGCCACATATTGCCGATCTTCTGGCCCCACAGCCATGGCCGGTTATTGCCCCATTCGCACATCGAGAACAGGATCGGCCGCCCGCTGGCCTTCAGCGCGTCGGCCATGGTGGCATAGGCTTCCTCGGCGTTACGTACCCCGGTCGAGCACCAGTCGTATTTCAGGTAATCGACGCCCCAGCGGGCATACTGGATCGCGTCCTGATATTCATGGCCCTGGCTGCCGGGGCGCCCCCCGCAGGTCTTGGTGCCCGCATCCGAATAGATGCCGAACTTCAGCCCCTTGCTATGGATATAGTCGCCCAGCGCCTTCAGGCCGCTGGGGAAACGCGTCCGGTCCTCGGTGATGAAGCCGTTCGCGTCGCGCGTGCCGTGCCAGCAGTCGTCGATCACGACATATGCATAGCCCGCCTGGCGCATACCGTTCGACGCGATGGCATCGGCGGTGGCGCGGATGACCTTTTCGTTCACGTTGCAGGCGAACTTGTTCCAGCTGTTCCACCCCATCGGCGGCGTCTGCGCCAGGCCGTTGGCGACGCGCTTGGGGTCTTTCGACGG
The DNA here is from genome assembly GCF_001421355.1 of Sphingomonas sp. Leaf9. GTDB lineage: Bacteria > Pseudomonadota > Alphaproteobacteria > Sphingomonadales > Sphingomonadaceae > Sphingomonas. Next base: position 61,414 of record NZ_LMKC01000005.1, on the reverse strand, counting down.
GGCCAGCGTGTTGGGATCGGTGTCCAGCACCTCCTGCGCCGCGACCGGCTGTATCGCGCAGAACCCTGCGCAAAGCGTGGCGACGATGGTCGAAAAACGTGCCGGCATGTGGCTCTCCCCTGACCGTGACGGCGCCGCCCGGCTTTATGCAATCAAATTATCTTATTAATATGACGGCGTTGTCAACCGTGCGAGCCGGCGATCATTCGGGCGGGTCGATACCGAACAGCCGGTCGACCAGCTTTTGCACCAGCGGCACGACCAGCAGCGAGGCGGGAAGCGCGGTCAGGAAACCGATCGGTGCGCCCTGGACGAACGCGCTCCAGAAGCCGGCCGGCCCGACCCGCACCAGCGCGCTGACCGCACCGATCAGGGAGGAAAAGATCAGCGCGTTGATGACCGAGGAGGTCAGGCGATAGCGAAAGCGCGACCGGACCTTCACGGCCTGCTGCGCGCGGGTGGGGGGAGAGGCGTCGTCCATCGCGCGTCCAAGCGGACGATCCGAGCCAAGGTTCCGACGATTGCCCGCTGACAGCGCCGCGCGGCTATGCCAAAAGCAATAAAATTACACGCGGAAATGAGTCGGCAAGAGACCGCTCAACCGCGACCGACAGGAGAGTGTATGCGGGTCATCGATCATGTGATCGCGGGCGATTTCAATGCCACAGGCGGCGCGACCGGCGCCGTATTCGATCCCAATCGCGGCGAGGTGCAGGCGCATGTCCGCCTCGGCACCGCCGCCGATCTCGACCATGCCGTCGCCGCTGCACAGGCCGCGCAGCCGGCATGGGCCGCGACCAATCCGCAGAAGCGCGCCCGCGTGCTGTTCGCGTTCAAGCAGCTGGTCGAAGCGAACATGCAGGAACTGGCCGAGCTGCTGTCGAGCGAGCACGGCAAGGTGGTCGCCGATGCGAAGGGCGATATTCAGCGTGGCCTCGACGTCATCGAATTCGCCTGCGGCGTGCCGCATCTGCTGAAAGGCGACTATACGCAGGGCGCGGGGCCGGGGATCGACGTCTATTCGATGCGCCAGCCGATCGGCATCGGCGCGGGGATCACCCCATTCAACTTCCCGGCAATGATCCCGATGTGGATGTTCGGCGTCGCCATCGCGTGTGGCAACGCCTTCATCCTGAAGCCCAGCGAACGCGACCCGTCGGTGCCGGTGCGGCTGGCCGAACTGATGCTGGAGGCGGGTGCGCCCGAGGGCATCCTGCAGGTCGTGCATGGCGACAAGACGGTGGTCGACGCGATCCTCGATCATCCGGCGATCGGCGCGGTCAGCTTCGTCGGGTCGAGCGATATCGCGCACTATGTCTATCGGCGCGGCGTCGCGGCGGGCAAGCGCGTGCAGGCGATGGGCGGGGCCAAGAACCACGGCATCGTGATGCCCGATGCCGATCTCGATCAGGTCGTCGCCGATCTCGCCGGTGCCGCGTTCGGTTCGGCGGGCGAGCGGTGCATGGCGCTGCCGGTCGTCGTGCCGGTCGGGGAAAAGACCGCTGTCGCGCTTCGCGAAAAGCTGATCCCCGCCATTGCCGCGCTGCGCGTCGGGGTGTCGACCGATGCCGACGCACATTACGGCCCGGTGGTGAACGCCCAGCACAAGGCGCGCGTCGAGGGCTGGATCGCCAAGGGCGTCGAGGAAGGCGCCGAACTGGTAGTCGACGGGCGCGGGTTCTCGTTGCAGGGCCACGAGCGCGGCTTCTTCATCGGCCCGACGCTGTTCGATCATGTCACGCCGCAGATGGAATCGTACCGCGAGGAAATCTTCGGGCCCGTCCTCCAGATCGTCCGCGCCAACGACTTCGAAAGCGCCGTGCGCCTGCCGAGCGAGCACCAATACGGCAACGGCGTCGCCATCTTCACCCGCAACGGCCACGCCGCGCGCGAATTCGCCGCGCGGGTGAATGTCGGCATGGTCGGCATCAACGTGCCGATCCCGGTCCCGGTCGCCTATCACAGCTTCGGCGGATGGAAGCGGAGCGCATTCGGCGACGTAAACCAGCATGGCGAAGAGGGCGTCCGCTTCTGGACCAAGGTTAAGACGATCACCCAGCGCTGGCCCGATGGATCGGCAATGGGTGGTCAGGCCGAGGATGGTGCCGCGGCGCGGATGCAGGATTCGTTCGTCATTCCGACGATGGGGTGAGGGCTGGGGTTTTCAGGCAACCATGGTTCTGACCTTCGTCCCGACGCCGACCGTGCCCACGCCTGCGCGGGGGTACGGGGAGCGTGTGGCCAACGTTCATGATGCTGCTCTAGCATGGTCGGTAGCCACCCTCCGTGCGAAGGAACTGCCAAGATGATGCGACGCCTGATCGCAGCAATACTCCTGTCGCTGGCGGCGATAACCCCCGCCGCGGCGCAAAAGCGCATCGCGCTGACATTCGACGATGCGCCGCGCGCCCGCGGGCCGTTCCTGACGCCCGACGAACGCACCGCGCGGCTGATCGTGGGGCTGCGCAAGGCGAAGGTGCGGCAGGCCGCCTTCTTCGTCGTGCCCGGCAATCTGGCCGCGCCCGACGGGGTCGGCGGCGAGCGGCGGATCGCGGCCTATGTCAAGGCAGGGCATGTCATCGCCAATCACAGCTTCAGCCATCCGGCGCTCAAGTCGATGACGGCGGAGGCTTATCTGGCCGATATCGACCGGGCGAGCGGGTGGCTGATGGGGCGCAAGGGGCTGCGGCCGTGGTTCCGCTTTCCGTTCCTCGACGAAGGCGGCACCGACAAGGCGAAGCGCGACGCGGTGCGCGCCGGGCTGGCCGCGCGGAAATTGTCGAACGGCTATGTCACGGTCGATGGGTCGGACTGGAATATCGAAGGGCTGACGCTCGAGGCGCGAAAGGCGGGCAAGCCGGTCGACATGGACGCGCTGCGCGACCTGTATGTCGAAACCCATGTCGAATCTGCCGAATTCAGCGATCGGCTGGCGAAGCAGGCGCTGGGGCGGCAGCCGGTGCAGGTGATGCTGCTCCACGAAACCGACCTCGCCGCCTATTGGATCGCCGATCTGGTCGCCGCGTTGCGCAAGAAGGGGTGGGAGATCGTCACCGCCGACGTCGCCTATCGCGATCCGATCGCCAGGGCGCAGCCCGATACGCCATCGGCACAGGGCAACCGGCTGGAAGCAATGGCGTGGGAAAAGGGCGTCCCGGCCCCGCGCTGGTACGAGCGCAACACGCTGTCGATCGCGACCCCGCTGTATCGGCGGCGGGTGCTGTACGAGGCGCAGTGACGGCGCCAGTCACAAGGGATGGTGCGCCGGCAACGACCGCCGCCACGACGATAATGGAGAGTAAAGCGTGACCCAGTTTGATCTGACCGACGACCAGCGCGAGATCCAGGAGCTTGCCCGCCGGTTCACGGCGGATGCGATCACCCCCCATGCGGCGGAGTGGGACGAGAAGCACATTTTCCCCCGCGACACGATCAAGGCGGCGGCGGAGCTGGGCTTTGCTGCGATCTATGTGTCCGAGGAGTCGGGCGGGATCGGCCTCGGCCGGATGGAATCGGCGCTCATCATGGAGGCGATGGCCTATGGCTGTCCGTCGACATCCGCGTTCATTTCGATCCACAACATGGCGGCATGGATGCTCGACGCGTTCGGATCGGCGGAGTTGAAGGCGCGCTTCCTCCCCGACCTCGTGACGATGGACAAGCTCGCCAGCTATTGCCTGACCGAACCGTCGTCGGGGTCGGACGCAGCGGCGCTGAAGACCCGGGCGGTGCGCGACGGCGACAATTATATCGTCACCGGGACCAAGCAGTTCATTTCCGGCGCGGGCGATAACGACGTCTATCTGGTCATGTGCCGCACCGGCGGGGAAGGGCCGAAGGGCATTTCGTGCCTCCTAATCGAGCGCGACATGCCCGGCGTGTCGTTCGGCGCGAACGAACGCAAGCTCGGCTGGCATTCGCAGCCGACCCGTGCAGTGATCCTCGACCAGGTGCGCGTGCCCGCCGCCAATCTGGTCGGTGCCGAGGGGCAGGGCTTTTCGATCGCGATGCAGGGGCTGGACGGCGGTCGCCTGAACATCGGTGCCTGCTCGCTGGGCGGGGCGCAGCGCTGTCTCGACGAAGCGATCACCTATACCAAGGCGCGGCAGCAGTTCGGCAAGCCCATCGCCGATTTCCAGAACACCCAGTTCACGCTGGCCGACATGGCGACCGAACTGGAGGCCGCCCGCGCGCTGCTCTACACCGCCGCTGCCAAGGTGACGGCGAATGCGCCTGACAAGACGCGCTTCGCCGCGATGGCGAAACGTTTCGCCACCGACACGGGATCGAAGGTGGTCGATCAGGCGCTGCAGCTGCATGGCGGCTATGGCTATCTGATGGACTATCCGATCGAACGCTTCTGGCGCGACCTTCGCGTCCATTCGATTCTGGAGGGCACGAACCAGGTGATGCGGATGATCGTCGGACGGGAGCTGGTACGATGAAGATCCTCCCCGGCACGGGGAGGGGGACCATGCGCAGCATGGTGGAGGGGGGTGTCCTGCTCCACCACGGTTGCGCGTGCGGCGCTCCCCCTCCACCAGCTTCGCTGGTCCCCCTCCCCGCGAGCGGGGAGGAACTGGCATGATCGAGACGTTCGTCGAAAATCACGTCGGCCGCATCCGGCTGAACCGGCCCAAGGCCCTCCATGCTCTCAATCACGAGATGTGCGACGCCATGCTCGCCGCGTTGGAGGCATGGCGCGAGGACCCGGCGGTCCATGCGATCCTGATCGACCATGCCGAGGGTCGCGGTTTTTGCGCCGGCGGCGACATCCGCATGATCGCCGAGAGCAGCGCCACCGATGGCGCCGCCGCCCGCGCGTTCTTTGCGACCGAATATCGGCTGAACCACCGGTTGTTCACCTATGCCAAGCCGACCATCGCTGCCATGGACGGGGTGACGATGGGCGGCGGGGTCGGCATTTCGCAGCCGTGCCGCTTCCGCATCGCGACCGAGAACAGTCGCTTCGCCATGCCGGAAACCGCGATCGGGCTGTTCCCCGATGTCGGCGGCGGCTGGTATCTGTCGCGCCTGCCCGGTCGCATCGGCCAATATCTGGCGCTGACCGGTGCGAGACTGGACGGCAGCGAGATGCTGGCGCTGGGCCTAGCCACGCACCTGCTGCCAGCGGACACGCTGGAGGGGGTCAAGCAGGCCATCGCCACCGATCCGCAAGGCGCTGAGGCGATCCTGTCCGACCACGCGATGCCGGCGGGCGATGCACCGATCCTGGCGCAGCGTGAGGCGATCGACCGACTGTTCGCCAGCGACGATTTCGAGGAAGTCCTTGCCGCACTGAAGGCGGACCGATCGGACTGGGCGCAGGCACAGCTGGCGACGCTCCGCGGGCGATCGCCGCTGTCGTGCAAGGTGTCGCTCAAGCTGCTGCTGGACGGCGCGACCATGCCGACCTTCGAGGACGAGATGCGGCAGGAATATGCCGTCGTCACCCGCATCGTGCAGCGCCCCGACATCGTCGAGGGCGTGCGCGCGGTGATCGTCGACAAGGATCACGCGCCCAAATGGGACCCCGCCACCCCGGCGGCGGTAAGCGACCATATGATCGACCGCATCTTCGCGCCCCTTTCCCCCGCCGACGAATGGCAGCCGTACTGAGTTCGAGGAACCCCGATGTCTGATTATGAAACCATCCTCGTCGAGCGCCGTGATGCGGTGACGCTGGTCACGCTGAACCGGCCACAGGCGCTGAATGCGCTGAACGGGCAGATCCTGTCCGAACTGCTGGATGCAATGCGCGCGTTTGACACCGATCCGAGCCAAGGCTGCGCGGTCATCACCGGGTCGGCCAAGGCGTTCGCCGCCGGGGCGGATATCAAGGAGATGCAGGAAATGGATTTTGCCGCGATGTATGGCGGCGACCACTTCAGTGGCTGGGACGCGTTCACCCGCACCCGCAAGCCGATCATCGCCGCCGTGGCTGGCTTCGCGCTGGGCGGCGGGTGCGAGCTGGCGATGATGTGCGACTTCATCCTGGCGGCCGATACCGCGAAGTTCGGCCAGCCCGAGATCAAGCTGGCGGTGACGCCGGGCATGGGCGGCTCGCAACGGCTGGCGCGCGCGGTGGGCAAGGCCAAGGCGATGGAAATGTGCCTGACCGGGCGGATGATCGGCGCGGAAGAGGCGGAACGCTGCGGCCTCGTCGCGCGCATCGTGCCCGCCGACGATCTGGTCGAGGACGCGGTGAAGACCGCCGCTACCATCGCCGCCATGGCCCCGCTGGCGGTCAAGGCGAACAAGGAAATGGTCAACGCCGCGTTCGACACGACGCTCTCGCAAGGGGTCCAGTTCGAACGCCGCCTGTTCCACGGCCTGTTCGGCACGGCGGACCAGAAGGAAGGCATGACCGCCTTTGTCGAAAAGCGTCCGGGTAACTGGACCGGGCGGTAGGAGAGCGCATCATGGCACGCATCGGGTTTATCGGCCTCGGCAATATGGGCGGGGGCATGGCGGCCAATCTGGCGAAGGCGGGGCATGACGTCCGCGCGTTCGACCTGTCGGCCGACGCGCTGGCACGGGCGAAGGCGGCGGGGTGTCTGGCCGTAGCCGATGCGGTCGAGGCCGCAAGCGGTGCACAGGCGGTGGTGACGATGCTCCCCGCCGGGGCGCACGTCGCGCAGATTTATGGCGACGCGCTGTTCGATGCAGTCGATACCGGCGCGGTGCTCATCGACTGTTCGACGATCGACGTCGACACCGCGAGGGCGGTCGCCGAGGCGGCACGCGCCAAGGGGCTGCACGCGGTCGACGCGCCGGTATCGGGCGGGATCGCGGCGGCGAATGCCGGGGCGCTGACCTTCATGGTCGGCGGCAGCGACGCGGCCTTTGCCAAGGCCGAACCGTTCCTGTCCGACATGGGCAAGGCGGTGATCCACGCGGGCGCAAGCGGCGCGGGGCAGGCGGCCAAGATGTGCAACAACATGCTGCTCGGCGCATCGATGATCGCGACGTGCGAAGCGTTCGCGCTGGCCGAGAAATTGGGCCTGAACCCACAGACCTTCTACGACATTTCCTCGGTCAGTTCGGGCCAGTGCTGGTCGATGACCAGCTATTGCCCGGTTGCCGGCGTGGGTCCGGAAACGCCCGCCGATCGCGGCTATCAGGGCGGGTTCGCCGCCGCGCTGATGCTGAAGGACCTGCGCCTCGCCATGCAGGCGGCAGCAGGCGCGGGGGCCGACACGCCGATGGGCGCGCGCGCCGCCGAACTCTATGCCCGCTTCGTCGAGGACGGCCACGCCGCGACCGATTTCTCCGGCATCATCCAGACCTTGCGGCAAGGGGCGGCTTGACGGGCGCGCGGCGATCCGCTTGGAACGCCCCTTGCCTGCGGACGTGGCGAAATCGGTAGACGCAGCGGACTTAAAATCCGCTTCCCATCGGGAGTGCGGGTTCAAGTCCCGCCGTCCGTACCAGCATGGAGGTGGCATCGTGCGCATCCTGTTCCTCGCTCCCCTGCTGCTGGCGGTCGGGGCCTGTGACGGCGGGGGCGACAAGCGGCCGGTGATGGTCGACGCGATCGAGGACGGCGCGCGGGGCGATGCCGAACGCGTCCTGCTGCGCAGCGCGCTGGCGCAGGGGCTGGTGCGGTTCGATGCCGCGGGACAGGTCGAGCCGGGCCTCGCCGAACGCTGGAACATGGTCGATGACGGGCGCAGCTATATCTTTCGGCTGGGCGATGCGACGTGGAGCGATGGGCGGCCCGTCACCGCCGAACAGGTCGTGGTCGCGCTGCGCCGTGCGGTGCGGGTGGAGGCGGGCCACCGGCTGACGCCGTTCCTGCGATCGATTGACGAGATCGTGGCGATGACGCCGCAGGTGATCGAGGTGCGGCTGAGACGCCCCAATACCGAATTGCTGACGCTGCTGGCCCAGCCCGAGCTGGCGGTGATCCGGGGTGCGCAGGGGACCGGGCCGCTGCGCCGGTTGCGGGGGCAGGGTGTCCGCCTGCGCGCGCCGGCCGATCCCGATGGACCGCCGCCGGTCGCCGCCGACGAAGTGCGGCTGCGGGGCGCCCGCGCGGCACTGGCGGTGGCGCGCTATGCCGAGAAGCGCAGCGACCTGGTGCTGGGCGGCGACTTTGCCGACTGGCCGCTGGTCGCCACCGCCAGCCCGCGCCCGGCCGATGTGCGGGTCGATCCGGCGCGCGGGTTGTTCGGCTTTGCCTTTGTCGGGCGCGACAGGTTCCTGTCGACGGCGCTCGGGCGGGCGGCGGTGGCGATGGCGGTGCAGGGCGCGAACCTGCCCGGTGCGATCGATTCGGGCTGGGGGCAGGCGGACACGATCCTGCCCGAACGGCTCGATTCGGCGGCCGACCCGGCGCTGCCGGCATGGCGCAACCTGACCGAGGAGCAGCGCTGGGCGACGGCACGGGCGCAGGTCGCGGCCTTTGGCCGGCCGGTGCGGTTGCGGGTCGCGCTGCCGGACGGGCCGGGCGCGACGTTGCTGTGGGGGCGGATCGCCGCTGCGCTGTCGCGGATCGGTATCGCGGGCGAGCGGGTGGCGATGACCGCGCCGGCCGAGCTGCGGCTGGTCGACCGGGTGGCCCCCTATGACAGCGCCCGCTGGTATCTGGCGACCGCGTGCCGCACCTGTTCGATGGAGGCGATGACGCTGATTGCCGCCGCGCGCGATGCCGACAACCTGCCCGAACGCGCACAGCGGCTGGCGACGGCGGACGCGGCAATGGCGGCGGACGTCGCGTTCGTGCCCGTGGCGCGGCCGTGGCGCTGGTCGCTGGTCGCGCCCCGGCTGCGCGCGTTCCAGACCAACGCCCGCGCGGTGCATCCGTTGAACCATCTGCGCGCCGACCCCAGATAAGGGACATGGCAAAGCCGAACCGCATCTCGCCCGACATGTTCGAACAGATCGCCGGGCATCTCGACAAGAACCCCGACGCCGTACGTCGCCGCGTGGTGGCGATCGAGCGGCTGATGGAACGGTCGATGACCATTCCCGGCACGAAGCAGCCGGTCGGCCTCGACTTCCTGCTGAACTTCATTCCCGTCGTGGGCAGCTTCATCGGCGCGGCGATGGGCAGCTACATGCTGTGGGAGGCCCGCAACCTTGGCATGTCGAAGTGGCAGATGGCGCGGATGGCGGGCAATGTCGGCACCGACTGGGCGTTGGGGCTGATCCCGATCGTCGGCGCGGTGCCGGACTTCTTCTTTCGCTCCAACACCCGCAACCTGCGGATCATCCGCAAGCATCTCGACCGCCACCACCCCGCGACGGTGACGGTCGAGGGGTAATCAGCCCGCCTGACGCCCGCCGCGCCAGATCTTGACGCGGGTATTGGCGGTCACGCCGCCCTGATGCGCCGGGCAGGTCGTAAAGCGGCGGCGCTTGTCGAGGCAGAGCCACAGTTCGTCCAGCCAGCCGCGCTGGTTCGTGGTCACCCGCATCGACTGCGCGGTCATGCCGGGATTCAGCCGCGCGATGGCGCTGGCGATCTGTCCGGCGGTCAGATTGGGGCGGCGCGACAGGGCCATCATGTCGGGGAAACGCAGCCGCTGGAACAGCGCGCGCGATTCGTCGAAATAGGCCGCCGGGGGCACGCCCATACAGGTGCCGTGCTTGGCATATTCATGCTGGAGCAGCTGGGCCGAGGGCGTGACGCACAGGTTCTTCGCGATCACCGCATCGGGCAGGATCGGGGCGGCGGCGCAATATTGCGGCCAGTCCTTGCCCTCGCCATCGGGCCACAGGCCGTGCAGCGTGAAGGCGAAGCGGTTGGCGCCGCCGCATTGAAAGGCGTTGCGCGCATCGTCGCGGCGCGTGCGGCAATATTCCGGGCTCCAGGTGATGGCGAGCGTGTAGCTACCGATCGGGAGGACCCGGCGCGGCTGCTGCGGGGTCGGCAGGTCAGGGCGCGGGCGCTCGACCTGGGTCGGCGCGGAGCATTGCAGCGTCTGTGCCTGTGCCGCGACGGGCGCGAGCAGGACGGCGAGGGTGAGGGCGATGCGCTTCATATGTCTTCGTCCACTTGTGCCGGGGCGAACCATGCGGCGGCGTCGGGGCGGAAGAGGAAGATGACCGCCGCCGTCTGCAACGCGACCGCAACCAACCGCAAGATGCCGCCCGCGTCGAGGATCACCGCACCGCTGGAAAAGCCGACCGCGAGGCTGCCGATCGCGAACACGGTAAAGGCCACCAAAATCCACTTGGCGACGGTGCTGCCGCGCTGCGCGATGAAGAACCACAGCAGCAGTGCGATCAGCACGCCCACCGCGATCATGCCCCCGGCCGCCACCGTGGCGGTCGACCCCAGCGCCGCCGTGTCGGGGTTTTCGGCCAGCCGCGCCATGGTCAGCGGCCATTCGATGACGTTGCCGATCAGCCCGACGGCGATCGAGGCGAGGTAGAGCCGGTCGAACCGGATGATCGAAGACGGACGCATAGAGGCTTCCCTGATGACCCTGGCTGGTTATGCGGCGTCGAGGGTGAAATCCAGCCCGATATCGGCCGCCGGGGCCGACTGGGTCAGGCGTCCGACGCTGACATAGGTGACGCCGGTTTCGGCGATGGCGCGGATCGTGTCGAGCCGGACCCCGCCCGACGCCTCTGCGGGCACTCGCCCGGCGATGATCGTGACGGCTTCGGTGAGCGTCGGCGGGGCCATGTTGTCGAGCAGCAGGTGGGTCGCCCCGGCAGCCAGCGCCGGTTCGATCTGGTCGAGCGAATCGACCTCGACGATGATCCGCTCGATCCCCGCCGCCTTGGCCCGCGCGGTGGCTTCGCCGACCGATCCGGCGACCGCGACGTGATTGTCCTTGATCATCGCCGCATCCCACAGCCCCATGCGGTGGTTGGTCGCGCCGCCCATGCGGGTCGCGTACTTCTCCAGCAGGCGCAGGCCGGGAATGGTCTTGCGCGTGTCGAGCAGCGTCGTGGCCGTGCCGGCGATCGCGGCGACGTAGGTCGCGGCGAGGGTGGCGATGCCCGAGAGGTGCTGGACGGTGTTCAGCGCCGATCGCTCGGCGGTCAGCAGCGCGCGGGCATTGCCGCGCAGCCGCATCAGCGCGGTGCCCGCCGGTACGGCGTCGCCATCGGCCACCAGCGCTTCTATCTCGGCGGCGGGGTCGAGATGGCAAAAGAAGGCGGCGGCGATGTCGAGACCGGCAACGGTGATCGCGTCACGGCTGTCCATGATGCCGGTGAATACCGCATCGGCGGGGATCACGGCGGCGGCGGTGATGTCGCCGGCATCCCCCATATCCTCGGCAAGCGTCGCGGCGATGAAGGCGGGGAGGTCGAAACCGGGGATCATGGGGCAGCAGTCCGATCGCAGAAGGAGCGGCGACCTATATAGCTGCCCGCGCCGATTCGTAAAAAACCAACGTCGCTGGTCAGTGTCGGTTCAGACCGACCCCCGTATACGATCAGGCTGACCTGCAAGAGGGGTAACGGCATGAAGTTCGCGATGATCGTTCCGGCATTGGCCATTCTGGCACCGCTGTCGCCGGCGGCGGCGCAGGTGTCGGGACGGTCGCCCGAGGTCCGCTCCTTCATCGTGACCTGCGATTGCGATACCGCGGTAAAGCGCGGGCGGATCATCGCGGCGGTCCGGCGGCAGGGCGGAACGCTGCTCTACGAGTACAAGATGTTGGGTGGGCTGGCGGTCACTGCGCCAAAGCGCGGGCGCGTGGCGACGTTCGAGCGGCGGCTGCGGCGCATTCCCGGCGTCATCGCGGTGCGGCCCGACGGCGTTTCGCAGACCACCACCCAGACGAGCTGACGTCCGGCGTCAGCCGCGCCGCTGCCCCTCGACGATGGCAATGGCGCGTTCGACGGCGGCTTCGATCGACAGGAAGCTGGTATCAAGCGGGGCGGCGTCGGCGGCCATGGTCAGCGGGGCGGTCGAGCGGCTCGAATCGCGGTCGTCGCGGGCGCGAATGTCGGCAAGGACCCGGTCATAGGTGACGCTCGACCCGGCCTTGGCCAGTTCGTTGTGACGACGGCGGGCGCGGATCGCGGGCGTGGCCTTCACGAACAGCTTGGCATCGGCATCGGGCGCGATGACCGTGCCGATATCGCGCCCGTCGAGCACCGCGCCGCCCGGCTGCTGCGCGAATTTGCGTTGGCGGCGGAGCAGCGCCGAGCGCACCAGCGGATGCGCCGATACGATCGAGGCGGTCTGTCCGGCTTCGTCGGTGCGCAGCCAAGGATCGTCGAGCAGCGAATCGCTGAAGTCGGACGCCGCGACGCAATCCGCCTCGCGCGTGGGGTCCATCCCGTCGCGCAGCACGCGGGTAGCGACCGCGCGGTACAGCAGCCCGGTGTCGAGATGCGGCAGGCCGTAATGCTTCGCCAGCGCCCGCGCGATGGTGCCCTTGCCCGATGCCGCCGGGCCGTCGACCGCGATGATCACAACGACGCGCCAAGGCCACGCAGCAGCGTGGTGAAGGTCGGGAAGCTGGTGGCGACCGGGGCCATGTCGTCGATGGTGACCGCCTCGCGCGAGACCAGCCCGGCAACGACGAAGCTCATCGCGATGCGGTGGTCGAGCTTCGCCTCGACCGTGCCGCCACCGGGCAGCAGGTCGCCGCCGGTGCCGTCGATGATCAGGCCGTCCTCGGTTTCTTCCACCGTTGCGCCGATCGCGCGCAGCCCTTCCGCCATCGTGGTGATGCGGTCGCTCTCCTTGACCCGCAGTTCCTCCAGCCCCCGCGTGACGGTGCGGCCCTTCGCCAGCGCGGCGGCGACGAACAGGATCGGGAATTCGTCGATCATCGACGGCGCGACCGCCGGATCGACCTCGATCCCCGTCAGCGCGGAGGCGCGGACGACGAGATCGGCGACCGGCTCGCCACCGACGTCACGCGGGTTCTCGAAGGTGATGTCGCCACCCATCGCACGCAGCACGTCGAACAGCGCGGCGCGGGTCGGGTTCAGGCCGACATTGGTGATCGTCACATGGCTGCCCGGCACCAGCAGCGCAGCGACGACCGGGAAGGCGGCGGAGGACGGATCGCCCGGCACGGTGATCGTCTGCGGCTGTAGCTCCGCCTCGCCGTGCAGCTCGATCACGCGGCCGGCCGGGGTGTCCTCGACGGTCAGCTTCGCGCCGAAGCCTTGCAGCATCCGTTCGCTATGGTCGCGGGTCGGGACCGGTTCGACGACGCGGGTGATGCCCGGCGTGTTGAGCCCGGCGAGCAGGATCGCCGACTTCACCTGCGCCGAGGCGACCGGCAGGGTATAGTCGATCGGCACGGCAGGCACGATGCCGCGCAGCATCAGCGGCAGGCGGCCGCCGGGGCTGGCAGTGATCTCGGCACCCATTTGCGACAGCGGTTCGATCACGCGGCCCATCGGGCGCTTGCTGAGCGAGGCGTCACCGGTGAAGGTCGCGGTGATCGCGTGGGAGGAGACGAGGCCCATCAGCAACCGGGTCGAGGTGCCCGAATTGCCCATGTCCAATGCGGTGGCGGGTTGCAGCAGCCCGCCGACGCCGACGCCATCGATCGTCCACACGCCATCGTCGCCGCGCGTGATCGTCGCGCCCATCGCCCGCATCGCGGCGGCGGTGGCGAGCACATCCTCCCCTTCGAGCAGGCCGGTCACGCGGCTGGTGCCGACGGCAAGCGCGGAGAGCATCAGCGAGCGGTGGCTGATCGACTTGTCGCCGGGAACGGGCGCGGTGCCGGTCAGCGGGCCGCTGGCGGCGACGGAAAGCGGGGTGGGGGTGGCGTCGTGCATATGACCGGCGGCTTTGACAGCGCGTGCCCGCTATGGCAAGGCGCGGCCCCATCCGGGGTTTCCGCCCCGTTTTCCACAGCACCGAAAGGTTTGGGCTACACATGGTGAAGCCGGAATGGGGTACGAAGCGTACCTGCCCGAAATGCGCGACGCGCTTCTACGACCTTGGCAAGGACGATCCTGTCACCTGCATCAATTGCGGCGTGCACTGGAATCCTGAGCCGATCCTGAAGTCCAAGCAGCCCCTGCCGTTCGAGCAGGTCAAGGTCAGCGACAAGGTCGAGAAGGATACCGATCTCGACGCCGATCTGGACATCGAGGGCGACGACGAGCCGTCGGCCGACGATGATGTCGATCTGGGCGGCGACGACGACCTGGGCGTCGATACGTCCGACGAGGACAACGAAGCCGAGCGTTGATTTTTTTTGGGGCGGCGGGCGCAAAAGGCGCTTGCCAAACCAGCGCCCTCCGCATAGAGGGCGCTCCTCCCCAACGGGGACGCGAGGCCGCCGACCAGCGGCGGCTTCGACAAAATGGACGGGGCCGTAGCTCAGCTGGGAGAGCGCTGCAATGGCATTGCAGAGGTCAGGGGTTCGATCCCCCTCGGCTCCACCATTTTCCAAAGAACCCCGCAGCGATGCGGGGTTTTTTGTTGTCCATCGCCCAGGCGCCGATGATCGCGCGGCAAGGGCGACGGGAATTTCATCCGATTAAACCAGTATATCGTGCGGTGCCGCGATAGCCGCTAGCTGAACGCCCCTATGACAGGGGGCCGTGACCTGCGCTTTCGTTCTCGTTTGCTCGCCTTTGCCGAACTGACCGATGCCGATCGGCGTGCGCTCGACGTGTTGCTCGATCAGCGCCAGCGCATCGTCGCGCCCAGGCGTGATGTGGTGGCGGAGGGTGAGGTGCCGCGCTTCGTCCATTTCGTGCTCGACGGGTGGGGGTGTCGCTATCGCCAGTTGTCCGACGGGCGGCGGCAGCTGTTGTCGCTGCTGCTGCCGGGCGACCTGTTCGATCCCTGTCCACAGGCGGTGGCGCGGACCGACCATGCCGTCGGCACGATCACGACGATGACGGTGGCAGAGGTGGCGCCCGAAGCGCTGGCGCTGCTGAGCCGCGAGCGGCCGGTTATCGTCCGCGCGCTGTGGTGGAACAACCATGTCGCGATGGGCACGCAGCGCGAATGGATCGCCAGCCTGGGCCTGCGCACTGCCCGCGAACGAATCGCGCTGTTGTTCTGCGAAGTCTATTTCCGGTTGCAGACGACCGGGCGGTGCGCAGGGGCGACCTGCGAATTTCCGCTGACCCAAGCCGATCTGGCGGAGGCGACCGGGCTGACCCCGGTGCATGTGAACCGTATGGTGCAGGAATTGCGGCGCGACGGGCTGATCGAATGGGGCGGGCGGCGGCTGACCATCCTCGATCTCGATCGGCTGTGCGCGGTGGCATCGTTCACCCCGGCCTATCTGCACCTCGACCGGGCGGTGGTCGTCGGCTGACCTTCCCCGGCCTTACCCGACCCGTCCCGTAATCGGACAGCTGCCCGGATTTGCGGCAGGGGACAAAAGGGTAAAGAAAACGTTAACCCGGCCATGATGAAGCCGAACGCCGAACCCCGCCGTCACCCCTTCCGTGCCACGCTGCCGCGCATCGCCAGCGTGCCGGTGCGCAGCGACGACAGCGACCTGAAGCTGTTCACGGTCAGCTTCACCGCCTTCTTCATCTGCTTCTACACCTTCTTCCTGTAAGGCGTCAGGCCGGGCAGCCCTTGTCGCAGGCGCGGTGAAGGCGCCAGGCGAGCCATGCCGACACCAGGCACATGCCCGCGACCAGCAGCAGCATGTCGGTCGGCCCCAGACCCGCCTTGGTCAGCAGGATCACCCCGATCGCGCCGATCGTCATCGACGCGCAGTTGACGACGTTGTTGGCCGCCACCGTCCGCGCGGTCTGATCCTTGGTCACGGTCGTCGTCAGGAACGCATAGAGCGGCACGACGAACATGCCGCCGAAGATCGCGATCAGCGCCAGCGTGCCGAGCAGCAACAATGATTGCGGATGGGTCACGAAATCGAGCGCGCCGTAGAGCGTGCCATCGGGTGCTGGCACCCACGCTTTCGCCTCGAACGCGAAGGCCAGCACGCACACCGCCATCGCAACGACCGAGGCGGGCGAATAGCGCGCCGAAATCTTGCCCTTCAGCAGCGCATTGATGATGACCGATCCGATCGCCACCCCGATCGAAAAGATCGCGATGGTGAGCGAGGCGACCTGCTGGTCGGCGGTTAGGACATTCTTCACCAGCACGGGAAAGATCACGATCAACACCGATCCGATCGTCCAGAAGAAGCTGATCGCGACGATCGCCAGGAACAGGCGGCGGATATGCATTGTCGCCGCGATCAGGTGCCAGGACGAGGTGAACGGGTTGAAGTTGATTACCAGTTCGGGGCCGCTGCGCGGGGCCGGCGGCACCTGTCGCCCGGTGAACCAGCCGATGATCGCCACCACGACGACCAGCGCGGCGGCATATTCGACGCTGATCCATCCGGCGACGATGGTCCCGGTCAGGACCGAGAGATAGGTCGCCGCCTCGATCAGCCCGGTACCGCCCAGCACCTGATGATCCTCCAGATGCTGCGGCAGGATCGCGTATTTGATCGGCCCGAAAAAGGTCGAATGGACGCCGAGCATCACGACTGCGCTCAGCATCATCACGACGCCGGTCGTGACATAGCCGGTGCGCGCGACCAGCATGCCCGCCGCGCCATAGATCATGATGCCGATCTCGGCGGTCTTCACGATGCGGATGATCCGCGCCTTGTCATGCGTGTCGGCCAGCTGTCCCGACAAGGCAGACAGCAACACGAACGGCAGGATCGCAAGGCCGGTGGCCAATGCATTGAAATTCTGTTCGCTCGCCGGGTCCTTGAACAGTTGATATGTCGCGAACAGCACCATCGCGTGCTTGAACAGATTATCGTTGAACGCGCCCAGAAACTGGGTGACGAACAGCGGCAGGAAACGGCGCTGCTTCAGCAACCCCAGCGCATTATTCATTCCGGGTACGACCTGATCTACGTGCCTGTCGGCTTGGTTGGTCCGGGTGTAGCCAGCACGTCCGCCTGCTTCAACGCCGTTTTGCCGCTTTCGCGAGACCGGCCGGGGATGCTAAGCGCGCACTTGTGCTGACGCTTCCCAACATCCTCACCCTGTCGCGGATCTTCGCGGTGCCGCTGCTGGTCGCGTTCCTGTGGTGGCCGATGTGGGAGGCGGGCTATGCGATCGCCTTCGCGCTCTACTGCCTGATGGGCATCACCGACTATTTCGACGGCTATCTGGCGCGCGCGCAGGGTACCGTGTCGAAGCTCGGCGTGTTCCTCGATCCCATTGCCGACAAGATCATGGTGGCGGCGGTCATCCTGATGCTGGTCGGGACGCGGCACGATGTCGCGATCATCACCGGTATCCACCTGATTGCTGCGCTCGTCATCCTGCTGCGCGAGATCGCGGTGTCGGGCCTGCGCGAGTTTCTGGCCGGCATTCAGGTGTCGTTGCCGGTGTCGCAGCTGGCCAAGTGGAAGACCACGCTGCAGCTGGTCGCGTTCGGTGCGCTGATCCTGGCGGGTGCGGTGCCGAGCCAGGCGTTCGTCCACGTCACCGGGCTGGTGTGCTTGTGGGGTGCCGCCGCGCTGACTGCGATCACCGGCTGGGACTATCTGCGCCTCGGCCTGCGCCACATGGATACGTAATGACGGTCGAGCTGCTGTATTTCGCGTGGGTGCGCGAACGTGTGGGGATGGCGGGCGAGCGGGTCGATCCGCCGGCCGAGGTCGTGACGGTCGCCGATCTGGTCGACTGGCTGGCGGGGCAGGGCGACGGCCATGCGACCGCATTCGCCGACCGGCAGCGGCTGCGCGCGGCGGTCGACCAGGCGTTCGTGCCGCTCAACACGCCGATCGCCGGCGCGCGCGAGATCGCGCTCTTTCCCCCGGTGACCGGCGGGTGATCCGGGTCGTCGTACAGGAAGCGCCGATCGACCTGGCGGTGGAGCTTGCCGCGGTGGAGGCCGCCGATGCCGGGGCGGTAGCAACCTTTACCGGACTGGTGCGCGGCGACGACGGCGTGACCGAACTGGCGCTGGAACATTATCCTGGCGCGACCGAGCGCGCGCTGGAGGCATTGTGCGAACAGGCGTTGGCGCGCTGGGCGCTGGCGCGGGCGACCATCGTGCACCGCGTCGGGCCGATGGTGCCCGGCGACCGGGTGGTGTTCGTCGCTGCGACCGCGCGGCACCGGGCGGCGGCGCTGGAGGCGTGCGCGTTCCTGATCGATCGGTTGAAGACCGGGGCACCGTTCTGGAAGCGCGAGCGGCGGGGTAGCGACGCGCGCTGGGTCGAGGCGCGGGAGAGCGATGATCTGGCGGCGGCGCGATGGGGATGAGCGGGGGTTGAGATGCGGCCGGGGCGGTCCTTCGATACGCCATTTCGGCTTCGCTCAATGGCTACTCAGGACGAACGGAGTTGGATTTATCCGCTCCTGCCTCTCACTCTCCCTTCCTCCATCCACCCCGTTCGGTTCGAGTAGCGATCGAGCCTGTCGAGAGCGCGTATCGAGAACGGGGTTCCGCAGGGGTGACCTATACGTGTTCCGCCCTTGGCAGGCCGTTCTCGACAAGCTCGAAGCTGCTCGAACCGAACGGAGTGGGTGGAGCGGTGGACAACAAAAAAGCCGGGCGGGATTGCTCCCGCCCGGCTCCTTCAAACTTTTAAAACCCGGATCAGCCAAGCTTTGGGGCCAGCACGCCGTTTACGACATGGACGATGCCGTTCGACTGTTCGACGTCATACTGCGTGACATAGCTCTTGCCGCCGCCGACATCGGTCAGCACCAGCGCGCCGTTCTCGAGCGTCGCCTTGAGCGGCTGACCCTCCACGGTGGTCAGGGTGGCGGTACCGCCGCCGGCTTCAACCTGCGACTTCAGCGCCGCTGCGTCCAGCTTGCCGGCCACGACGTGATAGGTCAGCACCTTCGCAAGCGATGCCTTCTGCTCGGGCTTCAGCAGCGAGTCGAGCGTGCCGGGGGCGAGGCGGCCGAACGCTTCGTTGGTCGGCGCGAACACGGTGAACGGACCCGGACCCGACAGGGTGGCTGTCAGGTCGGCGGCCTGCACCGCCTTCACCAGCGTGGTGAGGTTGCTGGCCTTCGACGCGTTGGCGACGATGGTCTGGGTCGGCAGCATCGGCGCGCCGCCGACCATCACCGGTGCCTTGGCCGTGGCGTTGGCATCGGCCTGTACGCCGGCGTTCACGCCGCCGACGGGGGTCTGCACGGTGGCGGTGGTGCGGGTCTTTGCCCCGGTCTGCGCAGTCGGGGCGGTCGTCGTCTGGGCATGGGCGGCTGCGGTCAGCGACAGAGTGAGCGCGGCTGCCGAAATGGTTGCGCGAATCATCGGTTTTCTCCGGTGGTTGCGGTCAAAACACATTCGATACCGGAGGCGGCATCGACCGGGGAAATACGGTTTGGCGAGGCGAACGGTTCCGCCACTGCCCGAAGGATCAGGTCCGGTTCGCAGCAAGTACCTCTGCCAACAATCGAAAATCCCGTTCGCGCGGAGATGCTTTTCGCCACACCAATGCGATGCGGCGCGACGCGTTCTTCGCCTCGATCGGCCGCGCGCTGACGGCGGTATTGTCAAGGATGCCGGCGTCGATCGCCATTTGCGGCAACATGGTGGTGCCAAGACCATTGTCGACCATCTGAACGATGGTGTGCAGCGACGTGCCCATCATCATCGCCTGTCCCCGCGCCTCCGGCTGTTCGCAGGCACGCAGGGCATGGTCCTTCAGGCAATGCCCGTCCTCCAGCAACAGCAGGCGTTCGGCATCGATGTCGTCGGCGACCAGCGGCGTCGTGTCGGCGGCATCGTTGCCCGGCACCGCGAGGAACAGCCGGTCGTCGAACAGCGGCGCAGTCTCCACGTCACCGCAGGCATAGGGCAGCGCCAGCAGCACGCAATCGGTGCGGCCATGGTGCAGCCCCTCGCACGCCGCCGCGCTCGGCTCCTCGCGCAGATAGAGTTTCAGGTCGGGATAGTCGCGGCGCAGGCGCGGCAGCAGTTGCGGCAACAGGAACGGGGCGATGGTCGGGATGACGCTCATCCGCATCTCGCCCGACAGCGGCCGCCCGGCGGCGCGCGCCATGTCGGTCAACTCCTCCGCCTCGCGCAGCACGGTGCGTGCCTTGGCCACGATGCTTTCGCCCAGGGGGGTAAAGCGGACCACGCGGCGGGTCCGTTCGACCAGCACGACGCCGATCAGCGTCTCCAGCTCGCGTATCCCCGCCGACAACGTGGATTGCGTGACGAACGATGCCTCCGCCGCGCGGCCGAAATGGCCGGCGTCGCGGAGCGCCACCAGATATTGCAGCTGCTTGAGCGTGGGCAGATACACCGACATGGCGCCCTACTTATTGGCTCGGTCGATCAATCCCAAGGGCAAATTCGATTGGATCGGTCGGACACGTACCCTATATCGCGGTGCAGCAATTCACGGTGCGCACTGCACCATAACGAAAAGGGCATTTCCATGCTGACCGTTGGCGACAAGCTCCCCGAATTCACCGTTCCCGTGCAGCAGGGCACCAACGCGCTGCCGGCCGGCGAGACGCTCAGCCACGACGCGTTCCCCGGCAAGTGGAAGGTGCTGTTCTACTGGCCGAAGGACTTCACCTTCGTCTGCCCGACCGAGATCGTCGGCTATAGCGAGCTGAAGGAAGACTTCGCCGATCGCGACGCCGTGCTGATCGGCGCGTCGACCGACACCGCCCACGTCCACCTGGCATGGCGCAAGTCGGACCCGGACCTGGCCGCGGCCGATTTCCCGTGGATCGCCGACAATGGCGCGGTGCTGGCCAATGCGCTCGGCATCCTCGACAAGAACGAGCATGTCGCGTTCCGCGCGACCTTCATCATCGATCCGGACAATGTGATCCAGGCGGTGCAGGTCAACGGCCTGAACGTCGGCCGCAACCCGGCAGAAACGCTGCGTGTGCTCGACGCGCTGCAGACCGACGAGCTGTGCCCGTGCAACTGGAACAAGGGCGACGACGTCCTCCAGGTCGCAGCGTAATCCATTCGGGCGGGGCATGCGTCCCGCCCGCCACTTTCCGGCACCCCAGCGCGGACCACGGCCTTGTGCCCGGTCGGCTGGGGTGTCGTGTATCTGACGGAGATCAATCCCCATGTCGCTCAAGGAATTTGCGGGCCAGCTGCCCGATTTCGCCAAGGATATCCGCCTGAACGTCGGTTCGCTGCTGAACGAGACGGTGCTGGACCCGCAGAAGAAGTTCGGCACGATGCTCGCCTGCGCGCACGCCACCGGCCACAAGCCGCTGGTCGAGGCGGCCGAGGCGGAAGTCGCCGACAAGCTGTCGCCCGAAGCGGCCAATGCGGCGCGCGCAGCGGCGGCTGTGATGGCGATGAACAACGTCTATTACCGCTTCGTCCACCTCGCGAAGAACAAGGAATATGGCAACCTGCCGGCCAAGCTGCGGATGAACGTCATCGCCGCGCCGGGGATCGACAAGGTCGATTTCGAACTGTTCAGTCTGGCGGTGTCGGCAATGAACGGCTGCGGCATGTGCATCGACGCGCATGAGGACGTGCTGAAGAAGCACGGCGTGAAGGCCGAGGTGATCCAGGGTGCGGTGCGGATCGGCGCGGTGCTGGCGGCGGTCGCTACCGTCCACGCGGCGGTGGCATGAAGCGAAGGGGCGGGGAAACCCCCGCCCCCCGTTACGACAGCGCCCGATACACGCTGTAAAGGCTGGTGACGGTCAGCACGATGCCGACCAGGATCAACAGCGTGCGCGCCGGGATGTGCTTGGCGAACATCGCCCCGAACGGCGCAGCGGCAATCCCGCCGATCAGCAGGCCGGCAACGGCAGTCGTGAATGCCTCCAGCCCCAGGTGGACGAGGAACGTCGCGGAGATGCTGACGGTCAGGAAGAATTCGACCGTGTTGACCGTGCCGATCGTCGTGCGCGGCGTCGCGCCCTGCACCAGCAGGTTGGAGGTCACGACCGGCCCCCAGCCACCGCCGCCCGCTGCGTCGAGGAACCCGCCGACCAGTCCCAGCGGGGCGATGACCTTCGGCTCCTTGGGTTCGGGCGGCTTCCGCAGGCCGCGCCACAGCAGGTACAGGCCGATGCCCGCCAGATAGGTCATGACGAACGGCCGCGTGACCGACGCATCGAGCGACGACAGCAGATACGCGCCGGTCACACCGCCGACGATGCCGGGCAGCACCAGCCGCCAGAACAGTTTCCAGTTCACATTCTTGTGCAGCGCGTGGCTGATCCCCGACACCCCGGTCGTGAAGCATTCGACGACATGCACGCTTGCCGATGCGGTCGCGGGCGGCACGCCCAGCACGCTCACCAGCAGGGTCGACGAAATCACCCCGAACGCCATGCCCAGCGCACCATCGACGATCTGGGCGGCAAATCCGGCGGCAACAAACTCGGCCAGACGCGCCCAGTCGATATTCTCGAACATCCCAATCCCTTTGCTATGGCGCAGCGGGGGTCAGTGATGACGGCAAACGACAATGCCTACAAGATACATAGGGTTTGTTGCGCCTACAGTACGACTTGGCGTGCGCGGGCGGGCCGCCTACATCGGGTGCACTACCAAGGGGACTGCACATGGTTGCGCGGCTGTTGCGCTATCTGGATTCGATCAAGGCGCGCGATCCCGCGCCGCGGTCGCGCGCCGAAATCCTGACCTATCCCGGCGTATGGGCGGTCGCGTTCCACAAGCTGTCGCACCGGCTGTTCCACGCGCGATGGTATTTCGCCGCACGCGCGATCAACCACTTCTCGCGCTTCCTGACCGCGATCGACATCCATCCGGGCGCGACGATCGGCCGGCATTTCTTCATCGACCACGGCTTCGTCGTGATCGGCGAGACGGCCGAGATCGGCGACGGCGTGACGATCTACCAGAACGTCACGCTCGGCGGGACCAGCCCTGACAATGGTATCGCGGGCAAGCGGCACCCGACGATCAGCGACGGCGCGATCATCGGGTCGGGTGCGCAGGTGCTGGGGCCGATCACCATCGGCGTGCGCGCCCGCGTCGGCGCGAATGCGGTGGTGACGAAGGACGTGCCCGAGGGAACGACCGTCGTCGGCATCCCCGCACGTCCGACGGTGGTCGAGGGGGGGCAGGCGCCCGATCCGCGCTTCGTCCCCTATGGCACCCCCTGCCGCGACAATTTCGACCCGCAGACCCAGCGGATCGAACTGCTGCGCTGCGAGGTGGAAACGCTCAAGCGGCAGCTCGACGCGCTGCTGGCCGAGCAGCAGGATCATCGCGACCGCGCCTGATGGGGATCGTCACGCCCTTTCCCGCCGCGCGCCAGCCGGGGCAGGTCGGCTTCGAGCGCGCCGAGCTGACCCGCATCCTCGACCTGTACGGCCGGATGGTCGCCGCCGGGCACTGGCGCGACTATGCGATCGACCTGGGCCGCGACGCCGCGGTGTTCAGCGCGTTCCGCCGCGCGGCCGAACGGCCCGAATTCCGCATCGAGAAGCGGCCGTCCCTGCGCAACAAGCAGGGCATGTGGGCGCTGGTCGGCGAGGCCGGGGCAGTGGTGAAGCGCGGGCACGAGCTGGGCCCGGTGCTGGCCCCGGTCGAACGCCGGCTGATGAAGCTGGTCGAGGAATAAAAAAAGCGGCTCCGGTTGCCCGGAGCCGCCAAGGTTCGCTTCGTAAGGAATGGTTTCACGCCATCGCCACCGGCGGCAGGCGTTGGCCGATGCCGCCGAGCACCCCAACCACCCGGCGGCGCATCGGTTGCCAGAAAACCGACAAGGTGAGCAGCGCCGATCCGATGACGAAGGCGGTGAATGCCGCCGACAGTTCGACCGCGCCCGCCTGTTCAAACAGCGCGTAGAGCGCGTAGAGGACGTAGGCGAGGCTGGAGACGAGCAGCGCGCGGCGATCGACCGCCAGCGCCACGATGCCGAACGCGACGTAGAGCGCGATCACCACCGCCGCCATCGGTGCGGTCACGCTCGGGCCGAACACGCCCAGCAGCTGGAACAGCGAATGCGCGATCAGCGGCGCGGCGACGAGGTGCAGCCAGAAGGCGACGTCGCTGCGGCGCGTCCGGCGATCACGGTCGGACAGGTCCCAGCGCATGGCGGCGGCGAACACGCCGATCCCGCCCAGCAACGTCACCGGATACACATTGTCCTTGAGCGCCGGAAAGGCGGCGACCAGCAGCGCGGCGGCGGTTCCGACCAGTGCCGCTGCCCCCGCTGCGACCGTGATCGGCACCATGAACCGCCGCCAATGCGCCCATGCCGCGCCCGCCGACACGATGCCGATCCCGGCAAAGATCAGCGCGGTCGTGCGGTCGGGGACATTCAGCGGATCGAGTTCGGCCACGAGGCCGACCAGCATGGCGGCTACCCCGCCGACAAAGGCGAGCAGCAGCAGGATGCTGGGCAGCGCCATCCGGCGGCGTGCGGTGAAATATTCGGCGAGGAACCACGATGCGCCGGCCACGCCCAGCCCGCCCAGCGGGCTCCAGACCGCACCGCCGATCCACGCGAGCGACACCAGCAGCAACGCCAGCGCGACCGAGACGAAGATATCGTTGAACCCGGTCAGCAGGCGGAAATGTTCCTCGTCCACCACCGGGGTCGCGCGTTGCCGCGCGATATGCGCACGCAGTGCATCGGCGGCGTCGCGCGACATCACGCCCGCCTCCACCGCGCCGTTCAGATCGCTTTCGCTGTACATGTCATGACCTCCCTGTATTGGTGAAGTATGACACTTGTGTATTGTCTTTGCAATACACGTGCTGCGTCTCAATAGACGGGCCAGATGCCGGGCGTCGCCATCTCGATGACATGGCCGTCGGGATCGGCGACGTAGAGGCTGCGCCCGCCACTTGGCCAGCGGACTTCGCCGGTGATCGCGATGCCGCGCGCGGTCAGATGGTCCTGCCACGCCGGATAGTCGGCATCGGCGATGGCGAACGCCATATGCAGTCGGCCGGTGCCGTCGTGGCCGGGGATCGTGCCGCCCGGCGTCGCCATGTCGCTGGCAGATGCACCGCGCAGGAACAGTAGCAGGACGCTACGCCGCCCGGCGTCCAGCGCGGCCATGCGGGCGTTGCGCAGGAGGAGCGGCCGGCCGAGATCATCGGCGTAGAAGGCGACCGCGCGGTCGAGATCGTTTACGTAAAGCGCCGTTTCCAGCACGCCGTCGATCGGGGGAGGGGGCACGGGTCGATCCTCACGCTGTCGGCCGCAGCATAACGATCGCGGGGCGGGCGGCCCATAAAAAAGGCGCCCCGCCACAGGGGCGGAGCGCCGTTGCTGGCCGTCAGGCCGGTGGTCTTAGCGACCGCCCGGATTGCGGCAGCTGTCCTTCACGGTGCGCGAGCACACCGGATAGCTGTCCTTCGCCGGCGGCGGCGGGGTCACCTGCGGCGGGGCGAACTGCACCTGGCCACCTGCCATCGGGGCACCGGCCATCGGCGCGCCTGCCATCGGGGCGGGCGGGGCCGGGGGGGCCATCGGTGCCGGGGCGGCGGTCGTCGACATTGGATCGGCCGGCGGGGTCGTCGGCGCGGCGGCCGGATCAGCCGAGGCGTCGGGGGCCGGCGGCGGGGTCATGTTGTCGGCCGGCGGGGTCGGCGCGGTCGTCGTGCCCGGCTGCATGGTCGCATCGGGCGCCGGCGTCGTCGGCGGCGTGGTCTGTGCAACTGCGGCGCTGCCCATCAGCAGGGCGGCCATGAAAGCGACAGTCTTCATCGGAAAACTCCTTTTCGACTTGTATCGTTGAGGCTGCGAACCAAACGACCCAAGTCGAAAAGGTTTCCGACGAAGTTTTCAGCCCGTCGCGTCCAGAGCGTATCCTGCCGAACGCACGGTGCGGATAATATCGGGCCGGTCGCCGACATTGATCGCCTTGCGCAACCGCCGGATATGTACGTCGACGGTGCGCGATTCGATGTCCGAATCATGCCCCCACACCGCATCGAGCAGCCGTTCGCGCGAAAAGACCCAGCCGGGATGTTCGAGGAAGTGTTTGAGAAGACGGAATTCCGTCGGGCCAAGCGGCACGACTTCGCCCCCGCGCCGGACGCGGTGGCCGACCGTGTCCATTTCGATATCGGCATAGCTCAGCGCCTCCCCCGCCAGCGCCGGGCGCACGCGGCGCAGCACGGCGTTGACGCGGGCGACCAGTTCGCGCGGGGAAAACGGCTTGGTGACATAATCGTCAGCGCCGGTTTCCAGCCCGCGGACCCGATCCTCTTCCTCACCGCGCGCGGTCAGCATGATGATCGGTACGTTCTGCGTCTCGGCCTGGCGGCGCAGCTGGCGGCAGACCTCGATCCCCGACAGCCCCTCGACCATCCAGTCGAGCAAAACGATATCCGGCGTCGCTTCGCGTGCCAGGAGCAATGCCTCCTCGCCCTCATGCGTGCGGACGACCTCGAAATCCTCGCGCTGGAAATGAAAGGCGATCAGTTCGGCCAGCGCCGCATCGTCTTCCAGCAGCAACATCCGTGCCTTGCTCATGATTATCCTGCGAAATCGGGGGTTTCACGTTCCGCCATCGTCTGGCCCGTCGCGGCGAAATAGACCATTTCCGCGACATTGGTCGCATGGTCGCCGATGCGTTCCAGATTCTTGGCGACGAACAGCAGGTGCGCGACCTGGCTGATCGTCTTGGGATTTTCGACCATGTAGGTCACCAGCACGCGGAAGATGCTGTTGTAGTAATCGTCCAGCGCACTGTCGCGCTTGCAGATTTCGACCGCCGCCTGCGCGTCGCGCGCCGAAAAGGCGTTGAGCACGTCATGCACCATGTCCGACGCCAGCTGCGCCATGGCGGGCAGGATGCTCAGCGGCTCGATGCGCGGGTCGTGGGTTTCGCCGTGGATCGATGCGACCCGCTTGGCGATATTCTTCGCATAGTCGCCGATGCGTTCGATCACCGCGGCGATCTTCAGCGCGGCGACCACTTCGCGCAGGTCGTCGGCCATCGGCGCACGCAGCGCGATGACGCGGACGGTCAGTTTCTCGACCTCCGCCTCGATCGCGTCGATCGCCTTGTCCTGCGCGCGGACCTGCTTGGCCAGCGCCGGATCGTTGCGGGTCAGCGCCAGCATCGCGTCGCTGATCGCCTGTTCGGCAAGGCCGCCCATCTGCGAAATCAGCGCACGCAGATGGCCGATGTCGCGATCGAACGCCTTGACCGTGTGTTCGTGGCCCGTCGCCATGTCGCTCCCCTCAGCCATACCGCCCCGTAATATAGTCTTTTGTGCGCTCCTGGCGGGGGTTGGTAAAGATGTCCGAGGTACGGCCATATTCGACCAGCGTGCCAAGGTGGAAGAAGGCGGTGCGCTGCGACACGCGCGCCGCCTGCTGCATGTTGTGGGTGACGATGGCGATGGCGTAGCGGCCGCGCAGTTCGTGGATCAGCTCCTCGATCTTGGCGGTCGCGATCGGGTCGAGCGCGCTGCACGGTTCGTCCATCAGGATCACTTCGGGATCGACCGCGATGGCGCGGGCGATGCACAGCCGCTGCTGCTGCCCGCCCGACAGCGCGGTGCCGCTGTCCGACAGGCGGTCCTTCACCTCGTTCCACAGGCCCGCACGGGTCAGCGATCGCTCGACGATCCCGTCCATGTCGCCCTTCGACGCGGCAAGGCCATGGATGCGCGGGCCATAGGCGACGTTTTCGTAGATCGACTTGGGGAAGGGGTTCGGCTTCTGAAACACCATGCCGACCCGCGCGCGCAGCTGTACCACATCCATCGCAGGCGAGTAGATATCCTCGCCATCGAGGCGGATGTCCCCGGTGACGCGCGCCGACGCCACGGTGTCGTTCATCCGGTTCATCGTGCGCAGGAAGGTCGACTTGCCGCAGCCCGACGGACCGATGAAGGCCGTCACATGCTCCATCGCGATGTCGATCGACACGTCCTTGATCGCCTGTTTCTGGCCATAGAACACGTCGACGCCGCGCGCCGACAATTTCGGGGTCGCGTTGGTGAGTTGGGTGTCGGTCATTACCAGCGGGTCTCGAAGCGATTGCGGAGATAGATGGCGAGCGCGTTCATCGCGAGGAGGAACGCCAGCAGCACGAGGATCGCCGCGCTGGTCTTTTCGATGAAGCCGCGGCTGACCTGATCGGACCAGAGAAAGATCTGGACCGGCAGCACGGTAGCGGGGTCGGCAAAGCCCTGCGGCGGCTGGCTGATAAAGGCGCGCATGCCGATCATCAGCAGCGGCGCGGTCTCGCCCAGCGCACGGGCCATGCCGATGATCGTGCCGGTCAGGATACCGGGCAGCGCAAGCGGCAGGACATGGTGGAACACCACCTGCACCTTCGACGCGCCGATGCCCAAGGCTGCATCGCGGATCGACGGCGGCACCGCCTTGATCGCGTTGCGCCCGGCGATGACGATGACCGGCATGATCATAAGGGCCAGCGTCAGGCCACCGACGATCGGCGCCGAGCGCGGCAGGTTGAGCGTGCCGAGGAACACCGCAAGGCCCAGCAACCCGAAGATGATCGACGGCACGGCGGCGAGGTTGTTGATCGACACCTCGATCAGGTCGGTCCAGCGGTTCCGGGGGGCATATTCCTCCAGGTACAGCGCCGACAGCGTACCCACCGGGAACGCGATCAGCAGCGTGACGAGCATCGTCATCAGCGAGCCCTTCAGCGCGCCCCAGATGCCAACCGCCGTCGGATCGGTCGAGTCGGCCGATTTGAAGAAGTCGGTGTTGAACCCGGTCGAAATCGCACCGGTCCGACCCAGCTTCGCGACCATGGCTTCGTCGGCGGGTTCGCCGTCCGCCTTGGCCGCTTCCTCGATGCCCGGCGCGGCGGGGACGGGGATCGACACCTTGCGCGACAGGATCGACGGGTCGACCTTGATCGCGTCGCGCACCGTCAGCCACGCGCTGTCGGAAATGACGCGGTTATCCTCGCCGAAGGTGGCGGCGGCGGCCCCGTTGACGGTATTCTCCAGGCCCGCGCCGGCCAGCGCGAGGTCGGCGCCGCGCGTCTTCAACTGCGCGCGATCGACCTCCAGCCCGGCGGCGGGGAAGTCGATCGGCAGCGTGACCAGCGTCCGCTGGAACCCGCCGATCCCGCTCATCAACATCGTGATCAGCAGGAAGGCGAGGAACCCGGCCGACAGCGACACGGCGGCAAGGCCGAAGAAACGGAAGCGGCGTTCGGCGGCATAGCGGCGGCGGATGCGTTTCTGCATCGTCGCCGTCTTCCAGTCGGTCGGCACGCGCTCGGGCACGTCCCGCTGCACGGCGGGCGATCCGGCGACGTTCGCAGGACTATTCATACGCTTCCCGATACCGTTTGACGACGCGCAGCGCGACGACGTTGAGAAGGAAGGTGATCGCGAACAGCGTGAGGCCGAGCGCGAAGGCGGCCAGCGTCTTCGGGCTGTCGAACTCCGCCTCGCCGGTCAGCAGGTCGACGATCTGCTTGGTGACGGTCGTCGCGCTTTCGAACGGGTTGAGCGTGATCGACGCCGCGCCGGATGCCGCCATGACGACGATCATCGTCTCGCCGATCGCGCGCGACACCGCCAGCAGGACGCCCGCGACCACGCCGGGCAGGGCGGCCGGGAGCAGCACCTTCGCGATCGTCTCGCTGGTGGTGGCACCCATCGCCAGGCTGCCGTCGCGCATCGATTGCGGCACGGCGGCGATCGAATCGTCGGCCATCGACGAGACGAAGGGGATAATCATCACCCCCATCACGAGGCCGGCGGCGAGCGCGCTTTCCGAACTGGCGAACGGCATGCCGAGCATGACCGCGAGGTCGCGGATCGCGGGGCCGACGGTCAGCGCGGCGAAATATCCATAGACTACGGTCGGCACGCCGGCGAGGATCTCGAGGATCGGCTTCATCCACTTGCGCACCGCCGGCCTGGCATATTGCGTCAGGTAGATCGCGCTCATCAGTCCGAACGGGATGGCGACGATCATCGCGATCACCGCACCGATGAAGAACGTGCCCCAGAACAGCGGCACCGCGCCCAGCGTCGCGCCGGGATCGTTCGAGCGGATGACCTGCGGGCTCCAGTTGGTGCCGAGCAGGAAATCGGTAACCGGCACGATACGGAAGAAGCGCCAGCTTTCGATCACCAGCGACAGGAAGATGCCGAGCGTGGTCAGGATCGCGATCAGCGACGCGACCAGCAGCGCCAGCATCACCGCGCGTTCGACCTGGTTGCGCGCGCGATAATCGGGGCGGATGCGGGTAAAGGCGAACGCGCCACCGGCAAAGGCGAGCAGGATGGCGAGCGCGGTGCCGATCCAGTCGTAGCGGCTCTGCGCGGCGGCATAGGCCGGGGCCAGCGCCTCCGCCTGCTGGTTGAACGCGCCGTACGCATTGCCGAGCGCCAGCGAGCGCGCTTCGGCAAGGATCGCGGAGCGTTCGAAACCGGGGCCGGGCAGGCCGGCGGCGGCGGGCGCCTGCAACACCGCGTCGCGCACCAGCGCGGGCGACACCGCGCTCCAGATGCTGAGGAACAGCAGGGCAGGCGCGGCGATCCAGATCGCCATGTGCCAGCCATGCTGGCTGGGCAGCGAATTGGGCCGGTCGGCGGCGGTTACGGGCTTGGCGAAGCGGGCGGCGCGTGCGCGCGCGACCATCCAGCCGATGCCGCCGAACCCCAGCATCAGTAGGATCAGGGTAAAGCCGTGCATCAGTGCAACCCCGCCGGGTTCATCGGGGTCTGATCCTTGATCTCGGCAGCCGATTCGGCGCGGACGGCGGCAGGGGCGGCGATCATGCCGCGCCGGGTCAGCGGCCCGTTCGGGTCCCACGACTTCGCATAGGCGGTCAGGAAGTCGATCATGCCGGGCACGGGCTTGATGTGCGCTTTCTTGACATAGATGAACAGCGGCCGGGCACCCGGATAGCTGCCATCGGCGATGCTGTCATAGGTCGGCACGATCCCGTCGATCGGCACGCCGTGCAGCCGCGACTTGTTTTCCTCGAGATAGGAATAGCCGAAGATGCCGATGGCGTTGGGGTTGGTCGACAGGTTCTGCACGATCAGATTGTCGTTTTCGCCCTTGTCGACATAGGCCGCGTCCTCGCGGATGCGGGTGCAGATGTCCTCGTACCGGTCCTTGTCGCTGTCCTTCAGCGCCTTGACCCCCGGCACCGCCGCTTCGCACGCCGGCACCATGATGAGTTCGACCAGCGCGTCGCGGGTGCCGCTGGTGGCGGGGGGGCCGAAGAACTGGATGGGGATCGCGGGCAGTGCCGGGTTGATCTCGTTCCACATCCGCGCCGTATTGGGCTTGCCCAGCGGATTGGCCGACAGCGCCATATACACGTCGCGCCGGGACAGCTTCAGCTTCGGCCCGTTGTTCGATTCGGCCAGCGCCACGCCGTCGACGCCGACCTGCACCTCCATGATATCCTTCACGCCGTGCGACAGGCAGGTCGCATATTCCGACTTCTTCAACCGGCGCGATGCGTCGAGGATGTCGGGATGCTGCGGGCCGACCCCGGCGCAGAACAGCGCGGCCCCCGCGCCGGTGCCGGTCGATTCGACCAGCGGCGCGCGCAGGTCGGGGTTCGCGTTCACCAGCATTTCGGCAACGGCGGTGGTGAAGGGATAGACGGTCGACGACCCGACCACGCGGATATGGTCGCGCGACGTCTGCGGCTCGCAGGCGCTGAGCGCGAGGCCGAGGGCCAGGACGGACGCGATCCGGCGGGTCATGCGGTTCCAGTTTCCAGATGCGTGTACGGTCATTCGCGACGCTCCGCCGTGCCATGTTACCATGGCGTTACGGCTTTATGACACCGTGGAGGGGAAGCAGGACGGAAACCGTCGTGCCATCCCCCACCACGCTGCCGATATCGAGCCGGCCGCGATGGCGCTCGACGATGTGCTTGACGATGGCAAGGCCAAGGCCCGTGCCGCCCAGCGCCCGGCTGCGCCCTGAATCGACACGATAAAAGCGTTCGGTCAGGCGCGGGAGATGTTCGATCGCGACCCCCTCGCCATGGTCGCGCACCACCAAAGCGGCCATGGTGTCGCGCGGGTCGAGGCCGATTTCGACCGGCGTTCCGGCGCGGCCATATTTCATCGCATTGCCCATCACATTGTGCAGCAGCTGCGACAATTGCGCCCGGTCGCCGATCACGGTCACGCCGGGCGCGATGCGCAGCACGATATCGGCCCCGCGCGTCGGGTTGGTCGCGGCCAGTTCGTCGCGCACCGCCGGCACCATCGCCGACAGGTCGATCGCCTGGTCGGGCGGGCGATATTTCTCGGCCTCGATCCGGCTCAGGGAAATCAGGTCGTCGATCAGCCGCTGCATCCGCCGCGCTTCGTCGTTCATGACCTTCAGGAAGCGTTCGCGCACCGCCGGGTCCTCACCCGCCTCGTCGCGCAGCGTTTCGATGAAGCCCAGCAGCGAGGCGAGCGGGGTGCGCAGTTCGTGGCTGGCATTGGCGACGAAATCGACGCGCATCTTTTCGGTCGCGCGGTTGCCGGTGCGGTCGACCAGATGGACGAGCCGGCGATCGCCGGCCAACGGCCGGACCCGCATCTCCCAGCTCTGGTCGCGCGCGCCAAGGCCGACCAGCCCGACCGGTTCGCGATCGTCGCGCGTGCCGAACAGCCGTTCGGCGGCGGCGGGATGGCGGATGGCAAGGCGGACGTCGCCACCGACGATATGCTGGCCGAGCAGCGCGAGCGCGGCGGGGTTCGCCGCCTCGACATGGCCGGCGGCGATGACGAGGATCGGTTCGTCGACCGCATCGATAGCGGCCTGCGTCGCGGCGAACACCTGCTGGCGCTGGGTATCGGGCGATTCGCTGGGCCCCCGTTCGGGCGGGTGCAGCCCGGCGACCAGCACGGCGGCGACTGCCCCCACCAACACCACCGCGCTGGCGTTGATCCCGGCACCCAGCAACAGCGCCAGCAGGGCGACGCCGATCGCGATGACGAGGGCGAGGGGCAGGCGGGGGCCGAATTCGTCCATCGCCCCCGATTAGGGGGCGGACCCCTAAACGGCAATGGCCGTGATCGTTGTGGGAACGTCGCTGGCAAGCGACGCGGCCAGCGACGTTCCCACGATGACTGCGAAGCGGCGGGCCGAAGCTGGCCGTTGCCGTTTATCGGCCTGCAACCTGCGCGGAAGTGGTGCCCAAGGCCAGCGCCGGCGGCATTGCCCCGCGATTGGACGCGTTAACCCTCTTTGCGATTGCGAAAACCGGTGCATTGGGGAAGATGGCGGGATGACCGACACGCCCACCCCTTCGCCCGATGGCAAGCTCGCGCGGCGCACGCTGCTGATCGGTGCCGCCGGCGCATCGGCGGTGGTGTCGATCCGCCCGGCGCTGGCCCAGACCCAGGCGTCGATCATGACCTGCGAAATCCCGATCCCCGACCGCGCCCGCGCCGGACAACTGATCGCCGCCGACGGACAGGTCGTCGCCCCCGGCACGCCCGGTGCGTTTCCCGGGGCCAACCGCCCGTTTACCGGCGAACAGGTCAAGCTCGCGATGAAGGGGCAGAATCTGCCCGGTGCCGATGGCGATACGACCCGCGCGTACCTGAAATATGTCCAGCGGTTGCAGAACGGGACCAGCGGCTTCACCTGTTTCGCCTCGCTCCAGATGCCGCGCGGCTGAACCGGCCGTGCCGGCACGCTATCGCGCGCCGCCGGCGGTTGCTTTGCGCATCGTGCCGCTCGACCGATTGAGCGTGCTTTACCACCGCGCATCGGGGCAGACCCATGTCGTGGCGCCGCCGGTGCCCGAAATCCTCGACCTGCTGGCCGACCGGGCGATGACCGCGGAAGACTTGCTGGCGGCGCTGGCCGAACGGTTCGACCTGCCCGATGGCGACGCGGCGGCGTTGATCGCGCGGCTGGACGAGCTGGTCGAAACCGGGCTGGTCGAGCGCCTGGACGAACCGGCATGAGGTACGCGACGACGCTGCGCATCGGGCCGGTGGGATTCCGCATCGGCAGCAACTGGCGCGGCCCCATCGACCAGTTGCGCGATCTCTATCGCGACTATCCGCAGCCGGCGGACGGCATCGTCGACTTCAACGTCCGCCTGTTCGCCGCGCGGCCGTGGCGGCGGTTCGTGCGGCCATCGGTGATGATCGGCGGCGACTTCACCATTCCCGACGCCGCCCCGTTGCCGCTGGCACAGGGGCTGTTGGCAGCGGAGATGGGAATGAACCTGCAGATGGCGCTCGCGCAGCGGCGGTATCTGCTCCTCCACGCCTCCGCCGTCGAGCGCGACGGGCGCGCGCTGCTGATGACCGGCGAATCGGGCGCGGGCAAATCGACGCTGGCGGCGCTGCTGATGACGCGCGGCTGGCGGTTGATGGGCGACGAATTCGCGCTGCTCGACCCGGCGACGGGCCACATCCATGCCTTTCCCCGGCTCGTCAGCCTGAAGAACGAGGCGATCGGCGTGATGGAGCGCGCCGCGCCCACCGGGCGGTTCGGGCCGCTGCTGGCCGCCACGCCCAAGGGCGATATCCGCCACCTCGTCCCCGATGCCGCCGCGATCGCCGCGATGGACCGGCCGGCCGCCCCGGCGCTGCTGCTGTTCCCGACCTTTGGGCAGGCGGAGGCGGTGCGATCCGTCGAGCCGGCCGAAACCTTTGTGCGGCTGACCCAGGCGTCGACCAATTATGTCGCGATGGGCGAACGCGGGTTCGATGCGCTGACCGGGCTGGTCGGGCGGATACTGGTGCGGGCGATCGACTATCCCGATACCGACACCGCGCTGGCGCTGGTGGAGCGGTTGTGGGGTGACCTCGCATGACGGATGCCAGGACGGCCGGCGCGCTGGCCGATCCCGAGTTGTGGGACGGTATGGATTCCGCCGACAGCTGGAACGCGCTGATCGCGGCTGCGCGGGCGGAACAGTTGATCGGCAGCGTTGCCACCCGGCTCGACGGGATCGACATGCCGCCCGCCGTCGCACGCCTCCTGTCCGACGCCCGCGCGTCCGCCGAACAGGGGCGGGTGGCGGCATTGTGGGAGGCGGAAGCCGCGCGTCGTGCGCTCGCCCCGCTGGGTGTCCCGATCGTGCTGTTGAAGGGCACCGCCTTCGTCGCCGCCGGGCTCGATGCCGGGCGGGGGCGTGCGATCGGCGACCTCGACATCCTCGTGCCACGCGAGGCGCTGGACGCGGTGGAGGCGGCGTTGCTCGCGGCGGGGTGGGAATGGGTGAAGCCCGACCCCTATGACGACGCCTATTACCGCCGCTGGATGCACGAGCTGCCGCCGCTGATCCACCGGACGCGCGACCGGATGATCGACGTCCACCACACGATCCTGCCCCCGACCGCACGGCCGACGCCCAATGCGGCGCTGCTGATCGCGGACGCGGTGCCGCTGGGCAACGGGCTGTCGGTGCTGTGCCCGGAAGACATGGTGGTCCACGCCGCCGCCCACCTGTTCGCCGATGGCGATCTGCAGGGTGGCTTGCGCAACCTTTGGGACATCGACCGGCTGGTACGCGAGTTTTCGGATCGCGACGCAGGGTTCGCGGCGTCGTTGACGGAGCGGGCGGCACGGCACGAACTGTCGGCGGCGGTCGCGCGGGCGCTCCGGCTGGCGCGGCGGATTTACGGGACGCCGGGCGGCGGCGATCCGGTGGCGTCGGACGCCCTGTTCGCCCGGCGGCTATTGGCGCGCGACGGCTGGGGGCGGTTGCGGCACAAGGGCACCGAGTTGGGTTTCTATGTCCGCTCGCACTGGCTCCGGATGCCGCCCGCGATGCTGGCACGGCACCTGTGGACGAAGTTTCGGAAGAAATAGGTCTTCGGTGGTTGCGGCTGCTTTCGCCTAAAGTTCGCCATTAGCGCCGCCGTATGGCTTGTCCTAAAGTCGCCCCTCGCTCATGTTGTATGACCATCAGGAGCAGGAAAAATGTCATCGACACAGATTTCGCCTGATCAAGTCGCAACCCTGCAGAGTCGCTTCGCCGATCTGATCAACTATGAGGGTGACGATCCCTTAGCGCCTATCGATCCGCTAACGTACAAGGATTCCGGAGGTGATGGGGTGCTTCATATAGCGGCGTATCGTGGGGATATTGAAGCTGTAGCCTTACTCCTCGACGCCGGCATAGATCCAAACATCAAGGGCGAAATGGGATATACTGCTTTGCACTATACCGGTTGGCAGAAGCACTGGAAAATATCAAAGATATTAATTGCGCGTGGGGCATCTTTGGATGCCGAAAAACGACTTCGGAACGATGCCCGAGTTGTCGGGTTCTTGATGATCGCTTCCTGAAAGCCACCCTTTCGCAAACCTTCAAATCCGGCCGGTTCGCCATCAGCCTACGACGGAGTGACGATACCTACCGCCACATCCCCCGCGTATCGTACACCTGCTTGCCTTCGAGTGCCTCGACCGGCACGCCCTTGAACACGCTATGGTCGACCAGCACGACGAGGATGTCGTTCACCAACCCCTCCTCCAGCGACACCAGCCGCCCGCCGTCGAGCGACCGGGGCAGGGCGGTTACGAACGGTTCGACCAGATCGATGCGGTCGCCGTAGCGCGCGATCAGCGCCTGTGCGACCTTCACCGCCGGGCTTTCGCGCAGGTCGTCAATGTCCGCCTTGAACGCGAGGCCCAGCAAAGAGGCGCGGGCGTCCGGCGACGCCTCCAGCATCGCGACGGTGCGGCCGACGACGTGATCGACCTTGCCGTCGTTCACTTCGCGCGCGGTGCGGATCAGCGGGGTCTGTTCGGGCGCAGCATCGACGATGAACCACGGATCGACCGCGATGCAGTGCCCGCCGACGCCCGGACCCGGCTTCAGGATGTTGACGCGCGGATGGCGGTTGGCCAGCTCGATCACGTCCCACACGTTCAGCTCCATCTTGTCGCACACGATCGACAGTTCGTTGGCGAAAGCGATGGCGACGTCGCGGCTGGTATTTTCGACCAGCTTGACCATTTCCGCCGTCCGCGCGGTGGTGACGGTGCAGGCCCCCTCGACGAAACGGCGATAGAAGCCGCACGCGGCTTCCGCGCACGCCGGGGTGATCCCGCCGATCGAGCGTTCGTTGGAGACGAGTTCGAGGATGATCCGGCCGGGCAGCACACGCTCCGGGCAATAGGCGACGGCAATGTCGGGCGCATCCGACATGCCGGGCATCGCGAGGTCGGGGCGTAGTTCGGCTAGCAGGTCGCGAATCTGTTCGGTAGTCCCGACCGGGCTGGTCGATTCGAGGATCACCGTATTGCCCTTTTCCAGCACCGGCGCGATCGCGCGGGTGGCGTTCAGGACATAGCTGAGGTCCGGCACATGGCCCGGCCCGAACGGCGTCGGCACCGCGATGACGAAGATATCGGACGGCGCCGGCGCGGTCGCGGTGCTCAGCCGGCCGAGCAGCACCACGTCGCGCACCAGCGTGTCGAGATCGGCCTCCTCGATATGGATATCGCCGCGCGCCACCGTATCCACGACATGCTGGCTGACGTCGATGCCGATGACCCGCGCGCCCGACCGGGCGACGACGGCGGCGGTCGGCAGGCCGATATAGCCCAGCCCCACGACGCAGACATCATAGGTGTCGGCGGCGGTGATCCGCTGTTCAAGCATAGAGGGTCTCCACGATGCGGGCGGAGGCATGGCCGTCTCCGAAAGGGTTATGCGCCCGTGCCATCGCGGCATAGGCATGGGGGTCGTCGAGCAGCGTACCGACTTCGGCGACGATGCGGTCCTCGTCCGATCCGATCAGCTTGGCGGTGCCGGCCATCACGCCCTCGGGACGCTCGGTCGTCTCGCGCATCACCAGTACCGGCTTGCCGAGGCCGGGTGCTTCCTCCTGCACCCCGCCCGAATCGGTCAGGACGAGGTGGCACAGGTCGAGCAGGCGGACGAAATGCGGATAATCCTGCGGGCCGATCATCGCCACGCGCGGATTGTCACCGAGGATCGCGTCCATGACGGAGCGCACCTGCGGGTTGGGATGGACCGGAAAGATCACGCCGACATCCTCGCGCGCAGCGATGCGGGCGATGGCGCGGGCGATATTCTCCATGCCGCCGCCGAAATTCTCGCGGCGATGGGTCGTGACCAGCACCACGCGCTTGCCCGCAAACCGATCGGCCAGTTCGTTCAGTCCTTCCGTTCGCTGCGGTTCGGCGGCAAGGCGTTCGCGCGCCATGTGTAGCGCGTCGATGACGGTGTTGCCGGTCACCAGCACGCGGCTCGCCGGCACATTCTCGGCCAGCAGCGCGTCAGCGGCGGTCTGCGTCGGGGCGAAGTGCAGATCGGCGATGCTGCCGACGATCTTGCGGTTCACCTCTTCGGGCCAGGGGTGATAAATGTCGTGGCTGCGCAGGCCCGCCTCGACATGGGCGACGGGCACCTTGCGGTAATAGGCGGCAAGCGCGGCCACCATCGCGGTGGCGGTGTCGCCCTGCACGATCACCCGGTCGGGCTGCTCCGCGTCGAACACCGGACCCAGCGCATCCAGCAGCCGCGCGGTCAGGCCGTCGAGCGACTGGCCGGCGGTCATAATGTTCAGGTCGATATCGGGGGCGATCCCGGCGAACTCCATCACCTGGTCCAGCATCTCGCGATGCTGTGCGGTCACGACGACGCGGGTGTCGAAACCGGGATGGGCGCGCAGGGCGTGGATCAGCGGGAACAGCTTGATCGCCTCGGGCCGCGTGCCGAAGACGACCAACACTCGCTGCACCCGCTGACCCATCACACGCCCCCGCGACCTGAACTGGTCGCTATCATGGCCGATGTAGCCGCGGGAGCTTAATAATTGGTGGGCGAATCGTTCCTCCCCGGCACGGGGAGGGGGACCGTCCGCGCAGCGGATGGTGGAGGGGGTTGGCCGCGCAACGCAACGGTGCCGTATGCCGACACCCCCCTCCACCATGCTGCGCATGGTCCCCCTCCCCGTGCCGGGGAGGAGCTTCAGGCGTGATACCGATCCGCTACCTTGTCCCGCGACGCATTCGGCGCGATCTTCGCCTCGGCCGCCTCCAGCGCTTCCCAGTCGGCGATATCGGGCAGCGACGGGATGCACACCGCCTCGCCCAGTTCCAGCGCGCGCAGCGAGGCGACGACCAGATCGTCCGGCTCCATCACGCGCTCGGGCGGGAAATCGTCGATGCTCTTGCCCGCGACATGGTGGAAATCGGTCGCGGTGACGCCGGGGATCAGCAGCTGGACGCGGATATCGCCGCCCTTCGCCTCGGCTTGCATCGTACGGGTATAATAGGTGACATAGGCCTTGGACGCGCCATAGCCGGCATAGCCCGGCATCTTGGTGAACAATGTGCCCGACCCGACATTGATGATCGTGCCGGTGCCGGTGCGCTTCATGCCGGCCATCGCCGCATCGGCCAGCCGGCTGAACGCGACGACGTTCAGCAGCAGCATGTCAGTCATGTCGTCGCGGTCGCCTTCGCCGACCTTGCCCATCGCGGCGAAGCCGGCATTGTTGACGAACAGCGCGATCGGATCGCCGGCCTCCAGCCGTTCCTCCACGACGTCGAGGTCATCGGGGTCGGCGAGGTCGGCGGCGATCACCTCGATATCGATGCCGTGGTCGACCGACAGCTGTTCGGCGAGGTCGCGCAGCCGGTCTTCGCGCCGGGCGACGATGACGAGATCGTGGCCGGTGCGCGCCAGGTGATGCGCGAAGCTGAGACCGATACCGGACGATGCGCCGGTGATGAGGGCGACGGGGCGGGTCATGGCAGTTCTCCTATGGTCGCGGTCGGAGCGTTCGGGGGCGGGGTCGGTTCCGCACTCCCTTCCGTCACTCCGGGTCAAGCTTGGGGTGACGGGAGGTGCCTACAGCCTAGCCAGCGTCGGGATCAGTTCGTCGAAATGGTCGATCACCGCGTCGGCGCCGAGGTCCGCGACCGGCTGCATCAGAAACCCGAACGAACAGGCGATGTTCGGAATGCCGGCATTCTTCGCGGCATCGATATCGAAATGCGAATCGCCGACGAACGCCGCGCGTCCGCCGCCACACTCCGCGATCATCGCATCGATCGGCGCACGATTGGGCTTCGACTTGCCCGGCCCCAGCGTGTCGCCGCCGATGATGCAGGCAAAGCGGCGGGTGAGGTCGAGTTCGTCCAGCAACCGCCGCGCCAGCCCCTCCAGCTTGTTGGTGACGATCGCGACCGTGACCCCCATCGCGTCGAGCTGGTCGAGCGCCGCCATCGCCCCGGGGAAGGGCCGCGAATGCACTGCGATATGCGCTTCGTAATAATCGAGGAGCAGGCGGTGGAGCCGGGTCAGTTCCGCCTCGTCGCACCCGCCGGTCGCCTCCATCCCCTGGCGCAGCATATGCTTCGCCCCGCCGCCGATCATCGGAATGACCCGTTGGCGGGTCAGCAGCGGGCGGCCCGCATCGCCCAGCGCATGGTTCACCGCGTCGGTCAGGTCGCCGCTGGTATCGACGAACGTCCCGTCGAGGTCGAAGCCGACGATATCGAATGAAATCTTTGTCATCATCGCCGCATTGGCGCGCGTGATATGGAATTGGCAAGGGTCGTGTGCCACAGACTGCCCGCATGAGCGCACAACCGATCGCCGCCGTGATCCTTGCCGCCGGGCAGGGCACCCGCATGAAGTCGACGAAGCACAAGGTGCTGCACCCGCTCGCCGGCCAGCCGATGCTGTTTCACCTGCTCGACAGCCTGTCCGCCGCGAACGTCACCCGCCGGGTGGTGATCGTCGGCGCGGTCGGCGAACAGGTGGAACAGGCGGTCGCCGGGCGCGGCGTGGAGATTGCATGGCAGCGCGAGCAATTGGGCACCGCCCACGCGGCGCTGCAGGCGAAGGAAACGCTGGCCGACCATGACGGCATCGTGCTGGTCTGTTTCGGCGATACGCCGCTGTTGTCGGCGGATACCGTCGCCCGCCTGACCGCGCGGCTGGACGAAGCCGACGCTCCGGCGGTCGCGGTGCTGGGCTTCCGCCCCGCCGATGCAGCCGCCTATGGCCGGATCATCGCCGACGACGCCGGCAACATCGCCAAGATGGTCGAATATAAGGACGCCAGCGCCGACGAACGCGCGGTGAACCTGTGCAACAGCGGCGTGACCGCGGTGCGCTCGGCCGACCTGTGGGCGCTGCTGGAGCGGGTCGGCAACGACAATGCCGCCGGCGAATATTACCTGCCTGATATCGTCATGCTCGCCATCGCCGACGGGCGCGGCGCGGTGGTGATCGAGACGGCGGCCGACGAAGTGGCCGGCATCAACAGCCGCGCCGAACTGGCAGCGGTGGAAAGCGCGTGGCAGGGCAAACGCCGCGCGCGCGCCATGGCCGATGGCGTGACGCTGGTCGCGCCCGACACCGTGTTCTTCGCGCACGACACGCAGCTCGGCCGCGATGTGACGATCGAACCGAACGTCGTGTTCGGCCCCGGCGTGACCATCGCCGACAATGTGACGATCCACGCCTTCAGCCATCTGGAGGGCGCGACCGTTGCGGCAAAGGCGGACGTCGGCCCCTATGCCCGCCTGCGCCCCGGCGCGGTGCTGGGCGAGGGGAGTCGCGTCGGCAATTTCGTCGAGGTGAAGAACACGACGCTGGGTGTTGGCGCCAAGGCCAATCACCTGACCTATCTCGGCGACGCGACGGTCGGGGCGAACGTCAACATCGGCGCGGGCACGATCACCTGCAACTATGACGGCTTCTTCAAATACCGTACCGAGATCGGCGAGGGCGCGTTCATCGGGTCGAACAGCGCGCTGGTCGCGCCGGTGAAGATCGGCGACGGCGCGCTGGTCGCCGCCGGATCGGTCGTGACCCGCGATGTCGAGGGCGACGCGCTGGCGCTGGTCCGTGCCGAACGCGCCGACCATCCCGGCTGGGCCAAGCGCTTCCGCCACAAGCAGGCTGCCGCCAAGGCCGCCAGGAAATAACCCAAGCGGGCATCCCGCCGGAGAGAAGACTATGTGTGGAATTGTTGGCATCATCGGCACCGAAAGCGTCGCCGACCGCTTGTTGGACGGCCTGAAGCGCCTCGAATATCGCGGCTATGACTCGGCGGGCATCGCCACCGTGGAGGGCGGCGCGATCGAGCGGCGTCGTGCGTCGGGCAAGCTCAAGAACCTCGCCGCCGAACTGGGCGAGCATCCGCTGCCGGGCAATATCGGCATCGCGCACACCCGCTGGGCGACGCATGGCGGGCCGACCACCGACAATGCCCACCCGCATGCCACGAACGAAGTCGCGGTCGTCCACAACGGCATCATCGAGAATTTCAAGCCGCTGCGCGAGGAACTGACCGCGCGCGGCCGGGTCTTCACCAGCGAAACCGATACCGAGGTCGTCGCCCATCTGGTCAGCGAACAGGTCGAGGCGGGCCGCACCCCGGCCGAGGCGGTGAAGGCGATCCTGCCGCGCCTGCACGGCGCGTTCGCGCTGGCGATCCTGTTCCGCCAGCATGACGACCTGCTGATCGGCGCACGGCTCGGCTCGCCGCTGGTCGTCGGCTATGGCGAGGGCGAAGTCTATCTCGGCTCCGACGCGCTGGCGCTCGCCCCGCTGACGCAGCGTATCGCCTATCTGGAGGAGGGCGACTGGGTCGTCTGCCGCCGCGACGGCACCGAGATTTTCGACCGCGACAACAACCCCGTCGATCGCCCGGTCACGCTGTCCGGCGTCACCGGCGCGCTGATCGACAAGGGCAATCACCGCCACTTCATGCAGAAGGAAATCTACGAGCAGCCGATCGTCGTCGCCCAGACGCTGCGTGGCTATCTCCAGCGGTTCGACGGACGCGTAACGCTGCCCATTCCAGACTTCGACCTGTCGGGCATCAAGCGTGTCACGATCGTCGCGTGCGGCACCAGCTTCTATGCCGGCATGGTCGCCAAATACTGGTTCGAACAATTCGCCCGCGTGCCCGTCGACTTGGATGTTGCATCCGAGTTCCGCTACCGCGCGCCGGTGATGGAAGAGGGCGGCCTGG
The DNA here is from genome assembly GCF_001421355.1 of Sphingomonas sp. Leaf9. Taxonomy (GTDB): domain Bacteria; phylum Pseudomonadota; class Alphaproteobacteria; order Sphingomonadales; family Sphingomonadaceae; genus Sphingomonas. The sequence goes on along the minus strand of NZ_LMKC01000005.1, from coordinate 18,657 downwards.
CGCTGTTCATCAGCCAGTCGGGCGAGACCGCCGACACGCTGGCGGCGCTCCGCCACGCCAAGAGCGAAGGCCAGACCATCGCGGTAGTCGTCAACGTGCCGACCAGCACGATGGCGCGCGAGGCCGACCTGCTGCTGCCGACCCATGCCGGGCCGGAAATCGGCGTGGCCTCGACCAAGGCGTTCACCTGCCAGCTCGCCGTGCTCGCTGCGCTGGCCGCCAATCTCGCCAAGGCGAAGGGCAAGCTGTCCGAGGCGGAGGAGCGCAGCATCGTTCGTCACCTGGCGGAAGCCCCCGCGTCGATCAACGCCGCGCTGGCGTATGACGAGGCGATCGAGGGGATGGCCGGCGTCATCGCGGCGGCGCGCGACGTGCTGTATCTGGGCCGCGGCACCGACTATCCGCTGGCGCTGGAAGGTGCGCTGAAGCTCAAGGAAATCAGCTACATCCATGCCGAGGGCTATGCCGCCGGCGAGATGAAGCACGGGCCGATCGCCCTGATCGACGACCAGGTGCCAGTGATCGTCATCGCGCCGTCGGGGCCGTTGTTCGACAAGACCGTCAGCAACATGCAGGAAGTGCAGGCGCGCGGCGGCAAGGTCGTGCTGATCTCCGACTATGACGGCATCCAGGCGGCAGGCGACGGCGCGGTCGCGACGATCACCATGCCGAAGGTCCATCCGCTGATCGCGCCGATCGTATATGCGGTGCCGGTGCAGTTGCTGGCGTACCATGTCGCCGTTGCCAAGGGCACCGACGTCGATCAGCCGCGCAACCTCGCGAAGAGCGTGACGGTGGAGTGATCCAAAGCTCCTCCCCGCTGCGCGGGGAGGGGGACCGTCCGCACAGCGGACGGTGGAGGGGGTTCGCCGCGCAACGCAACCGTGCCGTAAGCGGGCGCCCCCCCTCCACCAGCTTCGCTGGTCCCCCTCCCCGTGCCGGGGAGGAGTTTTGATTCAATCGTTTCCCATCAACGCGGCGCGGATCAGACGCTACCGCAAATCCACCACCACCGGGAAATGATCGGACGGGTAGCGCGGGCCGCGATGGTCGGTAGCCACCCGCGCCGCAACCGGCCGGAATCCGCGCACGAACACGTAATCGATCCGCCGGTCGGGCGTGCCGGTAAAGTCGTGGAAGGTCAGCACCGGCCCCGACCGCTGCGGTGCCCGCGCCCACGCATCGGCCAGCGTGGCGGCAAAGGCGCGATAGGCTTCACTGTCGGGCTGGGCATTCAGGTCGCCGGTCACCACCGCCGGCAACCGCCCGGCAATGCGCCGCATTCGCGCCAGCAGCACGCCCGCCGCCTTCGTCCGTGCGATCGCGTCGCTGTCGCGATGCGGGAAATGGGTGTCGAACAGCACGAACCGCCGGCCATCCTTGCGCGCGAACTCGCCCCAATTGACCATGCGCGGCAGGTCGGTGCCCCAGCTGGCGCTGCCCACCCGGTCGGGCGTGTCCGACAACCAGAAATCGCCATGCCGCACCAGCCGCAACCGGTCGGTGCGATACAGGATGCCCATATGTTCGTCGGCATGGGCCCCGCGCCGGTCGCGCCCGAACCAGCGCCAGTGCGGCAGCGCGCGGACGATCGCATCCCCCTGCCGCCGGTACAGCTCCTGCGTGCCCACCACATCCGGATCGGCGGCGCGGATCGTATCGATCAGGATGGGCGCGCGCGCCTCCCACCGGTTGGGACCGTCGTCGGGATTGGGGTAGCGGACGTTGAAGCTCATGACGCGCAGGTCGCGCGCCTGTACCGGCATCGCGACGAACGCGAGGGCGGTAAGCAACCAGCGGATCATGCCGCGATCCATTCGACGCCGGGGGTGACCGCGGCATAGGCCGGGTCGATCGCGCGGTCGGTGACGATGCGGTCGATATCGGCGAAGGCCGCCACCGCGACGATGCTCGCCCGGTCGAATTTCGATGAATCGACCGCCATCGTCACCCGGCGCGACTGGGCGATCATCTGGCGGCACAGCTCGCCCTCGCCGACATGATAATCGGTGAAGCCCGCCGCGACATCGACCGATTCGGTCGACACGATCGCCATGCCCGGCCGGAATTGCGCGAGATAGGCCCGCGCCGTCGCATCGAAGAACGCCCGGTACCGGTCGTCCAGCTCGCCGCCGGCCAGATACAGCCGGTTGCCATAGCGCCCACCCAGCTCCGCCGCGACGCCCAGCGCGTTGGTAACGACGGTCAGGTCGCGTTTGCCTTTGATCGCCTGCGCGACATGGAACGCGGTCGAACTGGCATCGAGATACAGCGAATCGCCGTCCGCAACGGTCTGCGCCACGGCGGCGGCGATGCGTTGCTTGGGCCCGGCGTTGCGGTGCAGCCGCTCCTCGAACGGTCCTTCCTCGACCGATTTGGCGAGGCGGGCACCGCCGTGAATCCGCTCGATCAGCCCGTCTGCCTCCAGCAGCCGCAGCTCGCGCCGCACCGTTTCGTCGGACACCGCCAGCGTATCGGCCAGCGTGTGAATGCCCAGCGGTTCGCCCTGGACGAGCAGGTCGAGGATTTCCTGGCGGCGGTCGCGGCGTTTCATCATCGCGCTACAGCATATCGTCCGTGACCGGGGACACAAGCGATCACCGCACAACTCAACAGTAATTCATCATAGCGGTTCGCTTCTTCCAGAAATCATCAGAAAATGAACATCGAAGTGCGCCATTGTCATAAATTATACACAAGCTGTGGCTAGCGGCGCGATCCAACGGGGAACAACCCCGCAACCAATCCAACATACCCTTGGGGGGAATATCCATGTCGTCGATCCCGACGCTGCCGGCACGCCGGCGGCGCGCCCATGCGCTTGTCCTGTCCAGCGGCATCGCCGCGCTGACGCTCGGCGCGCTGCTGCCTGCCGCCGCCCTTGCCCAGGACGCGTCCGTCGCGCCCGTCGCCGAGGAACCGCAGCAGACCGCCAGTGAATCGCTGACCGACGATATCGTCGTCAACGGCCGTCGCCAGCGCACCGCGCTGAACGAGGAACAGCAGGCGATCGCCACGATCGACATCGTGACCACCGGCGACGTCGCGATCCATTCGCAGACCAGCATCGCCGACCTGGCCAAGATGCTGCCGGGCGTGTCGGTCAGCCGCGACCAGGGCCGCAACCAGAGCGCGACCGGCGAAGCGCAGTTCGTGACGATCCGCGGGTTCGACACCAGCTACAACGCCTACACCCTCGACGGCCTGCGCCTGCCGCAGACGTCGGGCAACAACCGCGCGATCTCGCTGAACCTGTTCTCGCCGTTCGCGATCGGTGGCATCGTGACCGACAAGACGCCGGGCGCGGCCAAGGATGCCGACAGCATTGCCGGCATCGTCGACCTGCGCACGCCGACCGCGTTCGACTTCAACCAGAGCTTCACCCGCGCCCGCGTGCTGGGGCAGGTCGCCGGCCTGGCACTCGACCGCGAACAGGAAGCGTTCGGCGGGGCGATCGGCCTCGACGCCGCGCGCCGTTTCGGCAGCGATCACCAGTTCGGTGTCTATGTCGCGGCGTATCTGGAAGAGCGCGGCAACGCCGCCGAATCCACCGCCGTGCAGAACGACTACAAGCCGACCCGTGCCAACAGCGGCAATTCGCGCGCCAACCCGAACGCGCTGACCGCCGATGGCGTGCAATGGAACTTCTATAACAACAAGATCAAGCGCTATGGCGCGACCGGTGCGTTCGATTTCCGCAGCGAACCCATCGATCTCTACGCCCGCGTCAACTATGCGACGTATCTCAACACCAACACCATGAACCAGACCGGGCTGCGCAACGAACTGACGCGCGGCCAGACCAACCCCAATGGCGGGTCGTACAATGCGGCGGGCGTCTACACCCCGCTCGGCATCAACCCGGCCAGCTATTTCCGCACCGAGGATATCGAGCAGGAACTGTTCTCGGCACAGGTCGGCGCGAAGGCGCATTGGGAAGGCTTCACCGCCGCGCTGGAAGGCGCCTATGCCGATGGTCGCTTCGACCAGCCGACCCGGATCGAGGCGGCGTTCCGTGGCATCGCCTATAACGGCACCGCGACCAACACCGGTGCCGCGACCGAAGGCGTGAACGTCGACCTGTCGAACCCGAAGTCGCCGCGCCCGATCCTGTCGAACGGCGCCATCGCCTATGTTGCGTCGCTCGACCGGCCGACCCAGCTCTACGTCCAGCGCGGCTATGACTATCTGAGCGAGACCAAGAAGACGCTGAAGGGCAGCATCGGCTGGGACAGCCAGAGCTTCGTGAAGGTCGAGGTCGGTGGGCTGTACGAGGATTCCGACCGTTCGGGCCGCACCCTTGCTCCCGACAATACCCGCTATCGCTTCCTCACCCCGCTGCAGAACGGCACGGTGCAGGGGCCGTCGATCAACCAGTATCTCGGCTATGTCCTGAAGGACTTCCTCGATTACTATCCCGCCCGCCCGATCAAGGTGCTGTCGCGTGCGCAGCTCGACGCGCAGGTCCGCGACTATGTGCCGCTGATCCCGGTGTCGCAGACGACGTTGAACCAGGGCCTGTCGAGCGGCAATGAAACCCGCAAGGCGCTGTACGGCACCGCGACGCTGACGCTCGGCACGCTCGAGATCATGCCCGGCATCCGTTACGAGGATAACGGCTTTCGCGCGCGCTATTTCATCACCGACCGCGATGGCCCGCGTTTCGTGAACGCCGGACGCGACTACGATCATGTTGATCCCAGCCTGCTGGCGGCATGGAAGCCCAACGCGAGCCTGACCGTGCGCGGTGCGGTGCGCTCCAGCTATGCGCGGCCCGCCTTCGACCTGCTCGCCGGGCCGACCCGCATCAGCGAACCGGCCAGCGACGGCACCGTGACCATCACCCAGCCGAACCCGGACCTGAAGCCGGTGCAGGCATGGAGCTATGACGCGGGCGTCGATTACCAGATGGGCGTCGGCCGCTATGTCCAGCTTGCCGCCTATTACAAGGATCTGAGCAACTTCATCGTCAGCACCGCATCGCGCAGCGGCAGCGAGACGGTCGGCAAGACCACCTTCATCCGCCCGATCAACGGCGGCGGCGGCACGGCGAAGGGCGTCGAGGCATCGGGCCGCTTCACCGTCGGCGACATGGTCGACAGCAGCTTCCTCGGCAATTTCGGCGTGGGCGGCAACGTCACCTACCAGAAGACCGAGGCGACCTACATCATCCCGGTGAACGGCGTGCGCACCACCCGCAGCAGCACGCTGCCCCAGGCGCCGGACCTGATCTACAATGCCGAGGTCTTCTATGCCGGCGGCGGGTTCCGCACGAACCTGTGGTACAACTATACCGGCAAGTTCCTGGCGGCGGTGCAGGACAGCCAGCCCGACATCTATGTCCAGCCGGTCGGCGAGCTGAACTTCGGTGCCGCGTATGAGGTGACCGACAACCTCGAAATCGGCGTGTCGGCGCGCAACCTGCTCGACCAGCACACCTATTGGGCGACGGTGGGGAAGGGCGAGACGTATATCTCGAACGACCGCAACGGCGGCTATCTGAAGACCGGTCGGGTGTTCCAGTTCAGCCTGACCATGAAGATGTAAGCGGGCGGGGCGGCGGCGTCAGCGCCGCCGTCCGTTTTTGCAGGTGCCTCTCTGCCTGCAAACCTCACCGTCACCCCGGGCTTGACCCGGGGTCCCGCTTCTTCTCCGGTGCTCGCGCAAAAGCGGGACCCCGGATCAGGTGCGGGGTGACGAAGAAGATATCCGTACCCCCGCCTGCGCGGGGGTAAGGACCTATCGAACCACAAGGACCGACCATGCGCCTCCTGCTCCTCGCCGCCACGCTGCTGACCCCGCTGCCCGCCGCCGCGCAGGACCGGGTGGAGCGGGTCGTAATGCTGATGCGCCACGGCGTCCGCGCGCCGATCACGGGCGAAGCGCCGCTTGATACCAGGGTCGCCGGGCAATGGCCGACATGGCCGGTCGCGCCCGAATTCCTCACCCCCCACGGCGCGAAGGCGATCGCGCAGCTCGCCCGCCACGACCGCCGCTGGCTGGGCACCACCGGCTGTCCGAAGCCCGGCACCGTCCGCATCCACACCAATACGCCCGAACGCACCATCGCCACCGGCCGCGCCTATGCCGATGCGCTGGCGCCGGGCTGCAAGCTGTCGGTCGATCATCTGCCGGCGGGGCAGGTCGATCCGCTGTTCGAACCGCTGCGCGCCGGGGCGACCGCGTTCGATGCGACGAAAGCGGTCGCGGCGATCACCGCCTATACCGGCGGGGTGAATGCGCTGACCGCGCGCCATGCTGCCGCGATCCGCGAACTCGACCGGGTGCTCGGCTGCGGCCTGCCCGCCGGTTGCTCGACGCCGGGACCCGCGATGCTGAAGCCCAGCGCCGACGGACGCGGCGTCGACTTCACCGGGCCGATCCGCGCAACGTCGGGCACCGCACAGGTGATCCTGCTGCAATATGCCGAGGGGATGCCGATGCGCGACGTCGGCTTCGGTCGCGCCGATGCGGCGACGATCAAGCGGCTGGGGGCGCTGCACGCCGCGCTGTTCGACGTCTTCACCCGCGCGCCCTACATGGCCGCGCATCAGGCGGGGCCGCTGGGCGATCACATGCTGAAGACGCTCACCGAACCGACCGGCCCGCGCTTCGACGTGCTGGTCGGGCATGACACCAACGTCACCGCGCTGGCGGCGGCGCTGGGCGTCGATCTCGACGCGCCGGGCTTTGCGCTGAACGATGCGGCACCGGGCGGCGCGCTGGTGCTGACCCGCCGTCGCGATGCGCGGGGGGCCTATGTCACGCTGTCCTATCGCGTGCAGCCGCTCGACGCGATCCGCACCGGGGCCGCGACCGTCGTCGACCGGCCGATCGCCATCCCCGGTTGTGCGAAGCGCTGCCCGCTCGACCGGTTCGACAAATTGTTGCGCGCGAAACTCGCCCCCGTCGTCACGGGGTGATAGCCTCGCGCCCATGCCGATCTACGCCCTTGCCGATGCCGTGCCCGACCTTGCTTCCGACAGCTGGGTCGCGCCGTCCGTCGACCTGATCGGTGCGGTGCGGCTGGGGGCGGGGGCCAGCATCTGGTTCGGCGCGGTGGTGCGCGCCGACAATGGCGTCATCGCCATCGGCGCGCGCAGCAATGTGCAGGACGGCGCGGTCCTCCACAGCGATCCCGGCGCGCCGCTGACGCTGGGCGAGGACTGCACCATCGGCCACCGCGCGGTGCTGCACGGCTGCACCATCGGCGACCGCGTGCTGATCGGCATGGGCGCGACCGTGCTGAACCACGCGGTGATCGCCGAGGATTGCGTGGTCGGGGCAGGGGCGCTGGTGACCGAGGGCAAGAGCTTTCCGCCCAGGAGCCTGATCGTCGGCGCGCCGGCGCGGGTGGTCAAGACGCTGACCGACGAGCAGCTGGCCGGGTTGCGGATGTCGGCGGCAGTGTATGTGGAAAAGGCGAAGCACTATCGCGAGGCATTGCGCCCGGTCGCATGATCCGGCCGCTGTCGCCCGATTTGGTTCATGAGGTGCCGGAAGATTTGGCGGACGCCCTCTCCGCCGAACTGGTCGCGGGTAAAAGCGCCCTTGCTGCTGGCCCGGCTGCATGCATCGCGCCGACAAACCGGCCAGCCGCTGGCAACAGGCGGTGCTGATCGAGCGTAAGCGCTGAACCGCTCCACCACGTCACCCCSGACTTGATCCGGGGTCCCGCTTCTTTCTCTGTCATTGGTAAAAAGCGGGACCCCGGATCAAGTCCGGGGTGACGAAGGCACTACAGCGTAACCCCCGACTTCCAGATCCCGATCGCGCGTTCCTCGTTCACCTCGTTCCGCGCAGGTTCCCCCGAAGCGACCGCCAGGATCTTCGCCAGCAGCGCTTCGGCAGCCACCTCCTGTCCCTCATCCAGCGCCACGCTCGCGTCGAAGTCGATCCACCCGCCCTTGCGCTTCGCCAGGTCGCGGTTGGTCGCGATCTTCATCGTCGGTACCGGCGACCCCAGCGGCGTGCCGCGCCCGGTGGAAAACAGCGTCAGCGTCGCGCCCGCCGCCGCCAGCGCGGTCGTCGACACCGCGTCGTTGCCCGGCCCGTCGACCACCGACAGCCCGGGCGCACGCACCGGTTCGCCATAGTCGAGCACGTCGGTCACCGTCGCCATCCCGCCCTTCTGCACCGCGCCCAGCGACTTTTCCTCCAGCGTGGTGATCCCGCCCGCGATGTTGCCGGGGCTGGGGTTTTCCGACACCGGCTCGCCATGATCGAGGAAATAGCGTTTGAAGCGGTTGGTCACCTCGACCAGCCGGTCGAACACGGCTTCGTCGGCACAGCGCGCCATCAGCAATCGCTCGGCCCCGAAAATCTCGGGAATTTCGGTCATCAGCACGCTGCCGCCCGCCGCCGCCACCCGGTCGGTCATCCGCCCGATCAGCGGATTGGCGGTCAGCCCCGACATCGAATCCGACCCGCCGCACTTCACTCCCAGCCGCAGCGCCGATAGCGGCACCGCCTGCCGCTCCGCCTGCGCCGCTTCGGCCAGTGCGTCCACCGCCGCCACGCCCGCGGCAAATTCGTCGGCACTCGCCTGCGCCCGCACCGTCCGCACCCGCGCCAGCACTTGCGGAGGCAGCCGGGCGAGCATCGCATCCAGCTGGTTCGATTCGCACCCCAGCCCCAGCAGAACGACCCCGCCGGCGTTGGGATTGCACGCCAGCGCCGCGAGGATCGCAGCCGTGCGGTTCAGGTCGTCGCCCAGCTGCGAACAGCCGAACGGATGGTTGAACGCATGGATCCCATCGACCCGCCCGGCATGGCGTGGGGACGCCTGCGCCGCGATCCGTTCGCCCAGCCGCCCGACACAGCCGACCGTCGGCAGCACCCAGATTTCGTTGCGCGTGGCCACGCTGCCATCGGCGCGGACATAGCCGGCAAAGCCCGGTTCGGCGCGGGGGGCGGGGGCCGGCGGCAGGGCGGGGGCGTAGCGATAGGCATCCTCGCCCGACAGCGCCGTCCGCACATTATGGACATGGACGTGCACGCCCGGCGCGATGTCCGCCGTGGCGAGGCCGAACGCTGCGCGATAGCGGCGCACCGGTGCACCCGCCGCGATGCCGCGCACCGCGATCTTGTGCCCCTTCGCCACATCCTCCCGCGCCACCACCGCCGCATCGTCGACGCGCACCACGTCCCCCGCCGCGACGGAATCGAGCAACAGCGCGACGTCATCGTCGCGATCGACCCGGACGGCGCGGGCGGGATTCTGGTCGGCCATCATCGATAATTAGACCGTTGCCAGCGCTGGCACAATGTCGCATCGATGCCCCTGAGGAGATTTCGATGACCGCGCTGCTGCTGCATCCCGACCGCCTGTTGCCCGCAGACCCGACGACGCGGGGCATTGCCCGTGACCTGTACGGCACCGTCCGCGACCTGCCGATCATCAGCCCGCATGGCCATACCGACCCGGCATGGTTCGCGACCGACCGGCCATGGGCCAACGCGACCGAGCTGCTGCTGTCGCCCGACCATTATCTGTTCCGGATGCTGTATAGCCAGGGCGTCGCGCTCGACGATCTGGCGGTGCCGCGCCGCGACGGAACGATCGTCGCCGATCCGCGCAAGGCGTGGGGCGTGTTCGCCGCCCACCAGCATCTGTTCCGTGGCACGCCGTCGCGGTTGTGGCTCGATCATGTGTTCGGCGCGGTATTCGGGTTCGACGAAGCGCTGAGCGCGGCCAATGCCGACGAATATTACGACCGGATCGGCGAAGCGCTGGCGACCGACGCCTATCGCCCGCGCGCGCTGTTCGACCGGTTCGGGATCGAGCTGCTGGCGACGACCGAGGGGGCCGACCACCCGCTCGACCATCACCGCGCGATCCGCGCCAGCGGCTGGGGCGGGCGGGTCGTCACCGCCTATCGCCCGGATGCGGTGATCGATTGCGAACACGAAGCCTTCCGCCCGGCGCTCGCGAAGTTTGCCGAGCTGACGGGGGAGGACGTCCACGACTGGACCGGCTATCTGCGCGCGCATGCCAAACGGCGGCAGGACTTCATCGCCGCCGGTGCGACCTCGACCGATCACGGCCACCCGACCGCCCGCACCGCCAATCTGTCGCGCGTCGAGGCAGAGGCGCTGTTCGCGAAGGTCATTGCCGGCACCGCCGACGCGACCGATGCCGAGCTTTTCCGCGCGCAGATGCTGACCGAAATGGCGCGGCTGTCGATCGACGACGGGCTGGTGATGCAGATTCACCCCGGCTCCTTCCGCAACCATAATCGCGGGCTGTTCGATGCCTATGGCCGCGACAAGGGTGCCGATATCCCGACCCGCACCGATTATGTCGCGGCGCTGAAGCCGATGCTCGATGTCGTCGGCATCTCGACCGACCTGACGATCATCCTCTTCACGCTGGATGAATCCACCTATACCCGCGAACTGGCGCCGCTCGCCGGGCACTATCCCTGCCTGAAGCTGGGGCCGGCATGGTGGTTCCACGACAGTCCGGAGGGGATGCGCCGCTTCCGCGAGGCGACGACCGAGACCGCCGGCTTTTACAACACCGTCGGCTTCAACGACGACACCCGCGCCTTCCTGTCGATCCCGGCACGGCATGACGTCGCTCGCCGCGTCGATTGCGCCTTCCTCGCGCGCCTCGTCGCCGAACACCGGCTGGACGAAGCGGAGGCGCACCAGGTCGCGCACGACCTCGCCTATGGGCTGGTCAAGCGGGCGTACAAGCTGTGAGGCTGTCCGACGCTACGCTTGGCGCACTGCCGCCTGAGGTCGCGCGGCCGGACTATGACCGCGCCAGCCTGACGCCGGGCATCGTCCATATCGGCCCCGGTGCGTTCCATCGCGCGCATCAGGCGGCCTATGTCGACGACATCCTGCGCCGCGACCCCCGCTGGGCGATCAGCGCGGTTGCGCTCAATTCTACCGGGGTGGCCGATGCGCTGGCGCCGCAGGACGGCCTCTACACGCTGGCGCTGCTGGGGGCGGAGACACGCCACCGCGTTATCGGATCGATCGTCGAGCTGCTGACCGCTTCGCGCCGCGATGCGATCCTGTCGCGCATCGCCGCGCCGACCACGCGGCTGGTCACGACGACGGTGACCGAGAAGGGCTATCACCTCGACGCGCACGGCGCGCTCGATCTGGAACACCCCGCCATCGTCCGCGAGCTGACCGGGGCCGATCCGTCGACGCTGTCGGGCTGGCTGGTCGCCGGGCTGGCGGCGCGGCGGGCGGCGGGCGGCGGGGCGATCACGCTGCTGGCGTGCGACAATCTGGCGGACAATGGCGCGCGCTTTCGCCGCTCCATCCGCGATCTTGCCGCCGCGCGCGATCCCGATCTGGCGGCCTGGATCGACGATCATGTCCGCTTCCCCTCCACCATGGTCGATTCGATCACGCCGGCGAGCGACGATGCGCTCCGCGCCTCGATCCGTGCCGCCACCGGCCTTGACGATGCGTGGCCGATCCAGCGTGAGGCGTTCAGCCAGTGGGTGATCGAGGACGACTTCGCCGGCGACCGCCCGCCCTTCGACCTTGCCGGCGCGCAGTTCACCCGCGACGTGCGCGGGTTCGAGAATGCGAAGCTGCGCCTGCTTAACGGCGCGCACTCGACGCTTGCCTATCTTGGCATCCTGATGGGGCTGGCGACGGTGCGCGACGCGATGGCCTGTGCCCCGCTCGCCGCCTTTGCCGAACGGTTGATGCGCGAGGATATCGCGCCGTCGATTGCGCCGCCCGCCGAAATGGACCTGTCCGCCTATATCGCCGACGTGCTGGCGCGCTTCGCCAATCCGGCGATCGCGCATCAACTGGCGCAGATCGCGTGGGACGGTTCGCAAAAGCTGCCCTATCGCCTGTGCGACATGATCCGCGACGCGCGCGCCGCCGGTCGGCCGGTCGCGCGACTGGCTGTGCCGATCGCGGCATGGTTCCGGTTTCTCGACCATCGCAAGGCGACGGGCGAGACGCTGGTCGATCCGCGCGCCGACGCCCTGCTGGCGCTTGCCGGGAATGTACGCGCGCTGCTGGCGATGGGCGAGGTGTTCGGCGATCTGGGCACGGACGCCACGTTCGTTGCGGCGGTCGAGCGGGCCTATGCCGCGTTGGCACCGGGCGGGGATTTGGCGGCGGCGCTGGCATAATCCGAACCCCCCCCGCCTGCGCGGGGGCACAGCTTACACCAGCAACCCCGTCGCCACCCCCTCATGCGCCAGCAGCCACTGCTTGCGCGCCAGCCCGCCGGCATAGCCGGTCAGCTGCCCCGACCGCCCGATGATCCGGTGGCACGGCACGACGATGGCGATCGGGTTCGACCCGTTGGCCATCCCCACCGCGCGCATCGCGCTCGGCCGGTCGATCGCGGCGGCGATATCGGCATAGGCGACCGTCCGGCCGGCCGGCACGTCGCGCAGCGCCGCCCACACCGCGCGCTGGAACGCGGTGCCGCCGGTGGCGGTCGGCAGCGTGTCGATCGCCGACAGGTCGCCCGCGAAATAGGCGGTCAGCGCGCGCCACGCGTCGCTCTCTCCGACCGCCGGTTTGATCCGCCACCCCTGCGGACAGTGTAGCCGCAACAGCCGCTCCATCCGGTCGTGATGGTCCTCGAACTCCAACGCGTGCAGCACGCCATCGCCATCGGTCAGGATGGTGATCGCGCCGACGGGGCTGGGCAGGGTTTCGGACAGGAGCAGCTGGGTCATGCCCGCAACCCTGCCGTTCGCCGGGCGATGCTGCCAGCGGAAACCGGACATCGTGTCATGGCCAGTCCGGTTTCCGCTAGTCACTATCGGTCGCACAGCTACACTCGCGCCATGCTCGACCCCGACCACTGCTATGCAGCGATCCAGCGGCGCGACCCGGCGATGGACGGGCTGTTCTTCACCGCCGTGCGCACCACCCGTATCTATTGTCGCCCGGTCTGCCCGGCACGCACGCCCGACCGCGGCAATGTCGCCTTCTACGCCAGCGCGGCGGCGGCACAGGCGGCGGGCTATCGCCCCTGCCTGCGCTGTCGCCCCGAAACCGCGCCCGACAGCCCGGCCTGGGCGGGCACGCTCACCTCGATCCACCGTGCGTTGCGGCTGATCGACGACGGCGCGCTGGCCGAAGGCAGCGTCGCCGACCTCGCCGATCGTCTCGGCATGAGCGACCGCCATTTGCGCCGGCTGTTCGTCGAGCATCTGGGGCTAACCCCGCTCGCGATCGAGGCGACGCGGCGGCTGCACTTCGCCAAGCATCTGGTGCAGGACACCCGCCTGCCGCTCACCGACATCGCCTTCGCCGCCGGCTATGGCAGTGTCCGCCGCTTCAACGAAGCGTTCCAGGCGGCGTTCGGCCGCGCCCCCTCGGCACTGCGGCGGGAGGGTACGCTCGCCGATCCCGCTGCGCCGATCACCGTCACCATCGCCCACCGCCCCGATTTCGTGCCCGCCGGCGCGGTGCAGGTTGCGCTGCCGGAGGGCCGTGCCGACGTGACGCCGGGCAGGGGGCGGACGCTGCGCATCACCCTCACCGACGTCCCGCTCCCCGCCCTCGGCCGCGCCATCGCTGCCGCGAAACGCGCGGTGTTCGCCGGGGGCTGAAAGCGCTTTCCTACCGCGGGCCAAGCGGTCACGATGACGACCGGTCTTTCGCATCGCCGGTCGTCATCAAAGCAGAGGGTCCGCGCCAAACCCCGAACGCCACACTCGCGCGCAAATTGCGCGCGAGTGTGAACTTTGTGAACTTTGGTCTCACACCAGCCCGTGCCGCGCCAGCATCGCCGCCGGATCGGGATCGCGCCCCCGGAACGCGCGGAACAGGTCGATCGCCGGTCGCACCGCGCCTTGGGCGAGTACCGTCTCGCGCAGCCGGTCGCCGGTCGCCCGGTCCACCGTTCCTGCCTCGACGAACGCGGCAAAGCCGTCCGCCGCCAGCAATTCCGCCCAAAGGTAACTGTAATAGCCCGCCGCATAGCCCCCGGCGAAGATATGCGCGAAGGCGTGGGGGAAACGATGCCACGCCGGCGGCCGCACCACCGACACCTCGTCGCGCACCGCCTCGATCACCGCCATCGGATCGTCGCCCTGTGTGCCCAGATGCAGCAGCAGGTCGAACATCGCGAACTCGATCTGCCGGACCAGGAACATGCCCGACCCGAACCGCCGTGCCGCCAGCATCCGGTCGAACAGGTCGCGCGGCAGCGGTTCGCCGGTGTCGACATGGCCCGACATGGCAGACAGTACGGAGGGCTCCCACGCGAAATCCTCCATCAACTGGCTGGGCAGCTCGATCGCGTCCCACTCGAACCCGGTCGTGCCGGCAATGTCGGGCCGGGGGACGCGGGTGAACAGGTGGTGGAGGCAATGCCCCGTCTCGTGCAGCAGCGTGGTCACATCGTCATGGCTCAGCAGCGGCACCTCCCCGCCGGTCGGCGCGAAGTTGCAAACCAGATACGCGACCGGCAGGCTGGCATCGGCCAGATAGGGCCGGGCAGGGGCCATCCACGCGCCGCCTTTCTTGCCCGCCCGCGCGTGCAGGTCGAGGTACAGTCCGGCAAACACCCCGTCGGCATCGGCCACGTCGTAATAGCGCGCATCTGGATGGTAGGTCGCGACGTCGCTCCGCTCGGTCAGCGTCAGCCCGAACAATTGCCCCAGCAGGTCGCGCCATCCGGTCAGCACCCGATCGACCGGGAAATAGGCCTTGATGACCGACTGGTCGATCGCATGGGCATGGCGCTTCAGCCGGTCGCCGACAAAGCCGACGTCCCACGGCTGGAGGTCGTCGATCCCCAGATGCTCGGCGGCAAAGGCGCGCAGCTCGGCGATCTCCGCCTCGGCATGGGGCCGCGCCCGCTGGGCCAGGTCGCGCAGGAACGCCAGCACTTCACCCACGTCGGGCGCCATCTTGGTGCTCAGCGACCGGGCGACGGGATCGGGGAAGCCCAGCAGCCGGGCAGCCTCATGCCGCAGTTCGAGGATGCGGCGGATGCGCGGGCCATTGTCGAATTTCCCCGCGTCCGGCCCCTGGTCCGACGCGCGGGTGCCATAGGCGCGATAGACTTGCGCCCGCAGGTCGCGATCCTCGGCAAAGGTCAGGACGGCGACGACGCTCGGCTGTTGCAGCGTCACGACCCAACCCTCCAGCCCGCGTGCCTGCGCGGCGGCGGCCATCATCGCCCGGTCGGCATCCGACAGCCCGGCCAGCCGCGCTGCGTCGGTCACGTGCAGCGTCCACGCATCGGTCGCGTCCAGCACCGCGCTGGCGAACTCGGTCTGCAGCGCCGAAAGCCCGGTCGCCACGTCCTTGAACCGTTCGCGCGCGGCATCGTCCAGCGCGACCCCGGCCAGCGTCCGGTCGCGGATCGACCGTTCGACCGCCACCCGATCGGCATCGTCCAGCGTGGCAAAGCCCGGCGTGACCTCCAGCGCGCGCAGCGTATCGAACACCGCCCGGTCCTGCTGCGCGGCGATGCCCCGCTCGGTCAGCACCGCCTGTCCCGCCGCATGCGCCGCGCGCAGCTCGGGCGTGTCGGCGACGGCGTGGAGGTGCCACACGCTCGACCAGAAATTGTCGAGTGCGACATCCGCCCGCTCGACCGGCAGCCAGGTGTCGGCAAAGCTCGGGCTCGCCGCCTTGGCAGCCTCGGCCACCGCATCGCGCTCGGCGAGCAGCGCGTCGAGCGTCGGGGCAATCGTCTCTGGGGTGATCGCGGCGAAATCGGGAAGTGCAGACAATCCGGGTTCCTTCAGCATTCGACGACATTGACCGCCAGGCCACCCTGGCTGGTTTCCTTATACTGGCTCTTCATATCCTCGCCCGTCTGGCGCATCGTTTCGATCACCTGGTCGAGGCTGACGATGTGGCGACCGTCACCGTGCAGCGCCAGATAGGCGGCGTTGATCGCCTTGATCGCGCCCATCGTGTTGCGCTCGATACAGGGGATCTGCACCAGCCCGCCGATCGGGTCGCAGGTGAGGCCGAGATTATGCTCCATGCCGATCTCGGCGGCATTCTCGACCTGTGCCGGGCTGGCCCCCAGTGCTGCGGCAAGGCCGGCGGCGGCCATCGAACAGGCGACACCGACCTCGCCCTGACATCCCATCTCGGCCGCCGAGATGGAGGCGTTCTGCTTGTAGAGGAAACCGATCGCGGCGGCGGTCATCAGCAATGCCTGTGCGCCCGCGCGGGTCGATCCATGGACGAAGGTCTCGTAATATTTGAGGACCGCCGGGATCACCCCCGCTGCGCCGTTGGTCGGGGCGGTGACGACGCGCCCGCCCGCCGCATTCTCTTCGTTCACCGCCAGCGCCCACAGGCTGACCCATTCGAACACGACGCTGGGGTCGGCGCGCGGGCCGCGCTCCAGCAGCTTTTCCCGGATCGCCCGCGCGCGCCGCTGGACCTTCAGCCCGCCGGGCAGCTCGCCGGTGCCGGCGCATCCCCGGTCGATCGATGCCAGCATCGCCGCGCGGACTGCGTCGAGAAAGCCGAGCGTCTCCGCCTCCGGCCGCCACGCGCTTTCGTTGGCGGCGACGATTTCGGCGATCGACTGGCGCGTGTCGGCGCACAACGCGAGCAGGTCGTTACCGGTGGCAAAGGCATGGGGGAGCGTCAGGTTGATGCGCGGCGGCGCCTCCCCCTCCGCCCGGATCGCCCCGCCGCCGATGGAATAATAGCGGCGGGTGATGCGGCTGCCATCGGCCAGTACGGCGGTGCATGCCATGGCGTTGGGGTGCCCCGGCAGGAAGCCGGGGTGGAACACGATGTCGCGCTCGGCATCGAAGGCGATCGGGATCGTGCCGGCCAGGTCGAGCAGGTTGCCGTCCCGAATGCCGGAGACGATCCCCGCCACGGCATCGGGATCGACCCCCTCGGGCGTCGCACCCGACAGGCCCAGCAGCACCGCGATATCGGTCGCATGGCCCCGCCCGGTCAACGAGAGCGAACCATAGAGGTCGCAATAGACCCGCTCCGGCACGATCCCGTCCTCGGCCAGCATCGTGGCAAAGGCATAGGCGGCGCGCATCGGCCCGACCGTGTGCGAACTCGACGGCCCGATGCCGATGGTGAACAGGTCGGTGACGCTGAGCGGGCTCATGCGGCGGCTCCCAGAACGGCGGCATAACGCTCCGCTGCGGGGCGCCAGTCGATCCCCCGTGCGGCCAGCCAGGCATCGTCGAAATAGGTGTCGCTATAGCGCAATCCCGAATCGCACAGGATCGTGACAACCGATCCTTCCGCATCGATGGCTGCCATCTCGGCGATCAGCGCGGCGCAGGCGACGAGGTTGGTCCCGGTCGACCCGCCGACCGGCCGGCCGAGCCGCTGGCTGAGCGCGCGCATCGCGCCGATGCTGTCGGCATCGTCCACCGCAATCATCCGGTCGATGACGCTCGGGACGAAGGACGGCTCGACGCGCGGGCGGCCGATGCCCTCGATCCCCGAGCATTCGCCCTCGACCGTGGTGATGGTCGGATCGGCGAAGTGGCGGTGGAACACCGACCCCTGCGGATCGGCCACGCACAGCCGGGTGCTGTGCCGGCCATAGCGGATGAACCGCCCAAGCGTCGCCGACGTGCCACCGGTGCCCGCGCCGCAGACGATCCAGCTGGGTTCGGGATGATCCTCCTTGGCGAGCTGGGCAAAGATCGATTCGGCGATGTTGTTGTTGCCACGCCAGTCGGTCGCCCGCTCGGCATAGGTGAACTGGTCGAGATAGTGGCCGCCATGCGCATCGGCCAACGCCTGCGCCGCCGCATAGACCTCGCGCGGGTCGTCGACGAAATGCACTTCGCCGCAATGGAAGCGGATCGCGGCAATCTTTGCGCTGGCAATATTGCGCGGCACGACCGCAACGAAGCGCAGGCCCAGCAACCGGGCGAAATACGCCTCCGACACCGCGGTCGACCCGCTGGTCGCCTCGACCAGCACCGTATCGCGCCCGATCCAGCCATTGCACAACCCGTAGAGGATCAGCGAGCGCGCAAGGCGATGCTTCAGGCTCCCCGACGGATGCACCGACTCGTCCTTCAGGTAGAGGGTGATCCCCGGCGTCGCGGGCAACTCCACCCGGATCAGGTGCGTATCCGCCGACCGGCAGAAGTCCGCCTCCAGTCGCCGGATCGCCTCGCGGGTCCAGTGGCGGTCGTCGGGACGTGCAGCGGCAGGGGCGGGGGACAAGGCGAAGGTTCCTCTCATACGGGGGTGCGTGCGTCGCGCGCGGGTAATCCTTATGGCGCGCGGGGTCCCGGTGGGGAAGGTGGCGTCCGAAACAGGCACGTCACGGCATATTCCGGCCCCGCCACGCACAAAAACGGCATGGAACCGAAAAAACCGCAAAAACGTCGTTGACGCCTTCCGAACCCGCCCATATAAGCAGCTTCACCGGACGACGAGACGCTCTTCGCTTCTCCCGCCGGTCGCCTCGCTGACCTTCGGGTCGCTCCGCTGAAGCGGATAGCGAGATTGCTCTTTTTCTAGCCGGAACGCGGTGCCGATCGATTGATTGGTGCCTCTGTTCCGGTCCTCCTATCGCCGGCTCGCTGGCGCTTCAACCGAGAGGTTTGAGGCAGGAACGTTCTTTGAAATTGTTGATGAGATGAAGGGACATGTGGGCGGCGGCTTGCGGTCTATGGCATTCAAGGTGTCATGGTATCGTTTTAAAGCTAAGTCGGCTCATATCGGGCGGGAGCAGCC
>NZ_LMKC01000004.1 GCF_001421355.1 Sphingomonas sp. Leaf9 | reverse complement strand
CTACCCCTCTTAGGAAGGGCGCTTGCTTCGCCTGCGTTTCGCTGTCTCGGTAGAAGCGAGTAACTCGCCCCGTCCGGTGAACAGCCCTCTACGGGGGGTGACGGAAACCGTCAACGACTTTTTGCAATTTTGTTTCGAGAAAGTTTCAGATTGGCGGAAATCCGCGGGTTTACGCCCTTTCAATCCCTGGGGTTACAAGGTGGGTCGATGGAACTCCCCGCCGAATCAACCACTCCCCCGCCCGAAACGCTGCGCAAACAGGTGCGCCGGGCCGTCATCTGGCGCTCGGGCAGCCAGATCGTCGGGCAGATGGTGTCGTGGGCGTCGACCTTCCTTGTCATCCGGCTCCTGACGCCGGGGGATTATGGGCTGGTCGCGATGACCGGGGTCGTACTGCTACTGCTCAACATGCTGAACGGGCACGGCCTCGCCAACGCCCTGATCCAGCATGGCGAGGTGTCGCAGCGCGAACAGCGGCAGGTGTTCGGGATGCTCCTGCTGCTCAACCTCGTGCTGGGCGGCATCCAGTTCCTGCTCGCCCCCCTCGCCGCCGCCTATTATCGCGAGCCGTTCGTCGCCGACTTATTGCGGGTGCAGGCGCTGCTGTACCTCACCACGCCATTCAGCTCCTTTGCCTATGCATTGCTGGCGCGGCGGATGGACTTCCATCGGCAGGCGCAGGTCAATTTGTTGTCGTCGCTGGCCGGTGCGCTGGCAGCGATCGGCGGGGCCTATGCCGGGCTGGGCGTCTGGACGCTGGTGCTGGCACCAGCGATCTTGTTCACCACCCGCGCGATCGGGCTGATGATCGCCGCCCATGCGTGGATGTGGCCGAGCTTCGACTTTCGCGGCGCGGGCCATCTCGCGCGCTATGGCGGGATCGTGGCGGGGGCCAGCCTGCTGAGCTTTGCGCAGAGCCAGGCCGATATCCTCGTCGCCGGGCGCTTCTTCGATGCCCATGCGGTCGGCATCTACACCACCGCGCTGTTCCTCACCCAGATTTTCACCAACAAGGTCGTGCCGCCGATCAACGAGGTTGCCTTTTCCGCCTATGCCCGGATGCGCGACGATCCGGCGGCGGTGGCGGCAGGGTTCGTGCGGTCGGTGCGGGTGCTGATGCTGGTCGCGGTGCCGTTCTTCATCGGCCTTGCCGTCACCGCGCGGCCGGCGGTGGCGATCGCGCTCGGGCCGAAATGGTCCGATGCCGCGCCGCTGGTCGCGCTGCTCGGCATCGCCATGCCGTTCATGACGCTGCAGGCGCTGTTCCCGCCCGCCGTCGACGCGCTGGGCAAGCCCGGCACCACGGCGGGCACGACCGCGATCGGCGCGATCCTGCTGCCGATCGCGTTCCTGATCGGGGCGCGTTTCGGGATCGCGGGGGTGGCGGGCGCATGGATCGTCGCGCACCCGCTGCTGCTGGGCATCGTCGCGGTGCGCGCGCTGCCGGTGATCGGACTGTCGGTGGGCAGCTTTGCCCGCGCGGTGGCGCCGGCGTTCGGGGCGGGCGCGGCGATGGCAGGGGCGGTGACGCTGGCCGCCCATGCCGCGGGGCCGTTGTCGCCGCTGCCGATGCTGGCGCTGTCGGCGGCGGTCGGCGGCGCGGTCTATGCCGGCAGCTTGTGGCTGTTCGCGCGCGGTGCCGTGCTGGACGCCTGGGCGATGCTGCGGCGGTCCTAACCCAGCCGGTCGATCGCGGTGCGGGTCGCCGCCAGATACGCATCGCCATGGAAGCGATAGGTGCCGATGAAGTGTACGAACGCCGCATCGCCGGCAAACCGTGCGCGGCCGAACAGCGCGGCGTTCCAGAAATTCCAGTAGCGATCATAGGGCAGCAGCAGCGGATCGCGCCCGTTGGCGACAACGAAGTTCGACGTCACCTGCTCGCTGCCCCAGCGCGACCAACTCGCCCGCCCGATCGCCCCGTCCATCGCCTGCGAAAACTTTTCCGCGAGCGCCCGCCCCGGCCCGCCCGGCGCAAAGCCGGCAAAGCCCGAACAGCCACGCACATAGCGCAGCCGGTCGTGGCCCGGAATCGCCAGCCATCCGATCGCCGCCTCCGCCGCGTCCTGCACATGCAGTCCGGGGGATCGCGGATCGACGCCGATCCGGTCGGCGGCAAGTTCGGCCGCCGCGCGAATCTCGGACCCCGCCTCCCCGCGCAACGTGAAGTCGCGCCCGGCATCGATCGCCGCGCGCACCTCCGCCAGATTGCCCAGCGTCACCGTGTCCGAATCGACCTGGATGACATAGGCGTCGGCACGCAGGTCGAGGATGGTCAGCAATCGCTCCCACGTCCCCCCGCGCGGGCACGGCCCGGTATCGACATCGCCGATCGCAATGATGCGCGGGGCGTTCAGGTGATGCGCCAGCACCGCATGGTCGGCGGCGGTCAGTGTCCCGTCGTCGAGGATCACCACCCGCCCGCGCCCCAGCTGCTGCCGCAGCGACTTCACCGCGACCAGATAGGGCAGTAGCACCGCCGTCCCGATCATCGAGAACAGGATGACGCCATCGTCGCCCTGCGCGATCGGCGGGGTGCGCAGCACGCGGCGCGCCAGCCGCCGGTGCAGCCGCTGCTTGACGTGCCAGTTAAGATGTTCGGCGAGCGAGGGAGAAGCCATGATGCCGCTGTATCGTGGCCGCCTTAACCGCCGGTCAACGGCCGCTCACGCCTGCTGGATATAGGCGCGCATCGCGCTCGCTTCCGCCTCGATCCCGTCGATGCGGTGCTTGACCAGATCGCCGATCGACACGAACCCGACCAGCACCTCCCCCTCCACGACCGGCAGGTGGCGGATGCGCCGCTGCGTCATCAGCGACAGCGCGCCCAGGATCGACGCGGCGGGCGGCACGGTCACCACCGGGCTGGTCATCCGCTCGCCGACCGCCATCTCCAGCACGTCGCCGCCGACCTCGGCCAGCGCGTGCACGACGTCGCGTTCGGAAAAGATGCCGGCGACCTTGCCCTCCACCAGCACCGGCACCGCGCCGATGCGGTGCCGCGTCAACAATGCCACCACGTCGCGCACCGGCATGTCGGCGCCCACCGACACCACATCGCGTCCGCCCGAAATCGCTGCGATCGTCATCGCCCTCTCCTTACTGTCCGGCGCGGCAGTTCGCTCCCGCACGCGCGTCCACGGCCTTGAGAATTCCACGCTTCGCGCCCATTGAAAAGCCATGGCGAACGATCTGGACGATCCCGACTATGCCGCGTTCGCGTGGGCCCGCTTTCGCTGGCTGCTGAAGATCATGGCCGGCATCGCGGTCGCCGCCGCGCTGGTCGCGCTGGGCGGCATCTGGTGGTGGGTCGGGTCGATGAACTGGATCATCGCCGCCGCGACTTTGGGCGGGGTCGGCGGGTCGGTGATGCTGGGCGGCGCGCTGATGGCGCTGGTGTTCTTGAGCAACGGATCGGGCCATGACGCCGCGGTCGATGCGTTCAACGCCGATCGCGATCCGGGGCGGGATTTGCGGGGGTAGGCGACATTGTGGCTTTGGGTGCGACCCACCCTTTTCGTCACTCCCGCGAAGGCGGGAGTCCATATTCGCTGGCGTCGATACTTCTGCCGAAACGATAGCGGCTATGGATTCCCGCCTTCGCGGGAATGACGGGCTCTCGGGGCGAGAGCAACCTCACCCCACCCGTCACCCCGGGCTTGACCCGGGGTGACGATGCGGGAAGGTCAGCGACCTCCAACAACCCCAAAACGCAAAACCCGCCGGACGCCTTGTCGGCCCCCGGCGGGTTTTCGCGGTAAACGACCGGCCCGTGACCAGGCCGACAAGCGCTTACTTGATCTTCGCTTCCTTGAACTCGACATGCTTGCGCACGACCGGGTCATACTTACGGAAGGTCAGCTTCTCGGTCTGGTTGCGCGGGTTCTTCTTGGTGACATAGAAGAAGCCGGTATCGGCCGAGCTTACGAGCTTGATCTTGACGGTGGTCGGCTTTGCCATGACCCAAAATTCCCTTGGGCATGACGCCCGCAAATGACAATGGAAAGCGACCCGCCACGACGCGGGCTGCTGCAAGTTGGGGGCGCATGCGGCAATCCGGCGTTTGAGTCAAGGCCGGACGCCTTCACTCGACCGTAACCTCTGGCGCGCAGGATGCGATTCAAGCAGTTGGGGAGGCAACCATGCGGATCGAGTCGGTACATATCGATGCAGAGCGGGCGATGACGATGGGCGGCGGCACCCATCCCTTTGCCGAGATCGAGGCGATTCGCGCGATCGCCACCGCCGAATCCAGCCTGCCGGCGCTGTCGGTCCTGGCGCTGGTCGATGCCGCCATCGCGCGCGGCGAACGCACCTCGCTCCACGAATGGACCGCCCTTGCCCGCGATGCGGTGCGGTGCGGACGCAGCGACATCGCAACGGCGCAGGCCTATGCCGCTGCCTGTTCGGTTCGCCTCGCCGGCTGATCCCGTTACGTAGATGGACCCGCTCGTCCCCGCGCTCGTCGCGGTCCTGCTGGCGGGGGTCGGCGATCGTCCGCCGCTGCTGACCGCGATCCTTGCCGACCGCCACGGATCGGCGGCGACCATCGGCGGCATCGTCGCGCAGGCGATCGGCTTCGTCCTGGCCGCGATCGGCGGCACCCTGGTCGCGCCGTATCTGTCACCCAATGCGCGCAGCCTGTTGCTGGCGCTCGCGCTGCTCTCGGCCGGGGCATCCTCCCTGTTCGCCGCGCGGATCAAGGACCGGCTGGACCATTGGCGGCTGCCCGGCTGGCTGACCGGTTTCCTCGGCCTCGGCATCCTCGCGCTCGGCGATCGCGGGCAGTTCCTCGTCTTCGCCCTCGTCGCGCGCACGCCCGATCCGGTGGCCGGCGCGATCGGCGCGACGCTGGCCGCCATCGCCCTGTCCGCAGCGGCGGGCACGCTGGGCGAGCGTGGCTGGCAATCGCTGCCGTTCCGGGCGATCCGGCCGGTCGTGGCGGGGCTGTTGCTGGTCAGCGGGGCAATCGTCGGACTGGGCGCGCTGCGGCTGCTGTGATCCAGCGAGTCGATCATTACGACAGGAATTTTTGCCCGGACGGGCAGGGAAAGATTCGGCATCGCAATCGTTGCTCAACCGAATCATATCCAGCCGGAGATATCCCGTGACCAACCCCGCGCTCGACACGCCGACCGACCTGCCCAACAACAAGGTCGCCAGCGTCGCCGACGGCTTGAACGCCGCGCTCGCCGACTGCTTCACCCTGTACCTGAAGACCAAGAACTTCCACTGGCACGTGTCCGGCCCGCATTTCCGCGACTATCACCTGATGCTCGACGATCAGGCCGCGCAGATCCTTGCCGTGACCGACGTGATCGCGGAACGCGTGCGCAAGACGGGCAACACCTCGCTGCGGTCGATCGGCGACATTGCCCGCCGCACCGCGATCAAGGACAATGACAAGGACTTCGTGAAGCCCGACGACATGCTCGCCGAGCTGCGCGACGACAATCTCAAGCTGGTCGAGCGGTTGCGCGAAGCCCGCGAAGCCGCCGAGGAAGCGGGCGACACCGCCACCAGCAGCCTTGCCGACGACTGGATCGATCAGGCCGAGGAACGCGCCTGGTTCCTGTTCGAAACCGCGCGCAAGGGCTGATCCGCCGGGCGGGGCGGCCGGTGTCGCCCCGTCCTCCGGACCATGAATATGCGCGCCTTTGCCGATCTGCTCGACCGATTGATCTATACCCGGTCGCGCAATGCCAAGCTGGCGTTGATCGGCGCCTATCTGCGCGACACGCCCGATCCCGACCGCGGCTGGGCGATCGCCGCGCTGACCGGCGATCTCGACCTGCCGGCGGTCAAGTCCGCCACCATCCGCGCGCTGATTACCGAACGGACCGATCCGGTGCTGTTCGCGATGAGCCGCGATTTCGTCGGCGACACCGCCGAAACCGTCGCACTGCTGTGGCCCGAACCCCCGCCGGGCAGCATTGCCGATGGTGATCCACTCACCCTCGACAGTGTCGTCACCCGCCTTGCCGCGCTGTCGCGTTCGGATGCGCCGCGCGCACTCGCCGACATGCTCGACCGGCTCGAATCGGACGAACGCTTCGCCCTGCTGAAACTCGCGACCGGGGGCCTGCGCGTCGGCGTCTCCGCGCGTCTGGCGAAGACCGCGTTGGCCCAGGCGTTCGGCCTCGACGTCGATGCGGTGGAGGAGGTTTGGCACGGCCTCGCCCCGCCCTATGCCGAACTGTTCGACTGGGCAGAGGGGCGCGCCGAACAGCCGCACGCCGCCGACCTGCCGGTGTTCCGCTCGTTCATGCTCGCCCATCCGCTCGACGACGGCATCGTCGACCTCGCCGACTATGCCGCCGAATGGAAATGGGATGGCATCCGGGTGCAGCTGGTCCATGTCGCCGGCGAGACCCGCCTCTACAGCCGCGCGGGCGACGACATCACCGCCGCCTTTCCCGAAGTCGCCGCCGCGTTTCGCACGCCCGGCGTCCTCGACGGCGAACTGCTGGTGCGGGGTCAGGGCCAGGGTGGTTCGCTCCACGCCGACGATACCGGCGCGGCCAGTTTCAACGCGCTCCAGCAACGATTGGGGCGGAAGCTGGTGTCGAAGGCAATGCTGGCCGACTATCCCGCCTTCGTCCGCCTCTACGACATATTGTTCGACGGTACGGAGGACCTGCGCGAGCGCCCCTGGCACGAACGCCGCGCCCGGTTGGAGGCGTTCGTACCCCGGCTCGATCCGACCACCTTCGACCTCTCCCGCCTGATCGACGCCGCCAGCTTCGCCGACCTTGCCGACATCCGGTCGCGCGCCCGCGATTCGGCGATCGAGGGGGTCATGCTGAAGCGCCGCGACTCCCCCTATGTCGCCGGCCGCCGCGTCGGGCTGTGGTATAAATGGAAGCGCGATCCGCTCATCGCCGATTGCGTGATGATGTACGCCCAGCGCGGCAGCGGCAAACGCTCGTCCTTCTATTCCGACTATACCTTCGGCTGCTGGACCGCCGATCCGGCCGAAGGCGGCGAACTGCTGCCGGTGGGCAAGGCCTATTCGGGCTTCACCGATGCCGAGCTGAAGGACATCGACCGGTTCGTGCGCCAGCACACCGTCAACCGCTTCGGCCCGGTACGCGAGGTGGAAAAGACATTGGTGCTGGAGGTCGCGTTCGATTCGATCCATGCCTCGAAACGCCACAAATCGGGCGTCGCCATGCGCTTCCCCCGCATCAGCCGCATCCGCACCGACAAGCCCGCGGCAGAGGCGGACCTCATCGCGACCCTGCTGAAGCTGGTGAGTTAAGGCATCGTCACACGAAACCGTACCCCCGCGCAGGCGGAGATACGCCTACCCCTGAGGCACCGGCTCCAACGCGATCTCGAACAGCGTTGGCCACCATTTCCCCGTCACGAACAAGCGCTTCCCCGTCGCATCCCACGCGATCCCGTTCAGCACCGCCTCCGGATCGAGCGGCCCCA
Source organism: Sphingomonas sp. Leaf9 (assembly GCF_001421355.1). Classification (GTDB taxonomy): domain Bacteria; phylum Pseudomonadota; class Alphaproteobacteria; order Sphingomonadales; family Sphingomonadaceae; genus Sphingomonas. The sequence goes on along the minus strand of NZ_LMKC01000004.1, from coordinate 559,927 downwards.
GTTCCGCACGCAACGGCGCGAGGTCGACCAGCGCATCGACCTCGCCGGTCGCCGGATCGATCCGCACGATATAGTCGCGGTGCCAGATATTGCCCCACAGCTTGCCGTCGATCATCTCCAGCTCGTTGAGGTTGTGCACCGGCCGGCCATTGGCGGTGATCGTCACCCGCCGCTGCTCCTTGAACGTCTTGGGGTCCATGAAGCGCAAGGTCGGCGTCCCGTCCGACAGGATCAGTGACCTGCCATCGCTCGCCAGCCCCCAGCCTTCGCCGGAATAGCGCGCGCGACCGACCGATTTCAGCGTCTTGCGGTCCCAGCGATGCGCGATCCCGTCCTGCCACGTGATGCTGACCAGCTGCGCGCCATCGACCGCCAGCCCCTCGCCGAACTGCAGCCCCGGCAGCTTCGTGCGCGCCAGCACCTTGCCGTCGCTCAACCGCACCCGCCGCACATCGGACACGCCGGGCTGGCCGGTGCTTTCGAACAGGCTGCCGTCCTGCCACACCAACCCTTGCGTGAACGCGGTGCGATCATGCGGATAGCGCGCGACGATCCGCGCCCCGATCGCCTCGACCGGGACCGGCACATGCGCGGCGGGCGGCGCGCCGGTCTGTGCGACGGCGGCGGTGGTGGCGAGCGCGAGGCTCAGCGGCAACGTCCAACGGATCATGCGCATTCTTGTCCTCGCCCCATGCTTGCCGGCACCTGAACCGTTCAGAACGGCACCGCCGGCCCGGCCGGCACGATGCCGGTCGGATTGATATCTTTATGGCTGCGATAATAGTGCGTCTTGATCTGGTCGAGGTCGATCGTGTCGCCAACACCGGGCAGCGCGGCGATCCGTTCGGTCAGCGCGCGCAGCCGTGGATAATCGACCAGCCGGCGAATATTGCACTTGAAATGCCCGTGATAGACCGGGTCGAACCGCACCAATGTCGTGAACAGCCGGATATCCGCCTCGGTCAGCCGATCGCCGACCAGCCAGTCACCGGTCAGCCGATCCTCCAGCCAGTCGAGCGAATCGAACAGGGCATGGACCGCCGTGTCATACGCGTCCTGCGTCGTCGCAAAGCCCGCGCGGTAGACGCCGTTGTTCACGGTTTCATAGACCCGCGCGTTCACCGCATCGATCTCGCTGCGCAGTTCCTCTGGGTAGAAGTCGCCCGGCGTCGCGCCCAGATCGTCGAACGCCGTATTCAGCATCCGGATGATCTCCGACGATTCGTTGTTCACGATCCGCCGGTCCTGCTTGTCCCACAGGACGGGCACCGTGACCTTTCCGGTCATCCCCGGACTGGCCATGGTATAGAGCTGGTGCAGGTGATCGACGCCGTTCACCGGATCGCCCGTCCCGCCGAACGCCTGGGCAAAGCTCCACCCCTGCGCACCCATCAGGGGCCCCACGACCGTCACCGGCAACAGTGTCTCCAGCCCCTTCAGCGCGCGGACGACCAACGTGCGATGCGCCCACGGACAGGCGAGGCTGACATAGAGGTGATAGCGATCCGCCGCCGCCGGTACGCCGGCCTGTCCGTCGGGCCCCGGCGATCCGTCGCGGGTCAGCCAGTCGCGAAACCCGCTTTCCGCCCGCTGGAAATTGCCCGACGCATCGGTCGGCGCGACCGGCGTCTCGTTGGTCCACATCCCGTCCTGCACCATACCCATCGGCGATTCGTCTCCGCTGTCGTCGCCGGGGGGAACGCGCCTACCCCGCGTCGGGGTTCCCGCCATCCCGCCGCGCCGCGCTTTCGCGCTTCAGCGGCCGGCTGACCGGGCAGACTTCCTGCACGAACCCGTTCAGCGTGTTGGTCAGATTGTCGGGCACCAGCCGGTAATAGACGAACTGTCCGCGCTTCTCGCTGCTGACCAAACCCGCCGATTCGAGGATCGAGAGATGCTGCGAAATCGACGGTTTCGACATGTCGAACCGCGCCGCGATCTCGCCCGCGCTCAATTCCGCATGGGCCAGATAGGCAAGGATCTTGCGCCGGGGTACCGACGCCAATGCTTCGAACACACGCTGCATGCGACCGGAGATAGGCGCGAACGGCCGGCTTGACAAACATGCTTCGTTATTTAGGTTATTTCCTAATTACCGAAGGATAGTCGGCATGAGTGACGGTTCGACACTGCGGATGAAGGCGACCGCAACCAGCGATGCGGTGAACGGCCAGGTCCGCTGGGCCCAGATGCGGTCGTTGTGGATCGGCGGCATGACGCTGGCCGCACTCGCCCTCGCGCCGTTCCACGTCACGTGGGGCAGCGTGGCCCTGTTCCTCGTGACCAGCGGCATCACGCTATGCGCCGGGCATTCGGTCGGGCTGCACCGGCTGCTGATCCATCGCAGCTTCGTCGCGCCAAGCTGGCTCGAACGCGTGCTCGTCTATCTCGGCACGCTGGTCGGCATGGCCGGGCCGCTCGGCATGGTCCGGCTGCACGACATGCGCGACTGGGCACAGCGCCAGCCGGAATGCCACCCGCTCCACGCGCATCGCGCCCCGATGGCAAAGGATGCATGGTGGCAAATGCATTGCCGGCTCGACCTCACCCATCCGCCGCGCTTCGAACCCGAACCCTATCTGCGCGACGATCGGTTCCTGCGCTGGTTGGAGGCAAGCTGGATGGCGCAGCAACTCCCCTGGGCGCTGCTGTTCCTTGGCATTGGCGGACTGCCATGGCTGGTGTGGGGGGTGCCGGTGCGCGTCGCGGTCGGCGTCACCGGCCACTGGCTGGTCGGCCACATCACCCATCGCACCGGCCCGGCGGGCTGGGTGATCGATGGCGCCGCCGTGCAGGGCCACGACCTGCCCGCCGCCGCGCTCATCACCTTTGGCGAGGCATGGCACGGCAACCACCATGCCTTTCCCGAATCGGCCCGGCTGGGGATTTTGCTGGGGCAGCATGATCCTGGCTGGTGGCTGTTGCTGGCGCTCAGGCGGATCGGCTGGGTCAGCGCGCTGAACGAACCGGCGCACCTGCCGCCGCGTGCGGGATTGCGGCAGGTCGGCATGGACGCCCCCTGTATCGGAAAGGTCGCAACGTCATGACGGCCAGACCACGCCCTTCCTTCCAGCGCCGGGCAACCGCGCTGACGATCGCCGCGTTCGCAGCGGTAGCAGAAATCTCGGTCATCTCCCTCGGCTACGAGATGCTCCAGCGTCTTGTCTATCGGGGCGAGTACGAGATCGACGCGTTCGTCACGTTTCTGACCCTGTACCTGATTTTCGGAGCGATCATCGCCGTTCCGCTGTGCCTCGCGATTGGCTTGCCGCTTTGGTACCTTGCCATGCGAACCGCGCGCGAACGTCGAAGCGACGCTGTGCGATTTGGACTGGCCGCCGGCGCGATCATCGGATGGATCATTTCCTTCCTGTCGACCGATGGCACCCAAGCGTCGGTCACCTTCGACATCTTGCTGCTATTCCTGCTCTTTTGCGGTGCAGGCATTTCCACCGGCTGGATCGCGCATCGCCTCGGCTATCCCCGGCCCTGAGCATCCGATGTCGCCGCGACCATTCGCTCCGACGCACTTGGCCCCCACCGGCAAAGATCGATCGGCATCGTCTGCGCTACGCGACAGCCCCGGCAAGCATGGTGCCATCCAGCCCCGCCGCATCCGCAGCCAGACGACGCCTATTCCTTGCCGAGCGCACCGTTACGCAGGGGATATGACCCGAATATCGCTCCGTCCCCAAACGTGATCCCGGTACAGGCGGGGTTCGCTTGATTCCGGTATGGAACAAGCGCCGCTCGCGGCCCAAGCCTTCGCCGGAACGATGGCCCCGTTTCGATGGGTAGGGCACCGCCCACGTTAACCCGCCCCGATCAACCGTAGCAGCGAGCAATCGGGATCGAGCAGCGCCCCGATCCGCAATCCGTTTTGCGGCACCGGCGGCTGCAGTCGCGGATAACCGGTGGTCTTCACCGGCACCCCGGCTGCCAGCGCCACCGCATAAAAGCCGTCGACATCATCGAGTCGCAGACAGCTACCATAGCCACTGGTCGTCGGATCGAAATCGGGCCAGGGAAAGAACTCCAGCTGCAGGTCGCCCCGCGTCAGGATCATCCATCCCGCATCGCGCCACGCCTCTCCGAACCCCAGCTTCGCATAGAAAGCCGATGTCACCGCGAAATCACGCGATGGCAGATTGGGTGTTGCGCGGTCCATCATCATCCTCGCTCGGAATAGCGTAGCGACCATCCCACCGGACGTCGCAAACAGGCGCAAAGAATGCCTCCCCCGCCATCGCCCGGCAACAGGCCCGTCGCCCGCCGATGCGAAGGCTCCGCTTCCGCCACGGCACGCGGGCGGGGGCCCCCGACGCCGCCCCAAACGAAAAGAGGCCGGCTATCCCTTCGGACAGCCGGCCCCATTTTCATCGCCGAAGCGAGAACCTCACAGCTTGTTGAGGTTCACCGCTGCGTGCTTGCCGCGACGATCGACTTCCAGCTCGAACTCGAGCCGGTCGCCTTCGTTGAGGGTCGGCAGACCCGCACGCTCGACGGCCGAGATGTGGACGAATGCGTCCGGCTGGCCATCGTCGCGCTGGATGAAGCCAAAGCCCTTCATCGCGTTGAAGAACTTCACAACGCCGCTGGCGCGCTCGCCGGTCAGCTGACGCTGCGGGCCGCCCATGCCGCCGCCTGCACCGCCACGCGGGCCGGCATCACGCGGTTCGCGCGGCGCACCGCCACCGGTGACTTCCATCGGCTCGCCGTCGATCTTGAGGTCGGTCGCCGAGATGCGGCCGCCACGATCGACGAGGGTGAAGCCCATCGGCTGACCTTCGGCAAGGGCGCTGAGGCCCGCCTGCTCGACGGCCGAGATGTGGACGAACACGTCTTCGCCGCCGTCATCGCGCACGACGAAGCCGAAGCCCTTCTGCGCGTTGAAGAACTTGACCACGCCGGTTGCTTCGCCAACGACCTGCGGGGGCATGCCGCGGCCACCGCCGCCGCCACCACCGAAGCCGCCGCCACCGCCACGGAAACCGCCGCCGCCGCCGCCGCCGAAGCCGCCGCGATCACCGCCGCCGAAGCCACCACGGTCGCCGCCGCCGCCGAAGCCACCGCCGCCACCGAAGCCGCCACGATCGCCACCGCCGAAGCCGCCGCCACCGAAACCACCACGGTCGCCGCCAAAGCCGCCGCCGCCGAAGCCACCGCCGCCGCCGTAGCTGCTGCCGCCGCCTTCGTCACCAAAACCGTCGCGCTTGTCCCTGCCGCGCCCACCGCGCTCGCCGCGCCGTCCTCGATCGAAACTCATTGCCCTGTTCGTCTTCCCGGTTCGCCCAACTTCATCGTAAACCCAAGCGTCGAGCGAAAAACGCAGGTGTCCGGGCACCGCCAAACCGGGTGCCACTTCCTTGCCATAGCCTAAAACACGATGGGTCCAAACCTATTTCACCGCAACAATGCGTCTCGTCGTCCCGAACCTTGTACAATTGTGGCGAAAGCGGCACAGATTCGCCCCATGGATACCATTTTCGCGCTGCTGGCCGACCCCGCCGCCTGGGCCGCTTTCCTCACGCTGGTCGTGCTGGAGGTCGTTCTTGGTATCGACAACCTGATCTTCATCTCGATTCTCTCGAACAAGCTGCCCGCGCACCAACAGCAACTGGCGCGGCGAATCGGGATCGGACTGGCGCTGGTCATGCGCCTGCTGCTGCTGTCGATGATCGCGTTCATCGTGTCGCTGACCAACCCGGTGTTCGACCTGGGGATCCAGGGCGCGGCCGATGGCTATGGTCGCCCGACCTTCGAAACCGCCTTTTCGTGGCGCGACCTGATCCTGATCGCGGGCGGGCTGTTCCTGGTGTGGAAGGCGACGAAGGAAATCCATCACACGATGGATGACGAGCCGAGCGGGGATACGCTCGACAAGAAGGGCAGCGTGGCGCTCGGCTTCGGATCGGCGATCGCGCAGATCGTGGCACTCGACATGGTGTTCTCGATCGATTCGATCCTGACCGCGGTCGGCATGACCGACGAGGTGCCGATCATGATGGCCGCCGTGATCGTGACGGTCGGCATCATGCTGGTCGCCGCCGATCCTCTGGCACGCTTCATCAACGCCAATCCGACCGTCGTCATGCTGGCGCTCGGCTTCCTGCTGATGATCGGCGCGGTGCTGATCGCCGACGGCTTCGGCGTGCATGTGCCCAAGGGCTATATCTATGCCGCCATGGCGTTCTCCGCCGGGGTCGAGACGCTCAACATCGTCTCGCGCCGGTCCAAGACGAAGAAGCGCCTGGCCAGAGAAGCCATTGAGCGCAACGCTTCCAACGGCTAGGCGCCACTCATGACCGTTTATTTCCACGAAGAAGACCTGCCCGAAGGCGTCTTCGCCCCCGGCGCCGACATCGCCGTCGATACCGAGACGATGGGCCTCATCACCCCGCGCGACCGGCTGTGCGTCGTCCAGCTGTCCGACGGCGGCGAAGACCAGCATCTGGTCCGCTTCAACCCCGGCAGCAGCTATGCCGCGCCGAACCTGAAGGCGGTGCTGGCCGACCAGACCCGCGTAAAGCTCTATCATTTCGGCCGGTTCGATCTGGCGGCGATCGAATATTATCTGGGCGTCGTCGCCGCGCCGGTGTTCTGCACCAAGATCGCGTCGCGGCTGGTGCGCACCTACACCGATCGTCACGGCCTGAAGGAGCTGGTGCGCGAATTGCTGGGGCAGGATATCTCCAAGCAGCAGCAATCGTCCGACTGGGGCGGCCCGGTCCTGTCGGATGCGCAGCGCGACTATGCCGCGTCCGACGTGCGCTTCCTCCATGCGCTGCGCACCGAACTGGCCAAGCGACTCGACCGCGAAGGGCGCACCGCGCTGGCGCAGGCCTGTTTCGACTTCCTGCCGCACCGCGCGCGGCTGGATATCGCCGGCTGGCCGGAAATCGACATCTTCGCGCACATGTAAGGGTAAGGCCATGTCGGACATCGCCCGCCAGGAACGAACGCGCCGGCAGCGCCGTGCCGCGCCTGGCAGCGCGCATGACCGGCTGATCGCGATCCTGATGGTCGCGCTGCCGATCGGCATCGGCGTGCTGGCGGCGTTCCTGGTCATGGCGCCGCTGTTCATGCGCGGCGATACCAGCTTCGTGCTCGACAAGAACAAGGTCGATGTCGCGCAGGAACGCATGCGCCTGCGCGCCGCCGAATATCGCGGACAGGATGCCAAGGGACAGCCCTTCGTCATCGATGCCGGCTCGGCGGTCCAGAAGAGCTCGGCCGAACCGGTGGTGCAGCTGCAGCAGCTGGCCGCCGGCATCCGCCTGCCCGATGGTCCCGCCCGCCTCACCGCGCCGCGCGGGCGCTATGACATGCGTTCCGAACAGGTCGATGTGCTGGGCCCGATCCAGTTTCGCGCGGCGAACGGCTATTCGCTCGATACCGTCAACGCGACCGTCGACCTGAAGACCCGCAAGCTGCGCAGCGGCAGCGCGGTCACCGGCACCACGTCGATGGGTAATTTCAGCGGCGATCGCCTCGATGCCGATCTGGAGGCACGCACCGTGCGCCTGACCGGCAATGCGCGCTTGCGCATCGATCCCACACGCACGAAATAGTCGCCCATGATTCGTCCTGCGCTCCCCGGCCTCGTCGCCACCCTCGGCCTCCTCGCGATCGCGGGGTCGGCCCCGGCACAGACGCGGCATGATTCGAACGCGCCGATCGACGTGTCGGCCAACGCCATCGAATTGCAGGACAAGCAGCAGCGCGCGGTCTTCACCGGCGGCGCGGTGTTCCGCCAGTCGACCATGACGCTGAACGCCGACCGCGTGGTCATCGCCTATAGCGGGCAGATCACCGATGGCGCGCCGCAGGCGACCCGGATCGACGCGACCGGCAATGTCACGCTGACCCGCCCCGACCAGACCGCGAAGTCGCGCTTCGCCGTGTACGATATCAACCGTCGCGTCGTGACGATGATCGGCGGGGTGCGACTGACGCAGGGGGCCAACACGCTGAACGGCGGGCGGCTGTCCATCGACCTCGACACCGGCCGCGCGACGATCGACGGATCGGGCGTCGGCAGCACCCCTGCCCCCGGCGGCGGTGTGCAGCAGAGCGGCGGCCGCGTCACCGGGCGCTTCTCGGTGCCCAAGCGCAACTGACGCGGCGCTGCACATCGACGATCCATTCGGCCGTCACCCGGGATCACGTCCGGGGTGACGAAATATATGGCGGGTCGTGACGCATCAGGCGTAATTCCGTCGCGCCAGACAGCCAAACCACCGAACAGACCTTCCCTTTTCCCCGCATCCCCTGCAATAATCCTGCCAAAGTCGCGGCAGTAACGCCCCGATACCCATCGCCCAAGCGATCAGGACGTTGCCGATGCCCGACACCACCCTGCTGCCCCCCGCCACCGACACCCGGCCCTTTGCCGAGCCACCCTCGGATCGCGGGTTGTCGGTCGTGTCGATCGCCAAGTCGTACGACAAGCGGGTCGTGCTGTCCGACGTATCGATGTCGGTCGGCCGCGGCGAGGTCGTCGGCCTGCTCGGCCCCAATGGCGCGGGCAAGACCACCAGCTTCTATTCCGCGATGGGCCTCGTAAAGCCCGATGCCGGCCGCATCCTCTTGGATGGCGAGGATATCACCGCGCTGCCGATGTACCGCCGCGCGATCCTGGGCCTTGGCTATCTGCCGCAGGAAACCTCGATCTTTCGCGGGCTGTCGGTTGAAAAGAATATCCTTGCCGTCCTCGAACTGGCCGAACCGGACAAGACGGCGCGTGCCGCCCGGCTCGAACAGCTGCTCGACGAATTCGGCCTTACCCGCCTGCGCAGCGCATCGGCGATGGCACTGTCGGGCGGCGAGCGGCGGCGCGCCGAAATCGCCCGCGCGCTGGCGGCCAATCCGACGATCATCCTGCTCGACGAACCGTTCGCCGGCATCGACCCGATCTCGATCGCCGACATCCGCGACCTGGTGATCCAGCTGAAGTCGCGCGGCATCGGCGTGCTCATCACCGACCATAATGTCCGCGAGACACTGGAAATCGTCGACCGCGCCTACATCATCTATGACGGCCGCGTGCTGTTCGCCGGATCGCCCGCCGAACTAGTCGCCGATGCGAACGTCCGCCGCCTGTATCTGGGCGAGGGTTTCGAACTTTAAGGGGCCAAACTTGCTCGGGACAAGGTCGTGACGGAGCGGAATTTGAAGCCAGGCAAGAAGCAAGGAGGGCGCGATGTAGCACATTGTGACCGACGCGCGACGCCGCATGGCTTCAAATTCCGCCCGCCGCGCAGCGGTCGCCCGTGGGAGGCGGCCGAGCATCGTCGCTTGCTTGTGCGTAGCGCAGCTACGCAACGGCGCTACGCTCCTTGTCGGCGGCCTCCCACGGGCGATCACGATCCCTGTCCCGAGCAAGTTTGGACCCTGCCATGAGCCTCGCCCCTCGCCTCGACCTGCGCCAGTCGCAATCGCTGGTGATGACGCCGCAGCTGCAGCAGGCGATCCGCCTGCTGGCGCTGTCGAACCTCGAGATCGAGGGGTTCATCGCCGAAGAGGTCGAAAAGAACCCGCTGCTCGATTCGGGGGGCGGCGGCAGCGACGACGACGGCCCCGCCTTCGAAGCGCCCGAAACGCCGGTGTCCAGCGAACCCGCCGGGTCGGACGAACTGCTCGGGCTGGGCGCGGCGAGCGGCGAATCGCTCGACCTCGATCTGGGCGATACCTTCCACCATGACAGCCCGTCGGATGGCGTTGGCTCGCTTGACGGCGGCCTCGGCCTCGCGGCGACCGGCAGCGGCGGGTTCGACGAAGCCCCCGACTTCGACACCTTCGCCAGCGACGACGTATCGCTCGCCGATCACCTGCTGCAACAGGCCGGAGCCTGCGTCGCCGGGGCCGACCTGTTCATCGCCAGCGCGATCATCGATCAGATCGACGAATGCGGCTATCTCGCCGGCTCGCTGCTCGACATCGCCCACCGCCTCGGCGTGCCGCTGGCACGGGTCGAATCGGTGCTGGGCATCGTCCAGACCTTCGACCCCAGCGGCGTCGGTGCGCGCAGCCTGGCGGAATGCCTGACGATCCAGGCCAAGGAGGTCGACCGCTACGATCCCTGCATGGCGCGGCTGATCGACAATCTCGACCTCGTGGCGCGCGGTGCCCTGCCGCAGCTGCGTCGCATCTGCGAGGTCGATGACGAAGACCTCTCCGACATGATCCGCGAACTACGCGGCTATGATCCCAAACCCGGCTGCCGCTTCGGCGGGGAGCGCACGCAATCGGTCGTCCCCGACCTGTTCGTGGCACCACGCAAGGATGGCTGGGCGGTGGAGATCAACGGCGCAACCCTGCCCCGCGTGCTGGTCAATCGCGGCTATTATGCCGAACTCAGCGCCAATGGCGACAAATCGTCCAAGGCATGGCTGTCCGACTGCCTCGCCAGCGCCAACTGGCTGATGAAGGCGCTCGACCAGCGCCAGCGCACCATCCTGAAGGTCGCGACCGAGATCGTGAAGCAGCAGGAGGCGTTCTTTCGCCAGGGCGTCGCCCATCTCCGCCCGCTGACGCTCGCCCGCGTCGCGGAGGCGATCGAGATGCACGAATCGACCGTCAGCCGCGTGACCTCGAACAAATATCTCTCCTGCCCGCGCGGGCTGTTCGAGCTGAAATATTTCTTCACCTCGGCGATCCAGTCGGCCGATGGCGGCGAAGCGGTATCGGCGCTAGCGGTGAAAGATGCGATCCGCACCCTGATCGCGGGGGAAGATCCGAAGAAGATCCTGTCCGACGACACGCTGGTCGAACTGCTGAACGCCAAGGGCTTCGACATTGCCCGGCGTACGGTCGCGAAATACCGCGAGGCGATCGGGCTGGGATCGTCGGTGCAGCGGCGGCGGCAAAAGGCGTTGGGCGGCTAACGCTTTCCTACAGCGCGCGGCATTGTCATGCTGGCCGGCGCTCTTTCCCACCGTCCATCCGCAACCCCGTTTACCGGGCAAGGTCACGCACGCTGCAAAACGCGCACGAGTGTGAACTTTGTGAACTTTGGCCGCCGCATCCGGCTCCGGCCCCTCCGATCCCGATGCAGTTTGCGCGTGTTACCTCCGAAACGAAGCCACCCGCCCGCCGCGCCTGATCATGACCAGCTATGGTCGGCGCGGGGCGTATCTCCCGAGTCATTCGACAGGGGGATACGTCATGTTCAGGATATTTGTGGCCATCGGCATGGCCGTGCTGCCGACCGCGGCGCTCGCGCAGGAAAAGACTGCGGCGGTCGACACGAACCAGACCAATGCCAAAGAAAAAGCGGCATCGGGACGGCAGAATTTCGGTGGGCTGGACTTCGGCATCGGCGTGTCGATGTCCTATGACCTCGGCAATAACGACCGCGTGTCGGACGCGGTGATTACCAACAACATCGTCCGGGTCACCCGCACCGAAAACATCCGTGCCCGGATCGTCCTCGAGTCGCACTACTTCGCGACCCCGACGTTCAGCAGCACCCGTCGCGTCCGCGAGGAAGCGTTCTGCGCCAGCTTCAGGGGTAATCCGGTCCAGTACGACAACTGCATGTCGGCGCAGAAGAACTTCGGCATCGGCCCGTTCGTCGCCCTGCAACCGGGCGGGGAAAAGGTCATCGACGCGATCGGGCTGGGCGTGATGGTGGGCCTGCGCCGGGGCGCCGATCGCGCGTCGAGCTTCAACCTGGGCGTCGGCATCTTTTACGACGTGGACACCCGCATCCTCGGCAACGGCTTCGTCGAGGATAAACCGCCGCCGGCCGGCGAGACCGAAGTACGCTTCCGCCGCCAGTCACAAAGCGGCCTGCTGTTCATCTCGTCCTATTCGTTCTGATCCAGGCCCCTTCCCGCCACATACCCGCTCGGTTCGAGTAGCGATCGAGCTTGTCGAGAACGCGTATCGAGACAGGGGTTCCGCCGGGCGGGCGTTCTCGACGGCCGCTTCTCGACAAGCTCGAAGCTGCTCGAACCGAACGGATAGGTTTGGGCGGGGTACTGCTCCTGCTAGCCGCCCCTAAACGTCCAGCTTTTCATAATCCGCCGGCGGTGGCACGCCCTCCATCCGCTCGGCCAGCAGCGGGCGGAAGCTAGGCCGGCTTTTCATCCCGACATACCAGCGCTTGGCCAGGTCGTGCGTCTTGAAATCGATCCCGCCCAGATAATCCGCGATCGAAATCTGCGCGGCGGCGGCCAGGTCGGCCAGGCTCATCGTCGCACCGCCGATCCACTGCCGGTGGTCGAGCAGGTAATCGATATAGTCGAGATGCTCGACCGCCGCTTTCATCGCCTCACGCAGCACGCGCGTGTCGGGCGTCTGGCGATGGACGATGCGCTTTTCCATCCGTTCCATCAACAGCGGCCCGGTGATCTCGCGATAGAATTGGGTGTCGAACCACGTCACCAGCCGCCGTTGCTCGGCGCGGTCGGCGGCGCTGCCGTTCAGCATGGCGGGCTTGTCGCCCGTCTCCTCGATATATTCGCAGATCGCCATCGAATCGATCAGCCGGACGCCGGCCGCGTCGTCGATCATCACCGGGGTCTGCCCGGCCGGGTTGATGTGCAGGAACTCGTCACGCCGCGTCCACGGCGATTCGCGCACCGGCTGATACCCGATGCTCTTTTCCGCCAGCAACAGACGGACTTTTCGCGAGAAAGGACATAGCGGGAATTGCAGGAGCTGCCACATGGTCCCGTGTTAGGCGGCACGCTCGCCGTGCGGAAGGGGATTCGTGTGGGGTTGCTCGTAAGCGTGCTGTGGCTGGTCGCGGCGATCGCGCTCGCCGACCGTTCGCCGCGCCCATGGGTACAGGGGGTGGCGGTCGTCTGCGCCGGGATCGCCGGCACCACGCTGCCCGATCTCGACCTTCTGCTCCCCCTTGGCCATCGCAGCGGCCTGACCCATTCGCTGCTGCCGCTCGCGTTGGCGCTGTTCGCGGCGCGCTGGCGGCCGGTGATGGCGGGGCTGGCGATCGGCATCGGCCTGCATCTGGCCGCCGATACCTTCCCCAATGCGATGCGGGGCTACGCCATGGTCAGGCTGCCGGGCGTCGGATCGATCGGCGCGGCCGGCTCCTATGTGTGGCTGGGGGGGCAGGCAGTGGCGGCGACGCTTGCCGGGGCGGTGCTGCTGGCGGCGACGTTGCCGGTACGTGCCGCGCTCCTTACGGCGGCGGCGCTGATGCTGGTCGGGATCGCGTATCTGTTCGCGACCGATGGCGGCTGGCCGGCACTGGCGGTGTATGCCGCATTCGGCTGGCTCGCGATCCGACGGCGTGTTCCGGACTAACCTGCTGGCAAGGTTTTTTCGGTATGCCCGGCATCATGGAAGCGACATTTTCGATCGTCAACGACGTAGGCCATGGGCTGATGCGGATCACCATGGCGGGCTTTTTCGAATCATGCGACATCGCCCGCTTCGCTGCGGCTCGCGATCGGGAATTGGTCGCGCTCGGCACGCGCCCCAATCAGCATCTGACGCTGGTCGATATCCGCGCGATGGATATCCAGGCGGCAGATAGCGTGGCCACGTTCCACCAGTTGCTCGCCGATCCCCGCACCACCTCGCGCCGGATCGCGTTCGTGGTCGGACGCTCGCTGGCCGCGATGCAGATCCGCCGCGCGGCGCGCGAGCGCGACACCCGCTATTTCGCGGAATTGGACGAGGCCGAGGACTGGCTGCTGTCGCCGGAGATACCGGCGCGAACGGCGTACCGGGCCGGCTGACCGGCCCGGTATCCGTCGTCAGGCGGCAACCTCCGCCCGCTGCGCCACCGCCGCATCGTCGCTGAGCGGATGCGACAGGCGGGTCAGCATTTCCTTTGGCACCACCTGCCAGAAATGGCGCTTCGCCCGGTCCCAATCGTCGAGGATCGCGCCCGACCAGCGGCTGTCGGTCATCGCGTGGTGTTCCGCGACCAGCCCCTTCAGCACCGCTTCCCAATGCGCCGATCCCAGCCGGTGGAGCGTGATGCTCTCCGGATTATGGTTCCGCTCGAAGCTGGCGTCGGGGTCATAGATGAACGCCATGCCGCCGGTCATGCCCGCGCCGAAGTTGGTGCCGGTACGACCCAGCACCACCGCCGTGCCGCCGGTCATATATTCGCAACCATTGGCGCCGCAGCCCTCGACCACCACGGTCGCGCCCGAATTGCGCACCGCGAAGCGCTCGCCCGCCTGCCCCGCCGCGAACAGCTTGCCGCTGGTCGCGCCGTAGAGGACGGTGTTGCCGACGATCGTGTTCTCATGGCTCTTGAGCGGCGACGACACCATCGGGCGGACGGTGATGATCCCGCCCGACAGCCCCTTGCCGACATAATCGTTGGCGTCGCCGAACACCTCCAGCTTGATCCCCTTGCACAGGAACGCGCCAAGGCTCTGGCCGGCCGACCCGCGCAGGCGGACGGTGACATGCCCGTCGGCCAGCTTCGACATGCCGAATTTGCGAGTGATTTCGGAGGACAGCCGGGTACCGACCGCGCGATGGGTGTTGCGCACCGAATAGGTCAGCTGCATCTTCTCGCCGCGCGAAAAGACGGCGGCGGCATCCTTGATCATCTGTGCATCGAGGCTGTCGGGCACTTCGTTGCGGAAGGTCGACAGGCTGAAGCGCCGCTCGCTCTCGTCCGCGTCCACCTTCGCCAGGATCGGGTTGAGGTCGAGATCGTCGAGATGCTCGGCCCCGCGGCTGACCTGGCGCAGGAACTCGGTGCGTCCGACCACTTCATCAAGGCTGCGCACGCCCAGCCGCGACAGAATCTCGCGCACTTCCTCGGCAATGAAGGTCATCAGGTTGATAACCTTTTCCGGCGTGCCGGTGAACTTGGCGCGCAGCCGCTCGTCCTGCACGCACACGCCGACCGGACAGGTGTTGCTGTGGCACTGGCGCACCATGATACAGCCCATCGCCACGAGGCTCAGCGTACCGATGCCGAACTCCTCAGCCCCAAGGATCGCGGCGGCAACGATGTCGCGCCCGGTCTTCAGGCCACCATCGGTGCGCAGCACCACGCGCCCGCGCAGTCCGTTGAGGGTCAGCGTCTGGTTGACCTCGCTCAGCCCCATTTCCCACGGGGTACCGGCGTACTTGATCGAGGTCTGCGGGCTGGCCCCGGTCCCGCCGACATGGCCCGACACCAGGATGACGTCGGCATGCGCCTTCGCCACGCCCGCAGCGACCGTGCCGATCCCGGCCGAGCTGACCAGCTTCACGCAGACCCGCGCCTTCGGGTTGATCTGCTTCAGGTCATAGATGAGCTGCGCCAGATCCTCGATCGAATAGATGTCGTGGTGCGGCGGCGGCGAGATGAGCGTCACCCCCGGCGTCGCATGGCGCAGCTTGGCGATGAACTCGGTCACCTTGAAGCCGGGCAGCTGCCCGCCCTCGCCGGGCTTGGCGCCCTGCGCGACCTTGATCTCGATCTCGTCGCAGGCGTTGAGATATTCGGCGGTGACGCCGAAGCGGCCCGACGCCACCTGCTTGATGACCGAATTGCCGTTGTCGCCATTCTCGTACGGCTGATAGCGGATGCTATCCTCGCCGCCCTCGCCCGACACCGCCTTCGCGCCGATGCGGTTCATCGCGATCGCCAGCGTCTCATGCGCTTCCGGGCTGAGTGCGCCCAGCGACATGCCCGGCGTCACGAAGCGCTTGCGGATCTCGGTGATCGCCTCAACCTGTTCGATGGCCACGCCGGTTTCGGGGAAATTGAACTCGAGCACGTCGCGCAGATAGACCGGCGGCAGGTCGCGCACGCCCCGCGAAAACTGCATGTAGGTCGAATAGCTGTCGGTCGCGACCGCGGTCTGCAACAGGTGCATCAGCTGCGCCGAATAGGCATGCGCCTCACCCCCGCCGCGCTGGCGATAGAAGCCACCGATCGGCAGGTTCACGACCGCGCTGTCGAACGCCGCGTCATGGCGCTGCGTCGCGTTGACGTGCAGCGAGTGATAGCCTTCGCCCGAAATCTTCGCCGGCATGCCGGGGAAGAAGTCGTTGACCAGCGCGCGCGACAGGCCGACCGCCTCGAAATTATACCCGCCGCGATAGCTGGAGATTACCGCGATCCCCATCTTCGACAAAATCTTCAGCAGCCCTTCGTCGATCGCGGTGCGATGGCGCTTCAGCGCCTCGTCCATGCTGATCTCGCCGAACAGCCCGCGTGCGTGGCGATCGGCGATGGCGGCTTCGGCCAGATAGGCGTTCACCGTCGTCGCGCCGACCCCGATCAGCACCGCATAATAATGGGTGTCGAGACATTCCGACGACCGCACGTTGATCGAGGCATAGGAGCGCAGCCCCTTGCGGACCAGATGCGTGTGGACGGCGGCGGCGGCCAGCACGCCGGCGATCGGCACCTTGGTCGCGTCCAGATGCTCGTCGGTCAGGAACAGCTCGCTGCGCCCTTCGCGCACCGCCTGTTCGGCCTGCGCACGGATGCGGGCGATGGCGGCGCGCAGCGCCTCCGGCCCCTCGCCCGCCGAGAAGGTGCAGTCGATCTCCGCCGCCTGCGCCCCGAAATGCGCCTTCAGCCGCAGCCAGTCGGTGTTGGTCAGCACCGGGCTGTTCAGCACCAGCACCGCGCTCGCCCGGTCGGCGGTGTCGAGGATGTTGGCGAGGTTCCCGAACCGCGTCTTGAGCGACATGACGTAGCGCTCACGCAACGGGTCGATCGGCGGGTTGGTAACCTGGCTGAAATTCTGGCGGAAGAAATGGCTGATGAGGCGCGGGCGGTCGGAAATGACCGCCAGCGGGGTGTCGTCGCCCATCGACCCGATGGCTTCCTTGCCGCCTTCGACCATCGGCGACAGGATCAGCTCCATATCCTCCAGCGTCTGCCCGGCGCACACCTGCCGCCGCGCCAGTTCGGCACGGTCGTAGCGCAGCGGGTCGGCGGTGGGGGCCGGCAGGTCGTCGATCGTCAGGAACTTGGCGGTCATGGCGGCATAGTCCGCCTCGCCCGCGATCTTGTCCTTGATCGCGCGGTCCTTGTAGAGCTTGCCCTCGCCCAGGTCGACGGCGAGCATCTCGCCCGGCCCCAGACGGCCCTTCTCGACCACCGTCGCCTCGGCCACCGGGACCATGCCCGCTTCCGACCCGACGATCAGCAACCCGTCGCCGGTCAGCGTATAGCGCAGGGGGCGCAGCGCGTTGCGGTCGAGGCCCGCGACAGCCCAGCGGCCATCGGTCATCGCCAGCGCGGCCGGCCCGTCCCACGGCTCCATGACGCTCGCCAGATAATCATACATCGCGACGTGCGCCGGCGGCAGGTCGGACGCGCCCTGCCAGGCCTCGGGCACCAGCATCAGCTTGGCGGTCGGCGCATCGCGGCCCGACCGACATATCGTCTCGAACACCGCGTCCAGCGCCGCCGTGTCCGACGCGCCGGCCGGGATTACCGGCTTGATATCCTCGGACCGCTCGCCGAACGCGATGCTCGCCATCTTGATCTCGTGGCTGAGCATCCAGTTCTTGTTGCCGCGGATCGTGTTGACCTCGCCGTTATGCGCCAGGCAGCGGAACGGCTGCGCCAGCCACCATTGCGGAAAGGTGTTGGTCGAGTACCGCTGGTGAAAGATCGCGACGCGCGATTCGAAGCGTTCGTCGGTCAGGTCGGGATAGAAATCCGACAGGCTCTCCGCGAGGAACAGCCCCTTGTAGATGATCGAGCGGCACGACAGAGAACAGAAATAGAAACCGGTGATCTGCGCGGCGATGATCCGCTTTTCGATCCGGCGGCGGACCAGATACAGGTTCTTCTCGAACTCGGCCTCGTCCATCTCTTCCGGAGCCGGGCCGGCAATCATGATCTGCTCGATTTCCGGCCGGGTCGCCTGTGCCTTCATGCCGATGACCGACACGTCGACCGGCACCTGCCGCCAACCATAGATCGACCAGCCCGCCTCGATGATCTCCGATTCGACCAGCGTGCGGCACGTTTCCTGCGCGCCCAGATCGGTGCGCGGCATGAACACCATGCCGACCGCGAGGCGCGCGTGCAGCGGCTTGTGCCCCGACGCGGCGATCGCATCGTCGAAGAAGCGGTGCGGCAGGTCGACATGGATGCCGGCGCCATCGCCGGTCTTGCCATCGGCATCGACCGCGCCGCGGTGCCACACCGCGCGCAGCGCATCGATCGCCGACTGCACGACGCGGCGCGACGGCTTGCCATCGGTCGCGGCAACCATGCCCACGCCGCAGGCATCGCCCTCATATTCGGGGCGGTACATGCCTTCGGCGGCGAGGCGGAGGCGTTCGGAGGTCATGTCGGTCATTCGTCTTCGCCCTTCGGCTTGGGAGGCTTCGGCAGGTGCGCGGTCGCAGCCTCGACCTTCTTCATGATGCGCGGCATTTCCTGCATCATCATCGGCATCGCCTTCATCATCTCACCCATGATCTCGGGGTCGGCGAACAGCGATATGAACTGCTCGCCAAACGCCTTGCCCGAGAGGGTGGCGAAGAACGCGTTGAGATCGGCCAGCTGTCGGGTGTCGAACCGGCGCGCCAGCGCACGGGCCATGCCGATGCGCAGCGACGGCTCCATGCGGGCCATCAGCGGCCCCATCTCTTCGCCCATGACGCGGCTCATGATGCGCAGCCGTTCGTCGAACGCGGGATCGGCGGCGCGCGCCTTTTCCCGGCCGCCCGGCATCGCCACATCCATATTGGCGACCATCGCGTCCATCATCACCGGGAACTGCTTCTGCATCAGCCGCAGATAGACGCCCTCCGGCACCAGCACGACGACGGTCTTCTCGGCCAAGGCGAGGCGCGCGGGATCGACCGGTTGCACGGTGGCTGCAGGGGCGACCGGAGCCTGCGCCAGCGCGGGCGTGGCGCCCAGCAGCGTGGCGGCGAGGAGGAGCGCCTTCATGCCGCCACCTTCGCGGCCTTGGCCTTCGCCTTGAGGTATGCGTGCATCCGCTCGGTCACGTCGCGCCCGTCGCGGATCGCCCACACCACCAGGCTAGCCCCGCGCACGATGTCGCCCGCCGCGAACACGCCGTCGAGCGACGTCATCATCGACTTGCCATCGACCCGCACCGTGCCCCAGCGCGTCACCCCCAGCTCGGGCGCATCGAACAGCGTCGGCAAATCCTCGGCATCGAAGCCCAAAGCCTTCACCACCAGATCGGCCTCCAGCACGAACTCGTTGCCCGGATCGGCCTCCGGCGCGCGGCGGCCCGACGCGTCGGGTGCGCCCAGACGCATGCCGGTCGCGCGGACCTGCACCACCTGTCCGTCGCGATCGTCGAACGCGGCGGGGGCGGAGAGCCAGACGAACTCGACGCCCTCTTCCTCGGCATTGGCGACCTCGCGCTGCGACCCGGGCATGTTGGCGCGGTCGCGGCGATAGAGACACTTCACCGACTTGGCCCCCTGGCGGATCGCGGTGCGGACGCAGTCCATCGCCGTGTCGCCGCCACCGACGACGACGACATGCTTGCCCGCCGCGTTGAGCGAGCCGTCGTCATATGCCGGCACGCTGTCGCCGAACCCGACCTTGTTCGAAGCAGTCAGATAGTCAAGCGCATCGACCACCCCGCCGCTGCCCACACCCGGCGCCTTGATCGCGCGCGGGCGGTAGACGCCGGTCGCGATCAGGACCGCGTCGTGTTTTGCGCGCAGTTCGTCCAGCTTAGCGTCGCGGCCGACCTCGAACCCTTCGTGGAAGACGATGCCGCCTTCCTTCAGCCGTTCGACGCGGCGCATCACCACCGGCTTTTCGAGCTTGAAGCCGGGAATGCCGTAGGTCAGCAGCCCGCCGGCGCGATCATAGCGGTCATAGACATGGACGTCGTAGCCAAGGTTGCGCAGCCATTCCGCCGCCGCCAGCCCCGCCGGCCCCGCACCGACGATGCCGACCGACTGGCCGCGTGCCCGGCCGACCGCGACCGGTTCGACCCAGCCATTCTCCCACGCGGTATCGGTAATGAACTTTTCGACCGATCCGATCGTGACCGCGCCGTGCCCCGAAAATTCGATGACGCAATTACCCTCGCACAGCCGGTCCTGCGGACAGATGCGGCCGCAGATCTCGGGCATGGTCGAGGTGCTGTTCGACAGCTGATACGCTTCCTGCAACCGCCCTTCGGCGGTCAGGCGCAGCCAGTCGGGGATATGGTTGTGCAGCGGGCAATGGACCGAGCAATAGGGGACGCCGCATTGCGAACAGCGTCCCGCCTGATCCTCGGCGGTCGGCGGGGCGTAGCGCTCCGCGATCTCGCGAAAATCCTCCGCCCGCAATTCGGGTTCGCGCTTCGCAGGATAGGACTGCGGACGCGAAACGAACTTCAACATTGCTTGATCGGCCATGATGCCCTCCGGACACCCGGAAAGCATATTTTCGGCGGCAAGTCACGCAACAAAAAACCGATAGGTTATCGATGCTGACCTATCTATAATCGCTAGCAATGCCGGTGCTGGCAGAAAACTACGCCAGCACCAGTTTATGGCCATATCGGCCCTATCGCAGCGCCAGCCACACCAGCGCCGCCGAACCCACGACGATGCGATACCATGCGAACGGCGCGAAGCCGAAGCGGCTGACGACCTTCACGAACGCCTTGACCACCAGCAGCGCGACGACGAATGCCGCGACGAAGCCGATCGCGATCCCGTGCAGGTCGTCCAGCGTCAGCAGCGCCCGATCCTTATACAGCGAATAGACTGTCGCCGCGATCATCGTCGGCACCGCGAGGAAGAAGCTGAACTCCGCCGCCGTCCGCCGCTCGACCCCCATCAGCAACGCGCCCATGATGGTCGCGCCCGACCGGCTAACGCCCGGCAGCATCGCCAGGCACTGCATCGCGCCGACCGACGCGGCCTTGCCGACGCTCATCTCCTCGACCGAGCGGATGCGCGCCTGCTTCACCATCCGTTCGATCAGCAGGATCAGGATGCCACCGACCACCAGCGCGGTGGCGACGATCGCCGGCCGCTGCATCACCGCGCGAATGCCGTCGTAGAACAGCGCGCCCGCCACCAGCGCGGGCAGGAACCCGATCAGGATGTTGCGGGTAAACGCGATCGCCTGCCGGTCACCGCGGGTCAGGCCCAGCGCGACGCCGGTGAACCGCTCGCGATAGGCGACCAGCACCGCCAGGATCGCGCCCAGCTGGATCGCGATCTTGAACACGACCGAACTGTCGTCGGTATAGCCGAACATCTCGCCGGCCAGGATCAGGTGGCCGGTGGACGACACCGGCAGGAATTCGGTCAGCCCCTCGATAATACCGAGGATGACATAGGTAATCCAATCCATCAGGCGCCCTTCAACACGGTGCGACGCCCGAAGCGCCCGTTCTTGCGATACACGACCAGCCAGTCGGGGGCGACCGTCGCCAGCGGCACCGGCCGCACGCCGAACGCCTCGATGCCGGGCAGGTCGCCGCCGACCACATTGTCGCGCGACAGCATCGCCCACTGGTCCTTGCTGATCGGGGTGAACGGCATCGCCGCGATCGCCCCGCCCAGGTCATTGGGAATTTCGAGAAAGCGCACGTCCCGGCCGATCGCCCCGGCGATCCAGCGGTTGAGCTCGCCCATCGAGATCACGTCGGGACCGCCGATCGCAAAGGTCTGCCCGCCGAAACGCTCCGGCTCGGCCAGCGCCTTGACGACGACCTGCGCCAGATCGACGACATAGACCGGCTGGAACTTCGTCGCCGCCGCCATCACCGGCACCAACGGACGCCCGATCAGCGCCGGCGCGCCGGAGATCATGCCGGCGAAGCGATTGACGAAGCCGTCCTCGCGCCCGAACACGATCGACGGGCGCAGGATGGTCGCGCTCGGAAACGCCGCCAGCACCGCCTGCTCGCCCGCGGCCTTCGACCGGCCATAGGCGGAGGGCGACGCGGCATCGGCACCGATCGCCGAAATCTGCACGAATGCCTTTGCGCCCGCTGCGGCGGCAGCCTCGGCGACGGTGCGGGCACCCGCAACGTGCACCTTGTCGAAATCCCCTTCGAGGATACCGACCAGGTTCACCACCGCATCCGACCCGGCGACCGCACGTGCGACCGTTTCCGGGCGCGACAGGTCGGCGGCGACGAACTGCGTCTGCCCCAGCCCCCCTTGCGTCCGCAGATGCAGCGCCTGGCGCGGATCGCGCTGCGCAATACGGACGCGCGCGCCCGCCTTCAACAATTCCTGCACGACATAGCGGCCGACAAAGCCGCCGCCGCCGAACAGCGTCACCAACTGGTTCTTCATCGAGTCCGCCTTTGCCTGTCTCTATCCTCAGGCCCCATGCCGCTCCTGCAGCAAAACGGCAAGGACAACGTAAAAATCTAGAAACAAGTTGTTGACACCCCAGGCGACGCCCCGTAGAGGCGCCCTCCTACCCCGTGCCCAGATGGCGGAATTGGTAGACGCACCAGCTTCAGGTGCTGGCGATCGCAAGGTCGTGGAGGTTCGAGTCCTCTTCTGGGCACCATTTTCCCGGCGCGCTTCGTCGCCGGGACCAGCACCACGATCCGCCCTTCAAACCGCTTCCCGGCGGGTGGCGTGCGTGCCATGCTTCAGCGATGAAGAAAGACACCTATCAATCGCGGCTGCAGGCGTTGCAGCTGGCGCTGGTCCAGACCCAGGTTGCCGCAGCGGAAAGTGGCGAGCGGGTGGTGATCCTGCTCGAAGGGCGCGATGGCGCGGGCAAGGATGGCACGATCAAGCGGATGGTCGCACATCTCTCCACCCGGTCGACCCGCGTCGTGGCGCTGCCCAAACCATCCGATCGCGAACGCTCGCAATGGTATTTCCAGCGCTATGTCGCGCACCTGCCGTCGGCGGGCGAACTCGTGATCCTCAACCGGTCGTGGTACAACCGCGCCGGCGTTGAGACGGTCATGGGATTTTCGACCGCGAACGAGCAGGAATCGTTCCTGCGCGACGCACCCGATTTCGAACGGATGCTGATCGAAAGCGGCATCCGCCTGGTCAAGCTGTGGCTCGACATTTCGCGCGAGGAGCAGAAAGAGCGGCTGGACGCGCGGCGGACCGATCCGCTCAAGCAGCTGAAGGTGTCGGACCTCGACGCCGTGGCGCAGGACCGCTGGGACGATTATTCGGCGGCGCGCGACCGGATGCTGTCCCGCACCCATACCGCATTGTCGCCATGGCACTGCATCCGCGCCGACAGCAAGAAGGCGGCCCGGATCGCCGCGCTCGCCCATGTCGTAACGCGGATCGCACCCGATGCGGTCGCGCACGAACAGGACCTGCCCGACCCAAAGGTCCTGTTCGCGTTCGAAGAAAGCGCGATCACCGACGGGCGGCTGGCGCGCTGACGCACGGCCCCGCGCATAGAACACCGTCACCCCGCCCTTGAGCCGGGGTGACGACAACAATCAGGTCACCGACAAGCGGTCGACCTTAGAAGCTGTAGGCGACCCCGACTGCGCCCAGCCACTGGTTGCTCGATCCGTTGCGCGCGACGATCGGGCTGTCGGCGAAATCGTTCAGCAGCTTGCGATAGACGACGGTGCCGAACAGCTGCCAGCCCGAGCGCAGGTCGCCGCTGATCGAATGGCCACCGATCGCGCCGACGGTCCAGTTCTTCCACCCGCCACGCGCGTTGTAGATCGGCAGGCCGCTGGCCAGTGACTGCGCCTGCGTGATCGAGAAATAATTGTCGGCATAGCCTTCGCCGACCCGCTCGCCCGACACGAACACGCCCGCGATCGCCTTCAGGCTGAGCGGCGTGACATAGGTGATGGTGGGGGCGAGGACGGTCGAGCCATGGCCGCCGGCCACGTCCTTGCGATAGCTGAGCGAGGCGGACAGCCGGTCGAACTGCGAGGTGATGACCCCGGTCTTGCCGATGCCGACATAGCCGCCCAGCTCGATCGCGGTGCCAACCTTGCCCAGTGCGCGAACCTGGGCATCGTCGATGCCCTTCGTCGTATTGCGGTTGAGGTTCACGACCGCAATCGGCCCCGCCTGGAAATCCCAGGTCGGCCCCACGCCATCGCGGATCAGGTCGACGCTGGCGCGGTTGCCCGCCACCAGGAAGTTGAAGCCCGACACGCGGCCGGTCGCGGCCGGGACCGGCGAGAAGCTGTAGTCGTTCGACCCTTCATAATCGGGCAGCACCGCGGCACCCAGGCCGAGGACGTAGAAATCGCCGCCGGTATCGTCATTGGGAACGGCGGATGCGGGCACCGTCGGCCCGGCCACGTCCTGCGCAAGGGCAGGCGTGGCAAAGGCGGCAGCGGTCAGGACGGCGGCGAGAATGGCGCGCAAGGGCGTGGCTCCGAGAAAATATTACAGCCGCGTAACGCTATCCCGCCCACTTTGGTCCGCAGTTTATACTAGAGCAAATAGCGAATTCGTACCTGTTGCATGGTTACATCACCCGCCAGCGGGAATTCCGCCGCGCTGAACTTCGGCGGGCCGAAGCGGATCACCGGGTTGCGCGAAAAACCGAAGCCTTCGCGGGGGATACCGGCGAACGTGTCGAGCTTCGCGTTGTTATTCTCGTCATGGATCACCGACACGGCATAATCGCCGCGGCCAAGGCCGGCGATGCGCACCCCACCGGCCTGCGCCGGAAAGGTGCGGGTGACGGCGTTGCGATCGTTGGTGCAGCCGGGGAAATTCTTGGGATCGGCGGTCAGGCAGAGGCGGATCACGCCCTTGGTCGAACGCAGTTCGCTGATCCGGACGTCAAGCGTGCCGGTCGGCATGGCGCCCGGCAGCGTCGCCAGCGCCAGCACCGCCAGTGCGGCGCGCCGCACGCGCGCGCTCTTTCTCGAAGTCGCCAAGGCCGCCGTCGGTGCCGCACAGCCGGTCCCAGAAGCGGAAATAGAGTCCGAAATTGCAGCCATAGCGTTCATGATGCCTCTGATGATGGCTGGCGGTAATCAACCAGCCGCCCAACCGCCCCGCCCACATAAATCTCGGGAACATTTCCCAGCCCATATGGTTCGTGACGCCCATAACCGTCATGATCGTCAGCACCAATGCCAGTGCGCCGATGTGAATTGGAATGACGAATACCAGTAGCGGAATTACCACAGCACCGGTCAGCGCCTCGATCGGGTGGAACGCCATCGCCGCCCACGCGGTCGGCGGACGGCTGGCATGGTGGACGGCATGGGCGATGCGAAACCATTTCGGCCGATGCATCCAGCGGTGCGTCCAATAGAACCAGGCGTCGTGCGCAAAGAGATACAGCAGCACCGACAGCGGCAGATACCATAGAGGCCGGGCGTGGACATCCGCGTAAATCTGCGTCCAGCCGCGATGCTGCCAGCCCCAGGCAACGATGCCGGCGGGGATGCCATAGATGGCAGCGGACAGCAGCGACCAGCGGATTTCCTTGGCGATCTGCGGATCGAGCCCGCGATAGAGCCCGGGATGCCGCACGCGCGTCGCAAAGGCGAAGCCGGCGGAGGCGAGCAGATAGCGCACGCCCACGATCAGCGTCATCGCCACGGCGGACAACAGGATAGCCAGCGGGATCGACATGCCCGCCCTGTAGCGGATTGTGGCCGGGGAGGACACCCCAAGCTCCGTTCCGCTGGTCAGGAGCCGCCCCGTTGATGGGAGCGACCTACGTTACAATGTCCATCGTCACCCCGGACTTGATCCGGGGTCCCGCTTCTCACTTGGCGGGTTGAAGAAGAAAAAGCGGGACCCCGGGTCAAGCCCGGGGTGACGAACACGAAATCTGGCAGCCGCCAGCGGCTGCCACGCCAAAGCTTCTTCACATGGATACGCTCCAACCCTCCCCGCCCCATCGGGCAAGGCGGATTTGTGACGTTGCTACCGGGACTTCGCTCCCCTAGGGCAGGGCGATGCCAACCATTCATCAATGCGACCTCGCCATCGTCGGCGGGGGATTGTCCGGCGCGCTGGTCGCGCTGGCGGCGGCGAAGCGGCGGCCCGACGCGCGAATCCGCCTGATCGAAGGGGCGGCGCACTTCGGCGGCAACCATGTCTGGTCGTTCTTCGGCAGCGACGTCGCGACCGACCAGCGCGCGCTGGTCGCACCGCTCGTCGCCCATGGCTGGCGCGGCTACGACATCGCCTTTCCGGCGCATGCCCGCACGCTCGACACCACCTATTATTCGATCACGTCCGAACGGCTCGACACGGTACTGCGCGACACGTTACCCGCAGAGGCGCTGATGACGTCGGTGCGGGTGCTGGGTGCCAGCCCGACCGCCGTCGTGCTTGCCGATGGCGACCGGGTGGAGGCGCAGGGGGTGATCGACTGTCGCGGCCCCGGCGACCTGTCGCTGCTCGATCTCGGCTGGCAGAAATTCATGGGGATGGAGCTCAACACCGCCTATCCCCACGGCGTCGAGCGCCCGATCGTGATGGACGGATCGGTCGAACAGATCGACGGCTACCGCTTTCTCTACACGTTGCCGTTCGACGCCTCGACGCTGTTCGTCGAGGATACCTATTACAGCGACACGCCCGACCTCGACACGCAGGCCTTGGCCGCGCGCATCGCCGCCTATGCGTCGGCCAAGGGTTGGGACGCGGCGACCGTCGGGCGCAGCGAGACGGGCGTGCTGCCGGTCGCGATGGGTGGCGATTTCGAGGAATATTGGCGCTCGGGCGGCAACCGCGTCGCAAAGGGCGGGATGCGCGCCGGGCTGTTCCATCCGCTAACCGGCTATTCGCTGCCCGATGCGGTGCGCCTGGCGCAGATGGTCGCCGACAGTTCGGACTGGTCGGGCGGCGCGCTGCACACGCTGACCCATGATTTCGCAGCCACGCTGTGGAAAAAGCGCGGCTTCTACCGGATGCTCGCGACAATGTTGTTCCGTGCGGCGGAACCGGCGGAACGCTACCGCGTGCTCGAACGCTTCTACCAGCTGGACGCGGGGCTGATCGGACGCTTCTATGCAGCCCAGTCGAGCTTGTTCGACCAGGCGCGGGTGTTGATCGGCAAGCCGCCGGTGCCGATCGGGCGCGCGGTACAGGCTTTGATGGGGAGACAGGGGTGAAGACGGCAGTCGTTATCGGCGCAGGCTTTGGTGGCCTCGCGCTTGCCATCCGGCTGCAGTCGGCAGGCGTACAGACCACGCTGGTCGAGGGGCGCGACAAGCCCGGCGGCCGCGCCTATTATTGGGAGCGCGACGGCTTCGTCTTCGACGCCGGCCCGACCGTCATCACCGCCCCCGAAGCGCTGCAGGAATTGTGGGCCCTGACCGGTCGCGACATGCGCGAGGACGTGACGCTGGAACCGGTGTCGCCCTTCTACCGGCTGAACTGGCCCGACGGCACCAATTTCGACTACACCAACGACGACACGCTGCTGCGCTCGGAAATCGCCAAGCTCGATCCGGGCGACCTTGCCGGCTATGCCCGCTTCCTCGAATATTCGGCGGGCGTGTATGAGGAAGGCTATGTAAAGCTGGGGCACGTCCCGTTCCTCGACTTCGCCTCGATGATCAAGGCGGCACCGGCGCTGGCCAAATACCAGGCGTGGCGATCGGTCTATTCGATCGTGTCGTCGTTCGTGAAGAACGACAAGCTGCGCCAGGCGCTGTCGTTCCACACCCTGCTGGTCGGCGGCGATCCGATGAAGACCAGCAGCATCTATGCGCTGATCCACAAGCTGGAGCGCGACGGTGGCGTGTGGTTCGCGCAAGGCGGCACCAACAAGCTGGTCGCCGGCATGGTGCGCCTGTTCGAAAAGCTCGGCGGCACGCTGATGCTCGGCGATGCGGTCAAGAGCATCGACACGCTTGGCGACCGCGCTACGGGCGTGACGACCAAGGGCGGCGTGGTGATCGGCGCGGACATGGTCGCGACCAACGCCGACATCGTCCACAGCTACCGCGACCTGCTATCGGGATCGCGCAGCGGGCAGCGCCGGGCGCAGAAGCTGGAGAAGAAGCGCTTCTCGCCCTCGCTGTTCGTCGTCCATTTCGGCATCAAGGGGACGTGGCCGGGCATCCCGCACCACATGATCCTGTTCGGCCCGCGCTATAAGGGGCTGCTCGCCGACATCTACGACCATGGCGTGCTGAGCGAGGATTTCTCGCTCTATCTCCACCATCCGACCGTCACCGATCCGTCGATGGCGCCGGAGGGGCATTCGACCTTCTATGCGCTGTGCCCGGTGCCGCACACCGGCAAGTTCCCGGTCGACTGGGACCAGATCGGCCCGATCCTCGAAAAGCGCATCCTCGACGAAGTGGGCCGTCGCCTGATCCCCGACATCCACGAGCGGATCGTGACGAAGTTCAGCTATATGCCGAGCAACTTCACCCACGACCTGAATGCCTATCATGGATCGGCCTTCTCGCTGGAGCCGATCCTGACCCAGAGCGCGTACTTCCGCGCGCACAACCGCGATGACGATATCCCGAATTTGTACGTGGTCGGCGCGGGCACGCATCCGGGCGCAGGGATTCCAGGGGTCGTGGGCAGTGCCAAGGCGACGGCGGGGTTGATGCTCGGCGGGGAGGACTGAGGTCCTACCCTCCTTCCCCGACCCCGGCCCCAAACGTTCGGTTCGAGCAGCTTCGAGCCTGTCGAGAAGCGTCCGTCGAGAACTTGGCCGTTTGGGGCACCCCCTTCTCGACTACGGTTCTCGACAAGCTCGAACCTCCGCTCGAAGCAAACGGATAGGGCGCGATAAGGGGAGCGCTTGCCCCCCCTCCCCCAATCGCCTAACCCCGCGGCCATGAAGCGCCTAGCCATCTATTGCGGGTCCGCGACCCCCGCCGACCCCATCTATATCGACTCCGCCCGCGCCGTCGGCCGTGCCCTTGCCGAACGCGGCATCGGCGTCGTCTATGGCGGCGGCAAGCTCGGCCTGATGGGCGCGGTCGCCGATGGCGCGATCGAGGCGGGGGGCGAGGTCATCGGCGTGATCCCGACCGCGCTGGTGAAGGCAGAGGCGGCGCACCGCGGCCTCACCGAACTCCATGTCGTCGACACGATGCACCAGCGCAAACAGGCGTTCACCGACCTGTCCGACGGCTTCGTCACCATCCCCGGCGGCACCGGCACGATGGATGAATTGTGGGAGGCGATGAGCTGGGCGCAGCTTGGGTATCACACCAAGCCGGTCGGGCTGCTCAACACCGCGGGCTATTACGACCATCTGATCGCGTTTGTCGACAAGATGGCCGAGGTCGGGTTCATG
Source organism: Sphingomonas sp. Leaf9 (assembly GCF_001421355.1). Classification (GTDB taxonomy): domain Bacteria; phylum Pseudomonadota; class Alphaproteobacteria; order Sphingomonadales; family Sphingomonadaceae; genus Sphingomonas. The sequence continues at coordinate 530,823 of NZ_LMKC01000004.1, read as the reverse complement.
CGCCCGATGCACCGCGATATCCTGCTGGTCGCCGACACGCTCGACGTGCTGCTCGACAAGATGGCCGCGCACACCCCGGTGCAGGCGATCATCCACATGGCTGCCACCGACCTTTGATCCTCGACCGGCCCGCGCTGGTCGCGCACGCCCGCGACACGATCGCGCGCGGATCGAAGAGTTTCGCGGCGGCGAGCAAGCTGTTCGACCCGGTAACGCGCGAGCGGGCGTGGCTGCTCTATGCGTGGTGCCGCGCGTGCGACGACCTGGCCGACGGGCAGGATCTGGGCCATGGGATGCAGCGGGTCGACGATGCGCAGGACCGCCTCGCGCTGATCCGCACGCGCACCGCACGGGCATTGGCGGGCGAACCGACCGGCGATCCGGCGTTCGACGCGCTGGGCGTGGTCGCTGCCGAGGTCGGGCTGCCGCACCGCTTGGTGTACGACGTGATCGACGGGTTCCAGCTCGACGCCGATGGCTGGCAACCGGTCACGGAAAGCGATCTCTACCAATATTGCTATCACGTCGCCGGGGCTGTCGGCGGGCTGATGGCGGTGGTGATGGGGGTGCCCGCAACGGACAAGGACACGCTCGACCGCGCCTGCGACCTGGGCCTGGCATTCCAGCTTGCCAATATCGCCCGCGACGTGCGCGAAGATGCCGATGCCGGGCGCTGCTACCTGCCGCGCGACTGGCTGGACGAACAGGGGATCGATCCCGCCGATCCGATGGCGACGCCCGACCGGGTGGCCGTGCTCGCCCGGCGGATGGCGGCGCGCGCAGCTTCCCACGAAGACAGCGCGCGGGTCGGCGCGGCACGGCTGCCGTGGCGATCGGCGTGGGCGGTGCTGGCCGCCGCCGACATCTATGGCGGCATCGCGCGCAAGGTCGCCGCCGCCGGCCCCGCCGCGTGGGACAAGCGGCAGACGACATCGAAGGCGGAAAAGATCACCGCCATCGCCCGCGCGTTCGTCGCCGCGCGGTGGCGTCCCGCCCCGGACACCCCACGCGACCCGTCGCTATGGACGCGCGCCACCTGACACCCCGTCACCCCGGACTTGATCCGGGGTCGCGCTTCTTCTGCCATTGTCCGCGAAAAGCGGGACCCCGGATCAAGTCCGGGGTGACGGCGGATTCAGAGGAAGGCGCTCACCCCTCCTCCTGCACCTTGTCCGTCGCCACAGTGATATCCCGCCCCAGCAGGTGCTGGACATAAATCCGCTGCACCAGCACGAACACGACGATGGTCAGCGGCGCGGCGAGCAGCACGCCGATGAACCCGAACAGCAGCCCCATGCCGATGACCGAAAACAACAGCACGGCCGGCGGCACGTCGACCGCGTGCTTCTGCACGATCGGCATCAGGATATTGCCCTGGATCTGCTGCACGATCAGGAACAGCACGATCGTCCACAGCGCGGTCGAGGGCGACTGGGTAAAGGCCAGCATGACGGCGGGCAGCCCGGCGATGATCGGCCCGACATAGGGCACGACGTCCATCAAACCGGCGATCAGGCCAAGACCGATCGCGGCGGGCACGCCCAACAGCCACAGCCCGGTGGCGGTCAGCACCGCGACGACGACGATCGCGATCGCCTCCCCTTTCATCCAGCCGCGCAGGCCGCCGGCGGCATCGTCCACCGCCTGCCGCGCGACCGGCTCGGCCGATGGCGGCACCAGCTTCACCAGGCCGCGGCGATAGAGTTCGGGATCGGCCGCAAGGAAGATCGCACCGACCAGCACCAGCACCGCATCCGACAGGCCCGACCCGATCGACAGGACATAGCTGCCCGCGCGCGACATGATCGTCGACAGGTCGCTGCTGCCCTGCGACAGCAATTCGCGCGCCGGCTCGCCCAGCCCCCATCCGTCGAGCTGCTGCTGGATCGCCTGCAATGCGGAGGGAATCTGCTGCCGGATCAGGTCGAACTGGTTCACCAGCTGCGCGCCGAATCCGAAAAAGATGCCGATGACGATCCCCAGCAACAGGATCACCGACAGCGCCAGCGCCAGGCCGCGTGGCAGCCGGGTCCAGCGCTGGATACGGTTCGCCACCGCGCTGAACAGTACCGCGATGGTCGTGGCGGCAAAGACCAGCAGGACCAGCCGCATCATGCTGACCAGCAGGAACGCGGTCCCCGCGATCGCCAGCACCATCACCGTCATCGCAGCAACCCGGCCATAGCCGGGGGTCGATCGCCCTGCGTCGCTGTCGCCCATATTTTTCCCCTTTGGATCGTGAACGGACGGAACCGCGCGGCGTTCCCCGGCCATATCGCTGTCGCAACGATTGCAACACACTATCCCGCTCGCTAATGCGAGCTACTATCATATGCAAAAGGGGTATGGCGTGCGGGTTTGGTGGATTTCGGTGTTGGTCGCGATGCCGCTGCCGGCGATGGCGCAATCGGCGGATATGCCCGGCGACGACGCGGACATCGTGGTCGAGGGACGCGCACAGCAGCTCTATCGCACGCTCGTCACCACCGTCGGCAAATCGGCGCAGGACCCGTTGGACGTGCCGCAGGCGTTGCAGGTCATCAACCGCGACCTGTTCACCGATCAGGGCGCACGCGATGCGACCGACCTGTATCGCAACATCGCGGGCGTCAGCGCCTTCAGCTATGCCGGCGTCACCTTTCGCGGGTTCCGGCAGGACGAATCCTTTTATGACGGGATGCGCGGCAACCCGTTCGTCGGCTTCACCGTGCCGCAGCTGTTCAACGTCGACCGGGTCGAGGTGCTGAAGGGGCCGGCCGGCCTGTTCTTCGGTCCCGGCGCGCCGGGCGGCATCATCAATTATGTGTCGAAAACGCCGTCGGACCAACGCGCGCTGCGCACCGTCGTCACCGCCGGCACCTATGACCGCGCCGGCATCTCGTCGGAGGCCACCGGGCCGATCGATCGCGATGGCGTCGTCACCTATCGCATCGGCGGCTTTTTCGAATCGATGCAGCCCTATCGCAACAACACACTGCACCAGACGCTGATCGGCGATGCTGGCCTGTCGATCCGCACCAATCCGGGCGGGCTGCTGACGCTGCAACTGACGGCATACGACAATTATCTCCGCGCCAACCGGCTGCGCGGCGTGCTGGTCGATGACAGCGGGCGGTTCCTGACATCGATCCGCTGGAACGCGAATGAAAAGACCGACTGGCTGCGCCTGACCTCGACCGCCTGGTCGGCGCGCTATGCCACGACGATCGGCGATGCGATCACCTTCGACGCAGGGGTTCGCCGCTTCCGCTCGACCGAGCGGCAGCAATATCACGAACCGCGCGGGATCAGCCCGACCAACCCCGATCTGGTGCTGCGCGAATTTCGCGATCAGGTCCGCCCGGTCGACGGCCTGTCGGTCATGGCCAATGCTACCGCGACGACCCGCCTGTTCGGCATGGCGCACCGGTTCCAGCTGGGCGGCGACTGGTATCGCGAGAATAACGGCCTTAGCTCGCGTATCCTGCGCAGCGGCGTCGCGTCGCTCAGCCTGTCCAACCCGGTCTATGGCCGAGCATCGGGCGATGCGGTGCGTGCCGTCGCGTTGCCCTTTACCGATACCGACACCCGCGCCCGGCGGCTCGGTGCCTATTTGCAGGATCAGATCAGCCTGACCGACACGCTGCTGCTGGTCGCGGGCATGCGCTGGGACCGGTTCGAGGATGCGGTGCGCGTCGCGACGGCGGGGCGGGTCACCGGCGATTCCGGCTATCGCGACAGCGACGTGACGTTCCGCGGCGGGCTGATCTATCGCCCGCGCCGCGACCTGTCGCTCTATGCCAGCTGGTCGCAGGGCTTCGACCCGCAGGCCCCGGCCAGCCAGAATCGCGACGCCGGCGGCCCGTTCGCGCCGGTCACCGGCAACCAGGTCGAAGCCGGCGTCAAATCGCGCCTGCTGGACGGCCGGCTTCAGGCCAATGCCGCGGTGTATCGCATCATCCGCAGCAACTTGTTGCAGGTCGACCCGACCCGCGCCCCGGTGGGCGGCGTCGATCCCTTGAGCCCGATCGGCGAGGTGACCAGCAAGGGGTTTGAATTCGACCTGACCACCGACGTCACGCCCGACTGGGTGCTGCTCGCCAACTACGCCTATAACGACACGCGCGTGACCGACACGGTGGCGGGACAGGCGGTAACCGATGCGGTCGGCAGCCGCTTTGCCAACGCGCCGGCGCACAAGGTCGGTTTCTGGAGCCGCTATCAGGTGAAGGCGATCGGCACCGCCTTTGCGTTCGGCGGCGAAGCGGTGTCGAGCCGGATCAGCCGGTCGGGCCAGGCGGTGCGCCCCTATGCGATCTTCGACGCGTCGATCACCAAATCGCTGGGCTTCGCCGAACTGATGCTGCGCGTCGATAACCTCTTCGACAAGGTGTACGCCGCCTCGGGCTTCACCAAACAGTCCGGCCACTTCCCCGGCGAGCCGCGTACCGTCTTCGCCGAACTACGCGCGACGTTCTGACGCCCACGCATCGATCGCCGCCCAGCCGGCGATCCCCTTCAGCGTCCGCGCGCGTGCCGCCGTCATGCCGCCCAGCGCGATGACCGGCACGCGCGCGCCGTGGATCAGCCGCTGGAACCGCACCCGCCCCAGTGCACGCGCGCCGGGGTGCGAGGCGGTGGCGAAGACCGGCGATACGAAGATGGCGTCGACGCCCGCGCGTTCGGCCGCGATGCGTTCCGGGATCGAATGGACCGGCCGCGTGACCAACCCCTTGCGACGCAACGCTTTTCGCCCGTGCACGCCGTCGTCGCCGGGCAGGGCCGGCCCCGCGACCAGCAGTACCAGCCGCCGCGCCCGCGCGATCCGCCGCACCTGCGCAAACTTCCGCCGCCGTTCCCCCTCGGGCGTGGCATAGTGCCGGAACACGACACCACTCCCTCGCGGCACCTTCGCCATGATCGGCAGCAACGCCTCACCCAGCCGTTCGTCGGTCATCAGCCAGCGTTGCGGCAAAGGGTGGCGGCGGGACATGGCGGCCTCTATAGCGCGCGCGATGACCAAAACCGACACCCCGCTTGGCGCCATCCGCGACCGGATCACCCATGCCGAATCGATCGCCCGCCGCGACCGGGGCGCGACGACGCTGATCGCGGTCAGCAAGACCCATGACGCCGCCGCGATCCAGCCGCTCATCGACGCCGGCCAACGCGTGTTCGGCGAGAACCGCGTGCAGGAAGCGCAGGGTAAGTGGCCCGCGCTGATGGAAAAAACACCCGGAATCGAACTGCATCTGGTCGGCCAGCTCCAGTCGAACAAGGCCGAGGATGCGGTGCGCCTGTTCGACGCGATCCACTCGGTCGACCGCCCGTCGCTGGTCGCAGCACTGGGCAAGGCGATCGAGAAGACCGGCCGTAGCCCCGCCTGCTTCATCCAGGTCGATATCGGCGACGAACCGCAAAAGGGCGGCTGCGCCATCGCCGACCTGCCCGCGCTGCTGGCGGAGGCAAAGGCCGCCGGGCTGCCGATCGCCGGGCTGATGTGCGTGCCGCCCGCCGGCCTCGACGCCGCGCCCTATTTCGCGCTTACCGCCAAGCTCGCGCGCGACCATGGCCTCACTGGCTTGAGCATGGGCATGTCCGACGATTTCGAAACCGCCGTGACGCTGGGCGCGACCCATGTCCGGATCGGCTCCGCGCTGTTCGGCGCGCGCGGGCAATAAGGAAACGATGATGACCCGTCCCAAGGCCCTGTTGTTCGATTTCGACGGTGTGCTGCTGGAAAGCGAATATGCCGGCAACCGCCAGATCGCCGAGTTCCTGACCAATGCCGGTCACCCGACCAGCGCCGCCGATTCGATGGCCCATTTCATGGGCCTGTCGGGCAGCCATTTCACCCAGGCGATCGAGAAATGGGTCGGCGGCCCGGTGCCCGACGGCTTCTGGGATGCACGCGCTGTCGAGGATGCACGGGTGCTGGAACAGGGGGTCGATGCGGTGGCGGGTGCCGTCGCCTTTGTCCGGTCGCTGCCGGCCGACCTGCCGCGCGCGATCGTGTCGTCCAGCACGACCCACTGGATCGCGACGCATCTGGACCACCTGGGCCTGCGCGACGCGTTCGGCGACCATATCTATAGCGGGAAGGAGCATGTCGCGAACGGCAAGCCCGCACCCGACCTGTACCTATACGGCGCACGCCAGCTGGGCATCGCCATCGAGGATTGCGCGATCCTCGAGGACTCCCCGGTCGGCGTGACCGGCGCGGTCGCATCGGGCGCGCGGGTGATCGGGCTGTGCGCGGGGTCGCATTGCGGGGTCGGCCATGACGACCGCCTGCGCACGCTGGGCGTGACCGAAATCGCGCATGACTTCGACGCGGTGGCGCGGATGCTGGGGGTGGCGCCGGTCGCCGCCTGATTGGGGTTGGCGTGACCGGCCGTTGCCGCGGCGATGGCCGGAATGGCTTACGACAGGAAGGGCGCGTTACTCGCCCTTCTTGGCCGCCTGTTCCGCTGCCGCCGGATCGACCGACGGCGCGCCCGATGCCGGGGTGGCCGCATTGACGACATCGGCGGTATTGGCCGGCGCGCCTTCTGCGACGTTACCCTCCGCCTCGGTGGCAGCAGGTGCTGCACCGGCGGCGGGAGCGGCCGGCAGCGGCAGGTTCGACCCCTGCGTGTTGAGATAGGCGATGACGTTCGCCCGGTCCTCGGCGCTGCCAAGGCCGGCAAAGGTCATCTTGGTACCCGGCGCATATTTGCGGGGGGAGGTCAGCCACGCGTTCATCGCGTCGAAGTCCCAATTGCCCGCAATGCCGGTCAGGGCGGTTGAATAGGCGAAGTTGGGAAGATGACCGTGCTTCTTGCCGATCACGCCCCACAGGTTCGGGCCGATGCCGTTGGCCCCGCCCTGGTTCACGGTGTGGCACGCGGCGCATTTCTTGAATACTTCCGCGCCCTTGGCCACGTCGGCGGTGGCGAGCAGCGTCGCGATCGGCACGGCGGCGGCGGCACCGCCCCCGGCTTCGGCGGCACCCTCGACCGGATAGCCCGGCTTTTCCGGCGGTCCCGAATGGAACACCATGCCGCTGGCGATGGAAAGTCCGAGGGCGGCGGCGCAACCGGCCAATACCCAACCTGCGATGGTGTTCGTCCGGTCGTCCATGCCCTGAGCCGTCTCACCTAAATATGGTTTTGTTTGGGGCCATGCTTAGACACGGCATCCGATACTGGCAAGACAGGGTTGCCGCCTGCCCCCGCGCCCGATAATCGCCACCCCCCATGCAGAAATACGCCGCACCCGCGCGCCCGCTGGTGGCGCAGATGATCGAAGCCGCCGCGCGCGAACCGAATCGCACCGTCGCCTTTCAGGGCGCACCGGGCGCCAATTCGCATGTCGCGCTGGCACAGGCGTTTCCGGGCGCGCTGCCGCTGCCCTGTTTCGGCTTTGCCGACGCGATCGACGCAGTGCGGTCGAGCCAGGCCGATTGCGCGATCATCCCGATCGAGAATTCGCTGCATGGCCGCGTCGCCGACATGCATTTCCTGCTGCCCGAATCCGGGCTGGTCATCACCGGCGAACATTTCCTGCCGATCCGCCACGCGCTGATGGGGCTGGGCCCGGTCGAGGGCATCCGCCAGGCGATGAGCCACGAACAGGCGCTGGGCCAGTGCCGGAACTGGCTGAGCGCGCGCGGGATCGAGCCGGTGGCGCATCCCGACACGGCGGGCGCGGCGGCATCGGTCGCGGCGATCGGCGACCCGGCGGTCGCCGCATTGGCTCCCCCGGCGGCGGCGGCGCTGTACGGACTGCAATTGCTGGCCGACGACATTGCCGATGCCGACCACAATACGACGCGCTTCGTCGTCCTCGCCCGCGCCGCGCCGCCCGAACTGCCCGAGGGGCCGTGCATGACGACGCTGGTGTTCGAGGTGAAGAACGTGCCCGCCGCACTCTACAAGGCGATGGGCGGGTTCGCGACCAACGGCGTCAACATGACCAAGCTGGAAAGCTATCAGCGCGGCGGCACCTTTGCCGCGACCGAATTCTTCTGCGACATCGAGGGCCGGCCGGGCGAGCCGCATGTCGACCGCGCGCTGGAGGAACTGCGGTTCCACAGCAAATGGGTGCGGTTGCTGGGCAGCTATGGCCGCGCGAGGGAGCGGGGGTAGGCTTCTTCCCCGTCCTGCCCCCCTCCGCTCGAACCGAACGGAGGGGGTAAGGGGTTGGGCCTATTCCCCCACCCATGCCGCCAGCAGGCTCCGCGCAATCGCATGGGCCGGCGGCGCGATGAAGCGCGACGTGTCGCCCGACAGCGCCGCGCGCACCTCGTCCCGCGTGGCCCAGAACGCATGTTCCAGCTCCGACGTGTCGATTGTCAGCCTGTCGTCGGGCGCGGTCGCGATGCAGGCGATCATCAGCTGTGAGGGAAACGGCCAGGGCTGGCTGGCGACATAGCGCACCGCGTCGACCGCGACGCCCGCTTCCTCCAGCACCTCGCGTGCGACCGCCTCCTCGACCGATTCGCCGACCTCGACAAAGCCGGCGAGCGCCGAATACCGCCCGGCGGGCCAGCTCGGCTGGCGGCCCAGCAGCACGCGGTCGCCATGTTCGACCGCCATGATGACCACCGGGTCGGTGCGCGGGAAATGCAGCGCGCCACAGCCGGGGCACGACCGCGCCCAGCCGCCGCGTGCGACGACGCTGGCATGGCCGCACTTCGCGCAGAAACCGTGGCGCGAATGCCAGTCGAGCAGGCTGCGCGCGACGCCGTACAGCGCGACATCGGCCGGCGGCATCACCGCCAGCGCGGCCATCAGCGCGGGCGATCGCATCGCCGGCGCGCTGCCGTCGCCGTCGCCGACGACGAACAGCGGCGTGCCCTCCAGATAGCCGAGCAGCAACGCATCGCGCCGCGCCGGGTCCATCGCCACCAGCGCGAGCGCGCCGTCGTCGCCCACCGGTGGTTCGAGCCCGGTCAGCACCAGCAGCCGCGCCGCCGGATCGCCCTTGCACCGCGCGAACGCCGCGGGATCGTCGCGCTCGTGATCGGCGCGGACCAGCGCCGCGCCGGTAAAGCCGATCATCGCACCGGCCCCGCCAGATCGCGCGCCAGCGCCTTTACCAGATCGTCGCGCAGCGGCCATTTGTCGGCCGGGAAGTAATTGACCATGACAGTCCCGCGCAGCTGCCGCAACGGATCGACGAACGCGACGGTCCCGGCCGCCCCGCCCCAGCCATAGGTGCCCTTGCCCGGCCGTCCGGGCAGCGTTTCGAGATAGACCGATCCGCCCGCGCCAAAGCCCATCTTCGGCCCCGCCTGTCCCCCGGTCGCGCCATCGACCCCGCCAAAGGTGACACCGGCCGGCAACAGGTTCGACATGCCCAGCGCCACCGTAGCGGGCTTCATCACGCGCTTGCCCTCCAGCGTGCCGCCATTCTGGAGCATGTGCAGGAACCGGTCGTAATCGGCGGCCGACATGACCAGCCCCGCCCCGCCATAGGGAAAGCTCGGCGGCGACAGCCAGACCGACGTCGCGCCCGGATCGACCGGGACCAGATTGTCGCCGGCCCACGCATAGTTGGTCGCCAACCGCCCCTTCTGCGCCGCCGGCACCGTCCAATAGGTCGATGTCATGCCCAGCGGAGCGAACATCCGTGTCTGCAGGAAACGCTCGAACGACATGCCGCTTGCCACCTCGATCAAGCGGCCCAGCACGTCCAGCCCGATCGAATAGCTCCACTTGGTCCCCGGTTCGGCGATCAGCGGCAGGGTGGCGACACGGTTCGCGAATTCCTCCAGCGATTTCGGCCGCGCCTGGGCCAGCGCTACCTCTGCCTGCGCGTTGACGGCGGCGGGGACAATGCCCAGGCGCTCATATTCCTTCAGCAATGGCCCCTTGGTCACGATGCTGTAGCCAAGGCCCGCGGTGTGGGTCAGCAGGTGACGCACTGTGATCGGCGTCGTCGCCGGACGGCTGGCCAGACTGTTGGCCGGATCGGTCAGCACCTTCATCGATTTGAAGCCGGGGATGAAGTCGCTGATCGGCTGGTCGAGCTTCAGCTTGCCATCCTCGACCAGCATCATCGCCGCCATGCCGGTGATCGGTTTCGTCATCGAATAGACGCGCCAGAGCGTATCGACATTGGCCGGCGCGGCGGTCGCGTCGGTCGCGACGCGGCCGGCGGCGTGGGCGCTGGTCCAGTCGGGGCCGCCGACGACCACCACCATGCCCGGCACCTTCTTCTGCGCCACATAGTCGCGGACCATCGCCTCGGTCGCGGGCAGCGCGCGCACCGCCGGGCGGGCGGGCGCGCGCGGCGGCGCGGCCTGTGCCCAGACCATCGCCGGCTGCACGGCCAGCAGCGCGCCTGTCAGCGCCCCCGTCAACGCCAGAGTGTTCCGCATCCAGTACGACCGCGTCATCGCATTCCCTCCACCACCGGTATCGCCCGCGCGAACAGCGTCGGCAGCCCGGCGGCGGCAATGTCCGCGACCGGCCACCATTCGCCCTGCGCGGTGTCTTCCCCCGCTGCATCCGCCACCATGACGGTGCAGGCAAGATCGAAATGCGTGAAGCCGTGGCGGACCATCCCGACGCTGCGCCAGTCGGCAGCGAAAGGTGCGCCTTCGCTGCCGGGATCGCTGTCACCCCACGGCCCGGTCGGCAGCGCGCGCATCCCGCCCAGCAGCCCCTTGTCCGGCCGCCGTACCAGCAACACCTGCCCGTCGCGCTCGGCCCAGAACAACGTGCCGAATCGCTGCGGCTTCGCCTTCTTCGCCGCCTTCACCGGAAAGACGTCGGGCGTGCCCATGGCATAGGCGGCGCAATCGTCGCGCAGCGGGCAGAGCAGGCAGCGCGGACTCCGCGCGGTGCAGACCATCGACCCCAGGTCCATCATCGCCTGCGCGAAGTCGCCGGCGCGGCTGTCGGGGGTGATCCCATCCGTCGCGGCGCGGATCGCGGGACGCCCGCCCGGTAGCGGCTCGGCGATCGCGAACAGGCGCGACACGACCCGTTCGACATTGGCATCGACCACCACCGCGCGTCGGTCAAAGGCGATCGCGGCGATCGCGGCGGCGGTGTAATCGCCGATACCCGGCAATTTGCGCAGTTCGGCTTCGGTGTCGGGCAGTGCGCCCCCCGCCGCGACCGCCCGCGCACAAGCCAGCAGGTTGCGGGCGCGGGCATAATAGCCAAGCCCCGCCCACGCCGCCATGACATCGGCATCGTCCGCCGCCGCCAGCGCGGCGAACGACGGCCAGCGCGCGGTCCACGCTTCGAAATAAGGCCGCACGCTCGCCACCTGCGTCTGCTGCAGCATCACCTCCGACAGCCAGACGCGATAGGGATCGGGGGCGGCGGTGCCCGGCGGGCTGCGCCACGGCAGGGTGCGATGGTTGGGATCGTACCAGTCGAGCAACCGTTCGGCGACAGAGAGATGCTTGGCGTCCACGCCGGCTCTATGGCATGGGATGCCGGTAATGACGACGCGCCCCCGCCCCCATGCGACGATTCCCGAACCCCGCCGGCGTGGCGGTGCGCGGCCCGTCGCCGAATTGCTGCCCGATATCGGCGGCGCGGCGTTCCGCAAGTTCGGTTTCGTGCAATCCGCCGTGGTCAGCCGCTGGGGTGAGATCGTCGGCGAACGCTTTGCCCGCGTGTCGGCCCCCGAATCGATCCGCTTCCCGCCGGGCAAGCGTGCCGATGGCACGCTGACGCTGATCGTATCGGGTGCGCATGGCACGATGATGCAGCATATCGCGCCGGACATCGTCGAGCGGGTGAACCGGTTCTTCGGCTATGCCGCGGTCGCCCGGCTGCAGTTCCGCCATGGCGAGGTGCGGCCGCGTCGCGCGGTGCCGCCGCGCCGCGAACCGCCGCCGATCCCGGCCGACATGCACGAAAGCCTGCGCGACATCGCCGATCCGGAGCTGCGCGAGGTTCTCGCCGCGCTCGCCGGGGCAGTCGCTGCGCCGCCCCCTCCCGCCATTCCGATCCTTGGCAAGGTCCGCTGATGCGTATCCTGATCCTTCTGTGCTCATTCATCCTCGCGCTGTTCGGGATGCCCCCGGCCAAGGCGCAGGCCCCGGCAAGGGCCGCCACCGCGCGCAACTGGACCAACAGCGTCACGATGCTGCCGACCGGCGGCGTCGCGGTCGGCAACCCGATGGCGCGGGTGCAGTTGGTCGAATGGGCCAGCTATACCTGTTCGCACTGCGCCACCTTTGCCCGCGATGCGAAGCCGGAGCTGACCGCGCTGATCCGATCGGGCCGGGTGCGGGTCGAATATCGCACGCTGCCGCGCGACGCGCTCGACCTGTCGGCCGTCCTTCTGGCGCGCTGTGGCGGCGCGAACCGGTTCGTGGCGGCGCATGACGCGATCTTTGCGCAGCAGACGGCGATGCTCGACAAGGCCGAAGCCTTTGCCGCGACGCCGGCAGCGCAGCAGGCGACGCCGACCATCGGCAAGCGGCTGGAACAGCTCGCCGGTGCGACCGGCCTGCGCACCTTGCTGCGCGGGCACGGGCTGGACGATGCGAAGATCACCGCTTGCCTGAACGACGAAGCCGCGCAGAAGCGGGCGATCGCCATCGCCGAAGCGGCACAGGCGGCTAATATCGACGGCACGCCCAGCTTCGAGGTCAACGGCAAGAAGGTGGAGGCCCATGACTGGGCCACGCTCAAGCCGTTCCTGACCGCCTCCTGATCCCTGACAAGAGAGTAGATCCCATGCGTTTCGCACTCCCCCTGATCGCGCTTGCGGCCCTGTCGGCCTGTGGCGGTGGTGATTCCGGCACCGGCGCCAACGGCACCGCCGCCGCACCGGTCGCCAATGTCGCGGCCCCGGCCGGCAAGAAGTGGACCGACATGGTCGCGGTCACGCCCGAGGGCGGCTATCGCATCGGCAACCCCGATGCGCCGGTGAAGCTGCTCGAATATGGCTCGCGCACCTGCCCGACCTGCGGTGCATTCGCGCGTGAAGGCAACGAACCGCTCATCAACAACTATGTCTCGACCGGCAAGGTGAGCTTCGAATTCCGCGACTTTGCGGTGCACGGCGCGCCCGACCTGGCTGCCGCAGTGCTTGGCCGTTGCAACGGGACGGCGACCTTCTTCCCGCTGCTCGAGGCGATGTATCAGAACCAGGCGGCGACGCTCGACCGGATGCAGGCGCTCCCGCAGGCCGAACAGGCGCGGTTGCAGTCGATCCCGCCGCTCCAGGCCGTCACCGGCTGGGCCGATGCGGCGGGCTTCGTCGATTTCGTGAAGCAGCGCGGCGTGCCCGAGGCAAAGGCGCGCCAGTGCCTTGCCGACCAGAAGCTGTTGCAGGAAGTCGTCAAAATCACCGAAGATGGCGGCGCGGTCGTCACCGGCACCCCGACCTTCCTAATCAACGGCGAAAAGGTCGAGAACGCGGTGACCTGGGCGCAGATCGAAGCGGCGCTGAAGGGCGCTGGCGCCTGACCCCGTGGCCGCGGGGGATGACGCGGCCACACCGCCCACGCCGGGGCTGACGCTCCGGCGGCTGCGGCTGAGCGGGTTCAAGAGCTTCGTCGACCCCGCCGACCTGGTGATCGAGGCCGGGCTGACCGGGGTGGTCGGTCCCAATGGCTGCGGCAAGTCGAACCTGCTCGAAGCGTTGCGCTGGACCATGGGCGAGAACAGCGCGAAGTCGCTGCGCGGCGCCGGCATGGACGACGTGATCTTTGCCGGCACCGAAACCCGCCCGCAGCGCGACTTTGCCGAGGTCGCGATCCTAGCCGAGGATGCGGCGGGCGATGAGGTCGAGATTGTCCGCCGGATCGAACGCGGCGCCGGTTCCGCCTATCGCATCAATGGCCGCGATGTGCGCGCGAAGGACGTTTCGCTGCTGTTCGCCGATGCCGCGACGGGGGCACATTCGCCGGCACTGGTCAGCCAGAACCGGATCGGCGCGGTCATCGCCGCCCGTCCTGCCGAGCGCCGCGCGATGCTGGAGGATGCGGCGGGCATTTCCGGCCTGCACGTTCGCCGCCGCGATGCCGAATCGAAACTGCGCGCGACCGAGGCCAATCTCGACCGGCTGGGCGAGATGGCGCAGGAACAGGATGCGCGCGCCGCGGCCCTGCGGCGACAGGCGAAGGTCGCCGCGCGGTATCGCGAGCTGACCGACGCGATCCGCATCGCGGAGGGCCGCGCCATCTATGCCCGCTGGCGCGATGCCGCCACCGCCGCCGATACGGCCAAGGCCGAGGCGATGGCGGCCGAGGCACAGGTCGCCGATCACGGCGCGGCGCAGGCGGAAACCGTCGCCGAACAGGCGCAAGCGACCCAGGCGCTGGCGACCGCACGGGCGGCGGCGCAGGAGGTGCGCCAGCGGGCCGGCGACGCCGCCCATGCCCGCGACCGGCTGCAGGCACAGGCCCACGCCGCGACCCGGCGGCTGGCCGACCTGGCGGCACAGGCGACGCGGCTGACCGACGATCGCGCGCGTGAAGGCGCGCTGGCGGGCGACGCGGCGCATGCCGTCGCGCGGCTGACCGACGAGACCGCCGCACTTACCGCGACGATCGCGCAAGGCACCGTGCGCCTGCCCGAACTCGACACCGCATTGACGGAGGCGATGGCGGCGGCAGCGCTGGCCGACGCCGCCCATGGCGACGCACTGGCGGCACAGGCGGCCGAGCTTGCCGAGGCGCGGGTCGCCGCCGCCGCGCAGGACGCCGCGCGCACCCGGCTGGACCGCGCCCGCCGCGACGAGGCGCGGGCGCTGGCTGAACAGGCGGCGCTGCCCGCACTCGAACCGCTGACCGTAGAGCGGGCGGCGGCGGGCGACCGGCGGGCGGCGGCAACGGCCAGCGCCGACGGTGCCCGCGCGGCCATCGCCCATGCCGATGCCGCCGAACGATCGGCGCAGGAGGCACGCGGGCGGGCGCAGGCCGACCGCGCGACCGCCGCCGCCGAACTGGCCGCGCTGGACGGGGAAATCGCCGCGCTGGAGCGCGCACTACGGCGAACCGGTCGCGCGCGGATCATCGATTCGGTCGTGGTCGAACCGGGGTTCGAGGCGGCACTGGCGGCGGCACTGGGCGACGATCTCGACGCCGGGATCGACCCCGCCGACGATCGATTCTGGGATGCCGACGCCGCACCGCTCGAGAGTCCGGCGATCCCGCACGGCATCGGCCGGCTGTCGGCGCAGGTCACCGCCCCGATGCTCGCCCGACGGCTGGAACAGGTGCTGGTGGTCGAACGCGACGAGGGTACGACGCTGGCGGTGGGGCAGCGGCTGGTGACGCTGGACGGGGCATTGCGCCGGTGGGACGGGTTGCGGGCGCGGGCCGGATCGGGCGCAGCGGCGGCGGAGCGACTGGCCCGTACCAACCGGCTGCGGTTGCTGGGGCAGGAGCGCCCGGGGCTGCTCGCCTGCCGCGACGCCGCCGATGCCGCGCTGACCGCCGCCGATGCCGCGATCGCCGACGCGCGCGGAGCGCTGGCCACCGCCCGCCGCACGCTGGAACAGGCGGAAGCGCAGGCGCGCGAGGCGCTGCGGGCCGAGGACCGCGCCGCCACCGCGATCGAACGGGCGCAGGCGCGGGCCGATGACGTCGCCAGCCGGCTGGAGCGGATCGGCAGCGACCGGATCGAGGCGCAGGACGATGCCGACCGGGCCGATGCCGCGCTGCGCCAGCTACCCGACCGCAGCGCCACCGCCGGGCGGGTCGCCGCGCTGGCGACGGCGGCGGCGACCGCACGCGCGGCGGTGGCCGATGCCCGTTCGGCACGCGCATCGCTCGACGCGGCATTGCGGCGCGACCGGGAGCGGCTGGCGACCGCCAGCGGCGAGATCACCGCGTGGCAGACCCGCGCCGCCGATGCCGCCCGGCGCATCGCCGAGGTCGACGCGCGGATCGCCGCCATCGCCGCCGACCGCACGACGCTGACCGATCGCCCGGCCGCGCTGGCAGCGGAACTGGCCGGCGTGGACGCGATGCTCGGCACGCTGCGCCAGGCCACCACCGACGCGGCAATGCTGGAACAGGCTGCCGAAGCCCGGCTGCGTGCGGCCGAGCGTGCCGCCGGCACAATTGCCGAATCGCTCGCCGCCGCGCGCGAACGGCGCGCCGGGGCCGGTGCGCGGGCGGAGGCGCAGGAGCAGCGCCGGCTGGAGATGGGGCGGCTGTCGGGCGAACGCTTCCAATGCCCCCCGCCGCTGTTGCCGCGCATCGGCTTCGTCGGGGCGGAGGTCGGCGATGCGGCCGCAGAGAGCGCCACCCATGACCGGCTGCTGGCGGATCGGGACCGGATCGGCCCGGTCAACCTGATCGCCGATACCGAACTGGCCGAACTGGAAGCGGCGCAGGGCGAGACGGCGGCGGAGCGCGCCGAGCTGGCCGAGGCGGTGCAGCGGCTGCGCGGGTCGATCGGCACGCTCAACCGCGAAGGGCGCGCGCGGCTGCTGGCGGCGTTCGCGGCGGTCGACACACATTTCCGTCGGCTGTTCGGCGCGCTGTTCGACGGCGGGCAGGCGCAGCTGGAACTGGTCGATTCGGACGACCCGCTGGAAGCCGGCCTTGAAATCCTTGCGCAGCCGCCGGGCAAAAGACTGCAATCGCTGACCCTGTTGTCGGGCGGCGAACAGGCGCTGACCACCGTCGCGCTGATCTTTGCGCTGTTCCTGACCAACCCGTCGCCGATCTGCGTGCTCGACGAAGTGGACGCGCCGCTGGACGATGCCAATATCGACCGCTTCTGCGACCTGCTCGACCGGATGGCGGCCGATACCGACACCCGCTACCTGATCGTTACCCACAATGCCGCGACGATGAGCCGGATGCACCGACTGTTCGGCGTCACCATGGTCGAACGCGGGGTCAGCCGGCTGGTGTCGGTCGACCTGGGCGGGGCGACGACGTTGCTGGCGGCGGAATAGAGCGGCTGGTACCTACTGCCCGGCCTTCACGATCGTGCGGAACTCCTCGCGCGTGATCCTGCCGTCCTTGTTCTGGTCCATGAGGGCAAAGGCGGTGGCGAGGCCGGCGGCGGCCTGCCCCTTTTGCGATGGGTCCTGCTTTGCCGCCTCGGCATCGATCTTCACGCTCATCGCGTCGAATTCGGCCTTGCCGATCGACCCGTCCTTGTTCGTGTCGAACATCGCGAAGAACTCCGCCTCGTCATCGGCCGCCGGCTCCACGACCGGCGCGGGCGGCGTGGCCGGGGCAGGCGTCGGGGCGGTCTGCAATGCCAGGGCGAGGAGCGCGATCAACATCGGGTCAGCTTCTTTCGCAAAAGGGAAAAGGCGCAACACGATTGCATCGGGCAACACCCGGCGCAAGCGCGTGTCCTTGCGCCCGGCGTCCGCGTCGCCTAACCGCGCGCCAAACCATTCCAGCGAAGGAGCCTGCCCATGGCCGAGTCCATCAACCGCGTCGTGCTTGCCTATTCGGGCGGCCTCGACACCAGCGTCATCCTGAAATGGCTGCAGCAGGAATATAACTGCGAGGTGGTGACCTTCACCGCCGATCTGGGCCAGGGCGAGGAGCTGGAGCCGGCGCGCAAGAAGGCCGAGCTGATGGGCATCAAGCCCGAGCATATCTTCATCGACGACCTGCGCGAGGAATTCGTCCGCGATTTCGTGTTCCCGATGATGCGGTCGAACGCGCTGTACGAGGGGCTGTATCTGCTCGGCACGTCGATCGCGCGGCCGCTGATCGCCAAGCGCCAGATCGAGATCGCGCGTCAGGTCAACGCCGATGCCGTCAGCCACGGTGCGACCGGCAAGGGTAACGACCAGGTCCGCTTCGAACTCGGCTATTACGCGCTGCAGCCCGATATCAAGGTCATCGCCCCGTGGCGCGAATGGGACCTGACCAGCCGCACCGCGCTGATCGCCTTCGCCGAACAGCACCAGATCCCGGTGCCCAAGGACAAGCGCGGCGAATCGCCCTTCTCGACCGACGCGAACCTGCTGCACACCTCGTCGGAGGGCAAGGTGCTGGAGGACCCGTGGGACGAAGTGCCCGAGTACGTCTTCTCGCGCACCGTTTCGCCCGAGGAAGCACCCGACGCGCCGCAGATCGTCACCGTCGCGTTCGAACGCGGTGATGCGGTGGCGGTCGATGGCGAGGGGATGTCGCCCGCCACGCTGCTCGCCAAGCTCAACGAGCTGGGCCGCGCGCACGGCATCGGCCGGCTCGACCTGGTTGAGAACCGCTTCGTCGGCATGAAGTCGCGCGGCATGTACGAAACGCCCGGCGGCACGATCCTGCACGCCGCGCACCGCGCGATCGAACAGATCACGCTGGACCGCGGTGCCGCGCACCTGAAGGACGAACTGGCCCCGCGCTATGCCGAGCTGGTCTATAACGGCTTCTGGTTCTCGCCGGAGCGCGAGATGCTGCAGGCCGCGATCGACCACAGCCAGCACAAGGTGTCGGGCGAAGTCCGGCTGAAGCTGTACAAGGGCGGGGTCCATGTCATCGGCCGCCGTTCGCCCAATTCGCTCTACAGCGAAAAGGTCGTGACGTTCGAGGACGATCAGGGCGCGTACGACCAGCGTGACGCGGCGGGGTTCATCAAGCTGAACGCCCTGCGCCTGCGCCTGCTCGGCCGGCGGGATCGCTGATCGTCTGATCCGGCAGCGCCGGATCAGGGCGGCACCGGCCCGCTCCCCCACCCCGCCACCCACAGCGTATCCTAGCTGGGTGGCGGGGTGGGGGAGCGGGCCGGTGCCGCATCCACGCTATTGGATCAAACCAAAGTGCGCAGGCCCTGCGGCTGGTCGAGCAGCGCGGCGAAGAACGATGTCGCGCCGATCTGTACGCCCAGGCAACCGAGCAGCATCGACGGGATCGTCAGCCGCATCAGCTCGCCCGGCACCAGCGCGCCGAACCCGGCCTGCGCCCAGAGCCAGGTCGAGGCGACGCCACCGGCCAGCCCGGCCAGCAGCGCCAGCCCGCCAGCGATGCAGCCGCGCTCCACGGTGAACCAGCCGCGCAACCGGCGCATGGCCGCGCTTTCGGGCCACATCCCGCTGCGAATGCCGAACAGCCGCGCCAGCACCGCCAGACAGACCATCTGCGCGCCGATCAGCGCCGCCATCGTCGCAAAGATCATGGTGTGCGGCCCGAACTCGACCGCGCCGATGCTGGCGTCGCCGGTCGCGAGCATCCCGGTCACGCCCGCCCCCGCCAGCAGCAGCGCCATGCCGGGATAGAAGAACAGGAAGCGCGGCGCATAGAGCAGCAGGAAGCGCAGATGCCGCCACCCGTCGCGCCACGTGCGCAGGTGCGGCGGGCGCGAGCGGCCATCGGGGGCCAGCGTCGTCGGCACCTCGGCAATCGCCAGCCGGGCGATCGATGCCTTCACCACCATCTCGCTGGCGAATTCCATCCCCGGCGAGGTCAGCCCCAATGCCAGCGCCCGGTCGCGGCGGAAGGCACGCAACCCGCAATGGAAATCGCCGACCGGCACATCGAAGAATGCGCGGCCGAGCAGGCTCAAGACCGGATTGCCGAGGAAGCGATGCAGCACCGGCATGGCACCGGGCGCAATGCCGCCCTGGAAACGATTGCCCATCACCAGGTCGGCACCATCCCGCAGCCGTTCGACGAACGGCATCAGGCTGCCGAAATCATAGCTGTCATCGGCATCGCCCATCGCGACGAATCGCCCGCGCGCCGCCGCGATGCCGCCGGCCAGCGCCGCGCCATAGCCCCGCACCGGGATTGCCACGATCCGGGCGCCCATCGCATTGGCGATCTGTTGCGATCCGTCGGTCGACCCGTTGTCGGCGATCAGGACCTCGCCCGCGATGCCATGCGTGTCGAGAAACGCCTTCGCCTTCTTGATACAGACCGCCAGCGTCTCCGCTTCGTTCAGGCACGGCATGACGATCGACAGCTCGATCTCGGCGGGGGGAGCGATGGCTTCACCGGAAATCGGCAGGCGGACGGCGGACATCGGTTGCTCCAGCGGCGGGATCGTCCGGCGATGGTGCGGGCAAAACGACGAAGACTCGGTTAACGCTATACGTGAAATTAAGCATGTTGCGGCGACATGCCCGTCCATGACCGCTGATCCTGCCCCGATGCCGCGCCGCTTTTGGTCGGTCCCATTGCTCGCGCTGGGCCTTGTCCTGCTGCTGACGATGGCGTGGACGATCAAGGAGTGGGCGGCGCTGCGCCATCTGCGCCTGCCCGACAATGACGACATGATGCGGCTGGCCGAGATTCGCGACTGGATCGGGGGGCAGGCGTTCAACGACCTGATGCAGCATCGGCTGGGGCCGCCGGGTGGCGCGTCGATGCACTGGTCGCGGCTGGCCGATGCGGTGCCCGCCGCGATGATCCTGGCGCTGACGCCACTGGTCGGCACCCATGGCGCGGAGGTCGCGATGGTGATCGCGTGGCCGGCGCTGTTGTTCTTCTGCTACCTGCTGCTCGCCGCGCGCATCGCCGGCCGGCTGCATGGACCCGGCGCGCGACCGATCGCCGTCATCCTCGCCGCGCTCGCCTTTCCGACGATCAGCCTGTTCATCCCCGGCCGGATCGACCACCACGCGTTGCAGATCGTGCTGATGCTGGCGCTGGTCGACGGCCTGCTGCGCGCACCGTCGCGGGCTTCCGGCGCGGTGATGGGACTGGTCGTTGCCGCCAGCCTTGCCATCGGTCTCGAATCGGCACCCGAACTGGTCGCGGTGATGGTCGCGCTCGGCTGGCTGTGGCTGACCGGCGACGCGCGCGAGGACCGCCGGGCGCTGGGCTTCGGCATCGCGCTGGCGGGGGCGACCGGTCTGATGCTGGCGTTCATGCACCCCTATGTCTGGCCGCGCGCATGGTGTGACGGCTTTACCCCCGCCTCGACCAGCGCGACGCTGGCGCTGGCAGCCGGGTGGGGCGTGCTGGGGCTGGCCGGCCCCCGCCTGCGCGGGGTGGGGCCGCGCCTTGCCGTCGCCGCGCTGGTCGGGTGCATCGTCGCATGGTCGGTATCGCGCACGTCGATGGTGTGCCTGGCCGGCCCGTATGACGCGCTCACCCCGTTCCTGAAGCGGGTGTGGATGAGCAATGTCAGCGAGGCGCGCGGGCTGTTCGTCGGACAGGATACGCTGGGCACGATCCTCGCCTATGGCACCCTGTCGCTGATCGGCAGCGCGCTGGCCGTGGTACAGGCGATACGCGGCGGATGGCGCGCGCGCGGTGCCGTCGCCTTTGCGATCGTGCTGGCGATCAGCGCGGTCGCCGCGATCCTGCAGATTCGCGTGACCTACATCCTTGCCGGACTCGCCACGATCCCGTTCGCCATCGGCATCGCCGCGACGCGCGGCGCGCCGGACCAGATGCCCCGCCGCCTGCTGCTGTGGCTGCTGGGCGCCGGCGTCACCTATCTCGCCGTGTCGAAACAGATGGACGCGGTGCTGGCGCAGCCGGTGATGGTCGTGCGGGAGAATGTCGGACGCTGCACCACGGCCGACCAATTCGTCGCGATCGCCCGCCAGCCGCGCGGGCTGGTCGTCGCGCCGATCGATCTCGGCTCCTACCTGATCGGCATGACGCCGCACCGCGTGTGGGCGGCGGGCTATCACCGCAACAATCGCGGCAACATGGCGGCCTATCGCTTCTTCCTCGCCCCGCCCGATCGCGCCGCCGCGTTCGCCCGCCGGTCGGGCGTCGATTATGTCGCGCTATGCCCTGATATCATGCACGAAAGCGAACTCGCGCCCTATCGCCCCGGCAGTCTGGTCGAAGCGTTGCAGGCCGGGCGCGTGCCCGCCTGGCTGGAACCGATCCCGCTCCCCGGATCGATGCTGTTCTTCAAAGTGCGCGGACGCTTGCCCGAAGGCCCTTCCCCCCTCTAAAAGCGGCCGATGCAGGGGGACAGGCTCAACTGGTGGCAGACGCGGTGGTTCGTCGCGCTGATGGCGGTATTGGCGGCGGTGCCGCTGCTATGGCCCGATATTCCGCCGATGGTCGACCTGCCCGGTCATATGGGCCGCTACCGGGTCCAGCAATTGTGGGACACCGGACAGGCGCCTTGGTTCCACGACTGGTATAATTTCGACTGGAGCCTGATCGGCAATCTGGGCGTCGACCTGCTGGTCTGGCTGCTCGAACCGCTGATCGGCCTCGAACCCGCGGTCAAGCTCATCATCCTGACCATCCCGGCGCTCACCGCCGTCGGGCTGCTGTGGATCGCGCGCGAGGTGCATGGCCGCATCCCGGCGACCGCGCTGTTCGCGCTGCCGATCGTCTACAGCTTTCCGTTCCATTTCGGCTTCGCCAATTTCCTGCTGTCGATGGCGCTCGCGCTCAACGCCTTTGCGCTGTGGCTGCGGCTGGGGCGGCAGGGGCGGCTGGTGCTGCGCGGGGTGGTGTTCGTGCCCATCGCCGGACTGATCTGGCTGACGCATACCTTCGGTTGGGGGACGCTGGGCGTGCTCGCCGCCTCGGCCGAGCTGATCCGCGAACATGACAAGCGTCGCAACTGGTTCGCCGCCGCCTTCCACGCCGGGCTCCACTGCCTCGTCCTCGCGCCCCCTGCGCTGCTCATGCTGTTGTGGCGTTCGGGCGGCCATGTCGGCGGGCAGACCGCCGACTGGTTCAACTGGCGCGCGAAGATGCAGTGGATGACGATGACGCTGCGCGACCGCTGGCAGCTCTACGACCTCGCCTCGGTCGCGGTCTTCTACCTCGTGCTGTTCAAGGGGTTGCGCGATCCCAACATCGGCTATTCACGCAATCTGGGCCTGTCGGCGCTGTTCCTGATCGCAGTCTATGTCCTGCTGCCGCGCATCGTCTTCGGCTCGGCCTATGCCGATATGCGACTGGTGCCGTATCTGTTCGGGATCAGCCTGATCGCGCTCAGGCCCAAGGCCGGCCTGTCGATCCGCCATGCCGGGGTATTGGCGGGGATCGCGCTGGCGATCTTCGTCGGGCGGATGGGGGCGACGACGGCCAGCTTCTGGCTGTACGACCGCGACTATGACCGCGAACTGGCCGCATTGGACCATGTGCCGGTCGGCGCGCGGCTGGTCACCTTCGTGGGCGAGACCTGCTACAACGAATGGCGCATGACCCGGCTGCAGCATCTGCCCGGCATGGCGCTCACCCGGCGGCTGGCTTATGCAAACGACCAATGGTCGATGGCCGGCGGACAGCTGCTGACCGTCAAGTACAAGGAAGCGCGGGGCTTCTCGCACGATCCGTCCGAACTGGTCACCGACGTCAAATGCCCGCGCGAATATTGGCGACCGATCGCCGGCGCGCTGTACAAATTCCCGCGCGATGCGTTCGATTACGTATGGCTGATCCGCCCGCCCAAATATGACCGGCGGCTGGAACAGGGGCTGATCCCGCTGTGGCGCAATGGTCGCTCCGCGCTGTTCCGCATCGACCATAATGTGCCGCCGCCCGTGCTGACATGGAGCGATCTGGGCAATCGTCCGTTCGCCAAACCCCGCCGCCGCCCATCGCGACAGATGGCGGCCAACGAACCGCTGAGGAAAAACTGATGGACCTGCTGAACAACGCCCTGAAGCTGGCCGGCCAATTCGACCTGCCCGCCATCGCCGACAAGGCGGGGATCTCGCAGGAACAGGTGCAGACCGTGCTCGGCCTGCTGATGAAGTTTGCCGGCCATGCCGATCCCGCGCAGGAAGCCGCCGACCATAGCGGCGTATCGCGCCACCAGATCGAGGCGATCCTGTCCGAAGTCGGCGGTCCCGATGCGCTGGGCCAGTTCGCGCAGTTGCTGGGGCTCGACGTCAATCCCGGCGCGCTGGGCGGGATCGGCGACATGCTGCCGGGCGGCCTCGGCGGGTTGATGGGCAAGAAATAAGGCGGCTTGCACAGGGCGTCGTCCCCGCGTGGGGCCGCGCCTCTGTCCAGATGGATCGGCCTTTATGCCCGCTTGAACGGCGTCAGGTCGTTCAGGAAAGCCTGCTCCTGCCCCACGGCCGCGCGTTCGCGCTCCAGAAACTCGGCCACGGCCGCGCGAAACCCCGGATCGGGCAGGAAATGCGCCGACCAGGTGGTGACCGGGACATAGCCGCGCGCGAGCTTGTGTTCGCCCTGCGCCCCGGCTTCGACCCGTTGCAGCCCGCGCGCGATGGCGGCGTCGATCGCCTGATAATAGCATAGCTCGAAATGGAGGAACGGCACCTCCTCCACCGCACCCCAATAGCGACCGTAGAGCGCATCGCTGCCGATCAGGTTGAGCGCCCCCGCGATCGGCCTGCCGTCGCGTTCGGCCAGGATCAGCAGCACTGCGTCGCCCATCCGTTCCGACAGCAGCGAGAAGAAGCGGCGGGTGAGATACGGGCGACCCCATTTGCGGTTGCCGGTATCCTGGTAAAATGCCCAGAACGCATCCCAATGCGCTTCGGTCAGATCGCGTCCGGTCAGGTGCCGGACGGTCAGCCCGTCGAGCGCGGCGGCACGTTCCTTGCGGATCGCCTTGCGCTTGCGGCTGGCCAGATCGTTCAGGAAATCATCGAAGCAGCCATAGCCGCGATTGGCCCAGTGAAACTGCGTGCCCGCCCGCACCAGCCAGCCCGCCGCCTGAAACGCCGGCAGTTGCGCGTCGTCGACAAAGGTCGCGTGTGCCGACGACAGGCCGTTCTGCCGCACCACCGCCTCGACCGCGCCGATCAGCGCGGCGGGGTCGGCACCGTCGCGCAACAACAATCGGGGGCCGGGCACGGGGGTGAAGGGCACCGCGACCTGCAGCTTGGGGTAATAGTCGCCGCCAGCCCGCTCCCACGCATCGGCCCAGGCGTGGTCGAAGACATATTCGCCCTGGCTGTGCCCCTTGGCATAGGCCGGGGCGATCGCCTGCGGCACGCCATCGGCATCGTCGACGATGATCGGCAGCGGTTGCCACCCCGATCCCGGCGCGACGCTGCCCGATTCCTCCAGCGCCGACAGGAACGCGTGGGACAGGAACGGATTGCCCTTGCCCGCGCAGGCATCCCACTGGTCGGCGGGCACGGCGCGGACGCCCTCGGCGATGCGGGCGGTGATGGCTGTCACGCAGGGCAAGATAGGGGGTGGTCGGCGGCGGCGAAAGGGTGCGCTACCCCTTCGTCCCCTGCGCCCCGTCGCGGAACATCAGCTCGCGCCGCGGCACCGGAATCTCGATGCCATTCTCCTTGAACAGGTCCCACAACCGGTTGAGCACGTCCGACCGGACATTGCCGACGCCCTGTTCGGGGTCGCTGATCCACGCCAGAATTTCATGCTCCACGGCATATTCGCCGTAGGAGATCAGCCAGACATTGGGCGCCGGGCTGCGCAGCACCCGCGCGCTTTCGGTCGCGGCCTGCAGCATCAGCTGCTGCGCCAGCCGCAGGTCGGTTTCATACCCCACCCCGACTGGGATTCGCACCCGGACGTTGCGGTCGGAAAAGGACCAGTTCTCCACCTCCTGCGTCATCAGGATTTCGTTGGGGATCAAATGCTCCTTGCCATCGCGGGTGATGACCGACACCGCGCGCACCCCGATCTTGTTCACCCAGCCGAAGCTGTCGCCGACGACGATCACGTCGCCCGGCTTGATCGACCGGTCCATCAGCAGGATGATGCCCGCGATCAGGTTTCCAACCGTCTTCTGCAATCCGAACCCGACCGCGAGGCCGAGCCCGCCCGAAAAGATCGCAAAGGTCGTCAGGTCGATGCCGAGCAGGTCGATCCCGAAGAAGAAGGCGGCGATGACCACCGCGATCGATGCCAATTTTTGCGCCAGTAGTTTCTGCGCGGGGTCGAGGCTCTTCGCCTGATCCACCGCATGGCCGACCAGCTTGTTGGCAACGCGCACCACGGCATAGAGGACGACCGCGGTCAGCAGCGCGCTGACCAGCGCCAGCAGCGACAGGCGGCGGCGGCCGACCGAAAAGCCGATCGCGTCGAGGGTGGTGGTGATCGGCTCCAGCCCGCCGACCGATCCGGCCAGCACCGCGACGAACAGGATCGACGATACCGCCCACGCCAGCCAGCGGGCGAGGTTGACGCCGCGCAGCAGCTGCATGGCAAGGCGGCCGACCGCCGCGCCCAGCGCCAGGCCAACGACGATATCGGCCAGCGCCCCCCAATCATGCCCCTGCGCGACCAGCGCCAGCGCGATGACCGCCACGAAATGCCGCACGATGTCGCACATGCGCGTGGCGAGGCCGACGGCATGGTCGCCCACCCGGTCGCGCCACAACGTCGTCAGATGCGGCCCGGCCCAACGCCCGGCCAGCCAGCCGAGCAGCAGCGACAACAGCACCAGCCCTGCCACGATACCGGCTTCGGCCAGTTCCCGCCCATCGGCGACCGGCAATCCCTGTGCGGCCAGCCCGGCGGCAAGGCCGTTCACGGTGTCGCCCGGAACCGTGCCAGCCCGGCGGCGAGATCGGCGATCAGGTCGTCGGCATTCTCCAGCCCGATCTGCAACCGGATCATCGGCCCCTCGGCCTCCGCGCGCGTCACGCTGCGGTAGCGATGCGGGTCGATCGGCAGGGCAAGGCTTTCGAACCCGCCCCAGCTATAGCCGATGCCGAACAGCTTGAGGCCGTCGATCAACGCGACCCGGCCGGCATCGCTGCCGCCGTTCAGGACGAAGGCGAACAGCCCGGCACTGCCCCGGAAATCACGGATGAAAATGTCATGCCCCGGACAGCCCGGCAGCGCGGGGTGCAGCACGCGCGCCACCTCGGGCTGGTCGGACAGCCACCGGGCGATGCGGATCGACGACTCGCCATGCTGTTTCAGCCGCACCGCCATGGTGCGCAGCCCCCGCGCGCCGAGCGCCGCATCGTCCGGCCCGACATGCTGGCCGAGCTGATAGGTCGCATCGCGCAACGCCGGCCAGTGCGACGCCACGGCGGTGGCCGATCCCAGCATCGCGTCGGAATGGCCGACGACATATTTGGTGCAGGCCATGATCGTCACGTCGACGCCGTGCGCCATCGCCGGGAACAGCAGCGGCGTCGCCCAGGTATTGTCGAGAATGGTGGTGATCCCCCGTTCCCGCGCGATGGCGGTCATCGCCGGCACGTCCTGCACCTCGAAGGTGAGACTCCCGGGGCTTTCGAGGAACAGCACCTTCGTCGCCGGGGTCATCAGTTCGGCGATTCCCGCCCCGATCATCGGGTCGTACAGCGTGGTGGTGACGCCAATCGTCTTCAGGATACCCTGCGCAAAGGCACGGGTCGGGTCATAGGCGCTGTCGGGCAGCAGCAGGTGATCGCCGGGCTTCAGATATGCGAGCAGCGCGGTGGTGATCGCCGCGACGCCCGATGGATAGAGCAACGTCCCCTCGGCCCCCGGCTCCAGCTCGGTCAGCGCCTCGGCCAGCGACCACTGGGTCGGGGTGCCGCGCCGACCGTAATAGAGCCGGTGATGGGTATTCGCCCCCGCCGCCGCGCGCAGATCGGCCACGTCGTCATACAGGATCGTCGAGGCGCGCCAGACGGGGACATTGACCACGCCCCCGGTCCATTCGTCGCGGCGGCCGCCGGTGACGACCTGTGTCTCGGGCGCGTGGGATGCGTCGGGGGCGCTCATGCGACCACCTTCGGCGTCTGCGGGTCGGCGGCCCATTCGGTCCAGCTGCCGTCATACAGCGCCGCATCGCGCCCCAGCAGGTGCAGCGCAAAGGCCGGGATCGCGGCGGTAATGCCCGACCCGCAGGTCGTCGTGACCGGCCGGTCGAGATCGATCCCCGCCCCGGCGAACAGCGCCGCCAGTTCCTGTGGCGACCGCCACGTCCCGTCGTCGTGGAAGAAACGGGCATAATGCAGGTTGGTGCTGCCCGGAATATGGCCGGAGGGCAGGCCGCGCGGATCGGCCTCGCTCCCGTCGAACCGCGCGGGCGAGCGTGCATCGACCAGCTGCGTCGTTTCCTTGTCGAGCGACGCCTGCACCATCGCCTTGGTCCGTACCGGGGCCAGGTCGGGATCGGCGGCAAAACGGGTCGGCGTCGGCTGATCCATGCCGGTTTCGAGGGCACGCCCCTCGGCCCGCCATTTGGCCAGCCCGCCATCAAGGATCGCGACCGGCAGCGCGCGGGCGAAACGCCGCAGCAGCCACCAGCCCCGCGCCGCCGTATGGTGCGGCGAATTGTCGTACAGCACGACCTGCACATCGTCGTTCAGCCCCAGCGCGCCCAGCCGCGCCGCCAGCTTCTCTGCCGCGGGCAGCGAGGTCGCCTGGCCCGTCGACAGCGCGCGCAGATCGAGGAAGCGCGCGCCCGGAATATGCGCGGCGGCGAATTCGGCGGCTTCGTCGCGGGGGGGATCGGGCTGCACGGCCACGAAGGTCGCGTCGAGGACGACGAGGCCGGGGGTACCGAGCCGGTCGGCGAGCCATGCGGTGGAAACGAGCGGTTGCATCGGCCAAGGCTTAGGCGCGCGGCGCGATGGGTCAAGCGTTAGGGTCTGGCTTACGGCCCGCCAACGCGTATCTCTCGTCATCCCCGCGCAGGCGGGGATCCATATACGCGACGGTCCGTGCTCCAGCCGAGAAGCCAGCGCGTATGGATTCCCGCCTGCGCGGGAATGACGAGGTGTGCGGACCTACCCCTCGTATTTCGGCAGCTTGTCGAGCGCCGCCAAAAACCCCTTCGCCTGCCCCAGCAGCTCGCGTTGCGTCTCCTCGGCCATCTTGTCCCACGTCCGGTACGGCATCGCCATGCGCGGATTGCGGCCGAGCTTTTCCTGGTTGCGGGCGATGAAGTCCCAATAGAGCGCGTTGAACGGGCACGCGTCCGGCCCGGTGCGCTGCTTCACATCATAGCGGCATGTCCCGCAATAATCCGACATCCGGTCGATATAGGCACCCGACGACGCATAGGGTTTCGACCCCAGCAGCCCGCCATCGCCGAACTGGCTCATCCCCAGCGTATTGGGCAGCTCGACCCATTCATAGGCATCGGCATAGACCTCCAGATACCAGCGATGGACCTGCTGAGGGTCGGCACCGATCAGCAGCGCGAAATTGCCGGTGATCATCAACCGCTGGATATGATGGGCATAGGCCCTGTCCAGCGTCTGCCCGATCGCCTGGGACAGGCAGTGCATGTCGGTCTCGCCGGTCCAGTAGAATGCCGGCAGGTCGCGCTTCGCGCCGAGGAAGTTGCGCGTGACGTAGTCCGGCCCCTCGCGCCAATAGATGCCGCGCACGAATTCGCGCCAGCCGATGATCTGGCGGATGAACCCCTCCGCCGCGTTGATCGGCACCTTGCCCGCCGCGTACTC
This sequence comes from Sphingomonas sp. Leaf9, assembly GCF_001421355.1. Classification (GTDB taxonomy): domain Bacteria; phylum Pseudomonadota; class Alphaproteobacteria; order Sphingomonadales; family Sphingomonadaceae; genus Sphingomonas. The sequence goes on along the minus strand of NZ_LMKC01000004.1, from coordinate 501,669 downwards.
CTTCTCGACCGCCCGGCACAGGTCGAGCGGGTCGAGCAGGCCGGCATTGATGTAGGGCGAGAGGACGGCGTGCCACAGATAGGGTTCGCCGGTCAGCATCGCGTCCTGATTGTCGCCGAACCCCGGCAGCGCATGGGTGAGGAAGGCGCGTTGCTGGCGCAGCGCATCCTTGCGCGTGACCGCAAAGTCGAACCCGTCGAGCGTACCGGCATGGTCGCCGAACCGATCCGCGACCAGCGCCAGCACCTCCTGCGTCACCGCGTCCGGCGTGAACGACAGCGGGCGGGGGATCAGCAGGTCGCGCTTCGCCGGCTTGCGATTGTCGTGGTCGAAATTCCATTTGCCGCCGACCGGCTTGGCGCCGTCCATCAACAGCCCGGTTTCGCGCCGCATCTCGCGATAGAAAAATTCCATGCGCAATTCGCGCCGGTTGTCGGCCCATTCCCGAAACCGGTCGTGCGAACAGAGGAAGCGCGTGTCGGGACGGATCGACACGGGAATGCCGAAGATCGTCTCCCACGCCTCCAGCATCGCCTGCACCCGCCATTCGCCGGCTTCGGTGACGATGATCGCGGTCGGATCGTGCCGCTCGACCGCGCGGGCGATCTCTCCGGTAAAGGTGCCGACATTGTCGGGGTCGTCCAGCCGGACATAATCGACGCTCCACCCCTTGTCGCTCAGTTCGGCGGCATGGTGGCGCATCGCGGCGAACAGGAACGCGATCTTCTTGGGATGATGGCGGACATAGGTCGCTTCCTCGACCACCTCCATCATCAGGATCGTCGTGGTATCGGGATCGGCGTCGGCGAGCGACGACAGCGCAAGCGACAATTGGTCGCCCAGTATCGGGATCAGCACCCGTTCCATTTGTGCGCAGTCCCTTCTACAATGGGGCCATGGACCCGAAATTCCTTGGCCAGGCCAGCCCGCTTCCCGCGACTCCGGAAGCCGCCGAACTCGATTATGTTCCCAACCCGCGCAGCACGCCGTATCTGGTGCGCTTCACCGCGCCCGAATTCACCTCGCTGTGCCCGGTGACGGGACAGCCCGATTTCGCGCATCTGGTGATCGACTATGTCCCCGCCGCGACCATCGTCGAATCGAAATCGCTGAAGCTGTTCCTGGGGTCTTTCCGCAACCATGCCGCCTTCCATGAGGATTGCACGGTCGGCATCGCCGAGCGGCTGGTCGCGGAAATGCAGCCGGTATGGCTGCGCATCGGCGGCTATTGGTATCCGCGCGGCGGCATCCCGATCGACGTGTTCTGGCAATCGGGGGAACCTCCCCGGTCGGTATGGATTCCTGATCAGAACGTGCCGGGATATCGCGGACGCGGGTGATCGCCGCGACGGCGGCACGTTTCGCCACGTTATTGTGTCGCAGCGCACAATTCTTGCAACCATTCACCGTGTCGGAATGTTTCTATTTGCGGACACCGCCGATACCGTGCGGATATTGCATCGCAAAGAGGAACGTTGATGAGCCAGAGGGTAGCCCTGGATTCGCTCGATCGCATCGCGCTGATCGGTAATTTCCTGCCGCGCAAATGCGGGCTCGCGACCTTCACCACCGACACGTTCAATGCGTTGCGCGATCGGTATCCCGACATGGCGGTCGACGTCTATGCGATGGACGACCGTCCCGGTGCCTATGCCTATCCGCCTGAAGTGACCCACGCGATCGCGCAGAACGACCGCATCGCCTATCTCGACGCGGCGCGCCGGATCGAGGCGAGCGGCGCGCAGGCGGTCTGGGTGCAGCACGAATATGGCATCTATGGCGGGCCGGCGGGCGAACATATCGTCGCGTTGCTCGACCGGGTGAACGTGCCGGTCGCTATCACGCTGCACACCATTCTCGAACATCCCAATGCCGATGAACGTCGCGTGTTGGAGGCATTGCTGCGCCGTGCGTCGAAGATCATCGTGATGGCCGACAAGGGTCGCGAAATCCTGATGCGCGTCCACGGCACCGATGCGCGCAAGATCGTGACGATCCCGCACGGCGTCCACGACCGCCCGTTCGTACAACCCGATGCGATGAAGGCACGGTTCGGCTGGGCCGGTCGCCCGGTCGTGCTGACCTTCGGCCTGCTTGCCCCGAACAAGGGGATCGAGACGATGATCGAGGCGATGCCGACGGTCGTCGCATCGCATCCCGACGCGCTGTATGTCGTACTGGGCGCGACCCATCCGCATCTCGTCGCGCATGAGGGCGAGGCGTATCGCGACCGGCTGAAGGCACAGGCTGCGCAGCTGGGCGTCGCAGATAATGTCTGCTTCCTCGACGGCTTCGTCGAACAGGACGAACTGCTCGACTATCTCCAGGCCGCCGATCTGTACGTCACCCCGTACAGCAACCCGGCGCAGATCACCTCGGGCACGCTGTCCTATGCAGTGGGCGTCGGCAAGGTGGTGGTGTCCACCCCTTACGTCCACGCGACCGAAATCCTGGCGGACGACCATGGCGTGATCGTCAATTTCGGCGATGCCGCGGCGTTCGCGCGCGAAATCGTCGATCTGCTGGGTAACGACGCCCGTCGCGAATCGCTGGCTGGCCGTGCCTATGCTCGCGGCCGGACGATGCTGTTCCCCTGCCTCGCGCAGGCGGCAATGATCGAGATCGGTCAGGCTGTCGCCGCCCGGCCCCGCCGCGTGCGGCCCAGCACCGACCTGACCGCGCTGCAGCCCGATTTCGCCGCCGTCGAACGGATGAGCGACGCGACCGGCATGTTGCAGCACTCGATCTATTCGGTGCCCGACCGCCGCCATGGCTATTGCATCGACGACAATGCCCGTGCGCTGATCCTGATGTCGCAGATCGAGGATATCGATCCGATTGTCCGCGACAAATGGACCACGATCTATGCTTCGTTCCTGCAATATGCGTGGAACCCGGATCGGCGGCGGTTCCGCAACTTCATGAATTTCGACCGGACCTGGTGCGAGGATGAAGGGTCGGAGGACTCGAACGGCCGCACGTTGTGGGCACTGGCAATCACCGCGCGCGATGCGCAGTCGCGCAAGCATCGCGACTGGGCGATGTCGCTCTATGAGCAGACCGCGTCGATCGCGCTCGACCTTGGTAGCCCGCGTGCGCGTGCCTTTGCCATGCTGGGCGCGGTGGCGATGCTCGACATCAACCCCGGCCATGCGCTGTCGACCGAGATCGCGACGCGGTTTGGTGCCGAACTGGTCACGCTGCTCGATGCCGCCCGCCGCCCGGAATGGCGCTGGTTCGAAATCGTGCTGGCCTATGACAATGCCCGCCTGCCCGAAGCGATGATTCGCGCCGGCCATGCCCTGAAGCGGGATGATTTCCTGAAGGTCGGGCTGGACACGCTCGACTGGATCGTCGCGCAGCAGACGTCGCCCGACGGCCGGTTCCGTGCGGTCGGTACCGAGAGTTTCAGTCGTCCCTATGCCGATCCGCTGCCGTTCGACCAGCAGCCGCTGGAAGCGCAGGCAACGGTCGAGGCCTGTGTCGCGGCCTGGGACGCGACGCGCGACCAGCGCTGGGTCGATGAGGCGGTCAAGGCGTATAACTGGTATCTGGGCGCCAACGACCTGGACCTGCCGCTGGCGACCGTGGGTGACGGCGGTTGTTTCGACGGGTTGATGCCCACCGGATTGAACCGCAATCAGGGCGCGGAGTCGATTCTCGCGCTGCAATTGGCGTCCTGTGCGATTTCCGCCCTTTCAAAGGGTCGCGCTTCCGTGGCAGACCCGCGCCGCGCCGTGGCCTGATCCGGCCGCGGCTTCGGCCGGGATTATTGGACGCGCGAATGCTGGATATCTACAACCACCCTTTGCGGCTCTACGCCGACCCTTCGCGCGTGGTGGTGCGCCCCTTTCATATCGCATGGCAGCGCAACGGTTCGGCCCCCAGCCGTACCGAGCGGTTGGTCGGCGAAGTGCTGTCCATGTCGCCCGCCGAAACTCGGGCGCAACTGGACGTGGTGCTCAAGGATTTCGAGGCGCGCCACTGGCAGACGCGCCGCGTGTTCATGACGCGCTATGACGAGATCGAGGCGGTGCTGGGCCTCGACGGCAGCACGATCAGCGACGAGAAGCGCCAGCTGATCGGGGCCTATTTCTGCCACGAATACAGCTATGCCGCCGCCGCGCTGATGAACCCCAGCGCCGTGCCGCATTTCGACCAGTCGGGCATGCCCGAGGGGTCGTTGCGCATCCTGATGTCGCTGCGCGCGGTCGGCGAAGGCCATATCTCGTCGGTCGCCTTCCGCGAAGGCATCATCACCGACGACAACGAACTGGTGCTGGCGCCCGAACCGCCCTTCGCCACCGCCGCCGATGCGATCGGCGACGAAGAGGAAGCGCCCGAGGGCGAGGTGACGGTCTTCCGCCACCGCGACTCCACGCTGTCGGGCACGGTGATCTTTCCGATTACCGAGGCGCAGTCGAAGGGGCTGGAGGACATGCGCCTCGTCCACTTCACCCATGACGACGGCACCGCCGAATGGCTCGGCACCTACACCGCCTATAACGGGTCGATGATCCAGTCGGAGCTGCTGCGCACCCGCGATTTCCGGGCGTTCGACCTGGTGCCGATGACCGGCAGCGCGGCCCGGAACAAGGGCATGGGCCTGTTCCCGCGCAAGGTGAACGGCCAATACATGATGATCGGGCGGCAGGACGGCGAAAACCTATTCCTCATCAAATCCGATACGCTGACGCATTGGGACGAGGGTGAGCTGCTGCTCAAGCCCGTTTTCCCGTGGGAGCTGGTGCAGATCGGCAATTGCGGCCCGCCGATCGAAATCGACCAGGGCTGGCTGCTGCTGACCCACGGCGTCGGCGCGATGCGCAAATACGCGATCGGCGCGGTGCTGCTGGACAAGGACGATCCGTCGAAGGTCATCGGCCGCACCCGCGAACCGATCCTGGCGGCGGCGAACGAAGACCGCGAGGGCTACGTTCCCAACGTCGTCTATTCGTGCGGCGCGCTGCGCCACGGCGACCGGATCTTCATCCCCTACGGCGTGGCCGACAGCTCGGTCGCGTTCGCGTTCGTGACGATCGACGAACTGATTGCCGCGATGTGATGGCTGGSGGGAAAGGCGGACAAGTGCCTTTCCCGTACTTCCCCGCGCCGTCTGAAATGACGTTTGTGGAAAGCGGAATCCCCGCCCCTACAGCCGGTGCAGCGCCTGCGTCGCGCTGCCCAGCACTGCCGCCCGCGCGCGCAGGCTCGCCACCAGGAATTCGGTCTGCGCGTGCAGGAACCGGCGTGGGGTGGTGCCGAGTACGGCATGGGCGTCGCGCAGGAAATGCGACGCGCTGACATAGCCGGGGTCGATCCGCGAATAATCCAGATCACCCTTCGATTCGATCAGCGGAACCAGCGAACGGAGGAAGCGCGCGCGGATCAACAATGTCTTGGGCACGAAGCCGAAATGCCGCCGGCACAACCGCCGCAGCCGTTCGGGCGACATGCCCCATGCCGCCGCCGTTTCGGCCACCGCATTGGGCAGGTCGTCGTTGACCATCCGCGCGATGGTGCGGATCTGCACCTCATCCGCGACCTTCGGCCCGATTTCCGCCAGCAGGAACCGGTCGAGCGCCGGCTTCACGCCATGTTCGTCGGCCACCGACGACAGCAGTGCCACCAGCCGTTCGGCAAAGCCCGGCCGCGCCGCTGCATCCAGCGGCTCGATCCGGTCGGCATAGCGATCCGCCCCACCGTCGAAAAAGCGCGACCAGCCTAGCGCGCTGATGCCGAACCCGATCATTACCCCGCCATTGGTGACGGTGTGGATCGCATGACTGGTCGGGCCGAACAGGCTGGCCTGCGGCAGTGGATCGCTGCGGAACCGGCCGATCGATACCGCGATCGGCCCGGCGTCCAGCGTGACGCGGACGTTGGCGGTACCGGGCAGGAACCAGTTTTCCAGCCCCGCCGCCGCCGGCCCGCTGGCGGCATAGAGGTGATAGCCGGTGACGTAATCGGCCAGCGCCGGATCGGGCTGGTCATAGCGGATGGCCATGCCCGGCCGCATCGCGAACAGCGACGGGGGGATACCGGGCGTCTCCGTCCCGCCTGAAACATTGTCGATCGCCATGGGGTTATCCGCGAAACAGTCCGCCCAGGACGCCGCGCAACAGCCCACCGACCAACCCGCCGCTCTTGGCGCGACCGCCGCGGGTGGTACCGAACACCTGCTTGCCGATTTCGTTGACGACGATGCGACCGACCGCCGACCCCGCCGAACGCGTCGCCGATTGGGTGGCGCGGTTCCACGGGTTGTTGGCCGCCTCGCGATCGGCGGCGCGCGCCGCCTTCTCCGCCTCGCGCGCTTCGCGGTCGGCCACGCGCTGCTCGGCGATCCGCTGGCGCTCGGCTTCCTTGGCGAGCCGCGCGTCTTCCTTGGCCTTCAGCGCCGCTTCCTTGTCGGCGGCGGCCTGCGCCTTGCTGGCGGCGGCGGCGGCGGCGGCTTCGTTCGCCTTGGCACCCAGCAGTTCAGCCGCCGATTCGCGGTCGATCGCCGTGTCGTAGCGGTCACCGACGGCATCGGTCTGCATCAGCACGCCGCGTTCGGCCGGAGTGACCGGCCCGACGCGCGAGCGGGGCGGACGGATCAACGTGCGCTCGACCGGGCTGGGCGACCCATCGGCCTGCAATACCGATACCAACGCTTCGCCGGTCTTCAGCTCGGTGATCGCCTGCGCGACGTCCAGCTTCGGGTTCGGGCGGAAGGTTTCGGCCGCTGCCTTGATCGCGCGCGCTTCCTTGGGCGTAAAGGCGCGCAGGGCGTGCTGCACCCGGTTGCCCAGCTGCCCGGCGATCGCATCGGGAATGTCGATCGGGTTCTGGGTCACGAAATAGATGCCGACGCCCTTCGACCGGATCAGCCGGACGACCTGCTCCACCTTGTCGACCAGCGCGTCAGGCGCATCGTCGAACAGCAGATGCGCTTCGTCGAAGAAGAATACGAGCTTCGGCTTGTCGGGGTCGCCCACCTCGGGCAGCGTTTCGAACAGTTCGGACAGCAGCCACAGCAGGAAGGTGGCATAGAGCCGGGGCGACGCCATCAGCTTGTCGGCGGCCAGCACCGACACCACGCCGCGCCCGTCATCGGCCACGCGCATGAAGTCGGCGAGGTCAAGCGCCGGTTCGCCGAAGAAGCGGTCGCCGCCCTGGCCCCGCAGCTGCAACAGCGCGCGCTGGATCGCACCGACCGATTGCTTGCTGACATTGCCGTAGCGGGTGGTCAGGTCGTCGGCCCGTTCGGCACAATGCGCCAGCATCGCCTGAAGATCGTCGAGATCGAGGAGGAGCAGCCCTTCCTCGTCGGCGACGTGGAAGGCGATGGTGAGCACCCCGTCCTGCACGTCGTTCAGGTTCAGCATCCGGCCGAGCAACACCGGCCCCATTTCCGAAACCGTGGCGCGGATCGGATGGCCCGCCTCGCCGAACAGGTCCCAGAAGACGACCGGCGTGTCGCGATATTGCCAGTCGCTATCGCCGATCGCGGCGGCACGTTCGGTAAAGGCGGCATGCGGCTTGGCGGTCGCGCTGCCGGCCATGGCGATGCCCGACAGGTCGCCCTTCACGTCGGCCACGAACACCGGCACCCCGGCGGCGGAAAAATTCTCGGCCAGCCCCTGCAACGTCACCGTCTTGCCGGTGCCGGTCGCCCCGGCGATCAGCCCGTGGCGGTTGGCGCGCTTCAGGACCAGTGCCTCGCGGATGCCGTCTGCGGTCGCGCCCAGAATAAGTTCGGTGTCGGTCATGGCCTGCCCTTCAACTTCCGACGATATCTACCGCGTTTCGGGCGTGGGTCCATCATCCGCAACGGACAAAGAAAAAGGGCGGTGGGATGTCCCACCGCCCTCTGTCCGACCGTTACTTCGCAGCGTCGATGCCGATCGGTACGAACCGCGCGAACGGCTCTCCGGGCAGCTGTACATACATCAGCACCTGCTTGGCCCCGCCGGCACGTGCCTGCTGAATCACGCGGGTCAGTTCGGCCTCGTTCGTCACCGTCTGGCGATTGACGCTCTGGATCACAATGCCGCGACGCAGCCCCTTGGTCGCAGCATCGCTGTTGGGATCGACGTCCGCCACCACGACGCCGCGGATGGTCGAATCGAGCCGCAGCTGCCGTGCGATGGCAGGGGTCAACGGCTGAACGACCAGCCCGGCGGTTGCCGCCAGGTTAGTGCTGGCGCGTGGCGTCGTCGGCGCGCTGTCGGGGTCGAACTGCTGGCTTTGCGCCGCCAATTGGTCGTTCGAAGGACGCGTGCCAAGCGTCACCGGAATCTGCTGCCGCTTGCCATCGCGCAGCACGTCCAGCGTGACACGGCTGCCCGGCGCTTCGTTGCCGACCAGATAGGTCAGCGACTGCTGCGGCGTGATCTCCTTGCCGTTCACCGCGACGATGACGTCGCCCGGACGGATGCCCGCGCGCGCCGCCGGTTCGCCCGGCGAGACGCCGTTGACCAGTGCGCCGCGATCCTTCGTGATGTTCAGCGCAGCGGCGATATCGGCGCTGATCTCCTGCTGCGTCAGGCCCAGATAGCCGCGCGAGACCGACTGCCCCTTCATCAGCTTGTCGACGATCGGCTTGGCCTGTTCCGCTGGAATCGCGAAACCGATGCCGATGCTGCCGCCGGTCGGCGACAGGATCTGCGAATTGATGCCGATCACGTTGCCCTGCATGTCGAACATCGGGCCGCCCGAATTGCCCCGGTTGATCGCGGCATCGGTCTGGATGAAGCGGTCATACGGCCCCTGGCCGACGCGGTTCAGCGCGGAAATGATGCCGGCAGTGACCGTACCCGACTGACCCAGCGGGTTGCCGATGGTCAGCACCCAGTCGCCGACGCGTGCCTGGCGCGAATCGCCGAAACGGACGAAGGGGAAGGTCGCGCCCTCGATCTTCAGGACCGCGAGGTCGGACAGCTCGTCGCGCCCGACCAGCTTCGCCTTATATTCCTTCTGGTCGGCCAGCGTCACCGTGATCGATTCGACCGTGGCGCCCTCGGCTCCGGCCGACACGACATGGTTATTGGTGACGATATAGCCGTCGCTGGAAATCAGGAATCCCGACCCGAGCGACTGCGCCTCCTGCGTCCGGGGCGTAGCCCCACCGCCGCCGCCGCGACCGCCGAAGAACTGTTCGAACGGCGTGCCCGAGAACGGGTTCGCCTGCTGCTGCACGGTGATGCGCTGCGTGGTCGAGATGTTGACGACCGCCGGCGACAGGCGCGTCACCATGTCGGCAAAGCTCATCGGCGCGCCTGCGCGCGGAGCCGACACTGCGTTGATCGCGCCCGGCTCGTTCTGCGCGGTCTGTGCGTCCGACGGGTTGAGGGTCAGGGTGGCGGCAGCACCGCCCAGCAAGAGTGCGGATGTAATGGCGTAGGCGTAACGCACGATTGGATGGTCCTCTCAGATATGGCTCGCGACCCCTTCGGGTGCAAACCTGTCGTTGCCTTGCTGAACGCGGATTGAATGGACGGGACCGCCTTAGCGTTCCCGACCACCGAATTCGCGGAGATAGCCGTTGTCCGGCGACAGGATGATCGACGTCGATCCGCTCTGCCCCGGCCCGCCGGCAAAGGTCGTGCGATACGACCGCATCGCCCGCCAGAAGGCATAGAAATCGGCGTCCTTGCCAAAGCTGGCGGCATAGATGCGCGCCGCTTCCGCCTCGGCATTGGCGCGTACGACCTGTGCGTCGCGCTGCCCCTGGGCACGGATCGTCGCCGCTTCCTGTTCGCGGGCCGACCGCATGCGGGTCAGCGCCGATTGCAGCGGGCTGCCATCGGGCAGGTCGGCGTGCTTGATCCGCACGTCGACGATTTCCGCGCCATATTGGCGGGCGGTGAGCTGCAACGCGTTCTGGATATTGTCCATCACCGCGCCGCGCTCGGGGCTGAGCAGCGAGGCGAAGGTCCGCCGTCCGAGCTCGGCACGCAGCGCCGACGACAGCAACGGTTCGAGCTGGTTGGCGACGCGCTCCTCGGTGCTCGCGGTCGAACCGGTCGAGATCACCGCCTGCAACGGATCGACGATGCGGAACCGGGCAAAGGCGTCGACCTCCAGCCGCAGCTGGTCGGTCGACAGCACCGGCTGGTTGTTCAGCTCGATGTCCAGCACCCGCTTGTCGATCCACACCACCCGGTCGAAGAACGGGATCTTCGCGACCAGCCCGGCCCCAGTGCGCCCGAACGGCTGGTCCGCGCGATAGGGGTTGAGGATGCCGACCGGCTGCTGGAAGCGCAGGATCACCGCCTGCCGCGTTTCCGGCACGATCACGATCGTGCTGAAAAACAGGATGACGAGGACGAGCAGGGCGATGCCGACGCCCATCGGATTACGCAGCGCGCGGTTCATCGGGCTGCTCCCGTCGCCTGGGTGGGCTGGGCTTGGGTGGACTGGGCCTGCGGGGTCGGGGCGGATGCCTCCGGCTCCGGCGTCGCCTGCTGCTGGCGACGGACCTCGGGCAGCGGCAGATAGGCCTGGACGCCGGGCTGGACGATCGTCTTGTCGGCGCGGCTCAACACCTGCTCCATGGTCTCGTAATAGAGCCGCCGGCGGGTCACGTCGGGGGCCATGCGATATTGTTCGTACAGCTTGTCGAATTCGGTCGTGTCGCCCTGCGCCCGTGCGATCACCTGCTGCGCATAGCCGCGCGAGGTGTTCAGGTTCGACTGCGCCTCCTGCTGCGCCGCCGTCACTGCCTTGAACGCGTCGTCGACCTCCGATGGGGCCGCCGCCTTCTGGATACTTACGCCCAGCACGCGCACGCCCGACTGATATTCGTCGAGCAGCGTCTGCATCCGGGTCTGCACATCGGCCTCGATCTCGCCGCGGCCCGAACCGATCGCCTGCGTCAGGTTCTTGCTCGCCACCGCCGCGCGCATCGCGCTTTCGGCGACCGCGCGCACGGTTTCCTGCGGGTTCTTGATCTCGAACACGTAATCTTCGGGCGACTTGATGTTCCAGCGCACCGAATAGGCGAGGTCGACGATATTCTGGTCGCCGGTCAGCATCAGGTTCGCCTGATTACCGCCCGCCGGAAAGCTCTCCGTCCGGGTGTTCTGCACATCCTCCACCTGCACCCGCATGATCGGGGCGGGCAGCGTGAACTGGATGCCGGGATTGAGCGTGCCGGTATATTTGCCGAACATCGTCACGACGCCGCGTTCCTGCGGCCCGATCGAATGGAAGCTGGTGAAGGCGATCCACACCAGGATCAGCGCCGCGACCGCCGCCAGCCAAAGCCGACCGGCATTGGCCGGCAGCGAGGGGCCGCCACCCGGCCCGCCGGTGCGCGCACGCTTCAGGAAATCGTCGAGCGAGGTGGAGCCGCCGACCTTGCCGCGCTTGCCGGCGGGCGGCATCGACCACGGGTTGCGCGGGCCATCATCGCCGCCACCGCCACCCGATCCATTACCGGAATCGCCACCGCCGCCCCAAGGGCCCTTGTCGCTCATTCCGCAGCACCTTGCGCGCGTGCGCGCCGCCCCATGATCCATCGCATCCTTCCTTTATAGGGGGCCTCCCTGCGTTTTACAGTGGTAACGCGCCGTTCGAACGCTACATCGCGGCCTATGGCTTCCGCATCGACCCCCGCCGCCGCGCTCGACGCGCTGCTTGGCCCCATCGCGGCCGGACGCGCCACGGTGCGCGTGACCGGCGATACGGCCAGCATCATCCTCGACGTGACCGGCCTGCCCCCGGCGGCGCGCGGCGCATTGGAGGCCGATGTGAAGGCCACCGCGCTGACTGCCCCCGGCATCGCCAGCGTGCGGGTCGCACAGACCAGCGAGCGCGTGCAGCAGCGCATCATCGCGGTCGCCAGCGGCAAGGGGGGCGTCGGCAAATCGACGCTGTCGGCCAACCTCGCCATCGCGCTGGCGCGTGCCGGGCGGAAGGTCGGGATGATCGACGCCGACATCTATGGCCCGTCGCAACCGCGCCTGCTGGGCGTGGAAGGGATCAAGGCCGAGGCGCACGACAAGAAACTGGTGCCGGTCGCCACCCCGCACGGCGTACCGCTGCTGTCGATGGGGCAGCTGGTGCCGGGGGGGCAGGCGATCGCGTGGCGCGGGCCGATGGCGGCGGGTGCGCTGACCCAGCTGGTCGATGCGCATTGGCAGATGGCCGACACGCTGGTCGTCGACATGCCGCCGGGCACCGGCGACGTGCAGCTGACCATGATCCAGAAGCACAAGCCCGCCGGCGCGGTGATCGTGTCCACGCCGCAGGATCTGGCGCTGATCGACGCGACGCGCGCGATCGACCTGTTTGTGAAGGCAGGCGTGCCGATCATCGGCCTCGTTGAGAATATGGCCGGCTATTGCTGCCCACATTGCGGGGGCATGTCCGACCCGTTCGGTGCGGGCGGCGCGGAGGCGAAGGCGCAGGTGCTGGGCATCCCGTTCCTCGGGCGTATTCCGCTGACGATCGACATCCGGACCGCATCGGATGCCGGCACGCCACCCGCCGCCGGGAACGGCGCGGAGGCCGAGCCGTTCCAGACGATAGCCGCACAGGTCGGCGACTGGTTGCTAAGGAACTGACATGCTCGATGACGATGGCATCCGCACCCTTTTGACCGAGGCGCGGACCATCGCGCTGGTCGGCGCGTCCGACCGCCCCGATCGGGCGTCGTATGGCGTGATGGCCTATCTCCAGCAGCGCGGCTACCGCGTGATCCCGGTCAATCCACAGATCACCGGCGAGCATCTGCACGGCGAGTTCGTGTTCCGCGACCTCGACCAGATTGGCGGACCGATCGATATCGTCGACATCTTCCGCAACTCGGCTGCTGCGGGTGAGGTGGTCGACGCGGCGATCGCGGCGGGGGCGAAGGCGGTGTGGATGCAGCTGGGCGTGGTCAACGAAGCTGCCGCTGCCCGCGCGGAAGCGGCAGGGTTGCAGGTCGTGATGGATCGCTGTCCGAAGATCGAGATTCCGCGGTTGGGCGTGGCAGCGGTCGGATAGCTTCCCTTACCTACCCTGCTGGGTTCGAAACAAACGGGATGGTTGCCTCAGCCGCCCCTCAAACCCGCCCGCCCAGCACCCGCGCGAACAACGCCAGCATCCACCCCGTCGCGGTCACGAACAGCGCCGGATCATAGCGCGGCCCCTCATCGCGCAGGAACGCGTGCTGGGCATTCACCTCGTGCCATTCATAGCGCGTGCCCGCAGCCTCCAGCGCCGTGCGGATCGCCTCTCGCCCGGCATAGGGCACATGCGGGTCCTGCCGCCCCCACACGAACAGCATCTCCGCGCCGATCTCGCCGATTCGCGACAGGCTGTCGTCGCAGCGCCCCTCGCCCAGCGTGCCCGAATGGATATCGGTCGGGTAAAAGCACGCCGCCGCCGACACCCGGGGATCCAGCGCGGCGCGATAGGCGAGGTGCCCGCCCAGGCACACGCCCGCCACCCCGATCCGCCCCGAACAGGCCGGATGCGCCGCCAGTAAATCGATCACATGCGCCGCATCGGCATCGAACCCGGCAACGGGCTTCAGGAATTTCAGGTCGTTGCCGCGATCGGTGCCCGGCTTGTCATAGGCCAGCACCGTGCCAGGCGCTTCATAGTCGTGATACACCTCCGGCACCGCCACGACATAGCCATGGCCGGCGATGAACGCCGCCAGCCGCCGGATCGGCGCGGTCACCTGATAGATTTCGGAATAGAGCACGACGCCCGGAAACCGCCCCTCGCCCGCCGGGCGAAAGACATGGGTGCGCATCACGCCGCCGGTCGCGCAGGGCAGGTCGGCGAATTCGTCGCTGAGCAGGATCATGGCCGTGCCGTGCCCCCGGCGGGATCGACTGGCAAGGGGGGAACGGGATCGGTCGGGGCCGGCGCGATCAGTTCGAGCTTCTGCGGCACGGTGCCCATCTCGATCCCCTCCGCCCGGAACCGGGTCAGCAGCTCGAGCAGGATGTTGCTGCGCGCGCGATAGGCGGCACGCGGCGATTCGACATGCGCGAAACAGTTGAATGCGATGCGGTCGTTGACGATCGCGTCGATGAACGCATTGGGTGCCGGATCGGCCAGCACCGCCGTCTCGCGCGCGAACGCCTCCATCACCAGCTGCTGCACCGCCGCGGCATCGACGGTAATCGGGACCGAGAACTGGATCTGGATGCGGCCCAGCGGGCTGGAGAGCGTCTTGTTCAGCACCGTTTTGGTGATGAGTTCGGAATTGGGCACGATCAGCGTCGAATGGTCGGCCAGCGTAATCTCGGTCGATCGCACGCTGATCCGCTTCACATCGCCCTCATCGGTGCCGACCCGGATCAGGTCGCCGATCTTGATCGGGCGTTCGGCCAGCAGGATCAGGCCGGAGACGAAATTCTGCGTGATCGCCTGCAGGCCGAAACCGATGCCGACCGACAGCGCGGAGAGCAGCAGCGCGATGCGTTCGACGCCGATGCCGAGCGAGGCGAGCGCCCAGATCACCGCCAGCGCGATCCCGACGTAACGCGCGACCAGGCTGACCGAATTGCGCCCGCTGCCATCCAGGTCGGTGGCCGGCAGATAGCGCCCCTCCAGCCAGCGCATGAACCCGCGCACCAGCGTCAGCCCGATGACCAGCACGACGACGCTACGCAGGATCGCGCCGGGCGAGATGGTGACGCCGCCGACCTGTACCCCGCGCGCCAGGTCGCCCATCCGGCTGAGCGCGTCGGACACGCCGCTGCTGCCGAACGGCAACAGCCACAATGCGAAGGCAATGACTGCGATCAGCACGCGCAGCACGCCCGACAGCAGCACTCCGAACTGGTCGACCGTCCCGCCGCGCAGGCCCAGCCCACGGGTCAGCGCCACCCCCAGCCGGCTGTCGCGTTCGAACACCGATGTCGCGACATCGTCGGTCGCGGCCAGCACCAGATAGACCGCCGCGCCCAGCACCAGCGTCCACGCCGCCATCTGCCCGACGAACAGGCTGAACCCGACATAGCCCGCCGCCAGCGCCAGCAGCGCGATGCCCGCGATGCCCCATGCGACCAGCGCCATCGCCGCCAGCCCGGTATTGGCCGGGGCTTCGGTCGTGCCATCCGCCACCGCGCCTGCCTCCGCCCGCATCCGGCCGAGCGTGAACAGCGCACCGGCGATCAGCAGGATGTGGAGCAGCGCCAGCAGCGCATGGGTCGCCATGCGCAGCGCGGCGCTGGTCCCGATCGCACTGTCGGCCGCATCCAGCGCGATGGCGCAACCCGCCAGCCCGGCCAGCAGGAACGAATAGGGCCGGAACCGCGTGGCCGCCGCATCGCTGACCGGGGCGATCCGCCAGCTTGGGCTGCGCCGCATCAGCGTCGCGCCCAACACCGCACTGGAAAAGGCGGCGAACCCGATCGCGCCCAGCCAGATATCGAGCATCGGGTCCCAGCGCTCGGCCACCAGCCCGGCCCAGCGCGCACCGGTCAGCAGCGCACTCGCCGCCAGCACCGGGGCGAGCGTGCCGACCAGCACCCGGCCCAGCGCATTGGCCGAGCGCCGCACCCGCCGCCCCGGCGCCCCTTCGATCAGCAATTGCTGGCCGACCCGTGCCGCCGCCAGCCGGGCGGGTCCCAGCAACAGGATCGCGATGGCGAACCCCAGCAGCGCGGGCCAGCCCTGCGCCAATGCCGCGCCGCGCACCGCATCGACCTCCGCTGCGGCGAATCGTTCGATCCGGTGCAGGTCGCGCGGCATCGCGCGTAGGATCGCGCTCCAGAAGGCAGGCGTCAGCGGCGATGCCCCCCGCCCGAACAGCTTCTGGTTCAGCTCGGCCGCCTGGCTGCCTTGAATCTCGTCGATCAGCTGCTGTGCCTCGACCGACAGCAATTTCGCCCGCTTCGTTGCCGAATCGATCGTGGTCCGCTGCTTGGCGAGCGCCGCGCGTTCGGCACCGATCGCCGGGTCCTCACCCGACGCCGCCGGCCCCAGCTGCGCCAGCCGCGCGTCGATCCGCGCCATGTCGCCGCCCAGTTGCTGCGCGGTGTCGAGCGTCGTTGCCCGTACCGCCTGCGCCCGGCTGCGCAGATTGCCCCGGTCGCTGGGTTCCAGCCGGGTGTCGAGCGCGCCGTCGACCCGCCCCAGTTCGTCGGCGGCGCGATCGAGCAGCGTCGCATAGTCGGGAGTAATGCCGGTCTGGGCCATGGCGGGGACAGCCGCCATGACCAGCAGCAGCGACAACAGGCAGCGGAGCAGCGATCCGATCATGCCCCCTCGCCTATCGCGATCGGCGGTGACGGACAATCGCCGCCATGGCGAAGTGGCTCAGCCCAGGGCCGGTGTCGCTTGAAATTGGCCATTTTGCCAATTTCCAAACAGACCCTAAATGGCCCGATGCTGCGCATCACCGAACTGAAACTGCCGCTCAACCATCCCGAGGAGGCACTGGCCGCCGCGATCCGCGAACGGTTGCGGATCACGCCGCGCGACCTGATCCGCTACACCATCGCCCGCCGCGCACATGACGCGCGCGACAAGGACGATATCCAGCTCGTCTATTCGGTCGATGTGACCGTGAAGAACGAAGGGCAGGTGCTGAACCGGACCAAGCGCGACCGCAATGTCGGGCCGACGCCGGATACCGGCTATCGATTCGTGGCGAAGATGCCGGCCGACTATGCCGGGCCGCGCCCGATCGTCGTGGGTGCCGGACCCTGCGGCCTGTTCGCCGGGCTGATCCTCGCGCAGATGGGATTCCGTCCGATCATCCTCGAACGGGGCAAGGTGGTGCGGCAGCGCACGCAGGACACCTGGGGCCTGTGGCGCCGCAGCAAGCTGAACCCCGAATCGAACGTGCAGTTCGGCGAAGGGGGTGCCGGCACCTTTTCCGACGGCAAATTGTGGAGCCAGATCAAGGACCCACGGCACCTTGGCCGCAAGGTGCTGACCGAATTCGTGAAGGCCGGCGCGCCGGAAGAAATCCTGACCGAAGCACATCCGCATATCGGCACCTTCCGCCTCGTCACCATGGTCGAATCGATGCGCGCCACCGTCGAGGAACTGGGCGGGGAATATCGCTTCTCGCAGCGGGTCGACGATATCGAACTGGAGACGCAGGCCGATGGCTCCCGGCGGCTGACGGGGTTGAAGCTGTCGACCGGCGAGACGCTGGCGGCGGACGCCCCGGTGGTGCTGGCGCTGGGCCACAGCGCGCGCGACACCTTCCACATGCTCCACGATCGCGGCGTCTTTCTCGAAGCCAAGCCGTTTTCGGTCGGGGTGCGGATCGAACATCCGCAAAGCTGGATCGACCGCGCACGCTTCGGGGCGTGCGCCGGCCATCCCGATCTGGGCGCGGCGGCCTATACGCTGTCGCATCACTGCACCAACCAGCGCACGGTCTACAGCTTCTGCATGTGTCCCGGCGGCACTGTCGTCGCCGCGACGTCCGAACCGGGCCGGGTCGCGACCAACGGCATGAGCCAATATTCGCGCAACGAACGCAACGCCAATTCCGGCATCGTGGTCGGCATCGATCCGGCGCGCGACTATCCGGGCCATCCGCTGGCCGGTATCGCGTTCCAGCGGCAGCTGGAAGAGCGCGCCTATGCCGCCGGTGGTGGCGATTATCGCGCGCCGGCGCAGTTGATCGGCGACTTCCTTGCCGGGCAACCCTCCACGGCGCTCCGCAGCGTGCTGCCCTCCTATCGCCCCGGCGTCACGCTGACCGACCTGTCCGAATGCCTGCCCGATTTCGCGATCACCGCGATGCGCGAGGCGCTGGTCGCGTTCGGGCGGACGATCCCCGGTTACGACCATCCCGATGCGGTGATGACCGGCGTGGAGACCCGCACCTCATCGCCGGTACGGATCACGCGCGGCGATGATTTCCAGAGCGTCAACACGGCCAACCTGTTCCCGGCGGGCGAAGGTGCCGGCTATGCCGGCGGCATCCTGTCGGCGGCGGTGGACGGTATCAAGGTCGCCGAGGCCGTCGCGCGGGCGATGACCGGCAGGGGGTAAGGGCCGCCGCTATCGGTCGCCCTGACGGACGAACCGGTCGCGCCCCTGTCGCTTCGCATCGTACAGCAGCGCGTCGACCCGCTCGATCGCGGACAACAGCGTTTCGCCCGGCGCGATGGTGACCATCCCCGCCGACAGGGTGATGCCGTGGATGAGCGTGTCGCTTTCGCGCAGGCGATAGCGGCGTTCGCCGACGGCGATCCGCGCGCGTTGCAGCAGCACTTCCGCCTCGACGACATCGATCCCGGCGATCAGCACGGCGAATTCCTCACCGCCATAGCGCGCAACCAGATGGCCGGGACATTCGCGGACCAGCGTCGACCCGATCGCCCGCAGCACCCGGTCGCCGACCGGATGGCCGTGCAGGTCGTTGATCGCCTTGAAATGGTCGACGTCGCACATCGCGATATGGACCGGCCCCTGCGCGATCGCTTCAACCGCCTCTTCGAACGCACGGCGATTGGGCAGTTCGGTCAACGGGTCGCGGCGGGCGTCGTCATGCGCGGCGGCCAGCTGTTCGCGCAGCTCGCTTGCCTCGCGCGTCGCCTGTTCCAGCCGCGCCTCGGCGATCTCGACCCGTGCGCGCATCGTGGCGGTGATCCGCGCCAGCTCGGCGATCGCGGTGCCGGCGCTCGCGACCGGCGTGGCACGTTCCAGCGCATCGGCACGCTCGGCCAGGTCGCGGCCGAAATCGCGGGTTTCGGTGCGCATTTCCGACACCATCGTCGCAAACCCGGCGACCTGGCGCAGTGTTTCGGTCACCAGGGCATCGGTGGCGGCGGCCTCGGCAGCCGCCACGGCGACGGGTCCTGGCGGAACCGGGGCCTGTTCGACGGCCGGCGTCACCGCGACCGTTGCCGCCAGCGCATCGATCATGTTGCCCAGCTGCTCGACCTCGGGCCCGGTCAGGCGGATACCGCCATCGGTGCGCCGCGCCACCTCGACCGCCAGCGCACCGGCCGGTTCGCTGACGATGCGATAGGCAAAGCCGTAGTTGAGCGGCGTCGGGTCGAGCCGCTGGTCTTCCAGAAAGGCGAGGACGGCGTGGATCAGCCCGTGACCGGTCGATTCCCCGCCGCCATCGATTTTTTCCAGATACACGCAGGAGCCCTTCGTCCGTGCCCTGCACCCATCGTGCAGGAAAGTTCGGAACGGACCCTAGAGCGGCTTTGCTAAGATCGGGTTTCCCGGAAATTTACCGTACATGCACGATTGCATGCGGCCGATGCCGGCGCGCTCAGCCGCGCTTCGCCAGCCCCCGTACCGCCTCCAGCGTGGTGCGGACATGGTCGGCCGGGTTCATGTCGGAATGGACGAATACGATCTTTCCGTCGCGGCCAATGACATAGCTCGTGCGGGTGGTCATGGCGCGCGCCTTGCCATCGGCACCGGCCGGGCGGTTGAGCGCCACGTCGAATCCCTGGATCACGCGCGGCCCCGCGCTCGCCACCGCGAAACGGCCGGCGCAATGCGCCTTCGAAAATTCCTGCAATTTCCCGATATCGTCGGCCGACATGCCAATCACGGTCGCGCCGGCCGCCTTGAAATCGTCCACCGCGTCGGCAAACGCCTTGGCCTCCGCATTGCAGCCGCCGGTAAATGCCGCCGGGAAGAAATACAGGACGACCGGGCCTTTGCGGAGTTGTGAGCGCAGGTTGAGGGTAAACGCCTTCCCCGCGATCGCTGCCTGGGTGGTGAAGTCGGGTGCCCGCGCGCCCGGCGCCAGCGCGGCGGACAGCGGTGCGGCGAACGGCAGGGTCAGGGCAGCGGCGAGAAGGGCGAGACGCATCGAGTGGTTTCCTTGCGCGAAGTTACCGTACCCTAACAGCTTGCGCGCGCCGCGCCAGCGGTCCCGCGTCACCGGGTGAACGACACGCCCAGTCGTGCGCTGGAACTGCGCAGTGCATAATCGTCGATCGCCTCGCCATAGCCGGTAAAGGCCTGCCCGAAGAGGTAGATGCCGGTGCGCGCCAGCGGGTAGGACACATACAGCTCGCCCGCCCGGTGGCTGCCCAGCGGATTGCGCAGCGACGCCGCAATGCGCAGCCCATCGACCTGCCCGATCGCGCCGCCCAGCGACATATTGCCCCAATAGCGGTCGAGATCGCGATAGCCGGTGCCGACATAGGTCCACAGCTTCGGCGTCGCCTCGACCCGCCAGTCGCCGCCGATCGGCACGACATAGCTGGCCGACGCAAAGACGCGGTTCACGTCGATCGACCCGGCATCGCGCCCGTTCGAGTCATGGGCATAGCCCGCCGCCGCGACGATCCGGTCGTCGACCTGCCGCTGATAATAGACTTCGGGGCTGTAGTTCGTGGAACGGAACGGCCCGGAGGGACGGTCGATCGCCCAGAACATGGTCTGCGTCCAGGCGAGCCGCACCCCGTCCAGCGCGCCGGCCCCGTCGAACGGGCGAAAGGCGAGGCTGACCTGCAGCTTCGCCCCGTCCGACCCCAACCCGAACGCGCCATAGACCGGCGCATGTGGTTCGAACCGGGCGAGCAGGCCCGATGCCTGCCCCTGTCCGGTCGGCACCACGGTTTCGCCCGACGCCATGACCGGCGCCGCCGGCGCCGGCGCGGCGACCCGCACCGGCGCGATGCGGTAGCGAAGCGCGCGGAAACCGCCCGGCGCGATTCGCAGCGGTGCCGGATCGACCGGCACGATCCTGAGCGGCACCTGATCGGCGGTGACGATGTCCATCGCCGCCGGCACCGCCTCCGCCTCGTTCGCCCCCTCGTTCAGCGCGAAGACGGTCACGCCCCCTTCCGCCGCCGCGACCGAGGCGGGCGGTTCGGCGACGATGCGCAGTTGCGGTTGGGCGGCGGCGGCGAGCAGGGCGAGAACGATCATGCGCCTGATGTGACAGGCATTTGCGACAACCGCGAGCATCGTTTGCGCTTTGGGGGCTCCCCCGCCTATCTGGCGGTTCGCAATATAAAGGCTCCCCATGCCCGTCACCGCCGCCGACCTGACCCTCGCCGCCCAGCTGGCCGATGCCGCCGGCGCCGCGATCCGCCCGCGCTTTCGCAGCAATTACGGGCTGGAGATCAAGGACGACGCCTCCCCCGTCACCCTGGCCGATCGCGAGGCGGAGGCGGCGATGCGTGCGATCATCGAGCGCGAACGCCCGTCCGACGGGATTGAGGGCGAGGAATATGGCGTGGCGGAGGGGAGCAGCGGGCGCGTGTGGGTGCTCGACCCGATCGACGGCACCCGCTCGTTCATTGCCGGGCGGCCGATCTTTGGCACGCTGATCGCGCTGGTCGAGGATGGCTGGCCGGTGCTGGGCATCATCGACCAGCCGATCATCGGCGAACGCTGGATCGGCGCGGTCGGGCGCGGCACCACCTTCAACGGGCAACCGGCGCAGACCCGCCGTTGCCGCACCCTTGCCGATGCACTGCTGGCGACGACCAGCCCGGCGCTGTTCGACGACGGGCAGCTCCACGGGTTCGAACATGTCGAGGCGAAGGTGCGGTCGACGGTGCTGGGCGGCGACTGCTATTCCTATGGCACGCTGGCGTCGGGCCACATCGACCTGGTGGTCGAGGCGGGGTTGAAGCTGCACGATTTCGCCGCGCTGGTGCCCGTCGTCGAGGGCGCGGGCGGCACGATGAGCGACTGGTCGGGCGATCCGCTTCATGCCGGCAGCATCGGCGAGGTCATTGCGCTGGGCGATGCCGCGCGGCTGGAAGATGTCGTCGACCTGCTCGCCTGTCGCGGCCACTGACCGATTTTCTTCGCAACCGGGCCGGGCGCGCATCGTTGAGGATGCGCGACCCGGTGAGCGAAGGAATATGACATGGGATTGTTTTCAAAGGATATTGCGACGCTGGACGACCTGTTCGTCCACCAACTGCAGGATATCTACTACGCCGAGAACCAGATTCTGAAGGCGCTGCCGAAGATGGTGGCGAAGGCGACCGATCCCGAACTGAAGGCCGGGTTCGAACGGCATCTGGGTGAGACCGAAGGGCAGATCCGCCGGCTGGAACAGGTGTTCCAGCTCCATGGCGCGGCCAAGAAGGCGGTAACCTGCCCCGCGATCGACGGCATCATCAAGGAAGCGAACGAGGTCGCGGGCGAGATCGCCGACAAGAAGGTGCTCGACGCCGCGCTGATCGCCTCCGCCCAGGCGGTCGAGCATTACGAGATCACCCGCTACGGCACGCTGATCGCCTGGGCACGGCAGCTGGGCCGCGAGGATATCGCGGCATTGCTCGCCGAAACGCTGGCCGAGGAGCGCGCCACCGACGAAAAACTGACGGCGATGGCCGAGCACAAGGTCAACGCACAGGCCGAGCTGGCCGACGTCTGAGGCAGGTGCGGGGCGGGGTTGCCGACCCGCCCTTATTGCGGGCGACTGGTCAGGATCGGTCGCCCGTTGCTGGGACAGACGGGCATGCCCATCAGCCCGCAACGGGGCGTGCCCTGCCGCAATCCATCCGCCTTGCGATCGAAGACGGGGGTGTCGTCATCGAGTCGATAGCGGTCGTTCTTGCGTTCGGGGCACCCCAGCGCGCGCGGGGTGACGACGCAATTGACCGGATCGGTGATGCCGAGCTTGGCCGACGCCGGCGCCGCCTGTGCCATGACCAGCAGCAATAGTATCGACATCGGCGCATTCCCCCTGAAAGATCGTTCGTTCCGAACGTCTTGCCCCGCCTTTGGTTGCTACTTCGCCAATGGCCGCGCCCGACCGATGCTGCCGCCCTTGCGGGTCGATGCGGTCACCCCGGCAAAGCCGCAGCCTTGCAGAAACGCCGACGTCCCGCACGCCGGTTGCGGCACCGCCAGCAGCCGTTCGCGCTCACCCAGCGCATCGACCGCCTTCGGATCGCCCTCCGCCGGCGGCGTGGCCAGCGGGACGCGGAACCGGTCGGCGGTGCGCGCGGCGCACACCACGATCTCGTCCGCCTCGGCATCGGTGCGGCACGGCTGGACGATTTGCGTCAGCGACCGGGCGCGGGCGATCATCGCCGATGCCGCGCCGCCGTCCTGCGCCATCGCCGCCAACAACATCCACGCCGTCATGCCCGTGCCTTTCGCGACCGTTATACCGGGTTATCCACAACATGGCTTGCCCGACAAGGGCAGGTCGCCTATCGCCGTGTTTAATACGTTTAACGGCCGGAGCTTCGTCCAATGCAGCCTGTCAGCAACACCCTCGATCGCGTCCTCGTCCTCGAAATGGTGCGGGTCACCGAAGCGGCGGCGATCGCCGCGTCGACGCTGGTCGGACGGGGCGACGAAAAGGCCGCCGACGCCGCCGCCGTCGAAGCAATGCGCGCCGCGCTGAACGAACTCTACATGGACGGCACCGTCGTCATCGGCGAGGGCGAGCGCGACGAGGCGCCGATGCTGTTCATCGGCGAGAAGGTCGGTCTGGGCAAAGGTCCCGAGATCGACATCGCGCTCGACCCGCTGGAGGGCACCACGATCTGCGCCACCGCCGGTCCGAACAGCCTTGCGGTGCTCGCCATCGCCGAAAAGGGCGGCCTGCTGAACGCGCCCGACGTCTATATGGACAAGATCGCGTGCGGGCCGGGCTATCCCGCCGGCACCATCGACCTCGACAAGTCGCCGACCGAGAACGTGAAGGCGGTGGCGGCGGCCAAGGGCGTCGATCCGCATGACATCATCGTCTGCGTCCTCAACCGTCCGCGCCACGAGGCGATGATCGCCGAGCTGCGCGCGGTCGGGTGCGGCGTGATGCTGATCGGCGACGGCGACGTGGCCGGCGTAATCGCGACCAGCGATCCCGACACCACCATCGACCTGTATATGGGCCAGGGCGGCGCACCGGAGGGCGTGCTGGCCGCCGCCGCGCTGCGCTGCACCGGCGGGCAGTTCAAGGGGCGGCTGGTATTCCGCAACGACGACGAACGCGCGCGGGCGGCCAAGTGGGGCGTCACCGACCTCGACAAGCAGTATGACCTGACCGAACTGGCGCGCGGCGACTGCATCTTTGCCGCGACCGGCGTGACCGACGGGTCGCTGCTGGCAGGCGTTAAGCGGATGCCCGGCAAGATGACCACCGAAAGCGTCGTGATGCGCGCCAGCTCGGGCACGGTGCGCTGGGTGAAGGGCGAGCATCGGCTGTAACTGCGCGATGCGCTGATACCGTACCCCCGCGCAGGCAGGGGTCCAGGGTGCCATGCGCAACACCGCGTTGTTGGCTCTGGACCCCCGCCTGCGCGGGGGTACGCGCGTCCGCACGACCGGATGGCGCAACCGCAGGGGTTCACGCCGCGTTCAATGCGCCGATCCTACCCCCATGCCCCAACCTTACGGAGAAGTTTCATGCGCCCGTTCGCGCTCGCCCTTGGTCCCGTGCTGGCTGTTGCCGCCCCCGTCGCCCTGCATGCACAGGCGCCGCAGAACGACCTGGCGTCGGTCCAGCGGCATCTGGCGGCGACGCAGACGATGACCGCGAATTTCTCGCAGACCGATCGCAACGGGCGGGTGCTGACCGGTCAGTTGACGCTGAAGAAGCCGGGCAAGATCCGGTTCCAGTATGAAAAGGGCGTGCCGATCCTGCTCGTATCGGATGGCAAGTCGCTCTATTTCCTAGATTATCAGGTCGGGCAGAAGCAGCGCTGGCCGATCGGCAATTCGCCGCTCGGCATCCTGCTGAACCCCGAACGCGATGCGTCGAAGTTCGCGCGCGTGGTGCCGTCGAACGATCCGCGTATCGTCAGCGTCGAGGCCTATGACCCCAAGCGCCCCGAATATGGCCGGATCACGATGATCTTCGCACGACAGGCCTCCGCGCCTGCCGGATTGATGCTGCAGGGCTGGGTCGCGCTCGATGCGCAGGCGAACCGGACGACGGTGCGCCTGACCAACCAGCAGTTCAACGTGCCCGTCGCCGACAATGCCTTCCGCTTCAACGAACCGCGTCGCGCCCGGCGGTGACGCGACGAACCGAGTGGCTGATTCCAAAAATACGGGTGACGTTCATCCTGGCGACAGGTTCGCGATCCTATTGCTGATCTCGCGGTGTTGGAGCGCGTCCGGGATTTTCCCCCCTGTTGCCCGGGTCTCCAACGCCCGCCTGCGTGACCAACGCTAGGTCGGCCCTCGCTCCATGCCCCCGGAGCGGGGGCCTTTCCGTTTATGGGCCCGAATCGGCATCGCGCGCTATCTGGCGTCGCCGCGTTTGCGACGATACAGGCGTTGGCCATGGACACGCTTTCGGTCGCTTCGTGGAACATCAATTCCGTCCGCTTCCGCATGGATATCGTAGAGAAATTCCTGCGCGAGGCGCAGCCTGACGTGCTGTGCCTGCAGGAAACGAAGGTCGTGAACCAGGATTTCCCGCACGATCCGCTGCGGCGGCTGGGCTATACCCATATCGCGATCAACGGGCAGCGGATGCACCACGGCGTCGCGGTCGTGTCGAAGGTGCCGCTGGCCGAGGATGACCGGCTCGACTGGCAGGCCAATGGCGAGGCCCGGCATATCGGCGTGCGGCTGGCGAACGGGCTGCGGATCGAAAACGTCTATATCCCGGCGGGCGGCGATGTACCCGACCGCGAGGTGAATCCGAAATTCGGCCAGAAGCTGGATTTCATCGAACGCATGACGACGTGGTCGGCGGGGCTGTCGGGCATCCCGACGCTGCTGGTCGGCGATTTCAACATCGCGCCGCTCGAAAGCGACGTGTGGAGCCACAAGCAGCTGCTCGACGTCGTCAGCCATACGCCGGTCGAGGTCGCGGCGCTGGCCCGGTTGCAGGCAGCGAACGACTGGGTCGATCTCGGGCGGCAGTTCGTGCCGGCGCCGGCGCGGCTGTTCACCTGGTGGAGCTACCGCGCCAAGGACTGGGCGGCGTCCGACCGCGGCCGGCGACTCGACCATATGTGGGCCAGCCGCGACGTGGCGGCCAAGGCGACCGCGCACCGGGTGTATGAGGATGCCCGCAGCTGGCTGAAGCCCAGCGACCATATCCCGATCGTGACCGAGTTCGCATTTTGAGCGAGACCCGCGACGTTGCCCGCGCGATCGACGCGCTGCGGCGCGGCTGGGCGATCGCGATTGCCGCACCCGGCGAGCCGTCGCTGACGCTGCTGCCGATCGAGACGGCCGATGCCGAACGGCTGAAGGGGTTCGACCCGGCGGGCGCGGCGCATATCCTGCTGTCGTTCGGGCGGGCGGAGACGCTGCGCATCGTCAACCAGCGCGCCGCCGCCGAGCCCGACCAGCCGGTGTCGATCCGGCGCGAGGCGTGGACCGACTTCGCCGCCGCGACCGCACTGGCCGATCCGCAGCTCGATCTGGCGACACCGATGAAGGGGCCGTTTCGTGGGATAGAATCGCCTGCGCCCATCGCCGCCGCCGCCGCGCTGCGGCTCGCCCGGATCGCCGGGCTGCTACCGGCCTTTTTCGCGGGCGGTGTGGGAGCCGAGGTCACGATCACCCCGGCAGCGATCGACGCGCATGAGGATGCGAACCGGCTGACGATCGTCGCACGCGCAAAGCTGCCGGTGGCGGGTGCCGAACACAGCGAAATCGTCGCCTTCCGCACCCCCGATGCGGCGGGCGAGCAGGTCGCGCTGGTCATCGGCCAGCCCGATGGCCGGCCACCACTGGTCCGGCTGCACAGCGAATGCCTGACCGGCGACGTGCTCGGCAGCCTGAAATGCGATTGCGGGCCGCAGCTGCACGCGGCGATCCATGCGATTGCCGACGCCAACTGGGGCATCCTGCTGTACCTGCGGCAAGAGGGGCGCGGGATTGGCCTCGTCAACAAGCTGCGCGCCTATGCGTTGCAGGACCAGGGGTTCGATACGGTCGATGCCAATACCCGGCTGGGCTTTGCGATCGACGCGCGCGATTTCGGCGTGGCCGGGCGAATGTTGTCGCTGCTGGGGCAGCGGCAGGTGCGCCTGCTGACCAACAACCCGGCCAAGGTCGCCGGGCTGGAAGCGACCGGCATCACCGTGATCGAACGTGTCGCGCACCAGCTGCCAGCCAACCCGCATAACGAACGCTATCTCGCAACCAAGCGCGACCGTACCGGGCACCAGCTATAGGGTCGGGCTACCGCGCCGCCGATTGCAAATAGGCGATCAGGTCAGCCCGCTCCATCGGATCGCGCACCCCGGCAAACGCCATGCGTGTGCCCGGCACCACCTGCATCGGCGCGGCCAGCCACGCATCCATCCGCGCCGCGTCCCAGCGCCCGCCATGGTCGATCAGCGCCTGGGTATAGCCGAAACGCGGGTTGCTCGCGACCGCGCGGCCCAGGATGCCGTGGAGGTTGGGTCCGGCCAGCGACTGCCCGCCCGCGCCGATCGTGTGGCACGCGGCGCACTGGCCAAAGGCGCGGCGCCCCGCATCGACATCGGCGACCCGCAGCAGGGCCGTCAGGTCGGGGTTCGCCCCGGCGCGGCGCAGGCGATCGGCCCGGTCGGCATCCCCGCCGCCACAGCCGGCAAGAAACAGGCACAGGCCCGTCAGCACGACCCGCATCAGCGGTTCCGACGACGCAGCGTTTCCCACGCGATCCGCTGCAACGCGGCGGCCTGCTGCCCCGTCAGCCCGAGATCGGCGGCCGACCGCTCGCCCGCACCCAGCCGGCGGACGTCGTACCGGGTTACCCGGCCGAAGATGGTCAGCGCCTCCAGATAATAGCCCGCCGCGCTGCCATGATAATGATCGTCGGCCCACAGCCCCAGCTTGCCCGGATCGATCCCGTCATAGGGATTGGCATCGGCGATCCCGGTCGCGATCGCCCGGTTCCATGCCGACCCGACCGGGATGGTGCCCGATATGCCGCGCGTAGTCCGCGCCACCCGGCGGTTCGCGGCGGCCAGGTCATTGGCCATCGCCGCGATCGGCTTGCCCGACCAGCGGCTGCCGGGGCGATAGGTCAGGTCGGCGCGCGACCAGGTTTCGACCAGCTCGACCTGCGCCTGCCGGTTGCGCGCATGGACCAGCGCGGCCAGTTGCCCGGCGGCGATGCCGTGGCGCGTCGGGTCGCCCGGATTATCGGCATCGAGCGTCGAATAGCCCTGCAGGATCACCACGTCCCAGCGCCGGTCGATCGCCGCGCGCTTGTTCGCATAATGGAACGCCAGGTCCTTGCCCGGCGACGTCTCGAGCGAGACGGTCCAGTCCAGCCCCGCCTGTTCGGCAAAGCTGCGGAACAGCGCCGGCACGCCGCCAATGCCTTCGCGGTTCAGGTCGGTAACGCTGTCGGGGCGATACTGCTGGACCGGCGATCCCGCGCCGAAGGTGAAGCTGTTGCCGATGAACAGGATATCGCGCGCGGCGGCGGGCGCCGCGACGAGCAGGACGGCAGCGATGCCGGAGAGAAAGCGGACCATGGCGGCACCATACCGGATCGCCGCGAAGCCGCCCACCCCGGCGTCAGGCCGCGGCAGCGGCGGCGGCAGCGAATTCGCCGCGCAAATCCTCGATTGTCGCGGTCAGGTGGCTGGTCAGCATGGTCTGCACCGCATCGGCATCGCGCGCCAGCCACGCCTCCAGCAACGCGCGATGTTCGTCCTGCGCGCGGCTGCCGCGACCGGCGGGGCGCAGATGCGCGACGACATAGCGTTCGGCCAGCACCGACAGACGCTGCACCAGGTCGATGGTCAGGTCGCGCCCGGCCGCCGCGACCAACGCAGCGTGGAAGGCGCGATTGCGCGCCGCCGCGTCCAGCAGGTCGTGTTCGGGCCCGTCCAGCAGCCGGTCGAACGAATCGATCGCCGCCGTACGATAACGGTCGTCGGCATGGCGTGCGGCATAGGCGGCGGCACTCGGTTCGACGGCGATGCGCAGTTCGTAGATTTCCTCGGCCTGCGACGCCGACATCGGGCGGACGGTATAGCCGCGATTGGCCTGTCCGGCGACCAGCCCTTCCTGTTCCAGCCGGGCCAGCGCCTCGCGCAGCGGAATCTTGCTGACGCCCAGTTCGCTGGCCAATGCGTCCTGCCGGATCGGCACGGTTTCGGGGAGCGCGCCGCTGACGATCCGTTCGCGGACGATTTCGAACACGCGATCCGACAGGGTTCGAACGACGATGGTCACGCTGCATTCCTTTGCGAAGCGGTCCGTTACCGGATCACGGGGGAGAGGTCGCCCGTCACCGGGTCATCCGAAAGTAGTACATATTCAAAATATACTAGTGCAAGCAATCCCCCCGTGACAGCGGTTACCCCAAAGGGAGTGTTCGTAACGATTGCACGGCTGGGCGCAGGGCGGGTTGTCGCCGGCGAAACGGCGTGGAACGATCGCGGTCGATGGTTGCGTTCCGCCGGTCGATCCTGATGTCGTTGCTGTTGTTGTCGGCCTGTGTCGGGGGCGAGCGCCGCGATGATGCGCCGCCGCCGCCCCGCCCCGTCGCACAGCGCCCTTCCGGCCCGGTGACGCTGCCGGGCCAGACGCCGCGCGACACCCAGCAATGCTTCGCCGATCTGTCGAAGGCGGAGGTCCGCTTCAGCCCGTTGCCCGATCGCGATTACGGGTCGGGCTGCGTCGTGCTGGGCGCGGTGCAGCTGCTCGACATCGGCGTGCCCGTCGCCGGGCTGAAGGCGATCCGCTGTCCCGCCGCGCGCGCGCTGGTCGGCTGGGTCCGCTACGGCGTGCGGCCCGCCGCGCGGCAGATATTGGGCAGCGAGGTGGTGAAGATCGACAGCTATGGCACCTATGCCTGTCGCGGCATCATCGGCGGCGGCCCGCGATCCGCCGGGCGGGTGTCCGAACATGGCCTTGCCAACGCCGTCGATATCGGTGGCTTCACCCTCGCCGACGGGCGGCGGATCGTGCTGGAGCGCGACTGGAACAGCGAGGACCCGCAGATCCGTGAGTTCCTGCGCATCGTCCACCGTTCGGCCTGCAAGCGCTTCGTCACCACGCTCGGCCCCGATTATAACGCCGCGCACCGCAACCACTTTCATTTCGACATGGGCGGACGACCGCTCTGCCGCTGACGCATCCCGCTTGCCGCGTCCAAAAGCCGTGCTGAGGGTGCAGGCCCCTAAATGGCAACGGCCGGGACGGAGCCGAAGCTGATGCACGGATAGGAGCAAGGAGGGAGCGATGCACCAGCATCGTGACCGCCGCGCGACGGGGTCCCCGCAAAGTACTACTTTGCGGGGTGCCCCGACACCGCCGTGCATCAGCTTCGGCCCGCCGCTTCGCGGTCGCCGTGGGAAGACCGCTAGCCGCGTCGCTTGCTTGCGCGTGGCGCCGCCACGCGTCTGCGCTACGCTCCTTGCCAGCGGCCTTCCCACGGCGATCACGGCCATTGCCGTTTAGGGGCCTGCACCCTACAACCCTGTCACCTATGACCGATACAAAAGTACCGTCCCGCGTGTTCCGCGGGGCCAAGCAGGAAGCCGAAGCGGCCCGCGCGCAGCTGTCGACCCCCCAGACCGAACACCCCGCCTATCGGCTGGCATTCCAGGACATGGAATTCCTGCTGCGCGAGGATTTGCGCCCGGTGCGGTTCCAGCTCGAACTGCTCAAGCCTTCGCTGCTGCTCGACGAGGCGAACATCGCCTCGACCTTCGTCATCTACGGCTCGGCGCGGATTCCGGAACCGGAAAAGGCCGAGATGCTGCTGGAGCTGGCGCAGGACGACAAAGCCCGCGCCATCGCCGAACGCATCGTCGCCAAGTCGCATTATTACGACGTGGCGCGCGAACTCGCGTTCCATGCCAGCCAGTTCCCTGATGACGTCAACGGAAAGCGCCACTTCGTCGTGTGTTCGGGCGGCGGCCCGTCGATCATGGAAGCCGCCAATCGCGGCGCCAATGAAGCCGGCGCCGAATCGATCGGCCTGAACATCGTCCTGCCGCACGAACAGGCGCCCAATCCGTACGTCACCCCGGCGCTGTCGATGCAGTTCCACTATTTCGCGCTGCGCAAGATGCACTTCCTGCTGCGCGCCCGCGCAGTGGCGGTGTTCCCCGGCGGCTTCGGCACGTTCGACGAGAGCTTCGAGCTGCTGACGCTGATCCAGACCGGCAAGATCGAGCCGATCCCGGTGCTGTTCTACGGCCGCGAATTCTGGGACCGGGTCGTCAACTGGGACGCGCTGGTCGAAGAAGGCGTGATTTCGGAACGCGACCTCGACCTCATCACCTTCGTCGAAACGGCGGAGGAAGGGTGGAACGTGGTGAAGAAGTTCTACGAGGATCGGAAGTAGGGCGCGACGCTGCCCGTTATCTTCGCCACGAACGTCACCCCGGCCTTCGCTGCGGTGATGCTTGGGGCGGTACCGACCTGACCCCAACCACTCCGTCACCCCGGACTTGATCCGGGGTCCCGCTTTCTATTTGCCGCCGAAGAAGAAGCGGGACCCCGGGTCGAGCCCGGGGTGACGTCGCATTTGCGGGCGTCAGCGCGCCAGCGCCTCGGCGATCAGCTTGCGCGTGTTGTCGATGCCGTAGAGCGCAATGAAGCTGCCCATGCGCGGGCCTTGCGCGGTGCCGAGCAGCGTTTCGTAGCAAGCCTTGAACCAGTCGCGTAAGCTTTCGAACCCGGCGGTCTTGCCGATCTCGTACACCGCGTTCTGGATATCCTCGGCACTCGCATCCGCCGGCATCGCCGCCAGATCGGCATCGAGCCGTTCGAGCGCGGCGCGCTCCATCTCGGTCGGGGCGCGGCGTTCGGGCTTGTCGGCCACGTCGCGGACATAGGCCAGCGCATGGTCGATCAGCGCGTCGAGCGCCGGATACCGCTCGGCCGAGGCATCCTCGACATAGTTCGCCAGATAGCCCCAGACCTGCGGCTTGGTCGCCTCGCCCATCACGCCGACTAAGTTGAGCAACAGCCCGAACGTCACCGGTAGCGTCTCGGCCGGCGGCGGGCCGCCATGGATGTGGTGGACCGGGTTGCCCAGCTGCTGTTCGATCGGCTGACCGGCATAATTGCCGCGGAACTGCCAATATTCGTCGATCGCGCGCGGGATCACGCCCAGATGCAGCTGCTTGGCCTTTTTCGGTTCGCGATAGGCGTAGAAGGCGACGCTTTCGGGCGGGCCATAGGTCAGCCATTGTTCGAGGCTGAGGCCGTTGCCCTTCGACTTCGAAATCTTTTGGCCATGTTCGTCGAGGAACATCTCGTAGTTGAAGCCCTCGGGCGGGCGAGCGCCCAGCACACGGGCGATCTTCGACGATTGGGTGACCGAATCGATCAGGTCCTTGCCTGCCATCTCGTAATCGACGCCGAGCGCTGCCCAGCGCATCGCCCAGTCGACCTTCCACTGCAGCTTGGCACCGCCCGACAGGACCGATTGTTCGACACGAGTATCGCCGTCCATGAACGCGACCATGCCGGTGTCCGCGTCCAGCACCTCGACCGGGACCTGCAGCACGATGCCGCTGGTCGGCGAGATCGGCAGCACCGGCGAATAGGTCGCGCGGCGTTCGGCACCCAGCGTCGGCAACATGATGTCGAGGATCGCCTGCATGTTGCGCAGCACACCCTTCAGCGCGTCGTCGAACCGGCCCCCGCGATAATAATCGGTCGACGACGCGAACTCATAGTCGAAGCCGTACTGGTCGAGGAATGCGCGCAGCCGGGCGTTGTTGTGCGCGGCGAAGCTGGCATGCGTGCCGAACGGATCGGGGATCTCACTCAGCGGCTTGCCCAGATGTTCGCGCAGCATGTCGCCGTTCGGCACATTGTCCGGCACCTTGCGCAGGCCGTCCATATCGTCCGAAAACGCGATCAGCCGCGTCGGCTGGTCGGACAATTCCATGAACGCCTTGCGCACCATCGTCGTGCGCAGCACTTCGTTGAACGTGCCGATATGCGGCAGGCCCGACGGGCCATAGCCGGTTTCGAACAGGATCGGCACACCGCCGGGCTTGCCGTCGGGATAGCGTTTCAACAGCTTGCGCGCCTCCTCATACGGCCAAGCCTTTGAAACCAATGCTGCATCGCGAAGTGTGGGGTCGGTCATCGCCATCAGATACGCGGTTGGCCGCGATATTTCCACCGGTTGCGATGCAACCATTCGCATGGCTGGACGTAGCGTGTTGCGATGATCGTATCCGACGCACCCCGCCTGCCCCGTATCGTCGCCGAAGTCTGGAAACCGGCGCTCGCGCTGTTCGTCTGGGACGTGATCGTGACGATCGTGTACTTCGTCCTGCCGTTCAAGGCGCCGTCGCTGCCGCTGACGCTGTTCGGGTCGGCGCTGGCGCTGTTCCTCGGCTTCCGCGTCAATTCGGCCTATGCCCGGTGGTGGGAAGCGCGCTCGCTGTGGGGGCTGATGATCAACGCCTCGCGCAACCTGGCGCGTGCGTCGATCTCCTTCATCGGGCCGGAGGATGAGGGGCAGAAGCGCGATCTGAAGCGGTCGATCGTGCTGCGCCATATCGCTTATGTGAATGCGCTGCGCTGCCAGTTGCGCCGGCTCGATTCGAAGGACGAGGTGCATCGCTTCCTGTCGCGCGACGAGGCGGGCGAACCGCTCGGCCGGACCAACGTCGCCAACGGTCTGCTCGACGGGACCGGCTCGCGCATTGCCCAGGCGCGGCGGCAGGGCTGGATCGACAGCATCCAGCAGACCAGCCTCGAAAGCGTGCTGATCGACATCGCCAACGCGCAGGGCGGCATGGAGCGGATCAAAAACACGCCGCTGCCGGTGCAATATCGCTTCCTGCCGTCGCTGTTCACCCGCCTGTTCTGCGTCGTCCTGCCGATCGGGCTGGTCGAGACGCTGGGCATCGCGACTCCGCTCGGATCGGGCTTGGCGGGGCTGATGTTCCTTGCAGTGTTGCAGATCGGCGAGGATCTGGCCGACCCCTTTGCCAACACCGTTCACGACCTGCCGCTGACCGGCATGTGCCGGACGATCGAGATCGACCTGTTGCAGGCGATCGGTGATCCTGCCCCCGAGCCGCTGACCCCGGTCAAGGGCGTGCTGTGGTGATGGAACGTCGCGTCGGCTGAAACGATTGGCTGTCGAGAGGTGACCGATGGCCGACGAACACAAACCGACCAAGAAGATGGCGGCGAACGCCGAAAAGGGTCTGAAACTGCGCGAAGAATTCGACCGCGGCGGGACCGAGGTCGGCGTGAAGCGCGCGAAACAAATCGTCGAGGGCGGGCCGATGTCCGACGACGACGTCAAATCGATGCACAGCTATTTCGCGCGGCATAAGGTCGACAAGGATACGAAGGCGCATAGCTGGGGCGACGATAACGATCCGTCGGCCGGCTATATCGCGTGGCTGCTTTGGGGTGGCGACGAGGGGCGCGACTGGGCCGAGCGGCAGCACGAAAAGCTCGACAGCTAAAATCCTCCCCGCCTGCGGGGAGGGGGACCATCCGGAGGATGGTGGAGGGGGATCGCCGCGCAACGCAACCAGATCGTAGCGTGGACCGCCCCCTCCACTAGCTGCGCTGGCCCCCCTCCTCGTGCCGGGGAGGATCTGCGGCCGTTCCACTTCCGTTCCTGACGCCGAGACGCTAAGGCGGTGCCATGCTCCCCTACCCTGCCCTGCACGCCAGCCATTCGGGCGTCTGGATCGCGACGGCCGATGGCACACGCGAGGTCAGTCGGGGGGAGGCGATCGCGCTGGTCGCCGATACGCCGACAATCGTCCTCAACGCGCCGCTGATCGGGCAGCGCCTGGGCTATGCCGAGCTGTCAGGGCTGGACCTGCTCGAGCTGTTCGCCTTCGTCCATCCCGCGCGCTTTGCGGTGCCGACGCCCAAGGGGATCGCGCAGGCGCTTGATCTGCCTTTGCCGACCGACGAAGCCGGCATCGCCGACCTGTTGCGCGCGGCGTCGGCGGCGTTGATCGCGACCGCTTCCGCGCCGTGGAGCGAACAGGAGGGGGCGTGGACCGCCGCGCAGTCGCTGTTCCGGCTGCGCTGGCCATGGGCGCCGGCATTGGGACAGGTGCTGCCGAAACCCGACACCGCCGAACGCTGGGTGTTCAGCAAGCTGCCCGAATGGGAGGAGGTGCCGCCGCGCACCAACCCGCGCACGGTGACGCTCGCCCCCGATGCGGTGGCCGAGCGGCTGGCGACATTGACCGGGAGCAGCGCGGAGGCCCGGCCGGGCCAGCGCGCCTTTGCCGCCGCTGCCGCCGATGCGTTCGCCCCGCGCGTCGCGCGCGATACGCCGAACCTGGTGCTGGCGGAGGCCGGGACCGGCATCGGCAAGACGCTGGGCTATCTCGCGCCGACCTCGCTCTGGGCGCAGGCCGCCGATGGCGCGGTGTGGGTGTCGACCTTTACGAAGGCGCTGCAACGCCAGCTCGCGCAGGAAAGTACCCGCGTCTATCCCGATCCGTCAGAACGCCGGGCCAAGGTCGTGACGCGCAAGGGGCGCGAGAATTACCTGTGCCTGCTGAACCTGGAAGACGCGTTGCAGGGCGGATTTCAGGGGCGGGCGGCGGTGCTGGCGCAGCTGGTCGCGCGCTGGGCGGCGTATAGCGCCGATGGCGACATGGTGGGCGGCGACCTGCCCGGCTGGCTGCCGACACTGTTCCGCCGCAACGGGTCGACCGCGCTGACCGACCGGCGCGGCGAATGCATCTATGCCGGCTGCCCGCATTACCGGAAATGCTTCATCGAACGTGCGGCACGGGCATCGGCACAGGCCGATATCGTCATCGCCAACCATGCGCTGGTGATGGTCAACGCCGCTCGCGGGCGCGAAACCGGCACCCGCCCGACGCGCTATGTCTTCGACGAAGGGCATCACCTGTTCGAGGCCGCCGACGCGATGTTCTCCGCCGCGCTGACCGGTGCCGAGGCGATCGAGATTCGCCGCTGGGTGTTGGGCCCGGAGGGCGGCGGGCGCGGGCGGCGGCGCGGGCTGGCGGCGCGATTGTCCGATGTGGCGAGCTATGACGCGGCAGGCGGTGAGGCAGTGGCGGCGGCGGTCGATGCCGCGCGGCTGCTGCCGGCAGAGGGGTGGCTGGCCCGGATTCAGGAGGG
The DNA here is from genome assembly GCF_001421355.1 of Sphingomonas sp. Leaf9. Taxonomy (GTDB): domain Bacteria; phylum Pseudomonadota; class Alphaproteobacteria; order Sphingomonadales; family Sphingomonadaceae; genus Sphingomonas. Next base: position 465,792 of record NZ_LMKC01000004.1, on the reverse strand, counting down.
CAATGCCTTTGGCCCGGTCGAGGAACTGCTGGCCTGCGTGCGCGGCGCGGTGTTCGCGCGCGCGAAGGACGGCGAGGCCGGATATGGGCTGGAGACCGAGCTTAGCGAACCGCCGCCCGAACTGGTCGATGCCGCCGGGCCTGCCGCGCAGGCGCTGGACGCGCTGCTCCGCCCACTGATTGCGCTGGGCAAACGGCTGGAGGCGGTGCTGACCGAGGGGCCGGACTGGATGGACGGCCCGGCGCGCGCGCGGATCGAGGGCGCGATCGCCTCGCTCGGCTGGCGCGCGGAGACGGTCGCGGCATGGGGCCGGCTGCTCGCGCGGATCGGCGGCCCGGTCGATCCCGATTTCGTCGACTGGATGACAGTCGACCGGGTCGAGGGGCGCGAGTACGACATGGGGCTGCACCGCCACTGGCTCGACCCCAGCCGCCCCTTTGCCGAAACCGTGCTGAAGCCCGCGCATGGCGTGCTGGTCACCTCCGCTACTCTCCGCGCTGGCGGCGACTGGACGCAAGCCGACGCGCGGGTCGGTGCGCCGCATCTGCTGCGCCAGCCGACCCATTTCGAGGCGGTCAGCCCGTTTGCCTATGCGCAGCAGGCCGAGGTGCTGATCGTCACCGATGTGAAGAAGGGCGATCTGCCCGCGCTCGCCAATGCCTATGGCCGGCTGATCGTCGCGGCGGGCGGCGGCACGCTCGGGCTGTTCACCGCGATCCGGCGGTTGCGCGGGGTCCATGCGCGGATCGCCGACCGGTTGGCGCGCGACGGATTGCCGCTCTATGCCCAGCATGTCGACCCGATCGATACCGGCACGCTGGTCGACATCTTCCGCGACGATCCCCGCGCCTCGCTGATCGGGACCGATGCGCTGCGCGACGGGGTGGACGTGCCCGGCCATTCGCTGCGCATGGTGGTGATGGAGGGGGTGCCGTGGGTAAAGCCCGGCGTGCTCCATGCCGCGCGGCGGCTGGCCGGCGGGGGCAGCGCCTATGACGACCGGATGGTGCGCGCCCGGCTGGCGCAGGCGTTCGGGCGGCTGATCCGGCGTGCCGACGATCGCGGGCTGTTCGTGCTGCTGTCCGCCGCCATGCCGTCGCGGTTGCTGGGCGCGTTTCCCGAAGGCACGCCGATCGTCCGCTGCACGCTGGACGAAGCGGTGGTGCGCGCCCTTTCCTTAGGGTCCGAAGTCGGGCATGGGGCGCAGGCCCTGCCGATGGAGCCATTGCGATGAAGACGCTGACGCTGCTGCGCCATGCCAAGTCGGGCTGGGATGATCCGGCACTCAGCGATTACGATCGCCCCCTGAACGCCAAGGGTGCCCGCGCCGCCACCGCGATGGGCGCGCATGTGCGACAGGCGGGGCTGACGTTCGATACCGTCGTCGCCAGTTCGGCCAAGCGCGTGGTCGAGACGCTGGAGCATTTCCGCCGCGGCTACGGCGCCCTGCCCGATGCGCGGCACGACCGCACGCTGTACCTCGCCTCCGCCGGCACCATGCTCGACATCATCCGCGCGCTGCCCGCCGATGCGGATCGCGCGCTGCTGGTCGGGCATAATCCGGGGCTGGAGGATCTGGTCCTGCTGCTGTCGGCCGAGAGCAATCCGCTGCGCGGCGCGGTCGAGGAGAAGTTTCCGACCGCCAGCGTCGCGGTGCTGGAGCTTTCCGACAGCTGGACCGACGCCTGCGATGGCTGCGGGCATCTGACCAGCTTCGTACGGCCGCGCGACCTCGACCCGTCGCTGGGGCCGAATCACGACTAGGCGCTGACCTCGACATAAGTATGCTAACAATACATTTCGAATAGTACCGGCAGACGTGTTCAAATCGAAAGCTATCATTGCTTCTCTGATTGACCGGTATCGACTATCTTTTAGCCATGAACCGTAAAAAATCAGGTCCTCACCCTTGGGCCAACCATCCCGAACTTTTGACATCGATCCGATCACCATGGCAAAAATTTCGCAAGGCGGACTGGAACTTTGACAGATACGAAGATGCGATCATGGCACGGCCATGTGATACAGAAACGGTCGTCTACACTGCGCTTGATTTCTGCATAGCGATAGTCGCCCTTCGCGACTGGACCCGAAAGGCCTTGGCCCGCGATATTCGTCAAAACGGAAAGGCTATGCCGGCCGGTATGACGGCTTTGGACGATTTTACGAGCTTCGTCGCTGCTCGCGTACAATGGCAGTCGGCAATTGAGGCGATCGCAAACACGGTGAAACATGCCGACTATCGCGATACTGGATGGGAGAAGGGCACCGCGATGGTGGCGAGCTTCGTTCCCGAGCCGCTCCAAGCTGATAAGGATGCCTGTAGGGACGGCTTCGAACTATTTGGCTTTATGCACAAGCATCGAAACGTAGCTTGGTGGGATATTGCGCTACGCCAAATACCGAGCGCTGAAGCTGAACCGGGTTATATCGCGTTCGGTGATACCTTGGACGAATGGAGATCAATCCTCGATGACCTCGGCTACATCACTGACTGAACAAAGATTTTTTGGCGGCTTCTTAGAAGCCACTATTCATACTAAAGATTCTGGGCAACAATTCTGCTGAACCGGCCCGCGCTCAGCGCGCCGCCAGCCGCCGCGCGAAATACACCTCGACCGCGCGCTCGACGCTTTTGGCGATCGCGCGACGCCCCTCGACCGAATCGAGCCGCTGTGCGTCGGCATCGTTCGACAGATAGCCGGTTTCGAATAGGATCGAGGGCAGGTCGGGGGCCTTGAGCACCATCAGCGACGCCATGCGGTGGTAATTGGGCTTGAGCGGGATGACCCCGGTCGCCTCGCGTCCCAACAGCCGGGCGAAACCGGCCGAGGCGTTCATCGTCTCGCGCTGCGTCAGGTCGATCAGGATCGAGGAAATATCGGCGCTCTGCCGGCCGAGGTCGACCCCGGCCAGGATATCCGCCTTGTTCTCGCGCGCGGCAAGGCGTGCGGCTTCGCGGTCGGAGGCGACTTCGGACAAGGTGTAGATGCTGGCCCCGGTCGCCTGCGGATTGTCGGCGCTGTCGCAATGGATCGAGATGAACAGGCTGGCCCCCAGCCGCCGCGCGATCGCATAGCGTTCCTGCAGCACGAGGAACTCGTCGCGGTCGCGGGTCAGCGCCACGCGCACCCGCCCGCTGGCCAACAGCGCGTCGCGCACCGCCCGCGCGGTCTTCAGCGTCAGGTCCTTTTCCTGCATCCCGCCATGGGGCGAGATCGCACCCGGATCATGCCCGCCATGGCCGGCATCGATCACGACGAGTGGCCGGTCGGTATCGCCCTCGATCCGGGGCAGGCGCTGATTGCGGCGGCGGCTGGGCACGGGGACCGATACGGTCGCGCGCTGCCGGGCATCGACGATCATCGCCGCCGACGACGACGCCGGCACGACCGTCGCCATCGCGATCTGTGGCTGGAACCGCATCCGCCCGGCGGTGGTCGCGCGGGCATAGCGTTCGGGCGCGACGCCGTTCAGCGTCAGGGTCAGCCGCCGGCCATCCTCCGAAAAGCGACCGGCAGTGACCATCAGCGGCCGGTCGAGGTCGAACACGATCCGGCTGCCGCCGTCGCGCACCCCCTGGCGCACCGCGCGCACCGACCCGCCCGATTCGCTGCGCCCGCCGGGGCGCACGCCGTCGAGGTCGACGACCAGCCGGTCGGGGCCGCCCAGCACGAAGCTGGAGGCGCCGGTCGCGGGACGATCGAGGCGGATGACGATGCGATCCGATCCGGCATCCACGCTGTCGACCGTTTGCGCAGCGACAGGCAGGCCGAACCAGATCGACAGAAAGGCGAGCCAGGCACCCATCGGCGCGCTATGCCGTCCAATCGCGTTTTCGGTCCAGCGCAAATCCATGGACGTGGTGCCCGCTTCCCATTTTCCCGAAGCACCGTCCTACGCCCATGCGGTTCAACCTGCGGTGAACCAGCACGCTGAATCCGGCTTTAACCATTTATTCGGATTTGCTTCGCTACCGAAACGACCGCGCCGACGCTGTTGCCGTTGGCGACACCGGGTGCTACGCCCCTAATTACGTCGGTCCCGGACATGGTTCGGGGAAACCGATGCGACACCCCCAAAGCGTACCCGCTGCACGGGGTTTAACCAGGTTGATGTTCGCATGTGGCAAGTTCCGTCCCGTACCGCCTGTGCCGCTGTCGCGGCCGGCGTCGGGGCGACAATTGTCCACCCGGAACTTTCCGGGCTGCCCATGCCAGCAGACGCATATCCCAGCAATCGCGCGCAGGCACCGGGCATGACCCCCGCCGCGCGTTTAGGCGCGCCGACTGGCACGGCCGTCCGGCGCGCCCGGAGACAGTATCATGACCACGCGGATGTTGATCGACGCACGCCACCGGGAGGAAACCCGGGTCGCCGTCGTCAAGGGTAACCGGATCGAGGAATTCGATTTCGAATCGGCCGAGCGCAAGCAGCTCAAGGGCAATATCTATCTGGCCAAGGTGACGCGGGTCGAACCGTCGTTGCAGGCCGCCTTCGTCGATTATGGCGGCAATCGCCACGGCTTCCTCGCCTTCAGCGAAATCCACCCCGACTATTACCAGATTCCGAAGGAAGACCGCGACGCGCTGCTGGCCGAAGAGGCCGAGCACGCCGCCGAGGAAGCCGCGCTGCGCGCCGGTGACCATGACGACGACCTCGATTACGACGATCATGACGACGATGCCGAAGGCGGCGTCGAAGTCGTCGAGCGCGACGAGGAAGACGACGACCATCACGACGACGAGGAAGGCGAGGCCCCGGCGCGCCGTCCGCGCAAGAGCGGTGGCGACGATGCCGCGGTCGAGGCACTGCGCCAGCGCCGGCTGAACCTGCGTCGCCGCTACAAGATTCAGGACGTGATCCGTCGTCGGCAGGTACTGCTGGTACAGGTCGTGAAGGAAGAGCGCGGCAATAAGGGCGCGGCGCTGACCACGTACCTGTCGCTCGCCGGTCGCTATTGCGTGCTGATGCCCAACACCGCGCATGGCGGCGGCATTTCGCGCAAGATCAGCTCGGCCGCCGACCGCAAGCGGTTGAAGTCGATCATGGCCGAACTGACGCTGCCGGCGTCGATGGGCTGCATCGTCCGCACCGCCGGGCTCCAGCGGTCACGCCAGGAGATCAAGCGCGACTTCGACTATCTCGCCCGCCTGTGGGACGGAATCCGCGATCAGACGCTGACCTCGTCGGCGCCTGCGCTGGTCTATGGCGACAGCGACCTGGTAAAGCGCGCGATCCGCGACATCTATAACAAGGATGTCGACGAGGTGATCGTCGAGGGCGAGGACGGTTTCCGCCACGCCAAGGAATATATGCGGCTGCTGATGCCCGCGCACGCCCGCCGGGTGAAGCAATATGCCGACGCGGTGCCGCTGTTCCAGCGCGCGCATGTCGAGGATCAGCTGGCCGCGATGTACAATCCGGTCGTGCAGCTGAAGTCGGGCGGCTATCTGGTCATCAACCCGACCGAGGCATTGGTGTCGATCGACATCAACTCCGGCCGGTCGACTCGCGAACATAATATCGAACAGACCGCGACTGCGACCAACCTCGAAGCGGCGCAGGAAATCGCGCGCCAGTTGCGGCTGCGCGACATGGCGGGCCTCGTCGTCATCGACTTCATCGACATGGACCACGGATCGAACGTCCGTAAGGTCGAGAAGGCGATGAAGGAGGCGCTGAAGAACGATCGCGCCCGTATCCAGGTCGGCCGCATCTCCGCCTTCGGCCTGATGGAAATGAGCCGTCAGCGGCTGCGCACCGGCGTGCTCGAAGCATCGACCCGCCAGTGCCCGCATTGCGAAGGCACCGGCCTGGTCCGCACCGCATCGTCGGCGGGCCTGTCGGCGCTGCGCCTGATCGAGGACGAGGCGGCACGCGGTCGCGGCTCGCTGATCCAGCTGCGCGCCAGCCAGGAAGCGGCGTTCTATGTGCTGAACAAGAAGCGCGCCGACATCGCCGAGGTCGAGGACCGGTACGGCGTGACCGTCGAGATCGTGCCCGATGCCGAGATCGAGGGCGCGCGCATGGCGGTCGAGGCGTCGGGCCCGCCGCCCGCGCACCCGCCGAAGATCGAGCCGCTGGTCATCGTCGACGACGAAGACGATGCCTATGACGAGATCGAGGACGAAATCGACGAAGAGGTCGAGGACGAAGCGGTCGAGGAAACCCCCCGTGCGCCGCGTGGCGACGATGAAGGCGAAGGTCGCGGCAAGCGCCGCCGCCGCCGTCGCGGACGTCGCGGTCGCAACCGGGAGGAAGGCGAGGCCGGCGATGACGCCGACACTGCCGAAGATGCGGACGAAGAAGGCGAAGACGAGGACGAGGCGGACGCCGAGGTTGCGGCCGACACCGCCGCGCCCGAAGCCGAGCAGGGCGACGAAGGCACCAAGCGTAAGCGTCGCCGTCGCGGTCGTCGTGGTGGCCGTCGTGGCGACGGCGCGTTCGATGCCGCCGATGGCGCCGGCACGATCGCCGACCTGCCCGCCGAGGACGATGCGACCGACGAAGCGGTCGAAGCCCCGGCCGCAATCGAACCGGTCGCCGAGCCTGACGTCGTCGAGGCCGCCCCTGCGGCACCGGCGCCCAAGCGCACCCGTCGTCGCCCGAGCGCCCGCGCCAAGGTCGAAGGCGTGACCGACGCGGCTCCGGCCGACCCGGTCACCGTCGAGGCCAGCGACGCCGCGCCGATCGTGACCCCCGAACCGGCGGCTACGCCGAAGGTCGAGGTCGAGCCGGCGGCGGAAGCGCCCAAGCCGAAGCGGACCCGCAAGCGCAAGGTCGATGTCGCGCCGGTCGTCGAGGCGGAAGCCGAAGCGGAGGCCCCCGCCCCGGCCGCCGAAGCAGACGCGGAAGCCGCGCCCAAGAAGCGTCGCCCGCCCCGTCGCAAGGCAGCGGCTCCGGTAGAGGCACCCGTGGAAGAAGCCGCTCCGGCGGAAGAAACCGTTGCGGTCGAAGCGGAAACGCCGGACGCACCGGCGGAGGACGCCGACGGTTCGGCATCGCCGCGTCGCGGCTGGTGGCAGCGCACCTTCGGCAACTGATCGAAGGCGGACGGAAAAAAGAGGGGGCGGCATCCGATCGGGTGCCGCCCCTTTTTTGCGTTCAGGCTTCGATGGTAAGCGGCTGTTCGCGGACCAGTGCCGACCGGCCGAGATCGATCCGCACCGCCAGCCCCTCGGGTCGCCAGTCGCGGACGATACTGCCGGCGAGCTGCTGCTCGATGCTGAGCGCGGCCAGCCGGGTGCCGAACCCGGTCGCATCCGGTTCGCCCGTGATCGCCGGACCGCCCGATTCGCACCAGTCGATGCGCAGTGCATCGCCATGCAACCGGGTGGCGATCTTTACCCGCCCGTCGGGAACCGACAGCCCGCCATATTTCGCGGCATTGGTCGCCAGTTCGTGAAAGATCAGCGCGACCGGCGTGGCGCCGCGGTCGTCGATCGGCACGTCGTCTCCCTCAATCCGCCATTGTTCGACGGCATAGGGCGACAACAGCTCGCGCAGGACATGGTGCAACGTCGCCTCGCCGATCAGCGGGCGTGAAATGTCGCTATGCGGCCGGGCAAGGTCATGCGCCGCGCCCAGCGCCGCGATCCGTCGGGCGAGATCGTCGGCGAAGTCGCGAACCTGCGGCATCCGCCGTGCCGACATCCGCACCAGTCCGCTGATGATCGCGAAGATGTTCTTGATCCGGTGGCTCAGTTCCCGGCTCAATATGTCGTTCTGTTCGGCGGCGCGCTTCGCCGAATCGATATCGGTGCAGGTCCCGATCCAGCGCACGATTGCGCCGTCGGCGTCGCGTACCGGCAATGCGCGTCCCAGCACCCAGCGATAGGCACCGCTGCGGTGGCGCAGGCGATATTCGATCTCATAATCGTCCCCCGTGTCCAGGCTGTGCCGCCAGCGCGCCCATGCCCGGTCCTGATCGTCGGGATGGAACATGCCGTTCCAGCCTGCCCCATCGGTCGACCCGTCCGGCATGCCGGTGAAGCGATACCATTGTGCATTGTAGAAATCGTGATGCCCATCGGGGCGGGTCGCCCAGACCATTTGCGGCATGGCGTTCGTCAGCACGTCCAGTTCGGCGCGGGTGGCCGCCTCCGCCGTTTCGGCCTGTCGCTGCGAATCCTCTTCACATGCGATCGCGATCCAGCGGCCACGCCCATCCGGCGCCACGCGAAAGCCAACCGAACGGTCGATAGACTCCGAGACCAGCGGCAGCGAGAGGGTGAAGGCAGTGCCGGTCACCACCCCGTCCTGCCACGCACACCGTACCGCGTCACGTCCGGGTCCTTCGTGGCAACAATTCCACAATGCCTGGCCGAGCCGATCCCCGACATCGGCGTGCCAACGCCGGTTGCCCCATAACAATTGCCCGTCGTCATCGGCGATCCAGGCAAATATCGGCATCATATCAGCAATATCGTGCCAGATCGTCGCGGTCGGATCGATGGTATCGGCGTGCATGGTCACATCATTTGTCCAAGGTCGACCTGCCCGGATCGGGCAAGGTCGCGGTACGAGCAAGTTTCAACGTGTCGCCAGCGCAGACTGACGGGAATAAAGCCATATCGATGTGGCCCATAGCACCGATCGACGATAAACAATTCGTATGCCATCCGCGAAAATCGACGATTTTACCGGTTAATCCAATCAAATTTAAGATTATCCGCCGCACAGCCATTGACCTGCCCTCCGGCAAGTAGCATTTCGCCGCCATTGAGGAGATCTCCATGACTGACGACAGTTCCGAACTTAACGCGATCGAGCTGGCCACCGAGCTTACCATTGCGTGGTTGAACAACGGCAACAACCGCGTTGCGGCAGAGGATGTTCCGGCATTCCTGCAGACGATGCACGCGACCGTTCTGGGACTGGCATCGGGCACGTCGGAACCGGAGGAAGCCGCGCCGCAGCAGGACCATGTCGCCGCCGTTTCGGTGCGCAAGTCGCTGGCGTCGAAGGATCACATCATTTCGATGATCGACGGCAAGCCATACAAGACGCTGCGCCGTCACCTTGCCGGCCACGGGCTGACCCCGGAAACCTATCGCGAGCGCTATGGCCTGCGCCCCGATTATCCGATGGTCGCCGAAACCTATTCGCAGAGCCGCCGCGACATGGCGAAGCGCATCGGCCTTGGCCGCAAGGCGCGCACGACCAGCGAGGCGGGCGATGCCGCCGGCGACGCGGCACCCCGCCGCGGGCGCAAGCCGAAGGCCGCCGAGTAAGCGACGAAAAAGGGGCGGCCAGCAGGTCGCCCCTTTTTGATTCAGGCGACTGGCTGCGCGGCGTCGCCGTCCCAGACATGGGTGCACAGCTGTGCCTGCGGCGTGTCGCCTTCGACCAGTGTCGCCACCGTCACCCAGCCCTCGCCACGCAGGCGCGCCGCCGTCGCCGGGCTGGTCCCGATCGGCAGGAACAGCCGCTGCCGGTCCTTGGCCCCCAGCCCCGCATCGAGCAGTGCATCGGCATAGAGCGAGAAGCCGACCGCTGCTTCCTCCTGCCCATCGGCATGACAGACGGTGTAGCTGCCGCCGCGCCCGACTTCGCCCAGCACACCGCGTGCGAAGAGCGAGAAGCCCAGCCAGCTCTGATATTCGAAGCCATGCCGTTCGGTCGGGTCGAGCGTGACGCCGATATCGGCGGGCAGCGTCGCCACCACCGCCTCGATCGCGTCGAGCCGTGACGCCAGCCGTCCGGCGGCATCGGTCGCGCGCAACCGGGCAAGCGCGGTGGCGAACGGCCCGGCGGCCTCGACCAGCGGCAGATAGGCGGGATCGATCGCCGCGACCCGCCCGGCATCCTTTCCATCCAGCGCCGCGATCAGCGCGTCATGCTGCGGCCCCGGCGGATCACCGGCCAGCGTCGCGACCAGATCGGGCAGGGTGAAGTCGATCGAGATGCCAGTCACGCCCGCCGCGCGCAGCGATTCGACCGCGACGGTCACGATCTCGATCGCGGCCGCCACATTGTCGAGGCCGATCAGCTCCGCCCCGATCTGGCGCAGCGCCCGGCGCGGGCTGAGTTCGCTTGCGCGCAGTTTCAGTACCGGGCCGGCATAGGACAGCCGCACCGGACGCGGGTGATGGCCCATGCGCGTCGCGGCGATCCGCGCCACCTGCGCAGTAATGTCGGGCCGGATGGCCAGCGTACGCTGGCTGACCGGATCGACGAAGCGCACCGCATCGGTCGCCGCCGTACCCTTCAGCCGCCCGACCAGCCCCGCCTCGAACTCGGCGAGCGGCGGGTCGACCTGCTCATAGCCATAGCCATGCGCGACCCCCAGCACCGCCCCTTCGAACCGGCGCAGGCCATCGGCGGCGGGGGGCAGGCGGTCGTGAAACCCTTCGGGGAGGAGGCCGGTATCGTTCATGGGATTCCCCTAGCGGGAGTTGCGGCGCTGTGGAACCGGGCACGCGTCCCGGCCAGCCCAACACGTCACCCCGGACTTGATCCGGGGTGACGGTCGGCGACGACACGCAAACGGGCTGCCGGATCGCTCCGACAGCCCGTCTACTCACGTCGATCAAACCGATCAGAACTTGAGCGGCATCACCGTCTTCACGCCCGGAAGCGCGCGGACCTTGGCGACCAGTTCCGGCGTCACCGCTTCGTCGACCGACAGGAGCACCACCGCTTCGCCACCGGCATCGCGGCGACCGAGGTGGAAGGTGCCGATGTTCACGCCCGCCTCGCCCAGCGTCGTACCGATGCGGCCGATGAAGCCCGGCGCGTCTTCGTTGACGACGTACAGCATGTGGCCGGCCAGATCGGCCTCGACCTTGATGCCGAACAGCTCGACCAGCCGCGGCTGGGCATTGCCGAACAGCGTGCCCGCGACCGAGCGTTCGCCGGCTTCGGTCTTGAGCGAAACGCGGATCAGCGTGTGGTAATCCCCTTCGCGATCGTTGCGCACTTCGCGCACCTCGATACCGCGTTCCTTCGCGAGGAACGGGGCGTTGACCATGTTCACCGTGTCCGACTGGACGCGCAGGAACCCGGCCAGCACCGCGCCGACGATCGGCTTCTGGTTCAACTCGGCCGCCGCACCTTCGCTGTGCACCGACACGCGGGCGATGGCACCGGTGGTCAGCTGCCCGACCAGCGAACCCAGCTTCTCGGCCAGCGCCATGTACGGCTTGAGGCGCGGTGCCTCTTCGGCCGACAGCGACGGCATATTGAGCGCGTTGGTGACGCCGCCCGATACCAGGAAATCGGCCATCTGCTCGGCGACCTGGATCGCGACGTTGACCTGCGCCTCGCTGGTAGATGCGCCCAGATGCGGGGTCGAGACGAAGTTCGGCGTGTTGAACAGCGGCGATTCCTTGGCCGGCTCCTGTACGAACACGTCGAGCGCGGCACCGGCGACATGGCCGCTGTCGAGCGCGGCCTTCAGCGCCGCTTCGTCGATCAGCCCGCCGCGCGCGCAGTTGATGATGCGCACGCCCTTCTTGGTCTTGGCGATATTCTCAGCCGACAGGATGTTGCGAGTCTGGTCGGTCAGCGGGGTGTGCAGCGTGATGAAGTCGGCACGGGCCAGCAGCTGGTCCAGTTCGACCTTCTCCACGCCGATCTCGATCGCGCGTTCGGGCGACAGGAACGGATCGAAGGCGATGACCTTCATCTTCAGCCCCTGTGCGCGGTCGGCAACGATCGACCCGATGTTGCCCGCACCGATCAGGCCCAGCGTCTTGGCGGTCAACTCGACGCCCATGAAGCGGTTCTTTTCCCACTTGCCGGCCTGGGTCGAAGCGTCGGCTTCGGGCAGCTGGCGGGCGAGTGCGAACATCAGCGCGATGGCATGTTCGGCGGTGGTGATCGAGTTGCCGAACGGCGTGTTCATCACGACCACGCCAGCGGCCGAGGCGGCGGGGATGTCGACGTTATCCACGCCGATCCCGGCGCGGCCGACGACCTTCAGGTTCTTCGCGGCGTCGAGGATCGCCTTGGTCACCTTGGTCGAGCTGCGAATGGCGAGGCCGTCATAGTCGCCGATGATCGCGATCAGTTCCTCGGGCGTCTTGCCGGTGATCTCGTCCACCTCGACCCCGCGTTCGCGGAAGATCTGGGCGGCCTTCGGGTCCATTTTGTCGGAAATCAGAACTTTGGGCATGTTTGTTTCCTTCTCCCTCTCCCCTTCAGGGGAGAGGGCCGGGGAGAGGGGAAGTCGGGGAGAGGGTGGAGAGGGCGGCGTGACAGCCCCTCTCCCAACCCTCTCCCCTGAAGGGGAGAGGGCTTTTACGCCGCCTTCGCGGTGGCGTAGGCCCAGTCGAGCCACGGCCCGAGCGCCTCGATATCGGCGGTATCGACGGTCGCGCCGCACCAGATGCGCAGGCCGGCCGGCGCATCGCGGTATCCCGCGACGTCATAGGCAGCCCCTTCGGCCTCGAGCAGCGACGCCATCTTCTTGATCAGCGCCTCGTCGGCACCCTTGACGGTCAGGCAGACGCTGGTCTTCGACCGGGTCGCCGGATCAGCGGCAAGATGGCCCAGCCAGTCGCGATCGGCCACGATCTTGTCGAGCGCGGCGGCATTGGCATCGCTGCGCGCGATCAGGCCGTTTTCGCCGAGCGACTTGCCCCATTCTAGGCTGAAGATCGCATCCTCGACCGCCAGCATCGACGGGGTGTTGATCGTCTCGCCCTTGAACACGCCCTCGGTCAGCTTGCCCTTCGACACCAGGCGGAAGACCTTCGGCAGCGGCCAGGCGGGGGTGTAGGTTTCGATCCGTTCGACCGCGCGGGGCCCAAGGATCAGCACACCATGCGCGCCCTCGCCGCCCAGCACCTTCTGCCAGCTGAACGTCGCGACGTCGATCTTCGCCCAGTCGATGTCATAGGCGAACACGCCCGAGGTCGCGTCGGCAAACGACAGCCCCTCGCGGTCGGCGGGGATGAAATCGGCGTTGGGCACGCAGACGCCCGACGTGGTGCCGTTCCAGGTGAACAGGACGTCGTGGGTCCAGTCGATCGCGGTCAGGTTGGGCAGCTGGCCGTAATCTGCGCGCACGACGGTCGGGTCGATCTTGAGCTGCTTGACCGCATCGGTCACCCAGCCTTCGCCGAAGCTCTCCCACGCCAGCGCGGTGACGGGACGTGCGCCGAGCATCGTCCACATCGCCATTTCGAACGCGCCGGTGTCGGAACCGGGGACGATGCCGATGCGGTGGGTGTCGGGCAGCTTCAGCAGCTCACGCATCAGGTCGATGCAATATTGCAGGCGCTGCTTGCCGATCTTCGAACGGTGCGACCGGCCAAGGCTGACGGGGTTGAGGCGGTCGGCGGACCAGCCCGGCGGCTTGGCGCAAGGGCCCGAGGAAAAATACGGGCGAGCGGGAGTCGTAGCCGGCTTAGGCGGAAGATCAGTCATGTCAGTCTCTCCTCACAGAGAGCACGCGCTGCGTTGGGACAGCGTGGCCCGTCGCGGCCATTAGCGGCGTCTGCGGTGCGGCACAAGCGCCATCCGCGCAACATTGTTACCAAGCGATGTTACGGGGCATGTTACGGAGCGATGCGGCAGGGCGAGGAACCGACCGGGCGATTCCGCGTTGCCTTGATCGAGATTATATCTGGAAATCCCATGCCAACCCCCACCGTCCTGATCGTCGAAGACGAGATGCTGGTCGCGATCGACCTGGAGGCATCGCTGGAGGAGCATGGCTATCGTCCGGTCGGGATCGCCGCCGACATGTCGCGCGCGCTGGAACTGGCGTCGGCGCGCCCCGACGTCGCGCTGGTCGACTGCAATCTGCGCGACGGGCCGACCGGGCCGATGATCGGGCGGATGCTCGGCCAGAAATACGGGACCACCGTCATCTTCCTCACCGCCAATCCCGCGATGCTGGACGACGGGATCGCTGGCACGCTGGGCGTTGTGTCGAAACCGTGCGGCTATGAATCGGTCGGCGAGCTGGTCGATTTCGCGGTACGCGCCCGGCAGGGCGACCTGTCGCAACCGCCCACGGGCATCAAGCTGTTCGGGGTACCCGCGTCGTTCGGCGCATCCGCTTAACGCACGGTTCAGCCAGCGGGCGGCATCGCGGCGTTGACCGGTGTCCGCCCCCTGGCCGATAAGGACCTTCATGAAGCGCGCGCTGGGCGGCATCGTCGCCGCCATCCTCCTGTTCACCCAGCCCGCCGCCGCCCAGTCGATGCTGCGCGATGCCGAGACGGAGGCGCTGCTGACCGACATGTCGCGCCCGATCGCGGTCGCGGCGGGACTCGACCCGCGCAATTTCAACGTCGTGCTGCTGCAGGACAAGTCGATCAATGCCTTCGTCGCGGGCGGACAGACGGTCTACGTCCATAGCGGGCTGATCGACGCCGCCGCCCATGCGAACGAGGTGCAAGGCGTCATCGCGCACGAGATCGGCCATATTGTCGGCGGGCATGTGCCGCTGGCCGGGCGCGGCATGGCCCCGGCGACCGGGATTACCGTGCTCAGCCTGTTGCTGGGCGTCGCGGCGATGGCGGCCGGCGCGGGCGAAGCGGGCGCGGGCATCCTGGCGGCGGGGCAGCAGGCCGCGATGGGCAGCTATCTGGCGTTCAGCCGGACACAGGAAAGTTCGGCCGACGCGGCGGGCGCGCGGTTCCTGCGCGGCGCCAATATCTCGGGACAGGGGATGCTGGACTTCTTCAAGAAGCTCCAGAACATGGAATATCGCCTCGCGATCCCGCAGGACAATGGCTATCAGCGCACCCACCCGCTGACCGGCGAACGCATCGCCAATCTGACGGCCGATGTGCAGGCATCGCCCGGGTTCAAGGCACCGACCGACCCGGCGCTGGAAACCAGGTTCAAGCGGGTGCAGGCGAAGCTGCGCGGCTATGTCAGCGATCCGCAGGACACGCTGCGCCGCTATCCAGCCAGCGACCAGAGCATCTATGCCCATTATGCCCGCGCCTATGCCTATCACGAATCGGGCTATCCGGAGCAGGCGGCGGCAGAGACGCTGGCGCTGGTAAAGGCCGCGCCCGACGATCCCTATTTCCTCGAACTCGAAGGGCAAATCCTGCTCGAATCGGGCAAGCCCAAGGAAGCATTGTCGGCGCTGCGCGAGGCCACCGACCGGACGCGCTCCTCGCCGCTGATCGCCGCGACCTTTGGCCATGCGCTGATCGCGGCCGAGGACCCCGCGCTGCTGGACGAGGCGGAACGGGTGCTGAAGCAGGCGATCGCCCGCGACACGCAGAACCCGTTCGCGTGGTATCAGCTGAGCATCCTGTACGAACGCCGCGGCGATCCGGCGCGGGTCGCGCTGGCGATGGCCGAATATGCGTCGCTGGCGGGCGATACCGGCATGGCGCTGGCCAGCGCGCGGCGGGCGATGGCGTTGTTGCCGCAAGGGTCGCGCGACTGGATTCGCGCACAGGACATACAGATGACGTCGCAGACGGCGTTCGAGGAAGAACGTCGCCATCGCCGGCGTCGGGGGGAATGATGGGTAAAATCGGAAATATCGCCATGCTGGTCGCCGCAGCGGCGGCGGGTGCGGGCGGCGCGATCGTCGCCGGGCGCGGCGGGGGTGATCGTGCCGCGACCGAGACGGTGGTGCGCGACTATATCCTCGCCAATCCCGAAATCCTGCCCGAAGCAATGCGCCGGTTGCAGGCCAAGGAATCGGGCAAGGCGGTGGCGGCGAACCGCAGCGCGATCGTCGAGCCGTTCCCCGGTGCGATCGCCGGCAATCCGAAGGGCGATGTCAGCGTCGTCGCCTATCTCGACTATGCCTGCGGCTTCTGCCGCGCCAGCCTGCCCGCGATTACCGGCCTGATCGCCAGCGACCCGAACGTCCGCATCGTCTATCGCGAGCTGCCGATCCTGTCGCCCGACAGCCGCACTGCCGCCGAATGGGCGCTGGCCGCCGCGCTCCAGAACAAGTTCAAGCCGTTCCACGACGCGCTCTATGCCAGCGGCCGGGTCGACGCCGACACGATCCGGCAGGCGGCGACCACCGCCGGGCTGGACATCGCCGCCGCCGAGGCCGCGATCCGATCGCCGCAGGTGGTGGCGGAGATCGAGCGCAACCTGAAGACGGCGGGCACGCTCGGCTTCACCGGCACCCCGTCGTGGGTGGTCGGCGACCAGGTGTTGAGCGGCGCGCAGACGCTTCCCGCGTTGCAGACCGCGGTGGCAGACGCGCGCAAGGCGGGACGGCCGGGATAAGCGCAGGACAAGGGGCAGGCCCATGGCGGTAATCACACGGCGTTCGGTGGTCGGCGGACTGGTCGCAGGCGGCATCGCGCCGGGCATGGCGATTGCGGTGCCTCGCACCGGCCGTTCCCACCGCCTCTTCATCGATTCGCTCAGTTTCCTGCCGAAGGACCTGGCCGATATCGGTCGCGCCGGACTGAACGCGATGATCGCCGACATATCGGAGGTCGAGGAGGTTCGCGATGCAGCGGGCATTCCCCGCTACCTGCGCGGCTTTCGCGCCAATGACGCCGCGATCGACAAGGCGGTGGCCCGGCTGCACCAATCGCCCCATGCCTATCTCGCGCTGAAGGGCAGCGATATCGGCAGCCGGCCGGGCTGTGCGACGTTCCTGCAATTCCAGTCGACCGAGATGATCGAGGACGATCTGGGCCGGATCGCACGGTTTCACGCCAAGGGCCTGCGCGTCCTGCAATTCACCCACCACAACGACAACCGGTTTGCCGGCGGCGCGCTGCAGCCCAAGCAAAGCGGCTTGACGCCGCTCGGCATCGCCGGGCTTGCCGAAATGAACCGGCTGCGCATCCTGCCCGATGTCAGCCACGGGTCGGACGCGACCATGCTGGAGGCGGCGACGCGATCGACCACGCCGATCGCGCTCAGCCACGGCGCCGTCCGCGCGATCGTCGACCATCCGCGCTGCGCCCCCGACACCGTGATCCGTGCGATTGCGGAGCGTGGCGGGGTGATGGGCATTTTCATGATGAGCTTCTGGCTGACGCGCAAAAAGGTGCCGACCGTGGCCGATTATGTCGCGCAGGTCCGGCATGTCGTGCGGGTCGGCGGGATCGATGCCGTCGGCGTCGCCAACGACTTTCCGATGGGTGGCCAGGAAAACCTGCTGACGCTCAACAACGACAATGCCCGCGGCGTCGCCGAATATCTGGAATGGTGGCGGGCGATGCGGTCGCAGGGGATTGCCGGGTTCGACTGGACACCGGAACATGTCGTCATTCCCGCGCTGAACCATATCGACCGGATGCGGCGTATCGCCGACGCGCTCACCGCCGTCGGCTTCCGTAGCCGGGAAGTGGATGCGATCATGGGCGGCAACTGGCGGCGTTTGTTAACCGACGTGTTGGGATAGCGACTTCCCCCGGTCATCGAAGCGTGAAACAAGCCGTTCTTATGGAAACCATTCTTTCGATCCGGGGCATCGCCAAGACGTACAAGTCCGGTACCGTCGCGCTTCAGCCGACCGACCTAGACATCGCGAAGGGCGAGATTTTCGCGCTGCTGGGGCCGAACGGCGCGGGCAAGACGACGCTCATCAGCATCATCTGCGGCATCGTGACCGCCAGCGCGGGTACGATCACCGCCGCCGGGTTCGATACGGTCGGCGACTATCGCGAGACGCGGACACGGATCGGGCTGGTGCCGCAGGAGCTGCTGACCGATGCGTTCGAAACGGTGATGGCGACCGTCACCTTTTCCCGCCGGCTGTTCGGGCGGCATGGCGACCCGGCGTTCATCGAAAAGCTGCTGCGCGACCTGACCCTGTGGGACAAGCGCGATGCGAAGATGACCGAGCTGTCGGGCGGCATGAAGCGGCGGGTAATGATCGCCAAGGCGCTGTCCCACGAGCCGGACATCCTGTTCCTCGACGAACCGACCGCCGGCGTCGATGTGGAGCTGCGCCGCGACATGTGGCGGCTGGTCCACGATCTGCGCCAGCGCGGCGTCACCATCATCCTGACCACGCACTATATCGAGGAGGCCGAGGAGATGGCCGACCGGGTGGGCGTGATCGCCAAGGGCCGGTTGATCCTGGTCGAGGAGAAACAGGCGCTGATGCGCAAGCTGGGCAAGAAGACGCTGACGCTGACGCTGCCCGACCCGTTGCCCGAAGTGCCGGCGGCACTGGCGCATTGGCCGCTGGAGCTGTCCGACGAAGGCCATGCGCTGACCTTCGCGTTCGATGCGAAGGCCGAGGATAACGGGGTGCGCGCGCTGCTGCGCGCCGCCGACGAGGCCGGGATTGCGTGGAAGGATATCGCCACCAAACAGTCGAGCCTCGAGGATATCTTCGTCGGGCTGGTCCATGAACAGGAGGGCCGGGCATGACGTTCAACTGGCATGGCGTGCTGGCGATCTATCGCTTCGAACTGGCGCGGTTCGGGCGGACGATCTGGACCTCGCTGATGACGCCGGTCATCACCACCTCGCTCTATTTCGTGGTGTTCGGCACCGCGATCGGCAGCCGGATGAACGAGGTGTCGGGCGTGCCGTACGGCGCATTCATCGTGCCGGGCCTCATGATGCTGACGATGCTGACCGAAAGCATCTTCAACGCCAGTTTCGGCATCTTCATGCCCAAATGGTCGGGCACGATCTATGAACTGCTCTCCGCCCCGGTCTCCACGCTGGAGACCCTAGTCGGTTATGTCGGGGCGGCGGCGAGCAAGTCGGTGATCGTCGCGCTGGTCATCTTCGCCACCGCACACCTGTTCGTCGACGTGCAGGTCGCGCATCCGATCTGGGCGCTGTGCTATCTGGTGCTGGTCGCGGCCACCTTCTGCCTGTTCGGCTTCATCCTCGGACTATGGGCCAAGGGGTTCGAACAGTTGCAGGTCATCCCGCTGCTGGTCGTCACTCCGCTGACCTTCCTGGGCGGTGCCTTCTATTCGATCGACATGCTGCCGGGCGTCTGGCGGACGATCAGCCTGTTCAATCCGATCGTCTATCTCATCAGCGGGTTCCGCTGGACCTTCTTCGGCACCGGCGACGTGCCGGTCGAGGCGAGCCTGGGCGCGACCTTCGGTTTTCTGTGCATCTGCGTGGGCGTCATCACCGTCATCTTCCGCACCGGATGGCGGCTCAAGAAATAAGGACCAACGCGATGGATCTGGGAATTGCCGGTCGCAAAGCGATCGTGTGCGCGTCGAGTGCCGGCCTTGGCCGCGCCTGCGCGCTCGAACTGGCGCGGGCCGGGGTCGATGTCGTCGTCAACGGGCGCGATGCGGCGAAGCTGCATGAGACGGCGGCAGCGATTCGCGCCGAAACCGGGGTGACGGTGACCGAGGTCGTCGGCGACCTGTCGACCGAGGAAGGCCGCGCGGCGTTGCTGGCCGCCTGTCCAGACCCCGACATCCTCGTCAACAACAACGGCGGCCCGCCGCTCAAACCCTATACCGAGCTGGAGGCCGACGGCATCCGCGCCGGGGTGGAGGCCAATTTCGTGACGCCCGCGCTGCTAATCCAGGCGGTGTTGCCGGGCATGGTGGCGCGCGGGTTCGGGCGGGTGGTCAACATCACCTCCGGATCGGTCAAGATGCCGCTGCCCGGCCTCGACCTGTCGAGCGGCGCGCGCGCTGGGCTGACGGGTTTCGTCGCTGGCATTGCACGGCAGGTGGCGGGGTCGAACGTGACGATCAACGGCCTGCTCCCCGGATCGTTCGACACCGCGCGTATCGCGTCGATGACGCAGGCGGCGGCGGCAAAGAACGGCACGACCCCGGCCGAGGAAAAGGCGAAGCGGGCCGAATCGATTCCCGCCAAGCGGATCGGCGATCCGGCGGAATTCGGCGCAGCGTGCGCGTTCCTGTGTTCGGACAAGGCCGGGTTCATTACCGGGCAGAGCCTGTTGATCGATGGCGGGGCGTTTCCGGGAATTATGTGATCCCGGTCAGAAGATGCCCAAAAACTTCTTGCGCTGTTCCTTCCGCTCACCCCGGTTGGAACGGCCATCCTCCGCCTTCGCCGTCGTGCCACGCCCCACATCGTCGCGCGCTTCGCCATCCTTGGTCCGCTGTGCGCGGGCGGTCGCGCCGGACAGGATCGGACCACACGCCGCGCCCTTCGCATCGCCGGGATCGACAAACGCCAGCACGCCCGCCAGTGGCGTCGCCACGATCGAGAGGCCCAGCCCGGCCCCGGCGCGCCCCAGTAATTCCGGGCTGATGACCGAATAGCGCGGGGCGGCGAAATAGCCGCCGATGCCGACCGGCGACTGGCCGGCGAACAGCGAAAAGCGTTTCGAATCGGCGCGCACCGCCAGGTCGATCGATTCGTTGCGGAAGCTGAATCCGCCGCGCCCGATCATCACGTTCTTCTGCGTATCGATCAGGATCGGGTCCGCCGCCGCCACGCCGCCGCGCACGGTAAAGCCGATCAGCCCGCAGTTGATCCGCACCGGCTCCTTCAATTTTCCCTCGAACATCTTTTGCGCAAAGGTGCCGAGGTCGAGTTCTGACAACTGGATATTGCGGGTCCAGAAGCTGCCGGCCGGCAGGATGATCGCGATGCGGCCGTTGGAAGCCGCCAGCGAGTCGTGTACGGTATCGCCGGTGCCGGTTAGCTTCACCCGCGCCTTGACCGTGCCGCTGGTGCCTGCCTCCTCGACACCCCAGCCGGCCAGCAGCCGCCCCATCGGCGTCGGCGACAGGCGAATGTCGTAATCGGTGACGGCGGGGCGGCGGCGGGCGTCGATGACGATATCCGACGCAACGTTGCCGCGCGCCATGGCAAAGGTCAGCGGCGACAGCTTCAGCAGCCGGTCGTTCAGGTCGAGCGTCAGGTCGACGTCCGACACTGGCAGGCTGCGCGCGCGAACCGTGCCGACCTTGTAGCGAACCTTCGCATCGAAATTGCGCAGCGCTTCGACGTTCAGCTTCGCGTCGGGCAGCAGGCGCGGCGCGCCACCGTCACGCGCGATCACGCCCGCCGCGCCCTGTGCCTCGACCCGTTCGAGATCGTAGCCGACGAACGCCGACATATCGACGATGTCGAGCGTGCGCGACGTCAGGTCGGCGGTGAGCAACAGGCGCGGTTCGCGCTGCGTGACGGTCAGGCTGCCCGCCAGGTCGCTGTCGCCGAACACCCCCTTCAGCCGGGTGAACTTCCAGTCCGCCCCGTCCTTGGTCATGCGCCCGGTCAGGCGGTAACGGCGGGTATTGGGCGTCAGGATGCCGAGCGTGGCGAACACATCGGCCAGATTTGCCCCGCGCAGCCGGACGGCGAGGTTCGATCCGTCGAGCTGGGTAGGGCCGGGCAGCGTGCCGGCGAGGATCGCGACCGACCGGGCAACCTCGATCCGCGCGGTCAGCTGATTTTTACCGCCGCGAATCGTCGCGTTCGGCGATTGCAGCTGCCCGGTCAGGCGAAACGGGCGTCCGCGCACCGTGCCGCGTCCGGTGGCGCGAATCGCGCTTTCGAATTGCGCGCCCGCGGTGATCGTCGTGTCGAGGTCAAACGTCCCGTCGAGCCGGAATTGCGGGTCGCGGTACCGTATCCGCGTATCGCGAAAGATGCCGCTGCGCACGATCGGCAGTTCGAGCTTTTTCCCCGGCTTGTCGGGATCGCCAAAGGTCCAGGTGTTGCGCTTGCGCTGGGCATCCCAGTGGAGATCGGCACGTGCGCCATCGAGTTCGAGCCAGTTGACCCGCCGCCGCCCGACCACGAAGGTCAGCGTCGCAACCGAGCTGTCGATCTTCTTCGCTTCGAACAGATTGCCGCCGCCGGCCCAGTCGGGGTTCGACACCGACAGCCCTTCGGCAAGGAATTTCAGGTTCAACGGGTTGAAATAGAACTGGAAATCGCCGGCCACCCGCACCGTCCGACCGCTCTGCGACGACGCGACGCGCTCGAACGTGCCCTTCAGGAACCGGCCCTTGGTAACGAACAGGATTGCCCAGGCGAGGATGATCGCCGCGACGATGCCGAGCAATGTCCGAATCGCGATTCGCCGCCAGTCGCGGCGGCGTGGGGCATCGGGGGTGCCGGTCGTTGCGGAAACTTCGGCCATCGCGTCCACAAGCGTTCGGGGGCGAAACGAGTTCCGGCGGTTGCGTTTTCGTGACGGGCGGGTTAGGGGCGCGCTCTTTCCACGACCTTTCAGGGATTCGCCCGGCCATCTGGGGCTGCCGCGGCAATCCGCACGTCGTGATATTTGAGGAGACCAAAATGCCCAAGCTCAAGACCAAGAGCGGCGTGAAGAAGCGCTTCAAGCTCACCGCCACCGGCAAGATCAAGCACGGTGTCGCGGGCAAGCGCCACCGCCTGATCTCGCACAACGCGAAGTACATCCGCCAGAACCGCGGGACTTCGGTCCTGGCCGACGCCGACACCGCCCGTGTCAAGGCGTGGGCGCCCTACGGCCTTCGTTAAGGAGTACTGAGCAATGGCACGTATCAAGCGCGGCACGACCACCAAGGCGAAGCACAAGCGTATTTTGGATCAGGCGAAGGGCTATTATGGCCGTCGCAAGAACACGATCCGCATCGCTCGCCAGGCCGTCGAAAAGGCCGGTCAGTACGCTTATCGCGACCGCAAGGTTAAGAAGCGGACCTTCCGTGGTCTGTGGATCCAGCGCATCAACGCCGGTGTCCGCGCGGAAGGCATCACCTATTCGCAGTTCATGCACGGCTGCAAGCTGGCCGGCATCGAACTCGACCGGAAGGTCCTGGCCGACATCGCGATGCACGAGGAAGCCGCCTTCAAGGCGATCGTCGCGCAGGCGAAGGCCGCCCTGCCGGAACAGGCCGCCGCGTAAGCGAACGGTTTGAAGGTAAGCGAAACGCCGGTGGGGTAACCCGCCGGCGTTTTTCGTTGTGTCTGCCCGCCCCGCCCATCGTCATCCCGGCGAAGGCAGCCTCACCTTCATCGTCATTCCCGCGCAGGCGGGAATCCATAGACGCTACCGTCTCGGCTCCAGTATCAACGTCGGCGTGTATGGGTTCCCGCCTACGCGGGAACGACGAAGGGGTGGGGATTGGTGCGCATCTTTGAACCCTGCGTTTATATCGTCGCCAGTCGCCGCAACGGCACCATCTATACCGGCGTCACCAGCAACCTGATCCAGCGCCTGCACCAGCATCGCACCGGCACCTGCCCCGGCTTTACCGCGGAGCACGATTGCCACCGTCTTGTCTGGTTCGAACGCCACGACACGATGGAAACTGCCATCCAGCGGGAAAAGCGGATCAAGAAGTGGAACCGCGACTGGAAGCAGAATCTGGTCGAGCAGGACAACCCCCACTGGCACGACCTCGCCTCGGGGCTAGGCTTCTCCGCCGTTCCGCAATAAAGCCGGTCGCCTATCCCGACCACCGGAGCGACCGTGACCCCCGATCTCGACCAATTGCGTGCCGACCTGCTCGCCGCCATCGATGCCTCTGCGGGCGTTGACGCGCTGGAGGCGGTGCGTGTTCATGCGCTGGGCAAACAGGGGGCGGTGACCGGCCTGCTGAAGACGCTGGGCAGCCTGTCGCCCGAGGAACGCCAGACCGTAGCGCCGGGCATCCACGCGCTGCGTGAGGCGGTGACCAGCGCGATCGGTGCCCGCAAGGCCGATCTGGAGGCGCGCGCGCTGGCGGCGAAGCTGGCGTCGGAACGCGTCGACCTGACCCTGCCCGCCGACCGCATCGCAACCGGCGGGGTGCACCCGGTGTCGCAGGTGATGGACGAGCTGGCCGAAATCTTTGCCGATCTGGGCTTTGCCGTCGCGACGGGGCCGGAGATCGAGGACGACTGGCACAACTTCACCGCGCTCAACATTCCGGAGACGCATCCGGCGCGCGCGATGCATGATACGTTCTACGCGCAGCGCCGAAGCCCGCAGGGCGAGACCAGCGCAAGCGCGGCCGGCGGCGCCGAAGCGCCGTCCGACGACGGCGGCTCCGCCACCGGCGCCCCCGAACGCTACGTCCTGAGAACGCATACCAGCCCCGTCCAAATCCGCACGATGATGACACAGCAACCCCCGATCCGCATCATCGCGCCGGGCCGGGTCTATCGCAGCGACAGCGACGCGACCCACACCCCGATGTTCCACCAGATCGAGGGTCTGGTGATCGATCGCGGCATCCATATGGGGCATCTCAAATGGACGCTGGAGACGTTCCTGAAAGCCTATTTCGAGCGCGATGACATCGTGCTGCGCCTGCGCCCGAGCTATTTCCCGTTCACCGAACCCTCGGCGGAGGTCGATATCGGCTATACGCTGGAAAAGGGCCGGCGCGTCGTCGGCGGTGATCCGGCGAAGGGCAATGGCGGCTGGATGGAAGTGCTGGGCAGCGGCATGGTCCACCCCAAGGTCATCGCGGCCTGTGGCCTCGACCCCGATGAGTGGCAGGGGTTCGCGTTCGGCACCGGCGTCGACCGGCTGGCGATGCTGAAATACGGCATGGACGATTTGCGCCCGTTCTTCGACGGCGATCTGCGCTGGTTGAAACATTATGGATTTGCGGCGCTGGACGTCCCCACGCTGTCGGGGGGAGTAGGCGCATGAAGTTCACCTTGAGCTGGCTGCACGAGCATCTCGATACCGATGCCTCGCTGGACACGATCCTCGGCGCGCTGAACGCGATCGGGCTGGAAGTCGAGGGCGTCGAGGATCCGGGCGAGAAGCTGGCCGCGTTCCGCGTCGCCCGCGTGCTGAGCGCCGAACCACATCCGCAGGCGGACAAGCTGCAGGTCCTGTCGGTCGATGCCGGCGACGGCCCGTTGCAGGTCGTGTGCGGTGCGCCCAACGCCCGCGCGGGACTGGTCGGCGTGTTCGGGATGCCCGGCGCGACGGTGCCGGCCAATGGCATGGTGCTGAAGGTCGCGGCGATCCGCGGCGTCGAATCGAACGGCATGATGTGTTCGACCCGCGAACTGGAGCTGGGCGAGGATCATGACGGGATCATCGAGCTGCCCGCCGATGCGCCGGTCGGGACCGCCTTCCCCGCCTATGCCGGGCTAGACGATCCGGTGATCGACATCAGCGTCACGCCGAACCGGCAGGATTGCATGGGCGTGCGCGGAATCGCACGCGATCTGGCGGCAGCGGGCTATGGCACGTTGAAGCCGCTGGCGGTGCCGGCGGTTGCCGGCGAAGGTGCCGGCCCCGACGTGCGGGTCGAGGATGCGGCGGGCTGCCCGGCCTTTTATGCGCAGGCGGTGCGGGGGCTGACCAATGGCGAGTCGCCCGAATGGATGCGCCGCCGGCTGAACGCGATCGGGCAGAAGCCGATTTCGACGCTGGTCGACATTACCAATTACGTGATGTTCGATCTGGGGCGGCCGCTCCACGTCTATGACATGGCCAAGCTGGACGGCGGGCTGGTCGCGCGGGTCGCAATTCCGGGCGAGAGCGTCGTCGTGCTGAACGGCAAGGCGTACACGCTGAGCGGCGGTGAAACGGTAATCGCCGATGCCGGCGCGGTGCACGACATCGGCGGGATCATGGGCGGCGAGCATTCGGGCGTGTCGGACACGACCACCGACGTGCTGATCGAATGTGCCTATTTCACCCCTGAAGCGATCACGCGGACGGGGCAGAAGCTGGCGCTGACCAGCGATGCGCGTACGCGGTTCGAACGCGGGGTCGATCCGGCGTTCGTCGAGCAGGGGCTGGCCATCGCCACCGACTATGTCCTGCGGTTGTGCGGCGGACAGGCCAGCGGCGTGACCAGGGCCGGCACGCCGCCGACCGAGGCCCGCACGATCATCCATCAGCCGGGCCGCGTCGCGACGCTGGGCGGGCTGGACGTGGCCGAGGACCGGCAGCGCGCAATTCTCGAACGGCTGGGCTTCATCGTTGGTGACAACTGGCAGGTGACCGTGCCCACGTGGCGGCGCGATGTCGAGGGGACCGCCGATCTGGTCGAGGAAGTGATCCGGATCGAGGGGCTGGACAAGGTGCCGTCCACCCCGCTCGACCGCCCCGCCGGGGTGGCGGTGCCGACCGCGACGCCCGAGCAGAAGCTGGAGCGGCGGATGCGCCGCGCGGCGGCGGCACGGGGGTTGGCCGAGGCGATCACGTGGAGCTTCATCGCCGATGACGAAGCCGCGCCGTTCGGCGGCGGTGCATGGGAGGTGGTGAACCCGATTGCCAGCAACATGCGGGTCATGCGCCCGTCGCTGCTGCCCGGACTGCTCAGTGCCGCCGCGCGCAATGCCAAGCGGGGGCAATCGAGCGTGCGGCTGTTCGAGATCGGCCGGCGCTATCTGGCCGAGGGCGAGCGCGCGACGCTGGGCGTCGTGCTGGCGGGCGAGCGGGCTCCGCGCAACTGGCGGACGGGCAAGGCACAGGGCTTCGATGCGTTCGATGCCAAGGCCGAGGTACTGGCGTTGCTGGAAGCTGCCGGCGCGCCGGTCGGCAATTTGCAGGTGATGGACGGCGCTGGCGACGTGTTCCATCCGGGCCAGTCGGCGACGCTGCGGCTGGGGCCGAAGACGGTGCTGGCGAGCTTCGGCGTGCTGCACCCGACCACCGCCAAGGCGTTCGACCTGGGCGGCGGCGTGGTGGCGGCGGAGATTTATCTCGACGCGCTGCCGGCCAAGCGGGGCCAGGGCTTCATGCGCGCGGCCTATGCGCCGCCGTCGTTGCAGGGGGTGACGCGCGACTTCGCGTTCCTGGTGGCGGACGACGTGACCGGCGATCAGCTGGTGCGGGCGGTGCGGGGGGCCGACAAGGCGGCGATCGTCGATGCGCGGCTGTTCGACGTGTTTGCTGGGCAGGGCGTCGAGCCGGGGCACAAGAGCCTTGCGATCGAGGTCACGTTGCAGCCGGGAGCGAAGAGCTTCACCGATGTCGAGCTGAAGGCGATTTCGGACAAGATCGTCGCGGCGGCCAAGAAGATCGGTGGGAGCCTGCGCGCATGACCGTGACCCTGACCAACGGAACGCTGACCGTCGCCGTCGAGCCGCTCGGTGCCGAACTGCATTCGATCAAGGACCCGCACGGTCGCGAGCTGATGACCAATGCCGATCCGGCATACTGGACTGGCCATGCGCCGATCCTGTTCCCGATCATCGGCGCGGTGCAGGACGATCGCTATCATGTCGATGGCACGGTCTACCACCTCGCCAAGCATGGCTTTGCGCGGCGGTCGATGTTCGTGAAGGTTGGGCAGACCGACACATCGGTGCGGTTCGAGCTGGTCGATGATGCCGAGACGCGGAAGGTCTATCCATTCGCGTTCGTGCTTCACGTGGAACATCGGCTGGACGGGGCGACCCTGCATACCGAGGTGACGGTGACCAATAGCGGTGACCGCGACCTGCCGGCGAGCATCGGCTTCCATCCGGCGTTCGCTTGGCCGCTGCCCTACGGGCGCGACCGGGCGGCGCACCGGATGGTATTTTCGGACGCGGAAGTTGGCACCGTCGCGGCGATCGCTGCCAACGGGACGATCGCGGCGGAGCGGCGGCCCAGCCTATTGGACGGCAAGCTGCTGAAACTGAACGACGCGCTGTTCGCCAATGACGCGCTGGTGTTCGATCCGGTGCAGAGCGACAGCGTTACCTATGGCGCCGAGGACGGGCCGCAGCTGCGCGTCGATTTTCCGGGGATGCCGAAGCTCGGCATCTGGACCAAGCCGGGGTCGGCGTTCGTGTGCATCGAGCCGTGGGACGGGATCGCCGATCCGGAAGGCTTTGCCGGGGACATCTTCGACAAGCCGGGCATCCACCGGGTCGCGCCGGGGGCGACGCATCGGGTGGCGATGTCGGTGACGTTGGTGGAGTGATCGAACCCCAGATCGTGTCCGGGGTGACGTGGGGCCGGGTGTAGCGTTCGACAACGCTCCGTTGCGGGAATCCCCCTGCGGCCCTAAAGGCCGGCGATGGACCATATTTCCGATCGCCGCACCTTTGCGATCATCTCCCACCCCGACGCCGGCAAGACCACGCTGACCGAAAAGCTGCTGCTGTTCGGCGGCGCTATTCACTTGGCGGGCGAGGTGAAGGCACGTGGTGCCGCCCGTCGCGCGCGGTCGGACTGGATGAAGATCGAGCAGCAGCGCGGGATTTCGGTCACGTCGTCGGTGATGACGTTCGAGCGGAACGGCCTGACCTTCAACCTGCTCGACACGCCGGGCCACGAAGACTTTTCCGAAGATACCTATCGCACGCTGACCGCGGTCGATTCGGCGGTGATGGTGATCGACGCGGCGAAGGGCATCGAGCCGCAGACCCGCAAGCTGTTCGAAGTGTGCCGGCTGCGCAGCGTGCCGATCATCACCTTCGTCAACAAGGTCGACCGCGAAGGGCGCGATCCGTTCGCGCTGCTCGATGAAGTCGCCGACATGCTGCAGCTCGACGTATGCCCGATGACCTGGCCGGCGGGCATGGGCGGGCAGTTCGAGGGGATTTACGACCTGGTCGACAATCGGCTGTTGCAGCCGGAGGCCGGGACCAAGGACTTCCAGGGTAAGGTGGAGCAGTTCACCGGCCTCGACGACGAACGGATCGATTCGGTGCTGTCGGCGGAAGGGGCCGAGCGGCTGCGCGAGGAGGCCGAGCTGGCGACCGGCGGCTATGCGAGCTTCGATGGCGCGGCGTATCGCGCGGGTGACCTGACCCCGGTCTATTTCGGGTCGGCGCTGAAGGAATTCGGCGTCGATTCGCTGATCGACGCGATCGCCCGCCACGCCCCCCCGCCCCGCCCGCAGCCGGCCGAGCCCGCACCGGTCGACCCGACCGACGATCGGGTGACCGGGTTCGTGTTCAAGGTGCAGGCGAACATGGACCCCAACCATCGTGACCGGATCGCGTTCATGCGGCTGTGTTCGGGGGTGTTCAAACGCGGCATGAAGCTGACCCCGACGGGGCATGGCAAGCCGATCGCGATCCATTCGCCGATCCTGTTCTTCGCGCGCGAACGTGAGTTGGCGGACGAGGCCTATCCCGGCGACATCATCGGCATTCCCAACCATGGCACGCTGCGCGTCGGCGATACGCTGTCGGAGCGGGCCGATGTGCGCTTTACCGGGCTGCCGAACTTTGCGCCGGAAATCCTGCGCCGCGTGGTGTTGAAGGACCCGACCAAGACCAAGCAGTTGCGGAAAGCCCTCGACGACATGGCCGAGGAAGGCGTGACGCAGGTCTTCTATCCCGACATCGGGTCGAACTGGGTGATCGGGGTGGTCGGGCAGTTGCAGCTGGAAGTGCTGCTGAGCCGGCTGGAGGTTGAGTACAAGGTCGCGGCGGGGCTGGAAATGGCACCGTTCGAGACCGCGCGTTGGGTGTCGGCGGGCGATCCGGTCGACCTGAAGGCGTTTACCGACCTGCATCGCAGCGCGATGGCAAAGGATCGCGACGGGAATCCGGTGTTCCTGGCAAAGAGTGCGTGGGAGGTCGGGTATATCGCCGACAAATATTCGAAGGTGAAGTTCGCGGCGACGCGGGAGCGGTAAGGCATCACCTATTGATCCGTATCCCCGCGCAGGCGGGGGTCCAGGGTTTCGAACGCGACGTTGGATTGCTTGGCCCTGGATCCCCGCCTGCGCGGGGATACGGCTTGGCGTTTCGCGCACGCTTGCCCCTTCGTCACCCCGGGTCAAGCCCGGGGTGACGTTGTGGGGGAGGTTACGCCACCCAGTCGCGGCTGAGGCGGCGGCTGGCGAGAGCCATCAGGGCGCCGGCGACCAGATACAGGCACAGTGCCCCCGCGATGGCGTAGCGTAGCGATTCGGTGCCGTAGGTCGGGGCCAGCCCCTTCGACAGCTGGCCGACGACCCAGCTGCCCAAGCCCAGCCCGATCAGGTTGTTGATGAGCAGGAAACAGGCCGAGGCGGTGGCCCGCATGTGTGCCGGCACCAGATGCTGGACGGCGGTCAGCACCGGGCCGAGCCACACATAGACCAGTGCCTGCGGGAGCAGGAACAGCGCGAACGCCGCCACCCAGCCGCTCGACAGCACGCCAGCGATGAACAGCGGCGTGCCCAGCACATAGCAGAGCGCGGGGAGCAGCGCGTACCAGCGCTTGTTGCGCTGGCCCAGCCGGTCGCCGAGCGATCCGCCGAGCAGGATACCCGCCACCCCGCCGGTCAGCAGCAGCGCGCCGAAGAACTGGCCGGTCTGGATCAGGTCGAGGCCGAAGCTGCGCATCATCAGGCTGGGTAGCCAGAACGCCACCCCGTACCCGCACATCGACCCCGCCGCCGCGCCGAACGCCATCAGCCAGAAGCTGGGTTTGCGGGCGAGGATGCCGAACACCCGGCCGACGGGGATACGGTCGGCGCTGGCCGCCGCGCGCGGCGGGTCCTTTACCAGCAACCGGAAGAAGGGGGCGATGACGAGGCCGGCGAGGCCGACCGTGTAGAAGGCGGTGCGCCATTCCACCGCCTGCGCGATATAGCCGCCGAGCAGGACGCCGCCGGCTGCGCCCAATGGGATGCCGAGCGAATAGATGGCGAGCGCGCGGGCGCGGCGTTCGGGCGGGAAGGTGTCGGCGATCAGCGCATAGGACGGCGCGACGCCGCCGGCCTCCCCTACCCCGACGCCCAGGCGGAACAGGAACATCTGGGTAAAATTCTGCGCGGTGCCGCACAGCGCGGTGAACGCGCTCCACACGCCGAGGCTGATAGTGATGACCCAGGTGCGGCTGGTGCGGTCGGCGATCAGCGCCAGCGGGATCGCCAGCGTCGAATAAAGCGCGGCAAAGGCGAGGCCGCCGAGCATCCCCATCTGCCCGTCGTCGAGGCCGAGGTCGCGTTGCACCGGCTGCGCGAGGATCGAAAGGATTTGCCGGTCGAGGAAGTTGAAGCTGTAGACCAGCAGCAACATGGCGAGGGTGATGCGGGGGTTTTTCATGCACTTCCTCGAAGATCCTCCCCGTGCCGGGGAGGATTTAGAACTTCACTTCGAACGTTGCGGTGGCCGTGCGCGGCGGGCCGTAATAGCCGATGATCGAATTGCCGAAGAGCGCGCCGGGGAAGTTGTAGCCGCCCACCCGGTAGCGTTCGTCGGTCAGGTTGCGCAGCGCCATGCCGAGGCGATATCGGCCATTGCCTGACAGCCAGTTCACCGAGGCATTGACCAGCGCATAGCCGTCCTGGTCGAGCGCGGGGGTCGGGATTTCGAACAGCGAATAATCGCTGCGCAGCGTCACTTCGGGGGTGACCGACAGCGCGCCGCCGGCAAAGTCGGTCGAGGCGGTGAACGACGCGGCGGCGGTGAATTCGGGCGTATTCTGAAACACGCGCTGGTTCGACACATCGACCGGGGTCGTGCCGCCGTTGATGAAGGTCAGGAATTCCTTGTAGTCGGCATTGGTGTAGCCGAACGACACCTGCGCCGAAAATTCACGCGACGGGACCATCCGCGCCTCGATCTCCAGGCCGTAAATGTCCGCTTTGCCGGCGTTATCCACGAAGCTGGCGATGCCGCCGTTGATGTTGGGCACCTGCACCGTGACCTGCTGGTCGGTGTAGCGCGAATAATAGCCGGCCATGTTGAGGAACAGCGTGCGGTCGAGGAACGCGCCCTTCATGCCGACTTCGTAGCTGGTGATCTTTTCGGGATCATAGCCATTGACGGTGGTGGGCGTGAACACCGCATCGCCGCGCATGTCGAACCCGCCCGATTTGAACCCCCTGCCCCATGACGCATAGAGGTTCAGATCCTTGCGCGGCTCATAGCTGATCGAGACGCGCGGGGTGAACTGGTCGAAGCTGCGGTCGTTGGTGTAATCGGTGCGGATCAGGCCGGGTACGGCATTGGCATTGCCGAAGCGTGGGGACCGGATGCCGGTATAGTTGCGGCGGAACACCGTGCCGGTCTTGTCGTCCTTGGTATAGCGCAGGCCGCCCGAAATCTTCAGCTGGTCGGTCACGTCGAAGCTGATGTCGCCGAACGCGGCATAGCTCTTGGTCTTCACCTCGCCCGAGGTCAGCGTGGTGAGGTTGAGGCCGCCGAGCACCGTGTCGAACGCGCCCGACGCGGTGGCGTTGAGGTAATAGAGACCGACGACCCCCTGCACCCGGTCGCCCTGCACCAGCAGCTGGAGTTCCTGCGTGAACTGGTTGTCGTCATATTCCGCCGGCACGTCCAACGTCGGCAGCGCGGTGTTGTCGAAATCGATGACGGTGTTGGTCGCGCCTTCGCGATACGCGCTGATCGATTTGAAGGTCAGCAGGTCGGAGAGCTGGAACTCGCCGGTCAGCGACACCCCCTGCGCCACCACGCGGTTGCGGTCGCCGATGCCGGCGCGGGTGTCATAGACATTGCCGGTCGGGGCATAGCGCGCGTCGTTGCCGTTGCCGGTCAGGCGGGTGCCGTGGCGCGGGTTCGAGCGGTCGAGCGTGCGATCGCCCGCGACGCGGACGAAGATCGCATCGGTCGGGGTCCATTCGGCCGACACGCGCGCGGCCAGCACGTCCTTGTCATACTGATCGGCGCCGGTGGTCAGGTTGGTGCCGTATCCGTCGCGCTTGTAGCGGGCGATCGCGCCGCCGATCGCGAGGGTGTCGCCGATCGGCACCGTCACCTGCCCGACCAGATCGAACTGGTTGTACGCGCCGTAGGAGGCACGGGCGGTGGCGGCATAGTCGTGGCCCAGCCGCTTGGTCACGTATTTGATCGCGCCGCCGATGGTGTTGCGGCCGTACAGCGTGCCCTGCGGCCCGCGCAGCACTTCCACGCGCTCGACGTCGAAGATATCGAGTACCGCGCCCTGCGGCCGGGCGACATAGACGTCGTCGAGATAGAGACCGACGCCGGGTTCGAAGCCCCATAGCGGGTCCTGCTGTCCCACGCCGCGGCTGAAGGCGATCAGCGTCGAGTTCGACCCGCGCGCGATCTGCAGCGTCAGGTTGGGGGTCTTGTCCTGCAAGGCGGTGATGTCGACTGCGCCGGTGCGGGTCAGCTGGTCGCCGGTGACGACCGACATTGCGATCGGCACGTCGATGACGCTTTCGGCACGGCGACGCGCCGTGACGACGATATCGCCGTCGCCCTGATCCTCAACCACCGATGCCGAGTCGGCCGGGGCAGCGGGCGGCGTTTCCGTGGTTTGCGCGAGTGCGGGCGATGCGGCGAGTGCCGCCCCCAAAAGCAGACTGGCGCGGATTCCGAATGTGCGGCGCATCGACCTCTCCCTGATATGAACGCCACCCGTTGGCCGGGTTGTACGTCTTTGCGCTTCGCTATACTGAAAGCTGAACCGGGTTTCAACTTGCGCCCGACAGGAGAGGAGAAAAATCATGGCGACCGACGCTGCCGGTCCCGGTGCCCCTGCATCGGTGGACAAGGTGCCACGCACCGAACGCGGTCGCCGGACGCAGCGCGCCATCCTCGACGCCGCCGCCGCCGAGTTCGGGGAAAAGGGATTTCACGAAGGATCGATCAGCGGGATCACGCGGCGGGCCGGCGTGGCGCTGGGCAGTTTCTACACCTATTTCGATTCGAAGGACGCGGTGTTCCGCGCGCTGGTCGCCGACATGTCGGCGCAGGTGCGCGATCATGTCGGCCCGGCGATTCGCGAAGCGGACGGGCGCATCGCGGCGGAACGCGCGGGCCTGCTGGAATTCATCCGTTTCGTGCGGAGTCACAAGGAAATCTATCGCATCATCGACGAGGCGGAGTTCGTCGATCCCGCCAGCTTCCGCCAGCATTATGCGACGACTGCCGACCGCATCGCCGCGCGCATCCGCATCGGGCCGGACGATACCCAGGCGGAGATCCACGCCTGGGCGATCATGGGGATGAACGTGTTCCTGGGCCTGCGTTACGGCGTGTGGGACGAGGATCGCACGCCGGAGGCGGTGGCCGATACCATCGCCGCACTGCTGGCGCAGGGCATCGGCTGACCCTTCGCCTATTTCTTGAGCAGGTCGGCCAGGCCGCCGAGCGCCGTCAGCGGTCCCGCCTCCTCCTCCTTCAGCACGCCAGCCGCGCGCAACGCTTCCTCGGCATGGGGGCTGCGCGGATAGGGGTCGAGCGCCAGCGCGAGCGTTTCCGCCGCCGCTTCGCCCAGATCGATCGCCGATCCGGTGTAGAACATCGTGTCGAGCGCATCGTCGTCGAGTTCGAGTTCGCCATGTTCCACGCTGCCTTCGGGCAGGAACCGCAGGGTGAAGGCTTCGTCGACCGTTTCGGGCACCGGTTCGCCGCTGGCGACGCAAGGCTGCGCGACCTTGGCCGTCAGTCGCCCGGTGGCGACGATGCCGGCGGCGTCGCGGCGCAGGCTGTAATCTGCCTCAAGCGAATCGAGTTCGAGCAGGTTGAAGCGGCCCATCAACCGGCGGCGTTCGTCGGCATCGGCGCTGATGTGCTGCTTCAGCTCGCCCTCCCCGATCTGGTCGATGCGCACGGGGCGGTGGAATTCAGGGGTCATGGCAGGGTTCCGGCAAGGAGATCGTCGATGGACACGGTGTCGAGCGCGACGCGAAGGGCGCGCAATTCGGCCGCGACATGAGCAAGCGCGTCGGGGGCGGGTTCGACCCCGCGATAGAGGTTGCGGACCAGCGCCGATTCGAAACCGCCATCGGACAATCCGTCGCGATACGCGCCCAGCCGCCCGCCCAGCGCCGCCATCATCCGCCCGATATGCTTGCCGACCACCATGTCGCCGAAACCGATCTGGCGCAGCTGCCCGTCCATGTCGTCGACGAAACATTCGGCAAGGCTCGCGGCAGGGGCGGCCCCTGCCCCCTCGCCCTCCAGCCGGAGCATCACCATCGACAAGACGGCGGCGATCATGTCGAACCGCCCGTCGAGCGTGTCGGGCACCCCGCCGGCCAGATACCAGTGCGGCATCCGCCCGCGCGCCACGACCGCAGTATACAGGGTGGTGGCGATGCGCGGCGGCGGTTCGCGACGGAACAGGCGGGATAGCGGCATGACTCTCCGGGCAGATGAAGGGCGCGCTTGTGGATAACGCGGGTCCGTCATATTGAACGCGTGGCTGCGCGATGCAATCGCGTCGGCCCGGTCGCGCGTTCGCTGGACGGAGATTTTATGGTTCGCTTCCCCACCCGTGGCGCAGTGGCGCTGATGATCGCCTGTGCCGCGGCGGGCCTGGGAGGTTGCACGAAGCTGCGCAGCCACCAGGGCTATGTCATCGATCCCGATCTGGTCAACGCGGTCCAGCCGGGCGTAGATACCCGCCAGTCGGTGCTGCAGACGCTGGGCACGCCCACTTTCGTCGGGCAGTTTTCCGATCGCGAATGGTTCTATCTGTCGCGCGACAGCCGCAACCTGGCGTTCAACCGCCCGCGTGCCGTCGACCAGACGACGTTGAAGATCAGTTTCGACCAGGCCGGCAACGTGACCAAGATCGACCGTACCGGCGTCGATCAGGTCGTCGGCATCAGCCCGTGGGACAAGAAGACCCCGACGCTGGGCCGCGAATCGAACTTCTTCCGCGACCTGTTCGGCAATATCGGCACGGTCGGCGCACCGGGCACCGGCGGGCCGGCGCAGAACCGGTAAGCGGCGTTCCCGACAGGGGGTCGCCGGCATCCCGGCGACTCCTGACCCTTTCAGAACGCTGACGATCGCATTCGCCGCGCGTTCAGCGCGACCCGGGCATCCCTGTCCTCATCAAGAGGACAGGAGCAATCCCGATGCGAAAGATCATTCTGGCAGCACTGGCGGCGACCGTCGCCCTCCCCGCCGTCGCGACCCCGGCCATGGCCCAGTCGCGCCATGAACTACGCCGCGACCGGCGGGATATTCGCGAAGAACGCCGCGAATATGCCCAGGCGCTGCGCCGTGGCGACCCGCGCGACATCCGCGACGAACGCCGCGACCTGAACCGTGCGCGGCGTGAATATCGCGAGGACCGCCGCGACCGGGCATGGGGCCGCAACGACTGGCGCGCCTATCGCCAGGGACATCGCGGCGTCTATGCCCGCGGCAACTGGAACGCGCCGTTCCGGTATCAGACGTTCCGCCCCGGCATCGCGATCGGGCGCCCCTATTATGCGCAGCGTTACTGGATCGCCGATCCCGGCCGCTATCGCCTGCCCCCGGCCCGCGTGAACCAGCGCTGGGTGCGGCATTATAACGACGTCGTGCTGGTCGATTACCGGCGCGGGCGGGTGATCGACGTGATCCGCAACTTTTATTGGTAAGCGCGCGGTTCGGCCGCGCCGTCGATACGCTCGGCGCGGCCGGTGCGCGAAGCACCAGTCCCGAAAGGGGGATTAAGGACCGTTTTCGCCAACGTCCCGATTCCCCGGCGGTTCAATCGGACACGATAAAAATTAACGATGGCGGCGATGCTGCGACAGCGAACGGCTTGTCGGGCATCGCCGCCGCGTCGTAGACCATATCCAGGAACGGTTCGGGGGAAACGGGCATGGATGCAGTAATCGCATGGATTGATGCGATCGCGCGCGAGACCATGTTGTTCGCCGCCGTGGGATTCCTGATCGGCGGGCTGGACGATCTGGCGGTCGACGGCGCATTCCTGCTCCGCGCGATCCGCCGCTGGTGGCGTGGTGCGTCCCAACCGACGCTGGACGACTTTCCCCGTAGCGGCTGTACCGGACGGATCGCGGTGATGGTGCCGGCATGGGATGAGGCGGTCGTCATCGGCGCGATGCTGCGCGCGACGCTGGCGCGGTTCGACCATCCCGACTGGCGGCTCTATGCCGGGGCCTATCCCAACGACCGCGCGACCATTGCCGCGATCGTCGCGGTGGCGACCGAGGACGATCGGGTGCGGCTGACGCTGACGCCCGCTCCGGGGCCGACGACCAAGGCCGACTGCCTGAACGCGCTATGGCGGGCGATCATCGCCGATGGCGCGGCCGAGGGGCGCCCCTTTACCGCGATGGTGCTGCACGATGCCGAGGACGTGGTGCATCCCGGCGAATTGCGGGTGTACGATCACCTGCTGACCACGGCCGATACGGTACAGATCCCCGTCCTGCCGCTGGCCGATCCCGAATCGCGCTGGGTATCGGGACATTATATCGACGAATTCGCCGAGGCGCATGGCCGGCAATTGCCGGTGCGCGGTGCACTGGGTGCCGAGCTGCCGCTGGCCGGGGTGGGCTGCGCCATTTCGGCGGCCATGCTGTCGCGTATCGCCGCGCGGCGCGGGGGCCTGCCGTTCGACGAAACCAGCCTGACCGAGGATTACGAGCTGGGGCTGACCGTTCGCGCGCTGGGCGGGCGGGGGGTGTTCGTGCGGGTGCGGGAAACGCCGGGCGGGCCGCCGGTCGCGGTGCGCGCCTATTTCCCCGCGCGACTGGACGCCGCCGTCCGGCAAAAGGCGCGGTGGATGACCGGGATCGCACTGGCCGGATGGGACCGGATCGGGTGGCAGGCTGGCGGGGGGCCGCACGACCACTGGATGCGGATGCGCGACCGGCGGGCGATCCTGGCGATTCCGGTGCTGGCGGTCGCCTATATCGCGCTGGTCGCGTGGGGGCTGGGCGGGACGGCGCACACCCTGCGCGGGAGCGATGCGACGCCGCTGGACCCGGCGTTGCAGCTGGTGCTGGCGATCAACCTCTGCCTGCTGGTGTGGCGTACGGCGATGCGATGGGCGCTGGTGCGGCACAGCTATGGCCGGGACGAGGCGTGGCGATCGATCCCGCGGATGCTGGTCGGCAATCTGGTCGCGCTGCTGGCCGCACGACGGGCGGTGATGCGCTATGCCGCCACGCTGCGCGGACGCCCGGTACGGTGGGACAAGACCGCGCATCATTTCCCCGACATCGCTGGGCTGCCCGGCGCGTGACCCCGGCCCGCGGACGCCCGTTGCGCTTTCTGGCGGTCGTCACGGTCGGCTGGGTCGGGATGCGGGTCGCGCTGCTATGGCCCGACGGATTGCCGCCGGAGCATTGGGTGCGACTCGTGCTGCCGGGCGTGCGGGCCGTGGCGGTTGCGCAGCCCGAGGTGGCGCTGCACCGGCCGGTGACGCTGCCGCTGCGGGACGTTGTGCGGTCGGCCGTCAGCCGGACCACGCTGGCGATGATCGACCTGCCGACGGTGGCGACGGCACGGGGCGCAGCGCCCATGCCGGCCGATGCGGATCGGGTGCGGCTGGCCCTGCTCGGCCTGGTCGGCTTTGCCTCGGCAGAACCGGTCGACGGCAGCATCGCACCGCTGCAGATGCCGCCGCTGCCGCCGGCTGCGGGACCACGCATGACGATCAGCCTGTGGGCGCTGGCCCGGCCGGGCGCGGCGAGCGGTGGGCCGGTGCAGCTGGGCGGCGGACAGGCGGGGATGCGGCTGCGGATGCCGGTGACGGCGGACGGGCATGCCGCGATCGCCGGGCGCATCGCGACGCCGCTGGCAGGGCAGGGGCGGGAGGCCGCGTTGGGCGTCGAATGGCGGCCGTTGCCCGCGCCGGTGGCGATGGTGGTCGAACGCCGGGTCGCGCTGGACCGGGGGCGCAGCGGGACCGGCATGGGGCTGATCGCCGGGATCGACCGGGGATTGCCCGGCGATCTGGCGATCGAAGCCTATGGCCAGGCTGGCGCGGTCGCGCGCAACGGGATCGAACCCTATGCCGATGGCGCGGCGCGGCTGCTGCATCCGGTCGCCACGGTCGGGCGCGGGACGCTCCGGCTGGGCATTGGTGGCTGGGGTGGGGCGCAGCGCGAGGGTGCGCGGCTGGATATCGGGCCGTCCGCCGTGGCGGCGGTGCCGGTCGGGCGCGGCACGGTGCGGCTGTCGCTCGACTGGCGGCAGCGGATCGGCGGGGCCGCATCGCCGGGATCGGGACCGGCGCTGACGCTCGGCAGCGACTTTTAAACGCGTTGCTGGCACGCTGGCACCGAAAGCGGTAACCGGAAGGCCCATGGACCTCTACCTCCCCATCGCCAACCTGTCGGTCAATGCGCTGGTCATCGTGCTGCTGGGCGGCGGGGTGGGGTTCTTGTCGGGCATGTTCGGGGTCGGCGGCGGATTCCTGACGACGCCGCTGCTGATCTTCTACGGCATTCCGCCGACCGTCGCCGCTGCGTCGGCCGCCAGCCAAGTGACGGGCGCGAGCGTGTCGGGCGTGTTCGCGCATCTGCGGCGTGGCGGGGTCGATTTCCGCATGGGATGGGTGCTGGTCGCGGGCGGCGTGCTGGGGTCGATCGCCGGTGCGGGCGTCTTCCGGCTGCTGCAGGCGAGTGGGCAGATCGATACCGTCATCGCCATCCTGTACGTCGTGATGCTGGGATCGATCGGCGGGCTGATGCTGAAGGAGGCGATCGGCGCGGTGCGCATGCTGCGCGGCGCGATCCCGCCCAGGCCGGCGCGGCGGCGGCATCATCCGCTGGTCGCGGCGCTCCCCTTGCGCTGGCGATTCTATGCGTCGGGGCTGTATATCTCGCCGCTCGCGCCGTTGCTGCTGGGGTTTGCCACGGGGATGCTGACCGTGCTGCTGGGGGTCGGTGGCGGGTTCATCCTGGTCCCGGCGATGCTGTATCTGCTGGGCATGGGAACGCGGGTCGTGGTCGGCACCTCGCTGTTCCAAATCCTGTTCGTGACCGCCGCGGCGACGATGGTCCATGCGCTGACGACCAAGGCGGTCGATATCGTGCTGGCGGTGCTGTTGCTGATCGGATCGGTCACCGGCGCGCAGATCGGTGCGCGGTTCGCGCAAAAGGCGAAGCCCGAATATCTGCGCCTGGCGCTCGCCATTATCGTGCTGGCGGTGGCGTTTCGCATGGCACTCGGCCTCGGCTGGCGGCCCGACGATATCTATACAGTACAGCCGGCGTGAGGCGCGCGCTGGCCCTCGCGCTGCTGGCCCCGCTGACGATGGGCGCCGCCGCCCCGGTGCTGGTGCCCGATGTGTCGACGCGCGATGTGCAGATCGCCTATTCTTTCACCGGCGCCGAGCTGCTGCTGTTCGGTGCAATCCTCTATCCCGGCGGGCGCGTGCCGCAGGGCGACCGCCCGGCGGAAATCGTGGTGGTGGTGAAAGGGCCGCCCGAATCGATCGTGGTGCGCGAAAAGGAAAAGGTCGCCGGCATCTGGGTCAATGCCGACCGGATGCGCTATCGCTCGGCCCCATCCTTTTACGCCATCGCCTCTGCCCGGCCGATCGAGCGGATGGTGGATGAGCGGACGCGGGCAATCTACGAACTGGGGCTCGACAGCCTGCAATTGTCGCCCGCCGCCGGGACGTCGGCCGAGGATCAGGCGCGCTTTGCGAAGGGGTTTGTCGCCTTGCGCGAACGGGCCGGGCTGTACCGCGAGACGCCGGGCGCGGTCGAGATTACCGACGACGTGCTGTACCGCGCGGCGATCACCATCCCCGCCCGCGTGCCGGTGGGGAAGTTCACTGCCGAAACCTTCCTGATCCGCGACGGTCGGGTACTGGCGGCGGCGGTGCGCGAGATCGAGATTCGCAAATCGGGGTTCGAACGCTTCGTGGCGATCGCCGCGAACCGTGCGTCGGTGCTCTATGGGCTAGCGGCGGTGCTACTGTCGGTCGGCTTCGGCTGGGCTGCCGGAGCGCTGTGGCGGCGATTTTAAGGGGCGATCGGTAAGATATTATGATCGTTTGGTAAAATTTCCGGTCGTGCTTCAAAGTTCACAAAGTTCACACTCGTGCGCAATAGGAAAGGGTATCGTCGGGATCACCCTCACCCTTCCGGCGCTGCGCGCCTCCCTCCCTCTCCCGATGGGAGAGGGACGTGCTAGAATCCCTGGATTGCTTCGGGGTCGACCGCGCCGATCAGGCGGCGGGCGGCGCGGCGGGCGAAGGCGAGGGTACAGCGTTTGCGGACGTGCGCGGGCAGGGGGGTGGTCGATGCCTCGCGCAGGATCGTCGCTTCGTACCGGTCGGCGACGATGATCCCGGTACGATCGGGCAGGAACGCCTCCCCCGATAGCGGCGTCACGTCGAACCCGGCGGGGACTGCCCAGAAATAGCGGTCGCACGACGCCAGATAGTCGGTCCATTTGCCGTCCCCGAGCAGGTCGGCACGCGATACCTTGATCTCGACGATTACGATCTGTCCGCGCGCGTCGAGCGCCATCAGGTCGGCGCGGCGCCCGCCATCGAGGGGCACTTCGGCCATCGCAGTCAGGTCATGCGCCAGCAGCATGCGGGTGACGCCGCGCGCAACCTCTGCCGCGATCAGCGGATGGGTGTCAGGGGCGGGGGGCTGGATGCCAAGGGCGATACTGGCCATCGGCGCAGTATAGGAACATTAAGCGAACAAGGAAAGAGTGCAGGCTCAGCGATAGAAGATGTGGTTGCCGAGCGAGGCGACGCGGGTCTTGCCCCAGTTCGGGCTGACGCGGCGGGCGTGGAAGAACAAGGCGCCCTGTGCCGGACTTTTCCACAGGTCGTCGCGGGCGATGCGGGCGATGGCGACGGCGGTCTTCCATGCCGGGCGGCTGGTGTCGACGTCGGGCAGGCGGCCACCCTTCACGAACGAGAACTGGCTGCGCTGGGTCAACACGCCGCAGGCCGAGGCGGGGAAGCGGCCCGAGCTGGCGCGGTTGAGGATAACGTCGGCGACGGCGAGCTGGCCGGCGAGTGGCTCGCCTTTCGATTCATAATATACGCCGATGGCGATGCAGTTGAGCTCTGCGTCATCGATGGTCGCGGGCTGTGCGGCGACGGCGGCGGCGAGGGTTGCGTGGTCGGTGTCATCGGCGGCGGGGTCGATGGTCGCGTCGGCGGTGGCAGCGACCGGCTTCGACGCAATGTCCTGTACGATTTCTTGTTGGGGGGCGAAGCGGACAGGAACCTTCGGCGCGGCCGTGAGATTAGTGATCAAACCGGGCGAGGCTTCCTCCGCCGAAACGGCAGCGGGTAGTCCGGCGAACAGGGTCATGGCGGCAAGGATCGCCATGGGGAAGCGCAGCTTCATCGATCGTCACATATCTGCGGTCGACCCGCACCCGACACGTTTCACGTGGAACCTTGGTCCACCACGAAACCTGAGCGCCTGCCCCCCGACTGCGCCACCGACCCCAACCCGGCCGATACAGCGCTTGTCTCCGATACCCGGCGCTTACCGGTGCCCGAGTCGCGGGGTCAATCGGCCCATAGCGTTTCAGCGGCGAGCGGTTCGGGGCGTGCGACGATCGCCTCCACCACCCACAAATCGGGATCGCGCTGCCGGCGTTCCCGCCAATAGGGGGTGAGGTCCGCTTCGGCCACCAGATCGGGTTTGCGATGGACAATGCGGGCATGCCCGTCGAGGTCGCGTTCGCGCTCCAGCAGGCGGGCGCTACCGTCGCGCTCGATCGCCAGCAGCAGGACGACGCCTGAATCCCGGTCGCCGCGCGCCAGGATCATGGCGCTGCCGCCCGCATTTTCCACCGCGCGCGTGAAGGCGTTGACGCGCAGCGCGGTCGGCCAGTCGCTCACGGGGCGGCGTAGCCGGGCAGGGTGGCGAGCGGGATGCGGCTTTTCATGAAGGTGCCGGTGCCGCGCGCCGCCTCTTCCCCATCACCGTCGATCAGATGGGCGTCGGCGATGAACACGCGGCGTTTGCCCGATACCCAGCGCCCTTCGGCAATCACCCGGCCCGGCCCCAACGGGCGCTGGAGCAGCAGGTTGAACGCGGTGGTCAGCAGGAAACGATCGGTGACGAGGCTGTTGGCGGCGTAGAAGGCGGCGTCGTCGAGCATCTTGAAATAGGTCGTGCCATGCGCTGCCCCGGCGGCATGGAAATGGCGTTCGTCGATGGTGAAGTGGATGCGCGCCACCCCGGCCTCGACGATTTCCAGCCGGGAATCGAACAGGCGGTTGATCGGGGCGGCGGCGTAGAGTGCCTCCAATGCCCGAAAATGCGCCGCTTCGCCGGCGG
The DNA here is from genome assembly GCF_001421355.1 of Sphingomonas sp. Leaf9. GTDB lineage: Bacteria > Pseudomonadota > Alphaproteobacteria > Sphingomonadales > Sphingomonadaceae > Sphingomonas. Next base: position 423,136 of record NZ_LMKC01000004.1, on the reverse strand, counting down.
GCACCTCAGGCTGCGTCACGCGCCTCGACACCCGACAGCAGCGCATAGAGCGCATCGGCCGATCCGGCACCGCGCAGTTTCGCCCGGAAGCCGGCATCGCGCAGCGCGCGCGACACCCGCGCCAGCGCCTTCAGATGGTCGCTGCCCGCCTGGGGAGGCGAGAGCAGCGCAAAGATCAGGTCGACGGGCAATTCGTCGACCGCGCCGAAATCGATCGGGCGGTCGAGCCGGACAAAGATGCCGCAGACCCCCTGCGGCACGTCGATCCGCGCATGGGGAATAGCGATGCCGCCGCCGAATGCGGTGGTGCCGAGCTTTTCGCGATCGGACAGGCGATCGGCGACCAGCTTCGGATCGACCCCCGCCGCGACCTGCGCGACGGAGGCGATGTACGCGAACAATGCCTTGCGGGTGCCGGCGGAAACGTCCGCCAGCACCGTTTCCGGCGTCACGAGATCATGGAAATCGAACAAGTCAGGCCGCGCGATTGGGTTCGACCCAGCCGATCGTACCGTCATGGCGACGATAGACCATGTTGAACGATCCAGTGCCGCTGTTCTTGAACAGCAGCGCATTGGTGTTGCGCAGGTCGAGCATCATCACCGCGTCCGATACGCTGGCATCCGGCACGTCGACACGGGTTTCCGCAATGATGAGCGGGGCGTCGGCGACCTCTTCCTCTTCCGGTTCGCCACCGAACACGGTGTAGCCGGCATTGTCGAAGCCGTTGTCGTAACCGCCGGCCTCGTTCATTGCGACGACCTGTGCGGCGTTACGATCCTTCAGGCGGCGGGTGTAGCGGCGCAGCTGCTTTTCGATCTTGTCGGCGGCACCGACGAACGCGCCTTGTGCCTCCTGTCCGCTATTGTGCCCCTTCAGGACGAGGCCCTGGGTCACGTGGCAGACGATGTCGCAGACGAAGCCGTTGTCGTGCGGACCCTTGCTGAAGGTCGCGTTCGCCGAAATCGCGCGCTGGAAATATTTGTCGGCGATGCCCTGGAGTCGCTCCTGGACCATCTCCTTCAGCGCGTCCCCGGTGTCGACCTGGTGCCCCGAAACCCGGATGTCCATGTAATCCTCCGTCATTGTGAAGTCGTGTGAGCCGCTCAAAGCGGGTGTTGTCAACGCCTCAGGTCGGCGACTGGCCCCATAACGGGTCCTTCAACGTGCCGACGAAGGCGGCGTGGACGGCGAGTTCGGCCTCGCTGGCCGAAAAATGGCGCGGCGGGCGCGCGCGCGACGGCGCGACGGTTTCCACCGCTTCGGACTCGGTCGCAGGCGTCGCATCGAGGCCGAAACCGATCTGGCGACCGCCCATCAGCTCGACATAAACCTGCGACAGCAATTGCGCGTCGAGCAGTGCGCCGTGCAGTACGCGCCGGCTGCGGTCGATGCCGAAGCGGACGCACAACGCGTCGAGCGTGTGCTTGGCACCGGGATGGCGGCTGCGCGCGATCGCCAGCGTATCGACCATGCGGGTCAGGCTGATCGGATCGCGCCGGGCCGCACCCAGCTCGCCATTCAGGAAGCCGAAGTCGAAACTGGCATTGTGCGCGATCAGTGGGCTGTCCCCGAGGAATTCGAGCAGTTCGTCGATCGCGGTGTGGAACGCCGGCTTGTCAGACAGGAAGGCGTCGGACAGGCCGTGCACCGCCTCCGCTTCCTTCGGCATCGAGCGGCCGGGATTGAAGTAGCGGTGGAAGGTGGCACCGGTTTCGACCCGGTTCACCAGCTCGACACATCCGATTTCGACCAGCCGGTCGCCTTCCGAAAATTTGAAGCCGGTGGTTTCGGTATCGAACACGATTTCACGCATTCCCACCTTATCCGCCTTCACGTGGCCCCATGCAAGCGACCAGCGCGGCGACTTGGCGCTGCGTCGCGGCGAGTGTCGTGTCGGTATGGATAACATGCCGCGCGCGCGTCCGTTTTTCCGAGTCGGGCAGTTGCGTGGCGAGGATCGCCGCGAATGCCGACTCCGTCATGCCGGGGCGGGCGAGGACGCGGGCGCGCTGAACCTCTGGCGCAGCGGAGACGACCGCGACGGAATCGCAGCGCGAGTCGCCGCCGGTTTCGAACAGGAGTGGGACGTCGAGGACGACCAGCGGAGCGGCGGCATGGGTTTCGAGGAAGCGTTGACGCTCGATCGCGACCGCCGGGTGGACGATCGATTCGAGCAGGCGGCGCGCGTCCGGGTCGTGGAAAATCCGGTCGCGTAAGGCGGGGCGGTCGATTCCGTTCGGGCCGGTGGTACCGGGGAAGGCCGCTTCGATCGCGGGGAGCAGTGCGCCGTTTGGCCCTTGCAGTGCGTGAACGGTCGCGTCGGCGTCGAAGACGGGCACGCCGAGGTCGCGGAACATCTGCGCGACGGTCGACTTGCCCATGCCGATCGATCCGGTCAGGCCGAGGATGTGGGTCATCGATTCAGGGCCGCTGCCGTATCCCCGCGCAGGCGGGGATCCAGGGCCAAACAACACAGGATTGGCGTTCGGCGCTCTGGACCCCCGCCTGCGCGGGGGTACGTGGTCGTCGGGGGAAGGTGGTGCGCTTCACCCCAGCAACCGCGCGCGCAATTCGTCATCCCGGTCGCGCGGCGGAGCAACGCCGAAAAACAGCTCGAACGCCAGCGCCGCCTGTCCCACCAGCATTTCGAGGCCATCGATCGTATCCAGTCCACGATCATGCGCCTGCGCCAGCAGCGGCGTCTCGATCGGGGCATACACCGCGTCATAGACCACGGCATCGTCGGGCAGCGGTGAGAGGTCGATGTCGAGCGGCGGCTGGCCGGTCATGCCGAGCGTGCTGGCGTTGACCAGCAGCTTCGCCGCTGGCAGCGGGGCGGTGAGCGGTAACGCGTCGCCCTTCAGACCAAAGGTCGACAGCAGCGCGGCGGCCTTCAGCGGATTGCGGTTCAGCACGGTCACCCGCCCGACGCCCAGCCGCGACAGCGCGAACAGGATCGCGCGCGCCGCGCCGCCGGCACCGATTACCGCGACCGGCTGTTTCGTCAGATCGAGGCCGGCGATCGGCGCGTGGAAACCGGCGGCATCGGTGTTGGTGCCGATCCAGTCGCCGCCTTCGCCGCGAAACACGGTGTTGATCGCGCCGATCGACCCGCGCACGTCGCCCGGATCGGCAACATGATCGAGCGCGGCCAGCTTGTGCGGCACGGTGACGTTGCACCCGCGCCAGTGCGGATCGGCGCGGCGGCTGTCGAAATAGGCACCTAGATCGTCAGGTTTCACGTGGAACCTTCGATATTCGGCGTCGAGGCCCAGCTGATCCAGCCAGAAGCTGTGGATAAGCGGTGATTTGGAATGGGCGATCGGATCACCGATCACCTCTGCATAAGGTTTCATGCGGGCAGTTTCCCCCGTTGGCGCAGATAGCGCGCGATTTCGAGCAGGGGCATCCCGAGGATCGTCCATTGATCGCCATCGATCCGGTCGAACAACTGCACCCCCGGCCCCTCGATCCGGAAACAGCCGACACAGCCGGCGATCGCCGGCCATTCGGCGTCGAGATAGGTGTCGATAAACGCATCGGACAGCGGGCGGACGGTCAGCTTCGCATGACCGATATGCCGCCAGACCGGGCGACCGCCTTCGACGAACACCGCCGCGCTGAACAGGTCGTGGCGCCCTCCCGACATCGCGCGGAGGTGCCGGGCGGCATCGGCGCGGTCGACCGGCTTGTCGAGGACCGTGCCGTCGGCCAGCGCGACGACGGAATCGCCGCCCAGCACCATCGCCCCGGCGACGCGGGTGGCGGCGCGCATCGCCTTCATCTCCGCCAGTGCATCGGCGAGGTCACGGGGCTTGAGGTTTTCGGCTGCCAGCGCCGCCTTGGCCGCTTCCTCGTCCAGCCCGCTCGCCATGGCGTCATGGGGAATGCCGGCGGCGTCGAGCATCGCGCGGCGGGTGGCGCTCATCGAGGCGAGGACGAAGCTCATGGCCGCGCCTCCAGCCGGCGATCGTTGCACAGGGTGATGATCGCCGCCGCCGTTTCCTCGATCGAGCGGCGGGTGACGTCGATCACCGGCCAGCCATTGTCGGCGAACATCCGCCGCGCATAGGACAATTCGCGCACCACCGCATCCTGTTCGACATAATCGGTGTCGGGCATCTGGTTGAGCGACAGCAGCCGGTTGCGCCGGATCGCGATCAGCCGGTCGGCGCTGGTGGTCAGCCCGACCACCAGCGGCTTCTGCAATCCGAACAGGATCGCCGGAGGCGGGCTTTCGACGACGATCGGGATGTTCGCCGTCTTGTACCCGCGATTGGCGAGATAGATCGAGGTCGGCGTCTTGGACGACCGCGACACCCCAGCGAGCACGATATCGGCCTCTTCCCAATCCTCCGACGCGATGCCGTCGTCATGGCCGATGGTCCATTGGATCGCATCCACGCGGGCGAAATAGGCGGCGTCGAGGCTGTGCTGCCGCCCCGGCCGGGCCTTGGCCTCCTGCCCCAACAGGCTGGACAGCGCGTTGCTGACCGCATCCATCGGCGCGACGATCGGCAGGCCGAGCGCGGCGCAACGCGCCTCCAGCGTCCGCCGGATCGCCGGGTTCACCAGCGTGAACAGCACCAGTCCGGGATTGACCGTGATTTCGGCCAGGATGCGTTCGAGATGGGTTTCCGAGCGCACCATCGGCCAGAAATGGCGCATCGTGTCGACATCGTCGAACTGCGCCAGCGCCGCCTTGGCGATATTCTCCAGCGTTTCGCCGGTGGAGTCGGACAGGAGGTGGAGGTGCAGCCGCATCAGCCGCCTTTCTGCACAAGGCTGTGGATAAGTCGGGGGCAGGGGCTAGCGTAAGTCGGTCGATCCGCCAAGCTGTGGGAAAGCCCGGTTTCATACCCAAACTATCCACAATCCCGACACAGGGAGCGATTCAGCCCACAGCCTGTGGATAGTGTGGATGGCCTGGCGGGAATCGACGGATTCGAGCGAGTCCTGCGGGGTCAATCTGTTGGCATTTCGGGTAATCCACCATAAGCCCCGCTATCCACGCCCCAACTCCCTTCAACCACCTATTTAGATTCTACTTTAATAGTAGAAGGAGCGACGACGCTGACCGGTTCTCCTGATCCCAAACCGCTTCTCCGGACACTGGCCGGGGAAAAGCTTGCCGTCCCGCCGCTCTGGCTCATGCGACAGGCCGGGCGCTATCTTCCCGAGTATCGCGCTCTGCGGGCAGAGAAGGGTGGCTTCCTCGATCTGGTGAACGATCCCGAAGCCGCGACCGAAGTGACGCTGCAACCGCTGCGCCGGTTCGCGTTCGACGGGGCGATCCTGTTCAGCGACATCCTGATGGTCCCGGGCGCCCTGGGACAGCGGCTGTGGTTCGAAGCGGGCGAGGGGCCTCGCCTGGCACCCGAATTGCGCACACGGGCCGCTATCGAGGCTCTGGTGCCCGATATGGCGATCCTCGATCCGGTCTATGCGACGGTGCGTGGTGTCGCGGCGGCGTTGCCGGCGCAGACGACGTTCCTGGGGTTCGCCGGATCGCCATGGACGGTCGCGACCTACATGATCGCGGGCAAGGGCAGCCGCGAGCAGGCGGAGGCGCGGCGCATGGCCTATGGCGACCCGGCGGCGGTGCAGGAACTGATCGACCGGATCGTGGACGTGACGATCGACTATCTGGCGGGACAGGTCGCGGCGGGCGTGGAAGCGGTGCAGCTGTTCGACAGCTGGTCGGGCAGCCTTGCCCCGGCCGAGTTCGAACGCTGGGTCATCGCGCCGACGGTCGCGATCGTCGAGGGGCTGCGCGCGCGGGTGCAGGTGCCGATCATCGGTTTCCCCAAGGGGGCGGGGGGCAAGCTTGCCGCCTATGCCCGCGAAACGACGGTCGATGCGATCGGGCTGGACGAAACGGTCGATCCGGTGTGGGCACATGCCCAGTTACCCACAGGCTTGCCGGTGCAGGGTAATCTCGACCCGCTGCTGCTGATCGCCGGGGGCGACGCACTGGACGCCGGGGTCGACCGGGTGCTGGCCGCCTTTGCCGATCGCCCGCACATCTTCAACCTGGGGCATGGTATCCAGCAGGATACGCCGATCGCGCATGTCGAGCAGCTGGTGGCACGGGTGCGGGGCAGATGAGCGGATTCCTGGGCGGCGCCTATCTGTGGATAAAGGCGGCGCATATCGTGTTCGTCATCTTCTGGATGGCCGGACTGTTCATGCTGCCGCGCTATCTGGTGCATCACCAGGAGGGGTTGGCCGATCCGGCCGAGCCGCCGCGCTGGATCAAGCGCGAGGCGCTGCTGAAGCGGATGATCCTGACCCCGGCGATGGTCATCGTGTGGATGCTGGGGTTGCTGCTGGCTGCCAATGTCGGGCTGTTCGATGGCGGGGCCGGGCTGGGGTGGCTGCATGCCAAGCTGCTCGTCGTCGTGCTGCTCAGCGGCTATCACGGCTGGGCGGTCGGCTATGCGAAGAAGCTGGCGGCGGGGCGACCGACGCTGACGGCGAAGCAGTTGCGGCTGGCGAACGAACTGCCGGCGCTGGCGGCGATCGCGGCGGTGGTGCTGGCGGTGGTCAAGCCGTTCTAAAGGGATCTAGCGATGTGGATCATGGCGGCAGTGATGCAGGCGACGGTGACACCGTTGCCGGCGGAGGTCGAAAACGACCTGAAATGCATGGCGGCTATCTCGTTGGCGGCGCCCGAAATGCCGGCAGATCGACAGGGCGCGATGGGGGCGGGGATGATGTACTTCCTCGGTCGGATCGATCACGCGGCCCCAACGCTGGACTTCACCAGCCAGATGAAGCGATTAATTGCTCAGCCGGGCGGCGAAGCGCGACTGCGTGCCGAATTGCCACGATGCAGCGCCGTGCTGCACGACCGGAGCGACGCCCTGCTTGACCGGGCACCCGAGCCGGACGAACCCCGCTAAACGTCACCGCGTGACCGGCGGTCGCACTGGCCGGGCGGCGGGCTGCTTGACTTGTCGACTACCGCAACCTAGGTCGGAGACAGTGGTGCCCGGTCCTCGGTGCGCCCGTCCCAGCCGCTTGTGTCCGCCTTGTTTGCCGACCTTGCCTCACCATCGCTGATCTGGACCACCCCCCGATGCATCTCAAAGACTTAAAGAAACATGCGCCCGCCGACTTGGTCTCGATGGCCGAGGAACTGGGCGTCGAAGGCGCGTCGACGATGCGCAAGCAGGACCTGATGTTCGCGATTCTCAAGGCACGTGCCGAGAATGGCGAACAGATCATGGGCGTCGGCACCATCGAAGTGCTGCAGGACGGCTTCGGCTTCCTGCGCAGCCCGGAGGCGAATTATCTGGCCGGGCCGGACGATATCTATGTCTCGCCGAACCAGGTCCGCAAGCACGGCCTGCGCACCGGTGACACGGTCGAGGGCGAAGTGCGTGCGCCCAAGGACGGCGAACGCTATTTCGCGCTCAGCAAGCTGGTGTCGGTCAATTTCGACGATCCCGATGCGGTGCGCCACCGGGTCAATTTCGACAACCTGACCCCGCTCTATCCCGAGAGCAAGCTGACGCTCGACCAGCTCGACCCGACGGTCAAGGACAAGTCGGCGCGGGTCATCGACATCGTCAGCCCGCAGGGCAAGGGCCAGCGCACGCTGATCGTCGCCCCGCCACGCGTCGGCAAGACCGTCATGTTGCAGAACATGGCGAAGGCGATCACCGACAACCACCCCGAAGTGTTCCTGATCGTTCTGCTGATCGACGAACGTCCGGAAGAAGTGACCGACATGCAGCGCAGCGTGAAGGGCGAGGTCGTGTCCTCCACCTTCGACGAACCCGCGCAGCGCCACGTCCAGGTCGCCGAGATGGTGATCGAGAAGGCGAAGCGGCTGGTCGAGCACAAGAAGGACGTCGTGATCCTGCTCGACAGCATCACCCGTCTCGGCCGCGCCTACAACACGGTCGTGCCGTCGTCTGGCAAGGTGCTGACCGGCGGTGTCGATGCGAACGCGCTGCAGCGGCCGAAGCGCTTCTTCGGCGCGGCGCGTAACATCGAGGAAGGCGGTTCGCTGTCGATCATCGCCACCGCGCTGATCGATACCGGCAGCCGCATGGACGAAGTGATCTTCGAAGAGTTCAAGGGCACCGGTAACTCGGAAATCGTCCTTGATCGCAAGGTCGCCGACAAGCGCATCTTCCCGGCGCTGGACGTCGGCAAGTCGGGCACCCGCAAGGAAGAGCTGCTGGTCGACAAGACCAAGCTCAGCAAGATGTGGGTCCTGCGCCGCATCCTGATGCAGATGGGCACCATCGACGCGATGGAGTTCCTGCTCGACAAGATGAAGAATTCGAAGACCAACGAGGACTTCTTCGATAGCATGAATCAGTGATCGAATGCGCCCTGCGACATGCTGTCGCAGGAGACGCGCCGATCCGGCCGGCGGGTTGAAAACCCGACCGACGACGCGGGCGAAGCCGGCGTCCGCCCCACGAACCGCCCGTCTTTTCCACAGCGAAAAGGCGGGCGTTGTCGTATCCACCCTGTTCACAAAGCTGTGGATAACTTCCGCGACGGAGCGGCAAACCCCGCACCCTTATCGCCATCCACTGCTTTTCCCCCTATCGTGCCCTCACACCACAGGGGAAAACGCCCATGAAGATCAACGTCGAAGTCGATTGCACGCCGGAGGAAGCGCGCCGCGCGATGGGCTTGCCCGACTTCACGCCGGTCCATGAACGCTATGTCGCGATGCTGACCGATACGATGGAGAAGGGCGCCAGCCCCGAATTGCTCGACCAGTTGATGAAGAGCTGGGCGCCGATGGGCGAGGCGGGCATGGCCTTCTGGCGCAAGATGTTCGAAACGACGGGCCGTGGCGGCTGACACAATCTTTGCGGTGTCGAGCGGCCGTCCGCCCGCCGCCATCGCCGTGCTGCGAGTTTCGGGCGCAGGCGCGCTGGAGGCGACGACCCGGCTGGCCGGCAGCCTCCCGCCGCCCCGCCGCGCTGCGGTGCGGGCGTTGCGTGACCCTGTGGATAACCGGTTGCTCGATCGGGCATTGGTGCTGGTGTTTCCGGGGCCGGCGACCGCGACCGGCGAGGATTTGGTCGAGCTGCACCTGCATGGCGGCCGCGCGGTCGTCGCCAGTGTCGAGCGGGCGCTGGGGCGGCTTTCGGGCCTGCGTGCCGCGGAGCCGGGCGAGTTCACCCGCCGAGCACTGGCCCATGGCCGGATCGATTTGACCGAGGCCGAAGGGCTGGGCGACCTGTTGTCCGCCGAGACCGAGGCGCAGCGGCAGATGGCGCTGGCGAACAGCGATGGCCGGCTGCGGCGCGCGGTGGCCGAGTGGACCGCGACCGCTACCCGGCTGTCGGCGGTGGTCGAGGCGGTGCTCGACCATGCCGACGAGGATGATGTCGACGCCGGTAACGACGTGCTGACCGGCGTTCGCGTGCAGGCCGGTCAACTAGCGCGCGCGATCGGCGCGGTGCTGGCGGTGCCGCCGGTCGAGCGGTTGCGCGACGGCATCCGCGTGGTGCTGGCCGGGCCGCCCAATACGGGCAAATCGACCTTGCTCAACGCGCTGGTCGGGCGGGAGGCGGCGATCGTCTCGCCGATGGCCGGTACGACGCGCGACGTGATCGAGATTCCGGTGACACGCGAGGGCGTGGCGTGGCTGTTCCTCGACACCGCCGGATTGCGCGACGACAGCGACGATCCGATCGAGCGGATCGGGATCGCGCGGGCGGAGGGATCGATTGCGGGCGCGGATGTCCTGTTGTGGCTGGGTGACGACGCGCCGCCGGCAACGGAACGCATAATCGCGCTCCATCCCCGGTCGGATATTCGGGAGGCGGCACCCGATGGGCGTATCGCCGTGTCTGCTGCGACGGGCGACGGGATCGATGCCGTCTGGTCGGCATTGGCGCGGGAAGCGTCGCTGCTGCTGCCCAAGGTCGACGACTTGTCGCTCAATCGACGACAGGCGCAGCACGCCGGGACGGCGGCGGCTGCGCTGGAGCGTGCGGCGATGCAGGACGACCCGCTGTTGCTGGCCGAGGAATTACGCTATGCGGTGCAGGCATTCGCGGCATTGACCGGAATGCGCGCGACCGAGGCCGTTCTTGACGATCTGTTCGGTCGCTTCTGTATCGGCAAATAATGTTCCACGTGGAACCACGAGCAGCATGACCTTTGATGTAGTGATCGTCGGCGGCGGCCATGCCGGCACCGAAGCAGCCGCAGCGGCGGCGCGACGCGGCGCAACCACGCTGCTGATCGATTTCGACCCGACCCGAATTGGCGCGATGTCGTGCAACCCGGCGATCGGCGGGCTCGGCAAGGGCCATATCGTGCGCGAGATGGACGCGCTCGACGGGCTGATGGCGCGGGCGTCGGATGCGGCGGCGATCCATCACCGGATGCTGAACCGGTCGAAGGGATCGGCGGTGCAGGGTCCGCGCGTCCAGGCGGATCGGGTACGCTATGCCGCGGCGGTGCGCGACCTGTTGGCGCATCCGAAGTTGACGGTGCTGTGTGGCGATACGGTGGCGCTGGTCACCGATGGTGATCGGGTCGCCGGGGTCGAGCTGGCCGATGGCAGCCGGATCGCGGCGCGGACGGTGGTGCTGGCGACGGGCACGTTCCTCGGCGGAACGATGTTCCGGGGCGAGGAGCGCGCCGTCGGGGGCCGTGTTGGCGAACGCGCGGCGACCCGGCTGGGACAGCAGTTGCGCGACCTGGCGCTGCCGATCGCGCGGTTGAAGACCGGCACGCCGCCGCGCCTCGACGGGCGGACGATCGACTGGGCGGCACTGCCCGAACAGCCGTCCGATGCCGATGCGTGGACCATGTCGCCGCTGTCCGATCCTGCCCGGCGCCTGCCGCAGCTTGCCTGTGCCATTGCGCGGACAACGGCGGAGACGCATGACATCATCCGTGCCGGGCTGGACCGGTCGCCGTTGTTCAGCGGATCGATCGAGGGGCGGGGGCCGCGCTATTGCCCGTCGATCGAGGACAAGGTGCATCGCTTCGGCGATCGCGACGGGCATCAGATCTTCCTCGAACCCGAAGGACTGGATACGCATCTGGTCTATCCCAATGGCGTGTCGACCTCGCTGCCGACCGATGTGCAGCTGGCGATGCTGCGCAGCGTCGCAGGGCTGGAGCGGGTCGAGATCGTCACGCCAGGCTATGCGGTCGAATATGACTATATCGACCCGCGTGCGCTGTCGGCGACGCTGGGGTTGCGCGCGCTGGGTGGGCTGTATTTCGCCGGGCAGATCAACGGCACGACCGGCTATGAAGAAGCGGGCGGGCAGGGGCTGGTCGCCGGTGCCAATGCGGCGGGCGAGGCGCTGGAAGTGGAGCCGCTGATCCTGCCGCGCGAGTCGAGCTATATCGGGGTGATGATCGACGACCTGGTGTTGCAGGGCGTGTCGGAACCCTATCGCATGATGACCGCGCGGGCGGAGTATCGGTTGCGGCTACGGTCGGACAATGCCGCCACGCGACTGGGCGCAATCGGTGCGCAGGCCGGGCTGTTGTCGGCGGAGCGGCTGGCGTTCAATGCAGCGCGGGAAGTACGGCGGGCGGACTTGGCCGGGGCGCTGTCGACGCGGCATATCGCCAATGCGCTGGCTGCGAAGGGCGCGCCGGTCAGCGGTACCGACACCCGCAGCGGCGGCGAATGGCTGCTGGTGCCCGGCGTCACGCCGCAACATCTGGGGATCGAGGGGCAGGACGAGGTGTTGGGCGAGTTGATCGAGGATGCGCGCTATGCGCCCTATCTGGAGCGGCAGGCAGCAGAGCTGGCGGCGGCGCGGGTTGATCATGTCTCGTTGCCGGCGGACTTTGCTTATGGCGCGGTGCCCGGCCTGTCGAACGAAATGGTCGAGCGATTGACCTCCGCCGCGCCGGAAACGCTGGCGGCGGCGGGGCGTATTCAGGGGGTGACGCCGGCGGCGCTGGTCGCGATCCTGCTGCACCATCGTGGGGGCAAGCTGGCGGCATGACCGAAGCGGATGCACGCAGCTGGATCGAGCAGCGGTTCGGGGCAGAGCGCACCGGCCTGCTCGCGCGGTTTGCCGAGCGGATCGTCGCTGAGACCGCCCATCAGAACCTGATCGCCGCGTCGACGATCGAGCATATCTGGGAACGGCATCTGCTCGATTCCGCGCAGCTGGTGCCGCTTGCCGAAGGAGCGGGGGTTGGCGACTGGATCGACATTGGATCGGGCGCGGGCTTTCCGGGTATCGTTGCCGCGATCCTGACCGACCGGCGGGTCGTGCTGGTCGAACCGCGCGCGCGACGCGCCACGCTGTTGAGGGAGATGGCGGCCGATCTAGGTCTGTCCAACGTCGTGGTCCATCAGGCGAAGATCGAGAAGCTGGCGGCGGATCGTCCGGCGGCGATCATCACCGCGCGTGCGGTGGCACGATTGGCCGCGTTATTTGCGATCGGCCATCGGCATAGCGACTCCGATACGATATGGGTGTTGCCGAAAGGACGTTCCGCCGCCGAGGAGCTGGTCGAGGCCAAGGCCGACTGGCGCGGAATGTTTCACGTGGAACATAGCATTACCGATCCGACATCGTCGATCGTGGTCGCCAGGGGAGTGCGCCAAGCATGATTTGCATTGCCATCGCGAACCAGAAGGGGGGCGTCGGCAAGACCACCACGGCGATCAACGTCGGGACCGCGCTGGCCGCAACCGGGTTGGAGGTGCTGATCCTCGACCTCGATCCGCAGGGGAACGCGTCGACCGGGCTCGGCATCGGTCGCAACGATCGCGACTATTCGACCTATGACCTGCTGGTTGGCGATCTGATGCTGAACGAAGCGGCGATCGCGACGAAGGTGCCGCGGCTGTCGATCGTTCCCGCCACCGTCGACCTGTCGGGCGCGGAGATCGAACTGATCGAGTTCGAGGAGCGGACCCATCGGCTTGACCGGGTGGTCGAGGCGAGTGGCGGCCGTTGGGACGTGATCCTGATCGATTGCCCGCCGTCGCTGGGATTGCTGACCATTAACGCAATGGTAGCGAGCCATGCGCTGTTGGTACCGCTCCAGTGCGAATTCTTCGCGCTGGAGGGGCTCAGCCAGCTGCTGAGCACCGTCGAACGGATTCGCGGCCGGTTCAATCCGGGACTGTCGATCCTCGGCGTGGTGTTGACGATGTACGACCGGCGCAACCGGCTGACCGATCAGGTGTCGGACGATGTGCGCGCGGTGTTGGGGAAAGTAGTGTTCGATACGGTGATTCCGCGCAACGTGCGCCTGTCCGAAGCGCCCAGCCACGGCATGCCGGCGTTGATCTATGATTATCGCTGCGCCGGATCGGAAGCCTATATCGCGTTGGCGCGGGAAGTGATCGCTCGCCTGCCGTCGCTGGCGGAGGCGGCATGAGCGAGCAGGCAGCACCGCGTCGTCCGCGCATGGGTGGGCTCGGCCGGGGGCTGAGTTCGCTGCTCGGCGACCCGGAAGGGGAAGTGTCCACCGCGCGTGGCGCCACCCCGCCCAGCGGCGTGCGCCAGCTGCCGGTTACCGCGCTTGCGCCGCTGCCTGGACAGCCACGTCGGTTTTTCGACGAAACTGCGCTCGACGAACTGGCCGAATCGATCTCGGCGCGCGGCGTGATTCAGCCGATCGTCGTTCGCCCGCACGGCAAGGGTTATCAGATCGTCGCGGGCGAGCGCCGCTGGCGCGCGGCGCAGCGGGCACGACTGCACGAGGTGCCGGTGGTCGTGCGCGACTTCACCGATGCCGAGACGATGGAAATCGCGCTGGTGGAGAATATCCAGCGCCGCGACCTGACCGCGATCGAGGAGGCCGAGGGCTATCGCCGGCTGATCGACGAATTCGGTCATACGCAGGAAGCGCTGGCCAATCTGGTCGCCAAGTCGCGCAGCCATGTCACCAACCTGTTGCGCCTGCTCGAACTGCCCAAGCCGATTCAGGATATGGTGGGCGACCAGCGGCTGAGCATGGGCCATGCCCGCGCGCTGATCCATGTGCCCGGTGCCGAAACCATCGCCGAAAAGGTGGTGGCGAAGGGGCTGTCGGTGCGCGATGTCGAGCGGATGGCGCGGCAGGCACGCGATCCCGAGCCGAAGCGGGTGCGCACGCCGCGCGATCCGGCCATGGGCGACGGCGGGGCGGACGGCGCGACCGATGCCGACCTGCGCGCGCTGGAGCGGCAGTTGGGCGACGTGCTGGGGCTGAAGATTCAGATCAACCATGGCGAGAAGGGTGGGGCAATCACGATCGGCTATTCCACGCTCGGCCAGCTCGATATGGTTTGCCAAAGGTTAAGCGGCGAACGCATCTGATACGCAAAATTTACGGGTAGGCCGGCATGCTATGGATATGAACATGCCGATTCGCCCGCCTTTGGCCGGTACGACCGACAGCGTACCGACGATCGGTGTCCTGCTGGATATCTCCGGTGCCTCCAGCCGCCTGCTGCTCGATATGCAGGCGGTGTCGGACTTTGCATCGCGACAGGGACCGGACACCGAATCTGCCGGACAGGTCGGGTCGCTGGTGAAGCTGCAGATCGGCCGGACCTGGGTCGTTGCCAGTATCCGGTCGACCCGGCTGGCGGACGACGGGTTGAACCTGATCGCCGAAGTCGATCTGATGGGGGAGGGCTATGAACCCGAACCCGGGCAGGGCATGCGCGGATTTCGCCGCGGCGTGACGCGGTATCCCTTGCCGGGATCAGCGGTACATCCGGTGTCACGCGATGCGCTGCGTCGAATCTATGCGATGCAGGACCGCCCGCATATCACCATCGGCACGGTCCATATGGCACCGGATTTGCGCGCGGCATTGTATGTCGATCCGTTGCTCGGCAAGCATTTCGCATTGGTCGGATCGACCGGGACCGGCAAGTCGACCTCGGCCGCGCTGATCCTGCACCGGATCTGCGACTTCAGCCCGCACGGCCACATTGTCGTGATCGATCCGCATGGTGAGTATGCGACGGCCTTTGCCGACAAGGGCGAACTGCTCGACGCATCCAATCTGCAATTGCCCTATTGGCTGCTCAACTTTCACGAACATTGCGACATCCTGCTGACGTCCGAAGGGTCGGCGCGGCAGATCGAGGCGGACATTCTCGCGCGCTGCATCCTGGCGGCAAAGGCCAAGAGCCGGATGGCGCAGGAAATCCCCCGCATGACCGTCGATGCGCCGATCCCCTATCTGCTGTCTGACCTGATGACGATTCTACAGGCGGAAATGACGCGGATGGACCGGGGCAGCGACAACGCGCCCTATCTGCGGCTGAAGGCGCGGCTGGAAGAGATACGCGCCGACCCGCGCTACGCATTCATGTTTTCAGGCATGCTCGTCGCCGACACCATGGCCGCCTTCCTGAAGCGGGTGTTCCGCCTGCCGGCAGAGGGCAAGCCGATCTCGATCGTCGACGTGTCGGCGGTGCCGTCCGAAATCACGTCGGTCGTGGTCGCCGTCCTGTCGCGGCTGGTGTTCGACTTCGCCATCTGGTCGCGGGGGGAAAGTCCCAAGCCGGTGCTGCTGGTGTGCGAGGAGGCACATCGCTACGTCCCGAACGAACGCGTCGGATCGGGGTCGTCGGCGGCCGGCATCCTCAGCCGGATCGCAAAGGAAGGCCGCAAATATGGCGTGTCGCTGGGCCTCATCACCCAGCGTCCGTCCGATCTGGCCGAAGGGGTGCTGTCGCAGTGCGGCACGATCCTGACCATGCGGCTGAACAACGAACGCGACCAGGCTTTCGTCCGCGCGGCGATGCCCGAGGATGCGCGCGGATTCCTCGACGCCATTCCGGCGCTGCGCAACCGGGAATGCATCATCGTCGGCGAAGGGGTCGCCACGCCGATCCGGGTATCGTTCGACATGCTCGAAGCATCGCGCTGTCCGGCCTCCGCCTCACCGTCCTTCACGGAATTGTGGCAGCAGGAGGGGGGCGAGGATGCGATGCTGGACCGGACGATCCGTCGCTGGCGCACGCAGGGGCGGTAGGGGCTAACAAGGGGAGGTTCGCGCGGCCGCTGTGCCGGCGAACCGGGGCCTACCGCGCGCCGACCCCCATCAACCGGGCGACATGCTGGCGGAAGCGCGACAGTTCGTCGCCCTGCAATTGCTGCACCGTTGCAAAGGCGACCGAGCGCGGATTGACCGGCACGCCGTTCTTCCACAGCTCATAATGCAGATGCGGGCCGGTCGACAGGCCGGTCGAGCCGACATAGCCGATCACCTGCCCCTGCGACACGCGGCTGCCGGCGCCTACGACGATTCGGCTCATATGGCCATAGCCGGTGGCCAGGCCGCCGCCATGGTCGAGCTTCACGAAATTGCCATAGCCACCATGCCATCCGGCGCTGGCGACGCGGCCGTCGGTGGTCGCGCGGATCGGGCTGCCATAGGCGGCGGCGAAATCCATGCCCTTGTGCAGCCGGCGGAAGCCCAGCACCGGATGGACGCGCCAGCCGAAGTTGGACGAGATGCGCGCGGCAACAGGCCACATCATCGTGCCCTTGCGTTCGCCCACGCCCTTGGGATCGAGCCATTCGGTTCGGCTGCCATCCTGCCAGCGGACCAGGCGGACGTCGCGACGGCCATTCAGACCTGCGTAGAGGAGCTGGCCGAGCTGTACTTCGCCGGTGGCGGCGCGGGCCTGTTCGACGATCAGGTCGAAACCGTCGTCCTGGCCGACCTGTCCCATCGGAACGAGACCGGACACGGTGCGGATATAGGTTTCGACCGCCTTGGCCGGGGCACCGGCGGCACGGGCGGCGCGGTACAGGCTGGCGCCGACGCGACCGCGGATGCGCAGCGGGGTGTGGTCGATCGCGATCGGCCGCGCGTCGAGGCGCAGCACACCCCCATCGCGGACGATATCGATCGCGAGATCGAATTTCGCGCGAAAGGCGAGTTTTTCGAGCGGGCGGGGCTGTGACAGGCTGTCGCGGCGGCCAAGCGTAATGTCGAGCCGGGTCCCCGGCGTCAGCTCGCCCGGATCGACCCGCCCGGCGACGAGGGCGGCAACCTGCCGCGCTTCCCCGGCACCGACGCCAGTGCGTTCGAGCGCGCCGGCGATGCCGCTGCCGAGCGTTGCCGTCGCCTCGACGATCGGGCGTTCGGGCGTATTGGCGAGGGGGACAACGCGCGCGGTAGCCGCCAGCCGCATCCCGCTGGTCCCGCCCAGCGCGCTCGCGCCGAACGACAGGCTACGTGCTTCGTCAAGCGCGGTGCCGTCGAGCGGGGCGGGCACCGCGCTCAGGATCGGGCGGTTCCACGATGGCGCCAGTGCCCAGACGGCGGCGCACAGCCCGGTGCAGGTGGCCAGCCCCCGCCACCAGTCGCGCGATCCGATCGCGGCGCCCAGATCGGGGGTCCAGTCGAACGATTCGATGCGGCCGCGCCATGGGGCGGTGCGCGCCGGGGCGGATAGGATCGGCGCACGACCGAAGCGTAGCGCGCTGGTCCCGCCGGCCAGTTCCAGTCCATGATCGGTGCGCAGGAACACGCCCAGCCCCCAGTATCGGCCGCCCGACCCGGCCCGGTCCTCTTCCCCTGTGAAGCCAAATATTTAAAGTCAAATGAACCACGCGGATGGCGCCAGCGCGTGCGATGGAGCGTGGCTGCGCTGCGACCGGATGAATCCTTTTGCGGAACCCGCAAAACCCGTTGCGTGCAGGCGCGGCACACCCGATGTTGCAGGGGATGAGCCAGTTCGCGCGTAGCCCGGTCACGGCAGTTCTGGGGCCGACCAACACCGGCAAGACCTATCTCGCGATCGAGCGGATGTGCGGCCATGCGTCGGGGATGATCGGTTTCCCCCTGCGACTGCTGGCGCGTGAGAATTACGATCGCGTGGTCGCGATGAAGGGCGCGGAGAATGTCGCGCTGGTAACCGGCGAGGAACGGATCGTCCCGCCCAAGGCGCGCTGGTTCCTGTGCACCGCCGAATCGATGCCGCTGGAGCGCGAGACGGCGTTCGTCGCGCTGGACGAGGCACAGCTGGGCGCCGATCCGGAACGCGGCCATGTCTTTACCGACCGGCTGTTGCGCGCGCGAGGGCGGGAGGAGACGATGATCCTCGGCTCCGATTCGCTGAAACCCATGATCCGTGCGCTGGTGAAGGATGCCGAAATCATCTCGCGCCCGCGCTTTTCGACGCTTAGCTATGCCGGCGCGCGCAAGCTATCGCGCCTGCCACGCCGCTCGGCGATCGTCGCCTTTTCGTCCGAAGAAGTGTACGCCGTGGCGGAGGCGATCCGCCGGATGCGCGGTGGCGCGGCAGTGGTGATGGGGGCGCTGTCCCCACGCACGCGCAATGCCCAGGTGGCGATGTTCCAGTCGGGCGAGGTCGATTACCTGGTCGCGACCGATGCGATCGGCATGGGGCTGAACCTCGACGTGGCGCATGTCGCCTTTGCTTCGCTCCGCAAGTTCGATGGTCGGCGACAGCGGCGGCTGACCGTCGCCGAAATGGCGCAGATTGCCGGCCGGGCGGGGCGGCATCACCGTGATGGCACCTTCGGCGCGCTGGTCGAGGAGGGGCCGAACGCCTTCACGCCGGAGGAAGTGCTGGCAATCGAGGGGCATCACGTTCCGCCGCTGGAGCGACTCTATTGGCGTAGTGGTGAGCCGGATTTCTCCAGTATCGACGCGCTGATCGAGAGTCTTGAAGCGCGACCAAACCATCCGGTGCTGACCGCCGCGCCCGAAGCGATCGACCTGATCGTGCTCAAGCGGCTGGCCGAGGAGGATTGGGTTCGGGCGCGCACCCGCTCGCCGATGATGGTCCGGCGGCTATGGTCGGCATGCGGCCTGCCCGATTTCCGCAAGCTGGGGCCCGATCCGCACAGCCGCTTCGTCGGGCGGGTCTTCAGCCATTTAAGCGAGGGGGCGGGGCATATCCCGCACCAGTGGTTCGCCGACGAATTGCAGCGGCTGGACCAGATGAACGGCGATGTCGAGACGATCGCCGGGCGGATCGCGGCGGCACGCAGCTGGGCCTATATCGCGCACCGCGCCGACTGGCTGCTCGATCCCGAACATTGGGCGGCGCGGACGCGCGGCGTCGAGGAAAAGCTGTCCGATGCACTGCATGACCGGTTGCGGCAGCGCTTCGTCGATCAGCGGACGACGGTGCTGCTGCGCCGGATCGGCGCGGGGGCGGCGGATTTGCCGGTCGATGTCGCCGCCGATGGCGCGGTCAGCGTCGATGGCCATGCGCTGGGCCGGCTAACCGGATTCCGGTTCGACGTGTCGCCCGACACGCGGGTCGCCGACAAACGTCTGCTGATCGCAGCGGCGGAAAAGGGCTTGGCCAGCGAGCTGCGCAAGCGCGGCAGCGAGCTGATCGCGGCAGCCGATGCCGAGCTGGCGCTGGCCGCCGAGCCGGGCGCGATCCCCGAGATTACGTGGAACGGGCTGACCGTCGCCGCGCTGACCGGTGGTACCACGCTCGACCGGCCGGTGGTGACACTCGACCGCAGCCTGCAGGTCCTCGACCGCCCGGCGCAAGGCGAGGTGCGCGAGCGGCTGGCGGCTTGGGTGCAGTCTGACGTTGCCCGACGTGCGCCGACATTGGGCGCGCTGGCGGCATTGGCGCGCGATCCGGCGGCGAGCGGATCATTGCGCGCAGTGGCGGCGGCGCTGACCGAAGTCGGCGGGATCGCCCCGCGCGACGGGTTCGATGCGATGCTGGTGCCGCTGACTGGCGATGACCGGCGGCGGCTGCGCAAGGCAGGGGTGGTGATCGGGGCGCTCGACCTGTTCGATGCGCGCCTGTTCAAGCCGGCGGCGGCCAGGTGGCGCGCGGCGTTGCTGGCGGCGCGCGACGGTCATCCGGTCGAGGCGCTGGCGCCGACCGGTGCGACCGTGTTGCCGGTCGGGCAGGGGGCATGGGGCTTTCGCCGGTTCGGGCCGCAGGCGGTGCGGGTCGACCTGATCGAGCGGCTGGCGCAGGCGGCACATGACGCGCGCAGGGGGCATGCACCGTTCGCGCCCGATCCGGCGCTGGCGGTATCGATGGGATTGAAGGCGGAGACGATCGCGCGGCTGATGGCGCAGCTGGGCTTTCGACCCACTGCCCCGGCAGGCGACGTGCCGCAATGGCGCTGGGCGCCGGCCCGGCGTCGGGCGCCGGCACCGCCCCCGCGTGCCGTTGCGCGTCCCGGCAGCGCCTTTGCTGCCTTGGCCGATCTGGGGTTCGATCGCTGATGGCGGCGCGCGCACCGGAACCGGTGCCGCACATGCGGCTCGATATGTTCCTGTGGTACGCGCGCTTTGCCAAGACCCGCAGCGCGGCGCAGGCGATCGCCGAAAAGGGCACGTTGCGGCTGGATGGTCGGCGGATCGAACGGGCGCATTGTCCGGTGCGGGTCGGCATGGTCATCGCCTTTCCCCAGGGCGGCCGGGTCCATATCCTGCGGGTTCAGGCGCTGCCGATCCGGCGTGGCCCGCCCGCCGAAGCGCAGGCGCTGTACACCCTGCTGGAACCGAGTGGGTCGGGCCCCGTTGACGGGGGCGACGACCCGGCATAACGCGTTGGGGAACCGCTTTCTCGGAGTTTGGACGGACCCATGACCTACGTCGTCACCGACGCCTGCATCCGCTGCAAATACATGGACTGCGTCGAGGTGTGTCCGGTCGATTGCTTCTATGAGGGCGAGAACATGCTCGTCATCAACCCGAGCGAGTGCATCGACTGCGGCGTCTGCGAACCGGAATGCCCGGCGGAAGCGATCCTGCCCGACACCGAGAGTGGGTTGGAGCAGTGGCTGGAGCTGAACAATACCTATTCGGCGCAGTGGCCCAACGTCACCCGCAACGCCAACCAGACCCCGCCTGATGCCGACAAGTGGAAGGGCGTCGAGAACAAGATCGAGCATTTCTCGGCCGAACCCGGCGCGGGCGACTAAGCCCAGCCGATCATGTTCCACGTGAAACCATGGCCGGGCCGCGACAGCGGTTCCGGCCTTTGGCTTTGCGCTGGTAATTTTGTTGCAACGTTGCTATAATCCCACGTGACGGCGGCAGTTTGATGCCCCGCCCGGAGACCACCTTTAGCAACGTCCCACGTCGTCCAACCTGCCGCCGCCGGATATAGCGATGGCAGGAATCGATGCTTTAGGGACGACGACCACGGAAAGGTTACCAATGGCTGCCAAGGCATTGTCCTTCGATGTCGGCGATTATGTCGTGTACCCCAAGCACGGCGTTGGCCGTGTGATCGAACTCCAGCGTAGTGAGATCGCTGGCATGCAACTCGAACTCTATGTGCTGCGCTTTGAAAAGGAACGCATGACGCTGCGCGTTCCGACCAACAAGGCGGAAAGCGTCGGCATGCGCAAGCTGTCGTCGGACAAGACCATGCGCGAGGCCATGGAAACGCTGAAGGGCAAGCCCAAGGTCAAGCGGACCATGTGGTCGCGCCGTGCGCAGGAATATGAAGCGAAGATCAATTCGGGCGACCTGGTGTCGATCGCCGAAGTGGTCCGCGACCTGTTCCGTGCCGACGACCAGCCCGAGCAGAGCTATTCCGAGCGTCAGATTTTCGAAGCGGCAGCCAGCCGCCTCGCCCGCGAACTGGCCGCAATGGAGCAGGTTGACGAGCCCAAGGCGCTGGAGCGGATCATCGAGATCCTGCGCGACGCTGCAGCGATCTATAACAAGGAAAAGACCGCCGCCTGACGGGTGTGTGATCCAGACCGGGTAAAAAAGGGGCGGCCAGCAACGGTCGCCCCTTTTTTATGGTCAGCCTGCTGGCGACCCGCCCCAACATAGTGTATTACTACAGCAACACATGGAGGGGGCGATGCATCGTTGGATGGTCCTGGCCATGCTCGGCCTGACGGCATGCGGCGGCGATAGCGCCGTTCCTGACGCCGCCACGGACGAGCAGCTGGCCATTTTGCGCGATTTCGACACCGTTGCGCTCGACAGTCGCGATTCGGTGGAAGTCCGCCGGGGCGAGGGCTTTGCCGTCCGGGTCGAAGGTCCAGCCGAACGCCGCGCCGGCCTGATACTCCGCCGCGATGGCCATATCCTGCGGATTAGTCGCAGCGAAGGCGGGCTGTGGGCCGTCGATCGTGATGCTGCACGAATCGTGGTGACGATGCCGGTGATCGCCGCGGCCACGCTGTCGGGGTCGGGCGACATCACGATCGACCAGGCAGGCGATCCGTTTACCGGGACGCTGGGTGGATCGGGCGACATGACCATCGGGCAGCTACAGGGCGGCCGGACGACGCTGACCGTTGCCGGTACGGGCACGATCGCCGCTGCGGGATCGGTGCGGTCGCTGACGCTGACCATTGTCGGCTCAGGCGATATCGATGTGCGACAGGTACAGGCGGCCGACGCGGCGGTGTCGATCACCGGCAGCGGCGATATCAAGGCTGCGATCGATGGCCCGGCGCGGGTGTCGCTGACCGGCAGTGGCTCCGCGATGCTGGGGCGCGGTGCCCGCTGTACCGTCAACCGGGTCGGCACCGGTGAGGCGCATTGCGGCTGACCGGCTTGTCACGCAGGCGATAACGCGGGATGCAAGCGGGATGATCGCATCGCTGCTCGCCGCTGTCCTGCTCACGCCCGCCGCCGCTGCCGTGCCGCCGCTGCAGGCCGAGCGTCGCTTGATGCTGACCGGGTTCGACCGGATACAGGTCGACGGGCCGTTCACGGTGCGCGTCGCGGCGGGGGCGGCGATCGGCGGCCGGATCGTCGGCACGCCGCGTGCGCTGGATGCGGTGGATGTGCGGGTCGAGGGGCAGATGCTGATCGTCGCGCCGGCCCGCGACGATCGCGGTCGTCCCAATGCCGCGTCGGCTGAACCGCTGGTGATCGAACTGACCAGCGACCGGGTGATCGGCATTTCAGTGCGGGGTCCGGCGCAGGTCCGGGTCGAGCGGATGGCCGCCGCGCAGGTCGACCTGTCGCTGACCGGCGACGGATTTATCGAGGTCGGCACCCTGGAGGCGGGACGGATCGAGGCGATGCTGATCGGATCGGGGCGGCTGGCGCTGGCCGGACGTGGCGATGACGCGCAATTTCTGGTCAACGGCCCCGGCACGATCGATGCCGACCGGCTGACGATCGACGCGCTGCTGGTCCACAGCCAGGGGACCGGTACCGGCAAGTATCGCGCGCGCTATACCGCCGAGGTCAACGCGCAAGGGTCGGGCATGGTGACGGTCGCGGGCACGCCGCGCTGCCGGACGCAGGGCAGCGCGACGATCCGCTGCGGATAGCCGGGGCCAAGGCCACCAGCTATCCGCGCACGGCATCAGGCGGGTTCGTGCGCCAGCGTCGGGTAATCGGTGTACCCTTCCGGCCCATGCGAATACCACGTCGCCATCTCGTCCTTGTTGAGCGCTGCACCGCGCTCCAGCCGCAGCGGCAGGTCGGGATTGGCGAGGAACGGGCGGCCAAAGGCGATCGCGTCGGCGACGCCGCCATCCAGTTCGGCCTGCGCCTTTTCGCCGTCATAGTCCTGGTTGAGCACCAGCGGGCCGGCAAAGACCTTGCGGATCTCGGGCGATACGCGCGGCTGGGTCGCGCTGCCGAAGGTGCCGTCGGGGCCGGGTTCGCGCAATTCGAGGAAGGCGATGCCCTTGTCCGACAGCAGCTTTGCGGCGGGCACGAACACCGATGCCGGATCGCTGTCGATCACGCCCTGCGTATCGCCATTGGGCGAGAAGCGGACGGCGGTGCGGCCGGCACCGACCTCGGCGATCAACCGGTCGACCACCTCGCCCAGCAGGCGGATGCGGTTTTCCGGGCTGCCACCATAATCGTCGTCGCGCTGATTGGCGCCGTCGCGCAGGAACTGGTCGATCAGATAGCCATTGGCGGCGTGCAGCTGCACCCCATCGAAGCCGGCGGCCTTCGCATTGCGCGCGGCACGCGAATAATCGTCAAGGACGCGGGCGATATCGTCGAGCGTCGCGGCGAACGCCTGCGCATAGGGTTTCTTGCCGTCATAGGTGTGCGCCTGGCCCGGTGCGGTCGTGGCCGAGGACGACAGCGGCGCGGCACCGCCCAGGAAATCGGGATGCACCACCCGGCCCATATGCCAAAGCTGGGTCACGATCCGGCCGCCGGCGGCATGGACGGCATCGGTAACGGGCTTCCACGCCTCGACCTGTTCATCGGTCCACAGGCCCGGCGCGAACGGCCAGCCCAGCCCCTCGCGGCTGATGCCGGTTCCTTCGGAAATCAGCAGGCCGGCGGATGCACGCTGCGCATAATAGTCCGCCATGATCGCGGTCGGCACATGTTCGCGCGTACCGCGACCGCGCGTCAGCGGCGCCATCAGCACGCGATTGGGTGCCTGAATATCCCCCAGCGTGATGGGGTCGAACAGACTGGGCATAACTGAAAACTCCTGAATCCCTGCAAATACAGGCGACGTCGAAAAGATAGGGCGGTAGGGGGCGGCATGCAGCCGGTACCGCCTGAAACAAATATTTTGCCGTCCCCAAGAACGCCGCGTGGCGCGATTGTTGCCGTGGTCGGTGCGAATATCGCGCTCGCCTTTGGGCCATGGTTCGTGCGGCTGGCCGATACCGGGCCGGTCGCGGCGGGGTTCTGGCGGATCGCGCTGGCGCTGCCGGTGCTGCTGGTCGCCGCCGCCGGACGTGACGGGCGGGCGATGCTGCCGCCGCGCGGCCTGTGGCTGCCGCTGCTGGTCGGCGGGCTGGCCTTTTCGGTCGATCTGGGGGCGTGGCACATCGGCATCCGCCGGACGACCTTGGCCAATGCCACGCTGTTCGGGAACTGCGCGGTGCTGATCTTTCCGCTGTATGGCTTCATTGCGATGCGCCGATGGCCGACCCGGACGCAGGGACTGGCGCTATCGCTGGCGGCGGTTGGCGGCGTGCTGCTGCTCGGCCGCTCGGCGGAACTGTCGTCGCGGCATCTGGCGGGCGATCTGTTCTGCCTGCTCGCCGGGGTGCTCTACGCCGTCTATTTCATCGCGATGCGCGGGGTGCGCCAGACGATGGCGCCGCTGCCGGCGCTGGCGCTGTCGAGCATCGCGGGGGTGCTGCCGCTGCTGCTGTTTGCGCTGGCGCTGGGTGAGACGATCCTGCCGCAACACTGGGGGCCGCTGTTCGCACTGGCGCTAGTCAGCCAGATCGCGGGGCAGGGGCTGATGATCTATGCGCTGGGGCATCTCAGCCCGCTGGTCGTCGGGCTGGCACTGCTTGTCCAGCCGCTGGTCGGCGCAACGATCGGCTGGCTGGCCTATGGCGAGCGGCTGGGGCCGATGGATGCGGTTGGCGGCGCGCTGGTGGCGGCGGCGCTGGTGATCGTCAGCGCACGCCGCTCCCCCGAGCGATAGGATCAGGCGATCCCGGCGCGGCCCAGATCGACCAGCGCCTCGCCGAAGCGGGCGATGTCGCCGGGTGCGAAGCCGGCGATGTTGATGCGGCCCGATCCAGCCATGTAGATGCCGTGCGTCGCGCGCAGCCATTCGATCTGCGCCGGATTGAGCGGCAACGTGGCGAACATGCCCTTGCCGTGCGCCAGCGGGGCGAGATCGACCGATCCGCACTGGCCCAGCCCGGCCAGTTCGCCGCGCAAACCCTGCAACCGGGTGCGCAGCGCGTCCAGCTCGCCGCGCCAGTCGGCGGCCAGCTGTTCGTTTTCCAGCACGATCCGCACGGCGGCGGCACCGTGATCGGGCGGCATCGACCAGTTGGCGCGCGCCAGCGCCAGCAGGTTCGACAGCACGATGTCGCGCGCCTCGCCATCGGGGGTGGTCGCCCACAATGCACCGGTGCGTTCGCGGTACAGCCCGAAATTCTTGTCGCAGGAATAGGCGACGATCGCGAACGGTACCGCCTCCAGCACCCGGCGCGTGCCGGCGGCATCCGCCTCCATCCCGTCGCCCAGCCCCTGATAGGCAAGGTCGATGAACGGCACGAGCCGGCTGTCGGCGATGGCATCGGCGATCGCCTGCCATTCCTCCGCCGTCGGATCGATACCGGTCGGGTTGTGGCAGCAACTGTGCAGCAGGATCGCGTCGCCCGCCTCCGCCTGGCCGATCGCGGCGCGGATCGCGGGCAGGTCGATGGTCTGTGCGGCCATGTCGAACATCGGGTGCGGCACGACGACGATCCCGGCAGCGGCAAAGACCGGCGCGTGGTTAGCCCAGCTCGGCTGGCCGACCAGGATGCGACGCACCCCGGCCTTGGCCAGCAGCTCGGCACCCAGCCGCAGCGCGCCGGTGCCGCCCGGCGTCTGCAATCCGCAGCGCCGCTCCGCCGGGAAATCGCGCCCGAATACCACGGGCTCGAGCAGCGCGACAAAGCCCTTGTCGCCCTCCGGCCCCAGATACGCCTTGCTGTCCTGCGTCGCGATCAGGCGCATCTCGGCCTGTTTTACCGCCTGCATCACCGGGGTATGGCCATGGTCGTCGCGAAACACGCCGACGCCCAGGTCGATCTTGTGCGGGCGGGGATCGGCGCGGAACGCCCCGATCAGTCGGAGCAACGAATCGGCGGGCTGGGCGACCAGCGAACGGAACGGCATGGGAACTCCCGGAGATGGGGTGATCGGCTGCCTATAGGCCGATCCATGCGGCAAAGGGCAGGTAAAACCCTATCTCCGGGTACGGAAATGGCGCCGGGCGTGGCGCTTCGATCACAGGTTCGCGAGATAGCGTTCCACATCGTCGCTGCCGCCGATGCGCTGTCCGTCGATAAAGGTCTGCGGCGTGGTCTCGACGCCATGTTCGGCCTTGAACGCGTCCACGTCCTCGCGGCTGCGCAGGATCTGGTCGTCGACGGTGAAGCCCGCCGATTGCAGCAGCTGCTTCGCCTTCACGCCGAACGGACAGGTGTGGTCGGGCAGGACCATGCGGTACAGCGTCGCTTCACGGGTATCGGACATGGGTGGTTCCTTGTGATCGGGGAGGATGGTGGCATAGCGTACCGGACCGGAGCGGGTTCCGCCGTTGCCGTTTGACCCCGCGCGCCCTAGCTAGAGGCGATGATGGAGGATGCGATGGCCCCGCTGGCACCTGCCGACCTGACACTCGACGAACTGCGCGCCGCGCTGGCGCCGCTGGTCGCCGCCAATGCCGCGTTCGACGGCTGGAACGACAAGGCGGTGGAGGCGGCTGCGCGCACCTTCGGTGCCGATCCCGATGTCGCGCGGCTCGCCTTTTCGGGCGGTGCGGTCGAGATGATCGACGCATGGTTCGCCGACATCGACCAGCGGATGATCGCGGTGGTCAGCGCCGATGCCCTTGCCGCGATGAAGATTCGCGAACGCATCACCGCGCTGGTCGAGGCGCGGCTGGCGGCGGTGGCGAGCGAGCGTGAGGCGCTGCGCCGGGCGCTGGCGATCCTCGCGATGCCGCAGAATGTCGCGCGCGCGACGAAGCTCGGCTGGCGGACGGTCGACCTGATCTGGCGGCTGGCCGGCGACAAGGCGACGGATTACAATCATTACACCAAGCGGGCGATGCTCGGCGCGGTCTATGGCAGCACCATCGCCGTCTTCCTCGACGACGAAAGCGGCGGCCATGCCGATACCCGCGCGTTCCTGGCGCGGCGGATCGACGGGATCATGCGCTTCGAAAAGCTGAAGGGCCGCATCCTCGCGTCGCGCGATCCCGAACGGCGGCTCAGCCTGTCGCGCTTCATCGGACGGCTGCGCTATCCGGCGGTCTGACCGGCGGACGCGGGTGGCAAAGAATCCGCTTTCCTTGCGCCGGGCTTATTGCTAATTAGTCGCAATGTTGTCACCCAATCTGCACCTAACCCAGCTGCCCCGCACCTGCCGGGCAACGGTCGCATCGGTCGATTGGGAGGGCATGTCCCCTGGGGAAGCGCGGCGGTTGCGCGAATTCGGCCTCGACGAAGGGGTCGATATCGAACTGCTCCACCGTGCGATGCTGTCGGGCGGGCCGCTGGCCTGCCGCATCGGGCGGATGACGGTAGCGCTCCGGGCGCATGTCGCCGGGGCGATCCGCGTCGCGCCGCTGGCGAGCTGATTTACCCGGCGCCGACGGTCCCGCCACAGTGAACGCTGCACCTCTGGTCGCGCTGGTCGGCAATCCCAATGCCGGCAAGACGGCGCTGTTCAACGCGCTGACCGGTGCCCGGCAGAAGGTCGGCAATTATCCGGGCGTCACCGTGGAACGCCATTCGGGCCGCCTCGCGCTCGACGACGGGCGGCCGATCGAGCTGGTCGACCTGCCCGGTACCTATAGCCTCGATCCCTCCAGTCCCGACGAAGCGGTCACGCGCGACGTGGTGCTGGGGCGACAGTCGGGGGAGCGGCTTCCCGACGCGCTGATCGTCGTCGCCGACGCCACCAACCTCGACAATCACCTGCGCTTCGTCCTGCAGCTGAAGTCGCTCGGGCGGCCGATGGTGCTGGCGCTCAACATGATCGACATGGCGGCGCGCGACGGGTTGAAGATCGACCTGGCCGCGCTGTCCGCCGAACTCGACCTGCCGGTCGTGGCGACGGTCGCGGTGCGCAAGCGCGGCCTCGACGAACTCCGCATGGCGCTGGCCGAGATCCTCGCCGCCGCGCCGCGCACCGTACCGATCGAGGCCGTCGAGTCGGACATCCGCCATTTCCAGCGCGAGGCCCGGCGCATCTCCCGCGCCGCGACCGTCGAACAGCCGCGGATGCGTGCCGTCACGCGCGGGCTGGACCGGGTGGCACTGCATCCGGTCATCGGCCCGATCCTGCTGCTCGCGATCCTGTTCGTGATGTTCCAGGCGGTGTTCAGCTGGTCCGAAGCACCGATCGGCTGGATCGAGGGGTTGCAGGCCTGGCTCGCCGATCAGGCGACTGCCGCGCTGCCCGACAACTTCCTGCGGTCGCTGCTGGTCGAAGGGATCATCAACGGCGTCGGATCGGTCGTGGTGTTCCTGCCGCAGATTTTGATCCTGTTCCTGTTCATCCTGCTGCTGGAGGCATCGGGGTACATGGTGCGGGCCGCGTTCCTGATGGACCGGTTGATGAGCGGCGTCGGCCTGTCGGGGCGTGCGTTCATCCCGCTGCTGTCGTCCTTTGCCTGCGCCATTCCCGGCATCATGGCCACGCGGTCGATCGACGATCCCAAGGAACGGCTGACCACGATTCTGATCGCGCCGCTGATGACCTGTTCGGCGCGGCTGCCCGTCTACGCCGTCATCATCGGGGCGTTCATCCCGGCGCGGGCGGTGCTGCCGGGCGTGGGGTTGCAGGGGTTGGTGCTGCTGGTGCTGTACCTGACCGGGATCATCGGCGCCGTGCTGGCCGCATTCGTGCTGCGCCGCACCGCGACCAAGGGCGTGGGCGGCGGATTCCTGATGGAAATGCCGCGCTATCAGCTGCCCTCGATCCGCGACATCGCCATCGGGCTGTGGCAGCGCGCCTATGTCTTCCTGCGCCGCGCGGGCACGATCATCCTGCAGGTGACGGTCGCGCTGTGGCTGCTCACCTCCTATCCTGTGGCACCGGCGGGGGTGAAGCAGTCGGAATATTCGATCGCCGGCCGGATCGCATCGGGGCTGGAGGTCGTGCTACGGCCGATCGGCTTCAACCACGAAATGAGCCTTGCCGTCATCCCGGCCATGGCGGCACGCGAGGTCGCGGTGTCGGCGCTCCAGACCGTCTATGCGATCGACGCAGCGGATGAGGAACAGGGCGCGCAGGAACTGGGCGGGCGGCTGCGCGGCCGCTGGAGCCTTGCCACCGCGCTCGCCTTCCTCGCGTGGTTCGTGTTCGCGCCGCAGTGCCTGTCGACGATCGCGGTCGCCCGGCGGGAGACCAATGGCTGGAAATGGCCGCTGGTGATGATCGGCTATCTGTTCGCGCTCGCCTATATCGCGGCGGGGGCGACCTACTGGACGGCGGTGGCGTTCGGACTGGGGTAGGCGGGTCGCTATTCCTCCAGCTTCGCCCCGTCGAGTAACGCCTTGCGCCGTGCGTCCTCGCTCTCCTCCACCGCCTTTTCCGTCTTGGTCCGGCCGAACTTGCGGCGATTGGCGTCGGCTTCCTGCGTCTTCGCCGCCTTGGTGCGCCCTTTGCGGAACTGGTTGAGGTTGATGACGTCGCCCATGCGCGGCTCCTCCCTGACGCACATAGTCTGAACCCGTGCCGGCCTTGCGGCAAGCACTGGCGTCGCGCCGCGCGCTGGCATAGGAAGCCGGGCTGTATCTTTCTCGGAGAAGCGCCATGGCCGGCAGCGTCAATAAAGTCATCCTCGTGGGCAATCTGGGTCGCGACCCGGAATCGCGGTCGTTCCAGAATGGCGGGAAGGTCGTGAACCTGCGCATCGCGACGTCGGAATCGTGGAAGGACCGCAATTCGGGCGAGAAGAAGGAAAAGACCGAATGGCATTCGGTCGCGATCTTCAACGAAGGCCTTGCCAACGTCGCCGAGCGATTCCTGCGTAAAGGTTCGAAGGTCTATATCGAGGGCCAGCTGCAGACGCGGAAGTGGCAGGACCAGCAGGGCCAGGACAAGTACAGCACCGAAATCGTGCTGCAGGGCTTCAACAGCGTCCTGACGATGCTCGACGGTCCTGGTGGCGGTCAGGGTGGCGGCGGCGGCAGCCGTGGCGGTGGCGACTTTGGCGGCGGCGATGATTTCGGCGGCGGGTCGGGCGGCGGCTATGGCGGTGGTGCCTCGGGTGGATCGCGCGGCGGCAGCGGCGGCGGGTTCAACTCGGGCGGCAACAAGGGCGGCAATTTCGGTGGCGGTTCGGGTGGCGGCTTCGGCGACGATCTGGACGACGACGTTCCGTTCTGATCGCCCGTTACCCTCGGCGACAGGAAAACGGCCCGCTTTCCGATGGGAAGGCGGGCCGTTTTCGTTGGCTGGATCGGCTCGCGACCCGGTGGATCAGCCTGTGGATAACCTTGTGGGAAACCGTGTCAGAACCGCGGCCCCGCCACCGCCGCCTTGGGCTTCTTCGCCGGCGTTTCGTCCAGCAGCTTGAGCAGCGCCGGCGTGCGGGTGTCGCGCTTGGCATAATCGCGCGCCGACATGCCGGCCATCACGTCGGCCTGGTCGGGATTGGCCCCGGCGGCGATCAGCGTGCGCACCATGTCGAGGTTGCGCAGCTGTACCGCGCGGATCAGCGGGGTTTCGCCGCTGCTGTTCCCCAGGTTCAGGTTCGCATTGCGCGCGGCCAGCGCGTTGATCGCCTCGACCGCCCCCGATTCGACCGCCAGCAGCGCGGGCGTGTTACCGCGATTGTCCTGCAGGTTCGGGTTCGCGCCCTTCGCCAGCAGGAAGCGGAGATAGGTCAGGTTTCCGTTCTTCGCGACGATGTGCAGCGCGCCCTCGCCGGTCGAGCGGTCCTTGGTATTGATGATCGTCTGGCCGGGCTGGCCGAGAATATCGTTGACCTTGTTGCCGTCCTCGTCGCGGATCGCCTTCAGGAACAGATAGCCCGGCGACATCTGCTGCGCGTGCGCCGCAGCGGGCAGCATCAGCGCGGCGGCGAGGGCGAGGCGGAGGACGGACATGGGGGAAGCTCCAAAGGACGTGACGTGGCTTGCAAGGCGTCGCCTATCAGATCATGGCTGGCAACACCATGAACAGCATCCTGCGTACCCTTGCCCCGGCGCTCGCGCTGGCCCTTGCCGCTTGCGGGGGGGCGCCCGAACCGGCCGCCACGCCGCCGCTGGCCGGCGCACGGATCGGCGGGCCGTTCGTGCTGACCGATTCGGCGGGCAAGGTGGTGCGCGATACCGATTTCGCCGGCAAATGGCGGATCATGTATTTCGGCTATACCTATTGCCCCGATGTCTGCCCGGTCGATGTGCAGAATATCGCGGCGGGCGTGAAGGCGTTCGAGGGCGAGGAGCCGGAGCTTGGCGCGAAGGTCGTGCCGATCTTCATCACGGTCGATCCCGAACGCGATACGCCGGCGGTGGTCGGGAAATTCGTCTCCGCCTTCCACCCGCGTATGGTGGGCCTCACCGGTAGCGCGCAGGCGATCGCTGATGCCGCGCGGGCGTACGGCGTGACCTATGCCAAACAGCAGTCGCCCGGTGCCACCGAATATCTGATGGACCATAGCCGCACCGCAATCCTGATGGACCCGAAGGGCCAGCCGGTCGCGCTGTTGCCGCAGGACGAAAGCGGCGAGGCGGTCGCCGCCGAGCTGAAGAAGTGGGTCCGGTGAGCGGGCGCTTCTGGGAGGACCTGCCGCTTGCCGCGCTCGACCGTGCGCAGTGGGAGGCGCTGTGCGACGGCTGCGGAAAATGCTGCCTGCACAAGCTGGAGGATGAAGACACCGGCGAGATTCATGCGACCAATGTCGCATGCAAGCTGCTCGACCGACGCATGGGCCAGTGCAGCGACTATCGCCACCGCCACGCCTACGTCCCCGAATGCGTCCGGCTGAACGCGCGCAATGTCGGCGATATCGAATGGCTGCCCTCCACCTGCGCCTATCGGTTGCGTAATGAAGGCAAGCCCTTGCCCGACTGGCATTACCTGAACAGCGGCGACCGGGAGAGCGTGCATGCCGCCGGCCAGTCGACGCGCGGCTGGACGGTGTCGGAAAACGACGTCGGCGACCTCGAACATCACCTGACCGACCGGACGCTGTGATTGACGGGTTGGAGGTCGTCCGCCACCCCCGCGCCCGCGTCGCGCGGCTGTCGGTCGATCCGGCCACCGGCCGCGTGCGCCTGACCGTGCCGAAGCGCATGGCGCTGGCCAAGGCGGTAGCATGGGCCGGTGAAAAGGCCGACTGGATCGCGGCGCAGCGCGCGAAGCTGCCCATGGGGCGACCGTTCGTCGATGGTGCGGTGGTTCCGGTCGCGGATCGCGCGGTGCGGCTGATATGGCGGGAGGGGGCGACACGGACGGTGCAGTTCGTGCCCCAGCCAAGCCGTGCCCCCGCGCAGGCGGGGGCCCAGGGCCAAGCGGAACCACCGTCAGCGATTGGCGCTCTGGATCCCCGCCTGCGCGGGGATACGGGGGCGGATGACGAATGGATGCTTGTCGGCGGCGGCCCGCTTGACCAATTCCCCGTCCGCATCGAACGCTGGCTCAAACGCGAAGCCTTGCGCCTTCTAACCGAAGACACCGCGCACTATGCCGCCAAGGCCGGCGTCACCGTCGCCAAGGTCGCGATCGGCGATCCGAAGGCGCGCTGGGGAAGTTGCAGCGGCGACGGCACGATCCGCTATAGCTGGCGGCTGCTGCTCGCCCCCGGCTTCGTCCGTCGCGCGACCGTGGCACATGAGGTCGCGCACCGCGTCCACATGCACCACGGCCCCGAATTCCACGCGCTGGTCGCCGACCTGTTCGAGGGCGACCCCGACGACTCCCGCCGCTGGTTACGTGCGGAGGGTGCCGCGCTTCACTGGTACGGGCGGGCGTCCTCTTCGGGATAACGGTCGGCCGGCGGCGGCTGGCGGCGATCGGGGGCCGGGCGGCGCTGCGCCGGAACCGGCTGGTCGGGCCGCTGTCCCCGGCCGAGCGCACGGTCGATCCATTCCTGGTCGAGCTGTTCGTCGGGCGCGCGCTGCTGCTGCGGCGGCGGGATCGTCTCGTCGCCATCGTCGGTCGGGGCGTCGGGCGGGGTTGCGCCCGGCTGTTCGACCGGATTGCCGTCGGGATCGACATAGACCCGGTCGTCGGGCGCGCCGTAATAGCTCTCCGCGTCCGGCTCCTCCTGCCATTCGGGCAGCGTCACCTTGGTATTGAATTCCTCGACCGGGCGGTTCGCCACCGCCTGCCGCATGAATGCGGCGAAGGCGCGGGCAGGGGCGGTGCCGCCCTGCAACCCGGTGACGGCCTTCGCATCGTCGCGGCCCATCCACACGCCGGTGGTGATGCCCGACGAAAAGCCCATGAACCAGCCGTCCTTGTACGAGGTGGTCGTGCCGGTCTTGCCCGCGACCGGGCGCCCGATCTGTGCCGCGCGGCCGGTGCCGGTATTGACCGCGGTCTGCAGCAGGTCGGTCATCTGCTGCGCGACATAGGGGGCGACCAGCACGCGCGAGTTGTCGACCTGATGCTGGTAGATCACTTGGCTGTTGGCGGTGACGCGGGTGATGCCGTAGGGGGCGACCGCCGTCCCGCCGCTCGCGACCGAGGCATAGGCCCGGGTCAGGTCGAGCAGTCGCACGTCGGACGTGCCCAGCACCATCGCCGGCTTCGTGTTGACTGGCGTCGTGATGCCAAAGCGCCGCGCCATGTCGGCGACGGTCGCAAAGCCGACCTCCTGCCCCAGCCGCGCCGACACGGTGTTGAGCGAATAGGCAAAGGCGGTGCGCAGCGATACCTGCCCGCTGAACCGCCGCGAACTGTTGCGCGGGCTCCACCCGTCGATGGTGATCGGCGCGTCGTTGACCTGGCTGTCGGGGTTCATCCCCGCTTCCAGCGCGGCCAGATACACGAACAGCTTCCACGCCGATCCCGGCTGGCGCGTCGCCTGCGTCGCGCGGTTGTAGATCGACGAGACATAATCCTTGCCCCCGACCATGGCGCGCACCGCGCCATCGCGGTCGAGCGCGACCAGCGCGCCCTGCACCCCGGCCGGGGCATTGGCGCGGATCGCGGTGTCGGCGCTCTTCTGCATCGCCGGGTCGAGCGTGGTCCACA
This sequence comes from Sphingomonas sp. Leaf9, assembly GCF_001421355.1. Classification (GTDB taxonomy): domain Bacteria; phylum Pseudomonadota; class Alphaproteobacteria; order Sphingomonadales; family Sphingomonadaceae; genus Sphingomonas. The sequence goes on along the minus strand of NZ_LMKC01000004.1, from coordinate 388,606 downwards.
CGTCCAGCGGCGCTTCGGTTTCGTCGATCAGTGTTTCGAGCTGCGGCAGCGCCCAGTCGGTGAAATAGCGCACGCTGTTCTGCTGCGGCTCGGGGGCCAGCTTGATCGCCTGCGGATCGGCATCCATCGCCTGGCTGGCGGTGATCGCGCCGGTTTCCTGCATCAGCTTCAGCACGACGCCCGCACGGCCGACGGCGGCCTCGGCATCGGCGGTCGGCGAATAGCGCGACGGGGCCTTTACCAGACCCGCGATGACCGCCGATTCCGACAGCGACAGGCTGGTCGCGGGATGGTTGAAGAAGCGCCGTGACGCCGCGTCGATCCCATATGCCCCGCCGCCGAAATAGACCTTGTTCAGATACAGCTCGAGGATCTGGTTCTTGGTGAACTTCCGCTCCAGCGCCAGCGCCAGGATGATCTCGCGGAATTTGCGCCCGACCGTGTAGCTGTTCGACAGGAAGATGGTGCGCGCGACCTGTTGCGTGATGGTCGATGCGCCCTGCAACCGGCGCCCGGTGCCGCGCGTCTCGATCGCGAACTTGGTGATGCGGGCCAGCGCTACCGGATCGACGCCCAGATGCGAGCGGAAGCGGCGATCCTCGACCGACACCATCGCGTCGCGCATCGCCGCCGGGATCTGGGCATAGGGGATCCATTCGCCATAGCTCGGCCCCAACGAGACGAGGATCGACCCGTCCGCTGCGCGCACGCGGATCATCTGTCCGTTGGGCGAAGATTTGAGCTGGCCGAAGCTCGGCAGGTTCGATTTGGCGTTATAGACCGCGACGATCAGCGCGATCGCGCCCAGCACCGCGACGCCCACCCCGATCCCCAGCACCCAGCGCAGGATGCGCCACCAGCGGGAACGGGCGGCGGTGGGCCGCTTCTGCGGGCTTTGGGGAGTGCGTGCCATGGGAATGCGCCGGATACCGCGCCGGCCCCCGGCGGCACAAGCCCCGGACGCACGGCGCATTGGGAATGGCGCGCGCTAGGCGGGCCGCGATGAACGGCGGCTGACGGAATCGATCCGGGTCCAGCGCGCGGCCATGGCCACCAGCGGCGCGATCCGCCCACCGACCAGCAGCAGCGGGTGGGTCGCGGGATGTTCGGCCAGCGTCCTGAGCAGCCCGGCGATCGCGATCGGGCGGTGCAGCCGCCCGCGCAATGCCTGCTGGAATACCGGCGCCCCCGCCGGCCCCTGCGCCTGCCACTGCCGCGCCGCGCGAATCGCGCTGGCGATGGCGATGCCCATGCCTTCGCCGGCCAGCGACGGGATCACCCCGGCCTGATCGCCAAGCCGATAGACACCGGGCACGGTACCCGCCGCGCGCCAGCCATAGGGGACGTTGGCGATGGCATCGATCGCGGGCGTGGCCCCCATATGCGCGAGCCGCTCGCCCAGTGCCGGCAATTCGTCGCCCAGCACCCGCAGCAGCGCGGGCAGGTCGCCCGCCGCCTTGAGGCGCGACCGGCGCAGCGCCATGCACAGGTTTGCACTGCCATCCTCCTGAAGCACCAGCCCGCCATAGCCCCCGGCAAAGGCGTGCAGTTCGATCGCATCACCGACCAGCCGGGTGAGCGACGGATGCGGGGCGAGCCGGACGCGCACGCCCATCGCCGGATCGTCGCCGACCACCGCATCGCGCATCGCCCCGCGCAGGTCGTGCTTGCCGGTGGCGAGGAACAGCGTCTCACCCGTCACGTCAGCGCCGTCGCCGGTGTGGAGCGTAGTGCCCTCCGCCGACCGAATCGTCACCCCGCGCTCGACCCCCGCACCGGCATTGCGCGCAGCATCCAGCAACAGCGCATCGAGTCGCAGCCGCGACAGACCGATGGCGGGGGCGGGCAGGGACGATTCGGCGCGGCCTCTGGCGGTGAACAGCACGACCCGACGCACGACATGGCCGCCCAGCCTTGCCGGATCGATCCCGACGCTAGCCAGCGATTCGAGCGTGCGCCACGACAGGAACCCGCCGCACAGCGCGTCCTGGGACCTACGCGATCGCTCCAGCACCAGCGGCTGGGCACCGCCCTGTGCCAGCAGCAGCGCGGCGACCGACCCCGCCGGGCCGCCGCCCGCGATCAGCGCCGGCGTTCGACGCATAGCCGGAACGGAAAGTGCCGCCGCACCTCGGCCCCGTCGACTCCCGCCTCGCCAAGGATCGGCGGCCATTCGTCGGGGCGATAGGAGCGCGCGATCGACAGCGTACCGTCGGCGCGAACGATCGGGTGCCAGCGCAGCACCATCGCCAGCAGCGGATAGCCGCGATGGGCGAAACGGTGGCGGTGCAGGTCGTTGACCAGCCAGCCACGCGCCGATTCCGCCTCCATGAAGCGGAGAAACGCGACCAGCTGTCGGTGGGTCATGTGATGCGCGACCAGGCTGGAGACGATCACATCCCATCCATCACCCGCCAGATCGGCATAGTCGCCGGTGCGATAGGTGATCGGCAGGTCGTGCGGCGTATCGGCACGGGCAATCGCTTCGCTGCGCGGGTTCAGGTCGATCCCGACCAGCTCGGCCGCCACCCCGCGCTTGCCCGCCCACCGCGCGATCCGGCGCAGCATGTCGCCATCGCCATAGCCGACGTCGAGCAGCTTCAGCCGCTCGCCCCGTGATACGAGGCTGTCGAGGAACGCCAGCGTCGGCCGCGCCGCCATCGTCACCACATTGACCTGCGCCAGATCGCGCAGCACCGCCGCATAGGTTTCGGGCGGCAGCGCGGGATCGTCCATTGCCTCTTCGGCGTGCGACCGGGGGAAACTCATGGCGCGCTCCGAAAGCCGAAGCCTTCGGCAGCGAGACCGGGACCGAACGCCAGCGCGATGCCGTTTCGAACCGGCGGCCCGTCCAGCATCGCTGCCAGCACGAACATCAACGTCGCCGACGACATGTTGCCATTGGCCGCCAGTACCGCACGCGATGCTGCCAGCGCATCGGGCGATAAGGACAGGCTGCGCTCCACCGCATCGAGGATCGACCGCCCGCCGGCATGGACCGCCCAGCCGTCGACTTCCGACAGCGCTCGCCCGCCGGTCGCCGCGCTCGCGAAATCGGGATCGGTCAGGGCGTGTGCGATTCGGCCCGGTACCTCGCCCGACAAATGCATCGCAAAGCCCGCATCGGTAATGTCCCAGCGGATCAGCGCCGCCGAATCAGGCAATGTCGCGGCAAACGGCGCCTCGATCGCAAAGCCCGTCGCCTCGCTTGTCACCAGCGCAGCGGCAGCGCCGTCGCCGAACTGCAGCATGGCCAGCAGCGGTTCCAGCGTGGTCGCGGGTTGCAGGTGCAGCGTCGACAGCTCGACTGTGACGACCAGCACCCGCGCCTCGGGCTGCGACCGGACGATATGGCGGGCGCTGCGCAGCGCGGCGGCAGCGGCGTAACAACCCATGAACCCGACCAGCAGCCGCTCGACCTTCGGCGACAGGCCGATGCGCGCCGCAATGATCTGGTCAATGCCCGGTGCCACGAATCCGGTGCAGCTGGCGACGACCAGATGGGTGATCCCGTCCAGCGCCACCCGGTTCGCCAACGCGTCGATCGCGGCGATCGCCAGCGTCGGCGCGGCATCGGCATAGATCGTCATGCGCGCGGCGGTGCCCGGCATCGCATCGGCATAGAAGCCGCCGGGCGCGACCGGCGATCCGCCATCATCCCCGATCGGCAGCACCGACCAGCGATGGCCGATCCCGGCGCGCTCGACCATCCGGTCGAACAGCTTCGCCTCCCGATCGGGCAACCGACGCCGTGCCCAGCCGATAAAGGCGTGGTGAATATCGTGCGAGGGGGTCGCGGTCGCCACGGCATTGAGCCAGGCGACGGGTGCGGGGGGTGGGGTCATCCGGCGATCAACGCGCGGGCAAGCCGGATGCTACCGGATCAATCCTTCCACGCCCACCAAAGCTGGGCGGGGGGTACGTTCCACCATTCCATGTCATGGTCGATCCGCGCGAATTGCCGGTCGAGAAAATCGCGCACGCGCGGATTGAACTGATAGACGAGGAACGCGCCGCCCGGCCGCAACACGGCCTGCGTCGCCGCCGCGATCCGGTCGCCGATGCCCGGCGGCAGCGTGGAAAACGGGAGGCCCGACAGGACGTAATCGGCATGGGGGTGACCATGGTCCGCCACGATCTGTTCTACGTCCGCCGCCGATCCATGGACGGCCGAGAACCGCGAATCGAGGATTGTCGCGTTCAGATAATCGATGAAGTCGGGGTTGGTATCGATCACGATCAGCTGCGCATCGGGCGCAAGACGCTGCAAAATCGGGCGGCAAAAGGTGCCGACGCCGGGGCCATATTCCACCACGACCTTGGCATTGGCCCAGTCGATCGGGGCCAGCATCTTGCGGATCAGCTTGTTCGACGACGGGATGACCGATCCGACCATCACCGGATGCTTTACGAACCCGCGCAGGAAGATGCCGGCCGGCGATGGTACGCCGCGCGGCTTCCGTCGGGTCGCGGCGTTGGAACTCGTCGTCATGCAAATCCTCGAACGGATGGCGCGAAAGGCCATGGTCAGCGCGTCGTCGCAAAAGCGCAACGAACTTGCAAGCGGATCGGTTTCGCGCTGCGACGAATGTCGGTACCGATCGGGTGGGGGGCCGGCCGGTGCCGACGGTCCCCGCACGCGCTATCCCTTCGGCCCGCGCCCTTCGACCATGCCGGGGGCGATGAAGCCGATCGGCTGGATCGAGACCGCATCCTGTTTCAGCCGGGCGGACATGGCGCGATATTCCTCCTCCATCTCGGCCGTCACCGATGCGCGCGAGTCGGCCAGCGCCGATTCGAAATGCGCCATCGTCACCTCGCGCGTGTCGAGCGAGGCGCGCAGCGCGAACAGGCCGGCACGACGCACCACATCCTCGAGGTCCGCACCGGTGAACCGGTCGGTTCGCGCGGCGATCGCGTCGAGGTCGACATCGGCGGCCAGCGGCATCTTCTGAGTCTGGATGCCCAGGATGCGCGCGCGGCCCGCCTGATCGGGTACGCCGACATAGATCAGTTCGTCGAACCGGCCGGGCCGCAACAGCGCGGGGTCGACCATGTTCGGACGGTTGGTCGCGCCGATCACGACCACCGATTGCAGCTCCTCCAATCCGTCCATCTCGGCCAGGATCGTGTTGACCACCCGCTCGGTCACCTGCGGTTCGCCCAGCCCCCCGCCACGCGCGGGCACCAGCGAATCGAGTTCGTCGATGAAGATGACCGTCGGCGCCACCTGTCGCGCACGGGCAAACAGCCGGGCGATCTGCTGCTCGCTCTCGCCATACCATTTCGACAGCAGGTCGCTCGACTTGGTGGCGATGAAGTTCGCCTCCGCCTCGCGTGCGACCGCCTTTGCCAGCAGCGTCTTGCCGGTGCCGGGCGGGCCATAGAGCAGAAAGCCCTTCGCCGGACGAATGCCGAGGCGGCGGAACGACTCAGGGGACTTGAGCGGCAGCTCGACGCCTTCCTTCAGCCGCATCTGCGCATCGTCCAGCCCGCCGACATCGTCCCAGCGGACGGTCGGGGCCTGCACCATCACCTCGCGCATGGCGCTCGGCTGAACGCGTTTGAGCGCCTCGACGAAATCGTCACGGGTGACCGACAGGCTGTCGAGCACGTCCTGCGGGATCGTGCCCGCCGACAGGTCGATGCGTGGCATGATCCGTCGCACCGAATCGATCGCCGCCTCACGGGTCAGCGCCGCCAGATCGGCACCGACAAAGCCGTAGGTGGTACGCGATAACTCGCCCAGATCGACATTGTCGTCGAGCGGCATGCCGCGGGTGTGGATGCCGAGGATTTCGCGCCGGCCACGCTCGTCGGGCACGCCGACCACGATCTCGCGGTCGAACCGGCCGGGGCGGCGCAGCGCCTCGTCGATCGCTTCCGGGCGGTTGGTCGCGGCGATGACGACGATATTGGCGCGCGATTCCAGCCCGTCCATCAGTGTCAGCAGCTGCGCGACCAGCCGCTTCTCCGCCTCGCCCGATACCTGGCCGCGCTTCGGTGCGATCGAATCGATCTCGTCGATGAACACGATCGACGGCGATGCCTTGGTCGCTTCCTCGAACACCTCCCGCAGCCGCTTTTCTGATTCGCCGTACGCCGATCCCATGATCTCGGGACCGTTGATCAGGAAGAATTCGGCGTCGGATTCATTGGCGACGGCGCGGGCAAGCCGCGTCTTGCCGGTGCCGGGCGGGCCGTGCAGCAACACCCCCTTGGGCGGATCGACGCCCAGCCGCTGGAACAGTTCGGGATAGCGCAAGGGGAGCTCGACCATCTCGCGCAGCTGGTCGATCGTCTGGCCCATGCCGCCGATATCGTCATAGGTGACATCGGCGCGGCGTGCCTCGCGCGGTTCCTCATATTCCGATCGCAGCTCGATCTCGGTCGATTCGTCGATGTGGACGACGCCCTTGGGCGTGGCCGACACCACGGCGAGACGAATTTCCTGCAAGGAGAAGGCGGGCGCGTTCACATAGCGGCGGACATTGGGCGACAAATTGTCGACCCGCTGGTGCCCGGTCGTCGCGACGATATCGCCCTGACACAGCGGCCGCCCGAAAAAGGTGCGCTTGAGCGCGTTCGCCGACCCCTGCAGCCGCAGATTCTGTTGGGCGGGGGCAAAGACGACGCGAGTGGCGGGGCGCGATTCGGCCTTGCGCACCTCGACCTGATCGCCCGATCCGACGCCGGCATTGGCGCGCTGCAACCCGTCGATGCGCACGATGTCGAGGCCCTCGTCCTCGGGATAGGGTGCGATGGCGCGTGCGGGCGTCGTCTTCTTGCCGATGATCTCGACGACGTCGCCCTCGTTGATGCCCAGCAGCGCCATCACCGATCGGGGGAGATGGGCGATGCCGCGCCCGCTATCTTCGGGCCGGGCATTCGCCACCTGCAACCGCCGTCCGCCTGTTTCGCTGTCCGCCATCAAATTCCGTCCTGAACTGAACGCCAAGGAACGGCGGATATGGGCGGTGGGTTGCCGGCAACAAGGCGAAAAAAAAGGCCGATCGAAAACGACCGGCCGGAAAGTTTTTAGGAGAGGATGCCTGAAAGGCACGTCCTATGTGCGGTGCGGCACGTTTTTGTGCAAGTGCGAACAAAGCAATTCGCATTGCATAAAATGCAACGCTATACGGGAGTCTGGTTGCAAGCGAGACGATCGCGGTGCAGCGTGTACCGCACCGCAACCAAGTTAGGGTATCGGATGCGTCGCCTGCCACCTCTCACCGCGATCGAAGCGTTCGTGCATGTCGCACGGCTGGGCTCGGTCAAGCTCGCCGCCGACGAACTGGCGCTGTCGTCGCCCGCGCTCAGCCGCCGGGTGCAGGCGATGGAGCGCTTCATCGGCAAGCCGTTGTTCGAGCGCCGGCATCAGGCGCTGAAGCTCAACGACGACGGCGAACGGCTGCTGACGCTGTTGTCGGGCGCGCTCGACACGCTGTCGGACGCGGTCGAACAGATGTCGGGCGCGGTGGAGGTGTTGCGGCTGCGGCTGGGCGTGTTGCCGCTGTTCGCGATCCAGCGGCTGATGCCGCGCATGGGCGACCTGCACGACCAGCATCCCGAACTGCACCTCGATTTCGACACCGCGCATCACGGGTTGGGGCGGCTGGGCGAGGGGATCGACGTCGCGATCGTGCTGGACCATGCCATCGACCCGGCGCTCTATGCCCGGCGGCTCGATCGCAACCGGGTCTATGCGATCGCCGGACGCGCATTGATCGATCGTACGCCGATCACCGATCCGTCGCAGCTGGCGCAGCATACCGCGCTGATCCACCGTGACATGCCCGACACCTTTGCCGACTGGATGCACGCCGCCGGGGTTCCCGATATCGAGCCGGTCGCGATCGACCGGTTCGATTCGGGCACGCTGATGCTGGAGGCGGCGGCGCAGGGGCTGGGCGTCGCCTTCATGCTCGAATCGCATTTCGAAACGGCGCGCGACGACCGGCTGGTGCCACTGTTCGATATGGCGGTCGATTCGACCTACAGCCATTGGTTCGTGTGCCGCCCGCGGTTGTTGCAGCAGCGGCCGGTGAAGCTGTTCCACGACTGGCTGGTCACGGCGCTGAACGCGCCGGCGGAATAGGGAGACCACCGACGCTTCGTCATTCCGGCGAAGGCCGGAATCCATTGTGTCGGGTGTTTTTGGATTGTTCGCCGACGTCCCCCCATCCATGGATCCCGGCCTGCGCCGGGATGACGGACGAGGGGGCAGTCGCTGCCCCGCTCGTCACCCCCGCCTGCGCGGGAATGACGACGAGGCGGAGGTCCTTACGCTTCCGAGCGCGCGGTCACGATCTTGCCCGGATTGCGCGGCGGCTCGCCCTTGGGCAGCGCGTCGACGGCATCCATGCCGCTCTCGACCACGCCCCAGACCGTGTACTGGCGGTCGAGGAAGGTCGCATCGTCGAGGCAGATGAAGAACTGGCTGTTGGCCGAATTCGGGTCCGACGTCCGCGCCATCGAACACACGCCGCGCACATGCGGTTCGGCGTTGAACTCCTGCTTGAGATTCGGTTCCTTCGACCCGCCGGTGCCGTCGCGCCGACCGCCGTCGCCGCCCTGTGCCATGAAACCGTCGATCACGCGGTGGAACGGCACGCCGTCATAAAAGCCCGAGTCGGCAAGCTTGACGATTTGCGCAACGTGGTTGGGCGCGAGGTCGGGGCGCAGCTTGATGCGGACTTCGCCGGTATCGAGCGTCATCACGAGCGTGCTGGGGGTATCGGCCATTGAAAGCTCCTTGAAACCTTGTTTGTCGATCCGGAGATGCCGGATCGCTGCGGTACCGGCCCGCTCCCCCACCCGACCACCCATCAGGATACTGGCTTGGGTGGTCGGGTGGGGGAGCGGGCCGGTACCGCAACGCGCCCGCCTAGCTAGGGGTTCGAACGGCCAAGGACAACCGCACAGGCGTTGGCACGGCGGTGCAGCATGGCTACAGCGGGCGAAACCGCGCGTGGAGGGTTGCGACCATGACCGAACTCGACCTTCCCGATACGACCAGCGAACTGGACGAGGACGACCGGCTGAAGCCCGAATTCGTCCGCGCAGTATGCGACGCGGTGGATCGCGGCGATGACGAGGCCGTGCGCGAGCTGGTCGAACCGCTCCACCCCGCCGACTTGGCCGATTTGTTCGAACTGGTGCCCGGCGAACAGCGCGCCGCCCTGGCCGCCGCCATCGCCGAACGGTTGAACGGCGACGTGCTGGCGGAAATGAACGACTGGGTGCGCGAGGCGGTCATCGACGCGCTGACCGCGACCCAGGTCGCCGATCTAGCCGCGCAGCTCGACACCGACGACGCGGTCGCGATCATTGAGGATCTCGACGATGCGGAACAGCGCGCGGTGCTGCGCGCGCTCGACCCCGACGATCGTGCCGCGATCGAGGAGGCACTGTCCTATCCCGAGGAATCCGCCGGCCGCCTGATGCAGCGCGAGCTGGTCGCGGTGCCCGAGCATTGGACCGTCGGCGACGCGCTGGATTACCTGCGCGCAGACGAAGTGCTGACCACCGATTTCTGGGAAATCTTCGTCGTCGACCCGGCGCACAAGCCGGTCGGCACCTGCCAGCTGTCATGGATTCTCCGCACCCCGCGCTCGGTCGCGATCGCCGATGTGATGGCGCGCGAACAGACGCTTATCCCGGTCGACATGGACCAGGAAGAGGTCGCGCTGCGCTTTCAGAAATACGCGCTGATCTCGGCAGCGGTCACCGATGGCAGCGGACGGCTGGTCGGCATGATTACCGTTGACGACGTGGTGCACATCATCCAGGCGGAAGCGGGCGAGGACGCGCTGTTGCTGTCGGGTGCCGGCGAAGGCGACATCAACGAACCGATCCGCGATTCGTACAAGGCGCGGGTGCGCTGGCTCATCACCAACCTGATGACCGCATTGCTGCCCGCGACGATCATTGGCGCGTTCGGCGCCACGATCGACAAGATGGTGACGCTGGCCGCGCTGATGCCGATCGTCGCCGGCCTTGGCGGCAATGCGGGCACGCAGACGATGGCGGTGACGGTGCGCGCGCTCGCCACCAACCAGCTGACACAGTCGAACACGGTGCGCGCGATCCGGCGCGAGATGATTATCGCGCTGATGAACGGCGCGACCGTCGCCGCGCTGATCGGCACCGGCGTCACCCTGTGGTTCGGCAATCCACAGCTGGGCGCGGTGATCGGCACCGCGATGCTGCTGAATGTCGTCATCGCCGGGTTTGCGGGGGTGTTCGTCCCGCTGACGCTCGACCGGTTCAACGCCGATCCCGCGGTCGCGTCGTCGATCTTCGTCACGATGACGACCGATTCGATGGGGTTCCTCGTCTTCCTCGGGCTGGCGACCGTCAGCGGGCTTGCCGGTTGAGGCTGGCGGGTTGAGCCGGGCCACCGCGCTTCCCATCTGGGGCGCGTGCCGCTGCATCTCACCAAAGTCGCCTTCGCCATCGAATCGGTCGAACAGCTCGCCGAGCGGCTGGCCACGCGCCATGCCGAAGGCGGGTTCCTAACCACCCGCTACCTGCCGAAACGGGCAGCGGAGATCGAGGGCGGGTCGCTGTTCTGGATCCTAAAGCACCGGCTGGTCGCCCGCTCGCCAATCCTCGGCTTTGGTGAAGCGGAGGGCGGACGCGTCGCGATCCACCTGGGGCCGAAGCTGGTACTGGTCGAGGGACGACCGAAGCGCGCGCACCAGGGCTGGCGCTATCTGGAGGAGGCCGATGCCCCCGCCGATCTGGGCGGGGAGGGCACCGGTGCCGATGAACTGCCGCCGCGGCTGATCGGCGAGCTGATGGCGCTGGGGTTGCTGTGAAGTGTGACCTCCTGCCATCAACCCGTTCGTCCTGAGTAGCCATTGAGCTTATCGAAATGGCGTATCGAAGGGCCGCCCGCGCCAAAGTACTTCGATACGGGTCTTCGACTTCGCTCAGCCCCTACTCAGCACGAACGGTCGGGGATTGGCCGATACGCTTACGACATCAGATCACCAACCCCGGATACGCCGCCTTCGCCGCCGCGATCTTCGGCTTGTCCCATCGCACGATATAGGGGTGGGACGGGTTCCGCCGGGCGAAATCCTGATGATAGGCCTCCGCCGGATAGAAGGCACCGGTCTCGATCTTCGTCGCGATCGGCTTCGGGAACGCCTTCGCCCGCGTCAATTGCGCGATATAGCGCCGCGCGGTCAGCGCCTGGGACGGGTTCTGTGGAAAAATCGCCGAACGATAGCTCGGCCCCGAATCGGGGACCTGCCCGTTCAGCTGCGTCGGATCGTGCGCAACCGAGAAATAGACGCGCAGCAACGTGCCATAGCTGACGATGCGCGGGTCGTAGGTGATGCGAATCGCCTCGGCATGGCCGGTGCGTTCGGTCGATACCTGGTCGTAGGTCGCACTCTGGCGCGTGCCGCCGGCATAGCCGCTGACGACCGATTTCACGCCCTTCACCCGTTCGAACACCGCCTCCATGCCCCAGAAGCAGCCGCCCGCCAGCACGGCGGTGGCAAGGCCGGGGGTGGGGGGCACGTCGCTGGTGACGACGGGGATCGGGACCGCGCGCTCGGCCGTAGCCGGGGGGATCGACAGGGCGGCCACGCCGATGGCGGCGATGGCGACGGGCAGCAGGACTTTCATGGGAAGGTTCCTCGAACAATGCCGGGAACCGAGATGGGGTGCGCCACCGCGCACCGCCAGATCAGCCCCGGATCAACCGATGCGCTGGACGACCGACGGTGCGGGATGGACCGACTTCGCATCGCTGCGATCCGCCACCTGCACCGCGACCAGCGCGACGGCACCCAGCGCGAAACCGCTGATGAAATGGCGAAGGAATCCGGTGCGCTTGGTCGTCATCTGTCTCGTCCTCTTGCCCGGCCGTGCCCCGGATGGGATGCGGCATCGGACGAACCCCGCAAAAGGAGAGGATCGCCCATCACTGGGTGCAAGATATAGGTTGCGGGGCTGAACCGGCGCTGGCGCGTCCGTTCATGTTGCGCACAGCCTCAACCATGTTGCGACTGCGAAATCAAGATGGCCGGGGGTGCGCTTTCGGCAACGCTGCGTTGCAAAACCGGTGATGCCGACCGGCCCCGCCGCTTTTCGGCATACATTCGCGCATCGGCCTGTCCGACCAGCGTGTCGACCATCACCAACGGTCCCGTGGCCCAGCCGACGCTCAGGTCCGCCACCTCGTCCGGGCCGATCAGTGCAGTGGTACCCTGGGTAAAGCGGGCGGCGATTTCCCCGGCTATCGCCTGTGCCGCGGCATCGTTCAGGCCCGGGAGGACGCAGACGAACTCGTCGCCGCCCCAGCGGAATACCCGGCCCGACATCGGGATCGAACAGACCGCCGCGCGCGTCGCGATCTTCAGCGCCGCGTCGCCCGTCATGTGGCCATGGCGATCGTTCAGCGCCTTGAACCGGTTCAGGTCGATCATCAGCACCGCACCGTCGCCGCGCCACCCCGACCGCGCCCGGTCGAACGCGGTGCGGTTGCCCGCGCCGGTCAGTCCGTCGCGTTCGGCCAGCGTCGCCAGCCGCCGTTCGCACCGTTCCGCATCCATCGTCAGCAGCGAAAAGCCGCGGAACATGATGAAGGCGATCGCCCCCGCCGCCATCCACGCCGCCGGCCCGCCATGCATGCCGGTCGGATCGCCGCCCAATTGTCCGGTGGCTGCGAACCACGCCCGGCCAAGGAACATCGGCACGGTCATGGCGAACATCACCGCCACGATCCATCCGGTGCGCAGCATTTCGCGACGCGCGATACGTATCGCCAGCAGGACCGTCGCAACGTCGAACAGCGACCGCAGGACGTTCAGATAGGCGATGCGATCGCCAAAATCCTGCGGCAACGACCAGAACAGCAGCGGCAGCGCAACGATTCCCGTCAGCACGATCCATCGCCGGATCGGCGCGGCGGGGTCGGCGAAGCGGTGCATGCCGACATAGATCGCGCCATAGCTGAGCGCGGCTGCCGTATTGCCGATGGTCAGGAGGCCGGGCACGCCCAGGCCGCGCAGCAGCGGCATGACCGCGCTGACCCCGAGCAACAGATGCCCGCCGCCCCACCAGTTTGCCCACGAACCGAACCGTCCCCCGGCGGCAGCGGTCAGGTGCACGATGCCGGCTACGACCGAACACAGCGCGACCATCACATACAGGGTGGAGATATCGAGCAGCATGCGGTCCCTATCACAATGCGGATCGTGATAGGGACCAGCCCCTAATAGTCCGTTTCTACAGCGGAATTACCGCAGCGCGGCACAGGCCGTACGGATACGTACACAGGCTTCGCGGAGCAGGTCGTCCGACGTGGCATAGCTGATCCGCATCGCGGGCGAGAGGCCGAACGCCGCGCCCTGCACCGCCGCGACCCGCGCATCCTCCAGCAGATAGCCGACGAAATCCTCGTCGGTATCGATCCGCTTGCCGCCCGGCGTCGTCTTGCCGATCAGCCCGGAAATGTCGGGATAGACATAGAACGCACCTTCGGGCGTGGGGCAGGTGACGCCATCGATCGCGTTCAGTTCGGCCACCACCAGGTCGCGGCGGCGCTGGAATGCATCGTTACGCTCGGCCAGGAACGACTGGTCGCCGTTCAGCGCGGCGACGGCGGCGGCCTGTGCGATCGAACAGGGATTGCTGGTCGACTGCGACTGCAGCTTCGCCATCGCCTTGATCAGCCACGCCGCACCGCCGGCATAGCCGATGCGCCAACCGGTCATCGCATAGGCCTTCGAACAGCCGTTCACCGTTAGCGTACGGTCGTACAGGCTCGGGTTCACCTCGGCGATCGTCGCGAATTCGAAGCCGGGATAGACGATGTGCTCGTACATATCGTCGGCAAAGATCCACACATGCGGGTGCCGTTCCAGCACCTTGCCCAGCTCGCGCAGTTCGTCGCGGGTGTAACCGGCACCGGTCGGGTTGGATGGCGAATTGAGGATGACCCACTTGGTCCGCGCGGTGATCGCCCCTTCGAGCTGTTCGGGCGTGATCTTGTAGTTCTGGTCGGCCCCGGCGGCGATGAACACAGGGGTGCCGCCTGCGAATTGCACGACGTCGGGATAGCTCACCCAATAGGGCGCGGGCACGATCACCTCGTCACCGGCATCGACCGTCGCGACCAGCGCGTTGAACAACGTGTGCTTGCCGCCGACGTTCACGCAAATCTGATTCGCGGCATAGGTCAGGCTGTTGTCGCGCTTGAACTTGGCGGCGATCGCTTCCTTCAGCTCGGGCGTGCCGTCGACGTTGGTGTATTTCGTCTTGCCGGCGCGAATCGCCTCGATCGCGGCGTCCTTCACGAAATCGGGCGTGTCGAAATCGGGTTCGCCGGCGCCCAGGCCGATGACGTCGACGCCCTGCCGCTTCAGTTCGAGGACCTTCGACGTGATGGCGAGGGTCGGCGACGGGTTGATGCGATCGAGCGCGGCGGAGGGCTTCATGGGACGTCCGATGCTGAGAAGGAACAGATGGCGGCGCTCTAGCCCTCCCGATCCGCCTCCGCAACCAACCGCGCACGAATCAATCCGCGAACCGCGTTACCGATGTAAAATCCTTGCGCCAAATCGGCCGGGGCCAGCGGCATTTCGACCGCCTCGCCCCGCGCGATAAGTTCGCCGCGCAGCACGCCTGGCAATAGCCCATGGTCGAGCGGCGGGGTCAGCAACTGCGCGCCGCCATCGACGAAGATCGAGGTGAAGCTGCCCTCGGTCAGCTCGCCGCGGTCGTTGAGGAAGATCGTTTCGAAACATCCGGCGGGCGGGGCGGGCCAGAAACGCCGGTCGCTGGTCTTGTGCGCCAGGCGCAGGTCGCGCGTGTCGAGCGGCAACGGGGCCAGCGCGACATCGACCGGTCCGGCCGGGGCAGTGGGCAGCGGCGTGACATCGACCGCGATCGCTCCACTGCGCGACAGCAACAGCCGCACGCGCGAGGGGATTCGCAGGCGAAAGGTCGCCGCCTGCAATTCGTTGCGCGTCGCATGCCGGTCGAACGCAAAGCCCAGCGCGCGGGCGCTGTCGGTCAGCCGCGCCAGATGCCGTTCCAGCAGCGGAATGCCGCTATGCGGATCGAACGCCATCGTCTCGATCAGGTCGAACCGCGCCGTGGGCGCGTCAAGGAAGCGCGCCTTGGCCAGACATTCGCGCCATTCGGCGTCTGCCACCGAATCGGCGACGACCCCCGATCCCAGCCCCAGCGTTGCGTGGGATGCGCCGGCGGGCAGGTGCAGGGTGCGGATCGCCACGTTGAACGACGCATCGCCCGCGCCGTCGATCCAGCCGATCGACCCGGTATAGATGCCGCGTGCGCGGCCCTCGACCGCATCGATCGCCTGCATCGCGCGCCGTTTCGGCGCACCGGTGATCGATCCGCAGGGAAACAGCGCCGCCAGCGCATCCACGGCATCCTTGTCAGGCGCAAGCTCGGCGGTGACTGAAGAGATCAGCTGATGGATACTGGGATAGGTTTCGACGACGAAGCGCTCGGGCACCCGCACGCTGCCCGGTTTCGCGACGCGCGACAGGTCGTTGCGCATCAGGTCGACGATCATCAGGTTTTCGGCGCGCTGCTTGGGATCGGTCGCCAGCGCTTGCGCCGCGGCGCGGTCCCGCGCCGGATCGGGATCGCGCGTCGCGGTGCCCTTCATCGGCCGCGCGGTGATCCGACCGCCCTCGACCGCAAAGAACAGCTCGGGTGAAAAGGACAACAGCCAGTCGGTGCCGGTCCACACCACCGCGCAATGCCCGGCGGCGGCGCGCGGGCGGATCGCGGCATAGAGCGCCAGTGGATCGCCGATCAGCGGCACGGTCGCGCCGAAGGTCAAGTTCGCCTGATAGATATCGCCCGCCGCGATCAGGTCGAGGATGTCGGCACAGCGCGCGGCATAGGCATCGGCGGCGATGTCGGGCGCGACCGAACCGATCCACGCCCCCGCCGGATCGGGCAGATGGTCGCCCAGATCGACCGTCTCGGCCGCGTCGAACACTCCGAACCACAGCAGCGGCCCGTCGCCGCGGCGCTCCGGCGCCCCCGGCACCAATGCCGCCCCGGCTTCATAGGTCAGATAGCCCGCGACGCTCTGACCCGCCGCCGTCGCCGCCTGCAGCGCGGTCAGCGCGCCTGCGACTTCGTCCACCCGGTCGGCGCAGATCAGGCGCGTGGGTGCGCGGTACAGCCGTGCGGTTCCGCCCGGCCGGGCATCGTCGAACAGCACGAAGGGCCGGGTCGTGTCGAACATCCGCCCACGCTTGCCGGTTGCGCGCGCGCGGGGCAAGCATCGTGACACCTTTGTGTACGCAGCGTTAAGCGATATGGCCTGTGCGATGACCCCATCCCCGATCCGCGCGGCGATCATCCCGGTGACCCCGCTCCAGCAGAACTGCACCCTCCTGTGGTGTACGAAGACGATGCGCGGCGCATTCGTCGATCCCGGCGGCGACCTGCCGCGCCTGCTCGCCGCCGCCGAGCAGCAGGGCGTGACGATCGAGAAAATCCTGCTGACCCATGGTCATATCGACCATTGCGGCGAGGCGAAGCCGCTCGCCGAGCAGCTGGGCGTGCCGATCGAGGGCCCGCACGAGGCGGATCGCTTCTGGATCGCCCGGCTGGACGAAGACGGCAAGCGCTGGGGCCTGCGCGGTGTCCCCTTCGAACCCGACCGCTGGCTGGTCGAGGGCGATACGGTGACCGTGGGCGAAGCGGTGCTGTCGGTGTACGAAACGCCGGGCCACACGCCGGGCCATGTCATCTTCTTTCACGAGGAAGCCCGATTCGCGCTGGTCGGCGATGTGCTGTTCCAGGGATCGATCGGCCGCACCGACTTTCCGCTGTCGGACCATCAGGCGCTGCTCACATCGGTGGTCACCAAGCTGTGGCCGCTGGGCGACGATATCGCCTTCGTACCGGGCCATGGTCCCGGCAGCACCTTCGGTCACGAACGCGCGACGAATCCGTTTGTCGGTGACGCGGTAATGGGTAAGTAGCGCCGCACCGTCTCCCCGCCTGCGCAGGGATATCGTCGGCATTGGTGGCGGCGAAGTCCAACCCAATGCTTGCAACCGCGCACGAAAACGCTATAGGCGCGGTTCGCTTCGCGACCAGCCTGTCTGCCGGTCCGGCGGGTCGCCGGTCGCAGTTATGCGGTTCGGCACTTGCCTGGGCCGCGTCGTCAGTTGGTAGCGAAACCAACTGATACCCAAGTGATAAAGGTGCCGAAATGGCAGTTCCCAAGAGAAAGACCTCGCCCTCGAAGCGCGGTATGCGTCGCAGCCACGACTCGCTGAGCATCGAGTCGTTCCAGGAATGCCCGAACTGTGGCGAACTGAAGCGTCCGCACAACCTGTGCACCGCTTGCGGCCATTATAACGGTCGCGAAGTCGTCTCGGTCGAAGCGTAAACCGCTCAACCGGACAGGAAAGCACGCATGGCTGACGGTTCCTGGATCGCCATCGACGCGATGGGCGGTGACGAGGGGCTTGCCACCATGCTCGCTGGCGTCGCCCATGCCCGGCGACGCCACGAATCGATGCGCTTCCTGCTGGTCGGTGACGAGGCGGCGATTCGCGCCGGTCTCGAATCGCACCCGAACCTCAGTGCCGCGTCGGAGATCGTCCACGCGCCTGAGGTCGTCGGTTCTTCCGACAAGCCCAGCCAGGCGATTCGCCGTGCGAAAACCACGTCGATGGGGATTGCCATCAACCTGGTGAAGCAGGGTCGCGCCGCCGCCGCAGTGTCGTCGGGCAATACCGGCGCGCTGATGGCGATGGCGAAGCTCGCGCTGCGCACCATGCCTGGCATCGATCGTCCGGCGCTGGCGGCGCTGCTGCCTAGCCTTGGCGACAATGATCTGGTCATGCTCGACCTTGGCGCCAATGCCGAGTGCGATGCCCGCAACCTCGTCCAGTTCGCGGTGATGGGGGCAGCCTATGCCCGCACCGCGCTCGACCTCGAAAGCCCCCGCGTCGCGTTGCTGAACATCGGCACCGAGGAGCTGAAGGGCATCGACAGCGTGCGGGAGGCGGCAGCCACGCTGCGCGCGTCGCCGCATCTGCCGATGACCTTTTCGGGCTATATCGAGGGGGATCGCTTGTCGCGCGGACAGGTCGATGTCGTCGTGTGCGACGGTTTCTCGGGCAACATCGCGCTCAAGACCGCCGAGGGTACGGCACGCTTCGTCGGCGACCTGCTCAAGCGCGCGTTCCGTTCGTCGGTGCGTTCGAAGATCGGGTTCCTGATTTCGAAGCCCGCGACCGACCTGCTGCGCCATCATCTTGACCCCAACAACCATAACGGCGCGGTCTTCCTTGGCCTCAACGGGTTGGTGGTGAAGAGCCATGGCAGCGCCAATGCGATCGGCGTGTCCAACGCGATCCAGGTCGCCGCGAAAATGGTCCGCGACGACCTGACCCGCAGCATCGCCAGCGATCTGGCCGCAATCGAGGCACAGGCAGCATGATTCGCGCGATCGTCACCGGCACCGGATCGGCGCTCCCCGCCCATCGCGTCTCCAATGCCGAACTGGCCGCGCGGGTCGATACCACCGACGAATGGATCGTCGAGCGCACCGGCATCCGTTTCCGGCACATCGCCGCCGAGCATGAGACGACCTCGACGCTCGCCACCGATGCCGCGCGCGAAGCGATCGCCGCCGCGGGCCTCGACCCCGCGCAGATCGACCTGATCGTGCTGGCGACCGCCACCCCCGACCAGACGTTTCCGGCGACCGCGACCAAGGTGCAGGCGGCGCTCGGCATCGACGATTGCGTCGCGTTCGACGTGGCGGCGGTGTGTTCGGGCTTCCTCTATGCGGTGCAGGTCGCCGATTCGATGCTGCGCGCCGGCGTTCACGCCAAAGCGCTCGTCATCGGGGCCGAAACCTTCAGCCGCATCCTCGACTGGGAGGATCGCACGACCTGCGTCCTGTTCGGCGACGGCGCGGGCGCGATCGTGCTGGAGGCGACCGAGGAGGCGGACGGGCGCGGCATCCTGTCGACCCGGCTCCACGCCGATGGCCGCCACAATGGCCTGCTCTATGTCGATGGCGGGCCGTCGACCACCGGCACCGTCGGCAAGCTGCGCATGAAGGGCAAGGAAGTGTTCCGCCACGCGGTGGTGAACCTCGCCGCCGTCATGGGCGAATCGCTCGAGCTGGCCGGGCTGACCCCGGCCGATGTCGATTGGGTCGTGCCGCATCAGGCCAATGCCCGCATCCTCGATGCGACCGCGCGCAAGCTGAACCTCGCGCCCGAAAAGGTCGTCGTCACCGTCGACCGCCATGCCAACACGTCGGCCGCCTCCGTTCCGCTCGCGCTCGACGTCGCGGTGAAGGACGGCCGGATCCAGCGCGGCGATATCGTCGTGCTGGAGGCGATGGGGGGTGGCTTCACCTGGGGCGCCGCCGTAGTACGTTGGTAATCCTTTCGTATTTTTGAATCTTCGTATACGCCGTGCTAGCGCTTCGACATTGTTCGAAGGGGAAGAAGAACCGATGGCAACCGATGGCACGCTGACCCGCGCGGATCTCGCCGAGGAAATGCACCGCGAAATCGGCCTTTCGCGCGCCGATTCCGCCCGCGTGGTCGAACAGATTCTCGGCGCGATGTGCGAAGCACTGTCCAAGGGCGAGAACGTCAAGATTTCGGGCTTCGGCAGCTTCGTCCTGCGCGACAAGGGCGAACGTGTCGGCCGCAATCCAAAGACCGGGATCGAAGTGCCGATCGCCCCGCGCCGCGTCCTCACCTTCCGCGCCAGCCAGATGATGCGCGACCGCATCGTCGCGGCGAGCTGATCGGGCCGGATTGGCGCCCCCCGTCGACAAATCGGCCGGCGCCTATCGCTCGATCGGCGAGGTCGCGCGCGAACTGGGGGTACCGCAGCACCGGCTGCGCTATTGGGAAGGGCGCTTCCCGCAGATCAAGCCGCTGACCCGTGCCGGCGACCGCCGCCATTACCGGCCGGAGGATGTCGCGCTGCTGTGCCGTATCCACACTCTGCTCGGTGAACAGGGCTACACCGTGCGCGGCGTGCAGCAATTGCTGGCGCAGGAGGCGAAGGCCCCGCTGCCGGTCGCCCCGGCCCCCCGCCGCGCCGCGCGCATCACCGAACTGCGCGCCGTCCGGGCGCTGCTGTCCGACGCGCTGGCGGCGGATCGATGACTCTGGTTGCCTGTTCACCCCGTTCGTCCTGATTAGCCGCTGAGCTTGTCGAAGCGGCGTATCGAAGGACCGTCGCCACCAGTGCTTCGATACGGGTCTTTGACAAGCTCAGCCCCTACTCAGCACGAACGATTTCACATGTCGTGGCATGTTCGCCGTCGCGCGGCCTCTCCCTTTCCCCCACGGCCAAACCTGCTAAACCGCGCGGGCGATGAGCGTATCCGACACCGAAGCCACCCCCGACACCGCGCGCCCCAGCCGGCGCGCCCGTTTCGCCCGTATCCGGCGGCGGTGGTGGTTCCGCCTGCCTGCCGTCGCGCTGCTGCTGGCGGGCATCGGCGTGTTCCTCATCTGGCTGCTGCTGTGGCGCACCTTGCCGTCGGTCGATTCGCTACGCGCCTATGAACCGCCGCTGCCAACCAATGTGCGCGGGATCGAGGGCGATCCGATCCACAGCTATGCCCGCGAACGCCGCGTGCAGCTGTCCTATGCCGAATATCCGCCGCTGCTGGTCCGCGCGTTCCTGGCGGCCGAGGATCGCACCTTCTTCGAACACCACGGCGTCGATTATCCCGGCATCGCCGCGGCGATGTTCAGCAACCTGACGCGGAGCGGCCGCCCGATCGGCGCGTCGACAATCACGCAACAGGTGGCAAAGAACCTGCTGCTGACCAATGAGGTCAGCTATGTCCGCAAGGCGAAGGAGGCGCTGCTCGCCTATCGCATCGAAAGCGCGCTGACCAAGCAGCAGATCCTCGAACTCTATCTCAACCAGATCGCGCTCGGCCGCAACGCGTTCGGCGTGGAGGCGGCGTCCCACGCCTATTTCGGCAAGGAACTGCGCGAGCTGACGCTGCCGCAAATGGCGTATCTGGCGATCCTGCCCAAGGGGCCGTCCAACTACACGCCTGAACGCGGCTATGACCGCGCGATCAAGCGGCGCAACTGGGTGCTGGGCGAAATGGAGCGCAACGGCTTCATCACCGCGAGCCAGCGCACAGCTGCGGTCGCCCAGCCGCTCGGCACCATCCCGCGCCAGACCCCGCGCAAGGAAACCGCCGGCGGCTATTTCATCGAGGAAGTGCGCCGCCAGCTGATGAACCAGTTCGGCGAGAATGCGAAGGACGGCCCGTACAGCGTCTATGCCGGCGGGTTGTGGGTGCGCACCTCGCTCGACCCCAAGCTGCAGCAGGATGCGCAGGACGCACTGCGCGCCGGCCTCATCCGCTTCGATTCGGGGCGCGGCTGGTCGGGCCCGCTGAACAAGCCGCGCGCGCAGGTCGACGAGGATAATTGGCAGTCGGTGCTGCTCAACACCAACATCGCCCTCGATTATCAGGACTGGCAGGCAGCGATCGTCATCGCAAAGGACAGCGGCGAGGCGCGGATCGGCTTTGCCGACGGGCGCACCGGCGTCCTGCCGCGTGGCAATGCAGTGATGCCGGTGCGCGGGGTCGGCGGCACCGCCTTCGCCGCGATCCAGCCCGGCGATATCCTCGCGGTGGCGCCGGCCGGCTCACAATGGTCGCTGCGCTCGGTCCCGCGCGTGTCGGGCGGCATGGTGGTCGAGGACCCGCGCACCGGCCGTATCCTCGCGATGCAGGGCGGCTTCGACAGCCGCATCCAGTCGTTCAACCGCGCGACGCAGGCGATGCGCCAGCCCGGATCGACGATCAAGCCGATCGTCTATGCCGCCGCGCTGGAGGCGGGGATGACCCCGGCGTCGATCATCGTCGACGGCCCGTTCTGCGTGAACCAGGGCGGGCGGCTGGGCCAGAAATGCTTCCGCAACTTCGGCGGCGGCGGGGCGGGCCCGCACACCATGCGCTGGGGCGTCGAGCAGTCGCGCAACCTGATGACGGTGCGCGCGGCGGCACAGACCGGCATGGACAAGGTGAACGACCTGATCCAGCGCGTCGGCGTCAGCGATGAAAAGTTTCCGCCGTACCTCTCCTATGCGCTGGGCGCGGGGGAGACGACGGTCCTGCGCATGGTCAACGCGTATTCGATCCTGGCGAACCAGGGCCGCGAACTCGACCCCACCGTCATCGATTTCGTGCAGGACCGGCGCGGCAAGGTGATCCTGCCCGAAAACTGGCGCGCCTGCGACCGCTGCAACGCGCCCGACTGGGACGGCAAGCCGATGCCCCGCCCGCAGATCAAGGCGCGACAGGTGGTCGACGCGATGAGCGCGTACCAGATGGTGCACATCATGGAAGGCGTGATCCAGCGCGGCACCGCGACCACGCTGCGCGACCTGAACCGGCCGATCATGGGCAAGACCGGCACCTCGACCGGGCCGACCGACGTGTGGTTCGTCGGCGGATCGCCGCAGATGATCGCCGGGCTGTATCTGGGCTTCGACACGCCGCGTAACCTGGGCGGCTATGCACAGGGCGGCACGATCGCCGCGCCGATCTACAAGAGCTTCGCGGTCAAGGCGTATCAGGACATGGAGGTGCTGCCGTTCCGCGCGCCGGCGGGCATCCGCATGGTCCGCATCGACCGCGCCAGCGGCCGCCCGGTCTATGGCGGCTGGCCGACGACCGATCCCAAGGCCGGGATCATCTGGGAAGCGTTCAAGCCCGAGACCGAGGCACGCCGCGCCACCGGACGCCTTGGCGAAGCGCGCGCGCCCGTTACCCGCGATCCGACCCGCGCCGCGCGCCCCGCGCAACAGGCGCAGCCGCGCGACAGCGACTTCTTGCAACGCGAAGGGGGAATCTACTAGCGCGCCGCCCATATCGGCGGCATTCCCCCTGATTACTTATCCCCGGAGTTTTCCCCATGCGCGCCGAAGCGCAAGCCCATGTAGACAAGATCAACGATGCCCTCGCGCTGCTGCGCCGCTTTCTCGACTGGGACCGCGCGCTGCGCCGGCTGGACGAGCTGAACGCGCGCGTCGAGGATCAGGCATTGTGGAACGATCCCAAGGCCGCACAGGACGTAATGCGCGAACGCCGCCGGCTGGACGAGGCGATCACCGCCACCCGCGATATCGAACGCGACCTGTCCGACACCGTCGAGCTGATCGAGATGGCCGATGCCGAGGGCGACAGCGAGATGGCCGAGGAAGGCGTCGCGAACCTTGCCGAACTGGCGAAGCGCGCCGACCATGACAAGGTACAGGCGCTGCTGTCGGGTGAGGCCGATGGCAACGACACCTATATCGAGATCAACGCCGGTGCCGGCGGGACCGAAAGCCAGGACTGGGCCGGCATGCTGCAACGCATGTACACCCGCTGGGCCGAACGTCGCGGCATGAAGGTCGAGCTGGTCGATCAGCATTCGGGCGAACAGGCGGGCATCAAGTCGGCGACGCTGCTCATCAAGGGCGAGAATGCCTACGGCTTTGCCAAGACCGAGGGCGGGGTCCACCGCCTGGTCCGCATCAGCCCGTATGACAGCGCCGCGCGCCGCCACACCTCGTTCGCATCGATCTGGGTCTATCCGGTGATCGACGACAATATCGAGGTCGAATATAACGAAAGCGACCTGCGCATCGATACCTACCGCGCGTCGGGTGCCGGTGGTCAGCACATCAACACGACCGATTCGGCGGTGCGTATCACGCATATCCCGACCGGCATCGTGGTGCAGTGCCAGAACCAGCGTTCGCAGCACAAGAACAAGGCCGAGGCCTATAACCAGCTGCGCGCCCGCCTGTACGAGCGCGAGCTGGCGATCCGCGAGGCGGAGGCCAATGCCGAAAACGCGACCAAGACCGATATCGGCTGGGGCCACCAGATCCGCTCGTACGTGCTGCAGCCGTATCAGATGGTGAAGGACCTGCGCACCGGCGTCGTCTCCACCGCGCCGGGCGACGTGCTCGACGGCGCGCTCGACCCGTTCATGGCCGCCGCGCTGTCGCAGCGGGTGACCGGCGAATCGGTCGATGTCGAGGATGTCGACTGAGATGCGCCACGCCCTTCCGCTTGCGCTGCTGATGCTGGCCGGCTGCGACGCGACGCAGCCGAACCCGATCGCCAATGCGCAGCGGGAGGACAAGCCGGTGTTCCCCCGGGCCGACCGGCCGGTGGCGACGATCGTGTCGGCACGCTGGTCGACCGAGGAATCGCGCGACCGGTTGAACGAAGCCGAACTGGTGATGGACAAGGCCAGCATCGCGCCCGGCATGACCGTCGCCGATATCGGCGCGGGCGAGGGCTATTACACCATCCGTCTCGCCCAGCGGGTCGGTGCCGACGGCCGCGTGCTGGCCGAGGATATCATTCCGCAGATTCGCGACGCGCTGGCGCAGCGCGTGGCGCGCGAACGGCTGGATAATGTCAGCGTCCGGCTGGGCGAACCGGACGATGCGAAACTGCCGATCGGCAGCTTCGACCGGGTGCTGATGGTGCACATGTACCACGAGATCGCCGAGCCATACGCGTTCCTGTGGAACCTGCGCCCCAGCCTGCGTCCCGGCGGGCAGGTGGTGGTGGTCGACGCCGACCGCCGCACGCAGAACCACGGCACCCCGCCCGCGCTGCTGAAATGCGAATTCGAAGCGGTCGGATATCGGCTGGTCGAGCTGCAGAAGATGCCCTCGGCCGGCGGCTATATCGCGATGTTCACGCCGGACGGGCGACGCCCGGAACCGAAGAACATCGTACCGTGCCGCGTGCCGGCGGCGACGCCTGCGGCCAAGGGCTGATCTCTCCCTCCCCACCGCGCTTCCGTTTGGTTCGAAGCACACGGGAGAATCGGAAAACGAGAGCGGAGCGTAGGCAGCGAACCTATCCCCACCCGTCACCCCGGGCTTGACCCGGGGTCCCGCTTCTTCCTTCGTCGCCAACCGCCAACAAAGCGGGACCCCGGATCAAGTCCGGGGTGACGAAAGGAGGCTCACCCCAACAGATACGGCGCCAACAGCAACAACAGCTTCACATCGACCGCCTTGCCCGCCGCGCGCCGGTCCGCGATGAACGCGGCCACGTCCGCCAGCTTCACCCGGTGGACCACGATATCCTCCCCCGGCACCCCGCCGCCGTCGCCGACCTTCACCAGCGCACCGGCCCGAAACAGCGTGAAGCTCTCCGACACCATCCCCGGCGAGGAATGATATTCGCCCAGCGACACCATCGTGCCCGCGCGATAGCCGGTTTCCTCCTCCAGCTCGCGCGTCGCCGCCACCGCCGCCGCTTCGCCGGCGGCATCGTCGCCGACCAGCCCGGCGGGCAGTTCGATGCAGTTGCGGCCCAGCGGCACGCGATATTGTTCGACCAGCAGGACATGACCGTCATCGACCGCGACGATCACCGCTGCGCCGATGCCGTTCGCCCGGCCGACATATTCCCAGCGGCCGCGCTTTTTCGCGGTGATGAAGCGGCCCGCCCACATCACCTCTTCGGGTGCATCGGCGTCGATCATAGTTCGATCAACCGGTCGGGGAGTTCGTTCATTTGCCTGTCTCCTGTCGGAAAATGTTCGGTCAGCACCTGGCCGATCGCGCCCACCGCCTGAACGATGCCGTCGGCCGGGCGATCCTGTTTCAGCGCGACCAGCAACGCCGCCAGCGCGTCGCCCCACACCGCCTGGTCCACCCGGTCGTGGATCGCGGCCTCCGCGATCAGTTCGGCACGATGTTCGTCGAGCGAGAGGTAGAGCAGCACGCCGGTCGCCGCCACCGTGCGGCGTTCGGCGGCGGCGCGGAACAGCAGCAGCGCGCGGGTATGGACCCGCCGCGCCTTGGTCGACGCCGGGGTCAGCGCCATGCGCAGCGGCATCCACGCGCAGCCATAGCGCACGATCAGGAACACCGCGGCCTGCACCCACGCCATCGTCGTCAGCAGGAACAGCGGGGCAGGGGCATCGCCCCACGGCTCGGCCCAGCCATGGAACGCCAGCAGCCATCCCGGCCACAGCGCGGTCGCGGCCAGCACCAGCAACATCGCCAGCACCGCCATGTGCAGCCCGACATCATGATAGGCGTCGGACCGCCGGGCGAGCACGACGACGATCTCGCCTTCGGTCGTTGCCTCTGCGGTGGCCACGGCATCGCGGATGCGCACGCGATCGGTATCGGTCAGCTGCATCACCAATTCCCCGACGCGCCGCCGCCGCCGCCGGAGCCGCCACCCCCGCCGGTAAAGCCGCCACCGCTCCAGCCGCCACCCGAACTGCCGCGCGACGATCCGCCGGACCATCCCCCGCCACGACTGCCGCCGCGCGCGGCACTGCGCGCCAATTCGTCGGCGATCGACCACAGCACGACCTGCGCGACATCGCCCGCCGTGCTGCTCCGATGCGGCTGGCCCCATGGGCCCCGCCGCCGCCGGCGCGACACGGCAAGGATACCAAAGATCAACAGGCCGACCCCGATGAAGAACACGATGCCGATCACCGCACCGCCATCCGGGTCCGATGTCTGCTGGCGACGCCCCCGGTCGAACGCGTCGGCGGCGGCATCGACCTTTGCCTGCGCCTCTTCCGGGCTGGCACGCAGCAGCGCGATCACCGCATCGGTGCCCGCCGTCATCGCCGCCGGAACATCGCCCGACTTCAGCTTCGGCATCATTTGTTGTTCGATGATCGTACGCGACATCGCGTCGGTCAGCACCGGCTCCAGTCCATAGCCGACCTCCAGCCGTGGTCCGCGCTGCCCGGCGGGATTGTTCGGCGCGATCAGAAGGATGACGCCGTTATCCACACCCTTCAGACCGACCCCCCAGGCGCGCAGCAGTTTGTTGGCATATTCCTCCAGCGGATAGCCCTGCACGTCGCCGATCGTGGCGACGACCAGCTGCCGCTTGGTATCCCGCTGTAAAGCCTGCAATTTCTGCGTCAGGTCGGCACGGGTCTCCGCCGGCAGGACGTTGGCGTCGTCGACGACCAGCCCGGAAAACTTCGGAAATGTCTGCGCGGCCGCCGGCAGCGCAACCATTGTCCACAACGTTATCCACAGGGCGAACAGGATGCGCCGCATGGGGCTACGCGTCAGTTCGCGTTGCCGAAATCGACCTGCGGCGCGACCTCGGCCCCGGCCTGCGCCTGGAAGCTCTGCTTGGGTTTTGCGCCGTAAAAGACCTTGGCCCCGATCGCGTCGGGAAAGGTGCGGATGCGCGTGTTATAGGCCTGTACCGCTTCGTTGTAGTAGCGCCGCGCATTCGTGATGCGGTTCTCGGTCCCCTCCAGCTCCGATTGCAACGCCAGGAAATTCTGGTTGCTGGTCAGCTGCGGATACGCCTCGACCACGGTGCGCAACTGGCCCAGCGCCTGGGTCAGCTGGTTCTGCGCTGCCTGAAACTTCTGAAAGGTTGCCGGGTCGGACAGGTCGTCGGTAGTGACGTTGATCGACGTCGCCTGTGCGCGGGCCTGCGTCACCTGCGTCAGCACGCGCTCTTCCTGCTTCGCGAACCCCTTCACCGTCGCGACCAGGTTGGGGATCAGGTCGGCGCGGCGCTGATACTGGTTCTGCACCTCGCCCCATTTGGCGTTCACCTCTTCCTCGGCGGTCGGCACGCTGTTTACGCCGCACGCCGCCAGCGGCACCGCCGCCATCACCATCATCGCCCGCCGCATGTGCATGTCTTCCCACCTGAACCTTGCCTATTGCCATCGTATCGAAGCACTATGGCGCCCTCAAGCAGAGACGGGAGGGTCCAAGTCCATGCTCAAGGAGTTCCGCACCTTCGTCGCGCGCGGCAACGTGCTCGACCTCGCGGTCGGCGTCATCATCGGCGCGGCGTTCGGCACGATCACCAAATCGCTGACCGACGACATCATCATGCCGGTCATCGGCTGGCTGTTCGGCGGGTTCGATTTTTCGAGCTATTTCGTCCAGCTGGGCCCGATCCCCGCGACCTATACGGGCAGCCCGGACAACTACACCGCGCTGAAGGAAGCCGGCGTGCCGCTGTTCGGCTATGGCCAGTTCGTCAGCGTGATCATCAATTTCCTGATCCTCGCGTTCATCGTGTTCCTGCTGGTGAAGTTCGTGAACCGTGCGATCGCGACGGTGCATCAGGAACAGAAGACCGGCGACGTGCCCCCCGCCGCCGATCCGCCCGAAGTCGCGCTGCTGCGCGAAATCCGCGACGAACTGCGCGCCGGAAAGAAGCTGCCCGAATAATGCCGCACCCCCGCGCAGGCGGGGGTCCAGCGCCAGGAACGCGGCGGCAATGCGTGGAACCCTGGACCACCGCCTGCGCAGGGGTACGGGAGGGTCAGGCCGCGGCCAGTTCCTGCGCAGCCGCCGCTGCCAAGCTGGTGCCATCGAGGATGCGCGCGGTTTCGTCGCGCACCCGCGCCATCGCGTGGCGGATGGCGCAGCTCGCCTCGTCCTTGCAATCGCCGCACGGGCGGTACGCGGTGCGGCTGACGCACGGCACCAGCGCCAGCGGTCCTTCGATCACGCGGATGATCTCGCCCAGCGAAATGAGGTGCGCCGGCCGGGCAAGGTGGTAGCCGCCCGCCTTGCCGCGCGTCGACGACAGGAACCCCGCCTCGCGCAGGTCGGCGAGGATCAGTTCGAGGAACTTGCGCGGCACATTCGCGGCGGTGGCGATGCGGTGCATCGGCATCGGTGCCTCGCCCGCAGGCTGTTCGGCCAGAAACAGCATCGCGCGAAGCGCATAGCGGGAACGCTGGGTCAGCATGATCCGATTGCCCATGCCACCGCATCGCGCGCAAGGGAAGTCCGCTTCTTTTCAAAGCGCTTCCGAACGCCTATATGCCCTTTTGTCGGCTTCCAGCCGGCTATGACGATAAACTGCGGCGTGCAATAGACGCAGCGGACCCGGGGGCAGTACCCGGCGGCTCCACCATAAGGTGGTGTTTCTGGACACCGTTTCTGACGGGGCCGAACCAGGATCGACGTGTGTTGAAAAGCGCTGTTTTCGTTCGGAATGGGACCACCGCAACGGCCCATACACACAAGTGCCAACGATAACGAAGCACTCGCGATTGCAGCGTAACTAAGGGCCTCACGGCCTGAAGTTACTCTAAAATAGCGCGGTTGGACCGAACCGGGCAACAGAATCGGATTCCAGCGGTACGGGGAGCACCGGGCAACAGAAGCTCCCCACCTGTCCACGAATTTGATCTGGACGGCAGGCGGCGCAGGTTGGGGTCTTTGACCGCCATGCGCCATCCTTCCAGAATCCGCCCTCTTCCATCGTCACCCCGGACTTGATCCGGGGTCCCGCTTCTTTTCCAACCGCTGTGAATAGCGGGACCCCGGATCAAGTCCGGGGTGACGGAAGGGGCGCTTCGTCGAAAGGTCGACGTCGAATGACGACGGGATACGGGCCGGGAGGTTCCCCGCGCGCGGCATCCACGCTACGCCCCGCGCCATGGACACCCAACTCATCGCCCTGCTCATGCTGGTCGCGTTCTGCGCCGGTACCATCGATGCGATGGCGGGCGGGGGCGGGCTCATCACCATCCCGGCGCTGCTCGCCGCCGGCGTCCCGCCGGTCGTGGCGCTCGGCACCAACAAGCTGCAAAGCGCGTTCGGCACCGCCGGTGCAACCTTCGCCTTCTGGCGCAAGGGGCATATCGACCTCCACCGGTCGTGGCGGCTCGCACTCGCCTCGTTCGGCGGGGCGGCGGTCGGCGCGGCGCTGGTGCAGCGGATCGACCCGCATTTCCTTGCCGGGCTGCTGCCGATCTTGCTGGTCGTGATGGCGCTGTATTTCCTGTTCGGGCCGCGCCTGTCCGATGTCGACACCCATGTCCGGCTCGCACCCGCCGGGCTGCTGCTCGCGGTGGCAGGGATCGGCACCTATGACGGGTTTTTCGGCCCCGGCACCGGATCGTTCTTCACGTTGCTGCTGGTCACCGCCGCCGGCATGGGCGCGACGCGGGCGGTGGCGCATACCAAGCTGCTGAACCTCGCCAGCAACCTGGCCGGCGTCGCGGTGCTGGTCGCGGGCGGCCATGTGTGGTGGACGCTGGGCCTCGCCATGGCGGTCGCCAGCATCGCCGGGGGACAGCTCGGCGCGGCGCTGGCGATCCGTTTCGGCGGGAAGGCGATCCGGCCGCTGCTGGTGGTCGTGTCGCTGGCGCTGACGGTGAAGCTGGTCGCGGACCCGGCCAATCCGCTGCGGGTGTGGCTGGGGGTGTAGCTCTCTCCCGTTCGGTTCGAGCAGCTTCGAGCTTGTCGAGAAGCGTCCGTCGAGAACTTGGCCGTTCGGGGCAACCCCTTCTCGACTTCGGTTCTCGACAAGCTCGAACCTGCGCTCGAAGCGAACGGGGTGGGGAATGATGGAGGAGGAGATCAGTCCAGCCGCGCGCCCGCAATCCGCGTCAACCGGCACGCCAGGTCCGCTTCCCCCGACGCCACGATCCAGTCCGCTCCATCCGCCACGATGCCCGTGGTGAACACCACCGGCTGCGGCAGATACGCCTGATGCGCGATCGGCGCGATCAGTGCCGAAGCCGCCTCCAGCACCGGTCGCGATTCGTCGCGCTCCAGCACCGTGCGTGCCTCCGCATCGATCAGCGCGCGATAGGTGCGATACACCCCGACCGCGCCCTGTTTCTCGACACCGTGATACAGCAGCATCCACCCGCGCTGCGTCCGCACCGGCGGCGTGCCCCCGCCCAGCTTGTACGCCGCCGCCCCCTTCAACGGCCGCAGCGCCGGTTCGCTCAACGGCCGCCAGTGCAGCATGTCGGGGGAGGTCGCCAGGTTGATGCTCGGCCCGCTGCCCTCCGCCCCATCGGGGGCCGCGACGAACCACGCATCCGACAAGGGCCGCGTCAGCGACACATGGCGATCGCCGACCCGCCCCTCGAACGGCACCATGTCCTTGTTGCCATGGTCCAGCACGATCCCCTGCGACCGCCAATCGAATCCGTCCTCCGACCGGTACATCACGGTGCACAGCCGCCCACCCGACACGCCGCACACTGTCATCCAGTAGGTGCCGTCGATCAGGACGATGCGCGGGTCCTCGACGCCGTACTGCGCGTAAGGCGCCGACGGTTCGACCGCGCGGTCGTAATGCACCGCCACCACCCGCTGCCCATCGGCCGACAGCTCGACCGGCAACAGCCACGACAGCGACGTGAGGCCGAGGAACGGGTACGCCCCGCCCTTCAACGAAAAGAAGCGTGGATCGCTGACATCCGCCGCATCCGCCGGAAATGCGTCGAGGACATAGCGTCCGGCCGTCCAGCGGATCGAGCGCACATGGCCGTCCCGCACCGGTTCGCTCAGCG
Organism: Sphingomonas sp. Leaf9; assembly: GCF_001421355.1. GTDB lineage: Bacteria > Pseudomonadota > Alphaproteobacteria > Sphingomonadales > Sphingomonadaceae > Sphingomonas. Next base: position 357,269 of record NZ_LMKC01000004.1, on the reverse strand, counting down.
CCTCGGCGACCCGCACCAGCAGCAGCAGGTTGCCGTTCGGCAACCGCGTCAGCGCCGGGTTGAACGCCCCCAGCACGAAGGTCGGCTCGGCGATGCCCCGCCGCAGCGGCGATCGGGTCAGGTCGACATCGTCGGGCGCGAAGACGATGCGGTCGTCGCTCACCGTGCCGCCCCGTCGTCCTGCAGCGACTGGTGATGGCGAATCACCTCGTCAATGATGAAGCGCAGGAACTTCTCGGAAAATTCGGGATCGAGATCGGCATCGCGGGCGAGCGACCGCAGCCGCGCGATCTGCGATTCCTCGCGCCCCGGATCGGCGGGAGGCAGGCCGTTCTCGGCCTTGTAGTGGCCCACCGCCTGCGTCACCTTGAACCGCTCGGCGAGCAGGAAGACCAGCGCCGCATCGATATTGTCGATGCTCTGGCGGAAGCGTTGCAGCGTCGCGTCGGGCATGATGTCCTTCCTGATCGGCGGCGGGAGCCGGGGACTGCCCCTTTCGCGCGACGGGACGTGGGTTGCAACCCGCCTTTCCCTTGCGTTCGCGTGTGCGAACGGCCACATCGCTTGGGACATGACGGCTACCCTGCACCGCCTCGACAAGCGCACCGACCCCTCGCTCGATCCGCTGATGGCGCTGGTCGCCGACGACATGAATCGCGTCAACGCGGTCATCCTCGATCGCATGCAGTCGAAAATCCCGCTGATCCCCGAACTGGCCGGTCACCTGATCGCCGGCGGGGGCAAGCGGATGCGGCCGATGCTGACGCTCGCGAGTGCACGGCTGATCGGCTATGGCGGCACGCGCCATCACCTGCTGTCGGCGGCGGTCGAGTTCATCCACACCGCGACGCTGCTGCACGACGATGTGGTCGACGGGTCGGATCTGCGCCGGGGCAAGCGCACTGCCAACATCATCTGGGGCAATCCGGCCAGCGTGCTGGTCGGTGACTTCCTGTTTTCCAAGAGCTTCGAACTGATGGTCGAGGCGGAAAGCCTGAAGGCGCTGCGCGTCCTGTCGGGTGCCTCCGCCGTGATCGCCGAGGGCGAGGTCAACCAGCTGACCGCGATCCGCCGGATCGACACGCCCGAGGATCGCTATCTCGACATCATCGGGGCGAAGACCGCCGCGCTCTTCGCCGCCGCGTGCCGCATCGCCGCGATCGTCGCCGATCGCTCCGACGCCGACGAAGCCGCGCTCGACGCCTATGGCCGCAACCTCGGCATCGCGTTCCAGCTGGTCGACGACGCGATCGATTACGTGTCCGACGCCGATACCATGGGCAAGGACGCGGGCGACGATTTCCGCGAGGGCAAGATGACGCTGCCCGTCATCCTCGCCTATGCGCGCGGCGACGAGGAATCGCGGGCGTTCTGGCGCGACGCGGTGTCGGGCAAGCGGGCGAGCGACGCCGATCTGGCGCACGCGATCACCCTGATCCGGTCGACCCGTGCGGTCGACGACACGCTGGCGCGCGCCCGCCATTATGGCCAGCGGGCGATCGATGCGATCGGGCGTTTCCCCAATGGTCCGGCGAAGGATGCGATGATCGAAGCGGTCGAGTTCGCGATCCGCCGCGCCTACTGAACCGGATACGATTCGGCAGGAAACGCTTTATAAACAATATCCTGTGACATTTCGTGCCGCGCACGACGCTGTGCGCCGCCACGCTACAGGACAACCATGCAGATCGCCGACGATCCCGCCTTTCGCGGGGCCATCACTTCCGCGCCGTGGATGCTGGACTTCGCATTGTTCGGGCATTGGGACCTCGGCACCGTCGGGCGCTTCGGCGCGGCGATTCGCGACGCGGTGATGCGGCTGCCGTCGCTCGGCGTCCGGCCGGGGGAGCAGGTCGCGCTGTTCGACATCACCGGCTTCGCGGTCCAGTCGCCCGACGTCCTCGCCGCGATCGGCGCCATCGCTGACCGTTCGCGCACGACCTCGCGCAAGATCGCGCTGGTGCGCAACAGCGCGCTGCTGTCGATGCAGGCGAAGCGCGCGCTGCCCCACCTGCCGATGTTCGATTCGCGTGAGGAAGCGCTGGCATGGTTGCGCGAAGAGGAAGCGGCCTGACCCTCCCACTAACGTCACCCCGGGCTTGACCCGGGGTCCCGCTGCCTTGCCCAGCGCCAGAAGAAGAAGCGGGACCCCGGATCAAGTCCGGGGTGACGTTCATGCCGGGCTTTCCTACAGCCCCACGCCCTGCGACACTCCGGTCACGCTCTTTCGCATCGTGACCGCGTGACCCCCGCCACGGTAAACGCCACGCCGCGTGCGAAACCGTGGCGAGTGTGAACTTTGTGAACTTTGGGGTTCAGGCCGCCCGTTTTTCCAGCGCCTGCGCGGCCTCCGCCATCAGCGTGGCGATGATCTCGGCCGCCGGTTCTTCCTTCGTCACCATGCCGACCGACTGCCCGGCCATCAGGCTGCCATGCTCGACATCGCCGTCGATCACCGCACGGCGCAGCGCCCCGGCCCAATAATGTTCGATCTGCAACTGCGCCTCGGCCATCGCGACGCTGCCTTCGTCGAGCAACTGCGCCACTTCGCGCTGCTTGGCGGTGAACAGCTCGCCCCCGGCATTCTTCAGTGCGCGCACCGGAATGACGGGCAGCCGCGCATCGATCTGCACGCTGGCCACGGCATCGCGCGCCGACGCCCGCAGGAACGCCTTCTTGAACGCCGGATGCGCGATCGATTCGGTCGCGCAGACGAATCGCGTGCCGAGCTGCACGCCCGCCGCACCCATATCGAGGTAGCCGGCGATCGCCTCGCCCCGGCCGATCCCGCCGGCGACGAACACCGGGACCTGCTCGGCGACCTCGGGCAGCATTTCCTGCGCCAGCACGCTGGTAGAGACGGGGCCGATATGGCCGCCGGCCTCCATCCCCTCGATCACCAGCGCATCGGCGCCCGACCGGATCAGCTTCTTGGCAAGCGCGAGGGCAGGGGCGAACGCGATGACCTTAGCCCCCGTCGCCTTGATCGCCTCCAGCGACCCCTTGGGCGGCAGGCCGCCGGCCAGCACGACATGGGTGACGCGGTGGCGGCCGCACACGTCGATCAGGTCGAACAGCGCCGGGTGCATCGTGATCAGGTTCACGCCGAACGGCTTGTCCGTCAGCGCCTTGGTCCCGGTAATCTCGGCATCCAGCAGCTCGGGCGTCATCGCCCCGCACGCGATCACGCCGAACCCGCCGGCGTTGGAGATGGCGGCCACCAGGTTGCGTTCGGACACCCACGACATCGCGCCGCACAGGATCGCGGTGTCGGAGCCAAGGAATTCACAGCCGCGCGCCATGCGGCGCGCCAGGCGCTCGGCGCCGATCGATGCGTTGGTCATGGCTCCCGCCTAGCGCGGGGCGACCGCTTCGGGCAAGCAGGGACGATGATGCGACAGGAACATGGCGAGCTGGTGGTGGTCACCAACGGGCAGGGGCTGGTGCTGGTAACGGGGCAGGTGCGCCACTGGGTCGAATCGACCGGCATCGCCGACGGGCTGCTCACCCTGTTCTGCCGCCACACCTCCGCCTCGCTGCTGATCCAGGAAAATACCAGTGAGACGGCGCGCGACGATCTGGAGCGCTATTTCCGCCACATCGCGCCCGAAAGCGACCGCTATGCCCATGCCGAGGAAGGGCCGGACGACATGCCCGCACATCTGCGCACCGCGCTGACCGGCGTGTCGCTGTCGATTCCGGTGGTCGGTTACCGCCCGGTGCTGGGCATCTGGCAGGGTATCTACCTGTTCGAACACCGGAGAGCCGCGCACCGGCGGCGCGTCGCGGTCCACCTGATCGGCGAGTAGCCAACGGCGGATACGCAGTTCGCTCCGCGCGTTCAGGGAGCAGGGCTGAGCTGACGAAGCGAGTACGCTATGGCAGGCGGACGTATTCACATCGTAGGGCAGGGAGAAACCCTGTCGCTTATCGCACGACGCTATGGCACCGGTGTTCGGACGCTCGCCCGTCTCAACGGGATTCGCAATCCCGATCGGATCGGCATCGGTCAGCGGTTGCTGCTTCCAGGTGCGCTATCGCCTCCAACGCGCCGGACAGCGCCGCGGCCTTCCCGACAAACGACCCAGATCGGCGGCGGGCGTCTGGAGCTGACGGCGATTGATGTCTTGAACATCAAAAAGACGGTGCAGACCGAATGGGTACAATGGGCCGGTGCTGCGCAGGCGCACGGCATCATTGATACCATTTTGAATCGCACGGCATCTGGCCGTTGGGGATCAACCGTTGCCAGCGTAGTGAACGCTCCGTTCCAGTTCTCGGACATCAATGGCCCCATTTCTCGACGGCATGGACGCCGTTCCGTAGAGCAGTATCCCGCAAGCTCGATCAGTACGCGAGTTCATCAGACAGTAGATGATTATCTCGCACTGCGAGCCGCGGGGCGGGCATCGATCGTCGATACGCATTTGAATTATGCCAACCCGAAATATTCGGATGCAAAGAACCTCAAGTGGATAAACGCTTTGGATGGTCCACGGCTCGGTCGTGGCGATGCCGTCCACTATCATGGCACTGTGCCCGAACTGCAACGCCGCCGCCCTGGCCGGTTTCGCGTGGTTTTGTCCGAAACTGCGGAGCCGGACCATCGGCCGCCGGCAACGGCTAACACGATCGATGGGAATGCCGTAGCCGCAGCGAACGGCGTCCAGGTGAAAAATGCCGGAGTTCGGATCGGGCGCCTTGATCCTGCCATGAGCCTAGTGATCCGTGCGGTTGCCGAGATCGCTGTGCAACAGAATCTGCCGACCCCGGTCATCACGTCCGGGAACGACAGCCATCACGGTCGTCGATCCCTCCACTATGCCGATCGGGCACTCGATTTCCGCGGCAACAATATTACCGTGGCGCAGGGGCGAGCCTTGCAGGTGGCAGTCCGCCAACGGTTGGGGAACGACTATGATGTCCTGTTTGAAACCTTTCCGAATCCGGCGAACAACCACCTGCGCGTCGAACATGACCCGAACTGACGGCGGTTGGGTGCACCGTTGTGTCACAGCGATGGCAGCGGTCCTGTGCAGCGCGGCGATTGCCGGTTGTTCGGCTGCGGTCCCACCGCCGCCCGGCAACGACGGAAGCGAAGCGGTTGCTGGCCGTGCGACAGGCGAACGGCGATTGTCGAACGACGCCAGATCGACTGCCGCGGCCGAAGCCGGCCTAGCCGAAAACAAAGCGGATGCGCTTCGACCGACCGGCGCGCCCGGCCCGGCGCCACGCAGCTCGAATCGTTACACGGTGTCACAGGTATTGGGAAAGCGCGACCGGACGCTCGTCGGCGGCGACGCTGTGTGCGACATCCGCTTCGTCTATGCCGGGCGAGAGGCGGAGGGCGTATTCTGGGAAGAGCCCTGCGATGCCGTCACCGCAACGATGATGGACCGCGCCCAGCTGGAACGGCTGAACCGCTGGGAGCGCCTTGATCGGTTCCAGCAGGGGTTCGTTCAGCAGATGCCGGGCGGCAAAGTATTGTACGTCAGTGGAGCATTCTCCGCCGCCGTCTATCCTTATGGTACGACCGGCACGGTCGAAGAAGTGACCGTGGCCGACTGACCTATTCGGCGTCCAGCCCGTAGGCGGTGTGCAGCACGCGCACCGCCAGTTCGGTATAATCCTCTTCGATCAGCACGCTGACCTTGATCTCCGACGTGGTGATCGCCTGGATGTTGATCCCGCGATCGGCCAGCGCGGTGAACATGGTAGAGGCGACACCGGCATGGCTGCGCATGCCGACGCCCACCACCGACACCTTGGCGACGCGGGTGTCGTGCAGCACCTTCTGGAACCCGATGTCGGTCTTCGCCTTTTCCAGCGTGTCGAGCGCGCGGGCCAGTTCGGCCGACGGCACGGTAAAGGTCACGTCGGTTGATCCGGTCGAATGGGCGATGTTCTGCACGATCATGTCGACGTTGATGCCGGTGCCGGCCAGCGGCGCAAATATCGATGCCACCGCGCCGGGGCGATCGGGCACCGCGACCAGCGTGATCTTCGCCTCGTTCTTGTCGTGGGCGATACCGGTGATGAGCTGCCGTTCCATGTCCGTCACTTCCTCTTCGCCGACGATCAGCGTTCCACGATAACCATCCTCGTCGCGGGTATCGTCGAACGACGACAGCACCCGCACGCGGACCTTTTCCTTCATTGCCAGCCCGACCGAGCGGGTCTGGAGCACCTTTGCGCCCACCGAGGCGAGCTCGAGCATTTCCTCATACGTCACCCGCGCCAGCTTGCGCGCGCGCGGTACGATGCGCGGGTCGGTGGTGTAGACGCCGTCGACATCGGTGTAGATGTCGCAGCGGTCGGCCTGCATCGCCGCCGCCATCGCCACTGCCGACGTGTCCGACCCGCCGCGGCCCAGCGTGGTGATGCGGTTGGCGTCGGTCACGCCCTGGAATCCGGGGATGACCGCCACTTCGCCCTTGTTCAGCGATTCGTCGAGCGCGGTCGTGTCGATCGATTCGATCCGGGCGGTGGCATGCGCGTCGCTGGTGCGGATCGGCAGCTGCCAGCCGAGCCACGAGCGCGCCGGCACGCCGATCGCCTGCAACGCAATTGCCAGCAGCCCGCTGGTCACCTGTTCGCCCGACGACACGACGGCATCATATTCGCGCGGGTCGTACAGTGCCGACGCCTCGCGACAAAAGCCGACCAGCCGGTCGGTATCGCCGGCCATGGCGGACACGACCACCGCGACCTGGTTGCCGGCCTCCACCTCGCGCTTCACGCGCGCGGCGACGCTCCGAATACGTTCGATCCCCGCCATCGAGGTGCCACCGAACTTCATCACGATCCGCGCCATGCGTTTTGCCATTCATCCTTGGGGGGAATGGCGGCGGCTGATAGGAGAGCGCCATGACGAACGCAAGCGAAGCAATCTTTATGTCGCCAAAAGCCACGTCGACGCAATCAAGCGTCGTGGCTCGTGAAGCCGCCCATTTCGGCGAGATGGCCGCCGACTGGTGGAACCCGAAGGGCAGCTCGGCGATGCTCCACCGGTTGAACCCGGTGCGGCTGGCCTTTGTCCGCGCGGCGATCGATTCGCACTGGGACGGCGATACCGCGGGCTTCACCCCGCTGGCGGGCAAGACCGTGCTCGATGTCGGCTGCGGCGCGGGGTTGCTCGCCGAACCGCTCGCGCGATTGGGCGGGCAGGTGACCGGCGTCGATGCCGCACCCGAAAATATCGGTGCCGCCGCCGCTCATGCCGCGCTCACTGGTCTGTCGATCGAATATCTGGCGGGCGGCGTGGAGGCGATCGCCGGGCGGCAGTTCGATCTCGTCACCTCGCTGGAGGTGATCGAGCATGTCGCCGACCCCGTCGCCTTTGCGCGCGGGTTGGCCGACGCGGTGGCACCGGGCGGGCTGCTGGTCGTCTCCACGCCCAACCGCACCGCGCTGTCGCGCCTCGCGATGATTACCGTCGCCGAAGGGTTCGGCATGATCCCGCGCGGCACGCATGATTGGGACCGATTCCTCACCCCCCCGGAACTGACCGCGCATCTGGCGGCAGCGGGGATGACGGTCTCGCCGCCCAGCGGCCTTTCGTTCACGGCGGCGCGGGGCTTCACGCTGTCGGACGATATCTCGCTCGACTATTTCCTGACGGCGACGCGGGGCTGACCCCGCGCCGCTGCCACGTCACTTCTTGTCGAGGTTGATGACGAACATCGGCCCGAATTCGAACACCTGCTTGCCCGTCGCCAGTTGCAGCGACGCCATCAGCTCGCCCGCCGCATAGTCGCGATCGGCCTTGCCCGCGACCTGGTGGAATTCGAATGCCTCGCCGACCTCGATCGGGCCGCCGATGACCTGGCTATAGGGTTCCTTGTTCAGCTGGATACCGGCGACCGCAATTCGCGCCTTGGCGCCCGGCGTCATCCCGCTGGCCCGCGCGTGAAAGGCGAGGACGAGGCGGTCGCCCTTTGCCACCGGCGCGTTGGTCGGCGACTGGAGCTGGATCTTCCACGCATCCTTGTCCGCACCCGGAATGGCGAGGCGGATGACCTTGCCGCCATCGACCTCCTTCACGCGCGCCAGTGGCGGCTTGGGCAGGCCATAGACGTTCAGGCTCGCAGGCAGCGGCGCGTTGATGACCTTTGCGGCGAAATCCTCGGCCGTTTGCGCGACGACCGGCGCGGCAACCATGGCGACCGCTGCGGCCACCATCCAACCCTTGTGCATAACCCCTCCCAAGGCATGTTTATCGAGGACGCGATGCTAATCGTATCCGTATCGCCGGATCAACCGTCAACGTTGTCAGAATTTGCGATGGGCGGCAGGGTCTCCCATGTCAGCGACATGACCGATCCGCTCGCCCGCTTCGTCGACGCCCAACGCGACAGCTATCCCACCGCGCTGGCCGAACTGCGCGCGGGTGCGAAGCGCGGCCACTGGATGTGGTTCGTCTTTCCCCAGATTCGCGGGCTGGGGCACAGCGCGATAGCGCAGGCCTACGCCATCGCCGACCGTGCCGAAGCGCGGGCCTATCTCGCGCATCCGTTGCTCAGTGCCCGGCTGGTCGAATCGGTGGACGCGTTGCTCGGGCATCGCGGGACCGACATCGCCGCCATCCTTGGCGACGTCGATGCGATGAAACTACGGTCGTCGATGACGCTGTTCGAGGCTGCTGGGGGTGCGCGACATTTCACCGCGATCCTCGATGCCTTTTACGGCGGTGAGCGCGACCCGGCGACGCTACGCCTGCTCGGCTAGGACCGCCATCCGCCGGGCAACGGCGGGCAGGGTGCCGCCGTCGAAGGCGCTGGCAAGCAGCCCTTCGTTGAACCGGTCGCCCCGGATCAGGGTCGTCAACAGTTCCGCCAGCCGATGGGCGTCGGCAAGCGCGATTCGCGTCGGATCGCCCCGCAGCGCGCGATAGTCGGGGCCAGCGGCAAAGTCGGGCCATGCGATATCGGGGCGAACCCAATGTGCGGCGTAGGCGGCGACGACAAATGCCCCCGCTTCCCGCGACAGCTGGAAATAGGACATCTCCACCATCCCATCCGACGATCCGCCGCCGCCCCATGATCCGCACGCGAACCCCGGCGTATCGAACACCGCCGCGAACGGCGCCAGCGGGGCGGGGTCGGGCGGCGGCAGCCGCGTGATCACCGTGGCGTCAGCTTCAGCAGCTTGGCGTTCGCGCCGTCCTGCAACACCCAGATCGCGCCATCGGGGCCTTCCTCGACCTCGCGGATGCGAGCGTTCATCGGCCACTGGTCGCCCTTGGCCGCATTGGTACCGTTCACGTTGACCCGGACCAGCGCCTCGCTCGACAGGCCGCCGATGAACAGGTCGCCGGCATATTGCGGGAACAGCTTGCCCGAATAGACGATCAGCCCGCCGGGCGAGATCACCGGGTTCCACGCGACCTTGGGTGCCTCCAGGTCGGGGCGGGTGCTGTGGCGCGGGATCGGACGGCCGTCATAATGATCGCCCTCCGACACCAGCGGATAGCCGTAGTTGCGCCCCGCGACGATCAGGTTCACCTCGTCGCCGCCCTTCGGCCCCATTTCCTGCTCCCACAGATTACCCTGCCGGTCGAAGGCGATCCCCAGCAGGTTGCGATGGCCATAGGACCACACCGCCGGATGGAACCCCTTCGCAGTCAGCCCCGGATCACCCGCCGGCTTTCCGTCGAGCGTCAGGCGCAGCACCTTGCCCAGCGTCGCCTTCGGGTCCTGCGCGGGATCGAATTTCTGCCGTTCGCCATTGGTGAAGAACAGGTGCTGGCCATCGGGGGCAAAGGCGATGCGGCCCGAATAATGGCCGTCGCCGCTGACGAACGGGGTGGCGCGGAACAGTTCGGTGATGCCGGTCACGCGGTTGCCGTCGAGAACGCCGCGCGCCAACACCACGCCCTTTCCGCCGTCGCCCGCGACCGAATAGCTCAGATACACCCGCCGGCTGCTGGCGAAGTCGGGGGCGAGCACGACGTCCATCAGCCCGCCTTGCCCGGCCGAATCGACCGGAATCGTCGCGGCGGTCGTCTTCTGGCTGCCATCGGCGCTGACCAACACCAGCGTGTCGCCCTTCTCCGTCACCAGCATCCGCCCGTCGGGCAGGAAGGTCATCGCCCATGGCGCGTTGAAGGTCGTCACCTCGCGAGTCGCGAACGGCACGCCCCCGGTCGGGGTGGTCGCGGTCGGTGTCGGTGTCGGCGTGGCGGTGGGGGCGGGCGACACCGTACCCGGCGCATCGCTACCGCCGCCATTGCACGCGACCAGCAACATCGCGGCGGGAATCAGCGCATGGATCGGCAGCATCGTAAAAAATCCTCTCGCAATATCGTTCTTGCCCACGGCAACGCGCCGGCGGGCACGGCCGATCCGGCGGCCCTTGCCCAGACATGGTTTTTTACATATATGAGCGTTGCTTCCTCGACATCGCCAACGTGCCGAGGCCGGTTCCCAAAGGAGCCGGCAACGAAGCGGCGCATCTGATGGAGACGGCATGGCGGATATCGCCGAACTGACGCGATTGATCGAACCCGAGGCGAAGGCGCTCGGTTTCGCGCTGGTGCGCGTGAAGATGATGGGCGGCAAGTCGGACCCGACGCTGCAGATCATGGCCGAACGGCCCGACACGCGCCAGCTGACCATCGACGACTGCGCCGAACTGTCGCGCCGCATCTCCGACCTGATGGACGAGAACGATCCGATCGAGGAGGCGTATCGGCTGGAAGTTTCGTCGCCCGGTATCGACCGGCCGCTGACGCGCCTCGCCGATTACGACGACTGGAAGGGGTTCGAGGCGCGCGTGACGCTCGACGCGCCGATCGACAATCGCAAGCAGCTGACCGGCATCCTGCTGGGCGCCGACGGCGATCAGATCAGCATCGACGTGCGCAAGCATAAGGCGATGACCGTGCCGTTTTCGGCGATCATCGATGCGAAGCTGCTGATTACCGACGCCTTGCTGAAGGCGACTGCGCCGCTCTCTGCCGAGGGCGCCGACGAATTCGAAGACGAACCTGCCGACGACGAACCGGCTGACGCAGAAGGACAGAACTGACATGGCCACCGCCGTCACCGCCAACCGGGCGGAACTGATCGCGATCGCGAATGCGGTCGCATCGGAAAAGATGATCGACAAGGCCATCGTGATCGAGGCGATGGAAGACGCGATCCAGCGCGCCGCCAAGACGCGCTATGGCTCGGAAAACGACATCCGCGCGAAGCTCGATCCGAACACCGGCGACCTGCGCCTGTGGCGCGTACTCGAAGTGACCGAGCTGGTCGACGACCATTTCAAGCAGATCGGCGAGAAGGACGCACAGCGGCTGCAGAAGGGCGCCGTCGTCGGCGACTATATCGTCGATCCGCTGCCCCCGATCGAATTCGGCCGCATCCAGGCGCAGGCATCGAAGCAGGTCATCCTGCAAAAGGTCCGCGACGCCGAGCGCGAGCGCCAGTTCGAAGAGTTCAAGGATCGCCAGGGTGAGATCATCACCGGTGTCGTCAAGCGTGTCGAATTCGGTCACGTCGTCGTCGACCTCGGCCGTGCCGAAGGCGTCATCCGCCGCGACCAGCAGATTCCGCGCGAAGCGGTGCGCGTCGGCGACCGTGTCCGCTCGCTGATCCTGAACGTCCGCCGCGAAAACCGCGGGCCGCAGATCTTCCTCAGCCGCGCGCACCCCGACTTCATGAAGAAGCTGTTCGCGCAGGAGGTGCCCGAAATCTACGACGGCATCATCGAGATCAAGGCCGCCGCCCGCGACCCGGGTTCCCGCGCCAAGATCGGCGTCATTTCGCATGACGGCTCGATCGATCCGGTCGGTGCCTGCGTCGGCATGAAGGGCAGCCGCGTGCAGGCCGTCGTGCAGGAAATGCAGGGCGAAAAGATCGACATCATCCCGTGGTCGCCCGACACCGCGACCTTCGTTGTCAACGCGCTTCAGCCCGCCAACGTGGCGCGCGTGGTGCTGGACGAGGAAGAGGACCGGATCGAGGTCGTCGTTCCCGACGATCAGCTGAGCCTCGCCATCGGTCGTCGCGGCCAGAATGTGCGGCTTGCCAGCCAGCTGACCGGCAAGGCGATCGACATCCTGACCGAAGCCGATGCGTCGGAGAAGCGGCAGAAGGAATTCGTCGAACGCTCGGGCATGTTCGAGAAGGAACTGGACGTCGACGAGACGCTGGCGCAGCTGCTGGTCGCCGAAGGGTTCGGTGAGCTGGAAGAGGTCGCCTATGTCGAGATCGACGAACTGGCGAGCATCGAAGGCTTCGACGAAGACCTCGCACAGGAGCTGCAAAGCCGTGCGCAGGAAGCGATGGAGCGTCGCGAACAGGCATCGCGCGAAGAGCGTACCGCGCTCGGCGTCGAGGATGCGCTGGCCGAACTGCCGTACCTGACCGAAGCGATGCTGGTCACGCTGGGCAAGGCGGGCATCAAGACGCTCGACGACCTCGCCGACCTGGCGACCGACGAGCTGGTTGAAAAGAAGAAGGCCGAACCCCGCCGTCGCGGCGACGACGCCCCGAAGCGCGAAGCGCCCAAGGGTGGCATCCTGGCCGAATATGGCCTGAGCGACGAGCAGGGCAGCGAGATCATCATGGCCGCCCGTGCCCATTGGTTCGCCGATGAGGACGTTGCAGCAGAGACTTCGGAGGACGCCGTTGCGGAATCCGAACAATGACACCGCGCGGCTGACCGAAGGCCCGGAGCGCAGCTGCATCCTGTCGCGTGAGCATGGCGCACGCGACGGGCTGGTGCGGCTTGCCCTGTCGCCGGATGGCGACATCCTGCCCGATGTCCGTGCCAAGGCCCCCGGCCGTGGCGCGTGGATCGGCGTGACCCGTGCCGAGCTGGAAACGGCAATCGCTAAGGGCAAGCTGAAGGGTGCACTGGCGCGCGCGTTCAAGGGCGCGACGCTGGCGATTCCCGCTGACCTGCCACAGTTGATCGAGGATGCGCTGCGGCGTCATGCGCTCGACCGGTTGGGGCTGGAGGCGAAATCGGGCTATGTCGTGATCGGCGGCACCGCCATCGAGAAATCGGCGCGCAGCGGCAAGCTGTACGCGCTGTACCATGCCTCCGACGCCGCACCCGACGGCGCCGGAAAACTGGCCCAGGCATGGCGTGTCGGCACCGATGACGAAGGATCGGGGCGCAGGGGATTGGCATTGCCGGTCCCACGCACCATATTGTCATTGGCGCTTGGGCGCGAAAATGTGGTACATGTCGGACTGACCGACGCACGAGCGGCACAGCGAGCCAATGACGCGCTGTCCCGCTGGCTGCACTTTATCGGACCCGAACCTATCCCTGCGGCTTGCGAAACACCTTCGCAGGGCGCATCGACCGCGCAATTTTCCGGCATGGACGATGCCGGTCACCTGGGCGTCGACCAATTGAAGCAGGACTCTGAGTAACCGGATGAGCGACATCGACAACGACAAGCCGAAGCTGGGCACCCGCGCGCCGCTCGGCCTCAAGCGCACCGTGGAGACCGGCAAGGTGAAGCAGAGCTTCAGCCATGGCCGTTCCAATACGGTGGTCGTGGAGGTGAAGCGCCGCCGTGTGCTCGGCCGTCCCGGCGAGGAACAGCAGGGCGGCGAGCAGCAGGCTGCGCCCGAGGCAGCAGCGGCGGCACCCGCCCCGCAGCGTGCACCGGCACCTGCTCCGGCAGCACCCGCGCCCCGCCCGGCGGCGAGCAGCAATGCCAATGCCGGCCTGTCGCGGCTCGAACTGCAGGCCAAGCTGCTGCGCGAGGCCGAGGAGGCACGCATGAACGCGGCCGAGGAACATCGTCGTCGCGACGAACGGATCGCGCGGGAAACCGCCGAGGCCGAACGTGCCCGCGTCGAGGAAAAGGCGCGCGCCGCCGCCGAGCCGACGCCGGCTCCGGCCCCGGCTGCCGAGCCGACCCCGGCGCCTGTCGTGGAAACGCCCGCACCTGCTCCGGCGCCCGAGCCGAAGCCGGTCGAAGCCGCGCCGACGCCCGCGCCCGAACCGACGCCTCCGCCGGTAGCACCGACGCCGGTCGCGGAAACGCCGGCCCCTGCGCCGACGCCTGCCCCCGCGCCCGCGCCGGTCGAGGCAAAGCCCGCCCCGGCACCGGTGCAGGCCAAGCCCGCACCGCGTCCGGCCCCGACTCCGGCCCCCGCGCCGCAGCCGATCATCCTGACCGCCGATCCCAACCGGCCGGCACCGCGTCGCTTTACCCCGGTACAGCGTCCGGAAATCCCGAAGCCGCAGCCCAAGCCCGAGCCGGCCCCCGCGCCTGCCGCCGCCGCCGCTACGACTCCGGCTGCCCGTCCCGCCGCCGGTGGCCAGACCGCGCGTCCGACCCCGTCGGGTACCGGTCAGGCGACTCCGCGTCGCAACGAACCGGCACGCGGTGCCGCACCGTCGCGTGACCGCAAGGGCGATGACCGTCGCCAGTCGGGCAAGCTGACCGTCACCCGCGCCCTTGGCGACGACGGGGCGCGTTCGCGCAGCCTCGCCGCGCTGAAGCGCGCCCGTGAAAAGGAAAAGCGTGGCTTTGGCGGCCCGCGTGAACCGCAGATCAAGCAGGTCCGCGACGTGCAGGTGCCGGAAACGATCACCGTGCAGGAACTCGCCAACCGCATGGCGGAAAAGGGCGCGGACCTGGTCAAGATGCTGTTCAAGATGGGTTCGCCCGTCACGATGACGCAGACGATCGATCAGGATACCGCCGAACTGCTGGTGACCGAATTCGGCCACAACATCGTGCGCGTCAGCGATTCGGATATCGACCTCGCGCTCGACACGGTCGAGGATGCGGTAGAATCGCTGCGTCCGCGTCCGCCGGTCGTCACGATCATGGGTCACGTCGACCACGGCAAGACCTCGCTGCTCGACGCGCTGCGCGGTACGGACGTGGTGCGTGGGGAGGCCGGTGGCATCACCCAGCATATCGGCGCGTACCAAGTGACGATGAAGGACAAGTCGCAGATCACCTTCCTCGACACGCCCGGCCACGAAGCGTTCAGCGAAATGCGCGCACGCGGTGCCGACGTGACCGATATCGTGATCCTCGCGGTCGCCGCCGACGACGGGCTGATGCCGCAGACGATCGAGGCGATCCATCACACGCGTGCCGCCGGCAAGCCGATGATCGTGGCGATCAACAAGGTCGACAAGCACGAGGCGAACCCGCAGCGCATCCGCGAACGCCTGCTCGAACATGACGTGCAGGTCGAGGAAATGGGCGGCGAAACCCAGGACGTCGAAGTGTCGGCGCTCAAGAAGACCGGCCTGCAGGAGCTGATCGAGAAGATCCAGCTCCAGGCCGAACTGCTCGAGTTGCAGGCCAACCCCGACCGCGCCGCCGAAGGCAGCGTGATCGAGGCGAAGCTCGACAAGGGCCGTGGTCCGGTTGCGACCGTGTTGGTTCGTCGCGGTACGCTGCGGGTCGGCGACGTGTTCGTGGTCGGCGCGGAAAGCGGCAAGGTCCGCGCGCTGATCGACGACAAGGGGCGTCAGGTGAAGGAAGCTGGCCCGTCGACCCCGGTCGAGGTGCTGGGCCTGTCGGGCGTGCCGATGGCGGGCGATCCGCTGCAGGTCGTCGAGAGCGAGGGCCGTGCCCGCGAGGTCGCCGAATATCGCCAGAGCGTGCTGCTCCAGAAGCGCACGACCCAGGCGCCGGCCAGCCTCGAGAGCATGTTCTCCGCGCTCAAGTCGAAGCAGGCGATCGAATATCCGCTGGTGGTGAAGGCCGATACGCAAGGGTCGGTCGAAGCCATTGTCGGGTCGCTCAACAAGATTTCGACCGACGATATCCGGGTGCGCATCCTGCATTCGGGCGTGGGCGGCATCACCGAGAGCGACGTGACGCTGGCAGCGGCATCGGGTGCGCCGATCATCGGCTTCAACACCCGTCCGAACGCCAAGGCACGCGAGATCGCCGAGCGGAACAAGGTGGCGTTGAAATATTACGACGTCATCTACACGCTGACCGACGATATCCGTGCGGGCATGGCCGGTACCCTGGGTCCCGAAGCGTTCGAAACCGTCGTCGGCCGCGCCGAAATCCGCGAGGTCTTCTCGGCGGGCAAGCATGGTCGGGCCGCGGGTCTGCTGGTGGTCGAAGGGATCATCCGCAAGGCGCTCAAGGCACGCATCACGCGTAACGACGTCATCATCTATCAGGGTGAGATCGCGTCGCTGCGTCGCTTCAAGGACGATGTTCCCGAAGTGCGCGCCGGTCTGGAATGCGGTGTCACGTTCACGCAGAACTTCACCGACATCAAGGCGGGCGACTTCCTTGAAACCTACGAAGTCGAACTGCGCGATCGTACGCTGTGAGTGACAGGCGGCAGGGGGCAACCCTTGCCGCCACCCTCCGCCCCCGGCTCCGTTTTGCGGTTGCGTGGGTGATCGGCGGGGCGGCGGCATTGTTCGTCGCCAACGCGTTATCCGGCACGGCGATGCTGATCGTCGTGCCGGTGTTCGGCACCTTGTGGCCGGCGCTCATGCTGGAAGGCGCGGTTCAGGCATGGCGCTGGCGATCGGCGGGCATCCCGGCCTTCCTTTTCCTGTTTATTCCAGTGATCTCGCTGCCGTTCGCGGCGTTCGCAGCCAATCATGCACTCTATTGGTCGCATGTCGCGCCGTCCTGGTTGACGCTCCGGTCAGACCGTGCCGCCTTCGATGCAGCGTTGATCGGTGGATCGATGCCGACGGGTATCACCGGAATGTTGCGGGCCCCGCCGCGCACCGCCTTTCGCACCATCATCGGTTTCGATGGCGACTGGGCCGCTATCGTTCACGACCCGACCGACCGCATGGCCGCCGCGCGCGGCTGGAATGGCGGGCCGGTCGCGCCCGATATCCGCCGCAGTTTCCCCAACAGCCACACCATCTGGTGCCAGCGACTCGACAGCCACTGGTTCCACTGTCAATTCGGTTAGATCATGTCAGACACCACGCCCGAAACCCGCTCCGTCCGCCTGCTGCGCGTCGGCGAACAGGTCCGCCACATCCTGTCCGAAATCCTCGCGCGCGGCGACGTGCATGACGACGTGCTGGAAAAGCATCTTGTTTCCGTCACCGAAGTCCGCATGTCGCCCGACCTGCGCCATGCGACCGTGTTCGTGAAGCCGCTGCTCGGGAAGGACGAACAGATCGTGCTGAAGGCGCTGCGCACCAACACCGCCTATCTCCAGTCGGAGGTCGCGCGGCGGGTGAACCTGAAATACGCCGCGAAACTCAAGTTCCTGATCGACGAGAGCTTCGACGAAGGCACGCGCATCGAGCAGCTGTTGCGCGATCCCAAGGTCGCGCGCGATCTGGAAGGTAGCGGCGACGAGGGCGGGACCGAGGACTGAGTGGCCAAGCTCTATTTCTATTACGCGTCGATGAATGCGGGTAAATCGACGACGCTGCTGCAGGCCGATTTCAACTATCGCGAGCGCGGGCTGACGACGATGCTGTTCACCGCCGCGATCGACACGCGTGAGGGGGCAGGGACGATCGGCTCGCGAATCGGCCTGTCCGCGCCGGCGACGCCGTTCGATGCCGACACCGACCTGCTCGAAAGCATTGCCGCAAAGCACCGCCAGCACGCGGTCGGCTGCGTGCTGGTCGATGAGGCGCAGTTCCTGTCGGCGGCCCAGGTCGATCAACTGGCGCAGGTGGCCGACGACCTCGGCGTCCCGGTCCTCGCCTATGGCCTGCGCACCGATTTTCGCGGCGCGTTGTTCGCAGGGTCGGCGCGGCTGCTGGCGATCGCCGACGCGCTGATCGAGCTGAAATCGGTCTGCACCTGCGGTCGCAAGGCCACGATGAATCTCCGCGTCGACAGCGAAGGTCGGGCGGTACGCGACGGGCAACAGACCGAGATCGGCGGCAACGACCGCTATGTCGCGCTGTGCCGCCGCCATTTTTGTGAGGCGATGCGCTGATGCACGGCTGGATCATCATCGATAAACCGCTGGGGCCGGGATCGACCCAGATCGTCTCGGCGGTCAAGCGCGCGCTGCGCGAGGGCGGCTATGGCAAGCACAAGGTCGGCCATGGCGGCACGCTCGACCCGCTGGCGACCGGCGTGCTGCCGGTGGCGATCGGTGAGGCGACGAAGCTGGCCGGGCGGATGCTCGATGCGTCGAAGCGCTATGACTTCACGATCCGCTTCGGGGCGCAGACCGATACGCTGGACCTTGAGGGCAAGGTGATCGCCGAGTCGCCGGTGCGGCCGACGTTTGCCGACGTCGCGGCGGTGTTGGCGCGCTTCACCGGGCCGATCGAGCAGGTGCCGCCGATCTATTCCGCGCTGAAGGTCGATGGCGAGCGCGCATATGATCTTGCCCGCAAGGGGGAAGAGGTCGTCCTCGCGACCCGGAAGGTGACGGTGTTCGACCTCCAGATCCTCCCTGCTCCGCGGGGAGGGGGACCGCTCGCGCCAGCGAGGGGTGGAGGGGGGGCGCCTCGCAACGCAACCGCGGTGGATGCCGACACCCCCCTCCACCATCCTGCGGATGGTCCCCAGCATCAGGTCGGATCGTCCCCCGGACGATCCTCGGCCATGCGGGGCATGGCCGACCTGATGCTCCGTGCCGGGGAGGAACTGTATGAAATCACCCTTTCCGCCTTCGTCTCGAAGGGCACCTATATCCGCAGCCTCGCGCGCGACATCGCGCTGGCGCTTGGCACGGTCGGCCATGTCACCATGCTCCGCCGCACCAAAGCAGGCCCGTTCACGCTCGAATCGGCCATTTCGCTGGACAAACTGGCGGAATTGGGTAAGGGCCACGCGCTTGAAGAAACGCTCCTGCCACTGGGGGCGGGGCTGGACGACATCCCGGCTCTGTCCCTCGACCCCGATCAGGCAGGGCGGCTCCGCAAGGGGCTTCGACTGATCGGGTTTGCAGCGGACGACGGTCTGGGCTTTGCGACACTGGACGATGTGCCGGTGGCGCTGGTCGAAACCTTCGACGGGGAAACCCGTGTCGTGCGCGGCTTCAACCTCGAATAGAAAGGATTACGATGTCGATCACTGCTGAAAACCGTCAGGCCCTGATCCAGGAGCATGCCCGCGCCGAAGGCGACACCGGTTCGCCGGAAGTCCAGGTTGCGATCCTGACCACCCGCATCCAGAACCTGACCGAGCACTTCAAGACCCATGCGAAGGACAATCACTCGCGTCGCGGTCTGCTGATGCTGGTCAACAAGCGGCGTTCGCTGCTCGACTATCTGAAGAAGAAGGACGCGGAGCGTTATACGACGCTGATCGCGAAGCTCGGGCTTCGGAAGTAACGACAAAGGGGCGGTCCGACGGGCCGCCCTTTTTCCATGTGGGGCGGCACATAATCCGCCACCCAATTCCCCGCAAAACGGGGTATAGGCTTGGCGACCGGGTATCCGGCCAAGCCGTCCCGTCGCAATCCGGCGACACGGGACACCGGGCCGAAACGGCCTGACCAAAGGGGTGGTTCGCCACCCAAGCTGCCCCGGCGCGCATAGGGCCGCCGGACGCGAAGGAAACGACATGTTCGATATCAAGAAAAGCACCATGGACCTGGGCGGCAAGACGCTGACCCTCGAAACGGGCCGCGTGGCGCGTCAGGCCGACGGCGCGGTCATCGCGACGCTCGGCGAAACCGTGGTGCTGTGCGCGGTCACCGCCGCCCGCTCGGTCAAGGAGGGCCAAGACTTCTTCCCGCTGACCGTCCACTATCAGGAGAAGTATTCGGCCGCGGGCCGCATCCCCGGCGGCTTCTTCAAACGTGAGCGCGGTGCGACCGAAAAGGAAACGCTGACCAGCCGCCTGATCGATCGTCCGATCCGTCCGCTGTTCCCCGAAGGTTTCTACAACGAAATCAACGTCATCGCCCAGGTGCTGAGCTATGACGGCGAGAACGAGCCGGACATCGTCGCGATGATCGCCGCGTCGGCCGCGCTGACCATTTCGGGCGTGCCGTTCATGGGCCCGATCGGCGCCGCGCGCGTCGGCTATGTCGACGGCGAATACATCCTGAACCCGACGCTGGACCAGGTGAAGGAAGGCGAGCTCGATCTCGTCGTCGCCGCCACCGGTGACGCCGTGATGATGGTCGAATCCGAAGCCAAGGAGCTGTCGGAAGAGGTCATGCTGGGCGCCGTCGTGTTCGCGCACGACGCGTCGAAGAAGATCGTCGACTGCATCATCGACCTGGCCGAACAGGCCGCCAAGGACCCGTGGGAACTCAGCCCCGTCGCCGACCAGTCGGCCGCGAAGAAGAAGCTGAAGACGCTGATCGGCAAGGACCTGACGGCGGCCTACAAGCTGACCGACAAGCAGGCCCGCCAGAACGCGATCAACGATGCCCGCACCAAGGCGCGCGAAGCCTATGCCGAGTTGAAGGAGACCGATCCGGCCGCCTATCTCGGCACGCTCAAGCTCGTGAAGAAGCTGGAAGCCGAGATCGTCCGCACCGCCATCCTCAAGGACGGCCGCCGCATCGACGGCCGCGATACCAAGACGGTCCGCCCGATCGAGGCGATGGTCCACTTCCTGCCGCGCGCCCACGGGTCGGCGCTGTTCACCCGCGGCGAGACGCAGGCGATCTGCACCACGACGCTGGGCACCAAGGACGCCGAGCAGATGATCGACGGGCTGAACGGCCTGCACTACGAACGCTTCATGCTGCACTACAACTTCCCGCCCTATTCGGTCGGTGAAGTCGGTCGCTTCGGTGCGCCGGGGCGTCGCGAAGTCGGTCACGGCAAGCTCGCCTGGCGCGCGCTGAACCCGGTGCTGCCGACCAAGGACGAGTTCCCGTACACGATCCGCGTCCTGTCGGACATCACCGAGTCGAACGGCTCGTCGTCGATGGCGACGGTGTGCGGCGGGTCGCTGTCGATGATGGACGCGGGTGTGCCGCTGAAGCGTCCGGTGTCGGGCATCGCCATGGGCCTGATCCTCGAAGGCAAGGACTATGCCGTCATCAGCGACATCCTGGGCGACGAGGATCACCTCGGCGACATGGATTTCAAGGTGGCCGGGACCAGCGAAGGCATCACCTCGCTCCAGATGGACATCAAGATCGCCGGCATCACCGAAGAGATCATGAAGGTCGCGCTGGCGCAGGCGAATGAAGGCCGCGCGCACATCCTCGGCGAAATGGCCAAGGCGCTGGGCGAAACCCGTGGCGAGCTGTCGGCGCACGCGCCGCGCATCGAAACCTTCACGATCGACAAGTCGAAGATCCGTGAAGTGATCGGCACCGGCGGCAAGGTGATCCGCGAGATCGTCGCCACCACCGGCGCAAAGGTCGACATCGACGACGAGGGCGTCATCAAGGTGTCGTCGAGCGATCCGGCGCAGATCGAAGCCGCGATTAACTGGATCAAGGGCCTCGTCGAAGAGGCTGAGGTCGGCAAGATCTACAACGGCAAGGTCGTCAACCTGGTCGATTTCGGCGCGTTCGTGAACTTCATGGGCGGCAAGGACGGTCTCGTCCACGTCAGCGAAATCCGCAACGAGCGGGTCGAGAAGGTCGCCGACGTCCTGTCCGAAGGGCAGGAAGTGAAGGTCAAGGTCCTCGAAGTCGATCCGCGCGGCAAGGTGCGCCTGTCGATGCGTGTCGTCGACCAGGAAACCGGTGCCGAGCTGGAAGACTCGCGTCCGGCCCGCGAACCGCGCGAAGGCGGCGACCGTGGCCCGCGTGGTCCCCGTCGTGACGGTGGCGATCGTGGCGACCGTGGTCCGCGCGGCGACGGTGGCGATCGCGGCCCGCGTCGTGACGGCGGCGATCGTGGCCCGCGCCGCGACCGTGGCGACCGCGCTCCGCGTCGCGAAGAGGCGAAGGAAGACGGCGGCAACGCCGGCCTGCCGTCGTTCATCACCGACAACTGATCGGTACGCTTCGGCGTAAGGGAAGGGGGCTCGCGGCAACGCGGGCCCCTTTTTCTATGCGCCGTACCCCTGCGCAGGCGGGGATGCAGAGCCACCAGCGCTGCCGTTTGTTGCAGGACGCCGTCCGCTAGATTCCGGCATACCAGTCATAGCCCGCGACATCCTCCCAGAAGCCGCCCTTGCCCCCGGCGATCCCGCCCAGCGCCGCGACCGCCTCGATCCGCTGGACATATTTGGCGTGCTTGTACCCTAGCTGTCGTTCGACCCGGAGCCGCAGCGGCGCCCCATTGGGCACCCCCAGCAACCGGTCGTTGAGCGCCCACGCCAGGATCGTCTGCGGATGAAACGCATCGACCAGATCGATCGATTCATAATAGGGCCGCCCGCCGATCGCATCGGCGCAGTGGAACACCAGATAGCGCGCGGTCGGCCGCAACCCCGCAAGGTCGAGCAACCGTGACAGCCTTGGGCCCGTCCATTTGCCGATCGCGCTCCAGCCTTCGACGCAATCGTGTCGGGTAATTTGTTGCCGCGACGGCATCGAGCGAATCTGGTCGAGCCGCAGCGACAGCGGCCGCGCGACCAGCCCGTCGATCGACACCCGCCAATCGGCGAAACGGTTCGCGGCATGGGCGTTGTAATCGGCCGTATTCGGGTTGTTGGTCCCGTTGGCGCGAAAGATCGGCGAGCGTTGCTCCGGGCGATATTCGACCGCCAGCGCGTCGCGCGCGGTGATCGCGCGCTGCAGCCCGCGATGGACGTCCTCCGCCCCGCCCAGCAGCGTCTGCGCGGTGGGCAGCTGCGCCACCTTGTCGCACGCCGCGACCAGCCCGCCGGCCCCGACCACCAGCGCCGAGCGCCGCGAAATCAGCCGGCTCATTCGGGCACCCGCCAGCGACCGGTAATCATCGAGCGCACCTCGTTGAACGCACCGGCGAGGATCACCAGCACCAGATGGACGATCACGAACAGCGTGATGCCGCTGGCCGCAAGAAAATGGATCGACCGCGCCGACTGCCGCCCGCCCAATAGCTCCAGCAACCACGGAAACGCCGCGTTCAGCCCCGGCGACATGGTGATGCCGGTCACGATGACCAGCGGCAGCAATCCAAAGATCACCAGCACATAGCTGAGTTTCTGCAACACGTTATAGTCGCCCGGCGCCTCCGGATCATGGAAGCGGAAGGCGAGATGCGCGCGGATATCGGCCAGCAGGTGGCGCGGCGACAATTCCCGCCGCCTGAGCGCCAGATCGCGCTGGAAATGCCGATTGAGCAGGTTCGCGATCATATAGGCCAGCAGCCCGAACCCCAGCACCAGCGCAAAGGTGAGGTGCCAGTTGCGCGCCAGCGCGAGATTGTAGGTCTGCGGGATCGTCACCCATCCCGGAAACCGGTCGAACGTGATCCACGCATGGTCGAAATTCGCGCCATAGCGCCCCCAATAGAGGCGGGGATGCGCGTTCAGGATCATCAGCCCGCTGCCGATCAGGATGATGACCGCGACGGCATTGACCCAATGCCACAGCCGGGTGGCCAGCGCATGGCGCTTGATCGTTGGCGATGTCATGGCCGCATCCTATGCCGCCACGCGCCCGGTGCGAAGGGGCCTTGCACCCCCGGTCCGGATCGTGCGTTGGGGAACCCCATGACCGATTTCCATTCCTATGCCCCGGCCGATGGCCATCGCCTGCCCCATGATCCATTCAACGCGATCATCGCGCCGCGCCCGATCGGCTGGATTTCCAGCCTGTCGCGCGATGGAAAACGCAATCTCGCACCCTACAGTTTCTTCAACGCGTTCAACTATCGCCCGCCGATCATCGGCTTTGCCTCTACGGGTGCGAAGGACACGCTGGCCAATGCCCGCGACACGCGCGAGTTCGTGTGGAACCTCGCGACCCGGCATCAGGCGGAGGCGATGAACGCCACCTCGGCGATGACCGAGATGGATGAGTTCACGCTGGCAAAGCTCGACACCTTGCCCTCGACCACGGTCGCGCCGCCGCGCGTCGCCGGATCGCCGGTCCAGTTCGAATGCCGCACGACGCAGATCGTCCGCCTGAGCGACAGCCATGGCGGCGATATCGACACGTGGCTGGTGCTGGGGGAGGTGGTGCAGGTGCATATCGACCCGGCGCTGCTCGACGACGGCATCTATCGCACCGAACGCGCCCGCCCGATCCTGCGCGGCGGCGGCGCGGGCGATTATTTCGAGCCGGGCGAACGCTTCGACATGCGCCGGCCGGGTTAGCCGTAGGCGCGGACGAAGAACACGACAGTCACGCTGAACGTGACCAGCAGCGTCCACGCGCGAATCTGCCCCGGCGTCAGCCGCACGCCCAGCTTCGCGCCCAGCCATCCGCCCAGAATGCCGCCCACGATCATCGGCACGCACGCGGCCCATGCGACCATGCCGGTCGCGACGAAGATGATCGCCGCCGCGCTGTTGGCCGTCGCCAGCATCAATGTGCGCGGGGCCGCCATCGACTTCACGCTCTGCCCGGCGAGCAGGCCATAGGTCGCGGTGACCATCATCCCCACGCCACCGCCGAAATAGCCGCCATAGATGCCCAGCAGCACCTGTGCCACGACCAGCGTCGCCGGGCCGATCGTCACCTTGTCGTGTAGCCAGTCCGCCGCCCGCCGCCCGAACGCGATGGCGAGGAACGCGATCAGCAACAGCCACGGCACGATCACGTCGAACAGGCTGCTGGGCGTCCACACCAGCAACAGGCTGCCGAGCAGGCCGGAGACGAAGGTGATGCTCGCCAGCACCCGGATCGGTATCCCGCCCAGCGGCCCCAACCCCCGGCGGAATGCCCAGGCACTGGCGATCGCGCCCGGCTGCAACGCGACGTTGGAGGTCGCATTGGCGATCGATCCGGGCAGGCCCAGGCCGATGAGTGCGGGCATCGTCGCAAAGGTGCCACCCCCGGCCAGCGCGTTCATCGCACCGCCAAGCACGCCGGCACCGGCGGCAAGGGCAAGGGAGGTCGCATCGAGCATCGTTGCGCTAGATACTATCGCGGGAGTGCTGTCGAGAGGTGGTGACGGCAGGCGCGTCGGTGCGGTACGATCGCGCCATGACCGTGATCCCGCGTTACGTCGCCCCGCGCCCGCCGCGGCACCGCATCGTCCATGACGAATCGGGTGAGCATCTCGTCGTGCCGGCACGGCGCAGCTGGTTCGCGCTGCCGTTCCTGTGCGTCTGGATCAGCTTCTGGACGATGGGCGGGGTGATGGCCGCTACCGAATTGCTGCGAACCGGAGAGGCGTTCCTCGCGATCTGGCTGATCGGCTGGGCGGTGGCATGGCTGTTCGCGGCGGCGTCGATCCTGTGGCAGCTGGCCGGGCGCGAGGAGATTGCGGTCGTCGGCGGCGACCTGCTGCTGCGCCTGCGCGCCGGGCCGTTTTCGCGCACCCGGGCCTATCGCGGCGGTGAGGTACGCAACCTGCGCGCCAGCGTGCAGACGATCTTCGACCGGTCGCAGGTGGGGTTCGCACCGTTCCTCAACTGGATGGGCGCGGTGAAGTTCGACCATGGCGCGCGAACGATCGGCTTTGCCGGCGGCGTGGACGAAGCGGAGGCGGCGATGATCCGCGACTGGCTGGTCAAGCGCCTGCCGCGCGCCGCCACCTGATCAGGCCGCTGCCGCTTCCGCCGCTTCCCGATCGAGCTCCGCCCGGCTCTTCTTCTCGGCCGCGGTCTTCAGCTGACCGCAGGCCGCGCCGATATCCTGCCCGCGCGTGCGGCGGACGGGGGCGGAGATGCCGCCTTCGAACACGATGTCGCTGAACGCGCGGATGCGGTCGGGCGTCGAGCATTCGTACGGTGCACCCGGCCACGGGTTGAACGGGATCAGGTTGACCTTGGCCGGCAGCTGGTATTTGCGCAGCAGCCGCACCAGCTCGCGCGCATCGTCGTCGCTGTCGTTCTTGTCCTTCAGCATCACATATTCGAACGTGATTCGCCGGGCATTGTTCGCACCGGGATAGTCGGCGCACGCCTGCAACAGCTCCTCGATGCCGTATTTGCGGTTGAGCGGTACGATCTCGTCGCGCACTTCCTTCGTCACGGCGTGCAGCGACACCGCCAGGTTCACGCCGATCTCCGCGCCGGCGCGTGCCATCATCGGCACCACGCCCGACGTGCTGAGCGTGATCCGCCGCTTGGACAGGGCAAGGCCGTCGCCGTCCATGACGACGCCCAGCGCGTCGCGCACGGCATCGAAATTATACAGCGGTTCGCCCATGCCCATCATCACGATGTTGGTCAGCATTCGCCCCTCGGGCTGGCTCGGCCATTCGCCCAGCGAATCGCGCGCCAGCATCACCTGCCCGACGATCTCGCCGGCGGTCAGGTTGCGCACCAGCCGCATCGTGCCGGTGTGGCAGAAGGTGCAGTTGAGCGTGCAGCCGACCTGGCTCGACACGCACAACGTCCCCCGATCGGCGTCGGGGATGAACACCATCTCATAATCCTGCCCGTCGGGCGAGGTGAGCAGCCATTTGCGCGTGCCATCGGTCGACACCGGCGCTTCCTTCACCGCCGGCCGCCCGACGACGAAGTGCTTTTCCAGCACCGGATGCTGCGCCTTGGCGATATCGGTCATCGCGGTGAACTCGGTCGCGCCGCGATTGTAGATCCAGTGCCACAGCTGCTTGGCGCGCAGCTTCGCCTGCCGCGCATCGAAGCCGGCCGTTTCCAGTGCGGCACGAATCTCCGGCTTGGTCAGCCCGACCAGATCGATGCGACCATCGGGACGCGGGGCAAGGCCGCGCGGCACGGGCACGGGGTCGACATGGCCGGGAATCGGCATGGGCGGCGTCGATACTGTCAGCATCGGCGGGATATAGCCGATTTCGGGTGGGATTTCCACTGGCCCACGATCGCTCCACCACACCATCGTCACCCCGGACTTGATCCGGGGTCCCGCTTCTTCTTCTACTGCGGCGGCGGGCAAAAAGCGGGACCCCGGATCAAGTCCGGGGTGACGCGTTTTCCTGGTTGATGGGTGGCCGCTACAAACACCCCAGCGCCGCCGCATCGATCGCCGTCGCCGCCCCCGACAGCGCATATACATCAACGAACGCCGCCCCGTTCGCAGCCACGCTCTCGACGCTCATCGACCGCCCGCCGCGCATCGCCGCGACGATCGCGCGGTCGGTCGCCGCGTCGGGGCTCCATGCATCGATCCGCCCGGCGGTCAGGTCGAACCGCCGCTCGCCGATGGTCAGAACGACCCGCGCCCGGTCGCTCTTCGGCCGGCTCAGCCGCACATGCAGCTGTCTCCGCACGCCCGCGCCGGGCCAGGTCGCGACGCTGGCGAATGGCGCGCCGGTCTTGCCCTGCACCGGGCGGCTGATCGCATAGCAGCGCGTCGGGCCATCGCCCCGAAACGCACCCCAGCGCTGGTGAATCCCGATCGCCTGCGGTGCCGCCACCGCCAGCAGCAGCGCGATCAAGCAGGTGCGGCGAGCGAGGCCCGCCCGCGCCCGACATGCGGCACGCTCTCCCGCCCACCCTCGATCAGCGCGATCGACCCCTGCGGCAGATCGTCGGCGATCGGCGCGGCAAAGCGTGGATCGACCGGCGCGCCGGTCAGCACCCCGCGCAGCACCCGGCTGGACATGCCGTGCATGATGACCAGCCGGTCGCCGGGATCGTCCGCCGTGTCCTTGGCCCAGCTTCCCACGCGTGCGGCAATCGCGTCATACCATTCGCCGCCCGGCGCGGGGCGGCGATACAGCCGCGCCTCGACATCGAGGAAGTCGGCATCCGCCCCGGTCAGCTCGCGATAATAGCGGCCCGACCAGTCGCCCATGCCGATCTCGACCAGCCGGTCGTCGCGATGCGCCGCGTGCCAGTCCAGCTCCAGATGCTCGGCGATGATCGCCAGCGTCTGCAACGCCCGCCCCGCGCTCGACGCCCACAGCGTCAGTTTCGGCCGGGCGCCCAGCATCTCGCGCAGCGCCGCGCCCATTGCATCGGCCTGGGCAAAGCCGGCGCGGGTCAGCGGGGTGTGCAGGTGATCGCCCTGCATCCGCTGCGCGATATTATAGACCGTCTCGCCATGCCGGGCGATGAAGTCGCGGCCGTTGCGGGGGGCGGGGGATTGGGTCGTCATCATCCTGCTTTCAAGCCGGTGTTGCGCAATTGCAACGGATTTCGCTGTTTAGGTGAGGTTCATGCAACGTGCCGGCAAACCGTCCATTGATCCCCCGCGCCCTGACCATGGGCGGTGACAATGGAGTTTTTAGTATGCGTACCCTCATCCTCGGTCTTGCCGCTGCCGGCACGATGCTGGCGACCCCTGCGCTGGCGCAGGACGTGAACCCCGCCTTCACCGGTTTCCGCGTCGGCGCGCTGGCCGGCTATGACGGTATCCGTGCGGGCAGCACCCAGGATAGCGACCTGGACGGCGATAACCAGACCGTTAACGGCATGGTCTATGGCGTCGACGCCGGCTACGACTTCGCGCTCAGCAACTTCCTGATCGGGGTCGAGGGCGAATATACCGGATCGACCGGCAAGGTCGAAACCGCGCGCACCGACCCGAACTTCTTCGGCTTCGGCAGCGTGAAGACCGGCCGCGACCTCTATGTCGGTGCCCGTGCCGGCCTGCTCGTCGCGCCGACCACGCTCGCCTATGTGAAGGGCGGCTACACCAATGCCCGCCTGAACGTCGTTGCCAGCGACGGCAGCGTCGACACGCGCCAGAACTACGAACTGAACGGCTACCGCCTGGGTGCCGGTGTCGAGCAGGCGATCGGCAGCCGCGCCTATGCCAAGCTCGAATATCGCTATTCGAACTACAACAACGCCGATTTTCAGTTCCGCGACGGCAGCACCACCTCGCAGTTCGACATCGACACCGACCGGCACCAGGTCGTCGCCGGCGTCGGCATCCGGTTCTGATGTTTGGCGGGAACGCGCGTAAGGGCGCGTTCCCGCAGTCACCGCAAGTCGTGCGCAAGCGCGACCAAAACGCACCTGTTTACTTCTCAGTAACCAAGTTGCGCGAGGAGGGTAGGAGCGGTTTGCTCCGGCCCTTCTTTGCGCTAGACACACTGCTCGGTTTTCTATGGGGTCGGCACCGAATCCGCTGGCCCGAGTGCGATGCGCATCCGCGCGGGGGAACATCATGAAGGCGACGATCGAACGCGCGACCCTGTTGAAGGGCCTCAGCCACGTCCAGTCGGTGGTCGAGCGGCGCAATACCATCCCGATCCTGTCGAACGTCCTGATCGAGGCGGGCGAATCGAGCATCCGCCTGATGGCGACCGACCTCGACCTGCAGATCGACGAAACCATCGCCGCGGCGATCGATCAGCCCGGCGCGATCACCGTGTCGGCACACACGCTGTTCGACATCGCGCGCAAGCTGCCCGACGGCGCGCAGGTGCAGCTGTCGGCCGCCGAAGGTCGCCTGACCATCGTCGCCGGGCGCGCGCGCTTCAACCTGTCGACGCTGCCGCGCGACGATTTCCCGGTGATCGCGGAAGGGGAGCTGCCGACCCAGTTCGAACTGCCCGCGACCACGCTGAAGGCGATCATCGACAAGACCCGCTTCGCGATTTCGACCGAGGAAACGCGCTATTACCTCAACGGCATCTTCCTGCATGTCGCCGAGGATAACGGGAAGCCGGTGCTGAAGGCCGCCGCGACCGACGGTCACCGCCTCGCGCGCATGACGGTCGAGCGGCCCGAGGGCGCCGACAAGATGCCCGACGTCATCGTGCCGCGCAAATGCGTCGCCGAACTGCGCAAGCTCTTGGATGAAGTCGACGGGTCGGTCGGCGTGTCGCTGTCGGGCAGCAAAATCCGCTTCGATCTGGGACAGGCGATCCTGACCAGCAAGCTGATCGACGGCACCTTCCCCGATTATTCGCGCGTCATCCCGACCGCGAACGACAAGCTGCTGAAGCTCGATCCGAAGAGCTTCATGGCCGGCGTCGACCGCGTGTCGACCATCGCCACCGAAAAGACCCGCGCGGTCAAGATGGCGCTGGATCGCGACAAGATCACGCTGTCGGTCACCTCGCCCGAAAACGGCGCGGCTGCGGAGGAAGTGCCCGGCGAATACACCGCGCTGCCGTTCGAGATCGGCTTCAACAGCCGCTACCTGCTCGACATTCTGGGGCAGATCGACAGCGATCTGTGCGAGGTCCACCTGTCGGACGCCGCCGCGCCGACGCTGATCCGCGAGAACGACGCCTCGCCCGCGCTCTATGTTTTGATGCCGATGCGCGTCTGACGCGCGCACGGTCGTCGTCCAATCGGCCCCGTGCGCGTTGCGTGCGGGGCCTTTTCGTATCCGGTCGGGACCATCGGTGCTTTACTCCCCCGGCCATCCGATTATTTATCGCTAGACGATAAGCTCGAAGGAATTGCCGTGAAACTGGTCCGGGGTGCGTGGAAGCTGCTGGTCGGGATCAAGGACGGCCTGGTGCTGCTCCTGATGCTGTTGTTCTTCGGCGCGCTGTTCGCCGCGCTGTCGGCCAAGCCCAACACCCGCATCACCGATGGCGCGCTGGTGCTCGACCTGTCGGGATCGATCGTCGAACAACCGGCCGAGGCCGATCCGGTCGCGCTGCTCAGCGGCCAGCCGGCGGCACAGGAACTGCGGCTGCGCGACGTGGTGCGCGCCCTCGACACCGCAAAGGGCGATACGCGGGTCAAGGCGGTGGTCCTCGACATGGACAAGTTCGCCGGCGGCTATCCCGCGGCGCTGGCCGAGGTCGGCGATGCCGTCGCCCGCGTCCGCGCCAGCGGCAAGCCGGTGCTGGCCTATGCCACGCTCTATACCGATGGCGGCTATCGCATCGCGTCGAACGCCAGCGAAGTGTGGCAAAATCCGTTCGGCGGCACGATGTTTCGCGGCCCCGGCGGCCCGCAGCTCTATTACAAGGGCCTGATCGACAAGCTGGGCGTCAACGCCCATGTCTACCGCGTCGGCCAGTTCAAGTCGGCGGTCGAACCCTTCACCCGCGCCGACCAGTCCGAACCGGCCCGCGCCGCCAACCAGGCGCTGTACGGCGCGATCTTCGACCAATGGCGTTCGGCGGTGCAGAAGGCGCGGCCCAAGGCGCAGCTCGACGCATTCCTGACCCGTCCCGAAGCGGTGATCCAGGCGGCGGGCGGCGACGTCGCGCAGGCCAATCTGAAAAGCGGGCTGGTCGACCAACTGGGCGACCGCGTCGCCTTCGGCAAGCGCGTCGCGGCGCTGGCGGGTGAGGATGCCGGCAAGGCGGCGGGCAGCTTCCGCACGATCAGCTATGCCAGCTGGCTGGCGGCCAATCCGGTATCGGCCTCGGGCGATGCGATCGGCGTCATCACCGTCGCCGGCACGATCGTCGATGGCGAGGCGAAGCCGGGCACGGCGGGCGGCGACACCATCGCCAAGCTGCTGCTCGATGGCCTCGCGACCAAGAACCTGAAGGCGCTGGTCGTCCGCGTCGATTCGCCGGGCGGATCGGTGCTGGCGTCGGAACGCATCCGCCAGGCGATCCTGCAGGCGAAGGACGTCGCGAAGATTCCGGTGGTCGTGTCGATGGGCGGGCTCGCCGCATCCGGCGGATATTGGGTGTCGACGCCGGGTGACGTGATCTTTGCCGAACCCAACACCATCACCGGGTCGATCGGCGTGTTCGGCGTCATCCCGACCTTTGAAAACAGCCTGTCGAAGATCGGCGTGTCGGCCGATGGCGTCGGCACCACACCGCTTAGCGGCCAGCCCGACGTGCTGCGCGGCACCAACCCGGCGTTCGACGCGATCATGCAGAGCGGGGTC
Organism: Sphingomonas sp. Leaf9; assembly: GCF_001421355.1. Taxonomy (GTDB): domain Bacteria; phylum Pseudomonadota; class Alphaproteobacteria; order Sphingomonadales; family Sphingomonadaceae; genus Sphingomonas. The sequence goes on along the minus strand of NZ_LMKC01000004.1, from coordinate 325,656 downwards.
GAGCATATCTATGCCCGCTTCACCGGCCTCGTCGCGCAATCGCGCAAGCTGCCGCAGCCGCGCGTCGACCAGATCGGGCAGGGCCGGGTGTGGGACGGCGGGACCGCGCGTCAGCTTAAATTGGTCGACCGCTTCGGCAATCTGGGCGATGCGGTGGCCGAGGCCGCGCGCCTTGCCAAGCTCGACCCGGCGACGGTGCAGACCGTCTATCTCGAAAAGGAACCCTCAGCCCTCGAAAAGGCGCTGAAGGGCTTTGCCGACCGGCAACGCGGCGATGCGCCGGACCAGGCGGCGACCGACATGCTCGGCCGTGTCGCGATCGAACAGCGGGCGGTACTGGCGCAGGCACTGGGCGATGCGCGGCGGATGCTGACCGCGCCGACCGGCGTGCAGGCGCGCTGCATCGAATGTGCCGGGCTGGGGCCGGTTCGGGCGTCGGCGGAGGATGCGTCGCTGTTCGACCTGATCGTCGCGCGGTGGTTCGCATGATCGCGATCCGCCCCGCGCGGAGCGAGGACGCCGCCGCCATCGCCGCGATCTATGCCCCCTATGTGCTGGGCGGCACGGTGTCGTTCGAAACCGAAGCCCCCGACGCCCGTGCGATCCGCAGCCGGATGGCGCACAGCGACGGCTATTATCCCTGGCTGGTGGCAACCACCGGCGAAGCGGATGGCGATGCGGTGCTGGGCTACGCCTATGCAACGAAGTTCCGCGACCGCCCGGCGTACCGTTATGTCGTCGAAACCTCGATCTACATGGCGGGCGGCGCGCAGCAGAAGGGGACCGGGCGGCTGCTCTACGAAGCCTTGGTCGATACGCTGCGCGCGCAGGGCTTTACCCAGGCGATCGGCGTGTTGTCGCTGCCCAACGACGCGTCGATCATGCTGCACGAGGCGGTCGGCTTCCGCCGCGCCGGGGTGTACCGCGAGATTGGCTTCAAGCAGGGCCGCTGGATCGATGTCGGCTTCTGGCAATGCGAGCTGAACGACAGCGCGGTGCCGCCCCGCGAGCCGAAGCCGTTCAGTGAGACGGGGGTGGTGCGGGGGTAGCCTCGCGCTACCTTACCCCCACCCAATCCGTTCGGTTCGAGCAGCTTCGAGCCTGTCGAGAAGCGTCCGTCGAGAACTCGGTTGTTCTTGGCACCCCCTTCTCGACTTCGGTTTTCGACAGGCTCGAACCTACGCTCGAAGCAAACGGGGGCGGGTAAGGAGAAGGGGAGAGGCTAACTCTACCGCTTCCCCCGATACGCCGGCAGCGCGATCCGGAACCGGATCGCCACGCCCCTGAGCGCAAACCCCGCCGCCGCCGCCGGCAGCGCCGCCACGAACGGCGGCAGCCCGCACGCGACCAGCACGACATGCAGCCCCGCCGACAGCGCTGCCGCCGTCACATACAGTTCCGGCCGCATCAGGATCGACGGCACGCCCGCCAGCACGTCGCGGATGATCCCCCCGACGCACGCGGTCAGCACCCCCATCATCCCCGCCTGTAGCGGCGGGACCCCGAAACTCAGCGCCTTCGCCGCGCCAAACACGGCATAGGCGGCAAGGCCCGCGGCATCGAGCCAGTCGAGTGCCTTGTCCCGCCACCAATGCTGCGGCGTGATCCACACCAGCCCCGCCACCCCGACACAGATCGCCGCGACCGGCGAGCCATGTACCCAGAACACCGGCGCACCGATCAGCAGGTCGCGCACCGTGCCGCCCCCGACCCCGGTGATGAGCGCGAAGAACGCGGCGGTGACGAACGTCTGCGCCGCGCGCGTCGCCGCCAGCGCGCCCGACGCGGCGAACACCGCGATACCGATCATGTCGAGTGCGCCGAGCATCTGCCCCAGCGCCTGCGGAGAGGGAACCATCCCGCCTCGCTATCGTACGGATGGGCGATAGGCGAGGGGGCATTGCCCCGCCCCCCGTCGATCGGGCAATAGGAATTCCATGCGTCGTCTTACCCCCGCCGCCACCCTCGTCACCGTCCTGCTCGCCGGTCTGGCGGGTATCGTCGATGCGCTGGCGTTCAGCGGCCTTGGCGGATTCTTCGCCTCGTTCATGTCGGGCAACTCGACCCGCTTCGGCGTCGGCCTTGCCCATGGCTGGAACGGCGCGTCGGCCATTGCCGCCGCGCTGGTGCTGTCGTTCGTGGCGGGGGCGATGTTCGGCACCATCGCGGGTGCGGCCGCGGCCGAGCGGCTGGGGCAGGGGCGCCGGGCGGAGGCGGTGATGGGCCTCGTCACGATCCTGCTCGCGCTCGGCGCGGCGCTGTCGACCTTCGCCCCGCTCACCCTCGCCATGCTGTTGCTCGCCGCTGCGATGGGCGCGCAGAACGGCGTCGTCGCGCCCGATGGCGAGGTGCGGATCGGCCTCACCTACATGACCGGCACGCTGGTGCGAATCGGCCAGCGGCTGGCCCGCCGCCTGATGGGCGAGCGCGACGCACCCGGGCCGCGCCGCGACCTGCTGTTATGGCTGGGCTTCGTCGTCGGCGTGACGATCGGCGCGCTGGCGTGGAACTGGCTGGGCCTCGCGTCGCTCTGGGTCGTGGCGGCGCTCGCGGCGTTGCTGACGATGCTGGTGGCGAAGGTGGATTGGGAGTGAGGGGGCAGGCAGCACGCCCCCCGATCGTCACCCCGGCCCTGCGCCGGGGTCCCGCTTCTTCTTCTGCTACGCCGACCGGAGGAAAGCGGGACCCCGGATCAAGTCCGGGGTGACGGGAAGGGCGAATCGTCCGCCCCCGATTCGCCATCCTCCCCCCGAACCTCCTCGACCGGCAGCAACGCTCGCACCTCACCGACGAACCGCACCACCGAAATCGGCTTGGTGACATAGGCATTGGCCCCCGCCGCGCGCACCCGGTCCTCGTCGTCGCGGCCGGAATAGGCGGTGACCGCCATGATCGGCACGGCGCGCAGGCGCGGATCGGCCTTCAGCATCTGGATCAGTTCCAGCCCCGTCATGTGCGGCAACTGGATATCGGTGATGATCAGGTCGGGCAGGAACGCCCGCGCCTTTGCCACTGCCTCGCGTCCGTCGCGCACCGGTTCGGTTTCGAAGCCATGCGCGCGCAACAGGTCGCAGAACAGCTTCAGGTTCAGTTCGTTGTCCTCGACAACGAGTACCCTTTTTGCCACGCGCTTTGCATCCCGTTGGAAGTTCGAAAGGCTGTCTAGGCGATGCGCAGGCCGGAAACAAATGAAGACGCGGCGACGCTTGGCCTGCATGCGCTGGTCTGGGTGATCGGCGACGACACCCGCCGCGACCGGTTCCTGGCGCTGACCGGCATCGACCCCGCCGACCTGCGCGCGCGGGCCGGCGATCCCGCCTTCCTCGCGCAACTGCTCGGCCATCTGGAGGGTTACGAACCCGACCTGATCGCCTGTGCCGATGCGCTGGCCGTGGCCCCGACCGCCCTGGTCCGCGCCCGCGCCGAACTGGAGACTGCATGAAACCCCTGCTCATCACCGATTGCGACGAAGTCCTGCTGCACATGGTCCGCCATTTCGGGCACTGGCTGGGCGAGGAACATGCGATCGACTTCAACATGGCCGGCGGTGATTTTGCCAGCTCGATGACCCGCGCCGACGGCACCACGCTGGAACGCGACGAGATGTGGGGGATGCTCGACGGCTTCTTCCCCGATCAGATGGGACGCCAGACCCTCGTGCCCCATGCGCGCGAAGCATTGGCGGCGCTGGCGCAGCAGGCCGATATCGTCGTCCTGACCAACCTGCAGGACCATTGCCGCACCCACCGGATCGAGCAGCTGGCGACCCATGGCATCGTCCATCGCGTCGACTGCAACCAGGGGGGCAAGGGCCCGCCGGTCGCCCGGCTGCTGGCCGAATATACTCCTAGCGTCGCGGTGTTCGTCGACGACCTTGCCGTCCATCACGAATCGGTCGCCGACAGCGCGCCGGGCGTCTTCCGCCTGCACATGGTCGCCGAACCCGACCTTGCCGTCCACATACCCGCCGCCCCCGCCGCCCATGCCCGCATCGACGACTGGGTGGCGGCACAGGCCTGGATCGAGGCCCGCTTTGCCGAGGGGCAGCCGGCGAAGGCTTGACCCGATCCGCTATCCACGAGAGGAACGCACCATGGCTTATGATATCCCCGCAAAGCTGGCCGAACGCGGCCTGTCGCTCCCCGTCGCCGCCGCGCCCGTAGCGGCCTATGTCCCCGCCGTGGAGGCCGGTGGCCTGCTCCACCTGTCGGGCCAGCTGCCGTTCGAGGATGGCAACCTGATGACCGGCCGCGCCGGCGAAGACCGCGACCTGGCCTATGCCACGTCGGCCGCGCAGAAGTGTGCGCTGATGATCCTGGCACAGGCGGAAAAGGCGCTGGGCAGCCTCGACCGGATCGAGCGTGTCGTGAAGCTCGGCGTGTTCGTCAATTCGGCGGGCAGCTTCACCGACCAGCCGAAGGTCGCCAACGGCGCATCGGAACTGATGGTCGAACTGTTCGGCGATGCCGGCCGCCACGCCCGCAGCGCGGTCGGCGTGCCGGTCCTGCCGCTGGGTGCCGTTGTCGAGATCGACGCGATCCTCGCCATCCGCGCCTGAGTTCTTTTTCGTTTCCAGCACACCCGCTGTTGCCACGCTGCAACAGCGGGTGTGTCGTATCCGGCGTCGGAGCAATTTCGATTGTGCGGCGCGGCATGGTTCGACATATTCGGTCGCAGAGGGCCAGACCGCTCGAGCCACAAGGCTCATCCAATCGCGGCGACCCTCGAACGCAGGAGAATCACCACGTAACCGCAGAAAGGGTTTACGATGCGATTCTCGACCTTCCTCCCGGCCGCGATCCTCGCCGCCACCACCGCCGTGCCCGCCTTTGCGCAGGACACCGCACCCCCGCCGCCCGTCACCATCAGCGGCAGCGCCAGCGTCACCTCCGACTATCGCTTCCGCGGCGTGTCGCAATCGGACAAGAACGTCGCCGTACAGGGCGGCATCACCATCGCCCATGAAAGCGGCGTCTATATCGGCACCTGGGGGTCGAACCTCGCCGGCTGGGGCACGTTCGGCGGCGCCAATCTCGAACTCGACCTGATCGCCGGGTACAAGAAGACGTTCGGCACCGCGACGGTCGATGCCGGCGTTACCTGGTACACCTATCCGGGCGGCGCGGACGAAACCGATGTCGTCGAATTCTATGGCAAGCTGTCGGGCACCGCCGGTCCCGCCACGCTGACCGCCGGTGCCTTCTACGCGCCCAAGCAGACCTCGCTCAGCCGCGCCTTCGCCTCGGCGACGCCGCTGGTCGTCGGCAGCGGCAAGCGCGACGACAATATCTACCTGTCGGGCGATGCGGTCGGCGCGGTGCCGAACACCCCGCTGACGCTGAAGGCGCATATCGGCTATTCGGACGGCAATCCGGGCCTGGGGCCGAACGGCACCAGCCTGTCGCCGACCGGCAGCTATTGGGACTGGTCGCTCGGCACCGACTTCACCTACAAGAACCTGACGCTGGGCGTCGCCTATGTCGACACCGACATTTCGAACCGCGAAGCGGCGTACATCACGCCGAACTTCAGCAAGACGACCAACGGCAGCCCGATCGCGGCCAGCACGGTCGTCGTATCGCTGACCGCGGCGTTCTGATCCGGGGGCGGAAGCCTCCTGAAACGTTCTTGCTGAGTAGGGGCTGAGCCTGTCGAAGATCCGTATCGAAGTACCTGCCCTTTGCGCGGTCCTTCGATACGCCACTTCGACAAGCGCAGTGGCTACTCAGGACGAACGGATCGAATAGGCATCATACCTCACCCTCCCGTTCGCTTCTCGACAGGCTCGAAGCAAAACGGAGCGGGTAGCGGACAAAAAAAGGCCGGTCACCCCATGGGGCAACCGGCCTTTCCCACATCCGAAAAACCCGCCCGGTTACGGCGTAGTCGTCTTCGCGGCCTGCCCGTCGCCTGCCGGCGCGGCGATGATGTCGCGGGTCGTCGCACCCTTGTCGACGACGTTGGTGCCCGGATCGGCCACGCCCGACCGGATGCCCGCATCGGCCGCACCCGACCCACCGGCCTGTTCCAGCGTCAGCCGCTCGGTCGCGCTACGCTGTGCCGGGCCACCGAACAGTGCCTGCATCGCCTGCGTCGATGCGGCGGTGTCCTGCGGACGCGGCGCGCCCGGCTTCGGGGGGACGAGCGCATAATCGGGCGGGATCACCAGCGGCGCCTGGCGCGCGACGGCGAATTCGTCGGGACGCTGGCGGTTCAGGGCGTTGCCCTGACACCCGGCAAGGATCAGGCCGAGGCTGCTGATGACGACAAACTTACGCATTGGCCTTCTCCACAGGAACATCGTGCTTCGGCTTCGGCGTGAACAGCGCGCGGACGAGCAGGATCACGACACCGATCGAAATCGCCGCATCGGCGATGTTGAATACCAGAAACGGGCTGTAGCCGAAAATATGGAAGTCGGCATAGTCGACGACATAGCCGAAGCGCACCCGGTCGATGATGTTGCCGAGTGCCCCGCCCAAGACCAGCCCCAGGCCGATCAGCTCGGGCTTCTGCGTCTCGCGCCGGATCCACACCGCCACGCCGGTGGCAATGATCGCGGTCATCGCGACCAAGGCCCAGCGCGCGAACTCGCTGCCCGCCTGCAACAGCCCCAGCGACACGCCGAAATTCTGGACGAAGCGCAGCGTGAACACCGGCAACAGGTTCAGCTCCGCGCCGGGATAATCGATCCCCATCGGCCCGGTGACCCAATATTTGACGAACTGATCGACGATCAGCACGACCAGCGCGACCACGACCGCGACCTTGCGCACGCTCATGCCACCACCTCCGCACAGCGACCGCACAGGTCGCCATCGGTTGCCACGTCGGGCAGATGCCGCCAGCAGCGCCCGCACTTGGCCGCCTCCGTCCGCGTCACCGTGATCGGGCCATCAGCCTCCGTCACCTTCGCGACGATGAACAGCTCGGCCAATTCGTCCGCCGGCAGCGGCAGCGACGGTACCGTCACCTCGGCCTCCAGGCTCGATCGCACTGTCTTGGCCCGGCGCAGCGGCTCGATCGCCTCGGTGACCTGCTGGCGCAGCACGCGCACTTCGGCCCAGGCGGTGCCCAGCGGCTGGTCGGCGGGCAGCTGCGGCAGTTCGGGCCATTCGAGCAGGTGGACCGACGTGTCCTCGCTCGGGAACCGCGCCTGCCACACTTCCTCGGCGGTGAACGCCAGGATCGGCGCGGCATAGCGGACCAGCGCGTGGAACAGCGTGTCCAGCACCGTGCGATACGCCCGCCGCCGCAGGTCGTCGGCGGCGTCGCAGTAGAGCGAATCCTTGCGGATATCGAAGAAGAACGCCGACAGATCCTCGTTCGCGAAATCGGTCAGCGCGCGGGCATAGCGATTGAACTCGAACGCTTCCGCCGCCGAGCGCAACTCGGTGTCGAGCGTCCCCAGCAGATGCAGGACATAGCGCTCCAGCCCCGGCATTGCCTCGACCGGCACCCGCTCGTCCTCGCTATACCCGTCGAGCGCGCCCAGCAGATAGCGGAAGGTGTTGCGCAGCTTGCGATACGCATCGCCGGTGCCGGCCAGCACTTCCTTGCCGATCCGCACATCCTCGAAATAATCAGTCTGCGCGACCCAGAGGCGGAGGATGTCCGCGCCCGATTCGCCGATCACCTTCAACGGATCGACGACATTGCCGAGCGACTTCGACATTTTCCGGCCATTGCCGTCCAGCGCAAAGCCGTGGGTCAGCACCGCCTTGTACGGTGCGTGGCCCCGCGTGCCGCTGCTCTCCAGCAGCGACGACTGGAACCAGCCACGATGCTGGTCCGACCCTTCGAGATACAGGTCGGCGCGGGTGCCCGCCCCGAACCTTTTCTCGATGGTGAAGACATGGGTGCAGCCCGAATCGAACCACACGTCGAGAATGTCGGTCACGACCTCATAGTCGGCGAGGTCGTAATCCGGCCCCAGCAGCGCCTGATGATCCGCCGCATACCACGCATCGGCCCCGCCCTCACGAAACGCGGTCAGGATGCGGTCGTTGACGGTGTCGTCGCGCAGATAGTCGCCGGTCGCCCGGTTGACGTACAGCGCGATCGGCACGCCCCACGCACGCTGGCGGCTGATGACCCAGTCGGGCCGCCCCGACACCATCGCTCCGATCCGGTTACGGCCCTTTTCGGGCACGAACCGCGTGCGTTCGATCGCGTCCAGCGCGATTTCGCGCAGCGTCGCACCATTCGTCTCCCTCTCCCCTTCAGGGGAGAGGGCCGGGGAGAGGGGAAGTCCGTCGAGGTGCGTGACTGAGAGCAGCGGATCGCCCGACAGCCCCTCTCCCAGCCCTCTCCCCTGAAGGGGAGAGGGCTTAGAAGACCGGTCCATCGGGATGAACCACTGCGGCGTGGCGCGGAAGATCACCTTCGCCTTCGACCGCCAGCTATGCGGATAGCTGTGCGCGAAGTCGTCCGACGCCGCCAGCAGCGCGCCGGCCTCGCGCAGGTCGCGACAGATCGGCCCTTCCTCCAGCTTGCCGCCACGTCCCGCCGCGACAAACTTCGGGTTGATGACGCTGCCTTCGCTGCCCAGCCACGCCCAGTCGTCGCGATAGCGGCCATCGCCCTGCACCGCGAACACCGGCTCGATGCCGTTCGCCTTGCACAGCTCGAAATCGTCCTCGCCGTGATCGGGGGCCATGTGGACCAGACCGGTGCCGGCATCGGTCGTCACGAAATCGCCGGCCAGCAGCGGGCGCGGCTTGGCGAAAAAGCCGCCGCGCGCGTGCATCGGGTGGCGGGCGGTCGCGCCGGCAAGGTCGGAACCCTTACCGACCCATCCCCAAGCTTCGGCCGACTTACCCATGCGGGCAAGAGTGTCCGTTACCCGATCCGCTGCGATCAGAAGGTTCTTCCCTTCTACGCTAACGACTTGATATTGAATATCAGATCCGAACGCGAGCGCCTGATTGACCGGAATCGTCCAAGGCGTCGTTGTCCAAATTACGGCATATGTGGGTGCGCCACTTAGCCAACGGCCGAACGAAGAATCACTGGGCGCGTCGACGATCTCGAACGCCACGTCGATCTGCGTCGACACGACATCCTCATATTCGACCTCGGCCTCGGCCAGCGCGGTCTTTTCGACCGGCGACCACATCACCGGCTTGGCCCCGCGATAGAGCTGCCCAGACATGGCGAACTTCAACAGTTCCTCGGCGATGGTCGCCTCGGCGTCGAACTTCATGGTGAGGTACGGGTCTTCCCAGTCGCCCAGGATGCCCAGCCGCTGGAACTGGCCCTTCTGCACGTCGACCCATTTGGCGGCATAGGCGCGGCATTCGGCGCGGAACTCCGCCGGGGGCACCTCGTCCTTGTTGCGCTTCTTGGCGCGGTACGCTTCCTCGATCTTCCATTCGATCGGCAGGCCGTGACAGTCCCACCCCGGGATGTACGGCGCATCCTTGCCCATAAGCGACTGGGTGCGGACGACGATGTCCTTCAGCACCTTGTTCATCGCATGGCCCATATGGATGTCGCCATTGGCGTAGGGCGGGCCATCGTGCAGCAAGAAGCGCTCGCGACCCTGCCGCTCGGCGCGGAGGCGATCGTACAGCCCCATCTTCGCCCAGCGATCGAGGATCGCGGGTTCCTTGGCGGCAAGGCCGGCCTTCATCGGGAAGTCGGTCTTCGGCAGGAAGACGGTGTCGCGCCAGTCGCGCGTCGGTTCGGGCGTGTCGGTCATAGGAATGCCCGCGATTAGCCGATGCGGGCGCGCACGCAAACCGCTTTCCTACACCGGCGGGCAAGCGCAGGATCGCCGCGCTCTTTGCACCGTTCAGCCCCCATCGTCGCCGCAGCGTAGGCCGGCCGCTCAAGCGGCGTCTGCCACACCCGGCAATCGCACCGCGCGCAAACCGTGGCGAGTGTGAACTTCGTGAACTTTGGCCGTAGATTCAGCAGGCCAGGATAGCCCGCGCGCGCTCACAATCCGCCGCCATCTGCACCTTCAGCGCATCCAGCGACTCGAACTTCGCCTCGCCGCGCAGAAACTCGATCAGCGCGACCTCGATCACCTGCCCGTACAGATCGCCGTCGAAATCAAAGAAATAGGGTTCGAGCAGCTCGACCGGCTCCCCTTCGATCGTCGGCCGGATGCCCAGATTCGCGGCCCCCTGCAGCATCCGCCCGTCGGGCAGCCGCCCGGTCACCGCATAGATGCCGTAGGCCGGGCGCAGATAGCCGCCCATCGACAGGTTCGCGGTCGGATAGCCCAGCTGCCGGCCGAGCTTCGCGCCATGTTCCACCACGCCCTCGACCGCGAACGGCCGGGTCATCAGCGCCGTCGCCTTACGCGGGCGGCCGTCGCGCAGCGCATCGCGGATGCGCGACGACGACACCACCGCCTGTCCGTCGCCGACCGGGGCCACCGTCTCAGCGGTGAAGCCATGGGCCTCGCCCAGCGCGCGCAGCGTCGCCACATCGCCGCTGCGCGCCTTGCCAAAGGTGAAGTCGGTGCCGGTCACGACTCCGCCGACCCCCATCAGCCCGACCAGTCGCTCGGCCGCGAAATCCGCCGCCGACAGCCCGGCCAGCGCCGCGTCAAAGCGGAATACCAGCATCGCATCGGCCCCGGCGGCGGCGAACAGCCGCTCGCGCTGGTCGAGGCTGGTCAGGCGCAGCGGCGGCAGGCCCGGCTGGAAATAGCGGCGGGGATGCGGGTCGAACGTCGCGACGATCGCCGGCCGCCCCTCGGCCCGCGCGCGGTCGACCGCGCGCCCGACCACCGCCTGGTGCCCGACATGAAACCCATCGAAATTGCCCAGCGCGACGATGCCGCCGCGCAAAGGACCGGGCACCGCCGCGCCCCCGTCCAGACGCTGCATCGCCGCCCCTTAGCGGGCGGGGGCTGCCGGCGAAAGGGGCTGCATCCCGGCGCGCAGCACCCGGATCGCATTGCCGCCCATCACCTTGTCCACCTCGTCCCGGCCGAGTCCCGCCTGTCGCAGCGCTTCGGCGACCAGTCCGACCCACGCGGTATCGAACCCGGTCGTCACCGCCCCGTCGAAATCGGACCCCAGCGCCACATGGTCGATGCCGGCGATGGCGCGGACATGGACGATGGCCTTGGCGATCGCCGCCGGATCGGTCGAACACACCGCGCCCGCCCAATATCCGATGCCGACGACGCCGCCGGTCCGCGCGATCCCGCGCACCTCGGCATCGGTCAGGTTGCGGTTGACCCGGCACGTCGCCTGCACCCCGCCATGGCTCGACACCACCGGCCGCCGCGCGACCTTCAGCACGTCGGCGATGCCGGCATGGCTCAGATGCGCGACATCGACGATCATGCCCCGGTCCTCCATCCGCGCGACCACCTGTCGCCCGAACGGGGTCAGCCCGCCCTTGGCGCGGCCGTGCATCGATCCGGCGACCTCGTTGTCATAGAAATGGGTCAGGCCCGCCATGCGGAACCCGCTGCGAACCAGCCGGTCGAGATTGGCGAGGCTGCCCTCCAGCCCGTTCAGCCCCTCGATCGACAGCAGCGCACCGACCGGGGCAGGGCGGTTGTCGTGCAGGCGGAATGCCTTTGCCTCGCGCTCGATCAGCAGCGAATCGAGATCGGCGGCCGACCGGATCAGCCACAATTGTCCGTTCGACTGTGCCGCTGCCCGGCGCAGCTTCGTCGCATGCCACAGCGACCGGTTGAGCAGCGATCCCCAGGTGCGCACCGGCTGCAACTGCGCGATCACCAGCGGGGTGATATTGTCGCTGTCGTCGCCATTGCTGTCGTAATTCTGCCCGCGCGGCGTCTTGGTCACCGACGAGAATATCTGGAGCGCGACATGGCCGTCCTGCAGGCGCGGCAGGTCGACCTGTCCCTGCGTCCCCCGGTTCAGCAGGTCGCGCGACCATAGCAGCGTGTCGGCGTGCAGGTCGACGATCGGCGCGGCCTCGACCGGGCGCGGCTTGGCGGCCATGCGCTGGGCCAGTGCCGGGGTCGGTTCGACCTTGTTCATCGATCGCTCGACGATGCCGGGCGCCAGCGTAAAGAAGGCGGCGGCCACGATCGCCAGCAACGCCACGCCCCACCAGATCGCCCTGCGCATCCGCTCCCCCTTGCGGCACCCGTTGCGGGGCCGCCGGTCCCTTACGCGGTGGGGGCGGGGCGGAGCAATGTGACGAAGCTGTACGCCGGGCGTTCTCCCTCGCCACTGTGGTCCTCGCGCCACGCCTCGACCCAGCCGGTGAAGGGCGGGACGATCGCATCGCCCGTGGGCGCGGCATGGACCTCGGTCAGCTCGACCCGCTCGATGCGGGGCAGCAGCAGGGCGAGAATCTCCGCCCCGCCGATCACGGCGGCATCCGGCCCGGCCAGCGCCAGCGCGGCATCGGGATCATGCGCCACCTCCGCGCCCGCTGCCTGCCAGTCGCGATCGCGCGTCAGCACGATGTGCCGCCGGCCGGGCAGGGGGCTGGGGAAACTCTCGAACGTCTTGCGCCCCATCACCATCGCCCGGCCCATGGTCAGCGCCTTGAACCGCTTCAGGTCGGCGGGCAGGTGCCACGGCAGAGTGCCATCGACCCCGATCACGCCATTATCGGCCCGCGCGAGGATCACGTCGATCATATCGCCACCGCCGCCTTGATATGCGGCTGCGCGACATAATCGTGCAGCACGAAGTCTTCGAGGACGTAGCCATCGATCGCATCGGGTTTCCGCGCAATCTCCAGCCGGGGCAGCGGGCCGGGCGTCCGCCCCAACTGCTCGCGCGCCTGATCGAGGTGGTTCTCGTACAGGTGGCAATCGCCGCCGGTCCAGATGAACTCGCCGACCTCCAGATCGCATTGCTGCGCCAGCATATGGGTCAGCAGCGCATAGCTCGCGATGTTGAACGGCACGCCCAGAAAGATGTCGGCGCTGCGCTGGTACAGCTGCAACGACAGCCGGCCATTGGCGACATAGGTCTGGAACAGGCAGTGGCAGGGCGACAGCGCCATGGCGTGCAGTTCGCCCGGATTCCACGCGGTCACGATCTGGCGGCGCGATGCGGGATTGCTGCGGATCGTCGCGATCAGCTCGGCGATCTGGTCGATATGCCGCCCGTCGGCCGCCACCCAGTCGCGCCACTGCTTGCCGTACACCGGGCCCAGGTCGCCATTGGCGTCGGCCCATTCGTCCCAGATGCTGACCCGCTGTTCCTGCAACCACCGCACATTGGTATCGCCGCGCAGGAACCACAGCAGCTCGATGATGATCGATCGCAGGTGCAGCTTCTTGGTCGTCAGCACCGGAAACCCGGCCGACAGGTCGAAACGCATCTGGTGCCCGAACACCGAGCGCGTGCCGACCCCGGTACGGTCATCGGTCGGAACGCCGTCGGTCAAGGCGCGCTGCATCAGGTCGAGATAGGGGGTCATTGGGCACCTGCGTCTGGTCGGCCGTTCGTCCTGAGTAGCCATTAAGCCTGTCGAAAGGGCGTATCGAAGGACCGCGAGTGGTCGGATGCTTCGATACGGGTCTTCGACTGCGCTCAGCCCCTACTCAGCACGAACGGGGTGTGTAGCGGATACACATCCAACCGGTTCGATGCACAAAAAAAGGCCGATGCGTCGCCGCACCGGCCCAGGTGTTTTCCGCAGGAGGAAAGTGGTGACCGGGCGGCAGGGGACTAGGCCGCCGCCCGGAAGAGGAGAAACTCAGTAATTATAGGCGCGCTCGCCGTGCTCGCCGAGGTCGAGGCCTTCCAGCTCGACTTCCTTCGACACCCGGCCACCGGTCAGCGCCTTGGCGACGAACCATGCGATGGTGGTGCCGATCGAGGCCCAGACGATGGTGACCAGCACCGCGAACACCTGCACGCCGAGCTTGGCACCCATGTCGTAGTCGGCCGCACCCGGCCCACCCAGCGACGGGGCACAGACGACCGCGGTACCGATCGCGCCGATGATCCCGCCGACGCCGTGGATGCCAAAGGCGTCCAGCGAGTCGTCATAGCCGAGCTTTGGCTTGAGCACGGTCACCGCAAAGAAGCAGACGATCGAGGCGATGGCACCCAGCACGATCGCACCGAACGGGCCCGAATTGCCCGCCGCCGGCGTCACCGCGACGAGGCCCGCGATGATGCCCGAGCAGAAGCCCAGCGCCGACCCCTTGTGCCCCGAAAACTTCTCGGCCAGCATCCAGAACAGGCCAGCCGAAGCGGTGGCGACGAAGGTGTTGATCATCGCCAGACCGGCGGTGCCGTTCGCTTCCAGCGCGGAACCCGCGTTGAACCCGAACCAGCCCACCCACAGCAGCCCGGTGCCGACCATGGTCAGCGTCAGCGAATGCGGCGCCATGCGCTCGGTCGGAAAGCCCAGCCGCTTGCCCAGCAGCAGGGCGAGCACCAGCGACGACACGCCGGCGTTGATATGCACCACGGTGCCACCGGCAAAGTCGAGCGCACCCGCCTTGAAGAAATAGCCGCTGGTCGCCCACACCATGTGCGCGATCGGGAAATAGGTGATCGTCAGCCACACGATCGCAAAGACCATGACGGCGGCGAACTTGATGCGTTCGACCACCGACCCCAGCACCAGCGCGATGGTGATCGCGGCAAAGGTCATCTGGAAGCTGATGAAGACATATTCGGGGATTTCGACGCCCGGCGTAAAGGTCGCCGCCTGTGACGCGGCGGTGACGCCGGCCAGGAACGCCTTGCCCGGGCTGGCGATGAAGCCCGACAGCGTGGCGTTGGCGACATCGGGGCCGAACGCCAGCGAATAGCCGTACATCACCCAGATCAGCATCGCGAGCGACGCGACCGCGCCGATCTGCGTCATCACCGACAGCATGTTCTTGGTCCGGGTCAAACCGCCATAGAACAGGGCCAAGCCCGGCACGATCATCATCAGCACGAGGACGGTCGACACCATCATCCACGCGGTGTCGCCCTTGTTCACGGTGGCGACGGGCGCGGCGGTGGCGGCGGTCTGCGCCCAGGCCGGCAGCGCGGCGAACAGGCCCAGGCTCAGCCCGGCCAGCAAGGTCTTCGGATGTTGCATGATGCCCCCCATCACAAAGCGGTCAGATCGGTTTCGCCGGTGCGGATGCGCACGGCCTGGCCCACGTCGAGGACGAAGATCTTGCCGTCGCCGATCGCGCCGGTGTTCGCCGCGGCCTGCACCGCTTCGACCACGCGGGGCGCGATGTCGCTGTCGCACACGACCTCGATCTTGATCTTGGGCACCATGTTGGTGCTGTATTCGGCCCCGCGATAGATTTCGGTCTGGCCCTTCTGCCGCCCGAACCCCTTCACTTCGCTCACCGTCATGCCGGCGACGCCGATCTCGGTCAGTGCTTCGCGTACCTCATCCAGCTTGAACGGCTTGATGATGGCGATGACTAATTTCATGTCGCCCCCCGTGTCGCATGTTGCTCGACAAGGAGTATCGCAACGACCGTGCCAAATACGCGCAACAGCATTTACCGGGGGTTATCGCCCCGGTAGGCAGCTTAACGAGCGGTTAATTTGTGCAGCGCGTCAAAACTGCCCGTTTTTCAGGCAGTGCCATCTGCCGCGTCGACGATCGCGCGCGCCGCGTTCAGATCGTCTTCGTCGACCATCACCCGCACCGGGATCAGCAGCCAGCTGCCGTCACCGATGCTTGCCTCGCCATCGAACGCGACCGCCGGTACGCCCTCGCTTTCCAGCCGCCCGACGATGATCTGCGCCTCGACGCGCGGAAACCGCCCCAGTTCGGCCAGCGGCATCAGGCGGTGCCGCCGACGGTCAGGCCATCGATCAGCAATGTCGGCTGCCCGACGCCGGCGGGCACCGACTGCCCGGCCTTGCCGCACATGCCGACCCCTTCGTCCAGCGCGAAGTCGTTGCCGATGCCCCGCACCTGCTTCAGCACCTCCGGCCCGTCACCGATCAGCGTCGCGCCCTTGATCGGCGCGCCGATCCGGCCATTTTCGACCCGGTACGCCTCGGTGCACGAAAATACGAACTTGCCCGACACGATGTCGACCTGTCCGCCGCCGAACGATTTCGCGAAGATGCCGTTCTTCACCCGCGACAGCAGCTCGGCCGGATCGTCCCTGCCGCCGGTCATGAAGGTGTTGGTCATGCGCGGCATCGGCGCGTGCGAGAAATCCTGCCGTCGCCCGTTGCCGGTCGGCGCGACGCCCATCAGCCGCGCGTTCAGCCGGTCGTGGATATAGCCTTTCAGGATGCCGTCCTCGATCAGGATATTCTCCTGGGTCGGCGTCCCCTCGTCATCGATGCTGAGCGACCCGCGCCGGTCGGCGATCGACCCATCGTCGATCACCGTCACGCCGGGTGCCGCCACCCGCTCGCCGATCCGGCCCGAAAAGGCACTGGTGCCCTTGCGGTTGAAATCGCCCTCGAGGCCATGGCCGATCGCCTCGTGCAGCAAAATCCCCGGCCAGCCCGCGCCCAGCAGCACGGTCATCTCGCCCGCCGGCGCATCGACCGCCTCCAGGTTCACCAGCGCTTGGCGCAGCGCCACGTCGATCGCCCGGTTCCACGTCTCCGGCGCGAACAGCGACTCGTACAGGTATCGCCCGCCGATCCCGAAGCTGCCGCTCTCGCGCCGTCCGTTTGCCTCGACCACGATCGACACGTTCAGCCGCACCAGCGGGCGCACGTCGGTCGCGATAAAGCCATCGGGCCGCACGATCTCGACCACCGTCCACGATCCCAGCAGGCTCGCCGAAACCTGCACGACGCGCGGGTCCCGCGCCCGCGCCGCGGCGTCGATCGACTGGCACAGCGCCACCTTGTCGGCGAACGGGATCAGGTCGAGCGGATCGGCGGCGGTATAGAGGTGCCGGTTGTTGCCCCGCGGCGGCGGCGCCTTCGCCCCCTTCGCCGGATCGATCAGCGCCATCGTCTCGCCTGCGCGGCGGATCGCCGCCTCGGACAGCTCGTTGGCATGGGCGAACGCGGTTGTCTCCCCCGACACCGCGCGCAGGCCGAACCCGGCATGGGTGTCGTAGGATGCGGTCTTCAACCGTCCGTCATCGAACCCGAACGCTTCGGATCGGCGATACTGGAGATAGAGTTCGCCATCCTCGGCATTTGCCAGCGTCGCCTGCGTGGCGCGCAAGGCGGCGGCGGGGTCGAGGTCGCCGGAATAGAGATACGAGCGGGGATCGGTCGGGGTCATCCGGCCAATATAGGGCGGCGGCGGCGTGGGGGAATGGGGGGCATGGCTGCACCCTTGCGAGCAGCCCGATATCCGTCACACTGTCTGCATGAAGAATATTCAGGTCATCGACGGCGCATTGAATGCGACCTTCAGCATTTTCTAGGCAACCGACGAGGAATTCGCAGCGATCTTTCCCGGTGGAACGGACATGGAATTGAGCGAAGACCTTTTCGCCCGGCTGGGTCAGGAGGAAGCGGGACGTGTCCTCGGGCCGCTATGGAAACGCCCCATCCTGAAGCGCGACGCGCAGGGTATTCACGGAACGCTGTTCTACGACAACGCGGATCGCGAGATTCCGGTTAGCAAGCGAGAGGTCGATTGGGACCCGTCCTCCATCAATCCGGCGCAGCGGGCGCTGTTTGCCCGCCATAAGTAACGAGCGGATACAGGACGGATCGACCTTCCCGCACGGCTCCTGAGGGAAAGCGCCCTCTCGTCGTCACCCCGGGCTTGACCCGGGGTCCCGCTTCTTCTCCGCATCGTCGTAAAGCGGAGTCCTGGCTGGTGTCGTGGCGCGGCCGGGTGCAGCACCGCCGCGGCAAAGCCGCGTCGTCGGTCGGCAGGCAAGGGCGAGCTTGCCCGCCGCCGGCCGGGCGCGGGCCTGGTCGGTCGTCCGAACTGCGTTCGGCCTTACCGGCCCGCGCCGTCCCCATGGTCTTTCAACTGGCTGTGATCCGCCCCATCCGCCGGCCCACCGACCAGCACGAAACGCCGGTCGCAATAACCGCAATCGACATAGCCCGTGTCGTTGATCTGCAACCACACGCGCGGGTGGCCCAGCGCAGGGGCGATCTCGCCGCCGCCATCACAGGCGACGCGGGGGGTGGTGACGCGGAGGAGTTCGGGCGGAGGCAACATGGCCCCGCGAATAGCAATCGCCATCGTCCTCGACAAGTCGATGCTTCCCTTGGCCGCACCACCGGCGTATCGGCCGATCCCATGGAAACCCAAGCCGCCATCTCGATCCGCGACCTGTGCAAGACCTATGCAGCGGGGAAGGGCGGCGCGCCTGCCAAGGTCGCCTTGGACGGCGTGTCGTTCGACGTGCCGCGTGGGCAGATCTTCGGCCTGCTCGGCCCCAATGGCGCGGGCAAGTCGACGCTCATCAACACCCTCGCCGGCCTCGTGAACAAGACCAGCGGCAGCGCGTCGATCTGGGGCTTCGACATCGACCAGCATCCGCGCAATGCGAAGGCGTCGATCGGCATCGTCAATCAGGAAATCCTGTTCGACCCGTTCTTCACGCCTGCCGAAACGCTGGAAATCCAGGCCGGCCTCTACGGCGTGCCGAAGGCCAAGCGCCGCACGATGGACCTGCTGCGCGCGGTGCATCTGGCGGACAAGGCCAACGCCTATGCCCGCACGCTGTCGGGCGGCATGAAGCGGCGGCTGATGGTGGCGAAGGCGATGGTCCATGCGCCGCCCGTCCTCGTCCTCGACGAACCGACCGCCGGCGTCGATATCCAGCTGCGCAACCAGCTGTGGGACTATGTGCGCGAACTGAATGCCGACGGGGTGACGGTGGTGCTGACCACCCATTACCTCGAGGAAGCCGAGCAGCTGTGCGACCGCATCGCCATCATCAACCATGGCCGCGTCGTCGCCAACCAGCCGACCCGCGAACTGCTGGGCATGGCGCAGGAAAAGGCGGTCGAACTGACCCTCGACCGCGACCTCACTGACCTGCCCGACGCGCACTGCTTCGAAAAGGTCGAGCGCAAGGGCGACCGCCTGCTCGCCATCACCTATCGCAAGGATGTGGCCAATGCCGGCGAAGTCCTCGCGGCGGTCAGCGCGCAAGGCTACGGCATCGTCGACGTGGTGACCCGCGAGGCGGACCTCGAGGACGTGTTCCTCAACCTGACGAACAGCTGAGACGCACGACCAGGCCACTCCGTCACCCCGGACTTGATCCGGGGTCCCGCTTCTTCTTCTCCAGCGTCGGTAAGAAGCGGAACGTCGGGTCAAGCCCGGAGTGGCGAAGGCAATCCATTCGCCTTTTGTTCTTGCGCCGCCGCTCGCGTCAGCCCATTGTAACCCCACGCAATGTCGGACCCCACCCGCAAGATCATCCATGTCGACATGGACGCCTTCTACGTATCGCGCTGATCAGCGCTTCAGAAAGCGCGAATTTCCGCGGGTTTTGCGTGGCGACCAGCTTGGTCAGATTACCGAGCAATCATCAGGCAATCGTGTGTCGCGGCTGAATTGCGATCTAACTGACACGAGTTTCCGCTGTATTCGCCATTGTCGATCTTCTGCGGCGACAAAGACCATGCCGGACGGATCACCTGAAATTGCCCCCGACGCTTCCTGCCTAAGGTGCTCGCGTCGTGCAGCATCACCAACACCGCCGGCTTGGCGGCGGCACATTCAGCCGATGCGGACCCGGACGTGGTCGAGGAAGCCGTCCCAGAAGTACGCGGCGGCACCCTCCGCATCGAGCGGTCCGTCCACGTGCCTGTGCGACATGGCACTGCGGGCGCTGAACGCCAGGCCTTCCCGAGTGTCCTCCACCGGAAGCCAGTCGTTCATGGAGTTCCGGCTACTGGAGATGCCATCGTAGCTGAGGCAGAGGGCGTTCCCGAAGGTTCCTCCGCCGTACCAGATGCCGATCTGTCCCACGCGCTTGCTGTCGAGGTAGACGCTCGCGGCGAACGATCGGCTGTCGATGCGCTCGAAGTCGGTATCGATCCGAGTATCGGACGCCTTCAGTTGCGTCAGATTTCGCTCGAACAGGCCTGCCGTCGCAGCGAATCCGGCGCGCAGGAAACGATCGCGGTCCAGATCGGTGGGCTTGACCGGGATGCCGAGCGGGTTGGAAGGGACGGACACCGCCGAACGTGGTGGAGGGGTGACAACTGTGGCCTTCACTCCCCCGTCGCCCGTGCCGGCGGCGGCATGATCTGCCTTGAGCATGGCGCGGATCGCTCCGACGGCATCGTCGAACGCGGCATCGAGATCCGGCCATTGAGTGACCGGCCTGCCGTCCTTGGGCAGCGCCACGAACTCCGAAAGGGTCTGTCCGTGGCCGATCGGGACGCCCTTCCACTGACAGGGGCGCAGGATGACGGGAACGACCCGGACGGTTCCGGCCCGCTGGCGTTCGAACGCCCTCAGCATCTCCTGCTCGTAGCAGTATTCCGAATTCATGAAGTCGGAGGATACGAGGAGTATCACGATGTCGGATGCCGCCAGCGCGGCCTGCACAGTCGGATCGAGATGTTCGCCCGGGCGCAGCATGCCGTCGTGCCAGATGTCGATGAGGCCCTCGCGACGAAGCGGGGCGAGATGCCGGACGAACTGGTCCTTCAGGGCGCTGTCGGCGTGGGTGTATGAGATGAAGCCCGTGGTCATGCATCAAACGTAGTCCGGCATGACGTGAAAAGCCATGACGGGTCTGGAGTAGGCGGTCGGTCCCGAGCCCTTTTCGGGTCCCACTGACGGGAGCCGGCCTCACGGTAGGGTCGGTAGGCCTGTAGACGTTAACGACTGCCTTATCCTGGCGTTCTAGCTGTTCATCATGTCAACGTCGTCCGATGCCGATCGAGTCGTCAGCCCTGCAGCCCCCCCGGGCGACTTCGTCCACGTCCCTCTGACTATGTGGCGGTTCTGAAAAAACCGCCATCGTTGATCAGATCAAGTCAGGGACGACCTGATTGTCGCCCAAGCAGCCCACCGATTTTCTGGCGAAACCTCCGCACGATGCCCGGTGGCGCGGAGTTCGACGGCGGGAAAGCCTCGACCATCGCCAGAGCAATTCTTCTTGCCTCGGGAAGTCGCCCCGGACGAAGCGAACCGATCGATGAAAGGTACATGCGCGTCTCGCTGATGCGAGGGTCGGCAGGGTTCGTTGTCGGCAGAGCGGGCATATCGATGCCGGAAGAGATGAGCGCGGCGTTCATGGTGAGCAGTTCGTAGCGCAGGTCCAACGGCACGAAGCTGGGGTGTTTGAGGCCCAGCAGCAGCATGCGCTTCTTGTGATTCAACCAGAGTCCCGTGAAGAAATCCGGCCTGGTCTCGCTCTTGACCGTTCGCCGGATCATCCAGTCTGCAAATATCATTCCCAAGACGAAGGTTGAAATCGCCAGCACCCACTTCATGGCGATGAAAGTTAAGAAAGCGCCGGGAAGCCAATCCATCAATGCATTGATGTGTTCTTTCCCACCGAACAGGTCGAGAGCGGCCGAGAAATGATAGCTCACGACCGCACCCGCGGCGGCGGAGGCGATGGTCTTGATCGGGATACGCATTCCGATGTCATTGCTGATTTTCCCTTGCCAAATCGTTCCCGTCGACTTCCTGCACCTCCCTATCTCTACCTCGTTCTCGAAGGTTTTCGGACGATGGGCCGAGCATCTTCAGGGCCATCAAATCGACCCGTCGATCGTTGCAGTACTCGGCTATCGACTGCCGAGAACTGCCGATTTCTTGGTCTTGCCGGCGACCAAATCCTGGAATGGTTTCAGGCCGCCTCCAGCGCGCCGACCAGCATCATGCCCTTTTCGGGCGGATCCACGGCGCGCCATGCCGCCTGCAGCATCTCTGCCGGAAGTCGCCGGCCGGCGATCGTCTCGCACGCTTCGAACACCTTCTGCGGCCAAGGCAGCACGATCGTCACGGTGCCCCCGTCAGGCTGCACCGGTCCGAGCATCGTGGCGTCCCCACCTACGCCGGTCGGGCGCGTTCCCCGGAACGTGTCCGGCAGCACGAGCGAGCCGGAGGCATCCAGATGTCGGCGCAGTTCGCTGCCGGGTCCCTCGAAGGGAAGCTCGTCGAAGTGGCCGAGGATCATCCGCGCACCCGAAGCGACCTCGACGTGGTCGGCATCGATACGCCGGATGCAGACGTACGGGACATCGCAATCGTCCGGCAGCACGATGTAACGGACGTCGCGGATGGCGGCGGCCACGGCTTCGTACTCCTCCGGATAGATCGGCTCGCCCTCGGGCGGCGTGCGACCGTCCACGGTGGTCCCGTCCGGCATGAAGTAGGTGCAGTCGTCGGGCGCCCATACCATGCACATCGTCGACTTGGAGGTAGGCGCCTTCCGTGCGAGCGCATCGATGATCACGCGTCGACCGGTGTCGGTCAGCCGTCCGTCGGCGGAGATCGCTCCGGGCGCATGGAAGGCATGCGCCCGGCGGTCATCGGCGGCGACCAGCGAATTGGCGACGTCGATCGCCCAGCGGATGTTCCGCCCCACTCCCAGAGTAACCAGATGCGGGTATCCGCGCGTTGCTTCGATCCTGACCTTGGGTTTCATCTCACGTCCTCCATCGGGCCCAAAGGCCGATCATCCCCGTCCTCCTTCACCCGCAAGGCCCCCTGCGTCGCGCACTCAAGGCTGCCCGACACTTACATGTTATGGGTTCACGACATGGTACCCCCAATGTGGTGACGATGACTGAAGGGGCGGCCACATGGCGCACAGGGCTCTTGGGGCGATGTGCATATCCGTTGCGAGCAGGTCTTGGAGGTGAGCAACGATGAACCCGACCCGCTTCAGTGGTGGCGATCGGGGTCGACCGCATTCTCAGATTCAAGTGGCGAGAGTCCGGTTTCCTTCCGAAAATTAGAATCCTCCCGACTTATTGACTTTCGGGGCTTGTTCCACCACTAAGGGAATACAAGAGTGGACGTTCGGTCGGTTCGGATTGCGATTCGGGCCGTCTGTGGGTGTCCTGTGGAGCGTCGTAGTCGGGATTCCGACACATAGGGCGTTTCCGCGGGGGCTACGCCATGCAGGCACAGTTCAGAAGCTCATCTTAGTCCTTCGAGAAGGACTCCACTGTTTTCATACCAGTCGGTCGCAGGGAGTGGCGTTGAGGTGCTTGGTGTCACCTCCGTCGGCGATACCGGTAAGAACGTCCCGCAGTACGTGTCCAATACCGTCTCCATCCTTGTTCATGACATCGAAGTGCAGGCCGGGGTCGGTCTTGGCTCCGAACGAGTGGTGAGCGTTGAAGAGGTGGAACGCGTCCATGCGGCTGGCTTGTCCGATCGTCTGGACGCTAGTGTGTAGGCGGTCGGCCTGAAACGCGGTGTCCTCATCTAGCATGTAGGCACCCCTTAGCTTGCGCTTCTCCGGGTTCCTGAAGTCGGACTTGTAGAGATCGCCGTGATATCCCCTAACAATCTCATCGAACTTCGCGGGATCGGCCTGAACGTCACGGGCGATCCCATGTCCTCCGAGCTTCTGGAAGTTGCGATCGGGCATAAGGGGCGCGTGGAGCGACTTGGGCCTGTTCGAAGAGGAAAGGAGCACCGCTCGGACGGTCTCATCAAAATCGTCAAAAGCGGCGCGCAACTGCCCATCCGACGGCAATACGCGGCCGGGTAACCGCAGCATCAGCGTCGCACGTCCCAGAACTTCGAATACCTCCGCTTCGATATGTTCTGCACACACGGTCACGACCATCTGAGGCCGGGCTCTCGCGCATGCGGTAGGACCGGCAGGATGCGGTTCGCATGCCTTGCCACGCGGTCCCTCACCCGGTGGTTGACGCGAGCAGCGCTGATCGAGCTTGCGGCAGAAGTTCGTCGCGCCATCGACCCCGAATATGATGTCATTCGCGTCACGGATCAAACCGCGAAGATGCTGGTCGCGCAGATGATTCTTGGCAGGATACGGACGTGCGAGGACGCGTACGCCCCCTTCTTCATAGCTGTTCTGGAGCGTCGATGCGCGGCGCTCAACGTCACGATCGTCGAAACCGGCGAGGATGTAGAGTCGTCTCAGCATGGTCGTGGGCTCGCCGTATGGCCGCGGCTAGTCGCGATCATTCAGATGGATCAGAACGCTGGCCGGGATGCTCCACGTCGCGGCGACCGACGTCGGCAGCAGATCTATGAGTTCCAGCAGATGGTCCAGTCGGGTACGCTTGCGGGTAGGAGTCTTCTGTTCGAGCACCAGGGTTGAGACTGGTACACCGGCGTGGGTCGCCCAATCCTCTATGTTCCTCTGTAGCCTTATTCCGTCCACCGGAGCGCGTGCTGGCAGCCCAAGGACGAACCGCGCCTCGATTTCCCGCCAGCCCTCACCTGGGGGCGGTTCTGCCGCATCGGTGAAACCGATCTTGTCGAGATTGAGAAATCGTCTCCTGCCTTCGAGGGGGCGGATGAACGCGGCCCATACCGCACGATTGAACCGTAAGGACGCGGTGGTCTGCACCGGCTCAGGTAACGGCTGCCTTCCGTGCTGCTCCGCAGCTGCGGGGCTGACGAAATGAATGCCGCCGGCATCCTCGTCGAGTGCGATCAGATCACTGCAGTGGACCTTCACGAAAGTGGCCAGCTTACGGGAGCTCCGTGGTAGGGAAACGAGCTTCTCATCCGCTAGACGGTTGAGATGTTCCTCGAAGGGCGCGCCCACCGCCTTCCTGAACTCCCCTCCGATGAAGGTCAGTCGAACCGGCGCACCCGAACGCGCCTGCGACGCGGCGCCGATGGCGCCCGCGAGATAAGTCCTGATGCTCTCGATGGACGTGAGGGTGTCCGCCAGTTCCGGGCCAGTATTCATCACTTCACTATAGAGCCGTATTCGAGGAATCACAGTCCGCACAGTTCGTCCATTCCAGTGCCCAAGAGGATTTTCCTCGGGAAGGACGGGAGCGGACGACGCGATCACGTCGTCCGAGCACGACCAGGGTCGTCCGACAATGACTCGCTGGACCATGTCGCAGAAACGCGCTTGGCTTATGCAGAGAGGATCAACGAAGGTCGGCGCCTAAGGGCTGAGACCCGTCCGCCTCGCATCCGAAGAGAGGGGTGACACGCATGTCGCCCTAGGGTGACGTACATGTCACCCTTAACAGAACAAAGTCATCGGATCGGGTTGAGTCGGGTTCGCGTACCTCGGCCGTACCGCCTTCGGCTAGATGTGCGCCCGGTTCCATCATCGTGAACGTGAACCTGGTCGGATTCGTTGGTATGGACCGGACGGGAGTTCGTCCCGTTGGGACCCTGCCACATGATCGATAACCCTGCGATCAGCGGGTGATCCATTCCCAGGTGGAGCAGTCATGGTCGTGCATCGACTACGGGAAGAGGGAGGCGCCACGAATACGCGAGGTTGAACGTTTCGCGGATTGATCCTGTTAACACCTTCCGCGTATTGCAGGTCCGTTCGCCAGCAGGCGGACCGGGGCGTGAGAACCCCGATGACAAGTAGCCGTATGCCCGGCCCGAACCAGTTTCGGCCGGGAGGCGGACGTGTATGTCCAGGGCTTCGGCTTAAAGACGTCCGCGCTCGTCTTGTCACGGGTTCTCAACTTCCGGCTCACGGGCCGGCACCGCGCCTCGGCAACAGGGCGGTGCCGCCGGCTGGAGGAGCCGATCGGCACCGACGCGAACGGGGACTCGCGCGTGGGTGAACTCATCGGATGCCGCAGCAGGCGGCTCGCCATCATCAGGAATTCAGCCTCCGTGACCGCGGCCATGCTGCTCGCCGCTTGCGGTGGCGGTGGCGGCGTCAACTCGGCTGGCGGAGCTGCGCCGGCTCCCACCCCATCGGTGACGCCCACTCCGGTGCCCACACCCACACCCACGCCGACCTCGGCTGCGGATACGGCGGAGTACAGGGCGTCGGGTGCAGTGGTCGGCATGAAAGCGGCCTATGCCTATGATCGCGGCATAACCGGCAAGGGAGTGACGATCGCCGTCATCGACACCGGCATCAACGTCGGCGAGGCCGAATTCAAGGGCCGCATCTCGGCCGACAGCACCTCGTTCGACCAGAAGATCGCCCGCTGCGCCACCTGCGACGCTGAGATCGTCCGCTACGACCTGAAGGACAACAACGGTCACGGCAGCGGGACCGCATCGGTCGCCTTGGCGGCCCGTGACGCCAAGGGCATTCAGGGCGTAGCGCCGGAGGCGACCCTGCTCGCGCTCAAGATCGCAGGCCCGGACATGTCGAACGTCAGTCCGACGTCCGGCCCCGTTCCCGAGGGCGGCGGTCCGAACTCGGCGCTGATCGCTCCCGCGATCACCTACGCGGTCGAGAAGGGCGCGTTCGTCATCACCATGAGCCTGAACGGCTTCGCTGGCGGCCAGATTGCCATCGAGCAGCGCAAGGCGATGGATCTGGTGCGGACCAGCGACCGTCTGTTCGTGCAATCCGTCTCGAACGACGTCGGCGTGGACAGCTTCGCGGGTCAGGTCACCGAGAACATGGTCGGCACCGACATGACCAACAAGGACTGGTTCCTGTTCGGCATCCGTGTCGACCGGAACCTGCAGGCCCCCAGCCGCAACGGCACCCCCGGCGCGCTGGCCGATCGCACGCTCGCGGTCGTCGCATCGAACATCGACGTCGTGGACAAGGACGGCTCCATCACGACCGTCACGGGAAACAGCTTCGCGGCACCTGCGATCGCCGGCGCGGCGGCCCTGCTCAAGCAGCACTGGCCGCAGCTCGGCGGCAAAGCCATCAGTCGCATCCTTCTGGACACGGCCACCGATCTCGGAACCCCCGGCGTCGATCAACTCTATGGAGTGGGACTGCTCGACGTCGGGCAGGCGATGCAGGCGCAGGCGCCCGCCGCTTCCTTCGTCGCTGCGCAGACGGCGCTGGCGAAGTTCTCCTCGGTGACCATGTCGGCACCGTTCGGCGGCGCATCCGTGATCGGCCGCAGCGTCGGCGGCATGACCGTGTTCGACCGCTACGGCCGCGACTACCGGATGACGGGGGCGACCCGCGTCCGCACGCGCGGCACCGGGCTGCTGGCCGGCGGCATGCTCGCGCCGATCGACCCGCTGTGGCTGACGTCCGCCTCCACGAGCACCGATGCCCGTCTCGGCTTCACCTCCACCGTTCCCGACTATTGGCGGCAGGCCCGCCCGAACCGGCCGGCCATGCTCTCGTTCTCGCCCGCCCCCGGCCAGTCGGTGACGTTGGGCGCGAACGTCGTCGTCGGCGGTAGCGGCGGCGTCGCCGGATCTCCGCTGCGCGCGGTCGTCGCGGCCCCGGTCGGCATGTCCTCGGCATGGTCCGGCAACGGATGGTCCGCCGGCTTCTCGTCCGGTTCGTCGCGCGACGGACGGGCATCGTTGCGCTCCGCCTCCTTCGCCATGCCGTCCGGTTTCGGCTTCGAACTTTCCGATCTTGCCGAACACGGTCGCGTGCTGGGCATGAGCCAGGACGTCGGTGTTGGACAGCGTGGGGCGAGGACCACCATGGCCTCGCTTACGGTGCGACGCATGGTCGTCGGCATCCCCGTCTCCGCACGCGTCACCGCAGCCACCACCAGAGTGGAGGGCGGATCGGACACGATGCGCTTCACCGGTCCGGTCATCGGCACCGCCTTCGCGGTGGAGGGTACGCACAGGTTGTTCGGCGGCACGGCGACGTTCGGCCTGTCATCGCCGCTCCGCGTCGAGCGCGCCCGCGTCATGATGCTGATGCCTGTATCGTACGATCTTGTCTCCGGCACGCTGACGACCAGGACCGGCACCATCGATCTGACCCCGGACGCGCGGGAGCTGGACCTTGAGTTCGGCTGGTCCCGTGCGCTGTCGCCGAACTCCTCGGTCCGGTTCGGAGTCGCCCATGCCTTCGATGCCGGTCACGTGGCCGGTGCCGTCGACACCGCCGGCTTCGCGACCCTGACCATCCGCTGACCGTACCCGATCGGAAAGGAAAACCACGCATGTCACCGATGAAACACGCTCTTCCACCGCTCACCGGCACGGTGGCGGCCGTGCTCGCGCTGTCCGCCTGCTCGGATACGAAGACGCCGAACGATGCGAACTTCCGCAAGGCGCTGGAACCGGTGGTGAGCGACATCTTCTGCCGCACGATCCCGATCCAGCGCATGAGCCTGAACGACGGCCTGGCGCAGCCCTTTCCGATCATCGTGCCGGTCGCTCCCGTCGAGGGGGCCGAACTGGACGACGCCCGGAGCCGCACGTTGGTCGAGGAGGCCGCACGCGACGGCCTGCTGAAGCGCACTGAAGTTAACGCGCCAGCGAAGCGTGCCGACTTCACCCTGCCGCTGACCCGGCAGGCGCTGATCAGCTACACGCCGACCGACCGGGGCAAGGCGTACTTCCGCCCGATCGAGGCGAAGACGTCGAGCGGCATGCGCGCGTTTCCGGGGGTCTGTGCCGCCAGGGGCGAGATCGTCGACGTGGTTCGCTGGACCGACCCCGCCGATGCCTTGGGCCGCACGGTGTCGCAGGTCACCTTCACCTATCGGGGTCTCGAACCGTTGCCGGGCCTGCCCGAGAGCGTGCGCTCGAAGATCACTCAGCCCGAGGAACGGACCGTCACGCTCATACGAACGAACGCCGGTTGGGACGCGCTGTGACGGCCCTGCAGGCAATGCCGACCGTGGATGCCCCATCATGGTTCGGCAGCGCCCGCGCCTCGGATGCTCGCCACGCCGCCGATGCCGCCGCCATCGTCGGGTTCGTCGCCTCGTCGATGCGCTGAAACGCACCTCTTTCCGACCTTCATCCACCATATTCCGAAAGAACCACGCCATGATCCCCATGATCGCCGTCCTGCTCGCCGCCGCCATGCCGCTGACGCCGGCCGCACCCATCAAGCCGGCAGCCACCGGTATGAGTCCGTTGAGGATGGACGTCGCGGGCGTCCGCCTGGGCATGCCGATCGAACACGCCCGGACCGCGCTCACGGCCGCGAACTACACCTGCAAGCCGTTCGGCAACGAGGCCGACTTCGCCGCTCGCGTCGCCGCCGAAGTCAAGGACCGGACCCGTGCACGCGGTCCCGTTCCCTACACCACCGGCACGATGCAGATCGATTGCACCGGGCCGAACGGCGAAGGGCTGACGATCCACTTCGCTCAGGTGCAGTCGGGCTCCATCGTCGACGACTTCTCGTTGCGCATCGACGGCAGGACGGTGGATCTGCCGGCGCTGCGCAGACAACTGGCGGCCAAATACGGGCGTCCCATGGTGGGCACGGAGCTGCGGGGATCGTGGTGCGACGCGGGCTACCGCTGCGGCGAGAGCATCGTCTTCAGCGAGGGGCCGACCGTCATCATCGACACCTCGGACGCCGTCATGATCAACGCCACTAGGGGCACCCGCGCCGAGAAGGCGGACGATGCCGCCGTCATGGCGACGGCCGACCGGCTGGTGCCGAAGAAGGCTCGCGCGGCGTTCTGAACGGGGAGCAGATGCGTTTGAAGACTCTTCTCATGACGATGGCATGCTTCGCCACGACCGCGACGTCGTCCGCTGCGACCTTGAAGCGGAACGGGCCGCTTCAAGCCACCACCATGCGCGACTGGCGCGCGGCGGGCATGGACGGAACCGGCTGCTACTGGTCGGCCCGAAGGAACGGTCCGGTCCTGTTCGCCGCCAACGGGCGTACGGGCATCACTAGGGTGGCGGGGCGCGTCGTCGTGCTGGAGCCTGCACCCGGCGCCCGAGAGCTCTTCCCCTTCACGTATGATGCTTGGAGGAGCCCCGGGCTGACGATAAGGATTCTGGATACCGCCGTCGTGCGCGCCATGGGCGACGAGACGGTGACCACCGACGCGACCCTGGTCGTCGTTTTGCGGGGACGCATCATCAAGACGAGAGGCTCGATGATCTGCGGGTCATGAACGGCAGAGCTAGCCGGATCCGACGCGTTCCAACGATGTCCGTCCCGCCAGATGCCGTCGCCTGCAGCAACCGCAGGCGACGTCGTTGCAGATTGCCGGCATTTCGGACGTTTATTGCGTTGAAGCATCGACTCGGCAGTAGGAGGTGACGTCACGGCGGATCGTCTCCCCGTTCACACGTCCGACCTCGGCGTTCGCATCCCCCTCGTCCGGCATGTGGCCCCAACTGGCTTTGATCACCATGATGACGAGTGAGATGAGCGTTGCGGGATGTTCGGCTGGAAGTTGTTTCGCAAGGATACGTTGGGCGGAGGCAGAGCCGAAACCGGGGAGCGCGTCGGGGACGAACAGAACATCCTCCGCTTCTTCGAAGTGGTGTGAGAAATCACGCGGATGCACGTCGTCGACGTCCTCATCGTAGCGTATTTGACCCGTGAAGACGTCTATCGTGTCGAGACCCTGAAGAGCGGACGCGAGATCATCCTTCGATAGCCATTTTCCACCGAGGCGGGCCATGGGTAAACCACCGATGTCGCCGCCGCACAGCAGGACCACCATCGCGCCACGAGCCTTGTCCTCCTCGTCGAGCTGTGCTTCCTCGAGGAGTGCGGCCTGTTCGGTCGCCCAGGCCGCCATGGCTTCACCGGAGGCCAGCGGCTCAGCTTCGTTGCGAGCAGCGGTCGTCTCCCGTCCGGTGAGGACGCCGCAGATCACATTCAATTCGGATGCGCGAAGGCCACCGACCGTCAAGCATCCGGCACGTTGACTACCCCAGATCGTCGTTTCGATCATCGCGCGTCCGAAAATCTGTCCGTCCGCCCCGACCACCGGGCGAAGTCGCGATTGGCTTTCCTGTTCTCCGATCTTCTTCGGATCAGCGCCCGCCACTCGGGCGAGAAGGTGGGGTTCGTGCATGGTCAGCCAGTCATCGGCACTGACGACTTGGGTGGGCACTGCATCTTCCACGGTCATCAGCCGTACGGGAACCGCAGGCGCAAGCGCGGCGAGCACGATGCTAAGTGCACGTGCGTCAGACCCCGGCTGGTAGCCCCTCTTGAAGTTTACCAACCCATTCTCTTCTTTAGGATCGCTCTCGAGCAGCACCTCGACGCGGGTGCCGCCATCCGGCAGAAGATCAGGCTGATTGGGATCATAGAGTATCGGGCGGGATCCGAGGCCGTTACGGAATTCAAGGGAGCGGATCGTGTCCGATGCCATGTTGTAGCGCCGCGAGGTGACGCGAACGTGTTGACCCAGCATGAAGACGGAGAAGAATCCGATGCCGTACTTTCCGACGGCGGCGATCCCTCCGGCTTGCAGTCCCGGTAGTTCCTCCGCCGCCATCGGCGATCGCCAGAACGAGTTTCCGAAGTCGATCAAGGGTCCCGTCAGAACCGCTGGCGACATTCCGATGCCGTCGTCCTGAACGACCAGCCAATGCTCGTCCGATCGTCGTTCGATCGATACGGTCACCGTTCCCCAATCAGCTCCACGCCGTTGTAGCTGCCTTCGCGCCAATACGGCGTCGGCCGCGTTCTGGACGAGTTCCCGCAACGCCGCCCGCGGGTTGTCGCCGTAGAGCTTCGAACCACCCAGGCTGGAGACGATCTTGGGAACGTCGGATACACGGACGGTCGAATCCACCGGCGACCAGCCCTCCGTCTCGACATAGCGTGCGAGATCGGTCGGCAGATCGGCTCCCTCCACTCGGTTGGCGAGCAATCGGTCGGACCCTCGCTTCTGGAGCAGCAGATCGACACCTCGGAGCTCTCGGCTGACCATGTTCACCGCGTCGTATGCGAGCCACCACGCTTCCGCGACGGAGACATCGAAGGCAGGTGCTGCCGAATAGACCAGCGCCTTCGCTTCGACGTAGGGGACCGCCATGCGCTCCTGAAAAGCCCAGTGATCGCTGGATACCCCGGCTGGGTTCAGAAGAGCCCGCAGAAAGGCAGGAGCGCGCCGGCGATCGAGATGCATCGCATCGGCGACCCGCAGCAGGCAGGCGATCTTGACGAGGTCTATCCGGTTGCCCGTCCGCCCGCCGAGCGGGCCGAGGTCGTTCGACAGTTCCTCCTCCACGCGGGCGATCGGCCACCAGTGGCTGTGGGCGATGCGCCCGATCTTCGGGCCATAGAAGCGTCTGACCTCCGGATCGTCGATGAGATGTTCGACGTGACCGGTTCCGGTCGACCACGACATCGTTGGCAGCGCCTCGGCTTGGCGCGCATGCAGCTTCCGCAACGCCTCGGCATCGGCGAGTTTCTCAGGGGATGCGGCCAGCCTGCCACCATCCTCGACCGCGAGACGGAGCCGAGCGAATGCGTCCTGCCAAGCGGTCTCACGTCTCAGGCCGACCAGTCCGTCCGGATAGGCGCACAGCGTCATGGCCGCATCGTGAAGAAGCACGGCGCCGCCGAACACGAAGGCTTCCGGTGGATTGAGATCGACCGATCCCTTGGCCACGATGGACGCCATCTCCCACAAGGCATCGAGATGAGTGAGATCGTGGACGGTCATGTCCGGCATATCGGTCGAGATTCTGCCTACCAGCGCCCCCGCCTTGTCGCGCAGACTGCGATAGCGTTCCGCGAAGAAGATCTGCTCGGCGGTGGACGCATCCGATCGCTCCTCGACGAACGCCGTTCTCCAAAGCCAGCTGGATTCGAATGTCACCTGTTAGTCATCCTCGCTATTCATTGCCGTCCAACCATAACCAACTGATTGGACGAATGACTTGGTGAATTGCCAGGCTCTTCTGGCCGGCGGAAGCGAGCACGACTACACATTGCGAGTCCAAAAGGGGCGTCTGCCGCGACCCTAGCTGATCGCGACGCCGATGCGGGTCTTCCTGCCGCCTGAGGCCGACCGACTGTCGAACCCACCTTCAGTGCTTGTCTGCCGGACCGCGCATCCGGGGCATCAGGAACATCGCGGGTTGGGGCGTGAGCGTGAACTCGTCGTGCCATTCGTATGAGGAGGCGCTTACCCGGTCGGTCGGGAGGATCGCACCATCAGCGGTTTTCCGTCGCCCCTGGATGGTGATCTCACCGCTGTCGCGCAGCAGCGCCAAGCGGCTATCCAACATGCTTGTGATAATAGGGGTGTCGTTAGCCTGGCCCGCGAACAGGTCGCGCCTGCTAACGGATCGACCATCCGATCCTAGAGCATGTAGTAATCGAGGTATCTGCTCGAGCAGCCTGTTCTCCGACCGCTGCTTCGCATCATCGTCGAAGACGTACGCGAACTCTCCCTGCCGCACGTCGACGAGCGGATCGTAGCCCAGAGCGTTCAGTGCCGGGCCGCCAAAATGCTCCATCGTGTTCTGTTCTGCCCAGTATACCTTGCCCATCTCCTCGCGGGCGGTGTGGTGCTTCGACAGATGCAGCAGCCAATAGTCACGATGGGATTCCGGGGGATGGATGTAGAACGGCGAATAGAAGTTGGCGCCGGTGTGCGCCTGAATGTGCCGGTACAGGGTGTTCTGGATGAGGCTCTTCCACCCCGGCTTGCCGCGCTCGCGGATCATCTCCTGCACATCGCCACGCGCCAGCTCGATCGCCGCCAGCGCCCGAACGGAGGACTTCTCGTGCATCAGGTTGATGAGGGCATCGACCATGAACGTCAGCACGACTTCGGGATTGGCAAGTTCCTCCATGATCCTCTTGATCGTGACCAGCTTCACCGCGCTCCAGCCGTACTGATCCACGAAGAACAACGAGCGGTGAGAGGTGCCCCGACGTTTGATCCTCTCGATCACGCCGGGAGCGGCGTTCTCGAACGTCGATCTGGTGAGAATGATGTCCTTGCCGATACGATCCCCATACCCTCGCTGCTTCAGCAGCTCTTGCAGGAACGCCAGATGATCCGGGTCCTGATCGATGAAGATGAAGTCGCACTTGATGGTGAAGCCCTTCGCCCGCGCCTCGGCGAGCTTCGCCTGGGCATTATCGACGACCGCGAGCATCCGAAGGGGCGATCCATCTGCCTCGACGCCGTCCAGATTGTACAGGCCGCCGCCGCAGAAGCCGTCGATGATCGTCAACGTCAGGTTGGTCTGCGAATGATGTCGCGTCAGCGTATCGATGTAGCGGCCCAGGTAATGCTCGTAGATGTTGTGCTTGGCGACGCTGTGCTTGCCCAGATCCGGCAACGGGTGGCCCGTACGCCAATGGTATTGGGCATTGCGCCCATCGCCATCGGTCCTGCGTGGTCTTGCGACTTCACCGAGGTCGAGGAAGGGCAGCGACGGCGTTGGCGGTAATGACAACTGGATGTCTCCGACGGCCAAGGACTTAGCCCTGATCCAGAACAGAATGAAAACCATCGGAGCCGCTTTGTCCAGTACCCGCGGATCACCGCACGATCGACCCGCTCGAGCGACTTGCGTGTTGCGTCACGATTCGGCATATGCCATCGTTCGCACAATGTTCTCTGGAGGACCTTTGTGGCGGACGGCAGCGCGATCGAATGGACGGATGCGACCTGGAACCCGGTGACGGGTTGCACGAAGATCACGGCCGGTTGCGACAACTGCTATGCCGCCCGCTTCTCGGAGCGCTTCCGGGGAGTGCCGGGTCACCCCTTCGAAAGCGGCTTCGACCTGACGCTTCGACCCGAGCGGCTTCGCCAGCCGCTATCCTGGCGTCGCGCGCGCATGATCTTCGTCAATTCGATGAGCGACCTCTTCCATAAGGAGGTGCCTCTCGCCTTCGTCGACCAGGTGTTCGACACGATGGAGCAGGCGGACTGGCACGTATTCCAGGTGCTGACAAAGCGCAGCTCTCTGATGCGTGACTATCTCCAGCGGCGGTATTCGGATCGGTCGCCGCCAGCGAACATCTGGTTCGGGGTTTCCGTCGAAGCGGCGGCGGCCAAGTCCAGAATCGAACATCTGCGCCAAGCACCCGCGGCTGTACGATTCCTATCCATAGAGCCATTGATCGCGGAGGTCGGCCCGATGGACCTAACCGGCATCCACTGGGTCATCGCGGGAGGTGAGAGTGGCCCTGGCGCCCGCCCCATGCACATCGACTGGGCTCGCGAGGTCAGGAACGAATGTTCACGGCAGGGCGTCGCGTTCTTCTTCAAGCAATGGGGCGGTCTGCGGCCCAAGACGGGGGGACGCGAGTTGGATGGTAGGGAATGGAACGAGATGCCGCAGCGGAATGCGGCCTGAGAAGCCTCTAGCCACCCGATAGCATTCCTACGAAACTCGGGTTCATCCGGTATGCTTTCCGGCCGATTGACCTAGTCATTCACCTCATGTCGTTGATTATAAATGATGGTTGCAGGGCGTTTGCCGGCGGAGCATAGAACAAAGCAGGAAAATGAATCTGCTTTGGAGAGTCTCATCGTGCCCAACTCATTAACCGCTTCATCCAGACGATACATTGAAGCCTTGGCCGACGAACTCGACATCAGCGACACCCGCTATCGGCAGGCTGAGCAGAGCTACATGTCGCTCGGGCAGTGGCTTAACCGGCCGGATTCGACGATCAGTCGCTATGATCCTGTCGTGTATGTGCAGGGCTCGTTCGGGCTGGGCACGGTCATCCGGCCGCTAAATGAGGCTGAGGAGTACGATGTTGATTCGGTCTGCGAACTGAAGCTCCTGTCGAAGAACCAGAAGACTCAGCAGCAGTTGAAGATGCTGCTCGGATTGGAGATCGAAGCCTACAGGAAGTCGAAGACCATGGTGAAGCCCTTGCATGAGGGAAGGCGCTGTTGGACGCTCAACTACGCGGATGAGGCACAATTCCACATGGATATTGTACCCGCTCTTCCGAACGGCGCTGCTGTTCGGAAGCTCCTCGAGACATACCGGATGGATGCCAAGTGGACCGGAACTGCCATCGCAATCACCGACAACGAGCGGTCCGACTACCGTCAGATTACCGACGACTGGCCGAGATCGAACCCGAAAGGTTATCTCGAATGGTTCAAGTCACGGATAATCGTCGTCCTCAACGAGCGCAAGCGGGTTCTCGCCAAATCGCTTAACGCCAGCGTCGAGAAGATCCCCGACTATAAGGTTCGCACACCGCTTCAGGCTTCGATCATGATCTTGAAGAGGCATCGGGACATTATGTTTGAGAAGGATGCAATCAACTGCTGTCCGATCTCTATCATCATAACCACGTTGGCGGCTCACGCATATGGTGGTCAGGAGGACGTCGGCGATGCTCTGCTGGCCATTCTGACCGGCATGGAGACGTACATCCTGCGTGACCGGAATGGGCGGGCGCTTATTCCAAACCCGACCGATCCGATGGAGAACTTCGCGGACAAGTGGGAGAAGCATCCCGAACGGGAGAGGGCCTTCTTCAAATGGCTTCGTCAGGCTCAGGCTGATTATCTGAAAGTCGCCGGGCTGGAGAGTGGCGCACTGATCACGGAGACGCTTTCACCGCAGATGGGTACGGCATTGGCGAAGCGAGCCGAAACACGCTTTCGTGGTGGGTCGTCTCCGCTTCTGAGAGGGGTTACGGCGGCCGCTGCGAGTTCGTCTCCGTCCTTCGGCTCAGTTCCCAGGGTTCCGAGCAAGCCCAAGGGATTCGCATGATCTGGTGGCTCTCGCAGCCGAGCCGTGCTCGCAGCGAGCGCTTGGCGATCGCCGAGCTGGAGGAGCGGCACGGCTGGCTGCGGGGCGTGAAGTGGGAGGTCAGGCAGGAGGCTCGTCTCGCCGCTGACTTCGAGATCGAACATCTAGGACGGTCGATCGCTATGACGATCACCTTTCCGAGCTTCTTCCCCGACGTACCACCACAGGTGTGTCCGCGGGAGGAGGTCAGGCTGTCCGGTCATCAGTACGGCAGCGGCGGCGAACTGTGTCTGGAATACCGACCGGACAACTGGGATCCGGCCTATACGGGCGCGATGATGATCGAAAGCGCCCATCGGCTGCTAAGCGGTGAAACTCCCTCCGAGGGTGTTACCGCCGTTGTCGATACGGCGCACCGCGTCACGACCGCGCAGGAGGTGCGAAGCGCCAAGTACCGTTTCATGCTTTCTCCGGATGCCCGTATCGGGCTGGAAAGCCTACCCGAGTTCATTTTGGTGTCGTTCGAGATGTCCGAACGCTACGAGGCAGGGCATTGGCTCGCCGTTCCCCGCCGATTCGGCGAGGAGATCGCACCATTGTGGTCATGCGGCCCTGAAACACCGCAGAACCGACGCCGCACCGGCTACGTGGTCAGGCTCCCGGACGAGCTTCAGGACAGAGTCAGGCCGACGTACGATTTCCTCGTAACGCTCGGAAGCGTCGCCAGCTACGAAGCGCTTGCTGGGATCGTCGCTTCCTCGATCGAGGAGAACGTGTTTCTCATCGAGTGCGGCGGCGACATACACGTCATGTCGTTGGCACCAGGGGACGGCAGGCGGTACGTGTATCAGTACCAATTGATCAACCTCCCCGATGCCGAGCGGCGGCTGGCAGCTGGGTACGACCGCTTGGCTCGGGCATCCATAGCCATCGTAGGTTGTGGTTCGGTAGGCTCAAAGATTGCCGCGACGTTGGCCCGTGCCGGCATCGGACGGTTCGTCCTCGTCGACGGTGACATCCTTTATCCCGGAAACTTGGTCCGTAACGACTTGGACTGGGGGGCGGTCGGCCTCAACAAACCGGACGCGGTTTCCCAGCGAATTCACGACATCGGGCCTGCGATCGTTGTAGAGACGAGGCGCGTCCTGCTGGGTGGACAGGAGAGTTCCGCCGCCACTGATGCGGCGCTGGTCGCCATCGGCAAATGCGACGTGATCATCGACGCCACCGCCGATGGGCAAATCTTCAATCTTTGCGGCGCAGTCGCCCGCAATGAGAAGAAGATCATGGTTTGGGGGGAGGTGCTCGCAGGAGGGATCGGCGGACTGGTGATGCGACTGCGCCCCGAAGGTGACCCGGTGCCTCATGCGGCGCGGCGCCAGATCATGGATTGGTGTACGGATCATGGAAGGTCGTTCCCGCACGCCGCCGAGGCCGGGTACGGTTTGGCGCCGGAAGAAGGCTCTCTGCCATTGATAGCCGACGATGCGGCCGTGAGCCTGGTAGCCGCCCACATGGCTCGTTACGCTATAGATTCATTAATGCGCGATGATAGCGCCTTCCCACAATCGGCATACGCCATTGGTTTCGAACGCGAATGGATTTTCGACGGCCCCTTCGACACGTGGCCGATCGCTTTGCGCGAAGAAGGATGCTGGGGCTCCCAGAAGGATGATGACCTGAACGGTGAATTCGCTGCTCTGGCGGCGGAACTGTTTCCCACCGTGCAAGTCGACCACACTCTATGAAGGTGGCGCTGCTCGCGGACGTCCGACAACGGCTGCACAGCTCAGTCCGTGCGGCGGGATGCCTGGAGATCGGAGGGGTCCTGATGGCGGAACAGATCGCACCGGGACACTTCCACATCGTGGATTTCACGGTCGATGGTCGGACGGGCGGTGCCGCGCACTTCGTCCGATCCGTCGATGACCACCGCGCTGCGCTGACGGAGTTCTTCAGTGGGACGGGATCCGACTTCGGACGCTTCAACTATCTCGGGGAGTGGCACTCACATCCGAACCATCCGCCTGTCCCGAGTTTCGAGGACATAACCTCGATGGAGAGCTTGGTTTGCGGCGAACGCGACATCCCCTTCGCGGTGCTACTGATCGTCCAAGCGGCGAGCGCAACGCTTGCCTCCTCCGCGACCCTCTTCGAGAGGGGCAAAAGACCCGTACCTGTGACGATGTGCGACCTGCCATGTAACGGGGAAGGAGAGTAGGAATGTCGAAGACGAGCATACCGCCTAGGATAGCTGCCGCATTGTGGGCGCGGGCGGGCGGTAGGTGCCAGTATCGTGGATGCAACGAGGATCTAGTCGGCGACTTGATCTCGAACAGGAAGAACGCACTGTTCGGTTTCATTGCCCACATCGTCGCTGACAGTCCTGATGGTCCGAGAGGCGACCCCGTCCAATCACCAAAACTGGCGAAGGATCTCGCTAATCTGATGCTGTTGTGCGGCAAGCACCACAAGGTGGTGGATGTGGATGGCGTGGACGACCACCCGGTCGACGTCCTGCTGGCAATGAAGGACGCCCACGAGACCCGGATCGCCATCAACACCGGCATCGCTGAGGAGTACGGTTCCCATGTGCTCCGTTTCGGGGCGACGATCGGGAACCATGAGGCGTTGGTCTCCACTCAGGCGATCTTCTCGGCGATGCCGCCTGACCGCCATCCCGCATCAAGCCAAACCATTGATCTGGAGATGCTGAACCAGGCATTCCGGGATGATGAACCCGAATACTGGGAACTGCAGCGGCGCAATCTTGATCGGCTGTTCGCCGACAAGGTCGGGGGCAGGATCGAACGTCAGGAGATCAGGCATCTCAGCGTCTTCGCGCTTGCGCCCCAACCGCTCCTTATCGAATTGGGTCGTCTCTTGAACGAGATCGTGCCCATCACCGTACACAACCGGCATCGTGAACCCGCCACCTGGAATTGGCAGCGAGATCGTCCACCGCTTGAGTACATCGTGTCACGCCCGCCGAGCGGCGCTGATGGCAAGGTCGCCTTGAAGCTGGCCGTGAGCGCCACGGTCAACGATGAGCGTCTAACGGCCGTACTTGGGGAAAACGCGGCGATCTGGTCGGTCACGATCGCAATACCCGGCAACGATGTCGTGCGTAGGCCTGAGGACCTTGCCGCATTCAGGACGACCCTGCGATCCCTCTATGACGAGATTAAGGCGAGGCACGGCGAAGCGGCCGTCATCAACGTGTTTCCGGCGCTGCCCGCGTCGTTGGCCGTAGAAGCGGGACGCGTCTGGATGCCCAAAGCCGATCTTCCACTGTTAATCCATGATCAGCAACGTGATCGTGGGTTCTTGCCGACCCTGACCATCGGTGTTTCTCAGGAGCGGAATTGACAGCGGAGATGACGATTTCTCGAACGCCAAGTTCAAAGGGATTCACCAAACTCGAACATGATCGTCAGGCCGATGCGACAACATCGTGTCGCATCGGCCCTTAGTCTGGATTGATGACTTATCCGCCGTTCGGCAGGAGACGAGGGTCCGTCGGCACCGCCGAACACGCGTCGACCTTGTACGACGACTGTTGCGAGGACATCACGACAAGCAGGTGACGAGTCAGCGCCGCTCCGCCGCCCCGATAGGCCGTACGCGCCCATTCGTCCCATCGATCGACGTGATCGCACAGCCAGTCGAACAGGTCGTTGCGGATCGCTTCGTTCTCGAACGCGACCGTCCACACGGTACGCGCGATCCGCATGCTCCGCTCCTCGGGGTGACAGACGAGGACGATCATCGGCTTGTCGGCGATCGTGCGTCGGACGAACCGGCTCGGCCATCCGGCGGACACCTCCTCGACCCGCATGCGACGCTCCTCGCCGACCTCGGGGCCGTCGATGGCGTCGTTCAGCGCGGCGACCGAGGTGCGCCCGAGCGGCTGCAACGCGAGGTTCACCGGTCTGGTGGCCTCCAGCATCCGGATGACGGCCATCCCCTCCTCGGACACGTCACCGTGGGCGGGATCGCCGGAACCCTTGTCCGCGATGAACCCGACGCTGTACAGCCATTGGAAGACGAAACGGCCGAAGGGGATGCTCCCTCCGTAGATGTCCGTCGCCTCGCTCTTGCCGAGCCGCCTGTGGAACGCGCGGGCGACGAGGGCGGCATGGATCGTCTCCATGATCGCCTCGGCGATTTCCCGGCTGTGATCGCCCATGCCGAGCCGCCCCCGCCAGAATGCGTCCCTGATCGAGCGGAAGCGATTGCCGTGTGCGTCGACGAACGGGGTGGTGGTGTTGACGTAATCGACCACGAGGTGCTCGCCCCAGATCGGTCCGGCGGTGTTGGTCCTGTCCATGATCAGCCCCTCTCAGCACCGAAGGCGATGCCGACGGGCGGCACGTCGATCGCATGGGGTTCGGGCGCACGCCCCTCCTCGATGGCGCGCAGCTGCATGGCGAGCGACATGCACTGGTGGTACACGTACGCCTCGTCACGGTAGGCCTGTTCCAGCAGCCCCGCCTGAGCATCGGCCATCGATCCGTGTCCGATGCCGTTCGGCCGCGGCACGAGGTCCCCCGCCTTGTCGCAGGAAAAACCGATCCACCAGGCGTCGTCATGGTCTGCCGCTTCGTTGGCGAATACCCGCTGCGTCTGTCCCGCTGGAAGCAGACTCTCGGTGACATGACAGATCGAGACGTGCTCCGGCTCGTGCTTCTGGCATGGAGACGCATAGTCGATCCCGCCGTGCGCATCGACGCCGACCGCCCGGATGGACGACCGATCGAAGCCGAACAGCGGGTGATTGGGGTTGACGCCGACGTAGCCGCACAGGTTCAGCATCAGCGGCGAGCGGCGGATGATGATTCCGTATCCGGTGTCGGCGTCGGTCCAGGCGATCTTGTCCGCCTCCTGCGACCACGGGCCGGCCTCGGTGGGGCGCAATGCCGACACGCGGTACACGGCCTCCGCGACGACGAGCCGCCGCTCGAAGCGGAAGGGCACGTCCCGCTTGACGACCAGCGCGTTCGACGACGTGCCGGTCGTCGTGATCGCCGTGGTGTTCTTCTTCTTACCCATTTCGATGTCCTCGTTGGGCGCACGTCCGAGACGATGCGCGGATGGTCGATTACTCTGGTCTTCGTCGTCGGCGTTCGGCGGATCGCGGGCATGGCCCGGGCGTCCGCCGCGGCCGGGTCCGGCTGCGACGCTCATGTCGTCCTCCTTTGTGATTGGACGGCCTGCTTAGGCGAGGAGCAGCAGCCACTCCTCGTTGAAGTCCTTGCCCGCACGCGGGAACAGCTCGTCGGTCACGATCCCCCGACCGCCCAGCGCCTTGCGCGTCGCGGCCACCGCCGCCCTGCCGGACTCGTCGGCGTCGCCACACACCGTCACATGCCAGATGCCGCGCGGCACCTCGACGTAGGGGAGGTTGGCGTCCCCGAACGCCGCCCAGACCACCGCACCGGGGAACATCCGCCGCAGCGACAACGCATCCTCCACGGCGCTCGCTAGCATGATGCGCGGCGCCACCGGACCCAGCCGCAGTGCTGCACCGCGTACCCGCCCGAGGCTGAGCCGGGGCGATACGCCGCACAGCTTCCTGCCCTCACGGTCCAAATAGGTGCGTTGTATGCCGACGATCCTGCCCTGCGCGTCCTGCGCGGCGGCGATCATCGCCGGATGGCGCGGACCTTCGGCGCCGTCCTCCCGCCAGTAGCGGGGCGTTCTGCCGTAGCGGATGCTGCCGGGCACGGAATGTCCGATGCCGCGGCCCATCAGATACGTCTCGACGAGCGTGCCTTCGCTCGCGGTCGCCCTGCGCCATTCGTCGCGAGCCCGACCACGGTTCACCGCTCTGGTCGCCGCATCCTGCTTCCTGTCGGTTGCCCGCTTTAGCCCCGCATGCTCCGCTCCGACCAGCCTGCGGCAGGCCTCCAGGAAATCCACCTTCTGAATGCGGGACAGCAGGTCGATGGCGTCGCCGTGCCGCGCGCAGCCGAAGCAGTGGTACACGCCCTTGTCGTCGTTGACGAAGAAGCTGGGCCGCTCCTCCTGATGGAAGGGACACAGTCCCCGCATCTCGCTGCCGACACGCTTGAGGTCGGTAGCCTCCGCCGCGATCTCCGCGATCGACACCTCCGCCTTCAGCCTGGCGGTGTCGACCGACCCGTCCGCCCTGACGTAGCGTGCCGGCAGACCGACGGTCCACGCGTTCGATCCGTTCTTCATGTCATGATCCTTCTAGATCTCACGTCACTCGCGACGCTCTCGGTGGATCGGGGGCCAGATTTTCTTCGGCCCTCCGCTTCCGCCGCTTTCCTCGAAGTTCCTGCCGGCGGGACAGATGGTCCCGCCGCTGATCACTCCGCGACCGGTCGCAGGACCGTGTGGGCGGAGCCTCCGCAGGACGGCTCAGCGCGTACCGCCGCCCCGCTCCGGCGATATGCCGTCTCCGCGAGGCGACCAGGTCCCATTCCTTCTCAATGCATCGACCAGGGCGAATGCGGGCGGCGGCACTATGCCCATGCGGTACGACCACCAGTCCGCAGCGGCGCGCTGTTCACGTAGGTC
Organism: Sphingomonas sp. Leaf9; assembly: GCF_001421355.1. Classification (GTDB taxonomy): domain Bacteria; phylum Pseudomonadota; class Alphaproteobacteria; order Sphingomonadales; family Sphingomonadaceae; genus Sphingomonas. The sequence continues at coordinate 282,807 of NZ_LMKC01000004.1, read as the reverse complement.
GTCCGTTTCGCCGAAACCGAGTCCGGCCTGCGCCTGCGCCACGTGCAGCGACACACCGTGATCCACCATGTCGGCGAAGACGCTCTCGCGGATCAGCCTGAACGACCAGTCCAGGTCGAGCGTGCGGCCGTCGACGAAGCCCAGCAGTTCGCGGATGTAGTCGTAGGTGTCCCGATCGTCCTTCATCATGAAGCCGCCGGCATCCACCAGCACGCAACCCGTGCGCCTGCGACCGATGACGAGGTCCAACGCCGACGCCGCCTCGAAACCGAGGGCGATCGGATTCGGAACACCGACCTTGGACACGACGCGAAGGGTGCCGGCGCCCCTGTCGAGATTCTCGATCGGGGTGCCGGCCACGGAGATCGCATCCCACGGGACGATCGCGGCCAGCGTGACCAGCCGGGCCACGGGGTCTTCGCATTCGAGCGAAGCATGGTAGAGGATGCCGATGCTGTCCGGCGACAGCAGGCCGGTGCGACCGGTGACGGGTTCGCGGTAATCGTTCATGAGGGTGGTCCCTTAGGAAGGCGGCGGAGGCTTCGAGCCTCACGCCGCGCATTCTGATCGGCCGTCGTCGTCGCGTGGACCCATGGAGGCCATCGCGGTACGGCGGCGGCCAGCGGTCATTTCGAGCCGTCCGGATCGTACTCGCTCGTGGAGATGGTGCTGTTGCGCTGGATGTACGCGTCGAGCTGATCCGGATCGTAGCGGACAGAGGCCCGCATCTTGACGAAGCGCGGGGAGTTGTCGTTGCGGCGACCGTGGACGCGCATCTTCTCCAGGGTGTTCTTGGCGAGACCGAGATACGTGGCGGCTTCGCGCGTCGTCATCAGCGGACGGCCCGATCTGGTGACCGGCGGCTGGTGGTTGTTGGACCTGGGCACTTGCTCTTTCTCCTACATGACCAACCGGAGACGGCTGGCGTAGGATGTGATCGGACCCGCAATCTGGGTATAACTACGGTGCGTAGAGCAGAGGAAGTAGGGGGGGTTATCCTAACCGGACGTCAGGATGGTTACGACTTCCCTCCCTTGATGACGCCCAGTTTGGGAGTGATGTTCACCACTCGTCGTCGTGCGGTTCCAACCGGCGCTCCGCCGTCCGTGATGTGAGGATAGTCGACCTTCAGTAGGCCGCGCGCCGCTTCGAATACGCCATCGGAAACGGACCCGAGTTCACTCTCCACGATCTTACGCAGTACGCTTCGATGGTATTGTTGTGGATGAGCCTGCACATGTGCCTTCATCAACGGGTACGCCTTGGCCACCAACGTGGGGTACAGGGCCTTTTTGCTCAACGACTTGATGCCGAACTCGTCGGGCGTGATGCCCTCCTCGATCAGTGAGATCATGTGCCGGCGTGCGTACAAGGCCACGTGCTCGTCGAAGCCCTTCAGGTCGATGAAGATCAGATGCGTAGGAGTGGCGTCGACGTCGAATGGATTTTCGAGGTCGAGGCCGCACGAAGCCAAGCGATATGACGCGTCATCGACGAACCATTGCTCGGCCGTGAGCGCGACCTCCGCTCCGCCGTTAATCGGTCGAGCAATCGTCCGGATGTCCCCTGCCACTGCCATGTCGGCTATCGCACGGGCCAGTAGCGGCATGCAGATCATGCCCACCCGACGCAGTTCGTTGATCTCCGCCGCTTGGAAGGAGGCCGTATCCCAGTGTTCGAACGAGACGCCCGTCCCAGATGTGTACGCCTTCGCCGGATCGAAGACCATGCCGCCGCTGACCGGATCGTACTTATGTGCTGCTAGCCATGCGTCCGGATCCTGCCGCTCCATGCGCTGTGATGTGAATTCCGCCGCCGACATGTAGTTGAGCAGCGCGGGCGCCCACGCGCCATGAACCTCGGGCCGAGGATTTCCGTCCCAATCGAAGGCGTCCAGGGTTCCGGGCAGCAGCGGCTGCTCATTCGCCATCGTACCCAACGGGATTATGTCGTCCCAGGGGAAGATCAGTAGCGGTGCGATCCGGAGTACAGCCTCCGCCAAGAAAAGCCGGTCGTTCGCACGGAGTGGCCACCCGGACTGTTTCCGATACCAGCGGGCCCAATCCAGCTTCGTCACGTCCGTCATGCCACAACTCCGTCCACTCGCGGCATCTGGGCCGCGGGTGTTTCCTCATTCGATCACGATGCGGACGTCAGGCCGACGGATACGAGATCAGGATCATCGAAGACGACGGCTACGTACGCAACCCCTTCCCATCATTCATCCATCGTTCCCTTCTTCTCCCCGGCCTTCCGTTGCGGCCGCGGCCTACTGGGCCAGTCGCGCCGGAGATCAAGCTGGCGACGCTTGATCTCGCCGTACGGCATCGGCGGAATGTCCCGGCCGCCCGGCCAGGCGTCGGACCTCTCCATCAGCTGGTCGAGGTGATCGTTCCACGCGATGAAGGCCGGCTTCGTCAGCGCCCGCTTCTCTCCGCGCTGATACTTGCTCTTCCGATTCTTCGGTGTGGCATGGGCGAGGCAGAGTTCGATGATCTCCTCGCGGATCGAGAGCGGGGCGTCCCCGCAGTGGGTACCGGCGGTCGTCCGGAGATCGTGGATGGTCCAGTGCTCCATGCGGCGCGGTGACCTTCCCTCCGCTACTGCGCATTCCATTCGGCGTTGGATGTGGGCATCGATCGAGTCCTTCGACTGCGTACCGATGGTGATCGATCGTTTGCCGTCATGAGTGAACACCCATCCGGTCCTTTTACGAGGATCGGGCTGCTGCTGCTCGAGAATCGCCCTGACCTGCATCGGCAGATCCATCACGTACTCGCGCTTGCTCTTCATGCGCTCGGCGGGAATGGTCCAGACCCAGCTGTCCTGGTCTATCTCCTCCCACGACATGCCCGCGATCTCCTCCCGGCGGCGCATCGTCCGGAGCAACACCTCCAACACCGTCCCGTGCCCGTCATCCATGTCGTAGGCTGCTTCAAGGAAGCGCTGGATTTCGTCGGTTTTGAGAACACGATCACGCTCGGCGCGCGGCGGTAGCTTGAAGCTGTCGGCCGGCGATACCGCGATGTGCCCCCGCGCCTTGGCGTCGTTGAGGATGACCTTCAGGTACACCAGTCCCCAGATCCGCGCGGACTTCGATCTCTGCTGCAGACGTTCCAGGAAGTCGTCGATGTCGCTGGCCGTCATGCGGTCGATGCGCACTTCGGGCATGAGGCCGCCGATGTCGTCGCGCACGATGCGCTCGTGCTGTTTGGTCAGTGGCTTCCCCTCAGTCTTGCGGCGCTGGATGTAGTTGTCGACGTAGATGGCCAGCTTCAGGCTCTTCGCGGCCTCCACCTCGCGGGCCTTGCGCTTGCGTTCCTCCACCGGGTCGCGGTCCTGCCGACGCTCCACGGCCCACGTCCTGGCGATGTCCCTGGCCTGCGCCGGCGTCAGGTCGCCGAACTCGCCGATCTTCGCGCGACGCGCCGGCTGGTGCGGCATGCGGTATTGATAGACGAAGACGACGACGCCACGTGATGTCCGGTATGCGCCGAACCCCCGGACCTCATCGTCCCAGTCGAAATGCTTCTTGTTCGGGGGCGACGGGCGGAGGGCCCGCACGCTGTTCACGGTGATGTGGATTCGGGGTTTGTTCTTGTTCACGCTGGCATCCTGAGCAATCGTCAGGTAATCTTGATGCAGCAAGGTATGGGGTGTTTCGCCCCACGGCGGCCAACGGAGCTGAAGGTCTAAGTCGTTGTTTTACAAGCAGCAGCCAGCCCCAGCCAACCGCAAGATAATTCATGTAGACATGGACGCCTTCTTCGCGTCGGTCGAACAGCGTGATGCCCCCGAGCTGAAGGGCAAACCCGTGGCCGTCGGCGGGTCGAGCGGGCGCGGGGTGGTCGCCGCCGCCTCCTACGAAGCGCGCGTGTTCGGCGTGCGCTCCGCCATGCCCTCGGTCACCGCGATCCGCCGCTGTCCCGACCTGATCTTCGTCCGCCCCCGCTTCGAAGTGTACAAGGCGGTCAGCCAGCAGATTCGCGAAATCTTCCTCGACTATACCGATCTGGTCGAGCCGCTGTCGCTCGACGAAGCCTATCTCGACGTCACCGAAAACCGCCGCAACCTGCCCAGCGCCACCGCGACCGCCGAGGAGATCCGCGCCCGCATCCTCGCCGTCACCGGCCTCACCGCGTCTGCCGGCATCAGCTACAACAAGTTCCTCGCCAAACTCGCCTCCGACATGAACAAGCCCAACGGCCAGTTCGTGATCCCCGTGAAAGCCGGCCCGCGCGTCGTCGCGTCGCTGCCGGTCGGCAAGTTCCACGGCATCGGCCCGAAAACGGTCGAGCGGATGGAGGCACTCGGCATCCGCACCGGCGCCGACCTCGCCGCGTGGAGCCTCCCCGACCTGCAGCGCACCTTCGGCAAGGCGGGCGGCTGGTACCACGGCATCGCCCGCGCACAGGACGATCGCCCGGTGCGCCCCAACCGCGTGCGCAAGTCGTCCGGCTCCGAAACCACCTTCCACAGCGACCTGACCGACCCCGAATCGATCGAGGAGCGGGTACTGGCGATGGCCGACGACGTGTGGGAGTGGGTCGAAAAGACCGGCCAGCACGGCCGCACCGTGACGGTAAAGGCGAAGTACGCAGACTTCCGCATCGTGACGCGCAGCCGCACGCTTGCCCACCCCGTCCGCGACCGCGCGACGCTCCACGCCACCGCCCGCAGCCTGATCGCGACGCTCTACCCGTTGCGCACCGGCCTCCGGCTGGTCGGCGTGACGATGGCCGGCTTCGGCGCGGAGGAGCCGCCGAGCGGCCAGCTCGACCTGTTGTAGTGACCCGCCCGGCCCGTGCCCCCGCGCAGGCGGGGGCCCAGGGTCACAGGCACCGACGGCAGTTTGCCTGGCTCTGGACCCCCGCCTCCGCGGGGGTACGGCACCAACACTTTGACGCCCACCCGCAACCCGCCTACAACCACCCCGTCCCCGGGGGAGCGTTCCGTCACGCTTGAGAGGAAGGCCGCAGCCTTCGACCCGCTGAACCTGATCCGGCTGACACCGGCGTAGGGAGGGAGCGGCCAGACAAGTTCCGCCCCCTCCGCATGGAGTGGAATATGGCAGACATCCCCGCAAAGACCGAAATCGGCGTAACGACCGGCCCGATCCGTGGCAGCCGCAAGATTCACGTCGGCCCCCTGAACGTCGCGATGCGCGCGATCGACCTCGACCCATCGTCCGGTGAACCACCGCTCAACGTCTACGACACGTCGGGCCCCTACACCGACCCCAATGCCCGCATCGACATCATGGCCGGCCTGCCGCAACTGCGCCGCGACTGGATCATGGCCCGTGGCGACGTCGAAAGCTACGACGCCCGCGACATCCGTCCCGAAGATAACGGCCAACTCGGCCCCGACCGCTCGGGCGGCGTCCAGCCCTTCCCCAACGTCGTCAAGCGGCCGCTCCGCGCCAAGCCCGGCGCGAACGTCAGCCAGATGCACTATGCCCGCCGCGGCATCATCACGCCGGAAATGGAATATGTCGCCACCCGCGAAAATCTCGGCCGCGAGATGCTGCGCGACTATGTCCGCGACGGCGAGAGCTTCGGCGCGAGCATCCCCGATTTCGTGACCCCCGAATTCGTCCGCGACGAAGTGGCGCGCGGCCGGGCGATCATCCCCAACAACATCAACCACCCCGAAACCGAACCGATGGCGATCGGTCGCAATTTCCTGGTCAAGATCAACGCGAACATCGGCAACAGCGCGGTCGCATCGAACGTCGCCGCCGAAGTCGACAAGCTCGTCTGGTCGATCCGCTGGGGTGCCGACACGGTCATGGACCTGTCGACCGGCCGCAACATCCACGACACCCGCGAATGGATTTTGCGCAACTCGCCCGTCCCGATCGGCACGGTGCCGATCTATCAGGCGCTGGAAAAGGTCGGCGGCATCGCCGAGGAACTGACCTGGGACATCTTCCGCGACACGCTGATCGAACAGGCCGAACAGGGGGTGGATTACTTCACCATCCACGCCGGCGTCCGCCTGCCCTACATCCCGATGACCGCCAAGCGCGTCACCGGCATCGTGTCGCGCGGGGGGTCGATCATGGCGAAATGGTGCCTGGCGCATCACCGCGAATCGTTCCTCTACGAACATTTCGACGAGATTACCGAGATCATGAAGGCGTATGACATCGCCTATTCGCTGGGCGACGGTCTCCGCCCCGGATCGATCGCCGATGCGAACGACGAAGCGCAGTTCAGCGAGCTGTTCACCTTGGGCGAACTGACCCACCGCGCCTGGGCACAGGACGTGCAGGTCATGATCGAAGGGCCCGGCCACGTGCCGATGCACAAGATCAAGGAGAATATGGAAAAGCAGCTGCAGGTCTGCGGCGAAGCGCCTTTCTATACGCTCGGGCCGCTCACCACCGACATCGCGCCCGGCTACGACCATATCACCAGCGGCATCGGCGCGGCGATGATCGGCTGGTACGGCACGGCGATGCTATGCTACGTCACGCCCAAGGAGCATCTGGGCCTGCCCGACCGTGACGACGTGAAGGTCGGCGTGGTCACCTACAAGCTCGCCGCCCACGCCGCCGATCTGGCGAAGGGCCACCCGGCGGCGCAGATGCGCGACGACGCCCTGTCGCGTGCCCGCTTCGACTTCCGCTGGCGCGACCAGTTCAACCTGTCGCTCGATCCCGACACGGCGGAAAGCTACCACGACCAGACGTTGCCCGCAGAAGGCGCCAAGACCGCGCATTTCTGTTCGATGTGCGGCCCCAAATTCTGCTCGATGAAGATCACGCAGGAAGTCCGCGACTTCGCCGCCAAGCAGAACGCCTCGGCCGACACGTTCCTCGCCGCCGATGCCGCCGACGCCGACCGCGCGGTCTTCGCCGGCGGCTCGGTCGCGGCAGACGCCGGCATGGCCGAAATGAGCGAGAAGTTCCGCGAGAAGGGCAGCGAGGTGTACCTGCCGGCGGAGTGAGGTGGCCTAAACTCCTCCCCGCTGTGCGGGGAGGGGGGTGGCTGAATCTTGCCGAAGACTTCAACCACGATCCGCACCCCGAGCGCGGTTTACTTATGGAAAGAACGTAAATACCATTCAGACGAAAAGGGGATGTTGATGGCAAATCTTCCTTACGTCACATCAGCTGGTAACGTGACCAAAGCTCTGAACGCGATAGCGGCTGCTCCGACACCGGATGCAGTTACCGGAAATTTCGTAAAAACAATTTTGAAGATTCCAGGTGGTTCGGGTGATCAAATGACTTCCTTCCTGAAGAAGGTTGGATTTGCAAATACAGACGGTACGCCTACGGCGATATATAAGAAGTTCAGAAACGAGGCGACGCGTGGGCAAGCAGCGGCTGAAAGTATACGCCTAGGATATGCTGCGCTTTATAAGCGGAATGAGTATGCTCATGAGTTATCCGATAAGGATATCAAGGGCATAATTATCGAAGAGACTGGTCAGGCTGCAGACTCTAGTGTAGCTTCGTATATACTTTCATGCTTCAAGGCAATGAAATCTTTTGCTAATTTTAGCAAGGTTTTGGACGATGATCGGGACATGTCCGGTATATTCGAAGACATGCCAACTATGATGCCTAGCCAGATTAGCAGCTCAGCGAAGCACTCGACCTCTAGTGGCAGCGCCCCAATCGGACTGAGTTTAGGTTACAATATTAACCTAAACCTGCCCGCAACAACTGATATTGCAGTATTCAATGCGATATTCAAAAGTTTGAAGCAGAATCTGTTGTCAAGCGATGATGTCTAAGGCCGATCACCATATACGATCGTTTGGGATGTCTGGGTTTCAGATATCAGACGAACTGTCCGCAATAGAGCGGCGATACGGTTTGTCGCTAGGGCATATACCTTCCAGTGAAAGCGATCCGTCGGGATATTATCCGCAATTTGATTTGCAGGTCCGCAAGCAAGCAGCCGAAATGGCAGCTCATTACGAGCTTTTTTACTGCTTAGAGCAGTCAATTCGTCAGCTAATAACTAGAACCTTAGTCGATAAATCCGGCACCAATTGGTGGGGAGCATCGGTACCAGAGCGTATTGTCGCAGAAGTTGCCTCACGTATTCAACGCGAAGTCGATAGCGGATTCAGCCAGAGATCCGACAGGCAACTTGATTATACCAACTTCGGAGAATTGTCGGTGATAATGACTTCGAACTGGGATGTATTTGGTGCGATATTTTCAAGCAAGAGGGCGGTAGAAAGAATTATGAGTAGTCTAAATTTGCTGCGAGGTCCTATTGCTCATTGTAGTCCTCTAGCTGCGGATGAAGTTGATCGTCTACTATTGACAGTCAAAGATTGGTTTAGGGCTATGTCATGATAGATTTCGTCGCGCCTCTCCGTTTCTGACATCCCAAATTATTTATTTATTGGCGTTCAATGCCAACCACCCCCAAAACCACTGTCCTACAAGTTCCCAATATGTTCCCCTCCCGCCCATGCGCAATGACCCCCAGCTCCCGGAGCCTTCGCCCGCGCCTAAGGCGCTCGACCCCTCGAACCTGACCGTTCCGTCCGAGACGCCGTATCTCGACGCCAACGGCTATGACCCCGCCGACTATCAATGGGTCCCCGTCCGCCGCAAACCGCGTGCCGATGGCTGGTCGGACAGCAAGCAACGCGACTTTATCGAGGCGCTCGCCGATGGCGGGTCGGTCGCCGAAGCGGCGCGCGCCGTCCATATGTCGGCCAGCAGCGCCTATCGCCTGCGCCGCTCGCCCGGTGGCGAGGCGTTCGCGCGCGCGTGGGATGCGGCCGTCGCGCAAGCCGTGGGGATGCTGGTCGATGTCGCGTTCGACCGCGCGATCAACGGCACCGTCGAACCGGTGCTCGATGCCGATGGCCGCCGCATCGGGTCGCGCCATCGCCCCGGCGACCGGATGCTCATGTTCCTGCTCGCCGCCCATTATCCCGACCGCTACGGCAGGCAATATCGCCGCCGCCCGGCACGCGACGAGGCGGAGGCACCGCCGCCCGCCCCGGCTCCCAGCGTCGCCGAGGCGCTAGACGCGCTCACCCCCGCGACCCCGCCCGAACCGGACAAGCTGATGGCTCCCGCCGATCTCGACGTCGCGATCGAGGTCGCCGACCTGAGCGACGGCCGGCTGCCCCACTGGCTCGACCCCGATCACCGCGCCGAACCGGTGCCCGCGCCCTACCGGCACGAACCGCCGCTCCACGATGCCCTTGCCGCCGCACTGGCGGCGCAGGACGACCTCTACATCCCCGAACCCGGCCCCTTGGGCACGGCGTTCGAGGTCGAACTCGAACTCGCCAAGCGCGGCATCGTCGTGCCCCGCCCCAAACCACAACCCAACCGCCGCGCGCGTCGCGCCAAGCGGCGAGTGTGAACTTTGTGAACTTTGGAACGCCGGAGCGGGATCATCGCCTTTATCGACGGGCGTCACCCCAGCCTGCGCCGGGGTGACGCGCGGTGTCGGCGTGAGGACTCGGCATTCGGCATACCCCCGCGCATGCGGGGGCACGGGGCGGGGGCGGTCGCCTCCGCGACACTCGCCAGGGCGGCATCGCCTTCGCGGTGACGAAACGTGCGCCCACACGCAAAAAGGGCGCCGCGTGGTTCCCACGCAGCGCCCCTTCTGGTCCGTAATGCCGTAAGGCGCGAATTACATCGCGTTCTTTACAGCCTGCTCGACCTGCGCGTTGTCGTCGTCGTCGGCCTTGTCGGCGGCGTCTTCGCCCATTTCACGCACGTTCGATGCCTGCGCTTCCAGCGCGTCCGAAACCTGCTCGTTGCTGGTCAGGTCGGCCTGGTCTTCCAGCGCGTCCGCCTTGTTCTCGGTCATCGCCTCGATATTGGCGGCGGCCTTGTCGTCGGCATTGCCACCGCACGCACCCAGCAGCATCAGCGCGGCCAGACCGGTCGCCGTCATCATCGTCTTCATGGCAATTCCCTCTTTGATCCCGCCCCTGTGGCGGACAAGCCCGTTCAATCGTTTGGGCGCGCAGATGGTTCCGTCTGCGTATCGAGCGGGGGGATCGCCCAGTCGATCGCACCGCGCCCCTGCGCCTCCAGAAACGCGTTCGCCTGACTGAACGGCCGGCTGCCGAACCAGCCGCTATGCGCGGACAGGGGGGAGGGGTGGCGGCTTTTCAGCACCAGATGCCGGCCGCCGGCGGCCACGTCGCGCACGAACCCCGCCTTCTTCTGGGCATGCGCGCCCCATAGCAGGAAGACGCTCGGCCGCCCCTGTTCGGCCACCGCATGGACGACCGCATCGGTCAGCGCTTCCCAGCCCTTGCCGGCATGCGCGGCGGCGCGGCCCTGCTCGACGGTCAGCACCGCGTTCAGCAGCAGCACACCCTGCCGCGCCCAATGCTCAAGGAATCCGTGGGCGGGCGGCACGATGCCAAGGTCGCTGTGCAGCTCCTTGTAGATGTTGCGCAGCGACGGCGGCACCGCCACCCCCGGCCGCACCGAAAAGGACAGGCCATGCGCCTGCCCCGGCCCGTGATAGGGGTCCTGCCCGAGAATCACGACCCGCACTTGGTCCAGCGGGGTCAGTGCCAGCGCGGTGAACCAGTCGGCACTGTGCGGCAGGATGCGCTTCCCCGCCGCCTTCTCGGCCTTCAGGAAATCGCGCAGGGCAGCCATCGCCGGCTGCTCGAACACCGGCCCCAGCGCCTCGGCCCAGCTCGGGTCGATCGCGGCGGGGATCATGTCCGCTTGCGCACGAACTCGGCGCGCAGCACCAGCCCCTTGATCCCGTCGAACTTGCAGTCGATCTCCTGGTCATCACCGGTCAGGCGGATCGATTTGATCAGCGTGCCGCGCTTCAGCGTCTGCCCTGCGCCCTTGACAGTCAGGTCCTTGATCAGCGTCACCTGATCGCCATCGGCCAGCACATTGCCCACCGCATCGCGCACGACGACGCCCCCGTCCTCGGCCGGTGCGGCAGCGGTCACCTGCGACGCCGGCACCCACTCGCCGCTCGCCTCGTCATAGATATAGTCGTCGTCGCTCATGGCGGTCGCTTCCCCAGTATGTTCTTGGGGCGGCCTTACGCACTACCGTTCGTCCTGAGTAGCCATTGAGCTTGTCGAAAGGGCGTATCGAAGGACTGCTACGGGCGCTTCGATACGGGCTTTCGACTTCGCTCAATCCCTACTCAGCACGAACGGCCTGCATGCCTCAGAACAACCCCGGCACCTCGCGCTGTGCGGTGCTCGGCCGGGCGGGTTGCAGCAGGGCGCGTTCGTCGAACCGCCCCTCGCCCGCCTGCGCGCTGGCCCCGGTCGATGCCGAGATGCGCGAACAGGTCCGCCCGGCAAGGAAGTCGAGCGCGCGGGCGACCGACTGCTCGCGATTGTCGCCCAGCGGATAGCTGATGTCGTCGCTCGCCTGGCACGTATTGGGCACCGTCGCGGCGAGGCCGTCATAATAGGCCGCCGACCGCGCCGAATTCTGCACCGCCAGCGCGACGATCCGGAACCGGTCGTCGCACTCTTTCTTGTCGACCGCGATCTGCCCGACCGGCTTGCCATAGGTGTTGGTGCCGATCAGCGCCATGTTGGTGCCGAGGTACGGCACGAACGCATTGATGACGAGCTCGCTGGCCGATGCGGTGCGTCCGGTGCCGATAAAGGCGATCTTGGTCGGCGTCACCGACTGGTTGGTCGGGGCGAAATACTTGACCGTATTTTCGGACGACTTTTCGGGCCGGAACGTGGTGTAGCTATACACCTGGCTGCTCGTCTTGCCCCCGCCCAGCAGGTCGCCCATCAGCTCGGCGACATTGATGAGGCCGCCGCCATTATAGCGGAAATCGATGATGAACTCGCTGATCCCCTGCGCCCGGAAATTGGCAAAGGCATTCTTGAGCGGCGTCTCGGCGGACGAGATGAAGGTGCGCAGGTTGATGTACCCGACCTTCTTGCCGTTATCGTTCAGCACCTTGGCGCCATAGCGGGTGGAGACGGGCAGCAGCGAGAAGTCGGTCTTGGTCACCGTCGCGGTCGTGGTCGTGCCGTCGATCGTGCGGAACTGGAACACGCGCGCCGTGCCCGGCGTATCGGGGCCAAGCGCGGTGTTCAGCCCGGCGGTCCCCTCCGCATCGACGATCGCCGACACGTTGCGCAGATTGCTGGTCGAGGTGCCGATCTGCAGGATTTCGGTCCCGCGATCGATCCCGGCGTTCAGCGCCGGGGCCCCTTCGAACGATTCGATGACGAACAGCCGCCGCCCGGTCTGGTCGAGCGCGAAGCGGGTGCCGAACCCGGCGGTCGCGCCCGAATTGTAATAGGCGTCCTCTTCCTTGATCGACGTCAGATAGGTGAAGAACCGGTCCTTGCGCTGCGCCCGCGCGGTGGCGGTCAGCGAATCGATATAGTCGTCGACCGTGGAAAAGGCCGCCGGGTTCGGATTGCTCGGCAGCGTTTCGGGGAAGAGATACCATTCGCGCAGCTGCGCCAGGGCCCAGTCCTGCCGCTCGCGCAGCGAACAGCCCGCCGTGGTGGAGGGGGTCGGCGTCGGGGTGCCGGTCGATGTCGGGGTCGGTGTCGGGCTGCCCCCGATCACGCCGCCGCCGCCACCACCGCCCCCGCCGCATGCCGACAGCATCGCCAACACGCCCAACGCCGCACCGATCCGTACCCGCATCACACCCACTCCATGTACTGACGCCAGCCTAGATGGCTGTTGGCCGAAGGGAAGGGGGATTCGCTGGTCCGTTCCCGTTCGAACAGCGACAATGCCGGCGCGTTGGTGATCGGCGGCTGAACAGACGGGATCGCCCCAAGCGACTGTTGCGATCGAACAACAATGGCGAACGGCGTTACGCCGGGCGTTCAGTATTTCTTTGCGCTTTGGCGGCATAGCGGGTCGGTGTCGGATTGCCTTACACCTGTATCGGGATCGCCGCGATGATTCGGCTGTTCAAACACTATATCCCGCATGCCGTGCTGCTGCTCGGCATGCTCGACCTGTGCGCGCTGCTGGTCGCCGCCGAACTCGGCTGGATCACGCGCGCGATGCAGATCGGCATGGCGATCGATCCCATCCATACCCGCGTGCCCCAGCTGATGAGCTTCGCGCTCAGCCTTGAGGTCGCGATGGTCGCGGTCGGGGTCTATGGCACCGACGCGCTGCAATCGGTGAAGTTCGCCGCGGCCCGCCTGATCGTCGCGATCCTGCTCGGCGTCATCTTCCTCGCGGTGCTGTTCTTCCTGGCGCCCGGCATCACCTTCTGGCGATCGAACCTGCTCTACGCGGTCGGCTTCGCGACCGTGCTGCTGCTGCTCCTGCGCGTCGTCACCGGCACCTTGCTGGGCGGGCAGGCGTTCAAGCGGCGGGTGATCGTGCTGGGCGCGGGACCGCGGGCGCAGCGGCTGAAGGATCTCGGCCAGCGCCCTGGCGCGGGCTTCGTCGTCGTCGGCTATATCGCGATGAGCGAGGCGAATCGCGTGATCCCCGAGGCGATCGCCCGCGACGCGATCTACAACCTTGCCGATCACGTCGTGCTGCTGGGCGCGTCCGAAGTCGTGCTGGCGCTGGAGGAGCGGCGCAACGCGCTGCCGCTGAAGGATCTGCTGCGCATCCGCACGACCGGCGTGCACGTCAACGAAATCTCGACCTTTCTCGAACGCGAGACGGGGCGCGTCGACCTCGACAGCGTCAATCCGTCGTGGCTGATCTTTTCCGACGGCTTCTCGTCGGGGCGGGTGGTGTCGAGCGTGTTCAAGCGGATGTTCGACATCGCCGCCAGCCTGCTGCTGCTCGCGCTGACGCTCCCGGTGATCCTGCTCGCCGCGCTCGCGGTAAAGCTGGATAGCCGTGGCCCGGTCTTCTACCGCCAGCGGCGTGTCGGCCTCTACAGCACCGGGTTCGACATCCCGAAGCTCCGCTCGATGCGCACGGATGCGGAGGCTGCCGGGTCGGCGGTCTGGGCCGAAAAGAACGATCCGCGCATCACCCGCATCGGCCGCATCCTGCGCAAGACGCGGATCGACGAACTGCCGCAATGCTGGAGCGTGCTGATCGGCGAGATGAGCTTCGTCGGCCCACGCCCCGAACGCCCCGAATTCGTGTCGGCGCTGGAGGAGAAGCTGCCCTATTATGCCGAACGGCACATGGTGAAGCCGGGCATCACCGGCTGGGCGCAAATCAACTATCCCTATGGCGCGTCGATGGACGATGCGCGGCAGAAGCTCGAATACGATCTCTATTATGCCAAGAACTACTCGCCCTTCCTCGACCTGCTGATCCTGCTCCAGACGATCCGGGTCGTGATCTGGTCGGGTGGGGCGCGGTGATGCGATGCTGACCGGGGTCGTCGTCTGGGGCCATGCCATCGCCGCGCTGCTGTTCGGCGGGCTGGCCTTCTGGACCGTGCGGCGCGGTGCGGCCGACGGCGCGCTGCCGCGCCGCGGCCTATCGGTCGCGCTGGCGCTGACGGCGCTCTGGGCGCTGGCGGTGGCGGGGATCGCCGACAGCCATCCGGTCACGCATCTGCTGGGCGGCTTGCGCACGCTCGGCTGGCTGGCGCTGCTGTTCGCGATCCAGCAGCGCAGTGGCGAACGCGGCGGCGAAGCGCTCGGCCGGACCCTCGCGTTCGGCGCGGTGATGATCGTCGACGTGGCGGCGTTGCTGCTCGATTCGATCAGCGCAGCGGCCGGCAACCCCGTCGCCGCCACCATGATCGGCGATGTCGCGACGGTGCTGGGAATGCTGGCGGCGCTCGGCGCGCTGCTGCTGCTGCACGGCCTGTTCCGCACCACGACCTCGGCTGCGACGCGGCTGGTGCTGGTGACGGCGGGGGCGTTCTGGCTGATCGACGTCAACAGCTGCATCGCCAGCTACCTGGTCGGCGGGGCGCCCGCCGAACTGATCGCGGCGCGCGGCGCGGCGGTGGCGGGCATGGCGGTGCTGATCGCGCTGGCCCTGTCGCGGCCGGGCGATGGCGGGGTGCAATTCTCGCGCACCGCGACGTTCCACACCCTCTCGCTGCTCGGCCTCGTCGCCTATTTCGCGATCACGATCATGGCGACCAGTTTGATCGAGGTGCTGGGCGGTGCCCATGCCCGCATCGCGCAGACCGCGTTCGTCTTTGGATCGACCGTCGCGATGCTGACCGCCGCCTCGTCCGGCTGGCTGCGCGCGTGGATCAAGGTGAAGCTGGTCAAGCACCTGTTCCGCCACCGCTACGACTATCGCGCCGAATGGACCCGCTTCACCGAAACGCTGGGCGAGCCGAAGGGCGGCGCCCCGCTCGACGAACGACTGGTCAAGGCGGTCGGCGACCTGATCGATGCGCCCGCCGGGCTCCTGCTGGTCGCCGATGGCGATACGCTGGCGCTGCAGGCGTCATGGTGCTGGGACGGGCAGGCGCTGCCCGGCGACGATGACGGCAGCGCGCGGCTGGCCGCCTATCTGCGCACGACCGGGCGCATCCTCGAACTCGATCCCTTACGCGAACGGCCCGACGATCCCGACCGGGCGGCGGTGCCGGGGGCGATGCTGGCCCATCCCGATGCGTGGGTGGTCGTGCCGCTGCCGCATCTGGGGCGGTTGATCGGCGCGATCCTGCTCGCCCGGCCGATCCTTGCCCGCGCGCTCGACTGGGAGGATTTCGACCTGCTGCGCATCGCCGGGCGACAGGTCGCCAGCTACCTGGCCGAGGAACGCGCCCAGTCCGCCTTGTCCGAAGCGCAGCGGTTCGAGGAGTTCAACCGCCGCTTCGCCTTCATCCTGCATGATGTGAAGAATATCGTGAGCCAGCTGAGCCTCGTCGCGCGCAACGCCCCGCGCCATGCCGACAACCCCGCATTTCGCGCCGACATGGTCGCGACGCTGAACGAATCCGCCACGCGGATGAACGACCTGCTCGCCCGCCTGTCCGAACGCGAGGCACCCCGGATGGAGGCACCACGCGCCGTCGCACTGGCGACCATCGCCGCGCAGTCGGCCGCACGCTTCCGCGCGCGCGGCGTCGTGGCGATCGAGGGCGATCGCGACGCCCACGCCGCCGCCGATCCGGCGCGGCTGCAACAGGTGCTCGACCATCTGGTCCTGAACGCGCTGGACGCCGGCGGCAGCGACCCGGTGCGCGTGGTCCTGGGCCATGCCGCCGATCGCGTGTGGATCGATGTGGTCGACACCGGACAGGGCATGACCCAGCAATTCGTCCGCGACGACCTGTTCCGCCCGTTCGTGTCGTCGAAGCCCACCGGCTTCGGCATCGGCGCGTTCGAGGCGCGGCAGCTGGCCCAGGCGATGGGCGGCACGATCGAGGTGGAGAGCCACCCCGGCCGCGGCACGCGGTTCCGCGTCACGCTGGCGGCGGCGACCCCCACGCTGGAGCAGGCGGCATGACGACACGCAAATGCCTGTTGATCGTCGAGGACGATGCCGGGCTGCAACGCCAGTTGCGCTGGGCCTATGAAGGCTATGACATCGTGGTCGCCGGCGACCGCGACGCGGCGATCGCCGCCGTCCGTGCGGAGGAGCCGCAAGTCGTCACCCTCGACCTGGGGCTTCCGCCCGATCCCGATGGCGTCAGCGAAGGCTTCGCGACGCTGGCAGCGATCCTGGCGATGAAGCCCGATACCAAGATCGTGGTGGCCAGCGGCCATGGCGACCGCTCCAGCGCGCTGCGCGCCATCGATCTGGGCGCATGGGATTTCTATGCCAAGCCGATCGACATCGACGCGCTTGGCCTGATCGTCGCGCGCGCCTTCCACGTCCATGCGCTGGAGGCCGAGAACCGCCGGCTGGCCGAGCGGATCGAGGGGCAGGCGGTACTCGGCGGCATGATTACCGCCGCGCCCGAAATGCTGAAGGTCACGCGGACGATCGAACGCGTCGCCCCGGCCGACGTCTCGGTGATGCTGCTCGGCGCATCGGGCACCGGCAAGGAGCTGCTGGCACGCGGCGTCCATGACGCATCGCGGCGCAAGCGCGGCAATTTCATCGCGATCAACTGCGCCGCCATCCCCGAAACGCTGCTCGAAAGCGAGCTGTTCGGCCATGAGAAGGGCGCGTTCACCGGTGCGGTGAAGATGACCGAGGGCAAGATCGAACAGGCGGCGGGCGGCACGCTGTTCCTCGACGAGATCGGCGACGTACCGCTGTCGCTACAGGTAAAGCTGCTGCGCTTCCTGCAGGAACGCGTGATCGAGCGGATCGGCGGGCGCAAGGCGATCCCCGTCGACACCCGCATCGTGTGCGCGACGCACCAGGATATCGACGCGATGGTGGCCGAGGGGCGTTTCCGCGAGGACCTCTATTATCGCCTCGCCGAGATCGTGGTGCGCATCCCGTCGCTGTCGCAGCGGCCGGGCGATCCCGCGCTGCTCGCGCGCCATTTCCTTGATCGCAACGCTGCGCAGATGGGGCTGGGGCCGAAACGCTTCGCCCCCGACGCGCTGGCCGCGATCGAGGCGTGGGGCTGGCCGGGCAATGTCCGCGAGCTGGAAAACCGGGTGAAGCGCGCGGCGATCATGGCCGATGGCAAGGCGGTGACCGCCGCCGACCTCGACCTCGCCAGCCCCGACTTGGGCGCCGGCCCGATCAACCTGAAGGCGGTGCGCGAGGCGGCGGACCGTTCCGCCATCCGCTCCGCGCTGGCGCAGGCGCAGGGCAATATCTCGGGCACCGCCCGCCTGCTCGGCATCAGCCGCCCGACCCTCTACGATCTGATGAAGAGCTATGACCTGCAACCCTGACCGTTCGATCCGCGCGCTGCTGGGGGCGGGGGGGCTGGCGGTCGTCGCCGTCGCGCTCGCGTCGCTCGGCGGCGTACTGCCCGCGCGCGCCGATGCGGCGGACGCACGGACGAAGGTCGCGCAGGCGCTGGCGCAGTTCCAGGGCGGGCACTGGACCGCTGCACGCGACCGCGCCCGCGCCGCGACCGAAGCCGATCCGGCATCGGGCTTTGCGCAGGCGGTGCTGGCGCGCACCCAATTGGCGCTGGGCGACGGGGCGGGGGCGCAGGCATCGCTCGACCGCGCGACGAAGGCCGGGTTCGATCCGGCGCGCGCGCACCAGCTCTATGCCCATGCCCGGCTGTTGCAGGGCGATCCGGCGGGCGCGGTGGCGGAGGCGGATCGCACGCTCCCCCGCTATCGCGGCTATGCGACGACCATCCGTGCGCAGGCGGTGGCGGCCAGCGGCGATGTCCGCGCCGCGCTGTCGACGCTGGAGGCACGGGTCGCCGCCGCGCCCGGCGACGCGTTTGCCTGGGTCGCGCTCGGCCGGCTGCGGCAGGACGCGGGCGACATGGTCGGCGCGATCAATGCCGGCACTGCGGCGGTGCGCGCCGACCCCGCCTCACCCGACGCGCTCCGGCTGCGGGCGCAGACGATGCGAACCCAATATGGGCTGGTCGCAGCACTGCCGTGGTTCGAGGCGGCGTTGGCCCGCGACCCCTATGCCCATGACACGCTGATCGAGTATGCCGCGACGCTGGGCGATGCCGGGCGGGCGCGCGACATGCTGGCGGCGGTGCGTCGCGCGATGGTGGTGCGGCCGGGCAGCGCGCAGGGGCTGTACCTGCAATCGGTGCTGGCGGCGCGGGCCGGTGACCTGGTGACCGCGCGCAGCGTGCTGGACAAGGCCGGGCGTGGCCTTGCCGGTGTGCCCGGCGCACTACTGCTCAGCGGATCGATCGGCCTTGCCGCCGGCGAAGCGGCGCAGGCGGCGATACCTTTACGCGAACTCGTCGCGCGGCAACCCACCAATATTACCGCGCGCAAGCTGCTGGCGTTGGCGCTGCTGCAAAGCGATTCGGCGCGCGAGGCGTTCGACATGATCCTGCCGGTCGCCTCGCGCGGCGATGCCGACAGCTACACGCTGCTGCTGGCCGCCCGCGCGCTGGAGCGGATCGGCGACCGTACCAATGCCGCGCCCTTGTTCGACCGTGCCGCCGCGCTGCGCCGGGGTCGGTCGGGCGCGTTCGCGACCGGAGAGAACCTCGCGACCCTCGCCAACGAAGCGGCGGCGGCCCCCGGCAGTCCGGGCGCGACGCTCCCCTATATCCGCGCGCTGTCGGCCGGTGGCGATGCCGCCGGTGCGCTGGCGGCGGCGCAGGCGCTGGCCGATGCCAATCCGGGGTCGCCATCGGCGCAGCTGGTGCTGGGCGACGCGCTGGCCGGGGCGGGGCGGATGGCCGATGCCGCCACCGCCTATGCCCGCGCCGCGACCACCCGCTTCGATGAAGCGACGATGCTGCGGCTGGTCGATGCCCGCGACCGCGCCGGGCAACGCGATCAGGCCGGTGCTACCCTCTCGCTGTTCCTCACCCAGAACCCCGGCAATGTCGCCGCGTTGCGCCTGCTCGGCAACTGGCAGGTCGCGGCGGGCGAGCATGACGCGGCGATCGAGACGCTGGAGTCCCTGCGCGAACGCGTCGGCGACCGCGATCCCGCGCTGCTGGCGCTGCTCGCCTTCGCCTATGCCGGCGCGGGCGAGCCGGAGGCGGCGCAGGGCTATGCCAGCGCGGCCTACGCCCTCGCTCCGTCCAAACCGATGACGGCGGATGCGCTCGGCTGGACACTCTATGCCGGCGACAATGTCGGCGCAGCGGTGCCGCTGGCGGTGAAGGCGGTGCGGCTGGCTCCGCAAGACGCTGCGATCCGCTGGCACATGGCACAGATCGCCGATGCCGCCGGCAACCGCCCGGTCGCCATCGCCAATGCGCAGGCGGCCTTGCGCGACACGGCGTTTGCCGACCGGGCCGCGGCACAGGCGTTGATCGCCGGGAGCTGATGCTTGGCCGCGCATGTCGCCCCGGCATGTGCCGGGATGACGTGCCTGATGCGTTTGCGCTAGGGCCGGTGCCATGACCGATCCGCTCATCCGCATCGCCGCCGCCCTCGAACGCCTGTCGCCGCCGCCGCCACCGGCCGCCGATCCGCTGGCGCATCCCGCCTATGGCTGGGACGGCGTAGGTTTGCGCGCTGCGCGGGGCTTCCGGCCGCTGGCGCTCGACCGGCTGGTCGGGATCGATGCGCAAAAGACCGCACTAACCGACAATCTCGCCCGTCTCGCCGGCGGCGCGGCGGCGCATGACGTGCTGCTGTGGGGTGCGCGCGGCACCGGCAAGTCGGCGCTGGTCAAGGCCGCGGTCGGGCAGGTGCAGGCGACCGGCGGCGCACTGGCGCTGGTCGAGGCACCGGCCAATGCGCTGGCCGGGCTCCCGCGCCTGTTCGCGCTGCTGGCCGACGTCCCGCGCGCGTTCGTGGTGTTCGTCGACGATCTCGGCTTCGACACCCCCGCCGACGGTCGTGCGCTGCGCTCGCTGCTGGAGGGCGGCGCGGAAGGGCGGCCGGGCAATGTCCGGCTGATCGTCACCGCCAACCGCCGCCACCTCGTGCCGCGTGACCTGAAGGAACAGGACAGCGCGATCAACCCGCGCGACGGCATCGACGACGCGCTGGCGCTGGCCGACCGCTTCGGCCTGTCGCTTGGCTTCCACGTCGTCGACCAGGATCATTATGTCGCGATCGTCGAGCGCTACTGCGCCGCCTACGACCTGCCGTTCGATGCGCAGGAGGCGATCAACTGGGCCACGAAGCGCGGCAGCCGCTCGGGGCGGGTGGCGTGGCAATATGTGACTGAGTTGGCGGGAAGGCACGGCAAGGCGGTCTAAAGATCCTCCCCGCGAGCGGGGAGGGGGACCGCCGCGCAGCGGTGGTGGAGGGGGGCTTCCACCACCGGAACGTACGCGGATAACCCCCTCCACCAGCCTGCGGCTGGTCCCCCTCCCCGTGCCGGGGCGGAGCTTCAAGCCTCGGCCATCTCGGCCAGCGCCAGCCAGCGCTCCTCCGCCGCATCCTTTTCCGCGCGCGCCTTCTCGATCTGCGCATTCAGCGCCGCGAACCGCTTCGGGTCCTTGGTATAGAGCGCCGGATCGGCCAGCAGCGCCTCGTCGCGTTCGATCGCCGCCTCCAGCTCCTCGATTCGGCCGGGCAGGATGTCGAGGTCGCGCTGGTCCTTGTAGCTCATCTTGGTCGATTTGGGCTTCGCCGCCACTTCGACCGGCTTGGCCTTCACCTTTGCCGCCGTCCGCTCGCGCCGCTTCGCCACCCAGTCGGCATAGCCGCCCGGCACGACATCGACATCGCCGCTGCCGTCCATCCCCAGCGTCACCGTGACCGTCCGGTCGAGGAAGTCGCGATCGTGGCTGACGATCAGCACGGTACCGGCATAGTCGCCGATCACCTCCTGCAACAGATCGAGCGTTTCGAGGTCGAGGTCGTTGGTCGGCTCGTCCAGCACCAGCAGGTTCGACGGCCGCGCGAACTCGCGCGCCAGCAACAGCCGCGACCGCTCGCCGCCCGACAGCGTGCCGATCCGCGCCTCGGCGATCGACGGATCGAACAGGAACTCCTTGAGGTAGCCATGGACGTGCTTCTTCGAGCCATTGACCTCGATCCAGTCGCCGCCATCGGCCAGCACGTCGCGCACCCGCTTTTCCGGGGCCATCAGCTTGCGCTGCTGGTCGATCACGATCCCGTCCAGCGTCTGCGCGCGCATGATCTTGCCGCTGTCGGGCTCCAGATCGCCGGTCAGCAGCCGCAGCAGCGTGGTCTTGCCCGCGCCATTGCCGCCGACGATGCCGATCCGGTCGCCCCGCCGCACGCGCAGCGAAAAGTCCTTCAGCACCGTACGGTCGCCGAACGCCTTGGTCACATGCTCGGCATCGATCACGACCTTGGTCTTGGTATCGTCGGCCTCGACCTGGATCTTGGCGGTCCCCTGCGGCCCCTGCATCGCCGCCCGCTGCGCGCGCAGTTCGTGCAGCTTTTCCAGCCGCCCCATGTTGCGCTTGCGCCGCGCGGTGACGCCGCGGTGGAGCCAATGCTCCTCGATCTTCAGCTTCGCGTCGAGGCGTTGGGCGGCGCGTTCCTCCTCGGCGGCGGCCTGTTCCATCCACGCCTCGAACCCGCCGAAACCGATTTCTGCTCGGCGAATACCGCCACGGTCGAGCCACAGCGTCGACTTGGTGAGGCGCGTCAGGAACGTCCGGTCGTGGCTGATGACGATGAACGCGCCGTTATAGCGGTTCAGCCATTCCTCCAGCCATTCGATCGCCGACAGGTCGAGATGGTTGGTCGGCTCGTCGAGCAGCAGCACGTCCGGGTTCTCGGCCAGCGCGCGCGCGATCGCCGCCCGCCGCCGCTCGCCGCCCGATGCCGTTGCGGCCTCACGGTTCAGGTCGATGCCCAGCTGGTCGGCGATCGCGTCGACCTCATGCTCGGCCGGCGCACGTGGCCCCCTGAGCGCAAAGTCGCGCAGCGTGGCATAGCCATCGACCTTGGGGTCCTGTTCCAGCAGCACGACATGCGTGCCCGGCACGATCGTCCGACGCCCTTCGTCGGCATCGATCGACCCGGCGATCAACTTCAGCAGCGTCGTCTTGCCCGCGCCATTGCGCCCGATCAGCGCCAGGCGGTCCCGCTGCCCGACATGGATGTCGAGTCCGCGAAATAACCAGCCATTGCCCTGGATCAATCCAAGGCCCTCATAGGACAATATCGGTGCAGCCATGTGTGGCAGGTAAGCCGCAGTCGCGAACGAAGCAAGTTACGCCAGCCTGTCTGCCCTATTCACGGGCTGTTCAACGCATTGCCCCTATGCCACGCCCTATGTCGATGATCGTTCGGTTCCTTGTGCTGGGATTGCTGGCGGTGTCGGGTAATGCGCAGGCATTGCCCGACCAGGTGCTGCGCGATCACGAAGCAGCGCGCGCGGCGCGCGCCGAGGGGCGCATCCTGCCGCTGCGTGAGATCGAACGCCGGGTCGTGCCGCAGATGCGCGGCGCACAATATCTTGGCTTCGACTATGATCCCGATCGTGGGATTTACACGCTCAAATTCCTGCGCGATGGGGCGGTCATCTGGGTCGATGTCGACGGCCGTACCGGCCAGGTCACCGGCCGCAGCCGTTAAACGAATAGGGGAGAACAGCCGATGCGCGTCCTGATCGTCGAGGACGAACCCAATCTCGGCCGCCAGCTGCGTGCCACGCTGGAGGGCGCGGGCTACGCCGTCGACCTCGCCACCGATGGTGAGGAGGGGCATTTCCTGGGATCGACCGAAACCTATGACGCGATCATCCTCGATCTGGGCCTGCCCGAGGTCGACGGGCTGACCGTGCTCGACCGCTGGCGCAAGGAGGGGCGCACCGCCCCGGTGCTGGTGCTGACCGCGCGCGACAGCTGGTCGGACAAGGTCGCCGGGCTGGACGCGGGCGCCGACGATTATGTCGCCAAGCCGTTCCAGACCGAGGAACTGATCGCCCGCCTGCGCGCGCTGATCCGCCGTGCCTCGGGCAATGCCTCGGCCGAACTGACGGCGGGCGACATCCGCCTCGACACCCGCTCGGGCAAGGTGACCAGGGCAGGCGAGCCGGTGAAGCTGACCGCGCAGGAATACAAGCTCCTGTCCTACCTGCTCCACCACAAGGGCAAGGTCGTCAGCCGTACCGAGCTGATCGAACATATCTACGATCAGGATTTCGACCGCGATTCGAACACGATCGAGGTGTTCGTGACGCGCATCCGCAAGAAGCTGGGCGCCGACGTCATCACGACGATCCGGGGTCTGGGCTACAGCCTCGACGAACCGGGCGCGCCGAAGCCGGCGGGCGCGGAGGACTGAGGCAGGCGCGATGACGAGCGGCACCGATCCTGCCCCGCGCACCTATGTCCGGGTGACGGGATCGCTGTCGCGGCGGATGATCCTCGTCGCGGCGCTGTGGATCATGCTGCTGCTGGCGGGCGGTGGCTTCGCGCTCGACCGGGTGCTGGTATCGGCGGTCACGCGCAACACCGATGACGGTCTCGAATATCTCCTCAACTCGCTGATTGTCTCGGCCGAGATCGATTCGACCGGCGAGGTGACGTTCAATCGCCAGCTGTCGGACCAGCGGTTCCTCGAACCCTATTCCGGCCTCTATTGGCAGGTGAGCGGGCCGGGGCACGAGACGTGGCCGTCGCGCTCGCTATGGGACCGCAAGCTGCCGGTCGACGGCAAGCGCTATACCGACGTCCATATTTATGACGCGCGGCCGTTTCCGGAGCAGAAGCTGCGGATCGTCGAACGCGACCTGACGCTGCCCGGATCGCCGACCGTCTGGCGGTTTCAGGTCGCCGAATCGCGCGACGTGCTCGACGGGCTGATCGCGGCGCTGCGCAAGACGCTGGTACGCTCGTTCGCGCTGCTGGGTCTGGGGCTGATCGTCATGGCGACGCTGCAGACCTGGTACGGGTTGCTGCCCTTGCGCGCCGTGCGCGACGCCATCGCCCGATTGCGTGCCGGTCAATCGGCGCGGGTCGAGGGATCGATGCCGGCCGAGGTCGCGCCGCTGGTCGAGGAACTGAACGCGCTGGTCGAACATAACGACAAGCAGGCCGAAGAGGCGCGGCGCCATGCCGGCAACCTTGCCCATGCGCTGAAGACCCCGCTGACCGTCATCATGAACGCGTCGGCCGCCGGGCAGGACGATCTCGCCGATACCGTCATCCGCGAAGCGCGAACGATGCGGCGGCAGGTCGACCACCACCTCGCGCGCGCCCGCGCGGTCGGGCGGCGCGGATCGGCGCACAGCCGGGCGGATGTGTGGGTGTCGGTAGAAGCGGTCGAGCGCGCCGTCGCCCGGCTCTATCCCAATGTCCGCATCGACGTGGACGGCAAGAAGGACCTGATCGCCCGGATCGAGCGGCAGGACCTCGACGAAATCCTCGGCAACCTGGTCGAGAACGCCGCCAAGTACGGCGGGGGCAGCGTGTTCGTCACCGCCCGCGCCGATGCCGGCTTCGTCGAACTGCTCGTCGAGGATGACGGGCGCGGCATCCCGGAATCGGACCGGCTGCGCATCTTCGATCGCGGCGTACGGCTCGATTCGGGCAAGCCCGGCACCGGCCTCGGCTTGGCGATTGTCCGCGATGTGGCGGAGATTTACGAAGGCACCGCCTCGCTGGAGGAGAGCGAGGATCTGGGCGGGTTGCTGGTACGGCTGCGGTTGCCGGCGGCGTAACCGAACCCTCACCCCGTTCGGTTCGAGCAGCTTCGAGCTTGTCGAGAAGCGTCCGTCGAGAACGCCCTGTTTGAAGTAACTACTTATCGACAGGCTCGAACCTCACCGACGGAGGTCACAGCCCCCGCATCGCCGCCGCCGCGATCGACGCACTCCGCTTGCGCGCCGCCGGATCAAACATCGCGCCGGTGACGATCACCTCATCCACCTGCGTCCGCGCGATGAACTTCGCCAGCCCGTCGCGAACCGTCTCCGGCCCACCGATCGCCGAACATTCCAGCACATGGTCGAGGACTGCATTGCCCTGCGCGCCAAGCTGCGCGCGATACCCCGCGACCGGCGGCGGCAGCTCGATCGGCTGCCCGGTGCGGATCGCGACGAACATCTGCTCGGTCGAACTGGCCAGCAGTCGGGCCTCTTCATCGGTGTCCGCCGCCAGCACGTTGAACGCGGCGGCGGCATAGGGCTTGTCGAGCACCGCCGAGGGCGTGAAGTTGCGGCGATACACCTCCAGCGCCTGGTCGAGCGCGGCCGGTGCGAAGTGCGAGGCAAAGGCATAGGGCAGCCCCAGCATCGCCGCCAGCTGCGCACCGAACAGCGACGATCCGAGAATCCACAGATCGACCTTCGCCCCCGCGCCCGGCACCGCGCGAATGCCGGTGCGGCCGTCATCGGCGAAATAGCTCTGCAGTTCGACCACATCCTGCGGAAAGGCGTTGGGATCGCTGTCCAGCGTCCGGCGCATCGCGCGCGCGACGATCTGGTCCGATCCCGGTGCCCGGCCCAGCCCCAGGTCGATCCGCCCCGGATAGAGCGCGTCGAGCGTGCCGAACTGTTCGGCGACGCTGAGCGGCGCATGGTTGGGCAGCATGATGCCGCCCGCGCCAACCCGCATCGCCTTCGTCGCGGCGGCGATATGACCGATCACGACCGCCGTCGCCGCGCTGGCGATGCCGGGCATCCCGTGATGTTCGGCCACCCAATAGCGGTGAAAGCCCTCCGCCTCGGCATGGGCGGCAAGGTCGGCGGCGGCGGCCAGCGCCTCGGCCGGGGTGCCCCCCTGCCGGACGGGGACAAGATCGAGCATGGAATAGCGGGTCATTGGAGATAGATGGGTGGCGGGTTGCGAATTGCTACCCAATCCCGCTTTCCCCGCCCCAAGCCCGGCTTACAGCAACAGCTCGCCCCGCATCACCGTCACGCACCGCCCGCCCAGCACCGCACGGTCGCCAGCCAGCGTGCAGGTCAGATGGCCGCCCCGCGCGCTCGCCTGGAACGCGGTGAAGCGGTCCCGACCCAGGCGCTTGGCCCAAAAGGGGGTGAGCGCGGCATGGGCCGATCCGGTCACCGGGTCCTCGTCCACGCCCCATGCCGGCACGAACACGCGGCTGACGACATCGGCGACATCGCCCGGCGCCGTGACGATCGCCATCACATGACATGCCGACAGCGCCGCCATGTCGGGCGTACAGGCACGCACCGCCGCCGCGTCGGGCAACAGGATGATGCTGGTTTCCTGTGCCCCCGCAACACTCGCGAATACCTCGCCATCGCAGCCCAGCGCCGCCAACAGCGCCGCATCCGGCGCTGCCGCGACCCGCGTCACCGGCAGGTCGAGCGTATAGCCATCGCCCTCGCGCCGCACGATCAGCATGCCCGCCTTGCGCGTGGCGAAGCGCACCGCGTCGCGTGTCCCCAGCAGCACATGGCCGCTCGCCAACGTGGCATGGCCGCACATCGCGATCTCGACGGTGGGCGTGAACCAGCGCAGTTCATAGTCGGCCTCGCCACCACCCACCGGCATCGCAAACGCGGTTTCCGACAGGTTGTGCTCCAGCGCGATCGACTGGAGCAGCGCATCGTCGGGCCAGGCGTCGAGCAGCATTACCGCCGCCGGATTGCCCGCGAACGGGCGGTCGGCGAACGCGTCGACCACGGTGAACGGCATCGTCATGCTACAGGCTCCCCACGCGCTTGCCGAACCAGTGCGGGGTCACGTCCGCCTCGACCAGCGGGTTGTCGGTGTCGACATGGCCTTCGGGATCGAGGTGGATCAGCACCTCGACCTTTGGAAATGCCTGGCGCAGCGCGCGCTCGACGCCTTCGACCACATCATGCGCCTCGGCGACGGTCATGTCGCGTGCGACCTCCATATGGAACTGCGCGAAGTCGTGGCTGCCCGAACGACGGGTGCGGAAGTCGTGGATGCCGCGCAGACCCTGCTGCCGTGCCGCGACGTCGAGGAACGCATGGCGCTCGTCCTCCGGCCATTCCTTGTCCATCAGCTGGTCGATCGCCTGGCTCGACGCCTGGAACGCGCCCCATGCCAGCCACAGCGCGATCAGGATGCCCATCACCGGGTCGGCGCCGCGAATGCCGAACAGCTGGTCGAGCACCATCGCCACGATCACCGCCAGATTGAGCAACAGGTCGCTCTGATAATGCACATTGTCGGCGCGGATCGCGACCGATCCGGTGCGGTCGATGATCGATTTCTGATACGCCAGCAGCGCAAAGGTCGCGAGGATCGCGATCACCGACACGCCGATGCCGAATTCGACATCCTGCGTCTCGCCCGGCGCGCCGAACGCGGCGATCGCGCGCCATGCGATACCCGCGGCCGATGCGGTGATCAGCATGACCTGGAACAGCGCCGCCAGCGCCTCCGCCTTGCCATGGCCAAAACGGTGGTCATGATCGGCGGGCGTCGCGGCCAGGCGCACGCCGTACAACGTCACCAGCGAAGCGAGCAGGTCGAGCGCGGTGTCGGCAAGGCTGCCCAGCATCGCCACCGATCCGGTATGCCATGCGGCAAATCCCTTCAGCCCCAGCAGGAACACCGCCATCGTCACCGACGCGATGGCGGCGCGGGTGGCGAGCGGGATCACCCGCTTGCGTTCGGTCTCCGTCATGGGAACAGCAGCCCTTCGCTCCAGCTGCCGTCGGTGCCGGGGGTGAACACGCGGCGTTCGTGCAGCCGGTGCGCGCGGTCCTGCCAGAATTCGATCGACCGGGGCGTCACCCGGTATCCACCCCAGAAGGACGGGCGGGGCACGTCCTGCCCTTCGAACCGCGCCTGCACCTCGGCAAAGCGCGCCTCGAACGTGGCACGATCATCCAGCGGACGCGACTGGTCCGACGCCCAGGCACCCAGCTGCGAATCGCGCCCGCGCGAGGCGAAATAGGCGTCGGATTCGGCATCCGACGCCAGCGTCACCGGCCCCTCGATCCGGATCTGGCGGCGCAGTGATTTCCAGTGGAACAATAGTGCGGCGTTGGGATTGGCGGCCAGGTCGGCGGCCTTGCGCCCTTCGCGATTGGTGTAGAACACGAATCCGTCGCGGCCATGGCCCTTCAGCAGCACCATCCGCACCGAGGGGTGCCCCGCGGCATCGGCGGTGGCCAGCGCCATGGCATTGGGGTCATTCGGCTCGCTGGCGCGGGCCTCGGCGAACCATTGGTCGAACAGGTCGAAGGGATCGGTCATCGCCCGCACATAGCCCCTTTGCCGCGCGATTTCACCCCGACCCGAAGGGCAGGGGCGCATCGCCCCGGATCAGCCGCTGCGCCGTTCCGCCAGCTGGCGCTCCCACGCCAGCGCGTCACGCACGATCTGGTCGAGATCGGCATGCTGCGGCCGCCACGGCAGGGTGGCGAGGATCGTGCTGTTGTCGGCGACCAGCGCGTCGGGATCGCCGGCGCGACGCCCCTCCAGCTTGCGCTCGATCGTGTGGTTCGTCACCCGGTCGACCGCATCCAGCACCTCGAGCACCGAATAGCCGCGGCCATAGCCCGCGTTCATGGTGTGGCTCTTGCCCGGATCGGCCATCAGCAGGTCGAGCGCATGGACATGCGCGTCGGCCAGGTCGCTGACATGGATATAGTCGCGCACCCCGGTCCCGTCGGGCGTCGCGAAATCGGTGCCATAGACGCCGACATGCGCGCGCTTGCCGGTCGCCGCCTCGACAGCGACCTTAATCAAGTGCGTCGCGCCGGCGGTCGACTGGCCGCTGCGCCCCTGCGGATCGGCGCCAGCGACGTTGAAATAGCGCAGCGCCGCATAGTTGATCGGATGCGCGGCGGCGACATCGGCCAGCATGATCTCGGTCATCAGCTTCGACATGCCGTACGGGTTGATCGGCTGTTTCGGGCTGTCCTCGCGCACCGGCACGACCTCGGGGATGCCATAGGTCGCGGCGGTCGAGGAGAAGATGAAATGCTTCACCCCTTCGGCGACGGCGCTTTCGATCAGGCTGCGCGAGGCGGCGGTGTTGTTGCGGTAATATTTGAGCGGGTTCTCGACCGACTCCGGCACCACGACCGATCCGGCGAAGTGCAGGATGGCGTGCACGTCATGGTCGCGCATCGCCGCGCGCACCGCCGCATCGTCGCTGATATCGGCCACGACCAGCGCGGCACGGGGATCGACCGCCCAGTCGAAGCCGGTGACCAGATTGTCGACCACCACGACCGCATGGCCGGCATCGAGCAGCGCCAGCACCGCATGGCTGCCGATATAGCCCGCGCCGCCCGTGACCAGAACCTTGCCCATTACCGTACCCCCGATTGCGTCGCTGTCTCGTGCGCCTATCTCTTCGACCGAAGGAGATTACGCAATGGCTACCGAACAGGCGACCTTCGCCGGCGGATGTTTCTGGTGCACCGAGGCGGTGTTTCGCGACGTGATCGGCGTCGAACAGGTCGAAAGCGGCTATATCGGCGGCACGGTCGAGCATCCGACCTACAAGCAGGTGTGCGGCGGCGACACCGGTCATGCCGAGGCGATCCGCGTCACCTACGACCCCGCCGTCATCAGCTATGACGACATGCTCGACATTTTCTTTGCGACGCATGACCCGACGCAGCTGAACCGGCAGGGCAACGACGTCGGCACCCAGTATCGCTCGGCGATCTTCCCGCATTCGCCCGAACAGGAAGCGGCGGCGCGGGCGGGCATCGAACGTGCGGGCGAAGGGCGCGGGCAGATCGTCACCACGATCGAACCGCTGACGACCTGGTATCCGGCCGAGGACTATCATCAGGAATATTGGGACGGCGAGGGGCAGCGGAATCCCTATTGCCTGGCGATCATCCCGCCAAAGCTGCAAAAGCTGCGCAAGAGCTTTGCCGCGCACAGCCGGGCGGCCGAAACGGCCTGATCCCGCCACGGGACTAAATTAGCAAGGGGCGTGCCAACCTTG
The DNA here is from genome assembly GCF_001421355.1 of Sphingomonas sp. Leaf9. Lineage (GTDB taxonomy): Bacteria > Pseudomonadota > Alphaproteobacteria > Sphingomonadales > Sphingomonadaceae > Sphingomonas. Next base: position 252,606 of record NZ_LMKC01000004.1, on the reverse strand, counting down.
GTGCGCCCCTTGTACCATGGCGGGGGAATTGCTATCCCGATCATGGCCATAGGGGCAGGGCGACCATGGGGGCGACGATCGATACGACCGGATCGAACCGGCGGTTTGCCGCGATTCGCGACTATCGGCTGATCGAGGCGATCGGCCAGGGGGCGCAGGATGACCTTGCCCGACTGGCTGCCGAAATCTGCGAAGCGCCGGTTGCGCTCGTCACCTTGCTGGCGCCGGATCGGCAATGGTTCGTCGCGCAGGTCGGGACCGATCTGTGCGGAACCTCGCTCGACGATGCGATCTGCACCCATGCGCTGGACGTCGACGATATTCTGGTCATTCCCGATCTGTCGGCCGATCCCCGCACCCGTGCGAGCGGCATCGTTCTCGGGGAGCCGCACATCCGCTTCTACGCGGGCGTTCCGCTGCGCATCGGCGACGGCGTGCCGGTCGGCACGCTGTGCGTGCTCGACATGGTGGCGCGGCCCGAGGGGTTGAGCACGGTCCAGCGCGACATGCTGCTGCGCCTCGCGCGACATGTGGTGACGACGCTCGAACTGCGGCGGTTGCTGGCGGAGCGGGACGAAACGCTGCACCGCATCGCCGAGACCGAGGCGGCGTTGTCGGGCAACGAACGCCGCTGGCAGGGCCTGTTCGAAAATATCAACGACGGCTTCGTGCTGGGCGAGGCGATCCGCGACGCCGACGGGCGGGTGATCGACTGGCAATTCGTCGATGCCAATCCGGCATGGTTCGCGCTGTCCGGGATCGATCGCGACCGGATGCTGGCAGCGACCGGGCGACAGATCGATCCCGCCGCGCCCGAACGCTGGGCCGATGGGCTGCACGGCATGCTGGAGGACGGCGCGCCGATCGGGTTCGTCCATCATGTGCCCACGATCGGACGCTGGTTCCGGGGGCATTGTTTCCGGATCGATGGCGACCGCTTCGGCGCGATCCTGCGCGACATCACGCTCGATCGCGCGGCGGAGGGGCGGCAGTCGGCGCTGATCCAGCTGGGCGACGCGCTGCGCGACTGTCACGATGTCGCCGATGTGGCGCGGGCGGCATCGGCGCTGGCCGGGCGGACGCTGGACGTCGCCTGTGCAGGCTTCGGCCGGATCGACGCGGGCATCACCCAGATCGAGATCGGCCCCGACTGGACGGCGGAGGGCGGCACCTCATTGGCCGGACGGCAGGCGGTCGACGATTTCGGCGACCTTGCCGACGCCCTTGCCAAAGGGGACGCGATCGCGGTCGACGATGTGCGGAGCGACCGGCGTACCGCCGGGCATGCCGATGCGCTGGCGGCGCGGGGGATCGGGGCGTTCGTGATCGTGCCCGTCCGCCGCGACGGGCGAATCGTCTCGGCGTTCCTCGTCCACACTGCCGGTCCCCGCCGCTGGAACAGCGAAGAGATCGTGTTCCTGCGCAAGGTCGCCGATCGGGTCGAGGTCGGCATGGCGCAGGTCGAATCGGAAGCGCGGCAGAGCCTGTTGATCCAGGAACTGGCCCATCGGCTGAAGAATACGCTGTCGATGGTGCAGGCGATCGCGTCGCAGACGCTGCGCGGATCGGTCGACCGCGCGCCGCTCGATGCGTTCGAACGCCGGTTGCAGGCGCTGGGCGTCGCGCATGACGTGCTGGTCGAACGCAACTGGGTCGGTGCCGACATGCGGACCACCATCGGTCAGGTGATGGGCGTATTCGGCTGCAACGATCGCATCGCGCTGGCCGGTCCCGATGTGGCGCTGGGCGCGCGCGCGGCGCTGGCGCTGGCGCTGATCCTCCACGAACTGGGCACCAACGCGGTCAAATACGGGGCGTTGTCGACGGCGGACGGCACGGTGGCGCTCGACTGGTCCGTGGCGGAGGGGCAGTTGTCGCTGACGTGGCAGGAACGCGGCGGGCCCGTGGTCTGCCAGCCGGCGCGGCGGGGGTTCGGGTCGAAGCTGCTGCGCCTCGGCCTGGCCGGCACCGGCGACAGCGTGATCTGCTATGATCCCGCCGGCGTGCAGGTGTCGATGCGGGCCGCTCTGTCCGACCTGACCGGCGGCTGACCCATCGCAAAACGGGCCGCCCCAGCAGGGACGGCCCGGTTCGATCGTATTGGTCGATGGCAGGTGCTTAGCGCACCGAACCGCGACGCACGAGATTCACGATCGCAAGAAGGACAATCGCGCCCAGCAGCGAATACAGGAAGCTCATGACGGTGATGCCGTTGTTGATGTTGGCACCCGTCACGAAGCCCGCGATGACCGCGCCGACGATGCCGACGACGACATTCAGGATGATGCCCTGCTGTGCGTCCGTCCGCATGACAATGCTGGCCAACCAGCCAACCACGCCACCAACGACCAGCCAGATGATGATACCCATGAGACGTCCCTCCATTGCTGTCTGCAACCCGGCGAAATTCGTACCGGGCGTACTAAGGGAAAGACTCTTCAGGGACTGGCTTGTTCCGCCTCCGTTTTAACTCTGCGCCTCAATATTTGCGCTGCTGGCGCTCATACAGCGATTTATAGTGCTGAATCCGCGTCACGCGCAGGCCGGGCATGCCCGACCGGTCGACCGCGCGCTGCCAGCTGGCGAATTCCTCCGCCGACAGGTTGTAGCGCTGGCACACGTCGTCCACGCTCAGCAGGCCGCCATTGACCGCCGCGACCACTTCCGCCTTGCGACGCACGACCCAACGGGTCGTTTCGGGCGGCGGCAGCGAATCGAGCGTCAGCGGCTCGCCGAGCGGACCGATCACTTTTGCCGGACGGATCTTGTGGTTCTCAATCATACTGGACCTCGAGCCGGGGAAATTCCCCTGAAACCTTCTTGCGCGGTCATACGCGAACGCGGTTGAACATCGGCTAAAACGGCTAGGTAAACATCGTCTTCATCCGCTGGTGTCCTGCCACTTCTTCGCGACGGGCCGGTATTCCGGCGCGACGCACCCCCGCAGCAAGGCGGCGGTCCACCCATTGAACGCCCCGTCCGCCGGATTGAGCAGGGATACCGGCGCGCGGTTCCATGCCAGCCGGGTCTGCAACCGTGCCGTCGGCGTCGCCGCCTGCCGCCCCGTCGCGGCGGCCAGCAGCACGGCCAGCTCCGTCGGCAGGGGGGTGACCGTGGAACCACGGTCGAAACGGGCAAAGCTCAGATCCAAATCATCATCCAGCAACAGGGCCTAGACCCTGCTAATAGGCTGACACTGTTGAAGGTCCGGTAAATGGCGCAGGATTTTTGCAACCGGGGCCGGGAACGCCTATCTGGCGGCACATGGACCTTGGTGAATTTCAACTGGATGCGCCCGTTTCCGCGCGGCGGATCGTCGTCGCGATGTCGGGCGGCGTCGACAGTTCGGTCGTGGCGGCACTCGCCCATGCGACGGGGGCAGAGACGATCGGCGTCACGTTGCAGCTTTACGACCATGGCGCGGCCGTCGGGCGGGCCGGGTCGTGCTGCGCCGGCCGCGACATTCGCGATGCGCGCGCGGTGTGCGACAAGCTGGGCATCGCCCATTATGTCTTCGACCATGAAAGCAGCTTTCGCGAAACGGTGATCGACGACTTTGCCGATGCCTATCTGGCCGGGCGCACGCCGATCCCTTGCGTGAAGTGCAACATGGGGCCGAAATTCACCGACCTGTTCGCGCTTGCCCGCGACCTCGGCGCCGACTGCCTGGCGACCGGCCATTATATCCGCCGGGTGATGGGGCCGGCGGGGGCCGAACTGCACCGCGCGATCGATCCGGCGCGCGACCAGAGCTATTTCCTGTTCGCGACGACCCAGGCACAGCTCGACTTCCTGCGCTTTCCGCTGGGCGCGATGCCCAAGGCCCGCGTGCGCGAGATCGCGACCGAACTGGGACTGGGCGTCGCGGGCAAGCCCGACAGCCAGGACATCTGCTTCGTCCCCGATGGCGACTATGCCTCGCTGGTCCGCAAGCTGCGACCCGAGGCACAGGAGGGCGGTGAGATCGTCGACCTCGAAGGGCATGTGCTGGGCCGCCATGGCGGCCTGGTCGGCTATACCGTCGGGCAACGGCGCGGGCTGGAGATCGGTGGCCTTGCCGAGCCGCTCTATGTCGTCCGCCTCGAACCCGCGACCAAGCGGCTGGTGGTCGGCCCGCGCAGCGCGCTGGCGGTCGGCGCGGCCCGGCTGTCGGATATCAACTGGATCGGCGGCGACCATGGCGGGCCGCTGACCGCCAAGGTGCGTTCGATGGCAAAGCCGGTGCCCGCGCGGCTGGACGGCGAGCGGCTGGTATTCGACGCCCCCGAATATGGCGTCGCGCCGGGACAGGCGGCGGTGCTCTACGCCGGCGACCGCGTGCTTGGCGGCGGCTGGATCGAGGGGACAGAGGCAGCCTGAATCCTCCCCGGCACGGGGAGGGGGACCGCCGCGCAGCGGTGGTGGAGGGGGCTGTCGACATCCACGACGGTTGCGTTGCGCGGCCACCCCCTCCACCAACCTGCGGTTGGTCCCCCTCCCCGTGCCGGGGAGGAACTTGCGGGCGTCGCAACCTGCGCCTACAGCCCCGACCCGATGCTGCCCGCGCTATCCCATGTCCGCGACTGGATCTTCGATCTGGACAACACGCTGTACCCGGCGTCGTCCAACCTGTTCGCCGAGGTCGAGGCGCGCATGGGGCAGTATATCTGCGACCTGCTCGATTGCGATCCGCAAGAAGCGCATCGGGTGCAGAAGATGCATTTCCACAACCACGGCACGTCGCTGTCGGGGCTGATGGCCGAACAGTCGGTCGACCCCTATCATTTCCTCGATTTCGTTCACGATATCGACCTGTCGCCGCTGGTGCCCGATCCCGACCTGCCGGGGCTGCTTGCCCGCCTACCGGGACGCAAGCTGGTCTTCACCAACGGCGATGCGCCCTATGCGCGGCGGGTGCTCGAAAAGCTCGGCCTGTCCGACAGCTTTGCCGGCATCCACGACATCCATGCCACCGCCTATCGCCCCAAACCGCACACCAGCGCCTATGATGGCCTCTGCGCGGCATGGGAAATCGATCCGACGACCGCGCTGTTCGCCGAGGACATGGCGCGCAACCTCGTGCCCGCCAAGCAGGTGGGCATGACGACGGTCTGGGTCGACAACGGGTCCGAACAGGGGCCGCCGGTGGCCCGCGACCATATCGATTACACCACGCACGACATCGTCGCGTGGCTACGCTTCGTGGAGGAATCATGACCGACCTTGCCGCCCAGATCGACGCCGCCTGGGAAAACCGTGCCGAGCTGACCGTCCACACCCAGGGTGAGGTCCGCGAGGCGGTCGACGCCGCGCTGGCGCTGCTCGATTCGGGCGAGGCGCGCGTGGCCGAACCGGTCGAGGGCGGCTGGCAGGTGAACCAGTGGCTGAAGAAGGCGGTGCTGTTGTCGTTCCGCCTGAACGACAACGCCATCATGGACGGCCCCGGCGGCACCAACTGGTTCGACAAGGTGCCGAGCAAGTTCACCGGCTGGGGCGAGCACCGCTTCCGCGAAGCCGGTTTCCGTGCGGTACCGGGCAGCATCGTCCGCCGCGGCGCATTCGTCGGCAAGGGCGCGATCCTGATGCCGAGCTTCGTCAACATCGGCGCCTATGTCGGCGAAGGCACGATGGTCGACACCTGGGCGACGGTCGGCAGCTGCGCGCAGATCGGCAAGAACGTCCACCTTTCGGGTGGTGCCGGCATCGGTGGCGTGCTCGAGCCGCTGCAGGCCGATCCGGTCATCATCGGCGACGGCGCGTTCATCGGCGCGCGTGCAGAAGTTGCCGAAGGCGTGCGCGTCGGCGAAGGCGCAGTACTGTCGATGGGCGTGTACCTCGGCGCATCGACCAAGATCATCGACCGCGCGACCGGCGAAGTCTTCCGCGGCGAAGTCCCCCCCTATGCGGTGGTCGTGCCCGGATCGATCGGCGGCGGCGATGGCAAGCCCGCGCTGTACTGCGCGGTCATCGTCAAGCGGGTCGATGCCCAGACCCGCAGCAAGACCAGCATCAACGACTTGCTGCGCGACTGATCGCGACGCGATTGCGGGACGGTGCCTGCCGTCCCGCAATGGCCGTCAGGATTGTCAGGGATAGGTCGCGTCGACCGGGCGCGCACCGGCCATCGCCTTCGCCACCGCCTCGGCCTGTCCCAGCACGCGCAGCACATTGCCCTGCGCCAGCGCCGCCAGATCGGCGTCGCTCCATCCGCGCCGGGCCAGTTCGGCGAACAGCAGCGGATAGCCGTCGACGCCGCCCATCCCCTCCGGCCCGGTGCCCGAAATCCCGTCATAATCGCCGCCGATGCCGACCGACGCGCGTCCCGCCAGTTTGGCGATATGCTCGACATGATCGGCCATGGTTGCCGCCGTTACCCGCGGGGCGGGGTTGGCCGCCTCCCACGCCTTCATCGCCGCCGGGGCCTGTGCGTTATACAGGTTGCCGGGCAGCCCCTGCGCCTTGGCATAGGCACCGCGCCGATTGTCCCACTCGTTCCACTGCGCCGACAGGAACGCGGGATAGGCATTGACCATCACCACGCCGCCCTTCGCCCCGATTTGCCGCAGCAGGTCGTCGGGAATGTTGCGCGGCCGGTCGGCCAGCGCGCGGGCATTGGAGTGCGACGCGATCACCGGTGCCTTCGATTCCGCCAGAGCCGCCGCCATCGTAGCGTCGGACACATGGGCGATGTCGATCAGCATGCCCAGCCGGTTCATCTCGCGCACCACCTGCCGCCCGAACGGGGTCAGGCCGTTCGCCTGCGGGGTGTCGGTCGACGCATCGGCCCAGCCGACGCTCTTGGTATGCGTCAGCGTCATGTACCGCACGCCGAGGTTATAATATTGACGCAGCACCGACAGCCGCCCGGCGATCTGGTGCCCGCCCTCCACGCCGATCAGCGAGGCGACGCGCCCGCTCTTCGCGATGCGCGCCATGTCCGCCGCATCGCGCGCCAGCGCCATCCGCGTCGGGTTCGCACCGATCATCCGGCGGACGATATCGATCTGCTCGATCGTAGTTTCCACCGCCTGCGGCCCGGTGGTCGTCGCCGGAATCCACACCGACCAGAACTGCCCGCCGACATGACCGCGCTTCAGCCGGGCGAGGTCGGTCTGCAGCGGCGGGTCGATCCGGCTGGTGTCCTTGGTCAGGTCGACCGATTCGACCGCGGCATGGTGATGTTCGCGGATGCCCCACGGCAAGTCGTTATGCCCGTCGATGATCGGCGCGCGCTCCAGTACGCGCTCGGCACGCGCGCGGTCCTGTGCGGACGGGGCAGGGGCCTGGGCGGCGGCGAGCAGCAGGAGCGGCAGGATCATGGGGCTCACGCTAATCCGTCGCCCATGGGCCCGACAAGTGCTACGCACGCCATCGGCCATGCGCCGCGGATATGGGAGACGGGCCGATGTATGCCATGCTGGTGCTGCTGGGACAGGTCGCCACGCCCGCCGTACCGTTGAACGCCCCGCCCGAGCGTATCTCGATCCTCGTCGACCCTTGCGTGTCGCGCCGGCGCAATTCGCAGGACGACGAAATCGTCGTGTGCGGCGAAGGTGCGCGTGACCCGCGCCTTCCGCTGCCCGGAGAACGTACGCCGCCCGACCGGCCGCTGGCGTCCAATCCCTATGCCGACGGGCGCGGTGCTGCGCTGGCGGCGGCCGATCCCTGCGCCACCCGGTCGGAGGGCTGCACCACCGGCGTCGACATGATCGGCGGCGGGGTCTTCGCGATCCGCGCGATCGGCAAGCTGATCGATCCGGGCAGCTGCTGCGAGGAACCGGGCGAATACAAGGATGTCGGCAAGCTGGTCGGCGACATCATCCGCGGGGTGAAGGGCGGCCCGTCGAAGAAGGAGCGGGCAAAGCGCGTGGCGATCCCGCTCGACCCGGCAGTGCCGCTGCCGATCGCGGCGAAGTAAGGGGCGGCGGCGGTCCTCCCCGGCACGGGGAGGAGTCACCCAGAAAAACGACGCGGGAGTAAATCCCGCGTCGTCGGTCGTCGCTGTGGCGACGCCGGCCGTCGCCGCTTTGTGCGCTCGGGGCGTTGCCCCTTGCGCACCGTTCAGCAGCTTACGCTGCTTCGCTCAAAGCTTGGCGGTCAACTCCGGCACCACCGTGAACAGATCCCCCACCAGCCCGACATCGGCGACCTGGAAGATCGGCGCATCCTCGTCCTTGTTGATCGCGACGATGACCTTGCTGTCCTTCATACCCGCCAGATGCTGGATCGCGCCGGAAATCCCGACCGCGATATAGACCTCGGGGGCGACGATCTTGCCGGTCTGGCCGACCTGATAGTCGTTGGGAGCATAGCCCGCATCGACCGCCGCGCGCGAGGCACCGACGGCAGCGTTCAGCTTGTCGGCCAGCGGGTCGATCAGCGCATGGAACTGCTCTTCCGATCCCAGCGCACGACCGCCCGAGACGATGATCTTGGCGCTGGTCAGCTCGGGCCGCTCCGATGCCGCGATCTCGGCACCGACGAAGCTCGACACACCCTTGTCACCGGTCGACGCGACCGCTTCGACCGCGGCCGACCCGCCGGTTGCTTCCGCCTTGTCGAACGCGGTGCCGCGTACCGTCAGCACCAGCTTCGGGTCGCTCGTCTTGACCGTGGCGATCGCGTTGCCGGCATAGATCGGACGGGTAAAGCTGTCCGGCCCCTCGACCGACAGGATTTCGCTGATCTGCATCACGTCGAGCAGCGCGGCGACGCGCGGCGCGATGTTCTTGCCCGTCGTGGTCGCCGGCGCGACGAACGCGTCATGGCTGCCCATCAATTCGACGACCAGCGGCGCAGCGTTCTCGGCCAGATTATGGGCAAAGGCGGCATCGTCGGCGACCAGCACCTTGGACACGCCGGCAATCTGCGCGGCGGCCTGTGCCACGCCATCAACGCCTTGCCCGGCGACCAGCAGCTCGACCTCGCCCAGCTTCGCAGCGGCAGTGACGGTCGCATAGGTCGCGTCCTTGACCGACTGGCCGTCATGTTCGACCCAAACCAGCGTCTTCATGCGACCACTCCCAGCGTCTTGAGCTTGCCGACCAGTTCGTCGACATCGGCGACCTTCACGCCCGCCTGGCGCTTGGCCGGTTCCTCGACCTTGACCGTCGTCAGGCGTGGGGTGACGTCCACGCCCAGCTCGGCGGCGGTCTTGGCCGCCAGCGGCTTCGACTTGGCCTTCATGATGTTGGGCAGCGACGCATAGCGCGGCTCGTTCAGGCGCAGGTCGGTAGTGACGATCGCCGGCAGCGAGAGCGAAACCGTTTCCAGCCCGCCATCGACTTCGCGCGTCACGTTCACCTTGTCGCCGGCAACCTCGACCTTGCTGGCAAAGGTGCCCTGCGGATAGCCGGTGAGCGCGGCCAGCATCTGGCCGGTCTGGTTGTTGTCGTCGTCGATCGCCTGCTTGCCAAGGATCACCAGCTGCGGCGCTTCTTCGTCGATCACCGCCTTCAGCAGCTTGGCGACGCCCAGCGGCTCGACCTTGGTCTCGCTGGTAATCAGGATCGCGCGATCGGCACCCATGGCAAGCGCGGTGCGCAGCGTGTCCTGCGCCTTCTGCTCGCCGATCGACACGACGACGATCTCGGTCGCCACGCCCTTTTCCTTAAGGCGGATGGCTTCCTCGACCGCGATCTCGTCGAACGGGTTCATGCTCATCTTGACGTTGGCCAGGTCGACGCCCGACCCGTCCGCCTTCACGCGGGGCTTCACATTGTAATCAAGCACACGCTTGATCGGCACCAGCACCTTCATGGGCACTCCCTCTCAAAACTTTACGCGATGGCGTTGGCTATATCCGTGGCGGTTTTGCGTGGTTTTCGCAAGTCCGGTATGGAAACGCCGGGACGCCGTAGCGGCAGGTGGCGACCCTAACCCGAATCGCCCACAGGCCAAACGAAAAAGGGCCCGGACGTTTCCGCCCGGACCCTTCTCTCCGTCGCAGGCAGAGGGCGATCAGGCCGCCTTTTGCACTTCCGCGACGATCTTCTTGGCGGCATCGCCCAGGTCGTTGGCCGGAACGATCGCGAGGCCCGAATTGGCGAGGATGTCCTTGCCGGCCTGCACGTTGGTCCCTTCCAGACGGACGACCAGCGGCACCGACAGGTTCACTTCCTTCGCAGCGGCGACGATGCCCTCCGCGATGATGTCGCACTTCATGATCCCGCCGAAGATGTTGACGAGGATGCCCTTCACCGCCGGATCGGCGAGAATGATCTTGAACGCCGCGGTCACCTTTTCCTTGTTCGCGCCGCCGCCGACGTCGAGGAAGTTGGCTGGGAACATGCCGTTCAGCTTGATGATGTCCATCGTCGCCATGGCCAGGCCCGCGCCGTTGACCATGCAGCCGATGTCACCGTCGAGCTTGATGTACGCCAGGTCGTACTTCGACGCCTCCAGCTCCATCGCGTCTTCTTCGGTCGTGTCGCGCAGTTCCATCAGGTCCTTGTGACGGAACATGGCGTTGCCGTCGAAGGCGACCTTGGCGTCGAGCACGACCAGCTGGCCTTCCTCGGTAACGGCCAGCGGGTTGATCTCGATCTGCTCGGCATCGGTGCCGAGGAACGCGTCATACAGCTTCGATGCGACGCTAGCGGCCTGCTTGGCGAGGTCACCCTTCAGCTCCAGCGCGGCGGCGATGGCGCGGCCGTGGTGCGGCATGAAGCCGGTCGCGGTGTCGATGTCGATCGAATGGATCTTCTCGGGCGTGTCATGCGCCACGGTTTCGATGTCCATGCCGCCTTCGGTGCTGGCAACCATAGAGACACGACCGGTCGCGCGGTTGACGAGCAGCGCGAGGTAGAATTCCTGGGCGATGTTCGCGCCGTCGGTCACGTACAGGCGGTTGACCTGCTTGCCCGCGTCGCCGGTCTGGATCGTGACCAGCGTGTTGCCGAGCATGTCGGTCGCGTGCGCACGCACTTCGTCGAGGTTCCATGCGAGGCGGACACCGCCCTTGGCGTCGGGGCCCAGTTCCTTGAACTTGCCCTTGCCACGGCCGCCGGCGTGGATCTGCGACTTGACGACGTACAGCGGCCCGGGGAGCTTGCCTGCGGCCTCGACGGCTTCGTCGACGGTCAGCGCGGCATAGCCGGCGGGGACGGGCACGCCGAACTTCGCGAGCAGTTCCTTGGCCTGATATTCGTGAATGTTCATGGGATTCGCCTTCCGCCTCTCGGGTGGTTGTACGCAGGTTTGCGAAGTTGCCGCGCGTAAAGCACATGCGCGCAGGCGAATCCAGTCCGAAAGCGCAGTAATGCAATTGCGTCGCAAATGCTTCATCGGAATCGGCAGGGGGATTGCTGCCGGGCGCGCCCACAAGGGCGAACCGCGCGCTAAGGCGTCGCAATGTCCCGGCCGAGCCGCTATATCGCCGCCATGCACTGGGCCATCGGCATCCTGATCTTCCTCGCCACCGTGATCTTCATGGAAGGCTTCGCCTATGTCGCGCATCGCTGGCTGATGCACGGGCCGGGCTGGTTCCTGCACGCCAGCCACCATGCGCCGCGCCATGGCAATTGGGAGTGGAACGACCTGTACGCCGCGATCTTTGCGGTGCCGTCGATCGTGCTGCTGCTGGGCGGGGTGCAATGGGGCTGGTGGCCGGGCACGATCTGGATCGGGGCCGGCATCGCCGCCTATGGCGCGATCTATTTCGGGTTCCACGACATCATCGTGCATCGCCGGCTGAACCACCGCTATCTGCCGCAGTCGCGCTATATGAAGCGGATCATTTCCGCCCACCGGCTGCACCATGCGGTCGAGAGCAAGCGCGGCACGGTCAGCTTCGGGTTCCTGTGGGCGCCGAGGCCCGAGGACCTGAAGGCCGAGTTGAAGCGGCGCGGCAATGCCGGGGTCCGCGCGCCGACCGCGCAGACCCGCGACCCCGTCGAGCATCCATGACCGCCGGCGGGTGGCAGGCGCGGGCGCTGTCGTGGGTGCTGGCGATCTTCGCCACGCTGGCGATGGTCGGTGCGGTGGCAACCATGTCGACCAAGGGCGGATCGTCACGTTCGGGCGCGGAAGTTGGCACCGATGCCGCCGGAAGGGTCGATCCGCGCACCGGCGCGCCGTTGCCGCCGCCTGCGCCCTTCACCACCGGCGCGCCGCGCGTCGAAACGGCGGAGAGTGCCGCGATGGCGCAACAGGCCGCCGCCACGCGCAGCGTCTCCGACGGGTTGGCGGTGCTGACCTATGCCGTGCTGGCGCTGGTCGCCGTGCTGGCGGTCGGCGTGCTGGCGCTGTTCCGCATTGCGCAGGCGTTGCAGGACCGGCGCGACTGACACCGTGATCGTCGACCCGTTCTTCTATGCGCTGGCGGTGCCGGCGGTGATGCTGCTCGGGCTGGCCAAGGGTGGCTTTTCCGGCATGGGCGCCCTGTCGCTGCCGATGCTGGCGCTGGCGATCGATCCGGTACGCGCGGCGGCGATCCTGTTGCCGATCCTGATCGTGCAGGATGTGGTCGGCATCTGGGCATTCCGCCGGACGATCGACTGGCGGGTGATCGGCTGGATGCTGCCGGGCGCGGGGCTGGGCATCGTACTGGGCTATGGCTTTGCCAGCACGGTGCGGCCTTCGGCGGTGCTGGCGGTGGTCGGCGCGATTTCGGTTGCGTTCGGACTGTGGCGGCTGCGGATCGAACGCCGCGGGATGCCGGTCGCCACCCGGTCGCCGGGCTGGGTCGGCACGCTGTTCGGCGTCGCGTCGGGCTTTACCAGCCAAGTCGCCCATGCCGGCCAGCCGCCCTTCCAGCTATGGGTGCTGCCGCGCCAGCTGCCGCGCGATGTGCTGGTCGGCACGACCGCGCTGTTCTTCGGTGCGGTCAACTGGCTGAAGGTGCCGGCCTATCTGGCGCTCGACCAGTTCACGCGGGCGAACCTCACCACCTCGGCGGCGCTGCTGCCGGTGGCGATTGCATCGACCGTTGCCGGCGTGTGGCTGGTGCGGCGGGTGTCGGCGAACCGGTTCTACACCGCGATCTATGTGCTGATGATCGCGGTGGGGGTGAAGCTGGTGTGGGATGGGGTGGCCTGACGCGCAGATGCATCCCTTGCCATCAGTGGGGCAGGTTGAGGATGTCGATGCTGACGTGGGGGAACACGTTGAAGGGGATCGCGTTGTCCGATCGTAACGGAGGTGGAAAGTCTGATGCAGACCGGCCTTGGACCGTATCGCCGGGTGCGCGATGGCGAGTTGCGCTCGATCTTTTACCTGACCCAGCAAACCGGGAAATCGGCTTGGTTCGTGCCAGCATGGCTATCAACTGCGAGGCCACCGCCCGGCACCGATAGTCATGTGGTCACCGATCTGTTGCGCAATATGCTCTATGTGCATGCGCTCCCGTCGCAGGAGCAACAGTTACGTCGTGAAATTTCCCGACGCCTGAAAGAGCGAAATGACATAGCCATCCGTGCCAAGCTCTTGTCCCTGACTACGCAGATAAGGGAAAAACCTTGGGCATTTCCAGCATGCTTACCTGAGCGGCTGTGTCGGCAGTTTTACCAAGAATTGAAAAAGATCGTAGACACTTCCGAATTTGCCGCTGACTTCATGTCAGATCCCTTTTCGTCGAGTGGAGCGAGTGGCGCATCGACCGCTCTTGTGAACCGCGCAAAGAGCCTATCGGCAGGAAAATTTGCCAGAGGCACTGCAATGGGAATGTTTGCGATCGGTCTGACAAATTTCTTCGCTGGAAAATCAAAGGACTATTACGAGTTTTACACGAAAAGGATTTCCGATGAACTCGCCCTCCGTGGTATCCCGCCGAGCAGCCTTTGAAATTCTGGCAACATTGGCGGTCGGCATCGTGGGGTGGCTGCTTTCCCGCCTGCTGCGCACCGAATTTACGGCACCTCCGGGTAAGACGTGGCTATGGCTATGCGCCGCTGTCGCATTGATTGTGGCATATTCGATCGCAGTGAGGCGCGGGCAGTCTCCCTTGTTTTGGATACTACAGTTCACGATTACCTATCTTATCATGCAAATCGTTTTGCAGATTATTTTTTACAGCGGAATATTCTAACGCTGAATTATCAGAGCGATCACCCGGGTCGTGTCCACCGGAATCAGTGCTGCGATAGAGCGATACGAACAAATGTTTTTACTTTCCCGCTGCTGATGATGCTGGCCTCCTTTTCGGCGTGTTCGCAGACGGGACATGGAAGTCTGACCCCCCTTGCCGGGCCGGGCGTGACGCTGGCATCGACCGAGGGGTTGCCGGAAGACACTGCGCGTCTGTCGGGCGGCGGCGTTACCGCCGACGTTACCGGGCGCTGGTCCGACCGGAACGAAACGATCGAGATTCGGTATCACGCAGGCCCGGCACCGGTACGCATCGCGATACGCAGCGCAGCGGTTGGCGCTGCCCGTGTGGCGACCTCGGCATGGGACCGGACGAAACCCTTTCCCGGCAATGCGATCGGTCGCCCGTTGCTGGACGAGGCGCCATTGGTAATCGCGGCGCGTGGCGAGGCGCGGGTCCAGATCGAGTTTGTCCGTAGTAAGGGGCCGTCGCTTTCGATCGGCGATGCGGTGACGCTCGCGGTGCCGATGCCCGATGGCCTGCGCCCGATAACCTTTCGCGCAGGTGGCCAATAGGCGAGCGCTACGCTGCCGGGGTGACTAACCCTGCCGGCCGTGACAGGATCGGCCCCGACCCAGCCGACACGGACGAACGACTCGTTCGGCGGCGGGGACGGGAGAGGGTCGATGTCGCGACTGGTCAGGCAATTGTCGGCCTATGCCGAATATCATCGCAACGGGCATAATGTCGCGACGCATATGGTCGGCATCCCGCTGATCCTGTTCGGTATCGGCGTTTTGCTGTCGCGACCGGCGATCGCGGTGGGCGAGGGGGTGGCCGTGACGCCGATGATGGTGGTCGGGGTGATCGCGGCGATCGGGTATCTGCGGCTCGACCTGATGTTCGGCGCGGTGCTGGCCGCGTTCCTGGCGCTTGTCAGCTGGGCCGGGTTCGGGATTGCCAGCGGGTCGACGGGCGCGTGGCTGTCGGTCGGGCTGGGCAGCTTCGTCGTCGGCTGGACGCTGCAGTTCGTCGGCCATTATTTCGAAGGCCGCAAACCCGCCTTTGTCGACGATCTGTCCAGCCTGTTCGTCGGGCCGATGTTCGTGGTGGCAGAGGCGGCGTTCATGCTCGGCCTGCGCCAACCGGTGCGGCAGGCGATGGAGGCCGTCCACCGCCCGGCCTAAGCAGGACGGGGCGGCTGCCCCGCCCGATCGCTCAGGGTTCGTTTGGAAATTGGCCATAGAGCCAATTTCAGGCGGTGCCAGCCCGCTCCCCCTCCCCGCTCCCCCTCTCAGCCGCCCATCAGAATACCGTGTGGGTGGCCGGGAGGGGGAGCGGGCCGGCACCGCCGAAATGCGCCTTCAGCGCATTTTCAAACAGCTTCTCAGTCGAACAGGCTCGACACCGACGATTCGTCGGCGATGCGGCGGATCGCCTCGGCCAGCAGCGGGGCGATGGTCAGGTGGCGAATCTTATTCCCCTGCGCGATCACGTCGTGGTTGCCGATCGAATCGGTGATGACCAGCTCTTCCAGCGACGACGCCTCGACCCGCGCGACCGCGCCGCCCGACAGGACGCCGTGGGTGCAATAGGCGACGACGCCGACCGCGCCGGCCTGCTTCAAGGCAGCGGCGGCGTTGCACAGCGTGCCGGCCGAATCGACGATATCGTCGATCAGGACGCAGAAGCGCCCTTCGACGTCGCCGATGATATTCATGACTTCGGATTCGCCCGCGCGCTCGCGCCGCTTGTCGACGATGGCGAGGGGGGCGTTGTGGAGGCGCTTGGCCAGGCTGCGCGCGCGGACCACGCCGCCGACGTCGGGCGACACGACCATCAGGTTATGTTCGCCGAAGCGGGTCTTGATATCCTCCGACATCACCGGCGCGGCGTAGAGATTGTCGGTCGGGATATCGAAGAAGCCCTGAATCTGCCCGGCGTGCAGGTCGACGCACAGCACGCGGTCGGCGCCGGCTTCGGTCACGATATTGGCGACCAGCTTTGCCGAGATCGGGGTGCGCGGGCCGGGTTTGCGGTCCTGCCGGGCATAGCCGAAATAGGGGATGACGGCGGTGATGCGCCGCGCCGACGCGCGCTTCAGCGCATCGATCATGATGAGCATTTCCATCAGGTTGTCGTTGACCGGATAGCTGGTCGACTGGACAACGAACACGTCCTCGCCGCGCACATTTTCCAGCACCTCGACGAAAATTTCCTCGTCGGCGAAGCGCCGCACGCTGGCCTTGGTCAGCGGGATTTCCAGATAGTCCGCGATCGCGGTCGACAGGGGAAGATTGGAATTGCCCGCCAGCAGCTTCATGGGTGCGCCCGTATCCATGATGAAAAAGAATGGGAGCGCCATAGAGCGCGCGGACGAATTGTGAAACCCATGTGACGCCCGCGTTTGCGCCGATGCGACAAATGGGCGAGAGGGCTGGGCCATGACCGTCACCCGTTTCGCCCCCAGCCCGACCGGCTTTCTGCACATCGGCAACCTGCGCACCGCGCTCCACAACTGGATGTTCGCGAAGAAGGCGGGCGGGCGGTTCCTGCTCAGGATCGACGACACCGATGGCGCGCGCAGCGAGGAACGGTTCGTCGATGCGATCCGGCGCGACCTCGCGTGGCTGGGGCTGGTGCCCGATGGTGAGGAACGGCAGTCGGCGCGGTTCGACCGGTACGAGGCGGTGTTCGCCGCGATGGTCGCGAGCGGGCGCATCTATCCGGCCTATGAAACGCCCGAGGAACTGGACCTTCGTCGCAAGATCCTTGCCGGGCGGGGGATGCCGCCGGTCTATGATCGCGCTGCGCTGAAGCTGAGCGACGACGATCGGGCGCGGCTGGAGGGTGAGGGGCGGCGGCCGCACTGGCGGTTCCGGCTGGAGGCCGAGCCGATCGAGTGGGACGATCTGGTCCGGGGCCCGCAGCGCTTCGACGGGGCGCTGCTGTCCGATCCGGTGGTGCGGCGTGCCGACGGATCGTGGCTGTATCTGCTGCCCTCGGTGATCGACGATGCCGATATGGGGGTCACCCACGTCGTGCGCGGCGAGGACCATGTGTCGAACACCGCGACGCAGATGCAGATGTTCGCGGCGATGGGCGCGACCCCGCCGGCTTTTGCGCACGAGGCGCTGCTGGTCGGCAACGAAGGCAAATTGTCGAAGCGGCTGGGGTCGCTGGGCGTCGAGCATTTCCGGGAGCAGGGGATCGAGCCGGAGGCGGTCGTCGCGCTACTGGCGCGGCTGGGGACGAGCGATCCGGTCGAGGCAGTGGTCGATGCGCAGCCGTTGGTCGACGCGTTCGATTTCGGCCGGTTCGGGCGGGCGCCGGCGCGCTTCGACGAAGCCGAGCTGGCGCAGGTCAATGCGCGGATCGTCCACCAGCTGCCGTTTGACCGCGTGGCGGACACGCTGCCCGAGGGGATGGACGCGGCGGCGTGGGAGGCGGTGCGCGGCAATCTGGAACGGGTGAGCGATGCCGCCGGCTGGTGGCGGGTGGTGACCGGGCCGGTCGCGGCGCTGCCCGTGGCGGCGGAGGATCGCGCGTTCCTCGATCGGGCGGCGGAGGTTGCCGCCAACCTGCCCTGGGCCGATCCATGGGCCGAGTTGACTGGTGCATTGAAGGCGGAGACGGGGCGCAAGGGCAAGGCGCTGTTCCTGCCGCTGCGCCGGGCGCTGACCGGCATGGACCATGGGCCGGACATGGCGGCGCTGCTGCCGCTGATCGGGCGCGACCGGGCGATCGCGCGGCTGACGGGCTGAGGGTCTCTCTGGAAACGTGCTGACGCACGTTTGGCGGTGCCGGCCCGCTCCCCCACCCGGCCACCCCCACGGTACTCTCGATGGTTGGCCGGGTGGGGGAGCGGGCCGGCACCGCCCGTAAACTCGCGCTATCGCGAGTTTCCAAACGGACTCTGACGCGCACGTCAGCTTTACACCGCCTTCGATCGGGTATCTCATCCCACCAGCCGATGGGTCGGCAGGAGATGTGAATCGAGAAGGACGGTGGTATGGCATATCAGGGACAACGTGGCCTGAACCCGGTGGGGTTGGGCATTGCGATTGCGATCAATGGCGGCCTGCTGGCCGTAGCGGTCCTGACGGCAACGACGGTGGTGACGCGGGTCGATCCGTGGAAGCCGATGGATGCGATCAACATCCCCATCGAACCGCCGCCGCCCCCCGTCGATATGCCCAAACCGGTCGAAAAGGCGCTGCCCGATCCCGCACCGGTCCAGCCGATCTTCGCCCCGCCCGCGCCGATCCCGGTGCCGGGACCGGCGATGGCCACCACGACCGAGATGCCGACCGCGCTCCCGCCCACCGATCCGGTCGTCACCGCACCCGGCGGCACGGGCACCGGCAGCCCGGTGACGGTCGCCAGCCCGCTGCCGGTGCTGGTCAGCGCCAGCGTCGACCCCCGCTACCGCGCCGATTTCCAGCCCGACTATCCCGCGTTCGAACGCAACCAGGCGCGCGATGGCGTGGTCGTCGTCCGCGTGCTGGTGGGGCCCAATGGCCGGGTGGCCGCCGTCGAACCGGTCAGCGCGACCAGCGACGCGTTCTTCGATGCGACGAAGCGGCGCGCGCTGTCGAAATGGCGCTTCCGCCCCGCGACCCGCGACGGCGTGGCGGTGGAAAGCTGGCGCGAGATGACGGTGCGCTTCACGATGGAGGATCGCTGAGCGCGATGGGCGCGGGGGCTGGCGGTTGGTCGCCCCTGCGCCTATCTTGGCCGGCGTGAAGCTCCGCCATCTTTTCTCGCCGGTCCATGCCATCCGCGATTTCGTGGGCTTTGCCCGCACGCGCCAGAAACATGAATGGTGGTTCCTGCTGGCGTCGATCTGCGTCGTGCTGGTGATCGGCTGGGGGTTCGTCCACGATTCGCACTTCGAACGCGCATACAAGCCGAACATCATCTATGTCGAAAGCTGGCCCGCGAACCGTACCGACGAAGAGATCATCGCCCAGCAGCAGATCGACCTGGCCAAGGAAAAAGCCGAGACCGCCGAATTCGAACGCGACCGCGCCAAGCGGCAGGCCGAATGGAAGAAGATCGACGACAAGCTGAAAAGCTGGGGCATCTGATCCATCCCCTTGCCGCCGACGATGCGCGCTGGATGGGCGCGGCGCTGACGCTGGCGGAGCGGACGCGGGGACGCACCGCGCCCAATCCCAATGTCGGCTGCGTGATCGTGCACGAGGGCCGGGTGGTCGGGCGCGGCTGGACCCAGGCGGGCGGGCGCCCCCATGCCGAAGCGGCGGCGCTGACGCAGGCGGGTGCGCAGGCACGGGGGGCCACCTCCTATGTCACTTTAGAGCCGTGCGCGCATGTATCGGTGCGCGGGCCGGCCTGTTCCGACCTGTTGATCGCCAGCGGCGTGGCACGGGTCGTCGTCGCGCTGACCGATCCCGATCCGCGGACGAATGGACAGGGTATCGCCGGGCTGCGGGACGCGGGAATCGCGGTCACCTGCGGCGTTCGGGCCGAGGAGGCGGCGCGCGGCATGGCCGGGTTCCTGACCCGACGGGTGCTGGGGCGGCCGTTCGTCACGCTGAAGCTCGCCCTGTCGCTCGATGGGGCGGTGTCGCGCGGCGATGGGCAGAGCCAGTGGATCACCGGGCCGCAGGCGCGCGCGCACGGCCATCTGGAGCGCAGCCGGCACGAGGCGATCCTGGTCGGGCGCGGCACGGCGGAAATCGACCGGCCGACGCTGAACGTGCGCCTGCCCGGCCTGACCGATCGCAGCCCGCAGCGGGTGGTGCTGTCGGCGGATTGCGCGGCGCTGCCCGGTTTCACGATGGTGCCGGGTGTCGCGGCGCTGGCCGACCTGCCCGGCGACCATGTGCTGGTCGAAGGCGGCGCGGCGACGGCGGCGGCGTTCCTGCGCGCCGATGCGGTCGACCGGCTGCTGCTGTACCGCGCGCCGATCCTGATCGGCCATGGCCGGACGCTTCCCGATATCGGCCTCACCGATCTGGCCCGGGCGCACGGCCGCTGGCGGCTGCACGATGCCCGGATGCTTGGCAGCGACCGGCTGGAGGTCTACGAGCGCGCCAGATAAGGAGCTTGCAGTGTTCACCGGAATAGTCAGCGACGTAGGGCGCATCGAATCGATCGACGGGCCGGGCGACCTGCGCGTGCGGATCGCCTGCGCCTATGACACGACCACCATCGACATGGGGGCGTCGATCGCCTGTTCGGGCGTCTGCCTGACGGTCGTGGAAAAGGGGCCGAACTGGTTCGCGGTCGATGTCTCGGGTGAAACCGTGTCGCGCACCGCCGACCAATGGGTCGCGGGGCGCCCGCTGAACCTCGAACGTGCGCTGAAGCTGGGCGACGAGCTGGGCGGGCATATCGTCACCGGCCATGTCGACGGCGTGGGGCAGGTGGTCGACACGACCGCAGACCAGGACTCGACCCGCGTGACCTTTGCGATTCCCCGCACGCTCAGCCCGTTCGTCGCGGCCAAGGGGTCGGTGACGATCGACGGCGTGTCGCTGACCGTCAACGAAGTGACCGACACGGCGGAGGGCACGCGCTTCACCGTCAACCTGATCCCCCATACCCAGGCGGTGACCACGCTCGGGACCCTTGCCGTGGGCCGATCGGTCAATATCGAGATCGACGTGCTCGCCCGTTATCTGATGCGAATGGAACAAGTCCGTGGCCAATGACGAACTGGCGGGTCTCCGCCATGCCTTTCTCTCCAGCCCCGAAGAGATCATCGACGAAGCCCGCAACGGGCGGATGTTCATCCTGGTCGATGACGAGGATCGCGAGAATGAGGGCGATTTGGTCATCCCGGCGCAGATGGCGACGCCCGATGCGGTCAATTTCATGGCGCGGCACGGGCGCGGCCTGATCTGCCTCGCGATGACCAAAGGGCGGGTCGAGCAGCTTGGCCTCGACCTGATGGCGCGCAACAACGGGACGCGGCACGAAACTGCCTTCACCGTGTCGATCGAGGCGCGCGACGGGGTGACCACCGGCATTTCCGCCGCCGACCGCGCACGCACGATCGCGGTGGCGATCGACGCGTCGAAGGAAGCGTCGGAGATCGTGACGCCGGGGCATGTGTTCCCGCTGGTCGCCCGCGAAGGCGGGGTGCTGGTGCGCGCCGGCCATACCGAAGCGGCGGTCGACGTGTCGCGGTTGGCCGGCCTCAACCCCTCGGGCGTGATCTGCGAGATCATGAACGAGGACGGCACGATGGCGCGGATGGACGACCTGGTCGGCTTTTCGCAACTCCATGGCCTCAAGATCGGGACGATCCGCGACCTGATCGCATACCGCCGCCGCCACGACCATCTGGTGACCAAGCGCGCGGAAACGGTGTTCGACAGCGAATGGGGCGGCGAATGGCGCGCCATGACCTTTTGGAACAAGGCGACGGGCAGCGAGCAGGTCGCGCTGGTCAAGGGGCTGATCGATCCGGGCAAGCCGACGCTGGTGCGGATGCACGCGCTGTCGCCGTTCGCCGACCTGTTCGGCGAGGGGGGCGAGCGTGGCGGATTGCTGCGCAAGTCGATGCGGATCATCGCCGAGGAGGGTGCCGGCGTCGTCGTCGTCATCAACCGCCCGCGTCCCGATGGCCTGACCCTCGCCATTCATGCCCGCAGCGGTGCGCCGGTGCCGGACATGGAGGAACTGCGCGATTACGGCGTCGGCGCGATGATCCTGAACGAACTGGGCGTCGAGGACATGGTGCTGCTGACCAACACCCACCACACGCTGGTCGGGCTCGACGGCTATGGACTGAAGATCGTCGGCGAACGGCCGATCACGGAGAATTGATATGGCGAAGATTCTGATCGTCGAGGCGCGCTTCTACGACCATCTGAACGACCTGCTGCTGGAAGGCGCACGCGCCGCGATCGAGGCGGCGGGGCACGAACATGAGACGGTCACCGTGCCCGGCGCACTGGAAGTGCCCGGCGCGATCGCCATCGCCGATGCCGCCGAAACCTATGACGCGTTCGTGGCGCTGGGCGTCATCATCCGCGGCGAGACCTATCATTTCGAGGTCGTGGCGAACGAGAGCGCGCGCGGGCTGATGAACCTGAGCCTTGAGGGGGTACCCGTCGGCAACGGCATCCTGACCGTCGAGGACGAGGCGCAGGCGCTGACGCGGGCGAAGAAGGACGAAAAGGACAAGGGCGGCGAGGCGGCCAAGGCTGCGCTGGCGATGCTGGAATTGCGCGAGCGGTTTTCGGTGTAAGCCAAATCCTCCCCGGCACGGGGAGGGGGACCAGCTGCAGGCTGGTGGAGGGGGTTGTCCGCAGACGGATCGCTTGAGGAAGCCCGCCTCCACCACCGCTACGCGGCGATCCCCAGTATCGGGCCAAGGAGGAGCTTAAGCAGGAGCAACTTCCCCGACCGGACCCACGTCCGCCGGCTCACCACGCGAATAAACCCCGGTGAGCAGCCCGGCCGCCAACACCCGGCCCGCCATCGCCTCGACCACCGCACTGCGCCCCGGATTGGGGTCGAGATGCGGCACATCCTGCAACGCGAACATCTGGAACGCATAGCGATGCTCGCCATGCCCGGTCGGCGGATCGGGCGGCAGCCAGCCTTCGCGCAGATAGCTGTTGCGGCCGACATCGCCGTGCGTCGCGTCGCCGTCGCCATCGGGACGGATCGCCCCTTCCTCCAATTGCCCGTCTGCCGCGGCGATATCCCACAGGATCGCATGCACCAGCGGTTGGGGTGAGGGGGCATCGGCATCCTCGACGATCAGCGCCAGCGACGTCGCACCCGCTGGCACCCCGCGCCAATGCAGCGGCGGCGACACCCCAGCGCCATCGGCGGTGAAGCGATCGGGCAGCCGCTGCCCATCGGCAAAGGCGAGGCTGGCGAGATCGAGGCTGTCGAAGCTGCCGAGCGCCGGATCGGCGATGGTCAGCTTGGACGCGCCCGCGCGGACATTGCGCAGCAATCCGCCCAGCCACCCTGGAACATGTTCGAGCATGAGGGTCCTTTCGATGCCTGTCGGGGCGACAACCGGCGACGGGCCGGGACGGGTCCGTCGGGCGCGGAAATATCGCCGGCATCGCCCCGGCCGCACCGGATACGAAGCGGCATTGCTGCGTTGCAACATCGACCCTTTTCCACGGAGCCGCCCATGTCCGCATCGTCCGAACCGCCGCACCTCTCGCTCGCCCTGCAGGGGGGCGGCGCGCATGGTGCCTATGGCTGGGGCGTGCTCGACCGGCTGCTCGAGGAAGATTTGCCGATCGTCGCGGTCAGCGGGGCGTCGGCGGGGGCGCTGAACGGTGCGGCGCTGGTCACCGGGCTGGCGGCGGGCGGGCGGCAGGGTGCCCGGCAAGCGCTGGAGCGGCTGTGGGACACGGTGTCGCGGACGTCGCCGTTGCAGGCGTTCGACCTTGGCATGTGGGCGCCGCCGCTGTTCGAACCGGTGCTGCGCCGCTCGCTGGAGGTCGGCAAGCTGGTCGGGCGCTATGTCGCGCCGCTGTCGCCGGGGCTGCGCAACATGCGCGCGCTGCGTCGGGTGGTGGAGGAGAGCATCGATCTGTCGCTGTTGACCGATCCCCGCGCCATCCCGCTGTCGATCGCCGCCACGCGGGTCGCGACCGGGGCGGCGCGGTTGTTCGATAACGATGCGATCACCCTCGACGCGCTGATGGCGTCGGCGTGCCTGCCCGACCTGTTCGGGCCGGTGACGATCGACGATGAACCCTATTGGGACGGTGGATTTTCGGCGAACCCTGCGCTCGAACCGCTGATCTTTGGCGGGCATGGGCAGAGCGACCTGCTGATCGTGCAGATCACGCCCTTCGCGACGCAGGACACGCCGGAAACATTGGTCGAGGTGATGGGACGGATGAGCGATATCGGCTTCAACGCCTGCCTGCTGCGCGACCTGAAGGCGCTGACGCAGGTGCAGGCGATCGCCCGGCGCGCGCCGCCGATCGACGACAATTTCACCGCGCTGGCCAACACCAACCTGCATCTGATGGAAGCATCGCCGGCGCTCGCGACCCGCGGCCCCACCGGCAAGATCGACACCCGCCGGTCACAGCTGGAGGCGCTGCGCGAACTGGGCCGCGATACGGCGGATGCGTGGCTGCGCGACCATGGCGGCAAGCTGGGCCAGCGATCGACGCTGACCGCGCTGCCCGAAGGGGTCGCGGCCTAGGCGGTGACGATCGCCCCGCCGACGACCTCGACCGGCCACGGCGTCAGCGACTGGCCCGGACACGGCCCGCCAAGGCACTTGCCATCGGCGATCGCGAACAGCGCCGCGTGCCAGCTGCACGTGATCGCGCTGCGATCCGGGGTCAGATAGGCATCGAGCGTCTGCGCCAGCGGCAGCCCCATATGCGGGCAGCGGTCGACATAGCCGAACACCGCCTCCCCTTGGCGCACGACGAACCCATGGAACCGTCCGGCGCGCAGTTGCAGGACGTAATTGCGCGCGGTGCCGTCGGGGATGTCGGTGAGCGAGCCGATCGTCACCCCGGCCGGCGTTGCGAAGACGCGCTCGTCGCTCATCCGGGCAACTGTGCCTTGGCGAAACCGGTCCAGACATCGTCGTAATCGAGCTGCATCGTCGGCGTGGCCATCGCCCACGGCGTCGGACGGACGACATGACGCGTCTCGAACATGAACGCCATGGTGTCGGCGATGCGGTGCGGCTTCAGGTCGGCGGCGACCGCCTTTTCATAGCTCGCCTGATCGGGGCCGTGGCCGTTCATCTGGTTGTGGAGCGACGCGCCGCCCGGCGCGAAGCCGCCTTCCTTCGCATCATAGGCACCGGTGACCAGCCCCATGAATTCGCTCATCACGTTGCGGTGGAACCATGGCGGGCGGAACGTGTCCTCCGCCACCATCCAGCGCGGCGGGAAGATCACGAAGTCGCAATTGGCGGTGCCCGGCGTCTCGCTCGGCGCGGTCAGCACGGTGAAGATCGACGGGTCGGGATGGTCGAAGCTGACGGTGTTGATCGTGTTGAAGCGGGTCAGGTCGTAGCGGCAGGGGGCGAGGTTGCCATGCCACGCCACTACGTCGAACGGCGAATGGTCGAGCGTGGTGATCCACAGCCCGCCCTGGAATTTCTGGATCACGTCGCACGGCGCGTCTCTGTCCTCGAACCATGCGGAGGGCGTTTCGAAGTCGCGCGGATTGGCGAGGCCATTGGCCCCGATCGGGCCGAGGTCGGGCAGGCGGAACAGGCTGCCGTAATTCTCGCAGACATAGCCGCGTGCCTCGCCATCGGGCAGGCGGATGCGGAAGCGCACGCCACGCGGGATCAATGCGATCTGGAGCGGGGCAATGTCGATCCGGCCCAGCTCGGTGTCGATCGCCAGGCGTCCTTGCTGCGGGACGATCAGCAGTTCGCCGTCCGAGGAGAAGAAGGCGCGCTCCATGTCCTTCGTCGCGGCATAGAGGTGGATGCCGACCCCGCTCTGCGCCGCCACGTCGCCGGTCGCGCCATAGGTGACGAGGCCGTCGACCCAGTCGGTCGGCTCGGTCGGGAGCGGCAGCGGGTCCCAGCGCATCCGGTTGGGGCTGGGCGGGTTGTCTATGGGTGCGGACTTGAGGTGCTGCGCGCCGGTATAGGGCATGAATGCGCTGTGGTTGGCGGTCGGACGTAGGCGGTATAGCCATGACCGGCGGTTCTCGGCACGCGGCGCGGTGAAGGCGGTGCCCGACAGCTGCTCGGCGTACAGGCCGAACGGCACGCGCTGCGGGCTGTTGCGACCGATCGGGAGCGCGCCGGCGACGGCTTCGGTGGCGATGTGGTTGGCGAAACCGGGCTGGTAGGTGGAACCGGACATGACCCTCTCCCTCGTCACTTCGTCATTCCGGCGAAGGCCGGAATCCATGGTAGCGGGGCATCGCGCTTTTTTCGATACGGCCTGTTTCCATGGACCCCGGCCTGCGCCGGGGTGACGTTGGTTTTTGCGGCCCGCCGGGCCGTCAGTCGCGGCGAAGCCGCGCCTTGTGGCCCGGCTCCGTCGCGCTGGCCGGTCGATGGCAGCGCCTGCGCGCTGCACCGCGACCGAAGCTTTCGCTTCGGTCTGGGTCAGGCATCGACCGTGATGACGCCCCGCCGAATCTGATCCAGCTCGATGCTCTCATACAACGCCTGGAAATTGCCGTTGCCGAAGCCCTCATTCCCCTTGCGCTGGATGATCTCGAAGAAGATCGGCCCGAACATCGGCTCGGTAAAGATCTGCAACAGCAATCCTTCGTCACCGACATTGCCGTCGATCAGGATGCGGTTGCGGCGTAGCCGTTCGAGGTCCTCGCCATGCCCCGGCACGCGCTTGTCGACCAGTTCGTAATAGGTCTCGATCGTGTCCTGCAGCTTGACCCCGCGCGCGCGCAGCTTTTCGACCGTTTCAAAAATGTCGTCGGTGGTGAAGGCGAGGTGCTGGATGCCTTCGCCATTATAGTCGCGGATGAATTCCTCGATCTGGCTCTTGTCGTCCTGGCTTTCGTTCAGCGGGATGCGGATCGCCTTGTCCGGGGCAATCATCGCCTGGCTGAACAGGCCGGTCGCCTTGCCCTTGATGTCGAAATACTTCTGCTCTTCGAACCCGAAAATCTGGTTGTAGAAGGTCGACCACGTGCGCATCTGCCCACGCTTCACATTGTGGGTCAGGTGGTCGAGCAGGTCGAGCCCGACATTGTTCTCGGCTTCCGCTTCCGCTGCCCCCGGCACCGCGTCCCAGTCGTCGTACAGCGAGCCCGCCGCGCCGTGCCGGTCGACGAGGTACAGCATCGACCCGCCAATCCCCTCCAGCGCATAGCCTTCGCCCAGCACGCCGCGCGAGGCATCGGCAGGCTTGGCACCGCGCGCGACCGCTGCGTCGAACGCCGCCTTTGCATCCGCGACGCGGAACGCCATGCCCGACGCCGACGGTCCATGCTGCGCAGCAAAGTCCGCAGCATGGGCATCGGGAATACGGTTCAGCAGCAGGTTGATGCGGCCCTGCTTGTACCGCACCACGTCACGGGTGCGATGCTTCGACGCAGCGACGAAACCGAACTGTTCCAATTGCTTGGCCATGCGGTCGAGGTCGGGCGCGGTGAATTCGCAGAATTCGAACCCGTCGAGACCCATCGGGTTGACGTCCATGTGTTCCACGGCTGCATCCTCTCAAATTCGTATCAATTGATACCAATCTGATCCGAACCCGATGGCGAGTCAAGCGTCTCCCACGGCGGCGGCGACCAGCGCGCGGCGAAGTGGTCCACAAAGGCGGTTACCGCCGGGCGCGGATCGGCGGCGTGGATCGCATGGATCGCCAGGTCGCGCGGTCCCTCCCACGCCGGCAGCACCCGCACGAGCCGCCCATCGGCCAGCGCCTGCCCGACATCCCAGAGCGAGCGCAGCGCGATGCCGACCCCGGCCAGCGCCAGTTCGCGGACGACCTCGCTGGAATTGGTGCGGACATGGCTGCGCCCGGCGACCTGCACTCGCCCGCCGGGGCGCAGCAACGTCCATGGCAACTGTCCATCAGCCGCGAGCAGCCGATGGTCGGCCAGTGCCCTGGGGTGGGACGGGACACCATGTTCGGCGAGATAGGCGGTGCTGGCACACACCACGCGGCGATTGTCGGCCAGCCGCTGGGCGACATGGCCGCTCGGCGGATCGGCGGTGATGCGGATCGCGCAATCGATCCGCTCGGCCGCCAGATCGACATAGCTGTCGGACAGCAGCAGTTCGAGGTCGACCGCCGGATGCTCGTGCAGGAACGCGCCCAGATGCGGCGCGATATGCAGCCGCGCGAACGAAGTCGGCGCGGCGATGCGCAGCGGCCCGGCGGGCGCGGCGGCAGCCCCGGTCACCCGCGCTTCGGCGGCGGCCAGCGCCGACAGGATTGGGGCAAGGTCGGCGTGCAATTGCGCCCCGACCGGGGTGGGATGCAGCCGCCGGGTGGTCCGTTCGATCAGTCGCGCGCCCAGCCGCGCCTCGAACCGCGCCAACCGCTTCGATACCATCGCCGGGGAAATGCCCAGCACCCGCGCGGCGGCGGCGATGCTGCCAGTGTCGAGAATCGCGGCGAACAGTTCGTGGTCGGGATCGAGCGGCATTCGTTCCTCATCGGCATGGCTGTGCTGCGATTATGGGTGGTTCCGATGGGAAAGGCGAGGCGGTATGTCTGGACCCAACAACCGTCATCCCGGCGCAGGCCGGGATCCATGGAAACGGGGCTCGGCGACTCTTTCGATTTGCTTCGTGACCGTGGATCCCGGCCTGCGCCGGGATGACGAACAGGAGAGGATGGGATGACCAACAATTTCGTCGAACGCGCCGGGCTACAGGTCGCCGCCGAACTCGCCACCTTCCTCGAACGCGACGCGCTGCCCGGCACCGGCATCCCGGCCGATTCGTTCTGGGAAGGGACCGCCGCGATCCTCGCCCGGTTTGCGCCGGAAAACCGCGACCTGCTGAAGCGCCGCGACACGCTGCAGGCGCAGCTCGACGCGTGGTTCGTCGCGCGGCAGGGGACGGCGATCGACCCGGCGGAACAGGCGGCGTTCCTGCGCGAGATCGGCTATCTGGTCGAGGAACCGACGCCGTTCACGGTTCACCCGGCCGATGTCGATCCGGAAATCGCGACGCTGGCGGGGCCGCAGCTGGTCGTGCCGATCCTCAACGCCCGCTTCCTGCTCAACGCCGCCAATGCCCGCTGGGGCAGCCTGTACGATGCGCTCTACGGCACCGATGCGATCCCCGGCGCGGCGGCACCGGGCGGCTATGACGCCGCGCGCGGGGCCCAGGTGATCGACCGGGCCAAGGCGTTCCTCGACGAAGCCGTGCCGCTCGCCACCGGCAGCTGGCGCGCCTGGAGCGGCGGCACGCCCGCCCTTGCCGATCCGGCCCAGCTGGTCGGGCAGGCCGGCGACAACTGGCTGCTGCGCCATCACGGGCTGCACATCGAACTGGTGATCGACCGCAGCCACCCGATCGGCAGCGGCGATCCGGCGGGCCTCGCCGACATCCTGCTCGAATCCGCGCTGACCACGATCTGCGACCTGGAGGATTCGGTCGCGGCGGTCGATGCCGCGGACAAGGTCGCCGCCTATGCCAACTGGCTGGGGCTGATGCAGGGCACGCTGACTGCGCAGTTCGCCAAGGGTGGGCGCGAGGTGACGCGGACGCTGGCCAAGGACCGCCGCTATACGACGCCCGATGGCGGCGAGCTGGTCCTGCCCGGCCGATCGCTACTGTTCGTGCGCAACGTCGGGCATCTGATGACGACGCCCGCCGTCCGCCTGCCCGATGGCGGGGACGCGCCGGAGGGTATGATCGACGCGATCGTCACCAGCCTGATCGCGCTGCACGACCTGAACGGCGCGCGCGCCAACAGCCGCGCCGGATCGATCTATATCGTCAAGCCCAAGCAGCATGGGCCGGAGGAAGTCGCCTTTACCGACCGGCTGTTCGACGCGGTCGAGGATCTGCTGCACCTGCCGCGCCACACGATCAAGGTCGGGGTGATGGACGAGGAACGGCGCACCTCCGCCAATCTTGCTGCCTGCATCCATGCGGTGCGGCACCGGATCGTGTTCATCAATACCGGCTTCCTCGACCGCACCGGCGATGAACTGCACAGCGCGATGCACGCCGGGCCGATGATTCCGAAGGGCGAGATGAAGGGGGCGGACTGGATCGCGGCGTATGAGGATCGCAACGTCCAGATCGGCCTCGCCTGTGGCCTGGGTGGCCGCGCGCAGATCGGCAAGGGGATGTGGGCCGCGCCCGACCGGATGGCCGACATGCTGGCGCAAAAGATCGCGCATCCAATGAGTGGGGCGAGCACCGCCTGGGTCCCGTCGCCGACCGCCGCGACGCTCCACGCGCTGCATTACCACGCCGTCGATGTTGCGCAGCGACAGGCAGCACGCGCGGCCGAGCCGGTGGCGTCGCTCGACCGGCTGCTAACCCTGCCGCTGGCACTGGGGCGTAACTGGGATGCGGCAGAGGTGGCGCGCGAACTTGACAACAACGTCCAGGGCATTCTCGGCTATGTCGTGCGCTGGATCGATCAGGGGATCGGCTGTTCGAAGGTGCCCGACATCCACGATATCGGCCTGATGGAAGACCGCGCGACGCTGCGCATTTCCTCGCAGCA
The DNA here is from genome assembly GCF_001421355.1 of Sphingomonas sp. Leaf9. GTDB lineage: Bacteria > Pseudomonadota > Alphaproteobacteria > Sphingomonadales > Sphingomonadaceae > Sphingomonas. Next base: position 222,483 of record NZ_LMKC01000004.1, on the reverse strand, counting down.
TATCGCCAACTGGCTGCTGCACGGCGTCTGTACGACGGCCGATGTCGATGCCGCATTCGAGCGGATGGCGGTCAAGGTCGATGCGCAGAATGCCAACGACCCGGCCTATCGCCCGCTGGCCGGCGGCATCGCGCTACAGGCGGCACGGGCGCTGGTGTTCGAGGGGCTGGAACAGCCGAACGGCTATACCGAACCGTTGCTGCATGCGTATCGGGCGGTAGCGAAGGCGGCGGGGTGAGGGGGCGCTAGAGACCACCCCTCACACTCCTTCGCCCAACGACGTCTGCTTACACCCACTTGCAGGCATTCCGGCGGCCGTTATCGTCATGCTCTGAAAGGAACAGTGAACATCGCGGGTCGCATTGTAGCTATCAGCTACACGCTGGTTATCCTGGCGATGGTGTGGTTTACTTTCTTATTCTTCGGCTTCGATTTTGGAGGCGATTTTAGCGGACTCATCGTCTTTGTCTTACTCGCGCTCTCGCCAATCCCTGTTTGCTCTGTTTGCTTCCGGAAAAATTAGTGAATGATTGCGTTCCACCAAGTGCAGCGATGCGCAGCGGGTGGGACTTGAACCGCACATACTCTCAGCACTTAGGCTGACGCACTCTCCAGTTGTGCTACCGCTGCCCAGTTATGGTAGCGAACCCGGCGTCCGCTTTCCACGAAGAACAGTCACTCCGCCGCCAAACTTCCCGCCACACCGCCCGCCGCCGGCTCCAGCACATTGATCGCGGCGTGAACCCGCGCCTCGATCTCCTCGCGCGGCAATCCGGCCGGGATCGGATCGAGGAACCGGATCGTAATCACCCCCGGCCGGCTGGCCCCCTTGCGCGGCATGCAGTGGCCGCTGTCGAGCGCCACCGGCACGACGGGCATGTTCAGCGCCTTGTATAACCCGGCAAAGCCTGAGCGCAGCGGCGGGGCCTCACCCACCTCGACCCGTGTGCCTTCGGGAAAGATCAGCACCGACCGGTTTGCGGCGCGGGCGACGGCGGCTTCCTTCAGCATCTGGCGCAGCGCCTTGGACGACGCATCGCGGTCGACGCCGATCGCGCCATACGCCTTGGCGGTGCGGCCCCAGAAGGGCATGTCGATCAGCTCGCGCTTCATCACGATCAATGGACCGTCGATCCGCTGCGCCATCTCCAGCGTCTCGAACATGGCCTGGTGCTTGACCGCGAACAGGTAGGTGCCGGGCGGGCGCTGCCCCTCCACCCGGACCCGCACGCCCAATATCCAGCGCGCCAGGAAGCGGTGGGTGCGAATCCACACATGGGCATGGACGTGCATCGCCCGCTGCCCGAACCGCGCGGACAGCGGCGCGCTCAGCACGATCGGCACCGACGCGGCATAGAACAGGATGCGGAAGATCAGGGTGCGCACCCACGCCATCACAGGTCGATCCCCAGCCGCATCACCAATCCCCGCACGATATATTTGTTATATTCGCCGAACAGCAGCGCGAAGCCGGGGTTCGCCTTGACCGGATCGCGCACGATCTCGACCGAATTGCCCAGCGCATGGCGCAGCTCCATTGCTGCCCGCGCCATATGCCAGTTTGACGTGACCAGCCGTACCGACCGATAGCGGTTGCGCCGGACCCAATCGGCGGTCTCGTCGGCGTTGGACCGGGTATCGACCGCCTCATGTCCCAGATCGACACAGCAGCGGAACAGCCGGCGCGGCGCGCCGTTGGCGGCGGCCAGCTCGCCCGGCCGCACATCGGGGTCGACGCCGGTGACCAGCATCCGCTTCGCCTCGCCGCGCTCGATCACCGCCAGCCCGCGCTCGATCCGGCCCGACCCGCCGGTCGGCACCACCACGCCATCGGTCTGGCGCGGGTCGGTGAGCGGCGTCGGCAGCGTCACCGCGAACAGCGCGAAGCCCAGTGCATAGAGCAGCAGCGCTACCGCGAAGACCCGCCCCATCACAGCACCCGCGCCAATCGCCGCAGCACCGCGACCCGCGCCGCCAGCATGGCAAGGCCGGTAAAGGCAAACGGCAGCGCAGCGATCGCTGCCCAGTCGAGCGGCGCCAGGGCGATACCATCGACCAGCTGCGATTCGAGCGTCGCCATCCGCTCGCCCAGCGCCACGACGACCAGCGCGCCGGCCAGCGCGCCGATGAGCCCGCCGGTCAGCGTATCCTGCCCGATGCGGCGCTGGAACAGGCGTGCGATCTGAAGGTCGGTCGAACCCAGCATGTGCAGAATGTCGATCGTTCCGCGATGCGTATCAAGCCCCGCCCGTGCCACGAGCAGCACGACGGCGGCAGTGGCACTCGCCATCACCAGCACCAGGCCGAATGCGGTGAGCCCGATCGCGCCGACGAAACTGCGCACCGGGGCCAGCCACGTCGCATGGCGATCGACCCGGATGCCTGCGCCGACGCCCTTCGCCAGTGCCTCGACCCGCGCAACTGCCGCGTCGTCGCCGCTTTGCAAATCGACATCGATCATCGCCGGCATCGGCAGGTCGGCTTCCAGCCCCGCCTCACCCAGCCAGGGTTTCAGCAGTTCGGCGAGGCGCGCGCGATCGACCTCTGCCGCCCGCGTCACGTCGGCCGATGCCTTCAACCGGGCGAGCAGGCGCACGACCTCCGCATCGCGCCGTACCGCATCGCCCTCGATCACCTGCACCGTCAGCCGCGCGGCAAGCTGCCGGTCGAGTGCGCCACCGGCATTGCGGGTCGACAGGCCGAGTGCAGCGCTGAGCGTCGTCAGGAAGATCATGATCGCCATGATCCACACCATCGCCCGGCGCCCCTGCCGGTCGTCGAGCAACGGTTGCGTGGGGCTCCGCTGGCTCACGCGAAGCCCGCCGCGACCGGATCGACCAGCCGCCCGCGATCGAGCAGCATCAGCCGCGCGTCCGGCACCCGGTCGAGCAGGTGATGATCGTGCGTCGCCATCACGACGGTCGTGCCCAGCCGGTTGAGCGAGGCAAACAGCTTCAGCAGCCGTTCGGCCATGTCGGGATCGACGTTGCCTGTCGGTTCGTCGGCGACCAGCACCTCGGGACGGTTGATGACCGCGCGGGCGATGGCGACGCGCTGCTGCTCGCCGCCCGACAGCGTCGGCGGACGGGCATCGGCACGGTCGGTCAGCCCGACCCAGGCCAGCATCTCGCCCACCGGCTCGGCGATGTCCTCCTCCGGCATTCCCGCGACGCGCAGGGGCAGCGCGATATTGTCGCGCGCCGACAGATGGGGCACGAGCCGAAAATCCTGGAACACCACGCCGATGCGGCGGCGAAAGCCCGGCAGGCGACCGCGCGGCGACGTCACCATATCCTCGCCGAACAGGCGTATCACGCCCCGGCTGGGCCGCTGCGACAGGTAGAGCAGGCGCAGCAGCGACGTCTTGCCCGCGCCCGATGCGCCGACCAGGAAGTGGAAGGTCCCGGCGCTCAGCGAAAAGCTGACATCGCTCAGCGTTTCCGGCCCCTGACCGTACCGAAGACCGACATTTTCGAACTGAACGATGCTGGCCACGGGCGCCCTTGCTTCCACCGGTCCTCGGCCCATCGCACATGGGGGCAATTGTCTCAAGCACCACGCAATCGCACCTTGCCATCGACCGCTAACCCGCCGTAGATTCAAGGCTTGGAGTTTAGTCGCGCCCAGTTGGCTCCGCACGTGGCGGCCCGGCGCGGCCCATGCAGGGGGCAGGGGACGACATGATCCTCGAATGTACGCAATGCCATATGCGGTATCTGGTCGCCGATTCGGCGATCGGCCCGGCGGGGCGCACGGTGCGTTGCGCGGGATGCCGGCATAGCTGGTTCCAGCCGCCGGCGATGCTCGACCTCGGCACCACCGCGGCGGTGACCCCGCCCAGCGAACCGGCGCGCGTGCCGCAGCCGGCGATGGCCGAGGCGGTCGCCGACACGCCGCGCGCCCGTACCGCATCGCCCATCCCGACCGCCGCAGCGCCCGATGTTCCCTATGGCGATGCATCGCGTCCCGCCCCGCTGCGTGCACGCAGCACCGAACCGCGCCGCTATGTCGATCCGGAGGCCGAACGGGCCGAGCGCGGTGAACCGATCAATGCCTTTGCCCATCAGGCGCCGTTCGTGCCGCGCCGCAACCCGGCCCGCCGCCGCACCGCGATGGCGGTCGCCGCCGGGGTGGCGATGCTCGCGGCCTGTGGCGGCATCCTCTACACCGGCACGCCCGGCATCGCCGAACAGCTGGGCCTGCCGATCGCGTCGGGGGCCAGCGACGCGCTGAAATTCGCGATCAACACCCCCGAACGCCGGTTGCTGTCGAGCGGCAACGAACTGTTCGCGGTGTCGGGGCGGATCATCAACGAAACCGGCAGTCGTCAGCGCATCCCCGACATTCGCGCCGTGCTGAAGGACAGCCAGAATCGCGACGTCTATAGCTGGACGATCAAGCCGCAGACGCGGGTCATCGGGCCGAGCGGGAGCCTGAGCTTCAACAGCGCCGCGCTGGACGTGCCCGCCAATGCCAAGGAACTCGAACTGAGCTTCGCGTCGGGGTTGTAGGGGGCGGGGCAATCACGCCGCTTCGCGTATCCCCGCGCAGGCGGGGATTCAGGGTAACCAGTGGTGGCGTTCGTGGCTCTGGACCCCTGCCTGCGCGGGGCTAGGGTTTTATGTGCTCGTTGTCTGGCCAAACCCTTTTTGTACCCCGGCGAAGGCCGGTACCCGGTTGGGTAACGTCGGCGGCACCTTCGACAGCGCACCGTAACTGGACCCCGGCCTCCGCCGGGGTGCGTCCGCGCGCTGGCTGATCTACGCCGCGATCGGAAAGCGCAGCAATCGGTCCTCCAGTGCGATCAGCGCTTCTGCGCCGCTCCCCACCGCGCGCACGATTTCCGGGTGATGCGCGTCCAGCCCGCCGGTCAGCGACCCGAACGCCGGCAGAATCAGCTTGGTTGCGGTCGCCACGAAACACCGCCGCGACACGCCGCGTCCGCGCAGCTTCAGCCGCAGCTTGGGGTGGAAATGGCCCGACAATTCGGGGCGCGTCTCGGCCGGATCGGCCTCATGGCGCAACACCACGCCGTCGACCACCGCTTCGTCGACCACGCGCCCGCCACAATGGTCGGCGACCACCCGATCGTGATTGCCGGTGATCCACGTCCAGTCCGCCCCGCCGGTCAGCGCCCGCAGCCGCGCCTGTGCCTCCGCCGACAACCGGTCGCACCCGGCGCTGTCATGGAAACTGTCGCCCAGGCACCAGATTTCCGCCGGCCGGGTCCGCGCGACCACCGCCTCGATTCCCGCCAGCGTCTCCAGCGTGTCGTAGGGGGGCAGCATCTGCCCGAATTGCGCGAACCAGCTGGCCTTTTCGAAATGCAGGTCGGCCAGCAGCAACGCCCGCCGCGCCGGCCAGAACAGGGCACCGGCGGACAGGGCGTCAAAGGCGTGGCCGGCGAACGAAAGGCGAACCATGAAGCGGCTATAGCGCAGGCGGCGCGGCGCTCAAGCCATGGGGGCGTAACGATCGGTTGATGCGTCGCGCGGCTGCTGTCCTACAGGGCCATGACCTGTCATGGTCGCTTCCGCTCTTTCTCATGGCCGTTTCCCCTGCCGCGCATGTCCCCCGATCGGATGCGCGCGAAACCGTGGCGAGTGTGAACTTTGTGAACTTTGGACCCCGCAAAGGGCAAGGCGGGTCGATCGCCCGCCTACAACCACCTGTCCACGACATGGATCGCCAGCCCAACCATGCCACCTACCAGCGTCCCGTTGATGCGGATATATTGCAGGTCGCGGCCGACCGCATTTTCCAGCCGCCCGGTGATGGTTTCCGCATCCCAGCCGCGCACCGTATCCGAGACCAGCCGCACGATGCCGTCGCCATAATCGGCGACGCCGCCCACCACCGCGCGGCGGACGAATCGGTTGACCTTGGCCTTCAGCACCGGATCGGACTGCAACGTCTGGCCCAGTTGCCGCATCGCCTCGCCGATCGGGCCGGCCAGCGCGCGGTCCGGATCGCGCGCGGCCCGCAGCATCCCGCCGCGAATCTTTTCCCACACGCCCATCCACCAGCCGGCCAGCGCCGGATTGTCGATCAGGTCGTTCTTCAACCGCTCGACCTTCGCCTGCATGTCGGGCGAATGCTGCAGGTCGTGCGCCAGTAGCGCGAGGCCTTCGTTCGCCTTGGCGCGCAACGGATGGGCGGGGTCTTCGGCGACCTCGGCCAGCATCTTGTGCAAGCCCTTCACCACCGACGTCGCCAGCGTCTCGTCCAGCCCGGTCCAGCGCAGCACCGCTCCCGCGCGCTTCTGGACCATGGCACGGACCAGGTCGTCGTTCGCGTCCAGCGTCTTGGCGGTCCAGCGGATGATCGCATCGACCAGCGGCAGATGCCGGTCGTCGGCGATCGCCGCCTCCAGCGTGCGGCCCAGTGCCGGCGCGACCGGCATCGCGCGGAGGCGATTGGCCAGCGCGCCGCGCACCATCGTCCCGAACTGATCGGGGTCGAGGCCCTCCAGCACGTTGACCGCCAGTCGCGAGGCCCCGTGGCGCAGCCGCCCGCTGCGCGCCGCCGGATCGGCCAGCCACTTGCCTGCCACACCGGCCGCATCGACGCGGTGCATCCGTCGCGCGACGACGCGGGCGGTCAGGAAATTGTCGCGCAGGAACGCGGCGAGCGTGTCGCCGATCCGGTCCTTATTTCGCGGAATGATCGCGGTGTGCGGGATGGGCAAGCCCAGCGGATGGCGGAACAGCGCGGTGACCGCGAACCAGTCGGCCAGCCCGCCGACCATCGCCGCCTCAGCAAAGGCCTGGACGAAGCCCCAAGCGGGATGCACCCCCTCCATGCGCCGCGACAGCACGAACAGCGCGGCCATCGCCACCAGCATGAAGGTGGCGAGCCGTCGCATTCGGCGTAAGGGGGCGGGAACCGCGTCGCCGGCGCGGGCGATGCTGAGGGAGGATGCCATCCCCGAAACAATCGTCGGATGGACGGAAAGTTCAATAGGGAGAGGCGGTCTCCGCCAAAGACGTCGCCCCAGCCTGCGCTGGGGTGACGTATCTGGTCAGGGGGCTTCCCCGTCCGGTCGCGCCGGACGGGGAGGCGCGCTTACTCCGCTGCCGGCAGCGACTTCGGTCCATCAGCAGGCGGCAGCGGCGCACCGGGCTTGTGGTCGATCGCGAGGCCATCGGCATCGCCCGGACGATAGGTGAGCAGCCGCCGCGACAGGCGCGGGCCGACCCAGCGTTCGAGGCCGACCGCGAGGCTGAACGCCCCCGGCACGATCAGCAGCGTCAGCAGCGTCGACAGCGTCAGGCCGCCGATGACGGTGATGCCCATCGGGCCACGGAACGACGAATCGCCCGACAGCGCGAGGGCCGTCGGCACCATGCCGGCGACCATCGCGACCGTCGTCATCACGATCGGCTGGGCGCGCTTGTGCCCGGCGTCGAGGATCGCGGCTTCCTTTTCGACGCCCTTCTCCATCTCCTCCAGCGAGAAGTCGATCAGCAGGATCGAGTTCTTGGCGACGATGCCCAGCAGCATCAGCAGCCCGATATACACCGGCATCGAGATCGGGTTGCCCGTCACCCACAGCGCCAGCAGCCCGCCCAGCGGGGCCAGGAACAGCGACCCCATGTTCACGAACGGCGGCATCACCCGCTTGTAGAGCAGCACCAGCACCGCAAAGACGAGGAAGATACCCGAGATCACCGCGACGATGAAGTTCTGGATCATCTCGCCCTGCCACTTCGCCTGACCCACGGTCAGTTCGGTGACGCCCAGCGGGAGGTTCTGCATCGTCGGCAGGGCATGGATCGCCTTTTGCGCGACGCCGGTCACGACGCCCGGCGCCAGATCGGCCCCGACGACCAGGCGACGCTGCTGGTTGATGCGGTCGATCTTGGTCGGACCCGCGCCGAAGCCGATGTCGGCGACCACCGACAGCGGCACCGATCCGCCATTGGCGGTCGGCACGGGCAGGTTCTGGATCGTCGACAGCCGCGACCGCGCATCGCGCGACAGCGCGACGCGGATCGGGATCTGCCGGTCGCTGAGCGAGAAGCGCGCGCTGTTCTGATCGATATCGCCCAGCGTCGCGATGCGGATCGCCCCCGACAGCGCGGCGGTGGTCACGCCCAGGCTGGCGGCCAGGTCGCTGCGCGGACGGATGATGATCTCCGGCCGCTTCAGGTCGCCCGACACGCGCGGCGCGACCACCATCGGCAGCTTTTCCATCTCCTTGACCAGCTTGTTCGCGGTCTCGTTCAGCTTGACCGGATCGTCGCCGCCCAGCGTGATCGACAGGTCGCGGCTCGACCCGCCCCAGCCGAACTGCGACCGGAACGACACCCGCGCATCGGGGATCGCGGCCAGCTGCGGGGCGAGGCCACGTTCGAACTCGGTGCTCTTTACCTGCCGCATCGCATCGAACGACTGGTCGTCCAGCATCCCGAAGGAATGGCGCACGCGGTCGCCGAATTTCGGCTTGTCGACCAGTTCGGCGGTGACGCGGCCATTGCCGGCATAGCTCGACGAATAGACCGACTTCACCATCGGCTGGCCCTGCAACAGCTTTTCGACGCGCTTCACGACGACGGCGGTCTGTTCCAGCGTGGTGCCCGGCACCATTTCGACGGTGGCGGTCACCCGTTCGCGATCCTGCGGCGGCTGGAACGTCTGGGGCAGGACCATGAACATGACGACGGTCAGCGCGAGGGCGACGACGCCCGCGACGATCGTCGACCAGCGATGGCGCAGCGTCCAGCGCAACACGCCCATATACCGGTCCATCAGCCAGCCTTCGCCATGGCTGGCGGTACCGTGCGCCTTCAGGAAATAGGCAGCGATCATCGGCGTGATGAGGCGCGCGACGGCAAGGCTCATCAGCACCGATGCGACGACGGTCAGGCCGAAATTCTTGAAGAACTGGCCCGAAATGCCCGGCATCAAACCGACCGGCAGGAAGACGGCAACGATCGCCATGGTCGTCGCCAGCACCGCGATGCCGATTTCGTCGGCCGCGTCGATCGATGCCTGATAGGCGGATTTGCCCATGCGCATGTGGCGGACGATATTCTCGATCTCCACGATCGCATCGTCGACCAGCACGCCCGCAACCAGGCTGAGCGCCAGCAGCGTCATCTGGTTGAGCGTGAAGCCCAGCATGTCCATGAACCAGAAGGCGGGGATCGCCGACAGCGGAATGGCCAGCGCCGAGATGACCGTCGCGCGCCAGTCGCGCAGGAAGATGAAGACGACGATGATGGCGAGCAGCGCGCCTTCGTACATCGCGGTCATCGCCGAATGATACTGGACTTCGGTGAACTCGACCGAGTTGGACAGCAGCGCGAAGCGAACCTGTGGATTGCGCTTCTGCAGTTCGGCAAGGCGCTTTTCCGCCTCGTGGAACACGGTGACGTCCGACGCGCCCTTCGCGCGCTTGATATCGAATGCCAGCACCGGGCGGCCATTATATTCGGCGCGGCTCTTGGGCTCGGCATAAGCGTCGCGGACGTCGGCGATGTCGGCCAGGCGCACCGAGCGGCCACCGGCGACCGGCACCTGCGTCTGCGACAGGGCATAGGCGGTGGCGGCATTGCCCAGCACGCGCACCGATTGCTGCGACCCGGCGATTTCCGCCTGGCCGCCCGCCGCGTTCAGATTGACCTGGCGCAGCGCCTGGTTGACCTGGCTCGCGGTCAGCCCCTGCGCCTGCAACCGGGCGGGGTCGAGCGTCACGCGGATTTCACGGTCGACGCCGCCGACTCGCTCCACGGTCGCCATGCCGCCGATCGCCAGCAGTTCCTTGGCGACGGTATTGTCGACGTACCAGCTGAGCTGTTCCGGCGTCATGTCGTCGGCGATCGCGGTCCACGACGCGATGTCCGAATCGGTGGTGTTCGCGCGGAACACCTGCGGTTCGAGGATGCCGTCGGGCAACTGGCTGCGAATCTGGTTCACCGCCTCGCGCACGTCGTTGACCGCGCGGTCGATCGGGGTGCCGATGTCGAGCTGGATGACGGTCTGCGACGACCCTTCGGTGACGGTCGATTCGATCTGGTCGATGCCCTGGAGCGCGCGCACCGCCGCCTCGACCCGCTGGGTAACCTGCGTTTCGAGTTCGGTGGGGGCGGCGCCGGGCTGGCTGATGACGACGATCGCGACCGGGAATTCGATGTCCGGGTCCTGGTTCACGTCCATCCGCATGAAGCTGACGATCCCGGCGATCGTCAGCGCGAGGAACAGCACCAGCGGCGGCACCGGGTTGCGGATCGACCATGCCGATATGTTGCGAAAGCCCATGGCGCTATTCCTTGCGTGCAGGCGCCGCGGCGGCGCGGACCGGCACCACCTGCTGCCCCGGATTGAGGAACGCGCCGGCACTGGCGACCACGCGTTCGTTGCCCATCAGGCCGGATCCGATCAGCGCGCCTTCGTCCGATACCTCGGCCACGCGCACGTCGCGCCGCTCCGCCTTGTCCTGCGCATCGAGGACATAGACATAGCTGCCCTTCTCGTCGCTCAGCACCGCTGATTCGGGCAGCAGCGGCGCGGTCGACGCGCCCGCGCCGATCCGGGCGCTGGCAAAGCCGCCAGGACGCAGTGCCGGATCATAGCTGAGCGCGATGCGGGCGATGCCCTGTCGCGTCTGCGGATCGATCACCGGCGATACCTGCCACACCTGCCCCTTGAACACGCGGGTGTCGCCGACCGGTACCACCTCTGCCGGCACGCCCGCGCGGATGGTGGCCAGATCGGCCTCCGACAGCTGGGCGCGCATTTCCATCTGCCCGCCCATCGCGATGCGGAACAGCACGCCGCTGCCCCCGCCGATCACCTGCCCTGGCTCGACCGCGCGGGTAAGGACGAGGCCGGCGGCGGGGGCGCGGATGTCGAGCCGGCGGTTGCGCGCCTGCGTTTCGGCCAGCTGCGCCTGCGCCACGCCGACCCGGGCGTTGGCGGCGTCGCGGGTGGCGGTCTTGCGGTCGATATCGGCCTTCGACACGAACCCGCGCTCGACCAGCTGCTTCGACCGGTCCAGTTCGGTCTGCGCGATCTGGGCATCGGCACGGGCAACGCGGACCTGCGCCGCCAGCGACTCGGCGGTCTGTGCCTGCACCGACCGGTCGACCGTGGCGAGGACTTGTCCGGCGCTTACCCAGCTGCCCGGCTCGACGAGGACCTGGGTGACCAGACCGCCTTCCCCAACGACGCCGACCGGCATTTCACGCCGCGCGGCGAGCGACCCGGTGCCCGTGACGGTGCGCATCACGGTGTCGCGGCCGGGGGTGACGACCGTCACCTTGGGCAGGGAACCTGCGGATGCGGCGGCGGGCGCCCCCTTGGCCGCTGGAGCGCTCGCGCTCTTGCGCCCGAATGCCCAGACGGCGCCGACGAAGACCAGCAGGATGACGACGATCCCGACAATCATCGCGCGGCGGCGCGACCGCGGCGCACCGTCCGGCCCGGTCAGCATCTGGCGGTCGCCCGCGATCGACGTCGATTCGTAGTTCATCCACCCCATCCCATTGGAGGCCCCCAGCCCCGTCCGCGCTGTATTATCTCAATACAGCACTGTTCTCAAGCATACACATCGCGTTTTTCGATAAGAACGACAAGCCTGGCATCGTTTGCGTTCAGCGTGCGTTTTGACGCGAACCCGTAACGACCAAGCGGTCATTGCGATTTGATTATAGAAGGATGTGCCGATGCTCCGTTCCGCCCTGATCCTGGCCGCCATCGGTGGCGGACTGCCCGCCGCTGCACAGCAGGTCGCGACCACCACCGCGCCGATCCTGACCGATGCGACGCTGCTGGACGTCGTTGCCGATGGAAAGGCGACGCGCGTGCCCGATATCGCGACGATCCGCGCCGGCGTCGTCAGCCAGTCGCCGACCGCCGCCGCCGCGCTGTCGGACAATGCGCAGCGCATGACCCGCGTCGTGGCGGCGCTGCGCAAGGCGGGCGTGGTCGAGCGCGATATCCAGACCGCGCAGATTCAGCTGCAGCCGCAATATCGCTATGCCGACAACCAGCCACCGGTCATCACCGGCTATCAGGCGAGCAACAGCGTCTCGGTACGGTTCCGCGACGTGGCGAAGAGCGGGTCGATTCTCGACGCGCTGGTGGCACAGGGCGCGAACCAGATCGATGGCCCGAACCTGTCGGTCGATGCCGCCGATGCCGCACTGGACGAGGCGCGCACCGACGCGATCCGCCGCGCGCGGGCCCGTGCCGAACTCTATGCAAAAGCCGCCGGGATGCGCGTCGACCGGATCGTGTCGATCGTCGAAAATGGCGGCGACCAGCCGCCGATGCCGATGCCGATGGTGGCGTCGCTGCGCACGGCTAAGATGGCCGATTCGACCCCACTGGCAGCGGGCGAGCAGGATTTGCGGGCTACCGTCTCGGTACGGTTCCTGCTGCGCTGATCGGAAGGCGGCTCCCCGAACCGCGGGGAGCCACCTTCGCGAGAACGACGAAGGATTACCCCAGAAACCGATCCGCGACATCGGCCGGCACCCGCACCAGCCGGCCGGTTCGCCGGTCGAGCACTGCCCATGTAGTCCGCGCATCGACCTTCACCCGGCCGTCCGCGCCGGTGAAGCGCATCAGCCGGTCGAACCGCGCCCCGCGCGGCGCTTCGCCGACCCAGGTTTCGGCGACGACCGTTTCCCCGGCGGCAACGTTGCCGCGATAATCGATCTCATGCCGGGTGATGACCCAGACATAGGCATCCTGCTGCTCGGGCGTCGCCACCGCGCTCCAGTGCGCGACGGCGACGTCCTGAATCCAGCGTACCCAGACCGCATTGTTCACGTGGCCCAGTTCATCGATATCGTCGGGCCCGGCGGTGATCGAACGGGTGAAACGAGGGGCGGTCATTGCGGGACGATCGGCTCCGAAGCGGGACGCGGCTTCAGGCCGCTGTCCGAAATGCGCCATGCCCGCTGTTCGGCGGTCGCGCCATCGATATCACCCGTGCGATGCAGCGTGACCGGGCCGGCCATCGATACCGGCGTGCCGTCGCGCAGCTTTCCCGTCACGCGCACCGGAATCTGGATGTAGCGCTGACCGGCACCGGCATCGATCCGTCCCGGCGCGCCGATCGCCGCGCGATAGTCGGCATAGTTGGCGAAAGACCGGGCAAAGGCTGCCTGCGACATGCCCGACGCCTGTCCGTTGCCGCCCCACAGCCGCCACGCATCGCCATAGCGCCGGTCGCCGATCGCCGCGAAATAATCGCGCAGCACCTGCGCCGCCGCGTCGGCGCCCGGCTCGACCATCGCGTCGCCGGGCGCGGGGGCCGGGGTCGGGGAGGGCGGCGGCGCGCTGACGCCGGGAATGCCTTCACCGGCCGGAATGCTGGTTGCGGGCGTTACCGGCGTCGGTGCGCCGGCGGCGGGCACGGGTTCGGCCGCGGTGGCATTGCTTGCCACCGCGACGTTGTCCGCCGGCTCGCCACCGCCGCATCCCGCCAGCAGCAGCGCCAGTGCGGCTCCGCCGACGATCTTCACGGCTCGATCGCCTTTGCATCGCTGTCGTTCAGGTCACCGTCCTCGGCAAGATTGTCCTCGTCGAAATCCGCCTGCAGCTCGTCCTCTTCCTGGTCGCCCTGTCCGGTGACGGTCGTATCGTCGTCCTCGCCGGCCAGTTCGTCGTCCACCATGTCGAGCTCGTCCTCATCCGCATCGTCGGACATGCCGAGATCGGGTTCGAGGTCGGTCAGGATCGTGCCGTCGGTTGGCCCGTCACGCGTCGCTTCGAGGATTTCGGCGCGCTGGCTCTCGTCATAGCCGTCTTCGTCATAACCGTCGTCGCCGGTGCCCTGTCCGGTTACCTGATGCCCGCCCATCGCATGTCTCCTGTTGCTTCAGACAGGCGAAACCCGTGGGCGGCGGGGCAGGTTCCTAGCCGCGGCGGAACAGCCGGCCGTGTTCGGTACGAAACACGACGAGCAGCGCGATCAGCCCCAGCGCCAGGAACCCGCCGTATAGCGGCACGGTCGTTCCGTTGAACGACTGGCCGATGAGCGCGCCGAGCACCGCGCCCGCCAGCATCGACACGAATCCCTGCAACGACGACGCGGTGCCGGCGATCGACCCCATATTCTCCATCGCCATCGCCGAGAAATTGGAGGTGGCAAGGCCGAAGCACGCCATCATCAGCGCCTGCAGCACGATGAAGCTGGCGAGCGATTCGATCCCCGCCAGCGTCACGGCCAGATGCACGGCAGCAACCGCGACCAGCCCCAGCAGCGCGGCGTGCGAGATGAGGCGCGTGCCGAACCGCATCACGATCCGCGAATTGAAGAACGACCCCGCCGCCATCGTGCCGGCGACACAGGCAAAGACGACGGTCAGCAGCTTGGGCCGCTCGAACGTCACCTCCATGATCTGCTGGATCGACCCGACGAACCCGAACAGCCCGCCCGACAGCAGCGCGGCGGCGATGGTATAGCCGACTGCATAGCGATCGCGCAGCACCATGCGATAGCCGGCAAGGATGCGCGCCGGCTCCAGTGGCTGGCGCTCCGTCTCCGGCAGCGTCTCGGGCATGCGCAGCACGAACCAGGCGAGGATGATCGCGGTGACGATCGCGATCCCGCCAAAGATCCAGCGCCACGACGCGAACGCCAGCACCAGCTCGCCGAACGACGGCGCCAGCACCGGGGCGGCCATGAAGAAGATGAACGCCAGGCTCATCACCCGCGCCATTGCCCGCCCCGAATAACAGTCGCGCACCAACGCCACCGTCACCACCCGCGCACCCGCAACCGCCGCGCCCGAGGCGAGGCGCGCGATCAGCAACAGCACGAAGCTGCCCGAGATCGCGGCGATCAGGTTGGTGATCGCGCTGGCGACCAGGCCAAAGATCAGCACCGGTCGCCGGCCATAACGGTCGGCCAGTGGACCATAGGCCAGCTGCGCCACCGAAAAGCCGATCAGGAACGCGGTGATGACGAACTGCCGCGTATTGGGTTCGGCGACGTCCAGCGCCGCGCCGATCGCGGGCAGCGCGGGCAGCATCGAATCGATGCCGAGCGCGGTCAGCGCCATCAGCGCCGCGATCAGCGTGACGAATTCCCCGAACGGCAGGGGCGACCGGTCGGCGGACGGGGCGGGCGTGGACGGTTCGGCGGGGGATTGGGGGGACTGCGACATGACGGTGCCTCCATGGCCCATGTCGTCCGCCGGGTCACGCAAAGGATGGCCCTGTTCGTCCGCCCGCCGCATGTCTATCTTCATCGCTTGTACCCGTATCTTTCAGGATGTTGAGACTCATGGCCGACACGCCGCTTTCGCAGGTTCCGCTGATTTCGATGGCGCAGGCGGAGCAGGACCCCGACGGCTTCGCCCGCGATTTCGGCGGCTCTTTCCAACGCTTCGGCTTCGCGATGGTGTCCGACCATGGCGTCGACCAGGGCGTGATCGACCGCGCCTGGGCGATGACCAAGGCGTTCTTCGACCTGCCCGAGGACCAGAAGCGCGCCTATTTCGTCGAAGGCGGCGGCGGCGCGCGGGGCTATACCCCGTTCAAGACCGAGATCGCCAAGGGCGCGACCCATGTCGACCTGAAGGAATTCTGGCATGTCGGCCGCGAACTGGCCGCCGGGCATCGCTATGGCGACGTCATGCCCGCCAATGTCTGGCCCGACCGGCCGGAGGGGTTTCGCGAGGCGTTCCTCGACCTGTTCGCCGCGCTGGATGCCGCCGGTGACCGGCTGCTTTCGGCGATCGCGCGCTATCTCGGGCTGGAGCCGAACTGGTTCGACCGCGCGGTGAAGGACGGCAATTCGGTCCTGCGCCTGCTGCACTATCCGCCGGTTGCCGCCGATGCCCCCGAAGTCCGCGCCGGTGCGCATGAGGACATCAATCTCATCACGCTCCTGCTGGGCGCGGAGGAAGCCGGCCTAGAACTGCTCGATCGCGACGGCCGCTGGCTGCCGGTGGCACCGCCGCCGGGGGCGATGGTCGTGAACGTCGGCGACATGCTGCAGCGCCTGACCAACCATGTCCTGCCCTCGACCACCCACCGCGTCGTCAACCCGGCCCCCGAACGTCGCGGTCATTCGCGCTATTCGATGCCGTTCTTCCTCCACCCCGCGCCCGATTTCCTGATCGAGACGCTGCCCGGCTGCGTCAGCGAGGAGCGCCCGAACCGCTATCCGACGCCGATCAGCTCGCACGACTATCTGTATGAACGGCTGGTCGAGATCGGCCTCATCAAGAAGTGACACCGCGCGGGGTTTCCCTGCGGCGAACCAATGACTAGAGACATGAAACCGGCCGGGGCACTGCTCCGGCCGCAATTTTGTTACGTGTGCAACAAGAGGAAGATATGACCGAACCGCTCCGCGTCGCCATCGCCGGCCTTGGAACCGTGGGTGCGGGGGTCATTCGGCTGATCGAAACCAATGGCGACCTGATCGCCCGTCGCGCCGGTCGCCCGATCGAGGTGGTCGCCGTCTCGGCACGCGACCGGACGCGCGACCGGGGCATCGACCTGTCGCGCTATCAATGGGTCGACGACACCGCGGCGCTGGTGACGACCGGCGACGCCGATGTCGTGGTCGAGCTGATCGGCGGATCGGACGGCCCGGCACTGACGCTGGCGCGCGGCACGTTGGCGGCGGGCAAGAGCTTCGTCACCGCGAACAAGGCAATGATCGCGCATCACGGCCTCGAACTGGCTGAGGCCGCCGAGGCACGCGGCGTCGCACTGAAGTTCGAGGCGGCGGTGGCCGGCGGCGTACCGGTCATCAAGGGTCTGCGCGAAGGTGCCGCCGCCAACGAAATCTCGCAGGTGTTCGGCATCCTCAACGGCACCTGCAACTTCATCCTGTCGAAGATGGAGGCCGAGGGCCGCGATTTCGCCGAAGTGCTGGCCGAGGCGCAGGCGCTGGGCTTCGCCGAAGCCGATCCCAGTTTCGACATCGATGGCGTCGATGCCGCGCACAAGCTGTCGATCCTCGCCAGCATAGCGTTCGGCACGCAGCCGGCGTTCGGCGCGGTGGCGGTGACCGGCATCCGCCACGTGCTGGCCGCCGACATCGCCGAGGCGGCGGCGCTCGGCTATCGCATCCGACTGGTCGGCGTGGGGGAGGCCGGGCCGCACGGGCTATTCCAGCGGGTCCATCCGCATCTCGTGCCGCTCGACCATCCGCTGGCGCATGTGACGGGCTCGCTCAACGCCGTGGTGGCCGAGGGCAATTTCGTCGGCCGGCTGTTCTTCCAGGGGCGCGGCGCCGGAGACGGCCCGACCGCCAGCGCAGTGGTCGCCGACCTGATCGACATTGCGCGCGGTGAATTCGGCCCCCCTTATGCGATGCCCGCCGCCCTGCTCACCGCCGCAACGCCCGAACAGGCGAGCGAGCGACGCGGGCGGGCCTATGTCCGGTTGCAGGTCGCGGACAAGGTCGGCGTGCTTGCCGAAATCGCCGCCGCGATGCGCGATGCCGGCGTGTCGATCGAAAGCCTGATGCAGCGCGGCGCCAATGCCGATGGCAGCGTGCTGGTCGCGATCGTCACCCATGAAGGGCCGGAACGCTGCGTCGCGCAGGCGCTGGAAAAGCTGGAAAGCTCGGCCAGCGTGCTGGGCAAGCCGATGTGGATGCACGTGCTGGGCGGGTGAGCCGACGGGGCGGGAGGACGTAAACGCACCGCTTTCCGCCCGTCACCCCGGGTCGAGCCCGGGGTGACGCATATGAGCGGTGACGCGCTAAACTTCAGCACCGACCGTATCCCCGCGCAGGCGGGGGTCCAGGGCCACAAACGCAGGTCTTTCAATTTGGCCTTGGACCCCCGCCGACGCAGGGGTACCAAAAACGCTCAAGGCAGCGGAATGCTCGACTCCGCTTTCGCCCGTGCCCGACGTTCCGCCCGTGCCGCCGTCGCGCGCTGCACGAAGCACCCGGTCTGGCCGCCGACGCCGGCGGTCGAGCAGCTGCCGGTCCCGCTGCCGCCGACGTTCAGATTATCCTCGACCCGCGTCGCCCAGCTTTCGCCGTCGCGGGTCGGTTCGGCGTCG
The DNA here is from genome assembly GCF_001421355.1 of Sphingomonas sp. Leaf9. Taxonomy (GTDB): domain Bacteria; phylum Pseudomonadota; class Alphaproteobacteria; order Sphingomonadales; family Sphingomonadaceae; genus Sphingomonas. Next base: position 204,492 of record NZ_LMKC01000004.1, on the reverse strand, counting down.
CGCAGTTCCTTGGGGATGCGGAAGCGTTCGCGCTCGCTGCGACGGACGCAGACCACGATTTCCTCACCGCTCGAATTGGTCGGGCATTTGTCGTTGCCATAGATCACCAGCGTGCCGTTCTGCACCTGCGCGGCGGCAGGGGCGGCGGGCAGGGTGAAAGCGGCGATGGCGGCGGCACCGGCCAGAAGCATGCGGGTCATCAAATCCTCCTGTCCGGATAACGCCCGGTCGGTCAAATACGTTTCGAAACGGCGATGGCGACGCGACACCCTGCGCGAATCGCCGCCGACAGCAACGGATAGGCGGGCGCGCGTTCGGCACCATGCGCCAGCGCCGCTTCCTTATGCTCCAGTTCCTCTGCCTGGAACCTTGCGATCGCTTCGCTTAACTCAGGATGATCGGCGCCCAGTTCGGTGAGCTGATCCTCATAATGTTTGTCGATTTCGGTTTCGACCGCAGCGGTGCAGGCCATCGCCGCCTCCGGCCCGATCGCCGCCGTCACCGCGCCCAAGGCAAAGCCGGCCACGTCCCAGAAGGGCTGGATCAACGTCGGTCGCACGCCGCGCTCGGCGATCAGCGCGTCGAAATAGGCGCGGTGCTCCGCCTCCTGCAACGCCATGCCCTGGATCGCGGCCGACATGGGACTGCGATCGCCCATCACCGCCAGCTGCCCGGCATAGATGCGGGTCGCGCCATATTCGCCGGCTTGGTCGACGCGAATCATCGACCGGATGCCATCGGGCCTGGGGTCACCGGGCCGCCACTTGCTCATGTCCGCTTCCTCGTCGCGAGAACCAGCACTGCCAACGCACCAGCGATCGAAAGGATCGCGTTGAATCCGGCCAGCGAAATGCCAAGGAACGTCCATTGCGGCACGTCGCAGCGCACCACCGGTTGCCGCACGATCGCCGCCAACAGGTCGCCGCCGGTCGCGCCCAGCGTGTTGGCGCAGGCGGTGATCCCCTGCCACCAATGATATTCGACGCCGGCATGGAACACGCCGATCATCCCGCTGACGAGGATCGCCACCCCGGCCAGCACGATCAGCGCCCGCTTGCCCGACGTGCGCGGCACCACGAACGACAGCGCGGCCAGCGCAATGGCGGCATAATGCGGCCAGCGTTGCCAATGGCACATCTCGCACGGGTACAGCCCGCCCAGATATTGCGATGCCAATGCCCCGCCGATCAGCGTGAGCGGCAGGAGCAGCGCGATCCAGCGCGCGAGCGGCAGGTCGTTGGCGCGCATAGGATTAGCGCTTGCCCGGCTTGGCCGCCGGCGCTGCCGCCATCCGCGTGGTGGGTCCGACGCGGCCCATGGTCTGGAGCGCATAATAGAGCTGGAAATCGTCGATCCCGCGCTTCTTGAGCGATTCGGCGGTTTCGGCGAAGCGCGGATCGTCCTTCGTATCCTCGGTCAGCGTCTTGTCGTCGACCCCGGCTTCGTTGACCAGGTGACGGCGCAGATCGGCCTCGCGATACACCGGCCGGCTCTTGTAATCGGGGTCGGAAATCTGCGGCACCTTCAGGTCGGGGTCGATGCCCCCTTCCTGTACCGACCGGCCCGACGGCGTGTGGTAGCGCGCGGTGGTCAGGCGGACGGCGGTGTTCTTCGACAGGTCGAAGATCGACTGGACCGATCCCTTGCCGAAGCTGCGTTCGCCCATCACGATCGCGCGGTGATGGTCCTGCAGCGCACCGGCGACGATTTCCGACGCCGATGCCGTGCCCGGATTGGTCAGCACGATGATCGGCAGCCCCTGCGCCAGATCGCCCGGCACCATTTCCTCGGCGAAATAGCGTTCGGTATCGGCCTTGTCGCGTCCGCGCTGCGACACGATCTCGCCGCGCGCCAGGAAGGTGTCGGACACCTCGATCGCCTGGTTCAGCAGCCCGCCGCCATTGTCGCGCAGGTCGATGATATAGCCCTCGGGCTTGTGGCCCAGCGCCTTGTCGATCCCGGCGATCGCGGCGCGGGTATCGGCGCCGGTCGTCTCGCTGAAGGTGTTGATGTTGATGACGCCGATGCCGTCCTTCACCTCCCACTTCACCGGCTTCTGCACGATCGTGCTGCGCACCAGCGTCAGTTCGATCGGCTTGTCGCGGCCGGGGCGGACGATGGTCAGCGAGACCTTTGACCCCGTGGGGCCGCGCATCTGCGCAACCGCCTCGTCCAGCGTGCCGCCGACGATCAGCTTGCCATCGACATGGGTGATATAGTCGCCCGACTTGATGCCGGCCCGCGCCGCCGGTGTATCCTCGGTGGGCGTAATGACCTTGACCGCGCCGTCCTCCAGCGTGACCGAGAGGCCCAGGCCCGAATAATTGCCGGTCGTGGCGATGCGCAGATTCTCGAAATCCTTGGCATCCAGGTAACTGGAATGCGGATCGAGCGCGGCGAGCATCCCGCGCATCGCCCCTTCCATCAGCGTCTTGTCGTCCACCTTGTCGACGTAACTCGCCTTTACGCGGTTATAGACGTCCATGAAATTGTCGAGTTCGCGGAAGCTGCCGGCATCGGCCTGCGCCATCGCACCGGTGGCGACGGGAACCAGCGCCATCGCGCCGACGATGGCGGTGGCCTGAAGAAACGAACGGGACATACGCATAAACGTCAGGATACTTTCGACTGCGGTACGTTTGCCACACTAGCGGTAAAACGTGCCGCGATCAAAGCGCTGTCTGACGGCGCGCGCAGGACTGGCCGTCACCCCGGAAAGGGCCGGGTTCGCCCCGACAGCGCGCCGCCAGCGTCGAACAGCGCTTTAGAACGACGACCAGTCATCCTCCTCCATGGCCAGCGCGGTATTGCCCGCCACGCGCGGTCGCATCGGGACCACGCTCGTCAGGCGGGACGGTGCCTGGCGGGCAGGTGCAGCGCGCGGCGGGGTGTTGCCCAGGCGGAAGCTGGTGATCTGCCGGGTCATGCCATCGGCATCGGAGGCGAGGCTGCGCACCGCCGCCGTCGCTTCCTCGACCATCGCCGCATTCTGCTGCGTCATGCCGTCCATTTCCGACACGGCGGTATTGATCTGGTGCAGGCCGGTCGCCTGCCGTTCGGCGGAGGCGGCGATGTTGGCGACCAGCCCGTCGATCTCGCCGATGCGGTTGATGATCCGGGCCAGCGCCTCGCCGGTTTCGCCGACCAGCTGCACCCCGGTGCCGATCTGGGTCGACGACGCGGTGATGCGGGTCTTCACGTCCTTGGCCGCGTCCGCCGATCGCTGCGCCAGCGCGCGCACCTCGCTTGCGACGACGGCGAAACCCTTGCCCGCATCGCCCGCGCGCGCGGCCTCGACGCCGGCGTTCAGCGCCAGCAGGTTGGTCTGGAACGAGATGCCGTCGATCACGCTGATGATATCGCTGATCTCGGCAGAGGCGTGTTCGATGCCGCGCATCGCCTCGACCGCGCGGCGGACGATCTCGCCCGACTGGTCGGCCTCGTGGCGTGCCTCGCCGACGATCCGGTTGGCCTGTGCCGCCCCGGCGGCGGTTTCGCGGACGGTCGAGGTGATCTCGTCCATCGCCGCCGCCGTCTCCTCCAGGCTGGCGGCCTGCTGTTCGGTGCGCTGCGATAGGTCGTCGGACGCCTGGCGGATATCGTCGGCGCCGTTGTTGATGCTGCTCGCCGCCTCGGTCACGGTGGAGAGCGTGGTCTGCAGCGCGGTGACGGCGGCGTTGAAGTCCGCCTTGATCCGCGCGAACGGGCCGGTCAGGTCGGCATCGACGCGCGAGACCAGATCCCCCTCGGCCAGCCGTGCCAGCGCCGTGCCGAAGCTGTCGACGATCAGCGTCGTCTGCTCCCCCTTGGCGCGTTCGGCCGCGATCAGCTGGTCGCGCAGGTCGCGCGTCGCGCCGGCCAGCTGGCCCAGTTCGTCGCGCCGCCCGTTGACGGGAATGGTGACGGCCATGTCGCCCGACGTCATGCGCTGCAACGTGCCGACCAGCGCGAGCAGCGGCGCCACCACGAAGCGGCGGGTGGCAAAACCGATGGCCAGGATGACGCCGAAAGTCGCGATGGTGGTGGCGGCCAGCAGCAGCTTGGCGAAGGTTGCGGTTGCGGTCGCCTGTTCACCGACGTCGCGCAGGTGCGATTCGATCGCGTCGGACAGCGTGCTCATGCCGCCCTCCAGCTTATCGAAGGCTTCGAGAAACCCCGGCAGCAGCGCGGAGGCCCGCGCCGGGTCGACGGCGGCGGCATCGGCGATACGCCCGGCGGTGTCGATATAGGCATCGACCAGCGGGGTGATCCGGCGGGCCTGCGCCACGACCGCCGGAGCATCGCTATAGGCGGCATCGGCCTGCAACGCCTTGCGCAGCGCAGCCGAATCCTCGACCAGCGCCCGGCGGTTCTCGGCGAGATCGAGGTCGCCGGCCGATGCCGCGCGCAGTACCGACAGCACGTCACCGCGAACCGTGTCGTGCATCATGTCGGCGGTCATGTGGTTGCGCAGCAGCGCCGATCCGCGCGTGATGTTCGCACGGGCGTCCGCCTGCTGTCCGTTGGACCAGACACTCGCCCCGGCGGAACCGAGTACCAGCAGCGCAATGGCGGCGATTGCCGCCAAAACCATCCGGTTGATCGAGTGCATGCTGCGGTCCTTCCGAATCGTGTCGTTCGGTACGCTATGGACTGGATTCGGATAATATACGGTTACGCGGCTGTTGACATTTCTGAGGAGTGTTGTCGGCTGCCCTACAGCATCGCCGCCAGATCGACCGGCACGCCGCGCCGGCGCAGCTCGATCGTGACCGGCGGTGCGTCACCCATCGGCGCGCGACCGATCGGCGTGCCGGCGACCACCCGCCCGTCGACCGGGCCCACGCTGGCCGCCAGCCCGGTGACGGTGGTCGTCCAGCCATCGCCATGGTCGAGGATCACGACCCGGCGATACCCGCGAAACCGCTTGCTGAACGCGATCCGGCCCGGCGCAGGGGCGAGGACCAGCGCACCGGGGGCGACGGTCAGCGTCAGCCCGCGCGCCCGCACCCCGCTGTCGCTGATTTCGCCAAATCCGGTGGCGACCGTGCCCCGCACTGGCAGGCGATAGGCGGGCGGGGGCAGGGGCGACGACGTGCCTTCGGGGCGGGGCAGGGGGCCGGGCAGCGCGGCCAGCGCGGCGCGCGTGTCGCTCGCCTCGCCCAGTTCCTCCAGCCGGTCGACGATATCGCGCGCCTGTTCACCCAGCGCGATCGCGCGATCCGATTCGACCATCGCCCCGCGGGCCAGTGCGCGTGATCGCAACCGCTGCGCCGCCTCCGCCCGCACCAGCGACAGGCGTTCGCCCTCCAGCCGCGCATTGCTGGCGGCCAGCGCCGACAGCGCGATGCCGGCCTGCGACCGCAGCCGCGCGGCATCGGCCACGCGCACGCGGACGGCGGCGGTACGCTGCTGCATCACCGGCACCACCGTCCCCAATACCGCACGGACATGGACCAGATCGTCGGTCGATCCCGGCTGCGCCACCGCCAGCCATGCCGGCCGCGTGGCGAGCGATTGCAGCGCCCCTACCAGCCGCGCGACCGGCGCCTGCCCCGCCGCCAGATCGGAACGGCGCCGGTCAAGTAGTTCGCCGACCAGCGCGACCCGCGCCCGTGCCGCCCGTGCGTCCGCCTCCGCCGCGGCGATTCGCGCCGCCAGCGCGGCCTGCGCCGCCCGGGTCCGTTCCGCCCCCGCGCGGGCGGCACGGGCCGCCTGCTCCAGTCGCCGGGACCGTATGGCGGCCTCGGCCGCGTCGCGGCGGGCGGCCGACAGTCGCTCGCGCCCGGCGGCGACCGGATCGTCCCGCCCCCACGCCGCCGCCCCGGCCAGCGCGGCGAGTGCGGCGATCAGGGCGACCGCGCGCCTCATCCTTCGCGGTGGTATGGGTGGCCGGCAAGGATGCTGGCCGCGCGCCACAATTGTTCGGCCAGCATCGCGCGGGCCATCAGATGCGGCCATGTCGCCTTGCCGAACGCCAGCAACAGGTCGGCCTGCGCCCGCTGCGCATCGTCGAAGCCGTCCGCCGCACCCAGCAGGAACCGCGTCTCGCGCACGCCATCGTCGCGCCAGCGGCCCAGCTGTGTCGCGAACGCCAGCGACGGCAGGTCGCGGCCCTTTTCATCCAGCATCACGATGCGCGTGCCGGGTTCGACCGGCGGCATCCTGCCCCCGGTATCGGGCAGTTCGGTGATCTTTGTCGGCCAGCTGACCCGCTTCAGATAGCGGTCGATCAGCTCCCCCTCGGGACTACGCCCGATCCGCCCGCGCGCGACGATATGCAGCAGCACGGGCGACCGGGATCAGGCGTGCGCGGTCGGGTTCAGCGTATCGCCGAACGCCCACATCCGCTCCAGATTGTAGAAGGTGCGGACTTCGGGGCGGAACAGGTGGACGATCACGTCGCCGGTGTCGATCAGCACCCAGTCGGCGGTCGGCAGCCCTTCGATGCGCGACGGACGGCCGAATTCGGCCTTCACCCGTTCGGCCAGCTTCTGCGCCATCGACGCCACCTGCCGGCTCGACCGGCCGCTGGCGATCACCATGTAATCGGCGATGCTCGATTTGCCGGCGAGCGGGATCGACACCGTTTCGACCGCCTGGTCGTCGTCGAGGCTGGCGAGCACCATGCGATGCAGCGCTTCGGTCTCGGTCATGGCATCGGTCGGGTCGGTAGGGGTCGGCAAGTTCATCAGCTTTCAGGGGCCTGTGCGCCGGACCGGTCGGACGGGATCATCCGGCGGTGCCAGGCGGGATCGGCGGCGCGGATTGCGGTCGCCGACGTCGGATCGGGACGGAAGCGCAAACGGACCAGTGCCGGCAAACTCCACATCGTCCATCGTTTCGCCTGGCCTGCGGGCCGCGCATGGCGCCGCAACCAACCCATCGCAGGACTAGCGAGGGCCTTACCCTCATAGCCCGGACGCGCGATCACCGCAATCGCCACCGTCCGCGCGATTCCGCGCCAGTCGCGCCAGCGGTGAAAGTCCGCCAGATTGTCCGCGCCCATCAACCAGACGAAGCGATGCTGCGGGTACAGCCGCACCAGCTTGCGCAAGGTGTCGACGGTATAGCGCGTGCCCAGCCGCCGCTCGATCGCGGTCGGGCGGATCGGCGCGTGGCGCGCGACGCGCCGCGCCGAGGCGAGCCGCGCGGCCAGCGGCGCCATGCCGGCGGCGGGTTTCAGCGGATTGCCCGGCGACACCAGCCACCACACCTCGTCCAGCGCCAACGCACGCTTCGCCGCCAGCGACACCCGGCGATGCCCCTTGTGCGCGGGATTGAACGATCCGCCGAGCAGGCCGATGCGGCTCATGCCCGTGAAAACCCGTCGTCCCGCCAGTTTCGGCGTTCGTGCAAGACGCGCACAATGGCCACCTCCTCCTGCTCGATGGTATAGAGAAGCACATAGGGGGTGCCAAAGACCCGCCAGACCCGGACATTCTCGCCGAGCGACCGGCCGATGCCGGGATATTCGCACAGTCGACCGGCCGCGGCGGAAACACTATCGAGGATTCGAACCGCCGACGAACCGGCATCCTGCTCGATCAGATAGGTGTCGAGATCGGCCAGGTCGCGGAGCGCCGAAGCGGTCCAGATCAGTCCGGGCATCGCGCGCGGTGGCGGGCGATCATCGCATCCAGTTCCCGCATCACGACCTCATGCGGGATCGTCCGGCCATGCCGCAGGTCGTCCAGCCCGACCTGTGCTGCGTCCAGCAACCGCTCTTCGGACATCGCGGCATCGTGCAACAGCGTGGCGGCCACATCGCCGATCGATTGACCGCGCGCCGTTGCCAGCCGTTGCACGATGGCGGCAGTCGCGACGTCGATGGTTGCGGTCAGCGAGGTTTTTTCCATGCCCACAACCTATGCCCCGCACCCGCCGCCATCAAGGGCGGGTCTGGCCGCTCCCCCGCACGATCCATTTGTATGTCGTCAGCCCCTCCAGCGCGACCGGCCCCCGCGCGTGCAGCCGCCCGGTCGCAATGCCGATCTCCGCGCCCAGCCCGAACTCGCCGCCATCGGCGAATTGGGTAGAGGCGTTCCACATCACGATCGCCGAATCGACCCGCGCCAGGAAATGTTCGGCGGTCGCGGCGTCCTCGGTGATGATCGCATCGGTGTGATGCGAGCCGTGTGCGGCGATATGCGCGATCGCGTCGTCGACGCCATCGACCAGTTTCACCGACAGGATGGCATCGAGATATTCGGTGTCCCAGTCGTCGGCGTTCGCCTCGAGGATATCGGGATGGAGCGCCTGCACCTCGGCGTCGCCGCGCAGTTCGCATCCGGCAGCGATCAGCCCGGTCAGGACCGGCAGCGGGTCGCCATAGGCGCGGTCGATCAGCAGCGTCTCGGTCGCGCCGCATACGCCGGTGCGCCGCAGCTTGGCATTGATGACGATCGCCTCCGCCATCGCCGGATCGGCGGACCGGTCGACATAGCTGTGGTTCAGCCCGTCGAGATGCGCCAGCACCGGCACCCGCGCCTCGGCCTGCACCCGCGCGACCAGGCTCTTGCCTCCGCGCGGCACGATCAGGTCGATCACCCCCTCCGCCGTTAGCATCGCGCCGACTGCCGCGCGATCGGTCGTCTGGATCAACTGTACCGCGCCATCGGGCAGGCCGGCGCTGGCCAGCCCGCGCGCCATCGCGGCATGGATCGCACGGTTGCTGTGGATCGCCTCGCTACCGCCGCGCAGGATCGCGGCGTTGCCTGCCATCACCGCCAGCGCGCCGGCATCGGCGGTGACGTTGGGGCGGCTTTCATAGATGATGCCGATTACCCCGATCGGTACACGCACGCGCGACAGCGTGAGTCCGTTCGGTCGTTCGCTGCGATCGATCACGTCGCCAACCGGATCGGACAGCCCTGCCACCGCCTCGACCCCCGCCGCCATCGCCTCCAGCCGGGTGGGATCGAGCCGCAACCGATCGAGCATCGCGCCGGACAGGCCGTTCGCTTCTGCCGCAGCAACATCCTGCGCATTGGCGGCAAGGATCGCATCGCCATCGGCCCGGATCGCCGCGGCGGCGGCTCGCAGCGCTGCGGCCTTGGCGGCGGTCGGCGTGGTAGCGAGCGCCTGCGCGGCGGAGCGGGCGGCGCGACCCATCGTTGCGATTTCCTGGTCGGGCACCAGTCGGTCGATGGTCATGTCCGCTCTTCCCCCTGTGGCTCGCCGCATCGTCATAGCGGCCGAGCGGGTCTTTGCCACCACGGCGCGGGAAACACAAAAAAAGGGCCGCCCCACAAGGAGGCGGCCCCGTTGTTCGGATCCTATTGTGGAGGATCAGAAGTTGGCGCGCACGCTCGCGTTGAAGCGGCGGCCGATCAGGTCGTTGTACGAGCTGGGGTGCAGCTCGCCATAATATTCCTGACCCTGACGATTGAACAGGTTGTTGACGGCGACCGTGAAGCGGAAATTGTCCGCCGGGTCGAAGAACACACCCATGTTGACGACCGCATAAGCGTCGAGCTTGTCCAGTTCGCGGGCGTCGGTTCCGCTACCCGCAACGCCTTGCGCACGGTTCAGTCGATTGAACAGCTGCTGGCCGACAAAGTTGACCGTGGTATTCAAACCGAAGTTCCGCTCGACATAGCGGACCCGCAGCTGCCCAGCGAGCTGCGGATCACCGATGACGCCCTGCGAATTCGCCGCACCGACGCCGGTAACGTCGTTCAGACGGCGATCGACATAGGTCAGGTCGGTACCGAAGCTCAGCGTTCCGTCCAGGCCGACGCCGGACATCGGCAGAGAATAGTTCAGCGTGCCCTGAATGCCGCTGACTTCAAGCCGCTGTCCGTTGACGAAGCCGCTGGTCACGGCCGGCGTCGACGGATTGTTGACCACGCGACCGGTGGTCGGATCACGCAGAACCTGCGAGCAGAAGCTGTTGGCATTCAACACGTCGCTGGCGTTGAACGACGGATTGTCGAAGCAGCCCGACACGATCTGCGCGACCGACAGGTTGGCGATCGGCCCGCGGAGCGAGATGTTGATATAATCCGCCGTGATCGAGAAGCGCGGCAGGAACCGTGGCTGGAGGACGACGCCGTAGCTGAAGCTGCGGGCTTCTTCATTCTCCAGGTTGGGGTTGCCGCCCGACCGCGCGAAAACCGTCGCCAGCGACGCCGGGTCCGGCGTGTTGAAGTCGGTGTTGGGGAACGCCGCGATGAACGCTGCGCAATTGGCGGCACGAACCGCAGGAGCCGGGCCGGCATTGCGGCTCGCCGGCTGGCACAGGTCGGGAACGGTCGAGAAGGTGTTGACCTGCGGCAAGAACAGTTCGGTGATGCCCGGCGAACGGAACGACCGCGTATAGGTACCGCGGAACATGACATCCTCGATCGGTGCGATGTTGGCACCACCCGTATAGGCGAAGAAGCCGCCGTTGATCGAGTTGTTCGAATACCGCCCGCGTCCGGTCAACTGCACCTGATGCAGGAACGACCAGCCGAGTTCCGGTGAGACGAGCGGAAGAACGACTTCGCCGAAGATGTCGTTTAGCTCATATGATCCGGACAGAGCGGTGATCGGCACCGAGCGGCCGCGACCCTGCTGCTGGAAATCCGACGGCGTGAAACTCGCTTCTTCACGCCGGTATTCGTAACCGACGTTCAGGCCGATGCCGCCCGATCCGTAGATGTCGCCGGTCGTACCCGAAATGCTCGAGTTAAACACCGTCTGTTCCTGACGGCTGCGCGTCACGAACTGTTCGATGACATAGTCGCGGGCTGCCTGCGATGCGGCACCGCGACCAAACAGATTCAGTGGGACGCAGGCCGAATCAGCAATCGGCGTGCCGCCGGGGGCGGCAAAGCCGTTGCCGCCGGTACGGGTCGCTGCTGTCGTGCAGACGATGTTGCCGCCTGCATCGCGCCCAACGTTCGTTGCGTTGATGAAGCGTTGGGCGTTCAGATCCTGACCGTAATCGTTGCTGCGCGTTCGGCCATAGGAACCATAGACCTCGGCATCGAAATCGCCGCCAAGGAAGCGGAAATTGCCGCGAATGCCGGCCACGCCATAAGCGACGTCGGTTTCATTATATCCGGTAAGATCGGCAAGATCGTCCGATGCGCGCGAGACCTGGAAAGTGGTGACGCCACGCGAGGTCAGCTGCGCCCGCGCCTGATCGTTCAAGAACGGATTGTTGACGCTATAGGTTACCGGAGCAGCCAACCCGCCAAACAGCGAGGAGTTGAACGTTGGCTGCTGCGTGAGCTCGTCGGCGCGCGATTTGAAATAAGTTCCTTCTGCAAACAGTTCGACCTGATCAGTGGCCTTGAACGTGATGAAACCGTTCAGCGTCGTACGGCGCAGATCGGAGGTGATCTGCGTATAGTCGGAGAACCGGAAACCGTCGCCGCCCGAACCCGACGTGCCAGGGAACACAATACCCTGATTGAAGGGCACAAGGTTGCCGTTCGCCGAGAATTGCAGGCCATTGGCAGTCGCCACCCCAAACGGAACCGCCGGATTAAGTGGGTTACCGGTTGCAAGGTTGGTGGCCGTAATCAGGCCGCCTGGCGTCAGGAACGGGATGTTGACGTTACGGATCAGCACCGTACCGGGATTGCCGTCGGTCTGGCTGTTGTTGAAGCCGTAATTGGGGTTCAGACGACCGTCGCCCCCCGGCCCGATCCCGCCAGGACGCAGCGCCGCAGACTGCGCCGCCGATGGGTTGGTGGCACCGCCAATGCGACGACGCAGGAACTCACGGTCGTTGTAGACCATGCCCTTGAGATCGTCGTGCGATGCGGCAACGGTTATGTTCAGGCGATCATCGAGGAAGCTGCGTCCCGCGATGCCCGAAAAGTTCAGATTCTGGTTGTCGCCCTGCTCCGAAATCCCGCTGGTGGCGCTCAGCTCCAGACCCTCATACCGCGACCGCAGCGTGATGTTGATGGTTCCGGCGATCGCATCCGAACCATAGATCGGCGCGCCGCCGATGCTCAACTGGTCAATGCGGTCGACCAGGATGCTGGGGATGATATTGGTGTCGACCTGCGTTCCGGCGGCAGCATTGGTGAAGATCGTCGCGACGTTCGAGCTGACGAACCGGCGGCCGTTGTACAGCGTCAGGGTGCGGTTCGATCCGAGGTTCAGGATGTTGATGAAATTGGTGCCCTGACCAAAACCCTGCCCGCCCTGCGGCGTGATGCTGCCGCGCACACCGGGCAGTTCGTTCAGCGCGTCTGCGACGTTGGTGAAGTTGCGTTCGCGAAGCTGCGCGCTGCTGAACGTCGTGATCGGTTCCGGCGAGGTCAGGTTCGGGTTGCGGATACGTGATCCGGTGACAACGATCGTGTCGACGTTGCTGGCCGACTCCTTCGCGCGCTCTTCCGCCAGACAGGCGGTATCGCCCGGAGCGCAGACTTCGGTTGGATCGGCCTGGCGACCAGCTTCGGTGGTCTGCCCGAACGCAATGTGAGGAATAAGCGCGCACGACGCGAGCGTCGTCGCACCGAACCAGCGGTGGATTTTCATGATTTTGGCCCCGTTATGTGCATCGGGAAAACCCGATCCGACAGGGACAGAACAATGGATTATTGGATACCACGCAAGGGGGCGGCGCGCACCGATACAATACAGTTGAGCTGCAGTTGCATGAATGTCACATGAATGAAACAGTGCTGCGCAGCACTGACACTAAACAACAATATGTCTAATGAACGTTATAATAATGCTGCGCAGCAACAGTTTGTTACGCTACCTTTACCGCTCCAAGCACATCGCAATACCCATGCCGCCACCAATGCACAGCGTCGCCAAGCCCTTCTTCGCGTCACGACGCTTCATCTCGTACAGCAGCGTCGTCAGCACGCGGGCGCCTGAAGCACCGATCGGGTGACCGATGGCGATCGCACCGCCGTTCACGTTCACCTTGTCGGCGGTCCAGCCCATGTCCTTGCCGACGGCCAGCGCCTGTGCGGCAAAGGCTTCGTTCGCTTCGACCAGATCGAGGTCGTCGACGCTCCAGCCGGCCTTTTCGAGCGCCTTGCGCGAGGCGGGGACGGGGCCGATGCCCATGATCGACGGATCGACGCCGGCGGTTGCCCAGCTCTTGATCGTTGCCAGCGGTTCGAGGCCGCGCTTGGCGGCTTCGTCGGCCGACATCACGACCAGCGCGGCGGCGCCGTCGTTCAGGCCCGATGCGTTGGCGGCGGTCACCGTGCCGTCCTTCTTGAACGCGGGGCGCAGGCCCGACACGCCGTCGATGGTCGCGCCGGCGCGGATATATTCGTCCTGGTCGACGATCGTATCGCCCTTGCGCCCCTTGATCGTGACCGGGGCGATCTCCTCGGCGAAGCGGCCTTCGCTGCGCGCGGCTTCGGCACGGTTCTGCGAGCGGACGGCGAATTCGTCCTGCTCGCCGCGGGTCAGTTCATACTGCGCCGCAAGGTTTTCGGCAGTGATGCCCATGTGATAGCCGTTGAAGACGTCGGTCAGGCCGTCCTTGATCATGGTGTCGACCATGGTGCCGTCGCCCATCTTGGTACCGGCGCGCAGCTGCACCGCGTGCGCGGCGAGCGACATGCTCTCCTGTCCGCCGGCGACCACGATAGTCGCATCGCCGGTCTGGATCGCCTGCGCCGCCAGCGCCACCGCGCGCAGGCCCGATCCGCAGACCTGGTTGATGCCCCATGCCGGCACTTCCTTGGGCAGGCCGGCTGCCATCGATGCCTGCCGCGCCGGGTTCTGGCCGTGCCCGGCGGTCAGCACCTGGCCCAGGATCACTTCCGAGACATCCTCCGGGGCGACACCGGCCTGATCCAGCGCGGCGGCGATCGCCTGCCGGCCCAGCTCGTGCGCGGGCACGGTGGCAAAGGCCCCGAGGAAGCTGCCGACGGGAGTGCGCTTGGCGGCAACGATGACGACTTCGGACATGGGCAATCCTTTTCCCTAAGGGTTTGGCTGCTCTCTACTGCGCGGCACGCCGCTTAGCCAGTGCGCAAGCGGTTCCCACAGGACGCTACGGCCGCGGCGGCCGACGATCATGCCGACATGTCCCGCCGGCACGATCCGCCGGTCGGGCAGGCCGATCGCGCTGGCGGCGGGGACGATGCGGTCGTTCTCGGCGACGAATTCGACCATCGGCACCGGCGGGCGCGACGCGACGATCCGGCCATCGACGCACCAGCGCTCCCGGCCGGGCAGGTCGGCATCGAACAGATCGTCGAACAGCTCGCGCGCTGCGGCATAGGGGATCGGCGCGCCGCCATTGGCCCAATCCTCCAGCGCGACGAACGCCTGCCCCGCCGGGGCGACGGGGTCGAGATCGGCGAACTGCACGAACTTTTCGACCGTTCGCGCCGGATCGATCTGCCAGAACATCGACTGCAGCAATTCCATCGGCAGCAGCCCCAGCCGCTCGGCGGTCGGCTGGGCGGCGGTCCACACCTTGGCGATCGCGGCACGCCCGGCATCGCCAAACCCGTCGAAGCGCCACGGCGTCGCGATCAGCGCAATGCCGGCCACAGGCACGAACGCTGCAGCCGCGAGCGCAATGGTCCCGCCCAGGCAATAGCCCACCAGCAACGGCGGTTCGTCCAGCGTCGCGCACAGCCGCGCCACCGCCTGCGCATGATCGGCAAGGTCCATCGCCCGGTCGCCCGGCACCGGCGTGGTCCAGTCGACCATCAGCACCCGCAGCCCTTGTCCCGCCAGCCAGCGCAGCAGCGAATTGTCGGGTGCCAGGTCGAGGACGAACGGCGGATTGATGAGCGACGGGATCACCACCACCGGTCGCCCGGCCCCGCCATAGTCGCGCAGCACGATCCGGCCGTCGCGCGCCACGGCGTCCGGCATCGGCGTCGCCGGCAGGCGCGGTGCGTCCTGGTATGCTCGCAATCCCGCCAGTGCGCGGGCGCGGCGATCGGGGTCGTTCAGCGTTTCGCTGCGCAGCATCGACAGAAAGAGCGGCAGCGGGCGTGGCCCGTGTTGCGGCGCGGTATCAAGCGGTGTACCCATCCTGTCATCTTTCGCGCAAAGGTTTTTCCCATGAAGAAGGCAGCGGCCGACGGCAGCCCCGTCATCATCAAGAAATACGCCAATCGCCGGCTCTACAATACCGAGACGTCCTCCTACATCACGCTCGAACATCTGGCGGCGATGACGCGCGAGCATCGCGACTTCAAGGTGGTCGATGCGAAGACCGACGACGATATAACCCATAATGTGCTGACGCAGATCATCATGGAAGAGGAAAGCCGGGGGCAGACGCTGCTGCCGGTCAGCTTCCTGCGGCAACTCATCACGCTGTACGGTGATTCGATGCAGGCGATGGTGCCGGGCTATCTGGAGGCGTCGATGGACAGCTTCCGCCGCAACCAGGAACAGTTCAAGACCGCGGTCGAAGGTGCGTTCGCCCATTCGCCCTTCGCCGAGATCGCCAAGCGCAACCTCGCGATGTTCGAAGCGGCAGCCCATGCGTTCCAGCCCGGCGCGGCAGGTGCGGCCGGAGCAGCCGGTGCAGCAGGCGCCGCGCCGACCCCGGCGACCGGCACGGCCGAAGCGCCGGCCAAGACCGATGAGATGGCCGCGTTGCGCGCCGAACTCGCCCGGTTGCAGGACAAGGTGGACAAGCTGGGATGAACGGGGCGGGGCGGGGTGGTGCCCCGCCCCCCCGCCCTCACTTCGGCTTGACGAACCGCAGCGTCATCCGGTCGCTCTCGCCGATCGCGGCATATTTCGCACGATCGGTGTCGCCCAGCCGATAGGTCGGCGGCAGCGTCCAGACGCCTTGTGGCCAGTCGGCGGTGTCCTTCGGGTTCGCGTTCACGTTCGACTTGCCCGCCAGCTTGAACCCGGCCTTGGTCGCAAAGGCGATGACCGAGCTTTCCTTCATATAGCCCGATTTCTCCTCGGCCGCCGCGTCGCGCGCTTCGGGCAGGCGGTGTTCGACCACGCCCAGCAGGCCGCCCGGCTTCAGCATGCGGAACATTGCGTTGAAGGCCGCCTGTGCCTGATCGGTGCCGCCGAAGCGCCAGTTATGGACGTTGCGGAAGGTCAGCACCTTGTCCGCCACGCCATCGGGCACGCCAGCCGTTCCGGCAGCGGCCGGGAAGGCCACGACCTGTACCTTGCCAAAGGCGGTCGCATCGCGTGCCTGCAGCTTCGTTACCATTTCGGCGGTGCGCGGCAGCGGGCCGGCAGCGATATAGCGGCCCTTTTCGCGCAGCATCGGTGCCAGGATTTCACTGTACCAGCCATTGCCCGGCCAGATTTCGACCACGGTATCGGTCGGCTTCACGCCAAAGAACGCCAGCGTTTCGGCCGGATGGCGATAGCGATCGCGCGCGACATTGGCCGGGCTGCGCAGCGGTGAGGCGATCGCGCCGGCCAGCGCCCCGCGCGGTGCCTGTGCCGGGGCGGGGGAGAGAGCGACCAGCGCGACACTTAGGGCTGGCAGCAACAGGGCGGTTCGACGCATGGGGAAATTCCTTGACGGGAGGAACGGGTGGACGACGCACACAGGCTGTTATGGACGATTGCGGGCGTGGCGGCGATGCTCTTTGCGGTGTCGATACTGGCGGAACGCCGCCGTACGCTGCGCCGCAATCCCGATCGGGTCGGTTGGGTGCCGTGGACGCTGGTGCAGCTGATCGCGGTGCTCGTGGTCGTATTCGCGGCGGCGATGGCGTTGAAATAGCCGGTCTCGTACGACGTCAACCAAGGAATGCTGACGCCTCACGCGGTTCGTGCCCTGCCGGGCCGAACGTCAATAAAAGCTGGCCAGTGTCAGCGACCGTTCGGTCCCGTCGCACAGCGCCAGCTTCACCACCCGGCCGGGCGTATCCGTGCCCCAGCGGACATCGACCCCGCCATCGGGGGTAAGCGATACGGGCTTGCCGTCGACGGTGCAGATCAGTTCGTTCGCCTTCCAGCCGGCCTTCGCCGCCGGGCCGCCCGCCATCACATGCAGCACGCGCAACCGGGCGCGGTCGTAGCCGAGCAGCAGCCCGCTGGTCGATTTGAGCGGCGGGGCCGGGGCATTGGGGTTGGGGGTGACCACCATCTGCCCGGCGGCGGGGTCGAGCAGCACGCGGTAGCGCAGCAGCAGCCCGGTACCGACCCGCCCGGCGACGCGGACCTGCTTCGTGAACCCGCCATCGCCCTCGATCCGGAGTTCGATCGGCCCGGTCGGCACGCCGCCCAGCGCCACCTGGTCGGTCACGGTCAGCCCGGCATCGACCACCCCGCCCGCGCCGAACGCGATGGTGGAGGTGACGCGCGCACCCTTGATCCCGGCCGCACGCCATTGGTTCCGCGCGATGCTGAGCGATCCGCCGTCGCCGGTATCGACCAGCAGCGGGCGGACCCGGTGCTTCCCCAGCGTCGCTTCGGTCAGGTACAGCCCGCTGCCCGCCTGCAACGTCATCGGCACGCGCGTTCCCGCAAAGGGCATCCGACCGCTCGGCAACAGGCGGAAGCGGCGATTGGCGAAGTCGATGTCGATCGCATTGGGCGCGATCAGGTCGGTGCCGACCAGCACCTCGGCATCGCCCGACGCGCTGGCCAGCAATTTGGGCAGGTCGATCACCGCCACCCGGCCGCCGCTGCGGCTGAACGCGCCGAACGCGACCGTCTTGGTCGCGGCCCAGTCGACGCGGATCGCGCCGCCCAGCGCGATGCCCGACGCCGCATCCTGCGTATCGACGGACAGCTTTGCGCGCCGTGCGAACTCGCGGCTGACCGCGCTGTGGTTGAGGCCGGTGTCGAGCAGCGCCTGCGCCGCGACGCCATCGATCGTCATTGCAAAGCGCAGGTGATTGGCGCTGGTGAGCGTGAAGGGCACCCAGCGCGCCTCCGCATCGGCGGCCAGCAGGCCCTGCGCAGGGGCGGCGACGGGCGCGCACAGCAGCAGCGCGAGGAGCAGGCGGAGGATCACGCGTGGACTGTAGGGCGGCCAGATGGCTGACGCTACAGGCAAGCCTCCAGCAGCGCCTGGTCGAAACCATATTGCTTGGCCTTGTCCAGCGTGTAGGGGCGCATCCCCATCGAACGATATTCGCCGATGATCTTGCCGTCGGCGCTCTCGTCCAGATATTCGAACTTGAACAGTTCCTGGGTCACGATCACCGGGCCTTCCATCCCGATCACCTCGGTAATGTTGGTCACGCGGCGCGACCCGTCGCGCAGGCGCTTCACCTGCACGATCAGGTCGACCGAATCGGCGATCTGGCGGCTGATCGCCTCCTTCGGCACCTTGATGTCCGACATCATCACCATGTTCTCCATACGCGCGAGGCATTCGCGCGGGGAGTTGGAGTGGAGCGTCGCCATCGATCCGTCGTGGCCGGTGTTCATCGCGGCGAGCAGGTCGAAACACTCCGACCCACGGATTTCGCCCAGGATGATCCGGTCCGGGCGCATACGCAGCGCGTTCTTCACCAGATCGCGGATCGTGATCTCGCCTTGCCCCTCGAGGTTCGGCGGGCGGGTTTCGAGCGGCAGCCAGTGCGGCTGTTGCAGGCGCAGTTCGGCGGCGTCCTCGATCGTCAGCACGCGCTCGCCGGGGTCGATCATCTTCGACAGGGCGTTGAGCATCGTCGTCTTGCCCGAGCCGGTACCGCCGGAAATCACGATGTTGAAGCGGCTGGCCCCGGCGACCTTCAGCGCGGTCGCCATCTTCGTGCTCATCGATCCGAAGCCGGCCATCATGTCGATGGTGATCGGCTTGGCCGAGAATTTACGGATCGAGATCGCGGTGCCCTTGAGGCTCAGGGGCGGTACGATCACGTTGACGCGGCTGCCGTCCTTCAACCGGGCGTCGGCCAGCGGCGTCGTCTGGTCGACGCGGCGGCCGACCGAGTTGCAGATGCGCTGCGCGATCTGGAACAGATGCTCCTCGTCGCGGAACGCGATGTTGGCCAGTTCCAGCTTGCCCTTGCGCTCGACAAAGGTTTGTTCGGGGCCGTTGACCATGATGTCGCTGATCGCCGGATCGGCCAGCAATTCCTCGAGCGGCCCCAGGCCCAGCAGCTCGTCGACCAGCACCTTTTCCAGCGCGAACTGCTCGCGCCGGTTGAGTGTCAGTTTAAGTTCGGCCAGTACCTCGCCCACGATCGGGCGGAATTCCTCGGCCAGTTCGTCCTTGGTCAGCGTCGCGGCGGCTTCGGGATCGACGCGTTCGAGCAGGCGGGGCAGCACCTGTTCCTTGATCCGGTGGATCGAGGTTTCGAACCCCTCAACCCGACTGTTCCCTGCCTCACCCGACAGCGCCTGCCGGTCGGCGAGGCGCTGCATCGCGTCGCCGACGCCCTGTGGCATCGCACCGGACTGTTCGCCCGGCATCGGTTCGAGGTCGCCGCCGGGCAGCGGCACCTGGCCCAGCGGCGGGAATTGGGGTGCGATGTCCAGATCGGCCGGACGCGCCGGTCCCGATCCCTGCATGGGGCGGGCGACGCCGAACGATGGCCTGCCACCCGATCCACCCACTCCGCTGCGCCGTCCGAATGCGTTCACGCTTGCCACCCCATCGAATCCTTGGGGGCCAGCCTAGGCGACAAGATTTTACAACTTCCTAACCACGCAGGGCGGCGCGTGTCCTGACATGGGAAGGGCGGAGCATGTCGCCATGCCCCGCCCCCCGATACCTGCCGAAGCGTGTCGGATCAGATGTGGATCGGCTTGCCCTGCACCGCCATCGCCGCTTCCTTCAGCGCCTCGGCGTGGGTCGGGTGTGCGTGGCAGGTATAGGCGATGTCCTCGCTGGTCGCGCCGAACTCCATCGCCTGTGCCGCCTGTGCGATCATCGTGCCGGCAAGGCTGGAGACGATCCACACGCCGACCACGCGGTCGGTCTTTGCGTCGGCAATGACCTTCACGAAGCCGTCGGTGTCGCGATTGGTCTTGGCGCGGCTGTTGGCGGCGAAGGGGAACTTGCCGACCTTGATCTCGCCCTTTTCTTTGGCAGCCTCTTCGGTGAGGCCGACGCCGGCGATTTCGGGCATGGTGTAGACCACCGACGGGATGACGTCGTGGTTCACGATGCCGGTCTGCCCGGCGATGAACTCGGCGACCGCGACGCCTTCGTCCTCGGCCTTGTGCGCCAGCATCGGGCCATGGACCACGTCGCCGATCGCCCAGATGCCGTCGACCTTCGTGCGGAACTCGTCGTCGATATCGACCTGCCCGCGCTGGTTGACCGACAGGCCCGCCTTGTCGAGCGCGAGGCCTTCGGTATTCGCGCGGCGACCGATCGACACCAGCACCGCGTCGGCCGTGATCGTCGTCGCTTCGCCACCCGCCGCCGGTTCGACGGTCAGCGTGGCGGTGCCGCCATCGACCGATGCGCCGGTAACCTTGGTCGAGGTCTTGAGGTCGAAGCCCTGCTTCTTGAACAGCTTGGCCGATTCCTTGCGGACTTCGCCATCGAAGCCGGGCAGGATCTGGTCGGCATATTCGACCACGGTGACCTTGGCACCCAGGCGACGCCACACGCTGCCGAGTTCGAGGCCGATCACGCCGCCGCCGATCACCACCAGATGCTCGGGCACCTTGGGCAGGGCGAGGGCACCGGTCGAATCGACGATGATCGCCGCATCATTGTCGACCTGCACACCGGGCAGCGGGGTGACGCTCGACCCCGTTGCGATCACGATGTCGCGTGCGGTGACGGTGCGGCCGCCGACCTTGACCGTGTTGTCGTTTTCGAACGCGGCATAGCCCTTCAGCCATTCGACCTTGTTCTTCTTGAACAGATATTCGATGCCGCCAGTCAGCTCGCCGACCGCCTTCTTCTTTTCGGCATGCATCTGGTCGAGGTTGAGAGTCGCACCCTGGATCTCGACGCCGAACTTGGCGAGGTGACCGCCGGTCGCCTCCTCATACAGTTCGGACGCGTGCAGCAGCGCCTTGGACGGGATGCACCCGACGTTCAGGCAGGTGCCGCCCAGCGTCTCGCGCCCTTCGGCACAGGCGGTCTTGAGGCCCAGCTGCGCAGCGCGGATCGCGGCGACATAGCCGCCGGGGCCGGCACCGATCACGAGGACGTCGAAGTCATATTCAGCCATAATCTCTATCCCGTCCTAGTCGTTGTGGGCGATCACGCGGATCGCGCCGTCGCCGGTACGGCGGCATTGTGCCGCAAACTGGCGCAGGGCGGGAATGCCCTGCATCACATAATCGAGCGCATCCGCGCTGCCGAAGGTGTCGGCCAGATAGACATCGGCCTTCGACATTGCCCTGGCATCGAAACGGCGGGCGAGGGTGGTATCGTCCACTTTGTCGAGTGCGTCGGCGAACGCCTTCATCAGCGGCGGCGCGATCAGGCCGATCCCGCCTTCGCCATGCTCGTCCGCGCCCAGTTCGGGCAACGCGGCGATGATGATGCCCAGCGTGTGGCCGATATCGTCGGCCGATCCGGTCAGCAGATAATGGACCGCGTGCCACGCTTCGCCCAGATCGAGGAAGTCGAGATTCTCGACGCCTTCCTCGAACAGGAAATCCTCGAACACCGATGGGTCGGCGACCAGCCGGTCGATGTCGGCATCGCCGGCCCGACGCAGATAGATCACCATGCCCATCGGTGCTCGTCCGTTCCTTACAGGTCGATCAGCAGGCGCGTCGGGTCCTCGATCGCGTTCTTCAGCGCGACGAGGAAGGTCACCGCCTCGCGACCATCGATCAGGCGATGGTCGTAGCTGAGTGCCAGGTACATCATCGGGCGCACCACGACCTGACCGTTACGGACGACCGGGCGTTCCTCGATGCGGTGGAGACCGAGCACCGCCGACTGCGGCGGGTTGATGATCGGGGTCGACATCAGCGACCCGAACACGCCGCCGTTCGAGATGGTGAAGGTGCCGCCCTTCATCTCGTCCATCTTCAGCGTGCCGTCCTTGGCGCGCTTGCCGAAGTCGCCGATCGTCTTTTCGACGCCTGCGACCGACAGCTTGTCGGCGTCGCGGATGACGGGGACGACCAGGCCGCCCGGTGCCGACACGGCGACCGAGATATCGGCATAGTCGCGATAGACGATCTCATCGCCCTCGATCGATGCGTTGACCGATGGGATGTCCTTCAGCGCCATCGTCGCGGCCTTCACGAAGAAGCCCATGAAGCCGAGGCGGACGCCGTGCTTCTTTTCGAAGAGGTCCTTGTACTTCGCGCGCGCCTCGATCACCGCCGTCATGTCGACGTCGTTGAACGTGGTCAGCAGTGCTGCGGTATCCTGCGCTTCCTTCAGGCGGCGGGCGATCGTCTGACGCAGGCGCGTCATCTTCACGCGCTCTTCGCCACGGGTCGGCGCAGCGGCGGCGGCAGGCGCGGCGGCGGCCGGAGCAGCCGCAGCGGCAGGTGCGGCGGCGGCCGACTTGTCACCCGCGGCGGCGACGACGTCTTCCTTGGTGATACGACCGTCGCGGCCGGTGCCCTTCACCTTGGCCGGGTCGACGCCATGCTCCAGGATCGCGCGGCGCACCGACGGCGACAAAGCGGCGGCGTCGACATTGGTGTCGCCGGCGGCCGGGGCCTGCGGTGCAGCGGCCGGGGCAGGGGCGGCGGCGGGTGCCGGCGCGGCATCGGCCTTCGGCGCGGCGGCGGGGGCAGCGGCGGCGCCGTCGCCCGATTCGATCGTCGCGATCATCGCGCCGACCGACACGGTGTCGCCCGGCTGCACCGCGTGCGCGCCCATGACGCCGGCGACCGGCGAGGGCACTTCGACCGACACCTTGTCGGTTTCGAGCGACGCGATCGGTTCGTCGGCGGCGACCGCCTCACCGGGCTTCTTCAACCATTCGCCCAGCGTCGCTTCGGTGATCGATTCGCCCAGCGTGGGGACCAGAACTTCGGTAGCCATCGGATATTTCTCCTCTGCCCCACCCGGGGCGAGCACATTGGGTTACGACGCGGCCTTCGCGACCTTATCGGCGGCGGCTGCGCTTTCGGACTGGCGGGTACGACGGATTTCGTCGCGCACATTGTGGCCGAGCGCATCGGCGACCAGCGCGCCCTGTTCGGCCTGGTGACGCTTCATCAGGCCGGTGGCGGGCGATGCCGCTGCCGCACGACCGGCGTAGCGGGCGCGGGCGACCGGCGATCCGGCCTCGGCCAGCGCTTCCTCGATCGCCGGTTCGGTCAGGAACCACGAACCGTTGTTCTTCGGCTCTTCCTGTGCCCAGACCACGTCGGTCAGGTTGGGCAGCTTGCGCAGCCGCGCGACCAGCGCGTCCGATGGGAACGGATAAATCTGTTCCACGCGCACGATCTGCGTCGACGTATCGCCTGCCGCGTCGCGCGCTTCGATCAGGTCGAACGCGACCTTGCCCGAACACAGCACCAGACGGGTCGTGTTCGCATCCGCCGGGGCCGACGGATCGGACAGCAGCCGCTTGAAGTGCGTACCCGGCAGGAAGTCCTCGGTCTTCGACACCGCCATCTTGTGTCGCAGCAGCGACTTGGGCGTCATGATGACCAGGGGTTTACGGAAGTTGCGGTGCATCTGCCGGCGCAGCAGGTGGAACAGGTTCGCCGGCGAGGTGACGTTGGCGACCTGCATATTGTCGCCCGCGCACAGCTGCAGGAAGCGTTCGAGACGCGCCGAGCTATGCTCCGGACCCTGGCCTTCATAGCCGTGCGGCAGCATCATCACGAGGCCGTTGGCGCGCAGCCACTTGGCTTCGCCCGCCGCGATGAACTGATCGATCATGATCTGCGCACCGTTGGCGAAATCGCCGAACTGCGCTTCCCAGATCACCAGCGCCTTGGGGTCTGCCAGTGCATAGCCATATTCGAAGCCGAGCACGCCATATTCGGACAGCGGGCTGTCAAGCACTTCGAAGCTGCCATGCTCGATCGTCTGGAGCGGCACGAACTTGTGCTCGTCGCTCTGGTCGACCCACACTGCGTGCCGCTGCGAGAAGGTGCCGCGACCCGAATCCTGCCCCGACAGGCGGACGCCGAAGCCTTCCGACAACAGCGAACCGAACGCCAGCGCCTCGGCCGTTGCCCAATCGAAGCCCTCGCCGCTGGTGAACATGCCGCGCTTGGCATCGAGCACGCGGGTCAGCGTCTTGTGGACCTGCAGGTCGTCGGGAACGGTCGTCAGCGTGCGGCCGATCGAATCGAACAGCTTCTGTTCGATGCCGGTATCGACCGAACGGCGCGATCCTTCGGCATCCATCGGTGCGTGCAGCCCCGACCAGCGCCCGGCGAACCAGTCGGCGCGGTTCGCCTTGTAGCTCTTGGCGCTTTCGAACTCACCTTCCAGCAGCTGGGTGAACTCGGCGGTCTTGGCGGCGACGAACTCGCCGTCGATCACGCCTTCTTCCTGCAACCGCTTGCCATAGATTTCGCTGACGCCGGGATGGCCCTTGATCTTGGCGTACATCAGCGGCTGGGTGAAGGACGGTTCGTCGCCTTCGTTATGGCCGAAGCGGCGATAGCACCACATGTCGATGACGATATCGCGCTTGAACTGCTGGCGGAACTCGATCGCCATCTTGGTGGCGAAGGTCACCGCCTCGGGATCGTCGCCGTTGACGTGGAAGATCGGCGCCTGCACGCCCTTCGCCACGTCCGATGGATAGGGCGACGAGCGCGCGAACTGCGGGCTGGTGGTGAAGCCGACCTGGTTGTTGATGATGAAGTGGACGCAGCCGCCGGTGTTGTAGCCACGGATGCCGGAGAAGCCGAGGCATTCCCACACGATCCCCTGGCCCGCGAATGCCGCGTCGCCATGGATCAGGACGGGCAGGACCTGCTCGTGCTTTTCGAGGTCGCCACGGAAGGTCTGCTGCGCGCGCACCTTGCCCAGTACGACCGGATTGACCGCTTCGAGGTGGCTTGGGTTCGCGACCAGCGACATGTGCACCGACACGTCGTCGAAGCTGCGGTCGGTCGAGGTGCCGAGGTGATACTTCACGTCGCCCGAGCCGCCGATATCGTCCGGGTTGGCGCTGCCGCCGGCGAATTCGTGGAACAGCACGCGGAACGGCTTGGCCATCACGTTGGTCAGCACGTTCAGGCGACCACGGTGCGCCATGCCGTACACGATCTCGCGCACGCCAAGCTGGCCGCCGTACTTGATGACCGCTTCGAGTGCCGGGATCATCGATTCACCGCCGTCGAGGCCGAAGCGCTTCGTGCCGACATATTTGCGGCCGAGGAACTTCTCCCACTGTTCCGCCTCGATGACCTTGGCGAGGATCGCGCGCTTGCCTTCGGGGCTGAACTGGATCGCCTTGTCGCGGCCTTCCATCCGGTCCTGCAGGAACTTGCGCTCCTCCACGTCCGCGATGTGCATATATTCGAGGCCGACATTGCCGCAGTAATTGGCGCGCAGGATGTCGACGATTTCGCGCAGCGTCGCCCATTCCAGACCAAGCGATCCGCCGAGATACACCGGCGTGTCGACTTCCGCGTCGGAGAAGCCGTAATATTCGGTGCGCAGATCGTCGGGCAGCTCGCGACGGGCGAGGCCCAGCGGATCGAGATTGGCGGCAAGGTGGCCGCGCACGCGATAGGTGCGGATCAGCAGCTGCGCGCGGATCGCGTCGCCGGCGGCCTTGGCCACATCGACCTTGGGGGCGGCAGGGGCAGCGGCGGCCGGGGCGGGCTTGCCGCCACGCGCGGGCTTGGGCGCCGGCTCCATCTGCGTCGGGTCGAGCGCGGCAGTCAGCTCGTCGGTGTCGCTCAGCGGCCAGCGCTTGCTCTGCCAGCTGGGGTGCTGGGTGGCACCCTCCAACCCGTCGAACCACTGGCGCCAGCCGGCGTCGACCGACGAGGGGTCCTCGCGGTAGCGACCATAGAGCGTTTCCACGAATGCCGGGCTGACGCCGGCGGCGATGTCGAAATCCTGGCCTTCGTAGCCCATGGTCACTTCCTGTCGTTCAGTCCCGGTCCAACCGGGACGTGCCCCGCGCGAACGCCGCGCAGGGCACGTTCGTTCAACCGTTCAGCACTTCGAGCAGCGTCGAGCCGAGTTCGCTGGGCGATGCCGCGACCTTGATGCCTGCTGCTTCCATCGCCGCGATCTTGCTTTCCGCGTCGCCCTTGCCACCCGACACGATCGCGCCGGCATGGCCCATGCGACGGCCCGGAGGGGCGGTGCGGCCCGCGATGAAGCCGGCCATCGGCTTCTTGCGGCCACGCTTGGCCTCGTCGATCAGGAACTGCGCGGCCTGTTCTTCCGCATCGCCACCGATCTCGCCGATCATGATGATCGACTGGGTTTCGTCGTCGGCGAGGAACAGTTCGAGCACGTCGATGAAGTTCGTGCCGTTGACCGGATCGCCACCGATGCCGACGGCGGTCGTCTGACCAAGGCCGGCCTTCGAGGTCTGGAACACCGCTTCATAGGTCAGCGTGCCCGAGCGCGAGACGACGCCGACCGAACCCTTCTTGAAGATCGAACCCGGCATGATGCCGATCTTGCACTCGCCCGGCGTCAGCACGCCCGGGCAGTTCGGGCCGATCAGCCGCGACTTCGACCCCGACAGCGCGCGCTTGACCTTCACCATGTCGAGCACCGGAATGCCTTCGGTGATCGCGACGATCAGCGGGATTTCGGCGTCGATCGCCTCGAGGATCGAATCGGCGGCGAAGGGCGGCGGAACGTAGATGACCGAGGCGTCGGCACCGGTCTTCGACTTGGCTTCGGCGACGGTGTTGTAGACCGGCAGGCCCAGATGCTCCGAACCGCCCTTGCCCGGCGTCACGCCGCCGACCATCTGCGTGCCATATTCCAGCGCCGCCTTGGTATGGAAGCTGCCGGTTTCGCCGGTCATCCCCTGGGTGATGACCTTGGTGTTCTTGTTGACGAGGATGCTCATCTTCGTTTCCCTTGCGTGCCCCGTTGCCGGAGCGAAAATCAGGTCAGCTGTCCGAACAGATCGTGCCAGCCGGGGTTATTCTCTTCGATCAGCCGCAACTTCCAGTCACGGTTCCATTTCTTGATCCGCCGTTCGCGAAGCCGCGCTTCCTGCAGATCGTCATGGCATTCGTACCAGACCAGAAGGGTGCAGTCGTGTTCGCTCGTAAATCCTTCAACCGTACCGCTACGATGCTGATGAACGCGCTGGATCAGGTTGCTGGTCGAACCGGTATAGATCGTTCCGTTCCGTCGGCTGGCGACGATGTAGACGAACCCGGCCTTCATCCGCCGCCCTTCTTGTATCCCCGCGCAGGCGGGGATACAGAGCCACGAGCATTACGCTCCGTCACCCTGGACCCCCGCCTGCGCGGGGGTACGGTATTTGTCAGGCGAGGCTCTCGTCGATCCCCTTGCAGGCAACCAGCAATTCCTTGACCGCATCGACCGAGACCTGAAGGTTCGCCTTGGCTTCATCGCCCAGCTTCACCTCGACGATCTTCTCGACGCCGCCGGCACCGATCACGACGGGCACGCCGACATACAGGCCGTCGACGCCATATTCACCCGACAGGTGCGCCGCGCAGGGCAGGACGCGCTTCTGATCGTAGAGATAGGCTTCGGCCATCGCGATGCCGCTGGTGGCGGGCGCGTAGAAGGCCGAGCCGGTCTTGAGCAGGCCGACGATCTCGCCGCCGCCGCCACGGGTGCGCTTGACGATCGCGTCGACGCGCTCCTGGGTCGACATGCCCATCGCGATCAGGTCGGTGACCGGGATGCCGCTGACGGTCGAATATTCGAGGACAGGGACCATCGTGTCGCCGTGGCCGCCCAGCACGAAGCTGTTGACGTCCTTCACCGACACCTTGAACTCGTCCGCCAGGAAGTGGCTGAAGCGCGCGCTGTCGAGGACGCCGGCCATGCCGACGACCTTGTTGTGCGGCAGGCCGCTGAACTCGCGCAGCGCCCACACCATCGCGTCGAGCGGGTTGGTGATGCAGATGACGAATGCGTCGGGGGCGTTGTTCTTGATGCCCTCGCCGACGGCCTTCATCACCTTCAGGTTGATGCCGAGCAGGTCGTCACGGCTCATGCCGGGCTTGCGCGCGACACCGGCGGTGACGATAATGACGTCTGCGCCCGCGATGTCGGCATAGTCGTTGGTGCCGGTGATCGTCGCGTCGAACCCTTCGACGGGTCCGCACTGCGACAGGTCGAGCGCCTTGCCCTGCGGCACGCCTTCCACCACGTCGAACAGAACGATATCGCCCAGCCCCTTGAGGGCGGCGAGGTGGGCGAGGGTCCCGCCGATGTTGCCAGCGCCGATCAGCGCGATCTTCTTGCGAGCCAAGACGTCTCTCTCCGTAGCAAGTTCGGACGCGGTCCTGCCGCGACGCGCGGGGCTTTACGGCCTTTTCCTGCGAGAAACAACCCTAAAGCGACCTTTATTGATAATAGATCGCAAGTGCAATAGCGGGCGGACTTGGCGGAAATGCTGGCCTGTGGCCGAGCAACCGCTAAAAAATCCACCACCACCGCCGTCAGTTCCGCCAGCAAACAATGATTCGCATGATCTGCGTGCGCGACTCTGCTGGAAAGCGGCGTGGGCTTTGCTATGCAGGGCGCGAACCAGCGATCGCTTACGAGGTATCGTCCATGCCCAACGCCCGTATCTACCAGATTCCCAAGAACGCCATGCAGTCGGGTCGCGCCAAGACGCACACCTGGATGCTGGAGTTCGAGCCGGCCGAGCCGAAGCAGGCTGATCCGCTGACCGGCTGGGCGGGATCGGGCGATACGCGCGAGCAGGTGAAGCTGAAGTTCCCGTCGCTCGACGCCGCCACCGACTATGCGACGCGCGAGGGGATCGCATTCCATGTCATTCCGGCACCCGAGCGGACGTTGAAGCTGCAGGCCTATGCGGACAATTTCAAGTGATCGCTCGCGCGCTGGCGGTAACGGCGGTCGCGCTGGCGGCCCCGGCGCTCGCCGCGACGCCGATCACCGGACGCTATCTGACCGAGGATGGCGCGGGCGTGATCGAGGTCACGCGTTGCGGTGACAAATTGTGCGGGCGGCTGGTCCGTATTGTGAAGGCTACCCCCGGCGCGCCGACGACCGATGTGAACAACAGCGACCCGGCGCTGCGGACGCGGCCGATCCTCGGCATGCCAATCCTGTCGGGCTTTGCCGATGCCGGTAGCGACTGGCGCGGGCGCATCTACGATCCGCGCAACGGCAAGAGCTACAAGTCGATCGTGTCGAGGAACGCCGACGGGTCGCTGAAGGTGCAGGGCTGCATCGCGTTCTTCTGCCAGACGCAGCTGTGGAAGCCGGCGCGGTAGCGATCAGGCGGCGAGCGGGGTTGCCGGCAGCAGGATATCGGGCAGGACGCGAAAGCCGGGGCGGGCGAGCAGATAGCCCTGGATATAGCGGATGCCGAGGTCGCGCAGCACGGCATATTCTGCCGGCGTCTCGATCCCCTCGGCGATGACGTCCATGCCGAGCGAGGTCGCGATCCGCACCATCCCCTCGACGATCAGCCGGCGGGGGACGCTGACGTCGATGCCGCGGATCAGATCCATGTCGAGCTTCAGATAGTCGGTCTGGAAATTGGCGAGCAGGCCGAGTCCAGCATGGCCCGCACCGAAATCGTCCAGGGCGGTGGCAAAGCCCATCGCGCGATAGGTTTCGACGATGTTGCGGACATGGTCGGTGTCGCCCATCTCCTCATTCTCGGTGAATTCGAAGATCAGCCGGTCGGTCGGAAAGGCGGAGGTGCGCGCCGCCGCCAGGGTTGCCTGGATGCAGGCGACGGGGGAATAGACGGCGTTGGGGAGGAAGTTGATCGACAGTCGGGCGCCGGTCGACAGGATGCCGGCCGCGACAGCGCCCTCGATCGCAGCTGTCCGGCATTGCTGGTCGAAGGCGTAGCGATTGTCGGGCGTGACCTGCGCCAGCACCTGTGCTGCGCCTTCGCCGCCCTTGCCGCGCACCAGTGCCTCGAACGCGAAGGGGAGGCCGGTGTCGGCATCGACGATCGGCTGGAACGCCATGGCGATCGCGAAATCGGGCTGGTCTTCGCGGCAGCCCTTGCATCCTGGTCGCATCGTCGTGGAAATCCCTTCGCGGTCGGCGTAACCGCTTGGGATTGCCGGGTCGTTAACCTGGATATGGTTGACGTGAAAAAGGCCGGAAGGGGTGTCCCTTCCGGCCTTTTTCTTGAGGCTTGATCCCGCGACGGCAAAGCCGCCGCGCGTCGGTCGGGTGACAGGCACCCGCCGGCCGGATCGATGTGCGTCCTGCGCGAGCCATCGCTCGCGCAGGCCACATTCGATCAGAAGTCCATGCCGCCCATGCCGCCCATGCCGCCGCCGGCGGGCATTGCGCCGCTCTTGTTGTCGTCCGGCAGTTCCGAAACGGTCGCTTCGGTGGTGATGAGCAGGCCGGCGACCGAGGCCGCGTTCTGCAGCGCGGTGCGGACGACCTTGGTCGGGTCGATCACGCCGGCGGCGACGAGGTTCTCGTACACGTCGGTCGATGCGTTGAAGCCGAACGAGGTGTCGTCCTGGTCGAGCAGCTTGCCCGAGACGACCGCACCGTCATGTCCGGCATTCTGTGCAATCTGACGCACCAGCGCGGTCAGCGACTTGCGGACGATGTCGACGCCGCGCGTCTGGTCGTCGTTCGCGCCGGTCACGCCGTCGAGCGCCTTGGTCGCGTACAGCAATGCCGTGCCGCCACCGGGGACGATGCCTTCTTCGA
The DNA here is from genome assembly GCF_001421355.1 of Sphingomonas sp. Leaf9. GTDB lineage: Bacteria > Pseudomonadota > Alphaproteobacteria > Sphingomonadales > Sphingomonadaceae > Sphingomonas. The sequence continues at coordinate 173,930 of NZ_LMKC01000004.1, read as the reverse complement.
CGGCTGCGCGGGTTGCGTGCAGCGCGTCGTCGACGCGGTCCTTGCGCTCCTTCACCTCGACCTCGGTCGCACCGCCGACCTTGATGACCGCGACGCCACCGGCGAGCTTCGCCAGACGCTCCTGCAGCTTTTCACGGTCATAGTCCGACGAGGTGACTTCGATCTGCTGACGGATCGCATCGGTGCGGCCCTTGATCGCGTCGGCTTCACCGGCACCGTCGACGATGATGGTGTTGTCCTTGTCGATCGTCACGCGCTTGGCGGTGCCGAGCATGCCGAGCGTCACGGTCTCGAGCTTGATGCCGAGGTCTTCCGAGATCACTTCGCCCTTGGTCAGGATCGCGATGTCTTCCAGCATCGCCTTGCGACGATCGCCGAAGCCCGGTGCCTTGACCGCTGCGACCTTCAGGCCGCCGCGCAGCTTGTTGACGACCAGGGTCGCCAGCGCTTCGCCTTCGATATCCTCGGCGATGATCAGGAGCGGACGACCCGACTGCACCACCGCTTCGAGGATCGGCAGCATCGCCTGCAGCGACGACAGCTTCTTCTCGTGGATCAGGATGTACGGGTCGTTCAGTTCGACCTGCATCTTTTCAGGGTTGGTGATGAAGTACGGCGACAGGTAGCCGCGATCGAACTGCATGCCTTCGACGACGTCCAGCTCGAATTCGAGACCCTTGGCCTCTTCGACGGTGATGACGCCTTCCTTGCCGACCTTTTCCATGGCTTCGGCGATCTTTTCGCCGACTTCACGGTCGCCATTGGCCGAGATGATGCCGACCTGCGCGACTTCGGCCGAACCCGACACGGGCTTCGAGCGCGACTTCACGTCCTCGACCACCTTGGTCACGGCGATGTCGATGCCGCGCTTCAGGTCCATCGGGTTCATGCCGGCGGCAACCGACTTCATGCCTTCGCGGACAATCGCCTGCGCCAGCACGGTGGCGGTGGTGGTGCCGTCGCCCGCGATGTCGTTGGTCTTCGAGGCCACTTCGCGCACCATCTGCGCGCCCATGTTCTCGAACTTGTCCTTCAGTTCGATTTCCTTGGCGACCGACACACCGTCCTTGGTGATGCGGGGCGCGCCGAACGACTTGTCGATGACGACGTTGCGGCCCTTCGGCCCAAGTGTCACCTTCACCGCGTCGGCGAGGATGTCGACGCCGCGCAGGATGCGTTCGCGGGCGTCACGACCGAATTTTACGTCCTTGGCTGCCATGGTGGCTACCCTTTCCAAATGTCAAAGTTCACAAAAGTCACACTCGCCACGCAAGTGCGACCGGATCAGGGTCGGTCGTTCAGCCGACGATCCCGAGAATGTCCGATTCCTTCATGATCAGCAGGTCTTCGCCGTTCACCTTGACCTCGGTGCCCGACCACTTGCCGAACAGGATGCGGTCGCCGGCCTTGACGTCGAGCGGCGAAACCTCGCCCTTGTCGTTCTTGGCACCGGCGCCGGCGGCGACGACTTCGCCTTCCTGCGGCTTTTCCTTGGCGGTGTCGGGGATGATGATCCCGCCGAGCGTCTTCTCTTCGGCTTCGACGCGGCGGACGAGCACGCGGTCGTGCAGCGGACGGAAGTTCATGCGCGATTCCCTTTTGCGTTAACTGAACAGGTCTTGGCACTCGCCCCAAGGGAGTGCCAGCGCCCCGGATATGTGGAGGCGTTCAGCGAGCGTCAAGGCGCGGTGGAACAATTTTGCAGCCGGAGCGTGGCCGGGTTCAGACGGGCCGAACCAGCCTCAGTTTCTCGCGCCGGCGCCAGCGATCGACCAGCAACAGCGCCACGACCAGCAGCCCGAAGGCGAGGCCGATCCAGATGCCGACCCCGGCGAGCGGCGTCCAGAAGCCGAGCGCCACCGACACGGAAAAGCCGACCGCCCAATAGCCGATGAGCGCGATGACCATCGGCAGCCGCGTATCCTGCACCCCGCGCAGCACGCCCGCCGCCACCGCCTGCGCCCCGTCGGCGAGCTGGAAGATCGCGGCGATCGCCAGATATTGCAGCGCCAGCGCGATCATTGCCGCATTGGCCGGCGCATCGACATCGACATAGACCGACAGGAACGCGCGCGGGAACAGCCACAGGGTCAGCGCGGTGAACCCCATGAAGCCGGTGCCGACCGCCAGCGCCGACCAGCCCGCGCGGGAAATCCACAACCGGTCGCGCGCGCCATAGGCCAGCCCCACGCGGATCGTCGCCGCCTGCGCGATACCGAACGGCACCTGGAACAGGAACGCCGCGATCTGCAGCGCGATGGCGTGGGCCGCGACCTCGGTCACGCCGATCCGGCCCATCAGGAACCCGGCGGCGGAGAACAGCGCCCCTTCAAACGTCATCGTCGCGGCGATCGGCACGCCCAGCACGAAGATCTGGCGCAGCCGCACGCCTTCGCCGCGCCACCAGTTGCCGAACAGGCGGAAGCGCCGCAGCCGCCGGTCGATGACGAGGACGGCGGCATAGGCGAGCATCATCGTGCTCGCCGTCGCGAGGCTGGCGATCGCCGACCCCTCCAGCCCCAGCGCGGGGAAACCGAGATTGCCGAACACCAGCAGCCAGTTGACGAAGATCGAGACGCCCAGCCCCATCGCGGTGATCGCCATCGCCCAGCCGGGCCGCCCGAGTGCCGAGGCGGTGATCCGCATGACCGTGCCGGCCAGCGCGGGGATCAATGCCCAGAGCAGGATATCTAGGAACGCGTCGGTACGGGCCGCGACCCGCACATCCTGTCCGGCGAGCAGCAGCAGCGATTCGCCATGCGCCATCAGTGCCATGAACGGAATGCTGCCGACGACCGCGATCCAGGCGGCCATGCGGAACGACCGACGCACCTCACGCACGGCATGACGGCGCTGGCCCAGTTCGGCGGCGATGATCGGCGCGGCGGCGCCGACCAGCCCGGACAGGGCGAACAGGATGACGCTGTAGACATAGACGCCCAGCGTCGCGGCGGCGAGTTCGACCTCGCCCAGCCGCGCGACGAACACCACGTCGACGGCATAGACCGCCATCTGCAACAGGTTCGCGCCGACCAGCGGCGCGGCAAGGCGCAGCGTCGCGGCCAGTTCGGCGCGGGCGGTCGCGGGTGCTGCGGGGGCGGCGGCGTGGGGCATGGGCGGCGTGTAGTCGGTTGGTGCGGGGGATGCCAGTTCGGGGCGGTGGGGGGGGGCGGGGGCTCCCCCACTCGTCGTTCCCGCGCAGGCGGGAACCCATAAACGCAGCCGCTGCGAATCCTGCCGAAACGTCAGCGTTTATGGACTCCCGCCTTCGCGGGAGTGACGAAAGGGGCGGGGGAGCAAGCACGGCCCCATGACGTCGCTGCCATTTCCCGATACAGCCACGCGATGACCCACGCTGCCGATCCCCGGCCGACCCGCGCGCCGCGCCGCGATGCCGCGCTTCGCCGCAATGCGCTGATCGCCGCTGCCGCCGATTGCTTCACGACCCATGGCTATGGCGTGCCGCTGGAGACGATCGCCGCCGCCGCGGGCGTCGGGCGTGCGACGCTGTATCGTAATTTTCCCGATCGGGCGGCGCTGGCGCTGGCGATCTTTTCGCGCGGGGCCGATCGGTTCGAGGCGATGCTGGACCCCGACCTGCCGATCGCCGAGACGATCGAGCGGCTGGTGCGCGCAGGGGCGGAATCGCTGGCGCTGTTCGCGCGGATCGCTGCCGAACTGCACCTCGACTACGCCAATATCGACCGGTTTCAGGAGCTGCGCGGGCGGATGGAGCGCATCCTCGCCCCCGCGCTGATCGCGGCGCAGGCGCGCGGCGAGGTCGCCGACGATATTTCGCCGCGCGACCTGGTGCTGACGATCCGCATGGCGAGCAGCCTGGTGCACCCGTTCCTGTCGGACGCCGAAGTCAGCGCGCAGGTGCAGACGGCGTTGCGGCTGTTGCTGAACGGCCTGCGTCCGCGCTGACCGGATCGGTCCAGCCTAGGCCCAGCGCCTTGTTCACCGCGATATAATATTGGGTCAGCTGGGCGCGGGCCTGCGTCACCGCAGCTGTCGCCGACAGTTGCTGGCGTTCGACGTCGAGCTGGTCGATCAGCGTGGTGGTGCCCGCCGTCACCCGCTGGCGGTTGAGCGCGGTGGCGCGCTTCGCGGTCGCCTCCGCCTGCACCAGCTGGCCCAGCTGTTTGCGGCTGTTGCCGTAGCGCGACAGCGCGGTCTCGGCGTCCTGCAACGCGTCGAGCACGGTCTTGCGATAGGTCGCGTCGGCCTGATCGCGCTGCGCCTCGCTGACGCGGGTGGCGGCGCGGTTCTTGCCGAAGTCGAGGAACGACCAGCTGAGCGACGGCGCGGCGATGGCGGCGATGTTGCCGAGGTCAAAGATGTCGCCAGGCGAGGTGCCGCCAAGGCCCAGCAGCCCCAGGAAGCGGATGCCGGGCAGCGCGCGCGCCTTGGCCACGCCGATCCCGGCGGTGCTGGCGGCGAGCTGGCGTTCGGCGGCGCGCACATCGGGGCGGTGCGCGATCAGCGATGCGGGGTCGCCGACCGCGACCTGCGCCGGGGGCAGCGGCACGGGCGCGACGGGCTTCAGCGTCGCATCGAGCGCGCCGGGGGTGCGGCCGGTCAGCACCGCCAGCTGGTTTAGATATTCGTCGCGTTGTGCCGCGAGCGGGATCGCCTGGGCCTGCGTATTTTCCAGCTGGGTCTGGAGCCGTTCGACCGACAGTTGCGACGCGGTGCCGGCGGCAAGGCGCTGGCGGGTGAGGGTCAGCTGCTGCTGTTGCAGGCGGGTGGTCGCGTCGCTCAAGGCGATGCGGGCCTGGACGTCGCGCAGCGCGACATAGGCCTGCGCGACGGCGGCCGACAGCGACACCTGCACATCGGCCAGATCGGCTAGGCGTGCGTCGCCGGTCGCGCGGACCTGTTCGATGCTGCGGCGGCCCCCGCCGAACAGGTCGAGCTCCCAGCTGGCGTTGGCGCCGACATTGTAGAATTCGACCTGCGTACTGCCGCTGCCCGGCTGGATCGGGGGCAGTTCGGCGCCGATGACCGTGGCGTTGGCGCTGGCGCTGGGTTTCAGCGCGGCGCGCTGCTGCGACAGCTGGGCCTGCGCTTCGCGTACGCGGGCGACGGCCAGGTCGATGCTGGGGCTGTGCACCAGCGCATCGTCGACAAGCCGGTCAAGCAGCGGGTCGTTCAGCCCCTCCCACCAGCGCGCCAGGCCGGGGGCGGGGGTGAAGGCCGGGTCGGCCGCGCGGGCGAATGTCCCGCGCGCAACCGCGTCCGACGCGGTGGCGGGCGGGCCGGCATAGTCCGGGCCGACGGTGCAGGCGCCGAGCAGCAGCAGGGCGGTCAGGGAAAGGCTTCGCGTCGTCATCAATGCACCGTCGCCGGTTTGGCGCCTTTTGGCAGAGGTCGCAGGAACAGGACGAGGGGCAGGACGCAGAAGGTGCCCATGCCCATGATCCAGAAGATGTCGTTGTAGGTCATCGTCAGCGCCTCGGCCGAAATCTGTTGCGCGAGCAGCCGCAACCCGACCGCCGGGTCGCCGACCGCCTGCCCCAGTTGCGCGATATAGTGCTGCACATCGGGGCTGTTGGCGTTCAGCGTCTCCTCCATCCGGCGCGAATGGAAATACATCCGCTGGTCCTGCAGGATCGAGATGCCGGCGAGCGAGAAGCTGCCGCCGAGGTTCCGGAACGCGTTGAACAGGCCCGACGCGTCGCCGGCATCCTCGGGCGGGACCGATCGGACGCAGGCCTGGCTGAGGAACAGCATGCACAGGATCTGGCCGACGCCGCGCAGCAGCTGCGATACGGTGAAGTCGGGGCCGGAGGATTGCGCGGTGAGGCTGGCGTCGAGCAGCGCGGCGGTGCCCATGATGAGCAGGCCCATCGACACCGCGATGCGGATGTCGATCCGCTTCAGCAGGATCGGGACCATCGTCATCAGGATCAGGCTGGGGATGCCCGACAGCAGCACGACTTTCCCCGCCTGCAACGCATTATAGTCGGCGAGCGCGGCCAGGAACTGCGGGATGGCATAGCTGGTGCCGTACAGGACGACGCCCAGCACGATGCCCATCAGCGCGACCGCGCCGAATTGGCGGTCGAGCAGCAGCTTCAGCTTGATGATCGGGCGTTTCGCGGTTGCCTGTCCCCAGAACAGCAGGACGAAGCCGACCGCGCTGGTGAACGCCATCCAGCGGATGAGTTCGGAATCGAACCATTGTTCGCGCTGCCCGTCCTCGAGGAACACGGTCAGGCCGCCGAGGCCCAGCGCAAGGCCGGCGATGCCCAGCCAGTCCGCCTCGCGGAACAGGTGCAGCTTCGCCTTTTCATGCGGCAGCCCGACCAGCAGCAGGGTGACGAGGATCGCGCAGATCGGGATGTTGAGGAAGAAGGCATAGTGCCAGCTGATATTCTCGGTCAGCCAGCCGCCGACCAAGGGTCCGAGCACCGGCCCCAGGATCGCGGTCACGCCGAACACGGCGATGCCGACCGGCTGCTGGTGCGGGGGCAGGCGCTGGGCGATGATCGTCTGCGCGGTCGGGATCATCGCCCCGCCGGTGAACCCCTGTCCCACGCGGCCGACAATCATCATCGGCAGGGTGGTGGCTATGCCGCACACCACCGAGAACAGCGTGAACAGCGCGGCGGCGATCAGCAGGAAGGTCCGCATCCCCAGCATCCGCTGCAACCAGCCGGCCATGGGGATGATGACGATTTCGGCGACCAGATACGCCGTGGCTATCCACGTCCCCTCGGTCCCGCTGGCACCGATTTCGCCCTGGATGGTCGGCAGCGCGGAATTGACGATCGAGATGTCGAGCGTCGCCATCAGCGCGCCCAGATTGCCCGCGATCACCGCCAGCCATGCCGCGAGGTCGGCCCGCTGCTGCGGCGGCGGGGCGGTGGTCACGCCCGCGCTGGCCATATCAGCGCTCCGCCTGCTCGCGCAGCTTCTTCAGGTCGTCGCGCGCCGTGCGGGTGTCGACCGTCACCGATACCGACAGGCCGGGCACTAGCAGGCGGCGCGCCTCCGGCGTCGCGGCGATCGAGATGCGCACCGGCACGCGCTGCGTGATTTTGGTGAAGTTGCCGGTCGCATTCTGCGGCGGCAGCAGCGAGAATTGCGCGCCGGTGCCCGGCGCCAGGCTTTCGACGCGGCCCTCGATCGGCACGCCGTCCAGCGCGTCGACCTCGATCTCAACCGGCTGGCCCGGCCGCATCAGCGCGAGCTGCGTTTCCTTGAAATTGGCGGTGATATAGAGCCGGTCGAGCGGCACGACCGACATGAGGCGCGTGCCGGCCTGCACATATTGGCCGATGGTCACCGTCTTGTCGCCGATGCGCCCGGCGATCGGTGCGGTCAGCTGGGTCGCGCCGACATCTACGCTGGCGGCGGCGAGCTGTGCGCGGGCGGCCTGTCCCTGTGCGCGGCCCTGCGCGACCTGGCTTTGGAGCGAGCCGACGCGGCGCTGCTGCGCGGCCACCGCGGCTTCGGCGGCGCGGACGTTATCGGCCGACTGGCGCGCGGTCACCTCCAGCTGGGCCAGCGTCTGGCGGGTTTCGGCACCCGATGCGGCGAGCGGGCGATAGCGCGCGACCTCACCCGCGTAATAGGCGGCCTTGCTGCGCGCGGCGGCCAGCTGGGCGCGGGCCTGGTCGATCGCGGCATATTGTTCGGTGATCTGCGCGCGGGCGGTGTCGGCCTGCGCGCCGGCGACCGCGATCTGCGCCTCGGCCTGTGCCGCCTGCGCGCGGGCGTCGCGGGGATCGATGCGGACCAGCGGCTGGCCAGCCTTCACATCCTGATTTTCGCCCACCAGCACTTCGGCGACATAGCCCGATACCCTGGGCGCAATGGTCACCATGTCGGCCTGGACCGTGGCGTCGTCGGTTTCCTGCAGGAATTTCCCGTTGTTCTGATAATCGAGATACCACCAGATGCCGACGACCGCCGCGACCACGACCAGCGCGATCAGGATATATTTGGCCCGGCCGTTCCCGCGCTTGGGCGCGGCGGTGTCCTGTGCCGGCTGGTCGTCGTGCTGTTGCTCGCTCATCGGTCGCTGATCCGCAGTCTCGCGCCGTCCCTGTCGCGGCGCGATCCTTATTAAGTGGACGTTTTGTCCGGATCAAGGCGATCTTGGGTGCGCTGCACAAAAAATCAGGCCAAGATAATCAGGCCAAGACAATCAGGTCAGAATGCCGGGGTCGGCCATGCGCAGCGTGGCGAGGATGGTGGCGATCACCAGCTGGTCGTCATGGTGCAGGAAATGGCCGCCAGGCAGGCCGACGACCTGCGCATGGCTGCCGCGCAGCGTCGGGCACAGGCTTTCCTCTTCCTCGCGGCCGTAGATGCAGATGACCGGTGCCCAGTGGAGCGCGCGCATCGTCGCGGTCGGCCGGGCGTCAGGGGTGCCGTGGTACAGGATGCCGGTGGGGTCGGAACGGAAATAGACGGTCTGCGCGGGTACGACGACGCTGATCGCGGCGATTCGCGCGCGCAGGTCGGCGGGCAGGTCGGGGGCGGTGGCCGACACCATGTCGGCGCCGAACGACTGGCCCATCAGGATCACCCGCTGCGCCCCGGTGCGCGCCATGGCGGTGCGGATCGCGTTCGTGACGATGGCGTCGACTTGTTCGCGGGTCTTGCGCGTGCCGAAATTCACCGGCGAGCTGACGCCGACGACCGGTATGCCGTGGGCGGCGAGCGCGGGAACGACTTCGCTGCCAAGGCCGAAGCGCAGTCCCATGTCGCCCGAGATATAGACCGCGACGACCGACGGATGCTTCTTCCCCCCGTCGAACAGGCGCAGCGACTCGCTGTCGATCAGGTGCAGCGCCGGCGCGGCAAGGCCGAGCAGCACCAGCAGCCCGGCGAGCAGCGCGCCGATGCCAAGGCGACGGCGCAGGCGGCGACGACGGTCGATACGGTTCATGACTGGGGTACTTTCGGTTCGACGCCAAGCCGGTCGGCAGCAGGGGCGGGGGGCAGGTAGAGCGCGGGCTGGGGCCGGGCGATCAGGCGGGACAGGTCGCGAAGCCCCCGCAGCAGGCCGATGCCGCCGGGGCCGGCGATGTAGCGCGGCTCCCACCCCGGCGCGAACTTCTCCTTGTAGGTCCGAAGACCGCGGAAACCGTAGAAGCGTTCGCCATGGCGGAAGATGAACGCCGCCGCCTTGGCCCAGGCGGGGGCGAGGCGGCGATCCTCGATCCCCGACAAGGGCGCCATGCCGAGCGAGAAGCGGGCGTAACCCTGCGCCTGCGCCCACAGCATCAGGTTGACGAGCAGGAAGTCCATGGTGCCCGGCGGCGTGTCGGAGCGATGGCGCATCAGGTCGACCGAGGCTTCCTTGCGGTTATCGGTCAGCCAGAGGTTCGCGAAGGCGACGATGCGGTCGTCGATCGTCACCACCGCCACGTCGAAGCACGACAGATAGGCGCGGTCGAAATGGCCGAGGCTAAACCCCTTTTCGCGCTGCGCCTTGGCCTCCAGCCATTCGTCGGAGACCGATTCGAGTTCGGCCATCACCGAACCGATTTCGCATGCCCCGACAATGTGCATCCGCGCGCCCTTGCGCTCCACTGCGCGTTCCGACTTGCGCAGCGCGCGCAGCCGGGGGGTGTCGAGGGTAAAGGTGGTGAGGTCGACCACCGCATCCTCGCCATATTTGACGATGCTGAGCCCCATGCCGATCGCGATGTCGAGGACCGGCGACGAAATCTGGTACAGCAGCAGCCGCCCCTGATCGCGGTCGGCGAGGTCGCGGAGATTCCACAGCAGTTCGCCCCATGCGTCGCGCGGGCCGACCGGATCGCCCATCACCACCCAGCTGGCCCCGTGGACCTGGTACATGACGAAGGCGTCGCCGGCGTCGGACAGCAGGAACCGTTTGTCGCCGGTCAGCGCCAGCATCGTGTCGGTGCGGTTGGCGTTGGCCAGGATGCGGCGGATCGTCGCCGAATCGACCGCCGACAGCGCGCTGCGCGCCGCCGCGGCGGTCGGCGACATCAGCCGCCACACGCACGCGCCCGCCAGCATGACGATGACGCCGAGCGTCGCGCGCAGGAAGCGGGGGGCGTCGCTGTGCAGCGCGAATTTCCACCACAGATTTTCGGAATAATCGACGTGGCGATAGGCGAAGAAACCCGCCCAGATCGTCAGCGCGATGACGGCGGCGACCGACGCGACCCAGCCGGGGCCGACCGGTTGCCCGGTCAGCGCGGTGCGGCGGTAGAAGGCGCTGCGGGTCCATTGCAGGAGGGCGGCGACGGTGAGGCAGGCGGTCGCCTCCTCATAATCCAGCCCCTTGCCGATCGAGAACAGCGCCGCAGCGATCAGCAGCATGCGGGTGGCGAGGAACGCGCCGTCGAGCCGGCGATAGAGGGCGGGGGCGAGCAGCAGCAGCGCGGTGCCGGTCAGGCTGGCGGCGATCGAGCTGCCCTCGATCATCGGTAGCGGCAGGATCGCGGCGAGGTCCCCCATGCGGGCGCGGACCGAGGGGAGTGAACCCGACAGCAGCAGCATCGCGCCGGCCATGAAGGTCGCGACGCTGAGCGCCAGCGGGGCGACTCCGGTCGCAACCGCGCGCATGCCCGACAGGAAGCGGCTCGACCGCCGCCGCTGGCGTGCCCCTTCGTGCCATGCGAGGACCAGTACGCCGCAGCCGAGCGGCAAGAGGTAATAGAGCACGCGGTAGGCGATCAGCGCGGCGAACAGCGTGGCGCGATCGACGGGCACGACCGCCAGCACGACCGCTTCGAACACGCCGATGCCGCCGGGGACATGGGTCACCACCGCCGCGACGATGCCGAGGGTGTAGGCGAGGATGAAGGCGGGCAGCAGCACAGGGGCAGCGCCGGGGATCAGGACGAACAGCGCGGCGCTGGCGCAGGCGATATCGACCAGCGCGATGCCGATCTGCAGCAGCAGCAGGCCCGGTCCCGGCAGCGGCAGGGTGAAGCCGAACAGGCGGATCGGCGCGCGGACGATCGCGCAGGCACCGAGCAGCGCCACGGTCAGCGCGGCGATGGCCCAGCCGGCGACCTGCACCTCGGTCGCCGAGAGGGTGAGGCCGGCGAGGTCGAGCGCCCCGGGGTGCAGCAGCAGGGCGACTCCGGTGACGCTGACGACCCCGGCCCAGAAGGTGCCACTGGCGATCGCGACCACGCGGGCGACGTCGGGGCCGTCGAGGCCGGCGGCGCTGTAGATGCGGTAGCGCGCCGACCCGCCGGTCAGGAGGGCGAGGCCGAGATTGTGGCTGAGCGTATAGCTGGTGAAGGAGGCGAGCGCCGCGGTGCGCCACGGCAGCGGGCGGCCGATGGTGTGGAGCGCCAGCAGGTCGTAGAAGGTCAGCGCCAGATAGCTGCCGGCGGTGGCGAGCAGCGCAAGGACGACCTTTGCCGCGGACAGGTCGTGCAGCGCGCTGCGCACATCGGCGAAGCGGATCTCCTGTGTCAGATGCTGGAGCGCGGCGAAGCCCAGCGCGATCAGCGCCAGCACCACGAGGACGCCGATCGGCGTGCGATAGCGATCGAGCAGGCGGCGCAGCTCAGCCATGGGGCACCTGTGCGATGCGCGACCAGTTCTGGCTGCGGCAGAGCATCCCGCCCCACAGGCAGCCGCGAATCCGCAGCGTGTCGGCATTGGGCAGGTCGATGCGCGAGGCGAAGCGGCGGCCCATGTCGGGCACGAACACCGTGCCGGTCCACGCGCCGCTGCCATCGGCGGCATAGTTTTCGAGCAGTTCGGTACCGAGCAACCGTTCTACCCCGCCGTCTTTCGCATCGGCGCGGGCAGCGGGGCTGGCCCATACCACCCAGCCGCACAGCCGTGCGCCGCACGGGGCGGTGCGCACCGCGACGTTGCTGTGCGGGCTGAGCCACAGGCCGGCGGGCGACACCCCCGGCGCAAATGCGCTGGCGGGCAGGGCCACCGCCATGCCGAGCGCCGCCACGATCCCGCTCCACACCCGCATCGTTCGATTCCCCTTCATGTCCGGGGAAATAGCTTACGGCGAATTGCCGGGGGTTCAGCGCGCGCTGAACAATCGGTAATGTTGGCGGGCCGCTACCGGTTCAACGCATAGGTGATGATGAAGCAGGCGGCGGTCAGCAGCAGCATCGCGGCGATGAAGGTCGCATCGGCGATTCGCTCCAGCCAGTGCAGCCGCGCCGTGCCCTGTACGCGCAGCGCGAAATAGCTGCTGAGCGTCGCGATCAGGAACAGCAGCGCGTCGACCGACAACAGGTCGTCGGCCACCGTCTGGCGCGCGCGCAGCGTGATGGTGACGTGCAGCAGGCCGATGCCGGTCAGGCAGACGCCGACCATCGCCGAGGCGATCGGGCAGATCATCCGGCAGGTGCGTTCGTCGAGCGCGATCCGCGCCCGGTGGCGTGCCCGAGCCGGTTCGTTGCGATGGTCCATGGCGGCGACTCCTTGTGCCGCCCCGCACAGCATCGGTCGAACCCACGGCGTCAAGCGGGAAAGCGCGGACTGATCCGATGGTCGCATGTGGCGGCGGTGCAACGCCGGTGGCCGAAAACGGGGATTTCATGCATCATATCGCCAAAGCACATTCGGTTCGCTATGGGCCGCTTCGCCGAACCGCGATGCCGACGCGGCCGGTGTGCGACGCTCCCCAAGCTGTCACACTTCGCCGATAGGGCGACAGGTTCATTCGGCAGGGGAATTTCGATGACGAGCGCAGCGCTGGAGCGGGATGGACGCCCCGGCCCGAAACTGGACGACGGCTTCGGTCGCGCCGGTACGTTTGGATTCGCCACGGCGATCGTCGCCGCACTCGGCTACGTCGTCTACAACGTGTATCACGACGCATCGGCGGCCAGCGTCGATCCCCTGACGTTGATGCCGTTCGCGTTGCTGGTGCTCGCGCTGATTATAGCGCTGGGCTTCGAATTCGTGAACGGGTTCCACGACACCGCCAACGCGGTCGCGACCGTCATCTACACCAACTCGATGCCCGCGCACGTCGCGGTGGTCTGGTCCGGCATCTTCAACTTCCTTGGCGTGCTGATGTCGACCGGCGCGGTCGCGTTCGGCATCATTTCGCTGCTGCCGATCGAACTGATCTTGCAGGTCGGGTCGTCGTCGGGCTTCGCGATGGTCTTTGCGCTGCTGATCGCGGCGATCGTGTGGAACCTTGCCACCTGGGCGCTGGGCATCCCGTCGTCGTCGTCGCACACGCTGATCGGGTCGATCATCGGCGTCGGCGTCGCCAATGCGATCCTGCAGGGGCGCAACGGCTCGGCCGGCGTCGACTGGGACAAGGCGACCGAAATCGGCAAGGCGCTGCTGATCTCGCCGATGATCGGGTTCGGGGTCGCGGCGCTGCTGTTCCTCGCGATGAAGGCGCTGGTGCGCAACAAGGCGCTGTACGAGGCGCCGGTCGGCGACACGCCGCCGCCGCTGTGGATCCGCTGCCTGCTGATCTTTACCTGCACCGGCGTCAGCTTCGCCCACGGGTCGAACGACGGGCAGAAGGGCATGGGCCTCATCATGCTGATCCTGATCGGCACGGTGCCCACCGCCTATGCGCTGAACCGTGCGGTGCCGGCGCAATATGAGGCGCAATTCGCCACCAACAGCGCCGCCGCCGTGCGCGTGCTGATGCCGCAGGGCGAGGGCGCGACCCCCGACGACGCGACCGCCCGCGCCCAGGCGCAGCGCTATATCACCGAACGCAAGCTGGCCCCCGATACCGTGCCCGCCGTGACCACCATGGTCGGCGCGATCGAGCAGCAGGTCCGCGAATATGGCACGCTGGCCAAGGTGCCGGCCGCCGTTAGCGGCAACATGCGCAACGACATGTACCTGACGTCGGAAGCGGTGAAGCGGCTGTCGAAGGAATCGTCGCTGTCGCTGACCGAAGCCGACAAGAAGGTGCTGACCGAATATCGCGGGTCGCTCGACGCCGGCACGCGCTTCATCCCGCTGTGGGTGAAGGTCGCGGTCGCCTTTGCACTGGGCCTTGGCACGATGGTCGGGTGGAAGCGGATCGTCGTCACCGTCGGTGAAAAGATCGGCAAGACCCACCTGACCTATGCGCAGGGCGCATCGGCCGAGCTGGTGGCGATGGGCACGATCTTCGGCGCGGACAGCCTGGGGTTGCCGGTATCGACCACGCATGTCCTGTCGTCGGGCGTCGCCGGCACGATGGCGGCGAACCGGTCGGGGCTGCAGGTGTCGACGGTGCGCAACCTGCTGATGGCATGGGTGCTGACGCTGCCGGTGTCGGTGCTGCTGTCGGGGTCGCTGTACCTGCTGCTCAATCGCATCTTCTGATTTCGGCGGCGGGGTGCGAGCGATGCCGACCACCCCGCCGCTGCGCCGCGATCCCGTGGCGTGGGCGATCCTGATCCTCGTGTGGTTTTCGTGCGCGTGGTTCGGGTCGTGGGAGTTCAATCCCAACAATGCCGTCCGGATGTTCGCCACGCTGTCGCTGGTCGAGGACGGTGACGCCACCATCGATGAATATGCCGCGCTGACGATCGACAAGGCGCATTTCGGCGACCATTATTATTCGGACAAGGCGCCGGGCATCACCGTGCTGGGCATCCCCGCCGTCGCGCTGGCGGACGCCGTGTCGGGGCAGACCGCGCATGATTTCGTGCCGGGATTCGAGAATCGCGAGTTCAATCGCTTCCTGAAAATCCGCATCCGGCTGGTCGCGGCCACCGTCTGCGCGCTGCTGACCGCGCTGGCGGCGATGCTGCTCTACGATCTGGTGCGCGGGGTAACCAGTGACGGCGAGGCGGGGGCGGTCGCCGCCTTGTCCTATGGCCTCGGCACGACCGTCTGGGGGTGGTCGACGACGATCTTTGGCCATGCGCCGGTCGCCGCGTTGCTGGTGATCGCGACGTGGGCCGTGTGGCGTGGCACCGGGCCGGGGCGGTCGTGGGGGCATGCGGTCTTCGCCGGCCTCGCGCTCGGCTGGGCGGTGCTGATCGAGCATTCGGCGCTGATCGCCGGGCTGCCGGTCGCCGGGTTCGCGCTGTGGCGGTTGCGTGCCCTGCCCCGCGCGGCGGCGGTGCGAACGGTCGGGATCGCGCTGGCGACGGGGGCGAGCGCGCTGGTCGTGCTGGTCGGCTATAACCTGATCGCGTTCGGGACGGTGTTTCGGCTGGGCTATTCCGGGGTCACCGACTTTGCGGGCATGCAGGAGGGGCTGTTCGGGCTGACCTACCCGAAGCCCTATGTGCTTTACGAACTGACCTTTGGCGAGCGGCGGGGGATGCTGTGGGTCGCGCCGATCCTGATCGTCGCGCCGTTCGGCATCGCCGCGCTGCTGCGTGATCCGGCGACGCGCGCGATCGGCTGGCTGGCGGTTGCCGGGGCGGTGGTGCCGTTCCTCATCAACGCCAGCTATTATTACTGGGACGGCGGCAATGCGACCGGCCCGCGCCATGCGTTGCCGGCGGTCGGGTACCTGTGCATCGGCATCGGTGCCTTCTGGGCACGGGCGACGCGCTGGTCGCGGGCCGCGGTCGCGGCGATGCTGGCGGGGTCGGTCGTGCTCAACATGGCGATCGCCAGCGCCGAGATCACCGCGCCGGGCAGCGAGCCGCGCGCGCTGGCGGTGGCGGTGTTCCGCGACCGGTTCGATCCGGGCTATCTGCGCACCGTCGCCGATGAATGGCTGGGCTTCACCCCGTGGCAGGGGCTGGCGATCTGGGCGGTCGTGGCGGCCATGCTGACGATCGCGCTGGCGGGGCTGGTGCGGCGGGCGAAGGCCGAGGCACGGCCCGTGCCCGGCGGGGTGGCGATCTGAGAGGTTGATGACCCCCCTTGCGTTGCCGCCACCGGGGCCGCACGACGGGGACGGCAGTCCGCCGGGGAAGGGCAGCAGGGAACGACCATGGACACGATTATCGTCGCAGGGGCCACCGGCGACCTCGGCAACCGGATCGCGAAGGCGGCGGTGGCGCGCGGGGCGAAGGTGCGCGCGCTGGTGCGCGCCGGCACCGCGCCTGAACGGATCGCGGCGCTGGAGGCGATCGGGGCCGATCCGCATCCGGTCGATTTCGAGGATGCGCAGGCGCTGGCGCAGGCGTGTCGCGGGGTAGTGTGCGTCGTGTCGGCGCTGAACGGCCTTGGCGACACGATCCTCGGGACCCAGACCCGACTGCTCGATGCCGCGCTGGGCGGTGGCGCGGCGCGGTTCATTCCGTCCGACTTCTCGATCGATTATCGCGCGCTGCCGACTGGCACCAACCGTAATTTCGACCTGCGCCGCGCGTTCCGCACGCGGATCGACACCGCGCCGATCTTGGCCACCTCGATCTTCAACGGGGCGTTTGCTGACATGCTGAACGGCGAGATGCCGCTGATCCAGCGGCGGGTGCGGCGCGTGCTGTACTGGGGCGATGCCGATACGAAATTCGCGCTGACGACCAAGGATGACGTGGCGGCCTATACCGCCGCCGCCGCGCTCGATCCCGCCGCGCCGCGCAACCTGCAGATCGCCGGGGCACAGGTCAGCGCACGCGATCTGGCGGCGTTGATGGGCGAGGTGACGGGCAAGCCGTACGGGTTGCTGCGCGCCGGGTCGCTCGGCACGCTCGCCCGGATGATCGGCGTCACGCGGCGGCTGTTCCCCGCGCGCGACCAGGTGTTTCCGGCGTGGCAGGGGATGCAGTATCTCCACAACATGTTCGATGGCCGCGCGCCCAGCGGACCGGTGGACAATGCGCGCTATGATGTGGCGTGGACACCGTTGAGGGCGGTGCTGGCCCAGTAATGACGTATCCCCGCGCAGGCGGGGATCCAGGGTAACCGAGCGCAGCGCTTTTGGCTCTGGACCCCCGCCTCCGCGGGGGTACGGTCAGCGTTCGGGTGTGAACCGCTCCAGCGGCAGCACCATCCCCGCCACCACGAACCAGCAGCGATCGACCGCCGCCGCCACCGCCTGATTCAGTCGCCCCGCTTCGTCGCGAAAGGCGCGGCCCAGTGGGTGTTCGGGGACGATGCCGAGGCCCACTTCGTTGCTGACCAGCAGCAGCGGATGGCGCGCGTCGCGGATCGCGGCGATCAGCGCGGCCCTGTGCCGCGTCACGTCATGGCCGCCGAGCATCACATTGGTCAGCCACAGCGTCAGGCAGTCGACCAGCACCGGGCCTTTGCCCGCGCGGATCGCCGGGGCCAGGTCGACCGGACATTCGACCGTGTGCCAGCCGGGGCCGCGATCGGCGCGGTGGCGGGCGATGCGGTCGGCCATCTCGTCGTCCCATGCTTCGGCCGTGGCGAGGTAGGTCCAGGGGCCGGGCAGTGCCTCACACGCGGCCTGCGCCAGCCGGCTCTTGCCCGAGCGCGCGCCGCCCACGAACAGGGTTGTCGTCGCCATCTTGTCCTGTGCCCCCAAGCGCTCTAAGGGCGCGGATGCGACAGGTTCCCAGAAATGGGATGAAAAGGGAACCCGGAAGCGCGTGCATTACGCGCCATCCGGGGCTGCCCCCGCAACTGTGACCGGCGAGCCCTGCTCCTCCGTGCGCCACTGGACCCCAGGTCCGGGAAGGCCGGGCAAGGCGATGACCCGCGAGCCAGGAGACCTGCCCGTCGCGGTTGTCCTTCGCGCGGACGGGGTGTGCCGGGTGATCGAGGGTTTCCTCGCGTGACGACGTTGTTGGGGTCGTGCGCGCGGGGGACAGGCTGTCCGCCGTAATTCCGTCGCGTCCCCGTTGTTGACCAAGGGGGGATGCCCGAATGAAGACCCGTTTCCTGTTGCTGCCGTGCCTGTTGGCGGCGACCCCGGCCTTTGCCCAGAGCGCGCAGTCGACCAGCGGCCTTGAGCGCGTGGCGGCCGGCGACGACGAGATCGTCGTGACCGCCAACCGCGAGGCGCGGCCGGTCGATACCGTCGGCCAGGCCGTTACCGTGCTCGACATCGTGACCATCGAACAGCGTCAGGCGGTGGTCGTGTCCGACCTGCTGCGCCAGACGCCGGGCGTGACCGTGACCCGCAATGGTGGCCCCGGCACGACGACCAGCGTCAACATCCGCGGCGGCGACAGCGACCAGACCGTGGCGCTGATCGATGGCGTAAAGCTCAACGATCCGTCGTCGCCGGGCGGCGGGTTCAATTTCGGCAACCTGCTGATCGGCAATATCGCGCGCATCGAAGTGCTGCGCGGCGCGCAGTCGGTACTGTGGGGCAGCCAGGCGATCGGCGGCGTCGTCAACATGATTACCCGCCAGCCGACCGAGGCGCTGGCGATCAACGCGCGGGCCGAGGGCGGATCGTTCGGCACCGGTCAGGCCGTCGCCAATGTGTCGGGCAAGGCCGGGCCGGTGTCGGCCAGCATCGGCGGCGGGTTCTTCACCACCGACGGCATCTCCGCCTATGCGCCGGGCCGCGAGAAGGACGGATATCGTAACTATGGTGCGAACGGCAGCGTGTCGGTCGCGCTGGCCGACAGCGTGTCGGTCGATGTGCGCGGTTTCTATTCGAATGGGCGGACGGAGATCGACGGCTTTCCGGCACCGACGTTCAGCTTCGGCGATACGCGCGAAGTGGGCAAGGCGGAGCAGTGGACCGGCTATACCGGGCTGAACGCCGCGCTGTTCGACGGGCGGTTCCGCAACCGCATCGGCTATGCCCATACCCAGAGCAACCGCACCAACAACGATCCCGACGGCACGCCGACCGAGACCTTCCGCGGCAAGGGGCGCAACGACCGGACCGATTACCAGGGGTCGTTCGACGTCACCGATGCCGTGTTCGCGACCTTCGGCGTCGAGCGCGAGGTATCGCGCTTCACCACGGCGAGCTTCGGCGGGCCGGCGACGACCGGTCGTGCGCGGCTGCTGGGGGTCTATGGCCAGCTGGCGGTAACGTTGGTTCGGAACCTGACGCTGACCGGCGGTGTGCGCCATGACGATCACAATGTGTTCGGCGGGGCGACGGTGTTTTCGGGGAGCGGGGTGTGGTCGCCCAACGGCGGCAACACGCTGCTGCGCGCCAGCTATTCCGAAGGGTTCAAGGCGCCGACGCTGTACCAGTTGCAGAGCGAATACGGCAACGCGCAGCTGACCCCGGAGCGTTCGAAGGGCTGGGATGCCGGCATCACCCAGCGTGGGCTGGACGGTGCGGTGGAAGCCAGCGCGACGTGGTTCGACCGCACGTCGAAGGATTTGATCGCGTTCATCTCCTGCCCCGCCAACGGCACCGGCATCTGCGCCGATCGGCCGTTCGGCACCTATGACAATATCCAGCGCGCCGAGGCGAAGGGGCTGGAATTCGCGCTGAAGCTCAAACCCGTCGAGGCGTTCACGGTCGCGGCGGCCTATACGTGGCTGGATGCCGAGAACCGTTCGGTGGGCACCGCCAATTTCGGGCGCAAGCTGGCGCGGCGGCCGGCGAACAGCATGACGGTGAATGCCGATTATCGTTGGGCGTTCGGGCTGTCGACCGGGGCGACGGTCACGATGATCGGCGACAGTTTCGACAATGCGTCGAACGCGCGCAGGCTGGACGGCTATGTCCTGACCGACCTGCGCGCGGCATTCCCGGTCACCGAGCGGGTCGAGGTATATGGCCGGGTCGAGAATCTGTTCGACGAACGTTACCAGACCATCTTCCAGTACGGCACGCCGGGCCGCGCCGCCTATGGCGGTGTCCGCGTCCGCTACTGATCCGATGCAGTCCCTCGCCGAATTTTGCGCGCATGGTGGCCGGGTGGCCGCCGCTGCGCGTGCGTTCGGCGGGGCTGACTGGATCGACCTGTCGACGGGGATCGCGCCCTGGGCCTATCCCCATGGCACCCTCGACCTGACCCGCCTGCCCGAACCGGGTGAGCTGGCGGCGGTGGAGGCGGCGGCGGCCGAGGCGTTCGGCGTCGCCGATCCGGCGCAGGTGGTGGCGGTGCCCGGCACCGACCTCGCGCTGCGGCTGCTGGCGGTCGTGCTGGGGGCGGAGCGGCCGGCGGTGGTGCGGCCGGGCTATGCCGGGCATGCGGCGGCGTGGCGCGCGGCGCGCGGCGTCGCTCCGCTCACCGATCCGGGCGATGCCGACCTGCTGGTGCTGGCGTCGCCGGCCAATCCCGATGGGCGGGTGACGCCGCCCGAACAGTTGCGCGCGCTGACCGGGCGGATGACGGTGGTGGTCGACGAAGCCTATGCCGATCCCGCCCCCGGCCTGTGCGGCGAGGCGTCCGACCGGCTGATCGTGCTCCGGTCCTTCGGCAAATTCTATGGCCTGCCCGGTGTCCGGCTGGGGTTCGTCATCGCCGGGCCGCGCGTTGCGGATGCGCTGCGGCAGTTGCTGGGCGACTGGCCGGTGTCGCTGCCGGCGATCACGATCGGCACGGCTGCCTATCGCGACGCGGGCTGGCGGGGCGAACAGGCGGAGCGGATCGCGACGGTCGGGGCGCTGCTCGATCCCGTCCTGTCGCGGTTCGAGCCGGTCGGGGCCGCGCCGCTGTTCCGGCTGGTCGGCGCGGCGGACGCGCACGGCCTGTTCCGTCATTTGTGCAACCATGCCATCCTGACCCGGCCCTTCGCCGAGCGGGGCGATCGCCTGCGCATCGGCCTGCCCGCCGATGGCGTGGCGCTCGCCCGCCTGACCCATGCCCTATCGGAGTATCCGCGATGACCGAGACCCCCGACGATCACGCCCGCCACAATGCCCGGATGCAGCGCATGGCGGTGGCGCGCGAAAAGATGCAGGCGCGCCGCACGATGGAACGCGGGCTGCTGATCGTCCACACCGGCAATGGCAAGGGCAAGTCGTCGAGCGCGTTCGGCATGGCGATCCGCAGCATCGGCTGGGGCATGAAGGTCGCGATCCTTCAGTACGTTAAGGGCAAGTGGGAGACCGGCGAGCGCAACTTCTTCGACGCGCATCCCGACCTTGCGAGCTTCGAGGTGATGGGCGAGGGCTTCACCTGGGAAACGCAGGACCGCGCGCAGGACATCGCCGCCGCGCGCGCTGCATGGGAGCGGTCGAAGGAGATGATCCTCGATCCCGCCATCGATTTCGTGATCCTCGACGAACTCAACATCGTGCTGCGCGACGATACGCTGCCGGTCGCGGAGATCGTGGAATTCCTGAAGGACCGCCCGCTGACCAAGCATGTCTGCATCACCGGCCGCAATGCGAAACCCGAACTGCTGGAGATCGCCGACCTGATCACCGAATTCGGCGAGGTGAAGCATCCCTATCATGCCGGGTTCAAGGCGCAGAAGGGTGTCGAATATTGATCCGCTCCTTCGCCTTGATGCTCGCCGCGCCAGCCTTGATGTCGGCCGCGCCGCGCCTGCCCCGGATCGTGTCGATCAATCCGTGCGTCGATGCGGTGCTGGCCCGCGTCGCCGATCCGGCGCAGATCGTCGGCATCAGCCATTATTCGCAGGATGTACGCGCGACCTCGGTCCCGCTCGGCTGGGCGAACCGGTTCAAGGCGACGTCGGGCACGGCGGAGGAAGTCGTGGCATTGCGCCCCGATGTGGTGCTGGCCGGGGCGCATGTCGAACCGGCGACGATTGCCGCGCTCAAGCGGCTGAAGATCAGGTTGGTGCAATATCCGGTGCCTGCGTCGGTCGCGGAGAGCATGGCGCAGGTCGGCGAGATCGCGGCGGCCACCGGCCATGCCGATCGCGGCGATGTGTTGGCGGCGCGGATCGCGGCCGCAGCGGCCCCCTCGACCGCGCGGCCGGTGGGCGCGCTGGTGTGGCAGGGCAATGGACTGGTGCCCGGTAGCGGTACACTGACCGACGACCTGCTGACGCGCGCCGGGTTTCGCAACATGAGCGCGGCATACGGCCTGAAGCAATGGGACGTCCTGCCGCTCGAATATCTGGTCGCCGATCCGCCGCGCGTGTTGTTGTCGACCGCGCCGGAGGGCGCGCAGGACGACCGCATGACCGGGCACCCGGCGGTGCGGCGGCTGGCGCAGCATATCACCGTTGCCGCATATCCCACGCGGTTGATGAATTGCGGCGGGCCGACGATCATCGCGGCGATGGCGCGGTTGCGGCGGGTGCGCGCGCAGGTGGCGTCGTGAAGCGGCTGACCATCGGCCTGCTCGTCCTGCTGCTGCTCGCCGCCGCGCTGTCGGTCGCGGCGGGCAAGGTGTGGGTGCCGCTCGACGCGTGGAGCGCCGACGATCCGCGCTCGATCATCATCGTCGAACTGCGCCTGCCGCGTACCGTGCTGGCGCTGCTGGTCGGTGGCGCGCTGGGGCTGTCGGGGGCGGTGATGCAGGGCTATCTGCGCAATCCGCTGGCCGATCCAGGGCTGTTCGGCGTGTCGTCGGGCGCAGCGTTCGGCGCGGTGATCGCGCTGTATTTCGGCTATGCCGCGCAGATGTGGCTGCTCCCGGGCTTTGCGTTGGTCGGGGCCGCGGTCACCATGTCGCTGCTGGCGCTGATCGCCGGGCGGTCGGGAAGCCTGTTGCTGTTTACACTCGGCGGCATGATCCTGACCAGCATCACCGGGTCACTTACCTCGCTTGCCATCAGCCTTGCGCCGACGCCGTTCGTATCGTCGCAGATCGTGACATGGCTGCTGGGGGCGCTCACCGATCGCAGCTGGGACGATGTGCTGGTCGCAGCACCACTAATCCTGCTCGGCATGGGCGTGCTGGCGCTGACCGCGCGGTCGCTGGATGCGCTGACGCTGGGCGAGGCGGCGGCGCGGTCGATGGGGGTCGATCCGGCGCGGCTGCAGCGGCTGGTCATTGCCGGCGTCGCGCTGACCGTCGGCGCGTCGGTGGCGACGGCGGGGATGATCGGGTTCGTCGGGCTGATCGTGCCGCATCTGGTCCGGCCGCTGGCGGGCAACCGCCCGTCCGCTATCCTGCGGCCGTCGGCGCTGGCCGGGGCGGTGCTGCTGACCTTGGCCGATAGCCTCGTGCGGCTGGCCCCGACCGTCAGCGAATTGCGGCTGGGGATCGCCATGTCGATGCTGGGCGGGCCGTTCTTCCTCTATCTGCTCATCACGATGCGGAGGCGGCTGGCATGACCGATCTGGTGGCCGATGCGATCGGCCTGACGCTGGGCGGCAAGCGCGTGCTGGACAACATATCCTTCGCGTTCCGGCCGGGGCGGGTGACGGTGCTGCTGGGCGCGAACGGGGCGGGCAAGTCGAGCCTGCTCGCCTGCCTTGCCGCGCTGCGCCGGCCGGAGACGGGGGCGGCGCGGCTGGGCGGGGACGACGTGCAAGCGATCGACCGCCGGGTGCGGGCACGGGCGATCGGGTTGCTGCCGCAGTCGGCCGATGTGCATTGGGATATCGATGTGGCGACGCTGGTCGGGCTGGGCCGGTTTCCGCATCGCGGACGCTGGGGCGAGACGCAGGCCGATCGCGATGCGGTGGCGGCGGCGCTGGCGGCGGCCGACATGACCGCGTTTGCGGCCCGTGGTGTCGAGCGGCTGTCGGGCGGCGAGCGGGGTCGCGCGCTGCTGGCGCGGGTGTTGGCCGGGGAGCCGGACTGGCTGCTGGCCGACGAACCGCTCGCCAGCCTCGACCCCGCGCACCAGCTCGACGTGCTGGCGCGGTTGCGCGGGGTGGCCGGCGGCGGGCGGGGCGTGGTGCTGGTGCTGCACGACCTGCATCTGGCGGCGCGGGTGGCGGACGATGCGGTGTTGTTGAAGGACGGGCGCGTCGTGGCGAGCGGTGCGGCGGAGGACGTGCTGACCGCGCCGGCCATCGCCGAAGCCTATGGGATCGACGTCGAGATCGGGCATACGCCGCAGGGCCATCGCTATATTCTGCCGGTCGCGCGGTGATCGCGCTCGCCGCGCTGATCGTCGAGGCGGCGGTCGGCTATCCGCGTCGCTGGTGGCATCCGGTGATGGGCGTCGGCGCGCTGATCGAGGGGATCGAGCAGGCGTGGAACCGGCGGCGACGGCGGGAGGGCGTGGCGCTGGTCCTGGTGTTGTTCGCGCTGGCGGTGTCGCTGGGGCAGGCGATCCAATGGCTCGGGACGGTCGCCACGGTGCTGGTCGCGACCACCGGCCTTGCGCAGCGCAGCCTGCACGATCACGTCGCGGCGGCGGCGCGGCCGTTGCTGGCGGGCGAGCTGGGCGCGGCCCGCAGCGCGGTGGCGATGATCGTCGGGCGCGATACCGATACGCTCGATGAAGCCGGGGTGGCGACGGCGGCGATCGAGAGCCTGGCCGAGAGTTTCTGCGACGGGGTCGTCGCGCCGGCGCTGGCCCTTGCGCTGTTCGGCCTGCCGGGGCTGTTCGTGGTGAAGGCGATCAACACCGCCGATTCGATGATCGGGCATCGTACGCCGGAACTGTCTGCGTTCGGCTGGGCGGCGGCGCGGGCGGACGATGTGGTCAATTTCGTGCCGGCGCGGATCGCGGGCGTGCTGATCGCGCTGGCCGGGCGGGGTGGCTGGCGGGAGATGCGGCGCGATGCCGCCGCCCACGCTTCGCCCAATGGCGGCTGGCCGGAGGCGGCGATGGCCGGGGCGCTCGGGCGGCGGCTGGGCGGGACGGTCAGCTATGATGGCGAGGTGGCGCAGCGCGCGGTGCTGGGCGACGGGCCGGCACCCGATGCGCGCGATCTGGAGCGGGCGCTGACCATCTATCGCACCGCCTGCTTGCTCCTGTGGATATTGGTCGGGATCATCCCATGGCTGGGGTGATGATTCAGGGCACCGGATCGGACGTCGGCAAGTCGGTGCTGGTCGCCGGAATTTGCCGATTGCTGACGAACCGGGGCATGGCCGTGCGGCCGTTCAAGGCGCAGAACATGTCGAACAATGCCGCCGTCTGTGCGGACGGCGGGGAGATCGGCCGGGCGCAGGCGTTGCAGGCGATGGCGTGTCGCGTGGCTGCGACGACGGACATGAACCCGGTGCTGCTGAAACCCCAGAGCGACCGGACCTCGCAACTGGTCGTCGGCGGGCGGGTGGCCGGGGTGATGCGCGCGGGCGATTATCGGGCGCGTCGGCCGGAGCTGCTGGCCGAGGTGCTGGCCGCCCATCGCCGCCTGTCGGCCGGGGCCGATATCGTCGTGGTCGAGGGGGCGGGATCGCCGGCCGAGATCAACCTGCGCGCCGGCGATATCGCCAATATGGGCTTTGCGCGGGCGGCGGGGGTGCCGGTGGTGCTGGCGGGCGATATCGATCGCGGCGGGGTGATCGCGGCGTTGGTGGGTACGCAGGCGGTGATCGACCCGGCCGATGCGGCGATGATCCGCGGGTTTCTGGTCAACAAGTTCCGCGGCGATCCGGCGCTGTTCGACGATGGCCGCGCCGCGATCGTCGCGCGGACGGGATGGCGCGACCTGGGACTGGTGCCGTGGCTGGTCGATGCCGCGCGCCTGCCCGCCGAGGATGCGGTGGCGCTGGGGCGCGGTGTCGAGGGTGGCGGGGGGCCGTTGATCGCGGTGCCGATGCTGTCGCGCATCGCCAATTTCGACGATTTCGACGCGCTGGCCCATGATCCGGCGGTGCGGTTGCGGATGATCCCGCCGGGCCAGCCGTTGCCCGGCGACGCCGCGCTGGTGATCCTGCCGGGGACCAAGGCGACGATCGCCGACCTCGCGTTCCTGCGCGAACAGGGGTGGGATATCGATCTCGCGGGGCATGTGCGCCGGGGCGGGCGGGTGCTGGGGATTTGCGGCGGATACCAGATGCTGGGTACCCGCATCGCCGATCCGGACGGGATAGAGGGACCGGCGGGGAGCGCCGCCGGGCTGGGGCTGTTGCCGGTCGAGACGGTGATCGCCGGTGCCAAGACGACGCGGCCGGTGACGGGCGAGCTGGTCGGGGGCGCGGCCTTTGCCGGGTACGAGATCCATGCCGGGGTGACGCGGGTCGCGCCCGGCACGCCGCCGCTGCTGCGCTTTGCCTATGGCACGCCGGACGGGGCGACGGCGCGCGACGGGCAGATTGCCGGGTGCTACGTCCATGGCCTGTTCGACCGGGCTAGCGCGCGGGCCGCGCTGCTGGCGGGGATCGGGGCTGCTGCCGATCCGCTGGATCGGCATGAGGCGGTCGACGCCGCGCTGGACGAGGTTGCCGCCGCGTTGGAAGCGGTGCTGGATATCGACGCATTGCTGGACATTGCCGGGGAGGCTGCATGATCGACGACATTCGCGCGCATCTGGACGCGCTGGCCAAGCCGCGTGGGGCGATGGGGCGGCTGGAGGCGTTGGCCGAAGAGCTGGCGCTGACGCAGGGGCGGATCGATGCGCGCACCTCCCCGCGACAGGCGGTGCTGTTCGCCGGCGACCATGGTTGCGTGGAGGAGGGGGTGTCGGCGTGGCCGTCCGCGGTGACGCAGATGATGGTCACGACGATCCTCTCTGGGCGGGCGACCAGCAATGCGCTGGCGGCGGCCGCGAACTGTCCGCTTCGGGTCGTGGATGTTGGCATGATCGCGCCGAAGTTGGCGCCCCATCCCCATTTTCGCGACGCGCGCGTGGCGCAAGGCACGCAACCGCTGGGACAAAGGGCGGCGATGGACGTCGCGCAGTTCGACGCGGCATGGGGCGTGGGCGTCGAGGAAGCCGATGCGGCGATCGACGCGGGCGCGGTGCTGCTGATCGCGGGGGAGATGGGGATCGGCAACACGACACCTGCCGCCTGCCTGACTGCGCTCCTCGCCGACATCGAACCGGACGCTGCGGTCGGGCGCGGGGCGGGGGCGGACGATGCCGTGCTGGTCGTCAAGCGCCGGGTCGTGACGGCTGCGGTGGCGCGGGCGGCGGCGATGCCGGATCGGCGGGCGGCGATCGCGTCGGTCGCGGGCTTTGAGATCGCGGCGATGGCCGGTTTCTATGCCGCAGGTGCGGCGCGCGGGGTGACGGTGCTGCTCGACGGCTATGTCGCGACGGCCGCCGCGCTCATCGCGGAAAGCCTGGCGCCGGGCAGCGTGCGGTCGATGATCGCCGCGCATCGCTCGGCCGAGCCGGGGCATGGCGCGGCGCTGGCGGCGCTGGGGCTGACGCCGGTGCTCGACTGGGAGATGCGGCTGGGCGAGGGCAGCGGGGCGCTGACCGCGCTGCCACTGCTTGATGCGGCGGCGGCGCTCCTCAACGATGTCGTGCGGCTCGACCAGATCGGGGCGGATCGTGCCGACTGACGGTCCCCGCTGGGCGCCGCCATTGCTGGCGGTCCAGTTTCTGACGCGCCTGCCCGTGCCGGTGCTGCACCGGTTGACGGGGGAGCAGGCGGCGGCGGGGCTGGAGCAGGCGATGGCGTGGCTGCCGCCGGTCGGGTCGCTGATCGGGGCGGTGACCGGCGCGACCTTCCTGATCGCCCAGTTCTGGTGGCCACCGCTGGTCGCCGCCGTGTTGGCGCTGATCGTCGAGGCGCTGTTGACCGGGGCGTTCCACGAGGATGCCGTCGCCGATTTCTGCGATGCGTTCGGCGGGGTGGCCAGCGGCGACCGCGCGCTGACGATCATGAAGGACAGCCGGATCGGCAGCTATGGCGCGCTGGGGCTGGGGCTGGTCGTGCTGCTGCGCATCGCGGCGATGGTCGCATTGCCGCCGGTGCTGGCGATGGCGGCGATCGTCGCGGCGGCGACGCTGGGGCGGCTGTGCGCGGTGACGCTGGCGGCGTTGGTCGCGCCGGTCGGGAGTGGCGCGGGGATGGCGGTGCGCGCCGGGCGGATGCCGATCGGGCGGCTCGCACTGGCCGGAGTGCTGGCGGTGCCCGGGATCGCGCCGCTGCTGTGGCTGCGGCCCATGGCGGTGGTCGTCGCGCTGGTGGCGATGGCAGTGTTGCTGGCGTGGCTCGCGCGGTTCCTGCGGCGGCGGATCGGTGGGAGTACCGGCGACTGCCTGGGCTTTGCGGCCGCGATGGGGCAGCTGGCGCTGTTACTGGCGGTCGCGGCGCGGTGAGCGTCCTGCTGCTGCGCCATCCGCCGGTGGCGCTCGCGTGGAAGGGGCGCTGCTATGGCCGGTCGGACATGGGGTGGAGCCGCGAAGGCTGGGCGATGGCGCGGCGGATCGCCCGCGACCTGCCGCCGGTCGATGCGGTGGTGCATTCGGGCGCACTGCGTACCCGTCGGCTGGCGGCAATGGTCGCGCAGGGCGTGCCGGTCGGCGAAGACCCGCGCTGGCTGGAGCGGGACTTCGACCGGTGGGAGGGGCGCAGCTGGGACGCGATCTGGCGGGAGAGCGGCGCGGAGATGGACGGCATGATGACCGCGCCGGAAACCTATCGCCCCGGCGGCGGGGAGACCGGGCGCGAGCTCGCCGACCGGGTGCAGGCGGCGTGGGACGCGCTGCCCGCACGCGGCACCGTGCTGGTGATCGCCCATGGCGGGCCGATCGCCACGCTGCGCGCGATCCGGGCCGGCCAGCCGCTCACCCGCGCGGTGGACTTCATTCCGGCGTGCGGTGAGGTCGTCGGCGTTCAGCGATATTGCCAGTAGCGGACATAATCGACCTGCATCGATTGCGGGAACTTGGTGTCGTCGATCCCCATCTTGCCACCCCAGTCGCCACCGACCGCGACGTTCAGGATCAGGTTGTACGGCCGGTCGAACGGCCATGCCGCCTGTCCGCCGGGCTGGTTGTTGTCGACCTGCATATAGCCGCGCCCGTCGACGCCGATGGTGATCGAATCGGGGCGCCAGTCGAGCTGGTAGCGATGCCACTGGCCACAGGCGTCGCTCATCTTGAGCGAACCGCCGCGCTGCGTGCCGCGCGCATGGTTGAACAGCGCGCTGTGCACCGTCGCGTGGATCAGGCCCGGTTCGTATCCGACCAGTTCGAGGATGTCGATTTCGCCACCGGCAGGCCAGCCGCCGGTCGGCGGAACCAGCCACAAGGCCGGCCAGATGCCACGCCCGCACGGCAGTTTGGCGCGGATGTCGTAGAAACCATAGCCCATCGCCCGCGTCGACACGATCCGGGCGGAGGTATAGCCCTGCCCCCCCGCATCCGGGCCGGTCGGCCGCCCGCGCCGCGCCTCGATCACCAGCTTGCCATTGTCGATCCGCGCATTGGCCGGGGTGTTGGCCGGCGCGTAATATTGGCGTTCGTTATTGTACCAGCCGGCCTTGTTGCGGTGGGTGTCGAAGCGCCAGTTGGCCGGGTCGATCCGCTTGCCCGAAAATTCGTCGGCAAAGGTGGGGGCGGTCGTCGGCGGGGCGATGCGGGTGTCGACCCCGTAATTCGCCGCGCCGAGCGTCGCCGGCTTGTCCTGCGCCTGCACGCCCGCGGCCAGTCCTGCCGTCGCCAGCACCAACATCACCTTACTCATTGGGTACGCTCCTGCAATCGCGCCGGTTTCTGCGCGACAGGATCGCATGGTACGGACGGGGCACGGGGTCGCGCAACCCCTGCCGGGCATCGGCCGTTCTGCGCGAGACCCTGATATGGAGCAGACGCATGACGATCGACCTCTTCGACTATCCCGATGCCGACACCGTGTTGCAGGCCGGCGTGGCCTTTCCCGCCGGAGAGGGCAAGGCGCCCGCAGTGCTGATCGTCCACCAATGGGCCGGGCGCGGCGAGGGGGAGCACAAGACCGCCGAGAAGCTGGCCGAGCTCGGCTATGTCGGGATCGCGATCGACATGTTCGGCAAGGACGTGAAGGGCGACCCGTCGGGTGACAACAGCCACCTGATCGGCCCGTTCCTGTCGGATCGCGCGGCGCTGTTGCAGCGGGTGCGCGCGGCGGTGACCTTTGCCGCGACGCTCGACCGGGTCAATGCGGGCCGACTCGCGGCGATCGGCTATTGCTTCGGCGGGCTGTGCGTCCTCGACCTGGCACGCGGCGGCGCGGACGGGGTGCGGGGCGTGGTCAGCCTGCACGGGATGCTGGATGGCAACGATCTGTCGACCGACGGGCCGATCGCGGCGAAGGTGCTGGTCGAGCATGGCTGGCGCGATCCGATGGCCGCGCCGGACAAGGTGCTGGCCTTTGCCGAGGAAATGGGCGCGCGCGACGCCGACTGGCAACTGCACGCGCACGGCCGGGCGATGCACGCCTTTACCAACGCCCATGCCGCCGCGCCTGAAAAGGGCATGGCCTATGACGCTGATGCCGATCGCCGGTCGTGGGAATCGGTCACCGCGTTCCTGGCCGAGCTGTTCTGATCCGGTTGCATGGGGCCGGTCCGGCCCCATGTAGACGGCAGCAAAGGAACGAGACATGACCGACTATCGCAAGACCGAGGAGGCGCTGGCCCGCCTCACGCCCGAGCAGTTCTATGTCACGCAGCAGAGCGGGACCGAGCGGCCGGGCACCGGCGAATATCTGCACGAAAAGCGCGCCGGCATCTATGTCGACATCGTGTCGGGCGAGCCGCTGTTCGCATCGGCCGACAAGTTCGATTCGCATTGCGGCTGGCCGAGCTTCACCAAGCCGATCGAGCCGGCCAATGTCGCCGAACTGCGCGACACGACGCACGGCATGGTCCGCACCGAAGTCCGCTCGGCCGGGGGCGACAGCCATCTGGGCCATGTCTTTCCCGATGGCCCGCGCGACCGGGGTGGCCTGCGCTACTGCATCAATTCGGCGTCGCTGCGCTTTGTCCCGCGCGAGGCGATGGAGGCCGAAGGATATGGCGACTATCTCGATCAGGTCGAGGGATAGGACGCACGCGCCACGCCGACCGCGGCGTGGCGTGCCAGCCGATGGCGCCCCGTCAGGGGTCAGCTATCGCGTCGGATTTTCGAAGAAAATGGTGCTGCCGGTGAGGATTGAACTCACGACCTCAGCCTTACCAAGGATGCGCTCTACCACTGAGCTACGGCAGCACTCCGAGCCGTGGGGAAACCCCTCGGCGGCGGGAGGGGCCTATGTGCAGGCATTTGCGATGAAGTCAAGCGGCCGTTGCCAGATTGCGTGCGAATTGCGTAGAAAGTCGCGATGAGTGAAGCGGAACGCAAGGCGCGGCTGGCACAGGCGCTGCGACAGAATCTACGGCGGCGCAAGGATCAGGCGCGGGCCGAGGCGGCGGCCGACCGCCCCGCCGATCGCGGGCCCGCCGATCCCGTGGCGGAGTAATCGCGCGGCCGTTGTTGACAGCGTTGACGGCGGGCGACACCTTTCACCCTGAGAATCAAGGGTGGAGGGGTGGATGCGTCGCTGGTGGCTGTTGCTGGTCGCGATATTGTCGATACCGGTGGCATGGGCCGCGCCGGTCGGATCGCCGGTGGCCGAGCATGGCCGGCTGGCGGTGCGGGGTGCGCAGGTGGTCGATGCGCAGGGGCGGCCCTATGCGGTGCATGGCATGTCGCTGTTCTGGAGCCAGTGGCAGCCGCGCTATTATGATCCGGCGACGGTCGCGTGGCTGGTGCGCGACTGGCGGGTGAGCGCGGTGCGCGCGGCGATCGGAGCGCAGCAGGGCGGCTATGATGCGCAGCCCGAGGCGGAGACGAAGCGCGCCGAGACGGTGATCGACGCGGCGATCGCGCAGGGCATCTATGTCGTGGTCGACTGGCACGCGCATCAGCCGCGGCCCGACGATGCCATCCGGTTCTTCCGCCATATCGCCACCAGATATCGCGGCGTGCCGAACCTGATCTACGAAACCTATAACGAACCGCTGCCCGAATATGGCTGGTCCAAGGTGCTGAAACCCTATCATGTACGGGTGATCGGCGCGATCCGGGCGATCGATCCGGGTGCCTTTGTCGTGGCGGGCACGCGCAGCTGGTCGCAGGATGTCGACGAGGCGGCGGCCGATCCGCTGCCCTTCGCCAACGTCGCCTATACGCTGCATTATTACGCTGCGACGCATAAGGGCGAGCTGCGTGCGAAGGCGGAAGACGCGATGCGGCGCGGCATCGCGCTGTTCGTCACCGAATATGGCACCACCGCCGCCAATGGTGACGCGCCGATCGATGCGAAGGAAACGCAGACCTGGTGGGACTGGTGCGCGAAGTACGGCATCAGCACCCTGAACTGGTCGGTCGGCAACAAGGACGAGGCGTCGGCGATCCTGAAACCCGCGACGCAGGGCTTGTCGGGGTGGAGCGAGGCGGACCTGACCGAATCGGGGCGGCTGGTCCGGGCGCATCTGCGGACGATGCGCTGACCCTATCGCCCGCCCCGGGTGCATGGCATGGAGGCGGGCATGACCGACTCCCGCCCGCTCGCCTATCGCCATACCCCCGGTTCCGGCCCGACCATCCTGTTCCTGCCGGGCTATGCGTCCGACATGAGCGGGGCCAAGGCGCTGGCGATCGAAGCCTGGGCGCGCGAGACGGGACGGGCGTTCCTGCGGTTCGATTATGCCGGGTGCGGCGAGAGCCCCGGCGCGTTCGAGGAACAGACGCTGGCCGGGTGGGTCGACGATGCGCTGGCGATGATCGACGGCGCGATCGAGGGGCCGGTGGTCCTGGTCGGGTCGTCGATGGGCGGGTGGATCGCGCTGCTCGCCGCGCGGGCGCGGGCCGATCGGATCGCCGGGCTGGTCGGTATCGCGCCGGCGCCCGACTTCACCGACTGGGGTTTTACCCAGGCGGAGAAGATGACGCTGCTGACCCAAGGGCGGATCGAGCGGCCGTCGCCCTATGCCGATACGCCGACCGTTTTTACCCGCGCCTTCTGGTCGTCGGGCGAGGCGAACCGGATCCTGCACGCCGAGCTGCCGATCGACGTGCCGGTGCGGCTGGTGCAGGGGCAGCGCGATGCCGATGTGCCGTGGGAGCGCACCGTCCACCTCGCCGCGCGCATCCGTTCAGCCGATGTGCAGACTATCCTGGTCAAGGATGGCGACCATCGCCTGTCGCGTGACGGCGATATCGCGCTGATCCTGCGCGCCATCGAGGATGTGTTGCCCTGATGCTGTCTCCGCTGCTGTTCCTCGCGCTGCAGGCCGCTGCCGGCCCGCAACTGCCCGCCGGGTCCACGCCCGAGGCGCGTTACGACGCCTGTGTCGATGCCGCGACGACCGCGCCCGAACAGGCGGAGAAGCTGGCGGGGCAATGGCGGCTGGTCGGTGGCGGGTTCCTCGCGCGGCAGTGCCTTGGCATGAGCTATGCCACGCGCCAGCGCTGGACCGCGGCGGCCGAGGCGTTCGAACAGGCCGCGCGCGAGGCGGAGGTGGCGAAGGACGCCCGGGCCGCCAATTACTGGGCGCAGGCGGGCAATGCCCGGCTGGCCGATGGCGATACGATCGCGGCGGGCACCGCGCTGGACGCGGCATTGGCGAGCGGGTCGCTGACGGGCCTCGCGCGCGGTGAGGCGCAGCTCGACCGGGCGCGGGTGCGGGTTGCGGGGGGCGACCTGGCCGGGGCGCGCGGCGATCTCGACCGCGCGGTGAAGGATGCGCCGGCGGACCCGCTGGTGTGGCTGTTGTCGGCGACGCTGGCGCGGCGAACCGGTGACCTGACCCGCGCAAAGGCCGACATTGCCGAGGCGTTGCGCCGATCGCCCGACGATGCGTCGGTGCAGCTGGAGGCGGGCAACATCGCCGGCCTGTCGGGCGACACCAAGGCCGCGCGCGCCGCGTTCGAGGCGGTGCAGCGCTTGGTGCCGGGCAGCGCGCAGGCGAAGGCAGCGGACGCGGCGCTCGACACGCTTCCGCCGGCCTGATGCCGGTTGCGACGTGCCCCTGCCGACCCGATATGCCGGGCCAACCTATAGGGAGCCGTCGATGACCCGCTATCTCCACACCATGATCCGGGTGACCGACCCGGACGCGACCATCGCGTTCTTCGACATGCTGGGCGTGAAGGAAGTCCGACGCATGGAGAATGAGAAGGGGCGTTTCACCCTGATCTTCCTTGCCGCACCGGGGCAGGAGGGCGTGGCCGAGGTCGAGCTGACCCACAACTGGGACCCCGAACCGTATGCGGGCGGGCGCAATTTCGGGCATCTGGCGTTCCGGGTCGACGATATCTACGCCACCTGCCAGACGCTGATGGACGCCGGTGTCACGATCAACCGCCCGCCGCGCGACGGGCATATGGCGTTCGTGAAGACGCCCGACGGCATCTCGATCGAGCTGTTGCAGGACGGATCGCTGGAGCCGGCCGAGCCGTGGGCGTCGATGCCGAACACGGGGACGTGGTGATGGAGATCGTCCAGGTGCCCGTCCTGTCGGACAATTATGCGTGGCTGTTGCATGACGGGCCAAGCGGTCAGACGGTGGCGATCGATCCCGGCGCGGCGCAGCCGGTGCTGGACGCCGCCGCGGAACGTGGCTGGACGATCACCGCCATCTGGAACACGCACTGGCACCCCGATCATGTCGGCGGCAATGCGGCGATCAAGGCCGCGACCGGTGCCACGGTGACCGGGCCGGAGGCGGAGCGCGGCAAGATCGCCGACATGGACAATGGCGTGGGCGAGGGCGCGATGCTGTCGGTTGGCGACGCGCAGGCGACGGTGTGGGCGGTGCCAGGGCATACCGCCGGGCATATCGCGTTCCACTTCGCCGACGATGCCGTGCTATTCAGCGGCGACACGCTGTTCGCCATGGGCTGTGGCCGGCTGTTCGAGGGGACGGCGGCGGAGATGTACGGCAATATGCGTCGCTATGCCGAGCTGCCCGCCGACACGCGGGTCTATTGCGGGCACGAATATACCCTGTCGAACGGCCGCTATGCACTGTCCGCCGAGCCGGACAATCAAGCGATCGTCGAGCGGATGGCGGCGGTCGAGGCACTGCGCGAAAAGGGCGAGCCGACCGTGCCAACGACGATCGGTGCCGAGCTGGCGACGAACCCGTTCCTGCGCAGCCGTTCGGCCGAGGAACTGGCGCGGCACCGCGCGGCGAAGGACGCGTTCTGATCGGCAAGAGGAGAGGCTGCATGAAGCGATGGGCATGGACGGCGGCGCTGTTGCTGGGCGCATGTGCGACCCCGCAGCAGATGGCGGAGACGCAGGCCAGGGGCGACCGCGAGCTGGCGAAGATGCTGGAGGGGCGGGTCGCGGGCAAGCCCGAGAACTGCATCCCGACCGGCTTCATCGACGGGCCGCAGGTGGTGGGCGATTCGCTGGTCTATCGCCAGACCGGCAAGCGGTTGTGGCGGACGCAGGTTCGCGATCGCTGCCCGTTCCTGCGCGACGACCAGATCGTGGTGTCGATCCTGTATGGCGCGCAGGTATGCCGCAACGACCGGTTCCGGCTGGTCGATCGCGGGTCGCCGATTGCGTCGGCGGACTGCACGTTTGGCGCGTTCGTGCCGTATGACAAGGTGGGGTGAGGCATCACCGCCTCCCCCCACTTCCTCTTGCTTGGTTCGAGCTTGTCGAGAACGGGGTGGCACAAACCTGGCGTTCTCGACGGACGCTTCTCGACAAGCTCGAAGCTGCTCGAACCGAACGGGTGGGGGTAGGGGTAGGGGCAGGGTCTGACCTCCCCCCAGCCGTTCGTCCTGAGTAGCCGCTGAGCTTGTCGAAGCGGCGTATCGAAGGACCATCGCGGGTGCTTCGATACGGGCCTTCGACAAGCTCAGTCCCTACTCAGCACGAACGGGACGGAGTTCGGGGCGGTTACAACACGTAGCGGCTGAGGTCGGTGTTCCGCGCGATGCTGGCCAGCTGCTTGTCGACATAGGGCGCGTCGATCGTCACCGCCTGCCCGGCGCGGTCCTCGGCGTCGAAGCTGACCTCTTCCAGCAGCTTTTCCATTACCGTCTGCAACCGGCGGGCGCCGATATTCTCGACCTCGGCATTCACCTCTGCCGCGATGCGGGCGATGGCGGCGATGCCGTCGTCGGTGAAGGTCACCTCGACCGATTCGGTGCCGAGCAGCGCGCGATACTGGGCCGGCAGCGACGCCTTCGTATCCGACAAGATGGCGATGAAGTCGGCTTCGGTCAGGCCCTTCAACTCGACCCGGATCGGCAGGCGGCCTTGCAGCTCGGGCAGCAGGTCGCTGGGCTTGGCGACGTGGAACGCGCCCGATGCGATGAAGAGGACGTGATCGGTCTTCATCGGGCCGTACTTCGTCGCGACGGTCGTGCCCTCGATCAGCGGGAGCAGGTCGCGCTGCACGCCTTCGCGGCTGATCGATCCGCCGCCGCGGCCGTCGCTGACCGCGATCTTGTCGATTTCGTCGAGGAAGACGATGCCGTTCGCCTCGGCATCGGCCAGCGCGGCGCGGCTCACCTCGTCCTGATCGAGGCGCTTGTCGGCCTCTTCCTCGACCAGCTTGTCCCATGCGGCGCGGACGGTCAGCTTGCGGCGCTTCTGCTGCCCGCCGCCGAATGCCTTGCCCATCATCGCCGACAGGTCGAGCATCTGCGGCTGCGCGCCGGGGATTTCGAAGGGCATCTGCGGCTGGGCATCCAGCTCGATCTCGATTTCCTTGTCGTCCATATGCCCGTCGGCGAAGCGCTGGCGGAACGCCTCGCGGGTCGCTTCGCTGGCACCCTTGCCGGTCAGCGCGTCGAGCAGGCGGGCCATGGCGGCTTCCTCCGCCTTATCCTTTACCGCGACGCGGCGGCGTTCGCGTTCCAGCCGGATCGCTTCCTCGACCAGATCGCGGGCAATCTGTTCGACGTCGCGGCCGACATAGCCGACCTCGGTGAACTTCGTCGCCTCGACCTTCACGAACGGTGCGTCGGCGAGGCGGGCGAGGCGGCGGCTGATCTCGGTCTTGCCGCAGCCGGTGGGCCCGATCATCAGGATGTTCTTCGGGGACACCTCGTCGCGCAGGTCAGGCGAGAGCTGTTGCCGGCGCCAGCGGTTGCGCAGGGCGACGGCGACGGCGCGCTTGGCGTCCTGCTGTCCGATGATGTGCGCGTCCAATGCGGCGACGATCGCCTTCGGAGTCAGATTGTCTTGCATGGGATGTCCGTCAGTTCGCGCTGTCGAGCGCTTCGAGGGTGACGCGATCGTTGGTGTAGACGCAGAGTTCGGCGGCGATGGCGAGCGCCTTGCGCGCGACCTTTTCGGCGTCGCCTTCATAATCGGACAGGGCACGGGCGGCGGCCAGCGCGAAATTGCCGCCCGAGCCGATCGCGGCGATGCCGGCTTCGGGTTCGAGCACGTCGCCATTGCCGGTGACGACCAGCGTCACGTCCTTGTCGGCGACGATCAGCATCGCTTCGAGATTGCGCAGGAACTTGTCGGTGCGCCAGTCCTTGGCCAGTTCGACCGCGGCGCGCAGCAGCTGGCCCTGATGGCGCTCCAGCTTTGCCTCAAGGCGTTCGAACAGGGTGAAGGCGTCGGCGGTGGCGCCGGCGAAGCCCGCGATCACCTTGCCATCGCCCAACGGGCGGACCTTCCGCGCATTGGGTTTCATGACCGTCTGCCCGGCCGAAACCTGCCCGTCCCCTGCGATCACTACGCGACCGCCGCGACGCACGGATACAATCGTGGTGCCGTGCCACACCGTCTCTTTGCTCATGGGCGCGGATATGGGGAGGGGTGAGGACGGCGCAAGGTCCTCCCCGGCACGGGGCGGGGGCGGGCCGCGAACGCTACCGGCTTGTATGCGGACACCCCCCTCCACCAGCTTCGCTGGTCCCCCTCCCCGTGCCGGGGAGGATTTTTAGCGTTCGACGCCCTTGGCTTTTCCCCACGCCCTGGCCGCCGTGTAGCCGAGGTAGCCGGTGCCGAAGAGGGCGTAGAGTTCCTCGGGGATGCCGCGCAGATAGGCGGTCATGCCGCGTGCGATGCCGGCGGCCATGTCGGGCTGTACTGCCGAGATCAGCCCCATCGGGATCGCCCAGAGCAGCAGGGCGTACATGACGTAGAGGAAGCCGGGCCGTGCGCGCGAGGTCCAGGGATCGGTCGACTGTGCCTCCGCGACGATCGCCGACAATTGCGCCTTTACCCGGTCGAGGTCGGCGGTCGATTCGAGTTTCAGCAGTTCGAGCTTGGCCGCATCGCGGGCCTTGGGATCGGGGATCAGCTTGTCGAGCAGCGCCGCGATCGGCGCGATCAGGGAATCGATCATAGGGCCTCCCAAATGTCAAAGTTCACTAAGTTCACACTCGTGGCGCATCGACGCGTGTCGCGAGCCAGCCGTAGAGAAAGGCTTCGTTGGCCGGGCGCGTCTCGGCGAGGTGGAGATAGCGTTCGCCCTGCAAGGCGTTGATCGCCTTGACCAATACCGCCTCGGCCGATGCGCCGCGCGTGGCGAGCAGGGTGTCGAGCGCGTGCAGCGTTCGCGCGCCGATGGTGGCGTCGACCGCCAGATCGGGCCAGTCGCGTTGTTCGCGGTTGAGCGCGTTCAGCACCCGCTGGAGAAAGGTCGCGGCGACCGCCGGACCCATGTTGACGCCGGTGTCGAACAGTTCGGCGGCGAGGCGCGGCGCGCGGGTGGCGACGCCTGCGAAGTTCGGCGCGTGCCAATAGCAGGCGCGATAGATGCGCGCGGCGAGCGGGCGGGGCAGGTCGCGGATGGGGCCGGTGTACCCCTCGGCGCGGGCGACGGCTTGCGTGATGCCGTAGCGGGTCGGGCCGCCGCGGTCTGCGGGATGGTCGACATAGCCGCCTTCGCGGTCGATCACGTCGTTGATCAGGGTGGTTGCGTCCATTTCGTCCTCCTGTTGGAGGTAGAACGTAACCAGAACGGCTTGTTGTAGGAAAGTTGGATCGCGCGGCCGTCAGGCCGTGCGATCCAACCCCCGCGCAGGCGGGGGGCCAGGGTTTGATGCGATGCGGGCCGCGTATGCCGCGTACCCCCGCCTGCGCGGGGGTACGCGGCATCTGCTTCGAAGCGAACGGAAGGAGGAAAGGGGGCGACGCGTACGCCGCCCCCGCAGGCCTTACTTGATGTCGAGCATCACCACCGACTTGGCCGGCAGCGTCACCGACAGCGTGCCGTTTGCCAGTTGCGCGCCGGTAAAGGTCGCCGGCACCACCGCGTTCGGATTGTCGAAGGTATTGTGCGCGGTCATCGTCGGGGCGGTCAGCACGCGGCCGGTGATGGTTGCGCCCGCGATGCCGGTCAGCGCGGCGGTGATCGGCGCCGGGCGGTTCGGATCGGCGTTCGACAGCGCGATATGCACTACGCCGTCCTTGCCACGCACGGCCGAGGCCGACACCGCCGGGATCGCCCACTGGTTCCGCGAATACCACGGGCTGGCGATGGTGATCGGCAGGACGGTGCCGTCCATGTACGGCTTGTACATCTCGAACACGTGATAGGTCGGCGTCAGGACCATCTTCGGCCCGTCGGTCAGGATCATCGCCTGCAGCACGTTCACCATCTGGGCGATGGCGGTCATCTTTACCCGGTCGGCGTGCTTGGCAAAGATGTTGAGGTTGATCGCGGCGACCAGCGCGTCGCGCATCGTGTTCTGCTGCCGCAGGAAGCCCGGATGCGTGCCGGGGTCCTGCGCATACCACGTGCCCCATTCGTCGACGGCCAGCCACACGCGCTTTTGCGGGTCATATTTGTCCATCATTGCCGAATGTCGGGTGATGAGTTCCTCCATCTTCCACGTACGGCCGAGCGTTTCGGCCCAGGCGGATTCGTCGAAGTCGGTCGGCGACGCCTTGGGCGGCCAGCCGCCGCCGGGGACGGTGTAGTAATGGAGCGACACGGCATCGATCTGGTTGATCGCGTCGCGCATCATCACGTCGGTCCAGTTATAGTCTTCCGAATTGGCACCCGATGCGATCTTCAGCACGCGGCTGCCCTCGGGCGACTTGATGAAGGTCGCGAAGCGCTTCGTCTCGTCCGCCGCATATTCGGGGCGCATGTTGCCACCGCAGCCCCACAGCTCGTTGCCGATGCCGAAATAGGGGACCTTCCACGGGGCCTTGCGGCCGTTCTTCGCGCGTTCGTCGGCGAGCGTCCCCGCCTGCTGGGTCATGTATTCGACCCATTCGGCCATTTCGCGGGGGGAGCCGTTGCCGACATTGCCCGAGATATAGGCTTCGGCGCCGACCTGTTCGGTCAGGTCCATGAATTCATGGGTGCCGACCGCGTTATCCTCGGTCACGCCGCCCCAGTTGGTGTTGATCTTGACCGGGCGCTTTGCCTTCGGCCCGATGCCTTCGCGCCAGTGATATTCGTCGGCGAAGCAGCCGCCGGGCCAGCGGATGACGGGCACGCCCAGGCGCTTCAGCGCGGCGACGACGTCGTTGCGAAAGCCGCGGGTGTTGGGAATCTTGCGGTCGTTGCCGACCCACAGGCCGCCATAGATGCCGTTGCCCAGATGCTCGGCGAACTGGGTGAAGATGCGCCGGTCGTAGGTCGGGCCGGCCTGGTCGCCGCGAATCGTGATCTGGGCCGGCTCGCCCGGTTGCGGCGTCGGTGCGCTCTGGGCAGTCGCAGTCGCGGCGATCAGCAGCGATGCGGTGCCGAGCACCAGGGCGCGTGCGCGCTGGCGCAGCGTGTGGCGCGTGGATGTGTGGCCGTTCAGCATGGGACAGGTTCCCCCCTTTATGATTATTGTCGGACTAATGCGTAGCGATACCGCGGCGGGCGATCAAGCGCGGATCGGGACGCTTTGCAGCAGGCGGCGGGGCGGGTAAGAGGGACGCCAGTCATTCCCATCTTCAGGCAGGTATTGTTCTTTTGACATCATCTCCCCAGTCGTGCGGCCTTGTCGCGGTTCTTGGCGCCCCGAATGCGGGCAAGTCGACGCTGGTCAATGCGCTGGTCGGACAGAAGGTCGCGATCACCAGCCCCAAGGCGCAGACGACGCGCACCCGGTTGATGGGCATCGCGATCGAGGGCGATACCCAGCTGCTGTTGGTCGATACGCCGGGTATTTTCGAACCGAAGCGCCGGCTGGACCGGGCGATGGTGTCGGCGGCGTGGGAAGGTACGGCGGGCGCCGACGCGATCGCGGTGGTGGTCGATGGCCGGGGCGGCATCGGGCCGAAGGTCCGCGCGATCGTCGAGCCGCTGGCGCAGCGCAAGGAACCCAAGCTGCTGATCCTGAACAAGGTCGACATCGCCGACAAGCCGCGCCTGCTGGACCATGCCGCGCGGCTGCACGAAATGGCGGCGTTCGAGGAGACGTTCTTCGTCAGCGCCACGACCGGTGACGGGCTGGCGGAGATGAAGGCGGCGCTGGCCAAGCGGATGCCCGAGGGGCCGTGGCATTTCCCCGAGGATCAGGTGAGCGACGCCACCGACCGGATGCTGGCGGCCGAAGTGACCCGCGAGCAGCTGTACCACCAGCTGCACGAGGAACTGCCCTATGCCAGCGCGGTCGACACCGAACGCTATCTGGAGCGCGAGGACGGGTCGGTCGAAATCCACCAGCAGATCTATGTCGCGCGCGATACGCAGCGCGCGATCGTGCTGGGCAAGGGCGGGCAGAAGATCAAGGAAATCGGCGCGACCGCCCGCAAGGAATTGCAGGAATTGCTGGGCGTGCGCGTCCACCTGTACCTGCATGTGAAGGTCAAGCCGAACTGGGAAGAGGACCGGATGCTGTACCGGGATATCGGGCTGGACTGGGTGGAGTAAACCACGCGGGTCCGTACCCCCGCGCAGGCGGGGGTCCAGGGTTCCAAACGCCGCCGTTTCGCTTGTGGCTCTGGACCCCCGCCTGCGCGGGGGTACGGCTTCGTGTTGGTGGAGTGCCCTAAAACAGCTTCCTGACCGACAGCCGCACGATCCGGCCGTAAGGGTCGAGGAACGACGGCTGAAAGCGATACGGGATCGCGCCGGTACGATCGCGGACGTCGACGCGGTCGTTGAGCAGGTTCTGTGCCTCGAACTGGAGCACCATCCGCTTCGCCCATGGGGCGTTCGGCGCAAGTTTGTCGGCCTGTATCTGCGAATAGAGCCCCAGGAACGTCAGCCCCGAAAAGCGCAGGTCGGAAGCGGCGAGCGTGCTGCGGATGCGGGTGGCGGGGCGCCAGTTGCCATAGACGCCCGCCCGGAACGCGCCGACCGATCCGCCGACATTGCCCATCACGTCATAGCGCGGCCGCCCGCCGGTGCCGTCCAGCGTCTCGCCATCGAGCAGGTCGAGTTCGTCCTGCCCCCGGCGCAGCGTCAGCCGGTCGTCGAGCCGCGCGGTCACGGTGAGGAAGCTCCACAGCTGCGGCCGGTCGGGTGGCGGGGGGGCGTCCTTGGCCGGCGGCGGCGGGGTGGGGCCGATGGGGGTGAACAGGCCGATTTCCGCCTTCAGCTTGCGTTCGACCTCGCGGAACAGGTTCACCGGGCGGATATCGGCGCGGAGCAACCGGCCGGCATCGTCGCGGACGAAGCGTTCGGGGAACGCGGCCTGCAACGCCGCCGTCGCGCTGCCCGGATTGGCGACCTGATCGGTGATGCGCGTGTCGATATAGCTGAGGCCGAGATTCAGCTGCTTGTCCTTGATCGGGCGCCAGCCGATGCCGAGCGTGCGGATCTGCCGCTCCTCGGGCCGAAGGTCGGTATTGCCACCGCCGGTGACCGCGATCGGCGCGCTGGCCCCGGTCACGAAGTCGAAGAACGGCGTGTTGGGCACGGTGACGACCGGAAAGGTCAGCGTGGCGATCGCCGGCGGGGTGCGCGCGGTGTTGATCGACGCGGTGATCTGCACCGGTCGCCACGGCGTCCAGGTGAGCGCGATGTTGCTGCTGGCCAGGCTGCCATAATCGGACACGTCGGTCAGCCCGAACAGGAAATTGGCCGACAGCGATCCGATCGCCGACAGGACCTTGCGATCGACCGAGGCGATCGGCAGGTCGAGGCTGGCGCTGCCACCGGTTACGGTGCGGGTCAGCGTGCTGGCCGCGCCGGCATCGTCGGCCAATCGCCCGCTGCTGCCCGAGCGGGCCAGATCGGCGTTCAGCGTCAGCTGGGCCGGGCCGGCGGGCAGTTGCAGGACCGGGCCGTTCGCGGTCGCCTTTGCGGTCAGGGTGCCGGTGACGGTGCGGCTGCGGGTGACGATCCGCGGCTGGGCGGCGATCACCGGGGACAGGTCAAACGGATTCGCGCCGGCATCGACCGCCGCCTGCAGTGCATCGGCCGCGACCCCGCGATCGACCGCCGCCCGCGCACGCACCCGATCGTAACTGCCGGTGACGTTCCACAGCCAGCGGCCGATGCCGCCCTGCACGGTCGATGCGGCATGGAGCGTCAGGTTGTCGTTGCGCTGGGTCAGCACCGGCCCTTCGTCCAGATAGCGGTCGAGCAGCACCGGGCCGGCAAAGGGCAGCGCGGTCGCGGCGGGCAGGGTCAGCGTCGCCCCCTGCAACCCGGCCAGCGCGCGGCCGCGATCGGCCTCCATCGTCAGGTTGATCGCGGCGGTCAGCGTCCTGCCGATCGGCAGGGCATGGGTGGCATCGACCTTCAGCGCGCTGCGGCTGCGCATCGAAAAGAAGGGCGCAAGATCGGTCGCGCGGGGGGTGCCGGCGGCATAGGCGGCCAGCGTGCCGCGCGACGCCGGATCGATCGGTACGGCGGTGGCTGTCACCGCCCGCCCGGCCAGCAGGTCGAGCGCGGAATCGATGCTGCCCCCGCCCGGCGCGCGCAGGTTGCCGATCCGGTCGAACGGGCTGTCGCTGTCGGGCAGATAGGGGCGCTGCGATGCGCGCAGCGGATTCTGCCGGTCAAAGTTGATGGTC
The DNA here is from genome assembly GCF_001421355.1 of Sphingomonas sp. Leaf9. Taxonomy (GTDB): domain Bacteria; phylum Pseudomonadota; class Alphaproteobacteria; order Sphingomonadales; family Sphingomonadaceae; genus Sphingomonas. Next base: position 130,596 of record NZ_LMKC01000004.1, on the reverse strand, counting down.
AGGAGCGTGCGGCGGTCGCCGGCGATGCGGGTCGATCCCAGTTCCAGCCGTTCGGTGCCGCCGCCGCCGTCGGTGGTGGTGCCCGCGCCCTGATCGAACACCAGCGCGCGGAAGCGTTGTTTCAGCACGAAATTGACGACGCGCACGGTGGGCGCAAAGCCGAATCGGGCGGCGTCCTGTTCCGACAGGACCTCGGTGCGCTCCAGCGCCTCGGGCGGGAGCGTCCAGATTTCGCGGTAGCCCGACACGCGGCGACCGTTCAGCAGAAACACGGGATCGCCGCCGCTGGCCGAACTGGTCAGCGGTTTCAGGAGGCTGGCGAGCTGCTCCATGCTGGTCGCGCCCAGCGCGCGGAGCGCCGCGGCGTCGAGCACCGCGACCGGGGCGGCGTCGCCGATCGCCGAGCCGGGCGGGCGCTTGCCGGTCACGACGATCTCGTCGTCGCGGGGTTCGGCATCCTCCTGCGCGGCGGCGGGCAACGGCATCGACAAGATCGCGGCTCCGGCCAGCGTTCGCCCCACTGCCGTCCTCATCCGCCGCTCCGTCGTCGTTAAGCCACCGGGACTAGGGGCAGTTTCCGACCGAAACGTGGCGAAAAGCGGCGCGCGCCGGGCGGCCATGCAAAAAGGGCCGGCCCTCCCCTTTACGGAAAGGACCGACCCCATGTCCGACACCCCGTTACGCCACCGGAGGTGCCGGAAACCGGTTAGCGGCGGCAGTAGCGCGGCGCATCGGCCTTATCGATCGCCCGGCCGGCAACCGCACCGACGCCACCGCCCAGGATGGTGCCGAGCAGGCGGTCACCGCGGCCGGCCACCGTGTTGCCGAGCAGGCCGCCGGCGATCGCACCGATCACGGTGCCGCCATCGCCATTCTCGCAACGCTCGCCACGGGTGTTGGCATAGCGATCACGATAGTAACCGCGGTCGCCGCGATACGAACGATAGCCCCGGTCGTCGCGATACCCGCGATCATACCGGCTGTCGCGATAGTCCCGCTCGTAGCGGTCCCCGCGCCAGCTCTGCGCCGAAGCGGCGGTCGGAGCGGCGGCGGTGGCGACCGTGGCAAGCGCGGCGGCGGCAAGCGTCAGCTTCTTGAACATGGGTCTTCTCCCTCAAAACTTTGCGGCAGGATGTCTGCCTGTGATTTGGGGTATGCGCCGATTCGCTTGAGCGGATACTGAATGCGCCTGTTAGCTGCCGTTCATTATTCTGGCGGAACGGTTGGGTGCGCTTGCCGTCACCCGGATCGGGTCCGGCGTGACGATGCAGGCTATGGTGGCGGATCGAAACGACCCGCCGCCCCTGCGGGTTTTGCTTTAGTTCCCCCGCGCAAAACCCTATATACTCGCTATGGCAACGAACCCCAATCAGAACGACTACGGCGCAGACTCGATCAAGGTGCTGAAGGGCCTGGACGCGGTGCGCAAGCGTCCCGGCATGTATATCGGCGATACCGACGACGGCTCGGGCCTCCACCACATGGTGTTCGAGGTGAGCGACAATGCGATCGACGAGGCGCTGGCCGGGCATTGCGACCGCATCCTCATCACGCTGAACGCCGATGGATCGGTCTCGGTCGAGGATAACGGGCGCGGGATTCCGACCGGCATCCACAGCGAAGAGGGCGTGTCGGCGGCCGAGGTCATCATGACCCAGCTGCACGCGGGCGGTAAGTTCGAAAATACCAACGACGACAATGCGTACAAGGTGTCGGGCGGCCTGCACGGCGTGGGCGTGTCGGTGGTGAATGCGCTCAGCGACTTTCTCGACCTGACGATCTGGCGCGAGGGCCAAGAGCACACCATGCGCTTCCGCCGGGGCGATGCCGAAGCGCCGCTGAAGGTCGTGGGGCCGTCGGACAAGCGCGGTACCCGCGTCACGTTCTTGCCGTCGCCGGAAACGTTCAAGATCATCGAGTTCGATTTCGACAAGCTGGAACACCGCTTCCGCGAGCTGGCGTTCCTGAATTCGGGCGTCCGGCTGGTGCTGGTCGATGCTCGGCATGAGGAGCCGCGCGAGGTGGAGCTGTTCTACGAAGGCGGGATCGCCGCGTTCGTGAAATATCTGGATCGCACCAAGACGCCGCTGATGCCCGATCCGATCGCGATCCACGGCTTTCGCGATGACGTGGGCATCGACGTCGCGCTGGAATGGAACGACAGCTATTACGAGAACGTCCTGGCGTTCACCAACAACATCCCGCAGCGCGACGGCGGTACGCACATGGCGGCGTTCCGCGCGGCGCTGACCCGTACCCTCAACAACTATGCCGACAAGTCGGGCATGTTGAAGAAGGAAAAGGTCAGCCTCACTGGCGACGACATGCGCGAGGGGCTGACCGCGATCGTTTCGGTCAAGCTGCCCGATCCGAAATTCTCGTCGCAGACCAAGGACAAATTGGTGTCGTCGGAGGTTCGTCAGCCACTGGAAGCGCTGATGGCCGACAAGCTGGCCGAGTATCTGCAGGAAAATCCGGCCAATGCAAAGGCGATCATCCAGAAGGTGATCGACGCCGCCGCCGCGCGCGAAGCCGCGAAGAAAGCGCGCGAGCTGACCCGTCGCAAGGGCGCGATGGACATCGCGTCGCTGCCGGGCAAGCTGGCCGATTGCCAGGAGCGCGATCCCGCCAAGTCCGAGCTGTTCTTCGTCGAGGGTGACTCGGCCGGTGGTTCGGCCAAGCAGGGCCGCGACCGCCATTTCCAGGCGATCCTGCCCTTGCGCGGCAAGATCCTGAACGTCGAGCGCGCGCGGTTCGACCGGATGCTCGCCAGCCGTGAAATCGGGACGATCATCACCGCGCTCGGCACCGGTATCCGCGACGATTTCAACCTCGACAAGCTGCGCTACCACAAGATCGTCATCATGACCGACGCCGACGTCGACGGCGCGCATATCCGCACGCTGCTGCTGACGTTCTTCTATCGCCAGATGCCCGAGATCATCGAGGCCGGGCACCTCTATATCGCCCAGCCGCCGCTGTATAAGGCGACGAAGGGCCGGTCGGAGGTGTACCTGAAGGACGACAACGCGCTCGACGAATATCTGGTCGAGGCCGGGGTCAACGCCTATGTGCTGGAGAGCGCAGGCGGTGCACGCAGCGGCGATGATCTGAAGGCGCTGCTGGGCCATGCGCGGCGGATGCGCACGCTGATGCGCTATGTCCCGCGTCGCTACGACATGGGCATCGTCGAGGTGCTGGCGCTGGCCGGCGTGCTCGACCCGCAGATCAACGATGCCGATCGCCAGACGCGGCTGGACGATGCGGTGTCGCGCATCGGCCGCACCGATACCGAGGCGCAGTGGACCGCGCGCGTGACCGAGGATGGCGGGTTGCAGTTCCAGCGCCGCTGGCGCGGGGTGACCGATACCCACACCATCGAACCGGCGTTCCTGTTGTCGGCCGAGGGGCGCAAGCTGCACAGCCTGGCGGGTGAGGAAGCGGCGAGCTATACCGGTGTATCGAAGCTGGTGAGCGCACGCAGCGCCGCCGATCCGCTGGCCGAGCCCGAGGACGAAGCCCCGGCGGTTGCCGCCAAGGGCGAGACGCTGGTCGCACGACCCAGCCAGCTGCTCGACGCGATCCTGGCGGCGGGGCGCAAGGGCCTGTCGATCCAGCGCTACAAGGGGCTGGGCGAGATGAACGCCGAACAGCTGTGGGAAACCACGCTCGACCCGTCGAACCGGTCGATGCTGCGCGTCGCGATCGACCAGGCGGACGTGGCGGACGAAATCTTTACGCGGCTGATGGGCGATGTGGTCGAACCGCGGCGCGACTTCATTCAGGAAAATGCGCTGAACGTGGCGAACCTGGACGTTTGAGGCGTGCCGTATCCCCGCGCAGGCGGGGATCCAGGGTTACGGAGCGTAACGCCTCTGGCTCTGGATCCCCGCCTGCGCGGGGATACGGTCTTTGGTGGACGGGAGTCGTCCGACCCCACGCCGTACATCTTCCCCGATCCCGTTCGGTTCGAGCAGCTTCGAGCTTGTCGAGAAGCGTCCGTCGAGAACCCTGTGTTCGGGGCACCCCCTTCTCTACTTCGGTTCTCGACAGGCTCGAACCTGCGCTCGAAGCAAACGGGGCGGGCGAGGCAGCCCCTCAATCCAGCGCCATCGCCTCCGCTGCCAGCGCTTCCGCCTCGATCAACAGCGCATCATCGGCCGACCCCTGCGTCACTCGTTCGCGGCCGATCAGCACCAGCACCGGAACGGCAAGCGGACTGACCCGATCGAGCGTCACATGCCGGATGCGCGCCTGCGCCGTCTCCAGCAGCTTTGCCAGCCGTCCGACATCGGTCATCCGCGCCCGCGCATCCTCCCACGCCGCCTGCAACAGCAGGTGGCCGGGTTCGTATTTGCGCAGCACGTCGTAGATCAGGTCGGTGGAGAAGGTGACCTGCTTGCCTGTCTTGCGCTTGCCGGGATGCTGGCGCTCGACCAGCCCGCCGATCACCGCGACCTCGCGGAACGCGCGTTTGAGCAGTGCCGACCCTTGTACCCAGTCGACGAATTCATGCTCCAAAATGTCGGGCGAAAACAGCGCGGCGGGGTCGGTAATCGGTTCGAGGCCGTAGCAGGACAGCGCATAGTCGTTCGACACGAAGCCGATGGGTTTCAGCTCCAATGCCTCCATCCGCCGGGTTATCAACATGCCGAGCGATTGGTGCGCGTTCCACCCTTCGAAGCTGTAAGCGACCATGTAATGGCGCCCCTCGTGCGGAAAGGTTTCGACCAGCAGCTCGCCTGGGCGGGGCAGGACCGATCGCCGCGACTGGATTTCCAGCCATTCGCGCACATCGTCGGGAAAGCGTGACCATTCGGACGGATCGGCGAGGAAACCGCGCACCCGGTCGGCGAGATTGGTCGACAGCGCCATCCGCGCGCCGCCATATTTGGGAATGCGCGCGGGCTTGCTGCTGGCGCGCACGACCAGATCGGTCAGCTCGATCTTTTCGACCTCCAGGCTCATGCCGGAGAAGAAAAACGTATCGCCCGGCGACAGGGTGGAGGCGAAATATTCCTCGACCGTGCCCAGCCGGCGGCCGTTCTTGAACCGGACGTCGAGCGTCGGCGCGTCGACGATGATCCCGGCGTTCAGGCGATGCTGCGCGATGAACGCGGGCTTGGTGACGGTCCACAACCCGTCGCTGCCCAACCGCAGCCGCTTGAACCGGTCATAGGCCTTCAGCGCGTAGCCGCCCTCGGCGATATAGTGCAGCACGCGGTCGAACGTGTCGGCGTCCAGTGCGGAATAGGGCAGGGCAGCCTGCACCTCCGCCAGCATCTCGGCAGCAGCAAAGGGTTCGGCGCAGGCACAGCCCATCAGATGCTGCGCCAGCACGTCGAGCGCGCCGGGGCGGAACACCTCGCGGTCGAGTTCGCCCGCCTCCACCGCGTCGAGTGCCGCCTGTGCCTCCAGAAATTCGAAGCGGTTGCCCGGCACCAGCAGCGCCTTCGACACCTCGTCCAGCCGGTGATTGGCGCGGCCGATGCGCTGGAGCAGGCGCGACGACCCCTTGGGTGCGCCCATCTGGATCACGCAATCGACATCGCCCCAGTCGACGCCCAGATCGAGGCTGGCGGTGGCGACCAGCGCGCGCAACTTGCCATCGGCCATCGCCGCCTCGACCTTGCGCCGTGCCTCGCGGTCGAGGCTGCCGTGGTGGATGCCGATCGGCAGCTGCGCGTCGTTGGCCAGCCACAGGTCCTGAAAGATCAGCTCGGCGAGGCTGCGGGTGTTGCAAAAGACGATGGTGGTGCGGTTGCGTGCGATCTCGCGCATCACCTGCGCGGCGGCATAGCGGCCCGAATGGCCCGACCACGGGATGCGGTCCTGCGGCAACAGGATGCGGATATCGGGGTCGGCACCCGGCTCCCCCTGCACCAATGTCACCGCATCGATATCACCGTACGGCGCGAGCCATGCGCGATAGCCGTCCGGATCGGCGACCGTCGCCGACAGCGCGACGCGGCGCAGGGTCGGCGCGAAGCGTTGCAGGCGCGTCAGGCACAGCGACAACAGGTCGCCGCGCTTGTCGGTGGCAAAGGCATGGACCTCATCGATGATGATCGTGCGGAGCGTCGCGAACAGCCGGTCGGCATCGGGATAGGACAGCAGCAGGCTGAGTGATTCGGGCGTCGTCAGCAGGATGTGCGGCGGTTTGCTGCGCTGGCGCGCCTTGCGGTCGGACGGGGTGTCGCCGGTGCGGGTCTCCACGCGGATGGGAAGGTCCATCTCGGCGATCGGGGTCAGCAGGTTGCGCTGCACGTCGACCGCCAATGCCTTCAGCGGCGAGATATAGAGGGTGTGGAGGCCGTCGGTCGGATGCTCGATCAGGTCGGTCAGCGTCGGCAGGAACCCGGCCAGCGTCTTGCCGGCGCCGGTGGCGGCGACCAGCAGCGCGTGGTTGCCGGCGCGGGCGACGTCGAGCATGTCGCGCTGATGGCGGCGCGGCGACCAGCCGCGTGCGGCGAACCAGTCGGTCAAGGGGGCGGGGAGGTCGCGCACTACGGCCAATGTAGGGCGGCGGGGGGCGGGCGCAACGCAGACCGTCTGCCGTATCCCCGCGGAGGCGGGGATCCAGAGCCGCGAACGACGGCGTCTGCGGCCCTGGACCCCCGCCTGCACGGGGTACGGTCGTTGCTTGGTCGGCCTTACACCGCCGTCATCGGCGCGGGCTTGCCCGCCGCGACCCGCCAGCGCGCGGTCGTTTCGGTCGTGAAGTCCGGCGTCGTCACGCTCGACACGGTGCGGAACTGCGCATCGGCATGGCTCGGCGTCAGGGTGAGCAGCAGGTAGCCCTTGCAGTCCTGGTCACAGTAGCGGACTTCGGGGGCGTCCTTTTCGATCACCTTGCCGAGGCCGGGCAGCAGCGAGCCATAGGACGGGCTGGAGATCGCGGTCGCGCCGAATTCGTTGGCGACCAGCCGGCCGCTATCGTCGTGCAGGTCGTTGGCCCAGCCGGCATGGCTGTCGCCCGACAGCACGATCGGCCGCGACTTCGCCCGGCGAAACGCGGCGTAGAGCCGCTCGCGGGCCGGGGGATAGCCGTCCCAGCTGTCGAAATTGAACGGCAACCCGGCGCGGTACGACCGCTGCCCGGCGGCGATGCGCGGGGCATAGGCGGCGGGCAGGCGGTTGAGCAGGTCGGCAAAGCCCTGCGCGCCCATGTTCCTGACAAGATCGGGGCCGGGCACCCGCGCCATCACCACCTGATTGCCCAGCACCTGCCACGGGCGCTTTGCCTTGACCGACCGGGCGAGTTCGCGCTCGACCCAATCCTGCTGCCCGCGTCCCAGCAGCTCCCGGTCGGGCTGCGCGCGGATCGCCATCATCGCGGCGTAATCCTCCGGCTCGATCCCGGCACCCTTGGGCGCGGCCTGTTCCGATCGCGCGAGCAGGCGGGTTTCGACCATCACCAGCGTGGCGAGGTCGCCGAAATCGAAGCTACGGTTGATCGCGGCCCAGGGCTGGCCGGGTTTGGGATCGCGGATCGGCATCCATTCGAAATAGGCCTGCATCGCCGCCGCCTTGCGCGTGGCCCAGTCGCCCTCGGTCGCGGCGTCGTGATTCTCCGCGCCGCCAACCCAGCTGTCATTGGCGGTTTCATGGTCGTCCCAGACGCAGATGAACGCGGCGCGGGCGTGCGCCGCCTGGATCGCCGCGTCGCGCTTCACCTGCGCATGGCGGGTGCGATAATCAGCGAGGGTCAGGATTTCGTGGGCGGGTTCGGGCAGGCGGTTCAGCTTGCGGCCGATCTCCGCGCCATACCCCTCCGCGCCATATTCATAGATATAGTCGCCCAGATGCAGCACCGCATCGACGCGCGGTTCGGCGGCGATCGCGGTGTATGCGTGCCAATAGCCGCCGGGATAGAGCTGGCAGGAGACGACCGCCAGCGCGACGTCTGTCGTGCGCCCACGCGGCAGGGTGCGGAAGCGGCCCTTGGGCGAGGCGGTGCCGTCGGGCGCGGTGAACCAGTACCAGTATTCGGTGCCGGGCTTCAGGCCGGTCGCCTCGACCTTCGCCGTAAAGTCGCGCGCGCCCCGCGCGGTGGTGCGGCCGGTGGCCAGCGCCGCGCCGCCCTCGCTTCCCGCGACATGCCAGTCGAGCGCGATGTCGCCGCGGTCGTCCGAAGCCGGCGTCGCGCGGGTCCACAGGATCGCGCCGTCGGCCGCCGGATCGCCGCTGGCCACGCCGTGCAGGAACCGGGTGGCGGGTGCTGCCTCGGCGATCGTCGGCAGGGTCAGGGCGGCGCTGCTGCCCATCAGGCGGAGGGCGTCGCGGCGGTTCAGGGTCATGGGGCACGGCCTTTGTCGAAACGATATGCGCGGCGTCCTATGCCCGGCATGCGACAGGTCCGTGACGTCATCGACCTGTCATTCCCGCCCCCTAGAGGCCGCGCCGTCAATAGGGGGATATTGCATGAAAACCTGTCTGCGCTCGACCATCGCCATGCTCGCGATCACATGCTCGACCACCGCCTTCGCCCAGGCCAATGTCCAGCCGCAGGGCGACGATGCGGACGAAATCGTCGTCACCGCGCAAAAGGTCGAACAGCGGATCGAGGACGTGCCGGTCACCGTGACGGCGGTGACGGGACAGAAGATGGCCGACCTCGGCGTCTCGACGCTGGCCGATGTCGCCCAATATATTCCGGGCCTGGTCGTGCAGGAGCAGAGCGCGAACAATCCCGGCTTCGTCATTCGCGGCATCACGTCGGATTCGGGATCGGCGCAACAGGGCGCGCGCGTCACCTTCTATTACAACGGCGTCGATATCAGCCGCTCGCGCGGGGCGTATCAGGACCTGTTCGACCTTGAGCGGATCGAGGCGGTGAAGGGGCCGCAGGCGACGCTGTTCGGCACCGCCGCCGCGGTCGGTGCGGTGTCGATCCTGTCGGCCAAGCCCAACCCCGGCTTCGCCGCCGACCTCGCCGGCTCCTACGGCAATTTCAACCGGACGCAGGTGTCGGGCATGGTCAATGCCGGGGGCGACACGCTCGCCGCGCGCCTCACCTTCGCCTACAAATATCGCGACGGCTATGTCCGCAACATCGCGGGCGATGCCGACGTACCGAACCAGAATCAGGGCCGCGTCGATCAGGACGACCTGAACGGGCAGGACCAGCGCGGGATTCGCGGATCGCTGCGCTGGACGCCGACCAACGCGGTCACCGCCGACCTGGTGCTGACCTATGACGGCCAGCGCAATCCGGGCACCGCGTTCAAGAGCCGCGCCTTTGCCCCCACCGGCGGGCAGACCGGCGATTACGGAACTGCCGAATTGTCGGGTTCGCCCTACAGCCGCGAGGTGCTGGGCAAGCGCAAGCTGGGCCTCGACCGCGATGTGTATGATGCCAACCTGACCGTCTCGGTCGATCTGGGGCGCGGCGTCACCTTCACCACGGTCAACGGTTATCGCCGGTTCAACAGCCTGGAGACGTTCGACGCCGATGGCGGCCCGGCATGGTATCTGGAATTCGCCGAGGATGCGAAGGGCGACCAGTGGAGCCATGAAGGCCGCTTCAACTTCACCGGGGACAAGGCGCGGGCATCGTTCGGGTGGAACGCCTTCTTCGAGAACGGTTTCCAGCGCGTGCCGTTCTCGAGCGAGGAAGGGACCTATCTCGCCTGTTCGGTGAGCGCCGGTTTCGCGCCGATCCGCGCGGCGCTGAACCAGGCTGGCATTCCCACGGGGCCGAACTGCGTCGCGGCCAACGGCACGGTGCCGGGCGCGCGGGCGACGGCGGTGCTGTCGCGGGGCGCCCTGACCGAGCTGCCCTATGCGGCGGAGTTCACCAATTTCGGCAACAACGACACCTATTCGATGTTCGCCGATGCGACCTGGATTCCGGTCCCCGCGCTCGAACTGACCGCCGGTGCCCGCGTGCTGATCGAGGATCGCCAGTCGGGCTATAGCTCCATCCAGCCCTTCTCGCGGCTGCTCGCCGGGGCGGGGGTGTTCACCAGCCTGCTCGGCACCGCCAATACGAACGGCGCGAAGTTCGAGGCGCAGCGCAGCTTTGCCGCCGTCCTGCCGCGCTTCAACGCGCTGCTGCGCCTGTCGGATGCGGTCAACCTGTACGCGACGGTCAGCAAAGGCCGCCGTTCGCCGGTCGTGCAGCTGGCCGCGGCGCGTACCGGCAGCAGCGCCACCGCCGGCGTGATCCCGAACCTGCAGGTCGTGCCCGAGGAACTGGTGTGGAATTACGAAGGCGGCATCAAGGGGCGGGTGGGTCCGTTCACCGGCGCGGCGTCGGTCTTCTATCAGCGCTATGACGGGTTCCAGGTGTCGGTGACCGAAAACGGCGTCACCACCTCGCGTTCGGCGGGGTCGGCGGACAATCTGGGCGTCGAGCTGGAGGGCACGTTCCGCGTCGGGCAGGTCCTGTCGCTGTTCGGGACCTTCGCCTATCTCGACGGCGGGATCGGCGACGATGCGACCAATGGGGTATTCGCGGGCAATCGCTTCCGCCTGCAACCCGACATGACCGCCTCTGCGGGTGCCAACCTGCGGGTGCCCGTCGGATCGGCAACCTTCTATGCCGTGCCGAACCTGACCTACCGGTCGAAGGTGTTCTTCGAACTGCCGAACCGCGAGGCGATCTCGACGCCGGGCTATACGCTGGTCAACCTGCGTGCGGGCGTGGAGCTGGGCGAGCGGTTCACGATCGGCGGCTTTGCGCGCAACCTGACCGACGAGCGCTATCTGATCGATGCGGGCAATACCGGCGGCGGCTTTGGCGTGCCGACCTATATCCGGGGCGAGCCGCGCTTCTACGGGCTGGAGCTGGGTGCGCGGTTCTGACGGGCAAAAAAACGCCGGTGCCACGGGGAGTGGCACCGGCGTAAGGTACTGGGAGATCAGAAGCTGAAGCGGGCGGTCGCCGAAATGGTGCGGCCGTTGATCGAACGCGCCCGGATGATGCCGTTCGCAGGGATCGCGCCTTCTTCCGCTTCGGTCAGGCCGATCGTGTCGAACAGGTTGTTCGCATTGACCGAGAACTGGACCTGCTCCGCCGAGCGGAACTGGACGAAGGCGTTGACCTGGGTATAGCCCGGCAGCTTCAGCTGGTTGCTGTCTTGCGCATAGCTCGACGTGGTGCCGATGACGTTGGCGCCGACCGTGAACTGGTCGACCTCGATCTGCGGCGTGGCCGAGAAGACGAATTCCGCCTGGCGACGCGGGCGGTTGCCGACGGTCGCTGGGTTCACCGCGTCGCTGACGATCTTCGCATCGGTCCACGTGCCGCCGGCGGTCAGGCTGAACGGCCCGCGCTTGATATTGCCCTCCAGCTCGACGCCATAGGCGCGGTAGTTGCGGTCGAAGAAGCGCTGGGTCGTCGCCTCGAAATTCTGCTCCTCGGTGCGTGCCCAGAAACCGGTGGCGTAGAAGGCGACGCCGTTCGCGCGATACTTCATGCCGGCCTCTGCCTGGCGGACGATATCGACCGCCGCGTCGCGGTTGAGCAGGCCGCCGGTGGTGGTGCTGACGGCGGGTCCGAACAGCAGCCGGTCGGCATTGGCGCGCCCGCCGCGGCTGTAGCGGCCGAACACCGCAAGGTCGCTGCTCAGGCGATAGTTCGCGCCGAGCGAATAGGACCAGTAGTTGAAGTCGTAATCGACCGGCGCCGGGCTGTTCAGCGGGATCACCGCGACGCGGCGTTCGGCATCCGAAATCACGCCGTCGCCATTGATGTCGCGGGTGACCGTGCCGACGCGCCCGCCGCCCAGATCGGCACCCGACACCGTGCCCTTGGCCTGCCCGAAGTCATAGCGCACCGACCCGTCGAGCGTCAGCGCACCGCCCGACCAGTTGAGCGAGGCGAAGGGCGCGTTGGTGTCGTAGTTCAGGTCGTAGCTGCGGCGGCAGCATCCGCCGAAATAGCTGGCGGCATAGCCGTACACGCCGTTCTGCGTGATCGACGTGCCGACCGCGTTGCGGACATTGACCAGCGCCGCATTGCCGCCACCCACCACGTCGGACAGCAAGGACGTCCACAGCCAGTCGGTGTCGATCGTCTGGCGCGACTTGTAGAAGCCGGCGGTCAGGCCGAGAGTCCCGCCGCCCAGCGCAATGTCATGGGTCAGGCGGAAATCGTTGGTGATGTTGTCGAGGCTGTTGAGCTTCGTGTCGAACACCACGATTTCGGCAAGCAACCCGTTGCCGTTGAGTGCGGCGGGGTTGGCGATCACGCGGCCGGCATTGGGGCCGGTTGCGTAGCTGAGCGTCGAGCCTGCGCCGGCCAGCGCGGTGGCGATGGTCGCCGCCGAATCGACATTGGCCGGGAAGTTCGAGATGAAGCGCCCGGAAATGTCCGAATAGCGGAAGCGGTTGGTGACGCTCCACCCCTCGGCCAGATCGAACTTCGTTTCGAAGCCGACCGCCTTCACCACCGGATGCTGCCCGTCGCGGATGTCGTTGACGACCGGGTTGTTGCCGCCGTCCAGCGTCAGGTTGCGGGTGATGTTGGGCGAATGCAGCGTGTCGCGGTTGATCGAGAAGCCGGCGATCTCGCTGAACTTCGGATCGTCGTTGGTGCCGCTGACCCGGATCGGGTTGGGCAGGTAGGCGATGGCGCGATCGTCGAGATACTTGCCATAGACGCGGACATAGCCGCCGGCGAATTCCTTGGTGACGTTCAGCTTGATCTGCCCGCCGCGATTGGCGTCATAGCCCGCCTGACGCGGGCCGGTGCCGAAGCGGTAGAAGCCGCCGACATGGACGCGCAAGCTATCCGACAGCTTCTTGCCGTACGAGAAATCGGTGCGGAAATCGCGATAGTCGATGCCGGTCGACCCCTGCACCACCGCGCCTTCGCGTTCGCTGGTGTCGGAGATCAGGTTGATGACGCCGCCGGGCGAGTTCGAGGCGAAGGTCGAGGCGGAGCCGCCACGGATCGCCTCGACACGGGCGACGTTCAGGTCGGCGCGCAGGAAGATGTCGGCATTGCCGAAGGTGATGTCGCCATATTCGAGGATGGGGAGGCCGTCTTCCTGCAGCTGCAGGAACTTCGACCCGCCCGATGCGACCGGCAGGCCGCGCACCGCGATGTTGGCGTTGCCTTCGCCGCCCGAGCTTTCCGAACGTACGCCGGGGATGTTGCGGAACAGTTCGGCGACCGATCGCGGCGCGGTGGTCTGGAGCGTCGCTTGGTCGAGCGAGCTGACCGAGACCGAGCTGTCGAGCCGGTTCTGCCCGCGCGCGACGCCGGTGACGATGATGTCGGCATCGGCGGCGGCGGTGTCGTCGGCAGGCTGGGCGGTATCGGTCGCGGGTGCGTCGGCGCTCTGCGCAAGGGCAGGCAGCGGCAGGGCAAGTGCGGTCGATGCGAGCAGAATATGGAACGCCTTCATGGTCCCCTCCTTGGGATATGGCCCGGCCGTTACCGGTGTACGACTCGCACATTACCGCTACTGCAAACGATTGCAAAGTTGTCTGCCATAACAATTGCAATGGATTGCAAAGGTGTTGCCATACGGTCACACCCAATGGACGCAACGGGTAGCGTCATCGATCGGTAACGTGGGCGTAACCAACCTGCCACCGCCGCCCGGCAGGGGGCTGGCCACACGGGAAGCCAGGCGCTTCCGAGGGGGAACAGACATGGTTGCTATTTTCACCCGCGCGACGCGGGCCGTCTTCGTGCGCGCATTGCTCGGCGGTGCCGCGATCCTGCCGACCGCCGCCTTCGCCGCACCGCCGGAGGAAACGCCGGTCGCCGCCGCGCCGGGCGACGACGAGGGGCAGGAGATCGTCGTGCAGGGCAGCCGCCCGATCGCCGAATCCGAGGCCGCCGCGCTGGAAATCCAGCGCAACAGCCCGGCGCTGGTGTCGGTCATCGCCTCCGACGCGGTGGGCCGCCTGCCCGACCAGAACGTCGCGCAGGCGATCAGCCGCCTGCCCGGTGTCGGCGTCGAACGCGACCAGGGCCAGGCCCGCTATGTCAATTTGCGCGGCGCGCCCAAGCGCTGGACCACGCTGTCGTTCGACGGCGTGAACGTCGTCAGCCCCGAAGGGCGCGCCGCGCGCTTCGATTCGATCCCCTCGGCGATTGCGAAGCAGATCATCGTGCGCAAGGCGGTGACGCCCGACATGGTGGGGGAGACGATTTCGGGTAACGTCGACATCATCACCCGCTCGGGTTTCGACCAGAACGGGTTCCATGTCGCGGGCAAGGCCGGCTACGGCATCGTCGAGCTGGGCGACCGGCGTGAGTTCGAAGGGTCGCTGGTCGTGTCCGACCGGTTCGACACCGGCATCGGCGAATTCGCCATCGCGTCCTCGGCCAGCCTGTACCGGCGCGGCATGGTGACCGACAATTTCGAAACCGACTGGGAAAGCGTCGATCAGGACCGCCGCCCCGGTTTCGCCGACCGCATCTGGGCGCGCGAGACCGAGAACAAGCTCTATCGCCTGGTCCGTAAGAATTACGCGCTGTCGACCCGGCTGGACTGGAAGCCGGCGCCGGGCCACCGCCTGTTTGCCGAAACCATCTATTCGGCGTTCCAGGACGATGAACAGCGCAACAACTATATCGTCGACCTCGACGATCAGCAGTCGCGCACGCCCACCGGCACCGCCGCCTGCACCGTGAATGCGACCCCGGCGGCCGGCACCACCGGCTATGCCGACATCTGCACCGGCAATACCCCGTTCAAGGGGACGGTGTACGGCATCGACCTGAATTCGAACTTCACGGTGCGCGCTTACAAGCAGTCGGTGTTCACCAACACGCTGGGCGGCGACCACGACCTCGATACGTGGCGCGTGTCGTGGCGGGCGAACTATACCCGCTCGATCGACGACCGGACGCAGCCGGCGCAGCTGAACTATGACAGCCCGTCGTTCGGCACCAACGGCGCGAACGCCGCCAACCGCCTGACCGTCGGCTATGACTTCACCGATCCGCAGCTGGCGAAGATCGAACTGTACCGCACGATCCGCAACGCCAACGGCACCCTCGCCCGCGGCGACCGGGTGACCGCGATCGAGGATTTCCCGCGCTCGCTCGCCCGTCTGCGCTCGCTGCTCGCTGCCGATACGACCGATGCCTATACCGCGCGGATCGACCTGCAGCACGACGTCGACGGCCTGTTCGGCGACAAGACGACGTTCGCCTTCGGCCTGCGCTTCGACGATCGCACCAAATCGGTCGACGAACGCCTGCTCGAACTCAACAGCACGGCGCAGTTCAGCGCGGCGGGCATCCCGACCGGTTACGGCCAGATCGCGATCCCCGGCGGGTTCCAGGGCAAGCTGCCGCTCGGCTACACCTTCCAGTATTTCGGCAAGGATCAGATCCTCGATCTGGTCGACCGGGCGAAGACGGTCGGCAGCTATGTCGACCAGCGCGCCAACCTGTACGACGTGAACGAGCGCATCTATTCGGCGTACGGCATGGCGACGGTCACGACCGGCTGGGGCAACATCATCGGCGGCGCGCGGATCGAGCATATCCGCAACAAGTCGTCGGCGTTCGTCACCGACGGCAAGACGTTCACTCCGCTGAGCGTCGATCGCGACATGACGTTGATCTATCCCAGCCTGCACATCAATTACGACGTGACGCCGCAGATGAAGGCGCGGTTGTCGTTCAACACCGGCGCGGCGCGGCCCGATTATGACCAGCTGCGCCCGAACCTGAGCTACAACGACGCCAACCTGACGATTTCCGGCGGCAATCCCGATGCGAAGCCCGAAAAGGCGATGGGCGTCGACGCCTATGTCGAATATTATGTCGCGCCTGCCGGTTTCCTGTCGTTCGGTGCCTATTACAAGCGGCTGCGTGACGTGCTGTTCGACACCAGCCGGACGTTTGGCAGCGACATCCTGAACTTCGGTGGGGCCGACCGGTCGCAGTATATCTTCTCGACCATCGACAATGGTGGCAGCGGGTCGATCGTCGGCATCGAAGGCGCGATCCAGCAGCAGCTCGACCCGTTCGTCGGCGACCTTGGCCTGCCCGACTGGATGGGCGGGTTCGGCGTGCAGTTGAACGCGACGCTGAACCGCAGCCGCGCGGAGACGCCGGATGGCCGCCGCGTGCCTCTGCCCGGTGCGTCGAATGCGGTCTACAATCTGGGCGTCTATTACGAGAAATACGGCTTCTCGGCGCGGGCCCAGTATCAGAACCGGTCACGCTGGCTGGACGAGCTGGGCGATTTCCAGGTCATCAACGGCGTCAATCGCGGCGTCGACGGCGGCGATTTCTATTGGGCAAAGGACAACGAACTCGACGCGTCGATGCGCTATGCGATCAACCGCAATGTCGAACTGTTCGGCAATTTCAGCAACCTGCTGGGCGGGCCGGGCCGGCGCTATGTCCGCGACACGCGCTATACCATCGAGCGCGAGACGTTCGGTCGCCGCTATCAGGCCGGCGTGCGGGTGAATTTCTGATGCGGCGGGTAGCGTTCGCGGTGTTGCTTGGCGGGTGTGCGGTAACGCCCCCGCCGACTACGGCTCCCATGGCATCACAGGTCGCGGCGGTGGCGGAGACCGATCCGGTCGACACCGCCGCCGATGCCGCCGACGATCCCGCCATCTGGCGCAACCGGCGTGATCCGGCCGCCAGCTTGGTGATCGGGACGGACAAGAAGGCCGGCATCCATGTGTACGACCTGTCGGGCAAGCGGCTGAGCTTCACGCCTGCCGCACGGCTCAACAATGTCGACCTGCGCGAGATCGGCGGGCGGGTGATCGCGGCGGCGAGCGACCGGGCCGACGAGCGCCAGGCGCATTTCGCGCTGTTCACGCTCGACACGGTGGCGAAGAAGCTGGTGCCGATGGGCCGGTATCCGGTCGGCGCGGGTGAAGCCTATGGCATGTGCCTGTGGACGCGTGCACGCGACAAGGCGCTGTTCGGCTTTGTCGTGCTGAAGGACGGGCGAATCGACCAGGTGTCGATCGATCTGGCCGGCGCGACGCCTGTGGTGCGCACCGTGCGGTCGATGAAGGTCGGGACACAGGCCGAGGGCTGCGTGGTCGATGACCGCACCGGCATCCTGTATGTTGCGGAGGAGGATGTCGGACTGTGGCGCTTCGCCGCCGATCCCGCCGCCCCGGTCGAGGGGACCGCGATCGCGACGGTCGACGGCACGACGCTGGTCGCCGATGCCGAGGGGCTGGCGCTGGCCCCCGCCGGGCGCGACGGCGGCTATCTGGTTGCCAGCAGCCAGGGCGACAACGCCTACACGCTCTACCGCCTGCCCGGCGTCACCTATGCCGGGCGCTTCCGCATCGGTGGCGGCGCGATCGACGGGACCAGCGAGACCGACGGGATCGAGCTGATCCCCGGCAATTTCGGGCCGAAATATCCAAAGGGGCTGATGGTCGCGCAGGACAGCGACAACGCGCCCGACACGCAGAACTTCAAATATGTGTCGTGGGCCGACGTGCTGAAGGCATTGCGGCTCCGCTGACGTGGCCCGCGCGCGGCAGTCACCGCTGCGCGCGCGGCTTCCACGTGATGACGCGGTAGATATAGCCGACCACGATCGCCGCTGACATCGCGATGGCGACCGGCCCGACATAATGGTCGAGCTGTTCGAAGTTCGACCCCAGCCACAGCCCGGCATAGGCGAGCACCGCATTCCAGATGATGCTGCCGGTGAAGGTCGCGAGGAAGAAGCGCCAGCGCGGCATGCACGCCATGCCCGCGGGCAGCGAGATCATGGTGCGGAACGTCGGCATGAAGCGGAAGAGGAAGACCGTGGCACCGCCATGTTTGCGGAAAAAGCGATGCAGCTTTTCCACATCCTCCCACTCGACCGTCAGCCACCGGCCCCAGCGGTCGACGAACGGCTTCAGCCCCTGATAGCCGAAGCGCCGCCCGATCGCGTACCAGAAGTAGTTGCCGGCGGTGGTCCCGGCGGTGCCCCACAGCAGCAGCGGCACCATCGCCATGTCGCCGCGCGCCACCGCCATGCCGCCCAGGCCCATGATGACCTCCGACGGGATCGGCGGAATCACATTTTCCAGCGCCATCAGCAGGAAGATGCCGAGATAGCCACCGCGCGTGATCGCATCGAGGATGAAGGTCGTCATGGGGATGGGGAACGTGCGGCGCGGGGTTTCGTGCCTTCATTGTCTGATCCAGCGCTGCTGGATCAGCGCGGCACCGGCCCGCTCCCCCACCCGACCACCCACAGCGTATCCTGATTGGGTGGTCGGGTGGGGGGAGCGGGCCGGTGCCGCATCCGCGTGAGCGGATCAAATCTTAGCGCGCCGCCACCCGTGCCTCGATCGCGTCCCAGATCATGCCGGCGACGTCGGTCCCGTCGAACTTCTCGATCGCGACGATGCCGGTGGGTGAGGTCACGTTGATCTCGGTCAGCCATTCGCCGCCGATCACGTCGATCCCGACGAAGATTAGCCCGCGCCGCTTCAGTTCCGGCCCCAGCGCGGCACAGATTTCGCGTTCCTTGTCGGTCAGCTCGGTCTTGGCCGCGGTGCCGCCGACCGCCAGGTTCGATCGGATCTCGCCCGCGCCGGGCAGGCGGTTGACCGCGCCCGCGACCTCGCCATCGACCAGCACGATGCGCTTGTCACCCTTTGCCACCGCCGGCAGGAACGCCTGGACCATATGCGGTTCGCGGTACGCGGTGTTGAACACCTCGATCAGCGACGACAGGTTCTGCGCATCGGCATCGATCTTGAAGATCGCCTTGCCGCCATTGCCGTGCAGCGGCTTCACCACGATCGAGCCATGTTCGTTCAGGAAATTGCGCGCTTCGTCGACCGAGCGGGTGATGAGGGTGGGCGGCATGAAGCGCTGATAGTCCAGCACGAACAGCTTTTCGGGCGCATTGCGCACCGATGCCGGGTCGTTGACCACCAAAGTCCGGTCGCTGATCCGCTCCAGCAGATGCGTCGCGGTGATGTAGCCGAGGTCGAAGGGCGGGTCCTGCCGCATCAGCACGACATCGGCCTGCTCGCCCAGATCGAGGCTGACCGGCTCCCCGAACGCGAAGTGATCGCCGACGACGCGCTGTACCGTGACCGGATGGGCACGGGTCCATACCCGGTCGCCCGACTGGTTGAGGTCCTCGGGCGCATAATGGAACAGCCGGTGCCCGCGCGCCTGCGCCGACAGCATCAGCGCAAAGGTCGAATCGCCCGCGATGTTGATGCCGGCAAGGGGGTCCATCTGGACGGCGACGGTCAGCGACATGGGGGCACACTCCGGTTGGTTGCCGATCAGGTAGGGGGCTGGCGGGGGAAAGTCACGGGGGGAGCGACCTACCGCAGCGGCTTGCCCGAATCCTTCCACTTGTCGAGCACCTGCGATTCCGGGGGCAGCGTGTCCTTCGGCTCGGGCAGGGGTGTCGGGCTGGCGGCGGGCATCGGCGGCGCGACGACCGGCGCGGGCATTAGCGGCATGGTCTGCACTGGCACGACGGCTTCTGGCGTCGATGGCGCGGGCAGGGGGCGCAGCGGTCCCGGCATCGGCTCCATGCCGATATAGCGGTCGCTGAACGCGGCGGGGGTGCCCCACCACCCCTTCCACCGATGGAAGAAATGCGCGCCGAACACGCCGGTCATCACCAGCGCGCGGTTCCACGACGGGGTAACGGCATAGGTGTGGTAATGTGTCGCCAGCCCCACCGGTGCGAACACGTCGCCCGACAGCGCGCGCGCGGCGACCCGGCGCGACCGCAGCCAGACCGATGGCGCCGGCACCCGCGCCATCGCTCCGTCGCACGCAAAGCTGAACTGGCAGACCGGCCGATCCGACCCCTGGAACACCACGCCGCACACGGTGGCGGGAAAGGCGGGATGGCGCACGCGGTTCAGCACGACCTGCGCCACCGCGCGCTGCCCGGCATCGGGTTCGTTGCCGGCCTCGTAATAGATGGCGGTGGTCAGGCATTGCAGCGCGCGCGCCCGGTCGAGCTGGCTGCCGCGCAGCACGAACGGCCGCGCCGGCTGGATCGAGGCGTCGCCGACATCGGCGTCGACATTCGCCGGGAGCGCAGGGAGCGGCGCGGTGCCGGTCTCTCCCCGCCGTACCGGCGCGTCGGCCAGCAGCTGCGCTGCGCCCGGGAAATGGTCGTCGGCTTCGTATCCGGTGGCGGCGGCCGGCGGCGGCGCGGGCGGATCGCGATGGTCACGCGCGGCGATCCCCGCCCGCACGGCGATCGCCCCGCCGACGATCAGCAGCAGGGCTGCACCGGCGATCCTGCGCGTGCGCCGGTTGAGGGGGGGGAGGGCCGCCATGTCGCAGGACCTAGCCGGAAAAGGTGTCGAAAGTCGCAAGATTTGGGATGGGTTAACGGAAACCTATCCCGTCACCCCGGGCTTGACCCGGGGTCCCGCTTCTTAACGACCGTCGAAGAAGGAGAAGCGGGACCCCGGATCAAGTCCGGGGTGACGAGAGCGTTTTACTTCACCCCCAGGTCCGCGCGGCTCAGATCGATCGATGCCGCCGGGATCACCACCAGCTGCGGATAGGCGGCGCGGAGCGGTTCGAGGAACTGCTTCGCATCGCCGACCACGACGATGCTTGCCGCCTTCGGGTCCATGACCTTCGCCGCCGCCTGCTGCACCGCCGCCGGTCCGACCGCCTCGATCGAGGGGAGGAAGGTCGCGATGCGCGCCAGCGGCACGCCGTCCGATACATAGGTGACGATCGTGCCCGCGATGCCGCTGGTGCGTTCGATGGTGCGGCCGAAATTGCCGGTCAGCACCGCCTTGCGCGTCGCCAGTTCGGCTTCCGGGGCGGGTTCGGCACCCATGCGGCGCATCTCGTCGGTGATGATCTTCACCACCTCCGGCGCGGACGGGTTCTTGGTCTGGGTCGACGCGCCGACCGCGCCGCCATTGCGGCGCGCGTCCAGTTCGGATCGGGCGCCGTAGGCCAGTCCGCGCTTGATGCGGATTTCCTGGTTCAGCCGCGACGAAAAGCCGACGCCCAGCGTTGCATTGGCGACGGCGGCGGGGAAATAGGCCGCGTCGCTGCGGGCGATACCCGGCCGGGCGACGACCACGCCGGCCTGTCCGGCACCCGGCATATCGACGAGGATCACGCGCGGGGCGGGCGGTGCGACCTCCGGCAGGCGGGACGGCGTCGCTTGCGGCTGTCCGCGCCAGTCGCCGAACAGCTGCGTCGCCAACTGCATGCCCGCATCCGGCGTAATGTCGCCGACCAGCACCAGCGTCGTCTGCTCCGGCTGCCATGCGCGGGCATAGGCGGCGGTGATGTCGGCGCGGGTGATCGCCTTCAGCGTGGTCGGCGTGCCGCTGGCCGGGTGGCCGTACGGTGCGCCGCCGAACACCGCGCGATCGGCGACGAGGTTCGACAGCTGCCCCGGATCGGTCAGCGCGACGCTGACGCCATCGATCGTCCGCGTGCGCAGCCGGTCGATCTCACCTTGGGCAAACGCCGGATTGCGCGCGACGTCGGCGAGGATGCCGAGCGCCGGTGCCACCTGCGCCGACCCGACCGTCAGCGTGACGTTCTGCGAATCCCAGCCCGCGCCGCTGCCGATGCTGCCGCCGAGCGATTCGACCGCGCGCGCGATTTCGGTCGCCGAACGCGTCTTGGTCCCTTGCGTCAGCAGCCCGGCGGTGAGTTCGCCCACCCCGGCACGGTTGTCGGGATCGGCGGCGGCCCCGCCGCCCGCGACCAGTGCGGCGGTGACGACCGGCACCCCGCGCTTTTCGACCAGCACGACGCGCATGCCGTTGGGCAGGCGGCGTTCGACCGGCACCGGAATCGCGACCTGTACCGGCGCAGCCGGCGCGGGCGGCAGGATGCGCTGGCCCTCTGCGGCGGGCGTGTGGATCGTGATGCCCGGCGGCACGGCCAGCGGGGCGGTGACCACGCTGTTGGCGACTGCGATCATGTCGCTGGCCGCACCCGCCGGCTTGGGCGTATCGGGCAGGTAGCGGACGGTGGCGGCGCGGCTGGCGGCGAGCCACGTCTTCGCCACGCGCTGTACGTCGGCGGCGGTGACGCGGCCGATCGCCGCCAGTGCCTTGTCGGCGGCTTGCGGGTCACGCTCGACGATCACGCCCTGAGCGAGCGCCGACGCCTTTCCTTCCGCCGTCTCGCGCGAGAGCAGTTCGGCGGTGGTGATCTCGTTCTTCGCCTCGGCCAGTTCGGCTGCGGTCGGCGGGGTGGCGATGATGCTCGCGACCTCGCGCTTCAGGGCCGCTTCGCCGTCCGCCACCGACTTGCCGCCCGCCAGGATCGCATAGAGCGACAGCATGCCCGGACCCTGCTTCGCATCCAGCTGCACGCCGACATCCTGCGCGATCTGGTCGCGATAGACAAGGCTCTGGTGCAACCGCGAATTGTCGCCGCCCGACAGGATCGCGTCGAGGACCTTCAGCGCCGCCTGGTCGGGATGGTTGGCGGGCGGCAGCGGATAGCTGATGAGGATCGCGGGCAGCGGCGTGTTCGCTTCGTACACCGTCTTCGTCACCGGTTGCTGGCGGACCGGTTCGTCGACGGTCACACGCGGGATCGGGCGGTTCGGTTTCGCGATCGGCGTGAAATACTGGTCGACCCAGCGGTTCAGCTGCGCGGGATCGAAATTGCCCGCGACGACCAGCACCGCATTGTCGGGCCGGTAATAGGTCGCGTGGAACGCGCGGATATCGTCGATCGTCGCCGCATCCAGATCGGCGATCGATCCGATGCCCGGTCGGGCATAGGGGTGGCGGCTGTACGACACCATCGGCGCGTACAGGCCAAACAGCTTGCCATAGGGTTGGGCGAGGATGCGGCTGCGCAATTCCTCCTTCACGACCTCGCGCTCCGACGCGAAGGTCTTGGGATCGACGACCAGCGTCGCCATCCGGTCGGCCTCGGCGAACAGCAGCCGCTGCAGGTGGTTGGCGGGCACCACCTCGTAATAATTGGTGTAGTCGTCGGCGGTCGATGCGTTGTTGTACCCGCCGACATCCTCGGTCAGCCGGTCGAGCTGTTCGGGCACCAGGTTGCGCGTCGCCTTGAACATCAGGTGTTCGAACATGTGCGCAAAGCCCGACCGGCCGGCGGGATCGTCCTTCGACCCGACATCGTACCACACCTGCACCGATACGTTCGCGCTGGAGGTATCGCGGATGGCATAGACGCGCAGGCCGTTGGCGAGCGTGCGTTCGGTATAGGCGATCGGCGGCACGGTCGCGCTGGCGGCGGGGGCCGCCGGGGCGGGGCGCTGCTGCGCATGGGCCGGGCTAAGCAGGGCGGTCGAGATCAGCAGCGCAAGGCCGAAACGCATGGGGGACATTCTCCGGAACGGATGATGCGGCAAGGTGTGGGCCGCATCCCCCCGGAGTGTCAACGTATCATCGGTTACGAAGGGGGCGCTTCGCCGGCGCCCCGCCCGGTATCAGCCCTTCTTGCGCCCCGAATTGGCATAGAGCAGCGCGGCGGCAAGCGCGGCGGACCCGATGCCGATGCTGATCGGCACCACCGGCCAGCCCTGTCCCTTGGACGGCTGCCGGGTGTCGGCGGCGGCGTCGGCGACGCGCTTCACTTCCTTGGCGGCGGCGGTCACTTCGTTCAGGTCGGTCTTGTCGGTCATAATCCTCTCCCTCTTGCCGGGGTTCAATGCTTGGGGGCGTTGTAGCGTGCCCGGAAATCGTCGGCAAAACCGGCAAGCGTATCGTTCGCGATCGCCGCGCGCAGGTCGGCCATCAGCGCCTGATAGAAATACAGGTTATGCTCGGTCATCAGCATCGCCCCCAGAATCTCGCCCGCGCGGACGAGATGGTGGAGATAGGCGCGGCTGTGGCCGTGGCACACCGGGCAGGCGCAGTCGGGGTCGACCGGGCCCAGATCCTCGGCAAATTTGGCGTTGCGGATGTTGATCGGGCCTGAACGGGTGAACGCCTGTCCGGTGCGGCCCGACCGGGTGGGCAGCACGCAGTCGAACATGTCGATGCCGCGCTCCACCGCGCCGACGATATCGTCGGGCTTGCCGACGCCCATCAGATAGCGGGGCTTGTCCACCGGCAGCTGCTGCGGCGCATAGTCGAGCACGCCGAACATCGCCGCCTGCCCTTCCCCCACCGCGAGGCCACCGACCGCATAGCCGTCGAAGCCGATGTCGATCAGTGCGTCGGCGGAGGCCTTGCGCAAGCCTTCGTCGAGCGCGCCCTGCTGGATACCGAACAGCGCGGCGCGCGATGCGTGTTCCTCGCCCGAATCGAAGCCGGCGCGGCTGCGGCGCGCCCAGCGCATCGAGCGTTCCATCGCCTTGGCCTGTACCTCGCGGGTCGAGGTGGTCGGGACCAGTTCGTCGAATGCCATCACGATATCGGAGCCGAGCAGCCGCTGGATTTCCATCGAGCGTTCGGGGCTCATCAAATGACGCGTGCCGTCGAGATGGCTTTTGAATTCGACGCCATCCTCCGATCGCTTGGTCAGTTCGGACAGGCTCATCACCTGATACCCGCCGCTGTCGGTCAGGATCGGACGGTCCCAGCCCATGAACTTGTGCAGGCCCCCCAGCCGCGCGACGCGCTCGGCGCTGGGGCGCAGCATCAGGTGATAGGTGTTGCCGAGCAGGATATCGGCCCCCGACGCGCGCACGTCCTGCGGCTTCATCGCCTTCACGGTGGCGGCGGTGCCGACCGGCATGAAGGCGGGCGTGCGGATCTCGCCACGCTGCATGGCGATGGTGCCGGTGCGGGCGCGGCCGGACGTGGCGGTGACGGTGAAGGCGAAACGGGGCGGCATAAGGCGAGCGGTCATGCCGGACGTTCTCTCCGCTGTCGACTCAAGATCCTCCCCGCGGAGCGGGGAGGATCGTTCGATCAGATTGCTGCCAGTGCCTGTTCGAAATCGGCGATCAGGTCGTCGGCGTCCTCGACCCCGATCGAGATGCGCACGAGGTTGTCGGTAATCCCCAGCGCCGCCTTGCGCGCATCGGGCACCGAAAGGTGCGTCATCCCCGCCGGATGGCTGGCCAGCGTCTCGGTTCCGCCCAGGCTCACTGCCAGCTTGGCGATGACCAGCGCATCGAGGAACGCGAACGCCTCGCGCTCGCCGCCGTTCAGGTAGAGCGAGAAGGTCGATCCGCCGCCGGTGCAGTGGCGGGCATAGATGTCGGCCTGCCGCTCCATGCCCTTCGCATCCTTCAGGAAGCCGAGATAGCCGACGCGTTCGACCTTGGGATGGTCGCGGAGGAAGGCGCAGACCTTTTCCGCATTCTCGCCCGCGCGGCTCATGCGCAGTTCGAGCGTCTCCAGCGAGCGGAGCAGCATCCACGCGGTGTTCGGGTCGCAGATCGTGCCGATCGTGTTGCGCATCGACCGGATGGTGTTGATGTGCGCCTTCGACCCCAGCACGCCGCCCGCGACCAGATCGCTATGCCCGCCGGCATATTTGGTCAGCGAATAGACGACCAGATCGGCACCATGTTGCAGCGGTTGTTGCCACAACGGCCCGAGGAAGGTGTTGTCGATCGCGATCGGCGGCTTGTCGTCGCCGGTGCCGAACACCGCGTCGCGGGCGGCCGCGACCGCTTCGATATCGACCAGCGCGTTGGTCGGGTTCGCCGGGCTTTCGAGGTAGATCAGCGGGACGCGGCCCTCGGCCTGGCGCAGCACCGCTTCGATCTCGCCCTGCGTCGCGCCGGCGGGGAAGTCGAAATACTTGACTCCGAAGCGGCCGAGCACGCGACCGATCAGCGTTTCGGTCGCGGCATAGAGCGGGCCGGAATGGATGATCGTGTCACCGGGCTGGACCATCGACAGGAACAGCGTGGCGATCGCCGACATGCCGCTGGAGAACACCAGCGCGTCTTCGGCGGCTTCCCAGACGCCGAGGCGATCTTCGAGGATTTCCTGGTTCGGGCCGTTGAAGCGCGAATAGACAAGACCTTCCGCCCCGCCCGGACGCTTGCCGGTCACGCCCTCAAAATGGCGCTTGCCCGCCGCCGCGTTGGGAAAGACATAGGTCGAGGTCGCGAAGATCGGCGGTTTCAACGATCCTTCGGACAGTACCGGGTCATAGCCATGGCCCATCATCAGCGTCGCGGGCTTCAGCCGGCGGCCGCCGACGGTATCGACCGGGGGCTTGGGGCGGCGGCGCGGGGGAACGCCGGTCAGGTCGGCTTCGGTTTCGTCGGTCACGCGAATCTCTCCTATTTTCGGGAGAGCCTAACGATAGTTACGAAAGAAACCAAATCGGGCGACCGTGCCCACCCATCATTCCGGCGAGGCCCTTAGGGCTGCGCCAGCCCGATCACCGACAGTTGCCGCCCGTAATCCGCCTCGCCACGATGCGTCGCGCGGCGGAAGCTGAAGAAGCGGTCCTCCTGTGCGTACGTATCCTGCCCCAGCGCCTCGATCCGCCGGACGCCCGCTGCGGCGAGGCGGTGGACGACATAGGCTTCGAGGTCGAACCGGGCATGGCCGGGGCGGTTTTCGGCGAAGAAGCGTTCGTTGGCCGGATCGGTCGCGCAGAAGCGTTCGACGAAGCCCATATCGACCTCATAGCTCGCCCGCGCGATGCACGGGCCGACGGCCGCGGCGATGCGGTCGGCGCGGGCGCCGAGCTTTTCCATCTGGGCAATGGTCGCGTCGGTCACGCCGGCCAGCGCGCCCTTCCACCCGGCATGGGCCGCGCCGACGACGCCGGCTTCCCGGTCGGCGAGCAGCACCGGCGCGCAGTCGGCGGT
The DNA here is from genome assembly GCF_001421355.1 of Sphingomonas sp. Leaf9. Classification (GTDB taxonomy): domain Bacteria; phylum Pseudomonadota; class Alphaproteobacteria; order Sphingomonadales; family Sphingomonadaceae; genus Sphingomonas. The sequence goes on along the minus strand of NZ_LMKC01000004.1, from coordinate 103,954 downwards.
CAGGATGCCGAGCAGGATGTTGGGGCGTTCGGTGACCATCGCATCCCCCTGCGGCCGTTCGCCATCGGGAAAGGCGGTCAGGACGCGGACGACCGACGCCGAATGAATCTGGTACAGCCCACACAGCGCCGCGCCGGGCAGCACCGCGTCGACGACGCGCGCGCGATTTTCGGCGATGGCGGCGGGATCGTCGCCCGATCCGAGACCGGTGTTGAGGCCCGACACGATGCCCTTGGACACGCCGCCGCGCCGCCCGAGAAAACCGTGGGCCACACCGTCCAGCGCGTGCGCGCGCAATACTTCGACCGTCATAGCGCCACCCGCATTACGTCATCCTCGTCCCGGTGGTTGCCGACCATGAAGTCATAGGTGCCGACCCGTTCGAAGCCATAGCGTTCGTAGAAGCGCCGGGCGCGGTGATTGTCGACGAAGACCGACAGATAGAGTTCGTCGGCACCGGTCGCGCGCGCCTTGGCCAGCATATGCTCCATCAGCGTCGCGGCAAGGCCGGTGCCCTGCGCTGCCTTGCGCAGATAGAATTGGCGCAGTTCGATGGGTTGGCCGGTCGGCTCGAACGGCAGCGACGGCGGACCGAGCTTGGCATAACCGACCGCTTCGTCGCCGGTCATCGCCAGCACGATATGGAAACGCGGGTCGGTCAGTTCCGCCTCCCACGCCGCGACCGTGAAGCGCGCGAGGAACGCGGCAAGGTCGTCGGGGTGGTAGAGGTGGCCGAACGTGTCGGCGAACGTCTCGGTGCCGATCTTCACCAGCAGCGCGGCATCGGCGACGGTGGCATCGCGCAGCACCGGCGTCATGCCGCGAACCCCGGCGGCACCGGCCATCCGGGCGAGGTGATCGCGATCGCCTTGAACAGTGTGCCCATCTGCTCCTCCTCAACCAGCCGGTCGCGATCGGCGCGCAGCGCATCGGCGCGCTCCGGGCTGCGGGCGGCCAGTGCCTGCGTGCGGGCATCGATGCCCAGCGCCTTCAGCAACACACCCTGATCGACCGGGCCATAGGCTACCGCGTCCTCGGCGCGCGCGGCCTCGATCAGCGTGCCGAAATCGACATGCGCGGTCAGGTCCTGCTCGCCCGGATCGTCATACGGGTTGACGAAGCCGTGGCCGCGCACCGCCTGCAACGTGTCGCCCAGCGCCGGGCCGGCATAGCCATAGTCGATGATGATCGCACAGCCGCCCTGCGCCACGATCCGCTTGGCCAGTTGCCGCATGATGGCGACGGCGGCGGGGGCGGTTTCCAGTACCGATCCGATCGGCGCATCGCGGAAGGCAAGCGGGATGATCGGATCGAAGCCGCGCTGGCCCATCACCGGCAGGAACAGCGTATCCTGGCACGCGACCAGCCGCTCGCGCCAGCCGTCCGCCGTCCTGACCAGCTGGCGGATCGGCAGTGCGTCGAAGAATTCGTTGGCAACGACCAGCAGCGCGCCGTCTTCGGGCAGGCCGACGGTGTCGACCGCCCATTCCGCCTGCGGCACGCGCTTGGCCTGTTCGGCGCGCAGCGTCGGGCTGGTTTCGATCAGATGGACCGGGAGCGTGCAGCCCGCCGACGCCATCGAGCGCAGCGCATCGGCGGCCAGCGTCCCGCGGCCCGGCCCGAACTCGACATAGCGTGCCGCCGGCCGCCCGGCGCGGTCCCAGCTGTCGGCGAGCCCCAGGCCGATCAGCTCGCCGAACATCTGGCTGATTTCGGGCGCGGTGGTGAAGTCGCCATTCGCGCCCAGCGGATCGCGCGTCGCGTAATAATGCGCATTGGCCGCGCCCATGAACTGGGCAAGGCTGATCGGCCCGGCCAGCGTGATCGCGCGGGCGAGGCGTTCGGGGAGGATATGGGTTGCCATCACGCCACGCTCTCCGACCCCGCGATCGGTTCGACGCGGACGCGGCGGCGCTTCGACGTGACCATCAGGTAGATGCCGATCGCGATCATCGGCAGCGTCAGCCACTGGCCCATGTGCAATCCCGTCGCCTGGGCAAAGGCGACCAGCTGCGCGTCAGGCTCGCGCCAGAATTCGATGATGAAGCGCGCGACGCCGAACCCGGCCATGCCGGTGCCGAGCAGGAAGCCGGGCTTGTACCGCGCATCGGTGCGCCAGAAGAGGAAGGACAGGATCAGGAACAGGATCAACCCTTCGCCCAGTGCCTCGTACAGCTGGCTGGGATGGCGCGCGGGATCAAGGCCGCCGGCAACCGTGCGCGGGAACACGATCGCCCACGGCGCGTCGCTCGGCTTGCCCCACAGCTCGCCATTCACGAAATTGGCGATGCGGCCCAGGAACTGGCCGATCGGCGCGACGCAGGTGACGTAATCCGCGACCCGCAGCGGGCGCAGGCCGTGCTTGCGCGCCAGCCACCAGATGCCGAGAATCAGCCCGACCATGCCGCCATGGAACGACATGCCGCCATCCCACAGCCGCAGGATCTTGATCGGATCGGAAAACATCTCGGGCGCGTAGAAGATCGCATAGCCCAGCCGCCCGCCAAGGATGATGCCGAGCGTCGCATAGAACACGAAATCGTCGGCATGGCGCCTGGCCATCGGTGCGCCCGGCTGGTCGAGCAGCTTCAGCAGATACCACCACCCGGCGAGGATGCCGGTGATATACGCCAGCGAATACCATTTCAGCTGGAAGAAGCCGAGGTTCAGCGCGACCGGATCGAGGCCCAGATCGACATAGCGGATATGGCCGGCGGCCATGCCGACGTCACCGGTGGCGGCGGCGAGGGTGGATAGGATCAAGGGGGTACGCTCCGGCTGTGGTGCCGCGCGTAATATCGGGGTTGGCGGGTGAGGGGAACCACCGATCCTGTGCAGGCGCGTTGCGGCTGTTGCGGTGGGAAGTCCGGGGTGGGCGAACCGGCGCAGGGGGGGGATGCTGCCGGTTCGCCCGTATTGAAGCGCGAACGCGTCGGACACACACACAACCTTGCAGGCCGTGTGCCAGTTTCCGCAATGGCCCGATTGCGGGGTTTCCAATGGTTAATGCCGGAAACCGCCTGAGGTCGGGTGTAAGCAATTCCGACAGGCGACTCGCGCTCAAAGATTACGCTTGTAAACGTAATGACCACGGGTGTAGTCATTCGCTATGGCCGAACGAATCAGCGATGCCGAGCACGCCGTGATGGAAGTGCTCTGGGACAAGAACCCGCTCACTGCGCAGGAGGTGGTCGAACGTGTCGCCCCGGCGCGGGGCTGGACCGCGAACACCGTCAAGACCCTGCTCGGGCGGCTGCTGGCGAAGGATGCCGTCGGCGCGGAGGAGGACGGGCGACGCTATCGCTACCGCCCGCTGGTCGCGCGCGAGGAATATGTCGCGGGTGAATCGCAGCGGTTCATCGACAAGCTGTTCGGCGGCAGCCTGACGCCGCTGGTCGCGCATCTGGCCGAACGCGACCAGCTGAGCGCGAAGGAAATCGACGAGATCGAGGCTCTGTTAAAGGCGCTGAAACAATGATCGGATGGGCGGTGGAGACGATCGCGGCGACGACGCTGCTGATGCTGCTGGTGCTGGGCCTGCGCGGTCCCGTTGCGCGGCGTTTCGGTCCGCAGGCGGCATATGCACTGTGGGCGCTGCCCGCGCTGCGCATGATCCTGCCGCCGATCCCCGATGCGTGGCGTCCGGTGGAGTTCGCACCGATCGGTGCCGCGACCGAACCCGGCGTCATCATGTTGGGCGTGCCGGTTGCGGAGGTGCCCGCGCTGCCGCAAGGCTGGGGCATGGCGGACGTGCCGCTGATCGTCGTCGCGCTGTGGCTGCTGGGCGCGATCGCGTTCGTTGCGTGGCATATCGTGCAGCACAGCCGCTTCTGCGCAAAGGTGCTGGCATCGGGCCGGGCCAAGGGGGTGGCGGGCGGCCATGTCCAGATGATCGAGAGCCGCCATGCCGCAGGGCCGCTCGCCTTCGGGGTGGTGCGCCGCTACGTCGCGATGCCGGTCGATTTTCGGGACCGTTATGACGAGCGCGAACAGGCATTGGCGCTGGCGCACGAACTGGGCCACCATGCGCGGGGCGATCTGCTGGCGAACTGGGTCGCGCTGGTCGTGCTCGGCTGCCACTGGTTCAATCCGGTCGCATGGCGTGCCTTCCGTGCGTTCCGGGCGGACCAGGAAATGGCGTGCGACGCGATGGTGCTGGCCCGCGCCACGCCGGGTGTCCGCCACGCCTATGCCACCGCCATCGTCAAGTCCGCGCACGGCCAGGCGCTGTCCGCCGCCTGCCACCTGCACGGCGTCCATGAACTGAAAGGGAGACTCATCATGTTGTCGAAGCATCGGGTGATGTCGCCCGCCACCCGCCGTATCGCCGGCGGTGCCACGCTGACCCTCGCCATCATCGGTCTGGGGATGACCGCATCGGGAACGAAGGCCGCCGAGACGATCCGGTCGAAGGTGGAGACCGCGACCGGCGTCGATATCGCGCGGGTCGAAGCGCAGGCGGCCGAAGCGCTGGCCCCGGTCGCGGCAATCGTGCCGGCACAGGCCGCGACGCTGCCGGTGATCGTCGCCAAGCCGGCGGCGATGACGCAGCCGACCGACCCGGCAAAGCCCGCGCTGCCGGCGTTGCCCGCCAATCCCGCCATGCCCGCGGCGATCAAGGTCGTCCGCGTGCCAACCCCGGCCCCGGCCAATGGCGAGGTGCGCAAGATCGTCATCCAGCGCTTCGACGCCAATGGCAAGCTGCTGGGGCAGACGGTCAACGACCTTCCCGAAATCCAGGTCACGAATGCCAATTGCGGTCCGGGCACGCAGACCACCATGACCCGCACCGAAGGCGGCAAGCAGGTCACGGTCGTCTGTTCCGATCGCATCCGCATCATCACCCGCGATGCCCAGTTCCGTGCCGAACAGGGCGCAAAGCTGGCCGCGATGGGTGCCGCCCGCGCCGCGCAGGGGCAGGTGCAGGCGCAGCAGGGTGAGGCTTATGCCCGGCAGGGCATGCAGGCGGCGCTGGCCGGGCTGCGTTCGGCCCGTGCGTCGATCGCGATGAATGCGGACATGCCGGCGGAGGCGCGTGCGAGCGCGCTGGAAGGCATCGACGACAGCATCCGCGAAGTGCAGGCGGAGATGGCCGAAAAGGATTAACCCGGGTTCGCGGACGTTCTGCCCCGTTCGTTCGCGACAGGGCCGGTCGGCAATGCGCCGGCCGGCCCATCGTCTTGCATCCCGTCACAACAGCCGCCATCTCGCACGGCAATGGCTGAATTTCCCCCCGGCATGGCCCAGCCGCTCGAACCGCTGGTGACGCGCGTGCTGGCCCGCAACGCATCGCCCTATACCCATACCGGTACGCAGAGCTTCATCGTCGGCGGCAGCGGCGCGGTGGCGATCATCGATCCGGGGCCGGTCGATGACGCCCATCTCGATGCCTTGCTGGCGGCGGTCGGCGGGCGCGACGTTGCGGCGATCCTGTGCACCCACACCCACCGCGACCATAGTCCGGGGGCAAAGCCGCTGGCCGAGCGTACCGGCGCGGCGATCATCGGTTGCGCGGCGCTGACGATGGACGATGCCGGCCCCCGCGCCGATGCCGCGTTCGACATCGACTATCGCCCCGACCGGGTGCTGGCCGATGGCGAGGCAGTGGCGGGCGATGGCTGGACATTGGTCGCGGTCGCGACGCCGGGGCATACGTCGAACCACCTTGCCTTTGCGCTCACCGAAAGCGGCGCATTGTTCAGCGGCGATCATGTCATGGGCTGGTCGACGACGATCGTGTCGCCGCCCGACGGGGACATGGGCGACTATATGGCCAGCCTCGACAAGCTGCTGGGGCGTGAGGACCGGGTCTATTATCCCGCGCATGGCGATCAGGTCGATAATCCCCGGCGTCTGGTGCGGGGCATGCTCGGCCATCGCAAGCAGCGCGAGGGGCAGATCGCGCGTGCGATCGAACGCGGCACCCACGACATTCCGGCGATGGTCGCAGGCATGTATGTCGGGCTGCACCCGAAGCTGCTGGGCGCGGCGGAACGGTCGGTGCTGGCGCACCTGATCGACATGGAACGGCGCGGGATCGTGCGGCAGGAGGGCGCGGCATGGCATCGCATGTAAGGCCGCAGGCACTTCGGCTGGGCGTGGCGCTCGTCGTGCTGCTGGCGCTGGCGGTCGGCGGCTGGATGGTGTGGCAGCGGTACGAGGAGCGCTACACCATCACCACCGAACCCGATAGCGGACAGGCGGTGACCCGGATCATCACCGCGCGCCTGTCGGGGGCGAGTGCGCTGAAGGTCGCGTCGCTGTCGGGCACGTTGCAGGCGACGGCGAACGATACGCGCGGTTTCGGCTGGCTGCGCACCGATCAGGTGGTGAAGATGCCCTATTTGGTCGATTATTTCGTCGATCTGGGCGGCATCGGCGAGGGGCAGCTGAGCTGGTCGGCCGATACCCGGACGCTGGTGGTCGATGCGCCCGACGTGACCGTCGCCAAACCCAATATCGACGAAGCGGGGCGGACGCTCAGCGAAACCCATGGGCTGATCGTCACCCGAGACGCCGCGGCCGCGCTGGCGCAGCGCGTGTCGGCGGTGGCGCAGGGCCGCGCCGAGCGCGAGGCACGCAGCCCCGAACGGCTGGCGCAGGCGCGCGAACTGGCGCGCGCCAGCCTTGCCCGCGTACTGGCCGCCCCGTTGGCGGCGGCGGGGGAGGGCGATGTGCGGGTGGTCGTGACCTTCCCAGCGGAGCGTGGGAGCCGGAACGGCGAACGCTGGGACGTGTCGACGCCGCCGGCCGAAGTGCTGGGTAATCGGCGGTGAGCCTGTTCCCCTGCCTGAGGCGGGGAGGGGAGAGAGCGACTTGCGGACACACCGGGACCGACCTAGGGGCAGGGTCACAGGGAGACGATGATGAACGCGCGCACCGAATTGCCCACCGGCACTGATCTGCTGGCCGAAATCGACCGGCTGCGCCGTGAGCGCAACGCCGTCATCCTCGGCCATTATTACCAGAAGCCCGAGATTCAGGACCTCGCCGATTTCGTCGGCGACAGCCTCGACCTCAGCCGCAAGGCGGCGGCGACCGATGCCGATGTCATCGCGTTCTGCGGCGTGCGCTTCATGGCGGAAACGGCCAAGATCCTGTCGCCCGACAAGACCGTGATCCTGCCCGACATGGACGCCGGCTGTTCGCTGGAGGACAGCTGCCCGCCCGAACAGTTCGCCGCGTTCCGTGCGCAGCATCCCGACCATATCGCGCTGACCTACATCAACTGTTCGACCGAGGTGAAGGCGCTCAGCGACATCATCGTCACCTCGTCGTCGGCGGAAAAGATCCTGGCGCAGCTGCCCGCCGACCAGAAGGTGATCTTCGGGCCCGACCGCAATCTGGGCGGCTACCTGATGCGCAAGACCGGCCGCGACATGCTGCTGTGGCCGGGCGTCTGCATCGTGCACGAGGCGTTCAGCGAGACCGAGCTGCTGAAGCTCAAGGCGCAGTACCCGGACGCCCCGGTCGCGGCGCATCCCGAATGCCCGGCGATCATCCTCGACCATGCCGATTATGTTGGGTCGACCAGCGGCATCCTGGCCTATGCCAGCGAATTTCCCGGCGACACGCTGATCGTCGCCACCGAACCGCACATCATCCACCAGATGGAAAAGGCGCTGCCGAACAAGACGTTCATCGGCGCGCCGGGTGCGGACGGCAACTGCAACTGCAACATCTGCCCGTACATGGCGCTCAACACGCTGGAAAAGCTTTACATCGCGCTGCGCGACCTGAGCCCGCGTATCGAGATCGAGGAGGGTCTGCGCCTGAAGGCGAAGGTCTCGCTCGACCGGATGCTGGCGATGGCGAGTGGTACGGTGGGCCTCGGCGATCTGGGGCCGCTGCGCGCGGGGTAAGGCGCCGCTACCGCCCCAGCCAGTGCCGCACCCCGCCGCGCGACAGGCCGGTCAGCGTGCCGACGATTACCAGCAGCGCGGCGGCGAGGACGGCGAGCGCGACCAGTGTCGACGCCTGACCGCCCGCCGCCCAGATCGCGGCGAGCGCCCACAGGAAGACGAGCGCGAATGGCGGGCAGCCGCGCGTTGCGATCAGCGCCACCGCAGCGATCGCACCGGCGACCAGCAGCAACAGCGCCGCGATCATCGGCGTTGCCGCGCCGCCGTCGATCCCGTGGAAACGCAGCGATGCGGTGATGTTGACGATCGACGCGACCGTCAGCCAGCTGGTGAGCGCCGTTAGCGGCAGTGCGGCGCACCAGCGCTCGCCGGCCGAAAATCCGTGCGGCCATCCGGAAAAGGTGCGCAGCGTCGCGATCAGGAAGATGAGCGTGAACAGGATGATGATCGCGGAAGGGAAGCCGAGCCCGAAAACCTGCGTATAGGCCGCCCATAGCGCATTGCCGAGAAACGCACCCGACGCCGGCAGGCGTAGCCGGGCGAGCAGCGGGTTGCCGCGCTGCTTCGGCAATGCCTGATACACCGCGAAGACCAGCGTGCCGGTATAGAGCGCGCCCCAGATCGCGAACGCCCAGCCCGCCGGTGTCACCAGCGTACGCACCATGTTCGACTGTTCGCCGATGCTGCGGCCGATGCCGATGCCCGGCAACAACGGGGTCAGCAGCTGCGAAATCGCGCACAGCATGGGCAGGGCGCGGGCGAGGCGCGAAGCGTCGCGGGTTCGGATGGCTCGGGTCGGCATGGCCGAGGAACTCGCCAGCCCGCGTTCGGTTGCGGGGCGCAACGGATTGGTCGCGTTCGAAAACAGCCAGACCCATCCTTCCCGCGCAGGCGGGAGGGACGAATGGGGTATCGTGCCGTCCTACCCCTCCAGCGCCTGCCACGCCGCGACAAACGCCCGCGCGCGTTCGCCGACCGTCGCGGCATCCATCCCCGGCACGTACAGCGCCGAGCCGAGGCCGTACCCCGCCGCGCCGGCCTTGTGCCATTCCTCCAGCACCGACGGCACGATGCCACCGACCGGCAGCATCCGCACGTCGCGCGGCAGGACGGCGCGCATCGCCTTCATCACCACGGGGCTGGCGGCTTCGGCGGGGAACAGCTTCAGCGCCGCCGCGCCCGCGTCCAGCGCGGCAAAGGCCTCGGTCGGGGTGGCGATGCCGGGCATCGCGACCAGCCCGCGCTCCGCCGCCGCCGAAATGACGGCGGTATTGGCGTTGGGGGAGATGATGAGCGTGCCGCCCGCCGCCTCGACCTGCGCCACCTGATCGACGTTCAGCACGGTCCCAGCGCCGACGACGGCATAGCCCTCCAGCTTCTTCGACAGGCGGGTAATGCTTTCATACGGATCGGGCGAATTGAGCGGCACTTCGACGATGGTGAAGCCGGCATCGACCAGTGCGTCGCCGATATCCTCCACCTCGTGCGGTTGGACCCCACGCAGGATCGCGACCAGCGGGCAGCGGGCAAAGGCGGCGTCGAAGGCGGTCAGGTGGCTCATGCGGACAACTTTCGGATTTGGGTGATGCCGGCGATAAAGGCAGCCTCGCACCCGCTGACAAGGGCACGACCGCCCAGGGTTTCGATCGCGGTGGCGTACAGCGTGGCAAGGTCGCCATCGGCCACCAGATGGACGTCGCGCCCGCCATCGATCCGCACGGCGACGTCGTTGCCGATCAGCACGCCGCTGGCATAGGACGCGGCTTGCGATTCGTCGCGCAGGCCCAGGACATGGGCGGCGCGGATGCCGAACAGGCTGGCGGCAAGGTCGCGCTTCGACCCTTCGCGCACGCCGTCGCGAAATGCGTCTCCGGCAGCGACGGGTGCTGTCAGCTGCGGCGCCAGCACGCCGCCACCGCGCAGCAGCGCGAACAGCTCGCCGGTCATCGCGGTGGTGAAGGCGGTGACCTTGTTGCCGCGCAGCTCGACCCATTTGCAATGGGTGCCCGGCTGGCACAGCAACGCATCCGCCGGTACCTGTCCGGCGAGCGCCGCGCCGAGCAACTGCACCTCTTCACCGCGCATTACGTCACCCTGCGTGCCGTCGGTGAACGACAGCCCCGGCACGATCGCGGTGCGGTCGTCGATCCGGGTCAGCGCTGCGGCGATCTCCCCGATCCCCGCCGGCACCGCGACGTACGGGGCAACGCGCCAGCCGATGGTCGAGCCGACCATGCCCGCCATCAGCACGGGCAGGTCGCCCAGTTCCGCGCGGATCGCGGCCAGTTCGTGCGGATAGGCATCGGCAGGGGTGGTCGACACCCCCTGCGGACTGCGCAGCGTGGCGGCGATCCGTCCGTCCTCGACCCGGTAGGCGCGGCGGTTGGTCGTGCCCCAGTCGATCGCGATGAACGGGCTCACCACCATGTCGCGTACAGCGCGATGAGGATCAGGACGACGCCGACGCTGGCGATGTTGAACCCGGTCGAGGTGTTGAAGCGCACACCCTCCATCGTGATCCGGTCGGCATCACCGCGGCCCTTGATCGCCAGCGACAGGACGATGGCGAGGCCGAGGCTCAGCACGAACACGATGCCCATCCGGTCCATGAACGGGATGCCCGGCGCCACGGTGCGCAACAGCCACGACAGCACGACCGAAGCGATCGCCGCGCCGATCGCGCCGGCTTCGGTGGCGCGTTTCCAGAACAGGCCCAGCAGGAAAATTACGGTGATCCCTGGCGTGAAGAAGCCGGAGAATTCCTGGATGAACTGGAACGCCTGGTCCGCGCCGCCCAGCAGCGGTTTTGCCGCGATGATGGCGACCAGGATCGCGACGCTGGCGGCGATGCGGCCGATGCGGACCAGCTTGCGCTCGGTCGCCTTGTCCATCGCGCCGCTTTCGCTGGTGCGCTTGGCATAGAGGTCGAGGGTGAAGATCGTCGCGATCGAATTGATCTTCGACGCGGTCGACGCGATGATCGCGGCGATCAGCGCGGCAAAGACGAGGCCCAACAGCCCGGAGGGCAGCAGCCGCATCATCGTGGGGTAGGCTTCGTCGGGCTTGGCGAGGTCGGGGGCCAGCACGACGGCGGCGATGCCCGGGACCACGATGACCAGCGGCATCAGCAGCTTGAGAAACGCGGCGAAGACGATGCCCTTCTGCGCCTCGGGCAGCGATTTCGCGGCCAGCGCGCGCTGGATGATATACTGGTTGAACCCCCAATAGCTGAGATTCGCGATCCACATGCCGCCGATCAGGACCGAGAGGCCGGGCAGATCCTTGTAGAAGGGATTGTCGGCGGTCAGGATCATGTCGAACTTTTCGGGCGCGCGGCGGCTGAGTTCGGCAAAGCCGCCCAGCACGCCCGCATCGCCGCCGATCTGCGACAGGGTAAGGTAGGAGATGGTCAGCCCGCCGAACACCAGCAACGTCACCTGCACGATATCGGTCAGCGCCACCGCCTTCAGCCCGCCGCGCAGCTGATAGAGGAGCGCGAACAGGCCGAGCGCGACCAGCGCCACCGTCTGGTCCACACCCGCGACCTTCGTTACCGCGATCGAACCGAGCCAGATGATGCTGGTCAGGTTCACGAACACGTACAGCGCCAGCCAGAACACCGCCATCAGCGTGCGGATCGACGGGCCGTACCGCTGTTCGAGGAACTGCGGCATCGTGTAGATTTCGTTGCGGAGGAAAATCGGCAGGAAGAATTTGCCGACGATCAACAGGGTCAGCGCCGCCATCCATTCATAGGACGCGATGGCCAGGCCGATCTGATAGCCCGATCCCGCCATGCCGACGATCTGTTCGGCAGAAATGTTGGCCGCGATCAGCGATGCTCCGATCGCCCACCACGGCAGCGATTTGGACGCCAGGAAATAATCGGACGAATCCTTCTCCTGCCCGCCCTTGTCGCGGCTGACCCATTGGGCCAGACCGAAAATGCCGATCGCGTAGATCACGACCACGATCAGGTCGATCGTCGACAGACGCATGCTATTCCTCCCCCGCCCACTGGCGCTTTGGACGGGACAATTATACGACGAATGGCGAGTGTCCAGCACGAAGCGGCACAGACGAGGGAGAGAAGCGGATCATGGCGGCGCGGATGACCGGGATGCCCGGCGGCAATCTGACGCGGGCGACGCTCGACACGCTCGGGCGCGCGATCGTTACCGGCGAATATGACGACCGCCCGTTCCCGACCGAGGCGGACATCGGCAAGGCGCACGGCATCAGCCGGTCGGTCACGCGCGAGGCGGTGAAGATGCTGACCGCCAAGGGGCTGGTGAGCGCCCGTCCGCGGCAGGGGACGGTGGTGCGCCCGGCATCGGCGTGGAACCTGTTCGACCCCGATGTGCTGCACTGGCTGCTCGACCGCAAATTCTCGGTCGAGCTGCTGCGCCAGTTCAACCAGCTGCGTGTGGCGATCGAGCCGGAGGCGGCGGCGCTGGCGGCGGTCGCGGCGGACGACGAGGATCTGGCGCGCATCGCACAGGGGCTGGCGCGGATGGCGGCGGCCGAACGTGGCGAGGATGACGGCCTCGACGCCGATATCGACTTTCACGTCGCGATCCTGCTGGCGGCGAAGAACCCGTTCTACGCCCAGTTCCGCGAGATGGTGGCGACCGCGCTCAACACCTCGATCCGCTTCACCAACACCATCGTCGGCCGATCGGCCAGCGTCGAACAGCATGCCGCCGTCGCGGACGCGATCGCCGCGCGCGACCCGCATGCCGCGCGGACGGCGATGCGCGCGCTGATCGGCGACGTGCTCGATCTGATCGAGGATCGGGGCGAGGGGTAACCGCCTTCGTTGTTTTCCGGTGAGGCGTATCCCCGCGCAGGCGGGGATCCAGAGTCATAATCGCGGATCGTTGTTCTGCTGGGCCCTGGACCCCCGCCTGCGCGGGGGTACGGCAGGCCAGGCTTACTTCAACCGCTCCGCATGCCAGCGCACATGATCGGCCAGGAAGGTCGAGATGAAATAATAGCTGTGGTCGTATCCCGGCTGCATCCGGAGCGTGCAGTCGATCCCGGCATCGGCGCACACCTTCGCCAGCAATTCCGGGCGTAGCTGTTCAGTCAGGAACGCGTCGGCATCGCCCTGATCGATCAGCAGTTCCTTCACCCGTGCGCCATCCTCGATCATCGCCACCGCATCGGCCGCGCGCCATGCCGACCGATCGGGGCCGAGATAGCCGCCGAGCGCCTTTTGCCCCCACGGTACCTGGGACGGCGCGACGATCGGCGCGAAGGCGGAGATCGAGCGGAAGCGATCCGGGTTGCGCAGGCCGATGGTCAGCGCGCCATGCCCGCCCATCGAATGGCCGGTGATCGATTGCCGCGCGCCGTCGAGCATCGGAAATTCGGCGGCGATCAGCGCGGGCAGCTCCTCCTCGACATAGGACCGCATCCGATAGTGTTTGGCGAAGGGGGCTTCGGTCGCATCGACATAGAAACCCGCGCCAAGGCCGAAATCCCACGCCCCGTCCGGATCGTCGGGCACCCCGTCGCCGCGCGGTGAGGTGTCGGGCGCGATGAAGGCGATGCCGTGTTCGGCGCAGGCCGCGCGGAACTCGCCCTTGTCGGTGACATTGGCATGGGTGCAGGTCAGGCCGGAGAGATACCAGAGCACCGGCGCGCGTTGCCCCTCCTTCAGCGGCGGTACGAACACCGAAAACGTCATGGTGGTGCCGGTCGCGGTCGATTCATGGGTATAGACGCCCTGCGTGCCGCCATGGGCGCGGGCGGTCGAAACGGTCTTCATGGACGCTCTCCATCGATGGTCGCGCTGCGCTATACCCAAGGGACGGCCGGCGGGGATAGCCGGTTCCATCCCCCTCGACAGCGCGGGGCGGATCGCCGACAGGGTGCCATGGCCCGGCTGATCCTGCTCAACAAACCGTACGGCGTGCTGTCGCAATTCACCGACCGCGGGACCGATGGCGCGCGGGCCACGCTGTCGGATCATGTCGCGGTGCCCGGCGTCTATCCCGCCGGGCGGCTGGACCGCGACAGCGAGGGGCTGTTGCTGCTGACCGACGACGGCGCCCTGCAGGCGCGGATCGCCGATCCCCGGTTCAAGCTGCCGAAAACCTATTGGGTGCAGGTGGAGGGCGCGCCGGACGAGGGAGCGCTCGACCGGTTGCGGCAGGGCGTGGTGCTGAACGACGGCCCGACCCGCCCGGCCGAGGTGGCGGCGATCGATCCGCCGGAATTATGGGAGCGGGTGCCGCCGGTGCGGTTCCGCAAATCGGTGCCCGATCACTGGCTGTCGATCACGATCCGCGAAGGCCGCAACCGGCAGGTGCGGCGGATGACGGCGGCGGTCGGCCTGCCGACGCTTCGGCTGGTCCGCTGGCGGGTGGGGGCATGGAGTGTCGAGGGGCTGGCACCGGGGGCGTGGCGGGAGGTGGTGGCGTAGCCTGCCGCCCAACTCCGTATCCCCGCGCAGGCGGGGATCCAGGGTTGCAAAGCGCGACGCCCGTGGCTCTGGATCCCCGCCTTCGCGGGGATACGGCTTGTTGCCGGTCAAACCACCAACCCGACTCGTCACCCCGGGCCTGACCCGGGGTCCCGCTTCTTCTTCTGCCGTAATTAGAAGCGGGACCTCGGATCAAGTCCGGGGTGACGATACGGAAATGCAGCGCCAGCTCCCCCTCACGCCGCGTTCTGGTCGATCCCCAACTCGCCCAATTTCCGATACAACGTCGAGCGCCCGATCCCCAGCCGCCGGGCGACCTCGGTCATGCGGCCGCGATAATGGCCGATCGCGAGGCGGATGACGTCGGCCTCGATCTCTTCCAGCGCGCGCAAGTTTCCGTCGGGCCGGAACAGCGTGACCCCGCCGCCCACGTCCTGCCGATGGACGGGCAGGACCGGTTGCGGCGCCCCCCCTTCTGCAATCTGCGCGATTTCGGGGAAATCGGCACGGGTCAGCGCATCGCCGTCGCACAGCACCGCCGCGCGGAACAACGCGTTCTGCAACTGCCGCACATTGCCCGGCCACGGATAGGTGCCGAGCAGCGCGATCGCCTCGTCGGTGATGCCCAGCGGCCGGAGCCCCGGCTGCTGCGCGATCCGCCCCATCAGGTGGCGGGCGAGTGCGGGAATGTCGCCGATCCGGTCGCGCAAGGGGGGGATGGTGACCTGCACGACGTTCAGTCGGTAATAGAGGTCTTCGCGGAAACGCCCGGCCTCCACCTCCTGCGTCAGCGTCTTGTTGGTCGCCGCGATTACGCGGACGTCCACCTCACGCGGATGGCGCGCGCCGACCGAATGGATTTCGCCCGATTGCAGCACGCGCAGCAGCTTCACCTGCGTCTCGAACGGCATCTCGCCGATCTCGTCGAGGAAGATCGTGCCGCCGTCCGCTTCCTGGAACCGGCCGATCTTGCGTTCGAACGCGCCGGTGAACGCGCCCTTTTCGTGGCCGAACAGCTCGCTTTCGACCAGGTTGGCGGGGATCGCGCCGCAGTTTACCCGGACCATCGGCTTGCGTGCGCGGGGGCTGGCGGCGTGGATCGCCTCGGCGACCACTTCCTTTCCCACGCCGCTTTCGCCCTCGATCAACACCGGCACGCGCGCCCGCGCTGCCTTCGCCGCGATGGCCAGCGCCGCGCGGAAAGACGGGGCCGACCCGACGATCTCGTCGAATGCCAGCGTCATCGACAGTTTTTCGGTCAGCGGGCGCAGCTCGCCCCGCGTCGCGCCGCCTGCTGCCGCTTCCAGCGCGGTCAGCAGCTGTTCGGCGGCGATCGGCTTGACCAGGAAATCGCTTGCCCCGGCGCGCATCGCCGCCACCGCGCCCGCGACCGATTCATTGGCGGTCAGCAGCAGGATGGGCAGCGCCGGGCGGTTGCGCCGCAGCTCGGCGATCAGCGCGGTCGGATCGCTGTCGGGCGACCAATGGTCGAGCAGCACCGCGTCCAGCGCCATGCCGTCGGGCGTGCCGAGCATCGCCAGCGCGGTTTCGCCATCGCGCGCGAACAGCGTGCGCCACCCGCGACGCCCTGCGATCGCCGCGACCAGCCGGCGCTGGGCCGGTTCGTCGTCGATCACCATCAACAGCCTTTGCCCGTCGCGCGTCATATGCTGCCTGTGTGTCCCTATCGTCCCGTAACGGTGCAACCATGCGCTATCGTTCGTAAAATTCGGCTTAAGCCGGCAGCAGGATCGATATTTGCGCGGCCGTAACGATCACGATGTCGCAAGCAGGGTTGGCGGGTCGGCGGCGGCGCGCTACGCTTGCCCCCAAGAAAAACGATCGAGGGGAGATCGAATGGCAGTCGAAGGCCGCACGCCCGCCCATGCCGGGACCTACACCAGCTTCCTGCGCTGGTTCACCTGGGGCGCGGTGGTCTGCGCCGCGCTCGCCGCACTGGTCATCTATCTGATCGCTGCCTGACGTGAAGGTCGCGCTGCTCGCCGAACAGGCCGCCGGCGAACGCCGGGTCGCCGCGACGCCCGAAACGGTCAAGAAGCTGATCAGCCTGGGGGCCGAGGTCGCCGTCGAGGCGGGGGCGGGCGCCGGCGCGTCGATCGACGATACCGCCTATGCCGCCGCCGGAGCGACGATCGGCACGCGTGCGCAGGTGCTGGCCGATGCCGATATCTTGCTGGGCGTCGCGGCGCCTGTGCCCGACAGCCTGGCCGGGGCAAAGCAGGGCGCGTGGCTGGTGGGGGCACTCAACCCGTTCGGCGACCGCGCGCGGATCGACGCCTATGCGGCGCTGGGGGTCGAGGCGCTGGCGATGGAATGGATGCCGCGCATCACCCGCGCCCAGTCGATGGACATATTGTCGTCGCAGGCGAACCTGGCGGGGTACAAGGCGGTGCTGGACGCGGCGGCCGAATATGGCCGCGCCTTCCCGATGATGATGACGGCGGCCGGCACGATCAGCGCGGCGCGCGTGTTCGTGATGGGCGTCGGCGTCGCCGGGCTGCAGGCGATCGCGACCGCGCGCCGGCTGGGCGCGCAGGTCAGCGCGACCGACGTGCGATCGGCGACGAAGGAACAGATCCAGTCGCTCGGCGCGAAACCGATCTTCGTCGAAAAAGTGGCGGGGATCGAGGGCGAGGGCGCGGGCGGCTATGCCGGCGAAATGAGCGCCGAATATCAGGCGGCCCAGGCCGAACTGGTCTCCGCGCATATCGCCAAACAGGATATCGTCATCACCACCGCGCTGATTCCGGGCAAGCCCGCGCCGCGCTTGGTCAGCGACGCACAGGTCGCCTCGATGCGACCGGGCAGCGTCATCGTCGACCTCGCGGTCGAACAGGGCGGCAATGTCGAGGGCGCGGTCGCGGGCGATGTGGTCGAACGGCACAGCGTGAAGATCGTCGGCCATCGCAACGTGCCCGGCCGTCTTGCCGCCGACGCATCGGCGCTGTTCGCGCGCAACCTGTTCAATTTCCTGTCGGCCTATTGGGACAAGGACGCCGGGCGCCCGGTCCTGCCCGCCGACGACGAAGTGACGCAGGCGATCCGCCTGACGCAGAACGGGCAAGTGGTGAACCCGCGCCTGACCGCCTGATACGAGGGAGACGAAATATGGGCCTGTTCAGCAGCCACGAGGTCGATCCGGCCGAAATCCACGAAAAATACGGCCACGCCCTGATCGACGGGGAACAGGTGCTGGCGGCGTTCCGGTCACTCCGCGATACCGCGTTCCTGACCAACCTGCGCTTCGTGCTGGTCGACGTGCAGGGGATCACCGGCTCCAAGATCGCGTTTCGCAGCGCGCCGTATCGCTCGATCACCAGCTTTTCGGTCGAAAGCGCGGGCACCTTCGACCTCGACAGCGATCTGCACCTCTGGGTCACCGGACAGGCGACACCAATGGTGCTGAAGGTCAGCCGCAACGCCGACCCGGCCGCGATCCAGCGGTTGCTGGCCGAACAGGTGCTGGCGAAACGGTGAGGGAAGGGGCTCCTTCAGTTCCTCCCCATGCGGCGCATGGGGAGGAGGACCACGCGCAGCGTGGTGGAGGGGCTGTGCATATCCTCCCCGGTACGGGGAGGGGGACCGGCGTAGCCGGTGGAGGGGGGCTTCCACGCAAGCTACGGCCCGAAACGGCCATGGCCCGCCGCCTGCGCCGCGACCTGTCACCACCAGAAGCGATGCTATGGCAGCAGCTACGCGCCGGAGCGGCAGGTGCAAAATTTCGCCGCCAGCATCCAATCGGGCCGTATGTCGTCGACTTTTATTGTCGGGAAGCGCGCCTAATTATCGAGATCGACGGCGAGGCGCACGATCGCGCAGATCGTCCAAGGCGTGACGAAACCCGCCTGCGATTCCTGCACGAACAGGGCTACCGCATCGTTCGCATCGCCGCCCAACGTGTCATCGCAGACGTCGATGCGGTGGCCGACGCGATCGCAGCGCTTGTGGCCACCCCCCTCCACCAGCCTGCGGCTGGTCCCCCTCCCCGTGCCGGGGAGGACCTGAACGTCCTTCATCCAGCGGAGTAGCCGATGGACTTCCTCTCGATCCTGTCGATCTTCGTCCTCGCCTGCTTCGTCGGCTATTATGTCGTCTGGTCGGTGACGCCGGCGCTGCACACGCCGTTGATGGCGGTGACCAACGCCATCTCCTCGGTCATCATCGTCGGCGCGCTGATCGCCGCTGCCGCCGCCGGGGTGCCGGGGGCCAAGTGGCTCGGGCTGCTGGGCGTGGTGCTGGCCAGCATCAACATCTTCGGCGGGTTCGCCGTCACCGAACGCATGCTCGCCATGTACAAGAAGAAGGGGTGAGGGCGATGCACGAAGCTGCTCCGGTCAATCCATGGGTCGCCTTCGCCTATCTGGTGGCGGGGGTGTGCTTCATCCTCGCGCTGCGGGGGCTGTCGTCGCCCGCGACCAGCCGGCGGGGCAATCGCCTCGGCATGGTCGGCATGGGGATCGCGGTGCTGACCACGATCTTCACGCACCTGCCACTGATGGAAGTGACGGTCGTCGAACAGACCGCCGATTATGACATCTGGACGCAGTTCACTCGCATCGACAGCATCACCTTCGCCGAAATCCTGATCGCCATCGCGATCGGCGCGGTTATCGGCCTGACCACCGCCAAGCGGATCGCGATGACCGCGATGCCGCAGCTGGTCGCCGCGTTCCACAGCCTTGTCGGCCTCGCCGCCGTACTGGTCGGCATTGCCGCGTACCTGAACCCGCAGGCGTTCGGCATCGCATCGATGGTGATCCCGATGATCGGACAGCCGTTCGCGGTCATCAACCCCGTCAGCAAGGTCGAAATGGGCCTGGGCGTCGCGATCGGTGCGATCACCTTTTCCGGATCGGTCATCGCCTTCCTGAAACTCAATGGCTCCATGTCGGGCAAGCCGATCCTGCTGCCCGGCCGACATGTTATCAACCTGGGCGTGCTGGCCGCGATCCTGCTGCTGGTCGCGCAGTTCGCGCATACGCAGGACGCCTGGCCGTTCTGGGCGATCGTCGTGCTGTCGTTCGCGATCGGCTTCCTGCTCATCATCCCGATCGGCGGGGCGGACATGCCGGTCGTCGTGTCGATGCTCAACAGCTATTCAGGCTGGGCAGCGGCGGCGATGGGCTTCACGCTCGGCAACACCGCGATGATCGTCACCGGCGCGCTGGTCGGGTCGTCGGGCGCGATCCTCAGCTACATCATGTGCCGCGCGATGAACCGCAGCTTCATCAGCGTGATCGCCGGCGGCTTCGGCGCGACCGACAGTGGCGGGGGCGGGGCGGCGGCGATCGACCGGCCGTGGAAGCGCGGTTCGGCCGAGGATGCCGCCTTCCTGATGCAACAGGCCGAACAGGTCATCATCGTCCCCGGATACGGCATGGCGGTGGCGCAGGCGCAGCACGCGCTCAGGGAAATGGGCGACAAGCTGAAGGCGCATGGCGTCCGCGTGAAATATGCCATCCACCCGGTCGCGGGGCGGATGCCGGGGCATATGAACGTGCTGCTGGCCGAAGCGAACGTGCCCTATGACGACGTGTTCGAGCTGGAGGATATCAATTCCGAATTCGCGCAGACCGATGTCGCCTTCGTCATCGGTGCCAACGACGTGACCAATCCGGCGGCCAAGACCGACAAGACCTCCCCCATCTACGGCATGCCGGTGCTCGACGTCGAAAAGGCCAAGACCGTGCTGTTCATCAAACGGTCGATGGGCGGCGTCGGCTATGCCGGGGTAGATAACGAGGTCTTCTACCGCGACAACACCATGATGCTGCTGGCCGATGCCAAGAAGATGGTCGAGGAGATCGTCAAGTCGATGGAGTAGCGCGGGACCGGACCCGGCCGGATCATCGTCGCGGCGCGGGCATGACGATGGGGCAGCCGGGGCCACTCCTGCGCCGGGCGCTGCCGAAAGGCTCGCCAACCCGCCGCAACCGTCCTATCGCGCCGGTATACGGTCGTGACAGGGGGACGGATTGACGGATTTCGTTGGGTTTGGCGGGCAGTCGGTGCGGCGGGCGATCATCGTCGCGGATGATCGAATTGCGGCGGACGATGCGGCGGTCGCGGCCCGCGCGGCCGGGGTGACCATCGGTGACACGATCGGTTTTGCCGGAATTGCCGATGCGCTCGACGCCTTGCCGCATGCCGACCTGTTGCTCATCGAAGCCGCGGGCGTGGTGCTGGCCGCGCTCGACGATGCGCTGCCCGTGCTCGCCCGGCGGGCGCAGCGGGACCGGGCGCAGATCGTGGTCAGCTTCCCGCTCGACGCGCTCGACCTCGTGTCGCTGCATCTGCTCGGTGGCCCGGCGACCTTGTTGTGCGCTGCGGGCCCCGAGGAACGCGTCGCCGCCATTGCGCTCGGCGCCGGCGCCAGCGGCGGCCTGCACGCTGCCGAGCGCGATGCCGAACGATTGCGACGGCTGAATGCCGAGATCGTCCGTGTCGCCGAGGCACTGCTGAAGCTCGGCCGCGACGGTACGGGTGGCGACGGCGTGCGCGACCGGGGATCGGATTTCGTGGCCCCGCTGGCGGAGGACAGCATCCCGGTCGAGATCACCGCCGCCACCGTGCGCGGCGCGATCCGCGCGCGCCGGCTGCGCGACCAGTATTTCGCCGACGGCCTGTTCGCCGACCCGGCATGGGACATGCTGCTCGACCTGTTCGCCGCGCGGCTGGAGGGGCTGACCGTCTCGGTATCGAGCCTGTGCATCGCCTCCGCCGTGCCGCCGACCACGGCGCTGCGCTGGATCACCGCGATGACCGATGCCGGGCTGCTGATGCGCCGCGAAGACCCGAACGACCGCCGCCGCGCCTTCGTCACCCTTACCGCGCGCGCAGTGGCGGGGCTGGAAGGCTATGGGCAGGCGGTGGCGAAAGCTGGGCTGGGCTGGGCGTAGGGACACGGGGGGCGTGTGGCGGTAGACGCGGCGGGCAGGTAGCCAGACTCAGGCTGATGTAGCCCCCGCCGCATACGTCGCCCCACCTAAGGCCGGGGTCTCCCCATTAATTGGCGGGTCGTGCGCCGCGTGGGTCGTAACGTAGGATATGGCGGAGATCGCGCCCGCCCACGCCGTCAGTCGTGGCGAAGCCACGCCTTATGGCGTGAGCTTCGACCCGCTGGCCGCGCTGGCGCATGGTTTGTGCTGCTTGCAGCACATCCTGCGCTGCGCGGTGGTGGGCGCTGACGGGCTCGAACCGCCGACCCTCTCGGTGTAAACGAGATGCTCTACCAACTGAGCTAAGCGCCCCCGAAGGGAAGACCGGCGGAATACCGTGGTTTTCGGGACATGCAACAAAATTTGCACGACCGGGTGGTGATCACCGCCCGGTCGTGCGGGAAGATTACTTCTCTTCCTTCCACACATCGACGCCCGCGGCCTTGGGCTCGCCGATTTCGGCCTGGCCCGCCAGGCTGTGGTCGGTTTCGTCGGCCAGCGTGTCGAGGTGCATCCACCGCTTCACGATCGGGGAGAGCAGCAGCACGACGACGCCGATGCCGATCGTCCACCACCCGATGCTGTTATAGACCGACAGCGTGCCTTCCTTGGTCATTTCGCCGTCATGGCCGCCGGTCGCCTCGCCGATCTTGCCCGCCACGAAATTGCCGACCGCCGTCATGTAGAACCATGCGCCCATGATGAGCGAGGCGAGGTGCTTGGGCGCCAGCCGGTTCATCGCCGACAGGCCGACCGGCGACAGGCACAGTTCGCCGGTGGTCTGGAAGAAATAGATCAGGAACACGAACAGCACCGGCGTCGCGATTTCCGGGCCGACGGTCTTGGCGCCCCACACGAACACTAGGAACGAGAAGCCGACCTGCAACAGCGCCAGCGCGAACTTGGCCGGGGCCGAGGGTTCGAGATTGCGCTTGGCGAGCGCCACCCACAAGGCCGCAAAGATCGGGCCGAGCAGCACGATGTAGATCGCGTTGATCGACTGGAACAGCGATGCGGGCACGCCGCCGCGATCGACGAAGCGGTCGGTGTAGAGGTTCAGCGACCCACCCGCCTGTTCGAACAGGCCCCAGAAGACCGGATTCAGCGCGATGAGGAACAGGATGGCGAACATGCGTTCGCGCGGTTGCTTGGGCAGTTTGAACGATTCGAACAGGACATAGGCGAGCAGTGCGACGCCCGAGATGATGAGCAGCGTCTCGATCACCGACTGATACTGGATCAGCGCCCAGATGACACCGATCGACGCGACGCCAAGGCCGTACAGCCCCCATTCGGTCGCCTTCGACAGCGGACGCGGGGCCTCGCCCTGGCCCTTCAGCAGCGGCTTGCCCAGCACGAACACGACCAGGCCCAGCAGCATGCCGATCCCCGCCGCGCCGAAGCCGTACGCCCAGCCATAGGTTTCCCCGAGGAAACCGGCAAAGATCACGCCCAGCGCCGCGCCGACGTTAATCCCGACATAGAAGATGGTGTAGGCACCGTCGCGACGCAGGTCGGTGCGGCTGTAGAGCTGCCCGACGATCACCGAGATGTTGGCCTTCAGGAAGCCCGACCCGACGATGATGCACGCCAGCGCCGCCCAGAAGATGTTGATCGCGGGATCGGCCTGTTTGACGAGGGGGTCGGTGATGCCGGTCTGCCCCTCGAACGCCATCAGCAGGTGGCCGATGGTCAGGATCACCGCGCCGAACAGCACCGCCTTGCGCTGCCCCAGATAGCGGTCGGCGAGATAGCCGCCGAGGACGGGCGTGATGTACACCAGCGACGTATACGCGCCGTAGATCAGGTTGGATTCACCGTCGCCGAACAGCCAGTGCTTGGTGAGATAAAAGATCAGCAGCGCGCGCATGCCGTAATAGGAGAAACGCTCCCACATCTCGGCAAAGAACAGGACGTACAGCCCCTTGGGATGGCCGGCGAATTCGTCGCCCTTACTGGCAGCGGCGACGCCGCCCATGACGAGCAGCAGGATCAGGAACCCCGCCGCGATCGATGGAATGATGGGTAGGCCGAACAAGGATGCATCCCCCGGAAAAAACTGGCGCGCCCGGCCCCTTGGCGGGCGGTGCGCGCGGATCGAACGAGCCTAACGGCGAAAATCGCGATGCCAAGCCGGATTGTTGCGAATGTGACGATGCTTGGCGTGGGGCAAGGCGACGCCTACATCCCCGCCCATGACCTTCAACGACCGCTCCTCGCTGCTCGGCTACCTCCAGACGCGTCGGTCGGGCAAGCCGCGCGACATGGTGGCGCCGGGACCCGACGATGCCGCGATCGACGCGATGATCGCCATCGCCGCGCGCACGCCCGACCATGGCAAGCTCGCCCCGTGGCGCTTCGTCGTGGTGCCCGCCGACAAGCGCCAGGCGTTCGCGGCGCTGCTGCGGCAGGCGCAGGCGGCGGAAAACCCGGCGGTGACGGAGGCGCAGCTGGAGGCGTCGGATCGCTTCGCCAACGAAGGCGATGCGCTGATCGTCGTGCTGTCCGCGCCGGTCGACAGCCATATTCCGCGCTGGGAACAGGAATTGTCGGCGGGTGCGGCGACGATGAACCTGCTGCATGCCGCCCACGCCATGGGCTATGTCGCCAGCTGGCTGACCGGATGGATGGCGTATAGCGATACGGTGCGCGACGCGTTCGGATCCCCGACCGAGCGCGTTGCCGGCTTCGTCTTCATCGGTTCGCCTGGCCGTCCGCTCGACGAACGGCCTCGTCCCGATCTGGCGCGGATCGGTACGCGATGGGACGGGTGAAAGATGGACATTTTCGCCGCTTGCTGTATTAAGTCAGCATGACAGCGATCGATCACGAAGACACGCCCGTATATCTTCGCCTGCGTGCGTTGATCGCCGCCGCGATCCTGCGCGGCGAATATCGCACCGGGGACCAGCTGCCCTCGGTACGCGCCTTTGCCGCCGAACATGGCGCTAACCCACTGACCGTGGCCAAGGCGTATCAGACATTTCAGGACGATGGCTATGTCGAGGTGCGGCGCGGCGTCGGCATGTTCGTGCTGCCGGGCGCGGTCGAACGGCTGCGCACGGCGGAGCGCGAGCGGTTCCTGACCGGGCATTGGCCGCGGATTCGGGCGCATATCGAACTGCTGGGACTTGACGCGCCCACCTTGTTGGACGAACGCGCGCCGGCCTGACCCGGAACTGCGGCGAACCGGTAGTGGGCATGGTCGGGCGTCGCTTGCAGTCTGGAACCTTTCGTGTCCTCGTCGGTCGTTGGTACCTTTCGTAGCGGAACCGTGATGCGGTGGTGGCGTTCCCTGTTGTCTAGGGAGACTGCCGTGGAACGAACCGTATCGATGCCGACCCGCGTACCCCTTTATGCGCTGCATGGGCGCAACAGCTGCCCGACCTGCGGTGCCTCGCAATGGTTTGTCGGGCGCGTGATCGCCGAGTGCGCCTGTTGTGGCGATACCCTGCCGATCAACCATGCCGTCCGGCCGACGCAGATGACCGCGTTGCGCAACATCGCGGCGTAAATCCATCCAAGTTTTTTCGTCACCCCGGGCTTGACTCGGGGTCCCGCTGCCTTGCCGGGGGTCGAGAAGAAGCGGGACCCCGGATCAAGTCCGGGGTGACGCGAAGAGTGCGGAAGGGTCCGCTATTCCCCCTTCATCGCCATCGCCCGCGCGTACAGCTCACGCCGGTCCAGCCCCAGCGCCTTGGCCACTTCGCCCGCCGCCTTCGACGCGGGCAATCGGGTCAGCGCCTCGCGCAGCGCGCTATCGGCATCGTCCTGCGTCGCGGGTGGCGGCGCGCCGGGGGGCGCGACGACGATCACGATCTCGCCCCTGGGCGGCGCATCGGCATAGCGTTCCGCCAGTACCGACAGCGTGCCCGTCACGCATTCCTCGAACCGCTTCGTGATCTCCCGCGCCACGCCGCAGTCGCGATTCCCCAGCCCCTCGGCCAGCGCGGCGAGCGTCGCCGACAGTCGCTGCCCGCTTTCGTAGAAGACCAGCGTCGCGCGGATGCCCGCAATTTCGGCGATGGCATCGGCGCGGGCATGCGCCTTGGACGGCAGGAAGCCGGCGAACAGGAACCGGTCGGTCGGCAGCCCCGCCAGCGTCAGCGCGGCGATCGCGGCGCACGGGCCGGGGATGGTGACGACCGCATGGCCCGCCGCGCGCGCATCGCGCACCAGCTTGTATCCCGGATCGGAAATCAGCGGCGTACCGGCATCGGATACCAGCGCCACCGCTTCGGACCCCATCCGCGCGATCAGGCCGGGGCGCATCCCCTCGGCATTGTGGTCGTGATACGGGATCATCGGCCGCTTCGCCCCGATATGGCGCAGCAGCCCGGCGGTCACCCGGCTGTCCTCGACGGCGATGACATCCGCGCGCGATAAAATATCGGCGGCACGGATAGTCAGGTCACCGAGATTGCCGATGGGGGTCGCGACGATGTAGAGGCCGGGGGCAAGTTTTTCGGTCATCAGGGGGAGGTCCATGGCAGACACGATAGCGCCACGGCAATGGCGGCACCACATCGCGCGCGCCACGGCGCTGATCGGCGCGGCATTGCTCGCCGGTTGCGCGACGCTCGTGCCCAAGGGGCCGGTCGAACAGGCACCACCCACCACCACCCGTCCGCAGCCGACCCGGCCCGGCCCGGTGACCGGCGGCATCCCGGAGGATACGCAGCGCCACCGCGTCGCGCTGCTGGTGCCGCTGAGCGGGCCCAATGGCGGCGTCGGCCGCTCGATCGCCAATGCGACGCAGCTCGCCCTGCTCGACACGCGCAGCGAACGGGTGCGAATCACCACCTATGATACCGCATTGGGGGCCGCCGCCGCCGCACAGCGGGCGATCGAGGAGGGCAACCGGCTGATCCTCGGCCCGCTGCTCGCCGACGATGTGCGCGCGGTCGCGCCGATCGCGCGCGCGGCGAAGGTGCCGGTCATCAGCTATTCGAACGACGTGTCGGTCGCCGGGGGCGGTGCCTATCTGCTGGGCTATACCCCGGCGCAGTCGATCGATCGCGTCGTCGGCTATGCCCGCACCAACGGCATGACCCGGTTCGCCGGCCTCGTGCCTGCCGGCGTTTATGGCCAGCGCGCCTCGACCAGCTTCCTGCGCGCGGTGGAGCAGGCGGGCGGACAGGTCGTCTCGATCCAGACCTATGCGCGCGGCGGAATCGGCGCGGCGGTCGCCAAGCTGCCGAAGACCTCGCCCTATGAAGCGGTGCTGATCGCCGATCAGGCGGGACAGGCCGCGCTGGCGGTCCCTGCGATCCGCAAGTCCACCAGCCGTTCGGCCAAGGTACTCGGTACCGAGCTGTGGAATACCGAAACCGGGCTGGGATCGATGCCGGCGCTGAACGGTGCGTGGTATGCCAGCGTGTCGAACAGCCTCTATCGCCAGTTCGCGACCAAGTACCGCGCCCGCTTCAACGCCGCGCCGTATCGCCTGTCGAGCCTTGGCTATGATTCGGTCTTGCTGACGGTGCGCATCGCCCGCGACTGGACGATCGGCCGCGACTTCCCCGAAAGCCGCCTGCGCGCCGAGGACGGCTTTGCCGGCCTCGACGGCGCCTTCCGCTTCGGCCGCGATGGCGTGGCGGAGCGCGCGCTGGAGGTGCAGGAGGTGCGTGCCGGCGGCGCGGTGACGGTCAGCCCGGCGGCGCGGACGTTCGGGGAGTAGGGCAGTGTTCGGATGGTTCGGCCAGCGTGACCGTCCGAAAGCCTATCAGTATCTGCGACCGGGCCGGCTGCACCGGGTGATCAGGGCCTTTGTGGACCTCGATGGCCTGCTGCATCCGGTCGGCGAAACCTGGACTTTCCTGCGCTGCGAAGCCTCTCTGCAGGACGAGGGTATATCTTGGTTCGTCGCGATGCCCGATGGATCGGAACTGCAGATCCGGTTGCAGCGTCGGCCGTATGACGAGCATGGCGTTCTCGAATATCTGGACGACCATGTCCTGCCCACCGCACGGTCCGGCGAGGACTGGCCGTTGCTGATCACGCGCGACAGCGTCTGTCTTGCCGATGACGTCGATGCGCCGCACGCTTGCGTGGTCGACGTTCCGCGTGATGCAGATGCGACCGGGGTCGCGCGTGCGTTGCTATCGAGCGGTTGCCTCGCCGGCGTGGCGGGGCACACCACTTGGTCGATCGCAATGGGCCGTGACCGCGTGGTTTTTGGCGACCGCTGGGGACTACGGTTTGTGCGCGCGGTGGGTCACGATCCGTTGACCGCGCGGGCCGAGGCGTTTGAACGGATCGACGTGCGCTACTGGCAGCAACGCGATGCGCAGACGGTCATCGCGGCGTTGACCGGCCAATAACCCCTCACGCCACCCCGAACGGCACCACCATGTTATCGGCATAATGGCCGACATGCGCGCGTCCCAGATAGGGCAAGCCCATCGCCTTCGCCCATTTGGCGACGATCTGGTCCTCGGTCTCGCCAAAGCCCGTATCGTCGGGATGGCGGTCGGTCACCGCGCCCAGCCGGATGCCGGCGATGCCCTTCAACTGCGTCGCCTCGCTTAGCTGCCAGAACAGCCGGTCGATGCGGTACAGGTCCTCGCCCACTTCCTCGACGATCACGACATGATCGGTCAGGTCGGGCAGCCAAGGCGTACCGATCAGCGCACACAGGATCACCAGGTTGAACGCGACGGTCGGCCGTCCGTCCAGCTCGGGCGCCAGCATCGTGCGGTCGCGATTGACCAGCCAGGCGAGCGCGCGCGCCGCGCTGTTGGTGCCGCCGGCCTTGCCGACCTGCGCCGCCATCGGCCCGTGGATCGGCCGCCCGATCCGCCGGGCATAGAGCGCCGCCAGCAGGAACCCCATGTCAGAAAAGCCGAGATAGCTCTTCGCCGCCGCCGCGCGATTGAGCTGCGGCATCACCCTGTCGAGGATGCGGTTCGACCCGTATCCGCCGCGCGCGAACCAGATCGCGTCAAACCCCGGATCATTGGCGAATTCGAGGAACGCCGCCGCACGCTGTTCGTCGGTGCCCGCGAAATGCCCGACGTCGAGGAAACACTGCGGATGCACCACCAGGTCGAGCGTCGGATAGGTGAGCGCGGCATAGCCCTGTGTCCGGGCCATCTGGTCCTCATCCACCCGCCGCGCCGGTGCCACGACTCCAATACGCATCACGCAACCCCGCTTGCCACTTCAGGCCAAGCTCGATAGCGCCGGGCGATGCTGTACGGCAAATCCTTCTTCCTCGTCGGGATCGGCGGGTCGGGCATGATGCCCCTCGCCATGATCCTTGCCGGACGCGGCGCGACCGTCGCCGGCTCCGACCGTTCGCTGGATCAGGCGAGCCTGCCCGCCAAGTTCGACGCGCTGCGCACGCTCGGCATCGCGCTGTACCCCCAGGATGGCAGCGGCATCGTGTCCGCCGACCAGATCGTCGTCGCCTCCGCCGCGATCGAGCCGACCGTCGCCGATATCGTCGCTGCCGAACGGGTGGGTGCCAAGCGGATGGGCCGCGCCGAGCTGCTGGCCGAGCTGTTCAACGCCGCACCGCTGTCGATCGGGGTGGCCGGGACCAGCGGCAAATCGACCGTGACCGGGATGATCGGCTATATCCTCCACACGCTCGGCCGCGATCCGACCGTGATGAACGGCGCGGTGATGAAGGATTTCGCGGCCCCCAACCGCCCCTTCGCCAGCGCGCTGGTGGGGCAGGGGGATGCGTTCGTCAGCGAGGTCGACGAGAGCGACGGGTCGATCGCCTTTTATCGCCCGAGCGTCGCGGTGCTGAACAATGTCAGCCTCGACCACAAGTCGCTCGACGAACTGCGCGCACTGTTTGGTGGCTTTGCGGAACGGGCGGGGCGGGTGGTCGTCAATATCGGCGATGCCGAGGCGGCGGCGCTTGCCGCGACGATCCCGGCGGACAAGCGCACGACCTTCGCGGTCGAGGGCACTGCCGACCTCACCGCCCGCGCGCTGGTGCTCGATCCCTTTGCCAGCCGGTTCGAACTGGTCGCGGACGGCGCGACCCATGACGTGCGGCTTGCCGTACCCGGCCGCCACAATGTCGCCAACGCCCTTGCCGCGATCGGCGCGGTTGCCGCCATCGGCGTGCCGATCGCCGATGCGGTGCGGGCGATCGCCGGCTTTTCCGGCCTCAAGCGCCGGTTCGAACTGGTGGGGCAGGCGGGTGGCGTCGCCGTGATCGACGATTTCGGCCACAACCCCGACAAGATCGCCGCGAGCATCTCTACCTTGCGCAGCGCGCCGGGCCGGTTGCTGCTGCTGTTCCAGCCGCACGGCTATGGCCCGCTGAAGGTCATGCGCCGCGAACTGGTGGCGATGTTCGCCGATCGGCTGGCGGCGGACGACCTGCTGGTGCTGCCCGATCCGGTCTATCGCGGCGGCACGGTCACGCGTGAGGTGACCAGCGTGGATATCGTCGCCGACCTGACCGCGCTGGGCGCGCCGGCACGCCACATCGCCGACCGCGCGGATGCGGCGGCGTTTTTGGTCGAACAGGCGCGGCCGGGCGATCGCATCGTGGTGATGGGCGCGCGCGACGATACGCTGTCGGAGCTGGCGGCGGGGATGGTGGCGCGGCTGGGGTGACGTCGGGCGAAACCTTACCAATTTCTTGACAACGCTGCCCCGCTCGGCGACCGACCAATATCGCAAGCAAATTGTCGAATTAGTCCGACAAGCGCTGAGAAGGGGAGGCCGCTTTGGCACAGACACGGGCGGGTTCCGCCACCACCGGGCTGGCGTTCGCCGCCGTCACGACATTGTTCTTCGCATGGGGCTTTATCACCTCGCTGATCGACCCGCTGGTCGCGGCGGTGAAGGGCATCTTCACGCTGAGTGATTTCGAGGCGCAGTTTGCCGCGTCGGCGTTCTTCCTCGCCTATGGCCTGATCTCGATGCCCGCCGCGATCCTGCTCGGCCGGTTGAAGGCAGTGCCCTCGATCCTGTTCGCGCTCATCACCATGGTCGTCGGCTGCCTGACGATGCTGGTCGCGGCGAACCTCGCGGTCTTCCCGATCGTGCTGCTCGGCCTGTTCATCCTCGCCTCGGGCATCACCATCCTGCAGGTCGCGGCGAACCCGCTGGCCGCGGCGCTGGGCGATCCGAAGCTCAGCCATTTCCGCCTGACGCTCAGCCAGACGTTCAACTCGTTCGGCACGTTCCTCGGCCCCCTGCTCGGTGCCAGCCTGTTCCTTGAGGGCGTCGAGGTGAAGGACGGCACGGTGCTGACGCAGGCGGTGCGCGCCGGCGCGCTGGCCGGCATCGACCGCGCCTATTTCTGGATCGCCGGGCTGATCGCGGCGCTGGCGGTGTTCTTCTTCCTCAGCCGCAAGGTCGTGTCGGCCGCCGTGCCCGAAGCGCCCGCGAACACGCCGTCGCCCGCCGCCCTGCTGCGCGATGCCTTCTCGTCGCGCTGGGCGATCCTGGGGGCCGCCGCGATCTTCATCTATGTCGGCGCGGAAGTCGCGATCGGCACGCAGATGGCGCTGTTCCTGAACGGCGATACCGTGTGGGGCGCATCGGACGCGGCGTTCGGCGTGCCGCTGCTCGGCCTCGCCATGGGCAGCGACGGGGTTCCCGGCGTTTCGCTGCAGGAAGCGGGCAAGGCGGTCGCCTTCTACTGGCTGGGCGCGATGATCGGCCGGGCGATCGGGTCGGTGCTGCTGTCGAAGGTGAAGGCGCACAAGCTGCTGGCGCTGTTCACCGGCATCGCCGTCGCCATGTGCCTGTACGTCGCGCTGGTCGGCGGGGTCGGTGCGGGCTTCGTGGCGCTCGGCATCGGGCTGTTCAACTCGATCATGTTCCCGGTGATCTTCACCCTGACCCTCGAACGCTCGACCGCCAGCGAGGCGGCGACCTCCGGCCTGCTGTGCACCGCGATCTTTGGTGGCGCGGTCATTCCGCTGATCGTCGGGCTGGTGTCGGGTGCGGTCGGGCATGGCGCGGCGTTTGTCGTGCCGGCGTTGTGCTACGGAGCGCTCTGCGCTTTCGCCATCGCGGCGGGCCGCACGGCCCCACGCAACGCCGCGTCGACCAAGAGCCTGCACTGATCGTCGCAGCGGCCATGGTCTCCCGGCCCCGACATGGTTAGGCTCGCCGCCTGACGTTCACGGGAGAGAGATCATGGTCGTTCGCGTTGTCCTGTTGTTATCCGCCCTCGCACTGCCGGCCACGCTGCCGGCACAGGTCCGCCAGCAGGGGGCGGGGGCGACGCAGGAACTGGACTGCGACGGCGGGGTCGCCACCGTCGAGGGTGCCGGCAACACCATGCGCATCACCGGGCGGTGCAGCGCGCTGGTGATCCAGGGGGCCGGCAACCGCGTCGTCATCGACCTCGCGCCACGCGCATCGGTTCGGATCGAAGGCGCCAGCAATACCGTCTTCTACCGCACCCCCGATGGCAGCAAGGCGCGCGTCAACATCGCCGGCGCGGGCAATCGGGTGTCGTTCCAGCGATAGGACGTATCCATCCGTCACCCCGGATCACGGTCGGGGTGACGGACGCTCCGGCGGGACGCCTACGCCACCACCCGTTCGCCCAGCGCAACCTGCGCCAGCGCGATCGACCCCAGCGGCCCCGCCTGATCGCCAAGCGCGGGGGCGACGACATAGTCGCGCTCCGGCAGCGGCAGATAGCCGTTGATGCTGGCGCGCAGCGCCGGTTCGATCCGGGCCAGCAGATGCGGCTGCTTGTTCATCACCCCGCCGCCGATCGCGATCCGCTTCGGACCCGTCGTGCACACCATCGCATGGCACATGGCGGTGATCGCCGCCTCCACCCGATCCCACACCGGATGATCCTCGGCGAGCGTTGAGACATGGACGTCGCCCAGCGCCGCCTTGATCCCCGTCCCCGATGCCAGCCCCTCGACGCAATCGTCATGGAACGGGCAGCCGCTGGGCAGCGTGTCGCTGCGCAGCCGGGGGACGCGCAGATGGCCAATCTCGGCATGGCCGATCCCGCGCGTCGGCTTGCCGTTGACCAGCAGCCCGACGCCAACGCCGGTGCCGATCGTGACATAGGCGAAATCGTCCAGCCCCTGCGCGCAGCCCCACAGCATTTCGGCAAAGGCGGCGCCGTTGACGTCGGTATCGAACGCGCACGGTACGTCGAACCCCTGCGACAGCGGACCCGCGACATCGGTCATCGGCCAGTCGGGCTTGGTCGTCGCCAGGATATGGCCCCAGGTCGGCGACGCGGGGTCGAGGTCGACCGGGCCGAAGCTGGCGATACCCAGCGCCGCGAACCCGCCGGTGTCCCACCAGCGTTGCAGGATCGCGGCGATGGCGGGCAGGGTGACGGACGGATGCTCGGTCGGGACGGTTTCCTGCGCGATGATCCGGCCCGGCCCGTGCGCCAGCGTGCAGACGCATTTCGTGCCGCCCAGTTCGATCCCGGCCATCGGCAAAATGCCATGCGTCCCCTGCACCGCCGGATCGAAAGCCATGTTCATCCCCCAAAACCTTTTTACTTGTGAAAGGCGCGCAGCGTCGCAGGATTTGACGAAAAAGGCAAATTGAAATCGGAATTATACCGCCGATCGGAGGAAGGCTCAGCGTGCCGGCGGGATCGGGGTATATTGCGCCGACACCAGCCGCCATCCACCGCCCATCCGGCGCGCGACATAGCCGACGCGGATCGCCCGAACGGTGCCATTGGGCAGGGTCAGCTGCTTGCGTTCGGTCATCGATGCAAAGGCACCGGTCACGCGCACGACGCGCTCGTCCTGGCGCATCGGTGGCACCGGGTTGCGATGGTCGGGGGTGTAGAAGCCCAGCACCGCCGCACGGGAATCGACCGTGCCTACGGGCGAAATCTCGACATAATCGTCCGCCAGCGTGGCGGCGAGGGCGGCGGGATCGAAGGCGGCCCGCGCCGCATCGAACCGGTCGACCAACGCCTCGACCGCCGCTGCCGGTTGCGGCGCGGCGACCGCCGGTGCGCCGACGACCATCGTCGCCGCCGCGAGGATGCCGCCCAGGGCGCCGTTTCGTCCGATCATTGTCCCTCCCTTGTCGCTAATCGCGATTTAACCATCCGTCACGATAATGGCCGATCCAGCCCTGAAGGCGACGCCATGCACCACGATGCCCAGTCCCCCGATCCGATCGCGCCACCCCGCTCCTCTGCGACCGGCTGCGGCGCGCGGTTCGAACTGGCGCTGGTCGCCGCGTTCAAGGGCGGGGCGATGCCGCTGGCACCATACCCGCCGCTGCCGCGCGGCTGACCTTCAGCCGGCGTCCTCCGCCTTCCACAGTGCGGTGGCGCTGGGCAGCAGGAAATGGCTGAACGGCAGGATCGCCGCACCGACCGCCGGGGCATCCTCCGCCAGCATCGCGCGCCGTACCGGGGCCAGCGCGGGTACATTGGTCACTGCCTGCATTCGCGTGTTCAGCCGCTCGGCCAGCGTGTCGACATGCGCGCCCGGCAGCCGCCCGCCGACGAACACCGCCGCCGGATTGATGAGGCAGTTGATCGCGACCAGTGGTTCGACCAGCCGTTCGACCGATGCGTCGATCCACGCATCGACCACCGCCAGCAGCGCGGGATCGTCGCCGCGCGCGCCCAGCATGTCGGCCAGCGTAAAGCCCGCATCGCGCAACGGGTGCGATAGCCCCGACAGCGACACGGTATGCTGGATCTGCGTCTGCCCGCCCCGGCCGTCGCTGCCCAGCAGGAAGCCCAGCTCGCCCGAACGCCCCTGCGCTCCACGATAATAGCTGCCGTCGAGCACCAGCCCGCCGCCCAGCGCGGACGAGATCAGGACATAGAAGAAACTGGCCTGATGCTGGCCATGGCCCAGCTGCAGCTCGCCCATCGCGGCGGCGGCGGCGTCGTTTTCGACGAATACCGGCAGGTCGATCGGCTGGGCGAACAGCGCGGCCATGTCGACCGCTTCCCACGCGGTATAGCTCTCCGGCCGGCCGGGCAGGTCGACCGTGCCCAGATCGTCGGGCCGCGCCACGCCGATGCCGACGATGCGCTGCCGTTCGATCCCCGCCTCGGCGATCAGCCCGTCGACCGCCGATCGATAGAAGGCCGCCACGTCGTCGGGCATCGCGAAATCGACCTCGCGGGTGGCGCGCGCCAGCGTCTGTCCAGCGAAATCGACCAGCACGATCGTCACATGGTCGCGGTCGATATTGATGCCGATCGCGAAGCAGGCGGCGGGGTTCACCACCAGCTTCGTCGGCGGCTGCCCGCGCCCGCCGCGCCGCTGCCCGGCCTCCAGCACCAGTCCTTCGCCCAGCAGCCGCCGGGTGATGTTGGCGATCGCCGGCGGGGTCAGCCCGGTGATGTTGGCCAGTTCGATCCGCGTCAGCGATCCCGACACGCGGATCGCATGCAGCGTCACCCGCTGGTTATGGTCGGCCGCCCGTTCGAGGTTGGTGCCCGACAGGCGGATGGGCGCGCGCTCGGTCATCGCCGGCAAGCGGCCGCAAGGATGGGGGGCAAAACGCAAATCTCCCTGTACGACGGTCCTGCCGCCGGTTTGTCGGACAACAGCGTGGACCAGCCGTCCGGGCGGTTCAATCCGAAAATCACTATCGAAAAGGGCGGTTTGAGCGTTGACAACGCTGTCGGAATTGCCGAACGGAGCGTGAAGAGGAACGCGCGTCGCGAGGGCCGCGTCGGGGAGAGCGATGCGATGAAACCGGTTACGACGTTCTTGTTGGGCACCGCCCTGGTCCTGGGCGCGCTGCCCGCCGCCGCACAGACCGTGCCCGCGCCGGCCCCCGCCGCGACCGTCCATCCCGAACTCTGGCCGCAGGCGAACTGGCCGTACAAGACCGATCCCAAGATCGAGGCGCGCATCGCCGACCTGCTCAAGCGGATGACGCTGGAGGAAAAGGTGGGGCAGGTCGTGCAGGGCGATATCGCCAGCCTGACGCCCGAGGACGTGAAGCGCTATCACCTCGGCTCGGTGCTGAACGGTGGCAACTCGGCCCCGAACAACGACGAATTCGCGCCCGCGGCCGAATGGTTGAAGCTCGCCGACAAATTCTATGCGGCGTCGGTCGACACGTCGGGCGGCGGCGTCGGCATCCCCGTCATCTGGGGCACCGATGCGGTGCACGGCCACAGCAACATCGTCGGCGCGACGCTGTTCCCGCACAATGTCGGGTTGGGCGCGATGCACGACCCGGCCCTGATGCGAAAGATCGCGCAGGCGACCGCGGCCGAAATCCGCGCGACCGGCATCGAATGGACCTTTGCGCCGACGATCACCGTCCCGCAGGACCTGCGCTGGGGCCGCGCCTATGAAGGTTATTCGTCCGACCCCAAGCTGGTTGCCAGCTACGTCACCCAGTTCATCGAAGGGCTGCAGGGCACGCCCGGCTCGACCAACCAGCTGAAGGGTCCCTACGTCCTCGCCTCGACCAAGCATTTCCTCGCGGACGGCGGCACCTTCGGCGGGCAGGATCAGGGCGACGCGAAGATTTCCGAAACCCAGCTGCGCGACATTCACGGCACGCCCTATGTCTCGGCGATCAACGCCGGCGTGCAGACGGTCATGGCCAGCTTTTCGAGCTGGAACGGCGAAAAGATCACCGGGCACAAGGGCCTGATGACCGACGTGCTGAAGAAGCGCATGAGTTTTGGCGGATTCATCGTCAGCGACTGGAACGCGCATGGCCAGGTCGCGGGCTGCACCAACGCATCGTGCCCGCGCGCGATCAATGCCGGCCTCGACATGTACATGGCGCCCGACAGCTGGAAGCCGATCTGGGAAAATCTGGTCAAGCAGGTGAAGTCGGGCGAAGTGCCGATGAGCCGCCTCGACGACGCGGTGTCGAACGTCCTGCGCGTCAAGCTGCGCGCCGGGCTGTTCGAAGCGGGCAAGCCGTCGTCGCGGCCGCTGTCGGGCCAGTTCGACCTGCTCGGCAGCCCGCAGCACCGCGCCATCGCGCGCGAAGCGGTGGCGAAGTCGCTGGTGCTGCTCAAGAACAACGGCTCGCTGCTGCCGATCAAGGCCGGCGCGCGCGTGCTGGTCGCCGGTGACGGTGCGAACGACGTCGCGCGCCAGTCGGGCGGCTGGACGCTGACGTGGCAGGGGACGGGGATCGACCCGAAATATTTCCCCGGCGCGACCTCGATCTATCAGGGGCTGGAAGCAGCGGCGAAGGCGGCGGGCGGTTCGGCCACGCTGTCGGCGGATGGCAGCTTCACCGGCGCGAAGCCCGACGCGGCGATCGTCGTGTTCGGCGAAACGCCCTATGCCGAGTTCCAGGGCGACATCAAGACGCTGCAGCTGCGCCCCGAACTGCGTGCCCCCATTGAAACCATGAAGAAGCTGAAGGCGCAGGGCATTCCCGTCGTCGCCGTCATGCTGACCGGTCGGCCGCTGTTCGTGAACGCCGCGATCAACGCCGCCGACGCGTTCGTCGTCGCCTGGCTGCCCGGATCGGAAGGGGCGGGCGTCGCCGACGCACTGCTGAAGGATCGCAGCGGCAAGGCAAAGCGCGACTTTTCGGGCACGCTGTCGTTCGCCTGGCCCGCCACGGCGGACGCCACCGGCCCGACCCAGTTCCCGCTGGGCTATGGCCTGACCGGCGCCAGCAAGACGACCGTGCCCACCCTGTCGGAAGACCCGAAGGTCGCCGAAGTCGATGCCGGCGATGTGTTCATGGACAAGGGCCTGCCCGCGACCGCGTGGTCGCTGGAGGTCGGTGGCGCCGGCACCGGCGGCAACACCCGCATTACCACCGTCCCCGCGCAGTCGGGTGCCGGCCGGGTCAAGGTCACCGCGACCGACCATGGTGTTCAGGAAGGGGCGCGCCGCTTCGTCGTCGATGGCACCGGCCCGGCGCAGATCCTGCTCAGCACCCAGTCACCGGTCGACCTGACCCGCCAGACCAATGGCGACGTCATGCTGACCGCGACGATGCGCGTCGATGCCGCGCCCACCAAGCCGGTCGCGCTGGCGCTGCGCAGTGGTCCGGGCGGCGGCCAGGTCGCGCTCGGCCGGATGGAGCAGCTGGGCGTCGGCCAGTGGAAGACGCTGGGCGTGCCGCTCAAATGCTTCGGCGGCAATGTGAACATGGCAAAGGTCGACACGCCCTTCGTCCTGACCACCGATGGCGCGCTGACCGTCAGCGTCGCACGCGTGGCGCTCGGCACGACGGCAGACGTAAAGCTGACCTGCCCGAAGTAAAAAGCTCCTCCCCGCTGCGCGGGGAGGGGGACCATCCGCAGGATGGTGGAGGGGGGCGTCCCGCATACGGAACGGTTGCGTGGTGAGGCGTCCCCCCTCCACCATCGCCTTCGGCGACGGTCCCCCTCCCCGTGCCGGGGAGGATTTGCTACTCGCCGGACGACAACACACAGGGGCACGGCGATGAAGGCAATCTGGGCAGCGTTACTCCTCGCCACGGCCACCCCCGCCACCGCGCAGGAAGCCACCCCCGCCACCTCCACACCCCCACGCGTCTCCGTGTCCGGCGGCATCGTCGAGGGCAGGGCAGAGGCCGACCGCACCGTCTTTCGCGGCATCCCCTTCGCCGCGCCGCCGCTCGCCGCGAACCGCTGGCGCGAACCGCAGCCGGTGGTCGAATGGACCGGCATCCGCGCGGCGACCGCTCGGGCGCCCGCCTGCCTCCAGAACAATTACGGCTGGAACCGCGCCGACCATGTGTTCGCCAGCGAAGACTGCCTGACGCTCGACGTCGGCACGCCGGCGCTGACCGGCAAACGCCCGGTGATCGTGTGGATTCACGGCGGCAGCAACCGCGCCGGGTCGGCGGGCGACATGGCGCTGTCGTCGATCGGCAAGCGCGGCGTGGTCGTCGTCGCGCTCCAATATCGCCTGGGACTCTTCGGCTTCCTGCCGCACCGTGCGCTGGCAGCGGAGGCCGATGGCAAGAGCGGCAATTACGGCCTGATGGACCAGATCGCGGCGCTGCGCTGGGTCCGCGACAATATCGCGAAGTTCGGTGGCGACCCCGATAACGTCACGATCGCCGGCGAAAGCGCGGGGTCGCAGGACGTGTCGCTGCTCCTCGCCTCGCCGCTCGCCCGCGGGCTGTTTGCGAAGGCTGCGATGGAATCGGGCACCCCCGGCTTCGGCCTGCCCTGGCGGCCGCTCAAGGAAGCGTTCCGCATCGGCGACCAGCTCGACGTACTGCTCGGCACCCGTGGCAGCGCAGCCCTTCGCACCGCATCGCCCGCCGCGCTGCTGGCGGCCGACCTGAAGCTGCACGATGCGAAGCTGACCGCCGACGATTATCTGTACCTGCGCACCACCATCGACGGCGCGGTGCTGCCCGATACGCCCGACCGGCTGTTCGTCACCGCGCCCAAGCGGCCGGTCCTCCTCGGCAGCAACATGCTCGAACTCGACCTGCCCGGCGATCGCCCGGCACGCGACGGGTTCGTCGACCTGTCGTTCGGCCCCAATGCGGAGGGCGCGCGGACCTTCTACCGGCTGGACGATGCCGACCCGCTGCCGCATCCGCGCCTGGGCACCCGCGACCAGCAGATCGCGACCGACGCGACCTTCCGCTGCCCGGCCGGCAACCTCGCCACCCTGCTCGCCACCCGCAACTGGCCGGTGTGGCGCTATGAATTCGACCTGGCGCGCGATGGCGGGGCGGGGCCGACGACCCATGCGGCCGAAATCGACTATATCTTCAACGACCGCCGCGCCGGGCCGGTGTGGCTGCAGGATTACTGGGTCGCCTTTGCCACCACCGGCGATCCCAATGGCGATGGCCGCCCGGCCTGGACCCGCAGCGCGCGGGGCAAACCCGCCAACATCCTGTTCGACGCGCGCGGTGCGACCCCGCGCGACGGCGATATCCGCCCCGAAATCTGCCGCCTGCAAGGATCGTTATGACCCCTGATCGTCGCCATTTCCTCGGCCTTGCCGCCGCTTCCGCCCTGCTACCCGCCGCCGCCTGTGCCGCGCAGGAGGAAAGCTGGGAGGTGAAGCACCAGCGCCAGCTCGCGACCGACTGGCCGTGGCTGGGGCGCTATGCCGCCGATAATGCCGCGCTCGCCGCGTCGGGGGCGAAGACCGACATCGTGTTCATGGGCGATTCGATCACCGAAGGGTGGCGCGGCAGCCGCCCCGACTTCTTCCGCCCCGGCCGCGTCGGACGCGGGATCAGCGGCCAGACGACGCCGCAAATGGTGCTGCGCATGATGGCCGACGTCGTCGCCCACCGTCCGAAGTTCGTCCACATCATAGCCGGCACCAACGACATCGCCGGCAATACCGGGCCGATGACCCCGGCGCAGACCCACGACAACCTCGCGATGATGGTGATGATCGCGCGGGCAGCCGGCATCGGCGTGCTGCTGGCGAGCGTACCGCCGGCGGACGGTTTCCCGTGGAAACCTGGCCTGCCGACCGTCGCCCCGATCCGCGCGATCAATGCGTGGATCAGGGACTATGCGGCGAAGAACCGCGTCACCTTCGTCGACTACACCCCGGCACTGGCGACGCCCGCCGGTGCGATGCGGCCGGGCTTTGCGAATGACGGCGTGCATCCGACGCCCGCCGGCTATGCCGCGATGGAGAAGGTGCTGACCCCGATCCTGCGCGCGAAGGGGTTGCCGGCCTGAACCCACCCAAAGCTGAACGAACCCGGCCAAGTCGCGACAATCCGACACAATTTTCCGCCCTTTGCGACAAACCCCTGCGACACGCGTTCGCCATTTTCACCTTCGACCCCGATGGTTCGACAAAGGAGAAAAGGGATGAAGAAGTTCGCACTGATGCTCGCCGGTCTTGGCGTTGCGCTGACCGCCCTGCCTGCCGCCGCCCAGCCGTGGCAGTCGGTCAACCAGCGCCAGGCGCAGATCGAGCGCCGCATCGATCAGGGCATCCGCAACGGCTCGCTCAGCCGGCGTGAAGCGGTGAACCTGCGCGCCGAATTCCGCCAGATCGCCAATCTCGAACAGCGCTATCGCCGCTCGAACGGCCTGTCGATGCAGGAACGCCGCGACCTCGACCGCCGCTTCGACGCGCTGGCGTACAAGGTCCGCGTCGACAAGCACGACCGCAACGGCCGCCCGGGTCATCGCCGCTAACGGCTTCGCCGCTCCCTCCCACTCCCGCCGGGAGAGGGAAGGGGCCCGCCCGGCGCAGCCGGGTGGGAAGGGTGAGGGTGAAGACTAACCTCCCGCGACGAATGCCCCGATCAATCCGGCTTCGTCGCCCAATTGCCCCGGCACGACGACCGCCGTCGTGACCGGGGTGAGCAGGTTCGCCCGCACCCGCGCGTCCAGCGCCGCGATCAACCCGGTTGCATTGGCCAGCCCGCCGCCGACCGGCACGATCGTCGCCGATATGGCGTGCAGCAGCATCGCGATCGGCCCGCCGAGCAGGTCGCAGAACCACGCGACCGTCGCCGCCGCCTGCACATCGCCCGCCTCCGCCCCGCGCGTGATCGTGATGCTATCCGCCTCCACGCCGTGCAGGAACCGGTGCAGCCGCTCCAGCCCGCGCGCGCTGCCGATCGTGTCGAGGCACCCCCGCCGCCCACAACCGCACGCAAAGACCGGCATCGCCTCGGGCGCCACGGGGCTGGCATGGATCACCTGTCCGTGTCCCCATTCGCCGCCGATCCCGCCAGCACCACTGACGATCCGCCCGCGTTCGACCAGCCCGCCACCGACCCCGGTGCCCAGGATGATGCCGAACACCCGCTCATGCCCCTTGGCCGCGCCCAGCGTCGCCTCGGCCAGCACGAACGCATCGGCATCGTTCACCACGGTCACCGGCAGCGCCAGCGCAGCGCGCAGGTCGTCCGCCAGCCGCCGACCATCGATGCACGGGATGTTCGCACTGGTCACGACCCCGCCGACCGGATCGACCAGCCCGGCGGTCGCGATCGACACGGCCGCGCAGGGAACCGCCTCCGCAGCCTCCGCAAAGGTCGCGACGAACCCCGCCCAATCATCGACAGGGGTGCGGGTCTTGCGCCGCCACACGATCCGGGCTGCGTCGTCGAACGCGGCGATGTCGACGAACGAGCCGCCGACATCGGCGCACAGCCGCATCGCGCCTATTCCGCGCCCAGCCACTTCAGCCGGAACGCGCGCTGCTGTGCGGTCGGCGCGCGCCCGACCGTCTCGCCGCGCACGATCTGCAGCGTCGGATCGGCCACCGGGGTCAGCGTCGCCACGCGCTCAATCCCGCGCTGGCGATACCGCAGCTCGACCGGCGTACCGGGCTTCAGCGCCGCGACGCCCGCCGTCCACGCCGCCACGCTGCCGACCGGCTGCCCGCCCAGCGACAGCAGCACGTCGCCGCGATCCACCCCGGCGGCGAACAGCGGCGTGTTCTGCGCCGGCGACAGCGCCAGCGTCACCCCGTCCGCTTCCTGCGTCGCATTGGCCCGCCCGATCCAGCCGGTACCCGGTGCCGCCGCGCGCAGCACCAGCCCGGCCTGATCCAGCAGCGGCGTGAAGTCGGGCAGGAAGCTGCCCTCGACCGTCCGGTCGAAGAACTGGTCGGCAAACGCCTTGTCCCCGGTCAGCGTGGTCAGCGCCGCGCGCAGGTCGGCCGGGGTATAGGACCGCTCGGTCGCGCCGTGCGTCTGCCACAACAGCCGCATGTAATCGTCGAGGGTCTTGCCCGGAAACCGCTGGCGCAGCTGCAGGTCGAGCGACAGGCCGATCACCGCGCCATAGGGGTAATAGGAGACGAAGATGTTCGGCTCGACCGGATCGATCGTGGTCGCCGCATCGACGAACGGCGCGCGCAGGCTCATTTCCTGTGGCGAGGCATTGATCCGCGCGGCGATGCGCGCCGGGCTGTTCACCACCCCGTTCACCATGCCGCCCATCTCGTCCAGCCATTCATCGACCG
Source organism: Sphingomonas sp. Leaf9 (assembly GCF_001421355.1). Taxonomy (GTDB): domain Bacteria; phylum Pseudomonadota; class Alphaproteobacteria; order Sphingomonadales; family Sphingomonadaceae; genus Sphingomonas. Next base: position 61,887 of record NZ_LMKC01000004.1, on the reverse strand, counting down.
ACGACAGCCCGGCACGGCGGATCGCCAGCGGCCCGTAATAGCTGGTGAACCCTTCGGCCAGCCACAGCGAGGGGGTCGGGTTGGCGCGGGTGAAGTCGAACGGCTCCAGCTCGCGCGGGCGCAGCCGCTCGACGTTCCAGCTGTGGAAGAACTCATGCGCCAGCGTGCCGAGCTGGTCGTCCTTCGCCTCGGCCAGCGACCGTTTGTCGGTGATGATCGTCGAGTTGCGATGCTCCATCCCGTCGCCGTTCACCGATGCCCGATAGTCGGCGATGAAGGTATAGGTGCCGAAATCATAGGGTGCGGGCGCGCCGAAGATCTTGATCTCCTCCGCTACCACCTTCTTCGCCTTCGCGGTGAAGCGGTCCATGTCGGCGGCGGTCCCGCCATGGTGCAGCGTCAGGCGGTACGTCTTGCCAGCCTCCTGCCATTCGCGGACCATATGGTCCGACAGCTCGGTCGGGCTGTCCATGAAATATTGCAGGTTCGGCGCCCAATAGCTGCCGGGCGCGGTGCCGGCGGGCAGCTGCGTCGCGACCTTCCAGGTCGGATCGGGGCTGGTGAAGCGCACGCTGATCGGCTGCGCGTCATAGCCGTTCGCCCACATAAACGTCGCGGGCATGTTCAGATGGGCGTGGGTCGCATCGATCTGTGCATAGGTGCCATCACCGCGGTCGCCATACAGCGTGTAGGAGACGATAACCGTGCCGTCATGGCCCGCCACGCTCCAGCCATAGGGATCGGTGCGCGTCAGCTTGAGCGGCCGCCCGGCGCCGTCGGTCGCGCTGACGTCATAGACGTTCTTGGCGAATTCATGGATCGCATAGCGGCCGGGCGACGAGCGCGACATCTGCACGCGCAAGGGGCCGGCGGGGACCGATCGCCACGTCGCGACGATCCGCGCGCGGTGATGCTGCGCCTGCGGGAACGACACGGCATAGCTGACCGGCGCATTCGCCCCCGGATCGCGCGCGGCGGTCTGTGCAACCGGCGCGGTCTGCGCGGCGGCGGGCAGGGCGAGGCAGGAGGCCAGCAACACGGCGACCAGCGAACGAACCATGGCAATTCCCCTTCGAGTTGGGCTGCTTGTAGCGGGCAGGCGGGGCGGATTGGAAGGGTGGAGCGCGCCACTTCCCGACGACCCCTCGTATCCCGTCTGCGCGGGGATACGGCACATGGCGGTCAGATCCCGTAAAACGCCCGCGCCGCGCCACCCATCAACCGCGCCCGCTCGCGTTCCGACAATGCGGGAGTCAGCGCCCGCACCGTCGCCAGCCAGTCGCCATAGCCATCCCCCGCCACCGACAGCACCGGCCAGTCGCTACCCCACAGCAACCGCTCCCCGAACCATCCGACCAATCGCTCGACCATGCCGCCAAGCGCCAGCGGATCGGCCCCCGCCGCCTGTTCTGTGCGCAGCCCCGACAGCTTGCACCACACCGACGGCCGCGCCGCCAGCGCCGCCATCCCCTTGCACCAGTCGGCATCGCCCGGCGGCACCGGCTTGGCCGCATGATCGATCACGATCTTCAGGTCCGGCCAGCGATCGGCCAGGGTCGCCAACACGCCCAGATGCCGCGGCTGCACCAGCGCATCGAACCGCAGCCCGTGCGCGACCATTGCCGCCACCCCGCGCGCCACATCGTCGCGCAGCAGCCAGCCGGTATCGGCGATCGCCTGCACCATCGGCCTGAGGCCCAGCAGCCTGGGCTTCGCCGCCAGCGCCGCGATCCGCTCGGGCGCCTGGGGGCCGTCCAGCGCGACCCAGCCGACCACCCCCGCGACCCACGGATCGGCCTCGGCCATTTCCAGCAGCCAGTCGGTTTCGCGGTCATCGGTCTGCGCCTGCACCAGCACGACCCGCTCGACCGGCGCATCCCCCATCGCCGCGCGCGCATCGGCCAGGCTTTGGCTGCGATACAGTGCGCCATCGGTCACCGCCGGCCAGCCATGGAACGGTGCACCGATCCGCCACACATGCAGATGCGCATCGACGATGCCGCTCATCCCGTCTCCCTTTTCGCCGACAGAGTGGCGCGGGGTAGGGGCGCAACGCAACCCCACGCGTCACCCCGGATCAAGCCCGACGCATTGCAGCCGGCCGCTAAATATCCTCGATCACCACCCGCTCGAACAACACGTCGCCCGCGCGCACCCGGTCGCCGGTCTGCATGCCCTCCGCCAGCACGAACGGCGCCGACGTCAGCAGCACGATGGTCGAACCATGTTCGAACCACCCCATCTCCTCGCCCTGACGCACCGCCACATCGATATCGGCCACCGGCTCCGCCCGTTCGCGCAACAGCTTGACCGTATCGAGGAAGGTCAGCCGGATCGCCGCGACCAGAATTGCCGCCACCGGCACCAGCAGGATCGGCGTCCCGTCGCCCAGCCGCATCCGCACCGTTGCCCGCTCGTTGCGGCAATATAACCGGTCGACCCGCTTCAGCGCCGGCGGATTCACGTTGAAACAATCGCCGGGGAAATAGCGCACCCGCTCGACCCGCCCGTCCTGCGGCGCATGAAACCGGTGGTACATGCCGGCGGTCAGCCGCAGCGTGACGAAGCTCCCGCCGAGATACGCCTCGCCCTCGCCCCCGGTCAGCTCGGCGATCGAATAGCGCTTCCCCTTGGCCTGCACGATCGAATCGCCGGTTACGCTTCCGCTGGCGACGATGATCCCGTCGGACGGCGACGCCACCTGATGCCCCCGCGCCGCAAAGGTCCGCGCACCGGGCCGCAGCCGCCGGATGAAGCAGGCATGCATCGATGGCCAGCGCGTTTCCGCCGCATCGGACAGGTCGACATCGCAAAAGCTCCGCCACACCGCGATCGACGCCTTGGCCACCAATGGCTGTTCGACCTTGCTGAACCACCCCATCGCGCGGGTCAGCGTCCGGCGCGGCAGCCAGTTGGTCGCGGCATAGTTAAGCGATTCGATATCGGTCAGCCGGGCGATGACGCGGTTGAGGCGGGAGGGTGTGGGCGAGGGGGCGGTGCGGTCCATGACCGTCATCAATATTTCCTTATCGGGTCATATTTGCGTCAGCCATGATGCCTCTCGCCCTCGCATTCGCCGCCGGAGTCGCCGGTCTTGCCGCCACCAAGGGCCGCGCCCGCCTGGCGCTCAGCCGCGCCAAGCACGGCTCGCTGACCGGCCATGTCCGCTGGGGCCAGCGCATCGCGCGCCAGATCGCGTTCTACGACTATGACGACGCCCGCTTCTTCGCCGCCGACGATGCCCCCGCCGACATCGCCGAACAGCGCCGCGCCGGCTTCGAACGCCTCTCCGCGCTCTACGCCACCCGCTTTCCCAACACCGTCGCCGCGACCAAAGAGCTGCGCGAGGGGCTGTCCGACCTGCAATTCACCGGCCGCTACCGCGTACCGTTCCAGTTCAGCGCGAAGGTCCGCGAGCAATTGTCGACCGGCGCCTTCTACCGATCCTCGGCGGGCGTCACCGTCACCGACCTCGATGGTAATGTCTTCTACGACCTGGCCGGCTCCTACGGCGTCAACCTGTTCGGCCATGATTTCTACAAGGACTGCATTGCGCAAGGGAGCGCGCGCGTCGCCGATCTCGGCCCGGTGCTCGGCAGCTACCACCCGGTCATCGCTGCCAATGTCGCGCGGCTGAAGGCGATCAGCGGCATGGACGAGGTGTCGTTCCACATGTCCGGTACCGAAGCGGTGATGCAGGCGGTGCGCCTCGCACGCTATCACACTGGCCGCCGCCGCGTCGTGCGCTTCGCCGGGGCCTATCATGGCTGGTGGGGCGATGTGCAGCCGGGCATCGGCAACCCAACCCCGGCCGACAATACGCTCACCCTGTCCGAACTGTCCGACCGCACGCTCCACGTCCTCGCCACGCGCAAGGATATCGCCTGCGTCCTCGTCAACCCGCTACAGGCGATGCACCCGAACAAGGGCGCGCCGTCCGACGGCACGATGATCGACAGCAGCCGCACCGCGCATCTCGACCGCGCTGCCTACCGCGACTGGCTGGTCAGGCTGCGCGATGTGTGCACGCGGGCCGGCATCGTCCTGATCTTCGACGAAGTGTTCATGGGCTTCCGCTTGGCAAAGGGCGGCATGGCCGAGGCGTTCGGCGTCCAGCCCGACATGGTAACCTATGGCAAGACGCTGGGCGGTGGCTTGCCCGTAGGCGTCGTGTGCGGCCGCGCCGACCTGATGCGGCGCTTCCGCCCGGAAAACCCCGCCGACATCTGCTTCGCGCGCGGCACCTTCAACGCGCACCCCTATGTGATGGGGGCGATGGACGTGTTCCTCGAACGGCTCGACAGCCCCGAGGTGCAGGCGATGTATTCGTGCGTCGACGCCCGCTGGGATGCGCGGCTGGCGCAATTCAACGCGGCGATGGCCGCCGCCGACCTGCCCGTACGCGCGGCCGGCATGCAAACGGTGTGGACGATCACCTACACCATACCGTCGCGCTACAACTGGATGCTGCAATATTATGCCCGCGCCGAAGGGCTGGCATTGAGCTGGGTCGGCACCGGCCGCCTCATCTTCAGCCTGAATTACGACGACGCCGCCTTCGCCGAAGTGGTCGCGCGGTTCGTGCAGGCGGCACGGGCGATGCGGAGCGACGGCTGGTGGTGGACCGCGCCCGGCACCACCAACAAGATGCTGCGGCGACAGGTGCTGAAGGAAACCCTGTCGCGGCGGCTGGGGCGGGGATAGCCGCTCCCCCCGCCATAGGCCAAGGGACGGCCGGATCGTTGCCGGCCGCACCTCGATCGCGACTGCTGCTTACCCCCGCCGGGCGTCGGCTGCCGCGTGCAGCGCCTCGATGATTGCCCGGTTCGCCTGATGGCCCGACAGGTCCTGCGCCAGCGTGGCATAGCCCTCGCGGCGCAATGCCTGCCGAATCTGGTTCACCGAAGAAAAGTCACCGGACGCAGCCAGTTCGACTGCGCGGGCAAGGGCGGGGGTGTCGCGGGTCATCGGGGGATCGCTCGCCGGGTCAGCCGTTGCGCACCCACGGCGTCCGCACGACCGTGCCGGCGATCAACTTCTTGCCGAACGCCTTGCGCATCGTATCGGCCGCATCACCATTCTTCAGCACGACATGCGTACCACCCGAATGCAGCGTCTCGATCGCGCTGATCGACGCGCCATGCTTGCGGCACAGCGCCTCCACATCGGCCCGCGCAATGCCCACGTTCATCGCCCGCGAAGTCGTCACCGCGGTCGGGGTGCCCCGTCGCCAATCGTCCTGCATGTCGGTCCAGTCATCATTCGAGCAAACGGACCGCCGGGCCACGCGGAGAGGGTCGACCGGCCGGCGCCGGTAGCGGGACCAGCCGGATTGACGGGGCCGGATCGTATATGGGGTGCCGCCGGCGCGTTAACAGGTGGCGGGCGCGGATAATGTTGCAGGGGCGGAACGAGCGGGATTTCGCTCCGCCATAGCCGTGCCGGATCGTGCTTTCCTACACCGCGACGCCCTGCCACGCTCGCCGGTGCTCTTTCTCCCCGTCAATCCCCTCAGCCGCAATTAATGCGACCGGTTCGCAAGTGCGCAAACCGGTCGCGAGTGTGAACTTTGTGAACTTTGGCGGAAAAAGCCTTTGTTTTCAGGCCCGCCATGGGCAAAGCCCATGGCGTCGGACGGCGCTTTTCGCGCCGCCGGCCGGGCGCGCCTCACAGTGCGGGAATAGCTTGCGCTATTCCCTTACAGGCGCGCTTGTTCCTGCAGATCCGTATCGATCCGCGCACCCTTCAACAGCTGCACCGGCGCCTTGCGGTACAGGATGAAGTCGTTGAACGGATCGGTGATGATCTTGGTCGCCCACACGATCCCGGTCATCACGTCGCGCTGGATGAACAGCTGCACCACCCGGAACAGCAGGCCGCCGACCGCGAACGCCAGCCACAGCAGCGCCAGGTGGCGCAGGAACCCGACGAAGCCGACATGCGGCTCGAACACCCCGAAGAACGTCGGGTCGAGCAGCAGCGGGATCGGCGTCGCCGCCCACAGCCCCATGAAGACGACCTTGCGGAACAGGTTGTACCCGACCTTGATCTCTTCCTTGTGCTCGTGCGTCGCCTGGTTCTGATGGTCGTAGGTCTTGGGCTCGAAGAAGAAATGCCCCGACTGCCGCGCGGTCATCGCCACCAGCCAGCCGAGCAGGCTCGCCACCGCCGGGTCGATCCACACGACGACATAGGCGATGAGGAACGTCGTCGCGCTGACGAAGTGCAGCGCCTGGTTGATGATGCTGTGGTGGTAATAGCGATGATCGTCCCACCGCTGTTCGTGCAACGCTTCCTTGAATCCGGGCATTGTCCAAGCCTTTGAAAAGAATGTGGTTCAGGCGGTCGCGCCGAGCGCGGGCGTCGGGTGGTTATCCTGTCCGGCCGCGCCGGCGCGGCGGAAGCACACCAGCGAGAAATGGCCGAGCGGGGGCAGCGGCCGGCGCTCGACCAGCTCTGCCTGCGGGTTGCGCGCCGCCCAGTCGCCATAGATCGACCACGGGAAATCGGTGCGCCAGCCCAGCCGACTGGTGATCGGCATCAGCGCGCGCTCGATTCTGGCGCGCACGCCCGCTTCCGCGCCCAGCCGGGTCGCGATCACGATCATGCCGCCGGGCCGCACCACGCGCAGGAATTCGCTGAGCGCCCGGTCAGGATGCGGCACCGCCGACACGACATATTGCGCGACCACCACGTCGAACGACGCATCGTCGAAATCCAGCGCCTCGGCATCGCCGATCGCGATCCGCTCGACATGATCCAGCCGCAACCGCTTCACCCGGTCGCGCGCCTTGTCCAGCATCTGGTCGGCGATATCGATGCCGGTGATCCGGCTCTCGGCGCGGTAGTGCGGCAACGAGATGCCGGTGCCGACGCCGACCTCAAGGATACGGCCGCCGACCGTCTCGGCCGCGTCGATCGCCGCGCGGCGGCCCCGGCGGAACACCGGCCCGAATATCAGGTCATAGATGGGCGCCCAGCGATCATAGGCGCTCGCCACGCCGACGCGGTTCAATTCCTGAGCCAATCCGTGAGTTTCCTTGTCCAGCGCCGTGCGGCTTGTCTGGCCAGCCACAATGACGCCGATCGATGACAGGCCAATGGCGGAGGCGTGTCAGCAAGGTTTCAATTTGATGAGAGCGGCCGTCACACCCGCGCAATACTATTGTCGCCGAGGCGCGTTACTGCATCGCCATCGCCAGGACGCAAGTCCGGCCCACTATCGTGGGGAAATACGATGACGACGGCATTTGTATCCCGGACCGATCGGCAAAAGTCGCCGGAAACGCCTGCAAAGTCGCTCGCGCGCAAGATACCGGACTGGATTAACGATCCGCAAAGCTATCAGGCGGAGGGTCCGAAAAAGTCCTACCGCACCGTCTTCATTTCCGACGTCCATCTCGGCACGCCGGGATGCAGCGCGACCCAGCTGGTCGACTTCCTCCATTCGTTCGAATGCGAGACGCTGTACCTGGTCGGCGATATCGTCGACGGGTGGCAGATCCGGCGCGGCTGGTACTGGCCGTCCAGCCATAACGACGTCATCCGCTCGATCCTGAAGTTCGCGCGCCGCGGCACCCGCGTCATCTATATCCCCGGCAACCATGACGAGGCATTTCGCGACTATACCGGTCTCGAATTCGGCGGCGTGGAAATGGTCGAGGAGGATATCCACGAAACCGCCGACGGCCGCCGGCTGCTGGTGCTGCACGGCGACAAGTTCGACGGCGTGGTGCTCTATGCCAAGTGGCTCGCCTTCCTCGGCGACTATGCCTACACCGCGCTGCTGAAGGCCAACAGTGTGTGGAACTTCACCCGGCGCAAGCTCGGCCTGCCCTATTGGTCGCTGTCGGCCTATGCCAAGCATCGCGTGAAGAACGCGGTGAACTTCATCGGCCGGTTCGAGGAAACGGTGGCGCATGCGGCCGCCGAACACGGCGTCGACGGCGTGGTATGCGGCCATATCCACACCGCCGAGATCCGCCAGATCGGCGACATCATGTACTATAATGACGGCGACTGGGTGGAGAGCTGCACCGCGTTGGTCGAGGATCACAGCGGTGCCATGTCGCTGATCGACTGGCGCGCGCTGACCTGGGAAAAGGAACTGGCACAGGCGGCGGGCAGGGCCGACACCGCTGCCCGCGCGGTCGCCACCGCGTGAGGATCGCGATCGTCAGCGACGCATGGAGTCCGCAGGTCAACGGCGTCGTCCGCACCTTGCAGACGACGATCGGCCGGTTGCAGCAACGCGGCCACATCGTCGAAACCTATACGCCGGACGGCTTCTCCACGCGGGCCTGCCCCGGCTATCCCGAAATCCGGCTGGCGCTGGGCTGCGGGCCGGAGCTGGGGCGACGGATCGAAGCCTTCCGGCCCGACGCGATCCACATCGCGACCGAAGGGCCATTGGGCTGGGCAGCGCGGGCGTGGTGCCGGCGGCATGGTGTGCGCTTCACCACCTCGTTCCACACCAATTTCGCCGATTATCTGGCGATGCGCACGCATCTGCCCGCCGGGCTGTTCTGGCCGTTCCTGCGTCGCTTCCATGCGGCCGCCAGCGGGGTGATGACCGCCACCGCCCGCATCGCCGCCTCGCTGCGCGACCATGGCATCGCGCACACGAAGCGCTGGTCGCGCGGGGTCGACCTGTCGCTGTTCAAGCCCGATGGCGGCCAGCTCGACGTCGCCACCCTGCCGCGCCCGATCCTGCTCCATGTCGGGCGAATCGCGGTGGAAAAGAATATCGAGGCGTTCCTGGCACTCGACGTGCCGGGCACCAAGCTGCTGGTCGGCGACGGCCCGGCGCGTGCGGAGCTGGAGCGTCGCTATCCGCTCGCCCAGTTCGTTGGGCTGAAACAGGGGGCCGCCCTTGCCGCCGCCTACCGCGCCGCCGACGTGCTGGTCTTTCCCAGCCGCACCGACACCTTCGGGCTGGTGATGATCGAGGCGCTGGCCTGCGGCACGCCGGTCGCGGGCTATCCGGTGCCCGGCCCGCTCGACATCATCGGGACGGACGGCATGGGCGGCGGCACGCAGCGGATCGGCGCGGTCGACGACGATCTGGCGGTGGCCGTCGCCCAGGCGCTGACCGCCGATCGCGACGCCTGCGCCCGCGCCGGCACCGCCTATTGCTGGTCGCACTGCACCGACCAGTTCGTCGGCAATCTGGTCGATGCCGGGATTGCCGCCCGACCGGTGCTGGCGGCGGCATAGCCCCTTGTCACCCCGGACTTGATCCAGGGAATACGGACAGGCCGCTACAGCGCCTTCCACGCGACGATCGCGCGCAGCCCCAGCACCACCGCGTCCTCCGCATCGCGCAGGCCCCCCGGACGGCGGACATATTGCACGTCGGGCTGGAGCGTCAGGAACGGCAGCACCCGGTCGCTATAGGTCAGCTCGACCATCCCCTCCGATCCGGTCAGCGCCGGTTCGCTCGCCGGATTGGCCCGGCGATAAGGGGTGCTGAGGTCGGCACTGGCCACGCCGATCGACAGCTGGCTGTCGGGACGGGCGGGGACGATGCCATGGCCGGTCACGCCCAGCTGCACCCCGCCGGCAAAGGGCGTGGTCCGCCCGTCCGACCATCCGGCACGGGCAAAGGCGCGCCAATGGCCCGGCTGATCGGCCTGTCCGGCAAGGTCGGTCTCGACCGAGACATAGACGCCGTGCGACGCCGCCTCGCCGGGGCCGGTGGTGACACCGGGCGGAATGATGCGCGGTTGCCGCCGGCTATAGGCCCAACCGCCCACCGTAAAGGACAGCATGCCCTGCCGTCCCGCCTCGGCGACGAACAGCGTCGAGCGGTGTCCGTGCGTGTCGGCGATCCCGCGCGGCGCGCGGATCGCCACCGCCTGCACATACTGCCGCTCGTCCCCGGCGCGAACGCGGATGGCCAGGTCGGTGCGCGGAAAGATCGACGGCCCGTTGGGACCGGTCGCCGCCAGTTCGGACCCAATCCCGAACGCCGGCGCGATCAGGTGCGATGCGGCATCATTGGCATAGAATTCGCTGTTCAGGTCGTATTTGCCGACCAGCACCGACAGCCGGTCGTCGGCGAAATTCTGCTGGACCCATGCCTGGTACAGCAGCAGGTCGGCGCCGGCGACCTCGATATTGTTCACGCCCTGCAACGTGCCGGCAATGTCGTTGGGGCGCCCGCCCATGTTGTTGAGCAGGCTGGCAAAGGCGGTACCCCCGCGCCATCCCACCGCCCGGTCGAGGTCTAGCGCGGCGAGCAGGTCGATATTGTCGAGATAGCGGACGCCGCGCGCATCCCCCGCCGCGACGCCGACGACATCACCCTTGTACACGATGTCGACGCTGAGCGGACCCGCCGGCGCCTCCTGCGCCTGCACCGGTGCCGAAGCCATCGTCAGAGCGATGGCGGCACAGCCGATTGCGTTGCGTCCCATGCGATGTTCCCCTGTTTCAAGCGTTGCTGGCGACCGGCCGCCCGATGCCCCCATCGGCGGCCGGTCGTCGGATCAGGCGGCGCGGCCGAACGCGGCGTCGTCGCTGTCCGGCCCGCCCTGCGACAGGTCGAGGGCGAAGCCGCGCACACGGCTCTGTTGCCCGGCAACCGATGTGGCCTTGGTCCGGTGCGCCGCAGCGGTTCCCTTGGCGCGCACCGCCGGCTTGCGCGCGGCCGGGCGATGCGTGGCGCGTGCGTCATCGATGCGGAAGAAGGCGATGCTCTGCTGCAGGTCGTTCGCCTGTCCGGCCAGTTCCTCGGACGTCGAGGTGATCTGTTCCGACGCCGACGCGTTCTGCTGCGTCACGGTGTCGAGCTGTTGCAGCGCCTGATTGATCTGGCTCGCGCCGATATCCTGTTCACGGCACGCCGCGCTGATTTCCGACACCAGTTCGGCGGTACGACGGATGTCGGGGACCAGCTTGGTCAGCATTTCGCCGGCCTGTGCCGCTGCCTGCACCGTGTCGCCCGACACCGCGCTGATTTCGGCAGCGGCGGTCTGGCTGCGCTCGGCGAGCTTGCGCACTTCCGAAGCGACCACCGCGAAGCCGCGACCATGTTCGCCGGCACGCGCCGCCTCGACCGCCGCGTTCAGCGCCAGCAGGTCGGTCTGCCGCGCGATTTCCTGCACGATGCCGATCTTTTCGGCGATGATACGCATCGCGACGACCGCCTTGTCCACCGCGACGCCGCTGGCTTCGGCATCCTTCGACGACTGGCGCGCGATCTTTTCGGTCTGGGCGGCATTGTCGGCGTTCTGTTTGATGTTGGCAGCCATCTGCTCCATCGATGCCGAGGCTTCCTCGGCAGAGGCGGCCTGCTCGGTCGCGCCCTGGCTCACCTGCTCCGACGAGGCCGACAGTTCCTGGCTGCCGGCAGCGACGTTGTTCGCCGCGCCGGTCGCATCGCCGACCACGCCGCGCAGCCGCTCGACCATCGACACCAATGCGTGGCCCAGCTTGTCCTTGTCCGAAGCAGGGCTGTGATCGACGGTCAGGTCGCCCTGCGCGATCGTATCGGCCAGTGCCGCCGACTTGCGGAGCGCCACCGTCATGCGGTTCACCGTGTCGACCAGATCCTTGATCTCGTCATTGCTGGTGACGGTCACTTCCTGATCGAGATCACCGATCGCCACCGCGTCCAGCGCGACGCCGACCCGCTTCAGCCCCTTCGACACGATCATGCCGACCCACAGCGCACCGGCGATGGCGAGGATCAGCGCGGCGATCGCCGCCGTCAGCAACGTCGTCCGCGACGTCGCGTACAAGGCGTCGCCCGCAGCGTCGGCTTCCTTCATCTCGGCACGCTGGCGCTGCACCACGTCCTGGACCTGTGTGCGCATCCGTTCCGCGATCGGGCGCGCGTCGCGCAGCGAGATCGCGCCTGCTTCCAGGTTCTTGTTGCCAAGGGCGAGCGGAATGACCCGATCGGCCACCGTCTTGTACGCGTTCCACTGGGTGCGGATAGCGGCATATTGCGCCCGGTCGGTATCGTCCGACATGGGCGGGGCCTGTCCGATCAGTTCGTCCGCACGCGCGCGTTGCTGCCGGAAATTGGAAAGCTGCCGCTGCACGATTTGCGGATCGTCGGACAATGCCAGGTTCTTTTCGGCGACGATCGCCAGCGTCGATGCCATGTTGAACTGCTGGATACGGTCGAGCGCCGTCGCCGGATCGTCCACCAGATCGCTCATCGCCTGGTTGAGCATCCCCAGACGGTCGATGCCATAGCCGACGACGCCGGCCAGCAACAGCAAGACGACCGCAAAGGTCGCCCCCAATTTCATCTTGATCGTCGCTCGCATTGCGTAGGTCCCCGGCAAGTTTGGTGTCGTTGCGCATTCTCAGTGGTGCGCGATGGGGCGACATTGGCCGGGGGAGCTTAAGATCATCTTTGTCGGGCATTAACTTCGCGCGAATGAATATGACTGACACAGGTGCAAATAAGGAGCTCTGCTTCAGCAACAAAAAATTACAATGATCGTATACGCATGGGGCGACTGCGAAAATTCGGCGTGAGCCGGCGCGGCGCTACCGGCGAACAGCGTTAACGGGCGATTTGCGGCGTTCGACGCTTTTCATGGAATTGTGTCGATCCGGTCGCTACCGCTCGGCGCAAACAGCTTTGGGGAACAGGCGATGGCTGGTGGTTTGGTTGCGTTGCTCGACGATATCGCGGCGATCGCAAAGCTCGCAGCGGCCTCGCTCGACGATGTGAGCGCGGCGGCGGGGCGTGCGGGGGCAAAGGCGGCGGGCGTCGTGATCGACGATGCGGCGGTCACCCCGCGCTATGTCGTCGGCCTGTCGCCGGCGCGCGAACTGCCGATCATCGGCAAGATCGCGCTGGGGTCGCTGCGCAACAAGCTGCTGATCCTGCTGCCGGTGCTGCTGATCCTGAAGTTCTTCGCGCCCTGGGCGGTCACCCCGATCCTGATGGCGGGCGGCGCGTTCCTGTGCTTCGAGGGCGCGGAAAAGATCCTCGCGCCGCTGTTCGGCGGCCACCATGCCGAGGAAGCCGCGACGACCACCGATCCGGTCGAGCTGGAGCGGCAGCAGGTCAGCGGCGCGATCCGCACCGACATGATCCTGTCGGGCGAGATCATGATTATCGCGCTCAACGAACTGCCCGCGCTGTCGATCTGGATGCAAGGGGTCGCGCTGGCGGTGGTCGGGATTGCGATCACCATCGGCGTGTACGGCGCCGTCGCGCTGATCGTGAAGATGGACGATATCGGCCTCGCGCTCGCCCGCCGGTCGAGCGCGCTGGCCCAGACGATCGGGCGCGGACTGGTCCAGGCGATGCCGGTGGTGCTGAAGGCGCTGGCACTGATCGGCACCGCCGCGATGCTGTGGGTCGGCGGACAGATCATCCTGCACGGGCTGGAGGAGTTCGGCTTCGTAACGCTCCCGCACCTCGTCCACGACACCGCGCATCATGTGGCGGAGGCGGTGCCGGCCCTGGGCGGCGTGCTGGAATGGATCGTCAACGCAGCCGGTGCGGCGGTGTTCGGCATCCTGATCGGCGCGGTCATCGCCGGCGTGCTGCACGTCCTGCCGAAGAAGCATTGAGGGGCAGGGGGACCTACCGCCCCCGCGCCAGCCGCTCCTCGGTCGGGGTGAACGCCGACCGCGTCGACGCCTCGACCGGTACATCGGTCGCGACATAGGCGACGCCGGTCCCGGCCTGCAGGTCGACCCACAGCCCCGACCGCAGGCCATAGGCATCGCCCGCATGGCCGATCCGTAGCCGACCATCGCCGAACGGATCGTCGCGACACCCGGCGACCGGTGTGGCAAGGAACGTCACCGCCAACCCATAGCGGCACAGGAAGCCGCCCTGCTTGGCGCCCGTGGTCGCATCGCTGCCGGTGTCGCCATTCGTCCCGTCCCATGTCCACAGCGGCGTCGTCAGCGTCGCAAAGGCGCGCGGCGACAATATCCGTCCGCGGTCGCTCCGCCCCCGCCGCAGCAACATCCGCCCGACCGCCGCCAGCCCTCGCGCCGAGATGCGCAGGCCGCCCTGTGGTGAGAACATCGCCCCGTTCCTGCCCGCGCGCCACCGCGAGAGGTCGCACGATCCATCGCGCGCCGGTTCGACCGAACAGGCGGGCGCGCGGCCGTGATGATCGTCCTTGGTCGGTGCTCGCCCGCGATACTGCACCACCGCGCGGGCGGCCATTTCGGGCGAACAGCTTGCCCAGTTATAGCATGCGGTGATCCCCAGCGGCCGAAACACCAGCCGCTCCATCGCCCGGTCTAACCGCTTGCCCGTCGCGCGTTCGATCACGCTGGCGACGATCGGGAAGTTGAGATTGGCATAGGCGAACCACTGTCCCGGAGCGTGGGTCGCATCCCATGCCTTGGGATCGGCCAGCACCGGGGCCAGTTCGGCATCCAGTGGCAACACATAGTCCACCCCGTCGACGATCCCCGCGCGGTGCGACAGCAACAGCCGGAGCGTGATCGGCACGTCGGGAAAGCGCGGATGCCGCAGCCGCCAGCCGAGCAGGTCCGACACATCGGCATCGAGGTCGAGCGTCCCCGCATCGACCAGCCGCAGCACCGCGATCGCGGTTACCAGCTTGGAAATGGAAGCGACGCGCACCGGATCGTCGGCGGTGACCGCGCGGTCGGCGGCGATATCGGCCATGCCGCGTGCGACGACCGCCGTCTCGCCGCGCCGATCGAACGCCACGCGCACCTCGGCGACCGGTTGCACCGTCGCGGCGGCGAGTAGGGCGGCGATCATCTTCTACCCCCTTTCCAAATCCGTTCGCTTCGAGCGCAGGTTCGACCCTGTCGAGAACCGTAGTCGAGAAGGGGTTGCCCCGAACGGAGCGTTCTCGACTGCCGCTTCTCGACAAGCTCGAAGCTGCTCGAACCGAACGGGCAGGAGAGGCAAGACAGCCCCCCTAGAACTTCACATCCGCCTGCACGGTGAACGCCCGACCGCGCGGATCGGCAACGCGCGGTTCCCACGACCCGCCCGACCCGGTGTTCGAATCATAGGTGATGGCGAACGGCGGATCGACGTCGAACAGGTTCTTGACCCCCAGCGTCAGGCGCGTCGCCTTGTTGCCGAGGTTCAGGAAACTGACCGCGAGGTTATAGGTGACATAGGGCTTCACATCTTCGTTGAAGTCGGCCCGCGTGACCGTGCCCGCCAGGATGCCGGGCAGTGCCTGGTTCTTGTACCCGTCGCGATATTGCTGGGTCAGCGCGATCGTGACCGCTTCGTTGGTATAGCTGACAAACGCATTATGCTTCCACCGCAGGCCCAGGTCGCCGGCAAAGCTGAACACGCCGATCAGGCTGGGGCCATAGGGCGAATTCTGCGTCAGCTTCTCGCGCTTCTTCAGCAGATAGGTGCCGTCGATCCCGGCGAGGAAGCTGCCGCCGAACGCATCCACCCCGCCGCGCGCGGTGAGTTCGAGGCCCTGCGTCCGCCGCGCGCCGGCGTTGATCCAGGTGCGATCGATCTCGACCAGTTCGTTGGTGGTCGGATCGCGGCGGAACCGGTCGGAAAACAGCGCGGCATTGTCGATCAGCTCACGCTCGGTCAGCAGCTGGATCGTGTCGTCGACATTGATCGCCCAGAAATCGAGCGAGGCGCTAAACTTCGGTGCCGGCTGGATCACGATACCCGCGCTGAACATCCGGGCGCTTTCCGGGCCAAGGTTGGGGTTGCCGCCGGTCAGGATGGTGGGCTGTACCGCCTGGCACGCCGGGGTCGTCGTGTTGGGAATGCCGCCGGGGCAGCGCACCGGGTCGGCAAGGTCGCGGCCCGAATAGGGCGATTCGGTGGTGCCGTTGAAAATCTGGTTGAAGGTCGGCACGCGGAACCCGGTGCTGAACGATCCCCGGACCATCACCGGTTCCCACGGACGATACTTCACCGATACCTTGGGGTTCGTGCTGGTGCCGAAATCGCCATAGTCGTCGACGCGCAGCGCGCCGGTCAGCTCGAACCCGCGGAACAGCGGCAGCAGCACTTCGGTATAGGCCGCCTTCACCTGCCGGTTCTTGGCGCGCAGCGCGTTCACATTGTCGAACGCGGCGAGGAAGATGACCGGGGCGGAGGCAGCGGCGGCGGCCGACCCGTTGAAGCTGTAGGATTCGCTGCGGAAATCGATGCCTGCCGCCATCTGCGCCTTGCCGCCGGGCAGGCGGAACAGCGGGCCGGCGATCGAATAGTCGATCTGCTTCACCTCGTACCGCCCGCCGTACAGCGTCGCCCCTTCGGCCGACACCGCCGCCAACCCGGCCAGCGCCGCATCGCTCTGGTTGATCGAGAAGGGGTTCAGGATGCCGCTGTTGAGCAGTCCGGCAAGGCCCGGCCCGATCGCCCCGGCTGCGGTCGGGGCGCTGGGATCATAGGCACCGTTGCTGAGCGTCCCGCGATAATAATAGCCGCTGCCCAGCACCGAGCTGGACTCGCTCTTGGCGTATGAACCGCCCGCGCGGTAATCCCAACCCTCCCACAACGGCCCTTCGGCGGCGAGGGTGATGCGGATCGTCTTGGTATCGGTTTCGTATTCGCGCGGGCCGCAGGCGATGCAGCGCCAGCGGAAAGCGATCGGCTTGCCGCGATTGGCCGCCACCGCCGGGAAGGTTGCCGCGATCGCGTTATAGACCGCATCATAGGTCGCGGCGGTCAGCGCGTTGCGCGGATAGGCGACCTGGAAATTGGTCGTGTTGCTCGACACCTGCGCATTGGAGAACAGCTTGGCCGAATTGGCGTTCGATCCGGTGACCTCCAGCGAAATCTGGTGATCCTCCGCCACCCGCGCGACGGCGCGGGCGAGGTAGGTCAGCGTCTTGATCGGCTGCTGGATCACCGCCGCGCGGCCGGTATCCCACGCGCAGGCATAGCGCGCCGACACGTTGTTCCACAGCGCATCGTCATACGCCATGCCGCCGTCCATCGATTCGCAGCCGGCACCGCCGGGCAGGTCGAGCGGGTTGATCCCGCCGCTCGCCGCCGTGGTCGTGCCGGGAATGACGAGGCCAGCCAGTACCTGTGCGCTCGCGGTGCCGCCCAGCAGCGTGCCGCCAGCCAGCGTGCTGCCTAGCAGCGTCGAGCGGTTGAGCGGAAAGGCGGTGGCGATCGGCGTGCCGCGCGTGTCGACCGACAGGCCGCGGTTCGGCTGGTTGCCGTTCACGAAGTCGCGGTTCGACCCGAACAGGATGTTGTTCCAGCGATAGGCGACCGCGCCCATCACGTTGAACCCCTGATGGTCCAGATCGCCGAAACCGGCGATGGCCGACAAGCGATAGATCGCGCCGTCCCCCTGTTCGGTGATGTCGCTCGCGCCCATCACGCCGACGCCCTTGTAATCGGTGCGGGTGATGAAGTTGATGACGCCGCCGATCGCGTCGGTGCCATAGATTGCCGATGCGCCGTCCTTCAGCACCTCGACCCGTTCGATCGCGGCGAACGGGATCTGGTTCACGTCGACCGCCGCACCCGACAGGCCGTGCGCCGCGACCCGGCGGCTGTTGAGCAGCACCAGCGTCGCCGCCGCGCCCTGTCCGCGCAGGTTGGCGGCCGACAGGCCGTTGGTGCCGCGCTGCGCCCCGGTGGTGACGTCGGCATTCGACGCTAGATTGTCCGCGCCCGACCCGTTGCTGGTCAGCAGGCTGATGAGCTGTTCGGGGCTGGCGATCGCGTTGCGCTCGATCTCGGCATTGCTGATGATCTGCAGCGGGAGCGAGCTGTTGTTCGGGTCGCGCTTGATCCGCGATCCGGTGACCAGGATTTCGCCGTCGTCGGCCTTCGACGCGGGCGTCGTCTGCACCGCGACGCCGGTCGGGGTGGCGGCTTCCGCCGTCGTCACCCCTTCGCTGACCGTCTGTGCGCCCGCCTGTCCCGCCGCGATCATCGCGACGAACAGCGATCCGCCCAACAGCACCCGTGCCTTGCCAGCCCGCATAATCTTGCCCCCAAGCCTGCGCCGCCATTTCCCCGTGAGCGGCTGTTGGCAACAATAAGCAACAAAAGCGTTGCGTCGCGGAAGGGGCGGCGCGGCGGGTTTTCACGGAACCGTAGCGTTCCGGTAACACTCGCCCAATTTTGGTTAGAGTGCCATAACGTGCGGCTATAGCGCGGCGGCGGCGGCCAGCAGCGCGGCGTCCATCGCCGGGGTCGCCGACGTGCCGTCGGGATTGTCGTTGGCGTAGAGCGCAAAGGTCAGCACCTGTCCGCTCGCCGCCGTCATCGTGCCGGCCAGCGCCGATACCCCGCTCAGCGTCCCCGTCTTGGCGTGGACCTTGCCGGCGAGCGGCGTGTCGCGGAACCGGCGCGACAGCGTGCCGTCGACCCCGCCGACCGGCAGCGTCGCCAGCCACCGCGCCCTCCACGGCTGCGCCTGTGCCCAGGTCAGCAGCGTCACCATCGCGCGCGGGGTGACCCGGTTATAGGTCGACATGCCCGACCCGTCGGACAGGTCCCATGCGGTGCGCGGCACGCCCGCCGACGCCATCATCGCCGCGACCCGCTTCAGCCCGTCGCCGATCGACCCGCCGCCGCTGACCCGCCCGATCCGGCGCAGCAGCAGTTCGGCGTGCAGGTTCTGGCTCGCCTTGTTGGTGGTCGTCACATCCTCGATCAGGGGCGCGGGCTGAACGCGCGCCAACATCGGCGGCATCGTGCCACCTTCCACGACCGCGCCATCCTCCTCCGCCCGGTACGGCCGGTGCCGGACCCCGACCGCCCCGGTCACCTGCACACCCCGCTCCCGCAACAACGTCGCCAACGTCCACGCGGCATGATGCGCCGCATCCTCGACCCCGGTCCTGACCGTCACGCCCGACCCCGGCGCTATCGTCCCCGACAGCCGCAGCACATCGCTGCCCGGCATCCGGTCGAACGCTATGTTGCTGGTGGTGCCGACCCGGACGCGGTTGTCGATGCGGTAATAGTCGGACCCGCCGACCACCGCGCGGCCCCCTTCCGCGACGACCGTCACTACCAGTTCGTTGTCGTCCAGCGTGAGGGCGGAGGCGGCGGTGCCATAGCGCCCGGCCATGTTGTTCCACCCCATGCCGGGCGACCAGCGCTGGTCGGGAAAGCGGCTGTCGTCGCCGATCACGTCGCCCACCACCCGCGTTTTTGCCGCCACCGCATCGGCGAGCGTGGCGAGGCAATCGACCCGACAGTCCGCCGCACTCGACAGCCGCGCATCGCCCGCGCCCACCAGCACGACGTCGCGCCCCTCCAACCGCACCCCCGCGCCGCCATCGTCGGCGGCGTCGAGCGGCAGGGTGGCGAAGCTCGCGAGCGTCGTGAAGATCTTGGTGTTCGACGCCGGCACGAACCGCCGGTCGGGTTCGATCGCGACCTGTTCGACACCGGCGGCATCGCGCACCACCATGCCGAAGCGGGTGCCCGCCGGTGCCTTGGCCAGCGCGGCGCGGACGGCGGCCTCTACCCCTGGATCGGGGGCCGCCGCGACCAGCATTGCGCCTGCGGCTCCGATGATGATCGCTCTGATGGTCTGCATGGGGGCGCATCCTACGTCGTGGCTGCGCCTGCGCAACCGTTGGACGCGCACGGTATAGCCGGTACACATGGACCCATGCTCCATCGCCTCCTGCTCGCGCTGCTGCCCCTGTTGCTGATCGCCGCCGATCGGCCGGCGCAGCGGGAAACGGTGGTGCTGATCCGGGGGGCGCGGGTGTTCGACGGGACCGGCGCGCCGGCGGTGACGGGCGATGTGCTGGTCGTCGGCGACCGGATCGTGGGTGTCGGGCCTCGCCTCAAGCAACCCCGTGGCGCGCGGGTCATCGATGCACGCGGGCTGACGCTGTTGCCGGGGCTGCACGATCTGCACACCCATTTGCGGGCGTCTGGCTATGGCAGTCCCGACGATCTGGGCAAGGCCTGGGCCTCGCATCTCGCCAACGGTATCACCAGCGCCAACGACTTCTCGCTATCGGGCGAGATGCTCGGCCCCATTCGCGCCATCGCCACTAATGGCAGCATTCCCACGCCGCGCCTGAACCTCGCCATCCGGCTGGGCGTGCCGGGCGGGCATGGCACAGAATATGGCTGGGGCAGCTTCTTCACGCTGACCGCGACGACCCCGCGCGCGGCGCATGTCGCGATGAAGACCGCGCTGGCGTACCAGCCCGACGTCATCAAGGTGTTCGCCGATGGCTGGCGCTATGGCCGCTCGCCCGACCTTGCCAGCATGAACGTGCCGACCCTCTCAGCCATCGTTGAGGATGCCCATGCGGCGGGGTTGCCGGTCATCACCCATACGGTAACGCTCGCCGGAGCCAAGATCGCGGCCGCCGCCGGGGTCGATGCGCTGGGGCATGGCGTCGGCGATGCGCGCGTCGATGCCGAGCTGATTGCGCTGATGCGGGCCAACCACGTCGCCTATATCCCGACTTTGGTGGTGTACGAACCGCAGCAGAACCGGACCTTCGTGCCACTGGAATGGCGGCATCTGGCCGCGCCCGAACGGACGGCGGAGGCGGCGCGGATGGCGCGGCCGGTCGAGGCGATTCCTGAACTGGAAGCCAAGCGCTGGGCGATCATGCAGGCCAATGTCCGCGCGCTGCACGCGGCGGGCATCCGCATCGGCGTGGGCACCGATGCCGGGATCGGCGGCGTCTATCACGGGTTGAGCGCGGTGCGCGAGACGCGGCTGCTCGCCGGTTTGGGGCTGACCCCGGCCGAGGCATTGGTCGCGGCGACTGGCGGGGCGGCGGATATTCTGCGGCAGCGCGACCAAGGCCGGATCGCGGTCGGGCAGCGGGCCGACCTGTTGCTGGTCGGCGGGCGGCCAGACGTGGCGATCGACGACTTGCACGATGTCCGGCGGGTGTTCGTCGCCGGGCGGGAAATGCCGCTGGACGATCTGCGGCGACGGATCGATGCGCGCGAGGCAACGCCGATGCCGGTCCACGCCATGGCCGGCCCGATCGATACCGGTGCGCGGGGTGACGGGCGCACCGACCTCGACACGCTGCCGGTCGAGAGCGTCGAGCCGGGCACCGACCACAGCCGGCTGGACGTGGTGCGTCCCGATGGGCCGCATGACCGGCATCTGTTCGCGGTGGCCCGGCTGGGCGCGGCCGACCGGCCGTTCGCTGCGCTGGTGCTGCCGTTGACCAAGGGGGCGATCGACGTCGCCGATGCGCGGAGCTTTACCGGTATCGCGTTCGAGGCGCGCGGGTCGGGGCGCTATGGCGTCGCGTTCGACGCCTATGGCGCACGGCAGGCGAGCCGCGCGTCGTTCGAGGCGAGCGGCGAGCGCCGCGAAATCCGCCTGCCGTTCAGCGCCTTTGCTAGCGGTGACACCCCGTTAGACCTGACCCAATTACGCAGCGTCGCGTTCCGCCTGACCGGGGAGCCGGGCGGGCGGGCGTGGCTCGAACTGGCGAAGGTCCGCTTCTACCGCTGAACCGTGGGCCGTACTGTCAGCGCAAAGGCCAGCACCACCGCGAAGGACACGCCGGGCACCAGCATCGCGGTCTGGATCGACACCGTGCCATGGCTCAGCCACCCCATCAGCGGCGGGAATACCGCCCCGCCGATCACCGCCATCACGATCAGCGGTGCGCCGAGCGGGGCGCGGGGCCCCAGGTCGCGGACGCCGAGCGAAAAGATGGTGGGGAACATGATCGACATGAACAGGCTGCTGAGCGCCAGCGCGTAGATCGCGATCATGCCGTGGCCGAGCGCGGCGACGAGCATCAGCGCGATATTGGCAAGCGCGAAGACCGCGAGCAGCCGGGTCGCGGCGATGCGGTGCATCAGGAGCGTACCGATCAACCGCCCGGCAAGGAACAGCGCAAGGCTGACCGACAGCAGATAGGCGGCCTCGCGCTCGGGCGTCGCAGGGCTGATCGTCTTCACCACGTCGATGAAGAAGCTCCACACCCCGACCTGCGCGCCGACATAGAAGAATTGCGCGACCACTGCCCAGCGCAATGCCCGGACCCCCAGCACCGATCGCAGCCCCTGCAGCGTGTTGCCGCCGGTTTCGCGCGGGACTTCGGGCAGGCGGACGATGGCGACGGCCAGCGCGATCAGCACGACGACGCTGGCGAGCACCAGATAGGGCAGCTGCACCATCTGCGCCTCTGCCGCGCGATAGGCGGTGCGGGCGGCGGGGGCCATCGCGTCGAGCGCGGCGCGGTCATGCTCGATGCCCGAAAAGATGAACTTCGCGCCGATGATCGGGGCGATCGCGCCGCCGAGGCCATTGAACGCCTGCGCCAGGTTGAGCCGCTGTTCGGCGCGCGCCGGATCGCCGAAGGCGACGATATAGGGATTGGCGGCGGTTTCGAGGAACGCCGCGCCCGAGGCGATGACGAACAGCGCCCCCAGGAACGCGGCATAGTCGCGCACCTCGGCGGCGGGATAGAAGAGCAGCGCGCCGACCGCGTAGAAGGCGAGGCCGGCGAGGATGCCGGCGCGATAGCCGAAGCGCCGCAGCACCAGCCCGGCGGGCAGCGCCATGACGAAATAGCCGATGTAGAAAGCGAACTGCACCAGCCCGGCCTGCGCCCGGTTCAGGTCGAGCGCCTTTTGAAACTGGCGGATCAGCAGGTCGTTGAAGTTGTTGGCGATCGCCCAGAGGAAGAACAGGCTGACGACGACCGCGAAGCCGGCGGCAAAGCCCGGCGTGACGAAGCGGCCCCCGGTCCCGGCCGGGGTGGAGCGGGGCGGGGCGCCGGGGGCGATCATGGATGGTCGCTCAGGGCAAAGATCGGGGTCATCGGCGTCCAGCGGCTGCCATCGGGCGCGCCGGGCAGCGCGCGTTGGAAATTGCCCATGCGCGCCTCCCATGCCGCGACTTCGGGGTCGGCGGCGTCGGCTTCGGCCTTTGCGCCGGGATCGAAATCGGGTGCGACGGTCATTGTCATCACCAGTCGCGTGCCGTGGCGGAAAATCTGCATTTCCTGAACCCCCGCCGCGCGGATCGCGGCCAATACCGGTGCGGGGACATTGCCCGGCACATGCCAGCGTTCATATTCGGCGATCGCCGCCGCATCGTCCACCAGGTCGAGGGTCAGGACGCGGATCATGCGTTCGACCAGCCGCCGTCGATCACATGCACCGCGCCGGTGGTGTAGGACGACGCATCGGAGGCGAGGTACAGCGCCAGTTCGGCAATCTCCTCCGCCCGGCCCAGCCGCCCCATCGGCTGGCGCGCGGTGAAGGCGGCGCGGGCCGCCTCCGCATCGCCGGTGGCGGCCATGCGTTCTTCGAGTGAGGGCGACTGGACCGTGCCGGGGCAGATCGCGTTGCAGCGGATGCCGGACCCCACAAAATCGAGCGCGACCGATTTGGTAAGGCCGATCACCGCCGCCTTCGACGCGGTGTAGACGAAGCGGCCGGGCACCGCGATCACATGGCTGGCGACCGACGACATGTTGACGATCGATCCGCCGCCATTCGCGATCATCGCCGGCAGCAGCGCGCGGATCAGACGATATTGCGACCGGGCGTTCAGGTCGAAGCTGAAGTCCCAGTCAGCCTCTTCGGTCGTCAGGATCGTGCCGGCATGGACGAAGCCGGCGCAGTTGAACAGGATGTCGACCGCGCCGACCTGTGCCGCGAAGTCCTTGATCGCCTGTCCATCCATCAGGTCGACGACATGCGGTTCGCACCCGGCCAACGTCGCCAGCGCGTCGGCGTTGATGTCGACGCCAAGGACGCGGGCGCCTTCGCGGGCGAACAGTTCGGCGGCGGCGCGGCCGATGCCTTGCGCCGCAGCGGTCACGATGGCGGTTTTGCCGGACAGGCGGGTCATGCAGTCTCCATGGGAACAGGGGCGTCGGCGCGGATCAGGCCGGCGTCGATCAGGTCGGTCCACAGCGCGCCCGGCAGGGGCATCGTGGCAAGCGTCGCGGCCTGCGCCACCTCACCCACATCCGCCATGCCGGGGATCACCGCCGTCACGGCGGGATGCGCCATCGGGAATTGCAGCGCGGCGGCGGCCATCGGCACGGCGTGGCGCGCACAGATCGCGGCGATGGCATCGACCCGGCGTGTCACCTCGGCCGGGGGCGCTTCGTAATTATAGCGGGCGTCCGGCCCGGTGCCCGAAGCGAGGATGCCCGAATTATATGGCCCCCCGACGATCACCCGCACCCCCCGCGCCGCACAGCGCGGCAGCAGCGTGTCGAGCGCCGCCTGTTCGAGCAAGGTGTAGCGCCCGGCGAGCAGGATGGCGTCGAGTTCCACCCGGTCGAGCAGGTCCTCGCACACCGCGATCTCGTTCACGCCGATGCCGATCGCGCCAACCACGCCGGCGTCGCGCAGCTGCCGCATCGCCGAATAGCCGCCATCGAGGAACGTCGCCATCTGCGCCGCCGCATCCGCGCCGTGGGTCAGCTCGCCCAGGTCATGCGCCAGCAGCAGGTCGATCCGGTCACGCCGCAGCCGCGCCCGGCTGGCGTCGAACGAGGCGAGCACGCCGTCCCGTGAGTAATCGAACGCGCTTTCGACCGGTTCGGGCGAGACAAATCCCTGTCGCTCGGCGGCAGGGTCGCGGTCGGGGGCGGGACGCAGCACGCGGCCGACCTTGGTCGAAACGAAGGCGTGCCGGTCGGGGTCGAGGTCGGCCAGCGCATCGCCCAGCCGCCGTTCGGACAGGCCGAAGCCGTAATGTGGCGCGGTGTCGAAGCAGCGGATGCCCCGGTCCCACGCGGCGTCGATCGTTGCACGGGCGGCGTCATCACCGACCGGTCGATACAGATTACCGATCGCGGCCCCGCCAAAGCCCAGCTTGGCAGGGACCAGCCCGTGCGTCATCGCCTATCCTCTCTTCGCTTATATTCGCGAAGAAATTTCACCTGTCAAAACCAAAGCGTCAATAGATGACGACGGAGCGGATGCTTTCGCCGGCGTGCATCAGGTCGAAGCCCTTGTTGATCTCCTCCAGCGACAGGACGTGGGTAATCATCGGGTCGATCTCGATCTTGCCGTTCATGTACCAGTCGACAATCTTCGGCACGTCCGTCCGCCCCTTCGCCCCGCCGAACGCGGTGCCGCGCCAGTTGCGTCCGGTGACCAGCTGGAACGGGCGGGTGGCGATTTCCTTGCCCGCCTCCGCCACGCCGATGATGATGCTGGTGCCCCAGCCACGGTGGCACGCCTCCAGCGCCTGGCGCATGACGTCGGTGTTGCCGGTGCAATCGAACGTATAGTCCGCCCCGCCATCGGTCAGCGCGACGAGATGCTGGACCAGATCGCCGCCGACGTCCTTCGGATTGACGAAATGGGTCATGCCGAAGCGGCGGCCCCATTCCTCGCGATCCGGGTTGATGTCGACGCCGACGATCATGTTCGCGCCGGCCATCTTCGCACCCTGCAGCACGTTGAGGCCAATGCCGCCGAGGCCGAAGACGATGATGTTGTCGCCCGGCGCGACCTTCGCGGTGTTGACCACCGCGCCGACGCCGGTGGTGACGCCGCAGCCGATATAGCAGCTGGTCTGGAACGGGGCGTCCTCGCGGATCTTCGCGACCGCGATTTCGGGCAGCACGGTGAAGTTCGAGAAGGTCGAGCAGCCCATGTAATGGAAGATCGGCTGCCCCTTGTAGCTGAAGCGCGTCGTGCCGTCGGGCATCAGCCCTTTCCCTTGCGTCGCGCGGATCGCGGTGCACAGGTTGGTCTTGCCCGACAGGCACGACTTACACTGGCGGCATTCGGGGGTGTAGAGCGGGATGACGTGATCGCCGACCGCAACGCTGGTCACGCCCGCGCCGACCTCGCGGACGATGCCGGCGCCTTCATGACCCAGCACGCTCGGGAAGATGCCCTCGCTGTCGAAGCCGTCCAGCGTGTAAGCGTCGGTGTGGCAGATGCCGGTCGCCATGATCTCGATCAGCACTTCGCCGGCCCTGGGACCTTCGAGGTCGAGTTCGACGATTTCGAGGGGGCGCTTCGCTTCGAATGCGACGGCGGCGCGAGTCTTCATGGGGGCGTCTCCTTTGGGCATGCGGCGTAGCGGGGGCGGGTAGGGGTCGGCAAGGGGGACGCGATCCGCTACCGTTGCGGCCATGGTACCGCGTTTCCTTGTTCCCGTCGTTTTGCTGCTCCTGTCCGCCTGTGCCGGGGGCGACTATCGGCCGGTCAGCGACGCGGCGGTCAAGATCGGTGCGCCGTACCGGGTGCGGGGTGTCAGTTATGCCCCGGCAGCGGACCCGAGCTACGACATGCTGGGGATGGCGAGCTGGTATGGCAGCGAGTCGGGTCGGCGGACGGCCAATGGCGAGCGGTTCCGGCCCAAGGGGGTGAGCGCGGCGCACACCACGCTGCCCTTGCCCAGCTATGTCGAGGTGACCGCGCTCGACACCGGGCGGCGCATTATCGTGCGGGTCAACGATCGCGGGCCGTTTGCGGGCAAGGGCCGCATCCTCGATCTGTCACGTGGCGCGGCCGAGGCGCTGGGCATGCGCGGGGCGGGCGTGGTGCCGGTTCGCGTGCGGGTGGTGTCGCCTGACGAACGCGACCGGGCGCGGCTGCGCCGGGGCAAGCCGGCGCGCGAACTGCCGCCGGTGGACGCCGCCACGCGGGCCAATTTGCGGGCGCAGCTGCGAGCAAGCGGGCTGTAGCGGCGGGCCAAAGTTCACAAAGTTCACACTAGTGGCGTGTTTGCGCGCGGTGGGCTGGGCCGGCGCCGGGTGGCCAAAGTTCACACTCGTGATGATCGTGCGCGCGGCGACCATCGCGGATGGCGGTCGATGTCGTAACGGAGGTTCGCGAGGTCAAAGAGCGCGCGGACGCGACGGGCCGCGTTGGCGATCGTGGCGATGGGGCCGCATGTAGGAAAGCGGTTTATCGGGTCGTCGGCTCGGGCTGCGCGCGGATTGCGGACGCAGAAAGGGCGGCCCGTTGCGGGGCCGCCCTTTTTGTTTCTGCCAGCGCCATGGGCGAAGCCCATGTCGTCGGTCGGGGCCTTGGCCCCGCCGGCCGCTCGCGCCAAAGTTTGGCCTTGATCCAGCTTTGCTGGACCTTGGCTCGGCGCGAGATCAGCGCGAGTAGAACTCGACGACCAGATTCGGTTCCATCTTCACCGGATAGGGCACTTCGTCCAGCGTCGGAACGCGGGTGAAGGTGACCTTGGTGCCTTCGGTGCCGATATATTCCGGC
This sequence comes from Sphingomonas sp. Leaf9, assembly GCF_001421355.1. GTDB lineage: Bacteria > Pseudomonadota > Alphaproteobacteria > Sphingomonadales > Sphingomonadaceae > Sphingomonas. The sequence goes on along the minus strand of NZ_LMKC01000004.1, from coordinate 34,793 downwards.
ACGTCACGCTCGGCGAGGGTCTGCGCTTCGAGGACCAGCGCCATTTCCTGCGCCTTGGTGCCCAGCGAGATTTCGTCGCCGACATAGCAACGACGCGATGCGATGTTGCACTTCACGCCGTTGACGCGGACGTGGCCGTGGCTGACGAGCTGACGCGCGGCGAACACGGTCGGTGCGAACTTCGCACGGTACACGATCATGTCGAGGCGCTGTTCGAGCAGGCCGATCAGGTTCTGACCGGTGTCGCCCTTCATGCGCGACGCTTCTTCGTAGGTGCGCTTGAACTGCTTCTCGGTGACGTCGCCGTAATAGCCCTTCAGCTTCTGCTTCGCGCGCAGCTGGATGCCGAAGTCCGACATCTTGCCCTTGCGACGCTGACCGTGCTGGCCGGGGCCGTATTCACGCTTGTTTACCGGGCTCTTGGGGCGACCCCAGATATTCTCGCCAAGGCGGCGATCGAGCTTGTACTTGGCGCTGGAGCGCTTCGACATCGTAAATCCAATGCAATCTGGTATGACGTTTGACCGTCCGGGGACGATCGCGGCTCCCGGTCTTCGCCTCCGACTTGTGGTCGGGGCCACCGCTTCACCGGGAATGCGGGGCCGAATTGCGAAGGGGCGCGGTTAGACGCTGGGTTCCGCAGAGTCAAGCTGGACAAGGTGGCCGTCGCGCGCCACACCCCGCGGCCATGACGATCCTGCCCGGCCCCGACTGTACCACCATGACCGAAGTCCGCGCCGGCGTGGACGCGCTGGACCGCGAGCTGGTCGCGCTGCTGGCGCGGCGGTTTGCGTATATGGACGCGGCGGCGCGGATCAAGCCGGGGCGGGGCGCGGTGCGTGACGAGGCGCGCAAGGCGGAAGTCATCGCGAATGCACGGGCGGCGGCGGTCGCGATGGGCGTGCCGGAGGATGTGGTTGCCGATTTGTGGGAGCGGCTGGTCGAGGCGTCGATCGGGTATGAGTTGGCGCGGTTCGACGCCACGCGGGGGTGAGCCGACCTCCCTCTTGCTCCTATCCGTTTGCTTCGAACGGAGGTTCGAGCTTGTCGAGAGGGGAGTGGCCCAAACAACGGCGTTCTCGACGGACGCTTCTCGACAAGCTCGAAGCTGCTCGAACCGAACGGATTTCGGGTATTACCGCCGCCGCTTCGCGCCATCCAGTGCCGACAATACGCCGCGCATCGTCCGCACTTCCTGTGACGTCCAGCCCGCTTTCGTGATCAGCGTGCGCAGCGTCCGGCGTGACGTCGCGGCGCGTTCGGGGGGATAGAAGAAGCGCGCGGCCTCCAGCATGTCGTCCAGCTGACCAATCATGCCCTCCAGCTCCTCATGCGGGGCGGGGACGCCCAGATCGACGGTGGGCGGGCTGGCCAGCCCCTCACCCTTCGACCATTCATAGGCGACGAGGATCACCGCCTGCGCCAGATTGAGCGAGCCGAACTCGGGGTTGATCGGCACGGTCAGGATCGTGCGGGCCAGCGCCACGTCGTCGGTTTCGAGGCCCGAGCGTTCGGGGCCGAACAGGATCGCCGAGCGGCCGGGTTCGGCGCGGATCGCCTGTGCGGCGGCTTCGGGGGTGACGACCGGTTTGGTGATGCCGCGCTTGCGCACCGTCGTGGCGTAGACATGGGCGCAGTCGGCGACCGCTTCGGCGACCGTTTCATAGACGGTGGCGTCGCGCAGCACCTGGTCGGCACCGCTGGCCGCCGGGCCGGCTTCGGGGTTGGGCCAGCCGTCGCGCGGGGCGACGAGGCGCATTTCGACGAGGCCGAAGTTCAGCATGGCGCGGGCGGCCTTGCCGATGTTTTGCCCTAGTTGCGGGCGGACGAGGACGATGACGGGCGCGCTGCTATCCCCCCGTTCGGTTCGAGCAGGATCGAGCTGGTCGAGATCCGTCCGCCGAGAGCTGGCTGCCGTCGAAATCGTCGACCAGTCGCTGCGGAACAGCCCTTCCTTCTTCTTGCGCGACCAGTCCTTGACCTGTGCCTCGCGCTCCAGCGCGTCGGTGCGGGTCTGGAAGGTTTCGTGCCACATCAGTTCGACCGGGCGGCGGTCATGGGTGTAGCCTTCGAACGCGCCCGACTGATGCTCGGCGATGCGGCGGTCGAGGTCGTCGGTGTGGCCGGTATAGTAGGTGCCGTCCGAGCATTTGAGGATATAGACGTAGAACATGGCGGGCCTTGGGTTCGCGGGGTCGAGACGGGTTCTCGACGGGCGTATCTCTTGCAAGCTCGATACCGGTCGAACCGGATGGGGGGAAGGGGGTGCCCCAAGTGGCCGGGTTCTCGACGGACGCTTCTCGACAGGCTCGAAGCTGCTCGAACTGAACGGAGAGCGTGGGGTGAGGGGGCCCTACCCCTTCGCCGCATCCCCCACGGTGCCCGCGAACTCCTCAAAATCCTTCGCCTCGCGGAAGTCCTTGTAGACGCTGGCGAAGCGGATGTAGGCGACGGGATCGAGGCCCTGCAGCCCCTCCATCACCAGCTCGCCGATGCGGCCCGAGGGGACTTCGCTGTCGCCGGTGGTTTCCAGCTGGCGCTGGATGCCGGACACGAGCCGTTCGACCTGTGCCGGGGTGATCGGCCGCTTGCGACAGGCGGTCGCGACCGAACGCAGCAGCTTGTCGCGGTCGAAGGGCTGGCGGCGGTCGCCCGATTTCACGACGGTCAGGTCGCGCAGCTGGATGCGTTCGAAGGTGGTGAAGCGCGCGCCGCAGCCCGAACATTGCCGGCGGCGGCGGATGGCGGCGCCGTCGTCGCTGGGACGGCTGTCCTTCACCTGACTGTCTTCATGGGCGCAAAAGGGACAGCGCATCGAAATTCCTGTTGGACCCGCCGCCCCGCGAAGAAGCGGGGCGGCGGGGGTGCCGCATCAGTAGCGCGGCTGCTTCTTCGACTTGTAGTACGCATAGCCGGCGCCGGCGGCGGCGCCGATCAGCGGGCCGACAAAGGGAACCGGAATCGCGATCACCGCGCCCAGCGCACCCCATTTCGCCATGCTCTTGCCAACCGACTTGTCCTGCATTTCTCGAACTCCTTACAGACCCGGATAGATCGGGAACCGCTCGCACAGCGCCCGAACCCGTGCCTTAACGTCCGCCTCGACCGCAGGGTCCCCGGCTTCACCCTTGTTGCGCAGTCCGTCGAGCACGTCGGCGACCATATGGCCGATTTCGGTGAACTCCGCCTTGCCGAACCCGCGGGTGGTGCCGGCCGGCGATCCGACGCGGATGCCGCTGGTCTTGACCGGGGGGAGGGGATCGAATGGGATGCCGTTCTTGTTGCAGGTGATCGCCGCACGCTCCAGCGCCTCGTCGGCATCCTTGCCGGTGACGCCCAGCGGGGTGAGGTCGATCAGCGCCAGATGCGTGTCGGTGCCGCCCGCGATGACGTTCGCACCGCGTTCTTTGAGGGTGGCGGCCAGCGTCTGCGCGTTTTCGACGACGGCGCGGATATAGTCCTTGAACTCCGGGCGCAGCGCTTCGCCGAACGCGACCGCCTTGGCGGCGATCACGTGCATCAGCGGGCCGCCCTGGAGGCCGGGGAACACCGCCGAATTGATCTTCTTCGCGATGGCTTCGTCGTTGGTCAGCACCATGCCGCCACGGGGCCCGCGCAGCGTCTTGTGCGTGGTGGTGGTGACGACATCGGCATGGCCGAACGGGGTCGGGTGCAGCCCGGCGGCGACGATGCCGGCGAAGTGCGCCATGTCGACCATGAACTTCGCGCCCACTTCATCGGCGATCGCGCGGAACTTCGCGAAGTCGATATGGCGCGGATAGGCCGAGCCGCCGGCGATGATGAGCGTGGGCTTATGTTCGCGGGCCAGGGCGGCGACCTGATCGTAATCGATCAGGTGCGTTTCGCGGTCGACGCCGTACTGCACCGCGTTGAACCACTTGCCCGACATCGCCGCCTTGGCACCATGGGTCAGGTGACCGCCGGCATCGAGGCTCATGCCCATGATCGTGTCGCCGGGCTTGGTCAGCGCCAGCATCACCGCGCCGTTCGCCTGCGCGCCCGAATGCGGCTGGACGTTGACGAAGCCGCAGCCGAACAGCTGCTTGGCGCGCTCGATCGCGAGGGTCTCGACCTCGTCCGAAGGGTGGCAGCCCTGATAATAGCGCTTGCCGGGATAGCCCTCGGCGTACTTGTTGGTGAAGACCGACCCTTGCGCCTCCAGCACCGCCTTCGACACGATGTTTTCCGACGCGATCAGCTCGATCTGGTAGCGCTCGCGCTCCAGTTCGTGGGCGACCCCCGCAAACACGGCGGGATCGGCATCGGCAAGGGTGGTTTCGAAGAAACCGTCGGGGCGGAACTGGTCGGTCATGGGGCGCGGCTCCCGCTGAGAAAGAGGTCGCGCGCGCTTTACTGCCGACGTCACATAATTGCCACCCGGTGAATCGGGCTTGCCCGATCAGGCAGGCGGGTTGCCGAGCTTGTCGACGCGGCGCTGGTGGCGGTCGCCGCCAAACGGGGTCGAGAGGAACGCGGTCAGGCACGCCTTCGCCATCTCGCTGCCGATCAGCCGTGCGCCCATCGCGATGACGTTCGCGTCGTTATGTTCGCGCGCGAGCGTCGCCGAGAGCGGTTCGGACACCAGCGCGCAGCGGCATGCCGGCACGCGGTTGACCGCGATCGAGATGCCGATGCCCGATCCGCACAGCGCGACGCCGAAGTCCGCTTCGCCGCCGCCAACCGCTTGCCCGAGCTTGTATCCATAGTCGGGATAATCGACGCTGGTCGCGTCATGCGGCCCCAGATCGGCGACATCATGCCCCTGGTCATGCAACCAAGTGGCGAGTTCTGCCTTGAGCGTCAGGGCGGCGTGATCGGATGCAAGTGCGATGCGGGCCATGGCGCGCTTCTAGCGGTCGGGACACGGCAAGGCTAGGCTGTGTCGACGAGGTGCAGGAAAGGACGAACGGATGCGTGGAACGATCATCGTCGCGGCTTTGGTACTCAGCGCGTGCGGCGCCAACGAGCGACGCAGCGAAGGGGCCGCGACCCAGGCCGAGATCGAGAACAGCGCCGCGACGCCGTTGCCCGCGCCGATCGCGCCACGTGCACCCAGTCCGACGCCCACGCCCACATTGACCCCGACGCCGACGCCCACCCCCAGCGCGACGGCGGCCGCGGCGGCAACGGCCGCGGCGGAGGCGACCCGCTATCTCGGCCGCTGGATCGGGGTAGAGGGCATGTATCTGAACGTGACCCAGGCGGCGACGCCGGGCGCGGTGACGCTGGAGATGCAGTACGACCTCGACAACAAGGGGCAATATACCGGCACGGTCACGCCCGAGGGCATCCGATTCAAGCGTGGTGCCGACACGCTGCTGCTGCGCCCGAGCGACGGCGATGCGACCGGTCTGAAATGGCTGGCAGGCAAGAAGGACTGCCTGACCGTCGCACCGGGCGAGGGCTATTGCCGTGACTGATCCGCTGGCCGCCTCGACGCCGGTGCGCGTGCGGCCGCCGGTGGCGGCGCTGCTGCTCGGCTATGCCGGGTTGCTGCCGCCGATGGTCGCCGTCGCGGTGCGGCTGATCGATCCTGCCAAGGGCGGGATGATGCTGGCGCTGTCGCTGCTCTATGCCGCGCTGATCCTCAGTTTCCTGGGCGGCATGTGGTGGGGTGCGGCGGTGGCGCGGGTGAGCGGCGCGGCGCTGACGCTGTGGCTGGCCATCGCGGTTGTGCCATCGCTGGTCGCGCTGGCGGCGGGGGCGGTGTTGTTCAGCTCGGTCGTGTCGAGCGCGGCGATCGTCGCCGCCGGGCTGCTGGGGTCGCTGCTGGTCGACATGGCGCTGGTCCGGGCCGGACATGTGCCGCCATGGTGGATGCGGCTGCGTATCCCGCTGTCGGTCGGTCTGGCGGCATTGACGTTGCTGACCGGATTGCTGGCGCAACCCTGATATCGCCAACTATCGAGCGGATGGATAATCGTCTGCTCACCAACAGTTCGTGGCGCTCAAAGTCTATATCGCGTTGAAATGGTTATGGCCGCCGGATAATCATGCTGCCATGATAACGACGTTCGAGCAGGCTCGCGCCGCGCTGGCTTTTCTGGAGCAACATCGGCTGGAGCCGAGCATCGAATTTTACGATTTTGCGCTGGTATATTTGTACCAGTCGGACCCGATCTTATCCGAAGATGTCGATCGCGCGATCGATGAGGATGGCGCGCTGACTACCGCGCGGGCGGCGGATATCGCGGCGGCGCTGCGCGAGCGGCGATCGGGGCCGGCGGATGCAGCGGTGCTGGCCGTCCGGGTTGCGACGACCGAGCGCGAACTGGTGGGGCTGCGCGACCAGATCGCGGCCCTGCGCGCGCTGGTCCTGTCGCAGATCGGGCCGGGAGACGATGCCGAGCATGACCGGCTGACCCACACGCTCAACCAGACCGGGGCGCAGCGTATCCTCGAACAGATCGGGCAGCAGGACCGCCGGTTCGTGGTGCTGATGTTCAGCATCGACCGGCTGGTCGCGATCAACCGCGATTTCGGCCATTCGGTCGGCGACAATATCCTCAACTCGTTTGCCGGGAAGCTGAAGCGGACTTTCCCCAACGAACAGGCGATCCGCTGGGGCGGCAACGAATTCATCGTGGTCGTCCCCGGACAGACCGCCACCGCCGTGCGCGAACTGGCCGAAGAGGCGCTGACGTTGCTGGAGCAGCGCAATTTCCGGCTGCGCGATACCGGCGCCTCGATCGGAAAGGTCACCGCATCGGCGGCGGTGGTGTCGGATCATGTCGGCGATATCGACGCGATCCTGCGCGAGGCGCGCGCAAAGATCGATATGGCGATCGCGGCCGGCGGCAATCGGGTTGAGGTGTAGGGGCGGCGATCCTCCCCGTGCCGGGGAGGATGTTGGTCAGGCCGCTTTCTTCAGCTCCAGCCGGCCCCAGATTTCGACCAGCGCGGCGGTCAGCTCGCGCATCATCGCCTCGTCATGCGCCGGACCGGGCGTGAAGCGCAGCCGTTCGGTGCCGCGCGGCACGGTCGGGTAATTGATCGGTTGGACGTACACGCCATATTCGCGGAGCAATATGTCGCTGATCCGCTTGGCCTTTACCGGGTCGCCGACCATCAGCGGCACGATGTGCGTCGTCGTGTCCATCACCGGTAGGCCGGCTTGCGTGAACAGCGTCTTCAGCATCGCGGCGGCGGCCTGTTGCCCTTCGCGTTCGGCGGGCGAGGCCTTCAGGTGGCGGACGCTGGCAAGCGCGCCGGCGACCAGCACCGGCGACAGCGAGGTCGTGAAGATGAAGCCCGGCGCATAGGAGCGGATGACGTCGATCACGGTGCGGTCGGCGGCGATATAGCCGCCCATGACGCCGAACGCCTTGCCCAGCGTCCCTTCGATGATGGTCAGGCGCGATGCGGCGTCGTCGCGTTCGGAGATGCCGCCGCCACGCGCGCCGTACATGCCGACGGCGTGCACTTCGTCGAGATAGGTCAGCGCGTTGTACTTGTCGGCCAGGTCGCAGATCGCGTGGATCGGGGCGACGTCGCCGTCCATCGAATAGACGCTCTCGAACGCGATCAGCTTGGGCACCGCCGGGTCCTCGGCCGCCAGCAGTTCTTCGAGATGCGCCAAGTCGTTGTGGCGGAACACCCGCTTCTCGCAGCCCGAATGGCGGATGCCGGCGATCATCGACGCGTGGTTCAGTTCGTCGGAAAAGATGATGCAGCCCGGCAGGATGCGCGCGATCGTCGACAGCGTGGCCTCGTTCGAGACATAGCCCGACGTGAACAGCAACGCCGCTTCCTTGTCGTGCAGGTCGGCGAGTTCGGTTTCCAGGTCGATGTGATAGTGCGTGTTGCCGCCGATATTGCGGGTGCCGCCAGAGCCTGCGCCGACATCGTGCAGCGCGCCCTCCATCGCGGCGATGACCGACGGATGCTGGCCCATCGCGAGATAGTCGTTGGAGCACCAGACGGTGATCGGCTTCGGCCCGTTATGCCCGGCGAAGCAGCGCGCATTGGGGAACTGTCCCTTGTTGCGCAGGATGTCGATGAAGACGCGGTAGCGCCCCTCTTCGTGCAGACGGTCGATCGCCTGTGCGAAGACACGGTTGTAATCGACCGAGCGGGCCGGAACTGCGTCGATGCTCATGGGGCGCGGGTGTACCTGTTGGAACGCCGGGTTTCCAGCGGATAAAAGCGGTCATGGTGATCGGCCGGGTTGGACATATTGTCCAAGGGGGCCGCAACTGTCAGCCCCCCTACAGCGCCTCGACCGATGCGAACCCCTGACGCGCCAGCCCGGCGGCGATCGTCCGTTCCCGCTCACCCAATCGGGTGAACACGAGCCGGCCGGGCAGCGGAGTCGCGGGGAATCCCTGTCCTGCGGTCAACGCCACGATGCGCCGGGCGATGCCGGAGCCGCCGTCGACGAACGCGACGTGCGGAGCGATGGCCCGCATCGCGTCCTCCAGCAGCGGGAAATGGGTGCAGGCATTGACGATCACGTCGATTCGCTGCCCCTCCGGCTGGTCGAACAGCCCGGCCAGTTCTTGGGCGATCGCGGCGGCAGCCGGCGGGGTGCCGGCCAACGCCGCCTCCGCCAGTTCGACCAGCGCCGCCGATCCGTGGCGCAGCACAATGCAGTCGGCGGCGAAGCGCGCGGCAAGGTCGTCGACATAGGGCTGGCGCACCGTCGCCTGCGTGCCGAGCACGCCGATTACCCGCGTGGTGCTCTGCGCCGCCGCGACCTTGATCGCCGGCACGGTGCCGACGACCGGCACGTCCAAGGCGGCGCGCACCACCGGCAGCGCGATGGTGGAGGCGGTGTTGCAGGCGATGACGACCAGGCGCGGGGAAAAGCGTTCGACCAGCCGCCCCAGCAGCGCAGGCACGCGTGCGGCGATCTCCGCCTCGCTCCGGGTGCCATAGGGAAAACCGGCCGAATCGGCGGCATAGACGATCGGCGCGGTCGGCAGCAGCCTGGTGGTCGGGGCGACGACCGACAGGCCGCCCACGCCCGAATCGAAGAACAGGATCGGTTGTGCCGCCGGGTCCATGGTGCTCTCGGTCCTCCATCGGCATCGCCCGCCGCGTTGCAAGCCGCCGCCGAACCCCTTACCCTGACCATCACAGACGGCAAGTAACGGGGGCGATCCTGCCGAGCGACATTCTCTGGTTCCCGCCGGTGGCGGCATTGCTGATCGGCTATCTGCTCGGTTCGATCCCGTGGGGCATATTGCTCACGCGGATCGCCGGGGCAGGCGATCTGCGCGCCATCGGATCGGGCAATATCGGCGCGACCAACGTGCTGCGCACCGGGCGCAAGGGGCTGGCGGCGGCGACGCTGCTGCTCGACCTGCTGAAGGGCGCAGCGGCGGTGTGGATCGTGGCGGCGCTGTTTCCGGGCGAGGAACTGGTCGCGGGCGCGGCGGCGTTCGTCGGCCATTGTTACCCGCTGTGGCTGCGGTTTCGTGGCGGCAAGGGCGTGGCGACGATGATGGGCGTCGTGGTGGCACTCAGCCCGATCGCGGGCCTCGTCTATGCCATCGTCTGGCTGGGGCTGCTGGGGACGATCCGCATCTCCTCGGTCGCGGGGATGGCGGCGGCGGTGGCCGCGCCGATCGCGGCAGCGGCGCTGGGGCGGCTCGACCTAGCCGTGCTGTTCCTTGGCCTCGCGCTGATCGTGTTGTGGAAGCACCGCGAGAATATTGCGCGGTTGATCGCGGGGACCGAGCCGAGGATCGGCCGCAAGCGTGACTGAACCGCAAGCCGCGCGGTTCGCGGCGCTGCGGCTGATCCGGTCGGCCAATATCGGGCCGGTCACGTTTCGCGCGCTGATCGAGCGCTACGGCGATGCGGTGGCGGCGATCGAGGCGCTGCCGACATTGGCGGCGCGGGGCGGCGGGCGTGCGCCGGTGCTGGCCGACGAAGCCGTAGTGCGGCGCGAGATCGCGACCGTGCGGGGGCTCGGCGGGCGCTATCTGCTGCTCGGCGATCCCGAATATCCCGCGCTGCTGGCGGAGGTCGACAGCGCGCCACCAGCGTTGATCGTGCGCGGTGACCTGTCGCTGCTGACGAAGCCGGCGGTGGCGATGGTCGGCGCGCGCAACGCCTCGGCGGCGGCGTGCCGCTTTGCGCGCGGGCTGGCCGAGGAACTGGGCGCGGCGGGATTTTGCGTGGTGTCGGGGCTGGCGCGGGGCATCGACACGGCGGTGCATCAGGGCGCGATCGGCCATGCCACCATCGGCGTCATCGCCAGCGGGATCGACGTCGTGTTCCCGCCGGAAAATGCGGGGCTGCAGGAGGAGGTGGCGACGCGTGGGCTGTTGGTCGCCGAACAGCCGCCGGGGACGCAGCCGCTCGCCCGCCATTTCCCGTCACGCAACCGGATCATTGCCGGGCTGGCGCTGGGCACGGTGGTCGTGGAGGCCGCACCACGTTCCGGCTCGCTCATCACCGCGCGACTGGCGGGCGAGGCGGGGCGCGAGGTGATGGCGGTTCCCGGATCGCCGCTCGACCCGCGGGCGCAGGGGTGCAACGCGCTGATCCGCGAAGGCGCGACATTGGTGCAGAATGCGGCCGACGTGGCGGAAATGCTGCGCCCGATCGATGCGCGCGCGGTGCGCTCGCCCGGCGGGGCCTATCGCCCCGAACCGGCGGTGGCGGATGCCAGCGAGGTGGAGCGGGCGCGGATCACGGGGCTGCTGGGGCCGGTGCCGGTCGCGGTCGACGAACTGGTGCGGCAATCGGGATGCGCGACGCCGGTGGTGCAGACGGTGCTGCTGGAACTCGAGCTGGCCGGGCGGCTGGAGCGGCACGCCGGCGGGCGGGTCAGTCTGGGGGGATGATGATCGGGGACGCGTTGCACCTGGTGCGTGATACGGTCGAGGAAATGCGACGTGATCCGGTCGCGATGGTGGGCGGACTGGTGCCGCTTGTTGCGCTGAGCATGTGGGGCGATTTGGGCGGGGCGGATGTGATGCCGCTGTCGTTCCTGGCGATTTCGATCACGTCCTTCATCCTGCAATATGTCCTGACGCGGCGGGCGATGCGCGCCGGCGGATTGCTGACGGCCGATATGCCAGGGAATGTTGGCGGCTTCTTCGGGCTGTGCTTCCTGTCGAACCTCGGCATCCTGCTCGGCTTCACCTTGTTCATCGTGCCGGGAATCTGGATTTACGCGCGCTGGATCGCATCGGGGCCGATCCTGTTCGCGGAGCAGGCGACGGTCGGCGAAGCGCTGGCCAACAGTGCAGAACGTACGCGATCGTTGCTGGGGGCGATCGTCGGTGCGACCGCCATTCTCTACATGCCGTTCGTGGCAGGGCTCGCCGCGTCGATGATGTCGGACGAAGCCACTATCCTGTCACCGGCGGTGTCGTTGGCGATCAATATCGGACTGATTGGTTCGCAGATCGCCGGCTGGTATCTGGCGGTCGCGATCTACCGCGCGCTTCAGCCGCAACCGCTTGCCGAGGTGTTCGCCTGATCGCCGCAGCGCACCCTATGACTTGACGCCACCCCCCGGCGCTCCCCACTCTCGTACGCGTACGCACAAGGACCGACCGCCACATCATGCAGCTCGTCATCGTCGAATCGCCCGCCAAGGCGAAGACCATCGAAAAATATCTGGGGTCGGATTACCGCGTCCTCGCCTCCTATGGTCACGTCCGCGACCTGCCGCCGAAGGACGGGTCGGTGAACCCCGACGACGGCTTCGCGATGGATTGGGAGACGTACGCCGACAAGACGAAGCAGCTCAAAGCCATCACCGATCTGGCGAAGACCGCCGACCGACTGATCCTCGCGACCGACCCTGATCGCGAGGGGGAGGCGATCAGCTGGCATGTGCAGGAGGTGCTGAAGAAGCGCCGCGCGCTGCCCAAGGAGGTCGAGCGGGTCACGTTCAACGCGATCACCAAGCCCGCGATCCTCGCGGCGATGAAGGCTCCGCGTGAGCTGGATACCGACCTGATCGACGCGTACCGGGCACGGCGCGCGCTCGATTATCTGGTGGGGTTCACGCTGTCGCCGGTGCTGTGGCGCAAGCTGCCGGGTGCCAAGTCGGCGGGCCGCGTGCAGTCGGTGGCGCTGCGCCTGCTGGTCGAGCGCGAGCGCGAGATCGAAACCTTCATCGCGCAGGAATATTGGTCGGTCATCGCAAAGATGGAGGCCGACGGCACGCCGTTCGACGCGCGCCTTGTGAAGCTCAAGGGCAAGAAGCTCGACCGCCTGTCGCTGGGCGATGCCGGATCGGCGGAGGTCGCGAAGGCGGCGGTGGTCGATGGCCGCTTTACCGTGGTCAATGTCGAGACGAAGCCCGCAACGCGCAACCCGCCGCCGCCGTTCACCACCTCGACGCTGCAACAGGAAGCAGCGCGTAAGCTCGGTTTCTCGGCCAGCCACACGATGCGGATCGCGCAGTCGCTCTACGAAGATGGCGCGATCACGTACATGCGGACCGACGGCGTGCAGATGGACGGGTCGGCGATCGATGCCGCGCGCGGGGCGATCGCCAACCGCTATGACGGCAGTTACGTCCCCGACAAGCCGCGTCAGTACCAGACCAAGGCCAAGAATGCGCAGGAAGCGCACGAGGCAATCCGCCCGACCGATTTTTCGAAGGACCGCGCGGGCAGCGGCGATCATGGCCGGTTGTACGACCTGATCTGGAAGCGGGCGCTGGCCAGCCAGATGGCGTCGGCGCGGATGGAGCGCACCGCCGTCGAGCTGGAGGACCAGACCGGCCAGACCGGGCTGCGCGCAACCGGTCAGGTCGTGTTGTTCCCCGGATACCTTGCGCTGTACGAGGAAGGCCGCGACGATGCGGCGGACGAGGATTCGCGCCGGCTGCCGCTGCTGCGTTCGGGCGACAGCCCGGCCAAGAAGGACGTCGTCGCCGAACAGCATTTCACCCAGCCGCCGCCGCGCTTTTCCGAAGCCTCGCTGGTCAAGCGGCTGGAGGAGCTGGGGATCGGTCGCCCGTCGACCTATGCCTCGATTATCCAGGTGCTGAAGGATCGCGGGTACGTCCGCGTCGAGAAGAACCGGTTCTTCGCCGAGGAGACCGGGCGGTTGCTGACCGCGTTCCTTGAGCGCTTTTTCGAGAAATATGTCGGCTACGACTTTACCGCCGAGCTGGAGGAGGAGCTGGACGACGTGTCGGGTGGCCGGGCGGAATGGCAGGCGGTGCTCGAGGCGTTCTGGCGCGATTTCAAGCCGCGCACGTCGGAGGTGATGGAACAGCAGCCGAGCGCGATCACCGCCGAGCTGGACCAGTTCCTGGGATCATACCTGTTCCCCGAAAAGGCCGATGGCACCGATCCGCGGCTGTGCCCGAATTGCGGCGAGGGTCGCCTTGCGCTGCGCGGTGGCAAGTTCGGTGCGTTCATCGCCTGCTCCAACTACCCGGAGTGCAAGTACACCCGTCGCTTCGCGCAGCCGGGCGGCGAGGAGAGCGGCGATGCCGGGCCGGAAGGGCTGGGCAAGGACCCGGAGACGGGGCTGGAGGTCGAACGCAAGTCGGGTCGCTTCGGCCCCTATATTCAGCTGGGCGAGGGCAAGGAGGCGAAGCGCGCGTCGATCCCGAAGGACATCGGCGAGCTGAACCTCGAATGGGCACTGAAGCTGCTCAGCCTGCCGCGCACCATCGGCAATCACCCGGAAACGGGCGAGCCGATCGAGGCGGCGATCGGGCGCTATGGCCCGTATCTGAAGCACGCCGGCAAATATGCGCGGTTGCAGTCGACGGCGGACGTGTTCGAAACCGGCATGAACGCGGCGGTCGTCAAGCTGGCCGAAGCGGCGGCGGGCGGCGGACGCGCGGCGCGCGGGGCGGCAAAGGAACCGCTGAAGGTGTTGGGCAACCACCCGCGTACCGAGCTGGAGATCAAGCTGATGGAGGGCCGCTATGGTCCGTACGTCACCGACGGCACGACCAACGCAACGATCCCGAAGTCGGTCGAACCGAATGCACTGACGCTGGAGGAAGCCGCCCAGCTGATCGACGATCGCGCGGCGGCTGCTCCGGCGAAGGGCAAGAAGAAGTCGGCCGCCAAGAAGGCAGCGCCGAAGAAGGCGGCTGCAGCCAAGGACGGCGCGGCGAAGAAGGCACCTGCCATGAAGGCGCCGGCGAAGAAGCCGGCGGTGAAGGGCTAGGGGCGTGTCGTTGTGCCTGCGACGGACTCTCCGTCGCAGGCACACCCTCTGCCTATGCCGTCACCCCGGACTTGATCTGGGGTCCCGCTTCTTCTCTGCCGTGGTTTAAAAAGCGGGACCCCGGATCAAGTCCGGGGTGACGAGTTTAAGTCGCGGCTCGCCGCTTTCGCCAACGGGTTCTGCCCCCGGCGGCCCAACGCCACCGGACCCGTTGGCGCCACCGGTCAGTGCGCCCGCGCGCCGCCCTGCAGGAATGCCCGTGCCGCCTTTTGCGCGTCGGCGATCTGGCGCGGGGTCATGTCGCACGCGATTTCGGCGCGCCATGCCTGTGCCGCCTCGACGCCCGACATGGCGGCGAGGTTGAACCATTTATGCGCCTCGACCAGGTCGATCCCTGTCCCGCCGGACCCGCTGGAATAGCAGATGCCGAGATCGAACCACGCCGTGCTGTTGTTTGCGCCTGCGTCTTCCACCCGGCTTTCCGAGAGGAAGCGGGCGCCTTTCTGACCAATGCCCATGTTCCGAACCCCCATTTGTACAGGCAAGAGATTGCCGGCAATGGGGTTGTGATTTGGTTAACGCGGAAAACCGAATGGGTTCAGTGCGTTAACGTACCGTCGATTAAGCATGTTGCCCGAAATGCCGCTTATCCTCCCGTGGACTCCCCATGCTGGGGCCGCGTCGTTGCCGGGGTTCGGGCAACGGGCCCCCATTTTGGGGGGAGTCCCCATGACCGCCGGCGTCAACCCTGCGACAGCGCGTCCAGCGTGGGACGGATGCCCGACAGGTCATAGCCCGCCGCGCCGCCCGCCGCGACCAGCGTCGCGGGATCGCCGCCCTGCTTGGCGCTGGCCAGCGCCCAGAGATTGCACGACCGCGTGCCCGACCGGCAATAGGCGAGGATCGGGCCGTCGGTTTCGCCGAGGATCGCGGCCATGGCGTCCAGCTGCGGGTGGCTGAACCCGGCATGGGTGATCGGAATGGCGTGATAGGCGAGGCCTGCCGCCGCCGCCGCGTCCGCGATGGCATCGCCCGTCGGCTGGCCCGCTTCCTCGCCATCGGGGCGGTTGTTCACGATGGTGGTGAAGCCTTGCGCCTTCAGCGTCGCAACGTCGTCGGCGGTGATCTGCGGGCTGACCGAAATGCGGTCGTCGATACGGCGGATATGCATGGGGGGAGGATAGCGGCGCGAGGCGACGTGCGCAAATCCTCCCCGTCCCGGGGAGGATCAGTGTTGCTGGATGACGCTCAGGAATGCGTCGCCATAGGCTTGCAGCTTCTTCTCCCCCACGCCGGTGATCTGGCGCATGCCGCCGATCGTCTGCGGACGGTCGCTGGCCATCTCGCGCAGGACCGAATCGTGGAAGATGACATAGGGCGGCACGCCGGCTTCCTGCGCCAGTTCGCGGCGCTTGGCGCGCAGTGCCTCGAACAGCGGGTCGCCGGTCGGGTTGGGCGTCGTCGACGTGCCGCCACGACCGCGCCGCCGTTCGCGCTTGGGCGGCACGATCAGCGACAGCGTGTCGCCGCCCTTCAGCAGCCCGCGTGCGGCAGGGCCGAATTCCAGCCCGCCATGCTCGTTCGCACGCAGCGCATCGCGCAATTGCAGCGCGCGGCCGACGGGTTTCAGGAGCGCCAGTTCGTCGCCCTCGACGATGCTCCACACCGACAGGTTTTCATGGCCATTGGTCATGCTGCGCTCGGTCGACTGGCCGGTCAGCACCTGTTCGATATAGGTCGCGCCGAACATCATGCCGGTGCGGAATACGGCCGAGAGATATTTCTGCGCGACCTGCGTCGCGTCGACCGCATTGGGCGGGGTCAGGCAATTGTCGCAATTCCCGCAGAATTCGGGCGGCGACTCGCCGAAATGCTTCAGCAGGATGGCGCGGCGGCATCCGGCGGTTTCGACCAGCGCGCCCAGCGCATTCAGCCGCTGGCGCTCGCCCGGCTGGCGGGCGGGTTCGACCTCGCCGATCCGCTGGCGCGCGCGGGCAAAGTCGTCGGCGCCCCAGAACAGGTGCGCGACCGCCGGATCGCCGTCGCGGCCCGCACGGCCGGTTTCCTGATAATAGGCCTCGATCGATTTCGGCAGTCCGGCATGTGCGACGAAGCGGACGTCGGGCTTGTCGATGCCCATGCCGAACGCGATGGTGGCGACCATCACCATGTCTTCGGACGCGACGAATTCATGCTGGTTGCGCTGGCGGACGGCAGGGTCGAGCCCGGCGTGATAGACGCGTACCGGGCGGCCGGTCTTCGCCAGCGCCTCCGCCAGCCGCTCCGTGCCGGCGCGTGACTGGACATAGACGATGCCGGGGCCGGGGGTCGCGGCAATCACGTCGGCGATCTGGCGCGTGCCCTGGTCGCGCGGGGTGATGTGGTAGCGGATGTTGGGCCGGTCGAACCCGGCGACGATCAGCCCTTCGTGCGGGATGCCCAGCTGTTCGAGGATATCGGCGCGGGTATGCGCGTCCGCCGTCGCCGTCAGCGCAAGGCGGGGCACCTCGGGAAACTGGTCGAACAGTGGGCGCAGCAGGCGGTAATCGGGGCGGAAGTCGTGGCCCCATTCGCTGACGCAATGCGCCTCGTCGATCGCGAACAGCGACAGGTTGCCGCGCGAAAGCAACTCGCGGAAATCGCTGCCGGAGGCGCGTTCGGGCGCGACGTAGAGCAGGTCGAGTTCGCCATCGAGGAAGCGACCCCGCGTTTCGGCACGATTGTCGTCGGCGCTGGTCAGCGTCGCGGCGCGGATGCCGACGGCGGTGGCGGCGCGCAGCTGGTCATGCATCAGCGCGATCAGCGGCGAGACGACGACGCAGGTGCCCGGCAGCATCTGTGCCGGCAGCTGGTAGGTCAGCGACTTGCCCGCGCCGGTCGGCATCACCGCCAGCGTGCGCTGCCCGGCCAGCACCCGGTCGACCACCTGCCGCTGCACACCGCGAAAATCGGGAAAGCCAAAGGTCGATTGCAATACGGGGATCGGGTCGAGCGCCATCGGGTCCCACCTAGGGATGCGGGGCAGGCGCGTCGAGGGGGGAGGGTATCGTCGAACCAGCGATACGCGTCGCCCAAGCCTGTGCCGGGGGGACGCGTATCGGCGGGACCGAGTCTACTGCGTTCCCACCGCGGCCGCCGTGCGTAGCCATGCCGCCGTTTCGGCCGCATGGGTCACCGGGATCATGTGCCCGCCGCCGATCTTGGTCAGTTTCGCGCCCGGAATCTCGCCGGCGGTCACGTCGCCCTGGCTGACCGGATCGAGCAGTTCGTCGTCCCGGCCATAGAGGATCGCGACCGGCAGCTTGATCGCGCCATAGCGCGGTACCATCGTCGCCAGCGCGCGGTTGGCGTCGGTCAGCTCGGCGGCGCCGGCCTGGAAACTCGACGGGCGCAGTGCGACGAGGCCGCCGCCGCGCGTGCCGAAGTCGAGCGGCACGGCATCGGGCGCGAACACCTGTTTCGACACGGCAGGGCCGGTCAGCGTGGTGAGCGGCACACCGACCGTCCATGCGGCCAGCCCGCGCACCGCGGCGGGTGGCGCCTTGCCCCGAAAGATCGCGGGGGCGGCGGTCATCCGCTGCGTCAACGGGGCGATGAGGGCGAGGCCGCGAATCTTCGATGGCTGGTTCAGCGCCATCGCCAGCGCGACCGCGCCGCCCATCGAATGGCCGACCAGCAGCGGACGGTCGAGGCCCAGCGCGTCGATCAGGTCGGCGATCATCCGCGCCTGCGTCTCTATCGTCGGATGGTCGCCCTCGACGCTGGAATGGCCCCAGCCCGGGCGGTCGACGACGATCAGCCGGTGGTCACGCAGCTGGTCGGTCAGCGCATAGGTGAAGTTGCGCAGCTGGCCATAGATGCCGTGCAGCAGCACGATCGCCGGGCCATCGCCGCCGGTATCGACATAATGCAGCCGGGCGCCGGGCACATCGACAAATTCGCCGTCCGCCGGGACCAGTGCCTCCGCCGCGCTGGCGGCCAGTGCCGTCCACAGCGCCAGCCCGCCGCCGACCAGCGCGGTCGTCACCGCCGCTTTCTTCAGGGAATCCTTCACGCGCGTTCCTCCCGCAATGCGCCGGGGATACGCGCCAGCGCGGCGGAGTGTCCATGGGCGATGATGAAACCCCTAGGCCTCGGCCAGTGCCGCCTCGCGCTCGTCGGCCTGGCGCGCCCACATTTCGGCATAGGTCCCGCCCAGACGCAGCAGGTCGGCGTGCGACCCGCTTTCGGCGACGCGCCCGCCCTCCAGCACGACGATACGGTCGGCATGGACCACGGTCGACAGGCGGTGGGCGATGACGATGGTGGTGCGGCCGCGCTCGATCGCCTCCAGCGTGTCGAGGATGTCGGCCTCGGTGCGGCTGTCGAGCGCGCTGGTCGCTTCGTCGAGGATCAGGACTGGCGGGTTCTTCAGCAGCGTGCGGGCGATCGCCACGCGCTGCTTCTCGCCGCCCGACAGCTTCAGACCGCGTTCGCCGACGCGGGTAGCGTAACCTTCGGGCATGCTAGCGATGAACGGCGCGATCGATGCACCGCGCGCCGCCTCGGCAATGTCGTCAGCGCTGGCCCCGGCGCGGCCATAGGCGATGTTGTAGCCGATGGTGTCGTTGAACAACACGGTATCCTGCGGCACGATGCCGATCGCGCTGCGCAGCGAGCTTTGCGCGACCTGCGCGATATCCTGTCCGTCGATCGTGATGCGCCCGGCGGTGGGATCGTAGAAGCGGAACAGCAGCCGGGCGAGCGTCGACTTGCCCGCGCCCGACGGGCCGACGACCGCCAGCGTGGTGCCCGGCGGAATGTCGAGGTCGATCCCGTTCAGGATCTGGCGCCCGTCGCCATAGCCGAAGCCGACATTTTCGAACCGCACATGGCCTTCGCGCACGGTCAGCGGCGGGGCGTCGGGGGTATCGACGATCTCGGCCGGCGCGTCGATCAGGTCGAACATCGCCCCCATGTCGACCACGCCCTGCCGCACGGTGCGATAGACCATGCCGAGCAGGTCGAGCGGGCGGAACAGCTGCGTCAGCAGCGTCGATACCAGCACGACGTCACCCGGCGTGAACCGCCCGCTCGACCACCCGAACACAATCAGCGCCATGCCGCCGCCCAGCATCAGCGCGGTGATGAGCGCCTGCCCGATGTTCAGCAGCGCCAGCGAGTTTTCGGACTTCACCGCCGCATCGGCATAGCCGGCGATGGCACGGTCGTAGCGCTCCGCCTCGCGCTCCTCCGCGCCGAAATATTTGACGGTTTCGAAGTTCAACAGCGAATCGACCGCATGCGCGACCGCGCCGGTGTCGAGGTCGTTCATCCGTTCGCGCAAGGCCGAGCGCCAGTCGGTGACCCAGCGGGTGAAGGCGATGTAGAACACGACCATCGCCACCGTGCCCCCGACCAGCCACGCGCCGAACCGCGTGCCGAAGATCGACAGGACCAAGGTCAGTTCGAGGATGGTCGGCGCGATGTTGAACAGCAGGAAATACAGCATCGTATCGATGCTCTTGGTCCCGCGCTCCACGACCTTCGTCACCGCGCCGGTACGCCGTTCGAGGTGGAAGCGCAGCGACAGCGCGTGGAGGTGGCGGAAGACGGATGCCGCCAGCCGTCGCGTCGCATCCTGCCCGACGCGTTCGAACACGACGTTGCGCAGATTGTCGAACAGCGTGCCCCCGAAGCGCGCGGCGGCATAGCCCGCGACCAGCGCGACCACCAGCCACAGCGCGTCGCGCGATCCCGCCGCCATGGTGTCGATCGCACCCTGCAGCGCAAACGGCGCGCCATAGACCTGCACCAGCTTCGACGCGACGACCAGCAACAGCGCGGCGACGATGCGCACCTTCAGCCCCGGCGCATCGGCGGGCCAGAGATAGGGGAGGAAGCGACGGAGCGTCGCCAGCATCGGCCGGGTCGGACCGGAGGCGGAATGGGTTTCAGGCGGCATGGCAAGCGCCATTTGGGGAGGCTGGCGTAGATAGGCAACGCTTCGTCGGAACAAGCTGCGGTGGAATGTATTGAAACCATCGAGGAGACGGAAAATGGCACCGTTGGTCTATGTCATGGCGATCCTGGGTTGCGGCGACGATGGCGCGACTTGCACGCGGGAGCGGGTTGCTCCGGCCAGCTATACTTCGGTTGCCGAATGCCAGGCGGCGATGCCGGCCATCCTTGCCAGCAACACCGACTTGTCCTTCCCGGTCATCAGCGCGTCGTGCGAGCGTGGTGGGCAGTTCGTCGTTAACAATGCGCCGCGTTCCAAGCCCAAGGCGGGTTGATCGCCCGACGACTTGACGCCCTCGCGCCGCCGGAATACTTACATGGATGTAAGTAGCGGAGGCGGGCATGGCGACGCAGGAAATCGAAACATTGCAGCCGCTGCGTCGCGACTGGGGCGCGGCATGGGCAGCGCTTCGGCGGTTGCTGGCCGATGGCAACGACACGGTGCAGGTGTTCCGCATCATGCGCGCGCTCAACGCCGATACCAGCCACCGCAACTATGCGCGCCTGCTGCAGGAGCCGGGCGGCGGGCGCATCGCCTATGACCATGTCGAACTGGCGCGGCGGTTTTCCGACCGGGCGTGGGTCGATGCGCTGCCCGATGGCAGCGTCGGCGCGCAGTATCGCGCGTTCCTCGACCGCACCGGCTTTTCGGCGCAGGGGCTGGCCGATATCAGCTACGCCGATGGCGAAGGGTGGCAGGACGCAGCGCATCCGGTCGCGTGGTTCGGCCGGCGCGAGCGCGATGTGCACGACATCTGGCACATCCTGACCGGCTATACCGCCGAAGAGCATCTGGGCGAGGCATGCCTCGTCGCCTTTTCCTATGCGCAGACCGGCGGTCTGGGCTGGGCCGCGATCGGCCTTGGCGCGGCATTGAAATCGCTACGCATCACCGGCGAGCGGGCGTTCGCGAAAGCGGTGTGGGAGGGGTATCGCCATGGGCGACGGGCGAAATGGCTGCATGCCCAGGATTATGAGGCGCTGCTGGCCGAACCGCTCGACGTCGCGCGGCGGCGGCTCAATATCGCCGAGCCGGTGGCGTATCACGCGGCGCAGGCAAGGTTGCGCGAGCTGGGGCTGGCGGGGATTTAGGACGGCTGCTTACGATGTCACCCCGGGTCAAACCCGGGGTGACGGTTGATTGTAAGTACTTGTTACTTTGCCAGCGCGGCGCTGGCCTGCGCTTCGCCGCGGTCGCGCACGGCCTTGGCGCGTGCTTCGGCCTGCTGTTCGACCAGCTTGGATTCTTCGCGGATCGCGTCGGCGCGGACCTTCAGCCGTTCGGCATCATAGCCGCCGGCCTGCCCGGCCTGATTGACCAGCCCTTCCGCCTCGACCTTCATCTGCGCAGTCTGGTTCTCGGCGGCGGCTTCGATCGCGTCGGCCTCGGCATCGGCCTGGTCGCGCAGCTGTTCCGCACGCTGCTGCTCGGGGCTTTGCGAGCCGCAGGCAGTGAGTGCGAACGCGGCGGCGGCCATCAGGACGAAACGGGGCATCGGCGATTCCTGTCGTAAGTCGAACCTTCCCAATTCGCGAAGCGCCGGAAAGTTGCGTTTGTATAACAAACCACCGTGCGGCCGGAGGGTTTCGCGCGGGCGCTCGCGCCGCTAACGGTCACGCGCACATGCTCACCCGCCTGACCCTGACCGATTTTCGCAACCATGCGGGCGGCACCATCGAACCGGGTGGCGGCTTCGTCGTGCTGAGCGGGCCCAATGGCGCGGGCAAGACCAATGTGCTGGAGGCGGTGTCGCTACTGGCACCGGGCCGGGGGCTGCGCCGTGCGCCGTTGTCCGACATGGCGCGCGAGGGCGGGGCGGGCGGCTTCGGCGTCGCCGCCGACCTGACCGACGACGTGCGGATCGGGACGGGAACCCAGCCGAGTGCGCCCGAACGGCGGATCGTGCGGGTGAACGGTGCGGGTGCGGCGGCAACGGCGCTGGCCGAATGGCTGTCGGTGCTGTGGCTGACACCGGCGATGGACCGGCTGTTCGTCGAGCCGGCGGGCGAGCGGCGCCGGTTCCTCGACCGGATGACGCTGGCGCTGAACCCGGCGCACGCGACGCAGGCGACGCGCTATGACGCGGCGATGCGGCAGCGCAACCGGTTGCTGGCGGAGGACGCGATGCCCGATCCCGACTGGCTGTCGGCGCTGGAGGCGCGGATGGTCGAGCACGGGCTGGCGCTTGGCGCGGCGCGGGCGGAGGCGGTGGCGATGCTGGACGCGCGGATCGCGGCGCTGCCCGCAACCGATTTCCCACGCGCCGCCTTGTCGCTGGAGGGGTGGCATGGCGATGCGGGGCTGTTCGCCCGCGAACTGGCGGCGGGGCGCGCGCGCGATGCGGCGGCGGGGCGGGCGCTGAGTGGGCCGCACCGCGTCGACCTGATCGTCACCGACCGCGACCGCGGCATGGCGGCGGCGCGCTGTTCGACCGGCGAGCAGAAGGCGCTGTTGCTGGGGCTGGTGCTGGCGCATGCCGAACTGGTCGCGGAGCGTGCCGGGCGGCGGCCGGTCCTGCTGCTCGACGAAGTGGCCGCGCATCTCGACCCCGCCCGCCGCGCGGCGCTGTTCGCGCGGGCGGCGGGGGCAGGGCAGGTGTGGCTGACGGGGACCGAGGCGGCGCTGTTCAGCGACATGCCGGCCGATGCCACCCGCTATCATGTCGAAGGCGGACGGATCGAGCGGGATTAGTAGAAGCGTAGCTCGCCGGGTGTCCGTGCCGCCGTATCGCCGCGCAACCGGGCCAGCGCGGCGTCGATCACCGGGCCGATCGCGGCGGTGTGGAACGGTTTCGCCACGCAGCCGAGGATCAGCGGGTGGTCTGCGACATCAGGGCAATTGCCGCTGAGGAACAGACAGGGGATGCCCTGTTCGGCCAGCGTCGCGGCGATACCGCGCCCGCAATCGCCGCGCGCCAGCCGGACGTCGCACAGCGCAAGGTCGGGCGGGTCGGCGGCGGCCAGCGCCAGCGCGTCGGCGCGGGTGTCGGCGATGCCGGTGACGACATGGCCGTGCAGGACCAGCGCGTCCTCCACCAGCATCGCGACCAGCGCCTCGTCCTCGACCAGCAGGATGCGTGAACGATCAGCCATCGTCGCGGCCGGCTACACTGAGCGTCAGCCGTTCGCCATCGCGCAGGATGGTCGCGCGCAGCTGTCGCGCCAGCCCGCGCACGAGGCGGCTGTCGTCCAGCACCGGGTTCGCCTGCCCCATGGCCGGGCCGGTCAGCACGATGCTGAGGGCCTCCGGCAACCGCTCGATCGCGATGGCGGTCACCGCGTCGGGTTCGGCGGTGACGAGGGCGTGGGTCAGCAGCGCGATGGCAGCGGCCTGTTCGATCGGCAGCGCCCCCGTGCCGCTGACCGTGATCTCGACCGGTTCGTCGTCGCTGCGCTCGACCAGCGATTCGATCAGCGCGGCGATGTCGATCCGGCTGGGGCTGTCGGTCGCGTAGAGCGGGCGATGCGCGGTGGCCAGCACCTCCAGCCGCGCAGCGGCGACGGCCAGGGCGGTGCGCGCCGAATCGTCCACCGTGTCGGCCGCGCCCAGCCGGACGACCGCAACGGCGGTCTGCAACGCGTTGCGGACGCGGTGGTTGAGTTCGGCGAGCAATCGTTCACGCGATGCGATCCCGGCGCGCAGCTCTGCCTCGATCCGCAGGCGATGCTTGGCGAGCGCGACATAGTGGCAGACGGTGCGGATGAAGGCGAGTTCGTCGGCGTCGAACCGGTCGGTCCAGCGCCGCCCGAAGCTGAGCGTGCCGAGCAGCGTCGATCCGTGCATCAACGGCGTGCAGACATAGGCGTCGACGCCCAGGTCGCGGACGAACTGCGCCATCGGGTCGTCCGATGTCTGCACGCCGAACGCCGTGATCGGCCGGCGATCGCGCGCGACGCAGCCGCACACCGCCTGCCCCATCGCCAGCCGGTCGAACGCCGTTGCCTCGCCCGGCGTCAGCCCGCCATGGGTTTCGAGCACCAGTTCGTCGCCATCGATCCGGTAGTTGAAGAAGACGTCGAGCCGCAGTTCGTCGCCGATCAGCGTGAACAGATCGTCGACCATCCGCGCCGGGTCTTCGGCGGCGAGCAGGCGGTCGGCCGCTTCCCCCAACAGATAGAGCTGGCGATGGGGCAGGGCATCGACCACGGGGTTTGCGGATGACGCATCGTTCGGGCGTGCGCCAGCCGGGGCAGGGTCGGTCATCGCCACGGTGTAGGGCGTCCGGACGGGTGTTACCACCTTCAAACCGCACTGGCCGGGGCGACATACTTGACCTTCGGGCCGGTTCCCCCTATTTGCCGCAGCGCAGCGACGCTTTTCAGGCAGCGTGATCGGACCTCTTTGGTCTCGGCTCCGCGTCGCAGCTCCAACCGGCTTCCCTAGTCACGCGGGTCGCAATTTTTTGCCCCGCTGCCCGTGCGCCTTGCTGCGTTTCGGGTGCCGGACCCTATTTCAGGAACTACCATGACCTTCCAGTCCCTCGGCCTGTCGAAGTCGATCCTCGACGCGCTCGCCGCCAAGAATTACGAAACCCCGACCCCGATCCAGCGCGACGCGATCCCGCTGGTCCTCGAAGGGCGCGACCTGCTGGGCATCGCCCAGACCGGCACCGGCAAGACCGCCGCGTTCGTCCTCCCCTCGATCGACCTGCTGGTGAAGGCCAATGTGCGCCGCCGCCCGATGCGCTGCCGCATGCTGGTGCTGGCCCCGACGCGCGAACTGGTCAGCCAGATCGCCGACAACGCCCGTGCCTATGCCAAGCACAGCAAGCTGACCGTCGCGACCGTCTTCGGCGGCGTGCCGGTGCCGCGCAACATCCGTGACGTGGCGCCGGGCGTCGACATCCTCGTCGCGACGCCGGGCCGGCTGCTCGACCTGATCGACCAGAAGGTCCTGGGTCTGGGCGAGCTGGAAATCCTCGTCCTCGACGAAGCCGACCAGATGCTTGACCTGGGCTTCATCCACGCGCTGCGCCGTATCGTGTCGATGGTGCCGAAGTCGCGCCAGACGCTGTTCTTCTCGGCCACGATGCCCAAGGACATTCGCGAGCTGGCTGACAAGTATCTGACCGATCCGGCCACCGTGCAGGTGACGCCGGTGTCGTCGACCGCCGAGCGCGTCGAGCAGTATGTGACCTTCGTCCAGCAGGCGGAGAAGCAGACGCTGCTGACGATGTTCTTCCGCAATACCAAGATCGATCGCGCGCTGGTGTTCACCCGCACCAAGCATGGTGCCGACCGCGTCGTGAAGCTGCTGGCGGCCAACGGCATCGCGTCGAACGCGATCCACGGCAACAAGTCGCAGCCGCAGCGGGAAAAGGCGCTGGCCGCGTTCCGTGACGGCACCGTGCCGATCCTGGTCGCGACCGACATCGCCGCACGCGGGATCGACGTGTCGGGGGTCAGCCATGTCGTGAACTTCGAACTGCCCAACGTGTCGGAACAATATGTCCACCGCATCGGCCGCACCGCGCGTGCGGGTGCTTCGGGCGTGGCGTTCAGCTTCTGCGCCGATGACGAGCGGCCGTTCCTGAAGGGGATCGAGCGGCTGACCAAGCAGAAGATCGACGTCGTGCCGCTGCCCGACGATTTCCTGCAGCAGAGCGCGCAGATCAAGGCGAGCCGGGCGCCCTATGCCCCCGATCGTCCCGAGCGCTTGCCGAGCGAGCGTGGCCCCGCGCGGCCGCGTGCGACCCATGCCCATGGCGCAAAGCCGGCGCATGGTCGCGGCGGTCCGGTCGGCAATCCGTCGCGGAGCGGCGGCCAGCCGCAGCGTGGCGAAGGCCAGGGCGGCGGTGGTCGTCCGCAGCGCGAAGCCGGTGTCGGTGGTGGCGGGCGTCCGGGTGGCGGTGGCCGTCCGGGTGGTAACGGCGGCGGCGGTGGTCGCGGCCGTGGTGGCCGCGGTCGCGGCGGCGGCGCTCCCCGCGCAGCGGTGTAATCGACAAGCCCCGGCAGGCAACTGCCGGGGCCTTTTTCATCCTCCCCGGCACGGGGAGGGGGACCGCCGCGTAGCGGTGGTGGAGGGGGTTCTCGGCGCAACGCAACGGTTCCGTATGTGGACCTCCCCCTCCACCAGCTGCGCTGGTCCCCCTCCCCGTGCCGGGGAGGACCTTACAGTTCTCTTAGCGCCCGCGCCGGCCGGGCGCTCAGGATCGGCAACGCGCCGAGCAGCCCGATCCCCACCGTCACCCCGACCCCCACCGCCAGTGTCATGGCGATCGCGCCATAATCCGGCAGCCAGTCGAACGCGAACAGCTCGACCACGACATACCATCCCCCGGCGATCCCGATCGCCGCCGCCAGCACGGCGAGGATCACCGCCAGCAGCAGATATTCCAGCGCCTGCGCTGTCAATATCTGCCCGCGTGTCGCGCCCAGCGTCTTCAGGATCACCGAATCGTAGGTCCGCGTTTCGCGCGCGGCGGCGATCGCGCCGATCAGCACGGCGATGCCGGCCAGGATCGCGATCCCCGCCGCCGCCGCGATGGCGGTCGCCATTTGCGACACGATGGTCCGCACCTGCCCGATCACTTCGCGCACCTCGACTACTGAGGTCGAGGGGAAACCGGCCGACAGCGCGCGGACGACGGCGCGTTCGCGGCCCGGCGGCATGGTGATCGTCGCCGCCAGGTTGTGGGGCACGTCGGACAGGGTGTTGGGGCTGAACACCATCACGAAATTGAACCCCATCGTGTCCCATTCGATCTTGCGGAGTGAAGCGATGCGCGCTGTGCGTTCCTGTCCCGCGACGCTGATCGTCAGCGGATCGCCGAGTTTCAGCGCCAGCGCCTGCGCCATGCGTTCGTCGACCGACACCAGCGGTGGCCCGCTATAGTTTGCCGGCCACCATCTGCCCGCCACCAGCTCGCTGCCCGGTGGCAGGTCGGCGGCAAAGGTCAGGCCGCGTTCGCCGCGCAGCGCCCATGCGCCTTCGGGGATAGTCTTCAGGTCGGCGACGCGGGTCTTGCCATAGGCGGTGATCGTGCCGCGCATCAGGGGCACGGTCTGGATTTCGGCGCCGGGCTGGATGTTGGCGATGGTTGTGCGGAACGGTGATTCGCGGGCGGGAGGCACATCGAGGGCGAAAAGCGCGGGCGCGCGCGCCGGAACGGTCTTTTGGATGTTGGCGTCGAGGCTGGTGCGGATCGCCGCCAGCAGCACGAACAGGGTCAGGCCCAGCCCCAATGCCACCACCAGCGCGCCCGTACGTGCGCCGGGGCGGTGCAGCGCCGCCACCGCCAGTCGCCACAGCGGCCTGCGCGACCGGGGCAATCGGGCCGCCAGCCTGCGGATCAGCCGACCAAGTAGCGATAACAAAAGGAGAAGTCCGCCCGCCGCGCCAAGGAACGCCGCCCCGAACCATGGCCGTTCGCTGGTCACCAGCACCAGCGCGACGATCCCGGCAAAGGCCGCGCCCATCCATGCCGCCGCCTTCCACCGGGGCGCGCGCCGCCCGTCATGCACGCCGCGCAACAGCCCGGCGGCCGGCACCGCGCCCGCCGCCAACAACGGCGGCGCGGCAAAGGCGAGGGCGATCAGCAGGCCATAGGCGGCGGCCTGCACCAGCGGCAGCGGATGGATCGCAAAGGCCGGCGCGACCGGCAGGACATCGCCCGCCAGCGCCACGATCAGCGGCACGGCGGCGATGCCGATCGCCAGGCCCACTGCGATGCCGATCGCCGCCACCGCGACGATCTGCACCAGATAGACCCGCGCGATCAGGCCGGAGGTCGCGCCCAATACCTTCAGCGTCGCGATGCTCGATCGACGGGTGGCGAGGTAGCTCGACACGCCGTTACCGACCCCGATGCCGGCGATGACGAGGGCGGTGAGGCCGACCAGCACGAGGAATTCGCCCATCCGCGACAGGAAGCGTTCGGCCCCCGGCGAGGCACGGTCGCGGGTGCGCGTGTCCCAGCCCTGCGCGGGATAGCGGTCGGTAAACGCCTTGATCGCCTGCGCCGGATCATAGCGGCTGGCGATGCGATATTTGCTTTCGTACAGGCTGCCCGGCGCGATCAGGCCGGTGCGCTGCAACCCCTCCAGCGACACCAGCGCCACCGCGCCCAGCGTGAAGCCTTCGCTCAAGCGGTCGGGCTCGTCGGCGATGATCCCGGCGACGGTGAAGCGCGCGGTGCCATAGCGCACCGATCCGCCGATGCGCAGCTTCAGCCGTTCGACCAATGCCTGTCCGACATAGGTCTCGGTCGGTGACAATGGCCGTGCGGTGCCGCTTCGCAGGGTGAGCATGCCGTAGAGCGGATAGGGGGCGTCGACCGCCTTCAGCTCGATCGGCGCAGTCTGGCCATCGAAGTTGGCGGCCATCGACTGCATCCGCAGCGTTTCCGACACCCGGCCCAGCCGCGCCATCGCCCGGCGTTCGGCATCGCTGGCAGTACGCTGCGACACGGAGAGTTCGAGATCGCCGCCCAGCAGGCTCTGCCCGCGCGCCGCCAGTTCGCCGGTGATCGATCGCGTCAGGCTGCCGATCGCCGCCAGCGCACCGACGCCGAGGATCAGGCAGACCAGCAGCAGCCGCAGGCCGCGGAAGCGGGCATCGAGTTCGCGGCGGGCGAAGGTCCACGCCAGACGCCACTCGCTCATGCGACACCTTCGGGAGAGTGCCGGTTCGTCCCAGCCGGCGTGCCCGCCTGCGCGGGGGTACGGCACCATCGCAAGGGCGGCGCGCCCATCACCGCCCCGTATCCCGCGCGATGCGGCCATCGGCCAGCTCGACCACCCGGTCGCACCGCTCGGCCAGTGCCGGGTCGTGGGTGATGACCAGCAACGTCGCCTGCGTCGCGGCGCGGCGTTCGAACAGCAGGTCCATGATCGCCTGCCCCGTCGCGCGGTCGAGATTGCCGGTCGGTTCGTCGGCAAACACCAGCGCCGGCCGCCCGGCCAGCGCGCGGGCGATGGCGACGCGCTGTTGCTCGCCGCCCGACAATTGCGTCGGATAATGGTGGAGCCGGTGGCTTAAGCCCACCGCCACCAGCTCGGCCTCGGCCCGTGCGAAGGCGTCTCTCTCGCCGGCCAGCTCCATCGGTACCGCGACATTTTCGAGCGCGGTCATCGTCGGCAGCAGGTGGAATGCCTGCAACACGATGCCGATCCGCCCGCGCCGGGCGCGCGCCAGATCGTCCTCGCCCATCGCGCCGAAATCCGCGCCCGCGACATGGACCTGCCCGCCGCTGGCACGCTCCAGCCCCGACAGCACCGCCATCAGCGAGGACTTGCCCGATCCGGAGGCACCGAGCAGCGCGACGCTGGTCCCGGCGGGCACGGCCAGGTCGATACCGTGGAGAATGCGGGTGGCGGCGTCGCCATCGCCCAGCGTCAGGGTGACACCGCGTGCGTCGATGACCATATCGTTCGGAACCGAGGGCATGGAGTTTTTCGCCAGTGACGAAGCAGGGACCCACATATGCGGGCGCAGTCATTCTTCTCCAAGGCGCTTTGCTGCTGGCGGGATGCGGCGGGCCGGATTTATCGGAGGCGAACGACGCCGCGCCGGTGAATATCGCTGCGGCGGCGACGCCGAACCCGGTCGATCCTCAGGCGCCGGTCGCGGGGCCGGAGCGGCTGGTGGTGGCGTTCGGCGACAGCCTGTACGCGGGCTATGGCCTTGCGCGCGGCGACAGCCTGCCCGACGATCTGCAGGATGTGCTGCGGGGGCAGGGGATCAATGCCCGCGTGGTCAATGCCGGGATTTCGGGCGACACCAGCGCGGCGGGGCGGCAGCGGCTGGCCTTCACCCTCGACAAGCTGGATCGCAAGCCCGACCTCGTGCTGCTGGGGCTGGGCGGCAACGACCTGCTGCGCCAGATCCCGCCGGCCGAGACGCGGGCCAATTTCGTCGCGATGCTGGACGAACTGAAGCAGCGCGGGATTCCGGTGGTGCTGACCGGCATGATGGTGCCGCCCAATCTGGGGCCGGACTATGCCGCGCAATTCAACCGCATCTGGCCCGACATGGCGAAGCAGTACGGCGCGACGCTCGACCCGTTCATCCTGGCGGGCGTGATCGGCAACCGGGCGCTGATGCAGCCCGATGGGATTCACCCGAATGCGCAAGGGGTGGATCGGATCGTGGCACGGCTTGGGCCGGTGGTGGCGGGGCGGTTGCGGGGGTAGGGGCTTTCCCGTTTCCACGTCGACATCGGTAGTTTCGGGAATTGCAAATCGGGAACAGGTTTCGGGAAACAGGAACCCGCAGGCGACCGTCAGCGCAATCGGTGGTCCGGTATTCCCGTCACAGCTTCCCAATCGGGAATGTCGAACGGCACTTTACTTGGCCAGTAACTGGAGTGGAACACTGGACGGCCAATGGTCATAAAGGCGTTCTATTGTTGCCGTCGGAGGGACTATGCGGGGGATTGGAACACAAAGGATCGCTTGCATGGTGGCCTGCCTCGCTGCCGGAGGTGCGACCGCAAGCGTACCGTCTGACGCAGGACCATCGGCCCGCTATGTTGATCTCGCTACACCATTCGAACAAGTCGCAACGGAAACCGCCGGCCAGCCTCAAAACACACGGATCGCAATGGTACGTGACCGGATCAACGCTATGTTGCCGGGTGTTTATCGACGTGATGTGTCGACGGATCGGCTGATCGCGGATGCACTTGTTCAGCTTCCGGCGAAGCAAGCAGCCTACCATCGTGTGATATCTGATTTTCCTATAGCCCTGAGCGGCGCGGTAAAGAATTTTAGGAAGATATTCCCAGATTTTAGGTCACCAATACCGATATACCTCTATCACTCTCTCGGGCTACGAGACGGGGGCTCCGACTATCTTGAGCCGGGAAAGCGACATGTCATGCTTTTTGGTGCGGACATGATTGCTGAGTACCACTCGGATAATTCGTTACAGCCCTTCCTTGCTCACGAGCTGTTTCACCTCGAGCATGGACGTCATTTTTCGGACTGCGATCAGTTCTGGTGTACCATTTGGCAGGAAGGGCTGGCGGTTGATGCCGCCGCAACGATGACGCCTCGGGCAACGGATCGCCAGCTTCTGTTGGACACCCCCGAGCCAATTCGGCCCAAAACCGACGCACGATGGGAAGATGCTTTATGCTTCGTTGCCGCACATTTCGATGGACACGACCGGTACAGCAATAGTCAAAGCATTGCAGATGGGCGGCGGCCCGCCAAAAGAGCTTCCAGACCGTTTTGGCTACTATGTAGGTTATCGAGTCGCTCAAGCAACGAAGGCGAAACTCACCTATCTTTCTCGCCTAGACAATAAGTCAGCGCGTCCAATCGTTCGCTCTGCGCTTATTAAATTAATGGATAATGCACAGGCTCGTTGCCCCCGACCTGCTGCCGAGGCTGCGGTAACCCAGCAATCTCCCAACCCAGTCTAAAGGTTCGGCTCAAAGCCAAATTTCCGAAATACCATCCTTGTGGGAACGCTCGGCCGTCTCGCTCGCCGTTCTAGCCGGATTGCCTAGACTGAGGCCTCTACGCGTCACCCGATAGCCACCGCTTGCCACGGTCAGATCAGTTCAGTCGCGCACGCGATGCTTCCAGCTCCTTCAAATGCTCAACCGCATTGCCATTCCCGGGGTTGAGCGAGAGCGATCGTCTGTAATGCTTGATCGCGCCGGCACGGTCGCCCTTCGCCTCCAGGACTTCGGCCAGGCTGTCATGAGCGTTCCAGCTTCCGGGGTTGTTGGCGACGTTCAGCCGGAAGATGGCGAGCGCCTGATCCGACTGCTCCTGCTCGCGCAGCTTGTAGCCCCAGGCGTTCAGTTCGGCCTCGCTCGGCTTTGCCCGCATCGACTGCCATACACGCGGGGCCTGCGCGAAACCGCGGCGAAGCACTTGGGCGCGGAACGCCCTTACGGCAGACGGCAGGCCGAAGCCGTCGGCCTCGTGCATCCCCGGAATGTAATAGGCGGCGACCTCGTCGATGAAATATTCCGGGTTGGCGCCCTGAAGGTTGGTCAGCACCACGACGGACAGGTCATCTTTGGGATAGACGAAGAAGGCCGATCGCATCCCGCCGATCGGACCCGCCGCCGGATGTTCGGTCCGCATCGTCACCGGCCAGCCCAGGCCCGATCCGTTCAGCAACTCGTTGGTCCCCGCCGTCGTGCCGTCGTTCAACACGACCGGCGTCCACAAGGCGGCGACGCTGGCCTTGTCCTTCAGTAGCTTGCCGGATTGCAGCGCGATCAGCCATCTTGCCACATCGTCGGCGGTCGACAGGATGCCCGCCGCGGTCCTGAAATATCCCGGAAAGGTCGCGTAGGTCGCCATCAGGCGGTCACCCGACCGCCATACGCCATCGGTGTTGGCGAGGTAGGAATAGCTGCGCGCCGTTAGCGGAACGACGTCAGAGGAATCGCCGAACCGGGTATGCATCATCCCGGCAGGCGCGAACTGATTTTTCTCGATGAATGCGGCGAAGGGCATCCCGCCGAGCTTCTCGATGACCCGGCCCAGCATGACGTAGCCGGTCTGATTGTAGCGGTAGCGTTCGCCGGCCTTGAACTCGAGCGGCAGCTTCTTCACCGCGGCCCATGCCGATGCCTCGGTCCCGTCGCCGATCACCTGTTCCTTGTCACCGATGATGTTCGGCAGTCCCGATACGTGGGAAAGCACCTGCCGGATCGTGATCGCTCGCCACGCCTGCGGCAGGTCATCAAGATATTGGGAAACCGGATCGTCGGTCCGCAACTTGCCCGCTTCGGCCAGCTGCATGATCGCGACGCCCGTGAACGCCTTGGTGCAGGAATTGATCGAGAAGATGCTGGACGTGGTGGCGGGCACGCCATGCTCGACATCGGCTACGCCATAGGCTGCCGATGCCACGATCTTCCCGCGTTGAACGACCGCGACCTGAAGCGCCGGGATGCGTTCCTGCTGCATCTTCGTCTTGAGGAATGTCGCCAGTCCGTCGCCCGGCACCTGCGCGTAAGCGGGCGTTGCGATCATAAGAAGTGCCGCCAGCACGAGCTTGTTCATTCGACCTATCCGCAGGAGGACGTTAATCATCATCCTTGCAGATGTGTATTGCACTGGCAATACAGCTGGGTTTGGGTTTGGCCCCTGCGGGAAAGCTTTCCCTACCCGAACGGCCGGTCGATCGACGGCTGCGGCTGGGTGAACCACTGCGCGCCGGTGTCGGTGACGAAGAAATGGTCTTCCAGCCGGATGCCGAAGCGGTCGGGGACGACGATCATCGGTTCGCTGGAAAAGCACATGCCGGGTTCGAGCGGCGTCGTGTCGCCGCGCACCAGATAGGCGGGTTCGTGGATCGACAGGCCGATGCCGTGGCCGGTGCGGTGCGGCAGGCCTGGCAGGCGATAGTCGGGGCCCAGCCCCTCGCGCACCAGCACCGCGCGGGCGGCGGCGTCGACGGCTTGCGCCGGCACGCCGGGCGCGGCGGCGGCGAAGGCGGCGGCTTGTGCGGCGTGTTCGATGTCCCAGATCGCGCGCACCTCGTCGGCGACCTGGCCGAAGGCATAGGTGCGGGTGATGTCGCTGTGATAGCCCTCCACCCGGCAGCCGGTGTCGATCAGCACCAGCTCGCCCTCCGCCAGCGCGCGGTCGCCGGGCAGGCCGTGGGGAAAGGCGGTGGCGCGGCCGAACTGGACGATGCAAAAGAACGACCCGCCGCCACCGACCGCGCGGTGCGCGTCGTCGATGAAGCGGACGACTTCGCTGGCGAGGATGCCGGGGCGCAGGATGCGTGCGGCGGCGGCCTGCACCTGGAGCGTCATGTCCTTTGCCTGTTGCAGCAGCGCCAGCTCGGCCGGCGACTTCACCTGGCGACACCCGTCGATGGCGGGCGCACCGTCGGCCAGCGTCAGGCCGTGGCGCGCGAGCTTCTGCCCCCAGGCGAAGGGCAGCAGCGGGTCGACCGCCAGCGTAGCGCCGGCAGGCAGCGCGCCTGCGACCAGCGCGGTCGGGTCCGCATCCTCCTCCCACAATAGCAGCTCGGCGGGGATGGTGAGGTCGGCCTCCAGCGTGCCGCGCTCGAACGCCGGGCAAATGATGCGCGGCGTGCCGGTGACGGGCAGGAGGAGCGCGACCATCCGCTCGCTCGGCCCCCAAGGAATGCCGGTAAAATATTGCAGCGACGCGCCGGTATGGACCAGCAGCGCCTGCGCGCCGGCGGCCTCGGTCAGCGCACGGGCGCGGTCGATCCGGGCGAGGCGCTCGGCAGAGGTGATCGCCGGGGCGGGGGACGCCCAGGGCGCGATCGCTGCCAGCTGCGCCGCCGCGCTCGATCCGCCGATGGTCATGTCCGTCTCCGCCTGAAACCGCCCGATTGGAAAGGGCGACCGGTCGATCGCGGGGGCCGCGTCCACGATCGTCGCCGCAGCCAGCCTAGCCGGGATCGGCGCGGGCGTCAGCCCCATTGCCAGAGCTCCATTGCCAGACAGGGCATCGGTGACCTAGCTGGGGCCGATCCCCAAGGAGACTGCCCGATGCCGACCGACCGCCGCACGTTGATGACGCAGGGCGCGCTGCTGGGCGCGGGGCTGGCGACCGGGGGGTTCGCGATGGCGCAGGGCAAGCCGGCGTTTGCGAGCAAGCGGCCGGCGCCGGCCGATCGCCGGTTCGTGAGCAAGTCGGTCGAGCAGGAGATCGCGCGGGTCAGCGGGATGATCGCCGATCCCGAACTGGCGTGGCTGTTCGCCAATGCCTAT
>NZ_LMKC01000003.1 GCF_001421355.1 Sphingomonas sp. Leaf9 | reverse complement strand
CGCAAGGGCGACCAAGGTGTCGCGGGGTGGAGCAGCCCGGTAGCTCGTCAGGCTCATAACCTGAAGGTCACAGGTTCAAATCCTGTCCCCGCAACCAACGTCACAAAACTACAAACGCCGCCCCTCGGGGCGGCGTTGTCGTTTCTGGCTCAACGGCTTGCCAGCCCGCGCCCGGATGTGGCGGAACGGCTGCGGTGGCACACGGCTTCTGCCGACAATGATGTCCGTACACTGCCAATCCTATCGTGACGCCGAGCAACCCCGTCGGGCTGCGCTACAAACGGCACTCGCCCGACATTCGGTCGAACCGGCCGTTTGTCGACCAGGGCTCGGGCCCCTCGTCTATCGCGCGGGCTAAGCTTAGCCTTCGCCGAGAACGCCGATTTCAGCCGGGGAATCTCATATGCGGCCAATTTTATAGGCGACGCCGGCCNCCCCTCGTCTATCGCGCGGGCTAAGCTTAGCCTTCGCCGAGAACGCCGATTTCAGCCGGGGAATCTCATATGCGGCCAATTTTATAGGCGACGCCGGCCCCCAGCGTCGCCGTTCCGCATCAGCCGCAGTCTTTCATCCAGCGGCAAACAGAGAACGACTGTCGTCGTCGCGCACGAGCGCAGGCGAAGCAGCTGGCATGGTTTTAACCCCACCAGTTGCTATTCATGCCCGGCAGCGAAGGCGGCCGGGGTAGTGTCGTCGAGCGACGAGTGCGGCCGCTCGGTGTTGCAGTCGTCCACCCGGCGCGCTGGGGTCGAGTCTGGCGAGCCGTGAAAAACAGCGTCTCGTTGAATAGCTCTGCGCGCATATCGCCGCTGAAGCTTCCGATGTACCCGTTTTGGATTGCCTTTTCTGTCGAGATGTACTGCCATTCGACGCCAACATCGCCCGATCGGGCTAGCACTACTTTTGACGTCATCTCGGTACCATTGTTGGTGACGATCATCTTTCGCCTGCCACGATCAGCGATCAGCGATCAGATCGCGCACGACGCGCTGGCCCGAAATCGAGGTATCCACCACGGCCCGCAGGCATTCGCGCGCTACGTCGACGACGACATTGAGCACACCGAACCGCCGGCCACCGACAAGCTGGTCGTGGAGGAAGTCCAGGGTCCAGCGCTGATTGGTAAACGCCAGCAAGAGCGCCCGGTTGACTGTGGCGCGGCTTGGTCCCTTCCGGTGCCTGACCGTCAGACCCTCCTCATGGTAGAGCCGCGGGGTATTCTTGCGGTGGATCGTGCTACCGTCCCGCCACTAAAGGATGTGCAGCGGTCGATAGCTGAACCGCCGACGTGACTGCGCCAGCTCGCATAGCCGTAACCGATAGGATCGCCACCATCCCCCAGTATGACTGATACCGCATGTTCGAGCGTTTGGCGCCAGCGACCGTGCACGCTCGCTGCTGGCTCATCCCCAATGTCGCCTGGACCTGTCCGTCAGCAGCCGCTTTGACCGGCGTTCTCCTCCTAGTGCGATTGCAAAGG
Organism: Sphingomonas sp. Leaf9; assembly: GCF_001421355.1. Lineage (GTDB taxonomy): Bacteria > Pseudomonadota > Alphaproteobacteria > Sphingomonadales > Sphingomonadaceae > Sphingomonas. The sequence goes on along the minus strand of NZ_LMKC01000003.1, from coordinate 696,093 downwards.
CTTTGCGTCGGACTCTTCTAGGCCGCTGAGCTTGGCCTTCTACCCGTACTAGATCACGCTCGAAATCCCGTGCTTGCGGCACAGCTCCGTCACCACTGCACCCGCCTCGGCCTCTTTTAGAATGCCGATGATCTACTTTTCCGGAAAGTGCTTCCGCTTCATTCCGTTCGTCCCTTCGAAGGAGCGGTCTCTAGTCCAGATGGTTGAAGAAACGGGGTACATCAGGCGTACGCATAGCGTGTATTCGGCCGAGACGGTGGCGCATGGAGGTTCGCAGGGTTTCCGTCTTAATCGTAAATCCTGCCAGCTATCGAGAATGGTTCGTGCCGGGCAGGCTAAGCATTATGAAGATCGTCAGCTACGGAGAAGTATTCACCACATGAGATCGCCGCCGGTAGGGTGCCGGGATAGTCGCCGAGTCATCCCCGACCTGTTCCTCCGATCACCATCGCGCCATCGGCTGCCCCGAGCAAGTTCAGTGTCTCCGAAACGAACCGCCGGTCGGCCAGCGGCACGTCGAAGGGATAGGCGATGTCGACCCAGTGCGCCTCGGCATCCGAGGTGCCGGCATAGAATCGGGTCACGCGCCCAACCTGTTCGATGCCGGAAGAAAACACCACATCGACCAGATCGGGCCGCTTCGCCGCACCGGTGCCGAACTGCCCGCGCCCGGCGATGACTCGCAGGTCGCGCCAGTGTCGCGTGGTGGGGTCGAAGACGAAGGCGATCGCTACATAATGACGCGCGCTGTACATCGTGTCGTCCTCAAACCACGCGGCGTGCGCGATCAGGCCGATTTCGCCGTTTGCCAGCAGGTGCGGTTCGTTTACGCCGCCCCAGTCCAGTGGGTGAAACATGTCCGTCAACATTGGTGCGGTGTCGATCGCCTCTACGGTCAGTGCTTTGAGCGAAGCTACTTCGGTGTAGCCGATCGTGCCGCGCCCGCCTTTCGCCCCGCGCGGCCGGGTGAATACCGCGATCCGTCCGTCGGCAAGCTCGCACAGGCGGATGTCCTTCATCCCCAGCGGCCCGGCGAAGAAGGGTTCGAGGGTGAAGATGTCGGCCCCGCGATAGAATACCGTCCACCATTCGGGCAGCCCTTCGCCGAAGCGCACCTCGACCCCGCCGAACACCAGTTCGCCGCCGATGACGGTGACGAACGGATCCTGCAACGCGAAGCGCGGGGCGTTTGGGATCGGGTGCCAGATGCCGTCGCGTTCCTCGAAGAACACGGCCATCGAATGTTCACTGTCGCGCGGTTCGACCCGTCCGGCGATCACCCGCCGCCCGGCGGAGGCGAACGGTGCGGAAATATTGTAGACGTCCAGCCCGTCGACCCCGGCAAAGTGCAGCCGCCGGGTCTCCCCGCTGGGCGGGGCGCTGGCAAAGGCGGCGTAGCGGGTCCGGATGCGCGGAAGTTCAGTCTGGTGCATCATACCCCCATCGCCTGCCACAAAGTGGCGAGCGGCACGGTGCCGAGCGCCATCACCCGGTCGGCCGCGCCGTAATAGACGCGCAATTCGTCGCCGACGATCAGTGCGCCGCAGCTGAACACCACCGAATCGAAAAACCCGGTGACCTCATACGGTTCGACCGGCTCCGCCAGCGGCTGCGCCAGGCGCGCACGGACGATGCGCGGGTCGTCGAGGTCGAGCAGCAGCGCGCCTAGGCTGTAGCGTTGATCGGCATCGACGCCGTGGTAGATTTGCAGCCAACCGCGATCGGTCTCGATCATCTGCGCACCGCCGCCGATCTTCATCGACTCCCACCCGGTGCCGCTGCGGCCCGCCAGGTGATGGTGGTCGCCCCAGTGGAGCAGGTCGGGCGACTTGGCGATCCAGATTTCGGGCGTGCCGAGATGGAGCGGTGCAGGGCGGTGCAGGCACCAGTAATGGCCGCCGATCCGGCGCGGGAACAGGCACACGTCGCGATTGTCCGGCGCATGGATAATGCCCAACCGCTCGACGGATAGGAAATCGTCGGTCACCGCCAGCGCGGTGGCGATGCCGAGGTCGGACACGGCGGTATAGTTGATGTACCAGCGCCCCTCGATCGCCGTGATCCGCGCATCTTCGCACCCGAAGCGTTCGCTGCGGTTGGCGGGAAACAGGAACGTGGCGTCGTCGACCGCGAAGGTCGCGCCGTCGGTGCTGCGGGCGAGGCGGAGATGCGACAGCGAAGTCAGGAACACCTCGCGCGGGTCGGCGCGCGAGCGGACCATGCGCGGGTCGCTGAAGTCATAGGCCGGATCGTCGCGGCGGAAGCTGCGCGTGGTGCACTGCCATGCGCCGCCTGCCTCCTCCAGCAGCGGGACGATCACCAGGTCGGGGTCTTTGGCGATGACGCTTTCGGCGACCCGGACCAGCAGGATCGTTTCGTCTCCGAACCGGGTGACACCGGCGTTAAACGTACCGTCGATCCGCCAGCTCGGACGGCTTGGGGCAACCGTTTCGGGCGCGACGATGGGGTTGCGCGGATGGCGCTGCAGCATGGGGGCGTCCTATTTGAGCGAGAGCGACATGCCTTGCAGGAAATGCCGTCGGAAGAGGAGGAAGAGCAGGACCAGCGGCAGCGTCTGGAGCACTGCGCCGGCCATCACCGGTCCGGCATAGCCGCCATATTGCTTGCTAAACGTCGCCAGCAGCACCGACAGCGGCATGCGATCGGTGTCGGAAATCGCGATCAGCGGCCACAGGAAATTGTCCCAGGTGCCGGTGAAGGTGAACAGGGCGACGATCGCGATAATCGATTTGTTCAAGGGCACAACGATCTTCGTCACCGTCTGCCACAGGCTGGCGCGGTCGAGCCGGGCGGCGTCGAAATACTCCTCCGGCATGGTCCGGAACGACTGCGACATCATGTAGATGCCCCATCCCGACATCATCGATGGCAGGATCAGCGCCCACAGGCTGTTGAGCAGGCCCATTTCCTTGACGAGCACGAACAACGGCAGGATGAACATGCTGGTCGGGATGACCATCTGCAACAGCAGGAAATCGCCGAACAATTTGCGCCCCGGAAACCGCATCCGCGCCAGCGCGAAGGCGATGAAGCCCGAGGTCAGCAGCACCGAGGCGGTCACGGTCAGCGTCACCAGCGCGGATATGCCGAGCGCGCCGACGAACGGCCGGTCGAGCTTGTCCGCCGTTTCCAGCAGGAAGGCGAAATTGTCGAAGGTGAAATCCCCTTCGAACAGGCCGGTATTGTAGATCTGCGCGGCGGGTTTGAGCGATGCGGCGACCATCCAGGCAAAGGGATAGAGCCAGGTGAGTGCCAGCGCATAGATAGCGATCGTCGCCACCCATCCCCCCAGGCTGCGTCGGCCAAGGAACGCCTTCATGCCAGCACCACCTTTCGTTCGAACAGCCGCCGGGCAAGCTGGACCAGGCCATAGGTGACCAACGCGACGAGGATGCTCATCATCGCGGCGTGGCTGGGTTGCAGGCGGCGGAACGCGGTTTCGTAGATCATCATCTGCGGCGTCGACGTACTGTCGCTGGGGCCGCCGCCGGTGATGATGAACGGTTCGGTGAACAGCCCGAACGACACGAGGATCGCAAAGGTCAGCACCATCATCAGCTGCGGATTCATCATGGGCAGGGTGATGCGGGTCAGCCGCTTCCATGGGCCGGCATGGTCGAGCCGCGCGGCGTCGTAGATTTCCTTCGGGATCGCAAGCAGCCCCGAATAGAGGATGAGGCCATAATAGCCGACGAACTTCCACGCGACGACCAGCGCGATCGCCAGCATCGCCAGCGTCGGATCGTTGGTCCACGGCACCCGCACGCCTACGTACTCGAACAGCATCGTGTTGAACGGCCCGGTCGAGCTGAACACCTTCGCGAAGACCAGCGACAGCGCGACACCCGACGACACGTTGGACAGCAGGAAGCAAAGCGCGACGAACCCCTTGCCCCGCCCGACATGGCGGAGGCCGAAGGCGACGATCAGCGCCCCGCCGAACGCGATCGGCAGGTAGAAGGCGAGGAAGCGCACCACGTTCCACAGCGATTGCAGGAATTGCGGGTCCTGTAACGTCGTCAACAGGTTACGGGCACCAGTGAACACCGGCTCGTCGAAGAAGCGCCACTGGGTGACCGACAGCTTCGCCAGCCAGAAGAACGGATAGGCCCAGAAGACGGCGGTAAAGAGCAGATAGGCGCCGGTGAGCGACAGCCCGACGATGGCTTCGCGCGACAGGGGTTCACGAGTCCTCATGCTGCCACCTCCAGCATCCGGTCGGTTCGTGCGACCGCGTCGGCCAACGCCTCGGCGGGCTTCGCGCTACCCAGCATCAGCGGTTCGACGAGGCGCGCGCTCATGATCTTTTGGATATCGATCGTCTGTTCGGACAGGGCCGGCGGCCGCGCGGTCGCGACATTGGCAGCATAGGCGCGGGCGATGGCGTTGCCGCGATAATAATCGGCAAAAGCGGGGTTGCTCAGCAGGTCGTCGCGCGCCGGGGACAGGCCGGTGCGTTGCAACCACAACAGGTTCAGCGCCTCCTCACCCAGCACCCACGACAGGAAGGCGAAGGCTTCGCGCTGCACCCGGCTGCTGCGAAAGATCACCGCGCCCTTACTGTCGGAAAAGGTTGCGGCGGGGGCGTCGCCGACCGCCGGGGCGATCATCGGGCCGACCGCGATCCGCGCCAGCGTCTCAGGATAGATGTTCGCGAACCGCTCGACATCCCACGGGCCCCGTACCGCGCCGGCGGCAAGGCCGGAGACTAAAGGCTCCTCGGCATCGAAGTCGAGTGCGGTCCAACCCTGTCGGTACATGCGGTCGACGAACCCGGCGGCCTGTCTTCCGGCGGCGTTGTCGTAGATGGCGCGGTTGCCCGCCAGATAGGGCTGCCCCCCGCTGGCGGCGTAGTAATAGGAGATGAAGTCGAACCAGCGATCCTGCCATGCCCGCCCGGCGATCACCTGCATCCCGTAACGCGACTGGCGCACGGCATAGCGTTCGCAAAAGCGGTACACATCGGCATAGGTCGCGGGCGGCGCGCCGAGGCCATGTTTTTCCAGCAGGTCGGCCCGCCACCACAGTAGCGTCGGGCTGGAATAGATCGGCAGCGCCGCGACACGGCGGTCCTGTGCCCATCCGGCCATGATCGACCGCATGTGCCGCCGCTCGACCAGCGCGTCATAGCCGGGCATTGCGGCCAGGTCGGCGACCTGTCCCAACGCGGCCAGCTGCACCGCGAACCCCGAAAAGACATTGGTGCACAGGTCCGGTTCGGTGCCGGCGACGAGCGCCGATAGCACGGTATCTTCCGAATTGCCGGCGGTGGGGATGGTGGTGAATTGCACCGGAAGACCAAGGCCCGCGGCATTCCATTTTGCTACGGCGACCTTCCAGAAACTCTCCTCGGCCGCATTGGGCGCGATCCACAAAAGGATGCGATCGGTGCGCCGCTCCGCCGCCTGCCGCCCGCACCCGGTGAGCAGCGCCGCGGCGCCGAGCGCCATCAGGAGAGTTTCGCGACGGGTGGTCATGGCAGCGGCGTTCCGGCCAGTGCAGTCAGCGCGAACAGCCCCTCGATCGTCGATTCCGCGCCGGAGTTCGGGTTGATCCGGGTCGGGCCGACGATGCCGTCATAGGTCCGCCCGGTGGCGGGGTCATAGACCGGGCGGCGCGCGTCGTTGCTGCCGGCGAACCAGCGGGCCAATTGCATGGCGGTGGTGCGATAGCGCGGCTGGCCGGTCTGGCGGTACGCTTCGGTCGCGGCAAGGATCATCGGGGTCAGGCCATAGGCGATCTGCGGATAACGCTGTTGCTCGCGCGGCGTATAGCCCTTGGCGGTCTGCGACAGCGTAAATGACGACCGCATCCCGCTGCGCAGCAGATAGGGATAGAAATGATCGACCTCCAGCAACCCACTGTCGATGAAGTCGCGCCGGCCGAGCACCTTGCCGGCGCGGAGCAGCGCATAGGCCTGCGCATTGCCCCAAGCGTGCCAGCTGTTGCGCCAGCTCAGATGCGCGGCGTGCGGGAAGCGCTTGGCGTCCCCCGCCTGCATCGCGACCAGTCCGTCGCCGATCCGGCCGATCAGCTTGGCGGTCGCCGAATCGCGGGTGCGGGCGTAATGCGGCAGCAGGCCCAGCAGTGCGGTCGATCCGGCATCGGCCCCGGACTCGAGCGGTAGCCAGGTGGGGATCGTCAGCCCCTCGACCATCGTCATACCACGCGCGGCGACCGGCAGGTCGCGGGTCAGGTTCGCCACCAACCGGTCGGCCGCCGCGCGGGCACGCTGCGCGGTGTCGGGCGATAGATGGGGCAGCGCCGCCTCCAGCCCCCATAGCGCGCGCAGCGACCACCAGTTCAGCTCGGCCAGCGAGGTGCGATAGTCGCGATTGATCCGCCCGTCGCCCCATAGGAAATTGTAAAAATAGCCGTTGTCCGCCTGCATGTGCAGGACGAAGCGGGTCAGCATCTCGATCTGGTGGCGCCGCTTCGCGTCCGGATTGCCGGCGGACAGCAGCACGATCCCGCGCGCCACGTCGTCGACGCAGGTATAGCCCTCGCGCGGTTCGATGGCGAAGCGATAGTCGGGCGCCTCGCTGTAGATATGCAGGATGCCGACCCGTTCGCCGCCCAGGTCGCGTTCGGCATAGAGGTGATCGAAATGGGCGAGGTTGACGCGCGGCGCGACCTGCCCGGCGGATGGCGGCGTCTGCGGCCGGGCGAGCGCTGGGACGGGCGTCGCGACCAGGGCGAGCGCCAGCAGGAGGGCGGAGCGGGGGGTATTCGGCTTGGCGGCCATGCGATGCGGTCGCTCCTCTCCATCACCCCCATTTGCCGGGTGGTGTGTTTATCGTTAAACATTGACGGTTGCGGCTGTCAACCCATCGGGCTAGGCAGGGTGCAGGACGGTGGAGCAACCACCCGGAGAGGATGCCATGGCCCGCGCGAAACGCGCCACGCTGAAATCGATCGCGGCCGATCTGGGCGTGACGCATACGTCGGTGTCCAATGCGTACAACAACCCGGCCAAGGTGTCGAAGGACCTGCGCGACCGCATCCTCGCCCATGCCGCGACCGTGCATTACGAAGGACCGAACCCGGCCGCGCGGTCGCTGCGCACCGGGCGGTGCGGCGCGATCGGCGTGCTGTTCAACGACCAACTGAGCTATGCTTTCACCGACGCGCACGACATCGCGTTCCTACGCGGGATATCGTCGGTGTGCGAGGAGGAGGGGGCGAACATCGTCCTGATCCCGCTCAACAACAAGCATCCGGAACGATTGGATAACCTGACCGCGATCGTCGATGGTTACATCCTCAACGCGCCGTACAGGAGCCATCCGACGATCCGCAAGGCACTCGCGCGCGGCCTGCCGACCGTGGTCGTCGATTTCGACGCGCCGCAATTGCCGAGCGTGCTGACCAACGACCGCGAGATGATGCGCAGCGTCGTCGCGCACCTGATCGAGCTCGGCCATCGCAATATCGCCATCGTTACCTTTCCGTGGTCGCAGGACCATGGCGAGCTGTTCGCGCTGGACCGCGATGTGTCGGACGAAAACCATGTCGTCCACGAACGCGTGCTGGGGTGCCGCGATGCGTTCGACGCCGCCGGGGTGCCGGCCGACGGCATTCTGGTGTGCGAGACGCCCAATGACGAGGAAGGCGGCGCGCGCGCGGTCGACCGGCTGCTCCGGCGGCAGCATGACCTGACCGCGATGGTCTGTTTCTCTGATCGGCTGGCATACGGGGTGATGGCGCGGTGCGATGCGCTGGGTCTGTCGGTGCCGCGGCGCATGTCGGTGACGGGCTATGACGGGATTGACCCACCCGGCCGCCCGCGCGAGGGGCTGCGGCTGACCACCGTCCGGCAGAACGCCGTCGAGAAGGGGCGCCGCGCGGCCGAGGCGTTGCTGCGCGAACCGGGCAAGGCGGGATCGCCGATCCGCATCGCCGCCGAATTCGTCGCGGGCGACAGCAGCGCCGCGGCATGGGAGCTTGAGATCGAATGAGCGCCTTGCAACTGGAGGGACTGACCAAATCCTATGACGGGGTCGACACGATCCGCGGCATCGACCTGGACGTCGCGGCCGGCGAATTCGTGGTGCTGGTCGGGTCGTCGGGGTGCGGCAAGTCGACCGTGCTCAGGATGATCGCCGGGCTGGAAACGGTCAGCGGCGGCCATATCCGCATCGGCGGCCGCGACGTGACCCGCGTGCCGGCGTCCGACCGCGGCGTAGCGATGGTGTTCCAATCCTACGCGCTCTATCCGCATATGACCGTGCGCGAGAATCTGAGCTTTGGCCTGAAGAACATGCGGGTCGCGAAGGCGGACATCGCGCAGCAGGTCGCGCATGCCGCGCAGGTGCTGGAACTGGACGCGCTGCTCGACCGGATGCCGCATCAATTGTCGGGCGGGCAGCGGCAGCGGGTGGCGATCGGCCGGGCAATCGTGCGCAACCCGGAGCTGTTCCTGTTCGACGAGCCGCTGTCCAACCTCGACGCCGACCTGCGCGTGCGGATGCGGCATGAACTAGCGGCGCTGCACCGGCGGCTGGGCGCGACGATGATTTATGTTACGCATGACCAGGTGGAGGCGATGACGCTCGCCGATCGTCTGGTGATCCTCGACAAGGGGCGGATTGCGCAGGTCGGCACCCCGCTGGAGGTGTATGACCGGCCCGCCAACGTCTTCACCGCCGGCTTTATCGGCAGCCCGCGCATCAACCTGTTCGACGCGGTAGTGGTGGCGCGCGAGGGGGCGATGACCCTGTTCGAGATGGCGGCTGGTGTGCGTGTTCCCTCGACACGCGGCGCGGCGCTGGCGGTCGGAGACCGGGCGACGCTGGGGCTGCGGCCCGAACATATCACCTTGGCTGGCGGCGGCGACGCGATTGCGCTTACCATGGCGATCGAGGCGGTCGAGGCGCTGGGCCATTCCACCTATCTCTATGGCGCACTGCCGTCGGGCGATGCGTTGCGGGCGAAGCTGGACGGGCATCATGCCGTCGGCGCGTCGATCACGCTCCATGCCGATCCGGCGCGGATGCTGGTGTTCGACGCGGCCGGACAAGCGGTGATTTGAGAAAAATGCGCTGAAACGTCCGAACCGGGCGATCGGTTCCCGCTTAACCAATTGCTAGCGGCTGCCCGCTATGATTTAGCCGCGCCAGGCGGTGTGTCGGGGGGCGCATCCGTGCGAAGCAGGCAAAGGATGTAGCGGGCAATGGTCGAGACGGCGGTGTTCACATATGGGTTGCTGGCAAGTTTCGTACTGTCGGCGGCGTCGCACAACCAGCGTGCCGAGCGCCCCAATCCGCCGATCATGAACTATATCGGCTATATCCTGCTCGGCATGTCGGCAGCGGCGGCGGTGTTGCTGACCGGTTATGCGGTGTGGGCGCTGCTTTAAGGGCTTAGCGGTCGGCATTGCGAGTGCCGTTCCACTCGCCGGTCTGATACAGAGGGTGCCTTACATCACGTTGCAGGACTTCCCTCCCGCCGACTGGCAGATCTTTGAGCGATTCTCCTTCGGCGATACTCCCGCGCTTGCCGATGTCCTGTGTGAGCTCGTGCTGTGCGGCAGGAAGACGGCGACGTGCTGGTCCGCCGCCGATGGCCAGCAGACCGAACCCGGACGTCGATCCATTGTCTGCGACGGGAGCGGGCAGCCGCGGGCCATCGTCGAGACGGTCAGCCTTCGCCTGATTTCGTTCAACGCAGTTTCCGAGGATTTCGCCCGCAAGGAGGGTGAAGGGGACCTGAGCCTGTCCTATTGGCGACAGGAGCATCGGCGCTTCTTCGAGGAGCTGGGCCTCTATTCCGAGACGATGGACCTCTGGTGCGAGGAATTCGACGTCGTCCATGTATTTCCGGCGGGCGGATAGCCTCCCTGGCTCGCCGATCCGATCCGGCGTCCTAACCCGTCCCATCTTTACGGTACGGTAGCGCACAACATGGCTTGCCGCCCACTAGGTTGATCGTTAAACCTAACCCATCTTCCGAGATAATGGCCGCACGAACGGCCGCGAACCGGAAGCGATAGGGAGAGGATACGGCATGTCACCCGTAAAGCGGTTCCGCCTGCTCAGCCTGGCCGGCTCGGCCATTTTTCTGACCACCACCCCGGCGCTGGCGCAAACCCCGCCGCCGACGGCCCCGGACGGTGCGGTACAGGATGCCGCGACCGCGACCGACGATGGCGAAATCATCGTCACCGGCCTGCGCGAAAGTTTGCGCCGCGCGACGGATATCAAGCGAAATGCCGACAATATCGTCGATTCGATCGTCGCCGACGATATCGGCAAGCTGCCCGACCAGAATATCGCCGAGGCGATCCAGCGTATTCCCGGCGTCACCATCTCGCGCGACAATGGCGAGGGGCAGTTCATCACCGTGCGCGGGCTGGGGCCGGCGTTCAGCACCGCGCTGTATAATGGCCGCATCCTTGCGACCGAAAATCAGGGGCGCGAATTCAGCTTCGACATCCTGCCCGCCGAACTCATCAACCGGGTCGATGTGTCGAAGACGCCGACCGCGTCGCAGATAGAGGGCGGGATCGCGTCGACGGTCGACATGTACACCGCGCGGCCGTTCGACTTCAAGGACGGCAAGGTCGCGCTGTCGGCACAGGCCAATTACGACAAGCTGCGCGGGCAATTTTCGCCGCAGTTTTCGGGGCTGGTCAGCAAGACCTTTGGCGGCGGAGACTTCGGGATCCTCGGCGCGTTTTCGTATATCGACCGCAAGATCGAGGGTAAGCGCATCTTCACCGACGGGTGGGAAGCGAACCAGAATCTCGATCTGAACAAGGATGGCACGCCCGAGTTTCGCGGCGTCTCCATTCCGACCTATGTCGAATGGGGCACCAACCGCACCAATCGCAAACGCATGTCGGGCCTGCTGACCGCGCAGTGGCGGGCGAGCGACGCACTGCTGGTGACGCTCGACGGCCTGTATTCGAAGCTGGACGTGAACGACGATAACAAGGTGTTCTTCGTCTATGGCGGGCCGGGTGACGTAACCGCCGCGACGGTCGACCAGAATAATACCGTCACCAGCTATACCGGCATCGCGTCCGGCCCCATGTTCACCAACCAGATTCGCCCGCGCCTTGCCACCACCTATCAGGCGGGTGCCAATCTGGCGTGGACGCCTTCCGACCGGTTGACCGGCACGCTTGATTTCTCCTGGTCCAAGGCGAAGGACGATACCGGCGGCAACCAGGCGTGGTTCGAGAGTAACCTGGCGACGCCCAGCTATTCGCCCGCTGCCGTGAAGTTCGCGATCGGGCCTGCGGGCATGCCGGTTTATACGGGCCTCGGCAACATCCTCGACACGTCGAACGCGAAGGCCGGGTTCCTGACCTATGAAGGCGTCAGCGTCGAGGACGAGATTTATCAGGGCAATGCGAACCTAAAGTGGAACGTCGACAGCGGCATCGTCCGGCGGATTTCGGGGGGCGTGAACGTTTCCGACCGCAAGAAATCGCGTTTCTCGTTCAAGACGCCCGATGCGCTGCAATGCCTGTATTGCGGGGCAGGCGTGTCGATCCCGTCGAGCGTGTTCACCGGGACGGCGGATGCCACCAACTTCCTCGGCACCGGCATGTTCGACAGCGCCTATCCGACCTATTCGGCCGCCGATCTTGCCAAATATCTGCTGAGCGATGCGGCGATCAACCAACTGGCCAATCCGGCGGCGGCGCGTGCGGCGCTGGCGGCGAATGGCGGCGGGTTCGGCGTCATTCCGGTGCCGGGCAATAGCGGGTCGGCGCAGGAACGCACCATCGGCGGCTATGTCGAGGCATCGTTCGGTGGCGACTTCGGGTCGCGGCCATGGAGTGGCAATATCGGGCTGCGCTATACCCGTACCGACGTCACCTCGCGCGGGGTCGGGCAGGAGATACTCGACATCACCACGCCGCAGGGAGGGGGCGATCCGATCGTGAACCTGTCGAACCCGCAGCCGATCACGGCCAAGGGGTCGTACAGCCAGTGGCTGCCCAGCTTGAACTTCAAGCTCGACGTGGCGCAGGACCTCGTGTTCCAGGCGGCGGTCGCCAAGACGCTGACCCGCGCGACGCTTTCGGACCTGCTGCTCATCCGCAACATCAACCCGCGCCCGCGCGAACGGGCGATCACCGACGGCAATCCGGGTCTGGAACCCATGATCGGGTGGAATTACGATGCGGCGCTGACTTGGTATCTCGACCGGTCCAGCTATCTGAGCGTCGCGCTGTTCGCCAAGGATTTGAGCAACATCTCCGAATCGACCACGACCACGATCCAGTTGCTGGGCCTCGATTTCCGCCGGACGCGGCCGGAAAATATCGGCAGCCGCAGCTACAAGGGTATCGAGTTTTCGGGGCAATATACCTTCACCGGGCTGCCCGCGCCGCTGGACGGGCTGGGGGTGCAGGCGAACATCAGCTTGGTCGATCCCGATGCGACGACCTACAACGCAGTCGCCTTTTATGAAAAGGGACCGCTCCAGGCGCGTATCGCGTATAATTACCGCAATGCGTACCAGCAGACCGAACAGGGCAATCGCGGCCAGCCGGTCAATGTCGATGCGTATGGCATCTGGGACGCGAGCATCAACTATGCGCTGAATGACAAGGTTACGCTGTTCGCGCAGGGGCTCAACCTGTTCAACGAAAAGACGTTTCTCTATTCGGTCTACAAGGAGCGGGTGATTTCGTTCGAAACCTATGGCCCGCGCTATGCGCTGGGGGTGCGGCTCAACTTCTGATCGGGCGGCGCGCGGAGAAACCATAGCGCCAGCAGGCACCCCGCGACCGGTAGCAGCAGGACGCTGCCCGCCAGCAGCGACCGGTCGTCGGAACCTGCCATCGGGGACGCCGTCATCGTGACGATCGTCGCCGAGAGCAGGTTTCCGACCGCGGCGGCCCCTTTCAGCACAGCGAGGAACAGGCCGACCGGGGTGGCTTCGTCCGCGGCGGCTTCCCCGGCGGGGCGGTGTACCGCAAGCGTCAGCATCGCCCAGATCGCGATGTTTATCGCGGCGAGCGCACCACCGAGCAGCAGGAGCAACAGCGTCCCGGCGATGCCGCGCGATCCGATCATCAGGCCGACCATCGCGACGACCGCCACGCCATGCCCGATCCGCGCGATCGCAGCCGGGGGCAGGCGGCGGGACAGCGCCATCCAGCCGGGCAGCGACAGCGACTGGCCCAGCGTGATCGTCGCGAGCGCAGGGCCCGCCCAGCCCGCATCCTGATGGACCGCCTGTCCGAAGAAGGGGAGCGTGCGCAGGAACAGTGGTACCAGCCCGGCCTGCACCGCGACGACCAGCAGCGTCCCGCGAAACGGTCGGTGGGCCCACAGCCCGCGCAGCCTGACGAGCGGTGACAGCGCGTGTGGCGCACGAGTCCGCCCGCCCAGATGCCGCGTCGCGACCAGCGCGGCGGCCAGCGTCATGGCATAGAGCGCCCCGCCGATCACCGCGCCGCTCGCAAAGGCGTCCTGCTGTGCGGCCGCACTGGCCGGCGCGAGGCTCCAGGTGGATGCAAGCGCGACGAGGCCCGCGCCGCACGCGCTGAAGATCAGGCGGTAGCCCGACACCGACGTCGCATCGGCGGGCGTCCGCGCCACCCGCACCAGCAGGGTATTGTGCCCGACGTCGCACAGCGAATAGCCGATGCGGCACAGCAGGATCGCCCCGGCGATCGCCAGCGGCCGGTCGAGGGCGAAGACCAGCCAGAACCCGATCGCGCACATCGGCGCACCCATGACGATCAACCGTCCCAACCGGTCGCCGCCGCCATGCGCATCGGCCCATAGCGCGATGCCGAGGTCGAACAGCGCGTCCCATAGCATCGCCGCCGCCAGCAATCCCCCGGCCAGCAGTGGTGGCAGCCCGGCGATGGTCACCAGGTAGAACAGCATGAAATTATCGAAGCTGGTCCACACCACGCTCTTGCCCAGATTGCCGAGGCTGTACCCGATTTTGGTCGGCAGGGACGATCGGGAAGGGGCGGCGGCGCTCTGCATGGACCCGGCCCCTACTGGCAGGCGATTTCATTTATTTGACACGCTGCAACTATATCGCGGCCGGATGACCCGCCCAAACCGACCGCCGATCCCGCTGAGCGAGCCGCAACGTCGCCTGTTGATGCAGTTGCGGATCGAAGGGGCTGCGCCGCGCACCCGGCTGGCACAGGCGCTGGGAATGAACGGGGCGTCGGTAACGCGATTGACGCAATCGCTGCTGGCGCTGGACCTGATCGAGGAACTGGAGACGCCGGAGGCGGTGGCGCGTGGCCGGCCGATGGTGCCGCTGACCGTGTCGGGGCGGGGCGGCTGGGCGATCGGCGCGACGCCGCATCTCGGCTGGCTGGAACTGGTGCTGGTGGATTTCCGGGGGCGGCCGCTGGTCCACGACACGACGCCGTTCGACAGCCCCGATCCGCGTGTCTTTGCGCAGGTCGTCGAGACACGGTTGCAGGCATTGGCAGCGACGCACGGTTTCATGCGCGGCAAGTTTCTGGGGCTGGGGGTCGCCGTGCCGGGCTATGCGTTGCCGGGCGATCGAAACCGCCGGGCGGTGGTCGACCGGCTGGCGGGGTGGGACGATGTGCCGCTGGCCGACATCATCGGCGACGCGCTGGGCATGCCGGTCTGGATCGAGAACGACGCGAGCGTTGCGGCGCTGGCCGAATATTACCAGGACGGGATCATCGGCCGCTATCGATCGGTGCTGACGCTGTTTCTGGGACATGGCGTCGGCGGCGGGTTGATCGCCGAGCGCGACCTGTTCCTGGGCGAACATGGCAATGCCGGCGAGGTCGGTCGGCTGTTTCCGGGGCAGGACGCGCGGCCGTCGGGGATCGACCTGCTCCGGACCCTGCGCGAGGCGGGGATCGACGTGGATTCGCTGGCGGACATCGACGCGCTGATGGAGACGCACCGCCCGGTGATCGACCGCTGGACCCGGCGGGTGATCGAACAGCTGGAACAGGCGGTGCTGAGCGGTATCGTCTGGCTGGACCCCGGCGCGATCATCCTGTCGGGTGCCTTGCCACTGCCATTGCTGCAGACCATCGCCGCGGGGCTGGACGAGATCGGTCGGCACCGCGACGAAAACTATCGCGCCGCGCTACCGCCGGTGCTTGCCTCGCCGATCGGGAGCAAGGCGGTGGTGATCGGCGCGGCGATGATCCCGATCCACGCCGTCACCGCGCAACACACCCCGGTGTGAGCGGGCGATTTAATTGCGTGTAAGCAAATAAAACTGTCATGCAACGCGACCAAGGGGCCTCCATCGAAATGACCGGGGGTTTACCAATGCACACCAGTTTCCACGGGGGCGTCGCGCTTATCGCGCTGCTCGTCAGTACCCAGACCGCCGCCGCGCAGACCGCGCAGACCGCGCCGGCGGCACCGACCACCACGGCCGAAGCCGCCGACAATGCGCCGCCTTCGGACATCATCGTCACCGGCTCCGCCCGCCAGCAGCGCCGGTTCGACGTATCCTATGCGGTCAATTCGCTTAGCCAGGCCGAAATCCAGAAGATCGCGCCCAAGAGCACGACCGACCTGATCGGCACGCTGCCCGGCATCCATGCCGAAGCGACCGGTGGCGAAGTGCAGAACATCACCCGCGTGCGCGGCATCCCGACCGATCGCGGGTTCCTGTATTACCAGCAGGACGGCCTGCCGCTGTTCCAGGAACTGGACGGTTATTTCTTCAACCAGGGCGACGGCATGAACCGCCTCGACCTGATGACCGACCGGATCGAGGTCGTTCGCGGTGGTCCGGCGCCGATCTATGCCAGCACGGCGGCGGCGATCGCCAATGTCATCACCGTCACCGGCACCGCGACCACGCGGGGCAAGGCGCAGCTGACGCTGGGCGATACCGGCCTTTACCGGCTAGAGGCCTATCAGGCGGGGCCGGTGTCCGACGACACCTATTACGCGGTCGGTGGTTTCCTGCGTCATCATGACGGCTATCGCGACTCGGGCTTTCCGTCGGATCGCGGCGGGCAGATCCGCGCCAATATCCGCCATGACCTGTCCAACGGGTTCGTGAAGCTGTCGGGGCAATATACCGACGACCACAATGTCTTCTACCTGTCGATCCCGACCGCCGATCCGCGCGATCCTTCGGTCAGCCTCGACAAATATATCGACTATTTCAACGGCACGTTGAACAGCCCGTCGTTGCGGCAGGTCAACATCAAGTATCGCGACGGCGCGGGCGTGATCCAGAACCAGCGGGGCGACCTGGCCAATGGCCGGCACCTCCGCTTCGGCAATGTCGCGCTGAATTACGAGGGTGATTTCGGCGACTGGCATGTGTCGGCGAAGGGCGGCGTGACGCAGGGCAAGCTGCATTTCGACGCCTTTTATTCGACGTCTAACCCGGTCGACGCGACGACGTTCGCCAACAACTTCCGTGCGGCGGCAACCACCGCTTTCGGGGCGAACGTCAGCCGGCTGGGCTACAGCGTCGCTGTGACCAACGGTGCGTCCGCCTATGATCCCGCCGCCGATTCCGGGCTGGTGATGCAGGCGCAATATCGTTCGATCGAAAACGATTTCCATTCGACGCAGGGCGACCTGTCGGTCACGCGCAAGGTCGACACCGGCTTTGGCAGCCACGACCTGCGCGCAGGCATCTACACGTCTTTCTGGGGCCAGAAGACGTTCAACGCGTATCAGAATCTGCTGGTCGAGGTGAAGTCGCGGCCGCGCACGCTGGACCTCGCCGCCTATGACGCCGCCGGCAACGTGCTGGGCTTCGTCACCGACAAGGGCGCGTTGGCGGAAGCATCGACGCTGGGCGGCGGCGCGGCCGACGGGCAGTTGATCGCGCTATACGGCACCGACACGTGGGACGTGACCGACCGGCTGCGCATCGATGCCGGGCTGCGGCATGAATGGTACAGCTATGACGGGTTCGGGCGGATCGCGGCGAACTATAATCTGGGCGATGCCACCACGCTGGCCGACAACAGCACCCGCGGGTTCACCGGCGCGATCGGTACGCTGAAGCTGAAGCAGCAGGCGACCAACTGGACGATCGGCGCCAATTACGACGCGACCGGCAACATCGGCGCGTATCTGCGCGCGTCGCAGCTGGAGGTGCCGCCCAACACCACCATCACGCTCACCTATCCGACGGCCGCGATCGTATCGACCAAGGCGAAGCTGTATGAGGCGGGCGTCAAGTTCGCGGCCGGGCGGTCGTACCTGTACGTCACCGGTTTCTATACGAAATTCGATCCGCTGAACGCCAGCTTCGCCGCGTTCAACCCGGCGACCGGCCGCGCAGATCAGGTGACGAACTTCATCGGCACCGCCGAGACGAGGGGGCTGGAGGCCGATGGGCAGCTGCGCGTCGCCGGGCCGTTCTCGCTTGCCGGATCGGTCACGTTCCAGAACCCGCGCTACCTGAACTTCAGCAGCAATACCGGCGCCGATGGCAGCCGGGCGAGCGGGAA
Organism: Sphingomonas sp. Leaf9; assembly: GCF_001421355.1. GTDB lineage: Bacteria > Pseudomonadota > Alphaproteobacteria > Sphingomonadales > Sphingomonadaceae > Sphingomonas. The sequence continues at coordinate 678,656 of NZ_LMKC01000003.1, read as the reverse complement.
GCAGATCATCCGCGAGCCCAAGCTGTTCCTGAACGTCCGTCCGACCGTTGACCTCGACGTCGGTGGGGCAGCGGTCAGCGTCTATGGCCGCTACGATTATGTCAGCCGGCGCTACACCGACTTCTTCAACAGCACCGCGCTACCCGCTTATGGCGCGTCCGGCCTTGGTGCGACGGCCACCAGCGGCGATTGGCAGGTGCAGGTCGTCGGCGACAACATCACCAACGCACATGGCTTTACCGAGGGCAATACGGCGGGCGACCGGTTCGGACAGGGCGTGCCGACCGCGATCTTCGGCCGGCCGCTGTTCGGGCGCAATTTCCGCCTGATCGTGAGCCGCAAGTGGTGATCCGGTCGCTGATCGCCACGCTGGCTGCCTGTATCGTCGCTTCGGCGGCACAGGCGGCCCCGGCCGACACCATGCGCCGCATCGGTGACCCCGGGGGTGGGATCATCGCGATCGCGCATCGCGGGTGCCATGCCGCGGCTCCTAGGCGCGGCCTTGGCACCGCGCCCGAAAATTCGCGGGCGGCGCTGCTGCGCTGTGCCGCGATGGGCGTCGAGGTGATGGAAACCGACGTCCGGCGCACCCGCGACGGGTATCTGGTGATGGTCCATGACGAAGGCGTCGACCGCACGACCGATGGCAAGGGGCGGGTCGCCGACCTGACGCTGGCCCAGATCCGCGCGCTGCGGCTGCGCGACGATGAAGGCGGCGCCGGCGCGCGGCTGACCGACGAGCGGGTGCCGACGCTGGACGAACTGCTGGCGCTGGCCAGGGGGCGGGTGGTCCTGAACCTCGACGTCAAGGACGCGATCTATGCCGAGGTGGTCGATGCTGTCCGCCGGGCGGGCGCCACCGACCGGGTGATCGTCAAGACCTTTGCCGGGATCGGGTCATCGCCGCTCGCGCCGATGGCGCCGTACGATAGGGTACCCTTTGCGATCATCCCGATCACCGGCGCCCCCCAGGCGGGCGACGTGCCGGCGATCATCGCCGCGCAGGCGCGAGGGCCGCGCAAGCCGATTGCGGTCGAACTGCCCCGCCTGCCGCTGGCGACGTTGCCCGCCAGCGTGGCGGCGGCGCGGCGGGCCGGCGTGACGGTGTGGGTCAACACCCTGTTCGAAGGCTTCGTCACCGACCTGGGCGGCGATGTCGAGGCGGCGCGCGATCCCGACGCGATATGGGGTCGGCTGGCGGACAGCGGCGTGCGCCTGATCCAGACCGACGCGGTCGAGGCGTTCATCGACTGGCGGCAGCAGCGGAGCCGATCGCCGCGCCGATAACGACGCCGGACAGGGGCGTCCATGCGGCGTCCCTGTCTTTTCGCCACGCCCACCGCGCGCTACGCCACGTATCGCCCGGTGGTTCGAAAGGCGAAGACCCATGTTGATGACCCAGACGATGCGGTGGTTCGGGCCGAAGGACCCGGTTCGCCTGCGCGACATTCGCCAGGCCGGCGCGACCGGCATCGTCACCGCACTGCACGACGTCCCGAACGGTGCGATCTGGGAACGCGACGCGATCGCTGCCCGCCGGGCGATGATCGTCGCGGCCGGCCTGGAATGGCGGGTGGTCGAAAGCCTGCCGGTCGCCGAGGGGATCAAGACCCGCTCGGCCGACTGGGACCGGCTGATCGACCATTATCGACAGAGCCTGACCCATCTGGCGGCGTGCGGCATCGATGTCGTCACCTATAACTTCATGCCGCTGCTCGACTGGACGCGCACCGACCTTGGCTGGGAATTGCCCGATGGCGCGCGGGCGCTGCGGTTCGATCCGGTGGCGGTCGCGGTATATGACCTGTTCATCCTGCGCCGGCCCGGCGCGGCGGCCGATTATCCGGAGGCGATGCGTGCGGCGGCCGAGGCCCACCATGCGGCGATGGATGCCACCGCGCGGGAAACGCTGGAGCGCACGATCCTTGCCGGCCTGCCGGGCAGCGAGGAGGGGTTCACATCCGCGCAGTTCCTGAGCGCGATCGAAACCTATGCCGGGATCGATGCCGCCCGGCTGCGCGACAACCACGTCGCATTTCTGGAGGCGGTATGCCCGCTTGCCGATACGCTGGGCATCCGGCTGGTCGTCCATCCCGACGATCCGCCGTTCCCGATCTTTGGCCTGCCGCGTGTGGTCAGTACCGAGACGGACGTCGCCGATCTGTTCGCGCGGGTGCCCCATGGATCGAACGGGCTGTGTTTCTGCACCGGATCGTTCGGCGTGCGTGCCGACAATGATCTGCCGGGCATGGTCGACCGGCTGGGTAGCCGGATCGGTTTCCTCCACCTGCGATCGGTCCAGCGCGAAGCGGGCGGTGCGTTTCACGAGGCGGAGCATCTGGACGGCGATGCCGACATGGCGGCGGTGATGGCGGCGGTCCACCGGCTATCGCTGCGCGAGGGGCGCAGTATCCCGATGCGCCCTGACCATGGCCACCAGATGCTCGACGATCTGCACCGGATCACCAATCCCGGCTATTCGCTGCTCGGGCGGATGCGCGGGCTGGCGGAGTTGCGCGGTCTGGAGCGTGGCATCGCCTATCGGGGCGGGTAGCCGGGACGCCCCGGCCGTCTGCGCATCGCGGCGCCTGGGGCAGCAGCTTTTCATAGGACGCGGCGGATTGCTTCGCTACAGGCGGGGAAAATCAAGGCAGTCAGATCGAACCATGGCACGACGTTCCAAGCAGGACCCCTACGACCATCTCCCGCAGGAGGACGACGCACCGCCCGCGCCGGTCCCGTGCTGGCTGTGCGGCCGCCCGACCGGCAAGACCATCGTCTGGCACCACCCGGTGCCCAAGAGCCGTGGTGGTCGCGACGTCGTGCCGATGCATCCGATCTGCCAGCAGACGGTGATCTCCAACTTCACCAATTCCGAATTGCAGCGCCATGGGATGGACGTGACGGGCCTGCTGGACAATCCGAACGTCCGCAAATTCGTCGATTGGGTGGCAAAGAAGGACCCGGACTTTACCGCGACGATCACCAAGAAGCAGCGCTGATCGCCCCCTTGGCATTCCGCCCCGCCGCGATAGGATGTATTATCTTATAAAAAGGGGCGGGGATGATGATCGGTCGAATGGCACAAGCCGCGTTGCTGGCGGGCGCGATGCCCGTGGCGATGGTCGGCGGGGGCGTGGCATGGGCCGCGGCGGCGGTGACGGCACCGACCGGACTGGATGTGAACGGCCATCCCAACGCCGTCCCGACCCTGCCATCCGGTGCGTTCGGCCATGTCCGGCTGCAAAACGGCGTGCAGCTGCGCGTGAACGGGGTGGTGAAGACGATCCTGTTCTATGGTCCGGCGACGGTGCGGATCAACAGCAATACCGGGCGCAACCACTGGACCGCCCGCAGCCTGGTCGTGCTCCCGCGGCCGGCAGACGTGCCGTTCACCGTGACCGAGGCGGCGGGGACCCTGACCATCGCGACCGCCAGATTGCGGCTGTCGGTCGACAAGCGCAGCGGCGCGACCAGTTTCTTCGATGCGGGTGGCAAGCTGTTCACGCGGGAGGATGCCGCGCAGCCGCAAACGGTGAAGCCGGTCACGATCGCCGACGCGCCGAGCTACGAAGCCGAAAACCGCTTCACTTTGCGCCCGGACGAGGCGATCTATGGCTTCGGCTTTACCGACGATGCGACGATCAATCGCCGGGGCACGGCGCTCGACCTGGTGCAGACCAATATCGGGATCATCATTCCGGTGATGGTGTCGAGCCGCCGATACGGCGTGCTGTGGGACAGCTATTCGCACATGCGCTTCGCCGACGACGCACGTGGCACGCGGTTATGGGCGGAAAGCGCGCCCGGCGGGGTCGACTATTATTTCATGGGCGCCGATACGATGGACGGGGTGATCCAGTCCTATCGCGCGCTGACCGGTGCCGCGCCGATGGTGCCGAAGCAGGCGTTCGGGCTGTTCATGAGCAAGGAACGCTATCCGACGCAGGACCGGCTGCTGGAGGTGGCCGAGACGTTTCGCCGCGAACGCTTCCCGCTCGATTACATCGTGCAGGACTGGCAATATTGGGGCGGCAACGACGGCAGCTGGAGCGGGATGACGTGGGACAAGACCCGTTTCGCCGATCCGGAACGCACCATCAAGCGCATCCATGACCTGAACCTGAAGCTGATGGTGTCGATCTGGCCATCGGTCGGCAACGATACCGCATTGGGCAAGGAACTCGACCAGCACGGGCTGCGCTTCGCACCGCTCCATTGGATATCGAAGCAGGCGCGGATTTATGACGCGTTCAGCCCGCTTGGCCGGCAGATCTATTTCAAGCATGCCAAGGCCGGGCTGCTCGACAAAGGCGTCGATGCGCTGTGGATGGACGGGACCGAGGTGGAGGTCAGCACCGCCATGCACGATGCGAAGGCGGCAGTGACCGATATCAAGTCGCTGGGCCGAAACACGCTTGGCAACTTCTCGCGCTATCTGAACGTCTATTCGCTGATGACGACGCAGGGCACCTATGACGGACAGCGCGCGAGCAGCGACAAGCGGGTGCTGACGCTGACCCGATCGGCGTGGGCGGGGGCGCAGCGGACCGCCGCCGCGTCGTGGTCGGGCGATACGCTGGCCAGTTGGAAGACGCTGCGTCACCAGGTTGCGGGCGGGGTCAATGTGACGGTGACCGGCAACCCTTATTGGACGCAGGATACCGGCGGCTTCTTCGTCGGGGGCTATGGCGGCGGGCATCGCAACCCGATCTATCGCGAGCTGTTCGCGCGCTGGTTCCAATATGCCGCGTTCAACCCGCTGATGCGGGTGCACGGCACCGACATCGAACGCGAGCCGTACCTGTTCAAGACGCTCGATCCGCAGGTCTACGCCTCGCTCCTTGGCGCGGTGAACCTGCGCTACCGGATGCTGCCCTATATCTATGCGAACGGCTGGCAGGTGACGGCCAACGGCTACACGCTGATGCGGCCGCTGGCGATGGATTTTCCCGACGATGCGCGGGTCCATTCGGTCAACGATGCCTTCATGTTCGGCGGGGCGCTGCTGGTCCATCCGGTGACGCGGGCGATGTACCGACCCGAACCCGAACCGGCGACGACCGTCCCGGCGAGTGCGCTGACGACGCCCGACGGGCAGCCGGGGCTGGCCGGCACCTATTTCGCCGACACGGCCTTCGAGAAGCCGGTCGGCAAGGTGATAGATGCGACGATCGACAAGCGCTGGCCCGCGCCGCCGCTGGAGGCGATGCCGCCGGGCCTTACCAGGCTCGACGACTTCTCGGCCCGCTGGGAAGGGATGCTGGAGGCGCCGGAGGATGGCGATTATGAGCTGGGCCTGCAGGGCGACGATGGCGTCCGCCTGTATGTCGACGGCCGCAAGCTGATCGAGGACTGGGCCAGCGGCCGCTCGCGCTACAGCAGCGCGAAGGTGACGCTGCGCAAGGGGCAGCGCGTGCCGGTCAGGATCGAATATTATCAGGGCACCGGCGAGCGTGACCTGCGCTTCGCATGGCGGCGGCCGGCGGAGCTGCGCGCGGCGGCGGCGAAGGCCAGCGGCGGGCCGGACCTGTCGGTGCGAACCTATCTGCCCGCCGGGGGCTGGTATGATTTCTGGACCAACGAACGCCTGTCCGGGGGGCGTGACGTCGCGCGCAACGTGCCGCTGGATATCGTGCCGCTCTATGTCCGGGCCGGGGCGATCCTGCCGCTGGGGCCGCTTCAGCAATATGCGACGGAAAAGCCCGATGCCGCGTATGAAATCCGCGTCTATCCCGGCGCGAACGGCGCGTTCACGCTGTATGAGGACGATAACGAGACTTATGCCTATGAGCGCGGCGCGCGTGCGACCTACACGCTCGACTGGAACGATGCGCGCCGGACGCTGACGATCGGTGGCCGACAGGGCAGCTTTCCCGGCATGACCGCCACGCGCCAGCTGAAGCTGGTCCTTGTCCGACCCGGCACGCCCGGCGGAACCGCCGACATGCCGGCGACGCGGACGGTGACCTATACCGGGCAGCCGATGACGGTACGATTCTAGCGCTGCCGGACGGGGCAGCGCAGGCAGCCGTCTGGGATTGCCGGCCTGCTCAGGGCAGGATCGTCCATTCCCAGACGCCGGCCCCGCGATCCTCGGTACGAAGCCGCAGATAGCGGGCGGTAACGGCGTGATCGAGCGTGATCGGCGATCCGCTGCGCGTCGCGGCCGCGACGATCGGTCGCCAGCGGCGGCCATCGTCGGACGCATCCACCGCGAAGCGATAGGGCCGGGTGGCATATTCGGGCCGGACCAGCGACCGGGCGACGGCCCGGCGCCGACCGAGATCGGCAATGACCTGTCCCGAGCCATCGGCAGGCGCGCGCCACAGCGTCGCGTAATTGTCGTCGGCGGCGCGGGACGGTGCGTTGCCGGGCGTGGTCTTGGTGCCGCTCGCCCGCCATGCCAGCCCGCGCGCACGGTGCGCGGCAAAGCCCACGACCGGCCCGCCATGGCCGGGCGTGACCCGTGCGATCGAACCATCGGCACGCAGCTCGATCGGGTCGACCGCGACCTGGCGCAGCACCGCATCGCCGCTTTGCGGCCATGGCAAAGCCTGTCGGTGATACAGGATGTAGCTCTGTGCGCCCGAACGGAAGATCGCGTGGTGACCGGGACTGACGATATCGCGCTCCCGGTGTGTTTCGAGGATCGGGCTGTTCGGGCTTTCGGTAAACGGGCCGAACGGCGTGGTACCGACCGCATAGCGGACCTTGTAGGTGTCCTTGGTCGTGTTGCCGTCGCTATAGGTCAGCAGGTAGCGCCCGCCGGCCTTCACCATGAACGGCGCCTCGAAATAGCCGCGCGGGGTGACGTCGCGCGGCGTGCCGTCGAACGTCACCATGTCGGGCTTCAGCCGCACGACGAAGCAGTGGCCGTTGACCCAGTTCAGTCCCGATCCCCAATAGAGATAGGCCTGTCCATCGTCGTCGACGAACGCTTCGGCATCGATCATGTGATAGGCCGGCGCAAAGTCGCGCGCGATCAATGGCTTGCCGCCATTCGCGTCGCGCCACGGCCCGGCGGGCGAGGGGGCGGTGCCGACCCACACCTCGCTGCCGACGGAGACGTACATGTACCAGCGTCCATTGGGCGCCTTCACGACCGAGGGGGCCCAGACCTTGGCATCGCCCGAGGTCGGACTGGTCGCGGCGCGCTTGGTCGGCCAGTCGGGCATCGAAAAGCGCCAGTCGCGGCCATTGTCCGATGTCCATAGGCCCAATCGGTCGTCGCCCCACGGATCGATCGTGGCAAAGACATACCACCGCCCGTCATCGTGCACGATCGAGGGATCGGCGAAATAGCCTGGCAGCAGCGGGTTGCCCGCGCCGGCCGCGTCCCAGCGCGGCACGTCGGCGGCCGGTGCCGCCCCGCCGAGCAGCGCGGCGGCCAGCACGATCAGGCGGCGGCGCATCATTCCTCCCCCGTCGCGCTGGCCGGGCGGGCCTTGTCGGGCGTGGTGCCGGTACCGGCGAATGGCGTCAGGAGGAAGGCGACGCGGGTCGGCACGGTGCCGATGCGATAGGCGGGCAGCGGCTTGCCGAACTCGCTCCACTGCGTATCGCCGCCGACGCCCCACTGCGCGGAATCGACCAGCAGCGTGACCTGATCGTGCGGCACGATATCGGTCGACTTCCACGTGCCCGGCGCATGACGATCGAGATCGGCATAGGGGAAGGCGAGCGCGTTCATCATCAGCGGCCGATCGCCCTGCACCCGCAGCCCGCGCCCGGCACCCGACAGCTCCATCCAGCGGACATCGACCTTGTTGCCCGTTTCCTGCGGACGGATGAAGTCGTGATTCTGTTCGGCGATGCGCCCGCGCCACAGCCCGATCGGGGCCGAATCCTTGCGGTCGACATAGCTTTCATGCGGCCCGCGGCCATACCATTCGACATCGGTGATGTCGGTCGGCAGGGCAAAGGCGAGCCCGACGCGGAACGGCGGGGGCAGGTCGGCCTTCAGGGGGGTCAGCGTGCCGTCGATCGCGACCGATCCATCGGCGGCCATCGCGTAACGCGTGTCGAACTGCGCCGCGCCATCGCCCAGGTCGTAGCGGACGGTGACCGTGCCGGCGTCGCGATCGGCGCGGATCGTCGCGACGCGGCGGGTGTCGCTCATCGCCTTCCACACGGCCAGCTGCTTTTCGGTGCCGATGCCGATGTCGTTGTCGGTCACCGCCCGCCAGAAATGGGGGGTGCCCCCGGTCGCCAGCGCGCGTCCGTCACGGGCATAGCGGCGGATCAGCCCGGTCTTGCGATCGATCTCCAGCGTCGCCGGCCCGGCGGTCAGGACAAAGGCGTCGCCGCTCTGGCGCAGCGCCGCGACCCCGGCGGGTGGCGCGACGGCAGCGGGGGTGGGCGAAAGCGCGAATTGTTCGAAACCAACCAGCGTGTTCGCCGGCACCAGCGGCACCGCCCCGTCCTTTGTCCGCACGTTGACGGTCACGAAATATTCGGCGTCCGCCCGGCGCGGGATGGCCGACAGCGGCAGGGCGATCGTCTCCGCCCGGCGCGCGGCGGTGGTGAGCGCGGGCATCACGCCCTTCGCGATCGACACGCCATTCTCGGTCACGTCCCAGTCGAGCACGAAGCCCGACAGGTCGCGGAAATCGTGGCGGTTGCGCACCGTGACCCGGCCGGTCGCCGGATCGAATCCGTCCAGCTGGACCGGGGCATAGGCTTTCCGGAGTTCGTACAGCTGCGGATTGGGGGTACGGTCGGCTTGCAGCAACCCGTCGCCAAACTCGATTTCACCCCCTGGATTGGGGCCGTATTCGCCGCCATCGCCCCAATAGCGACGACCGTCCTTGGTATAGCGGTACATCGACTGGTCGACCCAATCCCACACGAAACCGCCCTGCAGCTTTTCCGGATAGGCGTAGATCGTGTCCCAATATTCCTTCAGGTTGCCGCCCGACTGGCCCATCATATGGCTGTATTCGCACTGGATCAGCGGCTGTTTGAAGTTCCAGTTCCGCGCATAGTCGGCGAGCTTCACCGCCGGATCGTACATCGGCGCATAGATATCGGCATACCAGTTGGGCCGGTGGTCGTGGATGCCGTCCCACGTGCCCCAGCCGAGATAGCTGACCAGCCGGTTCGGGTCGCGCGCCTTTGCCGCTGCGGCGGCAGCTTCGAAATTGGGGCCGATGCCCGCTTCGTTGCCCAGCGACCAGAAGATGATCGAGGGGTGGTTCTTGTCGCGTTCGACCATGTTGGTCACGCGGCTGACATGCGCGTCGCGCCACGCCGGATCGAAGCCGATCTGCAACCGGCCGCGTTCGTCCGGATGCTTGTTGGCGTAATCCATGTACGCGTGGCTCTCGATATTCGCTTCGTCCATCACGTACAGGCCATAACGGTCGGCCAGTTCGTAGAGATACGGGTCGTTCGGATAATGCGAGGTGCGGATCGCGTTGATATTGTTGCGCTTCATCAGCCGGATATCGTGCTCCATCGATTCCCGGCTGACGACGTGGAAGGTTTCGGGGTCGTGTTCGTGGCGGTTTACACCGCGGATCGTGATCGGCTTGCCGTTCACCGATACCAGCCCGTTCTTCATCTCGACCGTGCGGAACCCGATCCGGCTAGAGGTCGACTGGAGGATCCGCCCTTGCGCATCATATAGCTCGACCAGCAGCGTGTAGAGATTGGGCGTCTCGGCGGTCCACGGCTTCACCCCCGGCACCTTTCCGCTGAGGGTGACCGTACGTTCGGTCTTGCCCGCGGGCACCGCTGTCCGCCCCTCGATCACCGTGCGATCGCCGTCGAGCAGGACATAGCGCGCGCTGGTCGCCGCCCCCGGCGTCACCGCCAGATCGACCGCGAGCATGCCATCCCGATAGGCGGCATCCAGCCCGGCATGGACGAAGAAGTCGCGCACCCGCGTGGCGGGCGCCGCCATCAGATAGACTTCGCGCTCGATCCCCGACACGCGCCAGAAATCCTGGTCCTCCAGATAGCTGCCGTCCGACCAGCGGATGACCTGGATCGCGACGACGTTCCTGCCCGGCTTTACGAACCGGGTGACGTCGAACTCGCTCGGCAGCTTCGAATCCTCGGCGTATCCGACCTTCTGCCCATTGACCCAGACATAATAGGCCGCACCCGCCGCGCCGATATGCAGCACCACGTCGTCGCCGGCCCAGCCCGCCGGCAGCGTGATGTCGCGGCGGTACGATCCGACCGGATTGGTCGCATGCGGGATCAGCGGGCGATTGGCGGGAAAGGGATAGGTGATGTTGTTGTAGCGCGCTTGGTCGTACCCCTCGGTCTGCCACATGGCCGGCACCTTGATGCTCTTCCACTGAGACACGTCATAGTCGGGACGTTCGAACCCGGCGGGCACGTCGGTCGTGTTGGGCGAGAAGGCGAATTTCCAGTCGCCGTTCAGCGACAGGAACCGTTCGGACTTGGGACGGAGCCCGACCAGCGCCTTTTCCCGGCTTTCGAACGGGAAAGCGGTCGCCCGCGCCGGCATCCGCCCGACATAGTTGACCGCCGGATTTTCCCAGTCTGGGCGGCTGGCATCGACCTGTACCGGATCGACCCGCGGCGCGTCGCTCTGCGCCGATGCGGACCCGGCAACGGCCATCGCCACGGCGGCGGCACCGATCCTCAACATGGTACGCATCGACTTCTCCCCATTTTCGAACATTATGCAGGTCATGGCGTCACGCGCGCTGCCCGGTGGCGGCGGTGCAGTGGCGGGCGATAAAGGCTTCGTGCGGCGGCATCTGTGCGGCGGCGGCGGCGACGACCGCGCCGATCCGCTGCAACCGCGCGGCGGCGGCATCGATCGGCATGGCATCGGCCAGCGGATCATGGGTCGCTGCGGTCAATCCCTGTCCGTCCATCACCGCCAGCCAGCTCGTCTTGGTGAACAGTTCGTCGCCCTCGCGATAGACCCGGCCGGTGCGGGCATAGATGGCGAGGCGCTCTGCCAGCGTGTCGGGGATCGGGCGCGCGGCCTGATCGCGCCAATAGGCGGTGTCCCGCCGGGCGCTGGCATGGAAATGCAGGATCACGAAATCGCGTACCTGATCGAACTCGGCCGCCATCAACCGGTTGTAGCGCGCGCTGTCGGCCAGGTCGCAGGCCCGCGTCGGCAGCATTTCCAGCAGCCGCGCGATGCCCGCCTGCACCAGATGGATCGAGGTGGATTCGAGCGGTTCGAGGAACCCGCCCGACAGCCCCAGCGCGACGCAATTGCCGATCCAGAACCGGTCGCGCCGTCCGGTGCGGAAGCGGATGGGACGGGGATCGGCCAGCGCCTTACCCTCTAGCCCGGCGAGCAGCGTCGCCGCCGCCTCGTCATCCGACACATGCGCGCTGGAATAGACATAGCCGTTACCGGTGCGATGCTGCAGCGGGATGCGCCATTGCCATCCGGCATCGCGCGCGGTCGATCGGGTGAACGGGCTGGGCGGGCCGACATTGGCGCTGGGCACCGCGACGGCGCGGTCGTTGGGCAGCCAGTGGCTCCAGTCCTCGAACCCCGCGCCCATCGCTTCGTCGATCAGCAGGCCGCGAAAGCCCGAACAGTCGATAAAGAAGTCCGCCTCGACCCGGCCGCCATCGGCGAGCACCACCGCGTCGATGAAACCGCTCGCCCCGTCGCAGACGACCTCGACGATCCGCCCCTCGCGCCGCACCACGCCTGCCGCCTCGGCACGGGCGCGCAGGAAGCGGGCATAGAGTCCGGCGTCGAAGTGAAAGGCATAGCCGATCTGGGCGAGCGGCGTGTTGCCCGGCTGCGGTCGCTGGAACCGGCCCGCGCGCGCGGCGGCGGTGCAGATCGAATAATCGGCCAGCGGCCCGGCCTGTCCGGCGGCACGCAGGCGACGCCACATCGCCTCGAACGGGACCGCACCCGCATCGATGCCATAGACGCCGAACGGGTGGAAATACCGGTGCCCGACCTGGCCCCAGTCGTGGAAGTCGATGCCGAGCTTGAACGTCCCCTGCGTCGCCCGGACGAAATCATCCTCGTCGATGCCGAGCATCGCGTTGAACGCCTGTAGCGGCGGGATCGTCGCCTCACCCACGCCGATGGTGCCGATCTCCTCGGACTCGACCAGCGTGATCGCCGGGCCGTGCGGCCCCAATACGCGCGACAGCGCGGCGGCGGCCATCCAGCCGGCGGTGCCGCCGCCGACGATTGCGATCCGGCGCAACGGGCCGTCGGCGCGCGCGCTCATGCCGGGGTCCGGCATTGCAGGAAGAGGTTGCCGGTCAATCGCCCGCATCGCGGATCGGCGGCATCGGCCGGCAGCGTGGTGATCGCGCCCGAATGGAGCAGCGCCGCGCGGTACAGGATCAGCCGGTCGGGGGCGGCGTCGATCGTGTCGATCGCCTCGAACGGACCATCTTCGCCAGCCGGATAGACAGCGGGCATCGCGGCCAGTTCAGCATCCAGCGCTGCGCGATAGGCGGGCAGGCGATCGGCATCGATCGTCTCGAACCCGGTCGCGCGGTGGCGGAAGAAGCGGGTGCCGTCGCCATTGGTCGCCGACAGGAAATGGACCGTCGCGAATTGCAGCTGGTCGGCGGAATCGACATGCGGCACGCGTTGGTCGGGGACCAGCGCCTCGGGCGGCAGCGTGACGAGCGAAAAATTGCCTCGCGCGCGGGCGGGCCGGACCGGCGTGCCGGTGAAATGCGCGGCGATCAGCGGCAGGACCATGCGGACCATCGCATTGACATAGGCGGTCGGCGCGGGACCGAGCAGGCCGGGATAGAAGCTGCCGACGCTATCCGCCGGCGCGAAGGTGGATCGGGTCGCAGCGAAATCGACCAGCGCGTCACGTTGCCCGGTCGCGCGATCGATGACGACCACCGGCTCGCGTTCGCGGCCGACATGGCGAACGGTGACGACGGGCGGGGCGATGGCGATCGGAACGGACGACATGCAATAACCGATAGACCAAAAAGGGCCGGCGTGGCGAACCACGCCGGCAGGGAGGGACAGGGTTGGCGACGGGACGCGACAGGTGTCCCGCCGCCCGATCCTCAATAGGTCGCGCGCAGCGACAGGCCGAAGCGACGGTCGTTCAGCTGATACTGCAGCGGCGCCGATGGCGTGCCGATATAGAGCACGTTCATGCGGTTGTTCAGGTTCACGACGTCGGCCGACACTGCGACATGTTCGTTCAGATTGACGCTGATCGACGCATCGAGCGAGGCATAGGGCTTGGCGAACTGCCCCTGCCCATTGGCGCCGCTGCCCGTCGTTTGTTCGAGGTAGCTCGACCGGCCGTTATAGGCGAGGCGGGCGGTCACCGGACCCTTTTCGTACAGGCCGATCAGATTGTAGCTGTGCTTCGACAGCTTCTCGAGCGGCAGGGTCGAGGGCAGGTTGTTGCTCGACGACGAGAACGGATTTTCGACGTTGGAGTCGACATAGGTGTAATTCGCCTGGATGCCGAAGCCGCTGAGCAGTCCGGGCAGGAAGTCGAAGAACTGCTGATAGCCGGCTTCGAGACCCTTGACCGTGCCGTCACCCGAATTGAGCGTTGAATTGACGTTGTACTGCCGCCCGCCATAGGTGCCGATGAAGCGGCCGCTCGACAGGAAGCCGTTGACCTTCTTGTAGAACAGACCTGCGGTCAGCGATCCGGTCGGTGCGAAATACCATTCGGCGGTCAGGTCGAAGTTATCCGACTTGATCGGCCGCAGGAACGGGTTGCCCGAATTGGCGAAGGGCAGTCCGTTGTTCGGATCGACCTGGTTCGGGTTCTGCAGCGTCACGTTGGTCGACAGCACGTCGAAGTTCGGCCGCGCCACCCCCTTCGAATAGGCGAAGCGCATCTGGAACTGGTCGGTGAAGCGGGCGCGGATGTTCATGCTGGGCAGGACATTGGTATAGTCGTTGCCGAGCGAGATCGGCGTGAAGCTGCCGTCATTGTTGAACTGCGTACCGACCGACGTGGTGCGTGTCTTGACGATCCGCACGCCGGCACCGCCGTCGAAGCGAACGCTGCCGAGTTCGAAGGCGTAGTCGGCGATGCCCCATGCGGTATAGGTCTTCTCCGTCTGGCGATTGAGGTCGCCCGGCGTGAATGCGTCCTTCGTCTGGGCACCGAACAGGGCGTAGAGCGCCTTGGTCTGTTCCCACACGCCCTTGCCGGCCGGAAATGCCGGATAGAGGATGCCGCCGGTGACCGAGTTGCCGTCGAACCAGTTCTTCGACGGCCCCTTCATCGCCAACTGCGGGAAGCGGCTGAGCGGGATCAGCGCCGCGCCGGCGGGCACATCGCTGGCGCCCGGTGCATAGTCGCGAAACAAGCTGACGCCGTTCCACGTCCCGCGCAGGTCGATGCTGTTGTCGGAATAGCGCGCACCGCCACGCAGCTTTTCGAGGAAGCCGCCTTCGAAATCATATTCGATGTCGTACGCGAGCGCGAGCGTTTCGGCATCGTTGCGCTGAAGCGAGTCGGCGATGAACGGCAGCGAATAGTTCGCCGGGTTGTTGAGTACCGACGGGTCGGTGACGTTCCAGCGCGGATATTTGCCGCGCAGGTCGAACACGACGGTCGACGGGTGCGGGGCGACGGTGCCGCCATATTGCCCGGTCGCGTTCTGGTTGGTGCGGTTATACAGCGACAGGACGTGGCCGTTGCGGTCGGCATTGTAATAGGACGTCAGATACTGGACGTCGAAATTGACCTTTGCCCGGTCGGTCGCCTGCCAGCCGACATTGAACGTGTAGTTCTGGCTGGCGCTCCACAATTCCTGGTCGAAACGGCCGGTCTCAAAGGTCTGCGGCGACAGCGAGCCGCTGGTCGCATAGCCGTCCTTGTTGAAGGTGAAGGCCGCACCCGGCGTCGGCAGCGTATTGTACTGCGTTACCTGACCGGCAGAATTGTACTGGTTGCCCGGCAGGTTGTTGAAGTCGTAATAATAGGCGCCGGTACGGTTGAACCAGTATTTCGTGCCCTGATACTGCGCGGTGACCAGCACGGCATCGCTTGCCTGCCACTGCACGGCGGCGGCGATGCCGAAGCGCTTGCGGTCGCCCTTGTCGTCATAGACTTCGAAACCATACGGGATCTGCGCATTGCTCGGCGCATTGGCGATCGACCCCGGGCGCGATTCACCGAACGGCCCGGCCAGCAACCCGTCCTGGCGATAATGGCTCTTCGAATAGACCGCGTTCACCAGGAAACCGATTTCGCCGATGCCGGTGTCGTAGCGGTTGCTATACAGGCCCGAAACCGCATAGCCCGGCTTGTCGACGCGGTCGTAATAGTTGCCGCGCGCGGTCATGCTGATGACCTGGCCCGCCGAATCGAACGGCCGACGCGTGCGCAGGTTGACCGCGCCGCCGACGCCGCCTTCGATGATGTTGGCCGGCGCATTCTTGTAGACGTCGATGCCCGAGAGCAGTTCGGGCGGAATGCCTTCGAGGTCGAAGGCGCGGCCGCCCGATGCCGAATAGACCGCGCGACCGTCGAGGAAGTTCTGCACCTGCGTCAGGCCGCGCACGGTGACCGCCGGCTGGGTACGGTGATCGAAATCGGTGGCGCCTTCGCCATAGCGGCGCTGGATCTGCACACCGGTGATCCGCTGCAGCGCTTCGGTGGTGTTGACGTCGGGCAGCTTGCCGATGTCCTGGGCGCTGACCGAATCGACGATCTGGTTGGAATTCTGCTTGATCGCCTGTGCCGAACGCAGCGAGGCCCGAACGCCGGTGACGACGATATCGTCCCCGTTCTGGGCGGCGTCATCGGCCGGCTGTGCGGCGGCCGTCTGTGCCGAAGCGGTCGCGGCAAATCCGCCGACCGACATGACCGAAACCCCCGCCAACAGGGCGCACCTGATCGCTTTCATATTCCTCTCCCCCTTGTCTGTGCCCTGAATCGAGCCTTGTCTGACATATTACCGTATATCATTTGACTGACAATATGAAATCGAACGGTCGACGGACGCGATGCTTTCGGCCAAGATCGCCGAAACAAGGGAGAGGCGCCGACATGGCGGTACGTAAGGGTGGGCAGCCGGCGAACGTCGCGCTGGCACGCAGGATCGGCGTGGCGATCGTCACCGGCCGGCATGAACCGGGCAGCGGACTGCCGGGTGAGATCGACCTGGCCGAACGGTTCGAGGTTTCGCGCAGCGTGATTCGCGAGGCGCTGCGGATGCTGGCGGCAAAGGGGCTGGTCGAAAGCAAGCCCAAGGCCGGGACCCGCGTCCGCGAGCGGCAGGCGTGGAACCTGCTCGATCCCGAACTGCTCGGCTGGATGTTCGAGGGGGAGCCGCCGCCGCTCGCCTTTGTCCGCAGCCTGTTTCAGTTGCGGATGATCGTGGAGCCGGCGGCGGCCGAACTGGCGGCGGTATCGCGGACGTCGCGGCAGTTGACCCGCATGGGCCACGCACTGGAGGAAATGGCGACGCTCGGTCTCGACAGCGAGGCTGGTCGTGCGGCGGACCAGAGTTTTCACGCGACGATTCTGGAGGCGACGGGCAACGAACTGCTGGTCAGCCTGTCGGCAAGCATCGCCGCGGCGGTGCGCTGGACCACCTTCTTCAAATATCGCGCCGGTGCGCCTCGCGATCCCGTTGCCGAGCATCAGGCACTGTTTGAGGCGATCGCGCGCAGCGATGGTCCGGAGGCACGCGCCGCAACTGAAACGCTGGTCGAACTGGCGCGTCAGGATACGGAGCGGGCGATGGCCATCGCGACCGGTGATGAAAATATGTCGGGCAAATAGGGTCCGACACCGTTGTCGGAACGATCAATCACTTTGAATGCGGCTTCTTTTCTGCAATTGTCTGACAAGATAAACAGGGGAGGAGTCGATGATGTTCGTCGATCAACGCGTGCAGGGGCGCCGTATCAACGCCGCCAGGCGCGATGCATGGCGGCCGGTTTGGCGCATATTGGCCGGATGCGCCGCAGTGGCATTGTCCTGCCCCGCGTCTGCGCAGCACAGCCGGATGGTTGCGTCGAACAACGGCTCCAAGCCGACGCTGGAGGTCGATGGCGCGCCCTATCTCCTGCTCGGTATCCAGCTGAACAATTCGAGCGGCTTTCCGGCCGAGTTCCGACGGCTCGCCCCCGCCATCGCGCGCAGTCACGCCAATACGGTGATGGCCCCGATCGGCTGGGAAACGGTCGAGCCGGAGGAGGGGCGGTTCGACTGGAGCGTCGTCGACGGCCTGATCGCCGAGGCGCGCACGCAGAATGTCCGGCTGGTGCTGTTATGGTTCGGCACGTGGAAGAACGGCAATATGAGCTATGTCCCCGCATGGGTGAAGCGCGATACGGCGCGCTTTCCACGGGTGATGACGGCGGACGGGCGGCCGATTGAGGTGCTGTCGCCGATCGGGGCGGCCAGCCGCGATGCCGATGCCCGTGCCTTTGCCGCGCTCATGGCGCATCTGAAGGCGGTGGACGCGGCGCGCGGCACGGTCATCCTGGTGCAGGTGCAGAACGAGGCGGGGACGCTGGGCGCCGACCGCGACCATTCGCCCGCCGCAGAGGCGCTGTTCCGGGCGCAGGTGCCCGCCGACATGCCGGGCGCGGAGTCGGGCGAATGGACCGCCAACTATGCCGAACGCGCGCCCGAGGCGTTCATGGCCTATCACACCGCGCGCTATGTCGGCGCGGTCGCGGCGGCGGGGAAGGCGGCCTATGCGCTGCCGCTCTACGTCAATGTGTGGCCGCGCGAACAGCCGGGGCTGTTGCGACCGGGAGACAGCTCGCCATCGGGCGGGGCGGTATCGTGGCTGTTGCCGCAGTGGCGCAGGCTCGCCCCCGCGATCGATGTGGTTGGGGTCGATAATTACGACACCAACATCGCACCTTACACCGAGATCGCCGAGGCCTACGACGTGCCGGGCAACCCGCTGTTCGTGCCGGAGACAGGCGGAAGCATGGCGCACGCCCGCAACGCCTTCTGGACCGTGGCGCGGCCCCATGCGCTGGGCATCGGCAAGTTCGGCATCGGTCCCGATTTCGGGATGAAGGACGGCAAGGAGAGCGTGGAGCCGATCGCGCTCGATTACCGCCTGCTGGGCGATGTCGCGCCGCTGCTGCTGCCGCTGCGCGATGCGGGCCGGGTCCGGGTGGCGATCGAGCAGGATGGCATGGCGAACGTCCCGATGGCGTTTCCGGGCATGGAACTGGCCGCACGGTTCGGTGCGGTGCGCGACGGCTATGGCGGGCCACGGGGGCAGGGCAATGCCGACCTGTCGGGCCGGGTCATCGCTGCGCAGGTCGCGCCCGACCGCTATCTGCTGACCGGCGCGGGTACCAATCTTCGCTTCGCATTGCCGCTGGGACAGGCCGGGTCGGTGCAGTTGGTGACGGTGGAGGAGGGCCATGTCGATCGCGGCCGGTTCGTGCGCGATCGGCTGCTCAACGGCGACGAAACCGCGTTTGGATTGATCCTGCCGACGGAGGGGCGGACATTGATGGTGACTGTGCAGGTGAACCGGTGATGCGGTTCCGTCATTCCGCCGCCCACCGGGGCTTTGCGGGCGCGCTCCTCGCGCTGGGCATCGGCATCGCCGCGCCTGTCCAGGCACAGCGGGTCGAGCAGGGCGAGGTTGCGATCACCCTGCGTCCGGCGGTCGATCGACCGTCGACGGTGTTCGAGGGGTGGGGCACCGCGCTTGCCTGGTTCGCCGATGTCAGTGGCGGCTGGCCGGATGCGGAGCGACGCCGATTGGCCGATCTTTTCTACGGTCCCGACGGGCTGGGCTGGACCATCGCCCGCTATAACATCGGCGGTGGCAATGCGGCGGGCACGCCGCCCTATCTGCGTCCGGGCGGGGCGGTGCCGGGGTTCTGGCGACAGCCGCCGGGCGTGACCGGACGCGATTGGTGGCGGGCGGATGATCCGGCGATGTGGGACTGGTCGCAGGACGGGCGGCAGCGCTGGTGGCTCGACGCGATCCGTGACCGGGTGAAGACGCCGATCTTCGAAGCGTTCTCCAACTCGCCGCCCTGGTTCATGACCGTTTCGGGCCGGGTGTCGGGTGCGGAAAAGGCGACTGACGACAATCTGCGCCCCGGTTTCGAACGGCCGTTCGCGACCTATCTCGCGCGGGCCGTCGCCGAGTTGCAGCGCCGCCACCGCATCACCTTCCGCACGCTCTCGCCGGTCAACGAACCCAATACAGACTATTGGTTTGCCGCGAACAAGCAGGAGGGTGCGCACTGGAGCCCGGCGCGACAGGCGGCGATGATCGACGCGAGCGATGCGGCGCTGAAGGCGCTCGGCCTGAAGACGGTGATCGCCGCGCCGGATGAAACCAACTCGCACACCTTCCTTGCCGACTGGGCGGGCTATCCGGCGGCGACGCGGGCGCGGATCGGTCAGCTGAACGTCCACAGCTATGGCGCGATCCACCAGACCGGCGTGCGCGACGTCGCGCGGGCGAGCGGCATCCGGTTGTGGATGAGCGAGAACGATGCTCCGCTGGCGGGCGATCCGGAGGCGGTTGATGCGATGGAGAGCCCGCTGGCCTTTGCCGAGCATGTCGTGCTCGACCTCAAGCGGCTGGAACCGGCGGCGTGGATATTCTGGCAGGCGGTCGAGGATTGGAGCGCGCGCGGTGGTAACGCCGGGTCGAACTGGGGGCTGGTGAAGGCCGATCTCGCCGCCGGGCCGACCGCGCCGCATCGCATTACCGTCACCCGCAAATACTGGGCGATGGCGCAGTTCAGCCGCTATATCCGCCCCGGCTATCGGCTGGTGCCGGTCGATGATCTCGATACGGTGGGAGCCATTTCGCCGGATGGGCGGACGATGGCGCTCGTCCACGTCAATCCGGCGCCGGTCGCGCGGCGGATGACGTTGCCGGCGGGATGGCGGGCGCGGATGATCGTGACCGACGCCACGCGACAGGCTGCACCAGTGGCCGGCAGCGTTGTTCCAGCCCGGTCGATCGCGACCCTGATCCTCGAGCGCTGATCGCAACTGTCTGCCCCGCGCGCCGCATCGGGCGCGCGGGGCGGAAGGGTTCAGGTCAGCGGCCCGTTGGCGACCGGAGGATCGAACTGCGGCACGCCCGCCGCGTCATAGCGGATCGGCTGGACACGGGTGTGACGGTTCGGATCGAACAGTGGGTCGCCGGTGATCTTTTCGTAATCGCGGGCATGAAACACCAGCATGTCGCGGCCGCGTTCGTCGACCGTGAAGCTGTTGTGGCCGGGACCATAGATCTTGTGCGCGACCGACGTCTGCATCACCGGTACTGGCGATTTGGTCCATGCCGCCGGGTCCATAATGTCGGCATCGTCGCGCGCCGTCAGCATGCCCAGACAATAGCGCGCGTCGGTCGCGCTCGCCGAATAGGTCATGAACAGCCGGCCGTTCCGCGCCAGTAGCGCGGGTGCCTCCGCGACCTTGTACCCGCGCACCTCCCACGGCAGGGTCGGGACGGTCAGCCGTGCCGGCTTTGCGGCCAGCGTCAGCGGGGTGGCAAGCGGCGCGAGATACAGGTTGGAATTGGTCTCGATCCCCGGCTCGCGCTGTGCCCAGGCGAGGTAGCGGGTGCCACGATGGACGAAGCTGGTGGAATCGAGGTTGAAGCTGTCCCACGGCGTCTGCAACTGCCCCAGCACGGTCCAGCGGCCGGTCATCGGATCGGGGCCGTCGCACACCACCGCATAGGTGCGGATGCGGAACACATCCTCGCCGCCGCCGCTGGGGCCGGCGGCGAAATACATGATCCACCTGCCATCGATCCAGTGCAGTTCGGGCGCCCACAGGAACCCGGACATCGGCCCCTTCGCCTCGTGCCGCCACAACACCTTCTCTGGCGCGTTGGTCAAGCCGCCGATGGTCTTCGACCGGCGGAGCACCAGCCTGTCATATTCGGGCACCGATCCGGTCAGGTAATACCAGCCATCGGTGTGGCGGAAGACCTGCGCGTCGGCACGGTTCTTCACCAGCGGATTGACGATCCCCCCCGCCTGCGCGCGACGCTGGGCCAGCGAGGGCAGCGCGGCAACCGTGCCGGTGGCGGCAAGGCCGCCGAGCAGCGCGCGGCGCGACATAGGGTCGTTCATCGGCATTCTCTCCTTCATTGCGCCACCGGCCAGCCATCGGCATCCCAGGTCAGCGACTGAATCTGCAGCGTCGGCGCACCGTTCCGTTCGCGGTCATAGGCGTGATAGACGATGTGGTCGCCGGTCGTCTCCTGCAGCACGGCGACATGGCCGCGGCCGACATAGCGCGCGTTGGTGCCCTGTCCCGATGCCAGTACCAGGGTCCCGCCGCCGTCCAGCATCGATTTGCCCGCCTTGTCGACATAGGGCCCGGTCGGCGAGGCCGACCGTCCGACGACGGTGTTATAGGTGCTGTCCGCGCCCTTGCAGCAATTGTCGAACGAGGCGAACAGGTAATAGAAACCGGCGTGGCGGACGACGAACGGCGCCTCGATCGCGGTAGGGGCGGGGCGCGACGCCAGCGCATAGATTGTCTGGTCGCTGGCGAGCCGCAGGCCCGTGGCGGGATCCAGCCGCACCATCTTGATCCCCGACCAGAAGCTGCCGAACGCCATCCATTCGCGCCCGTCCGCATCGGTAAAGACGGCAGGATCGATCGCGTTGAAATTGTCGCTCGTGTTCGACTGGATCACTGCGCCCTTGTCGGTCCAGCCGCTGGACGGCGTATTCTGGTTCAGCGCGTTGCTGGTCGTCAGGCCGATTGCGGAGCGGTTGGAGCCAAAGGTCGAGACCGAATAATAGAGGCGATATTCGCCGCCACGCTTGACGATATCGGGGGCCCAGATGCCCGACGTGCCGGGCACCGCCGCCGTCGCCCATGCCGGCAGCGCGGTATAGGCGGGCCCGCGCCACGTCCACGCCTTCAGATCGGTCGAGGTGCGGGTGGCGAGCAGGCCTTCCTTGTCACCGACCGCGCCGGTGGTGAACAGGAAATAGGTGCTGCCGTCCCTGATGATCGCCGGGTCGTGGACCGGCATGGTGTCACCGGTGAGCGCGAGGCCGACCGGGGTTGCGGCGGCAGTCGGCGTAGGGGTCGGCGTCGGGGTGGGGGCAGGGGCGGCGGGGGCGGCGATGTTGCCGCTCGCCTCCCCGCCGGAAATGCCGCTGCAACCGGGAAGGGACAGGGCAAGCGCGACGAACGGAAGGGTGAACCGGGTCATGGATGGTCACTCCGAAAAGGGGATCGGGCAGTCGGCGGGAGGGGACGGGACATGATAGCCCCGCCCGGCACCGGATCAGTCGAGCGCGAAGCGCACCCCGACGGCGAAGGTCCGCGACAGCAAGGTGGTGCCGAGGTTGAACTGCTCGGAATTGCCCGCGTCCTGGAAGCGGTAATAGTTCTGCTGCGTCTGGTTGGTCAGGTTGACCGCATCCAGCGTAAGGCCGAGCCGGTCGGTGATGCCCCACGTCAGCTGGAAATCGAGGCTGCTTTCGGCGCGTCGCCATACGCCGATCGGGTTTGCGAACAGCCGCGCTTCGTTGTTCGCAAGGAACGGCTTGCGCCAGACATAGGACAGGCGTGCGCCAAGGCCGCCTTTTTCATAGGCCAGCGTCGCGTTGTACGACAGGTCGGACACCCCGAAGAAACCGGATTCGGTTTCGCCGACGATCTGCCCCGTCTGGTCCGAGATCGGGATATTCTGCTGGGAGTCGAGCAGGGTCAGGCTGCCCTGAAACCCGAACCCGTCGAGCAGCGAGGGCAGGTAGGTCGGGAAATAGGTCAGCCCCAGCTCCAGCCCCTTGAGCACGCCGTTCGACGCATTTTCCGGACGCGTGACGGCGAACCGATCGGTATTCAGCCCGGTACCGGGGATCACCAGCAGCGAGGTGAGCGGCACGACCAGCCCGTCGATCTCCCGCCGGAACAGCGTGGCGTAGATCGCGCTGTTGCGTTCGAAAAACCATTCGGCCGACAGGTCGTAGTTGCGCGAAGTGGTGGGGCGCAGATTGGGATTGCCCGATCCGCCACTGCCGCGCCCGACCCCGGTCAGATCGCCGACCAGATTGGGGTTGGGGTTCAGGTCGCCGAACGCCGGACGGCGCAGCGTTTCGCCGTAGTTGAAGCGCAGGCGAACATCGTCGGTGATCGCATAGCGCAGCGTGGCGCTGGGCAGGAAACGACTGGTGCCGTTCGACGCGCGCGACACTGTGCCGTTATAGCGATCGGTGAACACGAAATCGGTGTCGACATCGACATAGCGTATCCCGGCCTGCACATCGAGCGGTCGCCCGAACAGGGTGATCTGCCCGTCGGCCATCGCATAGGCGGTCATGGTGATTTCGTTGATGTCGAACACGTCGGTCAGCGCGAGCTGGTCCGACAGCTTGAAGTTCGGGGCGACGCTCCCCTTGTACAGCTGCCGGATGGCGTCGACATTATCGTAGATATAGCTGCCATTGGGTACCAGCCACGACGTCGGGACGCTGGCGCGCCCGTCGAAGAAGTTCTTGTTGGTCAGCTGCAGCCCCGGATCGAGCGTGGAGAGGCGCCGGCCAAGCCCGCGCGCATCCTGCGACCGCACCGAATCGGTCGCGTTGCGATCGTCGATGCGAATGCCCGCCTTTACCCGGCGCAGGAAGCCATCGTCCCACTTGTTTTCGCCATCGAGGTGGAGCGTGATCGCATCCCCCTTCGACCGGTTGGCATTGTCGTAGAATTCGCCGACATTCCACTGGGTCGGGTCGGTCAGCAGCGCATTGTTGTCGAAGTTGTACGCCGGGATGCCGTTGCGGGTATTGAAATCGACGTCGATCCGCTTTGCCACGCGGTCGATCCGCATTGCCAGGAATTGGGTGTCGAACTGGCTGTTCTGGTATGACAGGTCGGCGGTGATGCGGCCATTGTCGCCGACCTTCCAGTCGCCGTTCAGCGCGTAGATATAGCTGTTCGTCTTCGACCGGGTATAGTCGCCGCTGTTGAAGCCATAGACGTCACCGACCGACCGCGCCTTGATGATATTGGTGCCGGGATACAGCTCGAACGTCGACTTGGGGTTCGCACCCAGCCCGCCCCACCAATCGACGAAGCTGAAAAACAGGCTGTTCTGCGTGGTCGCGCTGAACTGGTTCCAGAAGAATTCGGCGGTGTAGGTCGAGCTGTTGTTCGGCGACCACTGCACCGCCGCGTTCACCGCCGGGCGTTCGCGCGTGCCGCTGACGTCCGGGCTGAACACCGCGTCGCGCGAGAGATAGTAGGGCACCTGCCGGCCATCGAGGAGGAACGTCGAGCCGGCAGCGGTCGGCAATCCGCGCTCCCTTCCCGGCTCCCAAGCCCCGGTTTCGGGGAAAACGCGCTGCAAGGGGGTGTAGCCCGGCGGCGGATTTTCCGTGACGAACGGCACCATCGCGCCCGACGTCACGCTCATGTCGCGGAACTTGGTGCGCGAATAGCTGCCGCTCACCAGCACGCCGATATCGCCGATGCCGGTTTCCCAGCGGTTGCTGATAAGTGCCGACACGTTCGGGTTAAACGAATCCGCCTGCTCGTTGTAGATGCCGCGCGCCACGCCCGAGATCGCGAACCCGTCGAAATCGAACGGGCGGCGAGTGAATACGTCGATCTGCCCGGCGATGCCGGTTTCGATCTGGTCGGCGGCGCGGGTCTTGTAGACGTCGATCCGCTTGACGAGGTTCGCCGGAATGTCGGCCAGCGCAAATGCCTGCCCCGACGCGGTAAAGATGTTCCGCCCGTTCATCGTGGTCAGCGCATCGGGAAGGCCGCGGATCGAGATGCCCGCCGCCTCGCCGCCGGTGCGGTTGGTCACCTGTATGCCGCTGACGCGCTGCAACGCCTCGATCACGTTATTGTCGGGCAGTTTGCCGACATCCTCTGCAACGATAGAGTCGACCACCTGCGTCGAATTGCGCTTGATGTTGAGCGCGCCGAGGATCGATGCGCGCACGCCGGTGACGACGATCTCGTCGTCTTCGGCAACGGTGCCGGCAGGACTGGCGCTGGACGGTTGCACTGCAGGGGTGGTGCCGTCGGGCTGATTGCCCGGCGCTGTCTGCGCCTCCGCCGCTACGGCGCTCAGCAACGAGCAAAGTGATACCGACGCCAGGATGGCGGTTCTGCTGAACACGATTTGTCCCCTCCGACGAACCCCTTCCGGGTTCTTATACTCGGACAAATATCGCGATATTCAGAACACGCAATTGGTAATTGTAGGAGTTATCGCTAACATCGAAAAAATTCTGGGGCTCAGCCGTGGCGGGGGTGGGCTCGACGGATGTGCCCGCCCCCGACAGCCTGTCCGATTCCCGAACCTACCAGTTTAGTCCAGCCCGGACATAGAGATAGCGGCCGTTGAACCCGAATGGCGAATAATAGGGGAAGCCCAGGACCCCGGTCGAGTTGTTGGCGGTCGGGGTCGCGCGGGGATAGACATCGAACAGGTTGCTGACGCCGAACCCCAGCTGCGCGCCCTTCGGACCGCTATAGCGCAGTTCGAGGTCGGTGATCGCGCGGTTCCCGGTCAGCACGTCGGCGGCGGGGGTCGTGCCGGGCTGGTTGACGTTCCCGTAATAGGTGACGCGGGCGAGCGCGCCGAGCCGGTCGAGCGACCAGTCGATCGTGCCGGTCACCTTCTCGCCCGGCGTTCCCTGTTCCAGCGTCAGGATACGGCTGCGCGCGAACAGCGTCGGCGCGGGATCGAGCGTGGCGGTGGAGGTCGGCACGCGGGTCACGTCGACCTTGTTGATGTTGCCGGCGACGGTGAAGTCGAAGGTGCCAGCGGCTGCGGTGCGGGTCCGGTAATGGGCGACGGCATCGATCCCCTGCGCCGTGCTGGCCAGCCCGTTGATGAAGAAGCGCGCCGCACTCGCCCCGGTGTTGGTCGCGGCAAGCAGGTTGCGGATCTGGGTCGCGACCGCCGCCGATCCCGCCGTCGCCGCGCTGATATTTTCGGACAGGCCGATCTGGTTGCGGATGTGGATGCGATAGGCATCGACCGTCAGGTCGAACCCGCCCGACCGGATCACGGTGCCGACCGACAGGTTCGTCGACTTTTCGGGTTCGAGCGGCAGGCCGCCAAGCGCCGATCCCACCGTGCTGACCGACGGGACGGTGCCGGTCAACACGGGCACGCCGTTGGTCACGACCGATGCGACCTGCGTGAAATATTGCTGTTGCAGCGACGGCGCGCGGAACCCGGTCGACGCGGTGCCGCGCAGCGCGAACCAGTCGGTGACGTCGTAGCGGGCGGAAACCTTGCCCGTCGCGGTCGATCCGAAGTCCGAATATTTCTCGCCCCGCGCGGCGAGGCCCACGAGCAGGCGATCAGTCACCTGCGCTTCGACATCGGCATAGATGCTGCCGCTGCGCCGGCTGCGCTGGGTGGCGTTGAGCGGGCTGAACCCGCCAAAGCCCTGCGCGCCGGGTGCCGCCCCGGTCGCACCGGTTACGGGATAGTCAAAGGATGCGCGCTCGCCCGGCGAAATCGTGTAGCCCTCGCGGCGCCCCTCGATCCCGAAGGCGACGTTCAGCGACTGGAACACGTCGAACTTGCGCGTCACGTCCAGCCCGGCGACATATTGGTCATAGGCGACCTGCCCGTCATAGAAATTGCGCGGGGTCGCGGCGCCATAGGCATAGTTGGCCGAATTGAGCGTGCGGAAATCGACGGTGTTGCGGCCATAGCTGAACGACAGGTCGACCTTGTACCCGCCAAAATCGCCGCGCAGCCCGACTGCCGAATTGATATCCTTCGTCTTGGTGTTGATGAGCGGCAGGAACCCGTTGGGATAGCCCGCGAGCGTCGTCTGCGCGCTGGCATTGCGGGGGAAGGCGGCACTGCGCGTGTCGCGGTCCTGATAGCCACCGAAGGCATACAGGCTGATGCTATCGGTCAGCGACGTGCCGGCGTTGATGAAGCCGGTATATTGCTCGACCGCCGGATCACCATAGCGGCCGGTCACGCGGTTGGGCGTGACGCGGCGATCGATATCGGCGCGGTTGGTCGGTTCCCGCCTGGTATATTCGCCCGACACGGTGACGAAGCCGTCGCTGCCGAAGCCGAACCCCTGCCACGCGGTCGCGGTGACGACCGGTTCGCCGGTCACGCTGCGCCGGTTGGCGGCGGTGTCGACCTGCGTATCGTAGAAGCCGTAGGTGACCCCCGCGCCGCCGCCCGAGCGGGCTTCGCGCAGGCGCAGGTTGACGACGCCCGCGATCGCGTCGGAGCCATATTGCGCCGATGCACCGTCGCGCAGCACCTCGATCCGGTCGAGCGCGGAGGTCGGCACGGTGTTGAGATCGACTGCCGCCGACCCGCGCCCGACCGTGCCGTTGGTGTTGAGATTGGCCGAGCTGTGCCCGCGAATGCCGTTGATGAGCACCAGCGTCTGGTCTGGCGCCAGGCCACGCAGCGTCGCCGGGCGGATCGCATCGGTCGCGTCATTGGCCGAGGGGCGGGGGAAGTTGATCGACGGGGCGACCGTCGCGAGTGCTGCAGCAAGTTCGGTCGTGCCCTGGCGTTGCAGGCTGGCACCGCTCAGCACGTCGACCGGCGAGGCGCTGTCGAGCCGGGTCCGGCCGGCGGTGCGGGTGCCGGTCACCACGATCTCGTCGCCCGTGTCGGCGGCGTCGGCGGCCGGCTCGCCCGTCCCGCCCTGCGGTGCCTGGCGTGCAAAGGCGGAGGTCGCGGCCAGCGTGAGCAGCGACGCGCCGAGAAGGGCGATGGTACGGCCCTGAGTCATTCCCTGAATTCCCTGTTCGATTCCGCACTGCGGAACGGTGCAAGGTGCCTCCCTATTCCAGGGAAGCGGAAAGGAAGCCAAAGAAAATCTATTAAGTGAATAGGAATTGCTCGGGGCCGCGATGGTGGTGCGAACGGGCAGGGCAGTCATCGTATTCTGGCGGCGGCGGGGATACCGCACATGCCCTCCCGACCGGCGCTATTGGACGTCGGCAAACGGCTTGGCCCGGCCGGTTTCATCGACCGAGACCATCGTGAACAGCGCCGTGGCGGCGTGTCGCCGCTCGCCGGTAATCAGGTCCTCCGCGCTGAGGTCCACGCCGATCCGCACCGAGCTGCGCCCGGTCATCCGCACCTCGGCGGTGAGTTCGACCATTTCACCCTCGCGAATGGGCGAGACGAAGTCGATCCGATCGGAGGCAGCCATCACCATCACCGCCCGCGCATGGCGGGTCGACGCGATGAAGGCCGCCTTGCCCATCATGCGCAGCGCATCGCCGCCATAGAGCGTGCCATAATGGTTGGTCTGGTTCGGGAAGATCATGTCGACCATCCGCAGCGGCGCGGCGGCATCCGGCTGAACCGCCTCCGCCATCGGCGGCAGCGGCTGTTCGGTGCCGACCGCGACCAGCGTGAAGCGGCCCCGTGTGCACAGACGGCGTTCGCCCGAAACGGGCACTTCGGCGATCAGTTCGACCTCGACGTCGAGCGATTTTCGCCCGACCCGCACGACCCGGCCCGTCACCTCGACCACATCGCCGATCCGCGCCGGTGCCGCAAAGTCGATCTTTTCCGAAGCGGCGGTGACGAAGGATGCGCGGCCATGACGCGACGCGGCAAGGAACGCCACCTTGTCCATATGCGCCAGCGCCACGCCACCGAACAGCGTTCCGTGGTGATTGGCGTCACCGGGGAATACCATGTCGACCAACTGGATGGGGGTGTGACGCGCGTCGTGTGGCATTCGGGTCCTCAATCATTCGCGGAGGATATCCAGACGCCAGAGGCCAGCGGGAAGAAGGCACCTCCTCCCCACAGCGACGCAGCGGCCAGACCGGGCACCCCGCCGGTGGTCGTTATGGCGTCGAAGGCAGGTCTCCTGGCTCGCGGGTCGTCATGGAAATCCCGGCCTTCCCGGTGCCGAAGCACCAGTGGCACACCAGGGGAAATCCACTCGCCGCTTACAGTTGCGGGGGCAGCATCGGCATCGCACCGATTTCCCGTCTTAGCCTTCGACCATGGGGCGAAGGAACCTTGACCGGACGGCGGTCGCAGAAAGTGGCCCGTCCCGTCAAGGCCGGCGTCGCGCCCCGCCGACCGCCGCACGGCATGCAATCACGCTACGATACAGCATATAAAGATATCTTTATATATGTGTGTTGACATGGGCAGGGGGATGATGTTGAAGGGCCAGGTCGAGGTTCCCCATCCCATGCAAGGCGATGGGGCTAAGACGGGAAGCCGGTGGTGTCCTTCAGGGCAGAATCCGGCGCTGCCCCCGCAACTGTAAGCGGCGAGCGGCGGCTCCATTTCGTGTCACTGGGTTCCCGCAAGGAGCCTGGGAAGGCCGGAGCCACCGCGTTGACCCGTGAGCCAGGAGACCTGCCTTTCGACGCCATAACGTTCCTCGGACGGGGGTTCCTCCGGTGGATCGCGCTTGATGTGTGCGGTCCATGGCTCGATGCCGTTCGGGCCCGTCCGTGCCTTGCGCGCTTTCGCCTGACTTCCCGCCCGCAAAGCCTGGGTGAGTCATGACGAATAGCGGCTTCACATTCTCGATCAGCAGCCTGCCCTTCGACGAGGAATATCGTCCGGGCGACAACACGCGGATCACCACCAACTTCGCCAATCTCGCACGCGGGGACAGCCGCCGGGAGAATCTGCGCAACACGTTGTTGATGATCGACCACCGCTTCAACGCGCTGATGCACTGGGACAATCCCACGGGCGATCGCTACGCGCTGGAACTGACCATCGTCTCGGCCGCGCTCACGCTGGGGGATGGCGCGGAGGCGGAGGCGTTCCCGCTGATCGAGATCCTGCACACCACCGTCACCGACCGGACCAGCGGCGAGCGTAGCGACGGGATGATCGGCAACAATTTCTCGTCCTACATCCGCGACTATGACTTCAGCGTGGTTCTGCCCGACCACCGCAAGGCCGGGGGTGCCGACGCGCCGGAGGGCTTCGGCGACCTTCACGGCAATCTGTTCAAGCATTTCCTGGCGTCGAGCGCCTACCGCGACAATTTCCGCAAACCCCCGGTCATCTGCCTCAGCGTATCGAGCAGGGAAGTCTATCGCCGCACCGCCAACGTCCATCCGATCCTCGGCGTCGAATATCGCAACGACAATTTTTCGCCGACCGACCGCTATTTCGCGAAGATGGGCATGAGGGTCCGCTATTTCATGCCGCCGCACAGCGTCGCGCCGTTCGCCTTCTATCACATCGGCGATCTGGTCAGCGATTACACGAACCTCGAACTTGCCAGCACGATCGCGACGATGGAGACGTTCCAGAAAATCTACCGGCCGGAAATCTACAACGCCAATTTGGTCGCGGCGGAGCAATATCAGCCGAGCCTGACGTACCAGGACTATTCGCTGACCCGCATCGTCTATGACCGCGAGGAACGCAGCCGCCTCGCCGCGGAGCAGGGCAGGTTCGCCGAAGAGCATTTCATCAAGCCGCACGGCGACGCGCTGCAGCGCTGGTCCGCGACCTGCGGCCTCTGACCCCCACGCCTACGAAGGTATTCCCATGACGATATTGTTGCCGACGACGACCGCGGGTAGCCTGCCCAAGCCTTCCTGGCTCGCCCAGCCCGAGACCTTGTGGTCACCGTGGCGGCTGGAGGGTGAGGAGCTGGTCGCGGGCAAGCGCGACGCGCTGCGCCTGGCGGTCGACGACCAGCGGCAGGCCGGGATCGACATCGTGGGCGACGGCGAACAGACCCGCCAGCACTTCGTCACGACCTTTGTCGAGCATCTGGACGGCGTCGATTTCGAGAAGCGCGAGACGGTGCGTATCCGTAACCGCTACGACGCCAGCGTGCCGACCGTCGTCGGCGCCGTCTCGCGTCCCCGATCGGTGTTTGTCGACGATGCCCGGTTCCTGCGCGTGCAGACCGACCAGCCGATCAAGTGGACGCTGCCGGGCCCGATGACGATGATCGACACCCTGTACGACGCGCATTACCGCAGCCGCGAGAAGCTGGCCTGGGAGTTCGCCTGTATCCTGAACGAGGAAGCGCGCGAGCTGGAGGCAGCCGGCGTCGATATCGTCCAGTTCGACGAACCCGCCTTCAACGTGTTCTTCGACGAGGCGAACGACTGGGGCATCGCCACGCTGGAGCGCGCCGCCGAGGGGCTGAAGGCCGAGACCGCCGTCCATATCTGCTATGGTTACGGCATCAAGGCCAATACCGACTGGAAGAAGACGCTCGGTTCCGAATGGCGCCAGTACGAGCAGACTTTTCCCAGGCTGCAAAAGTCGACGATCGATATCATCTCGCTCGAATGCCGCAATTCGCGTGTGCCGATGGACCTGATCGAACTGATCCGCGGCAAGAAGGTGATGGTCGGCGCGATCGACGTCGCGACGGACGCGATCGAAACGCCGGAACAGGTCGCCGACACGCTGCGCAACGCACTGCGCTTTGTCGATGCCGACAAGCTCTTGCCCGCAACCAATTGCGGGATGGCACCGCTGTCGCGCGACGTCGCCCGCGGCAAGCTGGCGGCGCTGGGGGCCGGCGCGGCGATCGTTCGGGGCGAACTGACGGCCTGACCCGGTCGCCGTGCCCACCCATTCACGACCGGGCACGCACGGCGTAGGGGGGCGCATGGACAAAGCGGAAGATCGATTATGAACGCCATCCTCCGTCGGCTGAGGATCGACATCTATATCCTCGCGATCGTCGCCATGGTGGCGGTCGCGGCGATCGTGCCTGCGCGGGGTATTGGCAAGAACGTGCTCGACGTCGTGGTATACGCCGCGATCGCGCTGCTGTTCTTCATCTATGGCGCACGGATTTCGCGACAGGCGATCTGGACCGGTATCCTGCACTGGCGGCTGCAATCGCTGGTATTCGCGACGACATTCGTGGTGTTTCCGCTGCTGGGCCTCGGGATCACGGCGCTCCTGCGCGGGCATCTGGACGACGGACTGGTGACCGGGCTGCTGTTCCTGTCAATGCTGCCCTCGACGGTGCAGTCGTCGATTGCCTTCACCTCGATCGCGCGGGGCAATGTGCCTGCCGCGCTGTGCTGTGCGTCGCTGTCGAACCTGGCGGGGGTGGTCATCACGCCGCTGCTGGCAACGCTGTTCCTCAGCGCCGGTACGGGCGGCATGTCACTCGATTCGGTACGCGACATCGCGCTGCAGATCCTGCTGCCGTTCGTGGTCGGGCAGTGCGCGCGGCCCTTCATCGGCGACTGGCTGAACCGGCAAAAGACACTGACCATGCTCGTCGATCGCGGTTCGATCCTGCTGGTCGTCTATTCCGCGTTCAGCGCGGGTGTCGTGGCCGGTATCTGGAGCAGGGTGACGCCGCAAAGCCTCGGGCTGGTCATCGTGCTCGACCTCGTGCTGCTGGCGGTCGTGCTGATCGCCACCACGGTGGCGAGCCGCCTGCTGCGCTTCACCACCGAGGATGAGATCGCGATCGTGTTCTGCGGATCGAAGAAGAGCATGGCGAGCGGGCTGCCGATGGCGAACATCCTCTTTCCCGCCGGCGCGGTCGGGCTGATCGTCCTGCCGCTGATGCTGTTTCACCAGATGCAGCTGATGGTCTGCGCCGCACTTGCCCGGCGCTATGCCCGGCGGGTCGCAGACGGTGTTGCGGTTGATCTGGCGGTTGGGGAGCACAAGCGATGAACGTGTTGACTCCCATGGGCGACGAAGCCGACCTGCGCCGCGTGTTCGGTCGGTTCCCGACCGGCGTCACCGCGCTGTGCGCGATCGATCGGGGCACGCCCATCGGCATGACCGCCAGCGCGTTCGTCGCGATATCGATCACGCCTCCGCTCGTGTCGGTTTGCATCAGGCATGGTTCGGCGACGTGGCGGCAATTGCGCGGCCTCGGCCGGATCGGCATCTCGTTCCTCGGCGCGGGGCATGCCGCCACGGCGCGGCAGCTGGCGCAGAGGGGCGACGATCGCTTCCGGGGGCTGGAATACGAGACGACCCCCGACGGCGCACTTTTTCTCAGCGATGCCGGTGCTTGGCTGGACTGTACGGTCGAGCAGGAGATCGCGGCGGGCGATCACGACATCATCCTGTTCTGGCTCCACCGCGCAGCGACCGCCGATGCGGTGATGCCGCTGATCTTTCACGCCAGCGGCTTTCACACGCTGATGCCGATCGGGCAGCGCTGACAGCTGGACCATCAGGCCATCATCGCCGAATGATAGGGCGAGGTGACGACCAGCTGCCGCACCTCGGTCGAGGGCACATCCTGTCAAACGACCGCATGGGGGCAGAGCGACCCGCCGACCCAAAATGAAATGAGACAACATATCATTTGACGATGTTACGTCATATCGTCATGGGACGCTTTCGATCGGCGACAGGCCGGCGGGGAAAAGGGATCTATGACGAGGCGTTCGATGATGCGTGGGATGCTGCTGGCCGGGGTGGTGCCGCTGGTGCTGGGCTGCGGAGGCGCAGCGGCGCAGGTGGTTGCCTCCGATCCGGCCGACGGCGCCCGCGATCCGGCACAGGACATCGTGGTCAATGGCGTGCGTCAGGCCTATCGCGGCGACTTCGCGCTGTCCGAAATTCCGCAGGCGATTGCGCAGATCGACGCCAGGACGCTGGAAGCCAACAACCTCCTGCGGATCACCGATGCGCTCGATCTCAACGCGTCGATATCGCGCCAGAACGCGCTGGGCGGACTGTTCGACAGCTTCGCGGTGCGCGGCTTTGCCGGCGATGAGAATATTCCGACCGGCTATCTGGTCAACGGCTTCAACGGCGGGCGTGGCTTTGGCGGGCCGCGCGACGTCGCCGGGATCGAGCGGGTCGAGGTGCTGAAGGGACCGGCAGCGGCATTGCTCGGGCGGGGCGAGCCGGGGGGGACGGTCAACCTCGTTACCAAGCAGGCGCAGCTTGGCCGCACTTTCGGGTCGGCGTCGATCCAATATGGCAGCTTCGAACGCGTCCGGTCGGAAGGGGACCTGAACCTCGCCATCAACGGTGGATTGACCGCGCGCCTGATCGCCTATGCCGAGTCCGGCGACACGTTTCGCGATACGGTGCACCAGCAGCGATGGGGGTTCCTGCCGTCGATCGGCCTGGCCTTGGGCGACCGCACCCGGTTGACCTACGACCTTGAATATACCCGCACGGAGGTACCCTTCGACCGGGGCATCGTCGTGCTGGGCAATGATTTCCGCACCGTGCCACGCGAACGGTTCCTGGGGGAGCCGGGCGACGGCGATACGGTGGCACGCGCGACCGGGCATCAGCTGCGCCTGCAACATGATTTCAGCGATCGTTGGAGCATGCTGGTCGGGGCGACGCTGCGCGATACGCTGCTGACCGGCTTCTCGTCGGACGCGGAGCTCGCCACGGCGCGGCAGAAGCTGTTCGTGGACGGCCGATCGCTATCGCGGCAGCGCCGCTCGCGCCGCTATGATTCGCGGCAATGGGTGATCCGGGCCGAGCTGTCGGGCCGGTTCGATACCGGCGCGCTCGAACACCGGGTGCTAATCGGTGCCGATCACGACGTGTTCGACAACGACCAGCAATTCGGCCGTGTCCGCCCGGCGGTGGTGACGGGGACGACGACCGACCGGGCGGGCAACGTCATCGATATCGCCGCGCCGGTCTATGGCCGCTTTCCATTGCCGGTGCCGGCGGCGCAGAACGACCGGCTGGACGTGCAGCGCTCCACCGGAGTTTTTGTCCAGGACCAGATCCGCCTGACCGACCGGTTGCAGGTACGGCTCGGCGGACGCTACGACGACGTCCAGCTACGCACCGACAACCGGCTGACAAAGGTTGAGAGCCGCCGTCGCCGCAGCCGTTTCAGCCGGCAGGCGGGGATCGTCTACGAACTGGCCGATCCGGTGTCGCTCTATGCCGCCTATGGCGAGGGGTTTCGCGCCAATATCGGCACCGACGTCACCGGCGCGATCTTCGATCCCGAAACCAGCAGGTCGAAGGAAGTCGGCATCAAGCTGACTGCGCTCGGCGGGCGCCTGAACGGCACGGTTGCGGTGTTCCAGCTCGACAAGTCCAACGTGCTGGCAAGCGACACCAACAATCCCGGCTTCTCGGTCGCGATCGGCAAGGCGCGCAGCCGGGGCGTCGAGCTGGACCTGACGGGGCAGCTGCCGGGCGGCGTGGAGATGCTGCTGAGCTACGCCTATATCGACGCAGAGGCGCGCTCCAGCGTGCTCGACCCCGGCTTCTCGGCCCAGATCCGGCCGGGCGATCCGCTCATCAACATTCCGGAACACAATATCAACGTCCAGCTGGCGAAGCGCTTGTCGGTGGGGAAGCGGGCCGGGCAGGTCGGTGCCGGCGTCCAGACCGTCGATCGCCGCCTGGGGGAGACGGGCACGAACTTCTTCCTGCCGTCGCACACGCTGGTCCGGGTGTTCGGCGATATCGACGTGACGCCGGGCGTCACCGCCTTTGCCGCGGTGCAGAACCTGTTCGACGAACAATGGTATGCCAGCAGTTATGCGCGGCTGTGGGTGCAGCCGGGAACGCCGCGCACCGCGTCGGTTGGATTGCGCGCGAGCTTCTGAGCGGCGACCACGATGCCGGAGCCCGCACGGCTCCGGCGCGATGGATCGGATCAGCCGGTCGTCAGCGGATCGAGCGTCAGCACGAGGCGGCGTTGGCCGTAAGGTCGAGCGACACGTCGTCCACCGTGTCGAGGTCGAGTGCCGCAAGCGCGGTCGCAAGCGGGTCGGCCAGCGATCGCCACCAGATCGCAAGCGCAGCCGCGGGCCGGGCGATCGGGTCGAGCGACGCCCGGTCATAGCCAAAGGCAACCTGGTCATCGAGCATGGCGAGGCTCATTCGGCGGCCTCCGTCTGACGTTCGCCCCACGCCGGCAACGGATCGCGCAGGTCGTTCGACAGCGTCGGCATGAAGGCGGCGGCGTGGACGAGGCAGGTATCGAGCTGCCAGCGGATGCGGGCCTCATCCATGCCGATGCCGATGAAAACCAGCTCCTGCCGCCGGTCGTCCCAGATCCCATCCCAATGCTTTGCGACGAATTGGTCGAACCGGCCATCGCCTGGCCAGTGATGCTTGGGCAGCGCCGCCCACCATTTACCCGTGCGCGCGGCCATCGTCCGGTTGCCCGCCACCCCCAGCTTGCCGACATGATCGAGCCCGCCATCGGTCAGGAATGCATGCAACTTCGCCGGATCGAACGGCATCCGCGCACGCTAGACGAAGCTCTCGATGCCATATTCCTCCATCTCCGGCTGATGATGGGCCTATCCGTACAGCTCCTTGACCCAGAGCGGATGGCGCGCGGCGGTTTCCTCGTCGAACAGCCCGGTGGCGAGTACGCGATCGAAGTCGACCCAGCCATGGTCGGTGGCGACGATCACCGTGCCGTCGGTTCCGGCGCTCACGCATCGGCGAACAGAGGGCTGATGTCGCACGGGCGATCGAACGTCGCCGCCAGCGCTTGTGCCAACGCCGTGACGCCTTCGGGATCGGATGACTGGGTCAAGAACAGCGTCTTGTCGGGCACATCGGGACTTAGCGTCCGGCACCGGACCTGCAGATAGGATCCGCCCGGCCCTTTGGCGCGGTGCAGTCGTGTGATCGTGAAGCTCAGCACGTCCTCTCGCGGCACAACGAACAGCTGGTGGGTGCAGAAGATCAGCGCGGCGAGGTCCGGCGGATAACCGATCCTGCTCGCGATCCGGGTCACGTGCTTGCCGGGTTCCCGCGCATATTCCAGTTCGGTTTCGCCCGGCGCGATATCAGCAATACGATCCTGTGCGACCGTCCGTTGCGGATCTATCGTCGCGACCGGCTGGAACGCTTCTAGCCATGCCTCCTCGCGCGCGGTCAGGGGCAGGCGGAAGCCTGTCGTCGCGGTAAGATGGACGGCGGTGCGCAGTCGTGGTTCGCGTGCATGGGCGTCGTTGGACAGGCCGGGCGACTGGCGCGCGGGCGGCCAGGTCGTCATTTTCAACCCGGCGGCGCCTGCCTGCCACCGGCACACCTCGGTATTATATTCCGCCCCGATCGGTGCAGGGCCGATCCACTTGGCTACATGCGACGCGATCTGGCGCAAATTACCCTCCGCATCGTCGCATGTCCAGGTGATCGCGCTGAAACGAACGATAGGCAGCGTGGGGGCAAAGCGGTCAGAGACCCCCGCATTCCACGGTTGCAACACACCGGGCAGCGCCGCAGCGCCCGAAACGAGCATGGTGTCCCAGTCATATAGCGGATCGCGGCGAATGCCCTCGCGCGCTTCGACCGCCGCGCGCGGCTCACGCCACGGCAGGCCCCACGCGTCGAATAGCCGGTGCAGTGGATTGCCCTCTTCCGTCATCTCGAGCCGCGCCGGCTGCGGGCCGGGCGCAGCGACAGGAGCGGTCGCGGCCGGACGACCGCGAACAGCCATTTCAGCATGCCGCGTCGCCTTCCTTCGCAGCGGTGGCATGGCGCGCCATCGCCTGCCGGATGAACACATCGGTGCGGATGTGGTGCTCGCGGTCGAATGCCAGCAGATAGGCCACCAGCGCATCCTCGGACCCATGCAGCACCCTGTCGATCAGCGCTTCGAAGCCGGTTTGGGTCGCCGCCGGATTGCCGGCTACCGACGACCGCTGGAACACGGTATGCGTCACCACCTCCAATACCGCCCGGCGATAGGGATCGGACAGCAACACATCGACGTCGGATCGGCGGATCGGAAAGTCGATGCTGAAGGTGGCGTGGCCCGATGCCAGTGGAAAGGCATAGACATACCGCCCGGCGACCGCTTCGACATGCGGCTCCCATCCATCCCCCAGCAATCGTACCGGCGGCGGGAAGTAGCGGTCGTAATCGTTGATCGCATCGGCAAGGTCGGCGGGCGGATCGCCCCATGCCGCCACCACGGCGCGGAACATGGCGATGCTGCGACGCTGGTCCGCGACATAGGTGCTCCAACCCGGCGCGGTCAGCCCGCCGGGATAGCCCCCGCGGCCCTTTGCGATCCCCGCACTCACCAGTAATCCATGGATTTGACGCAGCAGCTGGGTCGCTGAGGTTGGCAGCGGCGGCCTGATCCGCCGTCGCAATTCGGCCTGCACGTCGTCAGGCAGGGGAGCCAGCAACGCATCGAATGCGGGGTTGGGGGCGGCGGGTTCCGTATCCGGTACCGGGGTTGGGGTCAGCCGGATCGCGATCCAGGCGGCGAGGCCGCCCAGCGCGAGCAATGCGCAGGCCAGCACCGTTCCTCCGACCAGGTAGACAGCCATTGCCATCCCCGTCGCGTCGATTTCTCCCGGTTTGGCCGGACCAAGCATCGCAACACCGACCGCCGCTGCGACCATCGCGGCGAAGGGTGCCGGCAGGATCACCGTCCAGAACACCCGCCGTCGCGACCATGCCGGGCGATACTGCAGCACCAGCGCGACCATGCCGCCGACCGCAACGCCGTACAGTAGCAAGACCAGATAGCCGATCACCTATGCCTCCCGCCGGTGTCGATACGATAGCGTCCGCGACGCCGCCCGGTTCCTCCAGCGACCGTCATCTTGCCGCAACATATTCCTACTATTGTAATAGGACATGGAAACGAACAGCCCCGCGCATCCGGCGCGAAGGGTCCTCATCGGGAGGATCGAAACCCTGGCTATCGGCCAGACCGACGCAACGCTCGGCTTCGAAGGGAGGCTGGCCGCAGAGAATGGCTGGAGCGAAGCCTTTGCGGCGCGGGTCGCGGTCGAATATCGCCGCTTCCTTGCGCTGATCGCCACTGGCGAGGAACCGCTCACCCCATCCGATGCCGTGGATCAGGCGTGGCACCTGCATCTGGCCTATACCCGCGATTATTGGCAAGGGCTGTGCCGCGATATCGTGGGGCACGCGATCCATCACGAACCGACCAGCGGCGGCCCCGATCAATTGGAACGGTATCGCGACTGCTATGCCCGCACCCTCGACCGGTATCGCGCTACCTTTGGCGAAGTCCCCCCGATAGATATCTGGCCCGACCCCGCCGAGCGCTTTGCCGGACGGTTCGTCCGCGTCGACATGACCCGGCCGCCCCATCCGGCTGGGGCGATCCCGACGGCGATCGGCGCCGGGGTGATGGCGATGATGGTGATCGCAGGGCAGCATCTGGTCGTCGCAGCGCTGCTGGCCGTCATCGCGGTCGTCGCGCTGTGCCGGTCGCTTGGCCGGTTTCGTCACGGCGACGGGGACGGGTTCGAATGGGACTTCGGCGGGTTCGACGGATCGGATGGCGGCGACGGTGGCGACGGTGGCTGTGGTAGCGGCTGTGGTGGGGGCTGCAGTTGAGCGAGCACCTGAGGCGACAGCCCAGCCCGGCCTAGCGCGCTTCCTCGTCGAGCGCCGCCGCACGGCGGGCATCGGCGGCAGCCTGCTCCGACTTGCCGAGCCGGGCCTGGACGATGCCGCGATAATGATAGCCGCGGCCATCGCGCGGGCTGCGCCGCACCGCCCGGTTCAGATCGGCGAGCGCACCCGCATCATCGCCGGCCGCCATCCGCAGCAGCGCACGGTTGACCAGCGCGTCGGCCGTCGCCTCGACCGCGATCGCCCGGTCCAGCGTCGCCAGCGCGCCGGCACGGTCGCCCTGCCACGCGCGCAGCACCCCGTCGCCGGTCAGCGCCTCCGCCCGTCCCTTCACCCCCGGCTTGGCCAGCCCAAACCGGGCACGACATGCGTCCATCGTGCGTCGCGGGTCCTCGACCGTGCACCGGGCCCAATCGTTTCGCACTGGCTCTCGTCGGCGCGCCACCCGCGCACCGGTGACCACCACGTCCTCCGCCGGCATCGCCGCCATCTGCTGTGGCGCGGCCGGAGCAGGCGGCGGTGGAGGCGATGGCAGGGGGGCGTAGACGGGTGGGGGCGTCGTCACCGATTGCACGACGACCGGCGGCGCCGGGGCGGTGCGGGCAGCCATCACGGCCTGGGGTGGGGGAGCCGACGTTTCGGCCGCCGCATCCGGTTTGGCGGCCGGGGAGGGTTCTG
This sequence comes from Sphingomonas sp. Leaf9, assembly GCF_001421355.1. Lineage (GTDB taxonomy): Bacteria > Pseudomonadota > Alphaproteobacteria > Sphingomonadales > Sphingomonadaceae > Sphingomonas. The sequence continues at coordinate 638,801 of NZ_LMKC01000003.1, read as the reverse complement.
CTCCCTTGGCCACAGCGGCGGCCGGTGTGGCGACAGGACGAGCGACCTCGACACGCGGCGGTGGCGCGGCGGCGACCCGATCGCTCGCAGCGGCCGTGGTCGGTCGCGGCGCGGGCGTCTCGATCGTGCCCGACCGCCACACCGGCAGGCCGATGACGACGACCAGCGCGGTCGCGGCAACGGCCCCGATCGGCGGCCCGATCCGTGTCCAGCGTCGCCGTGGCGGGATTGGGCGGGCCGGTGCCGCCTCGCCCCTGAAGCGGGCGACGGCGGTGTCGATCGCTGCCTCACGCCGGTCGGGCCGGGGCGGCGGGGGATCGGGCAATTCCCGGCCAAGGTCGCGATCATCCGCCATCAGCGCATGCCCCGCCGCGTCGCCGCAGGGGGCGACAGGGTTCGATCGAGGGGCGGGCGGCTGGCGGACATCGGTTCCTTATACCTGCAACGCTCGGCGGGTCGACCGTTGCCGATCGACCCGCCCGTGCGGCTATCGTTCGAGGGGGGTGAGGCCGGGCGCGGTCCTGGCAGCGCGGACCATCTGCACCAGTTCCGAGCGATAGCCATAGGGATCGTCGCCGCGCGCGCCGTTCACGATCGCCAGCACCCGGTCGTAATCGATCGACCCGCTATATTTCCCCCCGCGCAGCAGATCGGCGAACGCGGCGACACCGGTCGCGAACCGGGCATCGCGCGGCGCGTCGGCGAACCGGGCCACCTCCCGCGTCCGGTCGATCGGGGTCGACAGCAACTGGCTCTTCGCCGACTTCGGCAGCTTGTAGCGGATTTTCACGAAGCCATATTCGCCGGTGCCCCGTGCCGCCGCCTTCGCCGGGGCATAGCGCAGCGGGCCAGCCGTGCCGGGGCCGCCTGCGGGCACGATCTCGTACAACGCCGTCACAGACTGGCCCGATCCCACATCGCCCGCATCGACCCGATCATTGTCGAAATCCTCGCGCGCCAGCATCCGCGTCTCGTAACCGATCAGCCGATATTCGGCGACGGTCGTGGGATTGAACTCGACCTGGATCTTCACATCCTTTGCGATCGGGATCAGCGTGGCCGACGCCTCCTCGACCAGCGTCTTGCGCGCTTCGCCGATCGTGTCGATGTACGCGGCGGCGCCGTTGCCGTTCTGCGCCAGCACCTGCATCAGCGCGTCGTTATAATTTCCCATCCCGAACCCCAGCACCGACAGGAACACCCCCTTGCCGCGTTCGCGTTCGACAAAGCCCTTCAGCTCGTCGGTATTGGTGATCCCCACGTTGAAGTCGCCATCGGTCGCGAGCATCACCCGGTTGACCCCGCGCGGATCGAAATTCGCCGCGGCCAAGGCATAGGCCTGGCGGATGCCCTCCGCACCGGCCGTGCTGCCGCCTGCCGACAACCGGTCGAGCGCGGCGAGAATGCGGCCCTTGTCACTGGCCGGCGTCGGTGCCAGCACGGTGCCCGCCGACCCGGCATAGGCGACGATCGCCACCCGGTCGCGGGCATCGAGTTGTTCGACCAGCATCGCCAGCGATTGCTTGAGCAGGGGCAGCTTGTTCGGGGCCTGCATCGACCCCGACGTATCGATCAGGAAGACGAGGTTCGCGCGGGGACGTTCGGCGGGGCGGACGGCATAGCCCTTGATCCCGATGCGAACGACCTTGCGCCCCGCCGTCCACGGGCTGGGGAACACCGCAATGTCCGAGTTGAACGGCCGTGCCGCCGATGTCGGCGCAGCATAGTCATAGGGGAAGTAATTCACCATCTCCTCGGCGCGCACCGCCGCCGGCTGCGGCAGGACATTGCGGGTCAGCGAGGCGCGGACGAAACTGTAGGACGCGGTGTCCACGTCGATCGAAAAGGTCGACACCGGTTCCTGCCGCACCTGCCGGAACGGATTTTGCGCCGGCGCGACGAACCGGTCGCGACCCACCGTGGGCGGCGGGGGAAAGTACGGCTCGCGCCGCCCGACAAACCGTGCGCCGGTCACCACCACCTCGGCCGATGGCGCGTAGCTGGGCGGTGGCGTCGTGATCGACTGGATAACGACCGGGGGTGCGGACGCGGGCGATACCGGCATCGGTGCGCGCGTCGTCATGGCGTCGATGCTGGGCGCGGGCGGGGGAGGCGGCGGCGCGACGGCGGCCATGTCCTCCGACGATCGCGGCGGCGCGATGGCGGTCGACCCTTGCGGACTTGCGCAGGAGGCGAGCAGCATCGCGGTCAGGCCGATGGCGATCGGGGCAGGATAGCGGGACATGGCAGGTTCCTTCGGGCAACGGCGGAACACCATCGTCCGCCTGTACCTTCGACGCCGCTGCAGGCACATTCCTTTGGACCCTTGAAGATTTTTTCTGACGTGCGCGCTCACCCACCGTCTCCGACGCCCAGCATGCGCCGCGCCTGATGCAGCCGCCACGCAATGGTCGCTTCGGCCACGCCCAGGATTTCGGCCGCTTCGCCATGGCTCAGCTGTTGTCCGGCCACGAGGATCACGACGTCGCGATAGGCGGGTTTCAGCTTTGCGACCGCGCTGCGCACCCACATCGCGTCATGCAGGTCGCGGCCGTCGGGTGGCGGCGACAGGCCGGCCAGCACGGCGAGCCGTTCGGTCAGGCCGAGGAACGAGCGCCGCCGGCGCCGTTGATCGCGACACGCGTTGAAGACGACGCGGCACAGCCACGTCGTGAACTTCGCGTCCCCGCGAAAGCTGCCGATCCGTTCGACCAGCGTGCAGCATACGTCCTGCGCGATATCGTCGGCATCGGCCCGCGTGCCGGTCAACTGCCACGCAAGCCCGTGGATACGATCATAATGACGCCGCAGCAGCTGCTCGAACGCCGCGGCATCGCCGGCAATGGCGGCGGCGACAAGCTCCGTGTCGGATCGGTCGGCATCGCTCACGTCAGCGCCCGCCCCCGGTACCGGGTCGATCGACAGTCCTGCCCCAAGCGATCGCCCCGTTTGTCACCGCCGCGCCTTGTGCCGCAAACCGGGGGGCGCTGTCACCACCTTCCCGTACTGGATGGGCGGAGGGACGGGTTGCCGCTTGTCAGGGGTGGAGGATGTCGCTCACGCCGCCAGCCTGCCGTCGCCCGCGATAACGCTGCGGTACAGTGCCTCGCATCGGTCGAGCCAGCGGTCCTGCGTAAACAGGGCCAACACCCGCTCGCGCGGCACGGATGGTGGGATCGACAGCGCCGCGCGCATCGCCGTGGCCAGCCCTGCGACATCGCCGGGGGGTGCAAACCGGCCCGCTTCGCCCACGACTTCGCGCGCGGCGCCCATGTCGAACGCAGCGACGGGCAGGCCGCACGCCATCGCCTCCGCCGCAACAAGGCCGAACGGCTCGTCCCAGCAAGGGGTGAAGACGAACAGCGACGCGTGGCCCAGCGCCACCGCCAGTTCCTCGGCGTTGCGATGCCCGGCATAGCATATGGTCTCGCCGAGCAGCGGCGCGACCTCCGCCGCGTAATATTCGGGGTCCTCGATCACGCCGAACAAGGTCAGGGGGATGCCGGCGACACGGGCGGCCTGCGCAGCGAGGTGCGGCCCCTTGTTTGGGGTAATGCGGCCGCACCACACGGCCTCGCCATTGCCATGCGGGGTGTACCGCCAGCGCTCGATATCGATACCGTTGTGCAGTACCGACACCTCCGCCGGTGCGCCGCCCGGCCACCACGCCTCGCGCTGGCGCGCAGAGGTAACGGTCAGCCGGTGGCGCGGCGACGGACTTTCCCGCACGAACCAGTGCAGCGCATCATAGGGCGGCACATGCAGCGAGGTGACCGTCGGCACCACTGCCGTTCGCCGTTGTTCGAGCGGAAAGCGATGCAGGCTGTTGTTGTGGACCACGTCGAACCCGCCCGCCGCAATCCGATCGCACGCCGCCGCATAGCCCGCATCGAGATGGGCGATCAGCGGTGCGGAGCCGCGATGCTCGGCCCAGGGGAAGGTCTGCTCATAATGCTCGTCCAGCACCGGATCGATCACGAAGCGCGGATCGCTGTCGCCCGATGCGAACAGCACGACGTCGTGGCCGCGATCCTGCAATCCTGCCGCCAGCTGCCAGCAATGCGCCTCCATGCCGCCGGCGAAGGGCTGGGCGATCGGCTGGCGCACATGGGCGAGGATGGCGATCCTCACGCGGCCGCCGCCGTCGTGGGACCGGCGGCGGCGGCCGCCTCCAGTTGGCGGAGCACGCGTGCGGTGTTCGCATAGGGCTGGTGGCTCTGCTGGCCGGTCAGGGCGCGATCGTCCTCGTCGGGCGCGCGCAGGATGCGGATCGGCCGACCGGGCAGATCGTCGATCAACCCCATCAGGCTAAACGCCCGCAGCCAGTGTCCCATGGTACGATAGCCCCATTTCGCCTCGAACAACTGCGCGTTGCGCACGACACTGTCGAGATGATGAACCGGCGGCATATGGTGGGGGTGATACTGGTGGTAGGCGAGGCCGCCCTTGATCCACGCGATCGGCACCCCCGCCTGATCCAGCGTCTTGCCGAAATCGGTATCCTCGCCGCCATAGCCGACATAGCGGTCGTCGAACCCACCGATGCGCAGGAACGTGTCGCGCCGCATCGCGAAATTGAGCGACCAGAAGCAGCGATAATCGTTGCAGAGCTCCAGCCCCTCGGACGGCGGGCCGCGGCGATCCGAATGCCGTTCGGCGACCGCGGCGAAACCGGGATAGGACCAGTCGCCTGCCGTCGCGCCGCCGGGCAGGTACATCACCTCACCCATCAGCAGGCCGTCGAAGCTGGTGGCGAAACCGGCATATTCCGCGACCAGTTCCGGGGTCGGGATACAATCCATGTCGAGGAAGACGAGGATCTCTCCCTCCGCCGCGCCCGCCGCGACGTTGCGGGCCATCGCGAGTGGCAGCGCATCGGCCTCGATCCGGATCTGCCGGATGGGAAAGGGCGCGTGCGGCAGGTCGTAGAGCACATCCTGCATCACCGCGACGATCAGCTCGGTCGGCCGCATCGTCTGACGCGACAGCCCGCGCACGACATTGACGAGATGATCGGGGCGGCCCTTCGCCAACGTCACGACGGAAACGGAAGTCATAGGGTGGCAGGCTCCAGGGAGAGGGAATGGGGTTTTGCGATCGGCGTCCACAACCGATCGGCGAGCGCTTCGAGCCATAGCGCGGCACGTTCGGCAGGCGCGTCGTCGATCATCGCGCGCTGCCGATCAGGCCGATGGTCGCGCAAAGTCTCAGCCAGCGCCGCGGTCCAGCCATGCGCCGACGAGGGCAGATGCGGTCGAACGGTCGCGACACCGGCGGCGGCCAACGCATCGGCCTTGCGATGCTGTTCGTCGAAATAGCGCCATTCGGGCACCGCGAGCCAGGGCCGGCCGGCGGCAAGGACCTGCTGGCAGGTGGTGTTGCCGGTCGAGGAAATCACGCAGTCCGCCGCCGCGATATGGTCTGCGGCGTTGTCGACCCAGCCGCGATGCTCGACATTGGCAGGTTCGGTCGCGTGCCAGTCGCGTTGCACCTTCCCGATCGTGATCCAGCGCGCGGCCGGACATGCGCGCGCACCGACGCCGATCGGCGCCTGTGCAAAGCCATCGCCACCACCGCCCGACAGGACGAGGATCATTTCCTCGCCCGCGCCGATGCCGATCCGCTGCCGGGCGACGTCACGCTCAATCGAGCAGGTTTCGACGCCCAGGCCGCCGGCAAAGCAGGTCCGCGCCCGCAGCGATGCATCCCAATCGGGCTGGGCAAGGTCGGCGTGGAACGGGGCGAGCAGTCCCGCCGCCCCGTCATAGGCGGCGCGGTGCCCGGCATCGCCGCGATCGCCATGTTGCAGGATCTTGACGTGCGGCACCGAACAGATGCGCGCCAATTGCGCAACCTCCGCCGAAACATCGCAGATCATCAGCGCCGGATCGGCGGTATCGAACCACCCCGCCAGCACCGCCATCGCGCGACGGATGCCCGGCCAGCCGAGCGGCGCGCAATGCAGCGTCTGCGGCGTCGGCACCCAGTCCATGGTCGTCGCCTCGTCGCCCGTCGCCTCGAACAGCGAGGGCAGGCGGACGATATCGACTTGCGGGGGCAGCGCGGGGAATATGTCGTCTCGCGCGCAGAAGATCGTCATCGGCCGCGTCGGCGGCAGCGCGTGGGCGATCGCGGCGCAGCGTTCTGCATGGCCGCGACCCTGATGATGCACGAAATAGCCGAAGGGACGCATCATGCCGCCGCCGACACGTTCAGATCGGTCGAGTTTCCTGCCGCCAGTCCCAGCATGACCAGTCCCTCCAGCACGCCGCCGGCATGATGGCGCCTGACCCGCAACAGGCCTGGTCGCGGGGGCAGATGGTCCAGCTCATCCCCCGCATTGCCGACGACGATGGCATGGCCACAAGCCGCCAGCATGTCCGCATCGTTGCCGCTGTCCCCCGCCGCGAAACAATCCGCCAGCGTCAGCCCGCACCGTGCGGCATAGGCGGCGATCGCCCGGGCCTTGCCGCCGGCCGGCGCGAGCACGTCGATCAGCCGACCGTGCGAGAAGATGACGCGGGCGGACAGCCCCTCGGCCGCCAAGGCCGCGCGGATGCGGCGGGAGTCGTCAACGTTACCGTAAAAGCTGATCTTGTGGGGTCCTGCCGTCGCGGCGGGCTGCGGCGTCACGCCCAGCGGCGCGAGCGCCGCGACGACACCCGCCCGATCCCAGCCCGCGTCCAGCGTTCGCGCATAATCGGTGCAGGCGTGCCATCCCCCCAAGCCATCGGGCAGCATCAACCGGGTGCCGACATCGACGATGAAGGCGTCCGGCAGCGGCAGCCGCCAACGCTTCAGGATCATCCGTGCCGCATCGAAGCCCCGACCGGTCGCAATGACGAAGGGCAGGGGGCTGGTCCCGCGCCACGCCGCGAAGGCACGCGCACCTTCGGCACAGCCGGTCAGCGTATTGTCGATATCGCAGGCCAGCAGGCGCGGGTATGCCAGACCGGCATAGAGTGCGCGGGTCGCGGCGGCGTAGCGATGCCAGCAATATCGATCCGCGTTGGTGCGGGCTGCGGTCGCAAACGCGCGCTGACGGTCGGGATCGCCGATGATCGACCGGATCGCTTCGCCGATCGCCGCCGCGTCCTCCGGATCGACCAGCAATCCGTGGCCGATCGTCGCGACGATATCGGCCGGTCCGCCGTTGCGCGTCGCGACCACGGGCACACCCGCCGCCGCCGCCTCGACCAGCGTCAGGCCGAACGGCTCGTGCAGCGCGGGGTTGACGAAGACGCCCCCTTGCGCCGCCCGCGCATACAACGCGGCGACGTCATCGGCATCGTGATGAGGCGGCAGGGCAATCCGACCGCGCAAGCCCGGCGCGGCAGCGATCGCGTGCAACTCGTCCAGCGACGCGCGCTCTTCGCCCGAAACATGGGCGTGCTGCCCGGCAAGGATGACGAGGTTCGCCTGTGCCCGCAGCACGGGGTCGGCGGCATAGGCGTGGACAAGCGCGCTGAGGTTCTTCTTGGCAACCGGTCGCGCGATGGCGAGGATGATCGGCAGTTCCGGACGGTCGAGCCAGTCACCCAGTCGCTCGGCCAGCGTATTCGGGCCAGCCATACGGCCGCGACGTGGCACGCCGGGCGCGATAACCGTTACCCGGTCGCCGAAATCGACGCCATAGCCACCGATCTGGCGCGACGCTTCCTCGCCGGTCGACACGACGATGGCGGAGGCACCGACGATCGCGGCGCGTTCCGAGGCGATCCGGGCGTCGAGGCCGGGACACTCGATCCGCTGCGTCCGCTTGTCGATGCCAAGGGCATGCGGGGTGTAGACGAAGGGAATGCCGAACCGGCGCTGTGCCGCCATTGCAACCGCAGCGGCGTCGGCGAAGTGCGCGTGGATCACGTCCGGCAACCGGTCCATCCGCGTCAGCATGTCGCAGAAAGCATCGATGAGCGCGGGCAGTTCGGCGGCGAGCGCCTCCTTTTCCAGATAGCGCCGATCTGACGTGGCGAGGCGGCGGATGCTCACCTTGGGCGCGACCGCTTCCTCGATCTGCGCATGAACTGGATCGAGCCGCGTATCCGCGAACGCGCGGGTGACGATCAGCACCTTATCGACGTCAGGCCGCAACGCCTGATGCGTCGCCGCATCGAGGACATAGGCGATATGCCCACCGGTATCCGCCGTCACACCGAAACGCACTGGGGGTGCCTTCAGGCAACCGCCGAGCGCCAAATGAATGATAATCACGCCCGCCCCTTTTGCTTCTCGGGCCTCAACGTGGATTTTATATAATTGTATCCGAGGATTTTATTTTAAATCTTCAGCTTGTCAGGATTTCGTTTCATCACGAGTTGTAACAATAACATGGATCAGTAATTGTCTATTTTCCGATGATATTGCGCATCGTCGGACTTAAAATATTATCCCTTATCAGATTTCTTCCGCGATGTGCGCGATTGTAGAATGTGAGAAGATGCCCGGAACCCAGTTCAAAGCTCAAAGCCGGAATCGTGGCGATATGGTTCATGCTAAGCGAAGGGGCGGAAGAACGACCGGTTTTGGCTGATGGGCGGGCAGATTGAGCGGCTGCGGTCGTTCTCGCGGAAAGGCCACTGGAAGTGTCGGCCGGATCAGCGGCGGGCGCTACGCGGTATCATCGAGCGTTGCTGCCCCGGCGGCTGAGGCCGATCGCCGGCCGCAGCCAACCGACCCGCCTGCCTACCAAGTAAAAGGCCCAGCACCCCAGTATCGTCACCACGAGCAGAATGACAAAACGGGCAAGGGGGCCGGTTGCCGTGAACAGCAGGGCATAGCCGGCCACGACGATGATCGTCTGGTGGATCAGATAGAAGGGGAACACCGCCTCGGCCAGCATGGGACGCCAGCGATGGTCGATGTTGGCGAAGCGGTCAGCCATGCCGATCAGCGCGATGATCGCGCACCAGCTCTCGACCGCACGGGCAATCTGGAACGACGTCCACGCCCATTCCGGTGCGACCGTGTTGCCCGGCCACAGCAGTTCGGTGCCTGCCAGCACCAGCCAACCACCAAGGGCGGCCACGGACGCCACAGGCCACCAGCGACCGATCGCAGGCAGCAACCTGTCCGACCACCGCAGCGCCGCGCCGAACAGGAATGCGGGCAGGTACGTGGCATGGGCGCTCCAGTCGCCGACCAGTGCGTGGTTTTCTTCCCACCCGGTGCCGATGCTGCGCGCGGCATACACCCATATGATACCCGCCGGGAGCAGCAGTGGCCCCGCGAGCATTCGCTCGGCCACACGGAGGCAGGCGCGGCGCCAACGGATCGGCAGCGAAAGCAGGCCGACGAGCAAGACCGTGTAGACCAGCAGATAGACGACGAACCAGAGGTGCATCCAGGTCGGCATCGCGACCCCGTCGATCTTCTGGAACCGGTAATAGTCGTGGACGACGAAGTAGCCGAAGCCATGACCATAGTCGAAGTGCGTGACCAGCCACACCCAGGGCTGCGGCACCACGACGACGGCCATGCCGAACATCAGCGGGATGCCCAGCCGCGCCATCCGTGACCGTAGGAAACCGGCCCCGCCACCCTGCTTGGCGTACAGGGCCGCGCTGGCGTAGCCGGACACGACGAACAGCAGCGACAGTCGCCACGGGTTCAACAGGAACATCGGGATCGTCGCCCACGCAATGCCGGGCGTCACCAGCTTCACCTGATAGTCCCACGGCACGAATGCCATGCCGACATGGTATAGAATGAGGAGCTGGAACGCGCCGATGCGTAGCCAGTCCATCCCGTAATGCCGCCCCGTCATATGCCTGCCGTCCTCCTGCTATCGATGCAGCGGCGGCTAGCGAAACCACCGGCGCTTCGGTAAGTGCGCCGGGGTAAGGCGTGGGGCGGCAGGGACGGTGGTGACGGAGGCCGGGGCGAACGGCGGGTGGACAGGGATGAGCGGCGGGCAGCGAAAACTGGCCGCGGTGCTGCTCGCCGGCTTCCTGTTGATCTGGGGCGTGGTGACCATCGGCAACGCCGAATCCACGATCAGCGATCTGGCGGCGGCAGGGGTGCGCGAAACGCGCACGCACGTCTGGATCTGGGAACTCAGCAGCGTCGTCGCCTGGTTGAGCATCATGCCGCTGATCTGGTGGTGCGTCGTGCGGGTCCGCCCCCCTCGCATGGGCTGGCCGGTGGCGGCGTTCATCTTTCTGCTGGGGTTGCCAGTCGCGTCTGCGTGGCATGTTGCCCTGATGATCGCCCTGCGCCACCTCGCCTATTGCGCGATGGGGGAGGGGTATCATTTCGCTGGCAGCATCGCCCATCCGTATCTCTACGAACTCCGCAAGGATGCGGCGACGTACCTGCAGTTTACTGGACTGGCGGCATTGGCCCAGTGGCTGCTTGCCCATGGCGATCCGCTGCCGAGGGGCGAACCGAACCCGACAGCAACGCCCCTCAATCGGCAAACCATCACCATCGTCGATGGCACGACGCGGCACCTGCTGCCGATTGGCGCCATCGACCACATTTGTGCGGCGGGCAATTATGTGGAGGTGCATGCGGAAGGCCGGGTATTGCTGCACCGTGCGACGCTGACCGGCGTCGAGACCGAATTGGGGGAGGCCTTCGCGCGTATCCACCGCAGCCGCCTCGTCCGTCGCGACGCCATCCGCAGCGTTCAAACCGATCGCAGCGGCGACTTCGCTGTGAGTCTGGTCGATGGGACGGTGCTGTCCGGAAGCCGCCGCTACCGCGATCAGCTGACCAGAAGCGAATAGTTCGCGTTATCTATTTCGCTCCACGCTGGATCATCGATACGAACGCTAGCCACATCCCTACCGCGGACGCATCTCGTCCCCTTCGAACGCCTGCGCCATCCAAAGTAGCGGGTTCATGCGGATATCTGGTCATACCAGAAAACACGAGTCCGCGTAACAGATAGTTGACCACCCACCAAAATGCGCGGATTTTAGTCCTTAGGATACATATATGGTACTACCAGAATCTAGGGAGAGGTGCCGTGGCAGTTTGGGCGCAGAATTACGACCCTCTGGGCAATATCTGGTTGTCCAGTCTGGTCGCAGCTATTCCGATCATTTTCTTCTTTCTGGCGCTGACGGTCTTCCGCCTGAAAGGATATGTCGTCGGCACCATCACCGTTGCATTGACCTTGGCGGTCGCGATCGGGCTGTACGGCATGCCGATCAACAGCGCGCTGGCCGCTGGCGTGTTCGGGTTTTTCTACGGACTGTGGCCGATCGCGTGGATCATCCTCGGCGCGGTGTTCCTGTATAAGATCGCGGTCGCCACGGGCGCGTTCGATATCATCCGCCAGTCGATCCTGACCGTGACCGAGGACCAGCGGCTGCAACTGCTGCTGGTCGGCTTTGCCTTCGGCGCGTTTCTGGAAGGGGCGGCGGGGTTCGGTGCCCCGGTTGCCATCACCTCGGCGTTGCTGGTCGGACTGGGTTTTCGGCCGCTCTACGCCGCCGGGCTGTGCCTGATCGCGAATACCGCGCCGGTGGCGTTCGGTGCGATGGGTATCCCGATCATCGTCGCCGGCCAAGTAACCGGCATCGATCCGTTCCTGATCGGACAGATGGCGGGGCGGCAGCTCCCGCTGTTGTCGATCATCGTTCCGTTCTGGCTGATCCTCATCATGGACGGCCCGCGCGGTGTCCGGGAAACGTGGCCTGCGATCGTGGTTGCGGGCGGTTCGTTCGCGATCGTCCAGTTCCTGACCGCACAGTTCATCGGCCCCGAATTGCCTGACATCACCGCCGCGCTCGCCACGCTAATCGCGCTGCCGGTGTTTCTTCGCTTCTGGCAGCCCAAGCGCATCTTCCGCTTTGACGCGGCCGAAGTCGCCGCCGACGGCGCGGTGCCGGTCGCACCGGTGACGGCGCAAACCGTACGTCACACGCCGGCAAAGATCGCATGGGCATGGTCGCCGTTCCTGATCCTGACGGTGTTTGTCACGCTGTGGAGCATCGCACCGGTCAAGGCACTGTTCGCCGCCGACGGCCCGCTCGCGCACCTCGTCTTCAAACTGCACGTGCCGTTCCTCGACAAGCTGGTGGCCAAGGTGCCGCCGATCGTGAAGCAGGTCACGCCGTACGAAGCGGTCTATAAATTCGACTGGCTTTCGGCGACCGGCACCGCGATCATGCTGGCGGCGATCGTCACCATCGCCTTCCTGCGGATGAAACCGGCCGATGCGGCGCGCACCTTCGTCGAAACGCTCAAAAGCCTCATGATCCCGATCTATTCGATTGGCATGGTCCTCGCCTTTGCCTTCCTCGCCAATTATTCCGGATTATCGGCGACGCTGGCACTGGCGCTGGCGCATACCGGATCGGCATTCACCTTCTTCTCGCCGTTCCTCGGGTGGCTGGGCGTGTTCCTGACCGGCTCGGATACCTCGGCGAATGCGTTGTTCGCGGCACTCCAGGCCAATACGGCGCACCAGATCGGGGTCAGCGAGGTGCTGCTGGTCGCGGTCAATACCACCGGCGGCGTCACCGGCAAGATGATCTCGCCACAATCGATCGCGATCGCCTGCGCCGCGGTCGGGCTGGTGGGCAAGGAGTCCGACCTGTTCCGCTTCACCGTCCGCAACAGCCTGCCGCTGTGCGCACTGGTCGGGATCATTACCACGATCCAGGCCTATCTCGTCCCGTGGATGATCCCGTGAGCGCGGTCGTGAACGCAGCGCCCAGCGTGTCGGGCCGGGCCGAGGCAGCGATCGAGGCATTGATTGCCGAACGTAAACTGTTGCCGGGCGCGCGGCTTCCCTCCGAACGCGCGCTGGCCGACACGCTGGGCGTATCGCGCAACATCCTGCGCGAGGCGATGAGCCGGTTGGTATCGCAGGGGCGGATCATCATCCGCCCGCGCGCCGGCGCGATCCTCGCCGAACCGTCGGCGCAGTGGACGCAGGCGATGATCGCCGAACCGCTCGCCCCGCTGGTCGAGGGGAACTCGGGCTACGGCCATGACATCTTCGAAGTGCGCGAATCGCTGGACGGAACCGCCGCCTATCACGCCGCACGCCGGGCGGACGCGGTCGACAAGGACCGTATCCGTCGCCGGTTCGATGCGATGGAGAAGCTGCACGCGGCCGGCGATGTCGTCGCCGAGGCGCATGCCGACGCCGCGTTTCACCTCGCCATCGCCCATGCCTCGCGCAACGCGGTGTTGACCCATGTCATGTCGAGCCTGTTCGGGCTGCTGCACACCAGCATTTCGCAGAGCCGTGAAAAGATCTACGCGGTGCCGCGCACGTTCGAGGCGCTGTCGGCGCAGCACCGCGCGATCATGGAACGGATCGTTGCGGGCGATGCCGACGGCGCGCGCGATGCGGCCGACGTCCATCTCGAATTCGTGCGCACCACGGTTCGGCAGGTCGAAGACGACCTGGCTCGCACCGAACGCGCCGCCGCCGCACGCAGCGCCGGCCCCTCGCTTTAGATCCGGGAACGATCCGATGATTATCTCCGCCACCACCGACTATCGCGAAGCGGCGCGGCGTCGCCTGCCGCCGTTCCTGTTCCACTATATCGACGGCGGGGCCTATGCCGAGCATACGCTTCGCCGCAACGTATCGGACCTGTCCGACGTGGCGTTGCGTCAGCGGGTGCTGTGCGACGTTGCCGATATCGATCTGTCGACCACGCTGTTCGGCCAGTTGCTCGGCATGCCCGTCGTGCTGGCCCCGGTTGGGCTAACCGGCATGTATGCCCGACGCGGCGAGGTGCAGGCGGCACGCGCGGCGGCGGCCAAGCAGGTGCCCTTCACCCTGTCCACCGTCTCGGTCTGCGCGATCGACGAGGTGCAGCGCCAGTCGAGCGCGCCGATCTGGTTCCAGCTTTATGTGCTGAAGGATCGCGGCTTCATGCGCGACGCGCTGGAGCGTGCGCAGGCAGCGGGTGTCGAGACACTCGTGTTTACGGTCGACATGCCGGTGCCGGGCGCGCGGTATCGCGATGCACATTCGGGTATGTCCGGCCCCCATGCCGCGTGGCGGCGGATGTTGCAGGCGGTTACCCATCCGCGCTGGGCATGGGATGTCGGCATCCACGGGCGGCCGCACGATCTGGGCAACATCTCGGCCTATCGCGGGGCCGCCACCGGGCTTGCCGACTATATCGGGTGGCTCGGCGCGAATTTCGATCCGGGGATCAGCTGGCGCGATCTGCAATGGATCCGCGATTTCTGGAAGGGATCGATCGTCATCAAGGGCATTCTCGATGTCGAGGATGCGCGCGAGGCGGTGCGCTTCGGCGCGCAGGGCATCGTCGTGTCGAACCATGGCGGGCGTCAGCTGGATGGCGTGCTGTCATCGGCACGCGCGCTGCCGACCATCGCCGACGCGGTGAAGGGGCAGGTGACGATCCTTGCCGACTCCGGCGTCCGTTCGGGGCTGGATGTCGTGCGGATGCTGGCGCTTGGCGCTGACGCCGCGATGCTCGGCCGCGCCTTCATCTATGCGCTGGCAGCCGACGGGCAGGCGGGGGTCGCCAACCTCCTCGAACTGTTCGACCGGGAGATGCGGGTCGCGATGGCGCTGACCGGCGTGCGGACGATCGCAGACATCGATTCGACCATCATCGCGCGCTGACGCGGACCGCACCGGCGCGGACGCTGGACCATCAGGATAGGGGATACAGGATGCCGCATTTCAGGCAGCGGACGACCCGCGCCGTCTTGCTTTCGGGGCTGATGCTGGCGGGCACGGCGCCCGCCGCTGCGCAGACCGCCGCAGATTATCAGGCGCTGCGCAACAAGGTGGACGAGTTGCAGCGCCAGCTCGACACGGTGCAACGCGCGCTGGCGGCGGCGGCACCGATAATGGTGGCCACCGCATCGCCCCCGGCCGCCGCCGCACCGGCACCGCAAGCCGCGCATGACCCGCTGCCCCGCCCGGCAGGTGCGCCCCCGGTTACTGCACAGGGAGGACCATCGACGCTGCCGGCGGGCTATGGCTTCCGCATCGGCGAAACCAGCTTTCGCATCAGCGGCTTTATCAAGGGCGATCTGATCTTCAGCCGCTATGGCGACGGCGACACCGCAACCAATCCGTTGGGGCGCGAACTGTCGCTGCCGCAATCGATACCGGTCGGCGGGCGGCGATCAGGCATACTCGCCGATGCGTCGGCCAAACAGTCGCGGATCGCGTTCCAGACGGCGACACCGGTCGGCAATACCACGCTGACGACGCTGATCGAGGCCGATTTCCAGGTTGCTCCGGCGGTATCCGGCGGCGAGCGTGCGCTCAACCCATATACCTTCGGGCTGCGCCGCGCGGTCGCAGGCTATGGCGGGTTTGCCGTCGGCCAGGATTGGAGCAACTTCCAATATGTCGCGGCACTGCCGGAGACCGCCGATTTCGTCGGCGTCACCGACGGTACCGTATTGGTCCGCCAGATGCTGCTGCGCTACAGCCGCCCGATCGGCAGCGGGTGGACCGTATCGGCCTCGATCGAAAATCCGGAAACCGTCTCGGCGATGGCCGGCGCGCCTGCGTTGTCGGACAATGACGACGACAGTCTCCCCGACCTGACCGGGCAATTGCTGTGGTCGGCAAAGGGGGCCAGCCTGTCCCTGGCTGGACTGTTGCGCTCGATGCGGGTCGATCCGGCGAACGGTCGCTCGGCGGCCACTGCGCGCGGCTATGGCGTGTCGCTGGCCGGTATCGCGCCGCTGCCCACCGGCAAGGGTGATGATGTCCGGTTCATGATGACCGGGGGGCACGGGATCGGACGCTATGTCGGCGCGAACGTCGCGCCGGACGCGATCTACGATCCGGCGGAGGACCGTCTGTTGCCGGTATCGCTTCTCGCCGGGTTCGTTGGTGTGCGCCATTACTGGACCGGCACGTTGCGCAGCACCTGGATGGGGTCGTTCCAGCGGATCTGGAGCCCGGCATCCGCATCGGCGCTGTCGACACGACAGGTGTGGGACACCGCGATCAACCTGTTCGTATCGCCGCTGCCACGCCTCGACATCGGGGTCGAGGCCCGCCTGTCGCACCGTGAGCTAATCAACGGCTCTACGGGTACGCTCGATCGGCTGCATTTCACCGTCAAACAGGGCTTTTGATGGGCTGATCGGCGAGGGGGTCGAAGGGCAGCGCCAAAGGCTTCAGCGGACTTCGAAGCTGCCGGCGATCTCGGTTTCGTAACCGGCGCTGACCCAGCAGTCGAACGCGCCGGGTTCGATCTGCCACGTCCCGTCACTCGCGATCAAAGCCAGTGCGTCGCCGGCGATCGTCAGTACTACGCGTGCCTCGGCCCCTGCTGGCAGGGTGACATGCGTAAAGGTCTTCATCTGCCGTATCGGCCGCGTCCTGCTCGCCACGCGATCATGGACGTCGACACGGACCAGCGCGGTTCCGCCTCGCGTGCCGACATTGCGCACGAGGACCGATACCGGGACCGCTTTACCGGCCGCGACCGTCGGTGGCAGTAGCAATGCCGACAAGGCGAAGCGCGTATAGCCCATGCCCGCCCCGAATGGGTACAGCGCCCGGTCGGGCGCATCGCGCCAGTGGCTGCGCCCCGCCGTCATGGGATCACTGTCGGGCGCCGGCCGACCGGTACTGCGACGGTCGTAGGACCAGGGTTGCTGGCCTGGGGCCATTGGGAAGCTGACTGGCAGCCGCCCGGTGGGTTCGAGCACGCCGAACAGGATGTCGGCGACAGCCGGCCCGGTCTGTTCGCCCAGAAACCAGGTCGCCAGCAACGCCGGTGCGTCTCGAACCGCGCCGCTGAGCGCCAGCGCCCGGCCGTGACGCAGCAGCACGACGATCGGCTTGCCGGTAGTCGCCAGCGCCTCTGCCAATGCCTGTTGTGCGGCCGGGATGGTGATATCGACGCGGCTATTGCCTTCGCCCGACATGTCGGCGCCTTCGCCGATCGCGAGCAGGACGATATCGGCCGCCCGCGCGGCGGCCACCGCGCGGGCGATCCCGCCCGGCAGCGCGTCGCTGATGCCGCTGCCCGGCTCGACGACCAGCAATGCCGGATCGTCCATCATCGCCCGCAATCCGGTCGCGAGGTCGATACCATCTCCCGCCTTGCCCGCGAACGACCATGGCCCGTTCAGGTTGGCGCGATCCGCGCCGAACGGGCCGATCAGCGCCAGTCGCTTGCCATGGCGGGGCAGCGGCAGCAGGTCGCCATCGTTGCGGAGCAACACGATCGATTTGCTCGCGACCTCACGCGCAATCGCGCGGATCGCCTTGCTCCCGGTTTCGCGCCGTTCGGCCCGCGCGTCGATCGAGCGGAACGGATTGTCGAACAGCCCCAGCCGCTCCTTCAGCGTCAGTACCCGCCGCACCGCCTGATCGACCGCCGCGATCGGCACCCGCCCGTTTTCGACCAGCGTCGGCAGGTGGCGGACGTACAGCCCGCTCTGCATCGACATGTCGATCCCGGCGAGCATGGCGAGCCGCGCTGCATCGGCCTCGTCCGCGGCGATGCCGTGCGCGATCAATTCGCGGTCGGCGTCGTAATCGGACACGCATACCCCGTCGAAGCGCAGGTCGCCGCGCAACAGGTCGGTCAGTAGCCCCCGGTTGGCGCTGACCGGCACCCCGCCGAAATCAGTGAACGACGCCATCGTCGCGCCGGCCCCGGCGGCAAAGGCGGCGGCGAACGGCGGCACGAACGTCTCGCGCAGTTCGGCCATGCTCATGTCGACTGCGGCATATTCCATGCCGCCCCGTACCGCGCCATAGCCGACGAAATGCTTCGGGGTGGCCAGCAAGGCATCGGGCCGCGTCAGGTCGGGCCCCTGAAATCCCTCGACCCGTGCCTTGGCCAGGAGGCAATTGAGCAGCACATCCTCGCCGGCGCCCTCCGCCACCCGGCCCCAGCGCTGGTCACGGGCGACATCGACCATCGGTGCAAAGGTCCAGTGGATGCCGCCGGCCGCCGTCTCGCGCGCGATCGCCCGAGCCGCGCGCCGCGACAGGGCGGGATCGAACGCCGCCGCCTCCGCCAGCGGGATCGGAAAGATCGTGCGACACCCGTGGAGCACGTCGGCGGCGAAGGCGAGGGGGATACGCAGCCGGCTAGCCAGTGCCGCCTCCTGCGCGCGCCTGGCGCCCGCCGTGCCATAGCCGTTGAACAACATGCCGACCCGCCCGGCGCGTATATCGGCCAGCATCGCCGCCGCGCCGCGCGGATCGACAACGGGATTGAAGACGGCGCCGACCGGACGGACCTCGTCGTTGAAACAGCTGAGCTGCCCGGCCTTTTCGGCCAGGGTCATCTGCCGGATCAGCGCCTCGATCCGCGGCGAGGCGGCGCGGGCCGGGCGGGGCATCAGCACGGCGGCAGCGGTCAGCAGCGACGTTCGCAACACGTCCCGGCGACTTGGCCGGACCCGCCCGGTCCATTGTTGCGCAACCGCCACAGCGCGATCCTATTACATCGTGTTTGTTATACCATGATTGCCGCCTTTCGGCCGGAGGTCTAGATGTAACCGGTCCCAACGATGGCGGGACCAACGAATTCCACAGGTGGGAGAGGATCATGCTGACATTCAATCGCAACGCCGCGCGTGCGGCGCTGCTGGCAAGTGCGGCACTGTTGCCGACTGCTGCCTGGGCGCAGACGCCGCCGGCCGATCCGGCCACGGCACCGGCCGGAGCCGCCACGGCGGATGACGACCAGGACGTCATCGTCGTCACCGGCACGACCTCGCGCGATCGTCCGCTCATCACCGCTTCGGCCGACATCACGCTGGCCGACCGTGCCGACATCGACCGGCGCGCGCCGCGATCGACCGCCGACATGCTCGAACTGGTCCCCGGCATCTTCGTCGAAGCGACGGCGGGACAGGTTTCGAACAACTATTCGGTGCGCGGCCTGCAGGGCGGCGGCCAGCGCTTCGTCCAGCTGGAAGAGGACGGGATGCCGATCCTCTATGGCGGCGGCGGTGCCGACTTCTTCTTCGACCAGGACCTGACCATCGACCGGCTGGAAGCGGTGAAGGGCGGTTCGTCGGGCGTGCTGACCGTGAACGGGGCGGGCGCGACGATCAACTTCATCTCGAAACGCCCAAACTTCAAGGAAGCCGAAGCAGCGGCACGCGTCACCGCCTATAACTACGGTATGAAGCGCGGCGATTTCTATTATTCGCAGCCGCTTAGCGAAAAGTTGGCCTTCAACGTCGGCGGCTATGTCCAGTCCAGCCCCGGCGTGCGCGAGAACCCCTTCGACTATGCCGGCTGGCGGTTGAAGGGGATGCTGGAATATCGCTTCGACGGCGGCGGCTATGCGCGGCTGTCGGCGAAGGGCGGCGATGTCGAAAACGCCTATTACGCGACGATGCCGTACCGCCTCGACGGGGGCAAGGTGCGCGGTATTCCGGGGCTGGACACGCAGGATGGCAATGTCGGCGGCGATGCCTTTGCCAATATCGCGGTGCCGGTATCGACCTTCGCCCATCCCAGCGGCTTCCGCGAATTCCGCTACCGCGACGGGATCAAGGCGAAGACCACACAGGTCCGCTTCGACATCGAAAAGCCGGTGGGGGAGACGGTCGACCTGTTCGCCCATGTCCGATACCTGAAATACTCCTATGATTTCAACGGCCTGTTCCCTGGATCGGGTACGGGCAATGCGGGGCTGACCAGTGCGCAGAATTATCTGACGCCGGGCGCGACCTCACCGATCAACGACCTGCTGACGCTCGGCCGTGCCGCCTATCCGGCGGCGACGCGTTTCGGGATCAAGAACCTGCGAACCGGCGTCGTGCTGGGATCGAACCAGACCGCACAGCTCGCCGCGCTGGCGGGCAATGGCTTCCTCCAGCGCACCACGCTCAACCACGATTATATCGATGGCCGCGATTTCGGCGCGAATGTCGGCGGGCGCTGGGAATATGAGAACGACCGGTTCAAGAACTCGCTGACCGCGGGCGTCATGTATTACAACGTGATCCGCAAGCAGGACCAGTCGGCGACGGCCAGCCTGGTCAACGATGTGAAGACCAACAGCGACGTGTACGACATCGTTGCACTCGACGGTAACAACCAGGTCATCGGCACGCTGTCGGACAACGGCCTCGTCTCCTATGGCGACTGGGGTGCCGGCATTCGCGAGCGGCGCGATTCGGCCGTTTCGCTGTACGTGAACGACGAAGTGGCGTTCGGAGACCTGCGCCTCGACGGCGGCGTTCGTTGGGAAAGCGACGATGCGACCGCGCTCGACGGCAATCAGCTGGCGGTAAACCAGGCGGTGCAGCCGGGCGTCGGCGGCGTGGTCCGCACCGTTGGGTCCGGCTTCGATGGCACGTTCTCGACCCGGCAGCGGACGCGGCGCAAGGCATCGTACACCGTCGGTGCGAGCTATCTCATCACGCCGAACTTCTCGGTCTATGCCCGCTATGCCAACGGGTTCCAGACGAACAATGTCGACCCGATCACCACGATCGAGCTGTACGAGGCCGGCGTCCGGTACGAATATGGGCGGGTTTTCTCCGGGTCGGCGACCGTCTTCCGCACCAATTTCGACAACCAGAACTATAATTTCGCCAATCCCAACAACCCCTCCCAGCAGCAGAACCTGAACGCCGACCTGCGCACCAAGGGTATCGAGATCGATTTCGTGGTGCGGCCGACGAACTGGTTCTCGGTCGATTTCCAGGGGGTGTTCCAGGACCCGAAGCTGCTCAACCTCGAACTGGACGGCGTCGATCAGGGGGCGGCATTCGAAGGCAACCGGCCCGAGCGCACGCCCGCACGGCTGTTCACGGTCATGCCGACGCTCACGCTGCCCGATGGGCGGGGTGAGGTCTATGCCCGCTATAAGTATGTCGGCAAGATCTTTGCCGACAACGGCAACGGCATCGCGCTGCCCAGCTACGGCGTGACCGGGATCGGCGTGAACCTGAACCTGACCGAGCGGGTGCAGCTGAACCTGAATGCCGACAATGTGTTCGACGTCGTGGGCCTGACCGAAGGGAACCCGCGGCAGGGGCAGACGCAGGCGATCACCGATGGGTATTTCTATGCCCGCGGCATCGTCGGCCCGACCTATGGCGGGTCGCTGACGTTCCGGTTCTGAACGTCCGGGGTGCCGTGTCCACGGCACGGCACCCCCAGTCTTTACGGATGAGGTGGCGGATGAAGACCATGGTGCGGTGGATGCTGGCCGGTGTGATGCTGGCAGGGACGGGACTGGCGGTGGCGCAGCGCCCGGCCAAGGCGCCCGAGCTGGCCTATCAACTGAACGAGGGGCAGAACCTGAATGCCTTCGTCCGCGAAGGCCCAGTCGCCGCGCATCTGTTGCTGCGCAACGGCACCGACCCGCGCATCCTCGTCGCCTTTCCGGCAGGCAACAGCGGCGTCGGCCTGTGGTTCGAACCGCTGGCGCGTGCCGCGACGTGGCGGCTGGAACAGCCACCGCGCCCGACCACCGCGCCTGGCATCGCCGGCCCGCAGCCCGCGATCGTCACCATCGCCAGTATCGAAGCGCCGCAGCTGCGTATCAGGCAGGCGGTACTGTCGAGCATCCGGTTCCTGCGCGACTATCAGTCGGTCGGTCGTTTCCCGCCCGAGGTCGCGGTCGATCCGGTCATCACCGGCAACACCATCCGCTGGAGCCGTCCGCGGCTCGACGGGAAGCCCGGCTATCTGTTGCAGGTCCGGCTCTTATCCGGCCGCATCCGGGGCGGCGCGCTGGTCGCCGATGCCGGACGGCCGCTCCGCATGGAGATCACCGCGTCGAGCGGGGAAGTGCCGCTCACCGGCCTTGCCCCGAACGAGTTGCTGAATGCGCGCGCCGCCGATGATCCCGGCGCGCGCAACGCGCTGCGGTTCCTGAGCTATCGCGAGAAGTTCCTGGCCGGATCGTGGCGGTTTCAGACCTATTTCGGACGCGACACGCTAATGTCGGTGCGCCTGCTGATGCCGGTGTTGCAGCCGCAGGCGATCGAGGCCGGGCTGGGATCGGTGCTGGCGCGGCTGGATAGACGCGGCGATGTCGCGCATGAAGAAGGCATTGGCGACTTCGCCGTCGTCGATCGGCGCCAGCATGGTGGCAGCGGCGACGCCGCTGCGCTGGATTATGCGATGGTCGACGACGACTATATGCTGGCGCCCGTCGCGGCGGCCTATCTGCTCGACCATGGCAATGCTGCCTCGGCGCGCGCGTTCCTTGACCGGCCGCTGGTCAGCGAAGGCATGCCCGGCACCACCGCACCGGCGGGCAAGGCGCTGGTGCGGAACCTGCGCTTCGTCGTCGATACCGCGCGTCCCTTTGCCGACGATCCCGGCTATGCCCGACTGGTGGCGATCGGGAAGGGGCGGCTGACCGGGCAATGGCGCGACAGTGAAGAGGGGCTGGGTCGCGGGCGCTATGCCTATGACGTCAATGCGGTATTCGTGCCGGCGGCGCTGGAGTCGGCCGCGCGGATGCTGCGTGCCGGGCTGCTCGACCCCTATCTGACGGCGGAGGATCGCGCGGCCTTGGCTCGGGCCGAGGCGATGGCAACCGTGTGGCGTCAGCGCGCGCCGGGGATGTTTCGCGTGTCGCTGCCAGCGGCGCAGGCGAAACCCCGGATCGAGGGGTATGCCCGCAGCCTGGGCATTCCCGCCGCGCCTGCGCTGGCCTCGATCGGCGCCGACCCGCTCGTCTTTCACGCGATCGCCCTCGACGATAGCGGACGCCCGATCCCGATCGTCAATTCCGACGAAGGCTTCGCGCTGATGTTCGCCGAACCGTCGCCCGCCGACCTCGAAACCTATGTCACGGCTGCGATACGGCCGTTTCCGGCGGGGTTGATGACCGATATCGGGATGCTGGTCGCCAATGCCGCGCAGACGGACGCCGCCGTACAGGCCCGCTTTACGCCGGCGGCCTATCACGGTGCGGTCGTGTGGTCGTGGCAGCAGGCGCTGTTCGCCGCCGGCCTCGAACGCCAGCTCGCCCGCCGCGACCTGCCGCCTGCCACGCGCGCGGTGCTGACCCGCGCGCAGGCGACGCTGTGGCGTGCGATCAACGCCACCCGCGCGACGCAGAGTTCGGAGCTGTGGTCATGGGCGTATACCGGGGGCCGATATCACGTCGTCGCGTTCGGTGCGGGCAAGCAGGACGTCGACGAATCCAACGCCGCGCAATTGTGGAGTACGGTGTATCTGGCGGTCCAGCCGCCCGGCCGCGTCAGGTCAGCGACAGGAAAGCGGTAACCGTCAATCGTCCCCGCGTCGGATCGTCGCTGAGTACGGCGTCGGCCGGGATGGCGCCGCTGTGCAGCAACGCACTGCGATAGATTACCGCCCGGTTGCAGCGTCCGTCGACGGCGGAAACCTGTTCGAATTGCGCGGTCGACCCGGCGATATAGACGGGGGGCGGGGGCGCGGTGCGGACTTCGGCGCTGAGCGTGTCGAGATAGGCCGGCGCCCGATGCGCATCGATCGTCTCGAAGCCCGTAGCGCGGTGCCGGTAGAAGGCGGTTCCGCCGCTGTCGTCCGCGCCCAGATAATGGACCAGCGCGATGCGATTTGGATCGACGGCATCGAAATGCGGCAATCGCTGTTCGATCGACAGGCGCTCGGGCGGCGTGGTCACCACCGAAAAACTGGCATCGAGCAGGGCGATTCCGCCGCGATGGCCGAAGACGTGTGCCAGCACCTGCGACAGCGCCGGCCGGACCGCCTGAAAATAATCGTCCGGCAACGCGGCCCGCATCCCGGGATATTGCCGCCGCGCCGGTTCGAAGCGGGTAGCGGCGGCGAAGGTGCGCAGGGCGTCGGGATCGGGATAAAAATGGTCGACGATCGCGATGGGCTGTCGCTCCGTCCCGATCCGCCGGGCAACGATGTCGGGCGCCTTCATGCCGTACCGATCAGTGCGGCCAGCGCGGCGTCGTGCAGCGGCAGCGTCGGCGCGGCTCGGGCGATGACGTCGGCGATCTGCCGGACCTGGGCACGATTGGTCGCGCCGTCGATCGCGTCGGCCAGCGGATTATGGCCCTGCGCCACGATCCCCTGGCCGTTCAGCACCGCCAGCCAGCTCGCTTCGCGGAACAGTTCGTCGGGATCGAGGATGATCCGACCAGATCGGCGATATTGGTCTACGCGGGCGCGCAGCGTTTCGGGCAGCGCCATTGTCCGGCAATGCCGCCACAGCGGATCGTCCCGGCCGCTGGTGGCGTGATAGTGCAGGATCAGGAAGTCCTTGATCCCGTCCATGTCGCGGGCGAACACGTGATTGAACCGATCCGCCAGCGCCGGATCGCAATCGCGGGTCGGGAACAGCGTCAACAGCTTGGTGATGCCGCTCTGGATCAGGTGGATACTGGTCGATTCCAGCGGTTCGAGGAAGCCGGACGACAGCCCGATCGCCACGACATTGCCGCGCCATGGCCGGCGCCGGGTGCCGGCAGTGAACCGCAGGAATCGCGGCTCGGCCAATGCCTCGCCATCGAGGTTGGCGAGCAGGGTCGCCGCTGCCTCGTCATCCGACAGATAGCGGCTCGCATAGACATAACCGTTGCCGGTGCGATGCTGCAGTGGAATGCGCCATTGCCAGCCCGCCGACCGCGCCGTGGACCGGGTATAAGGCGTGGTCGCCGCGATGCGGGCGCAGGGCACGGCGACCGCCCGGTCGCACGGCAGCCAGTGCGACCAGTCCTCATACCCCTCGCCCATTTCGCCGGCGATCAACAGCGCGCGAAAGCCCGAGCAATCGATGAACAAATCCCCCTCGATCCGGTCGCCACGATCGGTCGTCAGCGCGGTGACGAAGCCCGTCTCTCCATCGCGTTCGACCTGATGCAGCGTCCCTTCGACACGGATCACCCCGGCTGCTTCGCTGAGCTTCCGGAGATAGGCAGCGTACAGCCCCGCATCGAAATGATAGGCATATCCCAGCGTCGACAGGATCGATCGCGCATCCCCTGCCGGCTTGGCGAACCGTCCCTGCACCGCCAGTTGTGCCGCGAGCGACAGCGCGGGCAGCGGAACATCCATCCCTTCCGCCTGCGCCTTCAGCCAGCGATGGTGGAACGCGACGCCGGGCAGGGTCGCGCCAAACTGACCGAACGGATGGAAATAGCGATGGCCCGGCGCGGTCCAGTCCACGAACTCGATGCCGAGCTTGAACGTTGCTTTCGTCGCCCGCAGGAATTCCGCCTCGTCGATGCCGACCAGTTCGTTGAACCAATGGATGGTGGGGATCGTGGCCTCACCGACCCCGACCGTCCCGATCGCGTCGGATTCCAGCAACGTGATCGCCACCGTATCGCCAAAGCTCTTCGACAGCGCGGCGGCCGTCATCCATCCAGCGGTTCCGCCCCCCAGGACGACGACACGGCGAACGCGATCGAATGCATGCATGGCTTCACTGGTACACCGCTGCCGGCGCATTGAAAACCGAGCAAGGCGAGGTGCGCGAGACCGCGACCGTCGGCCGGCGTGTGTGCATGACTTCCGGGTTGGGAGTGCTTGCCGCAGCCACCACCGCGCCTAGTTGCCAGGACCATCCGTTCTCAGAGTGGCATCGCCGCCACGGGTGCGGCGTGCAGACGTTCGATGTCGGTGCGAGGAGGCGCGCCGAACAGCCGTTTATATTCGCGGCTGAACTGCGACGGGCTTTCATAGCCGACGGCGAAGCCCGCCGTGCTCGCCGTGATGCCTCCCACCAGCATCAGGCGTCTCGCTTCCTGCAGGCGCAGTTGCTTCTGATATTCGAGTGGCGTCAGGCGGGTGATCGCCTTGAAGTGGGCGTGAAGCGACGAGGGGCTCATGCCGGCCTCGGCCGCGATGTCATCGATGCGGATCGGCCCGTCGAACGACCGGCGGATTGCGGCGATCGCCCGGCTGACCTGATAAAGGTTACTGCCAGCGGTCGCCACGCGGCGCAGCATGGTCCCGTGGGGACCTGTGAGCAGACGGTAGAGGATTTCGCGCTCGATCAGCGGTGCCAGCGCGTGGATCGTCTCGGGCCGGTCGAGCAATCCGACCAGCCGGCATGCCGCGTCGATCAGGTCGGGATCGGTTGGGTAGACGCCGAGCACGGGCAGGTCGCCGCCCGGTACCGCCTTGCGCTCGCTTATCATGAGATCGGCCAGCGTTGTGGGATCGAGATCGATCTTACAACAGAGATAGGGCCGCTCCGGGCTGGCATCGATCACGTGGCCGACGAGCGGCAGGTCGACGGAGACGAGGAGGTAATGGGCGGCGTCATAGACGACGCTGTGCTCGCCGATCGACACGCGCTTCGATCCCTGGGCGATCAGGCAAAGCGAGGCTTCGTAGACGGCGGGGGTGGGGGCGCTGGGCGCGTCCGAGCGGATCAGCGAGAGGTGCGGCATCGTCGTCGTGCAAATGCCGTTGCCGGCGACGTGCCGATCGATCCCGGCGGCCAGTTCATTGATCCGATCCATGCCGGCCTTTTCCCCCAGCAGAGCAACGCGGGCAAGTACCGAGCCCTCAACCCTGGAGGATCGTGCAAGCCATTCGGACGATCAATCTACCGTCCGGCCGGGGCTTCCCACCATCTGTCTGTCTTCACTGGAGCGAAAGGACTGCATCATGGCAGGAAGCATCGACAAAGTTATCCTGATCACCGGCGCATCGAGCGGGATTGGAGAGGCGACGGCACGCGAACTGGCCAAGGCCGGCGACCGGCTGTACATCGGCGCGCGTCGCGGCGAGCGCCTGAAGGCACTGGCGGAGGAATTGGGCGAGCGCGTTGGCTGGCGCGAACTCGACGTGACCGACGCCACCGACTTCGACGCCTTCGTCGCCGCCGCCGAAGCGCGGTTCGGGCGCGTCGACGTGCTGGTCAACAATGCCGGCGTGATGCCGCTGTCGCCACTGGCCGCGCTCAAACGCGACGAATGGAAGCGGATGATCGACGTCAACATTCACGGCGTCCTCAATGGTATCGCCGCCGTGCTGCCCCGGTTCGTGGCGCAGCACAGCGGGCATGTCGTCAATGTCGCCTCAGTCGCGGCACACATGGTTATGCCGACCGCTGCCGTCTATTGCGCCACCAAACATGCCGTGCGCGCCATCACCGAGGGGTTGCGGCAGGAGCATGACGAGATCCGATCGACGCTGATCTCGCCGGGCGTCGTCGCCACCGAGCTGGGGCACGACATTACCGACCCCGCCGTCGCTACCGCGTTGACGGGCTGGCGGAAGAAGGCGCTGACGCCCGACGCGATCGCGCGGGCGATCCGCTATGCGCTGGAGCAGCCCGAGGGTGTCGACATCAACGAGGTCATCGTTCGCCCGACCGCCGCGGATATGTGACTGCATGGGCGTGCCGGTGATGTAGCCGGCACGCCCACGCCGTTGGCCTGTCGAGGCCGTAGATCACCGTTGGCGATAAGCGACGCGGAATCCGATGTGCGAGGTGGGGAAGTCCTGCTCCTGCGCCTGGAACGCGGCGGGGCGGAATTTCGCGCAGTAATTGGTCGCACACAGGAAGCTGCCGCCCTTAACCAGTCCTACCGAACCGTCGCCGGAAACCCATTCCCACACATTTCCGACCATGTCGTACAGGCCAAAGCCATTGGCCGGGAAGCGCGCGACCGGGGCCACCCCGGCATAGCCGTCTGCGCCGGTATCGGCGATCGGGAAGATACCTTCCCAGACATTGGCGCGGGCCTTGCCGTGGTCGAATGCCCATGTGGTCGGATCGCGCGGGGTCGTCTGCCCCCCTCGCGCGGCGCGTTCCCATTGCTCGGCGGTGGGCAGGACGCCGCCGGCCCAAGTGGCATAGGCTGCGGCGTCGGCACGGTCGACATGGACGACCGGATCTTGCCAATGGCGGTCCAGGGCGCTGCCCGGCCCCTGCGGATGGCGCCAGTCCGCGCCTTTCACGAACCGCCACCAGCGGGCGGCATTGTCGAGCGGGACCGGTTCGGTCGGCGCGACGAACACGGCCGAGCCGCCGTCGCGTTCGGCGCGCGTGCGATAACCGGTAGCGGCGACGAAGGCGGCGAACTGGCGGTTGGTGACTTCATGCGCGTCGATGCGAAAGGCACCTACCTGGGTGGAAACGCCCGGCCGTCCTGCACCGTCCTCGCCCAGCAGCACGATGCCCGCAGGAATGGCGACACAGCGATCGGTCGCGTCGCATCGTGCGGCGGGCGCGTGCGCTCCGATCGATGCCAGCCCCGCTGTCGCCAGCAACAGCGTCGTCGCCCGCCTCACGGCTTGGCGATCCCGGCGGCGGGAACCTCGGCGACGGGCAGCGGCACCACGCCCTTCTCCTTGGCATAGGCGGTGTAGGCCGCGACCAGTTCGGCGAGGCGGGCCGGTTCGGCCGCTGCCAGATCGCGCGTCTCGCCCGGATCGCGCGCGACGTCGAACAACTGCCAGCGGCCAGTGCTGACCCCCTTGCGGGTGTAGCGATTGGTGCCGGCGGCGAGGTACACGACCTTCCAGTCGCCCTTGCGCAGGGCCCGGCGATAGAAGAGTTCGTAGCCGACCGGTTCATCCGCCGTCCGTACCGCCGGCGCGGCGGCGGTCAGGACCGGGCGCAGGCTATGCCCCTGATGCGGCAGGATCGCCCGTCCGGCAAAGGTCGCCGGCTGCTTCAGTCCGGCATAGTCGAGCAGCGTCGGCGCGATGTCGCGCACGTCGAGATTGGCGTTGGCGATCCGCCCGCCGCCGGCAACGCCCTTGCCAGCGGCAAAGGCGCTGACGCGGATGCCGCCTTCGGTGGGATAGCCCTTTACCAGCCAGGAGGGGGTCGAGTTCGCCTGCGCCCAGCCCGGGCCATAGCCGACATAGCTGGTCGCCGCGCCGATATTGGCGAGGCGGTTGTCGATGCCAAGCGACGGGTCGACCGGCGTCGGCGCGTCGGGATTGGCGGGCGGTGCCTTCGGGTCGGCGATCTTGAAGCGGGGCGAGGGCGCTTCGATGACATTCCCTTCCGGGCCATTGTCCGACAGGAACAGGATGACGGTGTTGTCATAGCGGCCCTGCGCCTTAAGCGTGGCGATCACGCGCCCGACGTTCTGGTCGAGCCGATCGACCATCGCCGCATAGACCTCCATCTTGCGCGCCTCGATCGCCCGCTCTTCGGGCGATAGCGACGCCCAGGGGCGGACCTGTTCGGTCGGGTGGGCGATGGCGTCGGCGGGGACGAGGCCAAGCTGCTTCTGGCGGGCAAGTCGTGCGTCGCGCAAGGCTTCGTAGCCGGCGTCGTAGCGGCCCTTGTATTTCGCGATCGTCTCCGCCGGAGCCTGCAGCGGCCAGTGGGGTGCGGTGAAGGGCAGATAGGCGAAGAACGGCCGGCCGTCGCCGGCGCGCTTGGCCTGGTCGAGATAGCCGATCAGCCGGTCGGCCAGGTAATCGGTCGAATAGCGCCCTGCCGGAAGCGACGCGGGCTTGCCGTCATCGCGGTAGCTGGGAGCGAGGCCGGCATTCTGCCACGCGGCATTCTGATCCGCGCCGAAATGGTTCGACAGCCCCTGCAAGAGCGCGAAGCTGTGTTCGAAGCCGCGTGCCGCCGGTTCACGATCGGGGGTCAGGCCGAGATGCCATTTGCCCGCCATCAGCGTCGTATAGCCGCCCGCGCGCAGCAGTTCAGCGATCGAGGCGACGCGGTCGTTGAGATAGCCTTCATAGCCCGGCCGGCCGCGCGTTGCGTCGCTCAGCAGTTCCGCCATGGTGCCCAGGCCCGCCTGATGATTGTCAACGCCGCTCATCAGCATCGAGCGGGTCGGCGAGCAGGTCGGCGCGGTATGGAAGCCGGTGAAGCGCACCCCCGACAGCGCCAGCGCGTCGAGGTTCGGGGTGGCAATCTCTCCGCCGAACGCACCCAGATCCGACCAGCCGAGATCGTCGGCGACGATCACGAGGAAGTTGGGCGCATCCTTGGCGGCGACGGCGCGCGCTGCCGGCGCTGGCGCTGGCGGCGTTTCCGGTGCGGTGACGGCGGGGAGCGCGAACAGCAGCGCGGGCAGGGCAGCGGCGATCAGGGGCGTGGCCGGCATGGGGTCTCCGAAGAAGGCGAAGGGGTCACGCACGGGCATAACGCCCCGGCGGGCAGCAACAATAAAGATAATCTACCAATCAAGTAGGATTTAGTGCGTTCGTTTCGCTGGCGTCCCTATCCTAGCCATGCGCCGTCCGGCGAACGCGCCGCCATCATTCGTGACCGAGGGACCATCGATGCCGATTTCGCCAGCCCGTGCCTGCCGCTTGCTCCTGCTGGCCGGGGTGGCCCTGTCCGCTACGCCGGCGATGGCTGATCCGGTGCCGTCGGCCGACGAAGCCGCTACCGATGCCCCGAAAGATGCGGCGGGTGGCGAGGATATCGTCGTCACCGCGCGCCGCCGTGCCGAGCGCAGCCAGGACGTGCCGATCGCGATCAACGCATTCGGTGCGGCGCAGATCGAATCGACCCGCACCTACAACCTGCGCGACCTGCAACAGCTGACACCCAGTCTGGTCGTCACCAACACCAATCCGCGCAACACCAGCATCAACATCCGCGGCCTCGGAAACAATGTGGCGGTGTATAATGACGGCCTGGAGCCCGCGGTCGGCGTCTATGTCGACGGCGTGTATCTGGCGCGGCCCGGCCAGAGCGTGTTCGACCTTGCGGACCTCGAGCGGATCGAGGTGCTGCGCGGCCCGCAGGGAACGCTGTTCGGCAAGAATACTTCGGCCGGCGCGGTGGTGGTGACGACCAAGGCGCCGACCTTCGATGTCGACGGCGGCGGCGATGTGTCGCTTGGCAATTTCGGGTTTCGCCAGCTTCACGCCTATCTGTCCGGGCCGATCACCGACAGCCTTTCCGCGCGACTGTTCGTGTCCAAGACCGACCGCGACGGCTTTACCCGCAACCGCTTCGACGGGCGCTTCGGACAGGATTTCCACGACCTGAATGTCCGGGGGCAGCTGCTCTACAAGCCGACCGACACGCTGACGCTCCGTGTTATCGGCGACTGGGGGCGGCAGCGTTCGTTTACCGCCGGGACGATCCTGCTCGGCGTGATCCGGGCTTATGACAACGGCATCAATTTAGCGAACAACTATTACGACCGCGCCGCACGGCTCGGCTATACGCCGGTCCCGGCCGATCCCGCATTCCGCCTGACCGATGTCGACGCCAATCCGCGCTATGCGATGAACCAGCACGGTATCAACGTTACCGCCGACCTCGATCTGGGCGCGGCGACGCTGACCTCGGTCAGTGCCTATCGGGCGTGGAACTGGTATCCGCATAATGACGGCGACAGCACCAGCATCGATGCCGGTGCCGATTTCCACCAGAGCAACGAACAGCGGCAGGTCAGCCAGGAATTGCGCATCGCGTCGAGCGGCGACCGTCCGGTCGATTATGTCGCGGGCGTCTATTATCTGTACCAGTCGATCCGCGCGGAGGCGGTCAATCGCTATGGCAGCCGTGCCGCCGACTGGTTCCTGCCGCCGACGACCAACGCCGCAGTCGGGGCTGCGGCGCTGAACGATTACAACGTCGTCAGCCAATCGCGGCCGGTGACCGACAGCTATGCCGCCTTTGCCCAGACGACATGGCATGTCGTGCCCGGCGTCGATCTGACGACGGGGTTGCGCTATACCTATGAAACCAAGCGCGGCTATTTCGATCAGGTCGCGACCGGGCGATCGCTGACCGGGCTGACGGCGGCGCAGCAGGCAGCGGCGCAGACGATCCGGTCGCGCTATGGCGTTGCCAACCGCTATGATGCGGCGACCGAGGCGGGGCGGCTATCGGGACAGGCGACGCTATCGTGGAAGCTGGCGGACCCGGTGCTCGGCTATGTCACCTATGCGCGGGGCAACAAGTTCGGCGGTCTGAACCTGGCCAACATCACCACCACCGGGCAGTTCGCGGCCAACCCGGTGATCGCGCCCGAGACGATCGACAGCTATGAGGCGGGGGTGAAGACGACGTGGTTCGGGGGGCGCCTGACCGCCAATGGCGCTGCCTTCTGGACCGATGTGAAGGATTACCAGACGACGATCATCGACATCGAACGCAACGGGGTCAGCTTCTTCACTAACGCCGCCAAGGTCCGCACCCGCGGGTTCGAAGGCGATCTCCGGGCGACGCCGACGCGGTGGCTGACACTGTACGGATCGGGCACCTATGACGATGCGCGCTATATCTCCTATGCCAATGCGCCGTGCCCGATCGAGGTCACCGGCCGGACGCTGTGCGACCTGTCGGGACAGCGCCTGCCGGGAGTATCGAAATGGGCCGCATCGGCGGGTGGCGAACTCCGCGCGCAGATCGCCAACATGGCCGGTCGTTCGGGCGAGGTCTATTTCGGCAGCGACTACAGCTATCGATCGAGCACCAACACCACCGCCAGCCTGAGCCGCTATTCGGTCATCCCGGCCTATGACCTGTTGAACCTGCGGCTCGGCTTTCGCACGGACGACGGGTTGTTCGACGTGCAGCTTTGGGGCCGCAACGTGACCGACGAGACGTATTTCCTGTCGCGCGCAGCGGCCAATACCGGCGCGATCACGGGCACCCTGGGAGACCCCAGGACCTATGGTATCACCCTGCGCACCCGCTTGTGAGATCGCCGGGACTTGGCTGTTCCTGAACGGACGACCATGGGTGGGGCACAGCCACCCTTTCTTTCGAGCGATACGCCCGGCCGTCGTCGACGATCCGCACGCCTGCCGTCGTGTGATCGAGTGAAATGTCGATGCGGAAGGTATTTGTCATCACGGCATCGTATTTCGACACATGCCGGCGATCGGGGGCGGGCAAGACTGGCTTGGCCGTTCAACTCCATCGGGGCACGTTAATCCGGCAAATCCGGCGTATTGTCCGTGACATGCCGCGCGATGGCCCCCGCCGTCGTCCACCAGATGCGGGGGTCGTCGGCCTCGCGCAGCCGGGTCAGGATCCGATCGAGATGCAGCGCGCGGTGGGGCTGCCCCATGATATAGGGGTGCAGCGCAATGCCGAGCGCCAGCGGGCGGCGCTCGCATTCGCTTAGCAGCTGCTCGATACTGTCCGCGATCATGTCGGCAAAGGTCGATGCTTCCTGATGACGGGCGATGATCGAGGGGATGTCGTTGACCTCCTGCGAATAGGGCACCGACCAGATCCCCTTGCCGCTGCGCGTGCGCAACCGTGTCGGCTGATCGTCATGTGCCCAGTCGAGGACATAGTCGAACCCGGCTTCCTCCAGCAGATCGGGGGTGCGATGGCTTTCGGAAATCCACGGCCCCAGCCACCCGCGCGGGCGCACGCCGATCGCGGCGAACTCCTCCAGCGTCCGGGCGATCAGGTCGCGTTCCTCCTGCTCGCTCTGCTCGCCCTCGGCCTGCGCGTTGGTCCGGCCATGGGCGGCAATTTCGTCCCCACGGTCGCGACAGGCTTCGGCCAGGCCCGGACACTGTTCGATGACCGCACTGTTCAACAACGCGGTCGTCTGGAGTTCGAGACGATCGAACATCTCCATGAAGCGCCATGCTCCGACCCGGTTGCCATAGTCGCGCCACGCGAAGTTCATGACGTCGGGGTCGGTCTTGGCCGGCGCCAGTTCGGCGCCCAGGCCGTTGCCGAAGGCAAAGACCTCGTGGTTGACGCCGAGGTAGAGGGCAAGCCGCCGCCCCTCCGGCCAGCTATAGTCCGGGCGTCCGACGATCGGGCTGTAGGTATAGCGACCATGGTGGGGCAGGGCAGCCATGTTCAATTTCCTCGATAGGTCGAATAGCCATAGGGACTGACGACCACGGGAACGTGATAATGGCCGTCGCGGTCGGTAACGCGGAACGTCAGCGTGATTTCCGGAAAGAATGGCGAAGCCGCCGCATCGGGGTAGCGCGACATGTCGAACCGTAGCTGGTAATTGCCCGGCCCGAACGCCTTTGCTTCGCCGAATGTGCGGACGCGCCCATTGGCATCGGTGGAGGCGGTGCCGACCTGCTGCCACGCGCCGTTGCCGTCGCGCTTGAACAGAACGACCGGGATGCCCGTGCCGCCAACCCCGCGGGCAAGGTCGAGGACATGGGTCGAAATGTCCGCCGCCGCAGCGGGCGTCGCCAATATTGCGCCCAGCAGGGCGAGCGCGATCGTCTTCATCGTCAAAATCCTTATCGGTTGGTGGAACGGGGAAAGCGGGTGTCGAGCCGCGACGGGGCAGGGGTGACCATCACGCCACGCTGGACGAGGCGGCGGTTCGCGGGCGGTGCAGCGACCGCCGGGGCGGCGTTGTCGGCATCGACGATCACGAACGTCGCCTCGTCGCCCACAGCCAAGCCGTGGCGTTGCCGCCCGATAACCGTCGCGGCGTCCGTCGTGGCCAGGTCCAGCGCAACCGCGAGATCGGCATCGGTGAAGAATCCGGATCGGTATCCGATCATCGATGCCCGGCCGAGCATGTCGGCATCGCCATACGGCCACCACGCATCCCGGATATTGTCGTTGCCGGCGAACACCCGGACGCCCGCCCCGCGCAGGAGCTTGATCGGCGGGAAGGCGCGATCGCCCGGCGCGTTGGTCATGATCGCCACGCCCGCCTCCGCCAGCAGATCGGCGGTGTGCGACGCATCATCGCGCGGAACGTCGCCAAGGGCATAGGCATGGCTGACCGCGACCTTGCCCTGCAGCCCGGCGGAACGCGTGCGCCCCGCGATCCGCCGCAATTGTTCGATGCCCTGTCGGCCGGGCTCGTGGAGGTGGATGTCGACCTTTGCGCCGCGCCGTTCGGCAATGCCGAATACGATGTCGAGGTGCGCATCGGCGTCGCCATCGAAGGCGGAAGGGTCGAGCCCGCCGACGACGCTCGCACCCTCGCGGACGGCGGCGTCGAGCAGATCGGCGGTGCCCGGCGACGCCAGGATACCGGCCTGTGGAAAGGCGACGATCTCCACATCGACCCGTCCGCGCCATGCCTCGCACGCCGTCTGCACCGCATGGAGGTTGGCCAGCCCGAGCGTCGCGTCGATATCGACATGGCTCCGCATCGCGACCGTCCCATGGGCATGTGCCTGCGCCAGCAGCGCGTTCGCCCGTGCCGTGACGGGCAGCGCCTGTGCCAGCAGCCGCTTCTCGATCTTCAGCCGATCGGCAAGGGTATCGGCCGGCTGGTGCGGATGCCAGCGATCACCGACGAAGCTCTTGTCGAGATGGATGTGCCCGTCGACAAAGGCCGGCAGGACCAGCAGCCCGTCGAGGTCGATCACGTCGGCGTCCTCTCCGACGGCCGATGGGTTCACGAACCAGCCATCCCGCACCGCGAGGTCGATCCGCCGACCAGCCGGCATATGGGCATTGCGGAATACGCAAGGTCTCGTCGTTTCGGTCAAGGCGGCAATCCTCCAGTCGATCGAACGACGACATGGAAACGAACAGCTGCATTTACGAATGATATGTTGTTATAATGATTATTCGATATCAGAATGCCGTATGCTTGATCCCAGATTGCTGCGCACGTTCGTCACGGTGGTCGATTGCGGCAGCTTCACCGCTGCCGCCGATCGGCTGCATTCCACCCAGTCGACGGTCAGCCAGCATCTCGCACGCCTCGAAGCGGCGGTGGGGCACGGCCTGATCGATCGATCCGCTCGCCCGGTCGCGCCGACCCCCGCAGGCGAACGAATGCTGGGCCATGCACGACGGATGCTAGTGCTACAGGCCGAGGTGCAAGCGCTGCTGGCCGACCCTTCGGGGACGAGCGCGCTGCGGATCGGCGTGCCCGACGATATCGTAACTCCCGCATTCGGCCGGCTCCTCGCGCAATTCGCCAGGCGCTATCGCGAAATGCGCCTCGATGTGACGACCGGTCTCAGCCGGGATTTGAAACGGCGGTTTCGGGGAGGGGAGCTCGATCTGGTAGTGGTCAAGGAAGCGGTGACCGATGGCGATGCGCGGGCGACGTTCCCCGAGCCCCTCACCTGGGTGGAGGCGAGCGACAGTGCCGCGTGGCAGGACCCGCTGCCGCTCGTCACCTTTCCGCCCGGCGGCCTCTACCGTGACCTGATGATCGACCGGATCGAACGGGAAGGGCGCCGCTGGTATATCGCCTTTACCGGCAACAGCCTTGGCAGCGTCCTGTCCGCGATCGAGGCAGGGCTGGGCGTGTCGGTCCTGCCGGTCGGCACGATCGGGCATCATGCCGTCCGCGCCAGCGACCTGTTCTCCGCCGAAGCGCCTTTATCGCTGGCGGTCTACGCCTGGGAAACCGGCGGGCCGACCGGCGACCTGCTGCAATCGCTCATTGCCGGTGTGGCGGACAGGTAGCGCGTTGGGGGGGGCCATGCGTTCTCCGGCCGCTATCGTCATCAACCTTGCCCATTACGCCCGACAAAAGCCCGTTACCGCCTCTCGGCAAGGAAACGATCCGCCGTGCGCAGCGACAACGCCATGATCGTCAGCGCCGGATTGGCGGCAAGCGCGCTCGGGAAGACGGAATTGTCGCAGATCAGGAGGTTGGGAATGTCGAAGCTGCGCCCATCGGCGTCGACTACCGCTTCGTCCCCATTGGTCCCCATGCGACACGTGCCGATGGTATGGGCCGACCTATCGACCGCAAAGATGTCGTTTGCCCCCGCCGCTTCCCAGATTGCGGTCATCGTACGGCGGGCATGTCGGTCGATCGCGCGCTCGTTACGCTGATAGCTGAAATCGATCCGCGCCTTGCGCTGGCCAAAGGCATCGGTCTCGTCCGACAGGGTCAGGCGGTTATCGGGGTGCGGCAGGCAGTCACCGTTGATCCCGATTCCCGCCATCCGATTATAGTTGCGCAGCAGTGCCGTCAGCCGTTCGCCCCACAGCCCGGCCCCCCGCGCCAGGCCGCTTGCAAGATTCACCGGCAGGACGCCCAGGCTCTGGATCAGATAGCCGCCGACGAAATCGGCATCGTCCGGCCGCATCAGGTCCTCGGTGATAAGCGACGAGGGGTAGCCACGGTTCATCCGCATTTCGGCATCGAAACTGCCCCATACCTGTGTCGCGACATGCGCCATAAAGTTGCGACCGACCTGCCCACTGGAATTGGCGATGCCGAGGTTGAGCAGCAGGCGCGGGGTTTCCACGCCGCCGGCGCACAGGAAGACCGCACGGCAGCGTTGGCGGTGGTCCATGCCTTGTTGGCGATAGACGACCGCGCTGATCCGCCCGGCGTCGTCGAATTCGAACGACAGTACCCGCGCCTCGGCCCGGACCTCAGCGCCGTATGCGACCGCGTGGGGCAGGTAGGTGGTATCCATGCTAGTCTTGGCGGCGTTGCGGCACCCCTGGTGGCAGGTGCCGCAATTGACGCATGCCTGCCGCTGCCCCCAGTTGGGTTGATCGCGGTCGCGCGATACCAGCGCGGCGGGCGCATCGGTCGCGGTGATACCGACCGTCGCACACCCCCGCGCCATCGCATCCGCAGATGCATTGCGCGGCACGGGCGGATAGGCATAGCGGCGGCCGTCATCCCACGGATAGCGCGCAGGGCCCGAAACACCGGTAAAATCCTCCACCCGTTCGATATAGCCGGTCAGTTCGGCATGATCGATCGGCCAGTCCGCGCCCGCCCCCGTCAACGACCGGAGCCGCAGGTCGCGCGGATCTGGCCGGGGACAGAACGCGCCCCAGTGCAGCGTCGATCCGCCGACACCCATGCCCGAATTGTTCGAACCGAACGCGGTCGGGTCCGCGCCGCCGCTCAACCGTTCCTCCATCCAATAGATGTCGGCTGCCAGTTCGTCGGCGACATGCTCATGCGGCCGAAAGGCGCGGCCCGCCTCCAGCGCGACGACCGACAGTCCGGCCTTCGCAAGCTTAGACAGGAGCGGCGCGCCGCCGGCACCGGTGCCGATGACCACGGCATCTACGATGTCGTTGGCGGAAAAGGGGGCGCGGCTCATGCGGTCGTCTCCGTGGCCTGCTGCCATTGTTCGATGTCGTCGGCGGCGGTACGGGTATAGCCCTGCTTGCGTGGACCATCGCCGCCCACCGCAAAGCCGTCATAGCCGATCGCGGCCATCGCGGCGGGGGTTGCCATCCACTGGCGTACGATCTCTGCCCGAACATCGGCGAACCACAGCGCCATCTGCGCGGGTGACAGGTGATCGGGGTCATCGGCAATGCCCGCCTCTCCCCCGTCGATGCGCTGGAGCCAGTCACGCTGCGCGTCGGCTGGCAAGCCTGCGAAACTGCCGGCGATCCGGTCGAGCGTTGCCAGGCCGCGTGCCCAAGCCACGGGGTCGGCTGGCAGTTCGGCAAAGCGCCAGCCATCGCCCGACCCATGCACCGCCACGCCGACCCGCCGCGCCAGATCGTGATCGGCGCCGCGATCGGGCAAGACTTGCGCGATCAGCGCGGCGACTAGCAGCAGTTCGCTGTCCGACCAGCACGCCGCGTCGCAGGTCACCGGGCAGGTTCGCGCGAGCATTGCGGCGCGCGTCCGACGGCTGACCCGACCCGACCCGAGCAGCCGGACGAAACCCGCCGGCAGAACGGCGTCCGCAATGGCGGCGCTATGCCCTGCAATCGCCTTGGCCAGTGCTTCGGGCTGTTCATAGGGGATCAGGTGCGCCGCGCCGTCGATCTTCGTGACCGTGCCGTGCGGGTAATGCGGCAGGTTCAGCGCCCGCTGCGCTGCCTCGCCCAGATCGCCATCCTCGGCGCCGGCGAGGATCAGCGCGGGGATCGCGACCGTGCCGACGCGCGACGACCAATCCTCGCGGCTGCCACGCTCCAGCCAGCCCAGCCACGCCTCTCGGCTCGACCGCTCGACATCGGCGATCGCCTGTTCGCGCAATGGATCGGGCAGCGGGGCGGCGCAATTGGCATCGACAAAGGTTTCGGCATCGCCGCGCGCAACTTGGCGATCGGCTACCCAGCCAATCATCTGCGCCCGGCGCTCGTCCTCAATTGGTTCGGGCGCGGGCGGCGATGCTGCGACCAGCACCACGCCGACGATACCGGCAAGTCCTTCCTCACCCGCCGCCGCCCTTGCGGCGACCAGCGTGGCGATCTTCCCGCCCATGCTGTGCCCGACCAGAATGCAGGCAGTCAGGCTGTGCGCGCGGATCGCGTCCGCCAGGGTGTCGGCCATCGTTCCGACATCGGCATAGCCGCAATCGGCGCGGTCGCCGAATCCGGCAAGGTCGAGCGCGAGACACGGATGGTCGGACAGATGCCGACGCACCATATCCCATTCCCGGCCGCTTGCGCCCAATGCGTGCAGAAATACGAAGGTCGGTTGCGTCATGCGGCCTCATCCAGCGGAGTCTCCTGCTGGACGACGCAGCGCCGTTCGCGTTCCCAACCATCTGCACCGACGGAAAATTAATTCGGATCAACATCGTAGGGCAGATTGGTTCCCGCCATTCTCGGCACGTCATGGGCGGAACCGCCGGCCGTCACGAACGCTTCGTCACGGTCATGCCCGTGCTTGGCAGGCGTCTGGATGAAGAGGATCGGCCCATGGCCAAGCGTGACCTGACCGCCGGGATCGACGCATCCGAATTGGCGGAGGGTGCCATCATCGCCGGGGAATTGGACGGCAGGGATATCGTCATCGTCCGTCACGGCGGGCGCATCTGCGCATTGTCGGGGACCTGCACCCATTTCAAGGCGCCGCTGGCGGACGGGATCGTCATCGACGGCACGATCCGCTGTCCATGGCATCATGCATCCTTCGACGTGACGACCGGCGAGGCGGTCGGCGCACCGGCGTTCGCCCCGCTCGACCGGTTCGAGGTGATCGAAGCCGATGGCCGCATCCGGATCGACGGTCCTGCGCCGACCGCCGAAAGCGCGTCGGATCGCGCGACGCCCGATCTCGGTCGGATCGTCATCGTCGGTGGCGGCGGTGCGGGACATGCCTGTGCCGAAATGCTGGCGCGCCACGGCGCGGGCGGGTGCGTCACGCTGATCGAGCAGGAAGACGAAGCGCCCTATGACCGGACCTTCTGTTCCAAACAATATCTGGCGGGCAAGGCTGAGCGCAACGACAGCGCATTGCCGCCGCTGCCGGGGGTAACCCTGCACCGTGGCGAACGCGTGTCGGCGATCGACCGCACGGCAAAGGCGCTCCGCCTCGGCGATGGGGCCACGCTTGGCTATGACACGTTGGTTCTTGCCACCGGTGCCGAGGCGGTGAAGCCCGATTTCTATGGTGCCGACCGTGCCGATGTCCATGTCGTGCGGACGCTGGACGATGCCGACCGCTTGATCGCTGGTGCTGCCCAAGCCGAGCAAGCGATCGTGGTCGGGTCGAGCTATATCGGGATGGAAGTCGCCGCATCGCTGATCGCGCGCGGGCTGCAGGTGGCTGTCGTGTCCGACACGGCACTGCCGATCGAACATACTGCCGGTCCAGAGGTGGGTGCGATGGTCCGCGATCTGCACCAGTCGAAGGGGGTGATCTTCCACGCCGAACGCCGCGTCGTGCGATGGGACGGCACCGCAGCGATGCTCGACGACGGCACTAGGCTGCCCGGCGACCTGATCGTGGCCGGTATCGGTGCCGAACCCCGCCTCGATCTGGCACGGGCCGCCGGGCTGACACTCGCTGACAAGGACGCAGGCGGCGGCGTCTCCGTGGACAGCACGCTGCGGACCTCCGATCCTGCGATCCATGCGATCGGCGACATCGCGAGCGTTCCCGACCCGCGCCTCGGCCACCCGATCCGTGTCGAGCATTGGGTCGTTGCCCAGCGCATGGGGCAATGGCTGGCGCGCCATCTGCTGGGACAGGCGCGCGGCGACTATACCGACGTGCCGTTCTTCTGGTCGGGGCATTACGACCTGAGCCTGCGCTATGTCGGCCATGTCGCAAGGACGGACGACCGGACAGTCGATGGGGACGTCGATGCGCAGGATGTCGCTGTCCATTTCCGCGAGGATGGCCGCGAGCAGGCGTTGCTGACTACCGGGCGCGACCGGCTGTCCCTCGAACAGGAAGCTGCGTGGGAGCGGGGGTAGCGGCTGCGGCCATTCTTTCCCAAAAGCCATCGGCGGGTGTGCTCACGCGGATGGTGGAAAGATCGGCTATAGCTGGCGCGGAGCCGCGGACGGTCATGATCGACGCAACCTACTTGAATGCGCACCGCACGGCATCCAGCCTGCGAGTTGAAAAGGGGATTCCGGTCGCCTGATTGGCCGTGCCAAGGGCGGCATGAACAGCAAGCTGCATGCCGCCGCCGATAAGGACGGCCGCCCCTTGCGCTTCTTCATGACCGCCGGCGACCTTAGAGACTACACCGGCGCGGCCGCGCTGCTGGCCGATGATCGCTGCCCAACCGTCATCTTCTGGCTGTGATCAACGAGTCCCGATCCTAATCGAGCTTCTGTTCCCGCAACCAGTCGAAGAAGCGGTCAAGCCATAACCCGTTGCGCAACTTGCCGGGGGGCACGTCGAAGATATGGAGCTCGACCGGTCGTCGCGCCGTGCGCCAAAGGGTGGTCAGGGCCTGTAGTCCGTCGGTAACCGGGCCGTGCCCTGTCTCCGTCACCAGGAACAGGGGCGGGGCATTGGCGGGAACCGTCACATCCTGCAGCGCCGGGCCGAATATCGAGGCAATGAAGCGCGGGCGGGCCTGTGGGTCGGCGGCAATCAGCGTTCCGATCGCCACTCCGCCGCCGGCCGACGTCCCCATCAGGCCGATACGCGATGGATCGACCCGCCATTGGCGGCGCTGGCTACGGATCAGGTCGAAGGCGCGGCGCGTATCGGCGACCGCAAAACGCAACACCGCCTGAAGGTTCGGATCGTTCGGGGATGGATTGGCGTTCGCGTTTCGAATGGCTAACGGCGGATATTCCGGCCAGCGTGCCGGTTCCGCGGCCGGACTAGTCGGCAGTTGCGGTGCGTTCCGGGTTTGCAGCACGCGGTATTTCAGGATGAATGCGGCCGTGCCGGTATCGTTCAGCCGCTTGACCACCTCCAACAACTTCTGGTCGATGCCGAGCACGCGCAACCCCCCGCCGGGAAGGAGGATGACCGCATCACCAGTCGCCTTGGCCGCATCGGGCAGATAGACCAACAACCCCGGGTCGCGAACGTTCGATACGATCGTCCCGTCCGCGCTCGTCGCGGCGCGTTCGGGCAATTGCCAGCGTTCCGAACCGGGCGCAGGACCGTCGTATAGCCGCTGGACGATTGGAGCGACCTGCGCCTGCGCGCTGGCCGCGACGACCAGGGCGATGCAGGACAGTGCGGGGGCGAGCAGCTTAACCAAGGCGCTTGCGCTCGATCTTGACGTCGCCTTCGCGGCACAAACCGCAGGCCGGCCCCGTGAACATCGCTGCTGCGCGCTGATCCCCTTTCAATTGCCAGTCGAGCCATGCGACGGTGATGCGTGCGCCCCTGCCGCCATTGGCCTGCATGAACGTACCGCCATGCCCGACCGGCAGGTCGACCAGCACCGCCGGTACCGTATCGAGGCGGGCGAAGTCGTCGGTGCCGTTGGGGTAGGCGACGTCCTGTGGTCCGCCCATGACGTACAGCACCGGACCGTGCAGCGCCTTCAACAGGCTCTTGTCGACTTCCATACCCGCGATCGGTTGCGCGCCATTGGCGAAAATCCCGCTATTGTGGACAATCACCGTCCGCACGCGCGGGTCGCCGCCGACCTGCAGCGCCTGCAACCCGCCACAGCTATGCCCCGATACCGCCACCCGCTGGGTATCGATCCGGCCATACAGCGCGCTTCGTTTGTCGGCATTCGCCTTGATCGCCATGTCCAGCCCCGCCGTCACGTCGCGTGCGAGCGTTTTCACAGGCGGGATGACCTTTCCCGGCGGCGGGGCAACCGGTGGTTCGGGCCGATACACCGCCCCGGGGCCGCTGCGAATAGTTCCGGCTGCGACCACGATATAGCCGTGCGAAGCGATCTCGGACAGGAACAACCGGGCTGAGGCTCCGTCGTCCGAACAGCCACCATTGCCCCATAGCAGTACCGGAAGCTTGCGCTTTCCCAACGCCTTCAGATTGGCGGGACGATAGACGGTATGGCCGGGGAATGCCGGATCTTCCAGCTTCATCGCGGGATAGGCGCCGGTCCCGCGGGTATCGGGCACCTTGTTGAACGCATCGGCCGTTTCGGCGGAAGACGCTGGCGCGCCGGCGGGCGGCGTCTGTGCTGCCGCAGGCAACGCCACGATGGCGATCACGGCCGAAAGAAGCTTCTTCATGGCTATTCCTCTCCAGGGACGGGAAGGGATTGCCAGCGTTCAAACGCCTCTGCAAGCGTTTTCATTAATCGATCATGCGCTCTCGCGGGCGATGATCCTGAAACCGACCGGCAACCGGGCGGGAACGGGTTCGCCGGCCGCCAGCCGTTGCAGGACTCGGATTGTCTCCCGCGCGATCTCGTGCCCATCGATATCGATCGACGTGATCGTCGGGCGCATGTCGCCGGCC
Organism: Sphingomonas sp. Leaf9; assembly: GCF_001421355.1. Classification (GTDB taxonomy): domain Bacteria; phylum Pseudomonadota; class Alphaproteobacteria; order Sphingomonadales; family Sphingomonadaceae; genus Sphingomonas. The sequence goes on along the minus strand of NZ_LMKC01000003.1, from coordinate 595,520 downwards.
AGGCGGAGGTCGCCAAACCCCATGACCGCCAGCGAGTCGGGCACGCGGATGCCCGCCGCATGTGCCTCGATGATCAGCCCCTGCGCGATCCAGTCCGATCCGCAGATCGCGACGTCGGGTTGCGGATCGAGCCCGACCAGGCCGCGAAAGGCAACGCGCCCCTGGCCGAAATGGCTGGGACTGGAAACCGGCTGCAATTTCGGTTCCTCGCCGCCCAGGTCGCGCCAGGCGGATCGAAAACCCTCCGCGCGCTCGATTGCGCGCGACGACTGTGGAACGACGAGATACGGGCGGCGATATCCCCGGTCCCGAATGAATTGCGCCGTCGCTTGCCCGACCGCGAAATGGGAAAAGCCGATCGCAATCTGGATCGGATCGTCGGGCAGCGCCCAGGTTTCGATGACAGTCGTCGGGTGGTTGCGTAGCCGTTGGCGGATCGCGGCGTCGGTCACCACGCCGGTCAGCAGGATCGCATCGACCCGGCGGGACAGGGCGGCGTCGATCTGGCGGTCGAGCATCTCATTGGCCGATCCGGTCAGCGATATCATGACGCTGTTACCGTCGTTCGACAGCTCCTCGATCATCGCTTCCACCGTGTCGTTGAAGATCGACTGGGCGATGTCGGGAACCAGCACGGCGATGATGCGCGAACGACTCGATGCTAGGGACCCGGCATTGCGGTTGGGAACATAACCGACCTCCGCAACCGCCGCTCGAATCCTGATTGCGGTTTCATCGGCAACGACGGAAGGATTGTTGAAAAATCGCGAGATTGTTGCCGGCGAAACACCAGCAATCCGAGCGACTTCTCCGATTTTGGGCACCTTACTATGCATGGCAGGGGCGGGCATGCATGAAATTATGGCTTGCAAGCGTTTTCATAGCCATTAGCATAGCAGCATGTCCCATGATTTCGATCCCCTTGCGCCAGAAACGTTCGACAGCCCACATGAGGATTATCGGCGGTTGCGCGCAACATGCCCCGTGGCACACAGCGATGCATGGGGCGGCTTCTGGGCGCTGATGAAGCACGCCGATGTCGCGGCGGTGGCGGCGGACTGGCAAACCTATCTCACGTCGCAGCAGAATGTCGTGCCGAAGGTCGCCTTTACCGGCCGCCGTCCGCCGCTACACCTCGATCCACCCGAACACACGCCCTACCGCCGCGCGCTTGCCCCGCTCCTGTCGGACCGCCGGGTCGCCGCACTCGAACCGGTGATGCGTCGCATCTGCCGCGATCTGCTGACGGCCATGGTCGCACGCGGCGGCGGCGACGTCTGCGCCGACTTTTCGTCGCACATGCCCGTCGCGGTGTTCGGCCATTGGATGAACCTGTCCGAACTTGCAGTCGATCAGCTCGCACAGGTCGGGCAGCGGTATAATATCGCGGTACAATCCAACGATATCGAACAGACGCGTATCGCCAGCGCCGCGCTGTACGAGGTTGCGCAGAACGTCGTCGCTGCGCGCCGGGCCAATCCGCTGGCGGTCGAGACCGACGCCACCAGCGCGTTGCTGGCGGTTCGCGTCGATGGCGCGCCGCTGCCCGACGAGCTGATCGTCGGCACCATTCGCCAGGTTCTCGTCGTCGGCCTGATCGCGCCCAGCGTCGTGATCGGCGCGATGGCGGTGCATCTGGCGCGCGACCCCGCGTTGCAGACGAAACTGCGCAATGATCGCGCGCTGCTGCCGGCGGCGGTCGATGAATTCCTTCGGCTCTACACGCCCTATCGCGGGTTCGCGCGGACGGCCGAGCGCGACGTATGCATCCGCGGGCGAACCATCCCGGCGGGCGAGCCGATCGCGCTCGTCTATGCTTCGGCCAATCGTGACGAAGACGTCTTCGAGGATCCCGACAGCTTCCGGCTCGACCGGCCCAACATGTCGGCGTCGCTGGCCTTTGGTCGCGGCCCACATATGTGCGTCGGCGCGGGGCTGGGTCGTCTCGAGCTGATCGTCGCGCTTGACGAACTGCTGTCGGCCGCGCCGGGCTTTGTGCTCGCGGGCGAGCCGATGCCGACCCGCTTCCCGGAGATCGGGGCGCTGAGCGCGCCGATCCGGTTCGAGCAGGCGGCATGACCGCGCCGCGCCGCAGGATCCCGATCGAGGGCTATATCCTGCTGTATTTCCTCGCCTATCTCCCCAACATCCTGGTGACGGCGGTGCTGACGCGGGTGCCGCATCCCGGATTGGGGCGCCCGCTGACCGGGCTGGAGACGCTGCCGGCGACGCTGATCCTGAACCTCGCCCTGACCTATGCCTTTATCTGGGTATCGGGCTGGCACCGCGACGCCCACGGCGTTCGCATCCTGGGCCTCCGCGTGCCCGTGCCGACCCGGTTCACGCTGCTGTCGGGGGTAGGGACCGCGTGCATCATCTTCACGGTGCCGCTGTCCTACACGTTCGAAGGGGTCAGCATCCCTTTCATCCAGCTGCTGATGCGGGGCGACGTCCTCCTGATCGCGCCGATCATCGACCTGATGTTCGGGCGGCGGGTGCGCTGGTGGAGCTGGGCGGCGATCGGTATCGTGGGCATCGCGCTGCTGACGACGCTCTACAGCCGGGGCGGGTTCGCCATGCCGCCGCTCGCGATCGTGACGGTCATTCTCTACACGCTCGGCTATTTCATTCGCCTGTCGGTGATGACGGCGGTCGGCAAGACCGGCAATCCGGCCGATGTCCGCCGCTATTTCGTCGAGGAAAAGATCTTCGCCCTGCCGATGTCGATCGTGATCCTCGCCGGGCTTTCGGCGGCGGGGCTGGGCGACCAAGCGAATGAACTGCGCTTCGGCTTCGTCGATATCTGGTTCGATGCGTCGCTGCCCTGGCTGATCTTCATCGCGGTCACGCTGACGATCGTATCGATCTTCTCGGTCATCATCCTGCTCGATCCCCGCGAAAACGCCTATTGCGTACCGCTGGAACGGGCATCGAGCCTGGTCGCGGGCGTCGTCGCCGCGCTGATCCTGGCCGCCGGATGGGGCATGCGGGCGCCCAGTGGAGCCGAACTCGCGGGCGCCGGCCTGTTGATCGCCGCCATCGTGCTGCTGTCACTCGCCCCCCGGTGGCAAGCGCGACGCAGTGCGGCCCGGGCCACCTGACACCAACCGATCGTCAAATTGCCAGCGCGCGACAGACGCGCAGGCGCAACATGGGAGAATTGTCGTGATCCATCGGATGCCGAAACCTAAAGCCGTGCTTGCCGTTCGCGTGGCCGGCAGCGCGCTGTCGCTCGCTCTCGCTTTCCCGGCGATCGCGCAGGTGGCCGAACCGGTCGCCCCGAACGCGAGCGACGCCCAAGCCGCCGAGGATGCGGCGCTGGAGGATATCGTCGTTACCGGATCGCGCATCCGGGGAACGGCGCCGGTCGGTTCCAGCGTGGTCGCGCTTGGTCGCGACGAGATACAGGCGGCGGGTGCCACCACCACGGCGGACGTACTGCGCCAGGTGCCGCAGATCGCGGCGATCGGCATCAATGCCGAAGGGTCGTCGGGCGCGGCCGCACCGTCGAACATCAGCCGGGCCAGCGCCCCCAATCTGCGCGGCATCGGCCCGACGGCGACGTTGACGATCATCGATGGCCACCGCGTACCGACACAGGGCACGCAGGGTCAGCTGGTCGACCCGTCGTTCATTCCGCCGCTGGCGCTGGAACGGGTCGAAGTCATCGCCGACGGTGCGTCCGCCATCTACGGCTCCGATGCCGTGGCCGGTGTCATCAACCTGATCCCGCGCAAGAATCTGGACGGGGCGGAGGTCAGCTTCCGTGTCGGCTCAGCCGATGGATACTGGGATTATCAGACGGGCGGGGTGGTCGGCGGTGGCTGGGGCAGCGGCCATGCGATGTTCGCGGTGGACCGCATCTGGAACTCGGCGCTGCGCGGCAGCGACCGGGATTTCGTATCCAGCGACCGCCGCCGGTTCGGCGGCGCGAACGGCCTGACCACCAATTGCGGTGTGCCCGGAACGCTGACGATCGGCGGCACGGCATATCGCGTGCCCGCAGGCAGCGGCACCGGGCTGTCGCTTGGCAATCTGGCCGCAGGGCAAAACAGCTGCGACAGCGCCAAGCTGGCCTATCTGATCCCCGAAACCGAGCGGACCAGCCTGTTCGGCTATGCCGAGCAGGAAGTGGCCGACCGGATCAAGATCTTCTCGCAAGGCTTCTACAGCGCCCGCAATTCCGAACAGTTCGAAGCGCTTAGCCTCAATGCCGTCACGGTACCGACCGGCAACCCGTTCCGCCCGACCGGGGTGGCGGCGGGCACGCCGGTGCTGTTCTCCGGGCTGTTGCAGGCGTTTCCGTCCGGCCGCACCAGGATCGAAACCGAAACCTATCAGGGGATCGTGGGCGCGGAGGCGCGACTGGGCGGTTTCCGGCTACAGCTGTCAGGGTCCTATGGCCGGGGCCGCGACAATACCGATCGCACGCAGGTCAACAATTTCTTCCTGAACCAGTCGCTGCTCGACACCAATCCGGCGACCGCGCTCAACCTGTTCACCGGTGCTGCCGGCAACAATGCTGCGACGATTGCACTCGTGACCAGCGGCCGTTTCAACGTGACCGGGCAAAGCACGCTCAAGACGCTGGAAGGGACGGTTGACGGCGCGCTGTTCACGTTGCCCGGTGGCGCGGTTCGCATCGCGGTCGGCGGCGAATATCGCGACGAGCGTCTGGATGGCACCTTCATCAGCAGCAGCCCGGTCAATGGTCAGCCCGGCACATCGGGTTCCAGCAACAGCCGCAGCGTCAAGGCGGTCTATGGCGAACTGGTCGTCCCGGTGTTCGGCAGCGGCAATGCCGTGCCGGGATTTCACCGGCTTGATCTCACCGGGGCGCTGCGCTGGGAAGAATATAGCGACTTCGGCTCGACGACCAATCCCAAGTTCGGCGCCAACTGGAGCCCGATCGAAGGGCTGACGATCCGGGGCAGCTATGGCACGTCGTTCCGCGCGCCCGGCCTGTCGGAAAACGATGCGCTGTCGAGCGGGGCGGGCATCTATCAGTTCCCCGCGCCCCTTGCCAACGGCACCTTCGTCTATGCCGCGCTGCTGGCTGGCGGCAATCCCAATTTGCGGCCCGAGACGGCAACCACCTGGAGCGCCGGGGTCGACGTTGCCCCGCGGGGCATACCGGGACTGAAGATCAGCAGCACCTATTTCAACATCGATTATACCAACCAGATCGTCGATGGCTTCGGTCGACTTTTCCTCTACCTCAACAATCCGACGCGCTATGCCGGCTTTGTCGGGCTGGCCGGTACCCCCGCCTTCAACACCTTGCGACAGACCTTCGCGAACAGCGGTTTCAGCGCGTCGCCGGCGCTCAATTTCGCCGATCCCACGCTCGCGCTGATCGATGCTCGCCGGACGAATGTCGGGGTGGTGCAGGCCGAGGGGATCGATCTACAGGCAACCTGGTCGCTGGAGACCGCGAATGCCGGTACCTTCACCCTCGGGGCGAACGGTACCTATTTCCTGACCTACAAGACGGGGGAAACCGGTGGTGCCTTGCTTGAGAGCAAGAACCAACTGGGCTTTCCCGTCGAATTCCAGATGCGCGGCAGCCTGGGCTGGCGCAGCGGCGGCGCAGCGGCCACCGTCAACTGGAACCATGTCGGCCCGTACCGGAATATCAACAGTTCGCTGGTCGGTCGGATCGGGGCCTACGACACCTTCGACCTCGATATCGGCTACAGCTTCGACGGTGACCCGCACAGCTTCTCCCGCGACCTGCGACTGGGGGTCAACGTGCGCAACCTGTTCGATCGCGACCCGCCTGATGCCGACCTGACGAACGGGTACGATCCGACCTATTCCAGCGCGTTGGGACGGATCATCGCGATCAACCTGTCGAAGAAGTGGTGATACACGTCGCCGGTGCGGTTCGGGGCAACCTCGCATCGCACCGGCCGCCGATTGCCCCTGCGTCAAGGCGGATAGGGAGTCCTAGTTCTTTCCCGAGCGCTACAACCGGGGAGATGATGCTTGTCCTGGGAACGGTCGGTTCGGCCTTTAGCCGCGCGGGCCGCCGCATCTGTGCAAAAGACGGCTAAGGCGTACGTCTCTGGTAGGGCGGATTGTCTCAGTGACACTGTCCATCGATACAGGTAGTTAGCGCGCGTGCAGGCGATCAGGCACCTTTTGGCGCAACGCCATCTGGCCGTGCTGATCTGCGCGGCCACGCTGCTGCTGAAGCTGCTGGTGCCGACCGGGTACATGATCAACAACGCGTCCGGGCATTTTGCCATCACCATCTGCTCCGGCACCGCTCCGCGTGCAATGACGATGGAAATGCCGGGGATGCATGGCGACATGCCCGATCACGGCAAGTCAAAGGATCATGGCAAGGCGGAGATGCCCTGCGCCTTCTCGGGGCTGTCGGCCGCGATGCTGGGGGCGATCGATCCCGTCCAGCTCGCTGCGCTGATCGTCTTTATCCTGGCCCTCGGGCTAATCGCGACCATCCCGCCGGCACCCTCACGTCCGGCATATCTACGCCCTCCGCTTCGGGGACCACCGGCCTACCTCTGACCCGTCATTCCGCGCCGCTTCATCCGGCGTGACCATGCATTGCGGCCCGCGCCATCAGGCATCGGGCTGGTCAAAGGTATCTCTCATGTCTCGAATACAACTTCTGGCGGGTGCCGCTGCGCCCTGCCTGCTGCTGGCGATGCCGGCTGCCGCACAGACCCAGGACACCTCTCCTTCAACCGACGTCGCTACATCGCAAAGCTGGACCGGCGAGATCATCGTCACGGGCACCCGTGACGGCTATGCGGCTCCCGAGACAAGCGCGGCCACGCGCACCGACACGCCGCTGATCCAGGTGCCGCAGTCGGTCCAGGTGCTGACCCGTACGCTGATCGAGGAGCAGGATCGCCGCACGCTGGGCGCCGCGCTGGTGAACGTCTCGGGCGTCACCCCGACGCGTTCGGACGAAGTGCTGTTCATTCCGCCGATCGTCCGTGGCTTCCCTGCGGAAGTGTATCTCGATGGGCTGTCGGTCTTTGCCGGCAACCAGCAGGCCTATGATCCCAACAGCCTCGTCGGCATCGAGCGGATCGATGTCCTGAAAGGCCCGACCGCCACGCTCTACGGAGGCGGCATCGGCACGCCGCTGGGCGGGGTCATCAACCTCGAAAGCGTCCGGCCGAACGACAAGCTAGGCGGGTATCTGGCGATGCGTGCCGGGAGCTTTTTGACCTGGAACCCTCACGGCGACATCAACGTGCCGCTCGCGGACGGGATCGCGGCGCGGATCACCGGCGAGTATCAAAGCAACGATAGCTGGATCGACAAGGTGCATGGCAACCGCTGGTCCGTGCAGCCCAGCCTTTCGGTCCGGATCGATCCGGCAACCGATCTGCTGCTCCAGGGGCAGTTCGGCCGTCGCCGCAATCTCGAATATTCCGGCCTGCCCGCCGATGCGGCGCTGGCCGGTACGATCGATCGCAATGCCTTTCCCGGCTCGCCGATCGATCAGCCGCTGACGACCAACGATATCCGCATGGGGCAGGCGACACTGCGCCACGCCTTCTCGGATCGTCTAAAGCTGACGGTGAGCGGGCGCAATTATTCGAGCGTGATCGATGAACAGGGCAGCTTCGTCTATCCGGGTCTCTTCCCCACGGGCACCGTCGCTCCGCTCTACGACGTGTTCCCGATCACCATGCGCAACCGCACGAAAGAGGCGACGGTCGATGCGAACCTGTCCGGTGACGTCGATCTGCTGGGCGGGACGCACAAGCTGCTCGTCGGGGCCAATTACGACTGGACCAGCTTCTACAGCGCGATGGGGCTGTTCGTCAGCGAAAGCCCCTCGGGCACGATCGACCTGTCCAATCCCAGCTATGATTTGCGGTATACCCCGCAGCTGCCGGTCAATTCCTACACCGACGATCGCTTCACCACGTTCGCCGGCTATGTCCAAGATCAGGCGACCTATGGCCCGCTCCATCTGACCGGGGGCTTGCGCCTGACCTCGCTCAAGTTCGTCGAGAACAGCAACATCGGCGTCGCCAACGACAAGACCTACACGCACCTCTCGCCCCGGATCGGCGCGACCCTCGACGTGGGGAAGGGCGTCGCGCTGTTCGCGGGCTATGCGACCGCGTTCCGCGCGCCGTTCGGTTTCATCGGCACGGTGTCGCCGGTGCCGGAGACGTCGAGCAACATCGAGGGCGGCGTGAAGCTGGCGCTGGCCGGCACCGGCCTGTCCGGCACCATCGCCGTGTTCCGCCAGACCCACGACAACGTCGTCACCGCCGATCCCGCCAATGTCGGCTTCTACGTCCAGAGCGGACGGCAACGCGCCCGCGGCGTCGAGTTGGACATGGTGTGGGAGCCGACGCCGGCCTTCTCGCTGCTCGCCAATTACGCCTACACCGACACCCGCGACGACGGCGTGGCACCTGGCGACCGGCTGATCCGCGTGCCCAGGAGCAGCGGGCGTGTCGCGGCCCGCTACCGGGTGCTGCATGGTCCGGCGAAGGGCTTGGGCGTAGGTGCCGGCATCAGTGCCTTTACCGCGCGCGGATTGACGCTGCCGAATACAATCGCGGTACCGGGCTATGCCGCGATCGACGCGCAGGCATCCTACGACGTCGGGCGGTTCACGTTGGGCGCGTCGGTGGTCAACCTCGGGAACCGCCGGGCCTTCGATCCCTATTTCTATCTCGGCTATCCGGTCGTCGCGCCCAACCAGCCCCGATCGGCCTATGTCACGCTGAAGGTGCGGATATGACCGTGGTACGCCCCGTATGGCGTTCCATCACGCTGGCGAGCCTGGCGGTAACGGCCGTGCCGTTGGCGACGATCGCAAGCGCGCAGATGCCGGCGACCAACGGGACGGTCATCCCGCTTTACCCCAAAGGCAGCGTGCCCTCGCTCGGTGTGCCCGAACAGCGGGATCAACTGCCGAACGGCGAGACGGTGATCTACGACGTGAGCGAACCAACGCTGGAGCTGTATCGCCCTGCACCCGGTCGCACCAACGGCACGGCAGTGATCGTTGCGCCGGGGGGCGGGTTCGTGGCGCTCGGCTATACCTTTGGCGGGACGGAGGTGGCACGGGCGCTGGCAGCGCGCGGCATTACCGCCTTCGTGCTGAAATACCGGACGATCCGGAGCGGCGACGGGCCGATGCGGATGCCCGACGTCCACATGAGGGAGATGGACGTCGTCATGTCGCGGGCGAAGACCGGCATGCCGGTCGAGATGCCGCGCTTCGCCGGCGAACCGCACGCGGTCGAGGATGGCGCGCGCGCGATGGCAATCGTCCGGCAGCGCGCGTCCGAATGGGGGATCGATCCCCGCCGTGTCGGTATCCTCGGCTTCTCGGCCGGGGCCTATCTCGCGGCCGATCTGGCGATCGGCGAGGTGGCGTCGCGTCCGGATTTCGTCGGCTTTATCTATGGCGGCCTGCGCACGCCGGTGCCTGCCGATGCTCCACCTGCATTCATCGCGGGAGCGGCCGACGACGAATATCAGCCGAACGATCCGGTCCTGCTCTACCAGGCATGGCGGAGGGCGGGGGCAGCGGCGGAACTGCACCTGTATGAGCGCGGCGGGCATGGCTTCGACCTTCGCCCACAGCGGACCCCGAGCGACCGGTGGTTCGACGCCTTTACATGGTGGCTCACAACCCGCCTGAGCGCACCGTCGCACGTGCCGCATCGCCCAGCGACTGACGCACCAATCGGGCCGGCAAAGTGACGTGCGGCACGGTTCGCCACGAGCGTCTTGCATAATAGTATATCGATAGTGATATTAATGTGCGGGCGATCGGGCCCTCATCAAAAGGAATATCGGCCATGTCCTCGCGCCTGCAATCACTTCACCATATCGGCGTCATCGTGCAGGACCTCGATGCGACGATCGCGTGGTATGAACGCCATCTCGGATTTGCGGTCCTGTCGACCTTCGGGTTTCCCGGTGCGCGGGTCGCGTTCATCGGGCGCGGCGCGGTGAAGCTGGAACTGTTCCAGATCGACGGTGCCGCCCCGATCGCGCCGGAGCGCAAGGAGGCGCTGAGCAACCTGCGGATCGGCGGGATCAACCATTTCGCGATCCTGGTCGACGATATCGACGCGACGCTGGCCGAACTGGTGGCGAACGGGGTCGAGCAGGCCTATCCGGTCAGCGACGTGCCAGACGGCAGCGGCGACCGCTGGGTCTTCATCCGCGACAATGAAGGCATGTTGATCGAACTCTATCAGGCCGCCTGATCGCGGGGGCCGGTCCCGGCGCTACCGGGACCGGCGCTCGTCACCTGACCCGCGCAGTCGCGAGCGAATATTCGGGCAGGTCGACCTTCTCCGCATCGCGCGCGAAGTTGCCCGTCACCAGCTTTTGCAGCGGTGCGGCGCTGACGACACGGGCGGCGGCGCGCAGCGCGCCGACGCCCAACCGGCTGTGCGGCCACAGCAGCCGGGGCACAATCCTGGGCAGGCCCTGACCCTCGTCGACATAAGGTCGCATCACCGTCTCATAGCCTTGTGCGGCTGCCCTCGGATCGGCATGCCGACACAATTCACCCACCAGAACATAGCTGCCGACAATCGCCAGTGTCGTGCCGATCCCCGACATGCCGGTCGGGCACCATGCCGCATCGCCGGTCAGGAAAACGCGGCCGTTCGACCACCGCTCCATCCGCACCTGTCGCATCACGTCGTAATAGAAATCGTCGGTCGCCTCCATCGCGTCGAGCAGGCGCGGCAATTCCCATCCGACATCGGCGAAGCGTTCGCGGACATGGCGTTTCTGGCGATCGATATCCCAATGTTCGGTCCCGTCGGCCTTGCCCTGCATGCCGATATAGACGCCCAGCGTCGTCGCCTCCCGATCAGGCTTCAGGATCGCGCCGCGCCCCTCGGTCGTGTTGTACAGCCGGGCATAGTCGCCGTCGTGATCGCGGCGGGGGACGGAGAAATAGGCGACGGTCATGTCCATCCAGCGCGGATCGTTCTCGCCAGGAAAAACGATATCGCGCGTCGACGACGACCCAACTCCCTCGGCGACGATGACCGTCGTATAGCGCCCGGTGCGGCCGCTGGCGAAGGTGACATCGACGCCGGTATCGTCCTGCACGATGCCCGCGACATGGTCGCCGAACCGCGTGTCCACGCCGTCGCCCAGATCGTCGAACATCAGCCGGGCGATGTCGCCACGGCGGATTTCCAGTTCGGCGGTAGGACCCCGGTCGCCGTCCCCGTCCACGCCGAAGCGTGCGACCAGCTGGTTGTCGCTGTTGACGAGGTCGGTGCCATATTCGCCGGTGCTGAGATCGAGCGCCGCCTGCTCCAGTGCCATGCGCCGCAACACCGCACGGCCCGCGCCGCGGACATCGACATTCTGTCCGTCTGTCCGAAACAACGCCGCCCGCTCGACCAGATCGACCGCAATGCCCTGTCGTGCCAGCCACCATGCCGCCGTGACCCCGGCGACGCTCGCGCCGGTGACCAGAACCCTGTCTTTCATGTCCAACAACCTCCAACGGGAATGGAGCTTGAACAAATATATCACGTATGATGTTACATCTTGACGCATTGATCTCGCTGCCGTCACCGCCCTACGGTGTGCCATGACCGACCGGACCGACATCCATCCCGAGGCGATCGCCGCGCCGGGCTATCTCGCCAATCATGCCGCGACGGTCTTCAACCGCGTGGTCGATGCGGCGTTGCGGCCGCACGGGGTGACGCTGGCGCTGATCGGGCCGGTCATGCTGCTGTCGTGGAAAGGGCCGATGGCGCAGCGCGACCTGGTGTGTGCGTCGGCGGTGAAGCAGCCGGCAATGGTGGCGCTGCTCGGGCGGCTCGAAACGATGGGCCTGATCGCCCGCACGCCGCACGAAAGCGACCGCCGATCGGCGGTTATCGCGCTGACCGAACGCGGGCAGGCCATCGCCGCGATCGGGCGCGAAGTACTGCTGGGCAAGAATGCGCGCGCGCTGCGCGGGTTCAGCGCGCTGGAGACTGATATCCTCGTCACCCTGCTGCACCGGCTGATCGGGAACCTCGAAGCCGATGAGCAGGATGAGGGAGCGACCGCCTGACGCGGCGGGCCGACCGTCAGCGGCGCGGGTGCAGGATGGCTTCGAGGTTGCGTTCACCGTCGCGTGTCTGCGCGCCGTTCGCCAGCGCCCGGCGCGTCAACTCGGCCGCAGCCGGTCGTGCAAAGGTCTCACTCAACAGCGTGTTCTGGACCAGCAGCGCGTCGAGCGGATCGACGAAGTTCGCATCGACCGCCGCCTTCGCTGCCGCGATCACGCCATCGGGGAGTGCCGCGATATCCTGCGCCAACCGGTCGACGAAAGCATCGAGTTCTACGTCAGGCACCGCGCGGTTGATCCAGCCGTAACGCTCGGCGGTTGCGGCATCGATCAAGTCGGCGCCGAGGATGATTTCGAGCGCGCGTGCCCGCCCGACCAGGCGCGGCAGATAGACGGTGCCGCCGGCACCGGGAATGATCCCGGTCGGTGCCTCCATCTGCGCCATCGCACCGCGCTCCAGACTGGCGAAGCGCATGTCGAGCGCCTGCAGCAACTCCGCACCACCCCCGCGCGCCTTTCCTGCCAGCTTGCCGATGGTGACCTGCGGCAACGTGCGCAGCCGTTCGAACAGCCGCTGCATCGGGTTCAGACGAGCGTCCTGGTCCGTGCCGATCGCGAGGTCGGCAAAGGCCGACGGGTTATCGACGAACGCCATGTCGCCATGGGGAACGAAGAAATCCGGGTCGGCGCTCGCGAACACGATCACCCGGATCGCATCTTCATCCCTGACGCGCGCGGCAAACGTATCGAGGTCGGTCATCAGCCGCGCGTCGAGCAGGTTGAGCGGTGGGTTGTCGATTACGACGTGCGCCACGCCGCTGGATGGCGTCACCCGCAACGTCGCGAAATCGGAATAGGTCATGCATCATCTCCTGATGCGACACAGGTAGCGATTGCGTACCTGGTATCAATCAGGCACTATCAAGCGACCAGGTATCCTTGGGTGAACCTATGCCAAGCGAAACGTCATCGTCGCCTTTCACCAGTCGCGTGCTGCTTGACCAGATCGCCGACAAATGGACTGCGTTGATCCTTGGCGCGCTATGCCCGGGACCGCTCCGGTTCAACGCGCTGCGCCGGTCGCTGGACGGCATCACCCAGACCTCGCTGACCAAGACGCTGCGGCGACTGGAGCGGAACGGGTTGCTGCACCGGACGGTGACGACCGAAGCGGTGATCGCCGTCGAATATGCGATTACGCCACTGGGCCGGACGCTCGGCCCGCTGTTCCAGGCGCTGGATAGCTGGACGCAGGATCACGTCGCCGAGGTCGAATCCGCACGACGTCGCTATGACGGCTCGGCCGACTGAACCCAAAAGCCGACCCCGCCGCCAAAGGCCTCAACACCAAATAGCCTTGGCAAACCGCGACACCTCGCTCGCCAGCTCTCGATCTTCGGGTGTGTTTCCTTGAAACCCGCCGTGCGGCATCGCCTCGAAGACGTGCAGTTCGGCCTTCACGTCCGCCAGGCGCAGTGCGCGGTGCATACGTACCGCGTTGGACAGGAAAAGGTCCCGCGTCCCCGACTGGAGGAAGGTCGGTGGAAAGCCGGTGAGATCGCCGAACAGCGGGGATAGGTACGGATGCGACAGATCGGCGCTGCCGGCATATAGCTGGTTGTTCCGCATCAGCGAACCAGGCAGCACCACATCGACCATCTGGTTCACTTCGAAGCTGTCACCGGATTCGGTCAAATCCACCTCTGGCGACAGGAGGATCATCCCGGCGGGCATGGGCAGCCCTTCGTCCCGACCGCGTAGCAGCATTGCCGCCGCGATATTACCGCCCGCCGATCGTCCGCCCACGATGATGCGTGACGGCGAATGGCGTTCCAGCACATAGCGATAGGCCGCCAATGCATCATCCAGCGCAGCCGGATAGGGATGCTCGGGCGGCATTCGGTAATCGACGCCGTGGCAAACCACTCCATGCTGGTCGGCCTGCATCCGGGCCTGTGCCCGGCAAGCCTCACCGCCGCCCACCACCAGCGCACCGCCATGGAAATCGAGATAGGCGCAACCCGGTTGCTGCGTGGTTTCGGGCGTCGCGATGTGGATCGTGGCGGTATCGGTCAGGATCGTCTGTACGGTTGCCCGCAACGTGCCAGCGAGTGCCTTGACCGCCGCCGCATAGTGCCCGTCCGCCGCGGCCTTCACCTTCATCCACCCGGCATAATCGTCGGGAAGCGGCATCGCATAAAGCGCGTTCAGCGGCACGCCGTCGTCGTTCACCTGCCGTTCGAGGCTGTCGCGCGCCTCGGGACTGATGGATGCTGGAAAGGGAATGCGACGGCTTTGGACCGCGACACCGTGTTTTTGATCGCTCATGTCGTTACGCTACTCTCAATGCCAACAGGTTACAGGTGAGCGCAAGAAGTCGGATCGCCCATGGGTGCCTCCTTATCTCCTCACCCATCGTTCCACCAAAGGAACAGCAGGCGAGATCGAGAATTACGAATGCGCGACCTTGAAGCCGTAATGGGATCGGGCACGTCGGATGCCACGATCCACTTGCCGAACAGCGCAAAGCCGCACGATTTGGCGAGGGCGACGGATGCGAGGTTATCGAGCTGGCAACGATACTGCGGCTCATATCCCTGTCGCCGCGAGAAATCGCTGATCGCCGGGACGACCGCGCGTGCGAACCCTCTTCCCCGAACGTCGGGAAGCGTCAGCACGCCCAGGTCCGCGACCGGAGCGCCGTCCCAAAGGCATGCGCTGGCGACGCTGACCAATCGATCGCCGTCAAAGCAACCGAACACCGCCCAGTGATCGATCTCCACGAACGCATCGTCGCGGTCCTGCTCCGATGCATCGGCTTGGAACGCCTCGAATGCAGTGCGATCCTCGATCGTGAGGCGACGCGCGGCTACCGATCGATCCGGTGCGATGCAGGTGCCGGCGGGAAGGTAGAACAGATAATCCGGATCGTGCAGGCTAACGCCGCCGCGTGCCAATTGGTCCTGAATGCCGGCGATCGACGTGGCACTTGCCGCATGGGGACCAATCCGGTCGACCAGCTCGGGGCGCAATACGGTTCGCACCGATCCGTCCATCCCCTCCAGCATCATCGCCGGACGTTTTGGGTTCAGCTTCTCGCTTACCGTCCATGTCGAGCTGCCGTCGCCGGCAAACACTTCATGCCGGTACTCCAGAACGGGCTTGGGAAAGATCGTCATGCGGCGGGACTACCACAGCGGCACGCTGCCCCGGCAGCCCATTTCCCCAATGGGATGGAGAAACGGGGAAACGGGCAATTTTCCTGTTCTATCGACCTGCATTCGAAAATGACCTGTGCCATTATCGATCCCGCATCGACTTGCTATACCTCGCCGATGGATATCGAGACGTTCGTGCGCGGTCTACCCAAGACCGATCTGCACATGCACCTGGAAGGCAGCATCGAGCCTGAGCTGATGATGACGCTCGCTCAGCGGAACGGCATCCCGCTTCGCTGGGAGACAGCCGATGCGCTTCGTGCGGCCTACCGGTTCGAGAACTTGCAGTCCTTCCTCGACCTGTATTTCGAGGGATGTCGCGTGCTGGTCACGCAGGCCGATTTCCATGACGTGACGCGGGCGTACCTCAATCGCGCCCATGCCGATGGCGTGGTCCATGCCGAAATGTTTATCGGCCCCCAGAGCTTCACCGAACGAGGCGTGCCGATCAAGGCTTTGATGAACGGTGTGCTGGATGCGATCACGGATGCACAGGCAGGTATCAGCGCGGGCCTGCTCATCAGCGTCCACCGTCACCGCAGCGAGGCCGACGCCATTGCTATCCTAGACCAGATCATGCCGTGGCGGGACCAGGTAGTCGGCGTCGGCATGGGCGGGGCGGAACGCGGCAATCCGCCATCGCGTTTCGCCCAGTTCTACCGGATTGCTCGGGAACGCGGCTTCCGCACGTGCGTACACGCTGGGGAGGAAGGGCCAGCCGCCTATGTCCGCGAGGCGATGGAAGTGCTGGCGGTGGATCGCATCGATCACGGTAATGCCTGCCTCGACGATCCCGATCTGGTTGCCGATCTGGCCGATCGGCGTATTCCGCTAACCGTCTGTCCGCTTTCCAATCTGCGGCTGAAGGTCGTGACGGACCTGAAGCAGCATCCGCTCAAGGCGATGATGGCGACGGGCCTGCATGTGACGGTCAACTCCGACGATCCGCCATATTTCGGCGGCTATGTGACGGAGAATTTGCTGGCGTGCCGCGAGGCTCTCGACCTGTCGGTTAAGGATCTGATTGGTCTTGTCCGCAATGGGATCGAGGCTGCCTTCCTTGCGCCGGACGAACGATCACGCCTGCTGACTGAGTTGACGCATTATGTCGCGCGGCAGGGCTACGCTGAACCTCATACCTTCCCTTTTGTGCTTCCCGGCTAAATCGGGCCACCATGCCCGGCAGCACCGCGCGAGCGAGCTACAAGACGCCAATGACGTCAGGGTTTTGCCTGCGAGGCCTAGCCTTTCCAGCGTGTGGGCGGCGACCGCTGCCGGCCGCGGGATCACGGTGCGGACCAGAATTGGCCTCCCGGTAAACCTCATGGCACGGGACGCTTCCGATATAGGGCTTCCCATGCTTCCAGCCGTTCCATTGTATCAGGTTCGTGGGGAAAGCCGACCCACCGCAGCCGTGCGGGTTTTCGAAGAGGCGCTGCTCGGCGTCGTCAGGGACTGGCTGGATTCAGCCGATCCGGTGTCGGTCGATCCGGCACCAGCAGCGCCGGCCGCCTCGTTATTGGCCTGATCGATATCGGGGAGAGACGCAGCGTGCTGGCTGCGCTGGAAAAGACGCAGTGGAACAGTGCTTCTCCGAGTGCACGCGCAGCCAGAAAAGCCGTGGATACGGGGGTGCGGTAGCGTCGCGGCGTCACCTCGGGCAGAAGGCGGCGGTGAGAGTCGTGGAGGTTAACGCGCGTATGACGGTCAATCGCCGGGTGTTCATCGTTGGCGGCGCGTCATTGACGCTAGCCGGTCAGGGGCATGCCCAATCCCACGACCCCGCAACGTCGTTTGCGAATGTGGAACAGTTGCATGGTGGGCGACTGGGCATCTTTGCCCTGGATACGCAGACCGGACGCTCGCTCGCATACCGGGCCGACGAGCGCTTCAAATTGATGAGCAGCTTCAAGGGGCTGCTGTCGGCGATGATACTGTTGGACGTGGCAAAGGGACGGGGCAGTCTGGATGCCCCGGTTCGCTATCAGCCATCGGACCTGATACCCGCATCACCGGTGACGCAGGCCAATGTCGCGCGTGGGACGATGAGCGTCGGCGAGTTGTGCGAAGCGATCATGTACCGCAGCGATAACACCGCGGCCAATCTGCTCATGCGCCGTGCCGGCGGCCCGGCCCGGCTCACCGCTTTTCTGCGCAGCATCGGCGACACCGTCTCCCGCATCGACCATTACGAGGGGGATTTGACCGGGCACCCCCTGCCAGCGGATAGCACGTCACCGCGCGCGGTGACCAAGGCGGTTCGGCAGATCATGCTCGGCACGATCCTCCCGAGCTTTGCACAGCGACAGTGGGAAGGATGGATGGCCGGGAACGTCCTCGGTCGTACGCGGTTGCGTGCCGGTTTCCCGGCTAACTGGGTCTCGGGCGACCGAAGCGGCACGGGTGACGGCATCTGCAACGACTTCGCCTTCGCCCGGCGCCCTGCTGCGGCCCCCCTTCTGCTCAGCGTCTATTACGCCGCGCCGGGATCGGAATTGGCGGATCAGGAAGCGGTGCTGCGCAAGATCGCCCGACTCGTCGTCCAGTGGCAGACGCCTTCGCGGTGAACCGCCGCGGCCGAACGCGCCTTCGATGCCATTCGCGTCAATCTGGTCGTGCCGGGGCCTATCGATACAGCGATGATCCGTGAGGTGGTCGGCAAAATTGGCGCGCGGGCGCTGCGCAAGAAAGTACCGCTTGGACGAATCGGCGAGGCAGGGGAGGGCAAAGGCCGGCGCCTTCCCGCTGTCCGACCAAGCGAGCTTCATTACCGGCGCCGAGCTGACGGTGGACAGCGGACGGACTGTCGCGCCGGTCGGCCTGCTCTGACGCGACGACACCAGCTGCGCAGACGCTGGTCAAGCGCGTAGGCAAAACCGACGATATCGCGTCTTGCGTCGAATGGCTGTTATCCGACCGCGCGGGATGGATGACCGGGCAGACCCTCTCCCCCAACGGCGGAAGCGTGCTGGTCCGGTAAAAGCTGCAAAAAGAACAATGGCACTGGCGCTCGTGCTACTGGCCATCGGCGGCCTGCTCTTCATCGGTACTGTGTTTTGCTAAGCCAAACAACAGGCAGTATTTCCGGGGGCCACAACGCTACGCCGTGCAGCCAACAACCAACCTGACCAAGTAGGCCGCCACTTTTTTAGGCTGTCGCGCTCGGCCTTGTCTCTCGCTAGCTCGCGGCCCAGCCGTTCCTTACTCTAACGTTCGCCTGAAATGAGATGCCCGTCGCGGTGGAGCAGCCTGCAATGCGACAGAAAGGCGGCGGCGGCCGGGGATAGCGAGCGGTGCCTCAGATACGCGATGCCGATCTTGCGCTCGATGACCGGCTTCTCCAGCGGGCGCCAGGCAACCGCGGGGTTCGCAAGCATCGTGATCGTGGAATGCGGCAACACGGTCACGCCCAGCCCGGCGGCAAGCAGGCCACCCATCGTCACCAATTGCGAAACTTCGTACAGAGGACGAACCGTAATCCCGGCGCGCAGCAGAGCGGCATCAGACATGGCGCGAACACTGCTGCTGGTCGCCATCGCTAAAAAGGGTGCCTCCGCCAGCGTCGACCACGGTGCTTCGCCCATAATGTCGAATGGCGATCCCGATTGGAATGCGAGGACGCAGCGATCGGCGAACAGCGGTTCGAACAGGTAATCGGGTTCGTTGATTTCGGTAACGAACGCCAGATCGATCTGGCCATCGCGAAGCTGCCGGTAAAGCGTCCCGGCAATATCGTCGCGGATCACGATTTCGACCGAGGGACTGCCTGCAACGTAGCTGCGGATGACGTGCGGCAGGGAGGCGGCGGCGAAGGACGGCAGCGCACCGATCACGATCCGCCCGCGCATGCCCGTCAGGTCCTTGGACAGCGTAGCGAACGCATGGTCGAAATCGGCGATCAGCCGCTCGACCGTCGGCAGCAGCATCGCGCCGGCGCTCGTCAGCTCGACATGGCGTGAACTGCGGTCGAACAGGCGGACACCCATGTCCTCCTCCATCAAGCGGATCGTCCGGCTGAGCGCGGGTTGCGACAGGTTCGCCGACCGGGCGGCCTCGCTGAAACTGCTGGTGCGGGCCACCGCCATGAACAGACGCAGCGTTGCCAGATTGGGGGTGCGGCTCATCCGGTCCTTTCCTCCATCGATCAGCTTTTCGGATTGATCGATGCCAACATTCTATTTTTATAATCATACCGAACGATTGATAACGCGTCGAGCGGACGAAACCGGCGCCAACAGCTGGATCGCCCGACAAGAGCCGATGTCCAGTCGGCCGTCCTCACAGGGGAGGTTTCCATGCAAGGTCGTAAGACTCGTTTCACGCGCACCAGCCTGACCGCATTGGCGCTCGGTCTCACATCGCCTGCCATTGCCGGCACATCGGCCATCGTCGGACAGGATGGCTCGGCTGGCTTGCCCGCGCCCGAGATAGACGCCGCACAAACGACCAGCGCACAGGACCCTGCGGCTGGTGCGAGCGTCGCGAGATCGGCCAACGCCCCGACCGGCGTTGCCGGCGATGCGGGCGACGATGTCGATCAGCAGGGCGCGCTGTCGAACGATGCCAAGACCGGCGAGGGGGCGGATATCGTCGTCACCGGCACCAATATCTCGGGCGTGAAGGCGGTCGGCAGCGAGGCGGTTACGCTGACGCGCGAGACGATCATCGCCAGCGGCGTCGCCTCGGTCGCCGATGCGGTCAACACGCTGCCGCAGGTCCGCAACCTCGGCGATTTCCGCGAAGGCGGGACGCAGGGCTCGTACAACTCGCAACAGGGTTCCGCGATCAATCTGCGCGGGCTGGGTGCGCAGGCGACGCTGACATTGGTCGACGGCCACCGCGTGGTCGGCACCGGTGCTGCGTCCAATTTCACCGAAGCCAATCAGGTGCCGATCGCCGCTGTCGCCCGGATCGAGGTGATCGCCGACGGCGCCTCCGCCATCTATGGTTCGGACGCGGTGGCGGGCGTGGTCAATTTCGTGCTGCGCAAGGATTTCAACGGCATCGAGGCATCGAACCGCGTCACCAACCAGTCGGGCGGGTTCCAAATCCAGCCGTCGATCACCGCCGGCACGACGTGGAGCGGCCTTGGCGGCCTTGGCGCGGGCAATGTGCTGGTCAGCTACGAATATACGCACCGCGATCCGTTCCTGCGCGCCAAGAACCGCTTCCTGTTCAATGATCTGCGACCATTCGGTGGGCCGGACAACCGACTGAACGGCACCACCGCCACGCTGGCGGGGCCGGCCAATATCTATGTCCAAAATGCCGACGGGTCACAGAACCCGGTGCTGCCCAGGGCCGGTTTCTACACCTATTACGGGCTGCTGCAGGGGGCGAATGTCGGGCTGACGCCGGGTGACCTGCTGGTCAATCAGCCGAACCTGACCGACAATGCCTATTATAACGACTATACCGGGCGGCTCGACCGGCATCAGGTGTCGCTGTTCGCCAACCAGGAATTCGGCCCCTCGATCGAGGCGTTCGTGCAGGGGACCTATTCGAACCGGCACACCTTTTCCCGGTCGCCGGCATCGGCGGTGCAGAATGTGACGTTGTCACCGTTCCTGCTCGACGCCAGCGGCGCGGTGACGGCAACGCGCAATCCCTATTATATCGCTGGCATCCCCGGCGTGGCGGCGAACGCACCGCTGAACGTGCAGTATAGTGCGCTGAAGGATATCGGTTCGAGCAACTTCGACAACCGATCCGAAACCTATTCGATCACTGCCGGGGCGCGGGTGAAGCTGCCATGGAGTTGGCGGGCGGAGGGTTACTACACCTATGGCCGCGACGAGGCGTGCAATTATTGCCAGAGCGGGACCAACATCAATCCCAACGCACTGCAATATCAGATCAATCTGGGAACGATCAATCCGCTGAGCACGCTGGCGCTGACGCCTGCGCAGTTGGCCACGATCGCCGGCGACAATGTCCAGCGCAGCGGCAACGGGCTGGACAATGCCCTCGTCAAGTTCGACGGACCGTTGTTCGCGATTCCGGCCGGCAGCGTGCGCGCGGCGTTCGGCGGTGAGCGTAACAAGCAATACAACTTCAACATCAACGGCGCGAACCGCAGCGCCACCAACGAGTTCCTGCTCGACACCACCGCCGACAACAGCCGCCTGTCGCGCACCATCTGGTCGGCGTTCGGCGAACTCTATGTCCCGCTGATCGGCGAGGAGATGGGCATCCCGCTCATCAAGAGCCTGACGATCGACGCCGCGATCCGGTACGACGATTATTCGGACGTCGGTTCGACCTCCAATCCCAAGATCGGCGGGACATGGGTGGTCAACGACATTCTCAGCCTGCGCGGATCGTGGGGCACGTCGTTCCGCGCGCCGTCTCTGCCGGACGTCAACCTGTTCTCCTATTCGGCGGTCGGCGGCTTCGCCTTCTCGAACAACGATCCGCGGGTCGTAAACGGGGCAGGGCCGGGCTTCACCAACATCGGTGTGGTCGTCGGATCGAACCCGGAATTGCAGCCGGAAAAGGCAACCAACTGGTCGGTCGGCGGCAATCTGAAGCTCGGCGACTTCACTGCCGAGGCGACCTATTACAATATCCGCTATACCGGCCGCATCCAGCAGCCCAATTCGATCGCGGCGTTCCAGGCGGGAGCCTATCCCGGTTATAACGGCTACAGCCAGTTCATCTTGCCGATCGCGAACCCCAGCGGCTGCGTGAACACCGATCCGGCGACCTTCGATCCGGTGCTGCGCACCTATCTCAGCCGGACGCTGCTCTATGGTACGCTGCCCAATCCGTGTGCGGTCAACGTGCTGATCGACGGGCGCAACGCCAATCTGGCCGCGACCCGGCAGGACGGGCTGGATGCGTCGATCAACTATCTGCACAAGTTCGATGCGCTGACCGTAAATGCATCGGCCGCGGTCAGCTGGACGATCAGCAACGAGGAGCAGGTCGTTGCCGGCGCGCCGTTCGTCGACCGGCTGGGCTTCTACAACTCGCCGACCGAATGGCGCGGACGGGGTTCGCTCGGGCTGCTCTATCGCGGGGTCAGCGCCAACGCCTTCGTCAACTATATCGGTTCCTATCTGAACGATCTGGCGCTGGGCCCGATCGGCCAGTCGATCCCGCCGCAAAAGGTCGATGCGTGGACGACGGTCGACCTGACGCTCGGCTATGCCGCCGACCTGAAGGATGCCGGCACCCCGTTCAGCGGGCTCCGGACGTCGATCACCATCCTCAACCTGTTCGATCGCGATCCGCCGATCGCGATCACATCGAACGGCGCGTTCAACGGCGCCTATTCGAACCCGTTCGGACGGACGGCGACGATGCAGGTTACGCTGAATTTCTAATCGCTTGCGGTCGCATCGCATTCGGTTCCACGATGCGATGCGACCAGTTCAAACCAGAAACGGGGTCGGGGGGATGTTGGCACTAACCGGATTGGCGGCGATCGCGGCGTTGCTCGCGGCGATCCTGTCCAATCGCGTATCGCCGCTGGTCGCGCTGATCCTGATCCCGGTCGGGGCAGCGTTGCTGGTCGGGATGAGCGATCAGGTGCCGGCGTTCATCCTGTCCGGACTGGGCAAGATCGCGCCGGTGGCGGGGATGTTCATCTTCGCCATCCTGTTCTTTGGGGTGATGACCGATGCCGGCCTGCTGGCACCATTGGTCGCCCTGGTCGTGCGACTGGTCGGGGACAGCCCTGAACGGATCGCGCTGGGCACCGCGCTGCTGGCGCTGCTGATCCATCTCGACGGGTCGGGGGCGGTGTGCTTCCTCGTGACCATCCCGGCGCTCCGGCCGGTGTATGACCGGATCGGGATGGACCGGCGGGTGCTGGCGTGCACCGCATCAATGGCGGCGGGCGTCAACTTCCTGCCATGGACCGGGCCGACGCTGCGCGCCTCCGCGTCGCTCGGCGTATCGACGTCGTTACTGTTCACGCCGATGATCGGGGTGCAGCTGGTTGGGCTGATGTTCGTCGGGGCGGCATCATGGTGGCTGGGGCGGCGCGAGCGGGTGCGGCTGGCCGGATCGACGACGTTCGCTGCCGGCGACGCCGGACTTGCGCCGGCCCAGCCGGTGGCCGCACCGGTCCACGGCTGGCGCTTCGCGGTCAACATCGTCCTGACGTTGGCGGTGGTCGGCACGATGGTGTCGGGACTGGTCGAACCGGTCGTGGTCTTCATGATCGGCACCGCGCTGGCGCTGCTGGTCAATTATCCCGGTGCCAGGGCGCAGCGCGAGCGGATCGACGCGCACGCCCATGCCGCCCTGCTGATGGCGAGCATCCTGCTGGCGGCCGGGGTGTTCACCGGCGTGATGACCGGATCGGGCATGATCGGCGCGATGGCGGCGGCCGGGGCGGGGCATTTGCCGGCATCGGTCGGCGGGCATCTCGCCGCGATCCTTGCCGTGGTGGCGATGCCGCTCAGCCTCGTCTTCGATCCCGACTCCTTCTATTTCGGCGTGCTGCCGGTGATCGCGGAAATGGGTGCCGGCTTCGGCATCCGGCCCGAGGAGATCGGCCGCGCCGCGCTGCTGGGGCAGATGACGACCGGCTTTCCGATCAGCCCGCTGACGCCGGCAACGTTCCTGGTGGCGGGGTTGAGCGGGATCGAGCTTGGCGCACACCAGCGGTTCGCGATCCCGTGGTTGTTCGCCGCCAGCCTGGTGATGACCGCCGCCGCCCTGCTGATCGGGGTGATCCCGCTATGACTGCGACGCGGTACCAACGGGGTTTCGTCCGGATCGGAGCCGGGTCGGGCTTTGCCGGCGACCGGATCGAACCCGCCATCGAACTGGTCGAACGGGGCGAGCTCGACTTTCTCGTCTTCGAATGCCTCGCCGAACGCACCATCGCCCTTGCGCAGGAACGGTTGCAGGCCGATCCGGGGGCTGGGTTCGACCCGATGCTGGTCGAACGGATGCGGCGCGTCCTGCCCGCCGCCGCTGCGCGCGGGGTGCGGATCATCACCAATGGCGGCGCGGCGAACCCGATCGCCGCCGCCCATGCCGTCGCCCGCGTCGCGCGCGAACTGGGCCTGCCCGGCCTGCGGATCGGTGCGGTCACCGGCGACGACGTTTTGAGCGTGCTGGCGGACAGCGACCTGTCGCTGATCGACGGGGTGGGGACGGTCGCCGCGCTGCGCGACCGGATGGTGTCGGCCAACGCGTATCTGGGGGCGGACGGCATCGTCGCCGCGCTCGATGCCGGGGCCGATATCGTCATCACCGGGCGGGTCGGCGATCCGTCGCTGTTCCTCGCGCCGATGATCCACCGCTTCGGCTGGTCCTCCGACGACTGGGGTCGGATCGGGCGCGGTACGCTGGTCGGGCACCTGCTCGAATGCGCCGGGCAGTTGACCGGCGGCTATTTCGCCGATCCGGGGCGCAAGGACGTGCCCGATCTCGCCCGGCTGGGCTTTCCCTTCGCCGATGTCGATGCGAACGGCGATGCGCTGCTCGGCAAGGTCGCGGGGTCCGGCGGGCTGTTGTCGGTCGCGACCTGCACCGAACAATTGCTCTACGAAATCCTCGACCCGGCCGCCTATCTCCAGGCCGACGTCACCGCCGATTTCAGCCAGGTGCGCTTTGAACAGGTCGCGCACGACCGGGTCGCGGTATCGGGCGGGGCGGGGCGGACACAACCGGCTTCGCTGAAGGTATCGATCGGTTACGACGACGGCTTTATCGGCGAGGGGCAGATTTCCTATGCCGGGCCGGGCGCGGTCGCCCGCGCGCGGCTGGCACTCGGCATCGTGCGCGAACGGCTGGCGCTGACCGGCGCGGACGTTCGCGAAATTCGCTGCGACGTCATCGGGCTGGACGCGGTGACGCGGGCGGCGGACAACCGCGGCGACGGCGGCGGCGAGGTGCGCGCGCGGATCGTCGGGCGCAGTCGGAGTGCAACGGGCGCGCAGGCGATCGGCGCGGAGGTCGAGGCGCTCTATACCAACGGGCCGTTCGGCGGCGGCGGGGTCAGCCGCGGCATCCGCCGGGTGGTCGCCATCGCCTCCTGCCTGATCCCGCGCGACGCGACCGCGCCCCGCGTGCACATCGTGGAGGTCGGCGATGCGGCTGCATGATCTGGCCCATGTCCGCACCGGCGACAAAGGCGACATCTCGCAAATCTCGGTCATCGCCTATCGTGCGGCGGACTATCCGCGGATCGCGCGGGCGCTCGATACGGCGCGGGTCGGTGCGGTGCTGGGCGTGGCCGCCGGAGCGATCCGCCGTTACGAATTGCCGCAGCTGGGCGCGCTCAATTTCGTGCTGGAGGGGGCGCTGAGCGGCGGCGTCACCCGTTCGCTGGCACTGGACGCCCATGGCAAGACGCTGGGCGCGCATCTCCTCGCCCTAGAGATCGGGGACGGCGTATGAGGGGCGCAGGCTGGCCGACGCTGACACTGATCGCCTTGCCGACCGTGGCCGAGGCGCGGGTGACGCGGATCGTGGTCGAACGTAGCGAACCGGCGGGCGACGGCTTCACGATGCTGCGCGGCCGCTATGAGGGCGAACTCGACCCTCGCGATCCCCACAACCGCATCATCACCGACCTGTCGGCGGCCCCGCGTACCCCGCGCGGGACGGTCGCCTATGGCGCGACCTTCGCGATCGTACGGCCGAACGATCCGGCGCAGACCAGCGGCGTGCTGTTCTACGACGTCCCCAATCGCGGCAACGCCCGGATCGAGCCGGACCCTGCCGGCCACATCCGGGTCGTCAGCGGCTGGCAGGGCGATATCGCGCCGCAGCCGGGGGTACAGACCGCGACGGTACCCATCGCCGCCGGACTGACCGGGCCGGTCCTGCAACGCTTCGTCGGCGTCGCGACCGGCAGCGGTAGTGTGCCGATCGTCGGCGGCATCGTCCGCCCGGTCGCGCGTCCGCTGCCGGTATCGCTCGACACCCGCACAGCGCGGTTGTGGACGCAGACATCCGACACGGCGCCGCTGGTCCCGGTCGCGGCGGGCGACTGGGCCTTCGCAGATTGTCGCACGCGCCCGTTCCCGGGGACGCCGGACCCGCGACAGCTCTGCGTACGGGGCGGTTTTGTCACGGACCGGGCCTATACGCTGGTCTATACCGGGCGCGATCCGCAGGTGCTGGGCATCGGTTTTGCGGCGGTGCGCGATCTGGTCGCGTTCCTGCGGCACGGATCGTATGACGATCATGGCAACGCCAATCCGGTCGCCGATCTCGTCCGCTGGCCGATCGTTACCGGCACGTCGCAGTCGGGCAATTTCGTCAAGAGCTTCCTGCATCTGGGCTTCAATGCCGATGAAGCCGGTCGGCGGGTATTCGACGGCGCCAATCCCGATATCGCTGCGCGGCAGGTGCCACTCAACATCCGCTTCGCCGTGCCGGGCGGCGGCGCCGACCTGTTCGAACTGGGCAGCGAGGGCGCGCTGTGGTGGCGCCGCTACCATGACCGCACGCGCGGACGCGGTACCTCCAGCCTGCTCGACCGGTGCCGCGCGAGCAACACCTGTCCCAAGGTCATCGAGACGATTGGCTCGGCGGAAATCTGGGGCTTGCGCCTGTCGCCGGGGCTGGTCGGCACCGATGCCCGCCGCGACCTGCCGCTGCCGGCCGATGTGCGGCGCTATTATTTCGGATCGGTCACCCATGGCGGGTCGCAGCGCGGCGGCTTTCCGCTGGCCGGTGAAGCGACCCCGCCGGGTTATCCGCCCTGTGCGCTGCCGCTGAACCCGGTGCGGACTGCCGATGTCCGCCGGGCACTGCTCGCCCGGCTGGTCGAATGGGTCCGCGACGATCGCACGCCGCCCGACAGCCGCTATCCGACGATCGCCGACGGCACGCTGGTGCGGCCCGGTGCAGCGGCGATGGGATGGCCGGCGATACCGGGCGTGCCGTTGCCGCAGACCGCGCTAAACCTCATGCCCGATTACGACGTGGGGCCCCGGTTCCGCTATGTCGACGAAAGCGGCGTGGCGTCGCGCCAGCCACCGCGCATCCGCCGCATCCTGCCGGCCCGCGTGCCGCGCGTCGACCGCGACGGGAACGAGGTCGGCGGTGTCCCGCTGGTCGCGCTAGCGGTGCCTATCGGTACCTATACCGGGTGGAACGTCCGCACCGCCGGCTATGGCCGTGGCGGGTCGTGCGGCTTTATCGGCGGCTTCGTGCCCTTCGCCCGAACCGAGGCGGAGCGGCGGCAGCGCGGCGATCCGCGTCCGTCGCTGGCGGCACGCTATCGCGACCATGCAGGCTTCGTCGCACAGGTCCGCGCCGCTGCACAGCGGCAGGTGCGCGACGGGTGGCTGCTGCCCGAGGATGCCGCCCGCACTATCGCCGAAGCGGAGGCCAGCGATGTCCTGCGCTGACCCCGCCCGCCTTGCCGGTATCGCCACGGCGATCGCGGCAGTGCTGGTCGGATCGGTCGATGCGACCGCCCGATCCTGTGCCGCGCTGGCGGGACGGGCGACGACGGTGACCGAGGTGGGTGGCGTCTGCCGGGTGAGTGGCGTGCTGCGGCCGGTTGCCGGGTCGCGGATCGGGTATCAGCTGTGGTTGCCCCCACGCGCTGCGTGGAGCGGACGCATGGTGATGCTCGGCAATGGCGGCTATTCGTCTCGGCTGCCGCTGGTTGCAATGACCGAGCAACTGGCGCGGGGCGCGGCGGTGGTCGCGACCGATACCGGCCATGACGGCGACGATCCTGATTTCGCGCTGGGACGACCGCAGGCGATCGTCGACTGGGGCTGGCGCGCGGTGCATCTGAGCGCGGCTGCCGCCCGTCGCGTCTCCACGCGCTATTACGGCCGGGCGCCGCGCTACCGTTATTTCAACGGCTGTTCGACCGGCGGGCATCAAGCGCTGATGGAGGCGCAGCGCTTTCCAGGTGATTTCGACGGGATCGTCGCGGGCGCGCCGGGCGCGGCGCGGGTCCGGCTGAATGCTGCATTCCTGTGGCAATATCGCGCCAACCATCCCACAGGCGACGACTCCCGTGCGATCCTCGGCCAGCGCGAACTGGCGTTGCTGCAACAAGGCGCGCTGGCGACCTGCCGGGTCGAGAACGGCTCCGCCGCGGGCGGCCTTGCCGGCAACAACTGGCTGAACGATCCCGCCGCCTGCCGCTTCGATCCAGGCGTCCTTGCGTGCGTACCCGGCCGGGCCGAACCGTGCCTGTCCGCCGAACAGGTCACGGCCGCCCGCCAGATGTATCGCGGCGCAGTCGCCCCGCGCAGCGGCGTGCGGGTCACCAACCCGTGGCTGCCGGGCAGCGAAGCGGGCTGGGCGGCCTATCTGTCAGACGGTGGGCGACCGCAGCCGGCGCGGACCAGTTTCTGGCGCGTCTGGGCCTTTGCCGATCCGGCATGGTCGTGGTGGCGGTTCGATTTCGGCCGCGACCTCGATCGCGCGGTTCGCACGCTGTCGCCGGTCATCGATGCGGTCGACCCGAACCTAACCCGCTTCCGCGCGTCCGGAGGCAAGCTGCTCCATTATCACGGCCTGGCCGATCCGGTGGTGTCGCCGCTCGATTCCGTTGAATATCATGCTGCCGTCGCCGCTCGCATGCCGACCGCCGATTGGTATCGCCTGTTCCTTGCCCCGGGCATGGGCCATTGCGGTGGTGGTCCGGGCTTCACGCGCTTCGATCCGCAGCAGGCGATCGAGGCATGGGTCGAACAGGGACGCGCGCCCGACCGGCTGATCGCCCGCCGAACCGATCCGGCGGCGAACACCACCCGCCCGCTCTGCCCCTATCCAGCGCGGGCCGTCGAGATCGGCGGCGACCCGGCACGAGCCGACAGTTTCGCCTGCCGCCGTACGACCGACACGAACCAGAACAAAAGAGTGAGGGAGAAGATCGCTTGAAACCCCTGCTGCCCATTGTTGCGGGTATCGCGCTCGCCGCGTCGATGCCGATGCCTGCGGCTGCCCAGACGGCTCCTGTCGCGACCGGCCCGTGGATGGACGAGCGCCAGCCGACCGAGGCGCGCGTTGCTGCGTTGTTGGGGGTGATGACGGCTGAGGAGAAGATGACGTTGATCTTTGGCCAGTTTGCCACCGACTTTCCGCCCAAGCAGTTCACCGCCCCCGCCGGCGCGCGCGAAGGGTCGGCGGGATATGTTCCCGGCATCCCCCGGCTCGGCATTCCGGCGCAGTGGCAGGCGGATGCCGGGATCGGTGTCGCCAGCCAGGGCGGGGCCAAGCGCAAGCGTGAGCGGACCGCGCTCCCCTCCGGCCTCGCCACCGCCGCGACGTGGAACCCGGACCTCGCCAGGCGCGGCGGGGCGATGATCGGGGCGGAAGCCTATGCCTCGGGCTTCAACGTCCTGCTCGGCGGCAGCGTCAACCTGACGCGCGAGCCGCGCAACGGGCGCAATTTCGAATATGCGGGGGAAGACCCGCTGCTTGCGGGCACCATGGCGGGCGCGCAGATCGCGGGCATCCAGTCGCAGCACGTCATCTCGACGATGAAGCATTTCGCGCTGAACGATCAGGAGACCGATCGCAACGCGGGCAATGCGGTGATCGACCCGAAGGCAGCGCACCTGTCCGACCTGCTCGCCTTCGAAATCGCACTGGAACGCGGCGATCCGGGCGCGGTGATGTGCGCCTATAACCGTGTTAACGGCCCGTTTTCGTGCGAGAATCCGTGGCTGCTGACCAAGGTGCTGCGAAGCGACTGGGGCTTCAAGGGTTTCGTCATGTCCGACTGGGGCGCGACCCATTCGACCGAGGCGGCATCGGCGGCGGGGCTGGACCAGCAATCGGGCTATCCCTTCGACGTGAAACCGTTCTTCGGCGAGGATATGCGCCGCGCCATTGCCGAGGGGCGGGTGCCGCCCGCGCGGATCGACGCGATGGTCGGGCGCATCCTCTATGCAATGCTGCGCCACGGCCTGTTCGACCATCCGGTAACCGCCGCGCCATTCGACCTGCCCGCCGACATGCTGGCGCGCAACGGTGCGGTCAGCCGCGCCGATGCGGCCGAGGCGATCGTGCTGCTGAAGAACAGTGGCAACGTCCTGCCGCTGGCGGCGAGCGCGAAGCGGATCCTCGTGATTGGCGGCCATGCCGACAAGGGCGTGCTGGCGGGCGGCGGATCGTCGCTGGTCTATCCCAAGGGCGGCAATGCCGTTCCGGGGCTGCAACCCGCCTTCTGGCCGGGGCCGGTCATGTATTATCCGTCCTCTCCGCTGGAAGCGCTGCGCCGTCGCCTGCCCGGCGCGACGATCGATTTCGTCGACGGCACCGATCGCGCGGCAGCGGCCGCTGCTGCCGCACAAGCCGACCTCGCCATTGTGTTCGCGACCCAATGGGCGGGGGAGGCGTTCGATGTGTCGTTGACGCTGGCGGATAATCAGGACGCGTTGATCGATGCGGTGGCCGGCGCCAATCGTCGCACCGTCGTCGTGCTGGAAAATGGCGGGCCGGTGCTGACGCCATGGGCACCGCGCGTCGCCGGCATCCTGACCGCCTGGTATCCGGGGACGGAGGGCGGGGAGGCGATCGCCGACGTGCTTACCGGGCGGGTCAATCCGTCGGGCCACCTGCCGATGACCTTCCCGGCCACCCTCGACCAGCTGCCCCATCCGCAGCCACCGGTAAAGGGCGAGTTCCGGTATACCGAAGGCGCGACGGTCGGCTATAAATGGTTCGATGCGAAGGGGCTAACCCCGGCCTTCGCCTTCGGCCACGGCCTGTCCTACACCGACTTCCGCTACAGCGATTTGACCCTGACCGCGAAGAACGGCACGATCGAGGCGAGGTTCAAGGTTGCGAACATCGGCCGCGTCGCCGGCAAGGCGGTAGCCCAGCTCTATGCCGCCGCGCCGGGCTGGGAGGCACCCCGCCGCCTCGCCGGCTTTGCCAAGGTCGATCTGGCTCCCCGCCAGGGCCGCACGGTCAGCATCGCCGTCGATCCGAGATCGGTGTCCGACTATGACGTCGCCGGCAGCTGCTGGCGACCGACGACCGGCCGAATCGGCTTCACCCTCGGCGGATCGTCCGCCGACCGCGCCGCCCAAGCCGATCTGACCCTTCCCGCCGCGGCGCTGAAGGGCGCCCGGCTCTGCCCCGCTTTCTGACCTCGCCCAACCCGGAGGGATTCTTAACCGATGAACCGCATCACCAAAGCATTGATCGTCGCCACCGCGCTGACCGCCATTCCCGCCGCCGCCCAGTCGACCGGCCCGACGATCCGTACCGTTAACGGTACCGTCCGCGGCCAGCTGGCCGAGGGCGTCGAAAGCTGGAAAGGTATTCCCTTCGCCGCCCCGCCGGTCGGCCCGCTGCGCTGGCGTGCGCCGCAACCGGCCGCGAAATGGACCGGGGTGCGCGACGCCACGCAATATAGCGCGGACTGCATGCAGAAACCGTTCCCCAGCGACGCCGCGCCGCTTGGCACCACCCCGGCCGAAGACTGCCTTTACGCCAATGTCTGGCGGCCGGCAGGGGCAAAGGGCAAGCTGCCGGTGCTGGTGTGGATCTATGGCGGCGGCTTCGTGAACGGTGGCGCGTCGCCGCCGACCTATGCCGGTGCCAACATGGCGAAGAAGGGCGTGGTGTTCGTCAGCTTCAACTACCGCGTCGGCCGGTTCGGCACCTTCGCGTTGCCGCAACTGACCGCGGCGAATGCCGATGGCGGGCGGCTGGGCAATTACGGGATCATGGATCAGGTCGCGGCGCTGCAATGGGTGAAGCGCAACATCGCATCCTTTGGTGGCGATCCGGCGAACGTGACCATTTCGGGCGAGAGCGCCGGCGGCATCTCGGTCCATGCGCTCGTCACCTCGCCCGAGGCGAAGGGCCTGTTCGACAAGGCGGTGGTGATGTCGGGCGGCGATGCGAAGGCATTCACCGGCAACACGTTGGCGGACGTGGAAAAGATCGGCGGCAACTTCGCCCGGACCAAGGGCATCGACCCTGCCGCCCCCGACGCACTGCAACGGTTGCGGGCGCTGTCGGCGGAGGATGTGCTCGACGGGCTGAACATGGCGCAGATGTCCGGGCGCAACGGCGCCCCGCCGACCAATTCGGGACCGTTCGTCGACGGCAAGGTCGTGGTCGATGTGCGCAAGGCGTATGAGCAGGACCGGTTCGCCCGGATGCCGATGATGATCGGGGCGACCAGCGCCGATATCGGTGGCAAGAGCGGCTTCATGATCGCCGGCGGGCGCGAGGCATCGGCGATGATCGCCGACAAGGGCGTGCCGGTCTATGGCTATCGCTTCTCCTACGTCGCCGATTCCATCGGGCAGGGCGGGGCGCAGCACGCGACCGATATCCCGTATTTCTTCGACAACACCCGCATCAAATATGGCGCGCAGACGACCGCCAAGGATGAGGGCGTCGGCGAAGCGATGAGCAGCTATCTCGCCAATTTTGCCAAACGCGGCGATCCGAACGGCGGCACGCTGCCCAACTGGCCGCGCTTTACCCGTGCCAACGACACGATCGCCGACTTCGCCGCCGACGGGAAGGTCGTGGTCGCGCGCGATCCGTGGGGTGCGGATATCGATCGGCTGTCGCAGGCATTGGCGGCGGCCAAGGCATCGGGGCGCTACACGACGCTGACGACGCCGATCGGCGAACTGCTCGACAATCCCGCGACGCGCGCGGTGCTCGAACGGCATGTCCCCGCCTTCCTCAAGAACCCGCAGCTCGACATGGCGCGCGGCACGACGCTGTACGGGCTGCAGACCTATCTGCCCGACCAGTTCACCGACCCGTTGCTCGCAACGATCGACCGCGATCTCGCGGCCGTTCCGGTCAAGAAGTAAGATGACGAACGGGGGGAGGATCGGAATGCGCAGGATGATGATGGCCGCCGGTGCAGTGGCACTGGCGGCGGGTGCGGTCGCCGCCGGAACGCCGCTTGCCGCGCGGCAGGCCGGGGCGGCGGCGCAACCGTGGATGAATGCCCGGTTGAGCGCCGAACAGCGCGCCGACCTGCTGCTGCGCGCGATGACGCTGGAGGAAAAGGCCGGGCAGGTGTCGCAGCAGTTCATGTTCGGCGCGTTCGAACAGTTCGCACCGGTGGTGAAGCAGGGCAAGGTCGGGTCGCTGCTGTTCGTCACCGACCCCGCCGTCATCAACCGGTTGCAGCGGGTTGCGGTCGAAGAGACCCGGCTGAAGGTGCCGCTGATCTTCGGCTATGACGTCATCCACGGGTTCCGCACGATCTTTCCGGTGCCGATCGCCAATGCCGCATCGTGGGACCCGGCGGGCGTCGAGCGGGCGCAGGCGGTCGCCGCGGCCGAAGCGCGCGCGGTCGGCATCCACTGGGCATTCGCGCCGATGGTCGATATCGCGCGCGACCCACGCTGGGGCCGGATCGTCGAGGGCGCGGGCGAGGACCCGTTCCTCGGATCGGCGATGGCGCGCGCGCAGGTGAAGGGGTTTCAGGGGCCGGCGATCGGTGCGCCCGGCCATATCGTCTCCGGCCCCAAGCATTTCGCCGGCTATGCCGCAGCAGAAGGTGGTCGCGATTACGACAGCGTCTATCTCTCGGAATCGCAGCTCTACAACGTCATCCTGCCGCCCTTTGCCGCGGCGGTACAGGCGGGCGCGGGTAACGTCATGAGCGCCTATATGGACCTGAACGACGTGCCGGCGGTCGGTAACAAATGGCTGTTGACGGATGTGCTGCGCGACCAGATGGGCTTTGACGGCTGGGTCGTGTCCGATGCCAACGGCACCAAGAATCAGGTCGTCCAGCATTTCGCCCGCGACGAGGCCGATGCCGCGGTGCGCAGCATCGATGCCGGCAACGACATGGAAATGTCGTTCGGCCCCGCGGCTTCGGCGGAGACGCTGGCGACGTCGGTGCGTGCCGGGAAACTGACCGAAGCGGTGCTCGACCGCGCGGTTCGCCGCATCCTTACGACCAAATTCCGCATGGGGCTGTTCGAGAACCCCTATGTCGACGAGGCGCAGGCGAAGGTGACGCTGGCCGACCCTGCCCATCGCCGCGAGGCGCAGGCGGCAGCCGAGCGTTCGTTCGTGCTGCTGAAAAACGAGGGCGGCGCGCTGCCGCTGGTGGCGGGCGCGCACAAGCGGGTTGCGGTGATCGGGGCGATGGCCAATTCGAAGCGCGACATGCTGGGGCCTTGGGCGTTCCAGTACGATCTGCCCGAAACGGTCACGGTGTTCGAGGGCGTCCGCGACCGGCTGGGGTCGGCGGCGACGGTCGAGACGGCGCCGGGCGTACAGCTCAAGCGCAACGTGCCGTCGATGTTCGAGGCGATCACCATCCCCGGCGTCGCCAAGCCCGAACCGCGCTGGGACGCGGCGCGTGCCGCGAACGAGTTCGACCGCGCGGTGGCGCTTGCCAAGCGTTCCGACCTGATCGTCCTGACGCTGGGCGAGGCGGAGGATATGAGCGGCGAGGGGGCATCGCGCTCCGATCTCAAGCTGCCGGGTGACCAGTTGCGCCTGTTCGAGGCGATGCTGGCGACCGGCAAGCCGGTGCGGGTGGTGACGATGAGCGGCCGTCCGCTCGAACTGGGCGCGGTGCTGGAGCGCGCGCCGGCGATCCTCCATGCCTGGTATGGTGGTACCCGCGGCGGCACCGCGATCGCGCGCACGCTGTTCGGCGACGTCAATCCCGGCGGGAAGCTGCCCGTGACATGGCCGCGCACCGTCGGGCAGGTGCCGATCTATTACGCGCACAACACGACCCATGCGCCCAAGGAGCAGGGCAAGCGTTATTGGGATATTCCGTCAACGCCGCAATTCCCGTTCGGCTATGGGCTGAGCTATACGACCTTCGAGATCGGCGCGCCGGTGCTCGACAGCGCGACCATGGCCCCCGGCGGGCGGGTCGTCGTGTCGGTACCGGTAACCAACCGCGGCACCCGCGCCGGGGACGAGGTGGTGCAGCTCTACCTCCACCAGCAATCGGGCAGGGCGTCGCGGCCGGTCCGCGAGCTGAAAGGGTTCGAACGCGTGTCGCTGCGCCCCGGCGAGCAG
Organism: Sphingomonas sp. Leaf9; assembly: GCF_001421355.1. GTDB lineage: Bacteria > Pseudomonadota > Alphaproteobacteria > Sphingomonadales > Sphingomonadaceae > Sphingomonas. The sequence continues at coordinate 560,318 of NZ_LMKC01000003.1, read as the reverse complement.
CGAACGGTCCGCTTCGAGCTTGACGAACAAAGCCTGCAATATTGGAGCAGTGCCGCCAGGGGATGGGTGGTCGATCCCGGCACGTTCGATCTCTGGGTCGGTGCAAGTTCGAGTGCCGACGCGCACACGACGTTTCGAGTGGCCGGTCTTCCCCGGCCGGGCCTTGGCTGGCGGGCTGGGAAAAAATGAACTAACGGCGGGTTGTGGGTTACCTCACTGCGACGGGGGATGGCGGCGGTCAGGATTTGCCCGACGTCGACGCACGCCCTCGCGAATCCTCGCTGATAAACGTGGCGGGCGTGTCATTGTCGCTGCGCGTGTCGGCAAGGTCGACGCCGGTCATGATTGGTATAGCGCATGTTGAGAGTCTGTTCGCCTTCGCTGGCCCACCGCCCCGACAACGCGACCGTCACTGCACCCGATCACAGCATCGCTGAAGGTCCGCCGCCCTTGACCACCGGTGCATCACCGGTGCCCTCGACAGAGACGAGCGGGCCGCTGGAGCCCGGCTGGCACGCCGTCAGCAACAATGGGACCGCTTGATGGGCTGAGCTATTTTTCGACGGGTCTCGCTATTGGGCCCGCCGAAATCGCGATCGGTCTTCAGCCAATTAGCGCACTGAAAGGCTTCCACCGCGTCCAGTGTCGTGGATCGACTGCGTCCGACAAGTCCGGCGGCATGATACGCGTCGAGATAGTCCAGCGCTACTAATCGGTCCCGTATGGCCTAGATCGCAGTCGTCATCGCCCGGATCGCTGCTTCGGCTGCCCGCCATTCGATACCACGGGCTTCCAGCCAGCGATCGTCGTGGTAGGTGCACGAATAGCGTTCGCCGCCGTCGCACAGGATGGTGACGATCGAACCCTGTTCGCCTGCCGCGTGCATCTCGGCAACGATCCGCGCACAGGCGACAAGGTTCGTGCCGGTCGATCCGCCCACGCGGCGTCCCAAGCGGTCGGAGATCGCGCGCATGGCGCCAATGCTGTCGCCGTCCCCGACCGCGATCATCCGATCGATCACGGAGGGTATGAAGCTGGGTTCGACCCGCGGCCGGCCGATCCCCTCGATCCGGCTCGCACAGCCATCCGCCAGCGCTGTCACCGAGCGATCTTCGAAATGGCGATGGAATACCGAATTAACCGGATCGGCAACGCAAAGGCGGGTCGCATAGCGCCGATAGCCGATATACCGGCCGATCGTGGCCGACGTGCCCCCGGTTCCAGCACCGCAGACAACCCAGGCCGGAATGGGCTGCTCCTCCGCCGCCATCTGTGCAAAAATGCTCTCGGCGATGTTGTTGTTGCCGCGCCAGTCGGTGGCCCGCTCAGCATAGGTGAACTGGTCGAGATAATGCCCCCGCGTCTCGGCGGCAAGCCGGTGGGCGACGTCGTAGACGGTTCGCGGATCGTCGACTGCATGAATTTCGCCACCGTGGAAACGGATCGCGTCGAGCTTGGGTGCGGCTGTGGCCGCCGGCACCACCGCAATGAAGCGCAGCCCCAGCATCCGCGCGAAATACGCTTCGCTGACGGCGGTCGATCCCGACGAGGCTTCGATGATGCAGGTGTCCGGCCCGATCCAGCCATTGCACAGCGCGTAAAGGAACAGCGACCGCGCGAGGCGATGCTTCAGGCTGCCGGTCGGATGGCTGCTCTCGTCCTTCAGATACAGGGTGATGCCCGGATAGCGCGGCAGGTCCAGCCGTATCAGGTGTGTGTCCGCCGATCGGTTATAGTCGGCCTCGATCCGGCGGATCGCTTCGCTACGCCATGACCGGACGCCGTCGCCGTTCGGATCAGCGGGCATCGGCGGTCAGTCCATGGCGGACCAGCATGGCGGCCGGGTCGGCATCGCGCCCGCGAAACGCGCGGAAACTGTCGGCGGCCGGGCGACTGGCCCCGCGTGCCAGGACCTCCTTGCGAAATTTCGCGGCGACGGAACGGTCGATCCGCCCTCCTTCAACAAAGTGCTGGAAACCGTCGGCCGCAAGCACTTCAGCCCATAGATAGCTGTAATAGCCCGACGCATATCCGGACGCGAAGATGTGCAGGAAGGCATGGGGGAAACGATGCCATGCCGGCGGGTGCACCACTGCCACTTCCGCACGCACGGCCTCCATCACCGCGATCGGATCGTCGCCCAGCGTGCCGAGATGAAGCAGCAGGTCGAACAGCGCGAATTCGATCTGCCGCACGAGGAACATCCCCGCCTGGAAATGACGCGCGCCAAGCATCCGGTTGAACAGTGCGTTCGGCAAAGGCTCGCCGGTCTGGTAATGGCCTGACATGCCGGTCAGCATGTCGCGGTCCCACGCGAAATCTTCCATCAACTGGCTCGGCAGTTCGATCGCGTCCCATTCAACCCCGGAGGTGCCGGCGATGCTCGGCCGGTCGACCTCGGTGCACAGAAGATGGAGGCAATGGCCGGTTTCGTGCAGCAGCGTCACGACCTCGCGGTGGGACAGCAGCGCCGGAGTGTCGGAACCGTTGGGCGCGAAATTGCAGGTCAGATAGGCGACCGGCACCTGGCGGACATTGCCGTCGTTCAGCCGCGATCGCGCGCCCGCCATCCACGCGCCGCCCCGCTTGCCTGGCCGCGCATGAAGGTCGACATAGAGGCCCGCAAACACCGTGCCCTCCGCATCCACCGCATCGTAATAACAGCCATCGGAGTGCGGCAGCGCCACGTCGTCGCGCGCGACGAAGCGGATGCCGTACAGCCGCTCGACCAGACCATGCCAGCCGGCGATGACACGGTCGACCGGGAAATAGGCGCGTACCTCCGCCTCGTCGATGGCGTGACGCTGCGACCGCAGCCGGTCCGATGCGAAGCCGACATCCCATGGCTGGAGGTCGTCGATCTCCAGTTCCATGGCGGCGAAATCCCGCAATACCGCCATCTCGCGTTCGGCGAACGGGCGAGCGCGAGCGGCGAGATCGCGCAGGAACGCCAGCACCTCGCCGGCATTCGGTGCCATCTTGCTCGACAACGACCACTCGACCGGATCGGCAAAGCCCAGCAGCGCGGCGCCTTCGCGCCGGAGCGCGACGATCCGGGCGATCCGTTCACTATTGTCGAACTGTCCGGCATGCGGTCCCTGGTCCGACGCCCGCGTGTTGAAGGCGTGATAGACCCGTTCGCGTAAGGCCCGGTTCTCAGCAAAGGTGAGGATCGCGCCGACGCTGGGCTGCTGCAACGTCACCAGCCAGCCGTCCAGCCCGCGTGTCCGGGCAGCGGCGGCGAACATCGCCTTGTCGCGCGGCGACACCCCGGCGAGCAGCGCTTCGTCGGTCACCTGTTCGCTCCACGCATCGGTCGCATCGAGCACTGCGCTGGCAAACCCATTGCCGAGTGCCGAAATCTCCATCGAAATCTCGGCAAAGCGCGCCCGCGCCTCGGGTGGCAGCGCGACGCCCGACAAGGTGGCATCGCGGATCGCATGTTCGACCGCCACCCGGTCGGCCAACGGCAGGGTGGCGAAATCGGGCGATGCCGCCAGCTTGACGTGCAGGTCGTGCAGGTCACGATTCTGCTGGATGCGCATTCCCGCCGCGACCAGCTGTGATTGGGCGGCGGCATGGGCCGCACGCAGGGCGGGGGTGTCGGCGACCGCCTGCAGCTGGGTCACCGCCGACCAGAGCGCGTCGATCGCGACGCTGCCGCGCTCCATCGGCAGCCAGGCCTCGGCAAAGCTGGCCGGCGCGGTTGCGATCAGATGCGCGACGGTCGCCTCCTGCTCGGCCAGTAGCGCGGTGACGGCGGGGCCGATCGCTTCCGGCGTGATCGCCGGAAAGGGCGGCAGGGTGGTGGCGTCGGCAAGGGGGTGGGTCATCGGAAATCCTGCACGGTATCGGAAATCAAAGCGTCGTCGCGGCGAGGTGCCACAGCACGATGGCGGGAACCGATCGGGCGCGGACGGTGTGGCGATCATTGGCCCGCGCCAGCTGCGCCTCGAACGCCCAGGCCATTTCCGGGCTGCGCGCACGGAAAAGGGCCGGGATGTCGACCGGTTCGCCCGCTTCGCGTAGCGGTTCGGTCTCGCTGAAAATCTCACCGAGCATGGCAAGAGCGCTGGCGCGCTCCTCCTCGCCAAATTCCGGGTCGGGCGTGCGGTTCACGTCCTGGATCCAGGCAGCGATCAAGGTCGTGAGCACCGATGTACTGGTTCGCAGCGGCCAGCAGGCAGTGGCGCAGGCCTTCAGCGCGGCACGCACGTCGCTGCTTGGCGCTTCGCCCTCCGCCGCCTGCTCCAAGCGCTCGCGCAGCGCGGACCAGGTGCGCCGCGCCGGAGGCGCATCCTCGTCTTCGGCACGGTACAGGCTGCGCAGATCGTCGTAAAAGGGCGTCGCCAGGCGATCGGCTTCCATCGCGATCAGGAAATGCGCGGCGATCCGCTCCGGCACGAACGACAGGTCGGCACCGACCGCGACATCGTGCACCCATTGCAGCGCCACGTCGGCGCGATCATATTCGCTCGCCCAACCGGTCAGCGGATCGAGCAGGCCGGCCAGCGCCATCGGATAGCCAAACCGCTCCGCATAATCGGCGCTGCTCCCCCCCTTCGTCGACACGCCCAGCGGCGAACCGCTGTGGCCGTCCCATTGCGTCGCCCCGAAGCGCAGCGATCCTTCGGCGGCATGGCGTTCGAGCCGCGCCAGCAGCGCCGCCTTGACCGCCGCGTCCCCCCTGAACGCTCCGCTCACAAATGGCTCTCCAGCCACAGGGTCAACTGCGCGCGCGACCGTAGGCCGACGATCCGGTCGATTTCCACGCCGCCCCGGCACAGCGCCAGCGTAGGCAGGGAGCGGGCGGCGAAGCGTTCGGCCAGAGCCTGGTCGCGGCTGACATCGGCCTTGTACACCTGCACCTCGCCGGCGAAATCGGCGGCCAGGTCCTCGAGGATCGGTGCTAGCGCCTTGCATGGCGCGCACGTCGGCGACCACAGGTCAAGCAGGACCATTGCCGCCCCGTCCGCCGTGGCGGTCGCGAAATCCATGCCGGTAATGTCGGTAATTTTGGCAGCCATCTATCTTCCTTGCGCGGCGCAGAGGCGCGCCATCCGGGACGCGATGTCAGTCGCGCGGGAGTGAATCCTCGACGGCGGCGGCATGCGCCTGACCATCGGCGAAGGTGAGGGTGTGGGTGTGATGCGCCAGCAGCGTCTCGTCATGGACGACGCTGATGACCGTCGCCTCCGGGAGATAGGTGGCCAGGCTGTCGTAGAAATTCCGGGCGTTGCCGGCGTCGAGCGCGCTCGTCGCCTCGTCCAGCACCAGCAGCGTCGGGCGGTGCAGCAGCACCCGTGCCAGCGCGATGCGCTGCTGCTCGCCGGGGGACAGTTCCTCCTGCCACAACCGCACGCCGTGCAGTTCCCCGGCCAGATGGCCCAGCCGCACCCGGTCGAGCAGCGCGGCGATATGCGCGTCGTGATGATCCTCGGGCTGGTCGGGGAAGCACACCGCCGCCTTCAGCGTACCCAGCGGCAGGTACAGGCGCTGCGGGACGAACATCGCGCGGCTGTCGTCGGCCAATGCCACGCTGCCCGCGCCATCGGGCCAGAGGCCGGCGAGCGCACGCACCAGCGTCGACTTGCCGGTGCCCGACGCGCCACGCAATGCCCAGCGTTCGCCCGCGCCGATGCTCCAGTCACCGATCGTGACCAGGGCACCCCCATGCGGGCGGTTCAGCGCCAGCCCCTGCGTCGCGAGCACGATTCCGGCGGGCGTCCCGGCCCCGACCGCGATACCGGCCGGCCGCGCATCATCGATCGCGTCGTCCAGCCCCTTGATACGGTTGAAGTAGCTGACCTGCTGACCGATCAGCTGATAGCTGCGCACGAAATAGCCGAGCTGCATGCCGAGCTGCGAAAAGGCATCGCGCCCTGCCATCAGCTGGCCGAATGTCATCCCACCCGCGAAATAGCCCGGCACCATGATGAACAGTGGCAGCACCGTGCCCATCCGATCATAGATGCTGCTCGCGGCAGTGATGCCGAGCGAGCTGTAGATGACCGAACGGAAGTTCAGTCGTACCGAGTCGAACGACCGCTCCACCGCCTGACGCTCGGTCGCGACCGCACCGGCCAGACCGATCTGGGCGGCGTTGCGGCGGACATGGATCAACCCGGCGCGGAAATCCGCCTCACGATGCTGCTGGCGCATCATCGCGCGGATGAAGGGCTGGCCGATCCTAGTCATCAGCCACGAACCGACGATCGCATAGGCGACAGCATACCACACCGTACTGCCGGGGATCGAAACGGCCGTACCGCCGAGCGAGAAGGTGATCGGCGGCGCGGTTTCCAGAAGCACCATGGCAAAGGTCACGGCGGTCACGATCGATCCGATCAGCCGCAGGACGATATGCAGCGCGCCGATATTCATGCCGACCGCGGCGGTGATGTTGTTCAGGTCGTCGGCGATCCGCTGGTCGGGATTGTCGATGATCCGCAGCCGTTCGATCTCGGCATAGCGGTTCCGGTTCATCCAGCGGTCGAGATAGTCGCGCGTCAGGTAGGTTCGCCAGCGGATCGACAACAGCCCGTCGATCAGGTTCTCCGTCAGGATCATGACGATCTGCATCGCCATGATCCCGAGGAAGACGAGCATCAGAGGAACCAGCTGCGCCTGATCGCGCTGTTCGATCACGTCGAAGAACTGCTGCTGCCAACGATTGGCGCGCAGCAGGATGAAGGCCGTGCCGAATTGGAAGAACAGCAGCGTGATCAGGGCGAACCACGCGAATTTCCAGTCCGGCGACGTCCAGTAGCTGCTGACCAGCCGCCACGCGTCGCGCCACCTGGCGGTAGCGGCCTGGGGTTGGGCGAGGCCCGTCTCGCGACGGACCTCCCCACTCTGCGTCGGCTGTGGCATCATGGGCTAAAGATCCTCGATCAGAAGAAGCGATAGCCGACGGTAAGCCGCCAGGTACGCGGTTCGCCAAGCGGAACATAGCTGGTGGCGCGGGTCGGGTTGAAATTCTCGCGGTCGAACAGGTTGCGCACGCCGATGTTCAGGTCGAGCCGACCGATGGACAGGAACCCGTTCAGGTTTGCCTGAACCGCAGCCGGCAGGGTGTAGAGGCCACGCGTGTCGATGAACGAGCTCGACCGCCCGGTGACCCCGGCACCCAGCCCGGCCTTGGTCGTCCCTCCGAACCGATGCTCGTACGATGCATAGAGATTGTAGACGTCGCGCGGTTCACCCGCGGTCACGAGCCCGACACTCGCCGACGTCTGAAGCAGGCGATATTTGGTGCGGGTGAACGCCCCGGATACCGTCAGCCCGCGCAGTGGTTCGCCGCTGATGTTCAGGTCGACGCCACGGCCCAACATGCCGGGGATAGCCCGCTGGAACGATGGGCTTACCGGGTCGCGTTCCAACGAGATGTTCTGACGGATGCTGAACCAGGACGCGTTGATGAGCACCCGCTTGTTGAACAGATCCCATTTCACGCCGGTTTCGGTGTTCCGGCTTTCGATATCGGGCAGACGATTGCCGAGCCGGTCGAACGTGAATGTCGGCCGGTACCCGTAGGCAAGCGTGCCGAAGACCGAAAAATTGTCGCTGATGTCGACGACCGCGCCGTAATTTGGCGTCGTCGCCGCAAGATTGGTTGAGGACGAGCTGGGCCGGCGGCCGGTGATGACGCTGCTCGTCTTGATTTCGTTGCGGCGCAGGCCGGCGGACAGGTGGATGGAACCAAGGCCGACGAGATACTGGCCGTAGAAGCCGGTTTGCAGCGTGCCGATCGTCCCCGTTTCGTTGCCGAACTTGATCGCCAGCGCCGGCAGCTCCTGCGGGGGAGTCGTCAGGAAATTGTACGGGAACATGCCCCCGTCATCAGCATAGAGCGCCTTCACGTCCGTGTCGGTCCGGGTAAAGCCGGCGACCAGCTTGTGGGTGACGCTGCCGGTTTCGAACGCGATGCGGGCGAAGCTGTCGATCGCATCACTTTTCGACGTCTGTCGCGTGCCGCTGCGCGACAGCAGCAGCAGGCCGCTGTTGTTGAGCACGGCGAAAGGCGAATACTGGCGCAGCGCGAAGCTGACGTTCTGATGCTGGACGCGAGCGACGACGGTCAGCCAGTCGGTAACCTTCTGCGTGATTTCGCCGTTGAATTGGGTGGTGCCGATCTGCACGCCCTGGTCCGGCCCGCCCACCAGCCGGCGCCCTCCGGGCAAGTCGAACGGCTTCCCCGTCGCGGTGTTGAGAAGCGTGTAGGGGACCATGCCGAACAGCTGGGCGCCGATCGACGCCGACACGATGACGTCGGTCACGGCGTTCTTGTACCGGATCGATGGCGCGAACAGGTAATCCTCGTCACCGCGATAGCCGCCGAAGTTACGATCGGCATCGGCGACCGTTGCGATGATGCGGGCGCTCAAGCGGTCATCGCTGGAAATCGCACGATTGGCGTCAAGCGTGCCGCGGATCAGCCCGAACGATCCGGTGTCGAACGATGCGTATAGCCGCTCCTGTGCGTTTGGCTTCTTGGTGACGATGTTGATCGTACCGCCCAGGTTGTCGCCGCCCAGCAGGATCGCGTCGGGGCCCTTCAGCACCTCGATCCGTTCGATGTTGGCGAGCGACTGGGTCGTGCCCGCCGCGAAAGTCGAATTGGAGGCCGACGGTAACCCGTTGACCGCGCCCTGCGCCGAAAATCCGCGCACCGTATAGCCGACGCCGCCCTGCACGGTCGCGGTGTTGACCACCACGCCGCCCGCGTTGGCCAGCGCCTCGGTCATCGACTGCGCCTGTTGCTGCTGCAACAGCTTGGCAGAGATCACCTGCGTATTGCGCGCCTGGTCGCGCAGCGACTGCCCAAACCGCGACGAGCTGGTGCTGCCACGGACCAGCACGTTCAGTTCCGCCTCGTTCGGCCGCGCCGTCACGATGATGTCGTTGGCGATGGTGATGACCCCCGCATCATCCACCATGACCGCGACGGGCAGGCCGCGGGTAGCCTGCGCAACGGCATCGCGTTCCGACGTGGCGTCCTTCACCGGACGCGAGGTGATGCCGCGCACCGCATCGGGATCGATGTTGACCGGCTTGCCCCATTCGGCGGCGATACGCTGCAAGGCTTCGCTGAGCGGCAATGCCGGCTGCGACAGGCTCCGTGCCTGGGCCAGCGCCATTCCGGGCACGGAGGCGGCGGCAAGCACCAGCATGCTGGCGGCGACAACGTGACGTGTACGCATGTTTTTCCCTTCCCCTTTTTGATATTCGTGCCCTGCCCGGTCGCCCGTTGACGATCCGGCACGAATGAATTTCAGCGCTCCAGCCTGACCACCGTCGGTGTGCCGAGCTTCAGCGTTGCGAACTGGTCGCGAATGGCCTGCCAATCGCCGACCAATACCCAGTGCACCTTGTCTGGATCGACCAGCGCCGCCGCCGCGCGACGCACCTGATCGGGCGTCAGCGCCTGCAGGCGCACCGGCTGCCGCACGATGTCGTCGACCGGCAGGCCATCCGACTGCGCATCCGCCATCGCCGTCAGCAGGTCTCCGTCCCCTTCGAGCTTGGCCGCGCTCTGGTTCGCGGCGGTCGTGGCCAGCCGGGCCAGCTCGCTGGTTTCCGGACCATGCTCGCCGCTCAGGCCGCGCATCTCCTTGATCAGCTCGGCCACCGAATCGCCGCTATGGTCGCGATTGACCGTGCCGGCCAACACCCAGCGCCGATCGCTGCGCGTGTCGTACAGCCCCGAGCCGATGCCATAGGTCCAGCCCTTGTCGGTGCGCAGGTTGCTGCCGATCCGCGCGGTCGAATTGCCGCCAAAGATTTCGTTCGCCGCCCAGATCGCGGTCGCATCGGCCGTCCCCGGTCGCGCCGTGGCCGGTACGGCACGCCCGGCCATGACATAGGTCTGCGCGGCGCCCGGCGTGTCGTACACGGTCAGCGAGGGCGATGTCTGTGCGCGGGCCGGCGGGATGACCGCGGCCGGTGCCGGGGCGCCCCGCGCCTGCCACCCGGCCAGCGCCTTTTCCAACTGGGGCCGGAGCGTCGCCATGGTCGTATCCGCCGCGACATACAGTGTCGCCTCGTCCGGCCGGACATGGCCGCGAAGCCATTCACGGATCGCCGGCGGGTCGATCGCCTGGACCGCTGCGCTCTCTGCTGTCGTCGTGAGCGCCGGGGCATAGGGGTGGCCAGCGCCATAGCTGGCATTAGCCAGCGCCCGGTCGGCCATGCGGTGGCCATTGCCGCGCAGCGCGGTCAGCGCGTCCATTGCCGCCTTTTTCAGGCTGTCGACGGTGGCCGGCGTAAGGTCGGGCTGTGTGAGCACTTCGCCGAACAGCGCCATTCCCGCCGCGCGCTGCTGCACGCTCCAGCCCATGGACAGATCGGCGTCGTCGGCGTCGCTTGCGCTGTTGATCCATCCCCCCAGCGCCTCCGCCCGTTCGGCGCGCAGGCGCTGGGCCGGCGTCGTGCCGCGATTGGCGAGCAGCCCGGTCGCGATCGGGGCGATGACCTGGTCGGCGCCGGCGGAACCGGCATGGTCAAGGCGCAGCAGCATGGTGTCGGTCATGCTACCCGGACGCGGCACCAGCACGACCTTCAACCCGTTCGACAGTTGCCCACGCTCCACCACGGGAAACGCGATCGGTGCCATCGCTCCCATCGGCGGCGGCCCCTTGGCAAGGTCGTAGCCGCTCGTGGCAGTCTGCAACGCGGGCTTGGGCCGCGCGATCAGACGATAGCCGGGCCTGCCATAAACCGATTCAGCCACGCGCCGAACGCTCTCGACCGAGGCTGCCCGCAACTCGCCAAGATAAGCTTCGGCATATTCGACGTCGTCGGGCTGACCGACCCCGCGCGCAAGGACGAACGCCTTACCCGACGTGCTCGTCTGCAGCCCGAAAACATATTGAATCCGCGCCGCTCGCGCGCGTTCCAGTTCGTCGGGTGCCGGCCCCTTTGCCACATACTCCGCGATGACCGCATCGATCTCCGCCTCGGCCTGCGCCATCCGGTCGGGCGCGATGCCATCGACGGCAAAGCCCATCCGGCTCGACAAGCTGCCTTCGTCGAAGGTGACATAGGCCGTCTTGGCGATGCCCAGTTCCTCGATCAGGCGGCGGTTCAGCCGCGATCGTACGCCGGCCGCCAGCATGTGCGCCGTCAGGTCGAGCGCTGCGATCGCCGATGATCCCTTGGCCGGCGCGATATAGGTCGCGTAGATGCGACCCAGCGGTACGGCGCGGAATACTTCCCGCCGGACCGGACCGGGCAGTGGCACGATCCGCTTCACCAGGCGGTCGACCGGCAGGCGCGGTGCGAGACCACCGAAATACTTCCCGACCAATCGGCGAGCATCCTCCGCGCTTACGTCTCCGGCAAGGATCAGGGTTGCATTCGACGGACCATAATACCGGCCGAACCATTGCCGCGCGCCATCGACCGTCACTCCGTTCAGATCGGCTTCCTCGCCGATGACGCTGTGATGATAGGGATGATCGGCGGGATACATGTCGCCGAAGGTAATTGCATCGTCGGTACCATCCGGCCGGCCCCCGCGCAGCCGCTTCTCGCTCAGCACCACGCCGACTTCGCGCTTGATTCGCTCCGGGGTCAACGCACCGCCGATATAGCCCATCCGGTCGGCCTCGAGGAACAGCACCCGTTCCAGCGCCGCGCTCGGAAAGGTTTCGTACAGGGTCGTGGTGTCCTGATTGGTGGCGGCGTTGACGTTGGTCGCCCCCAGATCGCGCAGCGATACGAACGCGCTCTGGTTCCAGTGCTCACTGCCATCGAGCATCAGATGCTCGAACAGGTGCGCATAGCCGTGCTGGCCGGGCTGCTCGTCCTTCGACCCGACGTTATAGACCAGCGTGGCGGTGATCAGTGGCACGCGCCGGCTGGTCTGGACGACGACCTTCAGCCCGTTGGGCAGGGTAAAGCGGGCAACGGGGTCGCTGATCGCCGGACGAAGGCCGGACTTCGACGCCGTTCCGACGTGCCGGACGGGTGCGGGCGTCCGGTCCTGTGCGCGCGCAGCGACAGTTCCCAACAAGGCGAGGGTTGCTAGCGCAACATACGGGAAGCGGTGGGCCATGACGCGACATTAGCAATTGCGTGCGCCGTGGCTTCAGGCCAAAACAACAAAATATGACCAGCCTGTCCTACCCGAATGACAAGGACAGTTGCGGTGATGCCGGCAATGCCACCGGCAAGCACGGCAGTCAGGTCGACCGCATCATACGTGCCATCGCGGAAGCGATCGTTGCCGGTCGGCTGACCCCCGATCAGCGGCTGCCATCGGTACGTACGACCGCCGCCGACCATGGGGTCAGCAGGGACACCGTACAGCGGGCATATGACAAGCTGGTGGCAGGCGGTCATGTTCATGTGCGACGCGGTGCTGGATTTTATGTATCCGCGCCGGCCCCGTCGCGGGCCGACCCCATTGCACCGCCGCAGGTCGATCTGGCACCGTTCCAGCTGATCCATCCCGGCCTGCCGCCGGATCGTTGCCCGGGCAGCGGCGTCCTGCGACACGACGACTCGTCGGTCGAGGAAATCGGCCGGGTCCTGAAACGGGTGGCGGGCAGCCGCCAGCGTCTCGGAAGCTATGGTGACCCGTCGGGGTATCTGCCGCTGCGGGAGGAGTTGCAGAAAAAGCTGCAGATCGAGGGGGTCGATACGACCGTCGGCATGATCATGACCGTGCCTGGCTGCGTCGCGGGGCTGAGCCTGATCATCCGGTCGTTCGTGCGGCACGGGGATTTCGTCGTGGTCGAGGACCCGGCGTCCTTTGCCCATGTCTCGGCCCTGCTGGCGCAAGGCGCGGCGATATTGCGGGTTCCGCGTGAACCCGATGGCCCCGACCTCGATGTGCTGCGCCTGTTGTGCGAACGGTATCGGCCCCGGATGTTCCTCCTCATGTCGCAGCTGCACAACCCGACCGGCAGCAGCTTGTCGCTGTCCAAGGCCCGCAAGCTGATCGAACTTGCGGCGGAGTTTGACATCACCCTGGTCGACGACGCGAGCTATGCCGATCTGAAACCGTCGACCGCTGGTCCGCCGACCGTGCCGTTGATCGTGCTCGATCAGGTCGACCGGGTGATCCATGTCGGTGGATCGTCACACATTCTCGCGCCGGAGCTTGGCACCGGCTGTATCGTGGCCAGCGAGCGCTACATGCCGATGCTGCGCCTGTACCGCCCGCTGCAGGGCATGGGCAACATGCTGATCCAGGAACGGGTCCTCTACAGCTTCCTGCACGAAGGCCTGTTTCGCCGCCGCTGCGACCGCATCCGCCTCCGCCTCGCCGAAGAGGCCGCCGTCGTCCGGCAGTTGTTTTCATCCACACCCTTTCAGCCGGCGATGGCGGTTGGCGGCATGTTCCTGTGGGTCGACCTTGGCAGCGGCGTCAACGTCACCGCTGTGGCGGAACGGATGCTGGCCAAGGGCTATCTGACTGCGCCGGGATCGCATTTTCGCGAATCGAAGGCGGTGGAATCGCGAATGCGTTTCAACGTGACGACGACCACCGCAGCGGCCGTCGAAGCGCTGGTCGAATCGGTTCACAACTGACCCCGGCCCCGACCGATATGCACGGCCCTCAGGGCACGCCGTAGCCGCCGCCGCCCGGCGTTTCGATGACGAAGCAATCACCAGGCGCGAGTTCGACCTGATCGACCCCCGTCAGGTGCCGGATGCTGCCATCCTGTCCCTCGACACGTTGCGTGCCGGCCGCGCCATCGGCCCCGCCGGCCAAGCCGAACGGGGCGATCGTACGGCGGGAGGCGACGATGGTGGCCGTCATCGCCTCCAGCGCGGTGATCGCGCGGATCACGCCGTCACCACCCGGTCGAGCGCCGCCCCCGCCCGAACCACGACGGATCGCAAACCGGTCGAGCCGCACGGGATAGCGATGCTCGAGAATTTCGGGGTCGGTGATCCGCGTATTGGTCATGTGGCTGTGTACGGCAGAAGTACCTGCGAAGTGGGCACCGGCGCCCGTGCCGCCGCAGATCGTCTCGTAATACTGGTACCGGTCGTTACCGAACAGGAAGTTGTTCATCGTTCCCTGCGCTGCCGCCGATGCTCCCAAAGCTCCCAGGAGCGCGTTGCACACGGCCTGGCTCACTTCGGTATTGCCCGCCACCACCGCGCTGCCGGGCGGAGGCGACAGGAAGGAACCGTCCTCGATGACGATGGTCAGGGGGAGGAGACAGCCTTCGTTGAGCGGCAGGTCTTCGCCCACCAGACAGCGAAAGGCATAGAGGACGACCGCGCGGGTGACGGCGGGCGGCGCGTTGAAGTTGCCGGTGCTCGCCGCGCCGGTACCGGTGAAATCGATCGTTGCGGCACGCGCCCCGCGGTCGATCGTCACACGGACCCGGAGCGGTGTGCCGTCGTCCATGACATAGTCGAAGGCTCCGTCCGATAGCCGGGTGAGGACGCGGCGAATGCTTTGCTCGGCATGGGTCATGACATGCCCCATATAGGCCCGCACCACCGGCCAGCCGCTGGCGGCGACCAGCGCGGTCAGTTCGGCAATGCCGGTCGCATTGGCCGCGAGCTGCGCCTTGATATCGGCGAGGTTCGTGTCGGGGCTGCGCGCCGGGTAGCGGGCCTGCGACAGCAGGGCGCGGAACGCCTCCTCCTGCAAGTCGCCGGCATCGACCAGCAGGAAGTCGTCGATCACCACGCCTTCCTCTTCCAGCGTATGCGAATTGGGCGGGGTCGATCCGGGGGTCAGGCCGCCAATATCGGCATGATGGCCGCGATTGGCGACGAAGAAGCGGATGTCGCGGCCGGTTTCGTCGAACACCGGGGCGATGACGGTTACGTCGGGCAGATGGGTGCCGCCGTTGAACGGGTTGTTGAGCGCGACGACATCGCCGGGCTTCAGCGTCGCGCCGCGGCTGGCAAGGATGGTGCGCACGCTCTCGCCCATCGCGCCCAAATGCACCGGGACATGCGGCGCATTGGCGATCAACCGTCCCTCCGCGTCGAACAGCGCGCAGGAGAAATCGAGCCGCTCCTTCATGTTCACGCTGCTCGCGGTATTGCGCAGCACGACGCCCATCCGTTCGGCGATCCCCATGAAGCGGGTGTTGAACAGTTCGAGCTGGACCGGATCGACGGCGACAGGGTCGATCGCCTCCTGCGCCGCCGCGCCGTGGTGACGCATCAACAGTTCGCCGCCATCGCCCACCGAGACCGTCCAGCCTGGCTCGACCATCGTCGTCGCGATCGCTTCCCGGATCAGTGCCGGGCCAATAATGCGGTCACCGGGGCGCAGGCCTGCGCGGTCATGCACCGGCGTGCGATGCTCAGCCCCAGCGGTCCAGACGGTGACATGATCGAGCGGCGCGGGCAGTCCGCCGTCCCGCGGGGGCAGGGGCGGGGGTGTGACCGGTTCGCCCGCGACGACCGCCTCGACCACCACGCTCTCGATGACGATGGCGCGATCCGGGCTGATAAAGCCGAACCGGGCGCGATGGGCAGCCTCGAACGCAGTACGCATCGCAGCAACATCGGCCCGGTCGACGGCCAGCGCGGTATCGGTGCCGGCATAGCGCAGGTACACGGTCGCCACCTGCCGGCCCCCCGGGCCGACTTCCTGCTCCGCCTCCGCGCCAAGCATGGCGACAAGATCATCCAGCGGCGCGCCCAGCGGAAGCTCGACCGAACGCTGGCGGATCGCGACCTTGTCGGCCAACCCCATGCCATAGGCCGACAGCACGCCGGCAAAGGGATGGATCAGGACGGTGCGCATCCCCAGTGTCTCGGCGACACGACAGGCGTGTTGGCCGCCCGCACCGCCGAAACATTGCAGCGCGAAAGTGGTGACGTCCTGACCGCGTTCCAGCGCAACGCGCTTGATCGCGGCGGCCATCTGCGCGACCGCGACTTCCAGAAACCCCTCCGCGACGATGCGCGGATCTTCCCCGCCGATCGCGGCGGCCAGCGCGGCAAAGCCAAGCCGCGCCGCCTCGCTATCGAGCGGTGCGTCGCCGTTTGGCCCGAACACGGCGGGAAAATAGGCAGGCTGAACCTTGCCGACCAATATGTTGGCGTCGGTCACGGTCAGCGGCCCGCCCCGTCGATAGCAGGCAGGGCCAGGGCAGGCGCCCGCACTGTCGGGGCCGACGCGGAACCGTGCCCCGTCATAGTGGAGGATCGAGCCGCCGCCGGCGGCGATCGTTTCGATCGCCATCATCGGCACGCGCATCTCGACCCCGGCGACCTCGGCGTCGAGCTGCCGTTCGAACCGACCGGCATACAGTACGACGTCGGTGGAGGTGCCACCCATGTCGAACCCGATCACCCGGTCGAACCCGGCGGCTTCGGCGGTCCGGGCCGCCGCCACGACGCCACCGGCGGGACCGGACAGGATCGCATCCTTGCCCTGAAACGCCTGCGCATCGGCCAGTCCGCCGCTCGACTGCATGAATTGCAGCGGGACCGGGCCGAGCGCGCCTGCAACCAGGTCGACATAGCGCCGCAGCACCGGCGACAGATAGGCATCGACCACCGTCGTCCGCCCGCGCGCCACCAGCCCGATCAGCGGGCTGACCGCGTGGCTCGCCGACACCTGCGCAAAGCCCGCTTGGCGGGCGAGGTCGGCAACCCGCGCCTCGATCGACGAATGCGCCCAGCCATGGGCAAGCACGATCGCCACCGCCTCAAGGCCTTCTGCACGCTTGGCGGCAAGCAGGGCGCGTGTTTCGGCTTCGTCGAGCGGTGTAACAACGACACCGTCGCGATCGACCCGTCCGCCAATCTCGATGACATCGTCGTACAGCGGCGCGGGGCGATGAATGGCCAGGTCGAACAACCGTGGCCGGGTCTGGTCACCGATCACCAGCAGGTCGGCAAAACCGCGATCGACCACCAGCAGCGTCCGCGCGCCCTTGCGCTCCAGCAGGGCGTTCGTCGCGACGGTCGTCCCCATCTTCACCGCGTCGATGCGCTCCACCGGCAGCGGCGCGTCGTCGCCAAGCGCCAGAATCATGCGGATGCCCGCGATCGCCGCATCGGCATAGCGTTCGGGGTTCTCGCTCAACAGCTTGGCAGTTTGCAGCGATCCGTCAGGCGCGCGGGCGACGACATCGGTAAAGGTGCCGCCCCGATCGATCCAGAAAGACCATCCTGCCACGTGCACCGCTCCTGAAAGACGAATCGTCGATAAATTATCAACGAATGTTAGTACTGGATTGACAGATTTACGCACTGGCGCAACCCTCCGCCGACAACAGGGGGACGTCGACATGGCAGGGGACAAGTGCGCCATCGTATCATCGGCGCATCTGGCCGATGGATCGGCGCCGGCGCTGTCGGAGCTGGAATTCAGCCTGACGCTCGCCGCGGCGGCCTATCAGCGGTGGATCGCGCGTTGTGCCGCAGCGGCCGGACATGCGCTGTCGCCGCTGGAAGTGCTGATCCTGCACACCGTCCGCCATCGCGACCGGGCGAAGCGGATCGCGGATATTACCCTCGTCCTCGATATCGAGGATACGCACCTCGTCACCTACGCCATCCGCAAGCTGGCGCGCGGCGGACTGGTCGCGACCCACCGTGCGGGCAAGGAAAAACTCGTGGCCGCGACCGATGCCGGGCGCGAGTTCTGCGCGCGGTATCGCGACATTCGGGAGCGGGTGCTTGCCAGCGTCGTCGTCGCCGACGGACCTGCCGACCCGCATCTGTCCGAAGCCGCGGACCTGCTGCGCCGCCTGTCGGGCCAGTATAACCAGGCGGCTCGCGCCGCCGCGACCTTGTAGGAGGATAGGGCATGCTGGTCCTGTCGGGGATCGCGATCATCATCATCGGCTTCGCGCTGGGCGTGAACCCGCTGCTCGTCGTCACCGTCGCCGCGTTGGCCAGTGCGGCGGCAGCGGGCCATGGCCCGGTCGAGGTCGTGGCGATGATCGGCAAGGCGTTCGTCGACGCGCGTTTCCTTGCGATCCCGTTCCTCGCGCTGCCGACGATCGGCTTGCTGGAACGGGCCGGGCTGCGGCGCAGGGCGCGTGTGATCGTCCAGGGGTTGCGGCGGGCGACGACGGGCCGGGTGCTGCTCGGCTATCTCGCGCTGCGCCAGATTACGGCCGCGCTGGGCCTGATCTCCCTCGGCGGTCACGTGCAGATGGTGCGCCCGATCGTCGCGCCGATGGCCGAGGGGGCGGAGGAGCGCGACGAACATCGTCGGCTCGATCCCGAAACGCGCGATCATATCCGCGCGCACGCCGCCGCCGTCGACAATATCGGCGTGTTCTTCGGCGAGGACGTGTTCATCGCGATCGGATCGATCCTGCTGATCCGCGCGATCCTCGAACAGGACGGGGTGACGGTCGCGCCGCTCGACGTGGCGGTCTGGGCGATCCCGACCGCGATCGCCGCGTTCGTCATCCATGGTGTGCGGCTGCTGCTGCTCGACCGCCGCCTGAAGCGTCGCGCGTGATCGGGCTGGATGCGCTGGGCATCGCGGCGGCGACTCTACCGGCGGCGGTCGCGGCCCATCATGCGCTCGATCGAACCGAGCCGACGCGGTGGCGCAACACCGGCTTCTGGGGTGTGTTCGCCGTCCTGCTCGGGGCCGGGCCATGGTTGCCGGACCTGCTGAACGGTTGCCTCGTCCTCGTCATGGTCGGGCTGGCAACCCGGGGACTCCGCCCGTCGCCGCCCGCCGGCAGCGATGCACCAGCACAGGCCGGGCAGGGATCGCGCCTCGGCAACTGGCTGTTCGTGCCCGCGCTGGCGATACCGGCGGTGACGCTGGCCGGGACGCTGTCGATCGGCGACGGACGCATCGCAGAGTTTGCCGCGATCGAGCCGAAGCAGGTGACGCTGGTCGCGCTGACCGCCGGTGCGGTCGTCGCGCTGCTGCTCGCCATGTACCTCACCCGTCCGCCGCGTTCCGCGCCGGTGGCAGAGGCGCGGCGGCTGGTCGATGCGATCGGGTGGGCGATGGTGCTGCCGCAGATGCTGGCGGCGCTGGGCGGTGTCTTCGCGCTGGCCGGCGTGGGCAGGGTGGTGGCGGACGGGGTGGTCGGCCTCGTCGCGCTCGACACGCCGCTCGTCGCCACCATCGCCTACTGTGTCGGCATGGCGCTGTTCACGATGGTGATGGGCAATGCCTTTGCCGCCTTTCCGATCATGACCGCCGGGATCGGCCTGCCGATCGTCATTCGCCAGTTTGGCGGTGATCCGGCGATCGTCGCTGCGCTCGGCATGTTGTCGGGGTTCTGTGGTACGCTGATGACGCCGATGGCAGCCAACTTCAACATGGTCCCGGCCGCCGTCCTCGAACTGCGCGACCGGTTCGGCGTCATCCGCGTGCAGTGGCCGACCGCGCTTATCCTGCTGGCATTCAACATCGCGGTGCTCACCTTGTGCGCTTTTCCCGGAGGACTGGTTCCATGACCCCCAATGACGCAGCAGCGCTTGCCCGGATCGCGCTCGGCCATGTGACGCGCGAATATCCGCACAAGGCGGATCACGTGATGAACGGCGATGACGATGCGTATCTGCCCCGCCGGGTGCATCCGATCTTCTTTGGCAGCTTCGACTGGCACAGTTGCGTGCATGGCTATTGGCTGCTCACGCGTATTCGGCGGCTATACCCCGATCTGGCGGAGGTCGCGGCGATCGACGCGCTGTTCGCCGATGCCTTTACCGTGGGCAAGGTCGCGGCGGAATGCGCATATCTCGACCAGCCGACGTCGCGGGGGTTCGAACGACCCTATGGCTGGGCATGGCTGCTGATGCTGCACAGCGAGCTGGTCGTCGCGGAGAGCCCGCACGGGGCGACGCTGCGCCCGCTGGCCGACGCCTTTGCGGATCGATGGCGGTCGCATCTGCCGCTAATGACCTATCCGGTGCGGGCCGGCACCCATGCCAACACCGCCTTCGCATTGGTGCTGGCCGAGCGATACGCACGGGTCGTCGGCGACGCCGACTTGCGGCAGGGGATGGCGGAACGCGCGCAGCACTGGTTCGGCGCCGATCGTGCCGCACAGGCGTGGGAGCCGAGCGGCGAAGATTTCCTGTCGCCGGTGCTGATGGAGGCGATGGCGATGCAACGCCTGCTGCCCGCGGACGCCTTCGCTGCCTGGTTCGCGGATTTCCTTCCCCGGCTATCCGATGGCGAGCCTTCCTCGCTGCTGACCCCCGCGCGGGTAAGCGACCGCAGCGACGGGCGGATCGCGCATCTCGACGGGCTGAACCTCAGTCGCGCCTGGGCGATGCGGGCCATCGCGCCGGCGGTGGGCGGCGCGGCGGGGCAGGTGCTGGCGACCGCTGCCGACGATCACCTTGCCGTCGCACTCGACCAGGTGGCCGGAGACTATATGGGCGAACACTGGCTCGCCAGCTTCGCGTTGCTGGCAATCACGGGTACCGAATAAGGCCAGCTGCAAAGAAACTACCGGTTTCAGGCCGCAGAGGACGTTGTTTGTTCACCAGAATAAACGGTCGGTTTTCGGACGGGCGGGTACCGGTCCCTTTCCGTTGACGCTTATGACGCGATCCTGAGCATATGCCCCGCATTCGGCGCGATGAACGAATGGCGGAAGTTGGGAAGCGGACAACGGTCACTTAGCGTCGGCTTCTGGGTCAACTTGGTGAGAGCGCGGCCCACCGGAACACGCATCTGAAGGCGCACCCCGCGGCAGCCAGCCTGCTCTAAAATGGCGTCTTCCCCGATGTATCGGACGCACCCGGGGGCGCCCTGAACTCCTGGCTGCACGCCATCTGCGAAAATCTTGGACGCCCCCGCGTCATGTCGCTCCGGGGACGGACAGGTCAAAGACTACAAGGGGGCAGCCTTCATAGTCGAGGCGATGCCGCCCGCTTTAGTACTGCTCGCCGAGCGAGACACCGCCCCTGCATGCCGTCAAGCAAGTGCCGCAAGGTGCCGATCCCCCTTGCCACCGCCCTTTACCGGCGTCGCCACAGGATCGACACCATGTTCGGATGTCTCAAAGACTGGCGACACATCTACACCCGCTATGACCGGTGCCCCCGCACCATAATGTCCGCCATCGCCCTCGATGCTACCGTCATCGTCTGGATCAATCAGTGATTCTTGAGCCTCGCATCCCGTGCCAAGGTGAGACACCAATCAGCTGCTACGTAATCCTACGCATATGGCGAATCGTTAATTATGGGTAAATAACGATCAAGATCCGCAGGAGATCCTGCCCATAAAAATTAGATCGATTGGTGAAATCTTCGTCGATGTACGAAGGTTTCAGCGAGGGGAGGCTGTATGACTAGGCTGAAAATCTCCATTTCCTTTGCGTGTAGTTTTTTTGCAATTGCGCCGGCGTTCGCTTCGGACATCGTTTACACGCCGATCAATCCGTCCTTTGGAGGAAGTCCGTTCAACTCCGCCCACTTGCTCGGTATCGCATCCGCACAAAACAAGTACAAAGACCCGGTAACTGATTCCAAAAATAGTCCGGCGGACCAGTTCGTCCGGACGCTGCAAAGTCGGCTGCTTTCCTCGCTCTCCACGCAGATCACGAATCTGATATTTGGCGAGAACGCGAAAGATAGCGGCCTCATCAAATTCGGCGACCAGGAGATTTCGTTCGTCCGAGGGCTCGACTCGGTGACGCTCACGATCACCAACCTGTCGGACGGCAGTGTGACCGAGATTGTCGTGCCGTTGCTGACCGATGGTGGTTTCTGATGCGCCGGGGCAACGGGA
This sequence comes from Sphingomonas sp. Leaf9, assembly GCF_001421355.1. Lineage (GTDB taxonomy): Bacteria > Pseudomonadota > Alphaproteobacteria > Sphingomonadales > Sphingomonadaceae > Sphingomonas. Next base: position 538,651 of record NZ_LMKC01000003.1, on the reverse strand, counting down.
TGCGGGGTCTGGCGCTGGCGGCGCTGGCCTGGTCGACCGGCGGTTGCGCCGTGCACAACCAGGCGGTGTGGGAGCCGGCCCAGGCGACCCGGCCGACACCGGCGACGAAGCAGCTGGGTCTCCTCCCCCCGGCGGGCGAGCGGGTGTCGGTCGCGGTCTACAACTTCGTCGACCAGACCGGACAGTTCAAGACGAGCGATAACGTCCAGACGCTGTCGCGCGCCGTGACGCAGGGATCGACCTCGATCCTCATCAAAGCACTGCAGGAGGCCGGTAACAACAGCTGGTTTACGGTGATCGAGCGCGAGAAGCTCGACAACCTGCTGCGCGAACGGGCGGTGATCCGCGAAATGCGCGCGGCCTATCTGGGCGAGAAGAAGGTCAATCCCCAGGCGTTGCCGCCGCTGCTGTTCGCGGGCGTGCTGCTGGAGGGTGGGATCATCGGCTATGACAGCAACACCAAGTCGGGCGGTTCTGGCGCGCGATTCCTCGGCATCGGCGGCAGTACGCAGTACCGTGAAGATACCGTCACCATCTATCTGCGTGCGATCAGCGTGCGGACGGGCGAGGTGCTGACCAATATCAGTGTGCGCAAATCGATCGCGTCGGTCGGCATCAACGCCAACGCCTTTCGCTATGTCGCGTTCAAGGACCTGCTCGAGCTGGAGGCGGGGATCGCTTATAACGAGCCCGATGCACTGGCACTGCAATCGGCGATCGAGACGGCGGTCTATGGCCTGATCGTCGAGGGCGCCACGATGAACCTGTGGTGCCTGAACACGACGCCCGATTATGCCCAGGGGGTGCTGCGCCGCTATTACGCCGAACGCGACAATATCCCTGCGGACAAGGTCGTGCTGCCTACCGGGCCGAGGGGCGTGCCGGTCGACGGCTCCTGCACCAGCACGCAGCTTGTCGCGCAGCGCACGGCGGCGGCACGCCTCGCCGCCAACGCGGTACCCCGCCCGATGACATTACCGCCACAACGATCTTCGCCGCCGGCACCTTTCCATCCCAGTGGCAACGCCGAGCCGGCGGCGAGGACGGCCAAGGATATGTAGCTTATCGGCCAGGATACGAAAGAAATCGACGGACCCGTCGGCGCTAAGGATTGGCGTCTCGACACCGGCGGGTCCGGATCAGTTCGGTTACGGGAACCGAGCTGGCGTGAGACCAGGCTCACCCGGACACCATGCGCGCTTGCCCCTTTGGCTGCAAGCCCCGTCATGCGGTTCGCCACGCCTGTTTCCCCGCGATGTCCCGTCGGTCGCGCCATGCCGGAGGCGTGATGGTTCATTCATCCGGCACAGAACAGGGCGGCGATCATCGACGCCCGCAAAAACGGGAGAGAAGACGTGAAAACCATCCTGCTCGGCGCCGCTTCGGCGCTTGCTCTCACCATCTCGTCGGGTGCGTTTGCGCAGTCGACCAGCAGTGTGACGCAGACCAACGTCAGCAATACCGCGAATGTCGATCAGCTGGGATCGGGTGCCGGTGCCGCGTCCGTCGTCAATCAGTCGGGTGCGCGCAACACCGCCGGAGTGACGCAAAGCGACGACGGTTCGAACTTCTCCACCGGATCGATCCCGCCCGCCAGCGACTCAACGATCACCCAGTCCGGCAGCGACAATGTGGCTGGCGTGACGCAGATCACGACGCTCAGCTACAATCCGAACGCGTCGACCATCAACCAGCTCGGCAACGCGAACACTGCCTATGTCACCCAGGTCGATGACGAGAACAGCTCGACCATCGACCAGACGAGCAGCAACAACGACGCCAACGTGGCGCAGGGGGATGCTACCGCCGCGCTAAGCGATTCGAGCTGGGGCAATGCGAGCAGCATCACACAGGCGGGCGCCGGCAACCACAGCGCGACCGTGACCCAGCCCGGCCGGCAGAATGACAGCACGGTTGCGCAGCTGGGCGATACCGATACCGCCATCGTTGCACAGTCCGGCGTGCAGAACGGTTCGACCGTTCTGCAGAGCGGCACGACCGACGTCGCCGACGTGGCACAGTCGGGCGACGGCAATATGTCGGACGTGATCCAGGCCGGCACCGACGTGTTGGCCACCGTGCGTCAGTCGGGCGATGGCAACACGTCGCTGGTCAATCAGACCGCTCCGGGCGGCGTCCGGCCGATCGATTCGGCAGCCTATGTCAGCCAGGCGGGCAACAACAACAACTCGGACGTCTATCAGCGCGCCAATTCGGGCTATGCCGAAGTGCTGCAGAACGGCAACAACGGCGACGCGCTGGTCCGCAACTATGGCAACCGCTCGGTCGCCTATGTGTGGCAGTTGTCGGGCAATAATAACGACGCGACGATCGAACAGCGCGGCGAGGACAGCGATGCGCTTGCCTTGCAGACCGGCAATCGCAACACGGCCAATATCATCCAGCGCGAAGACAGCCCGCCGACCGAGAATTATTCGGCAGCGATCTATCAGAGCGGCGACGATGGCATGTCGTCGATCGATCAGGACGGCGACAACCATGTCGCGGTCAACGTCCAGAGCGGCGACGACAATGACTCGTCGATCCTGCAGACCGGATCGCACAGCTATGCCGGCGTTGCCCAATATGGCGACGACAATGATTCCGACGTCACCCAGGCAGGTACCGGCCAATATGCGCTGGTGATCCAGTCGGGTTCGGGCAACGCGTCGAGCGTCAACCAGAGCGGCACCGGCAACGCCGCCTTCGTGACCCAGACGTCGAACAACGATATGTCCACCGTCCTGCAGAGCGGATCGTCGAACCTGGCGACCGTGGTGCAGTGAGCGGGGCCCGGCCCGGAATGCCATCCCCCTGTCGTCCGGGCCGGGTTTCTCTGTTTGGGAGCAATGTCATGCGGAACCACCTCTGCCTCGGCTTGACCGCCATCCTGTTGCTGCCCGCGACGGCTGGCGCGCAATCGACCACGACCATCCGACAGGGCGGCACGAGCAACGAAGCTCGCGTCGATCAGGCCGAAGCCGCTGGCACGATCGACATCGCGATGGACGGTGCTGAACAGCGGTTGATTGCGCGGCAACGGGATTTGGCATCGCTCGATGCCCGGCTGAACGGCGTCGACAACCGGCTGACGGTCTACCAGGGCGGTGCGGTTTCCGACGGCAATACCGCGCTGGTGACGATGCAGGGCAGCAGCAACGAAGCGACCCTGCACCAGATGGCCGACGGGATCGGGCATAATGCGACCCTCCAGCAACAGGGGGCGGCCAATGTCGCGCTGCTGTGGCAGGATGGCAGCGCCAGCAGCGTCAGCCTGACCCAGATCGGCGACGCGAACCAGGCGAGCATATCGCAACGGGGCGTCGGCAACGACGCGATCGTAACGCAGATCGGCAATCTGCTGGGTATCGCAATCGATCAGATGGGCGGTGCGCAGATCAGCGTGACGCAAACCCAATGAACGCGCGGGCCAGGATCATGCCGATGGTGCTGCTATCCTCCGCGATCGCGGCAACCGCATGTGCGCAGGCGGTCCACCGCGCGGCGCAGCGGCAGACGGAAGCCGCCGGGCAGATCGGTGAGCGCCAAGGTGGCAGCGAACGAACCGGCATGGCGCAGATTGCGCGACCCACCGCCGATACGCGGGTTGGAGCGATCGGGGTCGAGCGCCGGTCGACAGAGGTCAGCCAATTGCCGCCGCTGCTCGAAATCGGCCCGAACGAAGCCGCGCCCGAAGCCGAACTGGAAGCGCCGCCGGTCGATCCCGACCGCGCCCTGCAGGCAGAAGTGATGCATACATGGCAGTCGCTGCGACAGCGGGGGCAGCAACCGACGCCGGAACTTGTCGCGAAGGAAATCGGCCCCGAAGCGCTGGCGCGGTTCCTGGCGACCTCGCCCGGCGCCGAGCGCCTGTTCGACGGGCACACTGCGCCACCCGCTCCGCCGCCGACACCGACCCCAGGCGATAGCGAACCGGACGGGGGACGACCATGAACGGTCTCTTCGCGCTGCTGGTCGGATTGATCTGCATAGGCCCTGTTGGGAAGGAGAAGGACGGGATGCACATCACGACACGCCCCTTGGTTCTGGACGTCATCGGCGATGGGCCAACGACCACGCTGATCGTCGCGGGCAGCGCGCCCGAACTGAAGCGGGTCCGCTATTCGCTGGTCGTCGAGGGTCAGTCTTATACCCGCCATGCCGGTTCGGCGACGCTGTATGGCGAACGCCAGATCATCTCCCGCGTGCGACTGCAGGCTGGCGAGCGGTGGACCGCTACGCTGATGGTCGAAGCAGAGGGAAATCCGCCCTACCGCCTGGTCCGGACCAGCGCGCACTGACCGTTAATCGGATCGAAGGTCCTTTTGAGTAAGGTCCTCGGGATTATACGAATAGCGACGGCATCACGGAGATGATATCGATTGTTATGCGGAGGAGGGATCGTGGCAAACACGACCGGTTTGCAGGGGAGAGGCGGGGTATCGATGGTGTCGCGCAATCACGAGGTCGCGCCGCGGGTTCCGCATGATCTTTGTTGCAGGATGCAGGGTTGATGGCGTTCCTTGCCCTGCCAACGGCGATGTTCGCCCCCGCAAAACCTCCCACGGGCACGTTGTCGGCCGATCCGGACACGCGCGAGGCGTTGGCATTGTTTGCAGCCAATGTCGCGGATCGTGCGGTGCTGCTGACCGACCTGGATGGCAAGATATTGTTCTCCAACAACGGTGCGGAGCGCCTGTTCGGATACGACCCGCAAGACCTGTTAGGTCGCGATATTGTGACCCTGCTGCGCGGCTACGCGGGGCAGCCGCGCCAGCATGATGAGCGCGCAATGGAGTTCGCGACGGTTCGGTTTGAAACGTGCTGCCAGCGGATCGATCACGGAATGTTCGATGCCGATGTGACCATCACGCCAATCCCCGGTGTGGATCGTCGGCCGCAAGGCTTTGGCTACAGCATCTTCGACATCAGCGACCGTAAGGCGGCCGAACGCAAGCTTGCGGAAAGCGAGGCGCATATGCGTTCGGTCCTTGCTACCGTACCCGACGCCATGGTCGTCATGGACGCCCGCGGCCGGATCCAATCATTCAGCGCCGCGGCGGAGCGGCTGTTCGGCTATTGTGAGCGCGAGGTTGTCGGCAGCAACGTCAATGTCCTGATGCCGCTGGATCACCGTGCGCGACACGACGCCTATATCTCCCGCTATCTCAGGACCGGCCAGCAACGGGTTATCGGCAACGGACGCATCGTCGTCGCACGGCGCAAGGACGGCAGCGAATTTCCCATGGAGCTGTCTGTCGGTGAGGCGAAAAGCGGAAGCGGGCGGATTTTTACCGGCTTTATCCGCGACCTGTCCGACAAGCAGCGGGCAGAACTGCGCGTCCGTGAATTGCAGGACGAGCTGATCCATGTATCGCGGCTGAGCGCGATGGGCACCATGGCATCCACGCTGGCCCATGAACTGAACCAGCCGCTCACGGCCATCGCAGCCTATCTCGCCGCGGCATATCGCCTCATTCCTGAACAGGCCCGCGATGGCGCGCTGGTGGGGGAGGCGATGGATGCCGCCGGCCGGGAAGCGGTGCGGGCAGGGGATATTGTCCGCCGGCTGCGCACGTTCGTCGCGCGTGGCGAAAACGAGAGGCATGTCGAACCACTGGTGCCCTTGATCGAGGATGCCAGCCGCCTCGCACTGACCGGTACACGCGAATGCGGTGTCCGCACATTTTATCGGTTCGACCCCGCTGCCGCCCAAATCTTCGCCGATCGGGTGCAGGTGCAGCAGGTTCTGGTCAATCTGATCCGAAATGCCGTCGATGCGATGGGCGGGGCGGCGATCGCCGACTTGACCATTGCTACCCGGCTGGACGGGGAGATGATCCGAATTTCGGTCATCGACACCGGGTCGGGCCTGCGGTCCGATCAGATACCGCGTCTGTTCGAAGCCTTCGAAACCACCAAGCCCGATGGCCTTGGACTTGGCCTGTCCATATCCCGCACGATCGTGGAGGCGCATGGCGGTCGCATTTGGGCAGAGCCTGGTGCGATAGCGGGCAGCGCCTTCCACTTCACCTTGCCCACGGCCCCACCGGTAGGCAAATCGTGACGAAGCAACGCACGATCCATCTGATCGACGACGACGAGGCTGTCCGTCAATCGGTTGCCCTTCTCCTGTCGACCTACGATATCGATGTCGTGTCTTATCCATCCGGTGCGACATTCCTGGCCACAAGGATGAATGCGGCACCAGGTTGCCTGATGCTGGACATTCGGATGCCGGAGATGGACGGGCTGGAGATGCAGCGTCGTCTCGTGGACGAATCGTTCGATTGGCCCGTCATCTTCCTGACCGGTCACGGCGACGTGCGGATCGCGGTGGAGGCGATGCAAAACGGCGCGGTCGATTTCGTCGAAAAGCCTTTCTACGGTGCTCGACTGATAGAAGCAGTCGAGTCGGCATTCCGAAAGTTCGACAGAACGAACGAAGCACGGCGCGCGACACAACTGCTCGACAGCCTCAGCGAGCGGGAGCGCCAAGTCCTTGTCGCGCTAGTGGATGGATCGGCGAATAAGGCGATCGCCCGGTCTCTCGGAATTTCGGCACGTACGGTTGAGGCACATCGGGCGCACATCATGGACAAACTACACGCCGAAAGCTTTGCCGACGTTCTCCGAATTGCGCTAACTGCCGGTCAACCGCTTACTTCGTCAGGGAATCCAACGCGTATGTGATCGTTAAAGGTCTTGCCTGATCTGCCGCCCGTTTCCAAAACAGCTTTTAGCCGCAAAATACCATCTGTTTCATGCCCATTTGCCCATGGCGTCAGGCGCATTTCGACGAAGCGTTGCGCGCACTCGGCAATACATACGCAATAATAGGCCGTATTTTCCCGGGACTTAAGAGAAAGCAGGAGAACGATCGCGAACGTCGGCGAAATCAGCTCTGGCGGAAGAGGTGGGATTCGAACCCACGGAACGGTTGCCCGCTCGCCGGTTTTCAAGTTTATCGCAAATCGTGTTTACAGAGGTTTGCGCATGTTGGCACAAGTAGCCAAGGCACTGAGATAACACGTTTTTCGTCGCGGGCACCGGCGGCATAGGTTAGTGTGCGTTTGCCCCCGCTGCTTACGGGGTGCTTACGAGGAACGCGACGTGCCACAACTTAAGCTCACAAAGACGAACATCGACGGGAAGGCGGTTGCGGACGCTCGCGAACGTCCGAATGACATTCTCTATTGGGATACGGAGGTGAAGGGCTTCGGTGTTCGCGTCACCCCGACAGGCAAGAAGGTGTTTATCGCGCAGGCGCGCGCGAGCGCTGATACCGCTCCGGTGCGGCTCACAATCGGTCTGTATGGTGTCTTCACGGTCGATCAGGCGCGTGACGTTGCCCGCGAACATCTGCGCTCGCTGCGTATGGGAAACGACCCCCGCGACATGAAGAAGCAAAGCGACGCCATGCAGGTCAGTTTGCAGGCGGTGTGCGATGCGTATGTGGCGCGCCCAGGTAAGCTGAAGGAGACGAGCAAGGCGGCGATCACGCGGCATGTGGCCACAACCTTCGCAGCGTGGAAGGACAAGCCGGTCGTCAGCATCACCGAGGATATGTGCCGCACCCGGTATCGCGAGATGCTGACGAAGGGTCTGCGTGGTAATCGTGAGGGCGGGTCACCGGGGCAAGCAAATCAGGCGTTCTCGGTCCTTGGGGCGCTGCTGAACTACGCCGGTCGCCAGCATAAGCGGGCCGACGGGTCGCCTCTGATCGCCCACAATCCCGTTGGCATCCTGCGGGACGACAAGGTGCGGTTGAAGCCGCGCACCGCCCGCATCCTGGACAACAAGGTCGGTGCCGCTTGGCACGCGCTGACGGAATGGCGCGCTACCGCCCATAACCGCGACACCATGTCGAGCATCGACCTTGTCCGGTTCCTGATGCTCACGGGCCTGCGCATCAGCGAGGCGTCTTCGCTCAAGTGGAGCCAGGTGCATCTGGATGACGGGTACTTCCACCTCCCGAACCCTAAGAACAGCAACCCGGTGTCCATGCCGCTGTCGACGCAGGCGGTGGAGCTGCTGAAAGCCCGCCCGAAGGTCGAAGACAACCCGTTCGTGTTCCCGTCATGGGGCAAGCTGGGTCATATCAAAGACCCGCGTGACCTGATGAAGAAGCTGAGCGTGGTCGCCGGTATGCCGATCACCCCGCACGCCCTGCGCCGGACGTACACGAACGTCGCGCTGCGCCAGTGCCGGATCGAGAAGTTCCGCACCGACCTGCTCACGAACCACATCACTCGTGACGTGTCCGCCGAGCACTACTTCGACACGACCAACCTCCAGTGGCTCCAGCCGGAAGCTCAGAAGATCGGCGATCACCTCGACCTTGAAGCGAAGAAAGCGGCTGGCGCCAACGTGGTGGTGCTGGCGCAGCGCGCGTGACGCACACGCTGGGCCGCGCAGCCGCCGCTACAGCGGTGAGGCCGGGGTCGCTGCCGGGGTAGGGGCGGCGGGGTGCCGATCGCGCCCCACGCCAGCCTCTAGCCGAGAGGCCGTCTCGGTTCGGTCAAACTCGACCTTTTCGGCCTAAATCGCACGATCGGCCCGACCCCGGCCAAATCGCCCCCACCTCGGCTTAGAGAGAGAAAAAATCTCGTCGGGCTTGCCGACCGCACGCGCTCCCCGATCGGGACAGCCGACCCAACATTTTATCCAACATTGGCTCCCTAGCCTGTGCTAACACTGTTGCTGTCCCCGGCTATCCGGGGGCCGCAGCCCGGCTCGCGCCCACGAGGGAAGACCCGGAAACGACGCCGGATATGCGGGAGGGTGAAAGTCCCTCTTAGTCCCCCGGCCACTGCCAGAGTGAGCGTTCGGCTCTTCTGGTGCTGTTGACCACAGCGCAATGCACATCGCTTGCCGTGGAATCACCGCTATGACTCCCAAGGTTATCAATCACAACGACGCCGCCGCCATGATCGGCGTGACTCCAGCCACGCTTCGCTTCTGGCGCTGCAAGGGCAAGGGTCCGCGCTTCATCAAGCTGGGCGAATCCAAGCAATCGGGCGTTTGCTACGACCCCGCCGACATCGAAGCGTGGAAGGCCGCGCGCAAGTTCGCGTCGACCAGCGCCGCGACCCTGAGCCACCCTGGCAATGCGTAAGAGCGCAGTCGCGAAAAGCGGCCGGGTGCTTGCCTTCACCCGACCGCCTCATCCGAGAGTCCCGCATCCTCGTCCAAGGACCAGTGACATGCACACCATGCGACAGGCCGCCGAAGGTCCGCAATGGCCTCCATTTACGAGTCGATTACCGACGCTATGATGCGTGACGGCTTCATGTCCCGGTTCTGCGTCATTGAATATAGCGGGGAAAGACCGGCGAAGAACCCTACACCCGTTCAGCAGCCACCCCAGCCTATTGTCGACCGGCTGGTGCCAATCATTAGTCATGCGGGATTAGCAGCGGCGAACAACGCATATCAGGAGGTGGCATTCAGTGACGGAGCGCGGGCGCTGCTCGATCGCTTTGAGGATGAATGTGATGCTGCGATCCATCACGCCGGGGACGACGAGAACCTTCGGCAACTATGGAACCGCGCGCACCTCAAGGCGCTTCGGGTTGCCGCGCTCCTCGCGGTGGGTGAGGCTCACCTGAATCCCATTGTTTCAGCCGCGCAGGCAGAGTGGGCCGTAATGCTGATGCGACATGGCATTGCAGCTTTCGATAAGCGCATTCGTCAGGGTGAAGTGGGCGAGGGCAGCGACGGCGGACGTGAAGCTAAGGTTCTTGATATATGTCGAGAGTTTTTGCGTCCCGGCGCGAAGATGCCCTCGGGGTTATCGAATGGGGAGCAGATGCGTGAGAGCGGCATTGTCCCGCGCAACTATTTGCAGACCCGGACCCAGCGCGTCGCGGCGTTTGAGAAGCACAGATTTGGGGCGAAGGCGGCGCTAGATATGGCTATCACCACCGCGATCGCGAATGGACGAATCATGGAGGTGAAGCACGACAAGCTAGTCGATCTCTTCAGTTTTCATGGCAAAGCATATCGAGTGCTCAATCTCGCTGTATGACCACGATGGACGCTAATGCCGCCACTTGCATTAGCGTCCCCATCCGTTACCTGCGACTAGAACTATGCTATTTCTAGCGTACTTTAGCGGGGCGAGGGCTAATGCCGCAAACCCGCGAAAATCCTCGGGAAAGTCACTTTAATACACACAACATTAGTGCATTAGCCTAGAGGCCTCCACCCTTGGTCTATTCACGGCAACTTGGTGTGGCTAAGGACAGGGGCGGCGCTAATGTGCTAATGCGCTAATGCAACTCACAGTGTCGCGGGTGGTGCCGCCGGTGGCGTGATAGGCGCAGGCAGGCGCTTCGGCTTGGCCGGTATGCTACCTTTGATGCCCAACGCCGCTTGCCCGACGATAAAAGCGCGATGGAGAAAGACTTCCATCGAAGAGACCAATTGAGTGATCTCCTGGCTGTCAGGCTCCCATCCGCGATGCGCGGCAGCGTTCCCCGCATCGGTCACGACACCGAGAATGTCGCGCTCCGTTTGGCCGATCCAACCGCCATCGCGTAGTTCGTTGAGCTTCTCATCGAACGTCTTGGCCGGGTCGATACCAAGGCATTCGGTTGCGCGGTCGAGCGCCGTTCGCAGGACGATGGCCGTGAGAATATGAGCATTATTGTCGAGAGCGACATACATCTGATTCAAGATGTTATGCAGTTGAGGATCTTTTTTCTGCATGGCATCGAACCAGACGGGCTTCGTTTTAGTTTCAGGCTTGGGGTAGGTCGAAAACTCTTTAGATACCTCGTATTGAGTCTCGCCCATGGTGTCGTAGTACGGATCAACCTCTTCGCTATTCCAGCTTTCCGTTTGATAGAAGACGGTCTCGCAGCCGAGACATTCTAGCAAGGAGTGGTCAACACCACCATTCATCGAATGGCCGTGATACTTATCCTCCCAATCCCATGCTTTGTAGATTGAACCGTGGTGAGTGCAATTGCGCTCACCGTCGCATTTCGGGCAATGCGCCTTGATAGTCTTTTTCTCAACGGGCTTGGTTTCTGCGTGAGCCATGCCTCACCGATACCATATGGCGGCGCGTTCGCAACGGTGCCAGCGGCGCCGGGGCTGGGGGCACGAAAGCCGCACCGCCGCCTGCAAGGTAGGGGCAACCCAGCGCACTCGCTGTAACGGCCCGCAGCGCCGCATAAGTTGCTGTAGTTCAAGCCCAAAAGTCACGACCGACAAATAGTGTATTTGCGGCCGTGAGCGCCTGAACCGACCTAAGCGATTGTTATAGAATAATAAATGCTTGCGGACCTTCGCGCAGCATTCCTACCCATAAGCCTACCGTAATTCTTGTCCGAGAACGGGAGGCCCCAATGTCCGATATTATTGACGTTCGTATCTCGCCCACGCTGCATCCCGGCATCACTGGCGAGATTGCCGATTACGACGACTACACCCGCCCGTTGCTTGGTGCGACCGAGACGGCGGTAGACGAGGCGTTCAAGGCGCTCCAATCCATCCACGATGCGAAAGCGGGGGCGGAGAAGAACCCCACTTGGAATGACGCCGCCCGGCTAGTTGCGACCGACTCGCACGCCACCAAGGTGATGAGCAAGGTCTATGGCTCGTGGTCACGCACGGTCGATACGCTGGACGCCAACATCACGAAGCTGGAAGGCGAACTGAACGCGCCGGTCGAGCAGCGTGCCACCGCTTCGATGGCATCGGAAATCCGGTCCTACTTCCGCAGCCTCGATCCGGGTCCGCGCATGAACGCGCTTCGGCAGGCTATCGAGGCAGGCGATGACACCACGGTCACGGCGGTACTCGGCGGTCGCCCGTACCTGTCCGGTCTCGAACCCGACCTGCACGCCGAGTTCCTGCACGACTGGCACAACGCCCAGCGCCCAGTTGATGCAAAGAAGCTGCGCGCGATGAAGGCGGCGGCTGAAATGCTGAACAACCGATACAAGCTGCTGACCAAGGCGGTGACCGAAGCGGTCGGGGACATCAAGGTCTACGAACCGTCGAAGGTCGATGGCCGACCCGTCCTCTTCAAGACGATCACCCCGGCGCAAGTGCGCAAACAGGTGAAAGAGTCCAACGAAGCCTTCGCCATCCCGGTCTGACCGTTCTTCTAATCAATTGAGGTAGTTCGATGACGACCGCAATCCAGCCCCCTTGGGGCACGGACTGGAAGCCTGCGCCTCCGCCCATTGCTGCTGAACCGCGCGGCCCCGGCAACCCCGCGTGGACACCCGGCTGTCCGTCACCGAACCCGAAGGGGCGACCGGCGGGCTTGCCCGACAAGCGCCTGCTCGCCACACAGGCGGCGTTGGACGAGATAAAGGCCATTGTGCAAATGCTCGTCGGTCGCGCGCTCGAAGGAGACGTGAACGCTGCCAGCATTGTACTCGCCAAGGTGCTGCCCTCCGTGAAGGCGCAGGCCGAGAAGGTGGCATTCGACTTCGATCCGACCGCTCCCATCAGCGAGCAGGTCGCCCAAGTGTTGCAGGCCGTAAGCGAAGGTAAGCTCGCCGCCGATGTTGGGCGACTAATCTGTGACAGCATTGCCCGGCTGGCAGACGTGCGCGCCACCGAGGAACTGGCTGCTCGGATCGAGGCTCTTGAGGAGGCCCGCGATGCCCGAGGGTAAAACCGAACAATTTGCGCGCCGCGTGCAAAAGTCGGCGATGCGAACGGCCTGCGGGCAGATTGACCCACACCCCCACGATGGAGGTCAGCCATGACGATCATAAACACACAGCGGAACCGCGTTCACGCCCACGCCATTGGCGACGACGATGTGTTCGTGCGCGTGTCGTGGATCGGGTACGACGAGGCGGGTAACCGCGTCCTGCGCCACCTGCCATACCAGCCCATCAGCGACTATCAGGCTGCGGTCGATTGGGCGGTCAGCATGGCCGACAAGATGGCGCACCCGCTTCACGTCGTTCCCTTCAACGGCGACGACATGCTCGCGCCGGGGCGGTTCCTGCCCATCTGCGATGCCGTTGCCGCCATGACCGATCAGGAGCGCGGCGCAATGCGTCGTGCTGTGACCACGACCTGCGCGACCGTCATGCGCGACTGCGACAACCCTACCATCCGCGCGGAGTGCTTCGATGTTCTGCGCCAACTCAAGGTGATCCACGATGAAGGCTGATATTCCCTTGGCCGAGCGCCAGCGTCTGCAAGCGGAGGAAGGGCGGGAGCTACGCGGTGCCCTCGTCCGCCGCCATGTGCAGGTGCTGGACGAGCGGGACGCAATCGAAGCGGTGCAGATCGCCATGGACGTGCGCAGTCCGGCGTTCAGGGCACTGGCTGATCGGATTCGCGGCTAGCCACAGTGTCGCTCCGGGCGCTCCAACGCCGCGTGAAGCGGATAGAGACAGCTCGGAAGCCGCGACCATCGCCGATCGTGGTCATGTGCGGTACGTTCGACACCTTCGCTGACGCGGCATACGCGGAGGTGGAGGCGGGCACGCTGGCAGGGGAGTTCCTGCCGATCCTCGACATTCTGCGTGAGTGGGACGCGGGCGGTGTGTGGGTGCTGGCTCATGCTCGCTGACGGTGATCCCGCGTGGCTGGTAGGGTGGCAGCGCCAGCAAGATCAGCCCCGGCCAGCACCAGCGCCCAAACCGCGACCGCCGAAGCCAGCCGGTGCGCTGCATGTGCCGCTTCGTATGCGCGGGCAGGCAGCGGCCATCGGTATCATCGAGCCTGACCCTTGGCCGTTCGACGGGTGCAAGCGCCGTGAGCCGGTGATGGATGCCGACGATCCGCTTCGCGTGGTCAGGAAGGTGGGCTTGCACCGCTGCATGAAGTGCCGCCGTCCATTTTTCTCGGAGGACGTGCTGCGCCTACGGCTGTGCAGCGGCGCGCAAGGATGCAGGGGCGACGAAGACAGATATTCATGACGAGATAGCGCGGGGGTAATTCATCTTCCTGCCGCGCCGGGGTTAAGGACACCGACCCCCGAGCCATAACATCGGGTCCAGCAGCGGGGGTATCGACTTTCCCGACTCTGACGCTGCCAGCACCCTGCGCCCTCGGGCGTGGGGTGCTGCTACTATTTCCTCGGATACCGCTTGCGACCGTCGATCTTCGATCCGCACCAAGGGCAGTGCTCGATCACAACACCCTTGCTTCGAACGAGATAACCCTCGGAGTCGACGGGCATCATGTAGAAGGTGTTTGAACCCTCTGCCCCGTCCACGAAATTGCTGACGAAAATGAAACGGTCGTCGTCAACTGCCAGCTTGAGCCTGTCACAGCAAGATGGTTCGCGCTCCCACTTGAACTTGCCGCCTACATGGTCGGCATTTTGTTCGATGTTGATCCTGTCGGCCATAACGTTCTCCTCCGACAGAAAGATAGGTATTTCGGCATGGTGGCGGAAGAGGTGGGATTCGAACCCACGGAACGGTTGCCCGCTCGCCGGTTTTCAAGACCGGTTCCTTAAACCACTCGGACACTCTTCCCTCGTCGTCGCTGCGCCTAGAGCGGGTAGGCGGCTTTGTGCAAGCCTTTGTCGCGCGGGGGGTTCATCCGCGTGGCACGCTGTGCCAATACCGGCGGGTAGCGGGAGGCCGGTGTATGCGTTTGGCGAAGGCGGGGTTGGCGGTCGTGCTCAGCCTGATGGCGGGGGCTTCGGCGTCGGCGCAGGATGCGGAGGGGTTTCAGGCCTATCTGCGTGAGGTCGCGGTGCGCGCACGGGCGCAGGGCGTGCAGCAATCGACACTGGATGCCGTGCTGCCGACGCTGACCTACAATCCGCGCGTCGTCGAGCTCGACCAGCAACAGCCGGGATCGTCGAACACCACCACCGTGTCGCGCTTCGCCCCCTATCGCATGCGGCATGTCGATGCGGCGCGGATCAGCCGGGGTCGTGCCGCCTATGCCGCACAGCGCCCGAAACTGGCATCGATCGAGCGGCAGACCGGTGTGCCCGAAGAGATCATGGTCGCAATCTGGGGTCATGAAACCAACTACGGCAGCTATACCGGCGATTTCGATCTGCCGCGCAGCCTGGCCACGCTGGCCTATGAAGGGCGGCGGCGGTCGCTGTTCGAGCCGGAGTTCATCGCGACGCTGAAGATGATCGACCGCGGCGTCCCGCGCGACCGGTTGAAAGGAAGCTGGGCCGGCGCATTCGGCTATCCGCAATTCCTGCCGTCCATCTATCTGCGGGTGGCGCGCGATGGTGACGGCGACGGGATAGCCAACATTTGGTCCAATCCGGCGGACACGCTGGCGTCGATCGCCAATTATTTCGTCGATGCCGGCTGGCGGCCGGGCCAGCCGTGGGGCTTTGCGGTGCGCGTGCCGGCCGGGTTCGACCGGTCGGTCCTGACGCCCAAGTCGCTGTCGCCGCGCTGCCCGCGCGTGTTCGAGCGGCATAGCCAGTGGCGGACGCTGGCCGAATGGCAGGCGCAGGGCGTGGTGCCGAACGACGGGCGGCAGGTCGACCCGACGATCCAGGCGACGCTGATCGAACCCGACGGGCCGGGGGAAACCGCCTATCTGCTGACCGGCAATTATCGGGTGATCCTCGATTATAATTGTTCAAACTATTACGCGCTGTCGGTCGGCCTGCTGGCCGATGCCATCGCCCGATGAGCGTCGGTGCGGCCGTGTTGTTGCTGGCGACCCTGGGGCAGGCCGGGGCGGAGCCACCGCCGCCGGTCGTCCATGAGCAGCGGCTGGACGACGTCGGGCCGGTGTCGATCGGTAGCGACGCGGCGAAGCTGACCATAGCGCATCGGACCCTACCCACCGGCAGCTTTGCCGAGGTCACCGACCTGAATAGCGGGCGCACGGTCATCGCGCTGGTCGAGGCCGATACTGCGTCGACAGGCGACGCAATCGGCCGCCTGTCGGCAGGCACCGCTCGTACGCTCGGCTTGGGCGCAGGCGCGACGGCGAACGTCCGCATCCGCCCGGCGGTGCCGTCGCCGGCGGAACAGGCGGCGGTGCGGAGCGGCACGGCGGTCAACCGCCTCGACGCACCCGCACCGCTCCTCGCCGCGCTGCGTCGCAGACTGCCCCAGCCGGCACCGGTTCCGCAAATGGCTCCGGCGCCCGCCCCGATCGCCGCACCGGCCCCGAAGCCCGTGCCGAGCGCGCCAGCACGACAGCCGCAGCGCTCAAAAAAGACAGTGCCCATCGTCGCCAGCGGCCGCTGGTTTGTTCAGGTCGCCACCCTGTCCGACGCTGCCCGCGCCGCCACGCTCGCAAAATCGGTCGACGGCGTTGTGCGTTCGGCGGGCAGGCTGTACCGGGTTCAGGCAGGCCCATTCGCCACCCGAGCCGCTGCCGAAACCGCCCGTGCGTCGATCGCCCGTCGTGGCTTCGGCGACGCCCGAACCATCGCCCAGGACTGAACGGAAACTCGTGCCCCATGCGTAAGATCGCCCTTTCGAGCATCGCCGCCATCGCCATTGCCACCCCCGGCATCGCCGCCGCGCCGCCGTTCGATACGCCGGCACCGGTTGCGTTTATGACCGACCTGTCGTCGGGTGCGACGCTGTACGCAAAGGATGCCGACCGCCGGATGCCGCCGGCGTCGATGGCGAAGATGATGACCGCCTATGTCGCGTTCGACCTGATCAAGAAGGGCGAGCTGAAGCTCAGCGACACCGCGACCGTCGCGCCGGAAACGTGGAAGAAGTGGCACGGGCCCCAGGCGGGTTCGACGATGTTCCTGTCGGTGAACGAGAATGTCAGCGTCGAGAACCTGCTGTACGGCATTATCGTTCTGTCCGGAAACGACGCCTGCGTCGTGCTGGCCGAAAAGATTGCCGGTTCCGAGGAAGCGTTCACCAACCTGATGAACCAGCGGGCCAAGGAACTGGGCCTCAGCAACAGCCATTTCGGCACGTCGAACGGTTGGCCGGACGAGGGTCGCACCTATGTGACCGCACGCGACCTGGCGAAGCTCGCCACCGCGACGATCCAGAACCATCCGCAGCTATACAAGAAATTCTATTCGAAGACCGATTTCACCTGGGGCAAGACGCTGGGCGAAGGGGCTGCGATCACCCAGGCGAACCGCGATCCGCTGCTCGGCCGCGTGCGCGGGGCCGACGGCCTGAAGACCGGCCATACCGAGGAGGCCGGCTATGGCTTCACCGGTTCGGCCGAACAGGATGGTCGCCGCTTGGTGATGGTCGTCGCCGGGCTGACCAGCGCGAACCAGCGGATCGCCGAGTCGGTAAAGTTCATGAACTGGGGCTTCGGCGCATGGCGCGCGCGCCCGATCGTGGCGGCCGGCAAGCGGGTCGAGACCGCCGAGGTGCAACTGGGTGATTCGGCGACGGTCGGGCTGGTCGCGCCGCGCGCGCTGACCGTGACCATGCCGGCGGGCACCAACAGCCCGATCACGGCAAAGGTCGTCTATACCGGCCCGATCAAGGCGCCGATCGCCAAGGGCCAGCACATTGCCGACCTGGTGATCGCTTCGCCCGACACGGGTGAACAGCGCATGCCGCTGGTCGCGGAAAAGGACGTGGCAGAGGCCGGTTTCTTCGGTCGCGTCTGGGCAAGCCTGACCTCGCTGTTCGCTTGAGCGCGGGCCGGTTCCTGACGCTGGAGGGTGGGGAAGGGGTCGGCAAATCGACCCAGGCCCGCGCCCTCGTCGCGGCGCTGGAAGCGCGCGGCATCCATGCGGTGCTGACGCGCGAGCCGGGCGGCAGCGAGGGCGCGGAGGCGATCCGCGCCCTGCTGATGCAGGGTGACGTCCGCCGGTGGAGCGCGCATGCCGAAGCGTTGCTCTTTGCCGCTGCGCGCGCGGATCATGTCGAAAAGCTGATCCGGCCGATGGTCGATGCCGGCAGCTGGGTGATCTGCGATCGCTTCCTCGACAGCACCCGCGCCTATCAGGGGGCACAGGGGATCGATGACGCCGCGATCCTTGCGCTGCATGGGTTTGGATCGCGTGGGCTTCTGCCCGACCGGACGCTGTTGCTGACCCTGCCCGATGGTGAGGGCGATGCGCGGGCGCAGGCACGTGACGGCGCGGCGGCGGATCGCTTCGCGGCGCGCGACGATGCTTTCCATCGCTCGGTCGGCGCGACCTTCGCGCGGATTGCGGAAGCTGAACCCGACCGCGTACGCCGGATCGACGCAGCAGGTGCGGTCGAGGACGTCACGGCGCGGCTGATCGACGCGATCGCCGACCTGCTGCCGTGACCCTGATCGGCAACGACGCCGCGCGGGAAGCCTTTGTTGCGGCGGCCGAGAGTACCGCGCTGCATCACGCATGGCTGCTGACCGGACCGGAGGGGGTCGGCAAGGGCGGCTTTGCACGGGAAATGGCGCTGCGCCTGCTGGCGACAGCGCTCGACGGGCGCAGCCGGATGCGCGGCGAAATTACGGACGACCACCGCGTCACGCAGTTGATGGCGGCGGGCGCCCATCCCGATTATCGCGCGCTGGTGCGCCTGCCCAAGGACCCGGACAAGCCCGACCAGGACATCGCCCGCAGCATCAAGATCGATCAGGTCCGCACGTTTCAGCCGATGTTCGCGACCAAGCCGGCGCTGTCGTCGCGCCGCGTCGTGGTGATCGATGCGATCGACGATCTGGAGCGGCCCGGTGCCAATGCCCTGCTGAAGAATCTGGAAGAACCGCCGGTCGGCACGATCTTCCTGCTGGTCAGCCATTCGCCCGGCCGGTTGCTGCCGACCATCCGCTCGCGTTGTCGGCAGTTGCGCTTCGATCCGCTGCGCGACGGCGAAGTCGCACAGGTGCTGCGCAATACCCTGCCGGAGATCGACGGCGCGGAGATCGACGCGCTGGTCGCGGCGGCGGATGGATCGCCCGGACGGGCGCTGGCCTATGCTGGCCTGTCTGTCGCCGCGCTGGACCGCGATCTGGCGACGATCGCCGAGACGGGCGATGCCGACAACCGCATCCGGTCGCGCCTGGCCAAGGCGCTGGCGGGCAAGACCGCGCAACCGCGCTATGCCGTATTCCTCGACCGTGCACCGGCGCTGATCGCGGCAGCGGCGCGGACGCGCACCGGATCGCCGTTGCGCGATGCGCTGGATGCCTATGACAAGGCGCGGGCATTGGCGGCGATGGCACCGGCCCTGTCGCTGGTCGCGGAAACGACCGTATTCGAGATGGCGGGCCTTGTTGCGCGACTGGCGCCCGCGCGCGGGATCGCCTAGAGGCTCGGGCCATGTCCGATCCATTCTACATCACCACCGCGATCCATTATCCCAACGGTCGGCCGCATATCGGCCACGCCTATGAAATGATCGCCGCCGACTCCATTGCCCGTTTCCAGCGGCAGGCCGGGCGCGACGTGTTCTTTCAGACCGGCACCGACGAACACGGCCTGAAAATGGTCAAGACGGCGCGCGACCGGGGCGTCGAGGTGCGTGACCTTGCCGATGAAATGTCAGGATATTTCCGTGACATGGCGGGCATTCTCAACATTTCGTGCGATCGCTTCATCCGCACGGTCGAACCGCAGCACTACGCCGCGTCGCAGGCAATCTGGACCGCGATGCGCGATGCCGGCGACCTGTATCTCGACCGCTACGAAGGCTGGTATTCGGTTCGGGACGAAGCGTTCTACGAGGAAAAGGAACTGACCGAAGGCGAGGGCGGGGTGCGTCTTTCGCCGCAGGGTACGCCGGTCGAATGGACCGCCGAAGAGACGTGGTTCTTCCGGCTGTCGAAATATCAGCAACCGCTGCTCGATTTCTACGCCGCCCATCCGGACTTCATCCAGCCTGAAAGCCGTCGCAACGAGGTGCTGCGCTTCGTTGAGGGCGGGCTGACCGACCTGTCGGTGTCGCGCACCAGCTTCGACTGGGGCGTGCCGGTGCCCGACAGCCCTGGTCACGTCATGTATGTCTGGGTCGATGCGCTGACCAACTATCTGACCGGTGCAGGGTACCCCGATGCCCCTAACCGCTATTGGCCGGCTGCGTTGCACCTGATCGGCAAGGACATTGTCCGGTTCCACGCCGTCTACTGGCCCGCCTTTCTGATGTCGGCCAAGCTGCCGCTGCCGCAGAAGGTGTTCGGCCATGGCTTCCTGCTAAATCGCGGGGAAAAGATGTCGAAGTCGACCGGAAACGTGGTCGACCCGATCAAGCTCGCCGAACTCTATGGCGTCGATGCACTGCGCTATTTCCTCCTGCGCGACATCAGCTTCGGGCAGGACGGGACGTTTTCGGACGAAGCGATCGTCACCCGCGCCAACAGCGATCTGGCCAACAGCTTCGGCAATCTCGCGCAGCGCACGCTGTCGTTCATCGCCAAGAACCTCGACGGGGCGCTGCCCGGTGACGGTCGCAGCGATCCGGCGGACGCGGCGCTCCTGACCGCGGCCAGCGAAGCGATCGAGGGCTATCGCACGGCCTTTGCCGACCTCGCGCTGGGACAGGCGCTGGAGGCGTGGATGCGCGGCGTGTTCGCCTGCAATCAGTATATCGACGTGCAGGCGCCCTGGGCGTTGCGCAAGACCGATCCCGACCGGATGCACGCGGTGCTCGGCACACTGGTCCGCGCGATCCGCGACCTTGCGATCGCCATCGAACCGGTCGTTCCGGCCTCTGCTGCCGCGCTGCTGTCGCAGCTTGGGCAGTCGGGGCGGGGGCATGACGCACTTGGCGATCATGGCTGGTATGCCGAGCAGCGTGCAGCGGGCTACCGCATCGCGCCGCCCACGCCGATCTTCCCGCGTCTGACCATTGCCGAGGTCGAACCGGCATGAAGCTGGCCGACAGTCACTGCCACCTGAACTACAAGGGCGTTGCCGAGGCGTCGCCCGACATTCTGGCGCGCGCGCGGTCGACCGGGGTCGTCGCGATGCTCAACATCTCGACCCGCGAAAGCGAGTGGGATGCGGTGGTCGGCACCGCCGAGCGCGAGGCCGATGTGTGGGCCACGGTCGGCATCCATCCGCACGAGGCGGACGACCATCCGCATGTCGACACCGCCCGCCTGATCGCCGCCGCCGCGCACCCGCGCGTGGTCGGCATCGGCGAAAGCGGCCTCGATTATTATTACGACCATAGCGACCGCGGCGCCCAGCAGCGCAGTTTCCGGGCGCACCTTGCCGCGTGTCGCGACACCGGCTTGCCGATCGTCGTGCATACCCGCGATGCGGAGGAGGATACCGCCGCGATTCTGCGCGACGAGCTGGGGAAGGGGGCCTTTCCGGGCGTCCTGCACTGCTTCACCGGCTCGGCAGAACTGGCGCAAATCGCGCTCGATCTCGGTTTCTACATCTCGATTTCGGGGATCGTGACGTTCAAGAGCGCGCAGGATCTGCAGGCGGTGGCGCGCGACCTGCCGCTCGACCGGCTATTGATCGAAACCGATGCTCCGTTCCTTGCACCCGTCCCGCACCGCGGCAAGCCGGGCGAACCGGCTTTCGTCGCCGACACCTGCCGCTTCCTCGCGCAATTGCGTGGCGAGGACCCCGACGCGTTGGCCGACGCCACGCGCGAGAATTTCCATCGCCTGTTCAGCAAGACGCTGGCATGAAAATCCGCATCCTCGGCTCTGGTACGTCTTCCGGTGTGCCGCGGATCGGGAATGATTGGGGGGCGTGCGACCCGACCGAGCCGTGCAATCGGCGGACGCGCGTATCCGCGCTGATCGAATGTGACGGCACCCGCATCCTGATCGATACCGGTCCCGACATGCGCGAGCAGTTGCTGGCGGCCGATGTGGCGACGGTTGATGCCGTGTTGTGGACCCACGACCATGCCGACCACTGCCACGGCATCGACGATTTGCGTCAGCTGTTCCACAATGCCCGAACGCCGGTCGCAGGATTTGCGCGGAGCGCGACGCTCAAGAGCCTGCAATCACGCTTCGATTATGTCTTTGCCGGGCGGGCAGGGTATCGCGCGACCGTTTCGGGCAACCTGTTGCCCGACGAGCTGACACTCGGCGCGATCACGATCCGCTGCACCGATCAGCCGCATGGATCGATCGAGTCCGCTGGATTGCGGTTCGATACCGATCGCGGCTCGATCGGCTACGCAACCGATTTCAGCGCGGTGACGCCGGCTATGCTCGACCTCTACCGCGACGTCGACATTCTGGTTGTCGACGCACTGCGCGTCGCGCCGCATCCGACCCATCCGTCGCTCGACGAAGCGATCGCGTTCGCGCGGAACTGTCGGGCGGGTCGAACCGTCCTGATCCACATGGATCACTCGATGGACTATGCCACGCTGCGCGACAGCCTGCCGACCGGCGTCGAACCGGGATATGACGGGCTGGAACTGCATTTGTGACCGACGACCGGGCGATCTATGTGCTGCTCGGGCTGCTGATGCTGGTCCTGCCGCTATCGTCGCTCATCGCCAGGCGTCCATCGGCCGGCAGCGTGGTACGGGCGCTGATCGGTTGGGCGGTCATCGTCGGTGTGTTGTACGTCGGCTTCATCAACCGAAACCGAATTTCCGATGCAATGGGAACATTGGGAGAACGGCTGGGTCTGGCCGAGCAGAGCGTCGAGGGCGACACGGTACGCATCCGCCAGTCGGTCGACGGGCATTTCTGGGCGGTGGCGCGGTTGAACGGCGTCGAACGGCGGATGCTCATCGACAGCGGCGCCACGTCGACCGCAATATCCGAAGCGACGGCCAAGGCGATCAGCGTCACGCCGCGGCGCGTTCCGCCGGTGTTGCTGACCACGGCCAATGGCACGATCGAGGCAGCACGCGGCCGGATCGACACGGTACGGATCGGATCGCTGGAGACGCGTGATCTGCCGGTGGTGATTTCGCCTGCATTTGGCGAGATGGATGTGGTCGGCATGAACTTTCTGTCGCGGCTGGGAAGCTGGCGTGTGGAAGGTGGGACCCTGATCCTCGAAGCGCCAAAGCCACACTGATTTTACATAATGTTTATTATCGGAGTTTGAACAATGGGCGTTGCTCTGGGGGAAACTGGCGATCTTGCCAACGAACCTGCGACGGATCGGCCGGACGCGGTTGTGCCGCCCTCCAACGACACCGTCGGTCGGATCGTTGCGATCATGGCGCGGTTGCGCGATCCGGCGCATGGCTGCCAATGGGATCGGGTCCAGACCTTTGCGACGATCGCGCCCTACACGATCGAAGAAGCCTATGAGGTAGCCGACGCCATCGCCCGCGGTGACATGGCCGACCTGAAGGACGAACTGGGCGACCTGTTGCTACAGGTGGTGTTCCATAGCCGGATCGCCGAAGAAGCCGGACTGTTCGACCTGCGCGACGTCGTCGACGCGATCAGCGACAAGATGGAACGGCGCCACCCGCATATCTTTGGTGACGCGGTGGTCGGTGGCCATCATCTGTGGGAGCAGGTCAAGGCGGCCGAGCGCAGCCGCAAACCGGGGCAGACTGGTGCGCTGGCCGGGGTCGCGCTGGGGATGCCGGCACTGGCCCGGGCGGAGAAATTGCAGAAGCGGGCGGCGCGGGTCGGGTTCGATTGGCCGGACGCAACGGGGCCGAGGGCCAAGATCGACGAAGAACTGCGCGAGGTCGAGGCGGCGAGCGATGCCGAGCGGCACGAGGAGGTCGGCGACCTGTTGTTTTCCGTCGTCAACTGGGCGCGGCATCTGGGCATCGATGCTGAAGCGGCGTTGCGGGACGCCAACGCGAAATTCGAACGCCGGTTCGCCGCCATGGAATCCGAAGATGCAAACTTCGCGGAACGGTCGCTGACCGAACAGGAATCCGCCTGGGCTCGCGCGAAAAAGAGCCCCCTTCCCTGACGTTTTTCGAAAAATGCCCGAAAGCTGCCCATGGAGTCGCTTGGGCACCCGCCGATAGCTAGCATCGGGAAGTATCCAAACGACTCCAGGCGGCCGTTTCCGGACTCTGGCGGACTCCTGCCCTTTCCAGCGGATGAATCGAGACATCGCGAACGCGTCCCCTCACCCGGCGGAATGCCCGGTTAGCGTGTCAGGAACCGGTCGTAATCGGCGGGCGCCAGGCGGACGTCATACACGGCATGGTCATCGTCGATCCAGTGATCGGTGACCTCCCCATGCGCGTGGAGCCACGCCGCACTGGCACCATCCTCGGGTGCAAGCGCAATGCGATAGCGGCGATGCCCCTCAGTCAGGCGACCGCCGACGGTGCGGATCAGCCGATCGACGCCCTCCCCCGTCAACGCGGACAAGGCGACGATATCCTCGCGGTGCGCCGCCTCCCCCAGCATCTCGATCCGATCGTCTTCGCTGAGCAGATCGAGCTTGTTCCACGCCTCGATCCGGGGTGTCGTATCGTCGACGCCGATTTCCTTCAGCACCGCTTCCACGTCCGATGCTTGCGCTGCGGTATCGGGATGGGCCACGTCGCGGACGTGGATCAGCAGGTCGGCCGACACCACCTCTTCCAACGTCGCCTTGAACGCCGCGACCAACTGGGTCGGCAGGTCGGAGACGAACCCCACCGTGTCGGACAGGATCGCCTTGTCGATACCCGGCAGCGAAACTTGCCGCAGCGTGGGGTCGAGCGTGGCGAACAGCAGATTTTCGGCCATCACCTCCGCCCCGGTCAGGCGGTTGAACAGCGTCGATTTGCCGGCATTGGTATAGCCGACCAGCGCAACGACCGGCCAAGGCGCGCGCTGGCGACGGTCGCGGTGCAGCGTGCGGGTGCGCGATACGCCGTCCAGTTCGCGCCGCAACCGCGCCATCCGATCGCGGATCAAGCGGCGATCCGCCTCGATCTGGGTTTCACCCGGACCACCGAGGAAGCCGAAGCCGCCGCGCTGGCGCTCCAGGTGGGTCCAGCTGCGCACGAGCCGCCCGGCCTGATAATCAAGGTGGGCCAGCTCCACCTGCAACCGCCCCTCGGCAGTACGGGCGCGTTCACCGAAGATTTCCAGGATCAGCCCGGTTCGATCGATGACCTTGCACCCGAGCGCCGTTTCCAGGTTGCGCTGCTGTACCGGAGTCAGCGCCGCATCGAACACCGCCAGTTGCAAATCTTCATCGCGGACCATCTGTGTCAGTTGATCCACCTGCCCGCTGCCGATCAGCGTCGCCGGCTTTGGCGCGCGTACCCGGAACGGCACGCGGTGGCGCACGTCGACACCAATCGCCAGCGCCAGCCCGGCAGTCTCCTCCAAGCGGGCGTCGGCGTCACGCGCCGATCCGCCCATATCGGGCAGGACGACGATGGCGGCAGCGCCGCGCGTAAATTCCTGCGCGTCGCGGTCGAAACCGTTGCTCAAGCTTCGTCCGCCCCCGACGCCTGTTCCTCGGCCAAGTTCAGCGGGTTCGCCGGCTGAATGGTCGACACGGCGTGCTTGTAGACCAGCTGCGACATGCCTTCGCGCTGCAACAGCATGCAGAACAGGTCGAACGCTGCGATCTGCCCCTGCAGCATGACGCCGTTCACCAGGAACATGGTGACATTTTCCTGCGCCTTGCGAACGGCGTTCAGGAAGATTTCCTGCAACGGCGCGTGCTTCGACGTATTTTCCGACGCAGCCTCGATCACCGACGACAGGTCGGTCGGGCCCGCCGGCATGATGGTCGAAATCGCATGTTTGTAGATCAGCTGCGATTGTCCGTCGCGGCGCAGCAACACCGAAAAATTGTCGAACCACGTCACGATGCCCTGGAGCTTTACGCCCTTGACCAGAAACATCGTCACCGGGGTTTTCGACCGGCGCAGCGAGTTGAGAAACAGGTCCTGAAGCGACCCCTGCCGTTCGGCCATGACTTGCCCTTGTTCTTGGCGGGAATTTCCCGCTGAGTGTCTTTAACCGTCACCCGGTTGCCGCGCCCCTGTGGCGCGGAGCCGCCAATTTAGGCCCGACCCCGCGCCGCCGCAATGGTCCCCGCGCGCTATTCGTCGCCGCGGGTTTCGGTGATGCCGAGCAGCTTCAGTTTGCGGTGCAGCGCGGAGCGTTCCATGCCGATGAACGTCGCCGTACGTGAGATATTGCCCGAAAAGCGCCGAATTTGGACGCGCAGATATTCGCGTTCGAACGATTCGCGTGCCTCGCGCAGCGGCGACCCCATGATCGCACTGGCGGTCGCGCCCCCTGCCCCATCGCCCGCCGATCCAAGCACTTCGGGCGGCAACAGGTCGATGTCGATCCGCGCGATGCGGTTACCCGGCGCCAAGATGACGGTGCGCTCGACGACGTTGCGCAGCTGGCGGACATTGCCCGGCCATTCATAGCTTTGCAGCGCGATCATCGCATCGGGCGCGACTTCGGGCGTTTGGACCCGGCGTTCGTTGGCATAATGCGCGACGAAATGCTCGACCAGCGGCGGGATATCTTCGCGCCGTTCGGCCAGCGACGGAATCTGCACCGGCACGACGTTCAGCCGATAATAGAGGTCTTCACGGAAATTGCCGTCGATAATCTCCTGCTGGAGATCGCGTGCGGTTGCCGAAACGACGCGGACGTCGACCTTCACCACCCGCGTACCGCCGACGCGGGTGAAGCTCTGATCGGTCAACACTCGCAGGATGCGGGCCTGCGTCGCGATCGGCATATCGGCGATCTCATCGAGGAACAGCGTGCCGCCATGAGCCTGTTCAAGCAGGCCGGGACGGACGAGATTGCCGCCCTCCTCGACACCGAACAGTTCCTCATCGACGCGTTCAGGAGTCATCCGCGCGGCGCTGACGATGACGAACGGTGCCTGTGCCCGCTGGCTCCAGCCATGGAGCAGGCGCGCGGCGACTTCCTTGCCGACCCCGGCGCCACCCGTGATGAGGACGCGGCTACCGGTGCCGGCTACACGTTTCAGTGTCGCGCGGACGCTGTTGATCGCGGTCGAGCTGCCGGTCAGGTCGTCTTCACGACCAGCCGAGGCGCGCAGCGACGCGACTTCGCGGCGCAGACGTTCGGTTTCGGTGGCGCGCTGGACGAGGAACAGCAGCCGTTCCGCCTCGAACGGCTTTTCGATGAAATCGACTGCACCGCGCCGGATTGCAGCGACGGCGGTGTCGATATTGCCGTGGCCGGAAATTACGAGCACCGGCAGCGACGGATCGCGCGCCTTCAGCTCGTCGAGCAGCTCCAGCCCGTCGAGCCGCGATCCCTGCAACCAGACGTCGAGCAGCACCAGCGACGGCCGGCGCGTCGCCACCGCCTCCAGCGCGGCGTCGCTGTCGGCGGCACCGCGCGTTTCATACCCTTCGTCCTCCAGCACACCGGCCACGAGTTCGCGGATGTCAGTTTCATCGTCAACGACGAGAATGTCGAGCTTCATGCGGGCGTTCCGGTCCGGGTAAGCATGGGGTGGCGCGTTGTAACCTCCTGTAGATCGTCCTCTTCGGCCGTGCCGGTCCCGGCCAATGCGGCCAGGATCGCGGGGTCGAAGATGATCGATACGATCGTCCCTCCTCCGGGACGGTCGGCGAACGATATGGTTCCGAAATGTTCCTCGACGATCTTGCGAACGATGGCGAGGCCGAGGCCGGTGCCGCCCTTGCGCGTCGTCATATAGGGTTCGGCGATGCGGTCGCGCTCGACCGGCAGGCCGATGCCGTTGTCGCTGGTGTCTATATGCATCCGCCCCTGCGCGTCATAGCGGACGTCCATCTCGATCCGGCCGCGCGGGGCGCCTTCGGGACGGGCGGCAACGGCTTCGGTGGCGTTCTTGACGATGTTGGTCAGCGCTTGGCCCAGTTGGCGGCGGTCGCAGACGAGCGGTGCGGCACCGGCGGAATCGAGCGCAAAGTCGATATCGGGATGAGCGACTTCGTGCAGGAACAAGCTCTGTCGCGCGAGTTCGGCGAGCGATTCGTGGCGGAACACGGGCTTGGGCATCCGCGCGAACGACGAGAACTCATCGACCATGCGGCGCAGGTCGCCGACCTGCCGCACGATCGTTTCGGTCAACCGCGCGAAGGTGCCGTCATCCTCAATGAGCTTGGTGCCATAGCGACGCTGGAGCCGTTCGGCAGCCAGCTGAATCGGGGTCAGCGGGTTCTTGATCTCATGCGCGATGCGGCGAGCGACGTCGGACCACGCAGCGCGGCGCTGGTCGAGCAGCTGCTGGGTAATGTCGTCGAAGGTCAGGATGTGCTGGCCATCGTCGCGGGTGATGCGGACGGCCAGCGTCTTCGCCTCGCCGCCCGCCGCCAGCTGGATGATCGCATCCTGCGTCTCGCCGCCCAGCAGGTCGCCCAGTTCGGGAGCGACATCGGCGAGCGGGCGACCGACCAGCGGGGTGCTGCCAGTCTTGAGCAGCGCGGTTGCCGAGCTGTTGGCGAGCTGGATCGTGCGGTCGCGCCCGACCGACACGACGCCCGCGCTGACCCCCGACATCACCGCCTCGATCAGGGCGCGGCGGCTGTCGATCTGGGCGTTGGCGGCGACGAGTTCGCCGGTCTGTTCCTGCAAGCGCTCGGTCATGCTGTTGAACGCGCTGGCGAGCGTGCCGATCTCATCCTTCTGCCGCGTGCCATTGGGTTCGGGCACGCGCGCAGACAGATCGCCACCGGCAACTCGGCGGGCGGCGCCGACCAGCGCGCCCACCGGTCGGACGAGACGGTCGGCGACGGCCAGCGCCACGAACACCGCCAGCCCGACGATGATGAGCGAGACGATGAACAGCGCGATATTCAACTGGAGTTGGACGCTGCGCGACCGGACGAGCAGCGCGTCATAGTCCGACAGGATCGCACGCGTGCGCGTGAGGCGTTCGGCATAATCGGCAAGGTCGAGGTCGCGCGCCGAATAGACGTAATAGGGCGTGTCGATGACGCGGGTCACCGACTGGACCTGCCGGTTGCGCACGCTGACATAGCTGGTCTTGCCCGAGCGTAATGCCGCGATCGATTTGGGATCGATGCTCCAGCGCAGCGGGCCTTCGTAAATCGAGGCCGACGCCAGCGAACGCGGACGGCCGTCCGACGGTATCTCGAACACCACCGAATCGCTCAGCGACCGGAATACGATGCTGTTCTGGTATAGCAGGCGAAATTCGTCGCTGTCGATCGAATAGCGATTGTTGAGCAGCATCCGACGAATGTCGGAGGCGACCGCGACATTCTGCCCGTCCACCGCGTCGAGAAATTCGTTGTAGGAGGACTGCGCCAGCACCTGCGCGTTTTCGAAGATGCCGCGCGCACGCTGCGACGACCAGAATTCGACGCCATATTGGAACAGGAACGACGCGACGATCGTGACCAGCAGCATCGGCACGCTGGCGAGGATCGAGAATAGCGCGACCAGGCGGACGTGGAGCGTGCCCGTACCCCCGATCTGCGACCGAGCCGCGCGCCGCATCGCGATCCGCCGCCCGACCAAGACCAGCAGCGCCATTGCCGGGATGAGGTTGGCGATCAGCACCAGCGCCATCAGCGACGGGCTCGGCAGCCGCCCCCGTGCACTTTGCGATCCATCGAACAGCAGATAGCTGCCGACACCGACGGCGATCACCGCCGCCAATACAGCGACCTCGATCGCCGGGAACCACCGCGCCGGGATCGATGTGGCGCGCCTCGGTTCCGTTAACGCTGCAACCATAGTTGCCGTTTTACAACATTCGCGCGCTAAAGCACGTCAAATCGCAACATTATCGCAACTGGGACGGATTAGCGTTCCTTCTCCGCATGATAGGCGCGCACGGCAGGGTCAATCCCCAGTTCGTCGAGCCGCTTGCGCAGGGTATTGCGGTTCAGCCCCATCGCTTTTGCAGCACGCAACTGGTTGTTGGCATGGCGATCGAGCATCGCTTCGATCAGCGGGCGTTCGACGTCGGAAATCAGTCGGTCGTACAGCGTGCCGTTCTCCAGCGTCACCGGCTCTTCGCGTGCGATACGGCGCAACCATGCGCGCACCGCGTCGTCAAGATCGGCGTCCGGCTGTGCCGCCGGTCGCGGCCCGGCCTCCCCCAGCGTTCCACGCAGCTCGCTCGCCTCGATCGCGGTATCGCGGCCGAGGACGGCGACACGCCGCATCAGGTTCTCCAGCTCGCGGACATTGCCGGGCCAGTCATGCGCCTCCAGCAACGCCTGCGCGTCGGCGGTCAGCGTCTTGCGCGGCAGGCCATCGCGTGCCGCCTGGTCGAGAAAGTGGCGGGCGAGGAGCGCCACGTCCTGTCGCCGCTCGCGCAAGGGCGGCAGGGCAATCGGCACGACGTTCAGCCGATAGAACAAATCCTCGCGGAACTGGCCCGACTGGACCTGCACGGCCAGCGTCTTGTTGGTCGCCGCGACGATGCGGACATCGGCACGGATGACGCGCGCGCCGCCGACGCTGGTGAATTCGCCCGATTGCAACACGCGCAGCAGCCGGGTCTGCGCTTCCATCGGCATGTCGCCGATCTCGTCAAGGAACAGCGTGCCGCCCGCTGCCTGTTCGAACTTGCCGGCCGAGCGTTGCGCCGCGCCGGTAAAGGCGCCGCGCTCGTGGCCGAACAGTTCCGCCTCGATCAGCTCACGCGGGATCGCGGCCATGTTGAGTGCGATGAACGGTGCGCGGCGGCGGCGGCCCAGATCGTGGATCGCCCGCGCCACCAGTTCCTTGCCGGTGCCCGATTCACCCGTCACCAACACCGTCAGGTCGGTCGCGACGACCCGTGCGATGACCCGGTACACGTCCTGCATCGCCGGCGAGCGGCCGATCAGCGGCAGCGATGAATCGATCGCGTCGACCGGCTGTTCTTCCGCCCCGCGCGATCGCCGCGCCAGCGCACCCCGTACCGCCAGCGCCAGCGTATCGAGGTCGAACGGCTTGGGCAGATAGTCGAACGCCCCCGCCTCTGTCGCGCGTACGGCGGTGGTCAGTGTGTTGCGCGCCGACAGCACGATGATCGGCAGGTCTGGAAATTCGGTATTGAGCTTCGCCGCCATCTCCAGCCCGTCGCCGTCAGGCAGCACGACGTCGGTCACCAGCACGTCCGGTAACCCCGCACGCAGTTCAGCATGCAACTGGCCCAGCGTGCCGACGCTCTGCACCGCATGCCCCTCGCGGCGGAGCGCCTGTGCCACGACGGTACGGATCGCCGCGTCGTCGTCGACCAGCAGGATGCGCGATGAACCGGTCATGCGCGCGGCAGGTGGAGGCGGAACACGGTCATCGGCGGATATCCTTCGCGGCTATAGCGGACGAAGCCATTCATCTCCCCCACCAGTTTCTCGACCATCGGCAGGCCAAAGCCGCGCCCCTCGCGCTTGCCCGACACGAACGGTTCGAACAGGTGGCCAGCGATGTCGGCGGGTGCGCCGGGGCCATTGTCGGTCACGGTCAGCTCGATCGGCACCGCGCGCCGTTCGCCGTTGCCAACGCCGTGCGACATGCCGTGGCGAAAGGCGGTGCCGAGGATGATGCGGGGTTGCTCGACCTTTTCCAGCGCTTCGGCGGCGTTCTTCAGCAGGTTGACCATGACCTGGACGAACGCATCGCGATCGATCCGCACCGGCGGCAGCGATGGGTCGAAGCGTTCCTCGATCACGATCCCGCGCGCAAAGCCGGCCGAGGCCAGCTGCACGGCATGGGCGAGGACGGGATAGATATTCTGCGCCTGCAGCGCGCGCGGCCGGTCGTCGGTGAAATCCTGCATCCGGTCGATCAGCGCGGCAATGCGGTCGACCTCGGCGATGATAAGGTCGGTCAGGACGCTGCGGTCGTCGACCTCGCCGGCCAACAGCTGCGCCGCACCGCGAATGCCCGACAGCGGGTTCTTGATCTCATGCGCCAGCATCGCGGCGGCTCCGATGGCGGCACGGGCGCCGGCCGCGCGCGACGCGCTATGGGCATCGCGAATGCCGTAGAGCATGACGACGCGCCATGCCGATCCGTGCGCCGCCGGACTGTCGTGGAAATCGACGCGCAACCGCCCGCCGCGCCGCAGCTGCAATTCGCAGTCATAGCTGGCGAAAGCCCGTCCGTCGCGCGGATCGCTATAGCCCGGCGGGACCGAGACGACCTGTTCGAGCGACAGCCCACGCATCGCCCGATCAGATTGGTTGAGCAGCAACTCCGCCGCGACATTGGCGTGGGCGATGCACCCTGTATCGTCCAGCACCAGCGCCGCCACCGGCAGGCCGGCGAACAGTTCGGCGAACGAGGGCAGCCCCTCGACCGCGCTCACGCCGCCGCGCGCGTGCACCACGGCGCGTAGAAATCGGCGAGCATGCCCAGCACGGTGCGGGAATCGGGCTGCTGGTTCACCTTGTTGCGGAACTCGGCCGAGCCGTGCAGCCCCTTGGTGTACCAACCGATATGCTTGCGCATCATGTTGACGCCGGTTTCCTCGCCATAATGGTCGAGCATCATGTGGTAATGCTCGACGATCAGGCGATATTGTTCCTCGACCGAGGGATCGGTCGGTGCCGTGCCGCCCGACAGTGCGGCCATGACCTGCGCCAGCAACCACGGCCGGCCATAGGCGCCGCGCCCGATCATCACGCCGTCCGCGCCCGACTGGTCAAGCGCGGTGCGGGCATCGTCGACCGAGCAGATGTCGCCGTTGACGATCACCGGCACCTTCACCGCGTCCCTCACCCGGCGGACGAATGCCCAGTCGGCATGGTCGCGATACATCTGGTTGCGCGTACGGCCATGGACCGTCACCATCTGCGCGCCCAGATCCTCGGCGATATGCGCCAGTTCCGGGGCGTTGAGGCTGCTATGATCCCAGCCCATCCGCATCTTCACGGTAACCGGCACGTCGACCGCCTTCACCACCGCCGCGATCAGGTCGGCGGCGAGCGGCAGGTCACGCATCAGTGCCGACCCGGCATCGCCGTTCGTCACCTTGCGTACCGGGCAACCCATGTTGATGTCGATGATCGCCGCGCCCTTGTCCTCGGCGAGCTTGGCGGCCTCCCCCATCTCGATTGGCGTGCAGCCGACGAGCTGCATCGACACCGGCTCCTCGGCCGGGTCCCACATCGCCTTCTGAATCGACTGGCGTGTCTCGCGGATCGCGGCCTGGCTGGCGATCATCTCCGTAACGTTCAGCCCCGATCCGTGCCGCCGCACCATCTTGCGAAACGGCAGGTCGGTGACACCGGTCATTGGCGCGAGGATCACCGGCGTATCGATCACGACGTCGCCGATGCGGATGGGAGCTAGGGTCATGGATTGTGCCTGAAAATTGGGCAGCACCTTACCGCATCCGCCACCCAAGGGCAAGGCTGGCGGGCCGCCACGGCTTGCGCTAGGCGGACGCCATGCAGACCGGTCCAACCATCGCCCTGATCGTCGCCGCCGGAACCGGCGTCCGATCGGGCAGCAGCCTGCCCAAGCAATATGCCCCCATCGCCGGACGGGCGATGATCGCCCACGCCTACGCGGCACTGGCAAGCCATCCCGGCATCGACCGGGTGCTGGTCGTGATTGGCGAGGGGCAGGAAGCGTCGCTGCGCGCGGCGGTCGGCGAGGTCGAGTTCGTCATCGGCGGGGCGACGCGGCGCGAGAGTGTCGCTGCCGGGCTGGCGGCGATAGGCGATGCCGGCCGGGTGCTGATCCATGACGCGGCGCGGCCGCTCCTGCCCGGCGCCGTGATCGATCGGTTGCTGGCGGCACTGGACAATGCACCGGGCGCGGTGCCGGTCCTGCCGGTTGCCGATACGTTGGCGCTGGGTGGTGCCGCGCTGAGTGACGTAGTGCCGCGCGACCGGCTGGTCCGGGTACAGACGCCGCAGGCCTTTGCAGCCGGTGCCATTCGTGACGCCCATGCCGCGTGGGATGCGTCCGCCGAGGCGACTGACGACGCCCAGATGCTGCGCGCGATCGGACTGGACGTGGCGATGGTCGAAGGGGACAGCATGCTCGAGAAGATCACCTTTCCGGCCGATTTCGCCGCCGCCGAAGCCCGCATGCTGCCGGCGCTCGTGTCGCGCAGCGCCACCGGTTACGACGTCCACCGGTTGGAAGCGGGCGAGGAATTATGGTTGGGCGGCGTGCTGATCCCGCATGATCGCGGCCTGTCGGGGCATAGCGATGCCGATGTCGCGCTCCATGCGATCACCGACGCGCTGCTCGGCACGATCGGTGCGGGCGATATCGGGACGCACTTCCCGCCGAGTGATCCGCAATGGCGTGGCGCGGAGTCGGGGCAGTTTCTCCAGCACGCCGCCTCGCTGGTCCGGGCCGAGGGCGGCATCATCGATTTCGTCGACCTGACGCTGATCTGCGAAGCGCCGAAGATCGGCCCACACCGCGCGGCGATGCGGGCGCGGGTGGCCGCCTTGCTGGAGCTCACCGAGCGGCAGGTGAGTATCAAGGCGACGACCAGCGAGCGGCTGGGCTTTACCGGCCGACAGGAAGGGATCGCCGCGCAGGCCATCTGCACCGTGCGGGTGCCGGCATGAAGCGGCTTGCCGCGCTGCTGGCGCTGGCCGCCTGTGGCAATGCCCCGGTACAGGCCACGCAATCCTGCGTCACCTCGGCCGAGGCCGAGGCGCTGGTGCTGTTCGTCGCGCCGGAACTGATCCGGCAGGCTGGTGCCCGCTGCGCCAACGCCCTGCCGCCGACCGCACTTCTGCGGCGGAGCGGCGGGCCGTTCCTGTCCCGGTATGAAGCCGAGACTGACGCAGCCTGGCCGCAGGCCAAGGCGGCGCTGTCGCGCCTGACCGCGCCACAGGCGATCCAGCTGCTCGATTCGGCGTTCGCCGCGCCGATCGTGGCGTCGCTGATCGCACCGATGGTCGTCGGCAATATCGATGCCGCCGACTGCCCCCGGATCGAACGCGCCGCCACTCTGGTACAGGCGCTGCCGCCTCGTAATGTCGCCGGCCTGATCGTACTGTTTGCCCAGGTCGACGCCGACCGCCCCAACCCCCAGATGCGGCTGCCCTTGTGTCGGCAGGCCGCCCGGAATTGATGTGATGGATAGCATACTCCCCCCCGAACTGGTCGAAGCCGCGCGTCGCGTGGTCGAGGAAAATCGCGCCGCCGGGCGCCGCGTCGCGCTGGCCGAAAGCTGCACCGGCGGGCTGGTCGCCGCCGCGATCACCGAAATTCCCGGCTGTTCGGATGTGTTCGAGGCCGGGTTCGTGACCTATTCGAACGAGGCCAAGATCGGGCTGGTCAAGGTCAGCTCCGACGTGATCGAGACGTTCGGCGCGGTATCGATCGCGACGGCGTGGAGCATGGCGCAAGGCGCGCTGGAAGTGACGCAGGCCGATGTGGCGGTGGCGATCACCGGCGTCGCGGGGCCGGGCGGCGGCAGCGAGAAGAAGCCGGTCGGCACCGTGGTATTTGCACGCGCCGAAAAGGGTGGCGATCCGGCAAAGGTCGTCGCCGACCTGCGCCAGTTCGGTGATCTGGGCCGCGGGACGATCCGGCTTCAGGCGGCGTTGTGCGCGCTCGAACTGTTGCTGCCGCCCGATGTCGCCCCGGAGGAACCCGTCGACGAATCGCCGTAAAGCTGGGCGGCGCGATCCTCGAAAGCGCCGATCATCTTGCGGAGCGCCCGGTCGAAGACCTGACCTGCCAGCATCTCGAACACGCGGTTCTTGAACTGGAAGTCGACGCAGAATTCGACCAGCGTGCCGCCCTGCCCGTCCGGCTTGAACCGCCAGTCATTGTTCAGATATTTGAGCGGCCCATCGAGATAATCGACGCGCAGATGGCCGGGGCGCTCCTTCTGCACTTTCGACGTAAAGCTCTCGCGCAAGCCCTTGAAGCCGACGATCATGTCGGCGACCATCTCCGTCGCGCTGTCCGACCGCACCCGGATCGCGCTGACCCACGGCAGGAACTCGCTGTAGCGACCGACGTCCGCCACCAGGTCGAACATCTGCTCCGGCTTATAGGGCAGATGCCGGGTTTCGCTATGCTTCGGCATTACGCGCGGACGACGCCCAGCTTGGCGTCGCGGTTGGCCCGCATCCGTTCGAAATCGTCGCCCGCGTGATAGCTCGACCGGGTAAGCGGCGACGATGCGACCAGTAGGAAGCCCTTCGCACGGGCGATGGCGGCATAACTGTCGAACGCCTTGGGCGTCACGAAGTCGATGACCTTCGCATGCTTCGGCGTCGGTTGCAGATACTGGCCCATCGTCAGGAAATCGATATCAGCCGAGCGCATGTCGTCCATCACCTGATGGACCTCCATCCGCTCCTCGCCCAGCCCCAGCATGACGCCCGACTTGGTGAAGATCGACGGATCGAGCTTCTTGACGCTCTCCAACAGGCGCAGCGACGCGTAGTAGCGGGCACCCGGACGGATCGTCGGGTACAGGCGCGGCACGGTTTCGAGGTTGTGGTTATAGACGTCCGGGCGGGCCGCCACGATCATCTCGACCGCCGCTTCATGCTTGTTGCGGAAGTCAGGCGTCAGGATTTCGATCGTCGTGGTCGGGTTCGCGGCGCGGATCGCTTCGATCACCTTCACGAACTGCTTGGCGCCGCCATCGGGCAGGTCGTCGCGATCGACCGAGGTGATGACGATATGGTTCAGCCCCATCGCCGCCGCCGCTTCGGCGACATGCTGCGGCTCCATCGGGTCGACCGCGCGCGGCATGCCCGTCTTCACGTTGCAAAACGCGCAGGCGCGGGTGCAGGTGTCGCCCAGGATCATGACGGTCGCATGCTTCTTCGACCAGCATTCGCCAATATTCGGGCAGGCCGCTTCCTCGCACACCGTGGTCAGGCTTTTCGACCGCATCAGCGCGCGGGTTTCGGCCACGACTTTTCCAGTCGGAGCCTTTACGCGAATCCAGTCGGGCTTGCGTTCTCGCTGCGGGCGGGGGAGCGGCGTCATCTCGTTCATGGGCGTCAGATAGCGATGCGCGGGCAAACGAACAACCGCCTGCAACATTCCCGGCCCCCATGCGTCATAGCGCGCGAGGGAAGAGCACAACTTATGATGGAGATTCTTTGATGCACTTCAGCGACCTCAAGGAAGGGTATTACCGTTTCCGCGGCACCGAATGGCAGCAGGAACGCGAACGCTGGAGCGAACTCGCCACCGGGCAGAGCCCCAAGGTGATGGTCATTGCCTGTTCCGACAGCCGCGTCGATCCGGCGACCATCTTCGGCGCGCGTCCGGGCGAGATTTTCGTGGTCCGCAACGTCGCCAACCTGGTCCCGCCGTTCGAGGATGACGGCGGCCGGCACGGCGTGTCGGCGGCGCTGGAATTCGCCGTCACGAAGCTGGAAGTCGAGGAAGTCCTAGTGCTGGGTCACGGTGCGTGCGGCGGCGTGAATGCGTGCCTGACGCAATCGCTCGCCAATACCAAGCCGGGCGAAGGCGGCTTCGTCGCCCACTGGATCGACCTGCTCGACGAGGCCCGTGAAAAGGTCGTTGCCGAG
The DNA here is from genome assembly GCF_001421355.1 of Sphingomonas sp. Leaf9. Lineage (GTDB taxonomy): Bacteria > Pseudomonadota > Alphaproteobacteria > Sphingomonadales > Sphingomonadaceae > Sphingomonas. The sequence goes on along the minus strand of NZ_LMKC01000003.1, from coordinate 501,452 downwards.
CATGGCACCGGGCCCGAGGGTCAGAAGGCGCTGGAGCAGGAAGGCGTGAAGGTTTCGCTCAACAACCTGATGACCTTCCCGTTCGTGAAGGAACGGGTCGAGGCCGGTACGCTCAAGTTGCACGGTGCGGTGTTCGCGATCGACGACGGACGCCTGCGCGTGCTCGAAGGCGAAACGTTCGAAAACGCCTGAATCGGATCGCGGGGCGGGGCTATCCCCCACCCCGCGAAACGTCTTTAGCCCTCTTTCGGGCCGTCGGCGGTCACCCGGATATTCAGCTCACGCAGCTGCTTGGGCGTCGCATAGTTTGGCGCACCCATCATCAAATCCTCGGCCTTCTGCGTCATCGGGAAGGTGATGACCTCCCGGATATTCGGTTCGTCGGCCAGCAGCATGACGATGCGGTCGACGCCCGGTGCCGAACCACCGTGCGGCGGCGCACCGAACTTGAACGCGTTGATCATGCCCGCAAAGTTCGTGTCGACGTCTTCCTGCGTGTAGCCGGCGATCTCGAACGCCTTGTACATGATTTCCGGGCGGTGGTTCCGGATCGCGCCCGACGACAGCTCCACGCCGTTGCACACGATGTCGTACTGATAGGCGAGGATATCGAGCGGGTTCATCGTCTCCAGCGCTTCCATCTCGCCCTGCGGCATCGAGAACGGGTTGTGGCTGAAATCGACCTTCTTCGCGTCTTCGTCATATTCGAACATCGGGAAGTCGACGATCCAGCAGAACTCGAACCGCTTGTCGTCGATCAGGCCCAGCGTGTCGGCAACGCGGGTGCGGGCAAGGCCGGCGAGCTTGGCCGCCTGTGCTTCCTTGCCGGCGGCGAAGAACACACCATCATCGGGACCAAGGCCGAGCGCCTCAGCGACCTTTGCCATGCCCTCCTCGCCATGGTTCTTGGCGATCGGGCCACCCCATTCGCCGCCCTTGCGCGTGGCATAGCCCAGACCGGCAAACCCTTCGGACTGTGCCCAGGCATTCATGTCGTCGAAGAACTTGCGGCTCTTGTCGGCGGTCTTGGGCGCCGGCACCGCGCGGACGACGTCGCCCGCCTCGACGATCGAGGCGAAGCGGCCGAAGCCCGACCCTACGAAGTGCTGTGAGACGTCGGTGATGATGAGCGGGTTGCGCAGGTCGGGCTTGTCATTGCCGTACTTCAGCATCGATTCACGGTAGGGGATGCGCTGGAATGGCAGCGGCGATACGGTGCGGCCCTTGCCCTGCCAGTTAGCATATTCCTCGAACACGCCGTGCAGAACTGGTTCGATCGCGGCGAACACGTCTTCCTGCGTGACGAAGCTCATTTCGAAATCGAGCTGGTAGAACTCGCCCGGCGACCGGTCGGCGCGGGCGTCTTCGTCGCGGAAGCAGGGGGCGATCTGGAAATAGCGGTCGAAGCCGGCGACCATCAGCAGCTGCTTGAACATCTGCGGTGCCTGCGGCAGCGCATAGAACTTGCCCGGATGGACGCGGCTGGGGACCAGATAGTCGCGCGCGCCTTCGGGGCTGCTCGCGGTCAGGATCGGCGTCTGGAATTCGGTGAAGCCCTGATCGATCATCCGGCGACGCAAAGACGCGATGACGTTCGAGCGCAGCAGGATATTGGCGTGGAGCCGCTCGCGCCGCAGGTCGAGGAAACGATAGCGCAGGCGAATGTCTTCCGGGTACTCGGCTTCGCCCGCGACCGGCATCGGCAGCTCCTGCGCCGCCGACTGGAGCGTCGCCGAGCGCGCGTAGATTTCGATCGCGCCGGTGGCCAGGTTCGGGTTCTTCGTTGCCTCGCTGCGCAGCTTCACATTGCCATCGATGGTCAGCACCGATTCGGTGCGCGCCGATTCGAGCAGCGCGAGCGCGGGCGAATCGCTGTCGGCAACGATCTGGGTGATGCCGTAATGGTCGCGCAGGTCGATGAAGAGCACGCCGCCATGGTCGCGCTTGCGATGCACCCAACCCGACAGGCGGACGGTATCGCCGTCGTTCGCGTCGGTCAGTTGGCCGCAGTTATGGGTGCGATAGGCGTGCATCATTCGGAACCTTATGGCCGGGAAACTTCCCAGTCTGGAATAATTCGGATGCGCGCCGCTTCCCCCCCTCACCCCCTTTTGTCAAGGCGCGGAACCCTTGCTATGCGGAGCCGATGCACATCCATCCGTTGATCGAGGACAGCGCGACCCTCGCCGCCCTCTGTACCCGCCTCGCCCAGTCCGACTTCGTTGCCGTCGACACCGAATTCATGCGCGAGAACAGCTATTGGCCGGAACTCTGCCTGATCCAGATCGCCAATACCGAGGAAGCCGCCGCGATCGACCCGATGGCGCCGGGCATCGACCTGACCCCGCTGCTCGAGCTGCTGACCGATAACGACGAGGTATTGAAGGTCTTCCATGCCGGCGGGCAGGATATCGAGATCGTCTATAACCTGACTGGCAAGACCCCCTTCCCGATGTTCGATACCCAGGTGGCGGCGATGGCGCTGGGCCAGGGGGAGCAGGTCGGCTATTCGAATCTGGTCGATGCCTATCTGGGGATCACGGTCGACAAGGGCGCGCGCTTTACCGACTGGTCGCGCCGCCCGCTGGACGACCGGCAGATCGACTATGCGATCGCCGACGTGACGCATCTCTCGGTGATTTTCCCCAAGATGCTCGGCAAGTTGCGCAAGACCGGACGCGGGCTGTGGCTGGATGAGGAGATGGAGCGGATCGCCGATCCCTCCAACTACTTCAACGACCCCGAACAGGTGTGGCAGCGCATCCGCGTCAACAGCCGCAAGCCCGAGGTGCTGGGCCGGCTGAAGGCGCTGGGCAAGTGGCGCGAGCTGGAGGCGCAGGGCAAGAACCTGCCGCGCGGCCGCATCGTCAAGGACGAGACGATCGCCGACCTCGCCGGCAACCCGCCGCGCAAGCAGAGCGATCTGGCAAAGGTGCGCGGGCTGTCGGCGGCGTGGGCGCATAACGATATCGGCGGACGGATGATGGACGCGCTGGCGAATGCCAAGCCGCTGCCCGCCGACCAGATGCCGGGCCGCGACGAGCGCAAGCCGGCGCTGGGCAAGGAAGGGGCGCTGGTCGCCGACCTGCTGAAACTGCTGCTGAAGATCCGCGCGAACGAGATCAAGGTCGCGTCGCGGCTGCTGGCGCGGTCGGACGATCTGGAGGCGCTGGCCGCCGGGCAGCGCGAGGGGCTGTCGATCCTGAACGGCTGGCGGTTCGAACAGTTCGGCTGCGATGCGCTGGCGCTGGTCGAGGGTCAGCTGGGGTTCACCGTGCTGGGTGGAAAGCTGAAGATGACCCGAGCGGAGGTAGTGGAATGAAGCCGACCATCCTGATCGCAGCATTGGCGCTGGGTGCCTGCGCGACGACGAAGCCGAGCAACAGCGCGCCGGCTCTGGCCGATTCGTGCGATACCAGCATCCTGGCGGCGCTGGTCGGCAAGCCGTTCTCGGCAGCGGTCGAGGCCGAGGCGAAAAAGCAGTCGGGGCTGACCAACGTCCGCGTGATCCGGCCGGGCATGGCGGTGACGATGGATTTCCGGCCCGGCCGGCTCAACATCGACATCGATGAGAAGGGCGTCGTGACCGGATTTCGCTGCGGCTGACGTCCAAAGTTCACAAAGTTCACACTCGCACACTGTTTGTGCCACTATCCTCCGAACGCCGCTCCCGCGAGGGCTGGTATGGCGGGCGCGAGGGCAGAGGCTAGCCAAGCCCTGCAGTGTAGGAAAGCACCGCGTCAGCGGGTGACGAGCGCCGCGTCCATGCCCAGTGCCGTCGCCAGTGCACGATGCCGTTTCTGCACCGCTTCGCCATAGAGCGCCACGTCCGCCGTCGGGACGACCAACTCCACCTGCCCGCGCTTGCGCCGAACGTCGGTGCGTTGCAGCGGGGTCGCGACGCCGCCGCTCAACCGCTGGCCCAGCCGCATCGCGAGGCCCCAGCGATGCGCCGCCTCCAGCGCGGCGATCGGCGCCAATCGGCCGAGCGGTTCGGGCGGCCCCTCGGCGCTGCCGCCGCCCAGGCAGCTGTGCAGCGCCTGCGCGACGATCGCGCGGCCGGCGGCGTCGATCGCGACCCAATTGCCGTGCAGCGCGATCTCCACGCCGCGTTCCGCGCGGAATTCGGGGTTCGCATGCCAGCCCACATCGGCCAGCAGGCAGGCGGCATGGCGCAGCCGGACGGCGGCGGGGTCGTCGTCGGGGAATAGTGGCGCGATCCATTTGTGGAGCAGGTCGCCATGTTCGACGAAGCGCCCCTGCCGCGCCCCTTCGTCATGGGCGGCGACGATCAGCGGGTCCTGCTTGCGCACTTCAGCGGGCATCGCGGCGTAGAGCAGCCCTTCGCGCAGGCCATAGGCGGAGATCATCGTCGTCGCGCTGCCCAATTGTCGCGCCATCGCCGACAGCACGGCAGTGGCATTGTCGAGCGTCGGCACGCGCCCGCCCGACAGGTTCGGCACGGCCTTCAGATCGGCACGCTGCGTATCGGCGATGATCCGCTCCAGCTCGGCAATCCGCCCGAGTGACATGGTATAGCCATGTGCGATCGGCAGCGGATAGCCGGTCAGGTGCATGTCGAAGCGCGCCAGCGTGCGCCACGATCCGCCGACCAGATAGAAGGGCAGCCCCTTCCCCCGCCCGGTCCAGCCGGCATCAGCCACCAGCCGCTGCACCACCCGGTCGAGTTCGCCCGCGCGGCGTTCGCGGATCGCGCCGATGCGCAGGACGCCCAGCGGGAACGACACGCGGTCGCCGATCTTGCCGTTCTTGATACGGACCAGTTCGAGGCTGCCCCCACCCAGGTCCCCGACGATCCCGTCGGCATCGGGAATGGCGGACAGCACGCCGTGGCCGGCGGCCTGCGCCTCTTCCTCGCCGGTCAGCGTCTCGACCGTCAGGCCCAGCGATTCGGCCAGCGCCACCAATTCGTGGCCATTGGCAGCATCGCGGACGGCTGCGGTGGCGACGGTGCGGACGACCTCGACCTGCATTTCGCGGGTCAGCCATGCGAAGCGGCGCAGCGCGGTGCTGGCCAGCGCCATCGCCTCCGGCTCGATCCGACCGGTTTCTGCAAGCGAGCGACCCAAGCCGGCCAGGACCTTTTCATTGAACAGCGTGGCCGGAATCCGATCCGGCCCGCCATAGACGACCAGCCGGATCGAGTTCGACCCGATGTCGATGATCGCACTATGCGCCGCGCTGACCGGGCGGCTGATCCAGGGCAGGCGGATCAAGCCGCGCCGTCCCGTGCCGCTCGCCACGCGCGCAGCGACAGTTTCTGCGGCACGGTCGCCGATCCGCTCTCGATCGCGGCACCCCGGCCCGACAGCGAGGGATTGGTCATGAAATAGCGATGCAGGTTGAACGGGCGATCGCCCTTTGCCACACGGCGATAACTGCCATCGGGTCCCAGCTCCCAGGTCTGTTCGGTGTCGAGCAGGTTCGCGACCATGACCTGATCGAGCACCTGGTCGTGGACGGTCGGGTTGTTGATCGGCATCAGATATTCCACGCGGCGGTCGAAATTGCGGGGCATCCAGTCGGCCGACGACACATAGACCAGCGCGTCGTCATTGGGCAGCGCCTGTCCATTGCCGAAGCAATAGATCCGGCTGTGTTCGAGGAAGCGGCCGACGACCGACTTCACGCGGATGTTGTCGGACATGCCGGGTACGCCGGGGCGCAGGCAGCAGATGCCGCGCACGATCAGGTCGATCTGTACCCCTGCCGCCGATGCTTCGTAGAGCTTGTCGATCAGGGCGGGGTCGACCAGCGAGTTCATCTTCAGCCAGATCGAGCCTTCGCCGCCGGTGCGCGCGGTCTGGATTTCCCCCTCGATCAGCGCCTCCAGCCGGTTGCGCAGGTCGCGCGGGGAAATGGCAAGCTGTTGCAGTGACTGCGGTTCGACATAGCCGGTGATGTAGTTGAACACCTGCGCCGCATCGCGGCCGATCACCGGATCGGCGGTGAAGAAGCTGAGGTCGGTGTAGATACGCGCAGTGATCGGATGGTAATTGCCGGTGCCGAAGTGGCAATAGGTGCGATAGCCCTGCTCTTCACGACGGACGACCATCGAGATTTTCGCGTGGGTCTTCCACTCGATAAAGCCGTAGACGACCTGCACCCCGGCGCGTTCGAGGACCGAGGCGAGGTTCAGGTTCTGCTCTTCATCGAACCGGGCCTTCAGCTCGACGACGGCGGTCACCGACTTGCCCGCCTCTGCAGCGGCGACCAGTGCAGCGACGACGGCGGACTGCTTGCCCGCGCGGTACAGCGTCTGCTTGATCGCGACGACATCGGGGTCGGCGGCGGCCTGTTTCAAGAAAGCCAGCACCACGTCGAAGGTTTCGTACGGGTGGTGGACGACGATATCCTTCGCCCGGATCGCCGCGAAACAGTCGCCGCCATATTCGCGGATGCGTTCGGGGAAGCGGGGGCTGAAGGGCGGGAATTTCAGGTCGGGGCGGTCCTCGGCGACCAGCATCGACAGGTCGCCGATGCCGAGGAACCCGCCGGTTTCGGTGATAAGCGCGTCGCTGCCGCCCATTTCGTCGCGCAGCAGCTGGACCAGTTCGTCGGAAATACCCGATTCGATTTCGAGGCGGATGATCCGGCCACGCCGCCGCCGTTTGATCGCGGTGCGGAAGTAGAGGACCAGATCCTCGGCCTCTTCCTCCAGTTCGATGTCGCTGTCGCGGATGACCCGGAACGCTGCAGACGCGCGCACGGTGTAGCCGGGGAAGAACAGGTTGGAGAAATGGCGCAGGATCGTCTCGATCGCGACATAGCGCGCGGCCTTGCCCGGCAGGCGGACGAAGCGCGGCATGGCCGGTGGCAGCAGCACGACTTCGCGCACCTCCACATCGTCCGAGCGGCGGATCAGATCGAACAGCATCGCCGAGCCGAGGTTCGGGATGAAGGGAAACGGGTGCGCCGGGTCGAGCGCCTGCGGGGTCAGGACCGGGAAGACCTGTTCGCGGAAATGCCGTTCCAGCCAGACTTCGGTATCGCCATGGATCGCATCGGCCCCGAGCACGAATACGTCGGCCTCGGCCAGGCTGGCGGCGATGTCGCGCCAGATGCGCTGCTGGCTGTCGACCAGTCCGGCGGCATCGACGGTGATCGCGGCCAGCTGTTGCGAGGGCGTCAGGCCGTCGACCGATTCATGGCCGACCCCCTGGTTCTGCTGCCCCTTGAGGCCCGCCACGCGCACCATGAAGAATTCGTCGATGTTCGTGGCGGAGATCGACAGGAACCGCAGCCGCTCGAGGAGCGGATGGTCGGGATTGCACGCCTCGTCCAGCACGCGGCGGTTGAACGCCAGCCACGACAGCTCGCGGTTGAAATAGCGTGCTTCCGGCGCGGCGGCCACGGTGGTGCGGGCGGAGGGAACCGGATCGTTCACAGCAGGCGGTCCAGCAACAGCGGGCTGGAACCCAGCGCGGCGCGCGCGGTCGGGATCGTCAAACGGCGCGTCGAGCGCAACATTGCATCTTCCTCCAAAGCCTCGACGATCCGAAGCACCGCAAGGTGGCTCCGTTCGACGCGGCGGGCAAGCCAGCGCACGACATCCGGCGCGGCAACGAGTTCCTTCCTGTCGAACAGATATTGCAGCAGTGTTTCGATCAGCAGTTCATCGGGCGCTTCCAGCCGCAACACCGGCGTCGCCCCCATGCGCGAGCGGAGGTCAGGCAGGCCGATCCGCCAAATCGGCGGCGGGGCGTCGGCGACGATCAGCAACGGCTGCCCCTCGCTCTGCGCGCGGTTCCACGCGTGGAACAGTTCGGTCTCGTTCCAGCGTTCGGCATCGTCGGCGATCGTGCCGCCGCTGCGCGCGACGAACGAGCGGGCGAGCAATGTCCGGCCCGATTTGCGCGGGCCGACCAGCAGCGCGGCCTTGACCGGCCACGTTTCCCAATGGTCGAGATGGTGGACGGCGGCTTCGTTCGACGGCCCTACGAGGAACAGGTCCTGCCGGGCGCCGGCGGGCAGTTCGAGGGAGAAGGAAAGCTGAGCCGAACCGATACGCGACTGGGTCATCCCTGCGGCGTACTCGGCGGCGGGGGCGTTGGGGCGGCGCGGCGGCGGATGCGCAGCGCGCCGTCGCCCTGCTGCACCTGCCAGCCGCGTGCCTCCAGCGCGGCGGCGAAGATCGCAGCGTCGCCGTCGAAGGTGACGCGGAGCACCGAGACACCGCCCAGCGCCAGGCTGGAGGTCGCGGCGGCGCGGACGCCGGGTACCGCGCGCAATGCCGCTTCGGTCGATTCGACGGCGGCTGCGTTCGGCGTATCGGCCTGGATCGACAGGGTGATCGCTTCGGTCGCGGGCGCGGCGGTCGGCGTGGCGGTGGGATCGGGCAGCGCCGGGTCGACGGCTTCTTCCTCAACCGGGATGACCGGCGTGCCCGGTGGCGGGGCGGCGAGGACGACATCGGGGCGCAGCGTGCCGGCCTGCAACGCCTGCTGATACATGGCGTCGATCCGTCGGACCCCTTCGTCTAGGAGCGCGGGGATCGCATCGCCCTGATCGACGCGCAACGAGAAGCTGCCGAGCAGACGGTTGTCGGGGCCATACCCGGCGGTGAAGGTGCCGATCACCGGGCCGCCGGGCCATTGGCGGTACAGCCGGACCTGCGGGATCAGCACGTCGGACGCGCCGTACTGGTTGAGGACGGTGCGCCACCAGCCGCGTCCGCGCCGGGTCACCTGTCCGGCGTTCAGCAGCAGGCCGTCGGCGCCGGTGCCGCTGGGGCGGACATAATCCATGACGCTGCCCCCGGTGCGGAAGCGCGCCCATGCCGCCTGCCACGGGGTCGCCCGTTCGAACACGGTGCCGGTGCCGCCGTCCCAGATGAGGGGGAGGACCAGCATGGCGGGGCTGCGCTCCGACACGCCGGCGATGCCGAGGATCGACGCGGCGCGGCCACGATTGAACAGCACGCCCAGGCGCGCGATGTAGCGTTTCGGGCCAATCTGTTCGCTTTCGACGACGATCGCGCTCACCAGCGAATCGAGCGTGCCGTCGGGCAGCGAGCGTGCCTGACCCGTCAGCCGCTGCGACAGCATCTGCCAGCCCTTGCGCTGGGCGATGCGCCAGCCGGCGGTGCGGGCGGCGTCGGCGGAGGGGCCGGCGACGTCGACGCGGACCCCGTTCACCTCGAAACTGCCCGAGCTGTCGACGGCGGCGACACCGCCCTGTTGCGCCACGACCGCGCCGGTGGCGACGACGCCCAGGGCGACGGCGGCAAGGATGCGGCGGGGCTGATACGAAGTCATGGCTGCCTTTTGACGAAGCAGGCGTGGAAATCCAAGCGCGATGTAGCTAACCGGGCGACATGAGCAACGAAGCGGACCGCGGCGGCGGCTATACCTACGCACAGGCAGGCGTATCGATCGCGGCGGGCAATGCCCTGGTCCGCGCCATCGGGCCGTTGGCGAAATCGACACGGCGTCCCGGCGCGGATGCGGAACTGGGCGGGTTCGGCGGGGTGTTCGACCCCAAGGCTGCCGGGTTCAAGGACCCGTTGCTGGTCGCGGCGAATGACGGCGTCGGCACCAAGCTGAAGCTGGCGATCGAGCACAATGCCCATGATGGCGTCGGCATCGATCTGGTCGCGATGTGCGCCAACGACCTGATCGTGCAGGGTGCCGAGCCACTGTTCTTCCTCGATTACTATGCGACGGGGAAGCTGGTCGCCGAGACTGCCGAACGCGTGGTCGGTTCGATCGCGGAAGGGTGCCGTCAGGCCGGTTGCGCGCTCATCGGTGGCGAGACGGCGGAAATGCCGGGCATGTACGAGGGCGAGGATTACGACCTTGCCGGCTTCTGCGTCGGTGCGGTCGAGCGCGAACAACTGCTGACCGGCGACAAGGTGGCGGTCGGCGACGTGATACTCGGCCTCGGCTCGTCGGGGGTGCATTCGAACGGTTTCTCGCTCGTGCGGCGACTGGCGGCGGACAAGGGCTGGAAGATGGACCGCCCTGCCCTGTTCGATCAGGACGTGCTGCTGATCGATGCGCTGATGGCGCCGACCAAAATCTACGTGAAGTCGCTGCTGCCGCTGCTGCGCGAGGGGCGCATCCATGGGCTGGCGCACATCACCGGCGGCGGGCTGCTGGAGAATATCCCGCGCGTCTTGCCCGAGGGTGCCCATGCCCAGGTCGATGCCGATGCGTGGGAACAGCCGCGACTGATGGCGTTCCTGCAGGCGCAGGGCAATATCGAGCCGGAAGAGATGGCGCGGACGTTCAACTGTGGCATCGGCATGGCGGTGCTGGTCGCCGCCGCGGATGCCGATGCAGTTGCCGCCGCGCTGTCGCAAGCGGGCGAGACCGTCGTGCGGATCGGCACGGTCGAGGCGGGCGACAAGGGCTGCACCGTGAAGGGCAGCGCGGGCACGTGGAGCGCCCGTGCCGACTGGAGCGCGACGCACCTTGGCTAAGCACCGTGTCGGGGTCCTGATCTCGGGACGGGGGTCAAACATGGCGTCGCTGGTCGCAGCGGCGCGGGCGCCTGATTGCCCGTATGAGATCGTGCTGGTGGCGTCGGACAAGCCCGCTGCCGCCGGCCTGGCCCACGCCGCCGAACAGGGCATCGCGACCTTCGCCCATTCGCCCCGCGGTATCCCGAAGGCGGAGTATGAGGCGGCGATTGACGATGCGCTGCGGGACGCGGGCGTCGAGACAATCGCGCTGGCAGGTTACATGCGGCTGCTGTCGGGAGATTTCGTCGCGAAGTGGCGTGACCGGATCGTCAACATCCACCCCTCGCTGTTGCCAGCTTATAAAGGGCTCGACACCCACGCACGGGCGATCGCGGCGGGCGATGCCGAAGCGGGCTGTTCGGTGCATGTCGTCACCGAAGAGCTGGATGCCGGGAGCGTATTGGCCCAGGCGCGCGTTCCGATCCTGCCCGACGATACCGCCGATATCCTGGCGGCGCGGGTGCTGGTGGAGGAACATCGCCTCTACCCGCAAACCCTGGCGGAGTTCGTGACACGATGACCGAGATGCTCGACCTGATCCGTGAAGCCGCAAAGGTGTTGCCGGAAACGCAGGAACGCGAAGCGGGCGAGGCGACGGTCTTCACGGTCGAAGGGAATGATTTTGTGCGGATCGTCGGTGACAGCGCGACCGTGCGCGGCGATGACGGCTGGAGCGTGATCGACGCCGACAGCGATCCCGTCGCCATCGAGGATGCCGTGGCCCATGCATGGGAACTGGCCGCGCCGCGCGCGTTGCTGGAGGCCGGCGGGCGGTGAGCGACGCCGAGGACGCGCGGGCCGAGCGGCGGCGCTGGATCACGCTGGCCGAAGGCGTGGCGGTGGCCGGTGTCGTGATCGGCGGGCTGACGCTGTGGAACAACGTGTCCGAACGACGGACGGCGGATGCCGAGCGTGCGGCCGAGCGCGTGTCCTCGGCAAAGGCGAAGACCGCGCTTGCGATCGTCGCGACGCCGGATGGCGACGGCGAGCGGCTGGTGCTGAGCGCGGCCGACCGGCGGATCGAGCGGATCGACGTGACGTTCCCGCCAACGCTGAAGGTGCCGGCCAAGTCGGCGGTGGGCGATGTCGCGATCGCGGCCGATTGGGTGCGCGCTCCGTTGTTGGCGATCACCGATGGCGGTGCCGATGCGATCGAAGGGCGGTTGCCGGTTGCGGTGACGGCGACATGGTGGGACGGCGATACCCAGCGGCAGTCGAGCGCGATCTACGATCTGGTGTTTGCCACCCATGGACGGATCGTTGGCGGGCGGTCGCTGAAGCTCGTTGCGCTGGCGCGACGTGAGGGTGCGAGCGGCGGCGTGGCGCATCGGCTGGACACGTTGTGGGCGCAGGAATTGGGGCGGTTGGCGGGATAGCGCCTCCCGTTCGTGCCGAGTAGGGGCTGAGCGAAGTCGAAGACCCGTATCGAAGCACCTGTGGCACGGGTCCTTCGATACGCCATTTCGACAGGCTCAATGGCTACTCAGGACGAACGGTGGGTTGGTTCGCCACACGTTCTCGACAAGCTTTAAGCCGTGCGAGACAAAGAAAAAGGCCCGCCTCCCATCGGAAGCGGGCCTTTCGCATTTCAGCCGGGGCTGAAATCAGCCGACGATTTCTTCCGGCTTGAAGAAGAAGTCGATTTCGATCTTCGCATTCTCTTCCGAATCCGAACCATGGACCGAATTCGCTTCGATCGATTCGGCCAGTTCCTTGCGGATCGTGCCGGCATCGGCGTTGGCCGGGTTGGTCGCGCCCATGATGTCGCGGTTGGCCTGCACGGCGTTTTCGCCTTCCAGCACCTGCACGACGACGGGGCCCGAGATCATGAACGACACGAGGTCGTTGAAGAACGGACGCTCACGGTGCACGCCGTAAAAGCCTTCGGCCTGTTCGCGGGTCATCTGGATACGCTTCGAAGCGACGACGCGCAGGCCGGCTTCCTCCAGCATCTTGGTGACGGCGCCGGTCAGGTTGCGGCGGGTCGCGTCGGGCTTGATGATCGAAAAGGTACGGGTAGCGGCCATGGTGGTCGCGGCTCCTGCGTTCTGGTTGTTGGAAGGCTTGTCGCCGGTCCACCTAGTCGGGCGACGCGCGACAGGCAAGCGTTACGCCGCCTGTTCCCAGCCGCCATCGCCCTGCCGCCAGTACCGCCGCTCGACGTCCTCGCGGTCGGACAGCCCCTTCCACGCGGCACGCGCGGCGGCGATGTGATCCTCGCCGAAGAAGTGGAACGCGCGGTCGAAGGTCAGCGCGTCGTCCCGCCAGCGGCCATCGACGATCGCGACGTTGCGCGCGGCGTTGGCGTCGGTCAATTCGGGAGCGATCAGCACCGCTTGCAGCGCGTCGTCGCTTGCTCCTGCCTCGGCGTGGGGCAGGAAGCTGTCGGGGGCGTAGGTCCACAGCAGCATGTCGAGGTGGCGGCGCTGGTCGGCGTTGTCGGACAGCAGCAACAGGCGCTCGCCATCATCATGCAGCCGTTGGGCGATGCGCGGCAGTACCCGGTCGAGCGGGCTGCGGGTCAGATGGTAGAAGTCGACTTTCATTTCCGTTCGCCTCCGTCATCCCGGCTTTCACCGGGATGACGGGTAAGGGTGGGTTCGGTCAGCCTTCGAAATTATCCGCCACGAACCGGTCGAGCAGGCGCACGCCGAAGCCGGTCGCGCCCTTGTCGTGGTGGTTGCCGGGCTTGTCGGCCCACACCATGCCGGCGATGTCGAGATGCGCCCAACGCACGCCATCCTCGATATAGCGCTTCAGGAACTGCGCGGCGGTGATCGAGCCTGCCCCGCGCGGGCCGATATTCTTCATGTCGGCGATCGGGCTGTCGAGCAGCTTGTCGTACGCCGGCGACAGCGGGAAGCGCCACAGCAGGTCGCCCGATTCGCGCGACGCCACCAGCAGTTCGTCGGCGAGCGAGTCGTCATTGGCGAACAGGCCGCCATGTTCGCTGCCGAGGCTGATGATCATGGCCCCGGTCAGGGTCGCGAGGTCGACGATCGTCTTCGGCCTGTGCGTCCGCTGGACCCAGGTCAGCACGTCGCACAGCACCAGCCGCCCTTCAGCGTCGGTGTTCAGCACCTCGATCGTCTGGCCCGACATCGACGTCACCACGTCACCAGGGCGCTGTGCCTTGCCGTCGGGCATGTTCTCGACGAGGCCGACGACGCCGATGACGTTCGCCTTCGCCTTGCGGCTGGCCAGCGCCTTCATCGCACCCGCGACCGCGCCCGCGCCGCCCATGTCCCACTTCATGTCCTCCATGCCGGGTCCGGGCTTCAGCGAGATACCGCCGGTGTCGAAGGTCACGCCCTTGCCGACCAGCGCGACGTCGACATCGCCCTCGCCCTTGCCGTTCCAGCGCATGGCAAGCAGGCGCGATTCCTTTTCCGAGCCTAGGCCGACGCCCAGCAGCGCGCCCATGCCCAGTTCGGCCATCTGCCGTTCGTCGAGAATGGTCAGTTCGACACCCAGCGCCTCAAGATCGCGGCACTTCTCGACGAAGCTGACCGGGTACAGGATGTTCGGCGGATCGGTAACGAGGGTGCGGGTGAGGTCCAGCCCCTTGGTCAGCGCGTCGGCCGCAACGAACGCGTCGTCGATCCCGTCCGGAGCGCCGACGATGGTCAGGCCGGTCAGCGTCGGCTTCGATTTTTCAGGCAGCTTGGTGCGATAGCCGTCCTGCCGCCAGCCGCGCTGCGCCGCCGTTGCCGCAAAGCGCGCGATCGCCTTTGCCGACACGTCGCTGCCGGTAAAGTCGACGGTCAGGTCGGTCAGACCCGAAACGAGGAAGCGTCCGGTCAGCGCGCCGCCCGCCTTTTCCAGCGCCGGCCCTTCCCCGTCGCCGATGCCGAGCAGGATGACGCGGCCGGCGCTGTCGCCTTCGCCGGGGACAAAGATTTCCGCGATCGACCCGGCTTCGCCCTCGAAGCGTCCGGCACGCGCGGCACCGGCCACCAGCGTCGCGACGTGCGGCTCCAGGCCCGCCGCGTCGATCCGGTCGAGCCCGCCGGTGGCGATGGGCAGGACGAGGGCGGTGGCGGTGCCCCGCTGGGGCGCGAACTGGATCGAAATCGACATGGGTTTCCTCTGGATCTTGGCGCACGGGGCGCGGGCACCTTCTAGGCGCGTCGCGACCGGCAGGTAAAGCGGGCCAAGGGCGATTGCGGTTCCGCCCGCACGATGCAATAGCGCGGAACGAACGTCCGCACGTCGGACGGCAACGGTTTGGGGAAGCGAGACTAGTGAAGCGTTCGTTGGGGTCGCTTGCCCTTGGCCTTTCGCTGGCGATCGCCGGCCCTGCGGTCGCACAGGATCTGCAGGATCGCAGCCAGCCGCCCCCGCCGCCGGAAAGCGCGCTGCCGACGCCCGCGACCCAGGACCAGATCGATTTCTCGTCTGACCTGCTGACCTATGACAGCAATACCGACGTGGTGACCGCGACCGGCGAAGTCCAGTTGCTGCGCGAGGGCAACCGGCTGCGCGCCGACCGGGTGACGTGGAACCGCAAGAGCGGACAGGTGGTGGCCGACGGCAACATCGCCGTCACCAACCCGCAAGGCGACGTGGCCTATGGTGACCGGATCGAACTGACCGACAGCCTGAAGGACGGCGTGGTCGACAACATGCTGGTCGTCCTCGACGAAGGCGGCCGGATCGCGGCCAAGCGCGGCACCCGGTCGGAAAACGGCGTCGTGACGGTCGAAAGCGCGGCCTATACCCCATGCGCCGTCACCAATTCCGCCGGGTGTCCCAAGGAACCGTCGTGGAAGATCACCGCGTTGAAGGTCCGCTACGACCCGACGCGTAAGCGCATCCGCTATACCGGTGCAGGCCTCACCATCTTCGGCCTGCCGACCATTCCGTTGCCGTCCTTCTCGCATTCGATCGGCGATGGCAGCGATTCGGGACTGCTCGCGCCGTCGATCCGGCTGGACCGGGTGAACGGGCTGGAAGTCGCGGTCCCCTATTACATCAACCTCGCGCCCAATCGTGACCTGACGATCACCCCGCACGTCTTTACTGCCGTGCTGCCCATGCTGCAGGCCGAATACCGGTCGCTGTCGTCCAAGGGTGCGTACCGGGTGCAGGGATATGGCACGATCAGCCGCCGCAGCGACGATCTGGTGCTGGGCGCATCGCCGACCGGTACCGAACGGTCGTTCCGCGGCTATGTCGATGCGGTCGGCCGGTTCCAGCTCGATCCGAACTGGAGCGTGTCCGGATCGCTACGCTACACCACCGACCAGACGTTCCTGCGCCGCTACGACATTTCGCGCGACGACCGGCTGCGCAACAATGTGACCGTCGAGCGGATCGACCGCGATTCGATGCTGTCGATCAGCGGCTGGGCGGTGCAGACGCTCCGGGTCGGCGATAATCAGGGGATGCAGCCGGTCGCGCTGCCCGAACTCGATTATCGCCGCCGTTTCAACGGCTTGCTGGGCGGCGTCGCGCAGATACAGCTGAACACGCTGGCGATCGGCCGAAGCGAAGGACAGGACACGCAGCGTGCCTTTGTCGCCGCGCGGTGGGACCTGACGCGCTATACGCCGCTGGGGCAGGAGGTGACCTTCACCGCCTAT
Source organism: Sphingomonas sp. Leaf9 (assembly GCF_001421355.1). GTDB lineage: Bacteria > Pseudomonadota > Alphaproteobacteria > Sphingomonadales > Sphingomonadaceae > Sphingomonas. The sequence goes on along the minus strand of NZ_LMKC01000003.1, from coordinate 485,381 downwards.
GGCCGGGCCGATGCGTATAACGCGCACGACACCATCGATACGGCGGTGCTGAGCTATCGCGGGGACGAAGGCTTTACGCCGCGCGGAATCGCGGCGGTTGCGGTCGATGTCCGCTGGCCATTCATCGGCGCGATCGGACGCGGGACCCAGCGGATTTCCCCGCGCGTGCAGCTGGTCGCATCGCCCAAGATCGCCAACCTGGCCGTGCCGAACGAAGATGCGCGGGCGGTCGATCTGGAGGATTCGAACCTCTTCGCGCTCAACCGCTTCGCCGGATATGACCGGTTCGAGGATTCGTCGCGCGTAACCTATGGCATCGACTATGCGCTCGACCTGCCGGGCGTGGCGGTGTCGGCGACGGTCGGGCAGAGCTATCGCACCAGCCAGCGTGCCAGCATCCTGCCGAGTGGTACGGGACTGGACGACCGGTTTTCCGATATCGTCGGCCGCACCGATATCCGTTTCCGCGAGTTCGTGACCTTCACCCATCGCTACCGGCTGGACAAGGACGGGGCGAAGATCCGCCGCAACGAGCTGGACGCGACGATCGGCAGCCGGCGGACCTATTTCCAGGTCGGCTATCTGCGGCTGAACCGCGATATCGACGAGCTGGAGGATTTGCAGGATCGCGAGGAAGTGCGCGTTGCCGGGCGGGCGGCGTTCGGGCCGTTCTGGTCGGCCTTCGCATCGGCCACGATCGACCTGACCGACAAATCGGAGGATTCGCTGTCGATTTCCGACGGGTTCGATCCGATCCGTCACCGCGTGGGTGTCCAATATGAGGACGACTGCCTGCGGCTGGGCCTGACGTGGAAGCGCGATTACCAGCGGATCGGCGACGCGCGCAACGGCAGCAGTTATCTGGTAACGCTGGCATTGAAGAACCTGGGACGATAAGGCTCTGTTCAGGCGCGGCGGGCCATGCAATTGCCCCAATGATGCGGCACCGCCCTGACCATCCGCGCATGGGATATGACGACCAAGTGACCAAGAACATCGTGAATGCCGGCCGTATCGGCCGTTCGATCGCCGGTTTCGTCGCGATCGCCGCCGCCGCCACGCTGGCCGCCCAGACGGTCAACGACGGTCAGGACGTGCCCGGCGCGAACCTGAACCTTCCGGGCAACCCGACAATCTTCGGCAAGCTGGACCCCAATATCCGCAAGCCGACCGCGATCGTGAACGACACGGTGCTGACCGGCACCGACGTCGATCAGCGCATGGCGCTGATCGTCGCCCTCAACGATTACAAGCTGAGCGCCGAGGACCGCGAAGTGTTGCGCGCGCAGGTCGTGCGCCAGCTGATCGACGAGACGCTGCAGATCCAGCAGGCGAAGGCCAAGGATATCACCGTCACGTCGGCCGAGCTGGAACAGAGCTTCGACCGGTTGGCCAAGCAGCGCTTCAAGCAGACGCCCGAGCAGCTGCGTGCCTATCTGCGCACCGTCGGCTCGTCGGATCGCTCGCTGCGTCGCCAGATCGAGGGCGAGCTGGCGTGGAGCCGGCTGCTGCGCCGGCAGGTCGAACCGTTCGTGAACGTCGGCGAGGAAGAAGTCGCCGCCGTTATCAAACGGATGGAGGAGTCGAAGGGCACCGAGGAATACAGCCTTCGCGAAATCTACATGGCGGCAACGCCCGATCGCGCAGCCGAAGTGCAGGCGGCGATGCAGAAGATGATCGAGCAGATTCGCCAGGGCGCACCGTTCGAATATTTCGCGCGCAACTTCTCCGAAGCATCGACCCGCGCAGTCGGCGGGGACCTGGGCTTCGTGCGCCTGAACATGCTGCCCGACCAGCTGCAGCGCGCCGCGACCCAGATGCAGGTCGGCCAGATCGCCGGCCCGATCGAGGTGCCGGGTGGCTATTCGATCCTGTACCTTGCCGACAAGCGGCAGGTGCTGATGGCCGATCCGCGCGACGCCAAGCTGGCGCTGCGCCAGCTGTTCCTGCCGTTCGCCCCCGGCACGACCGAAGCGCAGGCGAGTGCAAAGGTTGCGGCCTTCACCGAAGCGACGCAGGCGATCCGCGGTTGCGGTGATGCAACCAAGATTGCGCAGGCACAGAAGGCCGAGGTGGTCGACAACGACGCGGTGGTGCTGCGCAGCCTGCCGCCCGCGTTGCAGGACATCATCCTGAAGCTGAACGTCGGACAGGCGACCCCGCCCTTCGGTTCGCCCAAGGACGGCGTGCGCGTGCTGATCCTGTGCGGTCGCGAAGATCCGCGCACCGCGGGCATTCCCACCGCCGCGCAGATCCAGGCCGGGCTGGAGCAGGAGCGCGTCAATCTGCGGGCGCAGCGCATGATGCGCGACCTGCGGCGCGACGCCGTGATCGAGTATCGCTGAGGCGGCGGGTCGGATGCCGATGGTCGCGCCGCTCGCGATATCGATGGGCGATCCGGCCGGCATCGGCCCGGAAGTGATCGCAAAGGCATGGGCGCGCCGCGACAGCGAGGCGCTGCCCTGTTTCTTCGCGGTCGGCGATGTCCGGGCGGTGTCGCAGGTCTGGACCGGCCCGGTCGAACGGATCGACGATCCGCGCGATGCGGCGCGCGTCTTCCCCCGCGCCCTGCCCGTCGTATCGGTCATCGACGGCGACGCGATCGTCCCCGGGCGGCCCGATATCGGCGGTGCTCGGTGCGCGCTGCAATCGCTGGAAATGGCGGCGGGGCTGGCACGGTCCGATGCCGCGTCGGGGCTGGTAACCGCGCCGATTTCGAAGGCCGAACTCTATCGCATCGGCTTCAACTATCCCGGCCAGACCGAATTCGTCGCCGAACATTGCGGCGTGTCGCGGGAGAATGCGGTGATGATGCTGGCCGGGCCGACGCTGCGGGTGGTGCCGATCACCATCCATGAACCGCTGGCCGCCGTGCCGACCGCGCTGACCGTCGACCTGATCGTCGCGCGGGCGCGGGCGACGGCGCGTGGGCTGGTCCGTGACTTCGGCATCGATGCGCCCCGGCTGGCGCTGGCCGGGCTGAACCCCCATGCCGGCGAAGGCGGTGCGATCGGCCGCGAGGAGATCGAGGTGATGCAACCGGCGGTCGCGCAGTTGCAGGCCGAGGGGATCGATATCGTCGGGCCGCTGGCCGCCGACACGATGTTCCACCCGCGCGCGCGGGCGAAATATGATGCCGCCCTGTGCGCCTATCACGACCAGGCGCTGATCCCGATCAAGACGCTGCATTTCGACGATGGCGTGAACATCACGCTGGGCCTGCCGATCGTGCGGACCTCGCCCGACCACGGCACCGCGTTCGACATTGCCGGGCAGGATGTGGCCGAGCCGGGCGCGATGATCGCCGCGATCCGCATGGCCGGCGAAGCCGCCGCACGCCGCGCCGCCGCCGCATGACGCTCGCCCCGCTCACCGCGCTGCCCCCCTTGCGCGACGTGATCCAGCGCCACGGCCTGTCGGCGAACAAGGCGCTGGGGCAGAATTTCCTGTTCGACCAGCAGCTGCTCGACCGGATCGCGCGGGTGCCCGGCGACCTGCACGATCAGGAGGTGCTGGAGGTCGGGCCGGGCCCCGGCGGCCTGACGCGCGCGCTGCTGCTGGCCGGGGCAAAGGTGACTGCGATCGAGCGCGACCATCGCTGCATCCCGGCGCTTGAGGAACTGGGCGCGGCCTTTCCCGGACGGTTGCGCGTGATCGAAGGCGACGCGCTGGAGGTCGATGCGCCGTCGTTGTTCGAGGGGCGACCGCATATCGCGTCCAACCTGCCCTACAACGTCGGCACCGCGCTGTTCGTCGGGTGGTTGTCCGCCGACTGGCGGCCATGGTGGCAGAGCCTGACGCTGATGTTCCAGCGCGAGGTTGCCGACCGGATCGTGGCCAGCGCCAATGACGATGCCTATGGGCGGCTCGCCGTCCTGGCGCAATGGCGCAGCACGGCGCGGATCGCGATGCCGGTCCATCGCAGCGCCTTCACGCCGCCGCCCAAGGTCATGTCGGCGGTGGTGCATGTCGTGCCGACCGATGCGCCCGACGGCGTGGCGCTGAAGGTACTGGAACGGTTGACGGCGGCGGCGTTCGGCCAGCGGCGCAAGATGCTGCGGCAGAGCCTGAAGGCGGTGCCGGGCGCGATCGAGGCAGCGGAAACGGTCGGGATCGATGTGACCCGCCGCGCGGAGACGGTTTCGGTGGCCGAGTTCGTCGCGATGGCGCGGGTTCTGTCGGCCTAGGAGGCCGGGACCTCCTGACGACAGTACCTATTGCGGCGTCGCTGGTGCCGGGGTGCCCGGAACGGCGGGAGGAGTCTGCTGCGCCGTGGCGGTAACCGGCGGTCCCTTCGCAATGACGGCCGCGAGTTCGTTCGCCGCCGGGCACGTCGCACCGCAGACGGTCTTCAACTTGGCCAGGGTGTCACGGGCGCGATTGACCGCGCCCTTCTGCACCAGTGCCTCGCCCTCGCCCTTCAGCGCGGCGACGTCGTTAGGCTCAAGGCTCAGCGCTTCGCGGTACAGGCGGATCGACTTGCCGGGCAGGCCCTGCACCCGCGCGATATCGGCGAGGCTGATGTAGGCGGCACGATTGCGCGGATCGATCACCAGCGCACTTTCGATCAGGCCGGTCGCGCCAGCGGTGTCGCCGGCGGCCTGCGCCGCGCGCCCCTGCTGGAGCAGCGCCATCGAGCGCGGATCGATCTGGTTATCGGGGCGCTGGCCGCTCAGCGACGCCGATGCGCAGACCAGCACGAGTGCCCCCGCGACCGCAACCGAGGTGAACCGCATCAACATCTCCGACCTAAGGACTGACACGCTCAGGCCCGGCCGAGCCGTGCGACGAAGAAGCCGTCGGTAGAGTCGGATGCCGGGGTCAGGCGCATTCCCCGACCGTGGACGCGCCCGCGCGGCAATGCAAGCGGCAGCGCACGCCATCCGGCATGGCGCGCCAGAAACGCATCGACCTGCCCCGCCCCTTCGGCATCGAGCAGCGAGCAGACGACATAGGTGATGGTCCCGCTCGGCGACGTCAGTCCGGCGGCGACGTCGAGCAGCCGCGCCTGCGTCGCCACCACCCGGTCGAGCCGTTCGGGCGTCAGCCGCCAGCGCGCTTCGGGATTACGGCGCCATGTGCCGGTTCCCGAACAGGGCGCATCGACCATCACGCAGTCCGCCTGCCCCGTGACATCGGCCAGCATCGCCGCTTCCCTGCCCGGATCGAGCAGGCGCGGCTCGGCAATCGTCACCCCGGCACGCGCGGCGCGCGGGGCAAGGCGCGACAGACGCGCGCGGTCGGTATCGGTTGCGAGGATGCGGCCGCGGCCTGCCATCTGCGCGGCGATGGCCAACGTCTTGCCCCCGCCGCCCGCGCACAGGTCGATCGCCAGGCCATCGGGCAAGGCGCCGACCGCGAGCGACACAATCTGGCTACCGAAATCCTGCACCTCCGCACGACCGTCATGCAGCGCAGCGTCGTGGTCGAGCGGGGTGTCCGGCGGCAGGCGGATCGCATCGGGCAGGTCGGCGGCCGGATCGCCGCCCAGTTCGGCGAGGATGGCGTCGCGATCGGCGCGCAGGCGGTTGACCCGGATGTCGAGCGGTGCGCGTTCCAGCAGCGCGGCCAGATCTTTATCGTCCAGCCCCGACGCGCGAAAGGCATCCACCAGCCATGCCGGGGCATAGCCCGGTTCGGCACGCGGTTCGTCGGCCGTGATCGGCTGCGGACCATAGGACGACCCGTCGAACGTCGCCGCGAGATCGGGATCGCCATCGGCGATCGCGACGACCGTGGCACGGCCTGACACCGGCACCGCGCCGAAACGCCGCACCGCGTCATAGGCAAGCGTACGGATCGCGCGCCGATCCTTCGACCCCGCATAGCGTCGCGCGGCGAAGAAGCGCTTCGTCACCTGATCCGCCGCAGCGCCGCCGCCACGCGCGGCATCGATGATCGCATCGATCAGGTCGATCGCCGCCTGGGTACGCGCAGCCGGGTTCATTGCAGAAGGTCCTGAAAATCCATGCGCGACGCTACCAAGATAACCTATGTCAATCCAGTCGGATACGAAACCGCGCCCGCCGGCGAGCCGGGGGCGCGGTCGATCCTGTGTCCGAACGGTGTGCCCGATCAGCGCGTTGGGTAGTTCGGTGCCTCGCGGGTGATCGTCACGTCATGGACGTGGCTTTCGCGCAGGCCCGCATTGGTGATGCGGACGAAGCGGGCGCGCTCCTGCAGGTCGGTGATGGTGTGCGATCCGGTATAGCCCATCGCCGCCTTCACGCCGCCGACCAGCTGGTGGATGACGTCCTTTGCCGGGCCCTTGAACGCGACCTGCCCCTCGATCCCTTCGGGGACGAGCTTCAGCTGGTCCTTGATATCCTGCTGGAAATAGCGGTCGGCCGACCCCTTGGCCATGGCACCTACCGATCCCATGCCGCGATAGCTCTTGTACGCGCGCCCCTGATACAGAAACGTCTCGCCCGGTGCCTCTTCGGTGCCGGCCAGCAGCGATCCGATCATCACCGCCGACGCGCCGGCGGCCAGCGCCTTGGCAACGTCGCCCGAGGTGCGGATGCCGCCATCGGCGATCACCGGTACACCCGTGCCCGCCGCCGCCTTCGCCGCGTCCATCACGGCGGTCAGCTGCGGCACGCCGACGCCGGCGACGACGCGGGTGGTGCAGATCGATCCGGGGCCGATACCGACCTTGATGCCGTCCGCCCCCGCATCGATCAGCGCGCGGGTGGCGTCGCCGGTCGCGACGTTGCCGGCGATGACCTGTACGTGCGGCGCGATCGCCTTCACCCGCTTGACCGCTTCGGCGACCTGCCGGTTATGGCCGTGCGCGGTGTCGATGACGATCAGGTCGCATTCGGCGTCGATCAGCGCCTCGGTCCGCTCATAGCCCTTGTCGCCGACCGTGGTTGCGGCCGCGACGCGCAGGCGGCCGGTGCCGTCCTTGGTCGCGTTGGGATAGGTTACCGCCTTCTCGATATCCTTGACGGTGATGAGACCGACGCAGTGATAGGCATCATCGACCACCAGCAGCTTTTCGATGCGGCGCTGGTGCAGCTGACGACGCGCTTCCTCCTGGCTGACGCCGATGCGGACGGTCGCGAGGTTTTCATGCGTCATCAGCTCGGCGACGGGCTGGTTCGGGTTTTCGGCGAAGCGGACGTCGCGGTTGGTCAGGATGCCGGCCAGCTTGCCCGATGCCTCGACGACCGGGATGCCGCTGATCCGGTGGCGTTCCATCAGCGCGCGCGCGGCCGACAGCGGCGCATCGGCGGTGATGGTGATCGGGTTGACGACCATACCGCTTTCGAAGCGCTTGACCGCGCGCACCGCCGCGCACTGTTCCTCGACGGTCAGGTTGCGGTGGAGCACGCCGATGCCGCCCAGTTGCGCCATGACGATCGCCATGTCGGCTTCGGTCACGGTGTCCATCGCGGACGACAGGAACGGGATGTTGAGCGCCAGGTTGCGGGCGACGCGGGTGCGCGGGTCGGCCTGGCTGGGCAGCACGTCCGATTCCTGCGGAACCAGCAGCACGTCGTCGAAGGTCAGGCCGAGGGTGATATCCATGGGAAGCGTCGTCTCGTATCAGTTGGCGGGGTAGCGGGCGGGATCGGCAAGCGCGCGGGCGAGCGCCACGTGCAGGTCGGCGTCCTCGGCGGCACCCGACAGGTCGATGTGCGCGAGGTCGTCATTGGGTTTGTGGTATGGGCCGTCGAGATAGGCGAACAGCTGCTTCATGTCGCTGACCGAACCGGTCGCCATGATCGCGGGGATGCCGCGCTTGCCGAACGCCCAGCCGTCCTGCCGCTGGATCATGATGTTCGCTTCGGTGTCGGTATCGACCTTGCGGCCCAGCGACCGGGCGGTTTCGTCGACGATCGCGTCGATCTTCGGATGGTTGCCGCGCCCGACGATCGCGACCGGCGTGCCGGTCGGAATGATCGCGGTCGTGTCGATGTTGAGGTTCGCCACGACCTTCAGCGGGGTGTCGGCGATCGCGGCGGCATAGGCGTCGGCGCCCAGCAGCCCCTTCTCCTCCGCCGTGGTCGCGACGAAATAGAGGCTGCGCGCCGGGCGAGCGCCCTTGGCGAGCACCCGCGCCACTTCGATCAGGATCGCGGTGCCGCTGGCATTGTCGGCCGCGCCGTTACAAATCCGGTCGGGCGCGCCTTCGGGACGGCAGATGCCGATATGGTCCCAATGCGCCGACAGCAGGACGGCTTCGTTCGGACGCTGCGTGCCCGGGATCATGCCGACGATGTTGGCGGTGGTATAGCGGCGGGTGGTGCCGGTTGCGGCAATGTCGATCGTCGCCTTGCCCCGGAACGGGCGGAAGTCCGGCGCGATCGCGGCCTTGCGCAGATCGGCGGCGGAGCGACCGAACAACGTTTCGGCAAGGGTTGCCGGCACGACGCCGCTGAAGTCGGGACGGCGCGGGGTGCCGACGATCGTCGCGCTCGAAAAGCTGGGCGTGATGTCCGCCCATGGCGTCTTCGGCGGCGCGATCAGCAGGACACCGACCGCACCCGCCGCCAGCAGCGTCGCGTTACGCTCGGCCGAGGGCACTTGCGGCGCGTCCGGCGCGGTCCCGCCGATTACGACCGCGACCGCACCCTTCAGGTTGGTACCCGTCATCTGATCGGGGGCGCCGCGCCCGACGAAGACCAGCGGCGCGCGCCGGATCGCAGTGGTCGGGGACAGGCCAAGGCCGGCAATCTGGTTGGCGGACAGGGGCGTGCTGCGCCCGCCCTGCTGCACGGTCGCGCTGACCAACCCGGCGCGGTGTTCGGCCATCGCCACTTCCTGTCGCCAGCGGCCATCGGGCACGCCGGGTTTCAGGCCGGCATCGGCGAACGCCTGCAGCACATAGGCTTCGGCACGGTCGCCGCCGGGGGTTCCGGGTTCGCGCCCCTCATACGCGTCGCTGGCAAGGACGGCGACATGGCCACGCAGCATCTGCGGCGTGATCGATTGGGCCAGGACCGACGTCGTGCTGCACAGCAGGGCGGCGAGTCCGAGGATCGGGCGGAGCGTCATGCGCCCCACTATCGACCCGAACCGTTACGGGCAAGCGTCAAGGCGCGCGTTGCAGCATCCGGCGTGCCATTTCGACGTGCATGTCCTCGATCATCCGGTCCTGGAACCGTTCGGCACCGCCGCGCGCCGCCGCGACGATCGCGCCGGCTTCCTCCAGTTCGGACGGTGTCGGTGAAAAGGCGGTGTTGGCGACCGCGATCTGGTCGGGATGGATCAGCGACTTGCCGTCGAATCCGGTCATGCGCCCGTCGGCACATTCGCGCGTCAGCCCGTCGCGATCGTTCAGCGCATTGAACACGCCATCGATCGCCCAGCCGCCGGCCGCGCGCGCCGCAAGGACGACCGCCTGCAAAGCATAGGCCAGCGGCCCCCGCCCCGCACCCAGCGGCAACCGCAGCGAATCGGCGAGGTCGTTGGTGCCGACCATCAGCCCGACGACACCCGGCGTCGCCGCGATCGATGCCGCCGCCAGCACGCCCCGCGCCGTTTCGATCATCGCCAGCACCGGACGGCCATCGAGCAGGGCGAGGTCGTCGGGCGACTCCACCTTGGGCACCACCGTCAGCGCAACGCCGGCGGTGGCGATCGCGGCCAGATCGGCGGTGAAATGCACCGTATCGGGCGCGTTGATCCGCACGGCGGCGCCGCGCCCGTGCAGCAGTTCCAGCGACACCGGCAGTGTTTCGCGCGCCGTCACCTTGTCCGCATCGCGCACCGAATCCTCAAGGTCGAGGACGATCAGGTCGGCGGCCAGCCCCGCCGCCTTCGCGACCATGCTGGGCCGGATCGCGGGCACGAACAAAACGCTTCGCGGGGCAAGGGTTATCGCTGGTTCCATCACGCGGTCATGCTAGACAGCGTTGGACAAAACACAAGCAGGGGACGACCGATGCTCTTGGGCCTGATTGCGGCGATCGTGGCGATGGTCTTGCTGTATCTGTTCGCGAGCGTGAAGATCGTCACGCAGGGGCATCAATATACCATCGAGCATTTCGGCCGCTTTACCGCCGTCGCCAAGCCGGGGTTCAATTTCTACCCCGCCTTCTTCTATCGCGTCGGCCGCAAGGTGAACATGATGGAGCAGGTGATCGACATTCCGGGGCAGGAAATCATCACCCGCGACAATGCGATGGTGTCGACCGACGGCGTAGTGTTCTTCCAGGTGCTGGACCCGGCCAAGGCGGCCTATGAGGTGTCCGACCTGTATGTCGCCCTGCAACAGATCACGACGACCAACCTGCGCACGGTGATGGGGTCGATGGACCTCGACGAAACGCTGTCGAAGCGCGACGAGATCAACGCCCGGCTGCTGGGCGTCGTCGACCATGCGACGAATCCGTGGGGCGTCAAGATCACCCGCGTTGAGATCAAGGACATCCGCCCGCCCGCCGATATCGTCAACGCGATGGGCCGCCAGATGAAGGCCGAGCGCGAGAAGCGCGCCAACATCCTTGAGGCGGAGGGAACGCGCGCCTCCGAAATCCTGCGTGCCGAGGGGCAGAAGCAGGCCCGCATCCTGGAGGCCGAAGGGCGGCGCGAATCCGCCTTCCGCGATTCCGAAGCCCGCGAACGCGCGGCCGAGGCAGAGGCAAAGGCGACGCAGGTCGTCAGCGACGCGATCGAGGCCGGCGGCACGCAGGCGATCAACTACTTCATCGCGCAGAAATATGTCGAGGCGGTCGGCAAGTTCGCCACCAGCCCCAATGCTAAGACGATCCTGTTCCCGGTCGAGGCGACGCAGCTGATCGGTACGCTGGGCGGCATCGGCCAGCTGGCGAAGGAAGCCCTGAGCGAGAGCAAGGCGCCCGCCCCTGCCCAGCCGGCCCGTGAACGCCCCGCCGGCCCGTTCGAACCGCCCGCGCGATGATCGACAGCGGCTATGCCTGGCTGCTGCTGGCGGTCGCGCTGGGCGTGGCGGAGCTGGCGGTGCCGGGCGTGTTTCTGGTGTTCATCGCCCTTGCGGCGGGGGTTACCGGGCTGCTGACCTTGCTGTTCCCCGCGCTGACGCTGCCGGCAGAACTGGCGGTGTTCGGGGCGTGGAGCGTGGTGACGGTGCTGGTCGGGCGACGCTGGTACACCGATTATCTGGTCGACAGCGACGATCCGCTGCTCAACGATCGGGGCGCGCGGCTGATCGGGCAGACGGTGGTCGTCGTCGATGCAATCGCCGGCGGCACCGGCCGGGTTCGCGTCGGCGACAGCGAATGGATCGCGCGGGGCCCCGACCTGCCCATCGGCACGCGGGTCCGCATCGTCGGCGTGTCCGGCGCAGTGCTCAGCGTCGTCGCCGACGATTGACGCGGCCGGCGCGGCGCGGGACACGTAGGCGCAAACAGCCCTGCAAGGATGCCCCGATGGAACTCACCCGCCGCGACTGGATCGCCGGTGCCGCCGCCTCGACCCTGACCGCCGCGTTGCCGGTTCGCGCACAGGGCGCGGCCGCTCCGGCCGACAAGGCGGCGGAGGCCACCCTGTCGAAGATCGCCGACGCCATGCTGCTCGATTCACCGGAGGCGGCCAGCAGCCTCGGCATCGATACCGGCGCGCGGGCGGCGCTGAAGTCGCGGCTGGGTGACCGGTCGGCGGCCGGGCAGCGGGTCATTGCCGATCACCTGCGCGGGCATGTTGCCACGCTGAAGCGGATCGACACCGCGCCGCTTTCCACCGCGACGCGCACCGATATCGATGTGGTGAAGACCGCGTTCGAAACCGCACTCGACGGCTTTGCCCTGCCCTATGGCGACGTGGCGGTCGGGGGGTGGCGCAACACGCCCTATGTCGTGATCCAGAATGTCGGCGCGTATCTCGACGTGCCGCGCTTCCTCGACAGCGATCACAGCATCGCCACGCGCGTCGATGCCGACGCCTATCTGGCACGGCTCGACAGCTATGCGCGGCAGCTGGACGGGGAGACGCAGCGGGTGCGCGCCGCCCTCGCGCTCGGGGTGGTGCCGCCGGACTTCCTGCTCGACAAGACGATCCGCCAGCTCGAACAATCGGTGTCGGGCGATCCGGCCGGATGGGACATCGTGACCTCGCTGTCGCGTCGGACGAAGGCGATTCCGGGCGACTGGACCGCAAGGGCCACCGCCATCGCCCGCGACCGGGTGAAGCCCGCGCTCGAACGGCAACTTGCGACGATCCGCGCCAGCCGGACACAGGCGAAGTCCGACGCCGGCATGTGGGCGCGGCCGGATGGCGATGCCTGGTATGCCTGGGCGCTGCGCGCGTCGACCACCACGACGATGACCCCGGACGAGGTCCATGCGCGCGGCAAGGAGGAATTGGCCGCGTTGCAGGCGCAGATGGACGTGATCCTGAAATCGCTGGGCTATACCAAAGGCAGCGTGGGCGAGCGGATGACGGCGCTGGGCAAGGACCCGCGCTACACCTTTCCCAATAACGATGCCGGCCGGGCGCAGATCATGGCGCTGGTGCAGAACCGGCTGAGCGATATCCGCGCCCGGATGCCGCGCGCCTTCAACACGCTGGCACCGGGCAACGTCGAGGTGAAGCGCATCCCGGCGGTCGAGGAAGCCGGTGCGCCGGGCGCCTATGGCGGGGCGGGGTCGATCGATGGGAAGGTGCCGGGCAAGATGTGGATCAACCTGCGCACGACCGAGCTGTGGACCCGCTATTCGCTGCCGACCTTGGTCTATCACGAGGCGATTCCGGGCCATGTGTGGCAGGGCGAGTACAGCTTCCGCCTGCCGCTGATCCGGTCGCTGTTGCAGTTCAATGCCTTTTCGGAAGGCTGGGCGCTGTATTCCGAACAGCTGGGTGACGAACTGGGTGCGTACGAGGGCGATCCGGTCGGGCGGCTGGGCTATCTCCAGTCGATCGCGTTCCGCGCCTGCCGCATGGTGGTCGACACCGGGCTGCACGCCAAGCGCTGGACCCGCGGACAGGCGGTGCAATGGTTCGCCACCACCAATGGATCGAGTGTCGAGGAAGTATCGGGCGAGGTCGACCGCTATTGTTCGTGGCCGGGCCAGGCGTGCGGCTACAAGGTCGGTCATTCGGAGATCAACCGCCTGCGCGACCGGGCAAGGACAGCGCTGGGGCCGCGTTACGATTTCAAGGCGTTCAACGACCTGGTGGTGCAGGGCGGCGGGGTGCCGATGACCGTGCTCGGGCGCAATGTCGATGCGTTCGTGGCGGCGCGGAAGGCCTGAAACCGTACTCCGTCATTCCGGCCTGCGCCGGAATGACGGTCAGTTGGACCGGGCAGCTTGTCCATCCACCGCCACCCGCCGCCGCGGCAGCGCCTCGGGCATCTCGTCGCGGATATAGGCAAGCACCCCCTCGCGCAGCGAACAGCGCAGGTCAAACGCGCGTGCCGCGTCCGATGCGGTGGCGAGGATGCGGACCTCGATCGCATCGGGCTTGGTATCGGTCACCTGCAACACATATGCCCGCCCGTCCCACAGTGGATCGGCCTTCACCAGTTCCTCGAACCTTTCGCGCAGGCGGGGGATGTTGGTCGTCGGATCGAGCCAGAAAAAGGCGGAGCCGAGCAGCCCGCTGGTCGTGCGTGTCCAATTCTGGAAGCTCGCTTCGAGGAATTTGGAGACGGGCACCACCAGCCGCCGTTCGTCCCACAACCGGACCACGACATAGGTCAGGCGGATTTCCTCGATCCGGCCCCATTCGTTCTCGATAATGACCACATCGTCGATGCGGATCGGTTCGGTGAACGCCATCTGCACGCCGGCGATGATGTTCTTCAGCGCAGGCTGGGCGGCGGCACCGACCGCCAGCCCGGCAAGCCCCGCCGACGCCATCAGCGTCACGCCGATCGACCGGATGCTCGGGATCGACAGCAGCATCAGGCAGACGGTGATGAAGCCGATCGCGATGATCGCGATACGGCCCAATATGGCGCTGCGCGTCCGTCGCCGGCGGGCCTGCAGATTGTCGGCGACGGTGATGTCGGTCGCGACCTCGATCGCCTGTACCGATGCGCGGATCATCGCGATCGCGAACCAGCCCATCAGCAGCGGCACGGTCAGCCCGGCCATTTGCGTCCACAGGTCGTCCCACCGTTCGGGCAGGCGGAGCGGGCGGCGGACGCTGGCCAGCGCCATCGCGACCAATATCCACCGCATCGGCCGCCACGCATGGTCGACATAGACGTCATCGACCGACCCCGGCGTGCGCGCGGCAAAGCGGCGCAGGACGCGGAACGTCGCGGTGTGCAGCAGCAACGCCGCCAGCAGCGACAGGGCAATGGTGCCCAGGTCGACCGCCGCCGGTGGCAGGGTGTTCAGAAAACGGTGTAGCTCGCGCATCACCCCGCCAACACGTTGCGCCGCACCATGTTCCGAAACGGGGTATGCCAAGGTCGCAAGACTTGGCTTTCGCGACCCGACCGGCTAGGTTGTCGCCCAACCGAAACATTCCCCGAAAGCATCGAACTTTGACAGACGCGACGCTGATCGCCGACCCATCCGATATCGCCCCCATCTCGATCGTGGACGAGATGCGGTCGAGCTATCTCGACTATGCGATGAGCGTGATCGTCGCCCGTGCGTTGCCCGACGTTCGCGACGGATTGAAGCCGGTGCATCGCCGCATCCTGTTCTCCGCGCAGGAGAGCGGGTTCGTTCCCGGCAAGCCGTATCGCAAATCGGCACGCATCGTCGGTGACGTGATGGGTAAATATCACCCGCATGGCGACAGCGCGATCTATGAGGCGCTGGCGCGCATGGCGCAGCCATGGTCGCTGCGCCTGCCGATGATCGATGGTCAGGGCAACTTCGGATCGATGGACCCCGATCCGCCCGCCGCGATGCGTTACACCGAAGCGCGTCTCGCCAAGTCGGCGATGGCGCTGCTCGACGATCTCGACAAGGATACCGTCGATTTCGTGCCGAACTATGACGGGTCGGAGCGCGAGCCTGCGGTGTTGCCCGCGCGGTTCCCCAACCTGCTCATCAACGGCGCGGGCGGCATCGCGGTCGGCATGGCGACCAATATCCCGCCGCACAATCTGGGCGAAGTGGTCGATGCCTGCCTCGCGACGATCGACCGCCGGGTCGAGGGTGGCGAACCGCTGACCCATGAAGAACTGTGCGAGATCGTGCCCGGCCCCGACTTCCCGACCGGCGCGATGATGCTCGGTCGGGCCGGCGCGCGCGCGGCGTATGCCGGTGGACGCGGCTCGATCATCCTGCGTTCGCGCCATATCGTCGAGGCGCGTGGCGAGCGGCGTTCGATCGTGCTCACCGAAATTCCGTATCAGGTCGGCAAGTCCGGGCTGGTCGAAAAGATCGCCGAGGCCGCCAAGGACAAGCGGATCGAGGGCGTCAGCGACATTCGCGACGAATCGAACCGCGAAGGCGTGCGGATCGTCATCGACCTGAAGCGCGATGCGACCCCCGACGTGGTGCTGAACCAGCTGTGGCGGCACACCCCGGCGCAGTCGAGCTTTGCCGCGAACATGCTGGCGATCCGGGGCGGCCGTCCCGAACTGCTGAACCTGTCGCAGATCATCGACGCCTTTGTCGGCTTCCGCGAAGAGGTCATCACCCGCCGGTCGAAGTACGAACTGGCCAAGGCGCGCGAGCGGGCGCACCTGTTGCTGGGCCTCGTCATCGCGGTCACCAACCTCGATGAAGTGGTGCGGATCATCCGCGGGTCGGAAAGCCCCGCCGCCGCCCGCGCCGCGTTGCTGGCGCGCGAATGGCCGGTCGCCGAGATCGCGCCCTATCTGAAGCTGGTCGAGGCGGTCGAATCGGACACGACCGGCGATTATTACCAGCTGTCGGAACTGCAGGTTCGTGCGATCCTTGATCTGCGCCTGCACCGCCTGACCGCGCTCGGCCGCGACGAAATCGGCGAGGAGCTGAAGGAGCTGGCCGGGTCGATCGGCTATCTACTCGATATCCTCGCCAACCGCGCCAAGCTCTATGCCGTCATGCGGCAGGAACTGGTCGACGTCCGCGCCGAGTTTGCGACGCCGCGCCGGACCGAGATCGCCGGTGCCGCCGATGGCATCGATGACGAGGACCTGATCGAGCGCGAGGACATGGTCGTCACCGTCACGGTGCAGGGCTATATCAAGCGCACCCCGCTCGACGCGTTCCGCGCGCAGAAGCGCGGCGGCAAGGGCCGCGCCGGCATGGCGACCAAGGACGAGGATGCGATCACGAACCTGTTCGTGACCAGCACCCACACCCCGGTGCTGTTCTTCTCGACCGCCGGCAAGGTGTACCGCATGAAGGTGTGGCGCCTGCCCGAGGGGGGGCCGGCGACGCGCGGTCGCCCGATGGTGAACCTGCTGCCGCTGGCCGCCGGAGAGACGATTTCGACCGTCCTGCCGCTGCCCGAGGACGAGGATCGCTGGGCCGACTTGCATGTCATGTTCGCCACCGCCAACGGCACCGTCCGCCGCAACTCGATGGATGCGTTCGCGAATATCCCGACGGCGGGCAAGATCGCGATGCGATTCGACGACGATAGCGACGATCGCCTGATCGGTGTCGCGCTGCTGACCGAGACCGATGACGTGCTGCTGGCGACCAAGGCGGGCAAGGCGATCCGCTTTGCCGCGACCGATGTGCGCGAGTTCCAGAGCCGGACCTCGACCGGCGTGCGCGGTATCTCGCTGGGCACCGGCGACGAGGTCATCTCGCTGTCGATCCTGGGCGGGTTCCAAGCGACGGCGGAAGAGCGCGAGGCGTATCTGAAGGCTGCTCCGTGGAAGGAAGGCGACCGTGAAGTTACGCTGTCGGTGGAACGCATGGGCGAGTTCGAAGCGGCCGAGGAGTTTATCCTGACCGTCACCGCCAATGGCTTTGGCAAGCGCACCTCGGCATATGAATATCGCCGTACCGGACGCGGGGGCCAGGGGATCACCAACATCGTGACCTCCGACCGCAACGGGCCGGTCGTGGCAAGCTTCCCGGCACATAATGGCGAGCAGCTGATGCTGGTGACCGATCAGGCCAAGCTGATCCGCACCACGGTCGGCGATATCCGCGTCGCCGGGCGCAACACGCAGGGGATCACCATCTTCCGCGTCGGCTTCGGCGAACAGGTCGTGTCGGCGGCCAAGATCGACGAGGACGAGACGCCGGAGAACGAAGCCGAGGCGATCGTCGCCGAGGAACGCGCCGCGATGCCGGCCGCCGAGGGCGACATCATGCTCGATGACGGTACCGGACCCGATACGATCAGCGAATCGGATATCGAGGAGTGACGCCCGCCACCGCGTTCAAGGTGCTGACCGGCGATCAGATGGCGAAGCTGGAGAAGGACGGTAGCTTTGCCGGCGCGCCGGTCGACCTGGCGGACGGCTATGTCCATCTGTCGACGCTCGACCAGCTGACCGAGACGGTCGACAAGCATTTCGCCGGGCAGGACGACCTGCATGTGGCGGAAGTCGACCTGGCGGCGCTGGGTGACGCGGTGAAGTGGGAGCCGTCGCGGGGCGGGCAGTTGTTCCCGCACCTTTACGCGCCGCTGACGCTGGATGCGGTGGTGGCCTACGGGCCGCTGCACCGGGACGAGGCGGGCAAGATCAAGCGACCGGTCACGGGATAAACTTGCTCCCCGGCACGGGGAGGGGGACCGCCGCGGAGCGGTGCTGGAGGGGGGCTTCCTCAAGTGGTTCGTTCGCGGACACCCCCCCTCCACCAGCCTGCGGCTGGTCCCCCTCCCCGTACCGGGGAGGGCTTACGCGTATAACTCCACCACCTCCGCCCCCTGCCCGACCGCTTCCAGCAACAACGTCCGGTGGCAATGCGCCGGCTCGCGTTCGAAACACAACAGCGCCGACGGCATTTCCGCTGCCATCCCGAGCATGATCGCGGCCTGCGCCTGTGCCTCGGGCAGCTCCAGCTGCTCGTCATAGACCGCGCGTAGCGTCAGCACGTCGCCCTTCTTCGCCGCATCGCGCCCGCGTTTGGGCGTGCCAAGCGCCTTCAGATGCACATAATCGATACCGTGCGTCGCCAGTTCGGCCGCCAGCGACGATTTGGAGAAACCCGGCCGGCGCGACAGCGGCAACGCGCGCACGTCGATCACGCGGCGTACTTCCGCCGCCTGCAACGCGGCGACGAATTCGGCAACGGTCACGCCTTCATAGCCGATCGTGTAGATCTTCATGCGTTCATCCTGTCGCTCCGGCATTCCGTCCATAAAACGATGGTCCGCCGCGTACGTTCATTGCCCGTTGTCGATCGGCGGCCTAGACGCCTGCCATGCAGTACGACGTACATATCATCGGCGGCGGCCTCGCCGGTTCCGAAGCAGCCTGGCAATTGGCGCAGGCGGGGGCCAAGGTCCGCCTGTCGGAAATGCGTGGCGGCGGGGACACGACCCCGGCGCATCAGGGCGACGATCTGGCCGAGCTGGTCTGTTCGAACAGCTTCCGATCGGACGATGCCGAATCGAACGCGGTCGGCCTGCTCCATGCGGAAATGCGGGCGATGGGCTCGCTCATCATGGCCAAGGGCGACGAGTACAAGGTGCCGGCCGGATCGGCACTGGCGGTCGATCGCGACGGTTTCTCGGCGGGAGTCACGGCCGCGCTGGCGGCGCATCCGAACATCACCATCGTTCGCGAGCGGGTCGACACGCTGCCCGATGCGGGCATGACGATCGTCGCCACCGGCCCGCTGACCGCGCCCGGCCTTGCCGGCGATATCGGCGGGGCGACCGGTGCGGAGGCGCTGGCCTTCTTCGACGCGATCGCTCCGATCGTCCATTTCGATTCGATCGACATGGAGCAGGCGTGGTTCCAGAGCCGCTGGAACAAGGGTGACGGCAAGGACTACATCAACTGCGCGATGAACCGCGAGCAGTATGAGGCCTTTCACGCCGGGCTGATCGCGGGCGAAAAGGCCGAGTTTCGCGAGTGGGAGAACGTCCCCTATTTCGAAGGCTGCATGCCGATCGAGGTGATGGCCGAGCGTGGGCTCGACACGCTGCGCTTCGGGCCGATGAAGCCGGTCGGGCTCGACGATCCGCGCACGGGACGCTGGCCGCATGCCGTCGTCCAGCTGCGGCAGGACAATGCGACGGGTACATTGTGGAACATCGTCGGGTTTCAGACAAAGCTGAAGCATGGCGAGCAGGTGCGGCTGTTCCGGACCATTCCGGGGCTGGAAAATGCCGAGTTCGCCCGGCTGGGCGGGCTGCATCGCAATACCTTCATCCGCTCGCCCGAGTTGCTCGATCCGACGCTGCGGCTGAAGGCGCGGCCGCATCTGCGCTTTGCGGGGCAGATGACCGGGTGCGAGGGCTATGTGGAGAGCGCTGCCGTCGGGCTGATGGCGGGACGCTTCGCTGCCGCCGAACTGGCGGGCAAGGACCTTGCTCCCCCGCCGGTCGAAACCGCGATGGGGGCACTGCTCCACCACATCACCGGCGCGGCGGTGGCGGAAACCTATCAGCCGATGAACGTCAATTTCGGGCTGATGCCGCCCATCCCCGGCCGGACCAAGAAGGCCGACCGCAAGAAGATGTACACCGCCCGCGCCCGCGATGCGTTCGGGGAATGGGCGGCGGCCGCGCTCTAACGCTGGGTGAGGTTGAGGGCGAGGAAGCTGACCCCCGCCCCCAGCATCAGCAAACCGAACGCGCCGATCGCACCATAGACCGGGCCCCATGCGGCAAAGGCGGTGACAAAGGTGAGCGCGACCAGCGCCCAGCCGCCACGCCGCCGCCACGCGACCGATCCGCCGGCCCAGCGGTGGCGATGCCGGTCGCTGGCCAGCGCCAGCAGGGCGAACGCACCGAGCGCGCTGATAAGAGCGAGGACGATCATTCGGCCGGTGCCAGGTTCGACGGGATGGTCGGGGTGCTTCGGGCAGCTCGCCGCGCCTTCGGACGGAAGCGATGGACCCGCCATGCGGCAAAGCCGAACCCGGCGCCGAGCGCAAGGAACGTCAAATCCGCACCCGCCAACACCCAGTCGCCCGCTGCGATGGTCGCGAACAATCCGGTAGGTAGCGCCACGATGTCGTAGAGGGGCAACGCGATCAGCAGCGCCGCCTGAACGGCCAGCAGTTCGACCCACGCCCGCGCAGGACGCCGGGCGAGCGCATACACGAAGATCGTGGCCCAGCCGGCGAACATCGCATTGACCTCCGCATCGGCACGACCGCCAAGACCGGTCGGCAGCAGGCGGTTGGCCCAGAGATAGAGCGTCATTGCCAGCGGGAAGCCGGCCACGAAACCGACGTTCAGCCGTTCGACAACGCGGAACCCGAATGGCGGCCGGGCAGGATCGGGCAGGCGTTCGCGACGCTTGACCGTCCAGAGCACCAGCCCGCTCGCAACCATCAGCGACCCGGCGATCCCGCACAGGAAATACAGCCACCGCGTCGGGTAATCGCCGAACCGCCCGGCATGAAGGCCGACCATCACCCCCTGTGTTTCGACCGCGCCGCCCGGCGGCGGGGCCTGCCACAACATCCGGCCGGTCACGCCGTCATAGGCGATGGCGGGACTGCGCGCCGACAGCATCGACGTACCCGATCGGGTGAGCGTGATCCGTGCCGCCGCGTCGCCGGGGTTGAAGACGCTGACATAGCCGACGGTCCCGCCCATCCGCCGTTCCGCGTCGTAGAGCACCGCGACCAGATCGGTCAGCGGTGCCGGGCGGCCGATCCGTTCGACGGCGGGTGCTTCGGGAAAGACGGCGGCATAGAGCTTTGATTCGTCGCTGTAATTGGCGACGATCGCCCATGGCATCAGCATCGCGATCAACGTGACCAAGCCGGTATAGGTAATCATCAGGTGGAACGGCAGCGCCAGCACCGCCGTCGCATTATGCCCGTCGAGCCACGATCGCTGCCCCTTGCCCCGGCGCAAGGTGAAGAAATCGCGGAAGATCTTCTTATGCGTCACGATCCCCGTAAAGATCGCGACCAGCATGAACATCGCGGCGATGCCGACGATCCAGCGCGCCCAGAAGACCGGCATGTAATGCAGGTCGAAATGAAACCGGTAGAAGAAGTCGCCGCCCCGGGTCTCACGCGCGCTGCCCTCCTGCCCGTCGCTGCCGATGAAGGCGCGGGTGTCGCGCCGTCCCCGCCGGCCACGCGGTTCGTCGCCGGGCTTGACCTGCGGCACCCAGAACAATTCGGCCCCGGCGCTCTGTGGCGTCGGCACGGGAATGAACCAGCTCTGCGCATCGGGTGCGGTGCGTGTCAGGAACGTCACCGCGCCGTCGACCACGCGGTCGGTGCTGTCGATCCGGGCCAGTTCGGGACGCGCCCAACGGTTCAGCGCCTCCCGCCAATAGGCCGCGGTGCCGGCGACGAACACCGCGAACAGCAGCCAGCCGAGCAGCAGCCCCGACCAAGTGTGGAGCGTCGATTGCGACTGGCGAAACCCCTTACTCACAGCCGCCCCCAGATCGCGACCGATCCCCAGCAGATGGCGCCCGCCACGGCGCCCGCCACGACCAGCGTCCACAACGCCCGCCAGCCGCTGCGCGCGGCATAGGCCCACATCGCGGCCAGCGCGCACAGGACCAGCGCGATCAGTGCAGCGGCGACCGTTGCCTGTGCCGGATCACCCGGCAGGATGCGGGCCAGCGCCATCGACCACAGGCTGGCCACCGCATAGCCCACCGGCAGCGCCGCGATCAGCCGCAGCGCATTGTCGCCGACCCGTCGCCACAGCACATGGCGTGCCCGTCCGCCGGCGCTCATAGCAGCTCTGCCCGGATGCTGGCGAACACGGTGCGCGGGGTCCCGTAATAATTGCCCCTGCCGGTGGAGAAAATGCGCGCATAATAGCTGCGGTCGAACAGATTGTTGACGTTGACCGCCAGCGACAGCCGCTCTGACAATTTATACCCGGCACGCAGGTCGGCGACGGCATAGGCCCCCAGCCGGACGATGGTCGATCGCGTGCGCAGCGTGCCGTTGGCGTTGTAGGCCGCCGGGTTGCCGCTCCACGTCGCATCGAACCACGTCACGCCCGCGCCGATACTGGCACCGGCAAGGGGACCGCCGCCCGCTTCGTAATTGGTGAACAGCTTGACCATGTGTTCGGGTATTACCGGCAACAGGCTCAATCCCTCCAGCACCGGATTGGCATCGGCCAGATATTCGGTGCGGGTGAAGCTGTAGCCGCCGTTGATCCGCCAGCCGGGCAGGATTTCGCCGCTCGCCTCCGCCTCGACGCCGCGCGCACGGACCTTGCCGGTCTGGAACACCAGGGTCGGGGTGTTGGGATCGTTGATGATCCGGTTGTTCTGCGTAATCTGATACACCGCCGCCGACAGCAGCAGGCGCTTGTCCATCAGTGACAGCTTGCTGCCCGCCTCATATTGATCGCCGATCAACGGCTCCAGCGCCCGGCCATCGGGGCGCACCCGCCCCGGTGCCGATTGCGGGGTGAAGCTGTCGGCATAGCTCGCATAGACGTTGAGGTCGCCGGTCACGTCCCACACCACGCCGGCATAGGGGGTGAAGCGCTCGTCAAAGCCGTAGCGGGTCGGCAACGGGATCGCCCCGCTCGCGACCCGCGTCGTGGTGACGGTCGTGTCCCACCACGTCATGCGCCCGCCCCCGACCAGCGTCAGTCCGGCCAGCGGGCTCAACCGCAGTTGGCCGTACAGGCCATATTGCTCGACCTCGGTCGCCGAACCGCCATAGACCTGCGTTACCGGGCCGGCCGGCCCCGGATAAGCGGGAAGCGGGCCGTAAGGGTCGAGCGGCGGTTCGGCGGGCGACACGGGATTGAAGACGTCGATCCGGGCGTAATTCGACAGACGGGTGAAATCCGAGGTCGCCGAGGTCGCCTGATATTCCGCACCGACGATCAGCGTTTGTTCGCGCCCAAAGGCAGGAAAGCTCCCTAGCCCATTGAAATCGAACGATCGGGTCTGCATCGCACTGTCACCGCGATAGGCGATGTGATTGGTACGGCCGTCGGTCGGCGTGATCGGCTGGTTGCCGATATAGCTGTAGATGTCGATCCGATCGACGTCGGTAAGCAGCCCCGTGGCGCGCAGTGTCCAGCGATCGCTGATCCGGTGCGCCAGTTCGACGAATCCCGACCAGCTTTCGGAACGGAACCGGTTCCAGTCGGCGCCGAGATAGGTGGAGCGGCGCACGTCGAGCAGCCGTCCGTCGCTGCCGTCCGCCCCGCCGATAATGCCCGGCAGGCCGGACTGGATCGCGGGTTTGAACAGGTCGTAATTGCCGCCGACGGTCAGCATGGTGGCATCGCCGATCTGCGTATCGGCGACGCCATAGGCGGCAAGCCGATAGCGGTGGGCCACGTCGAAGAACTGGTCCTGATCCTGCACCATCGCGCCCAGCCGGATGCCCGACCGGTCGTCGATCGGTGTCGACATGTCGACCTCGGCACGAACATTCCGATAGCTGCCATAGCCGGCAAGCGCGCTGATCCGACGTTCGTCCAGCGGACGCTTGCGGATCAGGTTGATGCTCCCCGCCGGATTGCCCGCACCGCTGAACAACCCCGCCGGCCCGCGCAAGACTTCTACCCGGTCGTACAGGAACAGGTCCGGCACCACCGCCGGGAAGCCGAGGGAGAGGGTCGGCACGCCGTCGACAAGGTAGTTGTTGATGGTGAAACCGCGCGACAGATAGGACGGGTCCTCACTGCTGACTCCGGTGATCGTGACCCCGTTGGTGGCGGTCAGCGCATCTTCGAGCGTGAACAGGTTGCGCTGCTGAAGCTGTTCCTGATCGATGACGGTGATCGTATTGGGCACGTCCTTCAGCGGGGTGACGGCCTTGCCCACCGCCTGACCATAGCTTTTGCCGACGACGACGATCTCTTCGCCGCGCGGGTCTTCGGCTGGCTCTTCGCGCAGCGGCTCCGCAAGCGCTGGCGTCGCGGGCAGCAGCCATACCGCCATGCCGACCAGCGCCGTCGATCGTACCGAATGCTTCACCCCGCCCCCTGCTGCGACTCACTTTCAATATGCAGCCTACTATGCGTCACAGGCGGGAATAGCAACGCTATTGCGACCTACTCTCATTATTACTATGGGTGGTGCCATCTTACAGGAGAGGTTTGATGCGAGGATGGGCGATGGTGATCGCGTTGGTGATACCGGCGGCGGCAAGTGGACATGAAGTCTGGGTGGAGCACGATGGCAGCGGCCCGGCGCGGATTTATCTGGGCGAACCGGCCGAAGCGATGCCGGTTGGCGGCGATCCGGAGTTCGCAAAGCTGACGGCGCCCCGAATCGTCGGACAGGCGTCGCCGCGCCTCAGCCGCCGATCGGGCTATATCGAGGCGGCGGTGCCGCCGGGCGATGTGCGGGTGACCGACGATGCAGTGTTCCAGCCATGGGGCGAGCCCGGCGCGAAGGAAGGCGTCGTCTATTATGCACGCGCCGGCCGCCGCGAGACGGGTACGCGCATGGCCTATGAGATTGCACCGCTGGCCGCCGGCAGTGACCGTTTCGCGCTTCGCCGCAACGGAACGCCGGTCGGCGGGGCGAAGGTGACGCTGGTGACGCCCGAACGGCAGAGCGTCGAACTGACCGCAGCCCAGGACGGCACCATCACCGTCCCCGTCAGCTTGAAGGGCCGGTATCTGTTGAGCGCGGCACAGGCGGAAACCGGCCGGCTGCGGGTCGCTGGCGGCCCGGTCGACAAGCTGCACCATATCGCCACGACGACGTTCGTGGTGCCGTGATCGGACGGGCGGCGGGGGTCGTGCCCCGCCGCCCCACGCTTCATCGCACCGGCAGGGTGAAGGGCGCGGCGGGCAGGTCGGCCCCGTCGAACAGGTTCACGAAGGGCGCATCCGACCATGCATAACGGATCGTCGTGACCTCCGGCCGGCTGGCACCGGGCAGGACCACCGCGTCCCCCTGCACCGCCCCGTCGACGAAGCTGCAGGTCGTGCCGGCGCAGCGTTCGAACCCGATAGCCGATGCCCCGCCATAGCGTTGCAGCCCCCCGCTTACGTTGCGGAAGCGGACCACGATGTCGCTTCCCTGTCGCACCGCCTCTGCCGCCTCCGGGCCACTGCGCAGGCCGGGCTGGCGATAGGCGACGACGCGCGCCAGCCGGGCGAGACGTTCGCCGACGACCTTCTTCTGCGCCGGGTGAATATCAAAGCGGTCGCCGACATCGAGCGTGACAGCCAGGCCGGCATTCGCATCGGCGGCAACCGCCTCTGCCTGCGCCTGTCGCAGCGCTGCCCAGCCCGAATCGGTCGGTGCGGTCTGCGGTTTGCCGAAGGCGGTCAGCTGCACGACGAAGAACGACAGGTTGCTCTGGCCAAAGGTCCGCCGCCAGTCTGCCATTAATGTCGTCAGCAGCCCGCGATAGGCGCCTGCCTCACCGGCATTGGATTCGCCCTGATACCAGGCGGCGAGCTTCAGGCCGTAGCCCGACAGCGGCGCGATCATGCCGTTATACAGCGTGGTCAGGCTGTTGGGCACTTCCCACGGGGCGGGTGCGACCTGCGCATCGCGGATCGGGCTGCCGATGCGATAGCGCCACGGGCCGTTCAGCGCGACGGTGCCGCCGTCCTTCAGGCCGATCATGCGGTTGGCCGTGTTGGTGAACGCCATGCGACCATTGGCACCGACCACCCGGATGGCGATGACGTTGCGCCCGGCCCGCAGCATTCCGCCCGACAAGCCGTAGTTGCGCCATACCCAATCGACGCTGCCACCGCCGACATAGCGACCGTTGATATAGGTTTCATCGAACTTGCCGATCGGGCCGAGCTGGATGCGCTGCGCCGCCGCGGCCTGTTCCGCCGTCAGGTCGACCGTGGTGCGCAGCCATACCACGCCCTCCAGCCCCGTGCGGTCGGCGGCGGGCAGCTGTCCGTCATCGGCCGGGAGCGTCGCCCAGCTACGATCGTCGAACGCCGCGTCCCGAAAGGGGCGTTCCTTGCGCGCGGCCGGGTCGATCGTCTCCCACAGCTTTTCGCGGCGTGCGCCCTCCCCGGCGACGGCGGCGGCCGGGTTGGAGCCGAAGGTCGCGACCGTCGCCAATCGGTCTGCAAAGCCCGGCAGCTTGCCGAGCGACGGTGCGCTGATCCAGCTTTCGATCCGCGTGCCGCCCCATTCGGAGGCAATGAAGCCCATTGGAACCTGTTCGGTCGACCGCAGCGAGCGCGCCATGAAATAGCAGACCGCCGATGCGTCGCCGACGGTTTCGGGCGACACGGCCTTCCATTCGGAACGCGCCGGCAGATCGGCGGCCGGAGCGGGTACGCTGGTGTCGGGAATGGTGACGAAGCGAAGCTGCGCGTCGTTCGACGACGGCACGACCTCCAGCCCGGTCGCGTGGCGAATCTGGAATTCCATGTTCGACTGTCCGCCGCACAGGAACACGTCGCCGACCAGCACGTCCGAAAGCTGCTGCGCCGGCGTCCCTGCCGCGCCGCCGACCGACAGGGTATAGGGCCCGCCCGCCTTCATCGCCGGCAGGACGGCGCGCCATTTGCCGTCGCGCCCGGCGACCGCCGTCACGCTGCGCTCGGCCAGCCTGACCGTCACCGTTTCACCCGGTGCGGCAGTGCCCCAGACCGTGATCGGCCGGTCGCGCTGCAACACGGCGTGATCGGCAAAGATATTGGCAAAGCTGGGCGCGGTCGCCTGCGCCAAGGCCGGCGCGCTTCCTGCCAGCAGTGCGGCGGTCAGACCGACTGCCCATCCCGTGAACGAACGCATTCCCTCTCCCCGATTCGCTGTGAGCGCTACCATGGCAAAGGCCGGATGCCGGCGCCAGCCATGCACCGCAGCGATCGGGCGAATGCAATCAGCCCATTGCCGAGCGGGTATCGTCCAGCGCCAGCGATACCAGCGCGTTCATCGCCTCCTCGGCAGCGCGCGCATCGCCCGCCACCACCGCGTCGAACACGCGGGCATGGTCGGGCACCGGGTCGCGCGGCAGCGCGCGTTGCCGCTGCTTGAACTGCGTGGTCCAATTGACCGCCGCGCCGATACTGGCGCTGAGCGCGACGAACGTCTCGTTATGGGTGGCGTAGATCAGCGCGTCGTGGAAATCGCGGTCGGCCGACCGCCCCGCTTCGGTCGCAAGCGTGTGGCGACGCATCCCGGCAAGCGCGGTCTTCAGCGCCTTGATATCGTCCTTGTCGCGCCGTTCGGCGGCCAGCCGGGCCACTGCCGGTTCGACGACCGAGCGCAGTTCGAACAGGCCGCGCACGAATGCGATGTTCGGCTCCCCTTCGAACGCCCAGGCGAGGACCATCGGGTCGAGGAAGTTCCAGCGGCGACGCGGCAGGACGCGGGTTCCGATCTTCGGCCGGCTTTCGACCAGCCCCTTGGCGGTCAGCACCTGCACCGCCTCGCGATACGCGCTGCGCGACACGTCCAGCGCCTCGGCATTGGCGACCTCGCCGGTCAGCAGTTCGCCCGGCGCGATCCGTCCGGAGACGATCGCCGTGCCCAGATAATGCGCCACCGCCCCGCGCAACCGGCGTCCCGACCCTTTGCGCGAGGGACCGGCCGGTTCGCCCAGCACGCCGGCCACATCCATCGCCGCGGTGGCACCTTCGTCCAGTGCGTCATCCGTCTTCACGCCGTTTCCTTTGTTGTCGGCACCGCTGCACATCGTTCGAGCGACCGGATCGATTTGTACAACTAATCTGTCGTTGCCGCTCGTATGAACGGGATGACCGGCACGCTAGGCATGGGAAACGTCGCCGTCAAACCATGCGGCACCGACGACGCAATCCCGATTGGCGACAAGTGCTTCGATCGCCCATCCGCCCGGTCACACTCGCCCACAAAAGACGTTGACCAATAATCCTCTAGCAAATAGCCAGACTAATAGCGGACGTCAGATACCGCGTTCACGGGAGGGACGATGCGGGGATCGATGACCATGGGCGCGGCCATGCTGGCGACCGCGCTGCTGACCGGCGGCACGGCAGCGGCGCAGGTGTGGCGATCCGACCAGGGGGACGGCACCTACCGCAATCCGGTGTTGTTCGCGGATTATCCCGACCCCGATATCATCCGCGTCGGCGACGATTATTATTTCGTCACCACGACCTTTGCCAATGCGCCGGGCCTGACGCTGCTGCATTCTAAAGACCTCGTGAACTGGCGGATTTTCAGCCATGTGGTCCTGCGGCTCGACGATCGGCCCGAATATCGACTGGCCGATGGCAAGGACGCCTATCGTCGGGGGCTGTTCGCCGCCAGCCTCAGGCACCATGACGGCATGTTCTACATCGTCGTGACCCCGGTCGGTCAGAATACGCGCATCTATCGGTCGCGCGATCCGCGGGGGCCGTGGTCGGTGAATGAGCTGGACCAGGCGGCGTTCGATCCGGGGCTGTTGATCGAACCCGACGGCACCGGTTATATCGCAACCTCGATCGGGTCGGACGGGACTATCCGCCTGCTGAAGCTCGATCCGACCTATCGACGCGTGATCGACGATCGCAAGGTGCATTATAACGCCGGGGCGGAAGGGTCGAAGATCGTCCGGCGTGGCGCATACTATTATCTGTTCAACGCCATTCCCCGCCGACTGGGCCTGACGGTATCGCGGGCGCGCAGCCTGTATGGCCCATGGGAGACGCGACCGCAGATCGACGATCGCAGCGGCGGGCATCAGGGCGCGCTGGTCGATACCGCCGATGGCAGATGGGTCGGCTTCGTCATGCTGGATGCCGGTGCGATCGGGCGGACGACGAACATCAGCCCAATCTTCTGGCAGGACGACTGGCCCGTCTGGGGCACGGCCGACGCGCCGAACCGCGTGCCGGCACGCGCGACGAAGCCGATCGCGGGTGCGCTCTTTGCCGAACTGGCCACGTCGGACGATTTTTCGACGCGGCAGCTGGGCGCACAGTGGCAGTGGAACCATAATCCGGACGACAGCCGCTGGTCGCTCAGCGAACGGCCCGGTTTCCTGCGCCTGCGACCGACGCGATCCGCTGGTCTCTGGTCTGCGCGCAATACGCTGACGCAAAAGGCGCAGGGCCCGCGCAGCCGGGCGGAGGTAAAGCTCGACATCCGCTATGTCGCGGCGGGGGATCGCTGCGGCTTCGGGACGTTCGGGCAATATAGCGCGACCCTGGCCGTCACGCGCAATGCGCGGGGCGCGGCCATGCTGACGATGGATATGGTCGAAAGCACGGAGGAGGGCCCGGTGGTCCGGAACCGGATGCCGGCCACGCCCTTTGCCGGGACCACGCTATGGATCTCCCTCGACCTCGACTTTACCACCGATCGCGCGCGATTGTCGTATAGCCGCGACGGGGTGCGGTGGCAGGCGGCGGGCGGCGATGTCCCGCTCGCCTTCGCATGGCGCACCGGTACCTTTCAGGGGCAGCAAATGGCGCTGTCCTGCTACAACTCGACGCCCGGCAGCGGTTATCTCGACGTGGACAGCTTCACGCTGCGCGCCCCGCCGGCCGACACCCCACGGAGCAAGTGACGTGACCGCAGATATTACCCGCCGCACCCTGATCGCCGGCGCCGCCATTGCGCCGGCCGCTGCCCACGCCGCGATCGCCGCACCGCGTGCGAAGCCGCGCCTGGCGCAGACGCCGCCGATGGGCTGGAACAGCTGGAACAGCTTCGCCACCACGATCACCGAAGCGCAGGCGCTGGAAACCGCGACGATCATGCGCGACCGGTTGCTGCCGGCTGGCTATTCGATCTTCACCATCGATATCCAGTGGTACGAACCGGGCGCGACCGGCTATGCCTACCGCGCCGATGCGGTGCCGGTGCTGGACGCCTATGGCCGGCTGCAACCCGATCCGAAGCGCTTTCCCTCCGCCGCCGATGGCAGGGGCTTTCGTGCCATCGCCGACCGGGTGCATGCGATGGGCCTGCAATTCGGCATCCACCTGATGCGCGGCATCCCGCGTGAGGCGGTGCGCCGGAACCTGCCCATCCTCGGCACCCGCTATCGTGCGCAGGACATTGCCGACCGGACCAGCATCTGTTCGTGGAACAGCGACATGTACGGCGTCGACATGCGCCATCCCGCCGCGCAGGCCTATTACGACAGCGTGTTCGCGCAATATGCCGACTGGGGCGTCGACCTGGTCAAGATGGACGATATGAGCCGCCCCTATGACGCACACGCCCCGGAGATCGAGGCGGCGAGCAAGGCGATCGCCCGATCCGGCCGCCCGATCCTGCTGAGCCTGTCGCCCGGTGAAACCCCGCTTTCCAGCGCCGACCATGTGCGGGCGCATGCGCAGATGTGGCGGATCAGCGACGATTTCTGGGACGAATGGCCGCTGCTCGACGCGCAGTTCGTCCGGCTGGAAAACTGGCAGCGCTTCGCCGGTCCCGGCGGGTGGCCCGATGCCGACATGCTGCCGCTCGGCCGGCTGGCGCTGGGCCAGCGCGATACGAAGTTTACACCCGCCGAACAGCGTACGCTGATGACGCTCTGGTCGATCGCGCGGTCGCCGCTCATCATGGGGGGTGACCTGCGCCATCTCGACGCGCCGACGCTCGACCTGCTGACCAATCCGGAGGTGATCGCGGTCAACCAGGCCAGTTCCGCCAACCGCCCGTTGCATGTGCAGGACGGCATGCGCGCCTGGACCGCGCGCAGCCCGACCGGCTCGACCTATCTCGCGCTGTTCAATCCGGGCGACAAGCCGTCGCGGCCGGGCGTCGACCTGCGCTGGCTGAACCTGCGCGGTCCCGTCCGGGTACGCGACCTGTGGGCGCATCGCGACGTCGCGACCGCCGCCAGCCGGGTCGAGGCCGATGTACCGCCCCATGGCGCCGCGCTGCTCCGCCTCGACGGTGTAACCGCCTGACCCCTTCCCGATCCAGCCGAAAGACCTGCCGATGCTGCGTACCCTGATGACCGGCCTGCTCCTGACTGCCAGTATCGGCGCGGCGCAGGCCGAACCGGCGCGCTTCAGCCGCTTCACCTATGACGGGCGCAGCGTCGAGCAGGCGACGCCGGGTCCAGACCAATATCGCAACCCGATCCTGTCGGGCTATTATCCCGACCCGTCGGTCATCCGGGTGGGGGAGGACTATTATCTCGCGCTGTCGTCCTTCGCCCATTATCCGGGCCTGCCGATCTTTCATTCAAAGGATCTGGTGAACTGGATCCAGATCGCGAACGCGATCGACCGGCCCGAACAGCTGGATTTCAGCGGGCGGCGGGTATCGGAGGCGGTGTTTGCCCCCGACATCAGCTTTCACGACGGCACCTTCTATATCGTCAACACCTGCGTCCAGTGCCGCGGGAACTTCGTCATCACCGCCAAGGACCCGAAGGGCCCGTGGTCGAACCCGATCTGGCTGCCGTTCGAGGGGATCGACCCGTCGATCTATTGGGAGGGCGACCGGGCCTATATCGTCAATAACCGCGCGCCCGACGAACCTCCGCGCTATGACGGGCACCGCGCGATATGGGTGCAGGAATATGACTGGCGCGCAGGCAAGATGGTCGGCGAATCGACGCAGCTTATCAACGGCGGCGTCGACCTGTCGAAAAAGCCGGTGTGGATCGAGGGGCCGCATATCTTCCGCAAGGATGGCTGGTATTATCTGACCGCCGCCGAAGGGGGCACCAGCGTCAACCATTCGCAGGTGGTGTTCCGGTCGAAGAATTTGCGCGGGCCGTTCGTGCCCTGGTCCGGTAACCCTATCCTGACGCAGCGCGATCTGCCCAACGACCGTGCCGATCCGATCTCGGCGGCGGGGCATGCCGAACTGGTCCAGACCCAGAATGGCGACTGGTGGGCGACCTTCCTGGCCGTCCGTCCCTATGGCGACGATTACTACAATATCGGGCGCGAGACGTTTCTGCTGCCGGTGACATGGAAGGATGGCTGGCCGACGATCCTGCCCGCCGGACAGCGCGTGCCGTTCGTCGGCAAGCGCCCGAACCTGCCACGCCAGCCGGCGCCGAAGCTGCCGACCAGCGGCGATTTCCGCTATGCCGACGAATTCGACGGCGGCACGCTCGCGATGCAGTGGATCGGCGTGCGGACCCCGAAGACGCCGGTCTATCGTTTGGCGAAGGGCGAATTGCTGATCGACGGCGGTGCGGCGATCGGCGACCAGACCGGCGTGCCGGGGTTCGTCGGGCGACGGCAGCAGCATCACATCGTGACCATGGCGACGACCGTCCGCTTCATGCCTCGGAACGACGGCGACCGCGCCGGACTGGTCGCGATGCAGAGCGACGAGAGCTATCTGTTCTTCGGCCTTACCCGGATCGCGGGCAAGCCGGTCGTCGCGCTCTACACCCGTGCCAGGGGCGCCGAGCAGCTGGTGGCCAGCACTCCATTAGGCGGCACCGCGCCGGTCACGCTGACGCTCCGCGCAGATCGCGGGACGATGGCGGTCGACTATGCGGTCGGCGGCCAGACCCGCACGCTGGCCAAGGATGTCGATATCCGCTTCCTCAGCACCCGGATGGCCGGCGGCTTCACCGGCACCGTCGTCGGCCCCTACGCCTATCAACGCTGATCGGCCGCACGCAGACAAAGAAAACCCCGCCAAGTCGACTGACCTGGCGGGGTTTTCCATGGCGCACCCGGAACGATTCGAACGTCCGACCCTCAGATTCGTAGTCTGATGCTCTATCCAGCTGAGCTACGGGTGCCCGGTGGAGGCCGCCTGTTAGAGAGGCTTTGTCGGTCTGGCAAGTCGTTTCGGCAGGGAAATTTGCACCGCCGTCGATCGTCCCGATCCGGACAAAGAAAACCCCGCCAAGTCGACTGACTTGACGGGGCTTTCCATGGCGCACCCGGAACGATTCGAACGTCCGACCCTCAGATTCGTAGTCTGATGCTCTATCCAGCTGAGCTACGGGTGCCCGGTGGAGGTCGCCTGCTACAGTCCGACCTTACGGCTGGCAACCCCGTTGTGCCAATTTTTTTGCGTGGGTATCGGTGGGCCATGACCCGCTTCGCATTCCCGTTCGTCCTATCCGCCGCCCTGCTGTCGGCCTGCGCCGCGCCGGCGGGGGATTATCCCTCGTTGCTGCCGCGACCGATCGAAAAGATCAGCCTGGCCGAACCGGTGCGCCCGGTCCCGGTGGCAACCCCCGACGCGGCGCTCGACGCGAAGATCGCGACGCTGGCGCGCGAGGCCACGGCCGCGAAGGCATCGTTCGACACGGCGGCCACGCGCGTCGGCAAGACGGTCGGTGCTGCCACGGGCAGTGCGGAGGGTAGCGAACGCTGGCTGGGCGCGCAGGTGGCGCTGGCCGAACTCGACGTCGCCCGAACCGCGATCGACGTGCCCTTGGCCGAGCTGGAACGGCTGGCGGTCGATCGCGCGGCGGCAGGTGCCCCGCCCTACCCCGCGCTCGACGCTGCACTGGCCAAGGCGAACGCTGACGCCACCGCCCAGCGCAAGACGATCGCGACCCTGACCAAACGACTCCGCTGAGACTTTAGCGCAGCGCGCGCAGCACCGGGAGGATCGACGCATAATCGTCGGTCCATGGTGCGGCGTCGGTCGCGGGCAGCGATTCCCACTGCCCGCCCGATGCCAGCAACGCACTCAACACCGCCGGGTCGCGCGTCAGCGCGATCCACAGCGAACCGGTGTCGTTCGGGTCCGTAGACTTCGGTTGATAAGCAAGCTGCGCCCCGGTCCACCCCACCGCCGTCCGCGCCACGACCGGTCCCAGGTCCAGATAGCGGTTCGAGACATGCACCAGCAGCAGCCCGCGCCGCCCGAGCACCCGGCCATAGGTGTCGAACGCCTCACGCGTCATCAGGTGCATCGGCACCGCGTCCGAGGAAAAGGCGTCGAGCGCGAGCAGGTCGAGACTGCCCGCGGGCTCCTCCGACAGCGTCAGCCGCGCATCGCCGACCGCGATCTGCGCATCCGGGGCACAGCGGCGCAGGAAAGTGAAGGCACCTGAATCGCGTGCGATCCGTACCACGACCGGATCGATTTCGTAAAAGCGCCAATGCTGTCCCGGTCGGGCATAGCAGGCGAGCGTTCCCGTCCCCAGACCGACGATCCCGATCCGTGCCGAACGACCATAAAGCGAGGGTGCGGCGCGCAATGCCTCCCCCACGCCGGAGTTCGGGACGTAATAGGTCGTGGGCGTGCGCTCACGCGCGGGCGTGCCGGTCAGTTGGATGCCGTGCAGCGTCGTGCCGTGCTGCAGTTCGTTGACCCCCTGCCCGCGCATGATC
Source organism: Sphingomonas sp. Leaf9 (assembly GCF_001421355.1). GTDB lineage: Bacteria > Pseudomonadota > Alphaproteobacteria > Sphingomonadales > Sphingomonadaceae > Sphingomonas. Next base: position 451,283 of record NZ_LMKC01000003.1, on the reverse strand, counting down.
GTATAGACCCCGAAGTAGCTTCGCGTGCGGGCGCCCGGCTCCAGCGACAGGCTGATCGCGCGATAGCCGCCGAATACGAACAGCGCCGCCGCCAGCGCGAAGACGAACGGCGCACGCGCACCGATCGCAAACAGCCCGACCGCGACGATCGCGAAGAAGGCGGTGGCGTCGGGCTTGGCCCCCAACATGCCGCCGGGATTGGCCATCGCGACTGCGACCAGCGCACCGATGACGAGGATCGTCGCTACGCGCAGCTTCACGCCGCCCGCGACCCATAATTTCCGGGTCGCCGGCAACAGGAACGGCAGCGGCGCCAGCATGCCCGCCGCCAGGATCAGCAGTGGATATTCGTAGGTCCAGTCGAACAGCACCGGCGCGACCAGCCCGGCAAAGGCCCCGCCCAGCGCCCCGCCGACCGACATCGCAAGATAGAAGCCCGTCAGTCGCCCCGGTGCCGGCCGCAGCGCATACATGTGCGCATGGAGCGTCACCGACACCGCAAACAGCAGCAGGAGCGCCGCCAGCGCGCTCAACAGTGGAAATGCATGATTGCCGCCGATCATCATGCCGCCAAAGACAAGGATCGTGATCGGCGCATAGCGGGTGATCGCATCGGCCAGACCGCGCCGCGCCGCGAACGCCACGGTGAAGCTCAACAAATACAGCCCCAGCGGCAAGACCCAGAGCAATGGTACGGCGACGATGTCGGTCGTCAGGAAGGTCGACGTCGCGAGCATCAGCCCCGACGGCACCAGCGCCAGCACGATCCAGTGCAGCACCCGGCCCCGACCCGGCGCATCGCCCTTTTCCAGCGGAACCGCCTGTTCCCGCCAATGCGGGAGCAGCCAGCCGCAGCCGATCACCAGCAGGAACAGCAGCGCATAGCCGATGCTCCACCCCCAGCTTTGCACCCGCAGCGGCAGAAGCGGTTCGACCAGCAACGGATAGGCGAGCAGGCCGGCAAAGCTGCCGACATTCGATGCGGCATAGAGCGCGTAGGGGTCGCGCCCCGGACAGACGAAGGCGAACCAGCGCTGGAGCAGCGGCGCCTGCGCCGACACAGCGAAGAACAGCGGCCCGATCGATGCGGCGAGCAACCACGGCGTCCACAGCGCCGGATCGATCGCGGCGGGCGTCGGCGTCGTATTGACCCCGATCGGCAGCCATACCGCCGCGCAGAGCAGCAGCAGGATATGGACCGCCGCCTGCGCCTTCGGCATCAGCTTGCCCAGCAGATGGGCATACGCATAGCCACCGAGCAGCAGCGCCTGATAGACCAGCATCGCAGAGTTCCACACCGCCGGCGCCCCGCCCAGCTGCGGCAGCGCCATGCGCGCCACCATCGGCTGGACAAGGAACAGCAGGAACGATCCGGCAAGGATCGTGGTGACGAAGATCCAGCGGATCGGCCAGCCGGCAGTCCGGTCGGGCGTCGTCACGGACGCGTTTTCCAATAGGTGATGTGGCGTTTGAACGGGCTGTCGTTGGGCAGGATCGGATGATCGAAATCGGCGGCGTGATCGCGCACCATGCCGATCCGCTCCATCAGCCCCCAACTGCGGGTGTTGGGCAATATGGTGATCGCACCGATCCGATCGACCGGCAGGTTGGCGAACCCCCAGTCCAGCGCCGCCGCCGCCGCTTCGCGCGCGAAACCGCGTCCCCAATGGTCACGCCCGAACCGCCAGCCGATCTCGACCGCCCCTTCGACCGGGGTGCCGGGCGCACCGGGCTTCAACCCGCACACGCCGACGAACGCGCCGCTCGCCCGCTCCTCGACGCTCCAGAAACAATAGCCGTGATCGCGCTGATACCCGTTCTGCCGGGCGATCGCGGCGTCGACGTCCGCTTCAGTCGGCAGTGCGATCAGGAACCGCATGACCTCCGCATCGGCGACGTGCGACAGGATTACCGGACGATCGCGTACCTCATAGGGGCGAAGGACCAGCCGCTCGGTATCGATCATGCGCCCAGCAACCGCGCGGCGTGGGCGGCGTGATAGGTCAGCACCCCCGAACAGCCAGCGCGTTTGAACGCCAGCAGCGTTTCCAGCACCATCGCGTCACGATCCGCCACGCCCGCCGCCACGCCCGCCTCGATCAGCGCATATTCGCCCGACACCTGATAGGCGAAGACCGGCACCTCGAACGCCGCCTTCACCCGCGTGATGATGTCGAGATAGGGCAGGCCGGGCTTGATCATCACGCTGTCGGCACCTTCGGCGAGGTCGAGCGCGACTTCGCGCAACGCTTCCTCGCTGTTCGCCGGGTCCATCTGATAGGTCTTCTTGTCGCCCTTCAGCAGCCCGTGCGTGCCGACCGCATCGCGGAACGGACCGTAAAAGGCGCTGGCATATTTGGCGGCATAGGCCATGATCTGCACATTATGGTGCCCGCCGGTTTCCAGCGCGTCGCGGATCGCCGCGACCCGGCCGTCCATCATGTCGGACGGGGCGACGATATCGCTGCCCGCCTCCGCCTGCACCAGCGCCTGCCGCACCAGCGCCTCCGACGTCACGTCGTTCAGGACATAGCCCGATGCGTCGACGATCCCGTCATGCCCGTGCGATGTGTAAGGGTCGAGCGCGACGTCGGTCAGCACGCCGACCTCCGGCACCGCATCCTTGATCGCGCGGATCGCGCGGCACATCAGATTATCGGGATTGAATGCTTCCGCCCCATCGTCGCTGCGCAGGTCGCGCGGGGTATTGGGGAACAGCGCAACGACCGGAATGCCCAGATCACGAGCCTCGCGCGCGCGATCGACGATGCCGGCCAGGCTCCAGCGCGACACGCCCGGCAACGCCTTCACCGGCTCGCCTTCGCCTTCCGTCACAAACAGCGGCCAGATCAGGTCGGCCGGGGTCAGGATGGTTTCGGCGTGGAGCCGGCGGCTCCAGCCGGTGGCACGGGTACGGCGCAGGCGCAGCGCGGGATAAGCAGCGGACATGGCGCGACTTGTGGGCCATGCGGTTCGACCGATCAACCGAAAGTGACTTGCGTCGAATTTCGTTACGGGGCGTTACCGACGCCATGAACCGCATCCGCACTGCCGCCATGATCGTCAACGCCCGGTCGCGTAGCGGGCAGAACCAGTTCGCGCAGGCCTGCAGCGCGCTGAAGGGCGCCGCGTTCGAGGTCGACGCGCATGCCGTCGAAAACCCCGATCAGCTGGTCCCGACGCTGAAGCGCGCGCTGGCGGCCAAGCCCGACATGGTGATCCTGGGCGGTGGCGACGGGACGATCAGCAGCCTCGTCGACTATCTGCTGGGCCATGACGTGATCCTGGGCGTCCTGCCGCTCGGCACCGCGAACAGCTTCTGCCGGACACTCGGCATCCCGCTCGACATTCCCGGCGCGATCGAGGTGTTGAAGACCGGCGAGCCACGCCGCATCGACCTGGGCATGATCGACGGCGATTATTTCGCGAACTGTGCCGCGATCGGCCTCTCACCGCAGATCGCCAAGACCGTCCCGCATGGTATCAAGCGGCTGTTCGGACGGGTCGGTTATCTGGCGTGGGCGACGCTGCAATTCGCGAAATTCCATCCGTTCGAGCTGATCGTCGGACAGGGCGAGACCGCCAAGCGGATGATGGCGACCGAAGTGCGCATCTCGAACGGCCGCTTCCACGGCGGCACCGAACTGGTCGAGGAGGCGCGGCTCGACAGCGGGGAAATCATTGTTCAGGTCGTGGCGGGCCGCGGCAAGCGCAGCCTGGTGCGCAATTGGGCGGCCGGATTTTTCCGGCTCGATTCCCGCCGGGTCGACACCATCACCTTTCATGGGCAGGCACTGCGGATCGAGACCAATCCGCCGCTGCCGATCTCGATCGATGGTGAGGTGCTGGCCAAGACGCCGGTGATGGCGAAGATCGCCGCCGGAATCATCGAGGTCATGGCACCGGTCGAGCGCTGACGCCCGACCGGTAGCAGTATCACCCGCGACCGATCAGGCGGCGGGCAATGGCATCGGCGACGTCGGAATGCGGCTTGCCGCTCGCGTCGCTCTCGTCCCACACCTGCACCAGCCGGTCGGGGATGCGCGCGATCCGCGATTCCACTTCGGCGCGGTCACCCTGGCCGAGATATTCCAGCGCCACGTTGATGATGCCGCCGGCATTGATGACGTAATCGGGAGCGTACAGAATGCCGCGATCCTGCAGGCGCTTGCCCTCTGCCGCCGTCGCCAGCTGGTTGTTGGCGCCGCCGGCCACCGCCTTGCACCGAAGCGCCGCGATGGTTGCTTCGTCCAGCACCGCGCCCAGCGCATTGGGGCTGACGATATCGGCCTCCAGCGTCAGGACCGATGCCGGATCGGCGGTCGTCGCGCCCAGCTCGCTCGCCAGCGCTTCGGCACGCGCCTCGTTGACGTCGGCCAGCGTCAGGACGGCACCGTCCTTCGCCAGCAGGCGGGCGAGGCCGCCACCGACCGAACCGACACCCTGCACCGCAACGCGCACGCCACGCATGTCGTCGCTGCCCAGCGCCCGCTTGGCCGCCGCGCGGACGCCCAGATAGACGCCCATCGCGGTGAACGGGCCCGGATCGCCACCGGCATTGCCCGCCGCGACCGGGAGGCCCGACACGTACTTGGTCGAGCCGGAAATGGTGATCATGTCGGCTTCCGACATGCCGACGTCCTCGGCCGTGACATAGCGACCGCCAAGCGATTCGACCGCGCGGCCGAATGCGGCGAGCAGTTCGGGCGTCTTGGCACCACCCTCGGGCGCCAGCACCACGCCCTTGCCGCCGCCCATCGGCAGCCCGGCCATCGCGTTCTTGAAACTCATGCCGCGTGACAGGCGCAGCGCGTCGGTGACCGCCGCGTCGCTATTGGCGTAACGCCAGAAGCGGACACCGCCCGCCGCCGGACCCAGCGCGGTCGAATGGACCGCGATGACGCAGCGCAGGCCGGTCTGATGATCGGAAAAGAGGTGGATGCCCTCGTGATCGTCGAAGTCGGGATAACCCCAATCGGTCTGCACGGCGGCGGCTCCAGCGCTGTAAAGGATGGGGCGACCGACGGGACTTGAACCCGCAACTTCCGGCATCACAAGCCGGCGCTCTAACCAATTGAACTACGGTCGCCGTGGAGTGGCGCGCTTAGCGGTGCCTCGCGCATCGGTCAAGCAGTGGCGTAACGATAATCGTTCTGGCAGGAAATTCTTCATGCAAACGCCCCCTGCCCCCGCCCGGCCGAATCTGGGTTCCGGTAAGCCCTCCGAACCGGTCGTCGCCCACATCCTGGCCCAGCCGGGCGTACAGCGCGTGCCGAGCGCGAAACTGTCGCTGTTCATCCGCCGCGCGCTGATCCCCGCCGACCTGTGCACCGCGCTGATCGAACGGATCGATGCGAAGCGGCGGCCGTCGACCATCGCCGATGCCAATGGTGATCCGACCTTTCGCACCAGCGAGACCTGCGACCTCGATTCGAGCGACCCGGTGGTGGCGGCAGCGGAGGCGCTGATCTTCGATTTCTGCGGCCTCGACCCATCGCATGGCGAACCGCTCCAGGGGCAACGCTATGCCGTCGGGCAGGAGTTCAAGGCGCATACCGACTATTTCGACCCGCAGGGCGGCGACTTCGCGAAATATTGCTCGGTCGCGGGCAATCGGACGTGGACGGTCATGCTGTACCTGAACGAACCGAATGCCGGCGGTGCCACCCGGTTCAAGGCAATCGACAAGATCGTCCAGCCCGAAGCCGGCAAGCTGCTGGCGTGGAACAACCTGCGCGCCGACGGCACGCCCAACCCGGCGACGCTGCATCACGGGATGAAGGTGCGCGAAGGCACCAAATATGTCCTTACGAAGTGGTTTCGCGAACGCCTCTGGGGTTGAACGCGGACGGGCCGCCGGCATCGCTGCCGACGGCCCGTCCGGTCGCTTCGAACCGGATCAGAACTGGGCGGTGATACCCAACGAGAACATCCGACCGAGGTCGTAGCGATTGATATACACCGGATTGCCACCGAAATTCTGGCTTTCCGAATAACGCGTACCGGTCAGGTTGCGCGCTTCCGCCTTCACTTCGAGGTTCGCACCAGCGACTTCGAAGCCCTGCCGCGCCACAAGGTCAAGGCGGATGCCCGGACGCTCGACGATATCGGGCTGGAACCCCTGCCCCGACAGGTTCGACGGGCCACGGTTGGTCACGCGATCGCTGGCATAGTTGAAAAGCAGGGTGAGCTGCGAAAGGTTGGCGGTGTCCTCCAGCCCGACCTGCACGTTCACCAGATGGTCCGACTGACCGGTGAGCGGTGCGCCGTCGCGGAACAGCAGGTTGGCGCGACCAAAGCCTGCCGCGCAGCCGCCGATACCGGGCGAACCCAGCGCCGCCGCCGGATTGGGCACGCAGCTGCCATCCGCAGTGATCTGCGATTGGGTATAGGTGTAGTTCGCCAGCAGCAGCAGGCGCCGCGTCGCGAAGAAATTGCCGAGGCTTTCGAGCGGAATGTACTTCTGCGCTTCGACCTCGGCGCCCCACAGGGTTGCCTTGGGCAGATAGGTGAAGCCGGTCTGCAGCGTGGCGTCGGGACTGGGATAGAAACCGGCCTGTTCGATCGGGCGATCGATCCGCTTGTAGAAGCCGGCGGCCGTCGCGCGCTGGTCGCGGCCAAAGAACCATTCATAGCGTGCTTCGAGGTTCCACAATTCGGAGTCGCGCAGGTTCGGGTTACCGAAGAACAGGCGGTCGGAGTCGGGATCGCGGAACTGCTGTGGTGCCAGTTCGCGGAACTGCGGACGCGAGATCGTCTTTGCCCCGCTCAGCCGGGCCTGCATGTCCGACGCGAAATTCCACGTCAGCGTGCCCGCCGGCAGCCAGTACCCGTTCTTGAGGATCGTCGACGGATTGCCGATCGGCGTCACAACCTCACGCGCCGTTTCATAGCGCACACCGGCAACCGCGCGCAGTCCGTCGCTGATTTCTGCTTCGGCCTGCGCATAGCCGGCATGGATTTCGAGGCCGGCATCATAGGCATAGGCGCCGTTCTGCGTGTTGAACTGCAGCTGGATGGTGCAGGCCCCGGTCCCACGCTGCGGACAGGCGTTGAACAGCGAGTCCGGCGACAGCAGGTAATCGGGCCGGAGCAGGTTGTTGGGGAAACCAGGGGCCGTGCCCGCGCCATCGCTGGTCTGGTAGTTGAACTGAAGCCGGCGTGAATTGCGATCGGTGTTCGAATAGAAATAACCGGTCGACAACGTGATGGGTCGATCGGTCGGCAGCTTGTATGCCAGATCGGCCTGACCGGTGTAGAGGTTCTCGTTCAGCTCGCTGAACACCACGCTGGCGAAGGGCGAAAAGCGCTGCGTCACCTGATACGCGCCGTTGCAGTTGAACCCGCGCGAGAACGGAGCGCCATCGCTGGTGATCGAATAGCCGTTGGTGGTGCGGTTCGAGCAGAGATAGTCGAACTGCCGCTCATACGGCGCATTGCGCTTCGAATTGGCATACGCACCGCGCGCGTCGAACTTCAGCGCGTCGGTCAGCTTAAATTCGCCAACGATCTGCGTTTCGAGCAGCTGGCGTTCGAACCAGTTGGTGTTCTGCTGCAGGCGCAGGCCGCTGAAGTTGTTGTACGCTTCCGAGCCCGCAAGGCGGCCCTGCTTCAGCGTGTCGTGGATGTAGACGTTGGTCCAGCGCAGCGTGTTGTCGTTGAACTCATAGCCGAGGCCGACCAGCGCGTTCGCGACGATGCGATTATCGGTCAGCACGGTGCGGAAGTCGTTCCGGACGGTGCCGTTTTCGCTGACGCTATCCTGCTGGATCGCGTCGCGGGTGCGGAACGTGTTCGACAGGCCGAGCGAGGCGATGACGCCCAGCCGGTCGCTGCCGATATCGAACACCGACCCGCCGGCAATCTCGCCCGACAGGTTGGCGGGCAGCTGGTTGTTGACCTGCAACAACGTGGTGCGCGCGTTGTTCAGCTGTGCGACCTGCTGCGCATTGAAGATGCCCGAGCCGTTTTCCGCGTTGCGGATGAAGGCGGGAACGCCGCGCGTGCCGTCGTCATAGCCCAGCCAGTCGGCCTTGCCGCCGGCATAGACATAGCCCAGCTCGCTGGTCGTCACCGTATCGGCGGCGATCGATCCGCCGATCGACAGGAAGTTCTTCTTCGGGATCGCCTTCGACGTCAGGTTGATGACGCCGCCGCCGAATTCGCCGGGGAAGTTGACCGAATAGGTCTTCTGCACCAGCGCCGATCCGACGATCGACGTCGGGAAAATGTCCAGCGGAACCGAACGGCGCAGCGGTTCGGGACTGGGCAGCGGCGACCCGTTGAGCAGCGACGACGAATAGCGATCGCCAAGGCCGCGCACATACACGAAGCCGCCGCCGACGACCGACAGGCCAGTGACGCGGGTCAGCGCGCCGGCAATATCGCCGTCGCCGGTGCGGGCGATATCGGCCTCCGACAGCACCGACACGATCTGCGGCGTGGCGCGCACGACGTTCGGGATGTTGCGGCCGACGACGACGATTTCCTCTGCCGCCGATTCATCGAAACCGGGCGAGGAGACTTCGGCCGGGGCGTCGTTCGTGGCCCCGTCCTGCGGTGCTGGCGCGGCATCGGGCTGCGTCCCGGTCTGCACGACCGGCGGAGTCGCGGTCGTCGGCGCGGGTGCGGTCTGTGCCAGCACGGCCGGCGCGACCAGTTGCGAGGTTAGGAGAAGGAGCGTTGCATAGGCGCGACGGTGCTGCATGACCGGGGGTCCACCTGTTCAAGTCGTAAAGAGCGAATGCCGGGACGGGCGTTTCGGCCCGCCCCGGCATCGGCGTGTCATCGCTGGAGAGCGACGGGTCGGATCAGCGGCCGTTGCAGGCGAAGTAGATCGAGTTGAACACCGGCGGGCCGACGTCCTGCTTGCTGCTGTCGGCCGCACGGATCGTCGAGCGATCCGACGCGCTGGTTTCACCCGCAATCAGGTTGAGGCAGGGGACGCCCGACACCGACTTCACGACGCCGTTGACGTAGCGCATGTCCGAACCGCCGCGCTGACGGATCGCCGCCGGGGCGAGCGCGGTCTGGACGAAGGTGAAGTTTGCATAGGTGCTGTAGGTACGCGGCAGCAGGTCTTCGGCGTTGTTCGAGTCGATCTCGGTCGAGAACGAGTCAGCGGTCGCGCCCAGCACGCGCTGTGCCGCGATCATGAACTGCATGAAGCCGCGATAGCCGTTGTCGATGTCGAAGCCGTCATCGTCCGCGCCGGTGATCGCGATATACTTCAGGTTGGTGGTGCCACCGAAGATTTCGATGCCGTCATCGGCCGAGTTGTGGCTCTGGATGTGGTCCAGCACGGTACCCGAACCGGTGCCGCCCAGCGTCAGGCCCTGCAGTTCGTTGCCGTCGCTGATCGCGATGCCCGAATAGCGGATCTGGACGTAGGACATCTGGCCCGAGCTGTCGGCGGCGTTGGGGCCACCGTAGAAGCGACCGGTCACGCCTTCGATAGCCTGCTGGCAGGTCGTCGACGTGCCCGCAGCGACGTTCGGGCCGGTGCCGGTGGCGCAGACGGCGGTCGGCGCGCGGCCGAGCAGGATGATACCGCCCCACTGGCCCTGACTCGCGTCCGACACACCGTTGCTGACGGTGTTCTGCTGCGACGTGAAGATGATCGGGGCATCGCGCGTGCCGATCGCCGAAATCTTCGATCCGCGATTGATGAGCAGCAGGTCGTTGGTCGCTTCGGTCGAGTCGGCGGCGATCACGACGCCGGCAGCGATCGTCAGCGTCGCGCCGGTGCCGCCCGTGGTGCCGAGGTCGGTGCCGACTTCGGTCTGGCCGCGCAGGCGATAGACGACGCCCGCGATCTTCGGCAGCGACAGGTCGGTCGTGATGTTCTGCGGCAGGCGGCAGTAACGGATCGACGGGCTCGACGAGCTGTTGGTGCCATCATCGGTCGTGCCGGTCGGGCAGACCGAAGTCGCGGCGGCATAGGTGCCGATCGACGGAACCGCGGTGCAGCGCGCACCCGAGCCGCCGAATTCGGCCGAGGTCGAGTTGCAGGTCCAGCCCTGGAACGCGGTGTCGGTCGGCCCATTCAGTGCACCGACATAGTTGGTGCTGGTGAAGAAGCTGTTGATCGTCGACGGATCGGTCGCGGTGGCGAGCGAGGCGCTGCCGACCGGATAGACGCCGTTCATCGTCGAACCGACGCCGTTGACGTTGTTGTTGGTGCCCGCATTGACGATCGCGAGCTGTTCGTCGGCAGTGATCGAGATGCCGTTGACCGTCGTCGAGGTCGCGAACTGCGCAGCGGTGATCGCGCTCGGCGTGGCAGATGCGGTCGGGGTCGGCGTGGGGGCCGGTGCGGGGATGGTCACATTGATGGTGCCGGCACCCGGCGACGCGACGCCATCGGCGCCGCTGCACCCGGCCAGCGCGGCACAGGCCGTCGATGCCATGAGAATAAAGCCGATGCGCTTGCTGCTGGCCATCACCGAAGAACTCCCGAAACCTGGTTGTCATTGTGCGGGCGCTGTGACCCGGCGATCGACCAAGGCTCCCCCTGCGGTCGATCCACAGCCGCCGCGTTAGGCGCGCTGGATGACGGGAACGTGCGATTTCGATGAAGTTTCGAAGACGTTATGGTTTCTGATTTATGACATTTGCCAAAACTGCACGCCAAGTCCGGAATCAGGAACGGCCGCCCGGCACAGCGCCTCTTTACAGAGGTCGAAGTGCCGGACGGCCGTTGATCTGGTGGGCGCGACAGGGATTGAACCTGTGACCCCACCCGTGTGAAGGGTGTGCTCTACCGCTGAGCTACGCGCCCGGAAACCCGGAGGCCGGCTCCCTAGATGGGTCCGGCGATCGTGTCCAGAGGTTAATTCACCGAATCCTTCAGGCCCTTGCCGGCCTTGAACTTCGGCTGCGACGATGCCTTGATCGTCATCGGTTCGCCGGTGCGCGGATTGCGACCGGTCGATGCCTTGCGCTTCGACACCGAAAACGTACCGAACCCGACCAGGCGAACTTCGTCACCCTTCTTGAGCGCCGCCGAGATGACGTCGAATACCGCCTCGACCGCCTTCATCGCATCGCCGCGGGTAAGCCCCGAATGGTCGGCGACCTGCCCGATCAGCTCCTGCTTGTTCATCCCGTGGAACCCCCTTCATCCGTATGACAATATGGAAAACTCAAGCGCGGCACTAAGGCCGCGCGAACGCGCGCTGTCAAAGCAAATTGGGCGCAGCTGCGCAATCCAATGGTTTGCACCCCGCCGGATTGCCCGATCGCCCTGTCGAAAGGCGGGGCAGCCACCTGCCGCCCCGCCCCCTGGATCAATGCGGCCGCGACTCGCCGATACCCGGCACCGGGACCGGCGGCTGCGCCGCCAGGTCGTCGGCCTCGGTCCAGTCGATTGCAGTCAGCGGCTCGGTCAGCGCCAGCCGCAGTACCTCGTCCACATGCGCGACCGGAATGATCTCCAGTCCGGCGAGGACATTGGCCGGAATTTCCGCCAGATCCTTTTCGTTCTCGGCCGGGATCAACACCGTCTTGATCCCGCCGCGCAGCGCCGCAAGCAGCTTTTCCTTCAGGCCACCGATCGGCAATACCCGGCCGCGGAGCGTCACTTCGCCGGTCATCGCCACCTCGCGCCGCACCGGCACACCGGTCAGCGTCGACACGATTGACGTCACCAGCCCGATACCCGCCGACGGGCCGTCCTTCGGCACCGCGCCTTCGGGCAGGTGGATATGGACGTCCTTGCGGTGGAACAGGCTGGGCTTGATGCCATATCCGGGCGAGCGCGCCTTGACGTAGCTCCACGCCGCCTCGACCGATTCCTTCATCACGTCGCCCAGCTTGCCGGTCGTCTTGACCGATCCCTTGCCCGGCACCGTCACGCTTTCGATGGTCAGCAGCTCGCCGCCGACCTCGGTCCAGGCAAGCCCGGTGACGCCACCGATCTGATGCTCTTCCTCGCCGACGCCAAAGCGATATTTACGAACGCCCGCGAACTCGGACAGGTTGTCCGGCGTCACGGTAACCGAAGTCGCCTTGCCCTCGAGGATGCGGCGCAGCGCCTTGCGGGCCAGCTTCGCGATCTCGCGCTCCAAGGTGCGAACACCGGCTTCGCGGGTGTAGAAGCGGATCAGGTCGCGCAAGGCTTCCTGCGTCAGCTCGAACTCGCCGGCTTTGAGCCCGTGCGCGTCGACCTGCTTGGCGACCAGATGCCGTTCGGCGATCTCGACCTTCTCGTCCTCGGTATAGCCCTCCAGTCGGATGATCTCCATGCGGTCGAGCAGCGGCTGCGGCAGGTTCAGCGTGTTCGCGGTGCACACGAACATCACGTCCGACAGATCGATATCGATCTCCAGATAGTGATCGTTGAACTTCGCGTTCTGTTCGGGATCGAGCACCTCGAGCAGCGCCGATGCCGGATCGCCACGGAAATCCTGCCCCAGCTTGTCGATCTCGTCGAGCAGGAACAGCGGGTTCGACGCCCCTGCCTTCTTCAGATTGGTGGCGATCTTGCCCGGCAGCGAGCCGATATAGGTCCGGCGGTGGCCGCGAATCTCGGCTTCGTCGCGCACGCCGCCCAGCGACTGGCGGATGAACTCGCGTCCCGTCGCCTTGGCGATCGACTTGCCGAGGCTGGTCTTGCCGACGCCCGGCGGGCCGACCAAGCACAGGATCGGCCCCTTCAGCTTGTTGGTGCGCGCCTGCACCGCCAGATATTCGACGATCCGGTCCTTGACCTTCTCCAGCGCATAATGGTCCTGGTCGAGCACGCCTTGCGCGACGGCGATGTCCTTCTTCAGCTTCGACTTCTTGCCCCACGGCAGGCCCAGCAGCACGTCGAGATAGTTGCGCACGACCGTCGCTTCGGCGCTCATCGGCGCCATGGTCTTCAGCTTCTTGAGCTCCGACGTCGCCTTGGTCCGCGCTTCCTTGCTCAGTTTCAGCGTCGCAATCTTTTGCGTCAGCTCGGCGACCTCGTCGCCATCGCCATCTTCGCCCTCGTTGCCGAGTTCGCGCTGGATCGCCTTGAGCTGTTCGTTCAGATAATATTCGCGTTGCGTCTTCTCCATCTGACGCTTCACGCGGCTGCGGATCTTCTTCTCGACCTGCAGCACGCCCAGCTCGCCCTCCATGAAGGCGAACACCATTTCCAACCGCTTGTGCGGATCGGCCTCGACCAGCAGCGCCTGCTTGTCGGCGACCTTTACCGCGATATTGCCGGCAACCGCGTCGGCCAGACGCGAGGGATCGTCCAGCTCGGACAGCTGCACCGCGGTTTCGGCCGGCAGCTTCTTGTTGAGCTTCGCGTAATTCTCGAACTGGTCGACGACCGAGCGCATCAGCGCCTTCAGCTCGGCACTCGGCTGCACGACCGCCTCGGCGACGCGCTCCTCCATGCCCTCCTCGGCATCTTCCAGCGTGGTGTCGTCAGCTTCGGTCGGGGTGACCGTCGCGACCAGATAATTGTCGACCGTCTCCAGATCGGTCAGTGTCGCGCGCCCCTTGCCCGACACCAGCACGCGCACGGTGCCGTCGGGCAGCTTCAGCATCTGCATGACTTCGGCGGACACGCCAACATCGTACAGATCGTCGCGTGCCGGATCGTCCTCACCCGGATCGAGCTGCGCCACGAGGAAGATTTCCTTCGATCCGGCCATCGCGGCTTCCAGCGCAGCGACCGACTTGTCGCGCCCGACGAACAGGGGCACGATCATGTGCGGAAACACGACAATATCACGCAGCGGCAATACCGGCAGCTTCAGCGGCTCGGACGAAACGGAATTGGTAATCTCGGACATGGACACTCCACGACCCGGCCGAACTGCCGGACCCACGACCTTATATGGTGGCAATTGCCGCGCCATCAATCTCCGTTCGACGGCACGCTGACCCATGATGGCATCCTATGCGCTGGCGCTGGCCGCCGCGTTGCAGGCGGCACCGGCCGAACCGGCACCGCCGGTGCATCCGATGACGCTGCGGTCGGGCGGCCCAATCAGCGCCGATCGCGCCGCACTGCGCCTTGCCCATGCCGACCTCGCGATTGAGGCACTGCCGGCGCGGCGGATGCTGTCGGCGCGCGTCACGCTGACGCTGACGGCACAGGCCATGACGCCGCGCATTCCGATCGACCTCGACGATGCACTGGCGGTGCGGTCGATCCGGGTCGATGGTCGAGCGGTCGACCACACCCGCTGGCGGCAGGCCAATGGGCAGGTCGTCATCGACGCGCCCCTTGCGGCCGGACAGCGCGCGGTGGTGGAGATCGTCTATGCCGGCAGCCCGCATGTGGCGAAGCGCGCGCCGTGGGACGATGGCTTCGTCTGGAGCGAATGGCAGGGCAGGCCGTGGTTCGGCACGACCGCACAGGACAGCGGATGCGACCTGTGGTGGCCGTGCCTCGACTATCCTGCGGGCGAGCCGGCATCGGTCGACCTGCATCTGACCGTGCCCGCCGGCCTGTCCGCGCCGGCCAATGGCGTATTGCGCGGCATCGATACGCTGCCCGATGGCCGCACCACCTGGCACTGGCACGCCGGCCCGACCAATCCCTATGCGCTGGCGATCAGCGTCGGCCCTTACCGCGAGATCAAGGGCAGCTATCGCAGCCGGTTCGGGAACGTCATCCCGCTGCATTTCTGGCATTTGCAGGGCAAGGACGCGGAGGCGCAGCGGCTGTTCGACGAATTTGCCCCGACGCTGGATTTCTTCGAAGCGACCATCGGCCCCTACCCGTTCGGCGACCAGAAGGTCGGCGTGGTCGAGACGCCGTATCTCGGCATGGAGCACCAGACGATCAACGCCTATGGCAATGGTTACAAACCCGCGCCGGAGGGGTTCGACTGGCTGTTCCAGCACGAGTTCAGCCACGAATGGTTCGGCAACCAGACGACCGCCGCCGACTGGGACGATTTCTGGCTGCATGAGGCGTTCGCGTCCTACATGCAGCCGCTCTACGGCAAATGGCGCGAGGGTGATGCGCGATACCTGTCGATGCTGCTGATCCAGCGACAGCGGGTGGCGAACCGCGCGCCGATCGTATCGGGCAGGTCGCTGACCACGCGCGAAGTGAATGGCGAGGCCGGGCCGGGCACCGACGTCTATTTCAAGGGCGCGTGGATGCTGCACAGCCTGCGCCACCTGATCGGGGATCGCGCCTTCTTCGCGGCGACCCGGCGATTGGTCTATGGCCGCCCCGATCCGAAGCCCGGCAACTTCACGACCCGCTTTGCCACCACCCGCGATTTCGAAGCGGCGGTGGCGCAGGAGAGCGGGCAGAACCTTGGCTGGTTCTTCGACGTCTATCTGCGGCAAGCGGCGTTGCCCGACCTGATCGAACAGCGCAGCGACACCGCCCTCACGCTACGCTGGCAGGTGCCGGGCGACGGCCCCTTCCCGCTGCCGGTCGAGATCGAGATCGACGGGGCGCGCCGCACCTTGCCGATGACCGGGGGCAGCGCGACGATCACCGCACCGCGCGGCGCGCATATCGTGATCGACCCGATGGCCTGGCTGTTGCGGCGGTCGCCTGCGATCAAACGGATGCAGGCGCCGCGCGTTACGACGCCATGACCCGACTGTCCCAACGTGCCGCCGAAATGGCGGCGACCTTCATGATCGGCGATGGGCTGCTCGGCCTGTTGCAACCCCGGCGCCATGTCGCGCTGTGGCAGGAACAGGCGGGCGGCGCGCAGTGGCTGGTCCGCCCGTTTGTCGGCCGCCCCACGCTGCGCCGTGCCTATGCCGTGGCGCAGATCGCCGCCGGCCTGGCGCTCGCCGCCCGGCAGCGGCCGTAGATCAGGGAACGACGGTGATGAACAGATAGGCGGCAAAGATCGTCAGGTGGACGATGCCCGACAACACCGTCGTCCGCCCATTGCCCAGCGTCAGCGTCGATACGAGCAGCGACAGCGCGAACAGCACCATCGATTTGGCATCGATGCCCAGCGACAACGGCCAGCCCATCACCAGCGACACGATCGCCACGCTCGGGATCGTCAGACCGATCGTCGCCAGCGCCGACCCCATGGCGAGGTTCAGGCTGGTCTGCAGCCGGTCCTTGCGCGCTGCCTTCACCGCCGCAAGGCTTTCGGGCGCCAGCACCAGCGCGGCGATCAGGATACCGACGACCGCCAGCGGCAGTCCCGCACCCAGCACCGCCGATTCGATCGTGGGCGACAGGTCCTTGGCCAGCAGCACCACCCCGACCAGCGCGACCAACAGCACGCCGAACGCGATCCATGCCGTCCCCGCGCCGGGCGGTTCGGCATGGGCATCCTTCGGCAGCGAACCATCCACCGCCGGGAGGAAATAGTCGCGGTGCCGCACCGTCTGCACCATCACGAACGTCGCATAGAGAATGACCGAGATGATCGCGACGAACGTCAGTTGCGACGGCGACAGCGTGGGGCCCGCCACAGTCGAGGTATAGTTCGGCAGAACGAGCGACAGCACCGCCATCGCCGCCAGCACCGACAGCGCGGCGCTGACCCCGCGCAGCACGAAACGCTGCTCATGATGGCGGATACCGCCGACCAGCAGGCAAATGCCGACGATAAAATTCAGAATAATCATGATCGCGGCGAACACCGTATCGCGCGCGAGGGTGGCGACGTCGCCCGATCCCGACAGCATCAGCGACACGATCAGCGAGACTTCGATCACCGTCACCGCGACTGCTAGCACGAGCGTGCCGAACGGTTCGCCGACCTTGTGCGCAACGACCTCGGCATGATGGACCGCAGCGATCACGCAACCGATCATCACGGCGGCCGCCAGTCCAGCACCGACACCGCTCGCCTTGGCCAGATTCAGCAGGATCGCCACCAGCCCCAGCAGGGGGACGATCATCGACCACCATGGCAACGCCGTCCGGTCGAGCAACGCCCGTTTCGTTCCGGGGGCCACGACGACCTCCTCGCGTTCCGCCGCCATCATCGCGTCATGGTCCCGTGTCGCCGGCATCGTCACTCCCTGATCGTTACGCAAAGCCAATGCTTGGGACGCGCGATGTTTCCATGGGCGGCGGGGCGATCACCGGCCGATGGCGTCGATCCAGTTGGGTAACGCCGCCAGATCGGGCAACTGGCGGAAGCGGGGATGATCGACCGGCGCCTCGCCCGCCTCGTGCGACCAGGCCAGCGCCTGCGGCACATACGCCGCCCATGCCCCGGCAGCGAGCGCGGGCAGGACATCGGAACGCATCGAATCACCCGCCATCACCGCATGGTCGGGCGCGACGCCGTAGCGATCGAACACCCGCGCAAAGGTCTCGCTCGTCTTGTCGCTGACGATCTCGATACCCGCAAAGCGATCGCCCAGCCCCGATGCGGCGAGCTTCGCCTCCTGGTGCAACAGATCGCCCTTGGTGACCAGAACCAGTCGCCCCCGCCGGGCCAGCGCGTCCAGCGTCGCCTCGATCCCGTGCAGCAGTTCCACTGGATGCGCGAGCAGCCGCCGACCGGCGGCCAGGAGGTCGGCGATCACCCCACTCGGCAGCCGCTCGCCACCCAGTTCGAGCGCGGTTTCGATCATCGAGAGGGTAAAGCCCTTCGCGCCATAGCCATAGAGTTTCAGATTGCGGCTCTCGCACGCGTCCAGCGTCTCACGTGCGACGTCTGCGTCGGCGAACGGCCGCAGCATCGCGCTGAACGCGTCATGCGCCTCCTCGAAATGCCGCATGTTGTGCCACAGCGTGTCGTCGGCATCGAGGCAGATAAGGTCGATCGGCATGGGCGGGAGATAACGCGCGATACGTGCCGAGAAAAGTCGCCCACGTCTTCCCCGTCATTCCGCTCTTCGCCGGAAGGACGAACCAACGCAAAACGGGCGCCGGTTACCCGACGCCCGCTTGCTACTTGGAAAGACCAGCCCGCAGCTTACGCCGCGTCACCCGCCTTCTTCTTCTCGGCATAGACGCGTACCGGTTCCTTGCGACCCTCGATCACGTCCTTGTCAACCACGACCTCGTCCACCCCGTCCATCGACGGCAGGTCGAACATCGTGTCGAGCAGAATGCCTTCGAGGATCGAGCGAAGCCCGCGCGCGCCGGTCTTGCGTTCGATCGCCCGCTTTGACACCGATACCAGCGCCTCGTCGTTGAAGCCGAGCTTCACGCCCTCCATGTCGAACAGCTTCTGATACTGTTTGACCAGCGCGTTCTTCGGTTCGGTCAGGATCTTGATGAGTGCTGCCACGTCGAGATCCTCGAGCGTCGCGATCACCGGCAGACGGCCGACGAATTCGGGGATCAGTCCGAACTTCAGCAAATCTTCCGGCTCGGTCTGACGCAGCACCTCGCCGGTGCGGCGTTCCTCCGGCGCGGCGACATAGGCGCCGAAGCCGATCGACTTGCCCTGCAGACGATCCGCGATGATCTTTTCCAGACCCGCGAACGCACCGCCGCAGATGAACAGGATGTTCGTCGTGTCGACCTGCAGGAATTCCTGCTGCGGATGCTTGCGGCCACCCTGCGGTGGAACCGAGGCGGTGGTGCCTTCCATCAGCTTCAGCAGCGCCTGCTGCACGCCTTCGCCCGACACGTCACGTGTGATCGACGGATTCTCAGCCTTGCGGCTGATCTTGTCGATCTCATCGATGTACACGATGCCGCGCTGTGCCCGCTCGACATTATAATCGGAGGCTTGGAGCAGCTTCAGGATGATGTTCTCGACATCCTCACCGACATAGCCGGCTTCGGTCAGCGTCGTCGCATCGGCCATTGTGAACGGCACATCGAGGATTCGCGCAAGCGTCTGCGCCAGCAGCGTCTTGCCGCAACCGGTCGGCCCGACGAGCAGGATGTTCGACTTCGCCAGTTCGACGTCGGCACCCTTCTGACCGTGGTTCAACCGCTTGTAATGGTTGTGCACCGCGACCGACAGCACGCGCTTCGCCTGCTTCTGCCCGATGACATAATCATCGAGCACGTTGCAGATTTCCTGCGGCGTCGGGACCCCGCCGTCCTTCTTGGCGACCAGTGCCGACTTCGTTTCCTCGCGGATGATGTCGTTGCACAATTCGACGCATTCATCGCAGATGAACACGGTCGGACCCGCGATCAGCTTGCGTACCTCGTGCTGCGACTTGCCGCAGAACGAACAGTACAGGGTGCTCTTGGAGTCGCCGCCGCTGAGCTTCGTCATTCAATTCATCTCCCGCGCCACCGTGACGCGTCGTTGTGCCTGTCAGGATACACACAGGCTTGTATCCGGCAATGCATTAAAAGTTTACCCGCCCCGGCCGCCGGATGGGCCGCGGGGCGGGGCAACCGCTTATGCGGCCGGGGTCGCCTCTTCCGGCGCGCCTGGACGCTTGTCGAACACCTGGTCGACCAGGCCGAACGCCTTGGCCTCTTCCGCCTCGAGGAAGGTGTCGCGGTCCATCGCCCGCTCGATCTCTTCCAGCGGCTTGCCGGTGTACTTCACGTACAGCGCGTTCATCCGGTCCTTGATGCGCTGGATTTCCTTCGCCTGGATCTGGATGTCCGACGCCATGCCCTGCGCCCCGCCCGAGGGCTGGTGGATCATGATACGGGCGTTGGTCAGCGCAACGCGCATCCCCGGTTCACCGGCCGCCAGCAGGAAGCTGCCCATCGACGCTGCCTGCCCGATGCACACCGTGCCAACGCGCGGGCGGATATACTGCATCGTGTCGTGGATCGCCATGCCGGCCGTCACCACCCCGCCCGGCGAGTTGATGTACATCCAGATGTCCTTCTTCGGATTTTCCGATTCGAGGAACAGCAGCTGCGCGGTGATGAGCGAGGCCATATGGTCCTCGACCCCGCCGGTCACGAACACGATGCGTTCGCGCAACAGGCGCGAATAGATGTCGAAGCTGCGCTCGCCGCGGCTCGACTGTTCGATGACGATGGGGACGAGGCCGTCGTGGATATCTAGCATTGGGTTCCCGCTGAGTAGGTTTCGACGCCCTACATCGGCGCTCCCGCCAGATGGCGCAAGGGGCCAGCGTATCGCTACGCCCCCGTTATGATGGTTATCGCCCGGTCTTTCCGCCACCCGGCGCCGGATGGCCGAGATAGGCGAGTCGGCGAACCTCCCGCCGCCCACGCACCACCGTGTCGAGGATCAGGCCGGAGAACAGGCAGAGCGAGGCGAGGATGACCAGCCCGGTCGCGAGAATCGCGGTCGGGAACCGCGGCACCAGCCCGGTATGCAGGTAAGTAATGGCGAGCGGCACCGCGAGGATGACGGCGATCGCCGCCAGCAGCAGCCCGATCGCGCCGAAGAACCATAGCGGCCGTTCGATCCGGTACAGCGTCGCGATGGTTCGCGCGATGCGGAACCCGTCGCCATAGGTCGACAGCTTCGATGCCGAACCCTCCGGCCGGGCAAAATAACGAGTCGCGACCTCGGCGACCGGCATCCGCAACTCCAGCGCATGGACGCTGATCTCGGTCTCGATCTCGAACCCGGCCGACAACGACGGGAAGCTCTTGACGAACCGCCGCGAAAACACGCGGTAGCCTGACAGGATATCGGTGAAGCTGCGCCCGAACAACCGCGCCAGCATCCCAGTCAGCATCGCATTGCCGAAGCGGTGCCCCCGACGATATGCCAGCGCCGCCTCGCTCACCCGCTGCCCGACCACCATGTCGAGCTGTTCCTCGATCAGCCGCGCGACCAGGTCGGGCGCAGCCGCCGCATCATAGGTCGCGTCGCCGTCGGCCATGACATAGATGTCGGCATCCACATCGGCGAACATCCGTCGGACGACCGCGCCCTTGCCCTGAATACGCTCGCTGCGCACGACGGCACCGGCAGCGCGTGCGACCTCGATCGTCCGATCCGACGAATTGTTGTCATACACATAGATGGTTGCGTCGGGCAGCGCGGCGCGGAACCCCGCGATGGTCGCGCCGATCGCGGCTTCTTCGTTATAGCAGGGCAGCAGGACAGCGACGGTCGTGGACATGGCCCGCGTACAACACCGGACGCCGCCGAAAGCAAGCGCCGGACATGCAAAGGCCGCCCGCTCCCCAAGGAAGCGGACGGCCCATTGCCGCTAAAGATCGACCGATCAGCCTTCGCTGGTTTCGGTTTCGACCTTCTTCTTGGCGCGCGGCTTCTTGGCGGGGGCAGGAGCAGCTTCGCCCTCGGCGGCTTCGACCGGCGCGGCTTCCGCCTTCTTGGCCGGAGCCTTCTTGGCCGGGGCCTTCTTCTTCGGCGCTTCAGCCTCGCCCTCGGCTTCGGCCGGTGCTTCGGCGGCGGGCTTGGCCTTGGCGGCCTTCTTCACCGGCTTGGCGTGGTCATGATCATGGTCATGATCGCAGTCCGGGCCGTGCACATGCGGGACCGCACCGTCTTCGCTCTCGATCTCGGCTTCCAGTTCCTCGCGCGTCACTTCGCGCTCGGTGATTTCGGCTTTGCCGAACAGGAAGTCGACGACCTTGTCCTCGTACAGCGGGGCGCGCAGCTGCGCGGCCGCCATCGGCTCCTGCTGCACATACTGCATGAAGCGCTGGCGATCTTCCGGGCCGTACTGCTGCGCGGCCTGCATGATGAGGCGCTGCATTTCCTGCTGCGTCACTTCGATGCCGTTCTTCTGGCCGATCTCCGACAGGAGCAGGCCGAGGCGAACGCGACGCACCGCGATCTGGCGATAATCGTCACGCTCGGCTTCCAGCTCGGCACGGGCCGCTTCCGGATCGGCTTCGTGGCCAGCTTCATGCTGCAGCTGGGCCCAAATCTGCTCGAACTCGGCTTCGACCATCGACGGCGGAACGTCGAAGTCATGACCCGCGGCCAGCTGGTCGAGCAGCTTGCGCTTCATGTGGGTGCGGGTCAGGCCGTTCAGTTCCTGCTCGATCTGACCCTTGATCAGGCCACGCAGCTGCTCGAGGCTCTCGAGGCCCAGCGACTTGGCGAACTCATCGTCCGGGCCGCCCTCTGCAGGTACCTTCACGTCGGTGATCTTGAGGTCGAAGGTCGCCGCAGCGCCCTTCAGGTTTTCGGCTTGGTAATCGTCGGGGAAGGTGACATTGATCGTCTTCTCGTCGCCCTTCTTGACGCCGACCAGCTGGTCTTCGAAACCGGGGATCAGACGGCCCGAGCCGATTTCGATCGCCATGCCTTCGCCGGTGCCGCCGTCGAATGCCACGCCGTCGACCTTGCCGACGAAATCCATCACGACCAGATCGCCGGTCGCAGCCGCATGGCCTTCTTCGGCATCGTCATGATGCTTGTTGTTGCTGGCAAGCTGTTCGAGCTGCTGGTCGACCACCGCTTCGTCGACCGGAACGGTCAGCCGCTCCAGCTTCAGGTCGTCGATTGCGGGCGCCGGCACGTCGGGCAGCACTTCGAGCGATACGGTGACCGAAGCGTCCTTGCCCGGCGCATAGTCGCCTTCGAGCGACACCTGCGGCGCGGTGGCGGGGCGCAGCTTCTGCTCGGCGATCAGGGTCTGGATGCCATCCTGGATCGAGCTGTTCAGCGCGTCCTGCGACAGCGCTTCGCCGTGCATCTTGCGGATCAGGTTCGCGGGCACCTTGCCGGGGCGGAAGCCGGGCATCTTGATCGTCGGCGCAACGCGCTTCACTTCGGCGTCGACCTTGGCGTCGACCTCCGCAGCGGTGATGGTCAGCGTGTAGGCGCGCTTCAGGCCCTCGTTCAACGTCTCGACAGTCTGCATTCTCACGGCTTTCGTCAAAAGAATCGAATGGAGCGGCTCCAGCTTCGACAGGCGCTGGCGGCGTCACTGGTGCGGGCGAAGGGAGTCGAACCCCCACATCTTTCGATACTGGAACCTAAATCCAGCGCGTCTACCAGTTCCGCCACGCCCGCCGAGCGGACGCCGCCGGCACGGGCGCGTCTATAGCAGTCGTGTGCGCCGGGGCAAGTCGCCACGCTTCGCAGAGTTGCATCGATACCGCAACCCAGGCGCGCGGCGGGCGTTGGAGAGGGGAAGGAGAGACAGATCATGCCCGTCGAACCCCCGATCCCCGCCGAAACGCCCGCCCCCGACCCCGGCGTCGCCCCGACCACCCCTCCGCCCGAACATCCGGTGCCGCAGACCGAGCCGGGCCAGCCGACCGCTCCGCCGCCCGAAATCGACGTGCCCGGCCCCGACGTCGATGTGCCAAGCCCGATACCCGGCAATCCTGGTGTGACCCCCGTTCCGGTACAGCCGATCATGGGAGGCAACTGACATGAGCGACCGCGATCGCAACACCCATCCCGACAGCGCCCCGCAGGACGATACCGACCACCGCAGCGACATCGAGCGGGCGGTCGATGCCGTCAATGGCGACGTCGAACGCGGTGGCACCGACAGCGGCGCAACGTCGCCGACCGAGCCTACGGTTTCGCCGGATACGGCCGGCGGCTCAGGCGGCGTGGTGCGCAATCAGGAAAGCGACGGTCAGTAGGTTCGACCGCTTGTCGCGCGCGGAGTAAAACCTGAATTCAGGCGTGACCTCGCGCTTGCGTCGAAGTCACCAAGGCTCTGAGTAGCGGACTACTTCAACACCCGTCGCGCGGTGATCACCCTCACCGGCGCGGCGGGCATTTCGCCCTTGAAAGCACCATTGCTGGCCTTGGCCGGATCGACCGGCGTATCGAGGATTTTCACCAGCACGTCGCGCCCGTCGACGATCCGGGCAAAGGCGGCATAGCCCTGCCCATCCGCCGGCACACCCGGCGCAGCATCCAGCGCACGGCGCTGGTCCCCGATCGAAATCGTGAACTCGCCCCGCGCGGTGCCCAGCCCGAGCCGGGCGACGGACAGCGTACCGTCGGTATGCGACAGCCCGGTCTGCGTCGTGGGTTCATGCTTGATCGGCGGCAGCATCTTCTTTGCATCGGTATGCGGCCCGAACTGGACGAAACCGAATTCCGGCCCGACCTTCACGATGCGGTAGAAACTGACGCCATCCAGCCGCTTCTGGTCGACATAGCGCAGGAAATTGGCGGCGGTGATCGGCGCGCGCTTCACCTCGACCTCGACGGTCAGCGTGCCGGCAGTGGTGACGATCGTGACGCGCGGCAGCGGCGGCTCGGCTACCGGCCGGGGCGCCGGCGTCTCAGCGAGGGCCGGTCCGGCCAGAGCCAGTGCTACCAGCAGCGCACGTCGCGTTGTCTTCATCATCCCAGCGCCTTCTTGAGCAAATCGTTGACCACGCCCGGATTGGCTTTGCCGCCCATTGCCTTCATCGTCTGACCGACGAAGAAACCGAACAGCTTGTCCTTGCCGCCGCGATAGTCGGCGACCTTGTCTGCGTTCTTTTCCATCACCTCGGCGATCACCGCCTCGATCGCGCCGGTGTCGCTGGTCTGCTTCAGGCCGCGTTCCTCGACAATGGCATTCGCGCCCTGCCCGGTTTCGAGCATGATCTCGAACACCTGCTTCGACAGCGTGCCCGACAGCGTACCGTCGGCGACCAGCTTGAGCAGTTCCGCGCCCTGCGACGGAGACACCGGGCTGTCGACGATCCCCTTGCCGAGACGGTTCAGCGCACCATATAGGTCGGAAATCAACCAGTTGGCGGCCGACTTTGCCGGCACATCCGAACCGCATTCGGCCAACAGCGCCTCGAACCAGCGCGCCGTCTCGACCTCGGCGGTCAGCACCGCAGCGTTATAGGCGGACAGGCCCAGCTCCCCCTCGTACCGCCGACGCTTGGCGTCGGGCAGTTCGGGCAGCGACGCGCGGCACTCGTCGAGGAATGCATCGTCCAGTTCGAGCGGCAACAGGTCGGGATCGGGGAAGTAGCGGTAATCGTGCGCGTCTTCCTTCGACCGCATCGACCGGGTGACGCCCTTGTCCGGATCGAACAGGCGGGTTTCCTGCACGATACGGCCACCATCCTCCAGCACCGCGACCTGCCGGTTCGCCTCATATTCGATCGCGGCCATAACGAAGCGCACCGAATTGACGTTCTTCGTCTCGGTCCGCGTGCCTAGTTCCTCGCCGGGACGACGCACCGACACGTTGACATCGGCGCGCATCGACCCCTGGTCCATATTGCCGTCACACGACCCGACATAGCGCAGAATCGTCCGGAGCTTCGACAGGTAAGCCCCTGCTTCGACAGGAGAACGCATGTCCGGCCGGCTGACGATTTCCATCAGGGCGACGCCCGACCGGTTGAGGTCGACATAAGAGCGCGTCGGATGCTGGTCGTGCATCAGCTTGCCTGCATCCTGCTCGACATGGATGCGCTCGACACCGATGGTCTTGGTCGGGCTGTCGGGGTTCTTTTCGTCGAGGACGACGGTGATCGACCCCTCACCCACCAGCGGGTGATAGAGCTGGCTAATCTGATAGCCCTGCGGCAGATCGGCGTAGAAGTAGTTCTTGCGATCGAACCGCGACCATTTGTTGATGACCGCATCGATCGCCATGCCGGTACGCACCGCCTGGCGGATGCATTCGCGGTTCGGGGTCGGCAACATGCCGGGCATCGCCGCATCGACCAGCGACACCTGCGTATTCGGCTCCGCGCCGAAGGCGGTCGCCGCGCCGGAGAACAGCTTGGCGTTCGACGTGACCTGCGCATGGACTTCAAGGCCGATCACGACCTCCCAGTCGCCGGTCGCGCCACGGATGCGGTAGGTGGATTCAGTCATTTCGAGTGCAACTTCCGTTCAGCGCGCTTCGCGCGGCGCTTCTTCGAATAATAGCCCCATCCAAGTCCGACACAGACTCCGAACAGGTCCGCCACCAACATGGCAAGCGGAAGCGCCACCACCGCAACAGCAGCGATGGCAGCCTCTTCCATTTACCACCACTTGTCCGCGCGCGCGACGAAGCCGGCACGCTGTTCGATCGCAAGACCGGCATTCAGCACGCCCTGCTCATCCAGCGGACGGCCGATGATCTGCAACCCCAGCGGCAGCCCGTCCTTGTCGACGCCACCCGGCACGCTCATCGCGGGCAGGCCCGCCAGCGACGACGGCACGGTGAAGACGTCGTTGAGGTACATCGCGATCGGATCAGCGCTCTTTTCGCCCAGCGCGAACGCGGCCGAGGGCGCGGTCGGGGTTAGCAGCACGTCGCACTGCTCCCAGGCCTTTTCGAAGTCACGCGCGATCAGCGTCCGAACCTTTTGCGCCTGCGTATAATACGCATCGTAGAAGCCGGCCGAAAGCACGTAGGTGCCGATCATGATCCGGCGCTTCACCTCGTCACCAAAGCCGGCGGCACGGGTCGCGGCGTACATGTCCTGCAGGCCTGCACCATCGGGCAGCACCCGCTGGCCGAAGCGCACGCCGTCATAGCGGGCAAGGTTCGAAGACGCTTCGGCCGGCGCGATGATGTAATAGGCCGGGAGCGCGTACTTGGTATGCGGCAGTGAGACCTCGACGATCTCGGCCCCCGCATCCTTCAGCCAGTCGATACCCTGCTGCCACAGCGCCTCGATCTCGGGCGGCATGCCGTCGACGCGATATTCCTTCGGAATGCCGACGCGCTTGCCCGCCATGCTGGCGTTCAGGCCCGCTTCCCATGCCGGGACGGGCAGGTCGAGCGAGGTCGAATCCTTCGGATCGAACCCGGCCATCGCCTCCAGCATGATGGCGCAGTCGCGGACGTCGCGCGCCATCGGCCCCGCCTGGTCGAGCGACGAAGCAAAGGCAACGACGCCGTAGCGCGAGCAGCGGCCATAGGTCGGCTTGATGCCGGTGATGCCGACAAAGGCGGCGGGCTGGCGGATCGAACCGCCGGTATCGGTGCCGGTCGCCGCCGGGCACAGCCGCGCGGCGATTGCCGCCGACGACCCGCCCGACGATCCGCCCGGTGCCATCGGCGCAGTGTCGTTGGGGCGGCGCCATGGCGAAATGACATTGCCGAACGCGCTGGTTTCGTTGGACGATCCCATGGCGAACTGGTCGAGGTTCAGCTTGCCCAGCATCCCCGCGCCGGCATTCCACAAATTGCCCGAAACGGTCGATTCATACTGGGGCACGAACCCCTTCAGGATACCGCTCGCCGCCGTTGTCTCGACGCCCTGCGTGCAGAACAGGTCCTTCATGCCGATCGGCACACCCGCCAGCGGCCTCAGCGTCTCGCCGGCAGCGCGGGCATCGTCGGCCACCTTCGCCGCGGCCAGCGCATGGTCGGGCGTTTCGACGAGGAAGGCGTTGAGCGGCTTTGCGGCAGCGACGGCGGTGATGAACGCATCGGCCACGTCGCGCGCCGAAAAGGTCCCGGCACGCACGCCGTCGCGGATCGCGGCGACGCCAAGATCGGTCAGGTTCGACACTATTCGATCACTTTCGGAACGGTGAAAAAGCCATGCTCACCCTGCGGTGCGTTGGCCAGCACCTTGTCGCGCACATCGCCATCGGTGACGGCATCGTCGCGCAGGCGCAGATGGTTGGGGATGACGGCCGTCATCGGCTCGACGCCCTGGGTATCGACTTCGCCCAGCTGTTCGATCCAGCCAAGGATATTGCCGAGTTCGGGTGCCAGCTTTTCGGCTTCGGCATCGGTGATCGCGATACGGGCAAGGCCGGCCACGCGCTTTACGGTTGCAGGTTCGACGGACATGGGAAGGGCGGCTAGCATCCCGGCACGCCCCCCACAAGCGCCCGCAAAGCGGTTGCGCCCGTTCGCGCCTTCCCGCATCGAGTGGCCCAACAGCGGTGGAGTCCCGATTGGCGCGCAAATTCCTGTATATCGTGGCGACGCTGATCGTCCTCGTCCTTGCCGGGGCGGTCGCCTACCGCATGTTCGGCAACGACCTGCTGCGCCGTGCGATGGTGCCGGGCGTCGCGTTCCGCACCGAACCGACCATCCCGTCGCGGCTCTATGCCGACAAGGCGATGTGGTTCGCGCGACCGGGGCTGACAAACACGCCGGTCGACTGGTTGCCACCGGGCGTCGACCGCACGACGCCTGGCAAGGCGGAGATTTTCTTCGTCCATCCCACCTCGTTTGTCGGAACCGACCGCTGGAACGCAGCGCTGGACGATGCCGAGACGAACGACCGCGCGCGCATCTTCCTGCGCGGACAGGCAAGCGCGTTCAGCGCGGCGGGTCGGGTCTGGGCACCGCGCTATCGCCAAGCGACGTTCGGCGCGTTCCTGACCAGCGAGGCGGCGGCGGGCCAGGCGCTCGACCTTGCCTATCACGACATCGAATCGGCCTTCGACCGGTTCCTCGACGAAATCGATCCGAAGAAGCCGATCATCCTCGCCGGCCATAGCCAGGGCGCGCTGCACCTGACGCGACTGCTGCGCGAAAGGGTGGCGGGCACGCCCCTCGCCCGGCGAATCGTCGCAGCCTATGTCGTCGGCTGGCCGGTATCGCGCACCACCGATATCGCGTCGCTCGGCCTGCCCGAATGCAGGGCGGCTGATCAGGCGGGCTGCCTGTTGTCGTGGCAGAGTTTCGCTGAGCCGGTCGATCCGTCGCTGATTGTCGAGCAGTATGATGCCTCGACCGGGTTCGACGGGCGGTCGCGCGCGAACACGCCGATGGTCTGCACCAACCCGCTGACCGGTACGCCCGATGCGAAGGCGCCGGCGAGTGCCAATCTCGGCACGCTGATCCCCGACAAATCGCTCCGGACTGCGACGATGGCGCCGGGACTGGTGCCCGCCACCTGCGGGCCACGCGGGTTCCTGTCGATCGGCGACAATCCGCCGGACCTTGGCCCCTATGTGCTGCCGGGCAACAACTGGCACGTGTACGACTACAGCCTGTTCTGGGCGAATGTCCGCGCCGACGCGCTGCGTCGCTTGGCGGCATGGGAGAAACGATGATTACCGAAGACCGCGCCGTCTTTCGCGACGCCCTGCCCGAAGGGGGCCGGCTGATCGGCCTCGACGTCGGCACGAAGACGATCGGGACCGCGCTGTGCGACGCCGGCTGGAGCTTCGCCAGCCCCGCCGTGCTGGTCAACCGCACGAAATTCAGCGCGGACAAGGCACAGCTGGCGACGCTGATCCGCCAGCAATCGGTACGCGGCATCGTCATCGGCTTGCCGCTCAACATGGACGGCAGCGACTCGCCGCGAACGCAATCAGTGCGCGCCTTCGCCCGCAACCTCGACGACCTGAATCTGCCGGTCTTCCTGTGGGACGAACGCTGGTCGACGGTCGCGGTCGAACGACAAATGATCGCCGAGGACCTGAGCCGCGCCAAGCGGGCCGAGCGCGTCGACAAGCTGGCGGCCGCATACATCCTGCAAGGCGCGATCGACGCGCTGGTGAATGTCCCGCTAGCCTGAGCTTGCAAGGGCGCGCGACGCGGCCTAACCGGTCGCCTCGATGCCTATTTCAGACCACCGCCCCGCCGCCATGATCGATGGCGGTGCCGTTTTCCCGCATCGGCACCTGACCGGGATCGAGGGATTGCAGCCCCATGAGATCCTGTTCCTGCTCGACGAGGCAGAGCAATGGATCGATGCCAATCGCAGCCGTGCGGCCGGCGACCGGCGATTACAGGGGATGACCCAGATCAACGCCTTCTTCGAAAACAGCACACGCACGCTGCTGTCGTTCGAGATCGCAGGCAAGCGACTGGGCGCGGATGTCGTCAACATGCATGCCGGCCAGTCGAGCGTGAAGAAGGGCGAGACGCTGATCGACACTGCTGTCACGCTGAACGCGATGCGCGCGGACGTGATCGTCATCCGCCACAGCTCGTCGGGTGCGGTGCAGCTGATCGCGGACAAGGTGGACTGCCCGGTATTGAACGCGGGCGATGGCTGGCACGAACATCCGACGCAGGCGCTGCTCGACGCGCTGACCATCCGCCGGCGGCTGGGCGAGATCGCGCACAAGCGGGTCGTGATCTGCGGCGATATCCTGCACAGCCGGGTCGCGCGCTCCAACATCCTCGCGCTCACGACCCTCGCCGCCGAGGTCCGGGTCGTCGCCCCCGCCACGCTGATGCCGCACGCGATCGAATCGATGGGGGTCACCCCGTTCACCGACTTCGACGCTGCGCTGGAAGGGGCCGATGTCGTGATGATGCTGCGGCTGCAGAACGAGCGGATGAACGGTGGCTTCATCCCGTCCACCCGCGAATATCACCTGCGCTACGGCCTGACCCGCGAACGGCTGAAACGGGCCGAGCCGCATGCGATCGTCATGCACCCCGGCCCGATGAACCGGGGTATCGAGATCACCAGCGACGTGGCTGACGATCCGCAGCGCTCGACGATCACCGAACAGGTCGAAATGGGCGTGGCGGTGCGCATGGCCTGCCTCGACGTACTGACCCGGCGCAGCCGTGGCGTGGAGGGTTGGGCATGAGCAAGCGGTTCACCGGCGGCACGCTGGTCTGTCCGGTCGGCGGGATCGCCGAACGTGACCTGACGATTGAGGGCGACGCCATCGTCACCGACGCAGGCGATGCCGAGTCGATCGACGTGTCGGGCAAGCTAATCGCCCCAGCCATCGTCGATCTGGGCGTGTTCGGCATCGATGCCGCCGCCTGTCGTGCCGGGGGTATCGTTCGCGTGGGGCTGATGCCCGACCAGGCACCGGTGCTCGACGATCCGGGCATCGTCGCGCGCGCGGCGCATATGGGCAAGCCCGACATCTGGATTCATCCGATCTCCGCCGCGACGCAGGGCTTGCGCGGTACCGACCTCGCCGAAATGGCGATCAACGCCGAGGCGGGCGCGGTGGCGGTCGCGACCGGGCGGCACTGGATCGCCGACAGCGGCGTGATGCGCAAAGTGCTGGCCTATGCCCGCGACTGCAACCTGGTGGTCGTCGCCCATGCCGAGGATGGCGGGCTGGCGGGGGACGCGGTGGCGACGGCGGGTGAGACGGCGACCCGCCTCGGACTGCCCGCCGCCCCGGCGCTGGCCGAGGCGCTGGCGATCGCGCGCGACGTGATGCTTGCCGAGGATACCGGCGCACGATTGCATTTCCGGCAGGTGACGACCGCCGCTGGTTTCGACCTCATCCGCGCGGCCAAGCGGCGCGGGGTTCGCGTGACCTGTGGGATCACCCCGGCGCACCTCTATCTGTCGGATATCGCGATGAGCGATTTTCGGACCTTCGCCCATCTGTCGCCACCACTGCGCAGCGAAGGCGACCGACAGGCGGCACGCGCCGCGCTGGCCGATGGGACGATCGACGTGCTGTGTTCCGGCCACGATCCGCGCGGGCCGGAAGCGAAGCGCCTGCCCTTTGCCGACTCGGAGCCGGGCATGGCCGGGGCGGAGACGTTGCTGCCGCTCGGGCTGGGGCTGGTCCGTGATGGGGTGATCGGCCTTGATCGGCTGTTCGCGCTGGTGTCGCGCAATCCGGCGATGCTGCTGGGACTGGAGTCCGGTACGCTCGGCATCGGTGCGCCGGCCGATCTGATCGTGATCGATCAGGATGCGCCGTGGCAGGTCCGCGCCGACGCGCTGGCGGGCAAGGCGGCCAATACCCCGTTCGACGGCCTGCCGGTGCAGGGCCGCGTGGTGCGGGTAATGAAAGGCGGCGCATTCCTGTAATCAGGAACGCGCCGCCACCTCCTGGGAGAGGACCGGGAAAGACTTAGCGCGAGGCGAGGCGATCGGGGCGTGCCCAGGCGGCGAGCTGGTCGCCGGCATGGGTCCGCACGAAACACCGGTCGCCCTTGGCACGGACGCTGCCGCACAGCGAAGCCGCATCGGCGCGGGCGAGGCCACCGACCGACAGGCGATAGAAGCTGGACCCGCGGACGCTGGCCTGCATCCCTTGTGGTGCCAGCGCGGCGAGGCGCGGCACGTTCCGGCTCATCCGTCGCCACGCAGAACGGGCGACGCCGGCGTTGTCGAACGCGCCAAGCTGTACGTAATAATCACCCTTTGCCACGACGGCCGATGCCACCCGAACCGGCTGGGCGACAGGCTGCGATCGGGCCGCCATCCGCACCGGCTGCGCACCCTGCCGGTAACCACCGGGCAGCGCCTGCACGATCTCCCGACGCGGGGCGAAGGTGATCGCCGGACGCGCGACCGCCGCCATTTCGACGGGTGCCGGCACTGCGGGTACGACCGGCGTATCGCCGACCGGCTCGACCGCGACGACCGCCGCCGGCACTTCCGGCACCGGATCGGCCTTCGCCAGCGCGACTGGCGCTCCGCCGACCGGTTCGGCCAGCGCCAGCTGCATCGGCTGTCCGCGATCGCCCGCCGCCGGGGTTACGCCCAGCAGCGCCGCAACCTGTTGCGCGGCATGTTCGGGCCGGGCGAACGCCGCCCATTCCATCAGCCGCTGGTCGACCTGCGCCGGCGCCATATCGACCGACGCCACCGTGCGTGCATCCACCCAGCGCCCGTCGAGCGCGAGGGCGAGCGCCAGGTTCTGGCGGATCGTCGCGGTCGCGGCCGGATCGCGCGCGGCTTCGCTCAGCAAGGCGATACCGCCCGCCGGATCGCCCGCCAGCGCCAGCGCCAGCCCGCGATCCGCCGGCGAAATCCGCGCGGCATGGGCGGTCAGGGTCTCGCGCGCGGCGACCCATTCGCCGGTCGCGGTCTGCGCCAGCGCAAGGTTCAGCGCCGCGCGCGCATCCGCCGGGTTCAGCGTCAGGACGTCGGTAAACGCCTGCGTGGCCGATGCAAAGCGTCCGGCGGACAGATAGGCACGTCCCAGCAGCGTGCGATAGGCCGCGTCGCGCGGCGACAGCGCCACCGCCTGTTCGGCGAAGGTGACGGCATCGGCCGCGCGCTGCTTGCCCAACGCCTTCAGCGCCTTCACCGCGAATTTGCGCGCCGCGCCGTCCTCTGCGGACGCGACGGCCACCGTGCCGCTGCCGACCAGCGCCAGCGATCCGCCGAGCATGGCCGTCGCGAGGCCGATCGATACGAGCAGATGGGTCTTCATGGCTTGCCCTTCGTTGCCCCATCGGGGGCGAGGCGCTGAACGAGCGCCGCAATGTCGGATGCCGACGGGAGGGAGCGATCGAGCGCGTCGCGCACAAAGGCTTCCGGGGAAATATCGCGCACCGTCGCCGCCAGCTTCAGCCGGAGCATCCGATCCGCATCAAGGTCCAGCACCAGCGATTCGGTCGCTGGCGTGGGGGACGGCGCGGCCGCTGGCACCGCCTGCAACTTGGCACGATCGCGCAGGACCGCCGGCTTGGTGTCGCCCAGATCGTTCCAGCCCAGATCGTCGCCGTCACGACTGTCGGGTCCGGTGCCGTGCGGGCGCATCGCCGGGCGGGCTTCGCCCTTGCGCGCGAGCAACGCGGGATGGATCTGGGCCGGGGGGCGCTGCGTGCTCATCCCCTACCCCTGCCCCCGGCGACCGAAGCCACCCGCCGGCACCCGGACGGCGGTGGGCATCGTCGGCACGGCAAAGACCGTCCGGCGGAAATTCTTTTCGAGACGATCCTGCAGATAGGCCCACAGCGCCTCGATCTCGGCGCTCGACCGCGACTTCGGGTCGATTTCCATGACGGTGCGGCCATCGACCATCGACGATGCGAAATCGACGCGGTGATGGATCGTCACGGGGGCCACGGTCCCGTGCTGCGACAGGGCCATGGTCGCTTCGGTGGTGATCCGCGCACCCGGCGTGGCGGCATTGACGACGAACACCAGCGGCTTGCCTGCGCGGTCGCACAGGTCGACGGTCGCACCGACCGCGCGCAGGTCATGCGGGCTGGGCCGGGTCGGCACGACGATCAGCTCGGCAACGGCGATGACGCTCTGGATCGCCATGGTGATCGCTGGCGGGGTATCGATGACCGCCAGCTTGAACCCGTGGGCGCGCAGGGTCTCCAGGTCGGCGGCAAGCCGCGCAACCATCGTCTGCGCAAAGGCCGGCTCGTCGGTGACCCGTTCGTTCCACCATTCGGCCAGCGACCCCTGCGGATCGATGTCGATCATCACGACCGGCCCGGCGCCCGCACGTTCGGCCTGCACGGCCAGATGCCCGGACAAGGTTGTCTTGCCCGAACCACCCTTTTGCGAAGCCACTGCCAGAACGCGCATTGCGCCACCGTCTCCCGTAATCTCCACAACCCGATGCCATGGCTGCGGATAAGAACCAGTTAACGGCGGGCTTTCCATGACGGTCGTGCGAAAGGCTTTCAGAACATGGTGAACCGCTGATAGGGAAAGGGGCGAGGACGCAGAGGGGATCGTGATGCGCGTTTTGGTTGGGCTGGCGCTTGCGGGCGCGATGCTGTCGGTGGCGGCGGGCGCAGATGTGAAGGCCGGGGTCGACGCCTGGGCACGGGGCGACTGGGCCACGGCGGTGCGCGAATGGCAGCAACCCGCCGCCGCGGGCGATGCCGATGCGCAGTTCAATCTGGGCCAGGCCTATAAGCTCGGCCGCGGTGTGAAGATGGACATGGCCCAGGCCGAACGCTGGTACGCGTTGGCCGCGCAGCAAGGCCACGCCCAGGCCGAGGATAATTACGGCCTGATCCTGTTCCAGAACGGCAAGCGTGCCGATGCGGTCAAATGGCTGGAGAAATCGTCGCAGCGCGGCGAGGCACGCAGCCAGTTCGTATTGGGCACCATGCTCTTCAACGGCGATGCCGTGCCCAAGGACTGGCGCCGGGCCTATGCACTGATGACGCGCGCGTCGTCTGCCGGATTGCCGCAGGCGGCGGCGACGCTGGCGGAAATGGACCGCTATGTCCCGCTGCCCGATCGACAGGCGGCGGTGGTGATGGCCCGCGACCTTGAGCGCAATGCAGGACGGCCGGTACTGGCATCGGTGCAGCCCAAGGCGGCGACGCCGCGCCCGACGCCGATCGCAACGCTTGCGCCCAAGCCGACGCCCGCACCCCGCCCCGCACCGGTTGCGAAACCGGCCCCGGCATCCGCCGCAAAGCCCGCTCCGATCCGCGACGGCGGATGGCGGGTGCAGCTTGGCGCGTTCAAGGATGCCGGCAATGCCCGCCGGCTTTGGAGCACGGTGTCGGGCAAGTTCGCCGGGCGCCAACCCTATTACGAGGCGGCCGGTGCCAACACCCGGTTGCTCGTCGGCCCGTTTGCCAGCAGCGCCGAGGCGAGCCGCGCCTGCGCCGCGATCCGCCCGACGCCCTGCGTACCGATGAAGCGCTGACCGATCAGCCCGCCGCCCACTCGGCGGGTGCGATCCCCTGGATATAGAGCAGCGCGGTCAGGTCGTTGCGATCGATCCGCACGCCTGCTTCGGCGGCGACGACCGGCTTGGCGTGATAGGCGACGCCAAGCCCCGCGCGGCGGATCATCGGCAGGTCGTTGGCGCCATCTCCGACCGCCAGCGTTGACGCCGGATCGATGCCTAGCTCCTCGATCGCGCCCAACAAGGTCGTTTCCTTGGTCGTCGCATCGACGATCGGCTTGGCGACCTTGCCGGTCAACCGGCCATCCTCGATCAATAGCGTGTTCGCGATCATGCGGTGAAATCCGAGTTCGGTGCCGACCGGCTCGGCGAAGCGGGTGAAGCCGCCCGACACGAGGATCGTCGTCGCGCCGCGCGCGCGCATCGTTTGAATCAGCGTCCTGGCACCGGGCATCAGCTTGACCCGTTCGTCAAGGCACCGCTGGATCGCACTCTCCTCCAGCCCCGCCAGCAGCGCCACCCGCGCGTCGAGCGCCGATGCGAAGTCCAGTTCGCCACGCATCGCCCGTTCGGTGACCTCGGCGATCTGCGGCTTGATCCCGGCATAGTCGGCGAGTTCGTCGATACATTCGACGGTAATCATCGTCGAATCCATGTCGGCGATCAGCAACTGCTTTTCGCGGTTGGCGGCGGGCTGCACCGCGATATCGGTTCGGGCGAATACGCCTTCGAGCGCCGGTCGCGCAGCGGCGACGTCGCTGGCGAAGCGGATATCGGCGGCCTTGCCGTCCTCGATCCAGCTCCAGCCCTCGACTTGGCAGCCGGCGACGTCGAGCCGATCGGCGGCAGCGGAAATATCGCCCGCAGCGATCGATTCGGCTGCTATCAGCGTGGCGATGAACATGGTAACTTCCCCTGACCGTCCGAGGATCGCGCTCATCGCAGGCCCGACCGCCAGCGGCAAGTCCGCGCTGGCGATTGAGATCGCTCAGCGGCACGACGGCGTGGTCATCAACGCCGACAGCGCGCAGGTGTACCGCGACCTGCGCGTGCTATCCGCCCGTCCCTCCTCTGAAGAAGAAGCGCAGGCCCCACACCGCCTGTTCGGCCATGTCGATGGGGCCGAACCCTATTCGGCAGCGCTGTGGGCGCAGCAGGCGACAGCGGAGATCGACGCCGCCCATGCGGCGGGCAAGCTGCCGGTACTGGTCGGCGGTACCGGCCTGTATCTGCGCACGTTGATCGACGGCATCGCACCGGTGCCCGATATCGATCCGGAGGTCCGCACCCGCATTCGCGCGATGCCGCTCGACCAAGCCGTCGCCGAACTGGCCCAGCGCGATGCCGAAGCCGCCGCCCGACTGCGCCCGACCGACACCACCCGCATCGCACGGGCGCTGGAGGTCGTGACGTTCACCGGCCGCACGCTCACCGATTGGCAGCGTGACCGCATCGGCGGGATCGGCGATCGAATCGTGCTTTCGGCGATGCTGTTGCTGCCCGATCGCGCATGGCTGACCGAACGGTGCGACCGGCGACTGGCCGAAATGTTCGCGGGCGGCGCAGTGGAGGAAGTCCACGCGCTCCTCGCCCGCTGCGACATTCCGCCCGACGCACCGGTTCGCCGCGCCATCGGCGTCGCGGAAATCGCGCAATGGCAGGCAGGTAGCATCGATCGTGACGACGCGCTTGCGGCGGCACGCCACGCCACCCGCCAATATGCGAAGCGGCAGTATACCTGGTTCCGCAACCAGCCTCCGGCAGACTGGCTTCGCACTAGCGAAACGGAAAAATGCGCACTTACGCGTCAATTCGACACTTTATTACGCAATTGATGATTGACACGCATGTTTCATGCGACTAGCGACGCCACTCCAACGGTGCTATTGCGCCCGCGAAGTAATTGAGGAGCAAAGACCCATGCCTGAGAAGAGCGGAGCCGCCATTTTGGTCGAGGCCCTCGTCGACCTCGGCGTGGAAGTCGTGTTCGGCTATCCCGGTGGCGCGGTGCTGCCGATCTATGACGCGCTGTTCGAACATAGCCGGATCAAGCACATCCTCGTCCGCCACGAACAGGCTGCCACCCATGCGGCCGAGGGCTATGCCCGCTCGACCGGCAAGCCCGGCGTCGTGCTGGTCACCTCCGGCCCCGGCGCGACCAACGCGATCACCGGCATCACCGATGCGCTGCTCGATTCGATCCCGATGGTGGTCATCACGGGTCAGGTCCCGACCGGCCTGATCGGCACCGACGCGTTTCAGGAGGCCGATACCGTTGGCATCACGCGCCATTGCTGCAAGCATAACTATCTGGTGAAGGACCCGGCGAAGCTCGGCCATGTCATTCACGAGGCGTTCCATATCGCCACTGCCGGCCGCCCCGGCCCGGTCGTGATCGACATCCCGAAGGACGTGCAGGTCGCGACCGCGCGCTACACCAAGCCCGGCCCGATCCAGCACAAGACCTATCGCCCGAAGGTGAAGGCCGATCGCGCGCAGATCGAGCAGGTCGTCGACATGCTGGCGGCGGCCGAACGTCCGGTGCTTTATACCGGCGGCGGCATCATCAATTCGGGGCCGGCCGCGTCGCAGCTGCTGCGCGAACTGGCGCGGATCACTGGTGCGCCGGTCACCTCGACGCTGATGGGTCTGGGCGCCCTGCCCGCCTCTTCGCCGCAATGGCTGGGGATGCTGGGGATGCACGGCACCTATGAAGCGAACTTGGCGATGAACGAGGCCGATCTGGTCGTCGCCATCGGCGCGCGCTTCGATGATCGCGTGACGGGTCGGCTCGATGCCTTCTCCCCGCGCAGCCGCAAGGTCCATATCGATATCGATCGATCCAGCGTGAACAAGATCGTGCGCGCCGACCTCGGCATCATCGCCGATGCGGGCCATGCGATGGAGGACATGATCCGTGTCTGGAAATCGCGCCAGCATCCCAAGCCCGACCTGTCGGCATGGTGGGCGAAGATCGAGGACTGGCGGGCCAAGCGCTGCCTCGACTTCCCCGACAGCACGACCGAGATCATGCCACAGCGGGCGATCCGCGCGCTGTACGAGGCGACCAAGCATCGCGCGCCGATCATCTCGACCGAGGTTGGCCAGCACCAGATGTGGGCCGCGCAGCATTTCGGGTTCGAAGCACCGAACAAGTGGCTGACCAGCGGTGGTCTGGGCACGATGGGCTACGGCCTGCCCGCCGCGATCGGCGCGCAGTTGGGCAATCCGGGCGCACTGTGCATCGACATTGCTGGCGAGGCGTCGATCCAGATGAACATTCAGGAACTGGCCACGGCGACGCAATATCGCCTGCCGGTCAAGATCTTCATCCTGAACAACGAATATATGGGCATGGTCCGCCAGTGGCAGGAGCTGACTTATAGTTCGCGCTATTCGAACAGCTATTCGGACTCGTTGCCCGACTTCGTGAAGCTGGGCGAGGCCTATGGCTGGAAGGGTATTCGCATCGAGCATCCGGACGATCTAGATGCCGGCATCCAGGCGATGCTCGACCATGACGGCCCGGTGATCGTCGACTGCATGGTAGCAAAGCTCGCTAACTGCTTCCCGATGATCCCGTCGGGCGCGGCGCATACCGACATGATCTTGCAGGCCAACGAAGTCTCGGGCGAAATGGACGACGAGGCCAAGGCGCTGGTGTAACCGAACTGTCTTCCCCGGAATGGGGAGGGGGACCGCTCGAAGAGCGGTGGAGGGGGATCACCTCATACGTATCGCCGGTGGAGGCCCCCCTCCACCAGCCTGCGGCTGGTCCCCCTCCCCCGCGCCGGGGAGGAATTTTCAGAAATGCATATCAAGACCGAACAGACCGAACGGCACACGCTGGCCGTCCTCGTCGACAACGAACCCGGCATCCTGGCGCGCATCGCCGGGCTGTTCTCGGGCCGTGGCTATAATATCGAAAGCCTGACCGTCTCCGAAATCACGGTCGACAAGGCGGTCAGCCGGATCACCATCGTCACCAGCGCATCGCCGTCGGTGATGGAGCAGATCATCGCCCAGCTCGACCGGCTCGTGCCCGTCCACAAGGTCGTAGACCTGACCGTACAAGGCGCGCATGTCGAACGCGAGCTGGCGCTGGTCAAGGTCGTCGGCACTGGCGAGCATCGGATCGAGGCGCTTCGCCTTGCCGAAGTCTACCGCGCACGTGTGGTCGATGCGACCGTATCGAGTTTCGTGTTCGAGGTGACGGGATCGATCGAAAAGATCGACAAGTTCACCGAATTGATGGCCGAAGTCGGTCTGGTCGAGGTTGCTCGCACCGGCATCGCCGCCATCGCCCGCGGACGAGAGGCCGCCTGAACCCATCCATCGCGTGCCGCCGATGCCGGTCGCGCCAATTTTCGAAAGGGAACCAACATGCGTGTCTATTATGATCGCGACGCCGATCTGAACCTGATCTCGGACAAGAAGATCGCGATCCTCGGCTATGGGTCGCAGGGCCATGCCCATGCGCAGAACCTGCGCGATTCGGGCGTGAAGAACGTTGCGATCGCGCTCCGCCCCGGTTCGGCCAGCGCCGCCAAGGCCGAAGGTGCCGGTTTCAAGGTGATGCCGAACGCCGAAGCCGCCGCGTGGGCCGATATCCTCATGATCCTGGCCCCCGACGAGCATCAGGCCGCGATCTATGCCGACGACATTCATGCGAACCTGCGTCCCGGTTCGGCGCTGGCCTTCGCCCATGGCCTGAACGTGCATTTCGGCCTGATCGAGCCGCGTGCCGACGTCGACGTCATCATGATCGCGCCGAAGGGCCCGGGCCACACGGTGCGCAGCGAATATGTGAAGGGCGGCGGCGTTCCCTGCCTCGTCGCGATCCACCAGGATGCGAGCGGCAACGCGCACGACATCGCGCTGGCCTATGCTTCGGGCGTCGGCGGCGGTCGTTCGGGCATCATCGAAACCAACTTCCGCGAGGAATGCGAAACCGACCTGTTCGGTGAGCAGGCCGTGCTGTGCGGCGGCGTGACCCACCTGATCCAGGCCGGGTTCGAAACGCTGGTCGAGGCGGGCTATGCCCCCGAAATGGCCTATTTCGAGTGCCTCCACGAAACCAAGCTGATCGTCGACCTGCTGTACGAGGGCGGCATCGCCAACATGCGCTATTCGATCTCGAACACCGCCGAATATGGCGACATCGTCACCGGCCCGCGCATCATCACCGATGAGACGAAGAAGGAAATGAAGCGCGTACTGGCCGACATCCAGTCGGGCCGATTCGTGAAGAACTTCGTCCTCGACAACCGCGCCGGTCAGCCCGAGCTGAAGGCGGCGCGCAAGCAGGCCGCGGCGCATCCGATCGAA
This sequence comes from Sphingomonas sp. Leaf9, assembly GCF_001421355.1. GTDB lineage: Bacteria > Pseudomonadota > Alphaproteobacteria > Sphingomonadales > Sphingomonadaceae > Sphingomonas. The sequence continues at coordinate 411,027 of NZ_LMKC01000003.1, read as the reverse complement.
AAGACCGGTGCCGAACTGCGGGCGATGATGCCGTGGATCGGTGCGAATAAGTTGGTCGATCAGACCAAGAACTAACGGAGTTAGTTCGTACTGATCGGCCAGACCGGCCGGCGCGACAAAGCCCGCCCACAGGGCGCGGCTTTGCCGCGACCGACGGGCGGGCGGCGATCTTTCACCCCGTCATCCCGGCGAAGGCTGGGATCCATTGTGTCGGATGGTATCGGCTGATTGCAACCGTGCCGCGTCCATGGATCCCGGCCTTCGCCGGGATGACGGCAGTTGCCGTACCTACCTTTTCTCCCACGGCACCGAAACCGAAACCAATCGTTTCGCATCCGGTATTTGACCCGAAGCCCGGCACCTCCGACAACGGCGGCATCCTGACTTCGCCTCAACCGGAGAGCTTTTCCATGCGCACGCCCCTGATCCTCGCCGCCGCCTTGTTCGCGGTCGCTGCCCCGACCGTTGCCCAGCTGCCCGGCGCGCCCGACAAGGCACGCGTGACCGCCGGCAACTACACCGTCGACACCGCCCACACCCAAGTCGCATGGCGCGTGAACCATATGGGCTTTACGATGCTCGACGGCCTGTTCGGCGCGACCGGCGGCACCGCGACCTTCGATCCCAAGAACCCGGCCGCGACCAAGGTCACGATCGATTTCGACATCGCCAAGTCGCTGACCGTCACCAGCCCGCAATTCGCCGAACATCTCCAGTCGAAGGATTTCTTCGACGTCGCGAACCATCCGACGGCGAAGTTCGTGTCGACCCGCGTGCAGGCGATGGGCGACCATTGGATGATGGCGGGCAACCTGACCATCAAGGGCCAGACGAAGCCGGTGCAGCTGACCGTCCGCTTCATGGGCGCGGGCGAGAACCCGATGAACAAGAAGAAGAATATCGGCTTCACCGCGACCGGCAGCATCAAGCGCAGCGATTTCGGCGTCGGTGCCTATGCGCCGGTCGTGTCGGACAAGGTGGACCTGACGATCAACGCCGCATTCGTCGCAGCCTGATCCCGGCCGATGCGCGCGGTGTCACGCCGCGCGCATCGCCGCGAACCCTTCGAACGTGCCGCGCACGCCTGGCGAGGCATGTTCGACCAGCGACGCGACCTGCGCGACGATCCCGTCCGTATCGCGTCCGCTGTCGACCGCCATCGCCCAATCGCCGAACTCGCGCGTCGCAACCTCGCGACGCGACAGGATAACGATAGCGAAATGGCGCGGATCGGCGGCAATGCGGGCATAGGTTTTCTCAACCATGTCCGGCGCGCCCTCCAGCGCCTGTAGGAAACGCCGCCCCCGGTGATGCAGGAGGCCGGTGATCCCGTCGCGCCGGTTGTTGCGTTGCGACACGGCAAGAATCTGATCGACATCGATCGTCAATCCGCTGCGGGCCGTACTCACGTAGATCAATTGCAGCATCGCAGCCTCTTCACGCATACCCTTGGCTCCCCGCGATAGCTCGCGACCGGTTACCAACCGGTATCGCGCCCGGCCGCTATGGACATTCGCCGCGCTTTTCCCCACAGACGCGCCATGGTCCGTGCGATTGCCCGCCCCCTGCGACTTAGCCGCCCTTAGGGCAGGATCGCACGCGCGTGCGCCTTCCCTGAGGGAGTATCGAACCTTTCGGCAGATACCGGCGCTCGAACCAGCGCCTTCAACAGGCTAGAGACGACATGTTGCGCGATCCTTCGACCAAGTACCGCCCCTTCCCGACCGTCGACCTGCCCGACCGCCAATGGCCGTCGCGCTCGATCACGACCGCGCCCCGCTGGCTGTCGACCGACCTGCGCGACGGCAACCAGGCGCTGATCGATCCGATGGGCGCGGAAAAGAAGAACCGGTTCTTCGACCTGTTGCTGAACGTCGGGTTGAAGGAGATCGAGGTCGGTTTCCCCTCGGCGGGTGCGACCGAATTCGACTTCATCTCCGGACTGGTCCAGCAGAACCGCATTCCCGACGATGTGTGGGTGCAGGTGCTCACCCAGTCGCGCCGCGACCTGATCGAACGCAGCTTCGAAAGCCTCGATGGCGCGAAACAGGCGATCGTCCACCTCTACAACGCGGTCAGCCCGGCATGGCGGCGGATCGTATTCGGCATGGAACGGTCGGAAGTGCGCGAGATCGCGGTCAACGGCGCCAAGGTGCTGCGCGACGAAGCCGCCAAGCGCCCGAACACCGATTGGCGGTTCGAATACAGCCCGGAGACCTTCTCCACCGCCGAACTCGATTTTTCGGTCGAGGTCTGCGCGGCGGTGATGGACGTCCTGCAGCCGACGCCCGACAAGCCGCTGATCCTCAACCTGCCGGCGACGGTCGAGGCGGCAACGCCCAACGTCTATGCCGACCAGATCGAATGGTTCTGCCGCAATGTGCCGAACCGCGACAGCGTCGTCATCTCGCTCCACACCCATAACGATCGCGGCACCGGCGTCGCGGCGGCGGAGCTGGGGCTGATGGCCGGGGCCGACCGGGTCGAGGGCTGCCTGCTCGGCAATGGCGAGCGCACCGGCAATTGCGACCTCGTGACCGTCGCGCTGAACCTCTACACGCAGGGCGTTAATCCGCAGCTGGACCTGTCGGACATCGATGAGGTCGTGAACACGGTCAACTACTGCACCCAGCTGCCGGTCCATCCGCGCACGCCCTATGCCGGCGATCTGGTGTTCACCGCCTTTTCGGGCAGCCATCAGGACGCGATCAAGAAGGGCATGGCGACACAGGCCGTGCGCAACGACGGCCTGTGGGAAGTACCCTATCTGCCGATCGACCCCGCCGATCTCGGTCGCAGCTACGAAGCGGTCATCCGCGTCAATTCGCAGTCGGGCAAGGGCGGTGTCGCCTGGGTGCTGGAACAGGACAAGGGCCTGAAACTGCCCAAGCGGTTGCAGGCCGATTTCAGCCGCCATGTGCAGGCGATGGCCGACCGGCTCGGTCGCGAACTGAATGCCGCCGACATCTGGTCCGCATTCCATGACGCGTATCTGCCGCAGGGCAAGGACCGCTATGCGCTGATCGATTATGCCGAAACCCACGCGCCCGGCGGCGGCCCACCGCGCACGTTCGTCGGCCGCGTCCGGCTGGATGGCGAGGAACGCTCGATCTCGGGCAAGGGCAACGGGTTGTTGTCGGGACTGCTCGCCGCGCTGCGTGAAGAGGGCGGCATCGACATGGATGTGGTCGATTATAGCGAGCACGCCATCGGCCACGGCGCCGATGCGCAGGCCGCCGCGTATCTCGAATGCAGCCTGCCCGATGGGCGGCGCGTGTTCGGGGTCGGGATCGATGGCGACGTGGCTACCGCAACGGTGCGGGCGGCGCTGAGTGCCGCCAACGCGACGACGCGAGACTGAGCGACCGGCCCGCGCCGTCACGTCATCCCGGCCTGCGCCGGGATAACGTGATTTAGCCCAGACAGACTACGCCGGTACCCGTCATTCCGGTTTTCACCGAAACGACGGGCACGGCAGCGCTTAGCCCAACCGTCCCAGTGCTGCGTGCAACCGGGCCGCTTCGGTCATCTTGTCGGCGTGGTCCGCCCGCGCCTTTTCGACAGCTTCCGGCTTGGCGCGCTCGACAAAGCTCGCATTGCTCAGCCGCCCGGCCAGCGCATCGCGCTCCTTTTCCGCCGCCGCGATTGCCTTGATCAGGCGGGTGCGTTCGGAGTCGAGGTCGATGACCTCGCCCAGCGGCAGGACGAAGGTCGCCTCGTCCACCACGATCTGCAACGCACCGCCGGCCGGGGCATCGCCGTCGACGCGATCGACGCGTGCCAGACGCGCCAGCACCGCTTCCTGCCGCGCGAGCCGCTCGACCGTTTCGGCCGACGCATCGCGGACATGCAGCGGCAGGCGCGCGCCCGGCGGGACGTTCAGTTCGGTGCGCGCCGCACGGATTTCGCTGACCAGTCGGATCAGCCAGTCGATTTCCGCCCGCGCCGCCGGATCGATCGCGCGCGCGTCCGCCATCGGCCAGCGCGCGACAATCAGGTCGTTCGACCGTTCGCCAAGCGCGTGCCACAGCTCCTCGGTGATGAACGGCATGAACGGGTGGAGCATGACCAGGATCTGATCCAGCACCCAGCCCGCGACTGCGCGGGTTTCGTCACCGCCCTCGGCCCCACCCTGCAACACCGGCTTGATGAGTTCGAGATACCAGTCGCAGAACCGGCTCCAGGTGAACTGGTAGATCGTGTTGGCCGCGCCATCGAAGCGCAGGTCGGCCAGCGCCAGGTCCAATGCCTGCACCGTCTCGATCGTCTCGGCGATGATCCAGCGATTGACCGCCAGTTCGGCCTTGGGTGGCTCGATCGTCGCCGACGCGCCGATGCCGTTGGCCTGTGCGAAGCGCGTTGCGTTCCACAGCTTCGTCGCGAAGTTGCGATAGCCCTCGACCCGCTTTTCATCCATCTTGATGTCGCGGCCTTGGCTTTCCATCGCCGCCATGAAGAAGCGCAGCGCATCGGCGCCATAGCGATCGATCAGCCCCAGCGGATCGACGGTATTGCCCTTCGACTTCGACATCTTCGCACCATCGGCGGCGCGGACGAGGCCGTGGAGGTACAGCGTCTTGAACGGCACCTCCTTCATGAAATGGATACCCTGCATCAACATCCGCGCGTCCCAGAAGAACAGGATGTCGAAGCCCGAAATCAGTACGTCGTTGCTGTAGCGCCCGCCGAGCGTCGGGTCGGTATTCTCCGGCCAGCCCAAGGTAGCGAACGGCCACAGGGCGGAGGAGAACCAAGTGTCTAGGACGTCTTCGTCCTGAACAAGATAGACAGTATCATTCGTCGCGCGCGGAAAGGAGCCACCGACCACAACTTTATATTCACTGCCGTAATACTCGGAAGCTAATTTAACAGCTTCTATTTCCGTAGTGGCAACGAAAGGCTCACCACCAAAATTTGCTTTGATCGACCCATCACCTTGCAGTTCGTGATTTAGATCGCTCTTCAAGCCAACAGCGTCGCGGCTAGGGCCAAACCATGCCGGAATGCGATGCCCCCACCACAGCTGGCGCGACACGCACCATGGCTGGATGTTCTCCATCCAGTTAAAATAGGTCTTTTCCCACGACTTCGGCACGATCTTGACCGCGCCCGACCGCACCGCCTCGATCGCCGGCTGGGCCAGCGTCTCGGCGTCGACATACCATTGGTCGGTCAACCACGGTTCGATCACCACGCCCGAACGGTCGCCGAACGGCGTCTGGATGGTGCGCGGTTCGGCGTCGTGTTCTTCACCGTCCTTGTCGACATGCGGGATCAGGACGCCCTCGTCCTTCAGCCGCGCGACGACGGCCTTGCGCGCGTCGGCGCTGGACAGGCCGAGGAACGCGTCGGGGATCAGGCCGTCGGCGGTCTGCACAATGCGCGCCTTGGCATCGAGCATGTTGAGCATCTCAGCGGCCTTGAATCCGGCGCGCTTGCCGACCTCGAAGTCGTTGAAGTCATGCCCCGGCGTGATCTTGACCGCGCCCGATCCCAGCGCAGGATCGGCATGTTCGTCGGCAACGATGGGGATCAGCCGACCCGTGATCGGCAGGCGCACCTGGCGACCGACCAGCGCGGAGTAGCGCGTATCGTCGGGATGCACCGCGACCGCCATGTCGGCCAGCATCGTTTCCGGCCGCGTCGTCGCGACCTCGATCGAACCCGATCCGTCGGCGAGCGGGTAGCGTAGCCGCCAGAAGCTGCCCTTCACCTCGCGCGTTTCGACTTCAAGATCGCTGATCGCGGTGCCGAGGCCCGGGTCCCAATTCACCAGTCGCTTGTCGCGATAGAGCAGGCCCTGTCGGTGCAGTTCGACGAAGACCTTCAGCACGGCCTTCGAAAAACCCTCGTCCATCGTGAAGCGTTCGTTGGCCCAATCCATCGAACAGCCCAGCCGCCGCAGCTGGCCGGTAATCTGCCCGCCGCTCTCGGCCTTCCACTCCCACACCTTCGCCACGAAATCGTCGCGGGTGAAGTCGGTGCGCTTCTGCTGCTGCTGCGCCATCTGGCGTTCGACGACCATCTGCGTCGCGATGCCGGCATGGTCGGTGCCGACGACCCAGCGCGCATCCTTGCCCTGCAACCGGGCATGACGGACCAGAATGTCCTGCAACGTGTTGTCGAGTGCGTGACCGATATGCAGGCTGCCCGTCACGTTGGGCGGCGGGTTCACGATGGTCCACGGCGTCGCGTTGGGACGCTCGGGCCGGAACAGGCCGTGCTGTTCCCAATGGGCATACCAGCGCGCTTCGATGGCGGCGGGGTCGAAAGTCTTGGGCAGTTCGCTCATGCACCGCCGCATGGCGCGGATGCGGCGGCGTTGCAAGAGAGCGGCGTTATTCGCGCCCGCTGATCCGTGCGATCTCGCGCGCGACCATCGATTCGACGATGCCGGGCAGCTGCGCATCGAGCCATTCGCGCAGCATCGGGCGGAGCATTTCGCGCACCAGCCCTTCGAGCGAATCGGAACCCGGCGTTTCCGGCTTCACCAGCATCCGCGACAATTGGTCCAGCGCCCCCCGGCTGGCCTCGGCCGCGCGATCGGACACGATCGACGGATCGGCCTTGGCCGCAGGTGCGGCGGCGACCGGTTCGGGTTCGCTCTGCGGTTCGGGTGCACGCACCCGCTCGGCACGGGGCGGTTCGCCACGCGGCGGCTCGGCCCGCATCGCTTCGACGCGCGGCGGGGGCGGCGGCGCGGCGACGCTCTGGTTCAGCTCCAGCACCTCGTCCCGATCGTCGAGGTCGCGGACCTGCGCCGTGCGGATCGACTTGCGACCGCGCAACGCCTGGGCCGATCCCTCGCCCTCTTCGGCGATGATCCGCTTGATCGAGGACAGGATGTCCTCCATCGACGTTTCGTTGCTGATATCGCCCACCGCAACCCTCATCTCTATCGCCTCTCGAACGCTTAGCTGTCGGGGTTGGCGCGCGGCGTGTCAACGCCCTGCGTGGTGCGCGGCGCGCCGCCCTGCCGATTGGGGGCGTCGATGCCCTGCGTCGGGGTGTACGGATTGGGACTGCGTTGCAGCGACGGATCGAGTTCGCGGGTGACGACCGGGGTCTGTGCCGGGCTGTTCACCGTGCTGGGCGCGACCGGCACCGGGGCGGGATCGCCGCTCCAGTCCCAGATATTGTTGCGCACGCGGCTGTAATTGACCGTCGGATCGTACAGCGCCCCGCCGTCGAGGCCCAGATCGCGTGCCTCGGCCTTGCCCATCGCCGCCAGCAGCGCGAAGCCCGCGACATATGCGTCGCGCCGGGCCGAAACCAGCTGCACCTGCGAATTGAGCAGTTCCTGTTCGGCGTTCAGGATGTCGAGGATCGTGCGCGTGCCGACGCTGTTTTCGGCGCGCACCCCCTCCAGCGACAGCCGGTTGGCCGCGACCTGTACTTCCGACGACTGGATCACGCGCAGCGCCGACTGCCACGCCGCAAAGGCCGAGCGCGCATCGGACACGACCGATCGTTCGACCTGCGTGACCTGTTCGATCGCAGCACCCTCCAGCGCCTGCGCACGGCGGATCTGCGCGCTGGGGCGGCCGCTCTGCCACAGGGGCAGGCTCATCTGCACGCCGACCTGCGCCTGCCCGCCATCCTGCTGCAGCACCGTGCCGTTGATCGACTGGGCCGAACCGAGGAAGCTGGTGTAGCCACCACCACCGACCGCGCTGATCGTCGGCAGGCGGCTGGCACGCGCCACGCCCACGTCGAACCCGGCGGCATCGCTGGAACGACGCGCGGCGATCAGCGACGGATTGTTGGCCACCGCAACACCGACCGCCGCATTCGGATCGATCGGCAGGTTGGGCAGCACCGGCGGGGTATCCAGCGTCGAGGCGGACGCACCAGTCGTCTCGACATAACTCTCGCGGCTGCGGATCAGCGACGCTTCGGCGTTGCGCAGCTGCGCCTGCGCCGATGCCAGTCGCGCTTCCGACTGCGCCACGTCGGTGCGGGTCAGGTCGCCGACCTGGAACCGGTCCTTCGATGCCTGGAGGTTGACCTCCAGCACGCGGACATTCTGCTGGTTCAGTCGCACGATCGCTTCGTCACGGATGACGTCGTTGTAGGCGGCAACGACCAGCGTGAAGACATTCGCCTCGGTGCTGCGCAGGTTTGCGCGACCCGCGTCGACCCGCGCGTCGGCCGCGCGCACGCCATTGCGCACCGCGCCGCCCGCGAACAGCGACTGCGACACGCTGACCTGCACGCTGCCCTGGCGCGGCGCCTGGGTAAAACCGCGGCTCGATGGGGTCAGGACATTCTCGATGACCGAGCTTTGCGTCGTCACCTGCGGCAACCCCTGCGAACGCGCCAGCGGCACGCCTTCGTCAGTGGCGCGCTGGTTGGCGCGCGCGCCGGTCAGCTGTGGATTGGTGGCATAAGCGCGCGCCAGTGCCTCGCGCAGCGTCTCGGCGCTGGCCGGTCCTGCCAGCAGCGCCAGCGCCGCCACACCCCCGATGAACTTCCCCCCCCGCATCTTCTTCTTACCTTGCGAACTGAAATGTCTTGGGTTTGGCGAAGCCGGGCAGCTCGACACAGCCGAGATCGGCAAAGTCGACCAGCCCGAACCCGCCATCGGTACGCCGTCCCAGCGCCAGCCGGGTCACGCCGCGATCGACGATGCCGGTCGTCAGCCGCCCGCCGGGGGCCAGCTGATCGACGATCGCCTGCGGCACCGATTCGACCGCGCCGTCGATCACAATCACGTCATAGGGTGCCCCCTGCACCCAGCCGGCGTTGAGCGGCCCTTCGACCACATCGACCTTGGCGTCGGCGATCACGTCGCGGGCGGCAGCGGCCAGCGCGGCATCCTCTTCCAGCGCGACGACCGATCCGACGAGGCGCGCGAGAACCGCGGCACCATAGCCCATCGCGGCGCCGACCAGCAGCACGCGGTCGGTAGGCTGCAATTCGGCGGCGGTCAGCAAGCGACCGGTGATGAGCGGCGGATTGATCGCGCGGCCACCGGGCAGCGGCAACGGCGCGTCGCGATACGCAACGGCTGCCTGCGCCTTGGGCACGAAGGCTTCGCGCGGCACGTCACCCATCGCGGCGACGACGGCCGGGTCGCTGACGGCGCTGGTGCGCAACTGGCTGACGACCATCGCGTGGCGCATCGCATCGAAATCGGAATGGGTCGGGATCGAATCGGTCATGGTGCAATCCTGTCGCACAACTGCTTTAGCCGCGCAACACACATCACGCGTCAGCCGCTGTCTATCGCGACGCACGCCCGCCGCCAAGGACGCCCGCAGGTATAATTTACGCGCCGACGGTTGACACCGACGCGCGCGGCCCGCAAATGCCCGCCTCCCACCGTATCGAGGCGCGATGGCGGAGTGGTGACGCAGAGGACTGCAAATCCTTGCACCCGGGTTCGATTCCCGGTCGCGCCTCCAACGGTGGAAGTTTCCCGACAGCATCGGACGAAAAAACGGGGCCACGGCATCGCCGCGGCCCCGCAATCATTGGTTCGCCGACGGATCAGGCCGCGAACTGGTTCATCGTGTTATGCGCGCCGCCGGCCTTCAGCGCGGCTTCTCCCGCGAAATATTCCTTGTGGTCATCGCCGATGTCCGACCCGCTCATATTCTGGTGCTTCACGCAGGCGATCCCCTGGCGGATTTCCTGGCGCTGCACGCCCTTCACATAGCCGAGCATCGCCGCATCGCCGAAATATTCGCGCGCCAGATTGTCGGTGCTGAGCGCGGCGGTGTGGTAGGTCGGCAGCGTGATGAGATGGTGGAAAATGCCCGCCCGCGCGCTCGCCTCCTGCTGGAAGGTGCGGATCTTCTCGTCAGCCTCCAGGGCCAGTTCCGACGCGTCATAATCGACGCTCATCAATTTCGCCCGGTCATAGCCCGACACGTCGCGCCCCTCCCCGACCCAGCGGTCGTACACCTGCTGCCGGAAATTCAGCGTCCAGTTGAAGCTGGGCGAATTATTGTAAACCAGCTTGGCGTTGGGCACGACCGCGCGGATGCGATCGACCATCGACGCGATCTGTTCGATATGTGGCTTCTCCGTCTCAATCCACAGCAGGTCGGCCCCGTTCTGGAGCGAGGTGATGCAGTCCAGCACGCAGCGATCCGCACCGGTCCCCTCACGAAACTGGAACAGATTGGACGCCAGCCGCTTCGGCCGCATCAGTTGCCCGTCGCGCTCGATCACCACGTCACCGCGCAGGGTCGTCACGTCCTCGACCGGCTCGCAATCGAGGAACGCGTTATACTGGTCGCCCAGATCGCCCTTTGCCGTCGAGTAGGCGATCTGCTTGGTCAGCCCCGCGCCCAGCGAATCGGTGCGGGTGACGATGATCCCGTCATCGACGCCCAATTCGAGGAAAGCGTAGCGACAGGCGCGGACCTTCGCGAGAAAGTCCTCATGCGGCACGGTCACCTTGCCGTCCTGATGGCCGCACTGTTTTTCATCGCTGACCTGGTTCTCGATCTGCAGCGCGCAGGCGCCCGCCTCGATCATCTTCTTCGCCAGCAGATAGGTTGCCTCGGCATTGCCGAAGCCGGCGTCGATATCGGCAATGATCGGCACGACATGGGTTTCGTGCGCGTCGATCGCGTTGCTCAGCCGCTGCGCCTCAACGGCATTCCCGCTTGCCCGCGCCTCGTCCAGATCGCGGAACAACATGCCCAGTTCGCGGGCATCGGCCTGCTTCAGGAACGTGTAGAGTTCGGTAATCAGCGCGGGCACACTGGTCTTTTCATGCATCGACTGGTCGGGCAGCGGGCCGAATTCGCTGCGCAGCGCCGCGACCATCCAGCCGGACAAGTATAGATACCGCCCCTTGGTCGTGCCGAAATGCTTCTTGATCGAAATGATCTTCTGCTGCCCGATGAACCCGTGCCAGCAGCCCAGCGACTGGGTGTAGGCCGCCGGATCGGCGTCATAGGCCGCCATGTCGCGCCGCATGATCCCGGCGGTATAGCGGGCGATATCGATGCCGGTCAGGAAGCGGTTCTGCACCCGCATCCGCGCAACCGCCTCCGCATCGATCCCGTCCCAGGTGCCGCGATGCCGCTGGATCAGGGATGCGGCGCGGGCCGCCTGTTCTTGATAGGTCATGGTCGTTCCTTCGGAAGCGGTGCCGCGCGGGCAACAGGGGGCGGCCACCGGCGGCGATGTGCCACCGGCGCCGGGCCTGCGAGGATGGAAAGGATGCGCGGGACCGTCCCCGCGCAGGCGTCAGCCGAGGCGGCCGAGCCGATGATAGAGGTTGGAGAATTTCGACGACCGCGGCTCTTCCGCGATCTGCCGGACATAGGCGCCGACAGCTTCCTTCAGCAGACCGAAATCCTCGGTCGAGAAGACGGCGCGGCTGCGTGGCGGCTCGTTGGTCATGCTTCACACCCTTTCGCGGATGGCGAACCGTTCGCCACCGATGCAATGGTATGAACATGACAAGGACTACCGGGTAAACACGTCCAGGGCCCGAAACGGTGTCGCTGCGTACGGCCAAACCGATACATGGAGAGTAATGCTGTAATTTTTTTACAAGCCATGGCCGCATCGTCCGTGGATCGACCGACGCCCCGGATTTGCAGACGCGGCGCATCGCGCTACACGCGCGCCATGCACGGTGCCCCGCTCACGCTCCACAACTCGCTGACCCGCCAGGCGCAGCGTTTCGAACCGCTCGATCCTGCCAAGGGCGTCCGCGTCTATTCCTGCGGGCCGACGGTCTACAACTATGCCCATATCGGCAATTTGCGCGCTTATGTCTTCACCGACACGCTGAGCCGGGTGTTGCGGTGGAAGGGCTATCCGCTCACCCATGTCATCAACATCACCGATGTCGGCCATCTGACGTCCGACGCCGATGCCGGCGACGACAAGATGGAGGCGGCGGCAAAGGCACGCGCGCAGTCGATCTGGGACATCGCCGCGCATTATACGGCGGCGTTCAAGGGCAATCTGCGCGACCTGAACATCGACGATCCGACCCGTTGGTCGGTCGCGACCGATCACCTCGCCGACATGATCGCCTTTGCCGAAAGGATCGCGCCCGAACATTGCTACGAGATCGACAGCGGCCTGTATTTCGACAGCTCGACCGTGCCAGATTATGGCGCCCTGGCCGGCGGACAGGACGATGCCGGCGAAGGGCGGATCGATCCGGTCGCGGGCAAGCGCCATCCGCAGGACTTCGCGATCTGGCGCAGGACGCCGTCGGGCGAAAGCCGGCAGATGGAATGGGACTCGCCCTGGGGGCGGGGTGCGCCCGGCTGGCACCTCGAATGCTCGGTGATGAGCATCAAATATCTGGGTGCGCCGTTCGACATTCATACCGGCGGCATCGACCACCGCGAAATCCATCACCCCAACGAGATCGCCCAAAACCAGGCATTTTGCGGTTGCGCCGACAGCGGTGCCGCCTTCTGGATGCATAATAACTTTCTCGTCGAACGGTCGGGCAAGATGTCGAAGTCGAAGGGCGAATTCACCACGCTCCGGACGCTGATCGACGGTGGCGTACACCCCCTTGCCTATCGCCTGATGTGCCTGTCGGCGCAGTATCGATCCGAACTGGAGTTTTCGGCCGACAATCTGCTGGCGGCGCTGACCCGGCTGAAGCGGCTGGTGATGACCGTCGCGGCATTGCGGACCCGTGCGACCGTCGACGGCGATGCGGGCAAGGCGGCGGCCTATCGCGAGCGGCTGGATGCGGCGGTGTCGGACGACCTGAACACGCCGCGCGCGCTACCAGTGCTGGACGAGCTGCTGGCTGACAAGAAGCTGTCGCCCGCCGACCGGCTGGCGACGCTGGCCGATTTCGACACGGTGCTGGGCCTCCGGCTCGCCACGATCGAGCGCGCCGACCTGCGCGTCCGTCCGGCGGACGCCACGATCGATGCGACCTTGATCGAGGCCCGGCTGGCCGATCGCAAGGAAGCGCGCGCCGCCAAGGACTTCGCCGCCAGCGACGCGATCCGCGACGAACTGACGGCAGCGGGGGTGGAGGTAATGGACGGCGATCCGCTCGGCTGGGACTGGCGCCCGACTCTGGGCTAAGGGCGCGCACCCGCCCTTCCGGCAAGGGGTTGGGAAACCGTTCCTAACCCCTTGCTCCATCACCCGCTTCCCCTTCATACCCCGGCCCGCGAATCATCGGGGGTCGATATGCGGGGACAGGTGCTGGGCGTTGATCGGAACGGACGCGAGGGGCGGATCGCCGGCGACGATGGACAGCGTTACTGGTTCGAACCCGACGACTGGTCCGATCGCGTGGGACCGGCAGTCGGCGCGCAGGTCGATTTCGAGGTGTCGAACGGCCGGGCGCTGCGGATCTATCACGTGCCCGGCACCGTTGCGCCACGCCCCGCCGCCGATCCAGCCCGCCGCCGGGCGCGCAAGGACAAGATCGCGGCTGTGCTGTTCGCCTTCTTCCTTGGCACGCTCGGCGTCCATCGCTTCTATCTCGGCCGCACCGGGTCGGGCATCGTCATGCTGCTGCTCAGCTGCACCGTGATCGGCCTCTTCGTCACGGCCCCCTGGGCACTGATCGATGCGATCCGTTACCTCGTGATGGACCATGACGATTTCCAGCATCGCTATGGCTGATCGAAGCGGTCGATCGGGGCGATGAACCTTTCCTTCATTGCGCGAACGGTTCGTTTCGCGCATGGGAATTGCCCGAACCGACTTGGATGGAATGTGACATGGCCGCACTCTGGGCCCCCGACAGCTGGAAAAAAGCCGAAGCGCGCCAGCTCCCGACCTATCCCGACGCGCAGGCGCTGGACGCCACCACCGCACAGCTCGCCAGCTATCCGCCGCTCGTCTTTGCCGGCGAAGCACGCAACCTGACCGCCGAACTGGCGCAGGTGGCGGAGGGGAAGGCGTTCCTGCTGCAGGGCGGCGACTGCGCCGAGAGCTTTGCCGAATTCCATCCGAACTATATCCGCGATACCTTCCGCGTCATCCTGCAGATGGCAGTCGTGCTGACCTTCGCATCGAAGCTGCCGACGGTGAAGCTCGGGCGCATGGCGGGCCAGTTCGCCAAGCCGCGCTCGGCCGATATCGAAGTCATCGATGGCGTCGAGCTGCCGAGCTACCGCGGCGACAATATCAACGACATCGCCTTCACCGCCGAAGGACGCGTGCCCGATCCGCAGCGGATGATCCGGGCGTATTCTCAGGCGGCGGCGACGCTCAACCTGCTGCGCGCCTTCGCGACCGGTGGCTATGCGAACCTGCATCAGGTGCATCGCTGGACCCACGACTTCATGGGCCGCAGCCCCTGGGCCAAGAAATATGCCGACGTGGCCGACCGCATCGGCGAAGCGCTCGACTTCATGGCCGCCTGCGGCATCGATGCCGACAGCGTGCCGCAGCTGAAGGCGACCAGCTTTTACACCAGCCACGAAGCGCTGCTGCTCCCCTACGAACAGGCGCTGACCCGGCAGGATTCGCTGACCGGCGACTGGTACGACACGTCGGCGCACTTCCTGTGGATCGGTGACCGCACCCGCTTCGACGGGTCGGCGCATGTCGAATTCCTGCGCGGGATCGGCAATCCGATCGGCATCAAGTGCGGCCCGACGCTGGAGCCGGATGCGCTGCTCCGGATGCTCGACACGCTGAACCCGAACCGCGTGGCGGGACGCATGACGCTCATCACCCGCTACGGCCATGACAAGATCGAGGCAGGGCTGCCCAAGCTGATCCGCGCCGTCCAGCGCGAGGGGCATCCGGTGGTGTGGTCGTGTGATCCGATGCACGGCAACACGGTGAAGGCGACGACCGGTTACAAGACCCGCCCGTTCGACCGTATCCTCGCCGAAGTCCGCGGTTTCTTCGCGGTACACCGGGCCGAGGGCAGCCATGCCGGCGGCATCCATGCCGAAATGACCGGGCAGAACGTCACCGAATGCACCGGCGGCGCGATCGCGGTCACCGAACAGGCGCTGGCCGATCGCTACCACACGCACTGCGACCCGCGCCTCAACGCCGGGCAGAGTCTCGAACTCGCATTCCTGCTGGCCGAAATGCTGAACGACGAGATGGCGGAACGGCGCAAGGTCGCAGCCTGACGCGCATCGTCATCCCGGCACGGGCCGGGATGACGGGCGGCGCGGTCAGTTGAGCGCCGCCAGCACCTTATCGACGGTGATCGGATACTCCCGCACCCGCACCCCGCACGCATTATACACCGCATTGGCGATCGCCGCGCCGACGCCGCAAATGCCCAGCTCGCCCACACCCTTTGCCTTCATCGGCGACGAATAGGGGTCTTCCTCGTCGAGGAACACGACCTCCTGATGCGGAATGTCGGCGTGGGTCGGCACATGATATTCGGCAAAGTCGTGGTTGATGAACCCGCCCAGCCGCGGATCGACCACCAGTTCCTCGGTCAGCGCCGCGCCGACCCCCATCGTCATCGCGCCCAGAATCTGGTTACGCGCCGCCTTAGGGTTCAGGATGCGGCCGGCGGCGAACACGCCCAGCATCCGGCGGACGCGGACTTCCGCCGTGTCGGCATCGACGCCGACCTCGACAAAATGCGCGCCGAACGTCGCCTGCACGAATTTCTTGGTCAGGTCGCCGAAATCGATCCGGTCCTCGACCTCGATCCCCTTGCCGCCCGCCGCTTCGCCCAGCGCGACCGACTTGTTGCCCGACCATACCCGCCCGTCGGCAAAGCGCGCAGTGGCAGGATCGAAGCCGACCGCCTGTGCGATCCGGTCGCGCAACCCGACACACGCGGCATAGACGCCGGCGGTCGAGCTGTTCGCGCCGAACTGTCCGCCCGATCCGGCCGACACCGGAAAACCCGATTCTCCCAGCCGCACCGCAACCTGCTCCAGCTCGACGCCCAGCATCTCGGCGGCAGTCTGCGCCAGGATCGTATAGCTGCCGGTGCCGATATCGGTCATGTCGGTCGTCACCGTGACCCGCCCGTCACCGGCAATACCGACCCGCGCCGCCGACTTGAGCACCATGTTGCCGCGATACGCCGCCGCCATGCCCATCCCCACCAGCCAGCGCCCGTCGCGCCGCTGCCCCGGCGTGGGATTACGCGCGCTCCAGCCGAAGCGATCGGCCCCTTCGCGCAGGCACCCGATCAGGTCGCGGTGGGAAAAGCGCCGTTCGGGCTTTTCGGGATCGACCTGCGTATCGTTCAGCACGCGCAATTCGACCGGATCGAGCTTCAGCTTTTCGGCCAGCTCGTCCATCGCCGCCTCGATCGCCATCATGCCGACCGCCTCGCCCGGCGCACGCATCGCGCTCGATTCGGGGAGATTGAGTTCGGCAAGCCATTCGGTCACCCGCCGGTGCGGCGCGGCATAGAGTTGCCGGGTCTGCGCGCCAGCTCCCTCCGGACTGCCGCCGGGCAGGTCGCCCGACCAGCTTTCATGCGCGATCGCCTGCAACCGGCCATCGGCCGACGCCCCCAGCCGCAGCCGCTGGATCGTCGACGACCGATGCGTCGTGTTGTTGAAGATTTGCGGGCGGGTCAGCACGACCTTCACCGGTCGCCCAATCTGCCGCGCGGCGATGGCGGCCAGCACCGCATCGGCCCGCACCCACAGCTTGCCGCCAAATCCGCCGCCGACATGGTGCGCGACGATCCGCACCTTGTCCTTCGGCATGTTCAGGATCTTGGCCATGTCGCGCGCGGCCCAGTCGACCATCTGGTTCGCGGTCCACAGCGTCAGCGTGTCGCCGTCCCACGCCGCGATCGACGCATAGGGCTCCATCATCGCATGGGCATGGTCGGGGGTGGTGTAGGTCGCGTCGACCTGCACCGGCGCATCGGCAAAGGCGCGATCGAAATCGCCATGCCCGTTCGACCGGAACGGCTTGTCCGCGCCACGCTCCGCCGCATCGCCCAGATCGAACGCCCCGGCATCGGCGGCATAGTCGACCCGCACCAGCCGTGCGGCGGCCCGCGCCGCCTCGAAACTGTCCGCCACCACCAGCGCGACCGCCTGCCCCAGCTGATCGACCTGCGGCCCGGCCAGCATCGGCACCTTGTGATCGTCACCGATCCCCAGCGGTCCGGCATTTTCGTGCGTCACCACCGTCAACACACCCGCTGCGGCCAGCGCCTCCGCCGTATCGATCGACACGATCCGCCCCATCGCAATGGTCGCGCCGACGACGAAACCATGCACCTGCCCCGGCTGCGCGAATTCGGCAGCATAGGTCGCCTGCCCACTGACCTTCAGCGGCCCTTCGATCCGGTCGGTCGGACGGCCGAGCACCCGCATCGTATCGGTCGGGTTCGCTCCGGCGGCTTCGGTGAACTTCATGGCGCTATTTCCTCACTTCCGGCCGAACAGCTTTTCGATGTCGCCATGCGCCAGCTTGATCCAGGTCGGGCGACCATGGTTGCACTGGCCCGAATGCGGCGTCACTTCCATCTCGCGCAGCAGGGCGTTCATCTCGACCACCGACAACACCCGGCCGGCGCGAACCGATCCATGGCACGCCATCGTCGCCGCGACATGATCGATCCGTTCCTTCAGCGACAGCGCGGCATCGTGCGCACGAATCTCGTCGGCTAGGTCGGTGACCAGCCCGATCACATCGCCCTGCCCCAGCATCGCCGGCGTGGCCCGCACCAGCATCGCGCGCGGGCCGAACCGTTCCAGCTCCAGCCCGAATTCGGCCAGCTCCACCGCCTTGTCCTCCAGCGCGTCGCAGGACACTTCGTCCAGTTCGACCACCTCGGGGATCAGCAGCGCCTGCCGCGCGACGCCGCCGGTCGCCATCGCCGCCCGCATCCGCTCCAGCACCAGCCGTTCGTGCGCGGCGTGCTGATCGACCAGCACCAGTCCGTCCTCTGCCTCCGCAACGATATAGGTGCGCGCAACCTGCCCCCGCGCCGCGCCGAGCGGGAATTGCGTCGAGGCAGGCGGCGGCTCGACCGCGACCTCGGCCCGCGCTTGGGGCGGCGGCGCGAAGAAGGTCGGGCGACGATCATGAAAGGCGAACCCCGATGATCCGCTCGATTCGGCCAACGGCGGCAGGGAAGCAGCAGGCGCGGCGACCGGCGCGACCGGCTCGGTGGTCCACGCGGCCATCGCATCGGCCGCCGGGCGTTGCACCGCGCGAAATCCCGCCCCGTCCAGCGCCCGGCGCAACCCGCCGACGATCAGCCCGCGCGCAGCGGCCGGATCGCGAAACCGCACCTCGGTCTTGGCCGGATGGACGTTCACGTCGATCAGGTCGGGATCGACGTCGAGGAACAGCGCGACCACGGCATGGCGGTCGCGCGCCAGCATCTCGGCATAGGCACCGCGCACCGCACCGGACAGCAACCGGTCCTTCACCGGCCGGCCGTTGACGAACAGATATTGGTGATCGGCCACCCCGCGATGAAAGGTCGGCAGCCCGGCCACCCCGCCCAGCCGCATCCCCTCGCGCTCCCAATCCAGCCCGACCGAATTTATCGCCAGCGCCCGATCGGTTAGCGCCGCAACGCGTTCCGGCCGCGACTCGCCCGCCTGCACACCCAGCACGCGGCGCCCGTCATGTTCGAGGGTGAAGGCGATATCCGGCCGCGCCATGGCCAGCCGCCGGACCTGATCGACGCAGGCGGCGAATTCCGACCGGGGCGAGCGCAGGAACTTGCGCCGCGCCGGCACGCGGGCGAACAGCCCCTCCACCCGGATTCGCGTGCCCGGCGGCACGGCGGCGGGGCGATCCTCGACCACCTCGCCATTGTCGACGGTGCGCAGCCACCCCTCCGCCCCGGCCGGCCGGCTCTCGATCGACAGGCACGCGACGCTCGCGATCGACGGCAACGCTTCGCCGCGAAAACCCAACGTCGTAACCGCTTCGATGCGGTCGTCGGGCAGCTTCGAGGTGGCATGGCGTTCCAGCGCCAGCGCCATGTCGGCGGGCCCCATGCCGCAGCCATCGTCGCTGACCTCGATCAGATCGATGCCCCCTCCGGCAAGGCGCACGAGTATACGGCTGGCGCGCGCGTCGATGGCGTTCTCCACCAGTTCTTTCAGCGCGGAAGCGGGGCGTTCCACCACTTCCCCCGCGGCGATGCGGTTGACGAGATGCTCGGGGAGACGGCGTATTGACATGGGGGACGCTCTAGCCCAAGCGGCCTCATCCCGCGACCTGGAACTGCCGCCGTGCGACCGACCGGATAACCGGTCGGACAGGTCGAGGTACAAGCTGCGAACCGCCGCGTCGGGACACGCGGATAAGGACGGAAGTATCGATGGCCTTCTCGCGTTTCTTCAAGTTCATGTCGCACGATATGGCGATCGACCTCGGCACCGCCAACACGGTGGTGTATCTGCGGGGTCGCGGTGTCGTGCTGAACGAACCGTCGGTGGTGGCGGTCGAGACGCTGAACGGCGTGAAGCGGGTAAAGGCGGTCGGTGACGACGCCAAGCTGATGATGGGCAAGACGCCCGGTTCGATCGAGGCGATTCGCCCGATGCGCGACGGGGTCATCGCCGACCTCGACGTCGCTGAACAGATGATCAAGCACTTCATTCAGAAGGTGCATGGCCAGCGTCGTTTCATCCGCTGGCCGCAGATCGTGATCTGCGTGCCGTCGGGGTCGACC
This sequence comes from Sphingomonas sp. Leaf9, assembly GCF_001421355.1. Lineage (GTDB taxonomy): Bacteria > Pseudomonadota > Alphaproteobacteria > Sphingomonadales > Sphingomonadaceae > Sphingomonas. The sequence goes on along the minus strand of NZ_LMKC01000003.1, from coordinate 391,466 downwards.
AGCGTCGAACGCCGCGCAATCCGTGACGCCGCGTCGAACGCCGGTGCGAGCCAGGTGTGGCTGATCGAGGAGCCGATGGCCGCCGCGATCGGTGCCGACATGCCGGTCACCGAACCGATCGGTTCGATGGTCGTCGATATCGGCGGCGGCACGACCGAAGTCGCGGTGCTCTCGCTGCGCGGCCTCGCCTATTCCACCTCGGTTCGCGTCGGCGGCGACAAGATGGACGAAGCGATCGTCAGCTATGTCCGCCGCAACCACAATTTGCTGATCGGCGAAGCCACCGCCGAGCGGATCAAGCAGGAGGTCGGCACCGCCAAGCCGCCGGCCGACGGGATCGGCACGCTGATCTACGTCAAGGGTCGCGACCTGGTGAATGGCGTGCCCAAGGAAATCCAGATCAACCAGGGCCAGATCGCCGAGGCGCTGTCCGAACCGGTGGCCGCCATCGTCGAGGGCGTACGCATCGCGCTCGAAAACACCGCCCCCGAACTGGCCGCCGATATCGTCGATCAGGGCATCGTCCTGACCGGTGGCGGCGCGCTGCTGCAGGGCATCGACGAAGTGCTGCGCGACGAAACCGGCCTGCCGGTGACCGTTGCCGAAGACCCGCTGACCTGCGTCGCGCTGGGCACCGGACGTGCGCTCGAGGATCCGATCTACAAGGGCGTCCTGCTCGCCGTCTGACATAGGGGTCCGGGGGCATGGCGCCGCCACGCAACCACCGTCCGGGTTTCTCGCGGCGGGCGCAATATACGGTGTTCGCCGGCTATGTGCTGGCGGCCAGCGGCGCGCTCGTCGGGGCGATCCTGCTGCTCATCTCGATCATCGACCCGCGTGCCTTCGCCGCCCTGCGCGGTGCGGTGCGGGAGGCGACGACGCCGGTTTCCTCGGGCGCCGACTGGGTATGGGACGGCGTGGCCTCGGTACCCGACGGCATCGGGGACTATTTCGGTGCCGTATCGGAAAACCGCCGGCTGCGCGCGCGTGAGGAAGCCACGCGGCGTTATCTGATGCAGGCGCGGCTGCTGAACCGCGAGAACGCCCGGCTGCGCACGTTGCTGAACCTGCGCGATCGTTCCGCCGCCCCGGTGGTGACCGCGCGGCTGGTCAACAGCTCGGCCAGCAGTACCCGCCGCCTCGCCACGCTGAACGCCGGATCGGGCCAGGGCGTGCTGCGCGGACAGCCGGTGCGCGGACCCAACGGCCTGATCGGCCGCGTCATCGAAACCAGCCCCAATACCGCCAGCGTCCTGCTGATCCTCGATCCGGAGAGCATCGTGCCGGTGCGTCGCACCCGCGACGGTCTGTCGGCGATCATCGTCGGCTTGGGCAACGGCATGGTCGAAGTCCGTGCCGCCGGTATCGCCAACGCCCCGCTGCTGGCCGGCGACGTGTTCGTCACCTCGGGCACCGGCGGGATCTATCCGCCGGGCGTGCCGGTCGCCCGCGTCTCGCGGAGCCAGCGTGACGTGGCACCCGCCCGCGTCTTCGCCGAACCCGACGGGCTGGACTTCGCACTGGTCGAGCGCGCCTTCCTGCCCGCGCCGGTGCCCCGCCCGACCCCCAGCGCGACGCCGACGCCCAAGCCTGCCGCCGAATGAAGCTGCTCGGCCCCGACGACGATCGGTCGGAACGTATCCTTACGCGAAAGGCGGTCGCCAGCATCCTTGCCGGATCGCTGGTCACGTTGTTGCCGGTCGTGGCGACCGTGCCGTTCCTGCCGCCGTTCGGCCTGTTGATGTTCCTCGGCTGGCGCCTGCTGCGCCCCGGCGCGCTGCCCGTCTGGGCGGCAGCACCGCTTGGCCTGTTCGACGACCTGGTGAGCGGTCAGCCGCTGGGCAGCGCGGTGCTGTTGTGGCAGCTTTGTTCGCTGATGCTCGATCTGGTCGACACCCGCCTCGTCACCCGCGATTTCTGGCAGGACTGGTTGCTGGCCGGCGGATCGATCGCCGTCTGCCTGGTCGCCGGCCGTGCCTTCGCCACCAGCCTGTCGGCGCATGTCGATACCGTGCTGATTTTTCAGATCGTGGTTTCGATAGCGTTGTTCCCCGCCGCCACACGGCTATGTACGGCACTTGGCGGTAGCGAGGATGAATGAGCAAGATCGTCACCGAGGCGGCGCAGGCGTTCAGCTTTTCCCGGCGCGCAATGGTGCTGGGCGGGGCGCAGGTGGCGGTGGGCGTCGTGCTGGCCAGCCGGATGGCATGGCTGTCGGTCGCCGAGAACGAGCGCTATAATCTCCTCGCCGAGAGCAACCGTGTCAACCTGACCATGATCCCGCCCCGGCGCGGCTGGATCATCGATCGCCACGGCGCGCCGATCGCCAACAATCGCACCGACTTTCGCGTCGACCTGATCCCCGACCGGATGGAGGATGGCGACCGCGTGCTGGGCGAACTGCGCCAGCTACTCGCGCTGACACCCGAGGACATGGCCCGAATTCAGACCGACCTGAAGCGCGCGGGCAAGTTTACGCCGGTGCAGGTCGCCGAGAATCTCGACTGGGAACGCTTTGCCGCGGTCAGTGTCCGGCTGCCCGAACTGCCGGGCGTGCAACCGACCCGCGGCTTTTCGCGCAGCTATCCGCCAGGGGCCGCGGTCGCGCACCTGACCGGCTATGTCGGCGCGGCCACTGCCGAACAATTCAGGGAAACGCGCGATCCCCTGATGGTCACACCGGGTTTCAAACTCGGCAAGGACGGCCTTGAAAAGGCGATGGAATCCCAGCTGCGCGGCACGGCGGGCGCAAAGCGGGTAGAGGTTACCGCGCGGGGCCAGATCGTCCGCGAACTCGATACCCGGCCCGACAAGCAGGGCCGCAACGTCCGCCTGACCATCGACCTTGGGCTGCAGGAATATGCTGCCCGGCGGTTGGGTCCGAACTCCGGATCGGCGGTGGTGATGGATGCGGTCACCGGCGACGTGCTGGCGATGGTGTCGATGCCCGCCTACGACCCCAACAGCTTCTCGGACGGCATCGGCCGGCTGGAATGGAAGATGCTGTCGGGCGACGACCATATCCCGCTGATGAACAAGACGCTGCAGGGGCTGTATCCGCCGGGATCGACGGTGAAGCCGATGCACGGCCTCGCCATCCTGAAGGCCGGGATCGACCCGCATCGCCGCGTCAATTGTTCGGGCGTGTTGCAGGTCGGCACCGGGCGCTTTCACTGTCACAAGCGCGGCGGCCACGGGCCGCTCGACATGATCGGCGCGGTCGCGCAGAGCTGCGACATCTATTTCTACACCATGGCGCGCGAGCTGGGTTACGACGCCTTCGCGACCACCGTGCGCCAGATGGGGCTGGGTGAGAAGTTCGAGCTTCCTTTCCAGTCGCAACGCTATGGCACCGTGCCAGATAGCGCGTGGAAGCTGCGCAAATATAAGCAGAAATGGACCGTCGCCGATTCGGTCAACGCCTCGATCGGTCAGGGCTATGTGCTCACCAATCCGCTACAACTGGCGGTGATGGCCGCACGCCTAGCGCAAGGGCGGCAGGTGATACCGCGCCTGCTGCTCGACACCCCGCACACGCCAGCGCCGTCGATGGGTATCGACCCGGCGATGCTGGCGACAGTGCACAAGGCGACCTGGGCCGTCGTCAATGGCGGCGGCACCGGCGGGCGCTCACGGTTCCAGGGGCTGCCGGCGGGCATCGAACTGGCGGGCAAGACCGGCACCGCGCAGGTGCGCCGCATCACCATGGCGGAACGACGCACCGGCGTGCTGGGCGACGGTGCCGTCCCCTTCCGGATGCGCGACCACTCGCTGTTCATCGGCTATGCCCCCGCCGCCGCCCCGCGCTACGCGGTGTCGGTCGTGCTGGAGCATTCAGGCCATATCTACACTGCCGCGCCGATCGCCAGCGACATCCTGTCGTGGCTGTTCGACCGCGACAAGGCGATGGCCCGTCTCGAACCGCTCGAACGCGAATGGGGTGGCAATGTACAGACGCGGATGGATGCCCAGTGGAAGGCGTTCGAGGCCGAACAGGCCGCACCGATCACCACCGTGCCCGCCACGCCCGCCGACGTCGAAGGTGCGACCAGCAATGTCGTCGATACCGCCTCGAACCAGAGCGAACCCGACACCGCCGTCGCCCAATCCAATGTGACCGAACGCACCGAATGAAGCGCATCAACCAGACGACCTCGCACGGACTAGGCTTCGTTCCGGCGCCACTCGCGCGTCTGCCGTGGCGGGTATTGTTCCTGCTGATCGCGATCGGCGGCTTCGGACTGGTGGTGCTGTTCTCCGCCGCCGGGGGCAGCGTACAGCCCTGGGCATCGCGGCAGGGGCTGGCCTTTGCCATCTTCCTCCTCGCCGCCATCGGCATCTCGCGCATCCGCATGAGTTTCTGGCAGGGGATCGCCCTGCCAGCCTATGCCGTCATCACTGTCATGCTGGTGCTGGTCGAGCTGGTGGGCGCGGTGAAGGGCGGGTCGCAGCGCTGGCTCGACCTCGGCTTCATCCGGGTACAGCCATCGGAATTTATGAAACCGGCCATCGTGCTGGCGCTCGCCCGCTTCTACGACCTGCTGCCCGCCGGCGAGATACGCCGCTTCGGCGCGGTGTGGCCGGCAGCGGCCATGCTCGGCATCCCTGTGGTGCTGGTGATGCTGCAACCCGACCTCGGCACCGCGCTGATGATTACCGCCGGCGGCTTGACGGTCATGTTCCTGGCCGGCCTACCCCTCCGCCTCTTCATCGGTGGCGCGCTGGGCGTCGCGATCGCCGCGCCGCTCGCCTTCAACTTCCTGCTGCACGATTACCAGAAGAACCGCGTGCTGATCTTCCTCAACCCCGAGAGCGATCCACTCGGCACCGGCTATCACATCAGCCAGTCGAAGATCGCGATCGGATCGGGCGGTATCTTTGGCAAGGGATTCCTGAACGGCACGCAGAGCCATCTCGACTATCTGCCCGAAGGGCATACCGACTTCGTGTTCGCGACCATGGCGGAGGAGTGGGGCCTGATCGGCGGCATCTTCCTCATCACCGCCTTCATCCTGCTCGTCCGCTGGGGCGTAGGCGTCGGCGTGCGGGCGGAAGGACGTTTCTCGAAGCTGGTTGCCGGCGGCCTCGCCACCACCATCTTCTTCTATGTCGCGATCAACCTCGGCATGGTCATGGGGCTGGCACCGGTCGTCGGCATCCCCTTGCCGCTGGTTAGCTATGGCGGATCGGCGCAGATGACGGTGCTCGGCTGTATCGGCATCCTGATGGCGATCGACCGCGAAAACCGCGACCGGGTCCGGTTCTGACGCTTTTTTCATGCGATTTGAAAATTAGGGTTTGCGCGCGGCCAAAGGTTCGCTAAAGGCCCCGCTCCAACGGCGGATCGGCCAGCCCGGCCCGCCCCATCGCCCAGGCGACGGACGCATAGCTCAGTTGGTAGAGCAGCTGACTCTTAATCAGCGGGTCCTTGGTTCGAGCCCAAGTGCGTCCACCACCTGTCCGCGTATGGACGCATAGCTCAGTTGGTAGAGCAGCTGACTCTTAATCAGCGGGTCCTTGGTTCGAGCCCAAGTGCGTCCACCACCCCTTCCAGTTCCGATATCGATGGTCCGCCACGAACGCGGCGTCTTGGCTGCTTTGTGCCGTCGCGGTTGTCGCCTCGGCAGAAACTGAGCCCTCAGGCCAATGCCTCGTGGCGACCTACGTCCGCTGCGATGACACCTGGCTCGCGCGGCTTGCCCGTCGTCTCGACGTGATACAAAAAAGGCGGCAGCCCGATCGGGGCCGCCGCCTTTTCCTGTTCCACCGGTTCGCCCGACGCAGATGCCCGCGCCGGGCTGTTCCTGTCAGAAGCGCACCTTCACCGTACCGCGATACGACTGGTTGCGGATGTCGCGTTCGATCGTGGTGTCGGCCGCGACCGAGAATTCAACCTTTTCGCTGCCGAACGCGAAGCCGCCACCGACTTCGCCCCATTCCTTGTCACGGCTGGGCAGTGCGAAGGCGGCGCTCGGCCCGATGCCGTTGGCGAAGTTGGCGGTGAAGAACGCCGCGCCGTCGTCGAACTCCCGGACATAATAGGCCGAGGCGAACGGGCGGAAACCACCGAACGCGCCGTCCAGCACCGCACCGGCGCGGCCCTGGAGGCTGGTGTAATTCTCCGCGTCATAACGAAGCGCCGGGCCACCACCGGTTTCGACCGTCGGCGTGAAGCCCAGCTGGCTGGCACGTACCGCCACGCGCGGGCCGATATGCAGCTGGTCGGTGCCGAACAGATAGCCCGCCCCGACCTCTGCGGAGAGCGCCAGCGCATTGTCGCGGGCGCGCAGCGTAAAGGGCGTGGCGCCCAGCGTCACGTTACGGCTCGTACGCGCCTGATACACACCGGCACCGAACTGCGCATCGACCGTGACGCCCATCGGCGCCTGCACCTTGCCATACAGCGTGCCCTGGATCAGCTCGCCCCGCGCGATCTGGCCAAAGCGCTGCTGCCCGTCGACATCGCTGTACGACAGGCCGAAGCCGAGCACGGCGGTATCCGACAGCGCCTTTTCGACACCGCCCGCGATATAGAAGCCGTCGAATTCGTCACGGCCGCCCATCGGGTTGGCGGTCGGCATCCCCGGCACACTGCCGCGAATATAGCCGCCCGCCAGGAACGCGCTGGCGTCGTCCGGCAACACGCCCTCGCGGATCGACGTGACCGACGCATCGGTCTGCGCCGCGACGCCCATGGTCGGGGTCATCACCGCGCCGACGACCACATCGGTCGGTCGGCCCATCACCGCCAGCGTGCCACCCAGCGGCTGCGCCGGATCGATCGCAGCCAATCGCTCACGATAGAAGCGGGCGACGTTATCCATCGCCGCCGTGCCGATCGCGCGCTTGGTCGCCTCGGTACGCGGTGCCAGCCCCTCGAGCGACGCCTGGATACCGGCCTGCGTCTGCAGGTCGAGGATGCCATAGGCTTCGGACACCGCCGAATAATTGCCGCGGTTCTGGTCGAGCAGCTGCGCATAGGCGGTCTGGATCGGCGTCTGCGCGACGACATTGGCATAGCTGCCCGCATCGATCCGCGCGGTCACACTGTTGGCGGTGTAGCTCAGCACCGGCCGCAGGATCGCGCTCAGCGCTCCCGGCTGGGCAAAGCGGCCACGGATTTCGCCGGCGGCGGTCAGGATCGTGTAGCTGTTGTTATAGCGGATGGTGCTGCCGGCGACCGGATTGAACAGCACCGACCCGCCGATGCTGGCCAGACCGTCGGTCGTGCCATTGCGGACGACGGCGATGCTGTCCGACACGCCACTGTTGCCGATATCGATCGCCAGCTGCGTGCCCGATGCGAGGATCAGGTTACCGCCGATGGTCAGCGTACCGACTGTGCCGAGCGTTCCCGGCGCGACCGTGCCGCTGACGCTGGTCAGGAAGCGCGAATCGACCCGGCCCGACCCGCTGAGCAACCCACCCAGCAGGAAATAATCGCCACCGGTGCGCACGCGCCCGTCGACGATGGTCTGGCCGTTCAGCTGGTTGATCTCGATCAGGCTGGTGAGCGAGCCGGTGCTGGTGACGTTCAGCCGTGCCTGGCTATTGGCGATCGACAGGCGGTCGATGGTGGCGGTGGTATCGAGCGTCGTCGTACCCGCCGCGCCCAGCGTGACGTCGAAATAGCGCGCGACGATCCCCGATGCCTTCACCGGATCGCTGTTGGTGGGCACGAAATTTGAAGCACCCGGCAGGCCGTTGGCCAGCGTCGCCGCACCAACCGCCTTAGCGGCGGGGCCGGTGTCGACCGGATCACGCGCGACTGCAACGCCATCCTGATAATAGATGCCGGTCGCCAGGTCCTTGCAGATCGAGCCGGACGCATCGTCGAAGCACAGCTGCCCGAAATCGCCGCCCGATCCGGCTTCCCCCTGTCCGGCGGTGGTCGGCACGCCGTTCACCAGCTTGCCGTTCTGAATGACCTGATAGCTGGGGTCGAGCTCGGTCTGCCAATGGGTGGCGTCGCTCCACTTCGCATCGCCCGCCTTTGCGCTGACATAGCGATAGGGGTTCGATGCGACGATATAGTCCCAATAGAGGTACAACGGCTGGTAGAAGGACGTCGTGCCATAAGACGAAGACGGTTGCGCGGCATAATAGCGCGTGCCGCCCGACAGCACGCCCAGCACGACCGGCTTGCCCAGCGCCTTGTCGAGAATCAGCGGGCCGCCCGAATCACCGCCCGCGGTGATGCCTTCGTTGGGAAGCGCATTGTCCTTGAACAGGTTGAAGTCGAACCGGCTGGCCGAGGACGTGCCGCGCCGCGGATCGTCGAGATCGGTCATGTACAGGTTCTGGTTCAGCGTGCGCGCGGTATCGCCGTACAGGAACATGTCGACGTCGCTGAGCGAGGTCAGAGCGCCCAGATAGTTTTCCGCCACGCGACGGCGATAATCGATCCCGCCGGTATCGCCGTTCAGCCCGGTGCCGTTACGGCCATAGCCGGTGATGACGACGTGATAGCCGGTACCGGTCGCGTTGTTGATCAACGACGGCGCAGGCAGCGCGGAGAACAGCAGCGCCCATGCGGGAATGCCGACCGCCGGCGTATCCAGCGTCGCGATGGCGACGTCGGATTGCAGGAAGCCGCGATTTTCGGTCTTCAGCGAGTCGGTCAGGTACGACACCTGATTGACGTTGAACATGGCATTGGCCGGGGTCGAACGGAACGCGGTGACGCCCGTCGTCGCATTACCGAACAGCCAGTCGCGCACGCCCTGCAGATTGTCGGCCTTGAAGCCGAACGCCATCTGCTTGTTGCCGGATTCGGTGCCATAGGCGCTGGCCGGGCTGGTGTTCATGCAGTGCGCGGCAAGGATCACCATGCGCGGATTGACCAGCGTGCCGGTGCACAGGCTCAGGCTGCCACCGCCCTGGTTGATGAACATCTGGCCCACGCCGGTGATGTCGTTCGGATCGCGCGCGGTCGTGGGCGTGCCCGGCGGATTGATGACGACCTGCGGCTCATCGACCGACGATCCGCCCGGCATGACGCCACCCGGCGACACGCTGAGCGGCGCGGTGCTGACCGGCGCGGCGGAAATCGTCCCGACATGTGGCGCGTCGAACGATTCGACCGGACGTTCCTGCGCCTGCGCCTGCATGGCGAAGGGCATGACCGATGTGAGCAGCGCGCAACGAGCTACCCGGCGAAAACCCGCCGACCGACGCAATACCATCTACTATCCCCCAGACTGCAAACGGCCATAAATCGCCGTGATTTGGGCATCCTATGCTTTGTCATCGGGCTGTCAATTCATGCCCGGCGGTATCGATCATCAATAAAGGTGGAACGCTGCATCTGTTGTAATCCGGCATCACTGCCCTTCCCCACGCGGGTGACCAAAAGTTCATGTGGCGCTCACCGGCCTGCCCGGTGCCATCGCCTAACGCGGCAATACAGGGCCGCATTTTGCGGCCGGCACAGCCTTGAGGTCGCCGCCACGTGAGCAAGCCCATCTTCTTCGATCCCACCGGCCGGCGCGGCATATGGGCACGGCGCGGCGTCGCGCTGCTGATCCTGGCGGTCGTGCTGGCGGCGATCGCCTTTGCGACGACGCTGGTGCTCACCCCGCGCACGCTGGGCATGCCGCTGCCGTTCGCAAGGCGGCATGGCGAGACGTTCACCCCGCGCGGCGATGGCCTTGCCAAGCACCGAAGCTGGCTGCCGCGCAGCTCCGCGCCATCGCCCAATTCGCCGCTGACCATCGGTTTCTACGTGCCCGATACCGCCGGCGGGCTGTCGTCGTTGCAGCGGCACATGGCGGGCATGGATTGGGTCGTGCCGGCATTCATCACGGTCGTCGGGCAGCAGGTCCATGCGATCGACGATCCGCGCCTGGCCCAGTTGCTCGCCGGCACGCGCCATGCGCCCAAGGTGCTGCCGATGGTGCAGAACCTGACCGACGAGAATTGGGACGGTGCCGGTGCCGCGCGGATGCTGGCCGATCCGACGGCGCGCGCGGCGCTGGTCGCGCAGCTGGCCGGCTATGTGCAGGCGCATCATTCGGCCGGGCTGGTGATGGACTACGAAAGCCTGCCGACCGCCGCCGTCGCCCATTATCCTGCGTTCCTGGCACAGCTGCACGCCGCGCTGCCCAAGGGGGCGACCCTTGCCGTCACGGCGCCGGCGGGCGATCCCGATTGGCGGCTGCGCGATGTCGCCCGTGCGACCGACCGCGTGATCCTGATGGCATATGACGAACATTGGGAAAGCGGCACGCCAGGGCCCATCGCGTCGCAGCCATGGTTCGTCGGACAGGTCGAACAGGCGATGCGCCAGGTCGGTCGCGACAAGCTGGTCGTGGCGCTGGGCAGCTATGCTTATGACTGGCACGACGGCGGCGCCGATGCATTGTCGATCGAGGAAGCGTGGCTGGCCGCGCATGATTCGTCGGCGCAGATCGGGTTCGACCGGTCGAGCGGCAATGCCGGCTTCACCTATGACGACGAACGCGGCAGCCGCCACCAGGTGTGGATGCTGGACGCGGCCACCAGCTGGAACGAGCTGGCGGCACTCCGGCGGATGGGGCTGGACGATGTGGCGCTGTGGCGGCTGGGCAGCGAGGATGCCGGCATCTGGAACGACCTTGCCGCATTCCGCACCGCCGACCGCGTGCCCCGGATCAACCGGCTGCAAAGCGCGGTGAACGTCGATGTCGAGGGGTCGGGCGAGGTGCTGCGCATCACCAACCGGCCGACCGACGGACAGCGCGCGTTGCAGTTCGATCGGAACGGCATGATCGCCGACGAACGCTACACCGACCTGCCCACCCCCTATGTGGTACAGCGCGCCGGCGCGGCCGATCCCAAGGCGATCGCGCTGACGTTCGACGATGGCCCCGATGCGACCTGGACGCCGCCGATCCTCGACGCGCTGGAAAAGGCCGGCGTTCCCGCCACCTTCTTCGTGATCGGTGAGAATGCCCTCGAACATCCCAGCCTTTTGCAGCGGATGGTGCGGGATGGAGACGAGATCGGCAACCACAGCTATACCCACCCAAACCTGGCGACCACCGGCGAACGGACGACCAAGCTGGAGCTGAATGCAACGCAGCGGCTGATTCAAGCCTATACCGGGCGGTCGACCACTCTGTTCCGCGCGCCCTATTTTGGCGATGCCGAACCGACGACGATGGATGAAATCGCCCCGGCGCTGCTGGCGCAGGACCTAGGCTATACCGTCGTCGGGCTGCACGTCGATCCCAACGACTGGCAGCGGCCGGGCACCGATTCGATCGTCCGCCAGGTCGTTGAGCAGGTCGAGGAAGCGAGCGTCGACAGTTCGCGAAATGTCGTGCTGCTGCACGATGGCGGCGGCAACCGGCAGCAGACCGTCGAGGCGCTGCCGTGGATCGTCAAGATTTTGAAGGCTAAGGGCTATCACTTCGTCACCGCGTCGCAGCTGGTCGGCGTGCCGCGCGCGGCCGCGATGCCGGCGGTGACCGGGCGCGATCTGGTGGCGGTGCGCACCGATGTCGCGATCTTCATCGTGCTGGCGGCGATCTCGGTCGGGCTGGCGTGGCTGTTCTACCTCGCAATCGGCCTCGGCATGGCGCGCGCGGTGCTGATGGCGGCGCTGGCATGGTTCCAGTCGCTGCGCCAGCGGCCGACCCCGCCCGACTATCACCCCAGCGTCTCGGTCATCATCCCGGCCTATAACGAAGAGCGCGTGATCGCCGATTCGGTCGCCCGCGTGCTGGCCAGCGACTATCCGGGATTGCAGGTGATCGTCGCTGACGACGGATCGAAGGATGCGACCAGCCAGGTCGTGCGCGACCGCTTCGCCAGCGATCCGCGCGTCACACTGCTGACGCTGGTGAACGGCGGCAAGGCGGCGGCGCTCAACCGCGCATTGTTGCAGGCGGAGGGTGAGGTCATCATCGCGCTGGACGCCGATACGCAGTTCGAACCGACGACCATTGCCCGGCTGGCGCGCTGGTTCGCCGATCCGAAGCTGGGCGCGGTCGCGGGCGATGCGCGGGTCGGCAACCGGGTGAACCTCGTCACCCGCTGGCAGGCGGTCGAATATATCGCCGCGCAAAACCTCGAACGCCGCGCGCTCGCCGGGTTCGATGCGATGACGGTGGTGCCGGGCGCAGTCGGCGCATGGCGGCGGGCGGCGCTGGATGCGGTCGGCGGCTATCCGGAGGATACGCTGGCCGAGGACCAGGACCTGACCATCGCCATCCAGCGGGCCGGTTGGCGCGTCACCTACGACCCGCGCGCCGTCGCATGGACCGAAGCGCCCGAAAGCTTCAAGGCGCTGGCCAAGCAGCGGTATCGCTGGGCGTTCGGCACGCTGCAATGCCTGTGGAAGCACCGCCGCGTGCTGATGACGGGCAAGCCCGGCGGCCTCGCCCGGATCGGCCTGCCGCAGGCATGGCTGTTCCAGATCTTCTTTGCCGCCATCTCACCACTGATCGACCTTGCGCTGATCCTGTCGATCGTCGGCACGGCGGTGCGGGTGGCGCAACATGGCTGGGCGCAGACCAGCGGCGATGTCGGGCAGATGGGGCTGTACTGGCTGTGCTTCACCGCGATCGACGTGGCGTGCGGCTGGGTCGCGTACCGGCTCGACGGCAACAAGGCGCGCTATCCTGCACACCTGCTGGTCGCGCAGCGGCTCGTGTACCGTCAGATCATGTACTGGGTGGTACTGCGCGCCATCGCATCGGCGATCGGCGGGTTCGTGGTCGGCTGGGGCAAGCTGGAGCGTAGTGGCCGGGTGGAGGCCGCGTAAGTCCGGCGGGGCGGTCTACCCGGCCGCCCCGTCCTCCGCCGCCAGCCGGTCGAACCACGCCTGCGCCTGTCGCGGTTCGCCCATCGCCTGCGGCCCGACCGGCCCGCGCGACTTCAGGAATTGCTGGCGCAGCTCGAACGGCGGCAGGCCCAGCTGGTCGCGCGCCGCGTCGATCGCATCACCTAGCTCCTCCAGGTGCTCGATCACCGGGGCGATCGCGGCGCGCGTCTTGCGATCCGCCTGGTGATCGAACAGCCCCCATTTGCCTGCGGCTGTGCGGCGCAGCGCCTCGATCAATGCGGTGCGATATTCGGTTTCCTGTTCCAGCCGGAGGTCGTCCAGCCGGGCGAGACGATCTGCCTTTGCCATGAAGTGCCCTTAGGCCACCCGGCGGATCGGCGCCACCGTCAGAAGGCGATCCGCAACCGCGCCATCAACCGAGGAATGGTGACACCGCCGGCAAGGCCCGCACTCTCCCCCTCGGCCGACAGCGTCGCCGTGTCCGACAGGCGAACCAGCGCCCTGCCCGATTCGTCGAAGCGCCGATCCGGCATGGCAGGGAGGCGGTAGCGACGGTCATCGCGTTCACCGCAGACGACGATCTCGCCCTCGTTCGCGTTCCGGCAACAGGTGGGATCGGGCATCAGCGGCTTCAGGTCGATCCGCAGCGGCGGTTCGGCGGCAGCCTGTACCAGCATCAGCAACGCCAACATCGCCCGTCTCCCATGTCCCCTGCACTGTCCCGCGCAAATGCGGCGGCACAAGGGCGGGCAGTTACCGCGCCACCGTCATCCGCGCGGCCAGCCCCGGCGTATTGTCGCCCAGCTCCAGCGTGCCGCCGTGCAGATGCGCGACGGCGGCGACCAGTGACAGGCCCAGCCCCGCCCCGCTTTCGGTACGCGCCGCGTCCAGCCGCCCGAAACGGCGCAGCGCATCGCCGCGCCGGTCGGCGGGGATGCCGGGGCCGTCATCGGCAACCGTGATCGTCACCGCGCCATCCGCCTCTACAACGCCCATGCGGATCGTACCCGCACCGTATTTCAATGCGTTATCGACCATATTTGCCACCGCCTGTCCGATCATCTCGCGATTGGCGGGCACGGTGATGGCGGGCGCTTCGGCCACGACGATCGCCAGCCCGCGATCCTCGGCCAACGGTTCGAACATATCGGCGACATCGGCGACCAGCGCCGACAGATCGACCGGCTGGAACGCCTCCCGCCCGATCCCCGCCTCCGCACGGGTGATGCGCAGCGCGGTGTCGAGCATGCCCAGCAGCCGGTCGCCCTCCTCCATCGCCCGCAGCACCGCGACGCGCCCCTCCTCGCTCTCCGCCGCCGCCAGCGCGCGTTCCAGCGTGGCGCGCAGGCGGGTCAGCGGCGAGCGCAGGTCATGCGCCAGCCCGTCGGTCGCCAGCTTCAGTTCGCCGACCAGCATCGCGATCCGGTCGAGCATCGCATTGACCGATCGTCCCAGCGCCTCGAACGCATCACTGCCGCCGTCCAGCGCGACCCGCCGGTCGAGGTCGCCGGCCGTCACCGCCGCCACCGTCTGCGCCGTCCGCCCCAGCCGTGCGGCGATCAGCTTGGCCGCCGCCCATCCGGCCAATCCGGCAAGCAGCAGGGCGACGATCATCGCCGCGACCATCGCCACTTCCATCGCGCCGACAAAGGCCAGTTCGCCCTCGATCACATGGCCGGTCAGCAGCCGCGTCCCATCGGGCAGGACGGTGCCGATCACCCGCATCGCTTCGGGCTGGTTGCGCGCCACGCGAAAGATTTCGACGGTGACCGGTGGGCCGATCGCGACGTTGGGCGGCCACGCCGCGACATTGCCCGCCATCACCCGGCCATCGCGGCGGATCACCAGCACGACCGATTGCGGCCGGTCGCTGCGGTCCAGCCGCGTCTCCGCCGCACGCGCCAGCGCATCGACGCCGCCCGACGCCCATCCTTCCAGCAGCGTGGCACGCAGCCGGGCCGCCTGATCGGTGGCACTGGCGGTCAGCCGATGCTCGGTGATCGTGCGGACGGTCAGCAGCACCACCGCCGACCCGGCGATCTGCAGCGCGAACACCAGCACGGCGAAGCGCAACGTCGCCGATCGGCTCCGCCGGATCAGGACTCTGCCCCCAGCTTGTAGCCCGACCCGCGCACGGTGTGGAGCAGGCGGCGTTCCTCGCCTTCGTCGATCTTGCGCCGCAGCCGGCTGATATGCACGTCGGTCACGTTGCTGCCGGGGTCGAAATGATAATCCCACACGCCTTCCAGCAGCATGGTTCGCGTCACGACCTGTCCGGCATGGCGCAGCAGATATTCGAGCAGGCGGAATTCGCGCGGTTGCAGGTCGATGGTCCGCTGTCCCCGGCGTACCCGCCGGGCAAGCAGGTCCATCTCCAGATCGTCGCAGACGAGCTTCGTCTCGACCGCCGGGCCACCTGCCTGTTGCCGCCGGGTGAGCAGACGGACGCGGGCGAGCAGTTCGGCAAACACGAACGGCTTGGTCAGGTAATCGTCGGCGCCCTGGGTCAGCCCGGCGACGCGGTCGTCGGGCGACCCCATCGCCGACAGGATCAGGACGGGCGTCGCGACCCCGGCCGCGCGCATCGCCGCGACCGCCGCCATGCCGTCCATCTGCGGCAGCATCCGGTCCATGACGATGCAGTCGTACCCGCCGTCGATGGCGTGGAACAGGCCGTCGCGGCCGTTCGCGGCGCGATCGACGTTGAACCCGGCCTCGGTCAGCCCCTTGGCGATATAGCTCGCGGTTTGGTCATCGTCCTCGACGATCAGGATCTTCACCTTGGCCCTCCTCCGGATGCCGCATTAACAGCGTCCGGGCGGCGGCGTCACCCCTTGCCGCGACATGTAGCACGGCAAGGTCACCGTCCTCGGCCTGCTCCAGCATCGCGGGCGTCGGCGCATCCAGCCCATCCACCCGGTCGATCACGTCGCCGACCCGCAACCCCGCCACCTGCGACGCGCCCCCGGTTTCGAGGCTGGTGACGACCAGCCCCGCCGGACTGTCGCTGGTGGCCAGCGTCGCGCCGCCCGCCGTTACGGCAGGCGGCGTCGCATCGAGCGCATTCCACGCGGCAAGCGCGATGGCGCCACCGACGACCGCGCTGAGCGCAATCCGGCGCAGCGGCTGCCCAAATCCACTCTCGGCCCGGTCCATCGGCGCATCCTTTCGTGCGTATCGTGCCCGATCCGGCCGGTACGGGGGATGGGCGGAAGATGAAGAGCCTGTCATGTTCGATGATCGGAGCGGTTGACACGGCCGCGGCAGCGTGGAGGAGATGCCGGCCATGAATTCCCCCCGATCGCGGCCGTCGCGGCGCATCACCATCGTCGACGTCGCGCGCCATGCGGCCGTATCGACGAAAACCGTCTCGCGCGTGCTGAACGGCGAACCGCATGTGACCGATGCGGTGCGCGACCGGGTGCGCGAAGCGGTGCGCGTGCTCGATTACCACCCGAACATCATGGCGCAGGGGCTGGCGCGGCAGCGGTCGTACCTGATCGGGCTGGTCTATGAAAATCCCTCGCCCAGCTACGGCGTCGACCTGCAGATGGGCGTGCTCGACCGGCTGCGCGGCGAACGCTACCGGTTGGTCGTGCTGCCCGTGCGGTCGGTCAACGACCATGCCGACGAAGTGGTCGGGCTGCTGCGCTCGGCGGCGATCGACGGGGTGGTGCTGGCGCCGCCGGCATCGGACAGCCGCCGCATCCTCGACGAACTGGTCGGGATCGGGATGCCGTTCGCGCGCATCTCCCCCACCCGCTTCGACGATATCGTGCCCGGCGTGGTGGTGGACGATGTGATCGCCGCCGCCGAAGTCGCCAGCGCCGTGCTGGCGCAGGGCCATCGCCGGATCGGCATCATCAAGGGCGATCCGACCCACGCGGCCAGCGCGGCGCGCATGACCGGCTATGCCGATGCCTTTGCCGCCGCCGGTGTCGCCATCGACCCGGGCCGGGTGATCGACGGGCTGTTCACCTTCGATTCGGGCATCGCCGCCGCGCGGACGTTGCTCGACCGGCCCGACCGGCCGACCGCGATCCTGGCGCAGAACGACGATATGGCGGTCGGCGCGCTGATGGCCGCGCGCGAAGCCGGGATCGACGTGCCCCGCGACCTGTCGATCGTCGGCTTCGACGATTCGGAAATCGCCCGCATCACCTGGCCCCGGATCACCACCATGCGGCAGCCGGTGTTCGACATGGCGGTCAGCGCGACATCGCTGCTGCTCGACCAGCTGGCCGGAACCCCCGTCCCGGCGACCATCGCGCACGAACATCGCCTGATCCTGCGCGAATCGATCGCCCCCGCCCCCGACCTTGGGGGGTAGCGTCGGGGGCCGACAGCCAATACAGCACGCACAATCGGTATGCCGGTCGGCCACGGTCGCATATCAGGGAGAGGTCCGGGTCGTTCCGCCATTCAGGGGGAGCGGGACCGCCAAGGGTTTAAGGGAACCGGTAGATGACCGACGAGACACAGATGGTTGCAGCCTTCGACGCGCGGGTGCGCCGACGCGCGGAACGCCGCGACTTTTTCCGCGCCTTCGGTGCGGTGGCGGCGGTCGGTACCGGCCTTGCGCTCACCTCGTGCGGCGGGAGCGGCACGTCCCTGACGCCCTCGCCGACGCCAACCCCGACTCCCACGCCGACCGCGACCAATTCCAGCGGGTTCACCGACAATGACGTGCTGAACTTCGCGCTGAACCTCGAATATCTCGAAGCGCAATTCTATGCCTTTGCCGCCAATGGCACCGGCCTTGCCTCGACGCTGCTGACCGGCGCGGGGACGGCGGGGACCGTGACGGGTGGCAAGAAGGCCAATCTGACCGACCCGATCGTCGCCAACTACGCCCGCGAAATCGCGCAGGACGAGGTTGCGCACGTCGAATTCCTGCGCAACGCGCTCGGATCGGTGGCGATCGCCATGCCGACGCTGGATATCAGCGCGACGCCGACCAGCGCCTTTTCCAACGCCGCCCGCGCGGCCGGGCTGATCGGGCAGGGCGCGACGTTCGACCCGTATGAGAATGACGACAATTTCCTGCTCGCCGCCTTCCTGTTCGAAGATGTCGGCGTCACCGCCTATCGCGGCGCGATCGGCGGCATCGCCAATACGCTGATCCGTCAGGTCGCCTCGGGCATCCTCGCCGCCGAATCCTATCACGCGGCGATGATCCGTTCGGCGCTGTACATGCGCGGGCTCACCACCCCGACGCTGATCGATTCGACGGAGGCGATCTCGACCGCGCGCGACGGGCTGGACGGCGCCAGCGACATCGATCAGGGCGTGCGCCCGATCGGCGACCAGTCGAACATCATGCCGTTCGATTCCACCACCGGCCTGCCCTATGGCCGCACCACCGGACAGGTGCTCAACATCGCCTATCTGAACCGCAACGCCGTCACGGCCGGGGGTTTCTTCCCGTCCGGCGTCAACGGCGCCATCAAGTCCAGCGCGGCGAACTGAGCCTTTCGGGAGCGACCCAAATGACCAACGAATCGATCCTGTCGGTGCTCGACACCAACGACAACCGTCGCGCCGATCGCCGCGATTTCCTGCGCAACGCCGGCAGCGTGTCTGCCGTTGTAGCCGGCGCGTCGCTGCTGGCGGCATGCGGCGGCAACAACAGCAATCCGGCACCGACGCCGACCCCCACGCCGACCGCAACCGGTTCGGCGACGCCCACGCCGACGTCCAGCCCGCTGACCGATGCCGACATCCTGAACTTCGCGCTGAACCTCGCCTATATCGAGGCACAGTATTTCAGCGTCGTCACGACCGGTGCCGGCCTGTCGGCCAACCTGTTGACCGGCACCGGCACCGCCGGCACCGCCAGCGGCGGTCGCCAGCGGACCTTCGCCGATCCGGTGTTCGGCCAGTTCGCGCGCGAAATCGCCGCCGACACGCGCAACCACGTCTCGCTGTTGCGCGGCGTGATCGGCTCGACGGTCATCGCCCAGCCGTCGATCGACCTGGGCGTTACCGCGACCAGCGCCTTTTCGAACCTGGCCCGTGCGGCGCAGCTCATCACCACCGCCTCGGCGACCTATGACGTTTATGCCAGCGACGAACAGGTCATGCTGGGGGCGTTCGTCTTCGCGGACGTCGCCGTCAGCGCCTATCGCGGGATCGCCGCCGGCGTGACCGGTGCGGCCTTTGTCGACGCGGTGGCGGGTATGGTGGCGGCCAAGTCGTATCACGCCGGCCTGATCCGCGCCGCGCTGTATCGCAAGGGGATCGCCACCGCGTCGATCATCGACGCGACCGAGGCGCTATCCGGCGCACGCGACAGCCTCGACGGCGTGACCGACATCGATCAGGGCGTGAAGCCGGTCAACAACGCGTCGAACATCGTGCCGACCGACGGCAGCGGCCTGACCTTTGCCCGCTCGCCGGCACAGGTGTTGAACATCCATTACCTGACCCGCGCGTCGGTGTCGGCCGGGGGCTTCTTCCCGGCGGGCGTCAACGGCGCGCTGAAGACCAGCAACGCCTCGTAAGGCGCTGCATTCGGGAGCGTATCGCATGGCCCCTCCGACCAGCGCCGACGCTCCCGAACGGCGGCCCAGCCTGCCGGGATCTTTCCGTACGGTCCCGGTACCGGCGGGTGCCGGGCAATTCTGGCGCAAGCTCGGCGCCTTTGCCGGACCCGGCTATCTGGTCGCGGTCGGCTATATGGACCCCGGCAACTGGGCGACCGACATCGCCGGCGGATCGGCGTTCGGCTATTCGCTGCTATCGGTCATCCTGCTGTCGAACATCATGGCGATGGTGCTGCAATCGCTGTCGGCGAAGCTCGGCATCGTCACCGGGCTCGACCTGGCGCAGGCATGCCGCGAATATTATCCCGCGCCCGTCCGCTGGGTGTTGTGGGCACTATGCGAACTGGCGATCATCGCCTGCGACCTGGCCGAGGTGATCGGCACCGCCATCGCGCTGCAACTGCTGTTCGGCATCCCGCTGGTATGGGGGGTGTGCATCACCGCCGTCGACGTGATGCTGATCCTGCTGCTCCAGCAATATGGCTTTCGCAAGCTGGAGGCGTTCATCGTCGCGCTGCTGGTGATAATCGCTGGCTGTTTCGCGGTCGAGCTGTTCCTCGCGCAACCGTCGATCGCCGCCATCGCGAACGGCCTGATCCCCACGACCGCGATCGTCACCAACCCGGTGATGCTGTATATCGCGATCGGCATCCTGGGCGCGACGGTGATGCCGCACAATCTCTACCTCCACTCCTCGATCGTACAGACGCGCAGCTTCGATCGCAGTCCGGAGGGGCGGCGCGAAGCGGTGAAGCTGGCGACGATCGACAGTTCGATCGCGCTGATGCTGGCGCTGTTCATCAACGGGTCGATCCTGATCCTCGCCGCCGCGACCTTCCACACCGCTGGGCGAACCGATGTTGCGGAGATCCAGGATGCCTATCAGCTGCTGACGCCGATGCTGGGTGCCGGGGCGGCCAGCATCCTGTTCGCGGTCGCCCTACTCGCCTCGGGACAGAATTCGACGATCACCGGGACGCTCGCCGGGCAGATCGTGATGGAAGGGTTTCTGAATATCCGCCTGCCCGCATGGTTGCGACGGATCGTTACCCGCCTGCTCGCGATCATCCCGGCGGTCGTCGTCGCCAGCCTGTATGGCGACAGTGGCACCGCGAAGCTGCTGATCGGCAGCCAGGTCGTGCTGAGCCTGCAACTGCCCTTCGCCGTCTACCCGCTGGTCCGCTTCACCGGCGACCGCAGCCGGATGGGCGATTTCGCCAATCGCCCGGTGCTGGCAATCGCCGCCTGGACGATCTGCGCGGCGGTGATCATGCTGAACTCGGTACTGCTCTATCAGGTCGTGACCGGATAAAAGCGTTCGATTAATCGGACTGAATTGATCGCATTTTCCGGGTTGCGGCTCCAGCCTCCACAACATATTGCGACCCTACTCTTGGGGAGTAGCTACCCGCGGTGTCGCGGGGTTATCGTCAACAGGATTGCCCCTTCGGGTGCATGGCGATGACAGCGGGATATCCCGCCCGGCGAGACCAACGATACGCATGTCACGCTTCGTGGCCACGGACATGCGCGTCGTTCGGACTCTGGCCCAGAAAGTACCATCCATGCCCGGCATCCTGACCCTTGGCGCGCTCGGCGCCAGCCTGTCCGTCGACGCCTTCGCCGCCGCACTCGGCAAGGGCGCGGCCGAACGGCGCAGCAGCCTGTCCGACGCGCTGAAGGTGGGGGCCGTGTTCGGCTTTTTCGAAGCGATTACGCCCGCGATCGGCTGGCTGCTCGGCTTCCTGCTCAACGATTGGATCGCCAGCTACGATCACTGGGTCGCCTTCGGCCTGTTGCTCGCGGTCGGTGGCTATATGTTGCGCGAAGCGATCCAGGGCCACGCCGACGATGCCGCCCCCGTCGATGGTGCCGTGAAGACCAGCTACCTTCGTCTCGCCGCGACGGCCATCGCCACCAGCATCGATGCGGCGGCAGTCGGCATCTCGCTGGCGCTGATGGACGTCAACATCTGGGTCGCATGCCTCGTCATCGGCGGCACGACCACCTTGATGGCGACGATCGGTGTGATGCTTGGCAAGCATATCGGCCCCTATCTCGGCCGCTATGCCGGCATCCTCGGCGGACTGGTGCTGATCGCGATCGGTGGATCGATCCTGGCACAGCACCTGTCGGCCTGACCACTGGACAGCGAACATCGTTGCGCTATGAAACTCATATGGCGCTTCCTTCCTTGTTCGACAGGCTGACGATCCCGGTCATCGGGTCGCCGCTGTTCATCATCTCCGGTCCCGATCTGGTGATCGCCCAGTGCAAGGCGGGGATCGTCGGGTCCTTTCCGGCGCTGAACGCCCGGCCGCAGGCGCAACTCGACGAATGGCTCCACCGGATTACCGAGGAACTGGCGGCGCACGACCGCGCCCATCCCGATCGACCCGCCGCACCCTTCGCCGTCAACCAGATCGTGCATCGCTCGAACGACCGGCTGGAAGCGGACCTTGCCACCTGCGCCAAATGGAAGGTGCCGATCGTCATAACCTCGCTCGGCGCGCGGGAGGATCTCAATACCGCCGTCCATGGCTGGGGCGGGATCACGCTACATGACGTCATCGACGACCGCTTCGCGCACAAGGCGGTCGAAAAGGGTGCCGACGGGCTGATCCTGGTCTGTACCGGTGCCGGCGGCCATGCCGGGCGGTTGAACCCGTTCGCCTTCACGCAGGAAGTTCGCCAGTGGTTCGACGGGCCGCTGGCGCTATCGGGCGCGATCGCCAATGGCGGTGCGGTGCTGGCGGCGCAGGCGGCGGGGGCCGACCTCGCCTATGTCGGCTCCCCGTTCATCGCGACCGCCGAAGCCAATGCGGTCGCAGCCTATAAGCAGGCAGTGGTCGACGGCCGCGCGGGCGATATCGTCTACAGCAACCTGTTCACCGGGGTGCACGGCAATTACCTGCGCGCGTCGATCGTTGCCGCCGGGCTCGATCCCGATGCCCTGCCCGACAGCGATGCGTCGGCGATGAATTTCGGGTCGGGTGCGAAGGCGTGGAAGGATATATGGGGCGCGGGCCAGGGGATCGGCGCCGTCAATGCCGTCGTGCCCGCCGCCGACCGCATCGCGCGGATGGCGGAGGAATATCACGCCACCCGCCGCCGTTTGCTCGGATAGCGCTACAGCTGCATCGCCAGGCGTTCGAACATCGCCCGCGCCGGACTGGCAGGGGGTGGGCTGGCCTTTGACCGCTCGATCCGTTCGGCGCGGCGATACAGGTTGATGCTGGCGCGGATCAGCGTCTGCGTACCCTCCGGCATCGTCGCCAGTACCGTCTCTTCGGTCACCGGCGGCGTGGCCAGCGCGCGCAGCGGATCGTCGTCGACATCGGGCACGATCTCGCCCGCGTCGATCGCCCGCTGGGTCAGCAGCCACGCGATGACGTGCATCAACCGGGTGGTGATCTTCAGCGACTCGCACGACAGCACGACCCGCGCCATCGGGTCGAGCAGCGCGCGATCCCCCTGCCCGGCATCGTTGAAATAGGACCGCGCCTCATCGGCCAGCAGCATCGCTTCGACATAGAGCGAGTCGATCAGTCGGCGATGAACGACCGTTCCGGTTCCGGTTGCTTCCATGCCCGCATCGATGCCACGCCCGTCGACCGCGGGACAAGGGGATGATCGCGCGCCAGCGTCCCTGAACGCGACGCTTTGGCGGTCAGGCGATGATGTCGGGGATCAGCTGGTCCTCGATCGCGGCGATTTCATCGCGCAGGCGCAGCTTGCGGCGCTTCAGCCGGGCGATCTGCAGCTGATCGACCTGCGGCGCGAGGGCAAGCGCGGCGATGGCATCGTCGAGATCACGATGCTCGATACGCAGCAACCCCAGGCGCTGTTCAAGGTCCGAATCGTCCATTGCCCGCCACTTTCGCTTGGTGCCCGGTCGCTGGCAACGGCCCGTCGGCGATTTTCGCACGTCGTGTCGAAAATGATCGAACGGGTATGGCGACAACCGGGCGCGGCTGTGTTCTATTCATTCCCCCAACAGCCAAGCAGGAGGATGCAACGATGCAGTCTGCCCACCTCACCGCCCTCGAAACGAAGCATGCGACGCTTGATCGTCAGATCGCCGCCGAGGCGCAGCGGCCCTCGCCCGATCAGTCGCTGTTGTCCTCGCTCAAGAAGCGCAAGCTGATGGTGAAGCAGGAGATGACGGCGCTCTGACCCGACCTGCGCGCGGGGTCTTGCCGGCCCCGCGCTTCGTCCAAGTCAATCTTCGCGCGACACCTTTTCCTGCCGTTCGTGGCGGCTCTGCGCCTCCACCGTCATCGTCGCGATCGGGCGCGCTTCCAGCCGGCCCAGCGCGATCGGCTCGCCGGTCACTTCGCAATAGCCATATTCGCCATCGTCGATCCGGCGCAGCGCCGCCTCGATCTTGGCGATCAACTTGCGCTGACGATCGCGGGTGCGCAGTTCGATCGAAAAGTCGGTTTCGCTCGACGCGCGGTCGGTCAGATCCGCCTCGCGCAGCGATTCGTTCTGGAGATGGGCCAGCGTGTCCTGCGCCTCGCGGTGGATGGCGTCCTTCCACGCGAGCAGCTTGGCGCGAAAATACGCCTGCTGCCGGGGGTTCATGAACGGCTCGTCCGCATGGGGACGATACCCGGTGCCATCGTCGTTCGCCGGCGGCGGTGGCATGTCGAGAGGTTGTTTCGTGTCGCTCAAAACCGTAGCCATCCCCATGTCTCCACCCGGGGGCGTCCCGCTACGAAGCCCGCAGGGTCGCCCTCTCTAGTCCCGCGCGCCTATATCGAGCGGGGGGCGGCTCCACAAGCGTTGCGGAACGATGCACCGTCTGTTCACCGCGCAAGTCGCGGTTTTCGATGGGGTTCTACTGTCGCAGTCCGTCCCTTTACGGCACGTTAACCGTACCGAAGTGCTGGCGCGGCGCAGGTTTCACAAATATGACCGTACCAACAGGGTCATTATGGCTTGAACTTTACGGTTTCTTTCGCCTTGGTGATGCAGGACAGGCTCGCGCGTGGCTGCAATCACGTACGTCAGGGTCTTATGGGAAGAGTGGTGCGGAAATGTCGGTAAAGATGGCATTGGCGAAACTGTGCGCATGTGCCTGCGGTGGCGCCGTCATCGGCGGTGGCGCGGTGCATGTGGCCGAATCGTCGCACAACCGCGAAATCACGAAGCGGGCGATCACCAAGCGCGCGATCACCAAGCGGGTCGCCGCCCGCCCCGCGCCCAAGCGCATCGTCAAGCGGATCGTGACCCGGACCAAGACGGTTTGCGCACCGACGGTGGTCACCGTCGCCAGCCAGGCCGATCCGGTACCGCTGCCCCCCGCCTTCCTGAACGCCGACATGCCGCAACTGTCGGGCGGTGGCTTCGGCCCCGGCCCGGTGCTGGTCGGTGGCACCGGTGGCGGCGGGATCGGCGGCGGCTTCTTCGCCGGCGGTTTCTTCGGCGGCGGCAGCGGATCGGGCGGGTCGAGCGGCATCGTCGTGTCTTCGACCTCCAGCACCAGCGGCTCCACCTCCACGTCGGCAGGCGGATCGTCCACCAGCACCGGCGGTGTATCGAGCACGAGCAGCACGTCGTCGGCATCGGGCGGCAGCAGCGGCAACGTGTCCAGTTCGTCGAGCGGCAATGTTTCCTCGTCGTCGAGCGGCAACGTATCGACCTCCACCTCGTCGAGCGGGAACGTCTCCACCTCCACGTCGTCCAGTGGCAACGTGTCGACGTCGACCTCCACGTCGTCGAGCGGCAACGTGTCGACCAGCACGTCGTCGGCCTCCTCGGCCTCGACCAGCGCATCCACGTCGTCGTCGACCTCGACCTCTTCGTCCTCGAATGGCCACACACCGCCGGGCCCGCCGACGCCGGTACCGGCTCCGCCGATGCTGCTGCTGTTCGGCGGGGCCGCCGCCGCGCTGGTCATGCGCAAGCGGTTTGCGCGCAAGGCCAGCAGCGACGCCGCCTGATCGCATCGACCGGACAGCAAAACGGGCCGCGTGGAACCCCCACGCGGCCCGTTTTTCATTCAGGCGTTTACCGTTCAGGCGTTGGCGAGCAGCTTTTCGATCTGGTCGACCGGATGGCCGGTCAGGTCCTTGTCGAGTTCACCGGCCAGCTTGTCGCTGACCGCCTTGTGATAATGTTTGCGCATCTCGCCCAGCGTCTTGGGCGGCGCGACGATGATGAGCGATTCGAAGTCGTTGGCAAGCGCCCGCTTGCGCAGGATTTCGGCCGCTTCCGCCGCGAACCGGTCTTCGGCCTGCTGGTGGAAATCCACCTCGCCCATCGTGCCGCCGGTGGTCGACGACGCCTGGCCCGCCGCATCCGTCTTCTGATGACGGTCGGCGGGGTTCGCCTGCAGCTTCTGATCCTCGACGATCAGGTTCGGCGCGTCCGCATCGCCTTCGTTGCGGAAGAACAGCATCTTGCGACCGTCCGCGACCAAAATACAGGCGCCATGGGGAATGCGCATCGTCCATCTCCTTGCAGGTGTGTGGGCGGCTGAACGCGCCGGGGGGCGCGGCGGTTGCGGCTTGCATGGCCCCGCGTGCCTCGCCATAGCCCGGCCATGCACGATATCCGCCTGATCCGCGACGATCCCGCCGCCTTCGACGCCGCCCTTGCCCGCCGGGGCCTCGACCCGCGATCGGCCGGGATCGTCGCGCTCGACGAACGCCGTCGCGCGCTGCTGACCGAGGTGCAGGTGGCACAGGCCCGCCGCAACGAAGCATCGAAGGCGATCGGCGCGGCCAAGGCGAAGCGTGACGAGGACACCGCCGCCGCGCTGATGGCCGAAGTCGCTGCGATCAAGGAACGGATGCCCGCGGTCGAAGCGGAGGAAACCGCGCTGGGCGAAGAGCTGAACGGCGTGCTGGCGGCAATCCCCAACCTGCCGCTCGCCGATGTGCCGCAGGGTGCGGGCGAGGACGAGAATGTCGTCGAAAAGACGGTCGGCGACCCGACCGCCTTCGGCTTCGACGCGCAAGAGCATGACGCGATCGGCCCGGCCATTGGGCTCGATTTCGAAACCGGGGTCAAGCTGTCGGGTGCACGCTTCACGCTGGTCCGGGGAGCGGCGGCCAAGCTGCACCGCGCGCTCGGCCAGTTCATGCTCGATACGCTGACCGGCATCCATGGCTATGAAGAGGTCGTGCCGCCGGTGCTGGTGCGCGGCGATGCGCTGTACGGCACCGGACAGCTGCCCAAGTTCGCCGAGGACCTTTTCAAGACCACCGGCGACCACTGGCTGATCCCGACCGCCGAGGTGTCGCTGACCAACATCGTCGCGGGCGAAATCCTGGCCGAGCGCGAACTGCCGCTGCGCTTCACCGCGCTCACCATGTGCTTTCGCTCGGAAGCCGGTGCCGCCGGGCGCGACACGCGCGGCTTCATCCGCCAGCACCAGTTCGAAAAGGCGGAGATGGTGTCGATCACCACCCCCGATCAGTCGGACGCCGAACATGAGCGCATGACGCAGGCAGCCGAGGATATCTTGAACCGCCTCGTCCTGCCGTTCCGCCGGATGAAGCTGTGCACCGGCGACATGGGCTTTTCCGCCGCGCGCACCTACGACCTCGAAGTATGGCTGCCGGGGCAGCAGCGCTACCGCGAGATTTCGAGCTGTTCGACCTGCACCGATTTCCAGGCGCGCCGGATGAACGCACGCTACCGACCGGAGGGAGAAAAGGCGACGCGCTTCGTCCATACCCTCAACGGATCGGGACTGGCGGTCGGCCGCACGCTGGTCGCGGTGCTGGAAAATTACCAGCAGGCCGACGGGTCGGTCGTCGTGCCCGACGTGCTGCGCCGCTATGTCGGGCAGGATGTGCTGACGCCCCATCGCTGACGGCTTTTCCGCAAGGGTCGCGATGGTTAAGGTCGCGTCCGGGATGGCAGGCAAGGGGGGGGGCGATGAGGTTGGGTACGCGGGGCGCGGTGGCGCTGATCGTCATGGGCGCGGCCAGTGGCTGTATCCCCGCCTCGCCCGGCTATGACCCCGCCCCCGCCGTGCCGCAGGCACCACCGATCGCGGCACCCGACACCCCGCCCGCGACCACGCAGCAGGGGGATGGCGTGACCGCGCTCCCCTCCCCCCCACCGGCATGGGAGGCGCGGCGGGTCGTCGCCAATGCCCGTACGATCCCCGAAAGCAGCTATGTCGTGCGCCCCGGCGACACGCTGCGCGGCGTCGCCAATGCGACCGGTGCCGGATCGGAAGCGATCGCCCGCGCCAACGACCTGCCCGCCCCCTTCACCATCCGCGCCGGCCAGCGGCTGACCATTCCCGGCGGGCGCTATCACACGGTGCATGAGGGCGAGACGGGCATCGCCATCGCCCGCGCCTACGGCGTCGACTGGTCGCGGATCGTCAGCGCCAATGGATTGAGCGAACCCTATATCCTGCGCACCGGACAGCGCGTCCTGATCCCCGGCGAAGCCCTGCCGCGCTCCGCCGCCGAACGCGCCGCCGCGTTCCGGCTCGACATCGACGATATTCTGACCGGCGGCGAACCCGCGATCCGCCCGAACGAGAAGCCGGCGGTGGCGGTCACCTCGCCCCGCCGCGTGCTACCCTCGACCGCCGCGATCGCCGCGCCGACGACCACGCCTGGCACCTTCGCATGGCCGGTCGACGGGCGCCTCTACAAACGCTTCGGCGCCGGGGCGAGTGGGGAGCGCAACGACGGCATCAAGATCGCCGTGCCGATCAACACCCCGATCGGCGCGGCGGCCGACGGCACGGTCGCCTATGTCGGGACCGGCGTGCCGGGGCTGGGCGGCGTGGTCATCGTCCGCCATGGCGGCGGGCTCACCACCGTCTATGGCCATGCCAGCCAGCTGCTGGTCCAGCGGGGCCAAGCGGTGAAGAAGGGGCAGCAGATCGCGCTGTCGGGTGACTCGGGCTTTGCCGACCGGCCGATGGTGCATTTCGAAATGCGCGCGGGCCGCACGCCCGTCGATCCGCTCACCCGGTTGCCGCGCCGGTGAGGCAGCCCGGCCGGCGGGCGATCCTGCGGCAATCGTCGGCGCTGCCGGTCTGGGCGTCGATCCTGTGGCGGGTCGTCGCGGTGCTGGGGCTGGTCGGGATCGCGATCGGCGTCCACTGGTTCGACCGCGAGGGCCTTCGCGACAATTACGACGGCGCGGTCAGCTTCATCGACGTCATCTATTTCACGATGATCTCGATCACGACCACCGGCTATGGCGATATCGCGCCGGTCACCGAACGCGCGCGACTTTTCGACGCGTTGATCGTTTCGCCGATCCGGGTGTTCGTCGTGCTGCTGTTCATCGGCACGACCTATCAATTCGTCATCAGGCGCGGGTGGGAGCGTTGGCGCATGGCGCTGTTGCAGGAAAAGCTGACCGGGCACATCGTCGTCGCCGGCTTCGGCAAGACGGGATCGGAGGCGGTCGACGAACTGATCGCGCGGGGCGAGGATGCCCGGCGCATCGTCGTGGTCGATCCGGTGCAGACCAATATCGACGCCGCGCAGAACCTCGGCTGCATCGTGCTGCGGGCCGACGCCACGCGGGACGCGACGCTCAACGACGTCTGCGTCGCCAAGGCCCGTGCGCTGATCGTCGCGACGGGGCGCGACGACACCTCGATTCTGGTGACGCTGACCGCCCGCCACCTTGCCCCCGACCTGACGATCAGCGTGATCGTGAAGGCGGAGGATAATGAATTTCCCGCGCGCGCCGCCGGGGCGACCACGGTCATCAACCCGGTCAGCTTTGCCGGGCTGCTGCTCGCCGGATCGTGCAAGGGGCCGCATATCGCCGATTATCTGCTCGACCTCGCCTCGATCGGCGGGCCGGTCGCGCTGGCCGAACGGCCGGTGGCGCCGCACGAGGTCGGCAAGCCGCTGTCGGCGATCACGACCGGGCTTGGCCTGCGCGTCTATCGCGGCGACGGCAAGCTTCGGTTCGACAGTCCCGAAGTCCAGACCCTCCGGAGCGGCGACACGATCGTCGAAGTTGTGACCAGATAAGGACAGGCAACGCACGCCCCTATCGTTTTGCCGCGAAATCGCTATATAGCCGGCCGATCATGGCAACTCGTCTTCCCTCGCCCCCCCGTGTCGGGATGGTTTCGCTCGGCTGTCCCAAGAACCTGGTCGACAGCGAACGCATCCTGACCAAGCTGCGCAGCGACGGATATCAGATGTCGCCCGACTATGCCGGCGCGGATGTCGTGCTGGTCAACACCTGCGGATTCCTCGATTCCGCCAAGGAAGAGTCGCTGGAGGCGATCGGCGAGGCGATCGCGGAAAACGGCCGCGTCATCGTGACCGGCTGCATGGGGCAGGAGGCGGAAACGATCCGCGCCCGTTTCCCGCAGGTGCTGGCCGTCACCGGCGCGCACCAGTATGAACAGGTGGTCGAGGCGGTGCATGAGGCCGCCCCGCCGATCCCGTCGCCCTTCGTCGATCTGGTGCCCGAAAGCGGGCTGAAGCTGACGCCACGCCACTATAGCTATCTGAAGATTTCGGAGGGCTGCAATCATCGCTGCTCCTTCTGCATCATTCCGTCGATCCGCGGCGATCTCGTCAGCCGCCGGCCCGACGCGATCCTGCGCGAAGCGGAAAAGCTGGTCGCGGCGGGCACGAAGGAACTGCTGGTCATCAGCCAGGACACCTCGGCCTACGGCATCGATATCCGCCGCGAGCCCCGCGCGTGGAAGGGACGCGAGGTCGTGCCGCACATGACCGACCTCGCCCGCGAACTGGGGCAGATCGCCCCGTGGGTGCGGCTGCACTATGTCTATCCCTACCCCCATGTCGACAGCGTGATCCCGCTGATGGCGGAAGGGCTGGTGCTCCCCTATCTCGATATTCCGTTCCAGCATGCCTCGCCGAATGTCCTGAAGGCGATGAAACGCCCGGCCAACGATGCGAAGGTGCTGGAGCGCCTGCGCGGCTGGCGGGAAATCTGCCCCGACATCGCGATCCGCTCGTCGTTCGTCGTCGGTTTCCCCGGTGAGACCGAGGCCGATTTCCAGTATCTGCTCGACTGGCTGGACGAGGCACAGCTCGACCGGGTGGGTGCGTTCCGTTTCGAACCCGTGGAAGGGGCCGCCGCCAATGCGCTGCCCGATCCGGTGCCGGAAGCGGTGAAGGAAGAGCGCTACGCGCGGATCATGGAGAAGACCGCCGCGATTTCGGCCGCCAAGCTCGCGGCGAAGATCGGCCGGACGATCGACGTCATCATCGATGAAGTCGGCGATGAAGGCGGCGCAACCGGTCGCAGCACCGCCGATGCGCCCGGTATCGATGGCGAGGTATTCCTGCGCGATGCGGGTCATCTGGCGCAGGGCGATATCGTCAAGGTTGAGGTCGAGGACGCCGACGAACACGACCTGTACGGCGTGCCGGTAGCCTGAAAGCTCCTCCCTGGCACGGGGAGGGGACCAGCGAAGCTGGTGGAGGGGGATGTCCGCATACGGAACCCTAGCGCTGCAAGGCGCGCCACCTCCACCACCGCTTCGCGGCGGTCCCCCTCCCCGTGCCGGGGAGGATTGCGCTGATCCACGGGTCGGTCCTACATCCACCCCATGACACCGACGATCACCGCCGACCGGGGGCAGGACGCCCACACCCTCCACCTGATCGACCCGGCCGGCTATGACGCCTGGCTGACACAGCAACCGCCCCGCATCCTCGCCGCCGTCACCGCGCAGCGCCTGATCCCGAAGCCGGGCAAGACCGCCACCCTGCCCGGCGAGCAGCCCGACGACTGGTCGGTCGTCACCATCGTCGCCGACACCGCGAACCTGACGCCATGGTGCCTAGCCCACCTCCCCGCGCAACTCCCGCCCGGCAACTACCGCCTCGCCACCGGCACGCCGGGCGCGGCCAAGCTCGGCTGGGCCACCGCGCAATATCGCTTCACCCGCTACAAGAAGGCGGACGACGACACCCCGTGCATCCTCCTGTCGCGCGACCCGGCGCAGATCGACGAAGCGCTGCGTCAGGCCGCCGCCACCGCGCACGTCCGTGATCTGGTCAACACCGCCGCCGCCGATCTCGGCCCGGCCGAACTTGCCGCCGAAGCGAAGGCACTCGCCGAAGCGCACGGCGCGGCCGTCACCATCACGGCCGGCCGGGACCTCGAAACCGGCTATCCGATGATCCATGCGGTCGGAAAGGCAGCCGCGAAGGGTCGCGAACCGCGCCTGATCGAACTGACCTGGGGCAATCCCGCGCATCCCAAGGTCGCGCTGGTCGGCAAGGGGGTGTGCTTCGACAGCGGTGGTCTTGACATCAAGCCGTCGGCGGGCATGCGGCTGATGAAGAAGGACATGGGCGGCGCGGCGCATGCGCTGGCGCTCGCCGGGCTGGTAATGGAAACGCACCTGCCGGTCCGGCTCCATCTGCTGATCCCCGCGGTCGAGAACAGCGTGTCAGGCGACGCCTTCCGTCCCGGCGACGTGCTGAACAGCCGCAAGGGGCTGACGGTCGAGAATACCAATACCGATGCGGAAGGGCGGCTGATCCTCGGCGATGCGCTCACCCGCGCGTGTGAGGAAACGCCCGAGCTGCTGATCGACTTCGCGACGCTGACCGGTGCGGCGCGCGTCGCGTTGGGGCCGGACCTGCCCGCGACCTTCGTCAATGACGAAACGCTCGCCGCCGACCTGCTCGCGGCCGGCATGGCGGAGGGCGACCCGTTGTGGCGGATGCCGCTATGGGACGGCTATGACGACATGCTGAAGTCGGACATCGCCGACATGGTCAACGCGCCCGAAGGCGGCATGGCCGGCGCGGTCACCGCTGCGCTGTTCCTGCGGAGGTTTGTGATGCCGGGCACGGTCTGGGCGCATCTCGACACCTTTGCGTGGCGTGCGACGGCGAAACCAGGTCGGGCGAAGGGTGGCGAAGCCTATGGCCTGCGCGCAACATGGCGGTTGCTGAAGGACAGGTACGCAAGGCCCTAAGCTCCTCCCCGGCACGGGGAGGGGGACCGCCGCGAAGCGGTGGTGGTGGGGGCTGTCGAGGTCCACGACGGTTGCGTTGCGTGGCCACCCCCCTCCACCATGCTACGCATGGTCCCCCTCCCCGCGCAGCGGGGAGGATCGTTAAGCCGCCTCGGCCGCTTCGGTCGTCCACCCCAGATGCGGCAACGCAATCGATCGCTTGCCCGCCAGATCGACCCGGCACACCAACAGGTCGCGCCCCTCGATATAGGCCAGCATCCGCTTCACCCGCCCGAGCGAACTGGTGCCATAGGTCCGCGCGATCGCGGCATCGCTGGGGCACGGTCGCCCCTCGCGCGCTGCCCGCGCGATCAGCATGAACGCGCCCAACATATCGTCGGGGAGCACATCGGCGATCGCCAACGCCTGCGCCCATTCAGCATCCGGCGCATCATAAATCCCGGCCCGCGCGCAGGCCAGCCGCCGGGTGAAGGCCGGCAGATCGAGCGGCGGACGCGCCAGGCCGACCATACGGCAGCGCACGTCGAAATCCTGATACAGCACCGCCGCCGCGCGCTGCTGCTCGCCTTCATCCTCCACCAGCGCGCGCAGCACGTCGGCGACGATCGTATCGGTCTCGTCCGCCGATCGCTCCGGCAAATCGGGTGCCACATTGGCGCGTGGGGGGGCGGCGATTGCGGCCTCCACCGCCTCGGGCGGGGCGACGTGCCGGATCGGCGGCCCCAACGGCAGCATTGCCTCGACCGGGGCCAGTAACAGCCCCTTGATATCGGCCACCGGCGCAGTCGGCAGCGGGGTCAGCTTGGGACTGCCGCTGCGTGCCGAGGTCTGCACCGGCCCGATCTTGATCGACAAGGGCCGCCGGGACACCGCCGGTCCCAGCGCGAGGAAATGCCCGCGCTGCAGATCGCGGATCGCCTCCGCCTGCCGCCGCTCCATGCCCAGCAGGTCCGCGGCGCGCGCCATGTCGATGTCGAGAAAAGTCCGCCCCATCAGGAAGTTCGACGCCTCGGCCGCGACATTCTTGGCGAGCTTCGCCAGCCGCTGCGTCGCAATCACGCCGGCAAGCCCGCGCTTGCGCCCGCGACACATCAGGTTGGTCATCGCCGACAGCGAGGCACGGCGCACTTCCTCGACCACTTCACCACCGCCCGCCGGCGCGAACAGCTGCGCTTCGTCGACCACCACCAGCGCCGGATACCAATGCTCGCGCGGGGCATCGAACAGCGCGTTCAGGAACGACGCGGCGCATTTCATCTGCCCCTCCGCCTCCAGCCCCTCAAGGCTCAGCACGACCGACGCGCGGTGTTCGCGTGCCCGCGTCGCGAACTTCGCGACCTCGCGCTCGCTATGGTCGGCGGCCTCGATCACGACATGGCCGTATGCGCCGGCCAGCGTCACGAAATCGCCTTCGGGATCGATCACCACCTGCTGCACATGGCCGGCGCTGCGCTCCAGCAACCGGCGCAGCAGATGCGACTTTCCCGATCCCGAATTGCCCTGCACCAGCAGGCGGGTGGCCAATAATTCTTCCAGATCAAGGGGAACGGTCTTGCCCGCCGGGTCCGTCCCCATATCGACGTTCACGGTCATCGCGGGTCTTTAGGCTGCGGGGCCATGCCGGGGCAAGCGGTTGCATCGCGGCCCGTCGCACGCCATGGCGCGGCAGGGTCCGGGGAGAAACAGGATGCGGTTCGACAGGGGCTATGCCGCGCTCACCCTGGCGCTGTTGCTGACCGAAATCCTGATCGCGCTGTTCGTGCGCGACGCGATCGTGCGGCCCTATGTCGGCGATGCGCTGGCGGTGGTGCTGGTTTATGCCGGGCTGCGGACGATCACCCGGCTGGGCGTGCTCCCCGCGACGCTGCTCGCCCTGCTGACCGCCATTACGATCGAATTCGGCCAGTATGTCCACCTGCTCGACCATATCGGTCTGGCGGGCAATCGCTGGGCGCGGATCATCCTCGGCAGTGGGTTCGATCCGCAAGACTTCATCGCCTATACCGCCGGTGCCGTGGTGGTGGTGTTGGTAGAACGCTACCGCCGCGCGTCGCGCGCCGCGGCCGGCACACGTACGGTCAGGTTGCCGAGCGACTCGTCCAGCACGATCTGACACGCCAGCCGACTGGTCGCGACCGCGCCCTCGGCGAAATCCAGCATGTCCTCCTCCTCCTCGCTCGCGGGCGGCAACCGCGCGAAATCGGCGGGATCGACGATGACGTGGCAGGTCGAACACGCCATCTGCCCGCCACACGTCCCCTCCAGCGGCAGGTCATAGGCCTGCGCCAGATCGAGCAGCCGATCGCCGCCCGCGCCCCGCGCTTCCTCCACCCGGCCATCGGCGCGCACGAAGCGGACGATCATCGCTGCCCCCGCGCGGCCCGGTCGATCGCCTGCAATGCTTGCACCAGTTCGTCCTCCTGCGTGTAGCGCCCGAAACCGATCCGCACCGACGACCGCGCCTCCCGCTCGCTCAGCCCCAGCGCGCGCAGCACATGGCTGCTGCGCCCCGATCCGCTGGAACACGCCGACCCTGCGGAAAAGGCGATGGTACGGCATTCGCTCATCAGCCGCGCGACGTCGAGGCCGTCCATCCGCACGTTCAGATTGCCGTGCCAGCGCTGCTCCGCGCTGCCGTTCAACACCCAGTCCGGCGCGGACAGGATCGCACGCGCAACGCTCCATAATCTTTCGGCCTGCACCCGGTCTTCGGCCGACAGTAAAGTCGCCGCCACCCCGAACCCGGCGCACAGCGCAGGGCTGAGCGTACCCGACCGCAAGCCACCCTCCTGCCCGCCACCAAGCAGGATCGCCGCCGGCTCGGCGCCGTCCCGCACCCACAGCGCGCCGATCCCCTTCGGGCCGTACACCTTGTGCGCCGACACAGCGATCAGGTCGCAGGCATCGACC
Source organism: Sphingomonas sp. Leaf9 (assembly GCF_001421355.1). Taxonomy (GTDB): domain Bacteria; phylum Pseudomonadota; class Alphaproteobacteria; order Sphingomonadales; family Sphingomonadaceae; genus Sphingomonas. The sequence goes on along the minus strand of NZ_LMKC01000003.1, from coordinate 356,320 downwards.
GGCAGGTCGACGCGGCCGAACCCCTGCACCGCGTCGCAGAGCATCACCGCCCCCGCCGCGCGCGCCAGTTCGCCCAGCCACGCGATCGGCTGCACCACGCCGATCTCGTTATTGACCAGCATCGCCACGACGATCGCCGTCCGGTCGTCGATCGCCGCCAGCGCCACATCGCGATCGACCAGCCCGTCCGGCCCGACCGGCAGCACCACGACCTCCGCCGCCAGCGCCCGAGCGGTGTCGAGGACACAGGCGTGTTCGGTCGCAATCGTCACGACTTTCGGCCGCTTGCCGCCAATCCGCGCGAACGTGCCGGTGATCGCCCAGTTCGCCGCCTCGGTCGCGCCGCTGGTGAAGAACAGCTGCCCGCCGGTCGCACCCAGCGCCGCCGCCACCTGCCCGCGCGCTACCTCGACCACCGCCTTCGCCCGGCGACCTTCGCGGTGGGGGGAGTGTGGGTTGGCATGTTGGTCACGTAGCCACGGCACCATCGCGGTAAAGGCTTCAGGCGCGAGCGGCGTCGTCGCCTGATAATCGAGATAGGTCACGCCATCGCGCTCCATGCGGCGGCAAAGGCGTCGACCTCCGCCGCCGTGGTATTCCACCCGACGCTGACCCGGATCACCTCGCTCGCCGCCTTCGCATCCATCCCCATCGCCGACAGTACGTGGCTGGTCTTAAGCGTGCCCGACGAACATGCGCTTCCTGCCGACACCGCAAAGCCGGCGCTGTCGAGCCGCATCAGCTGCGCCGCCGCCGACCGTCCGGGCAGGCGATAGGCGGCAATGGTGGCGATCCGAGGGGAGGCGTCCGCCACGATCTCCCCACCCCCGGCGCGGATCTTCGCATCGAGGCCGGCCCGCAACACCGCCGCCCGCTTGAACCAGTCGCGCGGCGCCTCCAGCGCGGCGGCAAAGCCCAGCGCCCCCGGCAGGTTCTCCGTCCCGCCGCGATAGCCCTGTTCCTGCCCACCGGTCGGCGTCAGCAGCGCGAAGTCGCGCACCAGCAGCGCCCCGATGCCCGGCGGCCCCCCCAGCTTGTGCGCCGACACCACGATCAGGTCGGCGTCCGGCAGGTCCAGCTTGCCCGCGCTCTGCGAACAATCGGCGACCAGCACGCCCGCACGCGCCGCCACCTCGGCCAGCGGCTGCAACACGCCGGTCTCGCTATTGGCCGACTGCACCGCCACGCGGCGACCTTCCGGCACCCCCGCCGGATCGATCCGGCCATCGGACCCCACCGGCATCCGATCGCCGCCCACGACCCGCAGTACCGCATCATGCTCGACGCTCGACGCCACCGCGTCATGCCCGCGCAGCGCGATGGCCAGTGCCTCGCTCGCCCCGCTGGTCAGGATCACTTCGCCGTCCCAACCCAACGCAGTGGCGATCCGCGCCCGCGCATCCTCCAGCGCCCGCCGTGCCGCGCGCCCCTCCGCATGGGGGCTCGACGGGTTGGCCCAGCGCGCCATGCCCCCGGCCACGGCGGCGATCGCTTCGGGCCGCATCGGGGTGGTCGCGGCATGGTCGAGATAGATGCGGGTCGTCAAAACACTTCCGTTCCGATTGCGTCCGCCTATATAGCCGGCAACTCCCGTCGCGCCATCCGCGCGCCCAGATCATAACAGGACGTCCCATGCCAGAAGTCATCTTCCCCGGTCCCGAAGGTCGACTGGAAGGGCGGTTCGCCCCGGCACCGCGCCCGCGCGCACCTGTCGCGATGATCCTGCACCCGCACCCCTCGTCGGGCGGCACGATGAACAACCGCATCGTCCAGGAACTCTACAAGACGTTCCAGCGCCGCGGCTTTGCAACGCTGCGCTTCAACTTCCGCGGCGTAGGCAAGAGCCAGGGCACGTTCGACAACGGCGTCGGCGAGCTGTCGGACGCGGCGTCCGCGCTCGACTGGGTGCAGAGCTTCCACCCCGAAGCGCAGACGACGTGGATCGCGGGCGTCAGCTTCGGCGCGTGGATCGGGATGCAGCTGCTGATGCGCCGCCCCGAAATCCGCGGCTTCATCTCGATCGCGCCGCCGGCCAACATGTACGACTTCACCTTCCTCGCGCCCTGCCCCTCGTCGGGCATCATCATCCAGGGCGACGCGGACGAGGTGGTGACGCCGGTCGCCACGCAGAAGCTGGTCGACAAGCTGCGCACCCAGCGCCACATCACGATCCATCACGACGTGATCCCCGGCGCGAACCATTTCTTCCAGAACGAAATGCCCGAACTGATGGGCAGCGTGGACAAGTATCTGGACATGCGGCTGGACCCGAACTCGCCGATCAAGTGAGGCTCGCTGCAGCGGATTAGCGCCGCTAATCCGCGCCCGGCGGCGAGACCGGCCGGCGTCGCCCAAGCGACGACCGACGACGCGGCAGAGCCGCGTCGCGCCCGTCCGCCAAAACATGCTTGCCATATTGCATCGCCGACATAGGATGCCACCGACATCCTCTCGTCGGACCACCCGCAACATGCTGACGTTCCTGCTCATTTTCGGTGCCGCCCAGGCACCTGCCGCTCCGGCCCAGCCGCCGGAAAAGCCCATCTGCCGCCGTGAAGTCCCGCTCGGCTCCAACATGACGCGCAAAATCTGCCATACCAAGGCGGAGTGGGCGCAGATCGACGCGGCCAATGCCGGCAACAGCGAACGGGCGCTGTCGCAGCGGGTAAACCGCCCCGGCGCCCAGTAAACGGTTGGCTACACCGTCCAGATCGCGACGTTCCCGATCATCACGACGGCGCACACGATCATCAGACTGCCGTTGCGCCGTTCACCGCGCGCGATCATCCTGACGCCGAACACCACCAGCAACCCCGCGACCAGCATCAGGATCGCGAGGAGCGTCCCCGCCGGCCCCTGCGTCATGCTGCCAGCACCTTTGCATAGGCGGCGGCATCGACATTGCCGCCGGACACCAGCACCAGCGTCCCCGGCACCACCGCCACCCGCCGCGACAGGATCGCGGCCAGCGCCACCGCCCCCCCCGGTTCGACCACCGTACGCAGGTGCCGCATCGCCCAGCGCTGCGCCTCGCCAATGTCCCCCTCGCTGACCGCCACCCCGGTCGCGCCGCGCCGCGACAACACGTCGAACGTCCGCTCGGCCACGCGCATGGTCTGCAGGGCGTCGCAGGCGGTCGGCGGCGGCGCATCACCAACCGGTTCGATCCATCCCGCCTCCAGGCTGCGGCGCATGTCGTCCCAGCCCTCCGGCTCAACCGTCACCACCTCTGCGTCGGGCAGCGCCAGCGCGATCCCGGCGGCCAATCCACCGCCACCGCAGGGCACCACGGCGCGCGTCGGCGCGGGCAGCCCTGCCGCCGCCATCTGCGCCGCCGCCTCGATCCCGGCCGATCCCTGCCCCTCGATCACCCAGGCATCATCGAAGCTCGGCACCAGCACGGCACCACGCGCATGGGCCAGATGCGCCGCGATCTTCTCCCGGCTCTCGGTCGCGCGGTCATAGCGGACGACCTCCGCGCCCAGCGCCAACGTCGCCGCCAGCTTCGCCTGCGGGGCGTCCGACGGCATCACGATTGTCGCGGCGATGCCCAGCCGTTTCGCCGCCCACGCGACCCCTTGCGCATGATTACCCGACGAGAACGCAACGACACCGCGCGCCCGCGATTCGTCGTCCAAAGCGGTCAAACGATGCCATGCGCCGCGCAGTTTGAATGCGCCGACCGGCTGCAACGCCTCCATCTGGAAAGCTACGGCCAAGCCATTGATTTCCCGTACCATTAACGGTGACGGCGGCAGGATTTCCGCGATCTTTGCGGCGGCGTCGCGGACGCCGGCTCGGGTGGGTTGTCGCATAATCGTCATAAATTACACTTTCCGCCGCACAAACACTTTACATCAAGGTTTGTCGGTCATAGATCGCGCCTCCGCTGCCCCATGGGACTTCCAACCGCAAGGCAGCTTTTGTCACCGTATGCCGAAAGGCAATTGGAGGTCCCTTGAATTGGCCAAGCACTATAGCGCGCTGGGGCTAGCTGCCCCCTTTATCGCCCGTGACTCCTCCTTCGAGCGCGGGATCGACATTGCAGAGCGCCGGCCGGTCGAACCGGTTACGCTCGTTCGCCCGCACGCCGCAGCGCGCGCAGCCCGATTCTTCGTAGAGAAGTTTCCGGGGCGCTCAATGTATGCGGTAAAGGCGAACCCGTCGCCCGACCTGCTCCGTGTCCTATGGGACAACGGCATCGCCCACTATGACACCGCGTCGATCGGCGAAGTGCGTCTGGTGAAGGCGACGCTGCCGGAAGCGACCTGCCACTTCATGCACCCGATCAAGGCGCCGGAAGCGATTGCCGAAGCCTATTTCGAGCATGGCGTGCGCACCTTCTCGCTCGACAGCATGGATGAGCTCGAAAAGATCGTCGCCGCGACCGACGGCGCAACCGACCTTACGCTGTGCGTCCGGATGCGCGTTTCGTCGGAATATGCGAAGCTGTCGCTCGGGTCGAAGTTCGGCGTCGGCCAAGCAGACGCCCGGCAGCTGCTGATGGCAACCCGCCAGGTCGCCGATGCTTTGGGCATCTGCTTCCATGTCGGCAGCCAGACGATGGCCCCTGACGCCTATGCCAATGCGATGGAGCGCGTGCGCGCCGCCATCGTCGATGCGGGCGTTACCGTCGACGTGATCGATGTCGGTGGTGGCTTCCCGTCGCGCTATCCGGGCATGACCCCGCCGCCGCTGGAGCGTTTCTTCGAAACGATCCACCGCGCGTTCGAAAGCCTGCCGGTCAGCTATTCGGCCGAACTCTGGGCCGAACCGGGTCGTGCGCTATGCGCCGAATATGCCTCGGTCGTCGTGCGCGTCGAACATCGTCGCGGTGCCGAGCTGTTCATCAACGACGGCGCCTATGGCTCGTTGTTCGATGCGGCGCATATCGGCTGGAAATATCCGGTGCAGCTGCTGCGGCAGCCGGAATCGGACGCCCGCGACATGGACTTCAGCTTCTGGGGTCCGACCTGCGACGATATCGACCAGATGAAGGGCCCGTTCCCGCTTCCGGCCGATACGCGCAGCGGCGACTATTTCGAAGTCGGCATGCTCGGCGCCTATGGTTCGGCCATGCGCACCGCGTTCAACGGTTTCGGCAATGGTGAGACCGTCGCGACCGACGACGAACCGATGGAATCGATGTACATCGAACTCGATCCGGTTCCGGCGTTCGTGTCGAACAACGTCGTCAAGCTGTAACCAGCCTCCCCTAACCGACCACCTCCCCCTTCCCGCAAATCGCGGGAGGGGCCGGGGGTGGGCTTTGCATGGCTTTGCCGCTATGCGACCGCCATCGGCTCCTCCCGCATCCGTGGGCAGGAGGCCAAACCGGGTTTCCGCGTCCCCATAACGACGACGGCTTATCGATGATGATGGGACCATCATGACCGACACGACGATCAACGACACCCGCAAGGCGGAACTGCTTTCGACCACCGTCGAGCATGTCGACATCACCAAGTTCGACGCCCGCCCGATCATCGACGCCATGGGCAAGATGAGCTTCACCAGCCGCGACCTCGCGCGCGCCACCCGCATCTACAACCAGATGCTGGAGGACAAGGACTGCTCGATCTTCCTCGTGATCGCCGGGTCGACCTCGGCCGGCGGCTGCATGGACCTGTATGCTGAGCTGCTGCGCTCGAACATGATCGACGGCGTGGTCGCCACCGGCGCGTCGATCGTCGACATGGATTTCTTCGAAGGGCTTGGCCACAAGCACTATCAGGCGCTGGAAATTCCCGACGACAACGTGCTGCGCTCGCTCTACATCGACCGCATCTACGATACGTACATCGACGAAGAGCAGCTGCAGGATTGCGACCACACCATCGGTGAGATCGCCAATTCGCTCGAGCCGAAGGCCTATTCGTCGCGCGCGTTCATCCGCGAGATGGGCAAGTATCTGTCGGAGCACGGCAAGAAGGAAAATAGCCTCGTCAAGCTCGCCTATGAGCATGACGTGCCGATCTTCTGCCCGGCGTTCGTCGACAGCTCGGCCGGGTTCGGCCTGGTCAAGCATCAGGTCGACCGCGCGAAGGAAGGCAAGCCATACATGGTGCTCGACGCCATCGCCGACTTCCGCGAACTGACCGACATCAAGATCAAGGCGGGTACCACCGGCCTGCTGATGATCGGCGGCGGCGTGCCGAAGAACTTCATCCAGGACACCGTCGTCTGCGCCGAAATCCTCGGCCATGACGATGTCGAGATGCACAAGTACGCGGTGCAGATCACCGTCGCCGACGTGCGCGACGGTGCCTGCTCGTCGTCGACGCTGAAGGAAGCGGCCAGCTGGGGCAAGGTCGACACAGCGCTCGAACAGATGGTCTTCGCCGAAGCCGGGTCGGTCATGCCGCTCCTCGCCTCCGACGCATATCACCGCGGCGCGTGGAAGAACCGTGCGAAGCGCGCGTTCGGCAAGATGTTCGACTGATCGGTCGACACAGCCCGGATACCGAAACGGCGGGGGAGCGATCCCCCGCCGTTTTTCGTTTGGGCCGGCAGCGCCCTACATCTTGAACCCGTACCGCGCATATTGCCGGTCGACCGTCGGATCGATCCGGCGCGCCAGCACCAGGTCGGCCGCCGCCTCCGCATCGCGCTGCGTTGCCCTGTAGACGGCCGCACGCAGGTAGAGGCTGTTGGCCATGTCAGGATCGGCGGCCAGTACGGTATCGAGGTCGGCCAACGCCTCGGGATAGCGCCCCATGCGATACCAGACCAACGCCCGGCTATCGAGCGCCTGCAGCGTATCGTCGCTCAGTTCGATCGCCTTCGTGCAATCCTTCAGCGCCGTGTCGAGCATGACGTTGCGCGTTCCCTTTGCCCAGCATCGCCCGTTCAACAAGGTGGGCGTGCCCGGCTTGGCGGCGATCAGCGTGTCGTACAGCGCGATCCCCTCCTTCGGATCACCGAATTCGCCGAGCAGTTCCGCCTTCTTCTCCCGCAGCGACACCCGCGATTCGCCGCCCGCCGCGATGCGTTCGTCCAGCAGGATGATCGCGCTTTTCAGGTCGCCCATCTCCGCACGGGTTTCCGCCACCGCTTCGATCGCACCTTCGGCTGCGGGATCGAGGGCGCGCGCGCGTTCGGCATCGGCCAGCGCCGTGGCAAGATCTCCCAGATTCGAGTGCACCCCGGATCGCGCCAGATAGAGTTCGACCGTGGGTTCCTTCGCGATCACCTTGTCCAGATCGGCCAGTGACGCGCGATAATTGCCGATGCCGGATTCGAACGCGGCCCGGCTCTGATACCCGCTCATCTCGTCGGGATCGGCGGCGATCGCCTTGCCAAAGATGGCGCGGATCGCCTGCACCTGGCTCGATTTTGCCAGTGTGGCACTGTCCAGCGTCCAGCGGCGCGGCGTGTCGACCGGTGCGACGACGCGCGGCACATTGGCCTTGGCGGTCGCCACCGCGTCGCGTTCCGCCGCGATCCGCGTTGCCGGCACCTCGGCACCGGTGGCGTCGAAGCGCTCGTCCATGGCGATCGTCCCGCCCGTCAGCCGCGTCGTGCGCTTGACCAAGAAGCCTGCCAGCCGCTGGTCGGTATCCGCCGTCCCCTCCAGCGTGAAGCCGCGCCCGCCATCGGGCAACTTCACCCGCACATGCCGCTCCAGGCCGATCGGCGGGGACCCGGCAACGGGAATGGCGTTCCAGTCGGGCCTGCTGCGGTCGGGTGCGAAGTTCATGTCGGCCAACTGCCCGCCCAGCGACCGCTTGCGCCGCCGGTCCTCAATGCTCCAGTTCGTGGTGACCACCCCCTTCGCGCGCACCACCACATCGCCGCTCGCGGCATCGGGCGTGATTGTGCCGTCGGCGAACTGCCCCTCGCCGACCGCCTGCTGCAGGATGGTCGAGATCAGGTCGCGCTGTTCGTTCGGCCCGATCAGGCTCTTCGCCGCGCGCAACTGCGCCGCCATCGGGCCGTGCGTGACCATCGTCACCTCGATCGGGCTGGGCAGGTCGAGCGCGCTGCTCTCGTCCGCCACGATCGTCACGCTGGCGATCGGGCGGGCATTGGGATGCGTTTCGATCAGGATCGGCGTCGCGCCGGCCGCACGGATCGGCAGGACATAGCCGACGCCCGGCGTGTCGCGGATGTCGGGCAGCCGTGCGTTGCTGCCCGTCCCGTCCAGCCACAACACCTGCCCATCTATCGTCGCGCGCACGAAGACATGGTTGAATGCCGCAGCACTCGGCAACCGCTCCGGCACCGCGTCGCCCAGCCCGATATTGGCGACCACCGGCTCCGCCTCGATCCCCATGGCGTGCAGCATCGCCAATAGCATCAGCGTCTTTGCCTTGCAGTCGCCGTAGCGTACTTCCCACGTCTTTGCAGGGGTTTGCGGCACATAGTTGCCGCCATCCATCCCAACCGCGAGATAACGGATCTTGTCCTGCACCAGCTCCAGCGCACGCTGCGCCCGGCCGATCGGGGTCGCGTCCGCCTTCTGGATCGCGGCAACCTCGTTCGCCAGCGGGCTGCCCGGCGCGATCAGCCCGTCGGTCTTGTACAGCGGTACGAACGTCCGCGACACATCGGCCCAGTCGGCAAAGCTCGCCACCTCGATCAGCGGCGGCCGGCGATAGCGTGCCGGTGCATCCTCGGGCATGTCCTTGGGCTTAGGCGCGGGCATCGCGAGGGTCAGCTCCGTCAGGTCGCCCTTGCGCACCGGCGTCGCGGTCACGCCGTCCGCCAGGATCTTGTATTTGGGCGCGCTGTCGCTGGACCACAGGTAGCGTACCCGCCCGGCCCCGATGCGCAGCGGCAGCGCGGGCAGCGGCACCACGTCCTGCACCCGTCCGCCCAGCGCCGGATCGCGCCCCGTGACCGAGAAGCGCAGATCGAGCTGATCGCCCACCTCCAGCCCCTCGACCGCCAGCGTCGCGGTCAGGATACCGGTCAACTCGCGCTGCTCCAGCGACTGTTCGCGGCGCAGGACCGTGAATTTCTGCCCCTTGGCCAACAGGTCGATCCGCTGGTCCCCGCGCAGGATGGTCAGGCCATGGATGATGAGGTCGCCCTTGTCCGGCGCCCATGGCAGCGTCAGCGTCGCCGCCTGCGACAACAGCTCCGCGCTCGCGATCCGGGTGCGCTGATGGACATAGGAGGTCAGCCGATCGCCTTCGATCCGCTTCTGGAAATCGAGCAGGACCAGTGGCGGCAGTTCGTCGACCGGCGTCGCGGGGATCGCGGGCGGCGCACTGACCCATGCGGGTGCCGGCTGATAGAGCGGCGTTTCACTCGCCCAGGCAAGCGCCGGCAACCCCGCCGCCGCCAACGCGACCGCCTTCACCACGGCAAAACGCTTCACTCGAAATCCCCCCGACACGCGGCGGCCCCCGCCGACTTCGCAAAGGTCTATCGACCCGCTGCCGATTGTCGAGCGCTTTGCTCAGAGCCCCGCTTTTCCTCCGCGCTTCGGGCAGTTAGGCTGCGGGAAAACGAACAGGGAGTGGAGCGGATGATCGACCGGCGGACCATCTTGGGCGCGAGCCTGGCGTTGCCCCTGGCGGCAAAGGCGGCGGCCCAGACGGCGCAACCGACGCCGGGCAGAGAACGCCTCACCCCCTGGCCCCCGCGCGAACATTTCCGCCTGTGGCCCGGCCGCGCGCCCGGCGCCCGCGCGACGCTGCCGACCTATGCCCCGTCGATGAACGGCCGCCCCGACCTGCGCGAACTTTGGCTGCGCGGCGTGTCCGATCCGGTGGTCGGCGTATTCCGCCCGGCCCGGCCCAACGGCACCGCCGTCCTATCGATCCCCGGCGGCGGATACGGCTTCGTCTCGATCGAGAATGAGGGGATCGACGTGGCGAAGGCGCTGAACCCCGCCGGCATCACCGTCTTCGCGCTCGCCTATCGCCTGCCCGGCGAAGGCTGGGACAATCAGCAGGACGTGCCGCTGCAGGATGCGCAGCGCGCGATGCGGCTGATCCGCGCCAATGCCGCGCGCTATGGCATCGATCCGGCGAAGCTCGGCATTTGCGGCTTTTCGGCGGGCGGGCATCTGGCGGGATCGTTGACGGTCGCGCATGACGATCCGGTGTACAAGCCGATCGACGCCGCCGACCGTCAGTCGGCGCGACCGGCCTTCACCGGCCTGATCTATCCTGTCACCAACATCGCCGCGATGGCCCGCGAAGGCTCCGGCCAGCCCGACGGGCCGATGACCGTCTATCGCCGCTACAATATACCCATGGGGGTCACGCCGCAGACGCCGCCGGTGTTCCTGGCGCATTCGGTCGACGATCCCGTCTGCCCGGTCGACCAGTCGCTGGAAATGCTCGCCGCCTGCCGCCGGGCGAAGGTGCCGGTCGAGGCGCATCTGTTCGAACGGGGCGGCCATGGCTGGGGGGCGCTGCATTCGCCGATGGACAGCCCGCAGCGGCTCTGGACCGACCTATTCCGGCGCTGGATCGCCGAACGCGTCTGACACCAAGTTACCGTCACCCCGGACCCGATCCGGGATGACGGTAGCGCGAATTACCCGAACAGCCGCCGGGCACTCCGCTCCAGCATCACCAGCTGCCACAACGTCCGCCCATGCTCCGCCCGACCGGCGCGATGTTCGGCCGCCAGCCGCTCGATCGCGTGGGGGTCAAACCACGTCGCCAACACCGGCGAGCGCGCCAGCCCCGCTGCCTCGTCCGCCAGGGTCCCACGAAACCACGCGCTGACCGGCGTCACGAACCCCATCTTCGGCCGGTACAGGATTTCGCGCGGCAACCACGGCTCCAGCGCCTTCTTCATCAGCCATTTGCCCTCGCCGCCGCGCAGTCGCAGCTTCGCAGGCAGCGTCGCGCAAAACTCGATCAGCCGATGGTCGAGCAACGGCTCGCGCGCCTCCAGCGCCACCGCCATGCTCGTCCGGTCGACCTTGGTCAGGATATCACCCGGCAGCCAGTGGCGGAAATCGGCGTACTGCGCCCGGTCCAGCGCATCGCGCGCCGGCGCCTGCCGCATCGCCGCGACATAGCGTTCCTCGCCGCGATACCCGCCCAGCTGCCGCGCCATCGCCGCCCCGTACAAGCCCTGCCGCACTGCCGGGGTCGTTACGCCGACCGCCTGCGCATAGGCTTCGTCGCCATCCTGCGCGAGCGCCAGCAGCGTCGTCTTGGCGCGGAACGGGCGCGGTGCCCAGTCGGCCTTGGGATAGACATCGCCCAGCGCGCCGAACACCGGCTCGCGCAAGGACTGCGGCAGCAGCGAGCGCACCCGCTCTTCCGCCGCATGGAATTTGTACCGGCGATACCCGGCCAGCGCCTCGTCCGCGCCATCGCCCGACAGCGCGACCGTCACCCGCTCCCGCGCCAGCGCACAGACCTGATAGGTCGCCAGCGCCGACGCATCGGCAAAGGGTTCGTCGAACGCCGCAACCAGCGTATCGATCAGCCCGAAATCGTCCGACCGCACCGTCCGCACCGCATGGTCGGTGGCAAAGCGCCCCGCCACCAGCCCGGCCGGGCCACGCTCGTCATGGCCCGCTTCCTCGAACCCGATGGTGCAGGTCTGCACCGGCGAGCGGCTCGCCTCCGCCATCAACGCGACGACCGCCGACGAATCGACCCCGCCCGACAGGAACGCGCCCAGCGGCACATCGGCGACCATCCGCGACCGCACGCCCTCGCGCATCCGCTCGACCAGTTCGGCCTGCAGATCGCGCGTACTACTCTTGGCTCGCTTCGAAAAGTCGACATCCCACCACTGTACCGGCTGCGGCACACCGCGCCCGCGCTCGATCAGCAGGAAATGGCCGGCGGGCAGCTTCTTCACCCCCGCCACGATACAGGCGTCGTCGGGCACATAGCCCAGCGCCATATAATCCTCGATCGCCGCCACATCGGGCGTGCGCCGCACCAGCGGATGGGCAAGCAGCCCCTTCAGCTCCGACGCGAACGCCACCGCGCCGTCGCCCAGCTCGACATAATGGAGCGGCTTCACCCCCATCCGGTCGCGGGCGAGGAACAGCGCCTGCCGCCCCGCATCATGGATCGCAAAGGCGAACATCCCGTTCAGCCGCGCCAGCATGTCCGGCCCCCATGCGACCCAGGCGTGGAGCAGCACTTCGGTATCGCCCTGGGTACGGAACACCGCGCCCTTGCCCTGCAACTCGGCCCGCAGCTCGGCGAAGTTATAGATTTCCCCGTTGAAGCTGATGACGAACTGTTCGCCCGGCAACGCCATCGGCTGCGGACTGCCCGCGACGTCGATGATCGACAGCCGGCGATGGCCCAGCCCCACACCCGGCGCAGTCCACACGCCGGAACCGTCGGGGCCGCGATGCGCCTGCACATCGGTCATCGCCGCAATCCGCGCCGGATCGACCGGCTTGGGTTGGGCGCTGTGATAGAGGCCGGCGATCCCGCACATCTCAGCGCATCCCCGCCGCGTGGTCGGCAATCGCGTCGATCGGCCCGGCCGCCTTTAGGAAATCGGCAATCGCCTGCCGCGGGGCATTCCCGTCCTTGCACGCCGACAGCAGCACCGCGACCCCGCGCTGCGGCCCGCCGAGCAGCTTCGCCTTCAGCGTCTCCAGCTTCACCCGGTCGGCGCTACCTGTCGTGACCGACCCGATCCGATACCAGGTCGCGACCTCACGCTCGACCGGGCCGGGTGCGGCCATGCGCAGCGACGCGCTGCCGGCGATCGGCGCGGTGTCGGCGATCCGTACCCAGCGGTCGTTCTCACGAATCGCGCCTGTTCCGAACCCTACCAATTCATGCCCCTCGCCCTGCCAACCATAGACCGCGACGACCATGTCGACGCTGCGGCCCCGGCTATCCCCATAGCGCCCGATCAGGAAATGGTCAGCGCCCGGAAAGTTCGGCACCCACGGCTCGCCATCGACCGCTACCCGCTGCCACCCCGGCACCTGCGGCAACTCGATCTGCGCCGGCAGGACCTGCGCCCGCCGATCGACCACCCAGCCCCATCCGGCAAAACCGACCGCCACCGCCAATGCCGCCGCCGCCGCAATCGACCGATCGGCCGCGCGCATCGGCATCGCCTGCACCACGCCCACGTCGAACCACGCCGCATCCGGATCACGGTCGAACCAGCGCCACCCGATCGCCAGCACCCCGGCCATCGTGATAGCGAAGAAGACCCAGCCATAGACGACATGGTCGAACCCGGTCGCCGCCTCGACCGAGGTCAGATGGGCGGCGTAGATCGTTCCTGCCGCACGAATGCCGTTGGCGATCACCGGCACGACCAGCGCGACGGCCATGAACGCCACCCGCCGCCCCCACGCGACGTAGCAGACATTGGCGACTAGCATGCCGTACGCGACCATGGCGATGACGAACTTCGATCCCGAACATGCCTCGGCCACTTCGAAATAGCCGTTGGGGATGGTGATCAGCACCCCGTCGACCGCCGCCGGCACGCCCAGCAGGTGCAACAGCGGCATGGTCAGCGACACCGTCGCCGATTGCAGCCAAGGTTCGAGAAAATCGCCGAACGGCACGAGGAACACCATGTACGCCAGCGGAAAGGCAATGCCCCGCGCCACCCGCGCACCCAGCAGCGTGACCACCACCCCCTGCAACATCGCGACCAGCCCGACATGGCGGAACAACGCAACCGCCGCCGCCTCCCCGACCAGCCACACCGCGCCACCGCCGGCAACGATGGCCAGCCCCGGCCACCACGCCTGCGGGGTCAGCTGCGCCAGTTCCCGCCGCCGCTGCCATACCAGCCAACCGATGATCGGAGGCACAAACAGGCAATGGCCATAGGTAGTCGAATTCCACCAGATATCGGCCATGCCGGCAGCATCACGGTGAAAAATCGCCAGCAGCGCCACCCAGACGCCACCCAGCGCCAGCAACGCCCGCCGCCATGCCGGGTCGATCGCGACGCGCGGCCGCTCGAGCGCCATGCTGCTCATGCCAGCCCCAACAGCCCGGCGAGCGGCGCCAGTCGCGCCTCCCAGCCATAGCGCGCGATCGTCCGCGCCCGCGCCGCCTGTCCGAGCGCGTCCGCTGCCACCGGATCGGCCAGAACCTTGCCAATCTCCTTGGCGAATCCGGCTGCATCTTCGGCGACACGGATCGTGCCCTGATGGTCGATCCCTTCCGCCGCCGCGACCGAAGCGACCACCGGCCGCGCCATCGCCATCGCCTCCAGCACCTTGTTCTGGATACCGCGCGCCAGCAGCAGCGGCGCGACGACCACCGCCGCAGCCGCGATCCAGCCGCGCACATCGGCGACCTCGCCGGTCACGACCACCCGTTCGCCCGCCAGCGCCCGCACGGCAGCGGTCGGACTGCGCCCGACGATCGCAAAGCGCGCTTGCGGGATCAGCGGCAACACCTCACCCACGAACCAGCGCACCGCCTCGACATTCGGTCGATAATCCATCTGCCCGGTGAATACGATCAGCGGCCCGGCCGCATCGACCGGCACGACGCTGGCGGGGTCGAAGAACGCCGTATCGATCCCGTTCTCGATCGCAACGACACGATCCGCCCCCGATGTCCGCCGGAACAGAGCAGCCTCGGCTTCGCTCACCAGCAGCGAAGCGCGCGCCCGGCCCGCGACAGCCGTCTCGAACGCCGCCAGCTTACGCGCCTCGCGTCGCATCATCCAGCGCATCGGCCCCTTCGCATCATCGGCATAGGCCGCAAACTTCGCCGAATCCATGTCCACAAAGTCCATCACGAACGGCAAATCAGCGGGCAGATACTGCGCCATCTGCCCCGAATAGACATAGACCGCAGCATAATGCCGCGCGGCCATCAGCTCCGCCACCGCGCCCCGCATCGCCGCACTGTCGAACGCCGCCTCCGACACCGTGCGCCCGCTCGCCAGCGCCTCGACCGCCGCCCGCGCATTACCCTTGGTCCGGGGCAGCACCTTCACGCTGGCGCACCACTGCCCCAGCGCGTCCTCATGCCCCATGTCGCGCGGATCGTCGGCGAAGGTCGCCAGATGCACCCGGCCCAGCCCGCTCAGATGCCGCAAAACATGGTGGCTGCGCACCTTGTCGCCACGATCGGGAGGATAGGGAACGCGGTGGGCGAGGAACAGGATGTCGCTCACCCCAGCCCCTTCGCAATGAACGGCCCGACACGATTGGCGACCGCGAGCGGCAGCTTCTGCCACGCCGCGATCTTCAGCCGGTATTTGGGGTTCAGCGGGCTGGCATCGCGCGGTGCCGCGCCATCGGCGGTCCAGGTCGGGTAACCCAAAGGCTCGCCGACAAAGCCCCAATTCTTCTTGTACGCCGCCGGCCCGGTCCCGACCTTAGACCGCCCGAAATCGAACGCGGTGCAGCCTTTCGCGCGGGCATGGCGCATCAGTTCGAAATACATGCGTTCATTGGCCCGCAACCCCCGCGCCGCCGCCGTGCCCCCGCCCCAATAGGGATAGACCGTGCCCCGCCAATACACCGACAGGACGCTCGCCACCGCTTCACCGCCATGGCGCACGGTCAGCACATCGGCGTCCGCGCCGAACCGGCGGATCACCTCGGCAAACAGCGCCTTGGGAAAGACCGGCGTACCGAGGTTACGCACCGACGTGCCATAGACCCGGAAATGCTCTGCCAGCGCCCTCCGGTCCCGGCCGACCGCCACCTCGAACGGCTCGGCCAGCGCCTTGCGCACATCCGCCCGCTGCTTGCGCGGGATCGCCAGCAATTCGGCATCGTCATCGCCCGCCAGCGGCCGCACGAACCCGACATAGCGCGTGTCGTCCCATGTCCAGCCCGGCCCTTCGATCGGTACCCCGCCGCGCATCTCGATCGTCGGGCACTTCAGCTCCCGCGCGACCTCGACCGCCGCCGCCGCCAGCGCCACGCCCGCCGCCGGATCACTCGCCAGCACACCGCCGCCCACACCAAAACCGGTCGACACCAACGCCGCCCCGAACAACGGAGAGCGGACATGCGTCAGCGGCACGATGCCCTGCAATGCACCACCGGCCTCGGCCAGCAGCATCCGGAAATCCTGCCCACAGCCCGCCGCCGTCGCCTCGCCCCACACGGGCAGGTGAAAGGGAGTTCCCTGGGGATGCGCCGCGACGAACGCCTCTACCGCCGCACGCTCCGCCGGATTGGCCAGATCGGCCCGCCGGACGACGGTCACAACGAAACCGCGCGCTCGGCGACGATCCGGTCGGCCCGGCCCCAGTCATGGTGCGCCATCAGCCGTTCGAGCTTCCCCGCCATCGCCCCCAATCGCGAATAATGCCGCACCTTCGACTTCAGCGGTGCATTCCACACGCGCGGCTGACCGGGGTCGATCTCCCACGGGTGGAAATAGAAGATCGCCGGATGTGCGTCCGCACGGTTGCTGCGCACCACCGCATCCTCGACCACCCGGTTCGGCAACAGCCGGAAAAAGCCCCCGCCCGCCGACACTTCGCGCCCCAGCACCTTCGCCAGCGTGATCGGCCATTCGATCAGGTCCGATCCCGCGACCGGCCGGTGCAGCATCCGCGGCGCATCCACCCAGCCATAATGGTCATGGGCGATCGGCGCGACCGACGAGGAATAGGCATAGCCTTCCTCCGCCAACACATCATGCGCCCACGGCGTCCGCCGATCGATCGAGAAGCTCGGCGCGCGATACCCCGTCACCGCCTGCCCCCCGGCGTCTTCCAGCGCTGCCCTGGCGCGGGCCAGATCGGCGCGAAATTCCTCGGCGGTGAAGGTAAAGACCCGCTTGTGGTCCCAGCCATGGCTCGCCAGCTCATGCCCGCCATCGACGATCCGCCGCATCAGCGCCGGAAAGCGATGCGCCACCCAGCCGAGCGTGAAGAACGTCGCCTTGACCCCGCTGGCGGCGAACAGGTCGAGCACCGCATCGGTATTCGCCTCCACCCGACATTCCAGCGCGTCCCACTCGCCCCGGTCGATGACCGTTTCGAACGCGCCTACCTGGAACCAGTCCTCGACATCGACCGACATCGCGTTGCGCATGGCAGGGGGCACGCCGCGTTCAGCCGGCGGCGCGGATCGACGACAGGTCGGGGCGGCGCTGCTCGCCCTCCACCCAGTCGACCAGCAGCGTCAGCACCCGGCGCAGCGCCGCATCCTGGTCCTCCAGCCGTTCCTCCAGCGCCGCGATCCGCGCGACCAGCGCCTCGCGATCGGCCGTATCCACCGGCGCGAGCGCGGGTGCATCGGCGACAGCCGCACTCCAGCTCGGCGCATCGACCACCGACAGGTGGATCGGGCGCGGCGGCATCGGTGGCGGCGGCGGGGTCATCGGCAGCGGATCGGCGTCGACGATCGGCATCGCCTCGGCAACCGGCGCCGCCTCGACGCGAGCGGCAGGCTCAGGCGCAGTCGCCCCCATCCCGTCGCCGTCCAGATCCTCGATCACCTGTTCGATGTCCAGCGATCCGAACTCTTCGATCCCCTCGATCGCGCCATAGAGCAGCACGCGCCCGGCCAGCTGGTTCAACCGGCGCGGCACGCCGCCCGACCAGCGGTGCAGCGCGGCCAGTGCGTCCATGCTGAAGCTCGGCGTGCCGTTCCACCCGACGACCGCGAGGCGGTGTTCGAGATACGGCCCAACCTCCTCGACGCCCATCGGGTCGAGGTGGTGCATCGCGATCACCCGCTGGCGCAGCTGCTCCAGCCGATCCGACCCGTGCAGCCGCTGGCGAAATTCCGGCTGGCCCAGCAGGAAAATCTGCAACAGCGCATAGCCGCCCGCCTGAAAATTCGACAGCATCCGCAGCTCTTCGATCGACCCGACCGGCAGCGACTGCGCCTCGTCGATCACCAGCAGCGTCCGCCGCCCCGACCGCGCGACATTGTGCAAGCCCCGCTCGATCCCTTCGAGCAACTGTGCCTTGGTCAGCCCGTGATGGTCGACGTCGAGGCCTGCGGCGACCAGCCGCAACAGGTCGTCCGCCTCGATCTGGGTCGTGACGATGCGGATGACGTTCAGCCGTTCGGGATCGATCGTCTCCATCAGGTGACCGAGCAGCGTCGTCTTGCCCGTCCCCGGATCGCCGGTGATGACGATGAAGCCCTCGCCCTGGCTTAACCCATAGCCCAGATACGCCATCGCTTTGCGATGGGTGGCGGTGTCGAACCAGAAGGCCGGATCGGGCGTCAGCTGGAACGGGCGACCGGTCAGGCCATAATGATTGTCGTACATCATCGTCTCCAATGGAGGGCTTGTACCCGCCAATCGGTTGAATGTTCGTTTAAATCGGGCGAATTTACCTTGTTCCGTTCCCGGCCGGTAGGGGTAGCCGCCTGCACGAACGACGTTGGCGATAGACTCGCCCACCCCTCCGTCACCCCGGGCTTGACCCGGGGTCCCGCTTCTTCTTCGACGGCGGGTAAACAGCGGGCCCCCGGATCAAGTCCGGGGTGACGGTAGGAAATTCTACCTGTCGAACCTAGAACCGGAACCCCACCGCCAGCAACGCCTGCGCGATCAAATCCGACTGGCTGCGTTCGACATCATAGCCGTACACGCCGGCGGTAAGGCTGCCATAGGCCCGGCCGAAGCTGCGATAATAACCGCCCTGCGCACCGCCGCCCCATGCGTCCAGCCCGCCCTCGATCCCGCTCGCGAAGTAATTGGCGTACAGGTCGGCGCTGACCGACGACCGGCTGTCGAGCGCCCATTGGCCGAAGCCCTGGACATAATAGCTCTCGTCGCGCGTGCGATAGATGACCGCACCCGGCACCGGCGGGACATAATAGCGCCGGCTGGCATAGCCCGCGCCCAGCCCCAGCCGGGTCGGCCCACGCGTGATCGAATAGACCGCATCGATCCCCTGCGCACGGAACGTCGCCGCACTGACCGACTGGAACACCGGGGTCAGGCAGCCACCGGCATTCGACGCGCCCTCGGGCGTCACGCCGCCACCGAACACGCACCCGCCATAGCGCGCACCGAACGGGTCCTCGCCGCCGATGTAATTGATCGGCAGCTGCGACAGCGATCCGGTCAGTTGCCGCCCGAACGTGGTCACGCTGTCATATACGCCGACCTGCACCGCCGATGCCGGGCTGACCTGCCATTGCAGCGACCCGGTATAGCTCATCGCCCCGTACCGCCGCCCCAGCCGCGCCTCTAGCGCGGTGCGCGGGGACGGCCGCCATAATACGCCCGCGTCCCAGATGATGCCGTCGGTGTCGTACGCGATGCGCGGTGCCGATGCCGGATCGGTCACGAACCGCCCCGCCCCATCGGTCACCGGAATATTATTCGCATCGACCAACGGATCGCGCTGCGTCACCTCGATCTTTTCATATCCGACGCCCCCGACCGCGGCGAGGGTCGGCGTGATCGGCAAAACCGCATCGACCCGGCCATACGCGCCCTCGAACTTCTGGTCGAGCTGCCCGGCATCCTCACTAACCCATGCGCCCGACACGGTGAAGCCTATCGGCAGCAGCGTGCCCGCGCGCGTGCCGGCGCTGGCCATCACCAGATGGCTGGTCGCCTCGTCATAATAATCCAGCCGCCGCTGGCCCGGTGCCAGGTTGACGACGCCCGGCGTCTCCGCCTTCACATAGCCGAACTGATAGGTGCCGTTGACCGCGAACGGCCCGACCCGCGTATTGATGCTCGGCCCGGCGTACAGGCCATAGACCTGCGCGGTGTTGACGTTGCTGGCATTGACCAGCGAGCCGAAGCCTCCGCCGCGCGTATCGCCCTGCGCCCGCGTGGCGATCGCGCCGCCCTCCAGGTTCAGCCAGCGGGTGATCTGCACATTGGCGCGCGCCAGCCCCGAATGGACGTCGCCGCTGCCGAAGTTATCGCCCCAGTCCAGCAGCCGCTGATACTGGTAATTGGCCTGCACCTGCACCCGCTGCGTCGTGATCGTCGCATCGACCCCGGCGGTCAGCTGGGTAAAGGTAACGACGTCGCCATCGTTCAGATCGGCGAGCAATGTCTGCCCGACCTCGACATAGGGCGACACCTCGACGCGCTGCGCCAGCGCCGGGCTTGCCGACGCCACGACCGCCACCGGCAGGGCCACCCACCGCATCATTCCTGATCCTGCCCGTAATAACCGAAGCGCGCGCCCTCCGCCCGGTACGTCGTCGCGTTCAGCAGCAACTGGATATCGTCGCATCCATCCAGCAGCGCGACCGCTTCGCGCAGGTCGGATTCGCTGCTGCGGTCGGCGCGGACCACCAACACCGTCTGCCCGACCAGCGACGCCAGCACCGCCGCCGGCGATGCGGCAAGGGCCGGGGGCGAATCGAAGATGACGATCCGGTCGGGATCGGCGGTCAGCAGCCGCTGCATCACATCCTGCGCATGGTCGCTGCGCAGCAATTCGGTGTCGGCATTGGTCCGCTTGCCCGCCGGCAGCACCGACAGCTGCGGCACGTCGGTCGGGATCACCAATGTCTCGACATCGATCGCCGGATCGCCCAGCGCGTCGAGCAACCCCTTGCCCGCCGGCAGGCCTAGCCGGTCGAGAATGTCGGGCTTGGGGAAATCGGCATCGACCAGCAGGATCTGCAGGTCGCGTTCCGCCGCCAGCGACAGCGCAAGGTTGATCGCGCAGAACGTCTTGCCATCGCCCGGCTGTGCCGAACACACTAGGATCATGCGCGCGGCATCGGGATCGCGCTTCTCGATATCGGCGGCGGTGGTCAGCAGCTGGCGCTTCACCAGCCGGAATTCCTCGGCCAGCGCGGTAACCGGGCCGCCGGGCACCAGCATTCCTGCCTCGGCCAGCATCTCGCGATCGATCCGCGCCGGATCGACCGGGCGGATGCGCGCGGACGGCATCTTGCGGGGACTCGCCTTGGCAACCGGCGGCACGACCGGCGGCGCCGGCGGCAGGTCGGGCATGGCGACCGGCGGCAGGTCGGGCTTCGGCCCCAGCTGCCAGCGATCCGCCGCGCGCTCCAGCAACGACGCGCGTATGGCCCGGTGCGATTGATCGTTCACCTTGTCATCCCCACTCACGCCACCAGCCCGCGCCGGGCGAATTCCATGCCCAGCAACAACACGAATGCCGCAACCAGCGCGCCCGCGCCACCCGCGAACAGCTTCAACCGCTGCTTGCGTGTCGCCCGTACCGTGTCGGTCACCACCTCACCGATCGACCCCAGCACCGGCATCCCGCTGATCTTCTCCAGCTTCTGCGCGGTGGCAAAGCTGGTCTTCAGCCGGCTGAGCGCAAAGGCCAGTGCAACGCCCGCGCCGATGCCCACGACCAGCACGCCCAGCAGCAGCAACGGCCGGTTCGGCGCGGTGGGCTTGCTGGGTTGGGTGGGCGGATCGATCACGTTGAACTGTACCGCGTCGGTATCGGTCTGCACGCTGCTGCGCAGGCGCACCTGTTCGCGGTCCTGGAACAGCGAGTCATATTGCTGTTTCAGCGACGCGATGTCGCGGTCCAGCTGCGACTGCTGCGCCGCCGCCTGCGGATCGGCCGCGATCTTGGCCTGCAGCCCGTTCAGCTGGCTTTCGATCTGGTTCTTGCGCTGCTGCAATTCGGCCACCCGCGCCTGCCGGTCGCCCTGCGTCGCGCGCAGCTGCAGGTAGAACGGGTTGGGCGACGCCGCCGTGCCCCCGCTGACCCCGCCACCCTCGCCGCGCGCCGCCGCGCGGGCGGACGCCAGCTGGCGATTGAGCGCCACCATGTCGGGATGCTGATCGGTCCAGCCGCGGCTGCGCCCCTCGGCAATCTGCCCCTCGATCGCGTTCAGCCGCGCGCGTGCCGGCCCGACCATCGCCGTCCCCGCCGTGCCGGGCAGCGTCGCGGCGGTCCCCGCCATCTGCGCATTGGCCGCGCTCAGGCTGGTCTGCGCCGCCGCCAGGTCGCCGTCGATCTGCGCCAGCTCGCTGCGCGCGTTCGACATGCGATCGTCGAGCGATCCGGTGCCGGGCAGCATCGCCATATACTGCGCCTGGAACGCCTGCCGCCGCGCCTCGGCATCGGCCAGCTGCTTCTGCCGCTGCGACAGCTGCTGGTCGAGGAACCGCAGCGACTGCACCGTCGCATCGCGGTCGCTCGCCAGGTTATCCTGCACAAAAATGTCGATCATCTTCTGCACGACTTCCCGCGCGACCTTCGGATTGCCCGACGTCGCCGAAATCTCGAACAGATTGTCCTGCTGCTGCGTCAGCTTGATCGCGTTCTGCAACGACGCGATCCGGTCGGCGACGTCACGGTCATTGGCGACCGTTTCGTTCAGCGACGTACCGCGCACCACTTTTTCAAGGTTCACCGCCGACGTCAGCGTCTGGCGGATACGGTCGATATTCTTCGCCTGATCATTCTGCGCGACCGCCGCCTCGGCGCCGGGCAGCACCTGCCGCATCTGCACCATGACCCGCGCGGTCGATTGATAGCTGTTGGGAATCTGGCTGACCGCCAGCCACCCGGCGAGGCACACGACCCACGCCACCGCCAGCGCGATCCAGCGCCGCTGCCAGACCGCGTGGAGGATCAGCTTCAGCTCGTTATACAGCCCATCCATCTCAGAACATGCTCTCTGGAATGATGATGACGTCGCCCGGCTGCAACTTCACGTTCGCGCTGGCATCGCCATTCTTCAGCAGGCTGGAGATACGTAAGCCAAATTCCGACTGCTTGCCCGTCGCCCGGTCGTACCGCACCAGCCGCGCCCGGTTGCCCGACGCATATTGGTTGAGGCCCCCGACCGCGATCATCGCGTCGAGCAGCGTCATATTGGCCCGGTACGGGATCGATGCCGGTTTTTCGGTCGCCCCCACCACGCGCACCTGCTGGCTGAAGGTGCCGGAGAAATTCTCGACGATCACCGAAACCAGCGGGTCCTTCACATATTCGCCCAGCGCCAGCTTCAGATCGTCGGCCAGCATCGCCGGCGTCTTGCCGGTGGCGGGCATGTCGTTGATGAGCGGCGTGGTGATCCGCCCGTCGGGGCGCACCTGCACCTTGGTCGACAGTTCGGGGTTGCGCCACACGAAGATGCTCAGCTGGTCGAGCGGCCCGATGACATAGGCCTCGCCCGGCGCTTCCTTCGCCTGCACGAACGGTGCGGGCGGCAATTCGGGGCGCGTCGCCCCACCGGCGCACCCGCCCAGCAAGGCCGCCATCGCCACACCCGTTCCAAAACCATGCCTGCGACGCATTACATTACCTCGTTCCGAACGAGCGCAGCCGCATCGGGACTGCGCAGGACCGCCCCTGCTATGCTGCCAAAGGGGTAAAGATAGGGTTGAGTATAGCGAACTTCCGCCGCCCCGCATCCCATAAGGCGTACCGTTCGATCAGTCCCGCAATGGGACAAGGACCTCGCGCGCCGGCGGATGGCCCAGAAACGCCGCCGGGCTGGCCGTCGCACCGTAAGCCCCCGCCTGGAACAGGACGATCGTATCGCCGACCGCCACCTCGGGCAGCGCCACCCGGTCGGCCAGCCGGTCGAGCGGGGTGCACAGGCACCCGACCACCGACGCAGTCATGACCGGCGCGGCAGCCATCCGCTCGGCCACCGCCACCGGATAATTGCGCCGCACCACCGTCCCGAAATTGCCGCTGGCCGCCAATTGATGATGCAGCCCGCCATCGACCACCACGAACGTCTCGCCCCCGCTGTCCTTCACATCGACGACGCGCGTGCAATACACCCCCGCCTCCCCCACCAGCCAGCGGCCCAGCTCCACCGCAAAGCCGGTATCGGCCAGCACCGCGCCCCGCCGGTCCAGCGCCGCGCCCAGCGCCTGCCCGATGCCCTCGACATCGACCGGGGTATCGCCCGCGAAATAGGGGATGCCGAACCCGCCGCCCAGATTGACGAACGCCGGCGCCGCGCCCGCTTCCTCGCCCAGCCGCTCGGCCAGCGCCAGCGTCGCGGCCTGCGCCTCGATGATCGCGGCGCTGTCCAGCGTCTGCGATCCGGCAAAGATGTGGAAGCCGTGCCAGTCCGCGCCCGCCGCGACCAGCCGCCGGACCAGCGCCGGCACCCACACCGCATCGATGCCGAAGGGCGACGCGCGCCCACCCATCCGCATCCCCGACCCGCGCAATTCGAAATCGGGGTTCACCCGAACGGCGATGCGGGGACGCCGCCCCAGCCGATCACCGATCGCCAGCGCCCGATCGGCCTCGCCCTCCGATTCGACATGCAGCGTCGCCCCTGCCGCAATCGCCTGCGTCAGCTCATCGTCGCGCTTGCCGGGTCCCGCAAAGCTGATCGCCGCAGCCGGCTTGACGGTCAGCGCCAGCGCAAGTTCGCCGCCCGACGCCACGTCCAGCCCGTCGACCAATGCCGCCATCGCCGCCAGCACGTCACGGTGCGGATTGGCCTTGATCGCATAATGCACGCGCACCTGCTCGGGCAGCGCCGCGCGCAGCCGCGCGACCCGCGCCGCCATTGCCCCGCCGTCATACAGGAACGCCGGGGTATCACCCGCCCGTTCGAGCAGTTCGGCGAAATCCACGCCGCCGACCGTCAGCCGCGACTGTCCGGCAAAGCCCGCCGGGATCGGCCCGACCGGCTTCACGACTGCACCGCCGCTTGTGCCAGCGCGCGCACCGCCACCCGGTCCAGCTTGCCGTTGGCATTGCGCGGCAACGCCTCGACCCAGACATAGTGCGACGGCTGCTGAAAACTCGGCAGTTCGCGTCGCAGCCGCGCCCGCACCAGCGCCTCGGCATCCGCCACCAACGCCCGCGCGACCACCGTGATCGCCTGCCCCTGCCGTTCGTCGGGCAGGCCGACCGCGACCGCCTCCGCCACTTCGCCGCCCGCCAGCACCGCTTCCTCCACTTCGGTCGGGCTGATCCGGTTGCCCGCCACCTTCATCATCTCGTCATCGCGCCCGACGAAGCGCAGCAGCCCATCGCTGCCCAGCGCCACCGTGTCGCCCGACCACACCGCCATGCCGCCACTATCCATCCATTCCGGGGCCGGCCGAAACCGCGCCGCCGTCCGCGCGGCATCGCGCCAATAGCCTTGCGCAACCAGCGGCCCGGCATGGACCAGCTCGCCCGCCTCCCCGGCATCCGCCCGGCTGCCATCGGCGCGCACCACCGCCACCTCGGCAAAGGGGATCGCCGACCCGATCGCATCGGGATGTGCATCGATCAGCGCCGGATCGAGATAGGTCGATCGAAACGCCTCGGTCAGCCCGTACATCGCATAGAGATCGGCGCCGGCGAACCGCTCCCGCAGCGCCCGCACCATGCGCGGGGTCAGCGCTCCACCCGAATTGGTCAGCCGCTTGAGCCGCGCCGCCGTGTCCGCCGGCCAGTCCACCTCCAGCAATTGCGTCCACAGCGGCGGCACCCCCGCCAGCGTCGTCACGCCGAACCGCTCGACCGCCTTCACCACGTCGCGCGCGGTTAGGTAATCGAGCGGAACCACCGCCCCGCCCGCGGCCCACGTCGACAATAGCTGGTTTTGCCCATAGTCGAAGCTGAGCGGCAGCACCGCGAGTACCCGGTCGTCGGGGGTCAAGCGCAAATAGCTTGCCACCGAGACTGCCCCGAGCCACAGATTGGCATGGCTCAGCATGACGCCCTTCGGCCGGCCGGTCGAACCGGACGTATAGAGAATGGCCGCCAGAGCACGGGAATCATAATCCTGGGGTCGGACGGAATCGCCCTCCGGCGGCTCGGTCAACACCCGGCACCCGTCCGGCACATCGCCCGCCTCCAGCGCCGCGACCCGCGCCCCTTGCGTCACCAGCACCGCCGCACCGCTGTCCGACAGGATATGCGCGACCTGTGCCCGTTTGAGCGCCGGATTGACCGGCACATGCACCAGCCCCGCCCGCGCCGTCGCCAGCGGCATCAGGCACGCGGTGCGCGTCTTGGGCAGCCACGTCGCCACCCGTGCGCCCGGCGCAAGGCCCAGCGCAACCAGCCCCCCCGCCATCCGCGCTACCGCCGCCTCCAATGCGGCAAAGCTCAGCGCGCCCTCCCGATCGATCAGCGCCGGCGCCTGCGCCGCCCCCAGCGAAGGCAGATGATCGATTGTCCGGGCACGCGGAAATTCCATGTCGCCTCCTAGCGCCGATCCGACGCCAGATACAGGGGGTGCCCCCCCCCACCCACAACGTCACCTCGGGTCAAGCCCGGGGTGACGAAGCGGGCGACGCGACCGTCGCCCCTCGCACCCAACCCGACCCGACCCCTGCGCAGGCAGGGGTCCAGAGCCACGGAAAGCACCATCAGCGTCCAGCAGGCCCGCCCCCGGACACAGCCCGCTTGGCAGCACCCCCAACACCCCCTAAACCGCCCAGGTAACAGGGGGAGTGTACGGGTGATCCAGACGGGTACGGGTTCGATCGAGGAAACGGTGCGCGGGGTATTGCGCGACGTGCTCGGCCTGTCGGACGAACGCGCGGCGGCGTTCGAGGATGCCACGCCGCTGTTCGGTGCGCTCCCCGAACTCGATTCGATGGCGGTGGCCGGTGTCCTGACCGAATTGGAGGATCGCCTCGGCATCCTGATCGAGGATGACGATATCGACGGCGACACGCTGGAAAGCTTCGGTTCGCTGGTCGCCTTCGCCCGCGCCAAGGTTCCCGCTTGATCGACCGCTACGACTGGCCCGGCGGGCAGGAGGCGCTGTGGCGCTTCGGCCCTGCCGAGGGGCCGGTCGTGATGCTGCTGCAGCCCCCGTTCGAGGAGGCGAACCGCACCCGAACCTTCGCGGTCGGGCTGCTCCGGGCGCTGGCGACGCGCGGGATCGCGTCGATCCTGCCCGACCTGCCCGGACAGGGGGAAAGCCTGCTTCCGACCGAGGCCGCAAACCTTGCCGACTGGCGCGCCGCCGTCACCGCGCTGGTCGCGGCGAGCGACCGTCCGGTGATCGGCGCCGCGATCCGCGCCGGGGCGTTGTTCGACACCGACGCCGACCTCGCCGGGCGCTGGCACCTCAGCCCCCAGTCGGGCGCCGCGCTGGTCCGCGAGCTCGCCCGCATCGCTCGTCCCGTCGGCATCGATCGCACCGCGCCGGTGGTGGAGATCGCTGGCAACCGCATCGCCACCGCGCTGCTCGACGAACTCGACGCCGCGACGCCCTGCGACGCCCATCCCCGCCGCATCGTCCGCCTCGGCACCGATCCGGAGGATGCCGACCTGCGCATCGACGCCGCGCCGCTATGGCGTCGCGCCGAACCGGGCGACGATCGCGTGCTCGCCGAACAGCTTGCCGACGACCTCTTCGCATGGAGCCGCGCATGCGTCGGCTGGTGACCTTTGCCTGCTTAAGCGAGACGCTGGCGGGCACGCTGGACGACGCGGCCGGTACCACCGGTCTGCTGATCGTGTCGGGCGGCAACGAACTGCGCGTCGGCGCGCATCGCGGGCAGGCGCTGCTTGCCGCCACGATTGCCGCCGCCGGCTATCCGGTGCTCCGGTTCGATCGGCGCGGTATCGGCGATTCGACCGGGGTGAACGAAGGCTTCCGCGCGAGTGGCCCCGACATTGCCGCCGCGGCCGCGGCCTTGCGTGAACACACCGGCGTCACGCGGATCGTGGCGTTCGGCAATTGCGACGCCGCGACCGCGCTGGCGCTGTTCCATGGCGATGCCGGTATCGACCGCCTCGTTCTCGCAAACCCCTGGATCGTCGAGCCTTCCGGCGACCTGCCCCCCCCGGCGGCGATCCGCGCAACCTATGCCGCGCGGCTGTCCTCACCCGC
Organism: Sphingomonas sp. Leaf9; assembly: GCF_001421355.1. Lineage (GTDB taxonomy): Bacteria > Pseudomonadota > Alphaproteobacteria > Sphingomonadales > Sphingomonadaceae > Sphingomonas. The sequence continues at coordinate 328,725 of NZ_LMKC01000003.1, read as the reverse complement.
CCAATGGCGGCGGCTGCTGACCGGAGGCGTCAACTTCCGCCGCCTGGCGCAAGGATTGGCAGTGCTGGCAAAGCGTCGCCCGGCCCAGACCGAACTCGTCCTCACCTTCACCACCGCCCTGTCCTCGGGAACGCCCACCGACATCCTGCTCGCAACCCGCGATCACACGGCGGTGGCATTCCTCGATGCGTGGCACCTTCGCCACCTTGCCGCCATGCACCACCGCGACAGCGACAGCCACAGCTTCGCCCGCCCCGGCGACGCCGACTGGGTGCGTGACCGGCTGCTCGACGCGCTCAGTCGAGATTGGGCCGCAGCCACCGCTCCGCCTGCTCGATGCTGACGCCCCGCCGCGTCGCATAGTCCTCCAGCTGGTCGCGCCCGACCCGCGCCACCCCGAAATAGGCGCTGTCGGGGTGCCCGAAATAGAAACCCGACACAGCGGCGGTGGGTAGCATGGCAAAGCTGTCGGTCAGCGTGATCCCCGTGGCTTCCGTCGCGCCCAGCATGTCGAACAGGATCGGCTTCTGGCTATGGTCGGGACATGCCGGATAGCCCGGCGCGGGACGGATGCCGCGATACTGTTCGCGGATCATCGCCTCGTTGGTCAGTTGCTCGTCCGGCGCATAGCCCCAGAGGTCGGTGCGGACATGGTGGTGCAGTCGCTCGGCAAACGCCTCGGCCAGACGATCGGCCAGCGCCTTCAGCAAGATGTCCTGATAATCGTCATTCTCGGCCTTGAACCGCGCGATATGCGGGTCGATCCCATGGATGCCGACCGCGAAGCCGCCCATCCAGTCGCCCGCCGGATCGATGAAGTCGGCGAGGCACATATTCGCCCGCCCCTCACGCTTCTTCACCTGCTGCCGCAGGAACGGCATCCGGATCGCATGGGTGGCATGGGTCGTCTGCATCGGCGTCGCAAAGTCGTGCGGCACGCCCGACAGCGGCGAGACCCGCCCGGCCTCCATCGCCGGCTCCAGCTGCTCGGCGGGTACGTCGAGGATCACATCGTCCCCGTCGCGCCGGCAATGCCACAGCGCCGCAACCCCACGCGCCGTCAGCCATTTCTCGGCGATGATCCGGTCCAGCATCTCCTGCGCATCGGCGTAGAGCGACGTCGCGCTCTCGCCCACCACCTCGTCGGTCAGGATCGCGGGGAAGTTGCCGGCCAATTCCCATGCGCGAAAGAACGGCGTCCAGTCGATATAGTCGCGCAGGTCGGCGAGGTCCCAGTCGTCGAAAACATGCCGCCCCGGCCTGGCCGGAGCCGCCGGCTTCTGGGCGAAATCGACAACGGCGGCGTTGGCCCGGGCCTCGGCGATCGGGGCTAGGTCGCTCTGCCCCTTGCCGGCGCGCGCGATGCGTACCGCCTCGTAATCCGCGGCGACCTGCGCGACATAGGCGTCGCGGCCGGTGTCGCTGACCAGCGTCGTCGCGACACCCACCGCGCGCGACGCGTCGAGAACGTGGACGATCGGCCCGTCATAGGCCGGCGAGATGCGCAGCGCGGTATGCACCTTAGACGTGGTGGCACCGCCGATCAGCAGCGGCATGGTCATGCCCGCGCGCTTCATCTCCTCGGCCACCGTCACCATCTCGTCCAGCGACGGGGTGATGAGGCCGGACAGGCCGATCATGTCGGCGTCATTCTCGTTCGCAGCTTCGAGGATCTTCGTCCACGGCACCATCACGCCCAGGTCAACGACATCGAAGCCGTTGCACTGCAGCACCACGCCGACGATGTTCTTGCCAATATCATGCACGTCGCCCTTCACGGTCGCCATGATGATCTTGCCCTTGCCCTTGGCACCGGGCTCCTTGGCGGCCTCGATGAAGGGCAGCAGGTGGGCGACGGCCTTCTTCATCACCCGCGCCGACTTGACGACCTGCGGCAGAAACATCTTGCCCGACCCAAACAGATCGCCAACAACATTCATCCCGTCCATCAGCGGCCCTTCGATCACCTCGATCGGCCGGGCGAATTGCTGGCGGCATTCCTCGGTATCGTCGACGACATGCGCGTCGATGCCCTTCACCAGCGCATATTCCAACCGCTTGACGACCGGCAGCGAGCGCCACTCGGCCGCCGCCTTTTCGGCGACCGCATCGGTGCCCTTGTACTTCTCCGCCAGCGCGATCAGCCGTTCGGTCGCATCCGGATCGCGATTGAGGATGACGTCCTCGCAGGCGGTGCGCAGTTCCGCATCAATCGTGTCGTACACGTCGAGCTGCCCGGCATTGACAATCCCCATGTCCATCCCCGCCGGAATGGCGTGATAGAGGAAGATCGAATGCATCGCGCGCCGCACCGGCTCGTTCCCGCGAAAGCTGAACGACAGGTTCGATAGTCCGCCCGAGATATGGCAGTGCGGACAGCGCGCCTTGATCTCACGGCAGGCCTCGATGAAGTCGACGCCGTAGTTATTGTGCTCCTCGATCCCCGTCGCCACCGCGAAGATATTGGGGTCGAAGATGATGTCCTCGGGCGGGAAGCCGATGCCGGTGAGCAGCTTGTACGCGCGCTCGCAAATCTCAACCTTGCGCGCCTGCGTGTCGGCCTGCCCCACCTCGTCGAATGCCATGACGACGACCGCCGCGCCGTAATTCATGCAGATGCGGGCATGGTGGAGAAACTGCTCCTCGCCCTCCTTCATGCTGATCGAATTCACGATCGGCTTGCCCGACACGCATTTCAGCCCCGCCTCGATCACGTCCCACTTCGAACTGTCGACCATCACCGGGATGCGGGCGATGTCCGGTTCGGCCTGGATCAGCTTCAGGAACGTCGTCATCGCGTGGTGCGCGTCGAGCAGCCCCTCGTCCATGTTGACGTCGAGGACCTGTGCCCCGCTCTCGACCTGTTGCAGCGCGACCTCGACCGCGGCGGCATAGTCGCCCGCCATTACCAGCTTCTTGAAGCGGGCAGAGCCGGTCACGTTGGTGCGTTCGCCGATATTGACGAAATTGGTCGAGGCGTTGGTCATATTCTCTCTCGATCCTTCCCGGCATGGAAAGGGGGACCGCCGCCGACAGGCGGTGGTGGAGGGGGGTCTCCACGGACGAGACGGTAGCGACGGCGGAGACCCCCCTCCACCATCCTGCGAATGGTCCCCCTCCCAGTGGCCGGGGAAGATCTGCTGCCCCCTCCCGGCGGCGGCCCTTACGCCGCCATCGTGAACGGTTCCAGCCCGGCGAGGCGCGTCTGCACCGGCACGTTGGGTACCTTGCGCGGTACGACGCCGCGCACGCGTTCGGCCATCGCCTTGATATGCGCCGGCGTCGATCCGCAGCAGCCGCCCAGCACATTCACCTGCCCGTGATCGGCCCAGTCACCGACCAGCGCCGCCGTCGTCGCCGGTGCCTCGTCATAGGCACCCAGTTCGTTGGGCAGGCCGGCATTGGGATAGACCATGATAAGCGTGTCGCAGATTTCGCTCAGCGTCTTCACATGCGGGCGCAGCTGCTCCGCGCCGAACGAGCAGTTCAGCCCGATCGTCACCGGCTTCGCATGGCGGATCGCGTGCCAGAATGCCTCGACGGTATGACCCGACAGGTTGCGGCCCGACAGGTCGGTCAGCGTCATCGACAGCATGATCGGCAGGTCCCGGCCCAGCGCCTGCCCCGCTTCGATCGCCGCCAGCACCCCGGCCTTCGCGTTCAGCGTGTCGAACACCGTCTCGATCAGCACGAAATCGATGCCGCCCACGACCAGCGCGTCGATCTGTTCGCGGTACACGCCCTTCAGATAGTCGAAATCGATCTCGCGATAGCCAGGATCGTTGACGTCCGGGCTGAGCGAGAGCGTCTTGTTGGTCGGCCCGATCGCGCCGGCCACGAAGCGCGGGCGACCATCGCGCGCGGCATAATCGTCGGCCAGACGGCGGGCGATCTTCGCGCTCTCGATATTGATGTCGGCAACCAGCGCCTCCGCGCCATAATCGGCCTGGCTGATGAGGTTTGCGCTGAACGTATTGGTCGATACGATATCCGACCCGGCGTCGAGATAGGCGCGGGTGATCGTCTCCGGCACCTCCGGCTTGGTGATCGCCAGGATATCGTTATTGCCCTTCTGGTCGTGACCCAGCGTCAGCGCGCCGGCATAATCGGCCTCGGACAATTTCCAGTTCTGGATTTCGGTGCCGAACGCACCATCGGTGATGAGGACGCGCTGGGCGGCTTCGGCGTTAAGCCGTTCGCGGGCATTGGTCATGGCAGTTTCCCCTCAGGCCGCCGCGGCGACCGGCGTCGCCTTCGGCCGCAGCCCCAGCAGGTGGCAGATGGCGTAGGACAGTTCGGCGCGGTTGAGCGTGTAGAAATGAAAGTCGCGCACGCCGCCGGCATACAACTTGCGGCACATTTCCGCCGCAACGGTCGCGGCGACCAGCGCGCGGGCACCGGGATGGTCATCCAGCCCTTCGAACAGGCGGTCCATCCACGCCGGGATCGATGCGCCGCACATATCCGCGAACTTGCGCACCTGCGCCACGTTCGACACCGGCAGGATACCCGGTACGAGGTCGGCATTGATGCCGGCCGCCGCCGCCGCGTCGCGGAAGCGGAAAAAGGCTTCGGGCGTAAAGAAGAACTGCGTGATCGCCCGGGTCGCCCCCGCATCGATCTTGCGCTTCAGATTATCGAGGTCCGCGGCCTTATGCTCCGAATCCGGGTGACATTCGGGATAGGCCGCGACCGAAATCTCGAACGGATGCAGCTTCTGCAGCCCCGCAACCAGCGCGGCGGCATTTTCATAGCCGTCGGGATGCGCGACGAACTTCTGCCCCATGGTCGGCGGATCGCCGCGCAGCGCTACGATGTGACGCACCCCGGCGGCCCAATATTCCTGCGCGACCTGATCGATCTCGGCGCGGCTCGCCTCGACACAGGTCAGATGTGCAGCAGCGGGCATCGACGTATCACGCGCGATGCGAGCGACGGTCGCATGGGTCCGCTCACGCGTCGATCCACCGGCGCCATAGGTGACACTGACGAACTTCGGCGCCAGCGGTTCGAGCGCGCGCACGGTGTCCCACAGCGCCGCCTCCATCTTCTCGGTCTTGGGCGGAAAGAATTCGAAGCTGACCGCGCAGTCGCCCGCCAGATCAGCGAACAACGGCGCGTCGAGCGCGCGGCGCGCCTCTTCGAGATCGGAAATCGTAGGAGTCATGCCGCCTTCACCTCTTGTACGTCATAGGCGCGCCGCGCCATCCACAGCTTCACCGTCAGCTCGCCGCCGCCCAGCGTCTCGATCGACACCGGCGACAATCCGGTTTCCGCGAACCAGCGCCGCATCTGTTCATCGGAAAAGCCCAGCCGCGCATGGGCATCGCGCACCCGCAATTCCTCACGCTCGTGCGGCGCGAAATCGCAGATCAACAGCCGCCCACCGGGCCGCAGCACCCGTGCCGCCTCCGCAATGGCGGCGCCTGGATGCTGTACGAAATGCAGGACGTGATGCAGCACGGCCGTGTCCGCCGCACCATCGCCCAGCGGCAGCGCCTGGATATCGGCCTGCCGCAGCTCGGCATGGTCCAGCCCGCGCTCGGTCAGCTTGGCACGGGCCAGCCGCAGCATTTCCGACGACCGGTCTATCCCGATCGCCTGATCCGATTGCGGCGCGAACAGCTCCAGCATCCGCCCGGTGCCCGTGCCGATATCGACCAGCATCCCGATCCGCGCACTGCCCAGCGCTGCGAGCATCGCCCGTTCGACCTGTTCCTCGGCGACGTGGAGAGAGCGGATCGCGTCCCACTCGCCGGCATGCGCCTCGAACCACGCGGCGGCGGCGATGGCCCGATCGGCCCGCACTTCGGCGAGCCGCGCGCTGTCCGCGTCGCGCCAAGGATCGTCGGCCGCCACCCATGCGTCGAGCGCTGCCAGCAACGGTCCCACGATCGCCGCCTGACCCAGGGCAACGAAAACCCAGCTGCCCTCCTTGCGCCGGATCGTCAGCCCGGCATCGCACAGGATCTTGATATGGCGACTGACGCGCGGCTGGCTCTGCTCTAGCACCTGCGCCAGTTCGCCGACCGACAACTCCATCGACCGCAACAGCCACAGCACCCGCAAGCGGGTCGCGTCGCTGGCCGCGCGCAATATGTCGAGAGCCGGTGTCATGTCGCATGATATAAAGAAATCTTTATATCAGGTCAATTGGCGATAAGCTGCGTCGGACATGGCGACTTTGATGCAACCGCAATGGTGATGGCGCGTTGTGCGCCCGATCATAACGGAAGGGAAACCGCCATGAAGAAGCTCATTCTGCTGCCGCTCGCCGCAGCCGCATTCTCGATCGGTGCCTGCAGCCAGAAGGCGCAGAACGAAACCGGTGAGGCGGCCGATGCCGTTGCCGCCGACGTGAATGCCACGATGGGCGAAGCCGTCAGCGACGTGAAGACGGCCGGCGACCGTGCGTTCGGTGCCGCCGAGAACGCCGCCGACCGCGCAGGCGACAAGATCGAAAACGCTACCGACCGCGCCGGTGCGGCGATCGATCGCGGCGCAGCCAAGGTCGATGCGGCCACCGACAACGCCCAGCGCGAAACCGGTGAAGCACTCGAAAATGCCGGTCGCGACCTGAAGCGCTGATCGCATTAGGTTACGAAAAGGAGGCCGCGTCCCGATGCAACGGGGCGCGGCCTTTTTCGTTGGGAGACTATCGATGCGCCCTGCCCTTATCCTGATCGCGCTATTCCTTGCCGGATGTAGCGGCTCCGACGACCGATCCGCACCGGGCGGCGTAACGCAGGGTGAGGCGGCGGCGCTGAACGATGCCGCCGCGATCCTCGACAACGCCGCGCTCGACGCAAACGCCACCGCCCCCGATCCGAAGGAACGTCCATGACCGATATCCCCCACCGCACGCTGGGCGCGACCGACCTCGCAACACCGCCGATGATCCTCGGCGGCAATGTGTTCGGCTGGACTGTCGATCGCGACGCCAGCTTCCGCATTCTCGACGCCTTCGTCGATGCCGGGGGGACGATGATCGATACCGCCGACGTCTATTCGGCATGGGTCGACGGGCATCGCGGCGGCGAATCGGAAACGATCATCGGCGAATGGCTGCGTCGATCGGGCAAGCGCGACCAGGTGCTGATCGCGACGAAGGTCGGGATGCTTCCCGGCGATGGTGGCGAGAAACTTGCCCCGGCGCACATCGCGGCGGCGGCGGAAGCATCACTGCGCCGGCTCGGCACCGATCGGATCGATCTCTATTACGCGCATCAGGATGACGAGGACACGCCGCAGGCGGACTATCTCGCAGCGTTCGGCCGGTTGATCGATGCGGGCAAGGTTCGGGTGCTGGGCGCCTCCAACTTTCGCGCGATGCGGCTGAAATCCGCGCTTGATCTGGCAACGGCGGAGGGGCTGCCCCGCTTCCACGTGTTGCAGCCGGAATATAATCTGGTGAGCCGGCACAAATATGAAGGCGAGCTGCAGAATCTCTGCGTCGAACATAATATCGGCGTTGCGCCCTATTATGGCCTCGCCTCGGGCTTCCTGACCGGGAAATACCGCTCGGAGGCCGACCTTCAGAAGAGCGTGCGGGGCGGCAACATGGCGAAGCTGCTGGCCGGCAAAGGAGCGGCCGTGCTGGCCGCCATGGATGCCGTCGCCGCCGAAACCGGCGCCACGCTGGCCCAGATCGCGCTGGCATGGCTGGCGGCGCAGGAGGGCGTGACTGCCCCGATTGCGAGCGCCACCAGTGTCGAGCAGTTGCAGGAACTGGTCGACGCGTGGCGGCTTTCCCTCACCGCCGAACAGCTCGCCCGCCTGACCGACGCGGGCGCCTGAAGCGCAGGGCCGGGCTGCGCGCCCGGCCCTACCTCACTCGGCTGCTTCCGCCACGCCCTCGAACTCCGCGGCCTGGAGGAATCGTTCCGCGTCCAGCGCCGCCATACAGCCGGTGCCGGCTGCGGTCACCGCCTGGCGATATACCTTGTCCATCACATCACCGCACGCGAACACGCCCGGAACGCTGGTCCGGGTCGATCCGGTCTCGACCGCGATATAGCCGTCGTCGTCGAGCGCGAGGTGCCCCCGGAACAGTTCGGTCGCCGGGTGATGGCCGATCGCCACGAAGCCGCCATCGACCTCCAGCATCGATAGCTCGCCGGTCACCGTGTCCTTAAGTTCGATCCCGACCAGCCCGTGCGGTTCACCGCCGCCGACGAAGCGCTCGACCTGCTTGTTCCACAGCACGCTGATCTTGTCGCTGGCGAACAGCCGCTGCTGCAGGATGCGTTCGGCGCGGAAGCTGTCGCGGCGATGGATGATCGTCACGTCGTCGCTGTGGTTGGTTAGGTACAGTGCCTCTTCAACCGCGGTATTGCCGCCGCCGATCACCGCAACCTTCTTGCCGCGATAGAAGAAGCCGTCGCACGTCGCGCAGGCCGACACGCCTTTGCCCTTCAGCAGTTCCTCGCTGTCGAGCCCCAGCCAGCGCGCCTGCGCGCCTGTGGCGATCACCAGCACCTCACCCTCGTACACATCGCCGCTGTCGCCGGTCAGGCGGAATGGGCGCTGCGATACGTCGACATCGACGATCGTGTCCCACATCATCCGCGTGCCGACATGCTCGGCCTGCGCCTGCATCTCGCCCATCAGCCACGGCCCCTGTACGACGTCGCGGAAGCCCGGATAGTTTTCGACATCGGTCGTGGTCATCAACTGGCCGCCAGGCTGGATGCCCTGCACCACGATCGGCTCCATGCCCGCGCGTGCGCCATAGATGGCGGCGGAAAGGCCCGCCGGTCCCGAACCGAGGACGAGCATGCGGGTGTGGTGCGTAACAGCCATGAGATCAGATTCCGTTCGAAGCGAGCGGCACGTCTATGCCGGTAGCGGGGTCGAACGCAACATGGGGACACTCCGCTAGCGCACAAGCCGCGCGCTGATCGCACGGGAAAACCCGCCGTGCAGGACGTCATCGCAGGGTGAGGGAACGAAGCAAAAATCGCGATTTCCGCTCAGGTCGGCAACGCTCCGATGGCGGCGACCGAGGGCACGAATGCCGTGGCGGGTGGTAGCGAAGGAGGGATTTGAACCCCCGACCCCAGGATTATGATTCCCGTGCTCTAACCAACTGAGCTACTTCGCCCCGCCGTTTCCCCATCGGGGAGGCGGCCCTATACGAACGCGAATCGCGTCGGTCAAGCGAACTTGTGTCGGGAAAGTTCTTCCCATGGGCCGCCGCGATACCACCAGCTTGCCAGACCGGCGATTTTCAATGGCCTGGGGCTGAATCCGGCCGACAGTTCGGCCAGCAATGCCCTAGCGGCGGCGGGTTCGACCTTGTTCTGGATCGTGACGTGCGGACGCCAGCCGGCGCGGTCCTGCGGCGTCAGCATCGATGCGAACGCATCGGCCAGTTCGGCGCGCACCGATTCGAGTTCGGGCGATTCGATGCGATAGGCGACGCCGCGCCCCAGATTCATCAGCCCGCCGACCCGCGCGACCGGCGCGGCCACGCCGCGCGTCAGCGCATTCAGTCGCTGCTTCAGTTCCGGCCCCAGTTCCGGGGCGAGGTGATGGAACATCGTGCAGTGTGCCGCCAGCACGTTGCGTTCGGCCGGGAAATAGGCGCGACGTTGCCGATCGAACCACGCCTGATCCTCATGCCCGAACAAGGCGGTCACGACGATCGGCGCGGGTCCGGGCGGCGTCAAATCTCCACCTGGCTGCCGAGTTCGACCACGCGGTTGGTCGGCAGGCGGAAGAACTCCATCGCGCTTTCGGAATTCTGCAGCATCCACGCGAACAGCTTTTCGCGCCAGATCCTCATGCCCGGCCGCGACGACGGCAACAGCGTCTGGCGGGCGAGGAAGAAGCTGGTGTCCATCATGCGGAAGTCACCGCCACAGCATCCCACCGCCTTCAACGCGCCGGGCACATCGGGGTCCTGCATGAACCCGAATTTCAGGATCATGCGGTGGAAGCCCTGACCCAGATCCTCGTTCTTCGTGCGAAGCTCCGGATCGACATAAGGCGTGTCGGCGATCTTGACGGTCAGCAGGATGACGCGCTCGTGCAGCACCTTGTTGTGCTTCAGGTTGTGCAGCAGCGCGTGCGGCACGCCATCCGGCGTCGAGGTCATGAAGACGGCGGTGCCGGGCACGCGCGTCGCGCTACTGGCCGCCGACTGGATGAAGACCTTGATCGGCATCGCCGCCTCACGCATCCGCTCGATCATCAGCTTGCGCCCCTTGGCCCAGGTCGTGAGCAGGACGAAGACGATGAGCCCGACCAGCAGCGGGAACCACCCGCCATCGGGCACCTTGGTCAGGTTCGACGCGAAATAGGCGCCGTCGATGCACAGGAAGATCGCCATGAACGCGGCGACCGCCGCGACCGGCCAGTTCCACACCCGCTTCACCAGCACCGCGATCATGCAGGTGCTGATGAACATCGTGCCGGTCACCGCAATGCCGTAGGCGGCGGCGAGGTTCGACGATTCCTGAAAGCCGAAGATCAGCAGCAGGACCATGACCAGCAGCGCCCAGTTGACCGCCGGAATATAGATCTGCCCCGCCGCATCGGCGCTGGTATGTTCGATCCGCAGGCGCGGCATGAGGCCGAGTTGCACGGCCTGCTGCACCACCGAGAACGCACCGGTAATCACCGCCTGGCTGGCGATGATCGTCGCCAGCGTGGCGAGGATGACCAGTGGGAGACGGAAATCCTCCGACGCCATGAAGAAGAACGGGTTCGACGCCGCATCGGGATTTTCGAGCAGCAGCGCGCCCTGCCCAAGATAATTGAGCATCAGCGCGGGAAATACGACATAGAGCCACGCGACGGAGATCGGGCGGCGGCCGAAATGGCCCATGTCGGCGTACAGCGCCTCGGCCCCGGTCACCGCCAGCACGACGGAGCCGAGCGCGAGGAACGCCATGATCCCGTCCTGCGCGAAGAATCGCACCGCCCAGATCGGATTCAGCGCCTGGAAAATATCGGGCCGTTCGAGAATGTTGAGCACGCCCAGAAACGTCAGCGTCGCGAAATAGGCGATCATGATCGGCCCGAACAGCCGCCCGACGCTGGCCGTCCCGACCGCCTGCAGCCAGAACAGCCCGATCATGATGACCACCGCGATGGGAATCACGAACGCGTTGAAGCCGGGATTGACCGTCGCCAGCCCCTCCACCGCCGACAACACCGACACTGCCGGCGTGATCATGCAGTCGCCGAAGAACAACGCGGTCGCCAGTACCCCGAGGATGACGAGGCTGGACGTCCAGCGCCCGCCCCCGCTCTTGCGCTGGATCAGCGCGAGGAGCGCGAGGCTGCCGCCTTCGCCGTTATTGTCGGCGCGCATGATGATGAAGACGTATTTCAACGTCACGATCAGCATCAGCGACCAGAAGACGAGACTGACCACGCCGAAGATGTTCAGCTGGTCGACCGGCAGCCGGTGATGGCCGACGAACGTCTCCTTCATCGCATAGAGCGGCGAGGTGCCGATATCGCCGTACACGATGCCGAGCGCGCCGAGCGAGAGCTTGGCGAGCGACTGACGCGGACCATGATGGCCCGCGCCCGTATCGGGCAGGTCGGTGGCTTCCGATGAAGCCTCTCGGGAGAAGATCACGGGCGCGGGAACCGCGCCAAGGAGGCAACGAGTTTGGTCATGTCGACCGCGTCCCAGTGGTTCAAGGCCGGGCCGTTAGCACGCGCAATATGGCTGTGCAATCGTCCACGGTGGATGGTGAGGGCTGCATGGAAGATGAACGGAAGCATCCTCCGTTCCGGCACGCCATCTTTTCGGAGAAAAAGCGGCGACCTTTGATGCGCTCGGCGTCTGGCAGACACCGTACGTCACCCCGGCCATGCACCGGGGTGACGAAGAGCGTGGCGAGCCGATCAGCCCGCCAACAGCGCGCGAATCGCGGCAAGCGCGTCTTCGCCCTTGCTGCCATCGGGCCCGCCGCCCTGCGCCATGTCCGGGCGACCGCCGCCGCCCTGCCCGCCCAGCGCCGCGACCGCCGCCTTGACCAGATCGACCGCGCTGATGCGGCCGGTCAGGTCGCTCGACACGCCGACGCCGACCGAGGCACGACCATCGTTGACCGCCACCAGCGCGACCACGCCCGACGGCACGCGCGCGCGCGCTTCGTCGATGGTGCCGCGCAGGGCCTTCGCATCGAGGCCGTCGATCACCTGGCCCAGGAACGCGACGTCGCCGACCTGTTCGGGACCGGCCGGTGCCGCGCCGGCACCGCCGCCCATCGCCAGCGCCTTCTTGGCCTCGGCCAGTTCGCGCTCCAGCCGGCGACGATCCTCAACCAGCTGCGCAACACGTGCGGGTACTTCATCCGGGGTCGCCTTGAGCGCGGCCGCCGCCTCACGCAGCTTGGCGTCGCGATTGCCGAGCCACTGACGCGCAGCCTCGCCGGTCAGCGCCTCGACGCGGCGGATGCCGGAGGATACCGCCCCTTCGGACACGATCTTGAACAGGCCGATCTCGCCCAGTGCATTGACGTGGGTGCCGCCGCACAATTCGATCGAATAGGTGCCCTCTGCATCCTGTCCCATCGACACGACGCGCACCTCGTCGCCATATTTCTCGCCGAACAGCGCCATCGCGCCCATTTCAATCGCATCGTCGGGGGTCATCAGCCGGGTCGTCACCGCCCCGTTGCCACGCACCTGCGCGTTGACGTCCGCCTCGACCAGCGCCAGCGCATCGGCGGCAATCGGCGAAGGCTGCGAAAAGTCGAAGCGCAGGCGCTCAGGTGCGACCATCGACCCCTTTTGCGCGACATGGGTGCCGAGCCGTTCGCGCAGCGCCTCATGCAGCAGGTGCGTCGCCGAGTGATTGGCGCGAATCTGGGCACGGCGCACGGTATCGATGGTCAGCGCGACGCTGTCGCCGACCTTCAGCGAGCCTGCCTCGATCGTCACGACATGGGCGTGGAGCTTGCCGAGCTGCTTGGCGGTGTCGGTGACAGTCGCCTTCAGCCCCGCGTCGGTCGCCATGGTGCCGGCATCGCCGACTTGGCCGCCGCTCTCGGCGTAAAAGGGCGTCTGGTTGGTCAGCACCAGCACCTCGTCGCCGGCCGCCGCCGATTCGACGCGCGCGCCGTCCTTGACGATAGCGACGACCTGCCCCTCGCCCGCCTCGACCGAATAGCCGATGAATTCGGTGGCGCCGGCGGTTTCGAGGACGTCGAACCAGACGTCGTCCGATGCCTTGGCCCCCGAGCCCTTCCATGCGGCGCGGGCAGCACGCTTCTGCTCGGCCATCGCCGCGTCGAAGCCCGCCCGGTCGACGCCATAGCCCTGCGCACGCAGCGCATCTTCGGTCAGATCGTAGGGGAAGCCGAAGGTGTCATAGAGCTTGAACGCGGTCTCACCAGCCAGCGTCGCGCCATCCGCCAGATCGGCGGTCGCTTCGTCGAGGAGCTTCAGCCCCTTGTCGAGCGTGCGGCGGAACTGGGTTTCCTCCTGTTGCAACGTCGCTTCGATCAGCGGCTGAGCGCGGACCAGTTCGGGGTACGCCGCGCCCATTTCGGACACCAGCGACCCGACGAGGCGGTGCATCAACGGTTCCTTCGCGCCCAGCAGATGCGCGTGGCGCATCGCGCGGCGCATGATGCGGCGCAGGACATAGCCGCGCCCTTCATTGGCGGGCAGCACGCCGTCGGCGACAAGGAAGCCCGATGCGCGCAGGTGATCGGCGATGACGCGGTGGCTGGCCTGCGTCGGCCCTTCGGCGCGGGTCGAGGTCAGCTCGCACGACGCGGCGATCAGCGCCTTGAACGTGTCGGTGTCGTAATTGTCCGACACGCCCTGCATGACGGCGGCGATACGCTCCAGCCCCATGCCGGTGTCGATCGACTTCTTGGGCAATTCGCCGACGATCTCGTTCGCGTCCTGCTCGAACTGCATGAACACGAGGTTCCAGATTTCGACGAAGCGGTCGCCATCCTCATCCGGGCTGCCGGGAGGGCCGCCGGGGATATGGTCGCCGTGATCGTAAAAGATTTCCGAACAGGGCCCGCACGGGCCGCTGTCGCCCATCGCCCAGAAATTGTCCTTGGTCGGAATGCGGATGATCTTGTGATCGGGCAGCCCGGCGATCTTCTTCCACAGCGCGAACGCTTCGTCGTCGGTGTGATAGACGGTCGCGGTCAGCTTGTCCGCCGGGATACCCCAGTTGCGGGTCAGCAGGGTCCAGGCGTTCAGGATCGCCTGTTCCTTGAAATAGTCACCGAACGAGAAATTGCCGAGCATTTCGAAGAAGGTGTGGTGCCGCGCGGTATAGCCCACATTGTCGAGGTCGTTATGCTTGCCCCCGGCACGCACGCATTTCTGCGACGACGTGGCCGTCACATACGGCCGCGTTTCCAGGCCGGTGAACACGTTCTTGAACGGCACCATCCCCGCATTGACGAACATCAGCGTCGGGTCGTTCTGTGGAACGAGCGGCGCGGAGGCGACGCGGGCATGGCCGGCCTTCTCGAAAAAATCGAGGAACGAGCGGCGAACATCGTTGGTCGAGGTCATTTCGGCTCGATACGCAGCAGCGCGCCACTTGCCAAGATGCCCGAATGCACCGGGGGTTGACCCGGACGAAACATTCCCCTCCCTTTGCGCGCAAACGAACAGGGACGACGCATGGCCAAGCGGCTCACGACTTTCATTCTCATCGCGCTGGTGTCGGGCCTCGTGCTCGGCTGGGCGCTGAACGCCGGGCTGGACGATGGCGGCGGGTCGGGCACCGCGCTGCTCAAGAATATCGCCTATTACCTGTCCGCCGTGACCACCGTGTTCCTGCGGCTCATCAAGATGATTATCGCGCCGTTGGTGTTTTCGACGCTGGTCGTCGGCATCGCGCATATGGGCGACAGTTCGTCGCTCGGCCGCGTCGGGCTGCGGTCGTTCGGCTGGTTCGTGATGGCGAGCTTCATCTCGCTGATGCTGGGCCTGTTGCTCGTCAACCTGTTGCAGCCGGGCGTGGGGCTGGGCCTGCCGGTGCCGCCGGTCACCGCCGATACCGGCGTCGCCAAGCCCGCGTTCGATTTCGTGAAGTTCGTCGGCCACATCTTCCCCGCGTCGGGGGTCGAGGCGATGGCGACCAACGAGATTCTGCAGATCGTCATCTTCTCGCTCTTCATCGGCGTCGCGCTGACCGCCGTGGGCGACAAGGGCAAGCCTCTGGTCCGCGCGCTCGAAGGCCTTGTCGCCGTCATGTTGCAGGTCACCGATTACGTCATGCGCTTCGCCCCGTTCGCGGTGTTCGCGGCGGTGACGGCGACGCTGGCCGAGCGAGGGCCGGGGATCATCGGTGACCTCGCCTATTTCATGGGCAGCTTCTATCTTGGCCTCGCGACGCTGTGGGCGGTGCTGATCGGCCTCGCGTTCCTCATCATCGGGCCGCGGGTGAAGATGCTGCTGCGCTATCTGCGCGATCCGATCCTGCTCGGCTTTTCGACCGCATCGTCGGAGGCCGCCTATCCGCGCACCCTCGAAGCGCTCGACCGGTTCGGCGTGCCGCCGCGCATCGCCAGCTTCGTGCTGCCGCTCGGCTATTCGTTCAACCTCGACGGGTCGATGATGTACATGACCTTCGCGTCGATCTTCATCGCGCAGGCATATGGCATCGACCTCAGCTGGGGTCAGATGATCCTGATGCTGCTGGTCCTGATGATCACGTCGAAGGGGATTGCCGGCGTGCCGCGTGCCAGCCTGGTCGTGATCGCCGCGACGCTCGGCATGTTCAACATTCCCGAAGCCGGACTGCTGCTGATCCTGGCGATCGACCATTTCCTCGACATGGGCCGCACCGCGACCAACGTCGTCGGCAACGCCATCGCCGCGAGCGTCATCGCCAAATGGGAAGGCGGGTTCGATACCCCCGAATCGCCGGTGATCGAACCGTTGCCCACGCCCTCGGGCCATCCGCGCACCGATGCGCCCGACAGCTTCCGTGACATCGGCGGGCCGCAATAATGGAAAGCCGCGAGGCGGATCGGCCCGCGCCGCCGGAACGCGGGCCGACCTATACCAGCTATCTGCAGCTCGACACGCTGCTGGAATGCCAGGCCCCGCTGTCTGACACGCATGACGAATTGTTATTCATCGTCATCCACCAGGCGTCCGAGCTGTGGATCAAGCTGTGCCTGCACGAGCTGGAGGCGGCGCGGCAGGCGGTGATCGCCGACCGGCTGGGCAGCGCGTTCAAGATGATGGCGCGGGTCGCCCGCGTGCAGCAACAGCTGATCCAGAGCTGGGAAGTGCTGGCGACGATCACCCCGGCGGATTATTCGGCAATGCGGGGGAAGCTGGGCGGCAGTTCGGGCTTCCAGTCGGTCCAGTACCGACAGCTCGAATATATGCTGGGTGCCAAGAAGGCCGGGATGCTGGCCGCGCATGACGGCGACGCGTCGGCACAGGCCGTGCTGACCGACTCACTGGCACGCACCAGCCTGTACGACGAAGCGCTGCGGCTGCTCGCCCGGCGTGGGTTCGACATTCCTGCCGACCGGCTGGAGCGGGACTTCACCCAAGCCTATGTCGCATCGCCCGCGGTCGAGGCGGCGTGGCAGGCGGTATACCGCGACCCCGATCGCTGGTGGGACCTGTACGAACTGGCCGAAAAGCTCGTCGACCTCGAATATCGCGTACAGCTGTGGCGGTTCGGTCATCTGAAGACGATCGAGCGGATCATCGGCTTCAAGCGCGGGACCGGCGGTACGGCGGGCGTCCCCTATCTGGCGAAGGTGATCGACGACGTGTTCTTTCCCGAATTGCTGGCCGTGCGGGTCGCGTTGTGAGGTCGCTGGCTGAAGCAGAGGCGCTCGACGCCGCCGATCCGCTGCGCGGGTGTCGTGACCGCTTCGTCTTGCCCGAGGGGGTGATCTATCTCGACGGCAATTCGCTGGGCGCGCTGCCCCGCACCACGCCGGCGCGGTTGCAGGCGGTGGCGACCGGGGAGTGGGGCGAAGGGCTGATCCGCAGCTGGAACGCGCATGACTGGATCGGCGCGGCGCGGCGGATCGGGGGTGCCATCGCACCGTTCATCGGCGCGCGGGCACACGAGGTGGTGGTGGCCGATTCGACTTCGGCCAATCTCTACAAGCTGCTGGTCGCGGCGTTGAAGGCCCGGCCGGATCGCAAGACGATCCTGTCCGAACCGGGCAATTTCCCGACCGACCTCTACATGGCGGACGGCGCGGCGTGGAGCGTCGGCGATGCCCGCGTGCGCACGGTCCCGGTCGACGAGATCGTAGCGGCGATCGACGATGACGTCGCGGTCGTGCTGCTGACCCATGTCCATTACAAGAGCGGCGCGATGCTCGACATGGCGCGCATCACCGCCGCCGCGCAGGCCAGGGGTGCGCTGGTGCTGTGGGACCTCAGCCACAGCGTCGGCGCGGTGCCGGTCGACCTGAACGGTTGCAACGCCGATCTGGCGGTCGGCTGCGGCTACAAATATCTGAACGGTGGTCCCGGCGCGCCGGCGTTTCTGTATGTGGCGGAGCGGCATCAGGCGACGCTGCGGTCACCCCTGTCCGGCTGGATGGGCCATGCCGCGCCGTTCGACTTCGCCGACGAGTACGCGGCGGCAGCCGATATCTCGCGCTTTCAATGCGGTACCCCGTCGATCCTCGCACTCGCTGCACTCGAAGAGGGCATCGCCCAGTTCGAGGGCGTCGACCGCGATGCGCTGATCGCGAAGTCGCGCGCGCTGGGCGATGCCTGTATCGCGCTGGTCGAGGCGCAGTGCCCCGAACTGACGCTCATCAGCCCACGTGACGCGACGCGCCGCGGCAGCCATGTGTCGTTCCGCCATCCCCAGGCCTATGCGATCTGCCAGGCGCTGATCGATCGCGGAGTCATCGGCGATTTCCGCGCGCCCGACGCGCTGCGGCTGGGCTTCGCGCCGCTCTACATCGGGTTTGCCGATCTGTGGCGCGCGGTCGATATACTGGCGGACGTGCTGGACCATCGCCGCTGGGACGATCCCAAATATCATGCGCGCAACGCCGTGACCTGACGGAACGAATTGGGAACGGATCGGTTGGTCGCGGTGAAAGGAATTCACCCGTGACCGACCATCCGAACCCCAAGAGCGAACCCTTTTCCAACGCCGAAAAGGACCCGGACGACTGGACCACCGGCGACGAAAAGATGACCGGCGCGCAGGCGTCCTATCTGAAGACGTTGAGCGAGGAAGCCGGCGAGCCGTTCGATGATTCGCTGACCAAAGCCGATGCGTCGAAGGCGATCGATGCATTACAGGCCAAGACCGGGCGCGGTGCCTGAACCATCTTCGCGGTTGGGTGGCGGCTGCCGCCCTACCGCGTAGGTGCCGCCGGGCGCATCGCCATCAGCCGGTCGAGCAGCACCAGCCGCATCGCGAAATCCTCGCGGTACGATGCTTTCTGCGGTGCACGGGCGAGCGCCGCCAACCATGCCCGTTTGGCACCGGGCAGATCGCCGGTCTGGATCAGCGCCATCCCGTAATAAAAATAGGGACCGGGATGATCGGGCGCGGCGGCAATGCCACGGGCAAAGGCGGTGCGGGCGGCGGGCGAAAGCACCTGCCCACCGTCATGGGCGAGGATCGCGGTGCCCAATCGGGTCCACAACCGTCCACTTTGCGGCGCACGCTGCAACCCGCCCAGCACCGCA
Organism: Sphingomonas sp. Leaf9; assembly: GCF_001421355.1. Lineage (GTDB taxonomy): Bacteria > Pseudomonadota > Alphaproteobacteria > Sphingomonadales > Sphingomonadaceae > Sphingomonas. The sequence continues at coordinate 310,083 of NZ_LMKC01000003.1, read as the reverse complement.
TTCGCCGCCGCCTGCGTCGCCCCGGCACGCGCCAGCCCATCGGCGGCCACGGCATAGGCATAGTCGTAGGTAAAACGCCCCCAGATCGCGTCGCGCAGATCGTCGGCGGCGATGTCGGGTGCCTGTACGACCCGTTCGGCGGCGCGCGGCACGCCGGGCAGCGTCGGCCGCCCCTGCCACGCATAGCCCGCCGCGCCCAGCATCAACGCCGCGCCGACAAAGCCCCAGAGCGGCTTTGCAACCCGCATCACGATCAGCAAGGCAAAGATGGCGAGCAGCAACAGGGCAAGGATCAGCCAACCGTTCATCGCCGCCGTCCCTTCAGGCTGCGGCGCGCCAGCAGTCCGCCGATGACGAGCAGGACCAGCGGCGCCAGCCACAACGGCCCCGTCGCGCCCGACAGCGGCGGGTCGTAGCTGACATATTCGCCATAGCGTTCGATCAACCAGTTGCGCACCGCGACCGGCTGCTCCCCCGCCCCGATCCGCTGCCGCACCAGCGCGCGCATGTCGGCGGCCATGTCGGCATCGCTGTCGGCGATCGACTGGCCCTGACAGACCAGGCAGCGCAGCGTTTCCATCAACGCCTTGGCGGATCGTTCCTGCGCCGGATCGGCCAGTTGCGTGTCGGCCAACGCGGGTGGCGGCACGCGCGACTGTCCGAACGCCGGCGCGGCGATCAGCAACGCAAGGGCGAGCACCGCCCTCATCGTGCGGCCTTCAGCTTGTCGAGCAGCACCGGCACATCGCCATCGGTGATCGCACCGATATGCTGGTGGGCGATCCGCCCCTGCCCGTCGATGACGAAGGTTTCGGGCACGCCCGACGATCCGAGCGCGAGCTGGACCGAACTGTTGCGGTCGTCGCCGATCGCGGCAAAGGGATCGCCATTGGTCGACAGGAAGCGGGCGACGTCCGCCGGCGTGTCGCGGATCGCGATGGCGTCGATCGTCGCGCCGGCCTGTGCCAACTTTGCCAGTTGCGGCGCTTCAGCGGCGCAGGGCACGCACCAGCTGCCAAAGACGTTGAGCAGCCGGGGCTCGCCGGCCCGGAACGTCGCGGTGGCGAGACCCGGCTTGCCCGGCGCGGCAGGCGGCAGGCTGAACGCGGGCAACGGCTTGCCGACGAGGCGCGAGCGCACCTGTCGGTCGGCGGGTTGCGACAACATCCACGCGAACAGCCCGGCGATCGCGACGAAGGCGAACAACGGTATCCAGAGCAGGCGGCGCTTCATCGCGCCCTCCGCCGCCGCACGCGCCCGACCAGCGCGATCGCGCCGCCCAGCGCGATCAGCCCACCGCCGGCCCAAATCAGCGTGACGAACGGCTTCCACCACAGCCGCAACTGCCGCCGCCCGCCCACATCGTCGCGGCCGAGCACGGCATAGAGCTGGCCATCCCAATAGGTCGCGAGCGCGGCCTCGCTGGTTTCGGTCGGCGGATTGGCGAAGAAACGCTGTTCGGGCCGCATCACGAATGCCGCGCCGGCACCCCGCACGACGGTCATATGCCCCTGCACCGCCGACCAATTATCGCCGACCACCGGCTTGATCCCGTCGAAGCGCACGTCGAACGGGCCGACCGCGTGATGCTCGCCGGGCGCGGCGGCGACCAGCCGTTCCTGCGTAAAGGCGCTGTCGCTGGCCATGCCCGCCAGACTGACCGCGATGCCCAGATGCGCGACGACCATGCCCCAGATCGGCAGCGGCGTACGCCACGGGCTGCGCCCGACCAGCGGCAACACGCTGGCGACCGCCAGCCCGGCGGCCAGCGCCAGCCCAAACTTGGGCAGCCAGCCGCTATCGACCCACAGCATCGCGGCGAGGAAGACGGCAAGCGTGATCGCCCCCGGCACCGCGACCCGCCGCAGCACCGCCGTCCCCTGATCCCGCCGCCAGCGCAGCAGCGGCCCGACTGCCATCCCTGCGACCAGCAACAGCGCGATCGGCCCGGCGGCACGATTGAAGAACGGCGGCCCGACCGACAGCTGCACGCCGAACGCCTCCGCGACCAGCGGATAGAGCGTACCGATCAGGACGATGCCGAGGATGACCGACAGCAGCAGGTTGTTGAGCACCAGCCCGCCTTCACGGCTGACCGGTTCGAACAGCGCCCCTTGTCGCACGGTACCGACCCGAAACGCGAACAGCGCCAGCGCCCCACCGATATAGAGGATCAACAGCGCGAGGATAAACCCGCCGCGCGTCGGATCGACCGCAAAGGCGTGCACGCTGGTCAGGATGCCCGATCGAACGAGGAAGGTGCCGACCATCGACATGGAGAAGGCGACGACCGACAGCATGATCGTCCATGCGCGCAGACCGTCGCGGGTGGCCAGCACCGTCACCGAATGCAGCAGCGCGGTCGCCGCCAGCCATGGCATCAGCGAGGCATTCTCCACCGGGTCCCAGAACCACCAGCCCCCCCAGCCAAGTTCGTAATAGGCCCAGTAGCTGCCCGCGGTGATACCGATGGTCAGGAAAATCCATGCCCCCAGCACCCATGGCCGCATCGCCCGCGCGAAATCGCGCCCGACGTCGCGGGTGACCAGCGCCCCGACCGCGAAGGAAAATGCGACCGACAGCCCGACATAGCCGAAGTACAGCGTCGGCGGGTGGAAGGCGAGGCCGGGGTCCTGCAGCAGTGGGTTAAGGCCCAGCCCGTCGCGCGGTACCAGCGACAGGCGCGCAAATGGATTGGAGGCGAACAGCAGGAAGGCGTAGAAGCCGGCGGCGATCGCCGCCTGCGCGGCCAGCGTCGCGGCATGGGTGCGCGTCGCTAGCAACCGTTCGAACAGCGCGATCCCCGCCCCGGCCAACGCCAGCACGGTGACCCACAGCAGCATCGACCCTTCGTGATTGCCCCAGGTCGCGGCGACCTTGTACAACAGCGGCTTGGCCGAATGGCTGTTTTCGGCGACCAGCAGCACCGACAGGTCGGTGCGCGCGAATAGTGCGATCAGCGCGGCGAACGCTCCGGCGGCGAGCACGCCCTGCGCCACCGCAACCGGCCGCACCGCCGCCAGCAGGTCGCGCACGATCGCCGGCGGCTCGGCCGCGCGCGACGACAGTGCGATGGCGGCCATTACCAGTTGCAGCACCGCCATCGCCGCCGCCAGCCATAGGGCGGCAAGACCCGCTTCGGCGATCACGGCTCGATACTTTCGCTCTTGTGCATCTTGCCGGCGACCTGCGGCGGCATGTAGCGCTCGTCATGCTTGGCCAGCAGATTGTCGGCGACGAACCCGCCGCCCTGCACGAAGCGCCCTTCGGCCACGACGCCGGAGCCTTCGCGGAACAGGTCGGGGACGATCCCGGCGAAGCGGACGGGCACCGTCGCCTTGCCATCGGTCACGATGAAGCGGATCGTCACGCCATCGCTCGCCCGCTGGACCGAACCGGCGGCGACCATCCCGCCCAGCCGCACAGGCTTGTCGATCGGTGCGGCGGCAGCATCGGCGGGGGCATAGAAGAACGCCGCCTCATCGCCCAGCGCCGACATGGCGAGCAGCACCGCGCCGATGATCGCGACCACCGCCAGCAGTGCCAGCGTCATGCGTTGCCGTTTCGGGCTCATCCCCGCTCCGCGCGGCGCATCGCCACCCAGGACGCGAGGGTGATGGCCGCGATCCCGCCCAACGTGACGACATAGGCGGCGGTGATGAAGGCCCAGTGATTCATGCCGCCGCCCGCCGGCGCATCCGCGCCTCCGCCTTGATCCGCGCCAGATCGGTGCGCATCCGCATCAGCACGATGCCGCCGAACAACAGGCTGGCCCCGCCGGCGGTAAAAAACAGCGGCCACAGGATCGCCGGATCGATGGTCGATTTGGTGAGGGTAATGCTCGGCCCCTGGTGCAGCGTCCGCCACCACAGCACCGAATAGCGGATGACCGGCAGCAACGCGGTGCCGGCGATCCCGAACAGCGCCGGAATACGCCCGTCGCCGTCGCGATCGGCATCGGCGCGGGCGAGCGCCAGATAGGCGAGATACACGAAGAACAGCAGCAGCATCGACGTCAGCCGCCCATCCCACTGCCACCATGTTCCCCAGGTCGGCCGCCCCCAGATCGATCCGGTCAGCAGGCACAGCGCGGTGAACAGCGCGCCGGGCAGCGCGATCGCGCGGGCGGCGACGGCGGCCAACGGGTGCCGCCACACCAGATAGACGATGCTGGCGACGGCAAGGCTGGACCATCCGCCCATCCCCAGCCATGCGGCAGGCACATGGACATAGAGGATGCGAACGCTGTCCCCCTGCAGATAATCGGCCGGGGTCTGCGTCAGCCCCGCCCAGCAACCGAACGCGAACAGCGCCAGCCCCGCCCACACCAATATCGGCGTCAGCGGACGGGCGATCGCAAGGAATCGGCGTGGATTGGCAAGGGCGTGAAGGCTGGGCACGGTCGCGCCCTGTCTATGCAAGGTGCAGGCAAACGGCAATGCGGATCGCGCCCTTTGGTGCAACGGGGGATCGCGACAGGTCGGTTCGCATTTGCCTTGTCATCGACGTCGTGGAAAACGTGGCATATGACGATCATAGCGAATGGCGCTGCCGGGCGCCCGGAAATCTCCGCCCCCGGCGAAAACCGGTTACTGGCTGCGTTGAGCCCGGCCGACCGGGCGCTCCTCGATCCGGCGATGGAGCGGGTATCGGTCGTCGTCGGCGACACGCTGCTCAGCGTCGGCGAACCGATCGAGCATGTCTATTTTCTCGAAGGGGGCATCGCCGCCGTGCTCGAGGTGATCGACGGCGAACGGCAGCATGCCGTCGGGCTGCTCGGGGCCGATGGCTATGTCGGCTGGCCGATCCTGCTGGGCGACGATCGTTCGCCGCACGACGTGGTGCTGCGCGCCGAACCGGGCACGGCGCTCAGGATATCGGCGGCGCGATTGCTGGCGGCGACGGAACAGAGCGATACGCTCCGCGCGGCGATGCTGCGCTTTATCCAGGTGTTCCTGATCCAGATGGGGCGCACCGTGGTGTCGGCGCTGTCGCATCCGGTCGAGCGGCGGCTGGCGCGGTGGATCCTGCTCTACCATGACCGGGTCAGCGGTGACGAAATCTCGATGACGCATGAGGAGTTTCGCCTGATGCTGGCTGTCCGGCGCAGCAGTATTACCGACGCTCTGCACAAGCTGGAGGAAACCCGCGCCATTCGGTCGATACGCGGGCGAGTGATCGTGCGCGACCGCGACAAATTGCTGGAGATGGCGGCAATGACCTATGGCCCGCCCGAAGAGGCCTATCAGCGGCTGGTCGTCACACCGACATCATAACGGGGAAGGCGGCGCCCCGGAAACCGGAACGCCGCCTGTCCGTCAGTTAGACGCGCTCGAGCGGATCGTCCCGTTGACGCCGTTCGGGAAGAACCCGCCCGCCGTCTTGGCCGTCCGGTCGAGATAGACGATGTTCAGCACCTGGCCCGGCGTCCGGCTGAACGCGATGCCGCTGCCATCGGTCGGCACGATGTTCGACGCGGTGGCGTTGCCACTGCCGGTCGCGCGGATGCCCTGATCGAGATCGCTGCTGCCGTCGAGGCTGTCGCGCGCCGTCGAGATTGCTTCGGTCGCGTCGATCAGCGACGGGGTCGCCACGCCCTTGCGATACAGGACCGTCCGGACCAGCCCGGCATGATAGGCCTCTGCCGCATGGATGCCGGCCGCCGCTTCGAGGAAGGTCTTGTTGCTGATGAAGCCGACCGCGCCCTTGTAAGCGGTGACGCCGACATCCTCGAAGATGAACGCGCCAAGTAGGAAGTTCTCGTCGGTTGCATAAACGTCGAAAGCCGCACCCGATCCGATCAGCCCGGCGGCGCGTGCCGCGTTCGAAAAGGCACTGGTTGCGGTCACGCCGATATCGATCGCCGGCTGCGCGACCGCCGACGACCCGAGCGCACTGCGCAGGAAGTTGACGTGCGCGATTTCGTCCGCGGCAATTTCACGGGCGTAGCGCGCGACCAGCGGATCGGTGAAGTTCACCTGCCGCCCGCCGGACACCGTGCCCTGCGTTCCCGTTCCGCTCAGGCTGCTGTTGGGCAGGCCCGCGCCGGTTGCGGCAAACGAATAGAATTGCGCCTCCAGATATTCGAGATTCAACGCGAAGTTCAGCACGTCCGCATCGGTCAGCGCCGTGGTGGCGGTCGGCGTCGGGGTCGGGGTGGGTCCGGGGGTGATGAAACCGCCGCCGCTGTCGCTGCACGCCGACAGCACCGTCGCGCCCGCCGTGGCGATCGCGGCACCACCGGCATAGCGCATGAAGTCGCGACGCGCGTTGCGCCGCTGGTCGCAGGCTTCGAGTACCTGCAGGATCGGATCGTTATGCATGATGTCTCTCCGTCAGGTTCAGTTGGCAGCGCTGGCGCGGATGGTGCCGTTCACCCCGTTGGGGAAGAAACCGCCGCCATTCACCTGGGCGTTGTTGAGATAGACGATGTTGAGCGTCTGTCCGGCCGACCGGCTGTATGCGATACCGTTGGTGTCGAGCGGCACGATGTTGCTGGCGTTCGGGTTGCTCGACAGCGGCGAGAGGCCCTGATCGAGATCGGTGCTGCCATCGAGGCTGTCGCGCGCGTTCGAAATTGCATCGGTCGCTTGGATCAGCTGCGCCGATGGGGTTGCGATCCCCTTGGCATAGAGCGTCGTGCGGACGATCGCGGCGTGATAGGCCTCGACCGCGAGGATGCCGGCGGCAGCCTCAAGGAACGTCTTGCTGCTCAGCAGCGGGGCGGCGCCCTTGTAGGCCGTCACGCCGACATCCTCGAAGATGAATGCGCCGAGCAGGAAATTCTCGTCGCTGGCATAGGGATCGAAGGTCGCCCCGGCGCCGATCAGGCCCGCTGCGCGCGCGGCAGAGGAGAAGGCGCCGGTCGCCGACGCGCTGATGTCGATCGCTGGCTGGGAGACCGCTGCGGTGCCAAGTGCGGTGCGGAGGAATTCGACGTGCGCGCGCTCGTCGGCGGCGATTTCGCGGGCATATTGCGCGACCAGCGGATCGGAGAAGCTGACCTGGCGACCACCCGTGACCGCCCCTTGCGTGCCGGTGCCCGTCAGGATCGAATTGGGCAGCCCGCTGCCGAACGCCGCGAAATAATAAAACTGCGCCTCAAGATATTCGAGGTTCAGCGCAAAATTCAGGATGTCCGCGTCGGTCGGCCCGGTCTGTGCCTGCGCGTCGCTTGCCTGGGTCATGACGAAAGCGGCGCCGCCAACCGCAGCAGCACCGCCCAGCATCTTGAAGAAATCGCGCCGTTCCTCACGCCGCTTCGCACGCGCATCGAACGCGTGCGTCACCAACATCTGCTCGTCCATGACACCTTCTCCCTGGATCGTTGTGACGACCTAACGAACCGAAGAAGACAAACGAGCCATAACGCATGACGGACGTACGGTTCCGTACAGGGTGCATTCGATGGCTGGATTGCGTCAAATCTTGCAGGCAAAAGACGTGAAATGGCGTTTGCAGTGAATATCGATCGCGTGGGTGAGGTGTGTACTACCCTGCCCACGACGGACAACAGGCTGTTGGGTGCCATGCGCCCCGACACCCGGCGCAAACTTGCGGGCGTCGCCTATCGTGTCGCGTTGCAACCCGGCGAGATTCTGACGCGCAGCGGCGAGGCGATCGACCGGCTGGTGTTCCCCGAAGGAGCGCCGGCGATGCTTTCGCTGTCGACCGGCGGATCGTCGCAGGATGTCGGGATGATCGGACGCGACGGAGTCGTCGGCTGGTCGCGCCTGTTCAGCGATCAGCCCACCCCATTCACCGCCCGCGCGCATATCCAGCCGGGCAGCGCCATCGTCATCCCCGCAACCGCCGTCGTCGAGGCTGCGAACGAAGACAATGCGCTGCTGAAGGCGATCCTGACCTTTGCTCAGCGCTTTTCGATGCAGATGGCACGGACGCTGGCATCGGCGCTGCGCGACATACCCGAGCGCCGCATCGCCCGGCTGCTGCTGATGATCGATGACCGGATCGATGGCGACACCATGTCGGTGACCCATGCGTCGATCGCGTCCACGCTGAACCTGCGGCGTGCGACCGTTACCGATTGCCTCCACATCCTGGAGGGCGAGCATATGGTGCGGTGTTCGCGCGGGCGGATCGTGATGCGCGATCGTGCTGCGCTGGAGGCGCGTGCCGGCCTCGCCTATGTCTCGGACGACGGGCTGGACTGATCCCCGATTATTGGCCGCGCAGGCTGCGCAGGTCGATGCCCAGCCGCTGGACCTTGTAATAAAACGTCTTGCGCGGGATGCCGAGACGCTCGATCGCCGCGCCGATTTCTCCGCCCGTCGCGGCGATCGCCGACAGGATCGCTTCCCGTTCGAATGCGGCGATCCGTTCGGGTAGCGGGCGCGTCGCGTCGGTGCCGGCCTCTCCTGCCCCGGTTCCCTCCAGCCCCAGCACGAACCGGTCGGCGAAATGGGCGAGTTCGCGGACATTGCCCGGCCAGTCGTGGCGCGCCAGCAGGTCGCGGGCAGCATGCGTCAATGCCGGCACGTCACGCCGCAGCCGCTTTGCCGACAGGTCGACCAGATGCGCGAACAGTAGCGGCACGTCGTCGCGCCGTTCGCGTAATGGGGGCATCCGCAGCCGGACGGCGGCAAGGCGATACAGCAGGGCCGGTGCGATGGCGTCGGGGCCGCGCTGCCCCTCCTCCGCCGCCGTGGCGATGACGCGGATATCGACCGGCACCGCATCGCGCGGACCCCGGATCGCGCGATCCTCGATCAACTGGGTCAGGCGGCCCTGCAATCCGCGTGACGCCTGATCGATATCGTCGAGGAACAGCGTGCCGCGTTGCGCACCGACGATCCCGCGATCGCCGACGCTCGCGAACAATTCGTCCTCGATCGCCTGTCCGGGCAGCGCGGCGCAGGCGATGGTCAGGAACCGGTGCCGCGCACGGCGGCCAGCGCCGTGGATCGCGCGGGCGAACAATTCCTTGCCAGTGCCGGTTTCCCCCTCGATCAGCAGGTCGATATCGGCATCGGCGAGGACCGGGATCATCTCGCGCAGGCGGGTGATCGCGGGCGAGCGGCCGACCAGCGCCGTGTCCTCCCCGCTCGCCGCCTCGGCCCGCAACCGCCGGTTGTCGAGCGCCAGCGACCGGGCCGCCATCGCGCGGGTCGCCGCCGCGATCAGCGCGTCGGGATCGAACGGCTTGGACAGGAAGTCCCATGCCCCGCCCTTGATCGCATCCACGGCGGTTTCGACATCAGCATGGCCGGTGACCAGCACGACCGGCAGCGTCGGGTCGCGTTCGCGCAAGATCCGGAACAGCTCGATCCCCGACATGTGCGGCATCCGCACATCGGTGACGACGATCCCGTCGAAATCGGCGTCGATCGCGAGCAGGGCCGGGGGTGCGGCGGGAAAGGCGACGACATCAAACCCGGCCAGCGTCAGCAGCTGCGCGGTCGATATCCGCAGGTCCTCGTCATCCTCGACCAGCGCGACGCGGCCGCCACGGGGGTTGTCCGACCCGCTCATGCCACGCGCCGCAACGTCACTTCGAACCGCGCTCCCTGTTCCGACGGCAACGACCGCAACGTGCCGCCCAGATCGGTCATGATATCCTGCGCGATCACCAGCCCCAGCCCCAGACCGGCCGCGCGGCTGGTGACGAAGGGCGTGAACATCCGCTCCGCCACGGCCGGATCGATGCCCGGCCCGTTGTCGGCGACGATCAGCGACACGGTGTGCGGTTCGATCCCCAGCTCGATGGCGATGCGCGGTTCCGGGGTCTCGCTCAGTGCCTCGGTCGCGTTCTGGAGCAGGTTCACCAGCACCTGTTCCAACCGCACCCGGCCCGCGACGACCAGCAGGTCGTCGGGCACCGGCGGGAGGACCAGGGCAACCTCCGACAGCCTTTCCTTCAGGATCAGGCGCGCGCCGTCGATCACGTCGATCAGGCGCACCGGCCCGATCGTCCCGCTGCCCTTGCGCGCGAAACCGCGCAGTTCGGCGGTCACCAGCCCGATCCGGTCGGTCAGCCGGGCGATCGCGCCCAAATTGTCGTCGACCGCCGAATGATTGCCACGTGTCAGCAGCTGGCGCGCCGTCGCCACATAGTTGCGGATTGCTGCCACGGGCTGCGCGGTTTCATGCGCCACGCTGGCGGTGATCTGCCCCAGCGCAGCAAGCCGGTTGGCCTGTCGCAGCCCCTCGCGCAGTTCGGCGGCCCGGGCTTCGGCGGCGGTGCGCTCCTCGATCTCGTCGCGCAGTTCGCGGGTCCGGTCGGCAACCGCCGCTTCCAGCTCGACCGTGCGCAGCGCCCGACGCCGCGAGCGTTCCCACAGGCCCCACAACGCCCCTACCAGCGCCAGCGTGACCGCCGCCGCCGCCAGCGCGCTGGTCCGTGCCGCGCCGCCGATCGCCGGTGGCAACGGCATCGCCAGGTGCACCTGCCACCCCTCGTCGCCGGGCGCGGTCACCGCGTGCTGCATCGTCCGGCGCTGGCCATTGAGGCGCAGTTCGTCGTCGATGATCGCGAACGGCGGCTGCTTGAGCGCTGCGGCACCACTGTCCGCGCGAACCGCCGCGGCGACCGATGGTGCGATCTGCCGTGTGGTCGCGAACCGCCAGCGCGGATCGCTGGAAATCAGCACCACCCCGGCGGCATCGGTGACGAACGTAATTCCGCCCGCCGCGCGCCATTCACCCTCGATCCGGTCGAATTCCAGCTTCACAACGACCACGCCCCCCTCGGGCGTGCGGCGGCTGAGATAGAGGCCCGGACGATGGCTGACCGTGCCGAGCGCGAACTGGGTCCCGGCCCCCGTCCGCACCGCGTCGCGATAATAACGGCGAAAGCTGTAGTCGTTGCCGACGAAGCTCTGCGGCTCCGCCCAGTTGCTCGCCGCGATCGCCCGCCCGTCGCGCCCGACGACATAGATGACGCTGGCCGAGGTCGAGCGTGCGAGGGCGGTCAGCTTCCGGTCGAGCGCCCGCCGTGCCGCATCGCCGCCGCGCACCGCCGCAACGACGTCGCGATCATCGGCCAGCGCCAGCGGCAACAGGCGGAACCGGGCGATCTCACTGGTCAGCAGCACCTGCCGCAGCCGGGCATCGCTCTCGATCTCGGCGAGCGACTCGGCCTGCGCGCGGCGTTCGACCACGCGCCCGACCAGCGCGGCGGCAGCGATGCTCAGCAGGAAACCGCCAAGGATCCACCCGATCCACCATGTCCGCGCCCCGCCCTGCATGACGCAGTTGTAGGTGCGCCGTCCGCCATGTGCAACAATTTGCACCTTTGCCGCCGCAAATGGCGAAAAACTGGCCATTTTTGCCACGCCCGGAATATTTTATTATGCAATATCAATACCATGGATACAGCGATTGCGTTTGTGACAACAAGGGATGCAGCGGATTAAACCATTCCTGTCGCGCCGACCGCCAGCAAGAGCCGGGCCGGGCGCTTACAGAGGATGAAAGGTCGCCGCATGAAATTTGCAACCGACGCCGCCCACCCGCCCGTGCCGCCCGCCGCGAAGCCATGGTACCGGCATCTTTATGCCCAGGTGCTGATCGCGATCGTCGCCGGCGTGCTGCTGGGCCACTTCTACCCGTCGACGGGTGAAGCGCTCAAGCCGATCGGCGATGCGTTCATCAAGCTGGTGAAGATGATTATCGCCCCGGTCATCTTCCTGACCATCGTCACCGGCATCGCCGGCATGCGCGACCTCGCCAGCGTCGGCCGCGTGGCGGGCAAGGCATTCGCCTATTTCCTGACCTTCTCGACCCTCGCGCTCATCATCGGCATGATCGTCGGCAACGTCGTCCAGCCGGGCGCGGGGCTGAACATCGATCCCGCGACGCTCGATACGTCGAAGGTCACCGAATATGCCGCCAAGGCGCATGATACGACGATCACCGGCTTCCTGACCGGGATCATCCCCGACACGTTCCTGTCGGCGCTGACCGAGGGCAACATCCTCCAGACGCTGTTCGTCGCGATCCTGTTCGGCATCGGCCTCGCCATGATCGGCGACAAGGGCGAACGCGTGCTCGACGCGCTGAACGACATCTCGATCGCCTTCTTCAAGGTCGTCGCGATCGTCATGAAGGCCGCTCCGATCGGTGCGTTCGGCGCGATGGCGTTCACCATCGGCAAATACGGCATCGGCACGCTGTTCAGCCTGGCGGCGCTGGTCGGCACCTTCTACCTCACCGCCTTCCTGTTCGTCACGATCGTGCTGGGTGCGGTCGCGCATTTCTGCGGCTTCTCGATCTTCAAGCTGATCTCGTACCTGAAGGCCGAACTGCTGCTGGTGCTCGGCACCTCGTCGTCGGAAAGCGCCCTGCCCTCGCTGATCGAAAAGATGGAGCGCGCCGGCATTCCGAAGTCGATCGTCGGCCTGGTCGTGCCGACCGGCTATTCGTTCAACCTCGACGGCACCAACATCTACATGACCATGGCCGCGCTGTTCATCGCCCAGGCGTGCAACGTGGACCTGACGCTCAGCCAGCAGATCCTGCTGCTCGCCGTCGCGATGCTGTCGTCGAAGGGTGCGGCGGGCGTGACCGGCGCGGGCTTCATCACGCTGGCCGCCACGCTGTCGATCGTCCCCTCGGTGCCGGTCGCCGGCATGGCGCTGATCCTGGGTGTCGACCGCTTCATGAGCGAGTGCCGCAGCCTGACGAACTTCATCGGTAACGCGGTGGCAACCGTTGTCGTCGCAAAGTGGGAAGGCAAGCTCGACAAGCACCAGTTCGACGAGGCGCTGGCCGGTCGTGCGGTGCGCGTCGACCAGATGCCCGAAGGCGCGGTTGCCGCCGAGTAATTCCCGTAAGGGCCGGTTCCGGCACAGCCCCGGACCGGCCCCTGCCGACCAGCGCCCTTCGAGGGCGGACAAAGGTATGCCGAGATGAAGACCCTTTTGCGGCTCTGCGCCGCCACCCCGCTGATCGCATCGGCGATCGCCCCCATCGCGGCCCGTGCCGCCGAACCCGCCGCCCCCGCCACGACCCAGCTCGCCGATCGCGGCAATGCCCGCCCGATCGCGCAGGAATATCCGACCGCCGGGGTTGGCGACGGCATCACCGCCGGCGGCTACAACCAGTCGCGCTGGGCCGAGGACTGGACCAAGTATCGTGATCCCAAGAAGCGCGACGACGTGCTCGACCGGCTGAAGTACATCCCGATCGCCGGCGACGACGTGTACCTGACGCTGTCGGGCGAGTTCCGCTACCGCGTCAACCTGACCACCAATCCCAACCTGCGCGACCGCGAAGCGCAGCGGCAGGACATCAACCGGATCGTCGGCGGTGCCGACCTGCATCTGGGCGATCATGTCCGCCTGTACGGCGAACTGGCCCATGCCGGCATGTCGGGCCGCAACCTGGGCGTAAAGGCGGGACAGCTGCACAACGACCTGGTGGTGCAGCAGAGCTTCGTCGACGTGACCGGCACGGTCGGCGGCGTCGACCTGGGCGTGCGCTATGGGCGACAGACCTTTGCCGACGGCCCGAACCTGATGGTCGTGCCGCGCGACAACAACACGATCTTCTTCGTCTATAACGGCGTGCGCGCCTGGGCGAAGGGTGACAAGATTCGCGGCGACGTGTTCGATTTCAAGACGACCCGGCTGGGCGTCGGCGGCACCGGCGACGATATCGTCGACGACAATCGCCGCTTTTCGGGCGGGACCGCCGGGTTCGTTCTGCCGAAGTCGCTGCTGGGCGGGTCGAACCTCTATTTCGATCCGTTCTTCTGGCGGCTGCGCAACAGCAACGCGACCTGGGGCACGCGCACGACCGAGGAAGTGCGCAAATTCTACGGCCTGCACCTCTATGGCGATAGCGGCCAGGTGAACATCGACTGGACGGTCAACTATCAGGGCGGCGAGTTCGACAACCGCCCGATCTCGGCATGGCTGGTCCTGCTCCAGCAGACGTACAAGGTCGGCAAGTCGAAGACGGCGCCGCGCGTCGGCTTCCACTTCGATTATGCCAGCGGCGGCGGGGCCTATGGCAACGGTACGCTGAAAACCTCGCTCGCGCCGTTCGGCAACAACATCTATTACAGCTACCAGCTGTATTCGACGCCGACGAACCTGATCGCCTTTGCACCGAGCGCCCAGTTCCAGCCGACGCCGAAGCTGCGCATCGCGACCGAATATCAGCTGTCGTGGCGCGACAGCCTGAACGACGCGGTGTACCGCGCCAACGGACAGGCCTTTGCCGGCACGCAGCTCGGCAATGCGCGCAAGGTCGCCGATACGATCCGCTTCCAGGCGATCTATGCCGTCAGCCCGCGCGTCAGCCTGACCGCGCGCTACGAGCATCTGATCGCCGGCCCGGCACTGACCGATGCGAACTACAAAAGCTCCGACTTCCTTGCAGGCTGGATCAGCTTCCGCTTCTGAGTTCCCTGAGCAACCTTCTCGCCCCGGCGGCTTCCGCCGGGGCGTTTTCGTCTTTTGAATCGAAGGGTCCGATCATGTCCCCCGCCGCCCACGCCGCCGCCCGCGCGCTGCTCGCCGATCCGCTGACCAACAAGGGCACCGCCTTTACCGAGGCGGAGCGCGACCAATGGGGGCTGCACGGCCTGCTCCCGCCGCATGTCGGGACGCTGGACAGCCAGATCGAGCGGCGGCAGCGCGCGCTTGCCGGAATGCCCGATGATTTCCACCGCTACAGCTTCCTGCGCGAATTGCAGGATTCGAACGAAATCCTGTTCCACGCGATGGTGCAGCGCGACCTGCCGGCGATGCTGCCGCTGGTCTACACCCCGACCGTCGGCGAAGGGTGCGAGCGGTTCAGCGATATCTGGCGGCGGCCGCGCGGGCTGTTCCTGTCGTGGCCCAATCGCCAGCGCATCGCCGAAATCCTCGCCGATCCCGCGCTCGACCGGGTGAAGGTGATCGTCGTCAGCGACGGCGAGCGCATCCTGGGCCTGGGCGATCAGGGGGCGGGCGGCATGGGCATCCCGATCGGCAAGCTGGCACTCTATACCGCCTGTGCCGGCATCCATCCGTCGGAGGTGCTGCCGATCCTGCTCGACGTCGGGACCGACAACGCCGCGCGGCGCGAGGACCCGCTCTATGTCGGCTGGCGTCACCCGCGCATCCGGGGAGCCGAATATGACGCGTTCGTCGAGGATTTCGTCAGCGCCGTCGCCGACCGCTTCCCCGGCGTACTGCTGCAATGGGAGGATTTCGCCGGGCACAACGCGTACCGTCTGCTGGAGCGGTATCGCGACCGGCTGCTGAGCTTCAACGACGATATCCAGGGTACCGCCGCGACGGCGGTCGGGACGCTGCTGTCGGCAATCGGGCGTACCGGCGTTCCGCTGTCCGAACAGCGGATCCTGCTGTTCGGCGCGGGGGCTGCCGGATGCGGCATCGCCGACATGCTGGTGCAGGCGTTGCAGGCCGATGGCCTGTCCGCCGAACAGGCCCGCGCGCATATCTGGGCAGTGGACCGCGACGGGCTGATCCTGTCCGACATGGATGATCTGTCGAC
This sequence comes from Sphingomonas sp. Leaf9, assembly GCF_001421355.1. Classification (GTDB taxonomy): domain Bacteria; phylum Pseudomonadota; class Alphaproteobacteria; order Sphingomonadales; family Sphingomonadaceae; genus Sphingomonas. The sequence goes on along the minus strand of NZ_LMKC01000003.1, from coordinate 294,615 downwards.
CGGGCAGCGCACCTATGCCCGCGATCCCGCAGAGGTGGCGGACTGGACCCGCACGTCGCATGGCGCGATCGACCTGTTCGATGCGGTCGCCAACATCCATCCGACCGTCCTGATCGGTGCCTCGGGCCAGCATGGCGCGTTCGGCGAAGCGGTCGTGCGCACCATGGCCCAGTCGGTCGAGCGCCCGGTGATCTTTCCGCTCTCCAACCCGGTCTCACGCGCCGAGGCGCATCCGGTCGACCTTGCCCGCTGGAGCGCAGGGCGCGCGGTGATCGGCACCGGCAGCCCGTTCGGCATCGCCGATGTGACGCAGGTGAACAACGTCTATATCTTTCCGGGCGTCGGGCTGGGGGCGCTCGCGGCACAGGCGCGAACGATCACCGACACGATGTTCATGGCCGCCGCCCGTGCGCTGGGCGCGATGGGGGGCGATACGACGCTGCTGCCGCCGATCGAGCGGCTGCGCGACGTGGCGCTCGACATCGCGGTCGTGGTCGCGGCACAGGCGGTGGCGGACGGCGTGGCCGCCCCCGGCGTGGTGATCGATCGCGACACCATCGCCGCGCAGATGTGGCAGCCCGCCTATTGATCGCCAGAGCGAATCGGGAACCATCGACCCGCGTGGAGTCTTTCTGACTGCTGTCAATCCTGTCCAGCAGGGGTTCAGGCGAATCCCGGCAAGACAGCGGCAGAGAGGAAGCATCATGAAGAAGTTGATGAATATTTTTGCCGGCATCGGCCTGACCATCGCCGGCCTGACCGCCGTTCCCGCCGTCGCCGACGCACAGCCGGGCCGCCACGGGTACCGCGACCACGGTCCCCGCGCGCATCACGACGACCGCCGCTGGGACGATCGCCGCCATTGGGACAATCGTCGCGGCTGGGACAACCGTCGCGCGTATAACGACCGTCGTCGCTGGGACGAGCGTCGCCGGTGGGACGCACGCCGCGGTGACCGCTATGGCTATCGCGGCGAACGGGTCGTTCCCGGCTGGTCGCGCGAAGCCGCCGCGATGGGCGTCGATTATCGTGGCCCCTGCCGCTACGTGATCCGCAACGGCCGCCGCGTCTGCGGTTAAGCGAAACGCCCCCTTCCGGCCCGTGCCGGGAGGGGGTTATTTCTTGGGCGTGACCCACACCGATACCGGCACCACGACCTTGCCCGGTGCCGGCTTGCCCACATCCACCCGGTCGGCGGTGACTAGTTCGCCGGTTTCGAGGTTGAACGAGGCCCAGGGCTTCGGCATCCGGCCAAATGTCATCTTCTGGATCGGCTGGCCGGTAGTCGAATTCATGATGGTGGCAATAACAGGCATGGCCCGCGCCTAGCCGCCGCCCCGCCCCGCTGTCCAGCCCGACTCAGAACCGCATGTCCCAGCCCAGCGTGAACGTCCGCCCGCGCCCGGCGAAGAACGCGAAATTGTCGTTCGGCAGGCGGGTGTCGCTGCTATAGTCGATATAGGAGCGGTCGAAGATGTTCTGCGCGCTGAGCGAAAGCCCGCCAAACTTCGTCTGGTACCGGATCGATGCGTCGGTGACGTCATAGCCACCGAAATTGTTGTCCGGGCTGGGGTTCACCTTCCCCCGGAAATTGCGCGACAGATAGAATTGCGTCTGCACCCGCGCCGTCACCGGCCCGCTCGCCAGATCGGCGGCCAGGTTCAGCCGGTCGGGGGAGATATTGGTTCCGTCCAGATCGGTATCGACCACGCCATCCGCCGGACTGCGGTCGCTGTCGTAGCGGCCGAGGATATGGGCATAGCCGGTCGAGACGCGGAGACCGGGCAGCGGCGTCTGCACCGCCAGATTCACCTCCAGCCCCTCGATCTCCACCCGCTGGCGCTGCACTTCGAAAATGCCGTTGCCCTGCGCGACCAGCAATTGCCCCCGGTCGCTCGACGACCAGAAATAGGTTGCGCCGGCGTCCAGCGGCCCGCGCTTCACCTCGACGCCGACCTCCCGGTTGTTCGACACGACCGGCTGGATGTCGAGGAAGCTGTCCAGCCGGACGCCCGGCGTCGAAATCGCGCGGGTGATGCGCCCGATATCGGCCATGGTGAACCCTTGCGCATAGCTGGCATAGGCGCGGACCCCGGCCAGCGGCTCGACGATCAGCCCGCCGTTGAACAGCACGTCGCTGAATTTGGGCGCGCCCCCGGTCACAGCGACGCCGCCAAAGGTCGTGGCATTCCTGCCATCATAGGTGGTCGATGCCAGCGTGCGGAAATCGTCGATGCGGACCTGCACATTCTCCCACCGCGCGCCGCCCGCCACGCGAACCACCCCGTCGGCGAGCTTCAGATTGCCCTGCACGAACGGCGCAAGGCTGCGGAAGTCGGCGGGCGGCACCCAGATGCGGTTGGTGGCGATCAGCCGCTGCTCGGTCTTGTCGAACAGCGCGTCGAACCCGATCGTCGCGACCAGCGCCTCGAACCCCGGCACGGCGCGTTCATAGCTGGCCTTCGCGCCCAGCTTGCGCGAGCGGTTTTCCGACTGGTCGAACAGCGTGCCGACCGGCGCGATCGCCGGGTCCTGAAACGTCGCCTGGATCGCGACCTCGCCGCCGAACGTGTCGTGGGTGCGGTTGAAGAACAGCTGCGTGACCAGGTTCCCGCCCAGCATATCGCTGTCGGTGTAGGACAGCGACAGCGCCTCCGCCCGGTTGGCGGCGGGCCGCCCCGGCGGGGTTCCGCGCACCGCGCTGGTCGGCACGCCGGTGCGGCGATTGCCAGCGACCGCGAGGTAATCGCCATCGCCCTTCAGCTCGAACCGGTTGGCGATCAGGTCGAGCCGCCCGGTCGCGCCGACCTCCATCCCCAGCCGCGCAAAATAATCGGTCGCGCGCGAATCCTGCGTTTCGCCTTGCGTCAGGTTGATGCCGACCCGCCGGTCCTGCGCGTCATAGAACGCGCCGCGCCGTTCATGGCTGGCCCCGATCGTGGCATCGAACCGGCCCGATTTCGACTGGACCAGCCCGGCGACCTTGCCACCGAAGCCATCACGCTCGAACCCGTCCGATGCCGTGCCCTGCACCAGCGCGCGACCGCTGACGCCCTCCCGTCGCGGGGCGCCGACCGTCACCTGGTTGACGATACCGCCGGTGCCGCCGACGCCCTGCAACGCGTTCGATCCATAGATCAGCTCGACCCGATCGATGAAGAAGCCATCGATGGTGAAGCCATCGCGGCTGCCGTCGCGCAAGGGGGTCGTCTGCGGAATGCCGTTGATCGCATAGAGTGGCGAGCGTCCGCGCAGCGTCTCCCCCGCGCCCGACAATTTGCCGCGCGTGGGCGAAAAGCTTGGGGTCAGTGTCGCGACGGCATCGGTGATGCTGCCCGATATCGCGATCTGCTGGTCAATCGCCTGCTTGTCGAGGATGTCGATGGTCAGCGGCAGCGCATTGGGCGGCAGGATGGTACGCGCGGCGGTAACGACGATCTCTTCGTCGGCCGGCGGGGCTTCGGCGGTGGGCGACGCCGGGTCGGTGCCCTGCGCCATCGCCGGTATCGCCAGCAGCGCCAGACCCGCTACACTTGCCATCAACGGCAGGCGCGTGTTGCACCCCATTGTCATTTCCCTTGCGTAATATTGACCCCGAACTGTCGCGCCGCTAACGCGATCCATTATCAATATCAAGTCTGTTTGAGCCTGCCGCATGACCCGGAACATCCTGTTTCAGATTCACTGGTTCCTCGGCATCACCGCCGGCCTCGTGCTGGCGGTGATGGGCGTGACCGGTGCGACGCTGAGTTTCGAACCGGAAATCCTGGCAGCGCTGAACCACGACCGTCCGGCGGCGGTATCGGCGCAGCGCCTGACGGTGCCGCAGCTGATCGCACAGGTTGAGCGTCAGCGTCCCAACGCAAAGATCACCCGCCTCACCATTCCGACCGTACCCGACGAGATGACCACGGTGTCCTATCAGCGGGGCACGTCAAAGGACCGTGTGGTCGAGCATATCGACCCGTTTACCGGCACCCTGCTCGGCGAACCGCGCGGGGCGGAGGTGCTGGAGGTGATCGAGCACCTGCATCGCTGGCTGGCGCTGCCGGGCGAAGGCAATGGGATCGGGCGGCAGATCACCGGCTTTTCGGCGATCGCGCTGATCTATTTCGCGCTGTCCGGCCTGTATCTGCGCTGGCCCAAGCGACCGCTCGACTGGCGTAACTGGTTCGTGCTCGACCTGCGCAAGACGGGGCGCAACCTGTACCGGATGCTGCATGCCGTCATCGGCGGCTGGGTGCTGCTCTTCTACCTCGTCAGCGGCTTTACCGGGCTGTGGTGGTCGTACGACTGGTATCGACAGGGCGTCCGTGCGTTGCTGGTCGCCGAAGCGCCGACCGAAAAACATGACGGGCCAAAGGACGCACCGGTCGATCTGGCGCGCGCATGGGACGGCTTCGTCCGCGCGACCGGCGGTCGTTCCTATGATCGCATTACGATGAGCGTGCGCGACTATGGCGAGGTGCAGTTCCGCGCCAAGCTGCCGGATGCGCGGCACGACCGGGTAAGCGACGAACTGACCATCGACGGCAGAACCGGCGCAGTGATCGACGATCAGCCCTATGCTACCCGGCCGCTGGGCGAGGATATCGTCACCAGCGTGTTCGAAATCCATCGCGGTGCCTATTTCGGGATCGTCGGGCGGATCGCGATGCTGCTGGCCAGCCTGACCATGCCGCTGTTCACCATCACCGGCTTCCTGCTCTATTTCGCGCGTCGCCGGCGCAAGGCGGCGCTGGCACAGGTCGTCGCCGATGCCACCGACGTGCCCGTCGAACAGGCAACGACGCTGGTCGCCTATGCCAGCCAGACCGGATCGGCCGAGCGTATCGCCCGGCTGACCGCCGACGCCCTGCCCCACGCCGCCGCGCTGCCGATCACATCGCTCGACCATGCCACGCTGGCGCGCGCCAGCCGGTTGTTCGTCGTCGCCAGCACCTATGGCGAGGGCGAGCCGCCCGACAATGCGCGGGGGTTTGCCCGGACGATGGAGCGCGATGCGCCCGACCTGTCGCATCTCGACTATGCCGTCATGGCGCTCGGCGACCGCGAATATGCCGAGTTCTGCGCCTTCGGCCACCGGGTCGATCGCTGGCTGCACGACCACGGCGCCACCCGCCTCTTCGACGCGGTGGAGGCGGACGGCAACGATGACGATGCGCAGCGCCAATGGCAGCACCAGCTGGCCGGGCTTGGCGGGCGTACCGATCAGCCCGATTGGGCCCCCGCCGCGATGGAGGACTGGCGGCTGGTCGACCGCCGCCTGCTGAACTCCGGCAGCCTAGGGGGCGAGGCGTGGCAGATTACGCTGGCACCGGTCGCGAACGCCGCCCAGTGGATGCCCGGCGATATCATCGAAATCCTGCCGCAGCAGGATGTGCGGAGGGTCGATGCCTATCTGGCCGCGACCGGTCTGGCCGATACCTCCGACAATCGCGCGATGCTGATGACCAGCATCCTGCCGACCGGTGCGGGCGACGTCGCCACCCGCAAGCCGATCGGGCACCGCGAATATTCGATCGCGTCGATCGCCGAATCGGGCCGGGTCGAGCTGATCGTCCGGCGCTGCACGGCGAGCGACGGCTTTGACGGGCTGGGATCGGGCTGGCTGTGCCATGGCGCACCGCTTGGCGGTATCGTGCAGGCGCGGGTGCGATCGAACCCGGCGTTCCACCCGCCCGCCGACAACAACATCCCGTTGATCGTGATCGGCAACGGGACCGGTCTTGCCGGCCTCCTCGCCCATCTGCGCCACCGCGCGGCATTGGGAGGCGCTCCGGCGACGCTCTATTGGGGTGAGCGGCATCCTGCGCAGGACGACTTCCTCGCCGACGAGCGACAGGCGCTATGCGACGCGGGTGTCCTCGCCGACCAGCACATTGCCTGGTCACGCCGGCCGGGCGGCTATCGCTATGTGCAGGATGCCGTGGGGGCGCATGCGGACGCGATTCGGTCGGCGATCGATGCCGGCGGGGCGATCTATGTCTGCGGCAGCGTGCAGGGCATGGCGCCCGGCGTCCATGCCGCGCTGGCCACGATCCTCGGCGAATCGCTGCTGGAGGAGATGCTCGGCGACGGTCGCTATCGCCGGGATATCTATTGAACGGTGCCGCCCCTCAATGCCGGTGTTCGCGGCGCAACTGGTAGCGGCCATCGGCGTAATCGTCGAACAGCCCCCGGATCGCGGGATGGTCGACCGGCTCCTCGCTGTCGTCGACGATCAGGTTCTGCTGGCTGACATAGGCGACATAGCTCGCCTCGGCATTTTCGGCGAGCAGGTGGTAGAAGGGCTGGTCCTTCCGCGGCCGCGCATCGGCGGGGATCGATTCATACCATTCCTCGCTGTTCGCAAAGACCGGATCGATATCGAACACGACCCCGCGAAAATCGAACAGCCGGTGACGCACGACCTCCCCGATCGAGAAACGGGCATGGGCGATCGGCGGCAACGGGGTACCAAGGTCGAGCAGCGGGGCGGAAATGGCCTTCATGCAAAATAATCTAGGGTCGATGTGCGTTTGCAGCAAGGATGCGCTTGCACATCCCGAATCCTTGGGCTAACCGGCCTCCCTCGCTGACCAACGTGCCGCGTCAAACACGGCATATGAGCGGAAAACCTCTGCGGAGAGGTGGCAGAGTGGTCGATTGTACCGCACTCGAAATGCGGCGTGCCTTTACGGGTACCGAGGGTTCGAATCCCTCCCTCTCCGCCACTTACCTGACAGTCCGAACCACGCGCCGCCCTGCAACGGGCCGCTTGCGCATCGCGTTCGTCCGCGCCAAGCAGCGGCGATGCGTATCGCGCTTTATGAACCCGAAATCGCGGGCAATGTCGGGGCCGTGCTGCGGCTGGGGGCCTGTCTGGGCGTCGCGGTCGACCTGATCGAGCCGCTGGGCTTTGCATGGGACGATCGCCGCGTGCGGCGGACGGCCATGGACTATATTGACCATGTGTCGGTAACGCGCCACGCCGACTTCGCCGCGTTCCAGGCGGCGCGGGCCGGCGCGCGGCTGATCCTCTTCACGACCAAGGCGACGCGGTCCGCCTATGACTTCCGGTTCGAGGCCGACGACGTGCTGCTGTTCGGCAAGGAAAGCGCGGGCGTGCCGCAAGGCGTCGCCGATCGCTGCGACATCGGCCTGCGCCTACCGATCCGGTCAGAGGTCCGCTCGATGAACCTCGCCACGGCCGCCGCGCTGGCGCTGGGCGAGGCGCTGCGACAGGCCGACGCGCTGCCGAAATAGGAAGCGGGCGCCGGTCCCGCGACCGGCGCCCCTGCCCCGTCACCCCAGAACGGCGTCGCCCAGATGTCGCCATTCGACGACCTGCTGCGTCTGCTCGCCCAGCCCGGCGATGCCCAGCGTCATCGTGTCGCCGGCCTTCAGATAAATCGACTGCGGCTTCTTGCCCTCGCCCACACCCGGCGGGGTGCCGGTAATCATCAGGTCGCCGGGATAAAGGGTGATATATTCGCTGACATAGGAAATCAGCTCGGCCACGTCGAAGATCATCGTCCGCGTGTTCCCGGTCTGCATCCGTTCGCCGTTCACGTCGAGGAACATGGCGAGGTCCTGCGGATCGGCAATCTCGTCGGGGGTCACCAGCCACGGGCCGACCGGGCAGAAGCTGTCATGCCCCTTCCCCTTCGACCATTGCGTGCCGCGCTGCTTCTGGTTGAAGCGTTCCGACACATCGTTGGCGATGGTGTAGCCGGCGACGTGGGCAAGCGCGTCTTCCTTGCTGACATAGCGTGCGGTCTTGCCGATCACGACGGCCAGTTCGACTTCCCAGTCGGCATGGGTCGATCCGCGCGGCAGCATCACCTCGTCGTTCGGGCCGGTCAGCGACGACAGCGCCTTCATGAACATCATCGGCTCGCTCGGCACCGGCAGGTTCGATTCGGCGGCATGGTCGGCATAGTTCAGGCCGATCGCCACGATCTTGCCGATCCCCTTGACCGGCACGCCATGGCGGGGCGCACCGTCGACCACGGCCAGGCTGTCGATATCGACCGACAGGTCGCGGATCGTGTCGACGGTGATGTCGTCGATCACGCCCGACAGGTCGCGGATACGGCCATCGGCATCGACCACGCCCGGCTTTTCCGCGCCCCGTTCCCCATAGCGACAAAATTTCATTGCACGTCTCCCGAAGATTCGCAGCGCCCGCGCGGTGCCGTTTCGTCGTTTCCCCTCGCTCCGCGCCCGAACCACGTCAAGCGGTGGTGACGGGCCTCGACGGATAGTCATCGGCCCGCCATGTTGCCCGCGTAACGGCCATGGGGATGAGCAGAGAACGCGAATGACGACCGGCACGGGCACTCTACTGGGCCGCCGCGCTCTGATCGGCGGAGGTGTCGCAGCGGGCCTCGCCGCGACGCTGCCGGCGCGGGCCGCCGCGACGCTGCAATTCCGCCCGATCTGGCCGAGCGGCCCGCCGGGCAGCGCGGCGGTGCATGTCGTCGAGCAGGAAGTACCACGATCGGCGACCGGCCCGGCGGACGATACCGCCTTCGTGCATGTCCGTACCCCGGCGCTGGTCCATGCCGTGCCGGCGCGACCGAATGGCGCGGCGATCCTGCTGATCCCCGGTGGCGGCTATCGACGGGTAGCGGTGGGGCACGACGGACGCGACATGCTGCAATTCTTCGCCGATCGCGGCTATCACGCCTATCTGCTGAAATATCGCCTGCCGAGTGATCCCTGGGCCGGTGGACCCGATACGCCGCTTCAGGACGCACAGCGGGCGTTGCGGATCATCCGGGCGGAGGCGACGGCGAACGGCGTCGACCGGGATCGGATCGGCGTGATGGGGTTTTCGGCGGGCGGGCACCTTGCGGCGATGCTGGCCTATCGTACCGATGCGACCTACCGCGCCGCCGATTCCGTTGATGCGCAGCCGCTGCGTACGCGGATCGCGTGCCTGCTGTATCCGGTTGCGTTGATGGGGGCCGCCGGGACCCATCGGGCATCACAGGACCAGTTGCTCGGCCCGAACGCCCCGCCGGAACAGGCCGCCTATTACCGCACCGACGCGCGGATCACCGCCGCCAGTCCGCCCACTTTCCTGACCCATGCGATCAACGACGGGATCGTCGCGGTCGACAACACGCTCGCGCTGCTCGCCGCGCTGCGCCGGTCGAAGGTCGCGGCGGAGGCGTATCTGCCCGAGCTGGGCGGGCACGGCTTCGGCGTGTTGCGCGACGGCCGCGCCGCGCCATGGACCGCCCTGTTCCTCGAATGGGCCAGACGACACGGTTTGTAAGGATTTGACTGTCACCGGAACGACCCGGTTCGCGCATACGTATTGCGCGTGACAAGCGTTCGACATTCGATACTGTCGTTCGTATCCCGTTTCGAGGAATCCGCGTGACCCAGCCTGCCCTTGCCGCCGTTGCTCCGACCACGCCGCCCCTTGCCGATGCCATCCTCGAAACGCTGGTCCACCGGATCGGCAAGGATGCGCAGGCCGCGCTGCCGCATGACTGGCTGGCCGCGACCATCCTGACCGTGCGCAACGACATCATCGAACGCTGGATGGCGTCGAGCAAGCAGGCCCATGCCGCCGGTGCCAAGCGGGTCTATTATCTAAGCCTCGAATTCCTGATCGGGCGGCTGCTGCGCGATGCGATGGCGAACCTGTCGCGCACCGACGAGGTGCGCGAGGCGCTGACCTCGCTCGGCGTCAACCTCGCCGACCTGGAGGGCGAGGAACCCGACGCGGCGCTCGGCAACGGTGGTCTCGGCCGGTTGGCGGCGTGTTTCATGGAAAGCCTCGCGAGCCTCGACCTGCCCGCCTATGGCTATGGCATCCGCTATGTGAACGGCATGTTCCGCCAGCGGATCGACAATGGCTGGCAGGTCGAACTGCCCGAAACCTGGCTGCGCCATGGCAATCCGTGGGAGTTCGAACGCCGCGAGAGTGCCTATCGCATCGGCTTTGGCGGTGAAGTCGTCGGCGACGAGAATGGCGACATCCATTGGATGCCGGGCGAAAGCGTCGAGGCGGTCGCGGTCGATACGCCGGTGATCGGGTGGCGCGGGGCGCGAGTGAACACGCTGCGCCTGTGGACCGCGCGGGCGCGCGATCCGATCCGGCTCGACCGGTTCAATGCGGGCGACCACGAAGGAGCGCTGGCCGCATCTGTCCGCGCCGACACGCTGGTCCGCGTCCTCTATCCGGCCGATTCGACCCCGGCGGGACAAGAGCTGCGGCTGCGGCAGGAATATTTCTTCTCCTCCGCCTCGATCCAGGACATCGTTCGCCGCCACGTCCAGTATTTCGGCGACATCCGCACCCTGTCGGACAAGGCCGCGATCCAGCTGAACGACACCCACCCGGCGGTGTCGGTCGCCGAGTTGATGCGTATCCTGATCGACGACCACGCGCTCGATTTCGACGGCGCGTGGGAGATTACGAAGGCGACGTTCGGCTATACCAACCACACGCTGCTGCCCGAAGCGCTGGAAAGCTGGCCGCTGCCGCTGTTCGAACGGCTGCTGCCGCGCCACATGCAGATCGTCTATGCGATCAATGCGAAGGTGCTGCGCGAGGCACGGGCACAGGGTCAGGACGACGGCGCGATCGCCGCGATCAGCCTGATCGACGAAGGCGGCGAGCGGCGGGTGCGGATGGCGAACCTGGCATTCACCGGCAGCCATAGCGTCAATGGCGTGGCTGCGCTCCACACCGACCTGATGAAGCAGACGGTGTTCGCCGACCTCCACCGCCTCTATCCCGACCGGATCAACAACAAGACCAACGGCATTACGCCGCGCCGCTGGCTGTTCGAAAGCAATCCGGGGCTGACATCGTTGATCCGCGAGGCGATCGGCGACGGCTTCCTCGACGATGCGACGAAGCTCGCCGAGCTGAAGCCCTTCGCCACCGACGCCGCGTTCCGCGAGAAGTTCGAGGCGGTGAAGCGCGCGAACAAGGTCCGCCTGTCGCAGCATCTGCGTGAGGTGATGGGCGTCCGGCTCGACCCCGACGCGATGTTCGACGTGCAGGTAAAGCGCATCCACGAATATAAGCGCCAGCTGCTCAATATTCTCGAGACGGTGGCGCTGTACGATCAGATCCGCAGCCACCCGGACAAGGACTGGACCCCGCGCGTGAAGCTGTTCGCGGGCAAGGCCGCGTCGAGCTATCACAACGCCAAGCTCATCATCAAACTGGCGAACGATGTGGCGCGGCGGGTCAATGCCGACCCGGCGGTACGCGGGCTGCTGCGCGTCGCATTCGTGCCCAACTACAACGTCTCGCTCGCCGAACTCATCATGCCGGCCGCCGACCTGTCCGAACAGATCAGCACGGCGGGGATGGAAGCGTCGGGCACCGGCAATATGAAGCTGGCGCTGAACGGCGCGCTGACCATCGGCACGCTCGACGGTGCCAACGTCGAAATCCGCGATCATGTCGGTGCCGACGACATCGTGATCTTTGGCCTGACCGCCGATGAAGTCGCCGAAAAGCGTGCCAGCGGCTATAATCCGCGCGACGCGATCGCCGCCTCGCCCGAGCTGCAACAGGCGTTGTCGGCGATCAAGGGCGGCGTGTTCAGCCATGACGAACCGGGCCGCTATGCCGGGCTGATCGATGGCCTCGAAAACAGCGACTGGTTCCTGTGCTGCGCCGATTTCGACAGCTATGCGCAGGCACAGCGGCAGATCGACACGCGGTGGAGCGACCGTGCCGGGTGGAACGCCAACGCGATCCGCAATGTCGGTGGGGTTGGCTGGTTCTCGTCCGACCGCACGATCGGCGAATATGCCCGTGATATCTGGAAGGTGATGTGACGCCCGGCGACGACGCCATCGCCGCGCTGCTCGGCGGGCGTCATGCCGATCCGTTCGCGTTGCTCGGTCCCCATGCCGGGCCGGCGGGTACGTTCGTGCGCGCGTGGCTGCCCGGTGCGCAAAAGGTGCTGGCGCACGACCTTTCGGGCAAGGTGCTGGGCGAACTCAAGCCCGTCGGCGACGGTATCGTCGAGGGGGTGATCGATGCCCCGCCCCAGCCACTCTGGTATTATGCGCGCGGTGGTGGTGGCGAATGGTGGGTGAAGGACCCTTATTCGTTCGGCCCGGTCCTGGGGCCGACGGACGATTTCCTGCTGGCGGAGGGCACGCACCTGCGCCTCCACGACAAGCTCGGCGCGCATCCGATCCGGCACGAAGGCGCCGATGGTATGCACTTCGCGGTGTGGGCGCCCAATGCGCAGGTCGTCAGCGTCGTCGGCGACTGGAATATGTGGGATGCCAAGCGCCATCCGATGCGGCGGCGCGGCGATGCGGGGGTGTGGGAAATCTTCCTGCCCGATGTCGGCCCGGGTCAGGCGTATAAATTCGCGATCATCGGCCCGGATGGCGAGCGCCTGCCGCACAAGGCCGATCCCTTCGCGTTCGAAAGCGAACTGCGCCCGGCCACCGCATCGCGCACCGCCGCCCCGCTCGACCATGACTGGCGCGACGCGGCGCACCGCGAGCATTGGGCATCGATCGATGCACGCCGCGTGCCGATCTCGATCTACGAAGTCCATGCCGGCAGTTGGCAGCGTGGCGACGATGGCTGGTTCCTGCCGTGGGACCAGCTGGCCGACCGGCTGATCCCCTATGTCGTCGATCTGGGCTTCACCCATATCGAATTCTTACCCGTCAGCGAGCATCCCTACGACCCGTCCTGGGGATACCAGACGACCGGGCTGTACGCGCCCTCCGCCCGGTTCGGCGATCCGGCCGGGTTCGCGCGGTTCGTCGATGGCGCGCACAAGGCCGGGGTCGGCGTACTGCTCGACTGGGTGCCGGCGCATTTCCCGACCGACGCGCATGGCCTGGCGCGTTTCGACGGCACCGCGCTCTACGAACACGAAGATCCGCGGCTTGGCTTCCACCCCGACTGGAACACCGCGATCTACAACTTCGGTCGCCGAGAGGTGTCGCAGTTCCTGGTGAACAACGCGCTGTTCTGGGCCGAACGCTATCATGTCGACGGCCTGCGGGTCGATGCGGTTGCATCGATGCTGTACCGCGACTATTCGCGCAAGGCAGGCGAATGGATTCCGAACGCCGATGGTGGGCGCGAGAATTGGGAAGCGGTCGAGTTCCTCCGCGACACCAACCGCGCCGTGTACCGCGAACATCCCGGTTTCTTCACCATTGCCGAGGAATCGACGTCGTGGCCCGGCGTGTCGAAACCGGCCCATGAAGGCGGGCTGGGCTTCGGGTTCAAATGGAACATGGGTTTCATGCACGACACGCTGTCGTACATGGCGCGCGAGCCGGTGCACCGGGCGCACCATCATGACGAAATCACCTTCGGCCTGACCTATGCCTTCAGCGAGAACTTCGTCCTGCCGCTGAGCCATGACGAGGTGGTGCATGGCAAGGGGTCGTTGCTGACCAAGATGGCCGGTGACGATTGGCAGAAATTCGCCAACCTGCGCGCCTATTACGCGCTGATGTGGGGCTATCCGGGCAAGAAGCTGCTGTTCATGGGGCAGGAGTTCGCCCAGCGTCGCGAATGGTCGGAAGAGCGCGCGCTCGATTGGGAGTTGATGGAGGCGCCCGCACATCGCGGCGTCGCCACGCTGATCCGCGATCTCAACCGGTTGTATAGTGAGACACCGGCATTGCACGCGCGCGATTGCGAGGGCGACGGCTTCTGCTGGGCGGTGGTCGACGATGCGGCCAATTCGGTCTTCGCGTGGGAACGCCGCGCGCCGGGCGAGCCGCCGGTCCTGGTCGTCAGCAACCTGACGCCGGTAGTGCGCGAGGGTTACCGCGTGCCGGTGTCGGCGAACGGAACGTGGCGCGAAGTGCTGAACAGCGACGCAGCCGTCTATGGCGGTGGCGGCATCGGCAATCTGGGCGCGGTTACCGCCGCCGACGGCACGGTCACGCTGACCCTGCCGCCGCTGGCGACGATGTGGTTCGAATATAACGCGTAAGTTTTTTGGGGGAGAGTACTGCGTGGAGAGGCGAGGACAACCATTGGCGCGTGACGCCATGGCCTATGTATTGGCGGGCGGCCGGGGCAGCCGCCTGTTCGAGATGACCGACACCCGTGCCAAGCCGGCGGTCTATTTCGGGGGCAAGAGCCGGATCATCGACTTCGCGCTGTCGAATGCGATCAATTCGGGCATCCGCCGCATCGGCGTGGCGACGCAGTACAAGGCGCACAGCCTGATCCGCCATCTCCAGCGCGGCTGGAACTTCCTGCGTCCCGAACGCAACGAAAGCTTCGATATCCTTCCGGCAAGCCAGCGGATCAGCGAGTTCCAATGGTATGAAGGCACCGCCGACGCGGTGTTCCAAAACATCGACATCATCCAGAGCTATGGTCCGGAGTACATGGTCATCCTTGCCGGGGACCATATCTACAAGATGGACTATGAACTCATGCTCCAGCAGCATGTCGACACCGGTGCCGACGTGACCGTCGCCTGCATGGAGGTGCCGCGGGCCGAAGCGGTTGGGTTCGGCGTCATGCATGTCGATGCGAACGACCGGATCATCGATTTCGTCGAAAAGCCGAAGGACCCGCCGGCGATCCCCGGCAATCCCGACATGGCCCTCGCCAGCCTCGGCATCTACGTCTTCCGTACCAAATTGCTGTTCGAACAGCTCCGCCGCGATGCGGATGCGGAAGGGTCGAGCCGCGATTTCGGCAAGGACCTGATCCCCTGGCTGGTCGAACATGGCCATGCGCAGGCACACCGTTTCTCCTCCTCCTGCGTTCGCAGCCCGGAAGAACCGCGTGCCTATTGGCGCGACGTCGGCACGGTCGATGCCTATTGGGAAGCGAACATCGATCTGACCGATGTCGTGCCGCAACTCGACCTGTACGACCGCAGCTGGCCGCTGTGGACCTATTCGGAAATCACCCCGCCGGCCAAGTTCGTCCATGATATCGACGGACGGCGCGGCAGCGCGGTGTCGAGTCTGGTCGCGGGCGACTGCATCGTGTCCGGATCGACCGTGCATCGCAGCCTGCTCAGCACCGGGGTCCGCGCGCACAGCTTCAGCAGCATCGACGAATCGGTGATCCTGCCGATGACCCGGATCGGGCGGAATGCGCGGCTGACCCGCTGCGTGGTCGATGCCGGCGTCACCATTCCCGACGGGCTGGTGATCGGCGAGAACCCGTTGCTCGACGGCCACCGCTTCCGCCGGACGGAACGTGGCATCTGCCTGATCACCCAACCGATGATCGACCGGTTGGAGGTTTGATGCAGCCGATGCATATCCTCCCCGGCACGGGGAGGGGGACCATGCGCAGCATGGTGGAGGAGGCTGGCCTGCTCCACAGCGCGCCTTGTGTGCGGACATCCCCCTCCACCGTCCTGCGGACGGCCCCCCTCCCCATACCGGGGAGGATCTAGATGCGCGTTCTTTCCGTCGCTTCCGAAGCCTATCCGCTCGTCAAGACCGGCGGCCTTGCCGATGTCGTCGGGGCCTTGCCCGCCGCGCTCGCCCCGCACGGGATCGTGACGACCACGCTGCTGCCGGGCTACCCATCGGTCGTGAGGTCGCTCGGCCGGGCCAAGGCGGTGCGCCGCTGGGAAGACCTGCTGGGGGTCCCGGCCCGTTTGCTGGGCGGAAAGATCGATGGCCATCCGCTGCTCGTGCTCGACGCGCCAGCGCTGTTCGCGCGCGACGGTGGTCCCTATGGCGATGCGACGGGCCGTGATTGGGACGATAACTGGCGCCGCTTCGCTGCGCTCGGCCGGGCGGCGGCGGACCTCGCGCCGCAGTTCGACCTGGTCCATGCCCATGACTGGCAGGGGGCGATGGCGCCGGCCTATCTGCGCTATGACGGCGCGCGCGTGCCGAGCGTCCTGACGATCCACAATATCGCGTTTCAGGGGCGCTATGATGCCGCCGTCTTCGCCGACTTGGGGCTGCCCGACAGCGCCTTCGCGCTCGACGGAATCGAATATTATGGCGGGATCGGCCTGCTTAAAGCGGGCCTCGCCTCCGCCGACGCCATCACTACCGTATCGCCCAGCTATGCCGAGGAAATCCGGCGGGGCGAATTCGGCATGGGGCTGGAGGGATTGATCGAGGCGCGGCGCGACCGGGTGTCGGGCATCGTCAACGGCATCGACCCGGCGGTGTGGTCGCCGGAAACCGACGCCGCCCTGCCCGCCCGCTATACCGCGCGCACCCTGCCCCGCCGCCGCACCAACAAGCGCGCGGTCGAAGCCGCGTTCGGCCTCGAACCCGGCGACGGCCCGATCTTCGTCGTGGTCAGCCGGCTGACGTGGCAGAAGGGCATGGACGTGCTGGCCGGCGAACTCGATGCGCTGGTCGCGATGGGGGGCCGGCTCGCGCTGCTCGGCTCGGGCGACGCCGCACTGGAACAGGCGTTCGTCGCTGCTGCCACCCGCCATCCCGGACGGATCGGCGTTCGCATCGGCTATGACGAAGGCGTCTCGCATCTGTTGCAGGGTGGCGGCGATGCGATCCTGATCCCGTCGCGCTTCGAACCCTGCGGCCTGACCCAGCTCTACGGCCTCGCCTATGGCTGCGTGCCGGTCGTTGCGCGCACCGGCGGGCTGGCCGACACGGTGATCGACGCGAACGAGGCGGCGGTGGCGGCGGGCGTCGCGACCGGGGTCCAGTTCGGGGCGGTCACGCCGGACGGGCTGGCACAGGCGCTGCGGCGAACGATGGCGCTCTATGCCCGGCCCGATTGCTGGACGACGCTGCAGAAGCAGGGAATGCGCGCGGACTTTTCCTGGACACGCAGCGGCGCGCGCTATGCCGAGCTCTATCGGGGCCTGTTGGCCGCATGACGCCGGGTGCCTGTGCGATCCCCGGCGGCACGCGCTTCGCCGTTCGAGCGCGCGAAGCGGCGGGCGTCTGGCTGTGCCTGTTCGATGGCGATGCCGAACGCCGCGTGGCGATGGCGCGCGACGGCGACTGGTTCGTGGCGGAGGTTGCCGGCGTAGGTCCCGGCCAGTGCTATGGCTATCGCGCCGAGGGCGAATGGGCACCCGATCGGGGCCGCTGGTTCGATCCGGCCAAGCTGCTGGTCGATCCCTATGCCGTCGAACTCGACCGCCGCTTCGCCTACGACCCGATCCTGTCGGCGTATGGCGAGGACACCGCCGGCATCGTGCCCCGTGCGATCGTTCCGGCGCTGTCCGCGGCTGCCCCGGTCGAACGGCCGCTGATCGATCCGGCGCGGCCGATTTATGAACTGAACGTCCGCGCCTTCACGATGCAGCATCCCGACGTGCCCGAGGAACAGCGCGGAACGATCGCCGCCCTCGCCCATCCCGCGATTATCGCCCATCTGCAAAAGATCGGCGTCGGCACCGTCGAGCTGATGCCGATTGTCGCCTGGATCGACGAACGCCATTTGCCCCCGTTGGGCTTGCGCAATGCCTGGGGCTACAACCCCGTCGTGCCGATGGCGATCGATCCCGGTCTCGCCCCCGGTGGCGTCACCGAACTGCGCGACACGATCGCCGCGCTCCACGCCGCCGGGATCGGCGTCGTCCTCGACCTGGTGTTCAACCATAGCGGGGAAAGCGACCGCGACGGGCCGATCCTGTCGCTGCGCGGGCTGGACGATCGCAGCTATGCGCATGCTCCAGACGGCAGCCTCATCAACGATACCGGCACCGGCAATACGCTGGACGCGGGCGATGCCGGGGTGCGCGATCTTATCCTCGCCTCGCTGCGCCATTTCGCGGCGCTGGGCGTCGATGGCTTCCGCTTCGACCTCGCCCCGGTCATCGCGCGTTCGCCCGGTTTCGATCCACAAGCCCCGATCTTTGCCGCGATCGCCGCCGACCCGCTGCTGCAACACAAGGTGATGATCGCCGAGCCGTGGGACATCGGACCCGGCGGCTATCAGCTGGGCAATTTCCCACCCGACTGGCTGGAATGGAACGACCGCTACCGCGACGATGTACGCCGCTTCTGGCGCGGTGATGGCAGCGTCGGGCAGTTGGCGACGCGGCTGATGGGATCGGCCGATATCTTCGGCCCCGTCACCCGCAGCGTCCATTTCCTTGCGGCGCATGACGGCTTCACCCTCGCCGATCTCGTGTCGCACGTCGATCGCCATAACCATGCCAATGGCGAGGATAATCGCGACGGGCATGGCGACAACCTGTCGTGGAACCATGGGATCGAGGGGCCAAGCGACGACCCTGCCGTCATCGCCGCGCGCACCGCCGATCTGCGCGCACTGCTCGCCACCTTGTTCGCGACGCGCGGCTATATCCAGCTGACCGCCGGCGACGAATTCGGCCGATCGCAGCGGGGCAACAACAACGCCTATGCGCAGGACAATGCGATCGGCTGGGTCGACTGGCGCGCGCGCGACGTGGCGCTGGAGGAGCATGTCGCGACGCTGGCTGCGTGGCGGCGCGATCGTCCCGCCGTGTTCGACACCGATGTGCCGCAGCAGGCGACGTGGCTGGCACTCGATGGCGCACCGATGACGGCGGAAGCGTGGGAAGCGCCCGACTGCCCCGGTTTCGAACTGCACCTGCCGGGCGCGACGATCCGGGTGGATCGCCCCGCCCGGAGCGTCACGCTGCGATAGGTTCGCGCACCCGCAGCATCGCCACCGCCGCCAGCGCCATCACGGTCGCCGCGACCAGCATCGTCGTGGCCGGCTGGGCCGGGAACCACGTCTTGATGACGCCGCCCATGACGGTCGCGACGATAAGCTGCGGCAGGACGATGAAGAAGTTGAAGATGCCCATATACACGCCCAGCTTGCGCTGCGGCAGGGCGTTGGCGAGCAGGACATAGGGCATGGTCAGCACCGATGCCCACACGATGCCGATGCCGATCATCGGCACGATCATGCCCAGCCGGTCATGCGTCAGGTAGATGCCGATATAGGCCGCCGCCCCGATAATCAGGCACAGCATATGCGTCCGCGCCGCCCCGATGCTGCGTGCGAGCAGCGGCAGCGCGAACGCCGCGACAGCCGCCACGCCCGAATAGATCGCGAACAAGACGCCGACCCAGCTGCCCGCCTGGTTATAGCCGTCCGATGCCGGATCGACCGTGCCCCACACCTGCTGCGCGATGACCGGCGTCGTATAGACCCACATGATGATCAGCGCGCCCCAGGTGAAGAACTGCACCAGCGCCAGCCGCCGCATCGTGTCGGGCATGGTGGCGAGGTCGCCGATGATGTGGCTGAGCACATTGTCTCCGCGCCCGGTCCGCACCAGCGCCGCCGACACCATTTGCGCCACGCCGTAGAGCGCGATGCCGGCCGCGACAAAATACGCCTCGCGCCCGCTTTCCAGCGCGCCGCTCGCCTCCGCCCATGCGATCAGCGCGGCGACGATCACGCCACCGACGATCCACATCGGGCCACGTGCCGGCACGACCGGCGGGGCGGTATCGACCGGCTCCTCGGTTTCCTCGCCGAACGCCGCCAGCTCTGCCGGGCTGTATTCGCGCACGCTCAGCACCGTCCACAGCACCGCCGCCAGCAGCATCGCCCCGCCGAAATAGAAGCCATAGCGTACTGCATCGGGCACCTGCCCGGCTGGTGCTATGTTGCTGACGCCGAAGACATTCTCCAGCACATAGGGCGCGATGCTTGCGACGACGGCCCCCGCACCGATGAACCAGGTCTGGAACGCATAGCCCGCCGGTCGCTGTTTCGGCGCCAGCATGTCGCCGACGAACGCGCGGAACGGCTCCATCGACACGTTCAGCGACGCATCGAGAATCCATAGCGTGATCGCCGCCGCCAGGATGGTCGGCGAATTGGGCATGAAGAACAGCGCGCAGGTGCACAGGATCGCACCGACCAGGAAATAGGGTCGCCTGCGCCCCAGCCGCCCCCAGGTGCGGTCGGAATAATGGCCGATCAGCGGCTGGACCAGCAACCCGGTCAGCGGGGCGGCGATCCACATCAGCCCCAGCTGATCGATCGGCGTGCCCAGCGACTGGAAAATGCGGCTGGCATTCGCATTCTGCAGCGCAAAGCCGATCTGGATGCCGAAGAATCCGAACGAGATATTCCAGAGCTGGGCAAAGCCGAGCGTCGGGCGGGTGTTGGTCGTCATAAATCCTCCCCGTTCGCGGGGAGGGGGACCGTCCGCAGGACGGTGGAGGGGGATCGCCCCACCCGCCACCGTAGCGTTGCGGGGCCCCCCCCTCCACCACCGCGTTCCGCGGCGGTCCCCCTCCCCGTGCCGGGGAGGATCGTTTATCGCTTCTTCGGTGCCACGAAACGGATCGCCTCGCCACCGCCGGGTGCCAGTGCGATCGTCAGCGTGTCGCCCTTCTTCACCTGCCGCTGTTCGATGGTGATCGAATGGCGCGCATCGGTGCGATAGTCAGCACCCGGACCGTCGCGATAGATTTCGGCGGTATAGGTCTTGCCCGCATCGAGGAAGTCGAGCTTCACCGTGCTGCTGCGCGCTTCCTCGTCCCCGATCGCGCCCAGGAACCAGTCGTTGCTGCCCGCCGCCTTGCGCGCGATCGTTGCATAGTCGCCGACCTCGCCGTTCAGCACGCGGGTGTCGGACCAGTCGGTCGGCACGTCGCGGATGAACTTGAAGGCGGCGGGATAGCGCGCGTAGTTTTCCGGCGTATCGGCGGCCATGACGACCGGCGAATAAAGCGCGACGTACAGCGCGAGCTGCTTGGCGATGGTCGATTGCAGGAACACGCCGGGGCTGCCGGTCAGGCTCAGCACACCCGGCGTGAAGTCCATCGGCCCGCCCAGGAACTGGGTAAAGACCATGTTCGATTCATGCTCGGGCGGATTGTTGTTGCCGCCGCCCCACGCATTATACTCCATGCCGCGCCCGCCTTCGCGGGCCAGCCAGTTGGGATAGGTGCGGCGCAGGCCGGTGTCCTTGACCGGTTCATGGCTGTCGATCGACACCTTGTACCGGGCCGCGGCGTTCAGGACGCGCTGATGGTGGTTCACCATCCACTGCCCCTCATGCCATTCGCGATGCTTCGACCCGTCGGCATCGACGCGTTCGATCTGGCCGGCATCGGTGACATAGCCGGTCTTCACGACCCGCTCGCCATGGTCCGCCGCCCATTTGAACGCGGTGTCGAGCTGCCGGTCATAATTGCTGACCGACCCGCCGGTCTCGTGGTGCCCGATCAAGCGAACGCCCTTCGACTTGGCGTAGGCCGCAAGACCCGCCGCGTCGAAATCCTCGGTCGGCTGGCTGAAGTTCATGTCGTTGCCGTTGCCGAACCAGTCGCCGTCCCAGCCGACATTCCACCCCTCGACCAGCACGCCCTGAATGCCATTGGCGGCGGCAAAGTCGATATAGCGGCGGACATTGGCGGTGGTGGCGCCGTGCTTGGGCCCCCGCGCCCAGCTCCATTCGCCCTTGATCATGTTCCACCACACGCCGACGAACTTGCCCGGCTGGATCCAGCTCGACGTATCGCCCAACTTGTTCGGCTCGTTCAGGTTCAGCCCGATGCGGCTGGCGTTGTAGAGGCCCGGTGCATCGTCGGCGATGGCGATGGTCCGCCACGGGGTCGAGAAGCCGGCGGCGCGCGACACCTTGGGACCAGTCGATCCCGGCGTCAGCACCGCACGGAACGTGGTGCCCTCTGCCCGCGCCAGGTTCATCGCCGAATAATCGCTCAGCGCCGCTTCATGGATCGCGACGTTGCGACCGCTGGCAAGCTTCACCGTCATCACCGTCTGCGCGGTGCCGACTGCATCCAGCGGCGTCTTGTTGTAGAGATACTCCTCGCGGTTCCATTCGAACGCCGGCTTCCACCATGCGGTGCCCGGTTCGGCAAAGGCGAACTGGGTCAGCTCATCGGCAATATTCACCGTCGTCAGATTGGCCTGCTTGGGCAGGGTGTAGCGAAACCCGACGCCATCGTCGAACAGGCGGAACGTGACCGCCATTTCGCGCTTCAGGTTCTTGGCCTCGCGGAACGTAACCGTCAGTTCGGTGTGGTTATCGCGGATCGTCTTCCATTCACCGAACGGTTGGGTCCAGCTCGTATCGGCGCGGTCGCGCTTCGTGCCCGCAAGCGTCAGCCCGCGCTCGATCTTCGGCGCGTCGGTGAACAGGAAGCCGAGCTTGCTGTCGTTCAGCACGGCGCGACCGTCCTTGGCGATCGAATAGCTCGGCCGCCCTTCGCCATCAAGGCTGACCGCCACGGTCAGCTTGCCATCGGGCGAGGCCGCTCGCGCGACGACTTCGGCAAAGGCGGGCGAGGCCATCGCAGTCACGCCGGCCAGTGCCAGCGCCAGTTTCATCATCCTCATCGCCTTCTCCCTTATATCTGGTATCAGTCGCGCACAGCGACGCGCGCCGCGAACGGGCCGAAGCGGTCCCCGTCGACGTCGCCGATGGTTTCGATCGCGCGCGTGGCTTCGCCGCCGGCAAAGGTCGCAGGTGCGTCGGACAGGTTGAACACGCACAGCAGCCGCTGCCCGTCCAATTCACGCTCGAACGCGAAAATCGCGTCCGATGCCTCGACGATCGTCATGCTGCCCGATCGCAGCGCCGGATGGGCGTTGCGCAGCCCCAGCACCCGCCGGGTAAAGGCCA
Source organism: Sphingomonas sp. Leaf9 (assembly GCF_001421355.1). Taxonomy (GTDB): domain Bacteria; phylum Pseudomonadota; class Alphaproteobacteria; order Sphingomonadales; family Sphingomonadaceae; genus Sphingomonas. The sequence goes on along the minus strand of NZ_LMKC01000003.1, from coordinate 272,077 downwards.
GCAGCGACTGCGGGTCGTTCGCCTGCCGGTCGACCGCCAGCGCACGGTGCGCCGGGCCGGTCGGCAGCCACGGCTTGCCCGCGCCGAAGCCGAGATTGTCGGCATCGGCCGCCCACGGCATCGGCGTGCGCGCACCGTCACGCGACAGGGTGAGCGGCCAGTTGGCGATGGCTTCGGGGTCCTGCAGGTCCTCGAACGCGATCTCGACCTGCGGCAGCCCCAGCTCCTCGCCATTATACAGGAAGATATTGCCGCGCAGGCAGGCGAGCAGCAGCATCTTGATCCGCCCGAACGCACCGGCATTCGCCGGATCGGTCAGCCAGCGCGAGACGGCACGCGGCGCGTCATGGTTTTCGAACGCCCAGCTCGGCCACGGCGCATCCTCGCCCCAATTGTCGAGCGCGTCGCGCAGGATGCGGGGGCTGAGTTCGGGCGCATAGAGGAAGTCGAAGCCATAGGCGGTGTTGAGCCGATGGTCGCCCGCGCAGAACAGCTTCATCTCACGCGTCGCATCGTCGCCGCCGATTTCGGCGACGGTGAAGCGGTCGCCATAGCTGTCGAGCAGCGCGCGGACCCGTTCGAGGAACGCCGGAATGTCCGGATGTCCCTGATTATACAGCTTGCGCTGGAAATCGAACGGGCGGGTCCGGGTCTTGCCGTTGCTCGGCATCGGCGGATTGTCGCGCAGGTCGGGGTCGTGCATCGCGAAGTTGATCGCATCCAGCCGGAACCCGTCGACACCCCGGTCGAGCCAGAAGCGCGCGGTGTCGAGCAACGCCTGCTGCAACTCCGGATTGTGGCCGTGGAGCTGCGGCTGTTCCTTCAGGAAATTGTGCAGATAATATTGCCCGCGCCGCGCGTCCCACGTCCATGCCGGGCCACCGAACACCGACTGCCAGTTGCTGGGTGGCGAGCCGTCTTCCTTGGCATCGGCCCAGACATACCAGTCGGCCTTGGGGTTGGTCCGGCTCGACCGGCTCTCGACGAACCAGGGGTGTTCGTCGCTGGTATGCGACCAGACCTGATCGATGATGATGCGCAGGCCCAGCGTATGCGCCTTGGCGATCAGCGCGTCGAAATCGGCCAGCGTGCCAAAGATCGGGTCGACATCGCAATAATCCGCAACGTCATAGCCGAAATCCTTCATCGGCGACGTGAAGAACGGCGACAGCCAGATCGCGTCGACACCCAGCGCCGCGACATAGTCGAGATGCGCGGTGATGCCGGGCAGGTCGCCGATCCCATCGCCGTTGCTGTCGGCGAAGCTGCGCGGATAGATCTGGTAAATGGTCGCACCATGCCACCACGGGCGGGCGGCGGCGGGTTCGGGGGCGATCGCCCGGACGGCAGCTTCGGTCATTATCGGGTCTCCGCGGCACATACCGCATAGCCAAGGGCAGGAAGGTCGACGCGGATCGCGCCCGGCGCGGTCACGGTGCCGCAGCGGCCGGCCAGCGCCCTAAACCGGGTAGAGGCGGTGTCGACCTGCACGTTGCGGGTGATCGGCGCATCGGCGGTGTTGAACAGCAACAGGACTTCGGCATTGCTGGTCGGATCGAAGCGCGAGATGGCGAGCAGTCCGGGCTTTTCCTCCCGCGCGCGCAGCAGTTGGCGACCGCGCGTCAGTGCCGGGGTCGCCGTCCTGATCTTCGCCAGTTCGGCGATCTGCCGATACAGCGGATGGCTCGGCGTGAAGTTCGCGGTCGCGGTGGTCGCCTTGGTACCGACCAGCTTGTTGTCGTTGTACGATGCGACTTGCGAGGCGAACATGTCCTCGCGCGCGTCCTGATCGTTGCCGTCGCCGGCAAAGCCCTGTTCGTCGCCGGAATAGATGGTCGGCACGCCGCGCAGGCTCAGCAGCATCGCGTTCGACAGCATCACGCGCTTCAGGATTTCGGCATCGCTCGCCTGCGGCCGCGCCTGTCGCAGATAGAAGGCGAAACGGCCATTGTCGTGGTTGCCGGTAAAGGTTGGCAACTGCCGCGCCGTCGCCTCGCCATTGGCATAGAGGACGTCGCCGTCGAACACCGTTTCGAACACATCGGTGCCCTTGATGCCCGCCACGCTTTGCAGCACGGCTTCGCGGAACGAGAAATCGAGGACGGCCGGGAATTTGCCCGTTTTGGTCCAGGCGGCAAGGCCCCCCGCATCGAGCGACGACAGCGCGACTTCGCCAAAGACGTGAAAGTTGGGAATGCCCCGCGCCTTGGCCCGCGCCTGCATGGCGGGCACGAACGCTGCCCAGAATTCGGGGTTCACATGGCGCGCGGTATCGATGCGATAGCCGTCGATGCCGAACCGGTCGATCCAGCTGCCGAAGATATCGATCATCCCCGCCACGACGCGCGGGTTTTCGGTCATCAGATCGTCCAGCCCAACGAAATCGCCCATCTGCGAGCTTTCGTTGCTGAAGGTCGTGTTCCCGCGATTATGGTAGTAGATCGGGTCGTTGAGCCATGCCGGCACCTTCACCGACCGCTCCGCTGCGGGTACGAACGGGGTATAGGCGAAGGACGGATCGGTCAGCTTCGCGAAATTCTCCGCCGTCTGCACGCCGTCGCCGGCAAAGCCCCGGTTTTTTCCCTTGGCGGCATAGGGATAATCGGCGCGGCTGCGATAGACGCACGCGGTCTGCCCCACGCATTCGCGATACTGGATCACGTCGGCGGTGTGGTTGGCGATGATGTCCATATAGACCTTCATGCCCCGCGCATGCGCCGCATCGACCAGCGCCTTGAACTCGGCATTGGTGCCCAGATGCGGATCGACCTGGGTAAAATCGGTGATCCAATAGCCGTGATAGCCGGCGGATTCGTTGCCCGGCCCGCCCTGCACCGCCTTGTTCTTGAAGATCGGCCCGACCCAGATCGCAGTCGCACCCAGCGACTGGATATAGGGCAGTCGCGCAATCAGCCCTTTCAGGTCGCCGCCATGGTAGAAACCCTTCGACGTCGGATCGAAACCGGTGACCAGCCGGTCGCCGGTCATGCCGCCCCGGTCGTTCGCCGTGTCGCCATTGTCGAACCGGTCGGGCAGGACGAAATAGATCACCTCGTCCTCCGGCGCGCGCGCGCGGAAATCCTGCGCGGCGGCGGCAACGGGCAGTGCGCTGGCCCCAAGGGTCAGGGCGAGGAGCAGGGATCGGATCACGCGGCAACCTTTGCATCGGGCGCCGGGCAGTGGGCGCGCAGGAACTGGTCATGGGTCGGCATCCGCGCGACCGTGGCGGCGACATGTTGCGCCGAGATGTCGAGAAACTGGTCGCGCCGTTCGGCCGGCAGCGCGGCGGCGAGCGGGTGATAGCCCCTGGCCACCACCCCCTGCCCGATCAGCAGCTGCAACCACGCCACTTCGGCAAACAGCTCATGCTCGTCACGCACGATCCGGCCGGATTGCTCGAACAGGGCGATGCGTCCGGCCAGGCTGTCGGGCAACGGCGTCGCGCGGCGCTCTCGCCAGAACGGCTCGTCCCGCCCGTTCAGCGCGTAATGCGCGATCAGGAAGTCGCGGATGCTCAGCCATTCGCGCGCCGACTGGCGGTTGAACTCGGCAATATCGGCCGCGCGTGGGGTAGCGGCCGGCCACAGCGCCAACAGCCGCGCAATGCCCGACTGCACCAGATGGATCGAGGTGGACTCGAGCGGTTCCATGAACCCGGCGGCCAGCCCCAGCGCGACGCAGTTGCCGATCCACGGCGCCTGCCGCCGACCGGTGGTAAAGCGCAGCGGGCGCGGGTCGCCCAGCGCCGCCCCGCCGAGATTGCCCAGCAAGGTCGCCGCAGCCTCGTCATCGGACAAATGCGCGCTGGAATAGACGAGGCCATTGCCGGTTCGCTCCTGCAACGGGATGCGCCATTGCCAGCCTGCCGCCCGGGCAGTGGCGCGGGTATAGGGCGTGATCGGTGCTACCGACGCGCAGGGTACCGCCAGCGCCCGGTCGCACGGCAACAGCGCCGACCAATCGTCCCAGCGATCCCCCGCCATCCGCCCGATCAGCAGCGCGGCGAACCCCGAACAGTCGATGAAAAAGTCGGCCTCGACCAGGCGACCATCGTCCAGCGTGACGCCGGCGATCAGCCCGCTCTCACCGTCCTGCGCGACGTCGACCACGCGCCCCTTGACCCGAACGACGCCCCCCGCCTCGGCCAGCTCGCGCAGATAGGCGGCGTAACGCGCGGCGTCGAAATGATAGGCCCAGGACACACCCGACGGCGCCTGCGGACTGCCGGGATCGCGGTCGAAGCGGTTCTGTGCTGCCGCGACCGCACAGGCGCTGTGCGACCAGAGCGACTGCGGCCGATCCCCGCCGCCCGCCGCCAGCCAGTAATGCTGGAACGGGACCAGCCCGACCGCGCGGCCGATCGTGCCGAATGCATGGAGGTAGCGGCTGTCGGCGCCGTTCCAGCCGGCAAATTCTATGCCCAGCTTGAAACTGCCACCGGTGCGGGCGACGAAATCATCCTCGTCGATGCCGAGATTATGGTTGAACAGGCGCAGCTGCGGGATGGTCGCCTCGCCCACGCCGACCGTTCCGATCGCATCGGATTCGACCAGCGTGACGGCGGTACCGGCGGGCAGGAAGCGGGCCAGCGCCGCCGCCGTCATCCATCCGGCCGATCCGCCCCCGATAATGGCGACGCGCCGTACCGGTTCCTGATCGATCGCCATCCCCGCCTCCATCCGTTCGGCCCGCCCGCCCCGTGCGAGGGCGGGCGGATGCAGTGCATCAGAACCGGAACGATGCCCCGGCCAGGAAGCGCCGGCCATAGCTCTGATAGTCGATCACGGCGAGGTCATATCCCGGATCGACGGTCGAGAAGCGCTCGTCGGTCAGGTTCTGCCCCTGTACGAAGATCGACAGTCCTTCGAGGACGGTGCCCTTCTGGAACTCATAGCCGACCTGCGCATCGATGATCGTCTCGTCCAGCGCGCGGCGGCGCTGGCGATTGCCACCAAAGCCCGACAGTTCGCCGACGAAGGTCGAGCGGTAGCGCGCCGATCCGCGGGTGCTGAAGCCCCACTTCTCGAAATACGCCGTGCCGTTGATGACCCACTTCGAATAGCCAGGGATGTTTTCCGGCGGCGAGTTGGGATCGGGCTTGATCTGCGTCTTGGTCCACGAACCGCCACCGGTCACGCCGAAGCCGTCGAGGAACGACGCGAACGTGCTGAGCGGCAGGGTCGCAGCCAGTTCGACGCCATAGATGCTGCCACCCTCGCCGTTGATCGGCCGGTCGACGCGGCCCAGCGTCGGCGTTCCAGCGGGGGTGCCGGTCGGCGTCGGGAACGCGAAATAATCGAATGGCAGCGTCTGGTTATATACGTAGGACTTCAGGTCCTTGTAGAAGCCCTGCGCCGCGATGTAGCCCGACCGCCCGAAATACTTCTCCAGCGTCAGGTCGAACGAATTCGATCGGATCGGACGCAGCGAGGGATTGCCGCCGCCGCCCGTAATAATCCGTTCGTTCGGATTATAGCCATAGCCCAGCGCGACGCGCATGTCGTCCAGACGCGGACGCTGCACCTGCCGCGCCGCACCGGCACGGATCACCCAGTCGCCGGGCATGCGCAGCGACAGGTTAAGGCTGGGCATGAGGTCCCAATAATCCGCGCCGCGGGTTACCGGCGACAGCGCCCCGTTGGCGGCGATCAGACCCGACGACTTCTGCTCGGTCGCGACTGCCTGCACACCGATGTTGCCGGTGAGCACCGAACCGCCGATGTCCTGGTTGATGTCCGCCTGGGCGTACATCGTCATCAGGTCTTCTTCGATCCGGAACGCCTTTGCCGGAACGTCGGGGCTGGTGTTCGGGTTCAGCTGATAGACCCCGCCCGCCAGAAGGTCGCGCGGATCGTAGCTGAGCATCGGCCCGAGACCCAGGTAGCTGAGGCTCGTCGGCTCCTTCACATACTGATCCGGAATGCGCAGCTGGCGCAGGCCACCGCTCAGCGCCAGTAGCGCTTCGTCGGGAGTCAGCGACTTGTCGCGATCGGTATAGTTCAGCCCGACCTTCACCGCGCTGAAGAAGCTGTCCAGCTCCTTCTCGACCTCGAAGCGATACTGGGCGATCCGGTCCTTGACGATGCGGTCGTTGAAATAGCCGGCCTGCAGGTTGGTCCCGCCCCAGCCGAGCGGATCGGTCAGCAGGATCAGGTTCGGATCGGAATAGTTCAGCGTCGGCTTGAACACGGTGCCGGTCTTGCCGCTGGTGAAGGAGATCGTGTCCTTCGCGCCGACATTCTGGCCGTATCCGGTGCCGGCATAGCTTTCGAGGATGATCTCTTCACGATCGGTCTTCGAATAGCTGGCGTCGAGCGTAGCGTTCCAGCCGTCGTCGCCGCGCCATGCCATGTTGTAGCCGAACGAATACAGCTTCGCCTTGCGCTCGAACGTGTCGTTGCGGACCACGCCCTCGACATTGCCGAAGGTGCCCGACGTGACGAACCCGTCGCTATTGGCGGTGGTGCCGGTCAGCTTCACGCCATTGGCATTGTTCGGATTGTTGAAATCCTGACCATAGCCCAGCGGCAGCTCGATGCCGCGCTTGATCTGGTCGTCGTTGAAGTCCGAATAGAAGCCGTCGACCGTCACGGTCAGGTTCGGCACCGGCCGATACTGCAACGTGCCCGACAGGCCGAGGCGCTTCAAACGGGTCGAGGTAACGTACGACTTCGATCCGCCGATCACGCCCTGCCCGTTGAAACCGGCATAGCCCCAGGCGTTGAATTCCTGGATCTGGTACGGTTCGTCCAGATAGTTGCCCGACAGCGCGATGCCGATCTTGTCGTCGGCAAACTGGTCGATGTACGTGCCGCTGACGCGGTAGCCCTTGTCGCGCGACCCGGCGTTCAGCTTGCCCAGATCGGCATAGGTGCCGCGCGCGCCGATCGAGATCGCCTGGCGGCCATATTCCAGCGGGCGGACGGTGCGCAGGTCGACGGTGCCCGACAGGCCCTGTCCGACCAGGTTCGCCTGACCGGTCTTGTAGACCAGCACCTGGCTCATGATTTCGGCGGGATACTGGTCATATTCGACGGCGCGGTTGTCGCCGGTCGACGTCTGCTCGCGACCGTTCAGCAGCGTGGTCGAGAAATCGGGCGCGAAACCGCGGATCGAGATCGAGTTCGACCGGCCCGAAACGCGCTGCGACGTCAGGCCCGGCAGGCGGGCGATCGATTCCGCGATCGATGCGTCGGGCAGCTTGCCGATATCCTCGGCCGAAATCGATTCGACGACCTGATCGCGATTCTTCTTTTCGGCGACGGCATTTTCCAGGCTGGCTCGGAAGCCGGTGACGACGATATCGACGTCTTCTTCGGCCGCCGGGGTCGCGGTCGGATCGGTTGCGTCCGTCTGCGCCGGTGCGGTCTGCGCGAATGCGGTGCCGGCCCCTGCCAGCAGCCCTGCGACCATCAATGCCGTGATGCTCGACCCCCGCGCCAATTTGGCGCACGTCGACGCTTGCGATGAATACCGCATGATCCAATCCTCCCCAACGATGGTTGATTCCCCGGCTCTTTCGCCCGGTTCGTCCGTACCGTCCTATTGAAACCATTGCGGGTTCTTGAGAAGCGGACAGCATACGTATTCAGTCGACACTTGCCGGTACCGATGCGTCGCCGCTACAACTGCCCGAAATCTGGATCGAAGAGGACAATACGGCATGGCGGCGGGCGACAAGCCGACCTCGTTCGACATCGCCGCATTGGCGGGCGTGTCGCAACCGACCGTCAGCCGGGCGCTGCGCGGCGACCGGACGGTCAGCGCCGCCACCCGCCTGCGGATCGAGGCGATCGCCCGCCAGCTGAATTACAAGGTCGACAAGAACGCATCCGCCCTGCGGCGCGGCAGCACGTCGACGCTGGCGTTGCTGTTCTTCGAGGACCCGGCGCCCGACGGGTCGCGGATCAACCCGTTCTTCCTGTCGATGCTGGGGTCGATCCTGCATACCTGCGGCGCGCGCGGCTATGACCTGCTCACCTCGTTCCAGCAGCTGTCCGCCGACTGGCATGTCGATTACGAGGATAGTCGCAAGGCGGATGGTCTTATCCTGCTCGGCTATGGCGATTTCGACGATTATTCGCGGCGGCTCGACCAGCTGGTGGCGCAGGGGACCCATTTCGTCCGCTGGGGATCGGCCGATCCGGCGCATCCCGGCACTGTCATCGGCTGCGACAATTTCGGCGGTGGGCGCGATGCCGGACAGCATCTGATCGATCGCGGACGCCGCAGCATCGCCTTTCTCGGCGACGCCTCCAGCCATTACCCCGAATCCCGCGACCGCTATCGCGGCCTCGCCGCAACGCTGCAGGCAGCGGGGCTGCCGGTCGATCCGGGGTTGCAGGTCGATGCACTATCGAGCGAGGCGTCGGGATATGATGCCGCCAGCCGTCTACTCGCACGGGGGATCGCGTTCGACGCGATCTTCGCCGCGTCGGACATGATTGCTCTGGGCGCGATGCGGGCGCTCAGCGAAGCGGGGTTGCGTGTACCGGGCGATGTCGCGGTCGTCGGGTTCGACGATATCCCCGCCGCGTCGCTCGCCCAGCCGCCGCTGACCACGATCCGACAGGATTATGCACGCGCCGGGGAATTGCTGGTCGACATGCTGATCCGCCGCATCAACCGGCGGGACACGGCCCCCGCCCTGCTCCCGCCCGAACTGGTGGTGCGCAAGTCGAGTTGAAGGGGTTCAGCCTGCCCACCACGTCACCCCGGGCTTGACCCGGGGTCCCGCTTCTTCTTCCAACGCCGGCCAAAAGCGGGATCCCGGGTCAAGTCCGGGGTGACGATATGGCGAACCTTGTCGCCAAACCTTTAGCAGGATGACTTCACGCTCACACGTTTGTCCTGAGTAGCCACTGAGCTTGTCGAGGGGCGTATCGAAGGACTGCCGACCAAGTGCTTCGATACGGGTCTTCGACTTCGCTCAGCCCCTACTCAGCACGAACGGGCAGGTTTCATGTCATCAAGGTCTAAATTCCGACCGAAATCTCCGTGCCCGCCACCCCCGGCACATCGACCTCGAACTGGAACAGGTTGCCTGCCAGCGGTTGCGCGGCGGCCTGTTCGGCGTCGTGATGCTTGTTGGCGGTCGTGGCGAACACCGTCCGCCGATCCGGCCCGCCGAACGCGATCTTGGTGATCGCATCGACCGGCATCCGCACCGTCTCCAGCAACTCGCCCGCCGGAGAATAGCGACGGATGCCCCAGCCGGCATACAGCCCGATCCACACGCAACCCTCGGCATCGACCGCCGGCCCGTCGGGATAGCCTTCATCGTTCGGGATCGACACGAACAGCCGCCGGTCGGTCAGCAACCCGTCCGCCGCGACGGCGCAGGCATAGACATGCCCGCCCAGCGTATCGACATGGTACAGCGTCCGTCCGTCCGGGCTGACCGCCGGGCCGTTGGTGATCGGCACCGCCGGCGCGGAAGCGACCGTGCGGCCATCGGCATCCAGGCGATAGATCACACCGGTCGTGGCGCGTTCGCCATCGTCCATCGTCCCGAACCACAGCCGCCCCGACGGATCGACCGTCGCGTCGTTCAGCCGGTTGCCCGGCAGGTTCGGTTCGGGATCGACCAGCAACTCGAACCCGCCGGTTACGGGATCGAACCGATGTAGCCCGGTCTGCAACCCGGCGATGAACTTGCCGTCGGCGGAGGGCAGCACGAACCCGCACTGCCCCGGCGCGGCCCAGCTGCGCCGTTCGCCGGTCGCCGGATCATAGCGGTGGACGCGCGGCGTCTTGATACAGCCGAACCATAGCGCCTGGTCGCGATCGACCCAGATCGGCCCTTCCAGCAACGGCGCCGACAAATCCCAGACGCTGACCGGTTCCGAACGCTGCACTGTCGTCATCTTATCGCCACCCTGCATCCACGAAGAAGCTGTGCCCGGTTACCAGCCGCGCATCGTCGGAGGCAAGGAACAGGATCATCGCCGCGATATCGCCCGCGACCAGCCGCCCGTTGAGGCACTGCGCCTTCACGATCTCCGCCTCGCCCTCCGGCGTGTACCATTTCAGCTGGCGCGGGGTGCGGACATTGCCCGGAATGACGCAGACCGACCGGATGCCGTCCCCGCCCAGTTCGCGTGCGAAGCTGCGGGTCAGCCCCTCGATCGCCGCCTTCGCGGTCTGATACAGCGTCAGTTCCTCCAGCGCGAGGTGCCAGCTGATCGATCCCATGTTGACGATCACGCCCTTGCCAGCCGCCTTCATCCCCGGAATGACCGCCTGCGCCGCGAAGAACAGGTGGCGCAGGTTCACGCCCATCCGGTTGTCCCAATAGGCTTCATCGACCTGCTCGATCGAATGGCGGTCGTCGCTGGCGGCGTTGTTGACCAGCACGTCGAACGTGCCCCCGTCCGCAATCGCCTCGGCGATCGCCGCCTTCAGCGCCGCGATGTCGGTCAGGTCGACCCGCTTGAACGTCGGCACCGGGCCGGCGCCGGCCAGTTCCTCGATCAGCGCCAGCGAATCCGCCTCGGCGATGTCGAAGAACGTAACCTGCGCGCCCTGCCGCACGAACCCCTCGACCACGCCCGCGCCGATCCCCGATCCGCCGCCGGTGATGAGCACGCGCTTGCCGGCGAGCGACGGGTAGGAGGCGCGGGCTTCCGGCGCGATTGGGTAGGCGAAATCGTCAGGCGACATGGGGAGTTTCCAGCAGAGAGGGTTCAGGCGGCGATCAGGCCGCGGCGCGCAAGGTTGCGCATCAGGTCGCGAATGCCGAAGCCCCAGGGCTCGGCCGCCTTCGACGTGGTAACAGTGTTGGCCAGCTCACCCAGCGAGGGGGTGGAAATGCGTACCACATCGCCCGGCTTGTGGGTAAAGCCACGGCCGGGTTCGTCGCGATCCTGCACCGGCGCGAACAGCGTGCCGAGGAACAGGACGAAGCCGTCGGGATATTGATGCTCGGACAGCGTCTGGCGCACCAGATCCTCCGGATCGCGGCTGATCTCGCGCATCGTGCTGGTGCCGGTCAGGACATAGCCTTCGGGACCATCGATGCGCAGGTCGACGACGGCATTGCGTACCGTGTCCATGGTGAAATCGCCGTCGAACAGGCGGATGAACGGGCCGATGCCCGTAGAGGCGTTGTTGTCCTTCGCCTTGCCCAGCAGCAGCGCTGAGCGCCCTTCGAAATCGCGCAGGTTGACGTCGTTGCCGAGCGTCGCGCCGACCGCCTTGCCATCGCTGGTCGCGACGATCACGATTTCCGGCTCCGGATTATTCCACGACGAATCCGACCGGATGCCGACCTCGCCACCCCAGCCGATTGTCGACAGCACCGGCGCCTTGGTGAACACCTCCGCATCGGGGCCGATCGCGACCTCCAGATATTGCGACCACATCCCCGCCTCGATCAGCGCGGCTTTCAGCTCGGCGGCTTCGGCCGATCCCGGCTTTACCGAACGAATGCCGCCGCCGATGCGCGCTTCCAGATCGCCGCGAATGCCCTGCGCCGCATCGGCGTCGCCCCGCGCGCGTTCCTCGATCACGCGTTCGAGCGCCGAGACGGCAAAGGTCACGCCCGCCGCCTTCACGCATTGCAGGTCGATCGGCGACAGGATCGGCGGATGCGCGCCATTCGGATCGGCCAGTGCCGCCACGTCGCAAACGACCGGGCCGTCGAGCGTCGCCACGTCGCTGCGTTCCAGCAGGTCGGCGACGGTCGCGGCATGCGCCGATACGTCGATGACCTTGCCCCCCTTCAGCACTACCGGCGTCGGCCCGTCGGGCAGTTGCATCCGGCCGACCAGCAGCGCCTTGTCGTGATCCGCCGGCAGCATCCGCGCGGCATGTTCGGTCTTCATGTCCACCACCCCTTAGTGATTGTGGCGCGGCGTCGTTTCCGACGTCCGGCGATAGTTGAGCGCGAGATCGAGGACGCCGCCGTCACCCAGCTGGCCGACCTTCTCGCGGTAGATTTCTTCCCAAGGCGTCTGGCTGGGCGGGACCGGCGGAATGCCGTCGCCCTTGCGCCGCGCGATTTCCGCATCGTCCACCAGCATGTCGCAGCGACCATGGTTCAGGTCGATGCGGATCGTGTCGCCGGTGCGCAGCCACGCCAGCCCCCCGCCGACCGCGCTTTCGGGCGAGGCGTTCAGGATCGACGGGCTGTCCGACGTGCCCGATTGCCGCCCGTCGCCGATCGTCGGCAGGCTCTGGATACCCCGCTGCAGCAGGGCGGCGGGCGGCTGCATGTTGGTGACCTCCGCCGACCCCGGCCAGCCGATCACACCCGCGCCGCGAATGACGAGGATGCAGTTCTCGTCGATGTCGAGCGCCGGATCGTCGATGCGGTGATGATAGTCGTCCGACCCGTCGAACACGATCGCCCGCCCCTCGAAACAGCCTTCGTTGCCCGGCTGCGACAGATAGCGCGCGCGGAAATCGGGGCCGATCACGCTGGTCTTCATGATCGCCACGTCGAACAAATTGCCCGACAGGACCAGGAACCCGGCCTGTTCCTTCAGCGGCTGATCATAGGGACGGATGACCTCGCGATCGGTCACGACGCGGCTGGCGACATTCTCGCCCAGCGTCTTCCCGGTCACCGTCGCGACGTTGCCGTCGACCTTCCCTGCCGCGATCAACTCGCTCAGCACCGCCGGCACCCCGCCCGCGCGGTGGAAGCGTTCCCCGAGGAACCGCCCGGCCGGCTGCACATCGACCAGCAACGGCAGGTCATAGCCGAACTCCATCCAGTCGGACGGCTTCAGCTCGATCTCGGCATGACGCGCCATGGCGTGCAAATGCGGATGCGCGTTCGAGGACCCACCGATCGCGGTGATCAGCGCGATCGCGTTGAGGAACGACTGGCGCGTCAGGATTTTCGACGGACGCAGGTCGTCATAGGCCATCTCGACGATACGCTTGCCGGTCTCGTACGCGATCTGGCCCCGCTCGCGGTACGGTGCGGGGATCGCCGCACAACCGGGCAGCGACATGCCCAGCCCCTCGGCGATGGCGTTCATCGTCGACGCGGTGCCCATCGTGTTGCAATGCCCGGCCGACGGTGCCGATGCGGTCGCCGCCTCCAGAAACTCCTCTTCGGTGATCTCGCCCGCCGCCAGCTTGCGCCGCGACCGCCAGATCACCGTGCCCGACCCGACGAGTTCATTGTCGTGCCAGCCATCCAGCATCGGCCCACCCGACAGCACGATCGCCGGAATATCGACGGTCGACGCCGCCATCAGCGCCGACGGCGTAGTCTTGTCGCAACCGGTCGTCAGCACGACGGCATCGATCGGATAGCCGTTCAGAATTTCGACCAGCCCGAGATAGGCGAGGTTCCGGTCGATCGCCGCGGTCGGGCGGCGGCAATTCTCGAAGATCGGATGGGTCGGGAATTCCATCGGAATACCGCCCGCCGCCTCAATCCCGGCCTTCACCCGCTTGACCGTCTCCAGGTGGATGCGGTTGCACGGCGTCAGGTCCGACCCCGACTGGGCGATGCCGATGATCGGCCGCCCGCTGGTCAGTTCCTTGGGCGTGATGCCGTAGTTCATGAACCGTTCGAGGTAGAGCGCGGCCATGTCTAGGCGGCCGGGCGCGGCGAACCATTCGCGCGAGCGAAACGGGCGGGCGGGAGTGCGGGTCATCATGTCCACTCGATCAGATGAAAAAAGCCCCGCCCGTCGCGAACCGGCGGGGGCCGGGATCAGCCCTGCATGTCCTCCAGCTCCTTGCCCTTCGTCTCATGAATGAACTTCTGGACGAGGAAGAAGCTGATGACGGCACAGGCGCCATAGAAGCTGTAGGTGACGGTCAGGCCCAGCGCCGATGCCATGATCGGAAAGCTCTGCGCGATCAGATAGTTGGCGAACCACTGGGCAAAGCCGCAGATCGCCAATGCCGATCCGCGCATCTGGTTCGGGAACATCTCGCCCAGCATGACCCACATGATCGGGCCCCAGCTGACGTTGAAAAACACGACGTACAGATTGGCCGCGATGAGCGCGACGGTGCCGAGATCGGCCGACAGCTGCAGCTTGCCCGCCGCATCCAGCGTGCCGTTGTGGAAGCAATAGACCAGCGCCCACAGCGTCACCGCCATGCCCGCCGACCCGATCAGCAGCAGCGGCTTGCGCCCGACCTTGTCGACCAGCGCGATGGTGACGAAGCATGCCGCGATCGATACGACGCCCGACAGGATGTTGATCTGAAGCGACTGGCCCTCGGTAAAGCCTGCCAGCTGCCACAGCGTCGCGCCATAATAGAAAATGACGTTGATGCCGACCAGCTGCTGGAACACCGCCAGCACGAGGCCTGCCCATACGATCGGGCGAATGCCGCCCTTCACCGGGTCCATGATGTCGCGCAGCGACGGCTTGTGGTCCTTGCTGAACGACGCCTCGATGTCGCGTACCTTGGCAGCGGCCGCCGCCGGGCCGAACAGCCGGGTCAGCACGATGCGCGCTTCGTCGATCCGCCCCTTCTGCACCAGGTAGCGCGGGCTTTCCGGAATGAAGAGCAACGCTACCAGGAACACGGCGGCCGGAATGGCCTGCATCCAGTACATCCAGCGCCACGCCTCATAGCCGCCCCACCAGATCGAGGTGGAGGCACCGGCCGCTGCGGCGAGGTAATAGTTCACGACGAACGCGGCGGTCAGGCCGGTGATGATCATGATCTGCTGGATGGTGGTCATCCGCCCGCGAATGTTCGCCGGGGCCACTTCGGAGATATAGGCGGGCGACAGCACCGATGCCGCGCCGACCGCCATGCCACCCATGAAACGCGCCACAACGAACAGCAGCTGGACGTGGCTGAACCCCTGGACCAGCGCACCGATCAGGAACAGCACCGCGGCGAGCATCATCACCTTGCGACGGCCCATCGCATCGGCCAGCTTCCCCGCCAGGAACGCGCCGACGAAGCAACCGATCAGCAGCGAGCCGACCGTGAAGCCCAATCCCGCTTCGCTCAGGCCAAAGGCGGTCTTCAGCCCCTCCTGGGTCCCGTTCACCGCACCGCTGTCATATCCGAATAGCAAACCGCCAATCGTCGCCACCGCGACGATGGCGATGACAAGCGCGATGTTCACGCGCTCCCCGCTCGCCTCTGTCATCCCCATCCACTCCCAGGCTCACTGCCGCGCATGACGGCGTGTTAGCGGTAACGGTGGCGAATTATCATGATAATTGCAAGCGCCGCGAGCAACCCGTCGCGTCGATTGCGACGACGCGCGGGCGTGGCCCATCCTCAGCGGGGCGCCGGCCCCGATGATTCGCGCACGACCAGCTTGTGGTCCAGCACCCGATCCTCGTTCTCGCCATCGTCGACACCGGCGCGACGGTCGCGAATCCGCGCCAGCAGCATCTCGACCGCCGCCTCGGCCATGGTCGCGATCGGTTGCCGGATCGTCGTGATCTCCGGCCAGGTCGTCGTGGCCAGCGACGTGTCGTCGAACCCGACGATGCTCAGATCCTCGGGCACATGCAACCCGCGCCGATGCGCCACGCTGATCGCGGCGGCCGCCATGTCGTCGTTGCTGGCAAAGATCGCGGTCGGCCGGTCGGGCCGGTCGATCAGCCCCTCGGCCGCATCAATGCCCGATCGATAGGTGAACAGCCCCTGTTCGACCGGCATGTCGGCCAGCGACAGTCCGGCCCCCTCGACTGCGGCGACGAAGCCGCGCCAGCGCTCGCCGCTCGCCCCGTTATTGGGATTGCCGCGCACGAAGCCGATCCGGCGATGGCCGAGTGCGATCAGATGCTCGGTCATCGCCTTTGCCGCCGCATAATCGTCGATCCGTACCGAAGCCCGCCCCGGCTGCGCCATGCCGACCGCGACCGCGACCGACGGCGTACCCGCCGCGTCCAGTTCGTCCTGCACCAACGCCGCATCCGACAGCGGCGGCGGCAGGATCACGCCCTGCACCGGCGTCGATGCAAAGCGCCGCGCCCCCTCCGCCTGCGCCTCCGGGCTGTCACCGTCGCACGGTTCCAGGACCAGATGACAGCCAACCTTGCGCGCTCCCTCCAGCGCACCGATCAGGAATTGCGAGAGATAGGCCATCGACGGATTGGCATAGAGCAGGCCGATCTGCGCGGCCTCCCCCGCCGCCAGGCTGCGCGCGGCACTGTTCGGCGAATAGTTCAGCTGGTCGATCGCGGCCAACACCGCCTCGCGCGTCGACGGGCGGACATTTGCCCCGCCATTCACGACTCGGGATACGGTCATCGCCGAAACTCCGGCGGTTCGCGCAACATCCTGTATCGTGATGCTGCCCCCGCTGCGGCGACTGGGTTTATCCATGAAAAGTGTTGGCTCCTTCATGACGCTGATTATGGCGCGGCCGTGCCGATTGCAAATCGCGACCATCGGTTGACGCATCGCGGCCGGCTCGATAGCTGATAGCGCTACCAAATACGGTGACGGCATGGCCGGACGCCGAATGTCATGGGAGAGAGATCGTGACCCTTGCGTCCAAGCCCGTTCGCCTTGCGCTCGCCTGCCTGCTGGCGACCGCTGCCACCGGCACCGTCATCGCACAGAACCGCCCTGCCCGTCCCGCTGCCGCCGACAAGATGCTCTACAAAGACGCATCGCAGCCGGTGCAGGCGCGTGTCGAGGACCTGCTGCGCCGCATGACGCTAGAGGAAAAGGTCGCCCAGATGATCGGCATCTGGGAGAAGAAGGGCGACATTCAGGACGCGCAGGGCAATTTCTCGGCGGCAAAGGCCGCCCGCGCCTTTCCCAATGGCTTGGGGCAGATCACCCGTCCGTCGGACAAGCGCGGCGTGACCGTCAGCAACAATGCCGCCGGTGTCGCCGCGGATGCGGTCAATCGCACCGCGCAGGAAACTGCCGACTATATCAACGCCGCGCAGCGCTGGGCCGTCGAGCAGACCCGGCTGGGCATCCCGATGATCATGCATGAAGAGGCGCTGCACGGCTATGTCGCGCGCGGCGCGACCAGCTTCCCGCAGTCGATCGCACTGGCATCGAGCTGGGACCCGGCGCTGGTCGAGCGCGTGTTCGGCGTGGCCGCGCGGGAGATGCGCGCGCGCGGGGCCAACCTCGCGCTCGCCCCCGTGGTCGACGTCGCCCGCGACCCGCGCTGGGGCCGGATCGAGGAAACCTATGGCGAGGACCCGCATCTGGTCGGCGAAATGGGGCTGGCGGCGATCCGCGGGTTCCAGGGCACGACCCTGCCGCTGAAGGCGGACAAGGTCATGGTCACGCTCAAGCACATGACCGGCCACGGCCAGCCCGAAAACGGCACCAATGTCGGCCCGGCCAACATCTCCGAACGGACGCTGCGCGAGAATTTCTTCCCGCCGTTCGAACGCGCGGTAAAGGAACTGCCGGTGCAGGCGGTGATGGCGTCGTATAACGAGATCGACGGCATCCCCAGCCATGCCAACAAATGGCTGCTCGACGACGTGCTGCGCCGCGAATGGGGGTATAAGGGGTCGGTGGTCAGCGACTATTTCGCGATCAAGGAACTCAATACCCGCCACCATCTCTATGGCACCGACATGGCCGCCGCCGGCCGCCGCGCGCTCGACGCCGGGGTCGATATGGAGCTGCCCGATGCGGAGGGCTGGTCGACGCTCGCCGCGATGGTGAAGTCGGGTCAGGTGCCGCAGGCACAGGTCGACAATGCCGTCCGCCGTATCCTGACCATGAAGTTCCAGATGGGGCTGTTCGAAAACCCCTATGCCGACGCCCGCACCGCCGAGGCGAAGACCGCGACTCCGGACGCCATCGCCCTCGCTCGCGAAGCCGCCGTGCGATCGATAGTGCTGCTCAAGAACCAGAACAATCTCCTGCCGCTCGACCCGGCCAGGGTGGGTAAGATGCTGGTCGTCGGTACCCATGCCCGCGACACCCCGATCGGCGGCTATTCGGATGTGCCCAAGCACGTCGTCAGCGTGCTGGAAGGGATGCAGCAGGCCGCCCAGGGCCGCTTCTCGGTCGACTATGCCGAAGGCGTCCGCCTGACCCGCAGCCGCCAATGGGCCGCCGACAAGGTGGAACTGGTCCCGGCCGCCGAAAACGCCCCGCTGATCGAGGAAGCCGTGCGCAAGGCCACGCAGGCCGACACGATCCTGCTGGTGCTGGGCCAGAACGAACAGCTCAGCCGCGAAGCCTGGGCCGACAACCATCTGGGCGACCGGCAGAAGCTCGACCTGATCGGCGAACAGAACGAACTGGCCCGCCGCCTGTTCGCCACCGGCAAGCCGGTGGTGGTGGTCCTGCTGAACGGCGGGCCGCTCGCCGCGACCTATCTCGACGCAACCGCCCCCGCGATCGTCGAGGGGTGGTATCTGGGTCAAGAAACTGGCCATGCCGTGGCAGATGTAATCCTCGGCCGCGCCAACCCTGGCGGCAAGCTGCCGGTATCGGTGCCGCGCAGTGAGGGGCAGCTGCCGATCTTCTACAACCACAAGCCGACCGCACGGCGCGGCTATCTGTTCGACAGCACGGCGCCGCTATACCCGTTCGGCTATGGCCTGTCCTATACCAGCTTCACCGTCGGCGCGCCGCGGCTGGCCAAGGCGACGATCGGCCGCGACGAAACCGTCCGTGTGTCGGTCGATGTTGCCAACACCGGCCGCCGCGCCGGCGATGAGGTCGTCCAGCTGTACGTCCGCGACGATGAAGCGACGGTGACGCGCCCGGTGCTCGAGCTGAAGCATTTCCAGCGCGTCACGCTGCAACCGGGCGAACGCCGGACAGTGACGTTCGACCTAAAGCCGAGCGACCTCGCCTTCTGGAATGTCGACATGCACCGCGTCGTGGAGCCCGGCACCTTCACGATCAGCGCGGGCAACAGCTCGACACAACTGAAGATCGCGACGTTGACCGTTCGCTGACCGATCGTAAGGGCACCAGCCGAACCGTCGACGATGGGCGACGGTTCGGCCAGACCACGAGCGATCCATGGGCAGCTGTTGCGCCGAGCAGCGCGCTGTTCTCCTCGCTCTTAGGAATCTCGGATCACTACCGCTCGAGCAGAATCCTGGTGACTTCCGCCCGTACGGCGTCGGAGTTTTCTCTGTTGGTGCCCGCCTCAAGCCGCATGACGACCAGCCATGGCGAAGAAAGGCTTCAACCCTTGGGGACGGCCACCCAGACCGACTGGCACCAGCGGCGGCCGACCATAGCTTCAACAGATTTGGCGCAGTCGGCGAATGCTCACGAGCATGAGTCGCATCGTGCTTGAACCAACGACAAACCCGCGAGGCGCGGACACCGTACCGGAGTTCCGGAGTCTGGCCAAACTCAAACCACTTCTCCGGCCTGAGCGTACACTGAGGCATACGCCCTCAGATTATCGTAACGCTTATGATGCTTGCCGGCAGGCAGCGGACAGCGCTGAAACTTTAGCGATTTACCCAAATCGCGCTCGTGGAGGCTTTCGCGCCATGCATCTTGAACGCCAGCCAGTCATCGACGCCCCAGGGCGTTAGCCGAGCCAGCGAACGACCGACGCAATCGCGAATAGATATCAAGCCATCAGCGACACATGGCAAAAATTTGGGAAACACTCACCGGCAGGTCGCGCGACAGCCCCTTGCGCCCCAACTCATGCGCCTGCCTTGCGATCCCTGGCGATAAGCTAGTCGGCAACGGCATCAACGGGAGCGTTGTCACCACAACTCCTCATCAACTCCCCATCGCACATACTGCCGATCAATGCCCGTCAGGTTAGAAGCATCGATGACGACATTCCTGCCTTTGTCGCCGTCTACACCGGCGGGCGCCTGCTCACTTCCGACGGTGCTACCGCTTCACTGGCCAACCACTAACGAAAGCCGCCGCGCCGTTTTCGTCATGCCCTCGTAAGGAAGCTCACTGGCTTAGGGAAGATCAAACCAAGCCGAGGTAGCGGCAATGGTATTACGTGACGAACCAGGAAACGCGACCGACTAATTCGCGACCGAATGATGCGTCGATCGATCCGGCATCCCTTCGAGAGCCGAATCGATCGACGCAAAGATCAGCGCGCGGTCAGCTGCATCGAACTCGGCTGGTCGAGCAGGCGGAGGCCGCGGCGGGCGACGTCGTGCGAACTTGCAACCTGCGAGGAGGGCATGACCAGCGACGCGTCCTTGGCGTCCAGCACGCGCTGATACAGCTCGCGTGCTTCGGACGGGCGCTGCGTCATGGCGTAGACGGCGGCGAGGTTCAGCAGCACTTCCGGTTCGCGGCTTCCGGCGCGGGTTTCGCGCTCGAGCGTGCGTTCGGCGGAAAGCAGATTGCCCGACTTGATCGCGGCATGGGCATATTGAGCATCCTGGGCGTTCGCGCTGGTGGCGATCCCCATCACCGCCAGCGCAGAGCCAAGCAGTGCGCGTGTTCCGATTCGCATGACATCATCTCCTGTTTGTTACATCATGATGACATCAATGTTTCATTTTAAAGACGGTTGCACAAGCGCCTTGCCCGCGCGCAGAAACAAAAAAGGGCGACCCGAAGGCCGCCCCTTGATCCGCCGTTCGACCGGCCGAGCGATCAGCGATCAGAAATCGCCGCGATACTGCTCGTTGCCGACGAAGCCGAGCTTCGTCACGTTGGCACGCTTGATGATCGCCAGCACGCCGTCGACCACTTCGTACCGCGCAGTCGCGTCGGGCTGGAAGTGCAGTTCGGGCTGCGGGCTCATGGCCACCGTCTGATCCAGATACTGGGTCAGCGTCACCTCATCGACCGGCGAACCGTTCCAGAGGGTCTGGCCCTGCGCGTTGATCGAGATCTTGTTCTTTTGCGGGTCGATGTTGTCCTGCGGCCGGTTGTCCGGCTGCGGAAGGTCGACCTTCACCGCGTGGCTCTGGATCGGGATGGTGATGATGAACATGATCAGCAGCACGAGCAGCACGTCGATCAACGGCGTCGTGTTCATATCCATCATCGGTTCGTCGTCTGCGCGACCGCCACTGCTCATTGCCATGTCAGGCTACTCCTATTGACGCGCACGCGGCGTGGTGTTCGGGTCTGGTTCCGAAATGAACCCGACCTTGGTGAACCCGGCCGACTGCATCGTGTAGATCGTGCCGCCAATGCAACGATACGGCGTATTCACGTCGCCGCGGATGTGCACTTCGGGCAATTCGAGGCCGGGAGCATTCGGTCCACCCTGGCGGGCAACTTCGTCTTCCAGCTTCTTGACCGCACGAGCGCGCAGTTCGTCCGCCGTGACGCGGGTCAGACCCCAGTATACCGCACACTGGCCATCGAGGCCCTGCACCGACAACGAGACGTTTTCCGGCTTGGTCGTCGTCGGTTCGAACACGACCTTCGGGACCTTTAGGCCGCTCACCTGCTGGACCACGACCGGAACCGCGATCAGGAAGATGATCAGCAGCACGAGCATGACGTCAACGAGCGGCGTGGTATTGATGTCCGAGAGGGGGGCGTCATCGCCGCCGTCGCCAACACTCATCGCCATGAGGCTATCCTATCCACTTCTACTCAATCGAACCGCCGGACCCGATCACGGGCCCGGCGGTGTAGCGCCGTCAGATCAGACGCGCGGTGCGGTCGGCACGCCACCGGCCTGGCCGGCGGTGGTGCTGCCGACTGCCGGCTTGGCGACCGGAGCCGGGCCACGAGCAGCGACGGTCGGACGAACCGCACCGTTCGAAGCAAGGAAGCCGAGCACGTCGTTCGAGAACGACGACAGGTCCTTCTGGATCGACTTGTTGCGGCTCTGCAGCCAGTTGTAGGCGAGAACGGCGGGAACCGCGACGACCAGACCGATGGCGGTCATGATGAGCGCTTCACCGACCGGACCGGCGACGTCACCGATGGCGGCCTGACCCGCTGCACCGATCTTCACCAGCGCGCGGTAGATGCCGACCACGGTACCGAACAGACCGACGAACGGCGAGGTGGCGCCAACGGTCGCGAGGAACGGCAGGCCGCTGTTCAGCTTCGAGTTGATGGCCGATTCCGAGCGGGCGAGCGAGCCGTGCAGCCAGTCGTGTGCTTCGACCGGATCGGTCAGCTTGCCGTGCTGTTCCTGCGCGGCGAGGCCGTCGTCGACGATCTGACGGTAGGCCGAGTTCTTGTCGAGCTTGGCGGCGCCTTCACGCAGCGAGTTCGACTGCCAGAACTGGGCGCGGACGCGCTTCGCCTGGTTCATGATCTTCTGCTGTTCGAACAGCTTGGTGAAGAGGATGTAGAACGAACCGACCGACATGATCACGAGAATGGCCAGCGTGCTGATCGCGATCGCGCCGCCCTGCTGCAGTGCCTCGTAGAAGCCGAAGTTCGGAGCCCCGGCAGGCGCACCGGCGGCAAGGATGGGGGTCAACATCGAATAGTTTCCTTAAGAGCTGATATGTTCTGGAAGAATATTGCCCCGGACGCCCCCGCGACCCGAAGGTCGCGAGGTACCCGGTCTTACCGATCGGCCGGCAGCTGCCAGCGAACGCGACGCGACGAACTCGACCGGATCGCATTGCCGGACTGATCGAGCGCCGGGCTGTACCGACCGCGACGGGTGATCGCGGAGCAGGCGGCGCGATCGAGCGCAGCCGAACCCGACGAAGACGTCACGCGGCAGTTTTCGACGCGACCCTGCGCATTGATGTCCCAAGCGATGCCCGTCACACCCTCGTCGCCGCTGTTCAGCGCGCTGGGCGGATAGTCGTCGTTGGTGATCCACTGCGCCGGATCGCCCTTTGCCCCTGCAGCCTTGCTGACCACGGGTGCCGGCGGCGCCGGAGGCGCAACCGGTGCCGGCGGCGCAGGCGGGCCAGCGGTCGGAATCGGCGCATAGCTCGGCGGCGGCGTCGTCACCGACTGGATCACCACAGGCGGCGGGGCCTGTGTGCGAACGATCGGCGGCGGCGTCACTACCGGCGGCGGCGACTGCGGCTGCGGCTGTTCGGGCGGCGGCGGGGGAGGAGGAATCTCCTCGGGCGGGGGTGGCGGTTCCTCGACGTCGAACGTCTCGGTGTCTTCAACCGCCTTCTTCACATATTTGTAGGCAAGGCCGGAGATGAACGCGTACCCGATCACGACGTGGAGAATCCCCACGATGATCAGCGCGACGATCCGGCCACTACCTGCTTTTTGGTCAGCGTAAGCCATTCAGCAACCAAACTCCTCTAGCCCGGTACATTGGGTCGATCCGCCCGGCCGAAACCGGCGCGCAACGACCGCGTGTCCGGGGCTACGCGGCATTCCGGACCACGATTGTCTATCGCGGCCTTTTAAACGACGCAAACGCTTTGTCGGACGAAACATTCGTACAATCGCCCCATGACCGAAATAAGTCTGTAACCACAGTTTTCCGGGCGGTAAGAGCGAGTGCATGAAACGCACGCCGCTCGCTACCGCAGCAATCTCGCTTTGCATAGTCGCATGTTCACCGGTTTCTGCACGGCAGGGTGGACCCGCTCCTGTTACCGCTACCCCCGACTCGGCGCCGGTTGCCTATGCCCGCCTCGCCCGGCTGGCGCTGGACAGCGACATCGTGCTGGATGCGACGATTCGTTCGGTCGCGCGGATCGCACCGGACGAGGCCCCCGGCCTGGCCGCAGGATATGTGCGTTTCTACGTCACGGCCGATGTCAGCGCCCTGATTCGCGCGACTGGCCCGCTGCCCGCGCGGGTCGGCTATCTGGTCGACGTGCCGTTCGATCCGCGCGGGCGTGCGCCCAACCTCAAGCGGCAGCGGGTCATCGCCTTTGCCCGCGCGGTGGCGGGGCGTCCCGATCAGGTACAGTTGGTTACCCCGGATGCGCAATTCGCGTGGGAGCCGACGCTGGACCAGCGGGTGCGCGACGTGGTGCGCGAGGTGATCGCCCCCGATGCCCCGCCAACGATCACCGGGATCGGCAATGCCTTCCACGTCCCCGGCACCCTGCCTGGCGAAGGCGAGACGCAGATTTTCCTGCAGACCGCGACCGGCACGCCGGTGTCGCTACTGGTCCTGCGCCGGCCAGGCGAGCAGCGCCGCTGGGCGCTGTCGCTGGGCGATATCATCGATGAGGCCGGGGGCGCGCCGAAGCCGGACACGCTGGCCTGGTACCGGCTGGCCTGCGGTTTGCCCGCCGCGCTGCCCGACACCAGCCTGCAGTCGCAGGACGCGGACAATGCGGCGATCGCTCGCGACGACTTCGCGTTCGTACGCGAATCGCTCGGCCAGTGCGAGGACGGGCGGGCCGGCTGACCCCGGCTCAGCGGGCGAGGTGGACGAAATCGCGTTCGAACGACACCAAGCCCGCCCCGCCATCGACGAAGAGCACCTGTCCGGTCGACGCCCCTGCCCCCGCAAGGAACAGGACGGCATCGGCCACCTGATCCACCGTAGGCAGCCGTTCGAGCGGCATTAGCGCGGCCAGCCGATCGACCTGCCCCGCGCTATAATCCTCGGTCGCGAGCGTCAGCCCCGGCGCGACGCCGTTCACGCGCACCCGCGGCGCGAGCGCCAGCGCAAGCGTGCGCGTCGCCTCCCCCAGCGCCTGTTTCGACAGGGTATAGGCCAGCTGGTCGCGATGCGGATGGGCGATGCGCTGGTCGAGGATATTGACCACCGCGCCGCCGCCCTGCGCCGCCAGCGCCGTCGCCAGCACAAATGGCGCGGCGGCATTTACCGCGAAATGCGCCACCAGTGATTCGGCCGTGGGATGGTCGGCATCGTCGGCGCGAAAGCATGAGGCGTTGTTGACCAGCAGGTCGACCCGCCGTCCGAACCGCGCCGCAACGGTGGCGATCAGGCCCGCCGCGACATCGCCCTCGCCCAGATCGGCGGCAAAGACGTGATGCGCCGCCCCCGCCGCCGCGATCGCCGCGACGACGTCCGCATCGGGGTCGCCGGGATGCGATGCATGGAGCGCGACGTCATGCCCGGCCTGGGCAAGCCGCACCGCGATATGCCCGCCCAGCCGCCGGAAGCTGCCGGTGACGAGCGCCAGCGGGCGGCTCACC
Source organism: Sphingomonas sp. Leaf9 (assembly GCF_001421355.1). Classification (GTDB taxonomy): domain Bacteria; phylum Pseudomonadota; class Alphaproteobacteria; order Sphingomonadales; family Sphingomonadaceae; genus Sphingomonas. Next base: position 247,168 of record NZ_LMKC01000003.1, on the reverse strand, counting down.
GCCGGTGCCGGACCATGGTGACGCCGATCGATTCGCCCGCTTCGGCGATGGCGAGTTTCACGATGCGAATCTTCACCCGCTGCACGCGCGGATCGGACAGGAACAGCGTGTCGACGATATGGTCGGCCACCCCCTCGATCAGCGTGAAATGCACGCCGGGCGGGAGCGAGGTGGTCGCCGCTTCCTTCAGGTCCATATAGCTTTTCGACGCCGACAGCGGCGTGTCGGGCGTAAAGCGTTCGGGGCAATCGAGGTCGACCGTCATCGAGATGCGCAGCGGCTGCGGCAGATGGGTTTCCTCGGAATAAATGCCGGTCAGGACATTCACTTCGACATCATGGACTTCTAACTGAAGCGAATCGCGCAAGCGGCACCTGTCATCATCTGGGAATATGCGCGCGATAGCAGAAGGGGGCGGGGACGTAAGCCGCCGCCCGAATCTTCGCTTGTGCCCCGCCCGCGCGGCGGTACAGGCGCCCAGCATCCGACTTGCCGACTGGACCGACCCTTGACCGACCTGTTGCCGCTTGCCGCCGTTCCCGCCGCCGAGGTCGAGGCGTTGCTCGACATCGCCTTCGGTCACGACCGGCGGGGCCGAACGGCGTATCGCGTGCGCGTAAGGCTTTCGCCGATCGCGGCGCTGAGCTTCGCATTGGTCGAGGACGGGCGGCTGGTCGGGTGTATCCAGTGCTGGCCGGTGCAGCTCGACTGCGACGAGGGCGGCGCGCTGCCGCTGGTGATGGTCGGCCCTGTCGCGGTCGCGCCGGATCGGCAGGGCATGGGGATCGGCCATGCGCTGATGCACCGGGCGATCGCGGCGGCCGGGGACGATGCGCCGCTGATGCTGGTCGGCGACGCGCCCTATTATCAGCGCTTCGGCTTTACTGCCGATCGCACCGGCGGATGGCGCATGCCCGGCCCCTACGAGCAGGCGCGGCTGCTGGCGCGGGGCGACATCCCTGTACGATCGGGCATTCTCGCCCCCAGGATCGCGCTCGCGGCCTGACCCCCTTGTCGCGGGCGGGCAGAGCGAGCTAACGGATTTGAATGCCCATGCAGCCCCCCGCCGATTTCGCTTCGCTGTCGCTTGCCGAGGTTGCGCGCCTTGCCGCCGAGGCGAAGCTGCCGCCCGTCGATCGCTGGAACCCCACGCATTGCGGGGATAGCGAGATGCGGATCGCGGCCGATGGCAGCTGGTTCCACCAGGACAGCCCGATCACGCGGGCGGAGATGGTGCGGCTGTTCGCGACGATCTTGCGGCGTGAACCCGATGGCTCGCACGTGCTGGTCACCCCGGTCGAAAAGCTGTCGATCGCGGTCGACGACGCGCCGTTCGTCGCGGTCGAGGCAAAGTTGTCGGGCGAGGGCGAGCAGGGCCGCATCGCGTTCCGGCTGAATACCGAAGAGGTGGCGGTTGCCGACGCCGATCACCCAATCCGGATCAAGGGGACGATGGACGCCCCCCGCCCCTATCTGCGGGTCCGCGGCGGCATGGACGCATTGATCGCGCGAACCGTCTTCTACGAATTGGCCGAACAATTGGTCGAGGGCCCCGAAGGGCGGCGCGGACTGTGGAGCGAAGGCGCGTTCTTCCCGTTCGAACCGGCGGCGCCCGCCGAGCCGCTGCTGGTGGGGGATCTGAACGGCGAGGCGCCGATGCCCGAGGGCGGATGGCGTGCGGCGGCGGTGCTGATCGCCGTGACCGACCGGGCGGACCCCGGCGTGCTGCTGACCCAGCGTACCGACGACCTGCGCACTCATGCCGGGCAGGTAGCGTTTCCGGGCGGCAGCGTCGACCCGAGCGATGCCGGCGCGATCGGCGCGGCACTGCGCGAGGCCGGTGAGGAAATCGCCCTGCCGCCGGGCACGGCGGAGGTCGTGGCGACGCTCGACCGCTATCACACGGTGACCGGGTTCGAAGTAACGCCGGTGCTGGCCACCATTCCTGCCGACTTGCCGCTGGTGCCCCATCCTCGCGAGGTCAACGCGATCTTCGAAGTCCCGCTCGCCTTCCTGCTCGACCGCGCGAACCACGGCCGTGGCAGCCGCTGGCACGAAGGGCGCGAGCGGCATTATTACGAACTGATCTTCGGCGATCGGCGCATCTGGGGTGCGACCGCGGCGATGATCGTCAACCTGGCGCAAAGACTGAGATGGCCGTGACCGAAGCTACCACCCTGCCCCCGGCCGACTGGATGACGCGTCCGGGGCTCGACCGGCTGGCCGCGGCGCTGGGCGAAGGCGCGGCGCGCTATGTCGGTGGCGCGGTGCGCGACACGGTACTCGGGCTACCGGTCGCCGATATCGACGTCGCGACGATCCACCCGCCGCACGAGGTCGTCCGCCGGCTGGAAGCGGCAGGGATCAAGGCAATTCCTACCGGCATCGCACACGGGACGATCACCGCCGTCACCAGCGGCACGGTGGTCGAGGTGACGACGCTGCGCCACGACGTAACCACCGATGGTCGCCGTGCCGAGGTCGCCTTCACCGACGACTGGCAGGCCGATGCCGCGCGGCGTGATTTCACGATGAATGCGCTCTATGCCGATATGGGCGATTACCGGCTGTACGACTATTTCGGCGGCGTCGCCGATCTGCGTGCCGGGCGCGTACGCTTCATTGGCGATCCGCTGCGGCGGATTGCCGAGGATCACCTGCGCATCCTGCGCTTCTTCCGCTTTCTTGCGCGATTCGGCGACGCGCCCGATGCCGACGGGCTGGCGGCTTGCGTCGCGCGGGCGAACGACCTGATGGCGTTGTCGCGCGAGCGGATCGCCGACGAACTGCTCAAGCTGCTGGTCGCGCGCGGAGCCGTCGACGTGCTGCGGCTGATGGTCGGACATGCCATCTGGCAACCGGTCCTGCCCGAACTGGACACCGCCGCCGTCGATCGGCTGGCGGCGCTGGTCGCGGCGGAAGCGACGGGGGGAATCGCGCCCGATCCGATCCGGCGGCTCGCCGCGCTGCTGGACGCCGGCAATGCGGAGGGGGTTACTGCTCGGCTGAAACTGTCCAATGCGCAGCGCAAGCGCATCGCCGTGGCGCTGGGCGACGGGACGGACAGTCCGCGCGCGCTCGGCTATCGACTGGGGATCGAGGGTGCGGTCGATCGGCTGCTGCTGCACGATGACGCGGCGGCAGCGGCGACGGTCGCCGGCTGGACGCGGCCCAGCCTGCCGCTGTCGGGTGGGGCACTGGTCGAACGCGGGCTGGCGCGCGGGCCCGATGTGGCGCGGGCGCTGCGGCAGGTCGAGGATCGATGGATCGCCGAGGGGTTTCCCGACGCGGACCGGACGGCGACGATCGCCGACGAGGTAGTGGCTCAAGCGTTGCGGGCCATCAGCAACGCATAAGCGGCATCGGCATCGACCGGCCGCGAATAGAAATAGCCCTGGCCAAAGGCGCAGCCGAGCGCGACCAGCGTGTGTTCCAGCTCCTGCGTCTCGATCCCCTCCGCCGTGGTGCGCAGGCCGAGCGCCTGGGCGAGACTGAGGATCGCGCGCACGATCGCCACCTTGTCGCGGTCGGCCAGCATGCCGGTGACGAAGCTGCGGTCGATCTTCAGCTTGTCGATCGGCAGCTTCTGGAGATAGGCAAGGTTGGAATAGCCGGTCCCGAAATCGTCCATCGCGATCGATGCGCCCATGTCGCGAAGCGCCAGCATCGTGCGCAGCGTCCGGTCGGGATCGACGACGAACGCACTTTCGGTCAGTTCGATGGTGAAGCGGTCGCCCGACAGCCGATGCTCGGCCAGCACTTCGGCGAACATCGCCTCGACATTGTCGCGCTGCAACTGCACCGCCGACAGGTTCACCGCCATCCGCGCGCCGCAATCGCCGCCGGCCGCTGCATCCCATGCCGCCAGCGTCCGTGCCGCCTCGTCCATCGCCCAGCGCCCGAGCGGTACGATCAGCCCCGATTCCTCGGCGACCGGAATGAAATCGACCGGGGAGATATCCTCCCCCTCCGGCGTGCGCCACCGCGCCAGTGCTTCGAAGCTGCTGATCCGGCCGTTGGACAGGTCGCAGATCGGCTGGAACGCCAGATGGAGTTGCCGGTCCTCCAGCGCATGCCGCAGCCGGGTCTCGATCGAGAACTGGCTGCGCACGATGTCGAACAGATGGGGGCGATAGACTTCGGTCTGCCCGGTGCGCTTCGATCGTTTGACCGCGAACTGGGCGTGACGGATTACGTCCTCCGCCTCGGCATCGGCGTCTTCGCCGAGCGCGATGCCGATCGAACATTCGACGCGGATGCTGAAATCCGACAGCTGGAACGGCTGCACCAGCGCCTGTTGCAGCCGCGACGCCGCGTGCAGCGCATCGTCGGCCCCGTCGCGCAGCCCTAGCAGCACCGCGAATTCGTCGCCGCCGGTGCGCGCCAGCACGTCGCAGCCGCGCAACACTCCCTTTAGCCGGCGGGCGACCGAGATCAGCAATTCGTCGCCCGACAGCGACCCCATGCAGGCGTTGACCCGGCTGAACCGGTCGAGATTGATTGCCAGCACCGCATAATGCGCGCGGTCGCCGGCGGCGACCCGTTCCTCCACCAGATCGCCGAAGCCGGTGCGATTCGGCAGGCCGGTGAGCGAATCGGTGCTCATCTCGCGGCGCAGGCTGGTTTCGGTACGCTGTTCGGGGGTCTGGTCGACCAGCGACATCATGCAGCGGGCGATGCCGGCGGATTCCGGCCGCCGGGCGAGCGTTACGTCATAATGGCGGCTGTCGACCGCATCGCCGAGCCGCAGCCGCATCCGCCGCTGGGTGTCCGCCGACAGCAGGAACGCCAGCACCGCGTCGCCGATTTCGTGCAGCAGCGCCGCGCGCCCCTGGCTGGTGGTGAAACCAGCAGCCCGAAACGCGCTGTTGACCGCTTCGAACACCACCCGGTCGGCATCGGCCGCGACGATCGCGGTCGGTAGCGGCAGCAAATCGAGGATCGGTTCGCGTGGGTCGGCGACCGGCCGATCCGGCGTTGGCGCGACGCAGGCGATAGGCACGCGATTCCCCTGTTCCGGAATCGGAAATGCCTGCGACCTGAATGCCGAAAGTATCTGCCTGCCGAACGCCATCGGTTACCGATATGGCCGATGGAGGTTAAGAGCTTCTGAAACCCGCGGCCGCGCGATCAAAAACGATTATCGCGCGGGAAACCGTTCGGAGGCATCCGTCCGGCGGCACCGCGTGCCGCGCGCCATGGCGACAGGTCGCTTTCGGTACGCATCCGCCCGGTTTCGCCGCCCATCGTCCAGTGTAAACCGTCGGCGAAGCGCAGCGTGCGCGCATCGGACAGGCCACCATCGCGGAAGCGCTGCAATTGCACCCCCTGCCCGCGCGCCATTTCCGCCAGCTCGGCCAGCGGGAACAGCACCAGCTTGCGATTGTCGCCGATCGACGCGACATAATCGTCGTCGGCGGCGATCGGCCGGACGACCTTCAGCTTCGCCCCCGGACGCGGTGCCATCACCTGCTTGCCCTTGCGCGTTTCGGCCAGCACATCGGCCACCCGCACCATGAAGCCCCGCCCGTCGGTCGCCGCCAGCAGCAGCCGTTCGGACGCAGCGGCGCGCGACAGGCCGACGATCCGCGCCTCGCCGTCGAGGTCGATCATCGCCCGCACCGGTTCGCCAAAGCCGCGCCCGCCGGGCAGCTTGTCCGCGCCCAGCGTGTAGAATCGCCCGCCATCGGTCACGAGCAGCAGCTTGTCGGTGGTATGCGCGTGGAAGGCAAAGGCCGGGCCGTCGCCTTCCTTGAACCGGGCGGTGTCCGCCGACGCCAGCTCGACATGGCCCTTCAGCGCCCGGACCCAGCCGCGCTGTGACAGGATAACGGTCAGCGGCTCGCGCTCGATCATCGCCTCGGCCGGAATTTCGCGCGCCGGCGCGGCTTCCTCGACCGTGGTGCGCCGGGCGCCCAGCGCCGTATCTTGGCCATAGCGGTCGCGCATCTTCGTCAGGTCGCGCTTCATCCGCGTCCGCTGCCGCGCTTCACTGGACAGCAGCAGTGTCAGTTCGGCCTGCTCCTTTTCCAGCTTCGCCCGCTCGCCGCGAATTTCCATCTCCTCCAGCTTGCGCAGACTGCGCAGCCGCATGTTGAGAATGGCTTCGGCCTGCCGGTCGGTCAGCGAAAACTCGGCGATGAGCACCGGCTTTGGCTCGTCCTCGCCGCGGATGATCGCGATCACTCGGTCGAGGTTTAGATAGGCGGCGAGATAGCCGTCGAGCAGTTCGATCCGGTCGGCGATCTTCGCCAGCCGATGTTCGCTGCGCCGGCGCAGCACGACGAATTGGTGATCGACCCACGCCTTCAACGCCTCGCGCAGCGGCATCACGCGCGGGGTGCGGTCCTTGTCGAGCACGTTGAGGTTTAGCGGCACGCGGGTTTCGAGGTCGGTCAGGCGGAACAGCCCGTCCATCAGCACCTGCGGGTCGACCGTCCGGCTGCGCGGTTCGAGGACGATGCGAATCTCGGCATCCGATTCGTCGCGGACATCGGTCAGGATCGGCAACTTCTTGTCGTTGATGAGCGCGGCGATCTGCTCGATCAGCTTGCCCTTCTGCACGCCGTAGGGAATCTGGGTGACGACGATCTGCCAGCCGCCGCCCTTTTCCCGCTCGATCTCGTGCCGGGCGCGCACGCGAAAGCCGCCGCGTCCGGTCGCATAGGAATCGCGGATCGCGGCGGGCGAATCGACGACGATGCCGCCGGTGGGGAAATCGGGACCGCGCACATGCGCCAGCACCGCTGCGTCGTCGGCTTCGGGCTGATCGACCAGCACGATCGCGGCGTCGAACAGTTCGGCGGCGTTGTGCGGCGGCACGCTGGTCGCCATGCCGACCGCGATGCCGCTGGCGCCGTTGGCCAGCAAATTGGGGAACATGCCGGGGAACAGCTCCGGCTCCTGCTCCTCGCCGTTATAGGTCGGGCGAAAGTCGATCGCGTCTTCGTCGAGGCCCGCCATCAGGTCGATCGCGACCTGGGTCAGCCGCGCCTCGGTATAGCGGTACGCGGCGGCATTATCGCCGTCAATATTGCCGAAATTGCCCTGCCCGTCGACCAGCGGATAACGCAGCGCGAAGTCCTGCGCCAGGCGTACCATCGCATCATACACCGACTGGTCACCATGCGGGTGATATTTGCCGATCACGTCGCCGACGACGCGCGCACATTTCTTGTACCCCGATGCCGGGTCCAGCTTCAGCAGCCGCATCGCCCATAGCAGGCGACGATGCACCGGCTTCAGCCCGTCGCGGACATCGGGCAGCGACCGCGCGGTGATCGTCGACAGCGCATAGACGAGATAGCGTTCGGACAGCGCGCTGTCGAACGGTGCATCGAACACGCCGATCGGCGTTCCAGGGTCGGTCAGATCACTTGCCATCGCACCTGCGATAGCAGGGGAATGCGCCCCCCGCGAGGGGCGAAATGGAACGAACCGGGATCAGGCGGCCTGTCGTCCCGACTCCCGATCCGCCTGCGGCAGTTTTCCGTCAACCAATGCCCAGATATCGGCGACGATCGAGTGCCATTCGTCACTCTTCATGTCGATCAGCCCGAACAACCGCATCAAAAACGCACCCTCCATCGCGACGAAGGCGAGCCGCAGCCAACGCCCCTCATCGGTCGACAGGTCGATCGCGTCGATACGGTTGCGGTACCAGCGACGCACCTGCGTCATATGCTGCGGCGAATTGAGCAGCGAGACCAGCAGCGTCGGCGCCCCCCGCTTCGACCGGTCCTCGTAATTGGCGCCATAGGCGATATGCGCCCGGACGCGCGATGCCTCGTCCTCGGGAACGGCGCCCAGTTCGATCATGTACTCGGCATATTCCTGCTGCCAGCGTTCGAACATCGCCGCGATCAGCGATTCCTTGCTGCGGAAGCTGTACTGGACACCGCCATTGGTGATGCCCATCCGTTCGGCCACCGCCGCGATGGTCAGGCCCGTCGGCCCCTTTTCCATCGTGACCGCTTCGGCGGCATCCAACAGCTTGTCACGCTCGATCGTACGAATTCTACCCACGGTACACGCCCCCTGCTGCCGTCCACAGGACAGCGCTGCCCTTCCCCACTGCCTCTTACCTCCAACCGCCCGGCAAGTCACAATTTATTATACGATATTACCGTTTGATTGTCGTTTCGCGGCAGCTGTTGCAAAATTGACCATATGACACCGCCCCGCAAGCCCGACATTCCCTGGACCCCGATGGAGTGGCCCGACCTGACCGCGCGGTCGCGGCCCGACCCCGACCATCAATTCCGCTATGGCGACGACAGCCTGCAGGTCGTCGACCTGTGGCTGCCCGCCGGGCGGCCCGCCGCCGGGCGCTGGCCTACGATACTGATGGTCCATGGCGGATGCTGGCAGAGCGCGATCGCCGATCGGCGGCTGATGGACTGGGTGGCGGCGGACCTGCGGGAACGCGGATTCGCGGTCTGGAACATCGACTATCGCGGCGTCGATCGCGATGGTGGCGGATATCCGGGCACCTTCCGCGATGTCGCCGACGCCGCCGACCTGCTTCGCATCCATGCCGATGCGCACGCCCTGAACCTGTCACGAATCGTTGCGCTCGGCCATTCGGCGGGCGGGCATCTGGCGCTGTGGCTCGCCGCGCGCCATCGCCTGCCGGCGGGCAGCATGCTGGCGCAGGGCGATCCGCTGTCGATCGCGCAGGTCGTCAGCCTCGGCGGACTGCCCGATCTCGCCGCGGTCGAGGCGAGCCCCGACAACGGCTGCGGTACCGAGGTAATCATGCAGCTGGTAGGCGATCGGCCCGATCGCTTTGCCGATACCTCGGTCACCTGTCTGCTGCCGCTCGGCGTGCCGATCGATCTGGTCAACGGGCGCGACGACCGCATCGTGCCGGCCCGCATGGCACCAGCCTTTGCCGCCTTGGCGCGCGAGCGGGGCGACACGGTGACGCTGCACGAGATCGCCGACACCGGACATGTCGAACTCATCGCGCCGGACACCGCCGCATGGGACGCGACGGTCGCGATGCTGCACCGGATCATGCCCCCGGCTTGACCAATCGCCATATTTGCGCCACATTTCAGCCTCAATTAAGGCAAAGGTGGCGTATGCGGTACCGAGTTCCTGTTATGGCGGCGTTGATTCTGGCCGGGTGTAGCCAGGCGCCGCAGGATATGTCCGACGAAGCAGCCCCCGGCATCAACGTCACCGCCGCGCCGGGTGTCGCCTTCTCCTACCGCTATGGCTTTCGCCTGCCCGCCGCGCGGATCGCCGCCATCCAGGAAGCGCATGCCGCCACCTGCGAACGGCTTGGCATCGCGCGCTGCCGCATCACCGGCATGCGCTACAGCCGCAGCGAGGAGAACGATATCACGGCGACGCTCGGTTTTTCGCTGGCACCCGACCTCGCGCGTGCGTTCGGCCGGGACGGCATTCGCGGGGTAGAGGCAGCGGACGGCATGCTGCTCGATTCCGAGATCACCGGCGAGGATGCCGGCGCAAAGATCGACCAACTGGCGCAGGCCGGCGCGGCAGCATCCGCCGAACGCGCCGCGATCGACGCCCGCAGCGGCGCCACCACCCGCGAAGCCCGCGCCGAACTGGAACGGCAACGCGCCGCCGCGACCGGATCGGAACGCGAGGCCGCTGCCGCCATCGCCGAACAACGCGCCGCGCTGGCCACGACGCCGGTCGTGTTCGAATATCATTCCGGCCAGGCGATCCGCGGCTTCGACCCGGCATCGCCCTTCACCCGTGCCGCCGACCTCGCGGTCGCCTCGGCACGCTGGACGGTCGGCACGGCGCTTGCGCTGATCGGACTTGCCCTGCCGCCGTTGCTGCTGGCGTTGCTCGGCCTGCTGCTGTGGCGCCGCGTCCGTCCGCTCCTGCCGGTCAAGGCATCGCGCGCGGGCTGATTGCGCGGGCGCGCCCCTTCGGCTATGCGGCGGCTTTCCGCAGGGGGCCGGACACGACTGCTCTGGCCCACGCCGTTTCGTTGAAGGGAATCGCATGGCTCGCCGCCGCCAGATCTACGAAGGCAAGGCAAAGATCCTCTATGAGGGTCCGGAGCCGGGTACGCTGATCCAGTATTTCAAGGACGACGCCACCGCCTTCAATGCCCAGAAAAAGGGTACGATCAACGGCAAGGGCGTGCTGAACAACCGGATTTCCGAGCATGTCTTCACGCTGCTCGGCAATATCGGCGTGCCGACCCACTTCATCCGCCGCCTGAACATGCGCGAGCAGCTGATCCGCCAGGTCGAGATCGTGCCGATCGAAGTCGTGGTGCGCAACGTTGCCGCCGGTTCGATCAGCAAGCGGCTGGGCATCGAAGAGGGGCAGCAGCTCCCGCGCACGATCATCGAATATTATTACAAGGACGACGCGCTCGGTGATCCGATGGTGTCGGACGAGCATATCCTGTGCTTCGGCTGGGCCGCGCAGGACGAACTGCACGAGATGGCCGACATGGCGATCCGCGTGAACGACTTCCTGTCGGGCATGTTCGCGGCGATCAACATCCGGCTGGTCGACTTCAAGCTCGAATTCGGTCGCATCTGGGACAATGATTTCAGCCGGATCATCCTGGCCGACGAGATCAGCCCCGACGGTTGCCGCCTGTGGGACATGACCACCAACGAAAAGCTCGACAAGGATCGCTTCCGCCGCGACCTGGGCGGCGAAGTCGAGGCGTATCAGGAAGTCGCGCGGCGGCTGGGCCTGCTGCCGGAGGGTGCCGATTCGGCGGTCCTCGACCTTGAGACGCATCGCAAGAAGCGCGAGAAGTAAGGCGCTAAAGCCAAAATAGTATCGTACCCCCGCCTGCGCGGGGGTACGTATTTGCTAGGTCCTACCCCCGCGCGAACAGCGCCGGGTCGAGCGCCATGACCGAATCCGCCCCGCCCTCGATCTTGCGACGAAGCGCGCCGGCGTCGGGAACGATCCGCTCGGCATAGAAACGCGCCGTCACCCGCTTGCCCTCGATGAACGCCGGATCGCCCTCGCCCGCCGCCGCCAGCGCCTCCGCCGCGGTCAACATCCGCAGCCACATCAGGCCGGTCGCGACGATGCCCATGATGTGCATGTACGAATGCGCGCCGGCCCCGACATTGTTCGGGTTCTGCATCCCGTTGGCCATGAACCACATGGTCGCGGCCTGCAGGTCCTTGAGGCCCCGCTCCAGCCGCTCGGCGAAATCACGGGTCGCGTCGGCTCCCTTGGCGGCCGCGATCTCTTCGGCGACGATGCGGAAGAAATGCTGGATCGCCCGGCCGCCATTCTGCGCGAGCTTGCGACCGACCAGATCCATCGCCTGCACGCCGTTGGTGCCTTCATAGATCATCGCGATCCGGGCATCGCGGACATATTGCTCCATGCCCCATTCGGCGATGTAGCCGTGCCCGCCATAGACCTGCTGCGCGTTGGTCGCGACGTCATAGCCCTTGTCGGTGCCATAGCCCTTGATGACCGGGGTCAGCAGCCCGACCAGATCGTCGGCCAACTCGCGCGCCGCCGCATCCTCGCTCATATGCGCCAGATCGACCTGCAACGCACCCCACAGGCACAGCGCGCGCAGGCCCTCGGTCAGCGCTTTGCCCTCCATCAGCATCCGGCGGACGTCTGGATGGACGAACAGCGTATCGGCCTTTTCCTGCGGCTGAGCCGGGCCGGTCAGCGCCCGCCCCTGCCGCCGGTCGCCCGCATAGATCACCGCATTCTGGTACGCGGTTTCCGCCACGCCCAGCCCCTGCAACCCGACGCCGAGGCGCGCCGCATTCATCATGATGAACATCGCGGCCAGGCCCTTCGTCTCCTCACCGACCAGCCAGCCCTTCGCCCCGTCATAGTTCATGACGCAGGTCGAATTGGCGTGGATGCCCATCTTGTGCTCGATCGAGCCGCAGCTGACCGGGTTGCGCTCCCCCAGCGATCCGTCGTCGTTCACCAGGAACTTCGGCACGACGAACAGCGAAATCCCCTTCGAGCTTTCCGGCGCGCCCGGCGTCTTGGCGAGGACGAGGTGGATGATATTGTCGGTAAGGTCATGCTCGCCCGACGAGATGAAAATCTTGGTCCCGGTGATCGCCCAAGACCCGTCGTCGTTCGGTACGGCGCGCGTCTTGATGAGGCCCAGATCAGTGCCGCACTGCGGCTCCGTCAGGTTCATGGTGCCGCCCCATTCGCCCGACACCATCTTGGGCACATACATCGCCTGCTGTTCGGGCGAGCCCTTCACCAGCAGCGCGGCAATCGCACCGTGGGTCAGCCCCGGATACATCGCGAACGCCATGTTGGCGGAGATCAGATACTCCTCGAACGCGGTCGCCACGACATGCGGCATCGCCTGCCCGCCAAACTGTTCCGGCGCCGACAACGTGCCCCAGCCCGATTCGACGAACTGGCGATAGGCGTCCTTGAACCCCTCCGGCGTGGTCACGCTGCCATCGGCATGGCGGGTGCAACCCTGCTGATCGCCCGAGGCATTGAGCGGGAACAGCACCTCCGCAACGAAGCGCCCACCCTCTTCCAGCACCGCCTCGACGGTATCGGGCGTGGCATTGGCGAAACCGGGCAACGCGGCATGGTCGCCGATCTTCAGCACATGGTCGAGGATGAATCGGGTATCGCGAACCGGCGGGGTATAGCTGGGCATGGGTTCAATCCTTCTCCGGGGAAACGCCCTCTTGCGGGGCGGTCTGATGGGGTAGCGCCTCGATCGTCGCGACGAATTCGCCCAGTTCGGCGATCGCGGCGTCGATATCGCGGCGCTGGTTTTCGAGCAGGGTGATGCGGTCGCGACACTTCTGCATCGTCACCTGCCGCTGCACGACCCGGCCATCGCCGATATCGTACAGGTCGATCATCTCGCGAATGTCGGCCAGGCTGAACCCGACGCGCTTGCCGCGCAAAATCCACGCCAGTCGCGCGCGGTCGCGCTGCGAATAGATGCGGGCAAGGCCCCGCCGCTCCGGCGCGATCAGCCCTTCATCCTCATAGAAGCGCAGCGCCCGCGCCGTGACGCCGAACTCGTTGCACAGGTCGGTGATCGAGAAGCGGTCGGCCTCGTTCGATTCGGCGATGAGAGCGGGGGAAGCTGCCATGCCAGTAAATTGCCTTACGTTGACGTGAACGTCAAGTCTCTTCCGCAGCTGGGGCCGCGGGCGGACAGTCCGCCCGGCGCTTGGGCTTGCGCTTCACCGCCGTGGTCGCGAACTCGCCGGCATCCAGTGCGCCATCCCGCCCCTTGTCGGCGGTCGCGAACTTGGTCGCCGTCTTTGCCGCCCATTCATCGAAGCTCAGCCGCCCGTCGCCATTGGTGTCGAGCTTCGCATAGGCCTTGCGTCGGGACGCCAGATATTCGTCGCGCGTGATCCGACCGTCGCGATCCTTGTCATAGCGGTCGAAACGCTTCTGCTCGCGCGTGCGTGCCGTCGCGGCGGGGGGATCGTCGGGCAGCGGCGCGTCCGCTTGCGGCAGGGCGGCGGCCATGGCCGGCGGCGGGGGCAGTTTCTCGGTCGCCGCGTCGCTGCGGAATAGGAAGAGCCCCGCCGCGACCAGCGCCAGCGCCGATCCCACCCCTGCCAAGAATCGCCACATCGCCCGTCCCCCTATTGCGCACCCGTTACACGCGAACCGTCACCGTCCGGCAAGCCCGAACCACATCAGCCGCGCGGCGCGCTTCGGCCCGCCCTGCGGCACGCCGTCCAGTTCCAGCCGGGCGGACAGCGCCAACATGCCGAGCGACCGCGCGACTCCGCCAAGCGGCCCGGCCAGCCTGACCCCGGCCTGCCGATCGGCCCGCGCCGCGACGGCGGCATCGCTCTGGTGCCGGGCAAGGTCGAACAGCGCCCATCCCTGCCCCAGCCGCTCGGCCACGGCCGCATCACCACCCAGCATCGCCGCCGCCAGCGCGAACAGCCGCCCGCCGCGTTCCACGGCGAAGCGCTCGAGCGCCGCATCGTCCAGCGCCTCTTCCTCGATCAGCACGTCCCAGCCATCGACGATCCCCGACAGCGCGCGGCCGCTCACCCCCCGCGGAAGAACATCGCGCGACAGTGCCTCCAGCACCGGCATCGCCGGCGGCGCGGCATCGTCCAGCTTCACCAGCTGCTCGCGCCACCATGCCAGCCGGATCTGCCCCAGCGCGGGCTGCGTTGTCGATCGCACCACATCGCCCAGCGCCGCGTCGAGCGCCAGCAGGGCGGACAATGCGGCACGACGACCGTCATCGGGGGCATAGGCCAGCGCGAGGCCGCGTTCGGGATCGTGGTGCATCGCGGCGATCAGCCCGCATCTTAAACATCCGTCAACCCCGCTCGGGCATGAAAGCCTGTGATGTGCGCAGGTCTCGATTCCTGCGCCATGGCAATCGGACTGGGCGGGCATGATCGGATCGGCGGACGGGCGGCACAAGGAACAGGCCGGGGGCATCCTCGGCCGGCTGGCGCGCGACCGCCGCGGCAACACCCTCGCGATGATGGCGATCGCACTGGTGCCGCTGGTCGGGATGGCCGGATCGGCGATCGACACCGCCCGCGTATATTATGTGAAAGTGCGGCTGCAACAGGCCTGCGACGCAGGCGTGCTGGCCGGTCGCAAGTTCATGAACGGCACCGATTTCAACGCCAATGCGCAGCAGCAGGCGCAGGCGTTTTTCGCCAATAATTTCAGGGCCGGGATGATGGGATCGCAATCCCCGTCGTTCGTGCCGGTCAAGACAGCCGAAAACCAGGTGGCCGGAACCGCGAGCGCTACGGTGCCGATGACGCTGATGCGGATGGCCGGCTTCGCACCAGTGAGCCTTTCGGTCGCCTGCGAGGCGAAGCTGGAAATCCCGAACCTCGACATCATGTTCGTGCTCGATACCACCGGGTCGATGGGTGACACCAACCCCGGCGACAGCGCGAATAAGATCACCGGCCTGCGCAAAGCCGTAGTAAATTTCTACGATACGGTTGAGTCGGCAAAGAAAACCGGGACTCAGGTTCGCTACGGCGCAGTCCCCTATTCGTCCAACGTCAATGTCGGCATGTTGCTGAAGCCGGAATGGATTGCCGACCGATGGACATATCAGTCGCGCATTCCTGACGGGACCACGACCAGCAGCTCATCCTACGTCGACAACAATCCCTATGTCTGGGATGGCTGGTCTGGGTGGACGAAGGAAAGTGGCGATAGCGGCCGTCGAATAACAAAGACCGCGGCCGAAACTTGCGCTGTTCCCGGTAATAGCTACAAAGAAACCCCTATCAAATATGATGCTTGGACTGGGCCAGCAGACGGCCGCCAATCCCAATCCAGTCGCTGGAATATTACCGGTAGCAAGTTCACAGGGAACCTTGCGAACGGGATTTGCACCGTTACCGAGGATTGGTTCGACAATACGATCCAGACGAGAATCGACTATCGCAAACCAAACCCGAACAAGGGAAAAACGGTTACCACCAATAAGACCAACTATGTTTGGCAGTATCGTCCGGTCGAATATGACGTGCGTGCCCTGAAGGGTACGGGGTCGACGGTCAGCGGCGGTACGATCAGCGTCCAAGTCGGCGACAATCACACGTTCCGCGATATTTCGTGGGATGCGAGCACGGCGTGCATCGAAGAGCGGCAAACCGTCAAGCAGGATACTTATCCGAGCATCCCCGACGCCGCGTACGACCTCGACGTGGACATGATACCGACATCGGATCCGGCGACGCGATGGAAGCCTTGGCTACCCTATCTGGTGTATGTTCGGAACAATCTCTACGACTGGCAGACAGCGATGGTCAGCACGACCAGCAATCTGCAAAACGTCGGAAGCTACAACACCAATGGCAACCGACTGGCCTATTGCCCGACCCCCGCGAAAAAACTGGCGGTTATGAACCGTGGGAACATGGTCAGCTATGTAAACTCGCTGGCTGTCGGTGGTGGCACCTACCACGATATCGGATTTCTCTGGGGCCTGCGACTGATCTCGCCGAACGGGCTGTTCGCTAGCGAAAATGCGACTGCTGCGAATGGCAGCCAGATATCGCGTCACCTGATCTTCATGACGGACGGGCAGACCGATACCGGCCGACAGATTTACGACGCCTACGGCCTGCCCGCGCTGGACCAGCGTCGTACCAACGGCATGCCGACGGATGATCAGCAGAACACGATCGTGGCCAACCGGCTGGGCGCGCTGTGCGACGTCGCGCGCCGCAAGAACATCACCGTCTGGGTCATCGCGTTCGGCACGACGCTCAGCCCGATGCTGGAGCAATGCGCCGCTGACGGGCGTGCGTTCCAGGCGGCGAATACCGCGCAGCTGAACACCGCGTTCAGCAATATCGCGGCGCAGATCGCCAAGCTGCGGGTATCGAAATGATGCGCCGGGTCCTTGGCGACCGGCGCGGTGCGACGCTCGTCGAATTCGCGCTGCTCGCGCCGGTCATGCTGCTGCTACTGATGGGGCTGTTCGACCTGTGCTACCGCTCCTACGCACAGGCGATCCTGACCGGCGCGGTACAGCAGGCCGCACGGCGCGGCACGCTGGAGGGCAATAGCGGGAACGATACACTGGCCCGGATGGACGCGGCCGTCATCGCCCAGATGCGCCCGGTCGCCAACAACCTGACCTGGCAGAGCAACCGCAAATATTATCGCGGCTTCGCCAGCATCGCCCCCGAGACGTTTGACGACGCCAATCATAATAATCGCTACGATCCCGGCGAATGCTTTTCGGATATCAACGGCAACAAGCGGTGGGATACCGATCCGGGCAATGAGGGACAGGGCGGCGCGAACGACGTCACCGTCTATACCATGCGGGTCACCTATCCCCGGCTGTTTCCGCTGACGGGCCTGATGGGCCTGCCGCCGACGCAGGAAATCTCTTCCTCGACCGCGCTCAAGAACCAGCCTTACGGCTCGCAAGGCGTCAATGCGCCGGAGACGATATGTACCTGATCCCCCGCAATCCCGCACCGGCGCCGGCATTGCTGGCCCGCCTCCGCCAATTCTGGCGGGACCGGCGCGGCGTCGCCATGCTCGAATTCGCGGTGTCGCTGCCGGTCGTGCTGCCGATCGGGCTGTATGCGGTCGAGCTGTGCAATTTCGGCATCGCCCAGCTGCGGCTGAGCCAGGCGACGATGGCGCTGGCCGACAATATCTCGCGCGTCGGGGTCGACACCAACATGGCGACGCAGCAACTTCGCGAATCCGATATCAACGAGGTGATCGAAGGGCTGCGCCAGCAGGCGAAGAACCTGTCGCTGACCGCGAACGGACGCGTCACCATTTCCAGCCTGGAAAAGAAGAACGGCGCGCAGTGGATTCACTGGCAGCGCTGCGTCGGGGTAAAGTCCGGCCCCGGCTATGATTCGAGCTTCGGCAGCGAGGGCGATGGCGGCACGTCCGGCAGCGGGTTCACCGGCATGGGCAGCGGCGGCACGAAGGTCGTGGCACCGGACAATTCCGCGGTGATCTTCGTAGAGGTCAATTACGACTATCAGCCGCTGATCTCGCCCTATTTCCTGGGCGCGCGCAAGCTGCGGCAGACCGCATCGTTCATCGTGCGGGACAATCGCGAACTGCTGACCGGGGTGGTCGATTCAGTGCCGAAAGTGACGCAGCGGATGCTCTGCACCTTCTACACCGAATGACGAAGGGGCCGCTGCGAACCGGTTTTTCCGATCCGCAGCGGCAGCGCCTTACTTGTAGGTGACCTTCTTCACCGCCGCGACCACCTTGTCGCTGGTGATGAGTGCCAGCTTTTCAAGGTTGGCGGCATAGGGCAGCGGGACGTCCTCGTTGGTCACGCGCAGCACCGGCGCGTCGAGGTCGTCGAAGCCTTCTTCCATGACCACCGCGGCGATTTCCGACGCGATCGAGCAGGTCGGCCAACCTTCCTCGACCACGACCAGGCGGTTGGTCTTCTTCAGCGACTTCAGCACCGTCTTGGTGTCAAGCGGGCGCAGCGTGCGCAGGTCGATCACTTCGGCGTCGATGCCTTCGCCCGCCAGCTTCTCGGCGGCTTCGAGCGCGAGGCCGACGCCGATCGAATAGCTGACGATCGTCACGTCCTTGCCCGGCTTCATGATCCGCGCCTTGCCGATCGGCAGGACGAAATCGTCGAGCTTGGGCACGTCGAACGAGCGGCCGTACATCAACTCGTTTTCGAGGAAGACGACCGGATCGGTCGAGCGGATCGCCGCCTTCAGCAAGCCCTTCGCATCGGCCGCGTCATAGGGCGCGATCACGATCAGGCCGGGAACGCTGGCGTACCACGGGCCATAGTTCTGCGAATGCTGCGCGCCGACGCGGCTGGCCGCGCCGTTGGGCCCACGGAACACGATCGGGCACCGCATCTGGCCGCCCGACATGTAGTTGGTCTTGGCCGCCGAATTGATGATGTGGTCGATCGCCTGCATGGCGAAGTTGAACGTCATGAACTCGATAACCGGCCGCAACCCACCCATCGCCGCACCAGTACCGATGCCGGCAAAGCCGTATTCGGTGATCGGCGTGTCGATGACGCGACGGTCGCCGAACTCGGCCAACAGGCCCTGCGTGACCTTGTACGCGCCCTGATATTCGGCGACTTCCTCGCCCATCACGAACACGCGGTCGTCGGCACGCATTTCCTCGGCCATCGCATCACGCAGCGCGTCGCGAACCGTGGTCTTGACCATTTCGGTGCCGGCCGGGATTTCCGGATCGGTCTCGCCTTCCTGGTCGGCGGCGTCGAACAGCTGACGCGCGCCGGTTTCGGCGTGCTGCTGCGACGTTCCTTCGGGCGCGGGCGGGCCCTTGTCGTCGTTCCTTTCGTCGGCCTTCGGCGTCGCGGCGGCGGCTTCGCCAGCGCGTGCTTCCGTCGGCTGGGCCGACTTGGCGGCGTCAACGTCCTCGCCCTCGGCGGCGAGAATCGCGATGACCGCGCCGACCTTCACGTTATCGGTGCCCTCGGCGATCAGGATCTGGGCGATCGTGCCCTCGTCCACCGCTTCGAATTCCATCGTCGCCTTGTCGGTCTCGATCTCGGCCATGATGTCGCCCGACTTGACCGTGTCGCCTTCCTTGACGAGCCACTTGGCCAGCGTGCCTTCTTCCATCGTGGGCGACAGCGCCGGCATCTTCAGTTCGATCGGCATCTCAGTAGGTCTCCACCAGCACGTCGGTGTACAGTTCCTTGGCGTCCGGTTCCGGCGCGCTCTCGGCGAAATCGGCGGCGGCGTTCACCACCTTGCGGATTTCGGCCTCGATCGCCTTCAGCTCGTCTTCCTGCACGCCGGCGGCGTTCAGCTCGCGCTTCAGGCCCTCGATCGGGTCCGAATTGTCGCGCATCGCCTGCACTTCGTCGCGGCTGCGATACTTGGCCGGGTCGGACATCGAATGGCCACGATAGCGATAGGTCTTCATCTCGAGGATGATCGGCCCCTTGCCCGAACGCACCCATTCGAGCGCGGTTTCGGCGGCACCGCGGCACGCCAGCACATCCATGCCGTCGACCTGGACACCCGGAATGCGGAAGCTCTCGCCACGCTTGTACAGCTGGTCCTCGGCCGAAGCGCGGTTGACGCTGGTGCCCATGGCGTACTGGTTGTTCTCGATCACGAAGATGATCGGGAGCTTCCACAGCTCGGCCATGTTGAACGATTCGTACACCTGGCCCTGGTTCGCGGCGCCATCGCCGAAATAGGCCATGCAGACGCCGCCGTCGTTGCTGTACTTGTGCCCGAAGGCCAGCCCCGCGCCCAGCGACACCTGCGCACCGACGATGCCGTGGCCGCCGTAGAACTTATGCTCGGTCGAGAACATATGCATCGACCCGCCCTTACCGCGACTGATGCCAGCCTCACGCCCGGTCAGTTCGGCCATGATGACCTTGGGATCGATACCGTAGGCGAGCATGTGGCCATGGTCGCGATAGCCGGTGATGACCGAGTCCTTGCCGGATTCGAGCGCCGACTGCAGGCCGACCGCAACGGCTTCCTGGCCGATATACAGGTGGCAGAAACCACCGATCAGGCCGAGGCCGTACAACTGCCCCGCCTTCTCTTCGAAACGGCGGATCAGCAGCATTTCCTTGTAGAAGGAAAGCAGCTCTTCTTTCGACGCTTCGTACCGCTTTGGCTCCCCCGGCCGTTCGCGATTGGGAATGACGGGTTCGCTCGTGCGGCCTTGCGCCGGTGCTTTTGCCACGGTTCGGATGCCTCGTTCCTGAAAGGATGGGTTAGGAGCGCCGCCTATGGCGTGATTTCCTGTCCCGCGCAACCAACGCGGCGTACCTGACGCTGCGTAAATCAGTCGTCCAGCCGGATTCCGCAACGCGACCGCGCCGCCGCCTCGCCGGCGATCGGCACGATGAATTCGTCGGGATGCGCGACGTTCAGCTTTCGGCGGACCAGCTCGTCGACCATATCGGGATCGGCGTGGCGCGGATCGAGCAGCTCGACCCGATTGCGCAGGTCGGCGCGCACCTTTTCGAGACACGCATATTGCGCCTTCCGCATGGTCAGCTTGCGCTGATAATCGCGATACGCGAGCACCCCATTCGGCCCCAGGACCGCGTGATAGGCGAAGAACCCCATGACGAGGATCACCAGCGCCGGCCATCCGGCACGCTTGAGCATCTGGCGAAGGGGGGAGGAACGCGGCATGGCGCGTATGTCGGGTATAGGCCCGTTGCACGCAAGCCGTATGTAAAGCCGATCGGAGCCGATATGCACCTTGTCCACGACCCTGCACAGCTGACCGATCCGACCGATTTCGACACGTTCCTGCGCGTCGACATCCGCGTCGGCACGATCGTGTCGGCCGAACCCTATCCGGAAGCGCGCAAGCCGGCGATCAAGCTGGTTATCGATTTCGGCCCGGTGATCGGGCGGAAGCGGTCGAGCGCCCAGATCACCGAACATTACGACTGCGCGGGCCTCATCGGGCGACAGGTCGCGGCGGTGGTCAATTTTCCACCGCGCCAGATCGGGAAATTCGTGTCGGAAGTGCTGACGCTCGGCTTTCCCGACGCGGGCGGCGCTGTAGTGCTTTTCGCCCCCGATCAGCGGGTGCCGGACGGCGGGCGGCTATTCTGACGCCGGTTGTCGCAGCTCAAGAGCCTGCCGTTGGCGTCACGCGGTGGCAATGCCGACCGCCGCCGTCGCTACCGACCGTTCGATCATTCGTCGCTCGACTTACAGCCAACCAACCATGACGATCATTGCGCATGGAAGACAAGGGGGGATGCTGTCGTGAAAATCGGGATGATCGCGGTGACGTTGCTAGCCAGCGGCTGCACGCTGGCGACGATGGAGGGTTTCGAAGCAATCGCGCCTGCCGGGCAGCGGGTCGACATGACCGGCATTCCGGGCTGGCAGGATGGCGATTTCCGGCTGGGCGGCGCGCAGGGTCATGTCCGTCGCCGCGCGGTCGGTGCGACGCGCGAATGGAGCGATGATCCTTGGGGCGAGGTGACACAGGCGGTGGTGGCGCGCACCGGCACCCTGCGCTTCGACCTGTCCGGTAGCGAAACCGATGGCCGGATCGAGGGGCGCTGCCGCTATGGCCGGGTCGAGGGACAACAGCAGAGCGGTGGGTTGAGCGTCAGCGAAACACTCCGCCCGATGCGGCTTGCCTGCGCCTATCGCGTCGATGGCCGCGACGCGGGCGGCATGGACCTGTCCGGCATCCGGCCGCTGCGGCCGACACCGGCCGCACCGCGCCTCGGCACGGTCGACATCGACGGTACGACGCTGACGATCGATTCGCGCCACGCGATGACCGGTGGTCGCCAGCCGCTGGAGGCCCCGATCGGCTATGTCCTGTCCGATCGCAGCGGACGCGTTGTCGGCGCCATCGAAACCAACGGCACCGGCACCCGGCGGCTCATCCTGCCACGCGGGACAGCGGAGCGCCGGGCCGCGATCGCAGCGATGGTGACGCTTGGACTGTTCTGGGACCCCGGCGATACCGATTAGGAGCCCACGAAAAAGGGCGCCGACCTGCGCCGACGCCCCTTTTCTGTAGCACCGTGTCCGATCAGCGCAGAATCGAACGCCCGGCATAGCGCGCCGCGCCGGCCAGCTCTTCCTCGATGCGGATCAGCTGGTTGTACTTGGCAAGCCGATCCGAGCGCGCCAGCGACCCGGTCTTGATTTGACCGCAGTTGGTCGCAACGGCGAGGTCGGCGATGGTCGAATCCTCGGTCTCGCCCGAACGGTGCGACATGACGGCGGTGTAGCGGTTGCGATGCGCCAGGTTCACCGCTTCCAGCGTCTCGCTCAGCGTGCCGATCTGGTTGACTTTCACCAGCAGCGAGTTGGCGAGGCCCTGCTCCAGACCCATGGCCAGACGCTTCGGATTGGTGACGAACAGGTCGTCCCCGACCAGCTGTACCTTATCGCCGATCTTGTCGGTCAGCGCCTTCCAGCCTTCGAAATCGTCCTCGCCCATACCGTCCTCGATCGACAGGATCGGGTAGCGCGCGGCGAGGTCGGCCAGATAATCGGCCATCTCGTGTGGGGTCAGCGACTTGCCTTCGCCGACCATTTCATAGCGACCGCCCTTAAAGAATTCGGTCGCGGCGCAGTCGAGCGCCAGCATCACGTCCTCGCCAGGCTTGTACCCGGCACGCTCGATGCTCTGCATGATGAAGTCGAGCGCATCGATCGTGCTGTTGAGCGCCGGGGCGAAGCCGCCCTCGTCGCCAACCGAGGTCGACAGACCCTTCTCCGACAGGCCCTTCTTCAGCGTGTGGAAGATTTCCGACCCGCAGCGAACCGCTTCGGCGATGCTGTCCGCACCGACCGGCATGACCATGAATTCCTGGAAATCGATCGGGTTGTCGGCATGCTCGCCGCCGTTGATGATGTTCATCATCGGCACCGGCAGCAGGTGCGCCGAAACGCCACCGACATAGCGATACAACGGCAGCCCGCGCGCATCCGCCGCCGCCTTCGCGACCGCAAGGCTGACGCCCAGGATCGCGTTCGCGCCCAACCGGCCCTTGTTCTCGGTCCCGTCGAGCTGGATCATCGCTTCGTCGATGTCGCTCTGGTCCTCGGCATCCATGCCCAGCACCGCTTCGGCAATGTCGCCATTGACCGCTTCGACGGCGGCCAGCACACCCTTGCCCAGATAGACGCCCTTGTCGCCATCGCGCTTTTCGACGGCTTCATGCGCGCCGGTCGATGCGCCCGACGGAACCGCGGCGCGGCCGAAGCTGCCGTCTTCCAGCAGCACATCAACCTCGACGGTCGGGTTGCCACGGCTGTCGAGGATCTGGCGGCCATGCACCTGGATGATTGCGGTCACGTAACGACTCCTTTTATGTCCGTGCGAAACGGCTTGGTCGCGGCTCCTCTATCCATTCGGCCCGCCGCCCGCAAATCCTCTACGCACGACGGAACCGCCGCACTGCCGCATGGTTTTCCTACCGAAACGACGAAAGGATTCGTTATGACCGACTTCAATCGGACCGGTATTTCGCCGACGAGCAACGACAGCAGTGTCGTGATCGACACCGACCTGCCCCCCGTTACCACGACCGGCACCAGCGACACCGTGGGCGGTGCCAAGCAGACGCTGAAGGACGAAGCATCGAAGCTGTCGGCCAAGGCGACCGAAAAGGCACGCGGTCTGGCCGATGAGGGCAAGGCGCGGGCGGCCGGTGCACTCGATGAATTTTCCAAGCTGATGGAAGATGCCGCCGGCACGGTCGATGAAAAGCTGGGCGAACAATATGGCCAGTATGCCCGCTCGGCCGCCAAGGCGATTTCGGGCTTTTCCGACGGCCTGCGGGGCAAGGAGGTCGAGGACCTGCTCGCCGACGCCAGCGATTTCGTGCGCAAGAGCCCGGCGATCGCGATCGGTACTGCTGCGGCGCTCGGCTTCGTGCTGGCGCGCATCGTCAAGGCCGGGGTCGATACCGACACCACCCCGTCGATCAAGGGCTGAGCCCGATCATGGGGGATGAGGGACTGGGAACGGTCGTCACCCGCGTAGTCGACGATGCCAAGGCGTATGCCCAGGCAGAGATGACGCTTTGGAAGACGGTGGCCAGCACACGCGGGTCGCAAGCCGGCATCGCCGTAGGAATGGCGGCTTGCGCGGTGGTGATCGCCCTGTCGGCGGTCGCTGCACTGCTGGTCGGCGCGATCCTGTCGCTGCAAGCGATGATGGGGCCGGGTTGGGCCACGTTGCTGGTCGTCGTCGTGGCGCTGGCCATCGCCGGACTGCTGGCCAAGATGGCGGTGACCGGGTTCAAGCGGGTTATGGCACCACTTGGAGACCGACATTGATCCCGCCCTCGCTCGCCGCCGCGCAGGCCGATGTCCTGGTCAAGCGTGCCCGACTGAAGGCCAGTTTGGCCGAAGCAAGGCATCGCCTGTCGCCCGCCACCATCGCCTCGGGCGTCGCAGACGACCTGCGCGACAAGGCTGAAGAGGGCGTGGCCGTCATCCGCGAACGGCCCGGTGTCGCCGCCGGCGTCGCGACCGGCCTGGTCGCGCTGCTTGCCCGCAAACGGATCATGGGTCTGTTCCGCAAGGCTCCTCCGCCCCCGCCCCTGCCACCGACCGCCCCGAACAAGGATTAGCATCATGAGTGAACTCAAGACCGCCCCGACCGCGACCACCCCCGGCACGATCGACACGATCAAGGACAAGGCCGCAACCGCCGCCCACGCGACCAGCGACGCGGCGCACGATGCAGCAAAGCGCGCCTCGGACGCCGCGCATGACGCTGCCGTGCGGGCGCAGGACACGATCGAGACGCACCCGCTCGCCGTTCTGGCCGGTGGCTTGGCCCTCGGTGCTGTTGTCGGCGCGCTGCTCCCACGCACCGCGCAGGAATCGAAGACGCTGGCACCGCTCGGTCGCAAGCTGTCGGCAGCGGCGACCGCTGCTGCGACGACGGCACGCGACGTCGGCAAGGAACAGCTCGCCGCCGCGCTGCCCAGCAAGGACGGCGCGAAGGAGCAGCTGCGTTCGGTCTTCTCGAACGTGGTCCAGGCCGCGACCGATAGCGGGAAAAGCGCGATCAAGGGCTGATCCGCACCGGCTTCGGCAACTTATGGGTTGAAGGGTACGCTCCGTCCGCTATGCGACGGGGCGTATTCTTTTTGCACTGCGGGAACGACCATGAGCAAACTCCACCTCGTCTTCGGCGGCCGCGTGGCCGATCCGCGCACGCTCGATTTCGCCGACCTGAAAGCGATCGATATCGTCGGCATCTTCGGCGATTATGCCAGCGCCGAAAAGGCATGGCGCGCCGCCGCCCAGCGGACGGTCGACGATGCCGAGATGAAATATGTGGTGGTGCATCTTCACCGCCTGCTGGAGCCGGAACTGCCGGCGGCTTAAGCCGCTGCCCGGCTCGTCCGTTTCGAGCCTGCCGGGAAGCAACCGTCGAGAACACCTCGCTTGGGGTGCCCATCTCTTGGCTGCGGTTCTCGATAGGCTCGAAGCGAACGGGTGAGGCCGCTGAAGGTGCAGCAAACTAAGCCGCCGTTTGTCGCCCCCAGCGCCACAGCAACAACGGCCGCAACAGCACCATGCCGGCAATGAACCCGCCGACATGCGCCGCGCCGGCGATCGGCATCTCGCTGCCCGCACTCGACCAAGCGATGAACAGGTTCAGCGCGGTCCAGAATATGCCTAGCCAGATCGCATGAACGACATGCGCGGGGATCGGCCCGATCGGCTTGGCCTTTGCCCCGCCGAACAACAGCGCATAGGCCCCGATCAACGCCGAGATCGCGCCGCTCGCCCCGATCATCGGCGCGGGCGAGGTCGGCCCGGCCAGCCACTGCGCCGCGATCGAAGCATAGGCTCCGACCAGCAACAGCACGATCACACCCCGTAGGCCGACCGCCCGCTGGGTCGGCGTCCCGACGATCGCCAGGCTCAGCAGGTTGAAGCCGAGATGCAGCCAACCATCATGGATGAACGCGGCGGTGATCGGCGTCAGCCACACCGGCACGAACGGCGCAAACCCTTCGATGGATGCGATGTTGCTGGTCAAACGCAACGGCACGAAGCCCGCCGCGATCGACGCGCTCCACACCCCGCCCGTCAGGATCAACCACGCGCTCACGCACGCGATCAATCCGCCGATCGTCAGGATCGCCGGTGACGAACGCTGTTCGAACATGGCGGTTTAGATAAACTCGATCTTCGAAATCTGGTAGTAGCGGTCACCCGACGGCACCGTCACCTCGACATCATCGTCGACCTTCCGCCCGATCAGCGCGCGGCCCATCGGCGAATTGTACGAGATACGGCCCGACTTCGCGTCCGCCTCGGTCTGGCCCACGATCTGGTACACGACCGTCTTGTCGTCTTCGTCGAGCAGGGTGACGGTCGCGCCGAACACTACCTTGTCGCCCGACAGGTCCTTCGGATCGATAACCTGCGCGCGCGACAGCTTGTCCTCGATATCGGCGATCGACGCCTCGATCTGGCCCTGCCGTTCCTTCGCCGCATGATATTCGGCGTTTTCCGACAGGTCGCCGTGCGCGCGTGCTTCCTCGATCGCGTCGATGATCTGCGGCCGTTCCACCTTCAACTGCTTGAGGTGCACCGTCAGGCGGTCATAGCCCTCCTGCAACATCGGCATCTTTTCGACCGTCGCCATCGCGCGCGCGTCCCTTTTTCTATCATTGCCCCCGCCACACGGACGGACCCGTCAAGGCCCGTCCGCGCGCAACTTTTCGCTGATGGGGATCAGTTGTGCGATTGCGAATAATAGGACTGGAGCGGCCGTACTTCAAGGGACCGGGCGCCCAGCGCCTGAATGGCCTGCGCCACCGCGACGCTGGCCGGGGCCGTCGTGAAATACGGCACCTTCTGCGATTGGGCCGAGGCGCGGATCGATTCCGAATCCTTCAGCGACTGCCACCCTTCGGTCGTGTTGAAGATCATCGCGATATCGCCGTCGAAGATCTTGTCGACGATGTGCGGACGGCCCTGCGCGACCTTGTTGACCCGTTCGACCGGCACGCCGTTTTCGGACAGGTAATCGGCAGTGCCGCTGGTGGCGACGATCCGGAAGCCCAGCTCGACCAGCAGCTGCACGCCCGGCAGGATCACCGGCTTGTCGCCATGCTTGACCGACACGAACACCGTACCGCTCTTGGGCAGGACGATGCTCGCGCCCATCTGTGCCTTGGCGAAGGCCGTGGCAAAATCGCTATCGATTCCCATGACTTCGCCGGTGGACTTCATCTCGGGCGAGAGAACCGGATCGACGCCGGGGAAGCGACCCCAAGGGAATACCGCTTCCTTGACGGCCACGTGATCGATGTTGCGGTCGATTACGGGCAGGTTGGCCAGCTTCTCGCCAGCCATCACTCGCGCCGCGATCTTGGCGACCGGCGTGCCGATCGCCTTGGCGACGAAGGGCACCGTGCGGCTGGCGCGCGGATTGACCTCGATCAGATAGACCTTGCCGTCCTTGACCGCGAACTGGATGTTCATCAGGCCCTTGACGCTCAGCGCCTTGGCCAGTGCCACTGTCTGCCGTTCGATCTCGACAATGACGTCCGCCGAGAGCGAGTAGGGCGGCATCGAGCAGGCGCTGTCGCCCGAATGGACGCCGGCTTCCTCGATATGCTGCAGCACGCCGGCTACGACCACGTCGTCGCCGTCGGCGATCGCATCAACATCGACCTCGATCGCGTCGCGCAGATATTGATCGATCAGCACCGGGCTGTCGCCAGACACCTGCACCGCGGTCTGGATATAGTCGTCCAGCTGCTGGAGCGAGTCGACGATCTCCATCGCGCGGCCACCCAGCACATAGCTTGGCCGCATCAGCACCGGATAGCCGATCCGCTCGGCGATCACCGCCGCTTCGTCGCGGCTGCGCGCAAGGCCATTGGCCGGCTGGAGCAGGCCGAGCGAATTGACCAGATCGGCGAAGCGCTCGCGATCCTCGGCCAGATCGATCGAATCCGGCGTGGTGCCGAGGATCGGGATACCGGCGGCTTCGAGTGCGCGGGCGAGGTTCAGCGGGGTCTGACCGCCGAACTGCACGATCACCCCGACCAGTTCACCCTTCTGCTGTTCGACATGCAGGATTTCCAGCACGTCCTCTGCGGTCAGCGGCTCGAAATACAGGCGATCCGACGTGTCGTAATCGGTGCTGACCGTCTCCGGGTTGCAGTTGACCATGATGGTTTCATAGCCGGCATCCGCCAGCGCGAAGCATGCGTGGCAGCAGCAATAATCGAACTCGATCCCCTGCCCGATCCGGTTCGGACCACCGCCGAGAATGACGATCTTCTTACGGTCCGACGGCTGGCTTTCGTCCTCCGGCTCGCCGAAGGTCGGCGCTTCGTAGGTCGAGTACATGTACGGCGTCTTCGCCTCGAACTCGGCGGCGCAGGTGTCGATGCGCTTGAAGACCGGCCGCACGCCCAATTTGTGGCGATGTTGGCGCACTTCGTCCTCGGTCACGCCACCGGTCATCATCTTGACGACCTCGTGGATCAGGCCCGAGCCGCGCTGGATACCGCGTTCCATGCCGCGCAAGTTGGCGGACTGCAGCGCCAGCCAAGCCAGGCGCTTGTCCGAGAAACCCATGGATTTCAGGCGACGCATGCCCGCCGCGTCCTGGGGCAAGCCGTTGGTGCAAACTTCGGTCTCGGCAGCGACGATTTCTGCCAAGCGCTCGAGGAACCACGGATCGTATTTGGCGATGGCGTGGACTTCGGCGACGGTGAAGCCTTCGCGCAGCGCCTGGGCCGCGACCAGCAACCGATCGGGGGTCGCGACGGCCAGCGCCGCCTCGATCTCCGCGCGGGGTGCGCCGACCAGCCGATCGACCTGATTGAAGCCCGACAGGCCGGTTTCGAGGCCGCGCAGTGCCTTCTGCATCGATTCGTGGATGTTGCGGCCGATCGCCATCACTTCACCGACCGACTTCATCGCGGTCGACAGCACCGCCTGCGACCCCTTGAACTTTTCGAAGGCGAAGCGCGGAATCTTGGTGACGACGTAATCGATCGTCGGTTCGAACGACGCCGGCGTCGCGCCGGTGATGTCGTTGGTGATCTCGTCCAGCGTGTAGCCGACGGCAAGCTTGGCGGCGACCTTCGCGATCGGGAAGCCGGTCGCCTTGGACGCCAGCGCCGAGGAGCGCGACACGCGCGGGTTCATCTCGATCACGATCAGGCGGCCGTCCTTCGGATTGACCGCGAACTGTACGTTCGAACCCCCTGTTTCGACGCCGATTTCCCGGAGTACCGCGATCGATGCATTGCGCATGATCTGGTATTCCTTGTCGGTCAGCGTCAGCGCCGGGGCGACGGTGATCGAGTCCCCGGTATGGACGCCCATCGGGTCGATATTCTCGATCGAACACACGATGATGGCATTGTCGGCGCGGTCGCGCACGACTTCCATTTCATATTCCTTCCAGCCGAGCAGCGATTCCTCGATCAGCACCTCGGTGGTCGGAGAGGCGTCGAGGCCTTCGCGGACAATCTTCAGGAACTCGTCGCGGTTGTAGGCGACGCCGCCGCCGGTGCCGCCCAGCGTGAACGACGGGCGGATGATCGCGGGCAGGCCGACATGCTCGAGACCAGCAAGCGCCTCCGCTTCGCTGTGCGCGATGTGGCTGCGCGCGGATTCGAGGCCGATCTTGTCCATCGCGACCTTGAACTTCTGGCGGTCCTCGGCCTTGTCGATCGCCTCGGCATCGGCGCCGATCATCGTCACGCCGAACTTTTCGAGCGTCCCGTCATTGGCCAGCGCGAGCGCGGTGTTCAGCGCCGTCTGTCCGCCCATCGTCGGGAGGACCGCATCGGGGCGCTCCTTCTCGATGATCTTGGCGACGATCGCGGGGGTGATCGGCTCGACATAGGTCGCGTCGGCCAGTTCCGGATCGGTCATGATCGTGGCGGGGTTGGAATTGACGAGGACGATACGATAGCCCTCCTCCTTCAACGCCTTGATCGCCTGCACGCCCGAATAATCGAACTCGCAAGCCTGGCCGATGACGATCGGCCCTGCGCCGATGACGAGGATGGACGAAATGTCGGTGCGTTTTGGCATTAGAAGTGGTCGTCCCCGAGAGCGACAAATTTGCGGAAAGCGGCTTCATCAAGGCGGATTGTCTGAGACAATTTCCCTGGAAACTCGCGCGATGCGCGACCGAATGTATCGATCTGTATCATCTTCTCACCATCACATTCGACTAAGCGAACGACAGCGGTCACCTCTTCCTGCGGCTTTGCGATACGCAGCGTGTCAGTTTCAAACTTACGAACGGTAGCCATCAGTTATTCCCGGCTACTGGTTCGCGCATCATGCCGACGAACCGCTCGAACAGATAAAAGCTATCCTGCGGACCCGGCGATGCCTCCGGGTGATACTGCACGCTGAACGCACGGCCACCGTCCGTTTCGATCCCGGCATTCGATCCGTCGAACAGCGACACGTGCGTTTCGCGGACGTTCCCCGGCAGGCTATCGCGTTCGACCGCGAAGCCGTGGTTCATGCTAGTGATCTCGACCGCGCCATCCGACAGGCGCTTGACCGGATGGTTCGCGCCGCGGTGGCCCTGGTGCATCTTGGTCGTCTTAGCGCCCAGCGCGAGGCCGAGCAGTTGGTGGCCGAGGCAGATGCCGAACAGCGGCTTGCCGGTGTCGAGCAGTTGGCGGATCACCGGCACCGCATATTCGCCCGTCGCGGCGGGATCGCCCGGCCCGTTCGACAGGAAGATGCCGTCGGGGTTCGCCGCCATCACCTCTTCATAGGTTGCGGTGGCTGGCAGCACGGTGACTTCGGCACCCGCGTGAACCAGGTTGCGGAAGATATTGCGCTTGCTGCCATAATCGATCGCCACGACATGCGGGCGGCGGGCATCGGCGGCAGGCTCGACACTTCCGGCCGCGGTGCTGTCGTCATAGCCCTTGCCCAGATGCCACGCCCCGCCGGCCCAGCCATAATGGGTTTCGCACGACACGGTCTTGGCAAGGTCCATGCCCTCCAGCCCCGGCCATGCCTGTGCCTGTGCCAGCAGCGTCGGAATGTCGAACTCGCCGGTCGCCGAATGGGCGATGACGCCGTTCGGCGCGCCGCCCTGCCGGATGCGACGGGTCAGCGCGCGGGTGTCGATGCCCGCTAGGCCGATGCGGTTGTGCCGCGCCATCCACGCATCCAGATGCTCGTTCGAACGGAAGCTCGACGGTGCGGTCACGTCCTCGCGCACGATCATGCCCAGCGCATGGGGGTCGTTCGCTTCCACATCGTCGACGTTGGTGCCGACATTGCCGATGTGCGGGAAGGTGAAGGTAATGACCTGCCCGGCGAAGGACGGATCGGTCATGATCTCCTGATAGCCGGTCATGGCAGTGTGGAAACACACTTCGCCGACCGCGGCGCCCTCTGCGCCGAAGCCACGGCCCCACAGCACGTCGCCATTGGCAAGGACGAGGACCCCGGTGGCTCCTTCGGGCATGGCGAATGGCTTGGCGTCGGCCATGATGGGCGGGCACTCCTGGGTAAATCTGATGATGTCGCTAAGCGGTGGCGGCTAGTCCCAACCCCGCGCCGCGTCAATCCTGTGATCGTATGACGAATGCGGCTAAGGGTGATCGCTTATCCAAACGAACGACATCGGAACCGCCATGATTCGCGACACCATCAAGGACGCGCTCGTCACCGCCATGAAGGGCGGGGACAAGGAAACGACCGCCACGATCCGCCTGATCCAGTCGTCGATCAAGAACCGCGATATCGAGGCACGCACCGGCAAGGCCCCCGACAGCGACGACGCGCTGGTGGTCGAAGTGCTGCAGAAAATGGTGAAGCAGCGTCGCGAATCGATCGAGATGTACGAGAAGGGCAACCGCCCCGAACTGGCCGCCGCCGAGGCGCGCGAAGTGACCGTCATTGAACGCTTCCTGCCCGCGCAGATGGACGATGCGCAGACGGCGGCGGCGATCGAGGCGATCAAGGCCGATCTGAATGCCGCCGGCATGAAGGACATGGGCCGGGTTATGGCCGAGCTGAAATCGCGCCACGGCAGCGAACTGGACATGAGCAAGGCGAGCGCGGCGGTGAAGGCGGCGCTGAGCTGAACGCAAACCCATTGCCGTACCCGTTCCGTTCGGGGCATATGGAGCCATGACCCTCTCGCCCCAGTTCCTTGACGAGTTGCGCACCCGCACGACGCTGTCGGCGCTGGTGGCGAAATCGGTGAAGCTCCAGCGCTCGGGCAACGAGTTCAAGGCGTGCTGCCCGTTCCATACCGAGAAGACGCCGAGCTTCTGGGTCAATGACGACAAGGGCTTCTACCATTGCTTCGGCTGCGGCGCGCATGGCGATGCCATCCGCTGGATGACCGACCAGCGTGGCCTGCCCTTCATCGACGCGGTGAAGGAACTGGTCGCGGCGGCGGGCATGGAGATGCCGGCACAGGACGCGCGTTCAGCCAAGGCGGCGGAACGGGCCAAGGGCCTGCACGAGCTGATGGCCGATGCGCAGGTCTGGTTTGCCGACCGGCTGGGCGACGAGGGCGGCATTGCCCGCGAGGCGCTGGCCAAGCGCGGGATCAAGCCGGAGACGGCGCGCGCGTTCGGTATGGGCTTTGCCCCCGATGCGCGCGGCCGGCTGAAGGCGGCGCTTGCGTCGTACGGCGATCCGATGCTGGTCGAATCGGGGATGCTGATCTCGGTCGAGGGCAAGGAACCGTACGACCGGTTCCGCGGCCGGCTGATGATCCCGATCCGCGATGCGCGCGGGCGGACGATCGCGTTCGGCGGGCGCATCCTGGGCGATGGCGAGCCGAAGTACCTGAACTCGCCGGAGACCCCGCTCTTCGACAAGGGGCGCACGCTCTACAATATCGACCGTGCGCAGGCCGCCGCGCGCAAGGCCAAGCGGGTGATCGCGGTCGAGGGCTATATGGACGTCATCGCGCTGGCGCAGGCCGGTTTCGATGAGGTCGTGGCGCCGCTTGGCACGGCGCTTACCGAGCATCAGCTCGAACGGCTGTGGCGGATGGCTGACGTGCCGATCCTGTGCTTCGACGGCGATGCGGCGGGGATCAAGGCGGCGCGGCGGGCGGCAGAACGCGCGCTGCCGCTGTTGCAGCCGGGCAAGAGCATTGCGATCGTTACCATTCCCGATGGCATGGACCCCGACGATCTGGTCCGCGCAGAGGGCGCGCAGGCGTTCGAGGACCTGCTCGCGCGGCGCGAATCGCTGTCCGATTTCCTGTGGCGGCTGGAACTGGCGACGCTGCCGCCCGGCGCGGGGCCGGACGAGCGCGCGGCGTTCGAGCATGAACTGGCGCGGCTGGCCGGCACGATCACCCATGAAGGCATTCGCCGCGAATATTTCCGGACCTTCAAGGATCAATTCTTTGCGCTGTTCGGCGCAAAGGACCGCCGCTTGCGGATCGTCGCCAACGACATGGCAGCGGCGGCCGAGGTCCAAAAGGTCGATATGGTCTTCGCCTTCCAGCGGGCAATCCTGATGGGGCTGATGCAGCATGTCGACGTGCTGAAGCGCCACTGCGAACTCGTCGCGCAACTGCCGATCGTGAACGGGCTGCTGCGGCGCTGGCGCGACCATCTCATCGACCTGGCCATTTACCGCAGCGACCTGACTGAAAGCCTGCTGACCGACACGATCGCCGCTGACCGGCAGCTGGTCGACATGGCGCGGCGGAACAAGGAAACCGATCTCGCCTTCAGCTTCTGGCTGCGCGATACCGAAGTGGAGACGGCCGAAACCGACCTGTTGCGGGTGATCCAAATCCTGGTCGACGAACAGGCGTGCCGCCGGGCGGAGAATGCGGCGGCCGAACGGTGCCGCCAGGATACGACCGAACGGACCTTCGCCGACTATCAACAGGCGCGATCCGACCACGCCGCCGTGCAGGCGCGCATCCGGAGCTGGATGGAGGAACTGGACGAGGCGGCTTGATCCCCTCGCCCTTGCCTCCCATATCGCCGTCGTACAATTACCGCGAATCTACCTCCGAACCGCTTCATTGCGCGCTCTTGGCTTGCAAAACGCGCGGTGCCGGACAAAGACGACGGGTAAAATAGCGCCAGCGCGGTTGTGCTGCGTGACATTTCTTGAGGGTTATTGATGGCCAAGGCGAATGGTGGCGGCGACGACACGATCGATACCGGCGACGCGCCGCTGATCGACCTGAACGAAGGGTCGATCAAGAAGCTGGTCGCCCGTGCGAAGAAGCGCGGCTACATCACCGTCGACCAGCTGAACGAGATGCTGCCGCAGGATCAGATGACCTCGGAGCAGATCGAGGACATCATGTCGGCGCTGAACGACATGGGCGTCAACGTCGTCGAGAACGAGGACGCGGGCGAGGACGGCGAAGGCGAGGAACGCGCCAAGCAGGAAGAGGACGGCGACGACGAAACGTCGACCGACCAGGACGATGCGTCCGCCGCGTTCGAACCGGTCAAGAAGAAGGAAACCGTCGACCGGACCGACGATCCGGTGCGCATGTACCTGCGCGAGATGGGCGCGGTCGAACTGCTCAGCCGCGAGGGCGAAATCGCCATCGCCAAGCGGATCGAGGCCGGTCGCGACACGATGATCTTCGGCCTGTGCGAATCACCGATCACGTTCAACGCGATCATCGGCTGGTCGACCGCGCTCAACGAAGGCACGATGCAGCTGCGCGAGATTCTCGATCTCGACGCGATGCTGTCGAAGGACCCGGCGCCGGAATCGCTGTCCGACGACGAGGACGCCGACGACAACGGCGAAATCTCGTCGAAGAACGCCGGCCCCTCCTTCAAGGAAGAGGAAGAGCCCGAGGAAGCATCGGCCGATGAGGACGAGGACGGCGAGCGCCGCACCCCGCGCCCGAGCGATGATGACGACGAGGACAACACCCTCAGCCTCGCGCAGATGGAAGAGCAGCTGAAGCCGCAGGCTTTAGAAAAGTTCGCCAACATCACCGCGATTTTCAAGAAATTCTCGAAGATGCAGTCGCAGCGTCTCGACGCGATGGCGGCGGGCGATGGCCTGAGCGCGGCGGAAGAGCGCAAGTACCAGAAGCTGCGCGAAGAACTGACCGCCGAGGTCGAGAGCGTCCAGTTCCACCAGGCCAAGATCGAATATCTGGTCGATCAGCTCTATGCCTATAACCGTCGCCTGACGGCACTGGGCGGGCAGATGCTGCGGCTGGCCGAGCGTCACAAGGTGCCGCGCAAGGCATTCCTCGACAGCTATGTCGACCATGAGCTGGACGAACAGTGGCTGACGTCGGTCGCGACGATCGACAAGAAGTGGAAGGCGTTCGCCGAGAACGAAGGCGCCGCCGTCGACCGCATCCGCACTGAAATCGCGGAGATCGCGCAGCAGACCGGCATGGCGCTGGGCGAATTCCGCCGCATCGTCAACATGGTGCAGAAGGGCGAGCGCGAGGCGCGGATCGCGAAGAAGGAAATGGTCGAGGCGAACCTGCGCCTCGTGATTTCCATCGCCAAGAAGTACACCAATCGCGGCCTGCAGTTCCTCGACCTCATCCAGGAGGGGAATATCGGGCTGATGAAGGCGGTCGATAAGTTCGAATATCGCCGCGGGTACAAGTTCTCGACCTACGCGACGTGGTGGATTCGGCAGGCGATCACCCGCTCGATCGCGGATCAGGCGCGGACGATCCGCATCCCGGTCCATATGATCGAGACGATCAACAAGCTGGTGCGCACCAGCCGCCAGTTCCTGCACGAACAGGGCCGCGAACCAACGCCGGAGGAGATGGCCGAACGACTGTCGATGCCGCTCGAAAAGGTTCGCAAGGTGATGAAGATCGCCAAGGAGCCGATCTCCCTCGAAACGCCGATCGGCGACGAGGAGGATTCGCATCTCGGCGATTTCATCGAGGACAAGAACGCGATCATCCCGGTCGATGCCGCGATCCAGGCGAACCTGAAGGAAACAGTCACCCGCGTCCTCGCGTCGCTGACCCCGCGCGAAGAGCGTGTGCTGCGCATGCGCTTCGGCATCGGCATGAACACCGACCATACGCTGGAAGAAGTCGGCCAGCAGTTCAGCGTGACCCGCGAACGCATCCGGCAGATCGAGGCGAAGGCACTCAGGAAGCTCAAGCATCCGAGCCGCAGTCGCAAGATGCGCTCCTTCCTCGACCAGTAAAATCCCCGCCCCGGCCCTTGTCAAAGCGCCGGGGCGGTTCGTTTCGGGGCAGTTCCGAACCTCGACTTGCGCGCGACATAGCGGTTAAAAACCCGGCAACCGTGTTCCTACGCGCTTGGGTTATCTATTGTCGCCATAACCCGTTCCCGTGAAGTCATGGGAGCCGGCGGTTGATAGTGGCGATTGCAAACAGGGATGGTTGCGACACGGCGGAACGTCTGTCGCGGATCGTTCTCGCCGATGGCAGTGCCGGGCATGTCGCCCCCGACCTGCTGTCGCGTGGCGACGCCCTGTTGCGTGATGTGGCCGATGCGCTGCATCAGCTCTGTTCGCTGCACGGGCGGCATCCGGGTGTCGTCGACCATGCGGCCGGGTCGGAGCTGCATCCTTCCGCCGCGCCGTGGCTGGCGCAGGCAGCGGCGGGGTTTGCCGAGGAACGCGCCTATCTGATCCGGGTATCCGCCGCCGTCGGCCCGCCGCCGGGTACGCCCGGACAGGCCGCCGCCGAAGCCGCGCTGGCGGCGCAACGGCATGCGATCGACCTGCTCGCGCGATCGGTGCGACCCGGCTGTGCGCTGGGCGCGGCAATCGCCGTGACGCTCGACTGGCCGGAGATCCGCCGCCCGCTGGACGCCGCTGCGATCCGGATGGGGCTGGAGACGATGCCGGTCACCCTGCCCTCGACCGCACAGACGCTGCGCCTGATCGACACGGTGACTGCGGAGGCGCCGGTCGAACGCGCCATGACCTTTGGCCTGCAACAGCTGCTGGCCCAGCATCGCGGGCTGTGGGACCTGTTGGTCGCACGGGCGGAAAGCCGCGGGTAGCGCACGCCCGCATCCCCGCCTATCGTCGCGGCCATGACGATACCGCCGATGCGCTTCGAGGGAACCGAGGGTTATGTCGCGACCGACGATCTGAAGGTCGCGGTGAACGCGGCGGTGACGCTGCGCCGCCCGCTGCTGGTGAAGGGCGAGCCTGGTACCGGCAAGACCGTGCTGGCGCAGGAAATCGCGCGCGCGGTCGGTGCGCCGCTGATCGAATGGAACGTCAAGTCGACCACCCGTGCGCAGCAGGGGCTGTATGAATATGACGCGGTGGCGCGGCTGCGCGACGGGCAGCTGGGCGATCCGCGCGTCCACGACATCGCCAACTATATCCGCCGGGGGAAATTGTGGGAGGCGTTTACCAGCCCCACCCTGCCGGTGCTGCTGATCGATGAGGTCGACAAGGCCGATATCGAATTTCCCAACGACCTGCTCCACGAACTCGATCGCATGGCGTTCGACGTCTACGAAACCGGCGAGCGGGTGACCGCGCGCGAACGGCCGATCGTGGTCATCACGTCGAACAACGAAAAGGAACTGCCCGACGCGTTCCTGCGCCGGTGTTTCTTCCACTATATCCGCTTCCCCGATCGCCCGACGATGCAGGCGATCCTCGACGTGCATTTTCCGGGTATCCAGACGCTGCTGGTCAACCGCGCGCTCGACCTGTTCTTCGCGGTGCGCGACACGCCGGGGTTGAAGAAGAAGCCGTCGACCAGCGAACTGATCGACTGGCTGAAGCTGCTGCTGCACGACGACATGCCGCTGGAGGTGCTGGCGTCGCACGATCCGGCAAAGGCGATTCCCCCGCTGCACGGCGCGCTGCTCAAGAACGAGGCGGATGTCATGCTGTTCGAACGGCTCGCCTTCCTTCATCGGCGCAAGGGCGGCTGACTGCGACCGGTCGTGGCGACGTAGCGGTGGGCCGTGACGGAAGGGTTTCGTTAACCATGATCGCCAACCGATTGGCGACCATCGCTCGCCCACAATCGTACCCATGTTCGGTTCGCTTTTCCGGGGCCTCCTGCTCCTCGTCTTCGCCGGTGCCGCCAGCTTCCCGCTCGAGGCGCGATCGCTGCTCGATTATGTCGGGCAGTGCGTGCCGTTCGCGCGCGCCGCGTCGGGGGTGGAAATCTATGGCGATGCATGGACCTGGTGGGATCAGGCGCAGGGTCGTTATCCCCGCGGCCACACGCCCCGCGTCGGTGCCGTGCTGACCTTTGAAAAGACATCGCGCCTGCCGCTCGGCCACGTCCTCGTCATCAGCCGGGTCGTCGAACCGCGCGTGGCGATGGTCACGCACGCCAACTGGTCGCGGATCAACGGCGTGCGCGGCGGCGTGGAGCAGGACGTCACCGTGTTCGACGTGTCGGCCAAGGGCGACTGGACCAAGGTGAAGGTGTGGTATCGCGATTCGCAGGGGTTGGGCAGTTCGGTCTATCCGACGCACGGCTTTATCTATGGCCCGCGCCCCGCGACCGAATTGAGCAGCGCAGCGCCGGACTATGTCGGGTCGCTGATCGACGCCTACGCCCGTTGAGAGCGTGACGGCCGTCGGATTTGTCGGGTAGACCCGCGCCCATGGGGATGGGCATGCAGCGGGAACATTGGCTTTGGATCGCCGGCATCACGCTGGCGGGGCTGGTGCTGCGGTGCCTGGCCGCGCGGGGCGGATTGTGGCTCGATGAGGCATGGTCGGCGATCTTTGCGCAGGAGGTGACGACACCCGCCGGGGTGCTGTTCCAGATCAATCACGACAACAACCACCATCTGAACACGCTCTGGCTCCAACTGGTCGGGCCGGCCGCGCCGCCGATGCTGCAGCGCGCGCTGTCGATCGTCAGCGGCACATCGACGATCGTCATCGCCGCACGGATCGCAGCACGGCGCGGGCCAGCGCCGGCGGTCGTTGCGGCCGTCGCCTTCTGCGTTGCGCCATTCCTGCTGACCTATGGTGCCGAAGCGCGCGGCTATGCCCCGATGCTGCTCGCCTGGGTCTGGGCGATCGACGTCGCCGATCGCTGGCTGGCCGATCCTGCCCACCCCCGGCCCACGACGGCGCTCGCCATCGCTGCGCTACTGGGGTGTCTGGCGCAGGCGACGATGCTGTTCGGCCTGTTCCTATTGGGATTGTGGGTCGTGCTGGAACGGTGCTGGGACGCCGGCTGGCGACAGGGCCTGCGCGATACCGTCGTCTTGCTGGCTCCCGCCGCTGCCGTCTCGCTTCTGCTGATTGCGACCGCCTGGTTCGCGGCGTCGGCCGGGGGCACCGGCTTCCACCTGGGCAACCGCGAACCGCATGACTGGGGCAAATGGTTCGATGCGATGGGCCAGTTGATCGGCGGCACGATCGGTCCGGCCGTCGTTCTGGTGCTCCTAGCCTATCTGGCGCGGGACGTATGCGACCGACTGAAGACGCTGGCGGCCATCGCCTGGGCATTTCCGCTGCTGGTGGCGCTGCTCGCACTCCCGAACAGCGGGGCCGCACGCTATTATATCGTCATCGTGCCGCCGCTGCTGCTGTTCGCGGCGATCACCCTGCCGGCGGCATGGCACCGGCACCGGTCGGTCGACCGATGGCTGGCCGGCGGGATCGTACTCGCGTTTCTGGTGCAGGCGGGGTTTGCCGATAGCGTGATGGTCCGCAATCTACGCGGCGACCCCGGCCGGGCAATCGCGACGCTCAGCAGGGTCGCGCCGCGCGGCGCCACCGTGTCGGTCGACTATGACCGGTCGAGCGCGATCCTGATCGCGGCGGCATGGTCGCAACAGTATCCGCTCACGCTCGCCGCCAGCCCCTGCCCGCCCGCGCATTTTCATTTCGTCGAGCGCGATGGCGACGCGGCCTTTCCCGGCAGCCCCGGCTGGTACGGCCGCGCCTATCGCGAGATCGCGCGGGGTGATCCGGCGGGGCTGTCGGGTACGCACTGGCGCCTGTACGCGGCGATGCGGTAAACAGCCGCGATGTTCCATTCGTTCGTCGAAGCGCTGCGCCGGGCCGGCCTGTCGGTCGGCATCCGCGAGCATCTCGTCCTGATCGACGCGATCGATCGCGGCGTCATCGAACCGACGCTCGACGCCTTCTACCACCTCGCCCGGACGACGTTCGTGAAGGACGAGGGCGTAGTCGACCGGTTCGACCGGGTGTTCGGCGAGGTCTTTGGAGGGATTGCCGCGCCGGCCGGGGTCGATCCGGTGGCGATCCCCGCCGACTGGCTGCGCGCCATCGCCGAACGCTATCTGACGCCCGAACAGATGGCGGCGATCGACCCGACCGGCGACTGGGACGCGCTGATGGAGACGCTGCGCCAGCGGCTGGCCGAGCAGGACGAGGCGCATCATGGCGGATCGAAATGGATCGGCACCGGCGGCACCAGCCCGTTCGGCCATGGCGGCTACAACTCCGAAGGCATCCGCATCGGCGGGCAGAGCCGGCACAACCGTGCGGTAAAAGTCTGGGAACAGCGCGAATTTCGCAATCTCGATCACGACCGTGAGCTGGGCACCCGCAACCTGAAGATCGCGCTGCGTCGCCTGCGCCGGTTCGCCCGCGAAGGCAGCGCCGACGAACTCGACCTCGACGCGACGATTGCCGACACCGCCCGGCGCGGCTGGCTGGACGTCGCGATGCGACCGGCGCGGCGCAATGCGGTGAAGCTGCTGCTGTTCCTCGACGTCGGCGGGTCGATGAACCCGTTCATCGAACAGGTGGAGGAACTGTTCTCGGCCGCCACCGCCGAGTTTCGCCACCTCGAATTCTTCTATTTCCACAACTGCATCTACGAAGGGGTCTGGCGCGACAATCGCCGCCGCTTTGCCGAGCGGTTATCGACCGCCGACCTGCTGCGGACCTATGGCCCCGACTACCGCCTGGTCGTGGTCGGCGATGCGGCGATGAGTCCGTATGAAATCGTCCATCCCGGCGGCTCGGTCGAACATCATAACGACGAAGCCGGCACCGTCTGGCTGCAACGGCTGACCGCGCACTGGCGGGCGGCGGCGTGGATCAATCCGGCCCCGCAGGCGCAGTGGGACTGGACCCATTCGACCCGCCTGATCCGCGACCTGTTCGCCGACCGGATGTATCCGCTGACGCTCGACGGACTGGAAGCGGCGATGCGCGAATTGTCGCGCCACCGATAGTCAGAAGCGGTCGACCGCGCGGTGCAGGCGGCGCAGCGTCGCCGCATCGCCGACCGGGGCCAAAGCCGCCTCCGCGGCCAGCGTCATCAGCCGAACCGCGCCGAAGCTGGCAGCCAGCCCTTTCAGGCGGAATGCCGCCCCGGCCCATTGCTCGCCGGTTGCACTTTCCATGGTGGTGAGGACCCGCCGGGCGCTGTCGATGAACGCCCCGCGCAGTTCGGCGATCAGTAGCGGTTCGTCGCCGACCGCCGCCGCCAGTGTCGCATCGATCGCACCGGGATCATAAGCCATGGAATCGGGATAGCGCGAACGGGGTTAATGGATCGTTACCCCGCTGTCGCTGTCCATCCGATCGTGATAGACCCCCGGCCATGAACGGGGGTTCGATCACCGGGCTGCATCAGCATCGCCACGACGCCGACGACGGGTTCACGGTGCGGGACACCGTGACCGACGACACGCAACACTGGCTGGCGGAGGCCTTTCCGGAGGCCGAACCGATCCGCCGCAACTGGATAGGACCCGGCCTTGCCGGGCTGGCGGTGGCCGCATGGATCGGCGGCATGCTCGCGTGGAGCGCCCCCTCCCTTCCCGCGCTCGGCCCCGTCGGCATCACCTCCTTCATCGCTGCATTGTGCGTGCCGCCGATGTTGATCGGCATCGCGTGGCTATTGCTGCGCCGGAACAGCCGGAGCGAAGCGCGACGTTTCGCCGCCACCGCGCAATCGATGCGGGCCGAAGCGTTCGCGCTGGAACAGGTTCTCGAATCGGTGCGGCGGACGCTTGCCGAATCGCGCACCGAAGTCGTCGAGCAAAGCGCGGCGCTGATGATGCTGGGCGATGCCGCGACCGACCGGCTCCGCGGGATCAGCGCCGACATGCGCGAACAGATCGCTGCCATCGGCGAAACCGCCGCGACGCTTGACCGGATGAGCCTGACTACCGAACAACGGCTGTCGACGGTCCTCGCCACCCTGCCGCGCGCCCATGCCGAAACGGCGGAGATGGCTGCGCTCCTCGATGCGACCGGCCTGACCGCCAGCGAGCGCGTTGCGGCGCTCGACGCGCAGCTGGCCGGGGTCGCGCAACGCTCGCGCGAGGCCGACGACCTCGCCAGCGGCGCAGCGCAGCGGCTGGCGGCGCATATGCAGCGGATGGAGGCGACCAGCGAGAGCGCGGGCGTACGTCTGGAAAGCGTCATCGGCACCATGTCGGGCGCGATCGACGCGGTCCTCGACCGCGCCGCCGCCGCGATCGACGAATCGCGCAAGGCGATCACCGCGCAGGGTGACGCCACCATCGCGATGATCGAGGCGAACGGCTCCGCGATCGAGCGCGCCGGGCGCGAGGGTGCGGAACTGCTCGCCACGCGCGTCGCCCAGATCGACGGATCGATCCGCAGCCTGGCCGGGCAGCTCGACGACCGCCGCCGCGATAGCGAGGCGCTGCTGACCCTGCTCAACGACGGCCTGTCGGGCGTCGATGAACGGTTCGACCGGTTGCGCACCACCGGCGTCGAACGGGCGCAGGCAGTGGCCGGATCGGTCGGCGCGCTGACCCAGGTCGCCGACGCACTGGCCGAGGCGCTGGCCAATGGCGACGACACTGCCCGCCGGGTCATCGCGACCGCCGAAGAGGTCCTGACCGCGCTCGATTCCGCCGCCCGCGAGATGGACGAAACGCTGCCGGGCGCGCTCGACCGGCTCGACGCCCGCATCGCCGACAGCCGCGCCGTGGTTGCCCGGTCGAAGCCCGAATTGCTGGCACTCGTCACCGCTGCCGAAAGCACCCACGACGCGATCGAAGC
This sequence comes from Sphingomonas sp. Leaf9, assembly GCF_001421355.1. GTDB lineage: Bacteria > Pseudomonadota > Alphaproteobacteria > Sphingomonadales > Sphingomonadaceae > Sphingomonas. The sequence goes on along the minus strand of NZ_LMKC01000003.1, from coordinate 204,296 downwards.
GATTGCCGGGGTCGTGGCGATGCAGCGCGATACGCTGTCGACCGTGCAACAGTCGCTGCTCGACACGCTCGATCGCGGCGCGGAGCGGATCGAGGGCGTGCGTACGATCGTCGACGATACGATCGCCACCACCGTCCGCTTCGCCGAAGACGCCGCGCCGCGCCTGTCCGAAGCGATGCTGCGCATCCGCGATACCGCCGAAGCCGCCAGCCAGCAGGCGCGCGACACGCTGGCCAAGGTGCTGCCCGACGCCGCCCGCGATCTGGAGACGCAGGGCGCCCGCGCGCTCGCCAATGCGGTCGACAATGCGGTGACGTCGCAGGTCGCGGAATTGTCGACGATCGCGAACCACGCCGTGGCCTCGGCAATCGAGGCATCGGAGCGTCTGTCGCGCCAGATGCTGGACATCGCCGATACCAGCAAGCTGCTGGAAGACCGGATGGCCGCCGCGCGGGCCGAGCGCGAAGCAGCGGACAGCGACCAGTTTTCACGCCGGGTGTCCCTGCTGATCGAGGCGATGAATTCGGCCGCGATCGACATCGCCCGCTCGCTGTCGACCGACGTGTCGGACACCGCCTGGGCCGCCTATCTAAAGGGTGATCGTGGCGTCTTTACCCGCCGTGCCGTTCGGCTGATCGACGGCGCGCAGGCACGCGACATCGCGCTGCTGTACGATCAGGCCGACGGCTTCCGCGATCAGGTGAACCGCTACATCCATGATTTCGAAGCGATGCTGCGCCACATCCTGACGCTGCGCGACGGATCACCGATGGGGGTCACGCTGCTGTCGTCGGACATGGGCAAGCTGTACGTCGTGCTCGCCCAGGCGATCGAGCGGCTGCGTAGCTGAGACGGCTACGGGACAGCATGCTGCCGTTGCACGACGTTGCAACGGCTATTCTCTATAACGCGTCTGACTGCTCTCTGACGACAGCGCGGACCTGCCCGGCACTGATCCGTGGCAGGTCGTGCGTTCCGGTCTGCGTCCGTCGACGCTGATGAAAACGGCGCATTTCCAGTTATGCTGGGGATTTGTCCGCCATCTCCACGATCTCGTCACAACGATGATCGACCGGCTTCAGCGATAGAAGTCGAGCATGTCGGCGGTCACCCACCCGAACACGAAGTTCAGATAAAACAGCGCGAACAGCACGGTCGCGACGATCGTCGTCCGCCATGCCATCCGGCCGAAGCGGAACCCGGCGGGTGCGCTGTCGGCCTGTCCCGGAACCGGGGGTTCGCCCGCCTCATGCGTCGTGCGAACCCCGAACGGCAGGACCAGGAACATGGCGAACACCCAGAAGAGCAGGTAGATCGCCAGCGCCGACTGCCACGCCATCTGCGTCAGGCCGGGATGATGAGGACGTCGACCACCGGCTTCTTGCCGGTCCAGCGGGTCGCCACGCGGCGCACGGCCAGGCGGATCGCCTCCGGCAGCTTGCCACGCTCGCGGCCCTTCGACGCGACCGCTTCGGCGGCGGCATCCACCGCTTCCTCAAGGAACGGCTCGCGGTCTTCCTCGACCGGCACGCCCTGTACCCGGATCTGCGGATCGCCGATCAGCTGCCCGCGCCGGTCGATCGCGACCGCGACCGACATATGGCCATAGGCGGCCAGCTTGCGCCGTTCGTTGATTGTGGTGCCGTCGGCCGGCAGGATCACGTCACCGTCGAGCGCCAGGCGACCGACCGTGGCATGGCCGACCTTCACCGGATTGCCCGGCGCCAGGCGCACGATGTCGCCATTGGTCTGCACCAGCGTCTGCTTGATCCCCTGCGACAGGGCGAAGCGGGCATGTTCCATCAGGTGGCGCATCTCGCCGTGCACCGGCATCAGCACCTTGGGCCGCAGCCAGCCATAAAGCTTGGCGAGTTCCGGCCGACCCGGATGGCCCGACACGTGGACATGCGCCTGCCGGTCGGTGATCATTTCGATGCCCGCCGCCGCCAGCTGGTTCTGGATGCGGCCGATCGCGACCTCGTTGCCCGGAATCTGCTTCGACGAGAAGATCACGCGATCGCCCGCCTCCAGGCTCAGCTGATGCTCGCGGTTCGCAATGCGGGCAAGCGCCGCGCGCTGCTCGCCCTGCCCGCCGGTCGCGATGATCAGCACCTGCTCGCGCGGCAGGCGCATCGCGGTATCGAAATCGACCGTCTGCGGAAAGCTCTTGAGGTAGCCGGTGGCCTTTGCGACCTTCAGGATGCGGTCGAGCGAGCGGCCCGCCACGCACACCTTGCGGCTCGTATCGCGCGCGACCTCGCCCAGCGTGTGCAGGCGCGCGGCGTTCGACGCGAAGCTGGTGACCATCACCCGCCGCCCCTTGGCCGACGAAATCTGTTCGAACAGCCCCTTGCGCACATCCGCCTCGGACCCGGACGCTTCGGTGTTGAAGACGTTGGTCGAATCGCAGACGAGCGCGAGGATGCCGTCATCGCCGATCGCGGTCAGTTCCGCCGGGGTGGCCGGGGTCGCGACCATCGGGTTCGCATCGAGCTTCCAGTCGCCCGAGTGGAACACGTTGCCATGCGGCGTCGAAATCACGAGCGAGGTCGATTCGGGGATCGAATGCGCCATCGGCACGAACTTCACGCCGAACGGGCCGACATTCACGTTGCCGCCCAGCTGCACGATCTTCAGCTTCACGCGGTCGGCGATGCCTTCCTCGTCCAGCTTGCCGCGGATCAGCCCGGCGGTGAACGGCGTGGCATAGATCGGCACGCCCAGATCGGCGGCGAGATAGGGCAGCGCCCCGATATGATCTTCATGGCCATGGGTGATGACGATGCCGAGCAGCTGGTCGCCGCGTTCCTCGATGAATTGCAGGTCGGGCAGCATCACGTCGATGCCCGGATAGGCCGGGTCGGCAAAGGTCACGCCGCAATCGACCATCAGCCATTTGCCGGCGGTGCCGTAAAGGTTGACGTTCATGCCGATTTCGCCCGATCCGCCGAGCGCGACGAAGAGCAGTTCTTTCTTAGGTGTCACTCAATTTCTTTCAATGCCCGCGCCCATTCGCGGGTTCGGTTTGCTTCGTTAATTTGCTGTAGAGATATGGGTGCGGCGCCACAGCATCGCCAGTCCCGTGATGGTCAGGTCCTGCTCGATCGAATCGAACACCTGCGTATGTTTTTCGAAAAGGATCGCCAGGCCGCCGGTGGCGATCACGCGAACCGGGCGGCCGATTTCCGCCTTCATCCGCGTGACCAGCCCCTCGATCATGGCGATATAGCCCCAATAGATGCCGATGTGCATCTGGTCGGCGGTGTTGCGGCCAATGACGCTGGTCGACAGCGGCGCCTCGATCGCGATCCGGGGCAGCTTCGCCGCCGCGGTCACCAGCGCGTCGAGCGACAGGTTGATGCCCGGCGCGATGATCCCGCCCTTGTACGCGCCCGAATAGTCCACGACGTCGAAGGTCGCGGCGGTGCCGAAATCGACGACGATCAGGTCGCCGGGATGCGCGGCGTGCGCGGCAATCGCGTTCAGCGCGCGGTCGGCACCGACGGCATGCGGCTCCTCGACGTCCAATGCGATGCCGAAGGCCGCCGCGCCGCGTCCCGCGACCAGCGCCTCGACCCCGAAATATTTGATCGCCAGCACTTCCAGATTGTGCAGCGCGCGCGGCACGACCGTGCCGATGATGACCGCGGTCACGACCGACCGGTCACGACCGTCGAGTGCCAGCAACTGGCTGAGCCAGACCGCATATTCATCCGCCGTCCGGCGAGGATCGGTCGCAATACGCCAACGCGCGACGATGCCGTCGTCCCCATCGACCAGTGCAAACACGATATTGGTATTGCCGGCGTCGATCGCTAGCAGCATCGAATTTCCTCGCCATGCCCGGATAGCATGCTCCGCCCTGCGGTATAGCTTGTACCGACCGGCGACAAGCACCGCATGGGATGGCGCCGCTGCGACGTTGCTCGACCATGGTCAGCCAAAGACGTCTCCGGCGTGTACCATCGTCACCGCGCCATCCCGGCCGATCAGCCGCAAGGCACCATCATCGCCCAGCCCGCCAAAGCCACCTTCCCGTTCACCGCCATCGGGCAGGCGGACCCGCAGCGGCGTTCCCCGCGGATGGGCCATGCCTTCCCACGCAACGCGAATGCCGTGGAGGTCACCCCCCCGCCACCGGGCAAGCCCGACGGCGAACCGGTCACGCAGCAGGTCCAGCATTGCCGCCGGCGCGACCGCGACACCATGATCGGCAAGGCTGGTCGTCGCCCGGTCGGGCAGTTGCGGATGGCTTGCGAGATTGACGCCGAAGCCGATGACGACCGCATTCCCTGCTCCCCGCTCCAGCAGGATACCCGACAGCTTGGCGCCATCGATCAACAGGTCGTTGGGCCATTTGATGGTCGCTAGACCGGGCGCAAAGGCCCCAACCGCCTCCGCCAAGGCGACTGCCGCCACCAGCGTCAGCGTCGGTGCGGGGGGACCACCGGGCCGGAGGCGGACGATGGTGCTGGCAAAGAGATTGCCGGCACCGTCCGCCCAACTCCGCCCGATACGGCCCCGCCCCGCAACTTGCCGATCGGCGCGAAGCCAGAGCCCTTCCTCGGCTCCGGCGTCTGCCGCCATCAGCAGGTCGGCGTTGGTCGATCCCGTTTCGGCGGTGACGCGTACGGTCAGAACAGCGCCCGCGCAGCGGTCAGCGACCAAGCGGTCAGCGGGCCGATGAGGAACAGGCTGACCGGCGAAATGACGATCGCCGCGGCGAGCGTCAGGCCACCCTCGACCAATGCCGGCTCGCGACCGAATGCCGGTGCCGGTTCGTCGAAGTACATCGTCTTCACGACGCGCAGGTAATAGAACGCACCGATCGTCGACGCGGCGATACCGATCACCGCCAACGACAGCAGCCCTGCCTGCACCGCCGCCTCGAACACCGCGTACTTGGCCCAGAAGCCGAACAGCGGCGGGATGCCGGCGAGCGAGAACATGAAAATCATCAGCGCAAAGGCCAGTGCCGGGCGCGTCCGCGACAGGCCCGCGAGGCTGGCAACCGTCTCGACCGGCTGGCCATGCTCGTCGCGCATCTGCAGGACGATCAGGAACGAGCCGAGCGTCATGACGACATAGACGGCGAGGTAGAACAACACCCCGGCCACACCCTGCGCTGACCCGGCGGCAAGGCCGATCAGCGCGAAGCCGACATTGTTGATCGACGAATAAGCGAGCAGCCGCTTGATGTTCTTCTGCCCGATCGCGCCGACCGCGCCCAGGATGATCGATGCCAGTGCCGCGAAGATGACGATCTGGCGCCACTCTAGGACCGCCGGGCCCATCGCCTCGACCGCGACGCGGAGCGCCATCGCCATCGCCGCAACCTTTGGCGCCGAGGCGAAGAAGGCCGTTACCGGCGTCGGCGCGCCTTCATACACGTCCGGGGTCCACATGTGGAACGGCACCGCCGCCAGCTTGAAGGCGAGCCCGGCGAACACGAACACCAGCCCGAACAGCAGGCCCATGTTGCGCGGGCCGGCATAGGCCACCGCGATATCGCTGAACAACGTGGTCCCGGCAAAGCCATACACCAGGCTGACGCCATAAAGCAGGATGCCCGACGCCAGCGCGCCCAGCACGAAATACTTCAGGCCCGCTTCGGCCGACCGCGTGTCGCGCCGCATGAAGCTGGCGAGGACATAGGCGGCAAGGCTCTGCAGCTCGAGACCGACATAGAGCAGCAGCAGGTCGGATGCCGACACCATCATGCCCATGCCGCACGCCGACAGTAGGATCAGCACCGGATATTCGGGCTTCAGGTCGTCACCGTTGGTACGCGCGAAAAAGCGCGGCGCGATGATGATCGCGACTGCCGAGGCGAGATAGATCAGCACCTTGGCAAAGGCCGCGAACGCATCGGCACGATACATGCCGTCGAACGCGGTACCCCCCGACGATCCGTTACCGACCAGCGCAACGCCGGCGCCTGCCAGGACGAAGACCGCCGCGATGCTGACGCCACGCGCCGCCGCCTGCTTGCCCCAGGCCGATACCAGCATCAGGACGATCGCCCCGACCGCCAGCACCAGTTCGGGCAGCGTCATCGTAAGTTGTTCGGCGTAGCTCATCAGTGCGATTCCCCGTGCGCCGCAGCCGCACCCGTTTCATGTTCCGCAGCCTTCGCCGCTGCCGCCGCCGGATTGCCCGGTGTCGGCCGTGAGTCCGACCCCGGATTCGCGCGCTCGATCCGTGCGACCAGCAGGCCGACATCCTTGCGCATCGGTGCCATGAAGCTCTCCGGATAGACGCCCATCCACAGTACCACCGCCGCGATCGGCGCCAGCAGCGCCAGTTCGCGTAACGACACGTCCGGCATCGCCTTCACGTCGTCATGCACCAGATCGCCCAGCGCGATGCGACGATAGAGGTACAGCGAATAGGCCGCGCCCAGGATGATGCCGGTCGTGCAGATCAGCGCGGCCCAGGTGGACAGCTGATAGGTGCCGGCCAAGCTCAGGAACTCACCGACGAAGCCCGACGTGCCCGGCAGGCCGATCGATGCCATGGTGAACAGCAGGAAGAACACGGCGTAGCGCGGCATGTTGATCGCCAGACCGCCGTACCGCGAGATTTCCCGCGTGTGCAGCCGGTCATAGATGATGCCGACGCACAGGAAGAGCGCGCCCGACACCAACCCGTGGCTGAGCATCACGATCATCGCGCCTTCGATACCCTGTTGGTTGAAGGCGAACAGGCCGATGGTCACGATCGCCATGTGCGCGACCGAAGAATAGGCGATCAGCTTCTTCATGTCCGACTGCACCAGCGCGACGAGCGAGGTGTAGACGACCGCGACCGCCGACAGGGTCAGGATCAGCCAGGTCAGCTGACCCGACGCCTCCGGAAACATCGGGATCGAGAAACGCAGGAAGCCGTAGCCGCCGAGCTTCAGCAGGACGCCCGCCAGGATGACCGATCCGGCGGTCGGCGCCTGCACGTGCGCGTCGGGCAACCAGGTGTGGACCGGCCACATCGGCATCTTGACCGCGAACGATGCAAAGAACGCCAGCCACAGCCACGTCTGGACATGCGCCGGGAAGTCATAGGCCATCAGCGTCGGGATGTCCGACGTGCCCGCCGTCTGGATCATGTAGATCATCGCGATCAGCATGAGCAGCGAGCCGAGCAGCGTATACAGGAAGAACTTGTACGACGCATAGATACGGTTCGCCCCGCCCCAGATGCCGATGATCAGGTACATCGGGATCAGGCCGGCTTCAAAGAAGACGTAGAACAGCAGCAGGTCCTGCGCCGCGAAGGTGCCGATCATCAGCACTTCGACGGTCAGGAACAGCGCCATATATTCCGGCACGCGGGTCGTGACCGACTTCCACGACGCGCCGATGCAGATCGGCATCAGGAAGACGCTGAGCATGATGAGCATCAGCGCGAAGCCGTCGATGCCGAGCGCGTAGCGGAACACGCCGAAGTCGCCCAGCGCGGGCGCCTCGACGAACTGCCACTGGGCACCGCCGATGTCGTAATTCGCCCAGAGCAGCACGCCCAGCGCGAGATTGACCAGCGTGGCGATCAGCGCCGTCCAGCGCGCTCCATTCGCCGATACGAACAGGCACAGCATCGCTGCGACCGCCGGTACCAGCAGCATCACCGACAGGATCGGGAAGCCGTTCACGAGTTATTCCCCCGAACCAATTGCTTGAAACCGCGCATCACGACGCGATCGCCCAGGTAACCGCCGCCGTTAGGCCGATCAGCATGACGAAGGCATAGGTGTAGAGATAGCCGGTCTGCATCCGCACCGCGAGGCGGCTCGACAGGTTGACCAGTGTCGCCGACCCGTCCGGGCCAAAGCGATTGATCGTCTGTTCGTCGCCACGCTTCCAGAAGAAGCGGCCGAGCGCGAACGCCGGGCGGACGAAGAGCAGGTGATACAGCTCGTCGAAATACCACTTCTTGAGCAGGAAGCGATGCAGCACGCGGAAGGTATCCGCTATCCCCGCCGCCGTCCCCGGACGAATGATATAGACGTAGAGCGCACTCACCAGACCGACCAGCATGACGATGGTCGCGGCCAGCTTCACCAGCAACGGCACCCCGTGCATCGCGTGCATCAGATGTTCGTTGAAGAACAGGCTGCCCTTCCAGAACGTCTCGCCCGATTCCGGCTCGATGAACCAGTGGTGGAAGACATAGCCGGCTGCCACCGCACCGATCGTCAGGACGATCAGCGGGATCAGCATCACGATCGGGCTTTCATGCGGATGATAGCCCGCCGTGCCCTCCACCACATCGCTGGCATGCGCATCGTGCGCCGACGGGGCATGGCCCGCGTCTTCCGCTGCCGGATGCGCGTCGTGATCGTGGTGCGCGTGATCGTCGTGGCCGTGATGGCCGTGCGCGTCATGCACCGCGTGCTGAATATGCTCCGACCCGGCCCAACGCGGCTTGCCGAAGAAGGTCAGGAACATCAGCCGCCACGAGTAGAAGCTGGTCAGCAGTGCGGCGAAGGTACCGACATAAAAGGCACCATAACCGTTCGGACCCGATGCCCATGCCGCTTCGAGGATTGCATCCTTCGAGTGATAGCCGGCAAAGCCACCCACGCCGTAGATACCGACACCGGTGATCGCGAGCGTACCCGCCATCATCGCCCAAAAGGTCAACGGAATATGCTTCCGCAGGCCACCATAGAACCGCATGTCTTGTTCATGGTGCATCGCGTGGATGACCGAACCGGCGCCCAGGAACAGCAGCGCCTTGAAGAAGGCGTGGGTGAACAGGTGGAACATCGCCGCGCCATAGGCACCGACCCCTGCCGCAAAGAACATGTAGCCGAGCTGCGAACAGGTCGAATAAGCGATGACGCGCTTGATGTCGGTCTGCACCAGACCGATCGTCGCTGCGAACAGGCAGGTTGCGGCGCCGACGGCGGTCACGACGGCCAGCGCGGTCGGCGACGTTTCGAACATCGGCGACAGGCGGCACACCATGAAGACGCCCGCGGTGACCATCGTCGCCGCGTGGATCAGCGCCGACACCGGGGTCGGGCCTTCCATTGCGTCCGGCAACCAGGTGTGGAGGCCGAGCTGCGCCGACTTGCCCATCGCGCCGACGAACAGCAGTAGACATAGGACTGTCATCGTGTCGGCACGGAACCACAGGAAGCCGATCGTCGAACCGGCCATCGACGGCGCTGCCTGCAGGATCTCCGGGATCGAGATGGTGCCGAACACCAGATAGGTGCCGAAGATGCCGAGCATGAAGCCAAGGTCGCCGACGCGGTTGACGACGAACGCCTTGATCGCGGCGGCATTGGCCGAAGGCTTGCGGAACCAGAAGCCGATCAGCAGGTACGACGCCAGACCGACGCCTTCCCAGCCGAAGAACATCTGCACCAGGTTGTTCGCGGTCACGAGCATCAGCATCGCGAAGGTGAACAGCGACAGATAGGCAAAGAAGCGCGGCTGATCGGGGTCCTCGCTCATATAGCCCCAGCTATAGAGATGGACGAGCGCCGAGACGCTGGTGATGACGACCAGCATGACCGCCGTCAGCGCATCGACCCGCAATTCCCATGCGATGTCCATGCCGCCCGACACGATCCAGGTCGACACCGGCGCGACATTCGCCTGCGCCGTACCGGTCAGGAACGGAATGAAGATCGACCAAGACAGCCCAGCCGCCGCCAGCAGCCCGGCGGTCGTGATGATCTTTGGCACCGTGATGCCGAACGCGCGGTTCGACAGCCCCGCGACGATCGACGCCAGCAGCGGCAGGAACACGACGATATGGATGGCGCTCACGAAAGCACCCCCGAAACCCGAAAAGCCACCGGCATCACCCCTTCATCCGGTTGACGTCGTCGACCGCGATGGAACCGCGACCACGGAAATAGATGACCATGATGGCCAGCCCGATCGCGCTCTCGCCCGCGGCGACCGCCAGGACGAACATCGCGAAAATCTGTCCGACCAGATCGCCCAGCTGCGCCGAGAAGGCGACGAAATTGATGTTCACCGCCAGCAGGATCAGTTCGATCGACATCAGGATGACGATCAGGTTCTTCCGGTTGAGGAAGATGCCCAGCACGCCGAGCGTGAACAGGATCGCCGCGACGACCAGATAATGGGTAAGACCGATCACAGCTCGACCCCCTGCCCGATGGGCTGATTGACGTTACGGATCGCATCCTTGGCGCGACGGTTGATCTGGCGATTGATGTTCTGCGCCTTCGCATCCGCCCGCTTGCGCTGGGTCAGCACGATCGCACCGATCATTGCGACCAGCAGCACCAGCCCGACGCCTTCGAAGACATACAGATAGCGCGTGTAGAGCAGCCGCCCGATCGCCTCGATGTTCGGCACCGCCGCGTCCGTCGGAGCAATCCGCTTGGCAAGATCGATCCGTGCCGCCGTCCAGGCATAGGCCCCGACGACCAGCTCGACCGCGAGCAGCACCGCCAGCGCCAGGCCGGCGGGCAGATAGCGGACGAACCCGGCACGCAGTTCGGTGAAGTCGATGTCGAGCATCATGACCACGAACAGGAACAGCACCGCGACCGCACCGACATACACGATGACCAGCAGCATCGCGATGAATTCGGCACCGCACAGGACCATTAGGCCGGCCGCGTTGAAGAAGGCGAGGATCAGCCACAGCACCGAATGGACCGGGTTGCGCGACGTGATCGTCAGCGCGGCCGATGCCACCACGATCGTGGCGAACAGATAGAAGGCGAGTGTCTGGATCACGAGCGCTGCTCTTCCCCCTGCCCGCCCCGCGCGGATGTGCGGGACGAAAAGCTAATCGAATTGCCGGCGAAGCGGAGCACCAGGCCCCCGCCGGTACGGAACATGCGCGCCATTACCGGTAGGCCGCGTCGCTCGCAAGGTTCGCGGCAATGGCGCGTTCCCAGCGGTCACCGTTCGCGAGCAGCTTGTCCTTGTGATAGATCAGCTCTTCGCGGGTTTCGGTGGCGAATTCGAAATTCGGCCCCTCGACGATCGCATCGACCGGGCATGCTTCCTGGCACAGACCACAATAGATGCACTTGGTCATGTCGATGTCGTAGCGCGTCGTGCGGCGGCTGCCGTCCTCGCGTGGTTCGGCCTCGATCGTGATCGCCAGCGCCGGGCACACCGCCTCGCACAGCTTGCACGCGATGCAGCGCTCTTCCCCATTGGGATAACGGCGCAGCGCATGTTCGCCGCGGAAACGCGGGCTCAGCGGGTTCTTCTCATACGGGTAGTTGATCGTCGCCTTGGGCTTGAAGAAGTACCGCAGCGTCAACGCATGGGCCTTCACGAACTCCCACAGGGTGAACGATCGGATGGTCTGGGCGATACTCATGCGGGCAGTCCTACGCGCTGGATCATCAGATAACCGGAGATCAGGAAGACGAAGATCAGCGACAGCGGGAGGAAAATCTTCCAGCCCAGCCGCATCAGCTGGTCATAGCGATACCGGGGCACCGTCGCCTTGATCCAGCTGAACACGAAGAAGAAGAAGAACGTCTTCGCGAGGAACCAGATGATCCCCGGCACGAAGTACAGCGGCGCCCAGTCGACCGGCGGCAGCCACCCACCCCAGAACAGTAGCGCATTGAGCGCGCACATCAGGATGACGTTGGCATATTCACCGAGCCAGAACAGCGCGAAGGCCATCGACGAATATTCGGTCTGATAGCCCGCGACCAGTTCCGATTCCGCTTCGGTCAAGTCGAACGGCGCACGCGCGGTTTCGGCGAGCGACGAGATCAGGAACACCACCGCCATCGGGAACAACAGCGGGTTGAAGCCGAAGCCGTTGATGAAGCCGAAGATGTGCGCGCGCTGTTCCAGCACGATCGTCGTCAGGTTGAACGACCCCGCCCACAGCACGACCGAGATCAGGACGAACCCGATCGCAACTTCGTAGGACACCATCTGCGCGGCGGCACGCAGTGCCGAATAGAACGGATATTTCGAGTTCGACGCCCAGCCCGAAATGATGACACCGTACACGCCCAGCGACGATGCCGCGAGAATGTAGAGCAGGCCGACATTGATGTCCGCCACCACCACGCCGACATCGAACGGAATGACCGCCCAGACGATCAGCGCGACGGTAAAGGTGATGATCGGCGCCAGCAGGAACAGGCCGCGATTGGCCGAGGACGGCACGATCGTTTCCTGCAGGAACACCTTCAGACCGTCGGCGAACGACTGCAACAGGCCCAGCGGGCCGACGACGTTCGGCCCCCGGCGCAGCGCCATCGCCGCCCAGATCTTGCGATCAGCATAGATGATCATCGCAACCGCCAGCATCAGCGGCAGCGCAATGACCAGAATGCCGATCAGCGTCGCGACGGTCCATGCCCAGCCATAGGGCAGACCGACGGTAGTTTCGAAGAACGAGGTCACTCGGCGGCCTCCGCGAAATCCTGGCCATGGACAAGTTCGGCCGAACAACGCTGCATCGTCGGGCTGGCCCGGCAGATCGCGTTGGTCAGGTAGAAGTCGGCGACCGGGTAGGTCACCTTGCCCTCGCCCTTAGCGTCGAGCGCGGGCGGGTTCCAGTCGTAACGTACCAGACCTTCCTCGCCCAACGCCGGCACCGCCGCCGTCATCGCGCGGCGGACGCCGGCAAAATCGTCGAACGGCAGCGTCACGCCCAGCACTTCGCCCAGCGCACGGAAGATCGTCCAATCCTCACGCGCGTCGCCGGGCGGGAACACGGCGCGATCGCCACGCTGCACGCGCCCTTCGAGGTTGACATAGGTGCCGGCCTTTTCGGCATAGCTCGCGCCCGGCAGGACGATATCGGCTGCCGCCGCGCCCTTGTCGCCATGATGGCCGACATAGACCTTGGTGGCGCCGGCGAACTGGCTGAAATTAACCTCGTCCGCGCCTAGGAAGAACACGATCTGTGGGTTCGCCGCGACGATATCGGCAATGCCGCCCGCCTGCGCATAGCCCAGCATCAGCGCACCCATCCGGGCTGCGGCGGTGTGGACCACGTTGAAGCCGTTCCAGCTCGTGCCGTCTTCCAGCGTGCGGACCAGATTGCCATCGCGCGCCAGCTTCAGCGCCGCGCCATGGCCGGCCTTCAGCGCGCCTGGCCCGACGATCACCGCCGGACGCTTGGCCGCATCCAGCGCTTCGGCGGCACGATCGCTCAGCCCGTTCAGCAGGCCCAGATCGTCGCCCAGCCATTCGACCTTGTAGGTCAGGTCGGTTTCCGGCCCGATGGCGAAGACGCGCGCGCCCTTCTTGATCGCCTTGCGGACGCGGGTGTTGATGAGCGGCGCTTCGTGACGCAGGTCGCTGCCGACCAGCAGGATCGCGTCGGCGTCCTCGATCCCCGCGATGGTCGTGTTGAATGCGACCGCGCCGAGATTGGTGACGTCATAGGCCATGCCCGTCTGCCGCCCTTCAAGCAGCGACGAACCAAGCGCATTCACCAGCGCCTTGGCCGCGAACATCGTCTCGCAATCGAGCAGGTCGCCCGCGATTGCCGCGACCGACGAACCGGCGTTGACGGCGGCGATCGCCGCGAAGGCTTCGTCCCACTCGGCTGCGACCAGCTTGCCGTCCTTGCGGACGAACGGCTTGTCGAGGCGACGACGGACCAGACCATCGACCGCGTGGCGCGTCTTGTCGTGCGCCCATTCCTCGTTCACGTCTTCGTTGATACGCGGCACGCAGCGCAGCACCTGCCGCCCGCGGCTGTCGAGGCGGATGTTGGTGCCGACCGCGTCCATCACGTCGATGGCGAGCGTCTTCTTCAGCTCCCACGGGCGTGCTTCGAACGCATAGGGCTTCGACGTCAGCGCACCGACCGGGCACAGGTCCACGACATTGCCCGACAGTTCGCTGGTCACGGCCTGTTCTAGGTACGACGTGATCTGCATGTTCTCGCCGCGGTAGATCGCACCGATTTCCTCCACGCCCGCAACTTCTTCCGCAAAACGTATGCAGCGCGTGCACTGGATGCAGCGGGTCATGACCGTCTTGACGATCGGACCCATATACTTCTCGGTGACCGCGCGCTTGTTCTCGTCATAGCGCGACTGGCCGCGACCATAGGCCACCGACTGGTCCTGCAGGTCGCACTCGCCGCCCTGATCGCAGATCGGGCAGTCGAGCGGGTGGTTGATCAGCAGGAACTCCATCACGCCTTCGCGCGCGGCCTTCACCATCGCGCTGTCGGTGCGGATTTCCTGATTGTCGGCGGCGGGCAGCGCACACGATGCCTGCGGCTTGGGCGGCCCCGGCTTCACCTCGACCAGACACATCCGGCAATTGCCGGCGATCGACAGCCGTTCGTGATAGCAGAAGCGCGGGATTTCCTTGCCCGCGGCTTCGCATGCCTGGAGGACGGTGGCACCCTGCGGCACCTCGACCTCGATCCCATCGACTTTGACCTTGGGCATTATTCGGCCGCTTCCATCATGGGCGACGCGCCGCCGCCACGCTTTTCATTGATCCGCCGCTCGAGTTCGGGGCGGAAGTTCTTGATGAGGCCCTGGATCGGCCACGCCGCAGCGTCGCCCAGCGCGCAGATGGTGTGGCCTTCGACCTGCTTGGTCACCTGCTGCAACGTGTCGATTTCCGACAGGTCGGCATCGCCGGTGCGCAGCCGCTCCATCACCCGCCACATCCAGCCGGTGCCTTCGCGGCACGGCGTGCACTGACCGCAACTTTCATGCTTGTAGAAATACGACAGGCGGCTGATCGCGCGGACGACGTCGGTCGACTTGTCCATGACGATGACAGCGGCGGTACCGAGGCCCGATCCGACTGCCTTCAGCCCGTCGAAGTCCATCGGCGCGTCGATAATGTGCTCAGCCTTCACCAGCGGCACCGACGATCCGCCGGGGATGACGCACAGCAGGTTGTCCCAGCCGCCGCGAATGCCGCCGCAATGCTTTTCGATCAGCTCGCGGAACGGGATGCTCATCGCTTCCTCGACCACGCAGGGACGGCTTACGTGCCCGCTGATCTGGAAGAGCTTGGTGCCCTTGTTGTTCTCCGCGCCGAAGCTGGCGAACCATTCCGGGCTGCGGCGCAGGATCGTCGGCACGACCGCGATCGATTCGACGTTGTTGACCGTCGTCGGGCAGCCATAGAGGCCGGCCCCTGCCGGGAACGGCGGCTTCAGGCGCGGCTGTCCCTTCTTGCCTTCAAGGCTTTCGAGCATCGCGGTTTCTTCGCCGCAGATATACGCGCCGGCACCCCGATGCGCGAACACGTCGAAGTCATAGCCCGACCCGCAGGCGTTCTTGCCCAGCAGCCCCTTTGCATAGGCTTCGGCGATCGCCGCGAACAGCGTCTCCGCCTCGCGGATATATTCGCCGCGAATATAGATATACGCCGCCCGCGCGCGCATCGCGAAGCCTGCGACCAGCGCGCCTTCGATCAGCTTGTGCGGATCGTGGCGGATAATCTCGCGGTCTTTGCACGAACCGGGCTCGGATTCATCGGCATTGATGACCAGGAAGTTCGGCCGGTCGGGCTTGGGCGCCTTCGGCATGAACGACCATTTGGTGCCGGTCGGGAACCCTGCCCCGCCGCGCCCGCGCAGGCCCGACGCCTTGATCCGATCGATGATCGTATCCGGCCCCAGCTGCAACAGCGCCTTGGTATTGTCCCAGTCGCCGCGCATCACGGCCGCGTCGAGGTTCCACGGCTGGAACCCGTACACGTTGGTGAAGATGCGATCCTTGTCGGCCAGCATCCTTATCGTCCCTTCCCGATCGCCTTTTCGGCGATGAAATATACGGCAACCATCGCCGCGATCCCGATCAGCACGCCGACGAGCTTCAGCGCGCCGATGAACAGCTTCAGCGCGACGATTATCACGACGATGCCGACGATGACCGCCAGCAGCAGGCTGCCCAAGCCCCTCACGAAGCGTTGCCCCATTCCGGGCGATAGTCGTGATTTTCGGTCATCATCGCGGCGAGGTTTGTCGGTTCGCCGACCGGCTCGACCGTGTGACGTCCCGGTTCCTGCGTGCCGGGCTTGGGCACTTCGCCCTTGCCCAGCGCCTCGAGGATCACGGTCATGCGATCATAATCCAGATCTTCGTAATTATCGTCGTTGATCTGGACCATCGGTGCCGAGGCGCAATTGCCCATGCACTCGACCTCGGTCAGCGTGAACAGGCCGTCAGGCGTGGTCTTGCCCTTCATCAGCCCGCGGTTCTTGCACGCCGCAAATACGTCGTCCGACCCGCGCAGCATGCACGGCGTCGTGCCGCAAACCTGCACATGGTACCGGCCGACCGGTGCGAGGTTGAACATCGTGTAGAAGGTCGCGACCTCGTACACCCGCATATAGGCCATGCCCAGTTCGCGGGCGATGAATTCTATCACCGGGACCGGCAGCCAGCCCTGGGTATGCGTTTCCGCGCCAACCTGACGCTGGGCCAGGTCGAGGAACGGAATCGTGCACGACTGCTGCCGACCTTCGGGATAGCGTGCGACGATCTCGCGCGCCTTTTCGGCGTTGGCCGGCGTCCAGGCGAAATTGCCCCAGCGCGCGCGGACCTCGGCTTCGTCGGGGATGTTGGGGGCGTCGGCCATCAGCGAATGAACTCCACGCGGCTGACCTTGTCGCCGCTGAACGAATAGACGGTCATCACGTCGAACGGTGCGGCATCGGCCGAGCGGCGGACG
Organism: Sphingomonas sp. Leaf9; assembly: GCF_001421355.1. Classification (GTDB taxonomy): domain Bacteria; phylum Pseudomonadota; class Alphaproteobacteria; order Sphingomonadales; family Sphingomonadaceae; genus Sphingomonas. Next base: position 187,663 of record NZ_LMKC01000003.1, on the reverse strand, counting down.
CGCTCGTGCAGCACGACGCGCTCGCCCAGTTCGAACGATTGCAGCACCTCGGCATGATTCTGCGGAAATTCGGCGAAGACCGCCGCCATGCCGCTTTCCACGCCCGCCCGCCCGTCGCGCACCACGTCGCCGCGATACTGCGCCTCGCAGCCATCGTCGGCGAAGAACGCGGCATAGCCCGCCGCGTCGCGCGCGTTGTAGCGCTCCATCATCGCCGTCACGGTGTCGAGACGGCTCACCGGTCACACTCCCCGAACACGATGTCCATCGCGCCCAGAATGGCGGTGATGTCGGCGAGCATGTGGCCCTTCGACATGAAGTCCATCGCCTGGAGGTGGCTGAACGCGGTCGGGCGGATCTTCACGCGGTACGGCTTGTTGCTGCCGTCCGACACCATGTAGATGCCGAACTCGCCCTTCGGGCTCTCGGTCGCCACATAGACTTCGCCGGCGGGCACGTGGAAGCCTTCGGTATACAGCTTGAAGTGATGGATCAGCGCTTCCATCGACTGCTTCATCTCACCGCGCTTGGGCGGCACGACCTTGCGATCCGACGACGCGATCGGGCCTTCGGGCATTTGCGCCAGGCACTGCTTCATGATGCGCGCCGACTGCCACACTTCCTCGACGCGGACCATGAACCGGTCATAGCAGTCGCCACGCGTGCCGACCGGCACGTCGAACTCGACCCGGTCATACGCGTCGTACGGCTGCGCCTTGCGGATGTCCCACGGGATGCCCGCGCCGCGGATCATCGGACCCGAGAAGCCCCAGCGCACCGCGTCCTCACGGCTGACGATCGCGATATCGACGTTGCGCTGCTTGAAGATGCGGTTTTCCGCGACCAGGCTGATCGCATCGCCGAACAGGCGCGGCAGGCGCGTGTCGAGCCATTCGGCAATGTCGGTCAGCAGCTTCAGCGGCACATCCTGATGGACGCCGCCGGGACGCAGATAGTTATGGTGCATCCGTGCGCCCGACATGCGCTCGAAAAAGCCCATGCAGTCTTCGCGGACTTCGAACATCCACAGGTTCGGCGTCATCGCGCCGACGTCCATCACATGGCTGCCCAGGTTCAGCATGTGATTGCAGATGCGGGTCAGCTCCGCGAAGAACACCCGCAGATACTGCGCGCGCAGCGGCACTTCGATGTCGAGCAGCTTTTCGACCGCCAGCACATAGCTGTGCTCCATGCACAGCGGCGAGCAATAGTCGAGGCGATCCATATAGGGGAGCGCCTGCTGATAGGTCTTGTACTCGATCAGCTTTTCGGTGCCGCGGTGGAGCAGGCCGACATGGGGGTCGATCCGCTCGATAATCTCGCCGTCCAGTTCGGTGACGAGACGCAACACGCCGTGCGCCGCAGGGTGCTGCGGGCCGAAGTTGATCGTGTAGTTCTGGATCTCGACATCGCCGGGCGTCGGGTTGGCGGCGTCGATCTGATGGTCGTAATCGGCCATTACTTCTTCTCCAACGGCGGCTTGCCCGCGTCGGGCGAGGGCACGTCGGCATGGACCGGCTTCGAGTCGGGCTGGTTGCCCGGATGCGGCTTGCCCGCTCCGGTCTGCGCCGGACCCTCGGAGGTCTTTGGCTTGTCGACCTGCGGCGTCGCGGCCTTCTCGTCGCCCGGCAGCACGTACTCGGCGCCTTCCCACGGGCTCATGAAGTCGAACGTGCGGAAATCCTGCGCCAGCTTCACCGGCTCATAGACCACGCGCTTGGCCTCTTCCGAATAGCGCATCTCGACATAGCCGGTCAGCGGGAAGTCCTTGCGCAGCGGGTGACCGCGGAAGCCGTAATCGGTCAGGATACGACGCAAATCGGCATTGCCGGTGAAAAGCACGCCGTACATGTCGTACACTTCGCGCTCAAGCCAGCCGGCATTGTACCAGATGCCCGTGACCGACGGCACCGGCCGTTCCTCATCGGTCGTCACGCGGACGCGGATGCGGTGGTTCCGCGTCATCGACAGCAGGTGATACACGACGTCGAACCGCTCAGCGCGCTCCGGGTAGTCGACGCCGGCGATCTCGGCCAGCATTTCATACTTCAGGCCCGGCGTGTCGCGCAGCGTCTCCATCGCGATGACCAGACGGTCGCGGTCGACGGTGAGCGATACTTCGCCTACCAGATCCTGCGCATGGAGCAGCATGTCGCCGAGCGCGGCGGTCGCCGCGTCGATGATGCCGTCATTGGTGGCGTAGCGGGGGGCGGGTGCCTTCACCGTTCGATGCTCCCCGAACGACGGATCTTCCGCTGCAGCTGCATGACGCCGTACAGCAGCGCCTCGGCGGTCGGCGGGCAACCAGGGACATAGATGTCGACCGGCACCACGCGGTCGCAACCGCGCACGACGCTATAGCTATAATGGTAATAGCCGCCGCCATTGGCGCAGCTGCCCATCGAGATGACGTATTTCGGTTCCGACATCTGGTCGTACACGCGACGCAGCGCCGGGGCCATCTTGTTGCAAAGCGTACCGGCAACGATCATCACGTCCGACTGACGCGGAGACGCGCGCGGCGCGGCACCGAACCGCTCCATGTCATAGCGCGGCATGTTGACGTGGATCATCTCCACCGCGCAGCAGGCGAGCCCGAAGGTCATCCACCACAGCGACCCGGTGCGCGCCCACTGGAACAGATCCTCGGTCGAGGTGACTAGAAAGCCCTTGTCGGTCAGTTCGCCGTTCAGGTCGTTGAAGAAACCCTGATCGGGTGCCTGTACCGGGACACCGGCGGCGTTACCCGCGCCGAAGCCGTGCGGCGGCGTGGTCAGTTCTACTCCCATTCGAGAGCTCCCATCTTCCAAGCATATACGAGGCCGAGCGCCAGTTCGCCGATGAACACCATCATCGAAATCCACGCGGTCCAGCCGAGGTCGAACACCGTCACCGCCCAGGGGTACAGGAACGCCGCTTCGAGATCGAAGAGGATGAACAGGATGGCGACCAGATAAAAGCGGACGTCATACTGGCTGCGCGAATCCTCGAACGCGGGGAAACCGCATTCGTACTCGGTCAGCTTTTCCGGCGTCGGCTTATGGGCGCCGGTGAAACGCGATGCCACCATGGGCAACACGACGAAGGCCGTCGACAGCACCAGGGCAATGCCCAGGAACATCAGGATCGGCAGATATTGCGACAGGTCGACCAAGGTGGGGTCTCTCGCGGTTGCGGTATGAATGGTGCCGGCTTTAGGACGATGGCGTTGGGGCATCAAGGGCGGAACAGGATGAGAATCACTCGCAATTCATCCTGTTGCCATACCGACGTGCCGTATCGTCACACGTCCGCAACCATGGCGGGCTGAAAAGAGGAGAACGCGAAGTGAGCCCATGGGTAAAGCTGGCCATTGGGGCAGCCGCCGCGAGCGCCGCGCTGCCTGCCGCTGCGCAGACGGTACAAGCCACCAGGCCGGAAACGGTCATGACGGCGCCGCGCGATGCGGGGTATCGCGCGATGCTGTCCAAGGACAATGTGGGCGACCCGATCATCAAGAGCGGCGCGGCAGGGGTCGATTTCTCGGTCCTGTTCTACAACTGCACCGAGCACAAGGATTGCAAGACGGTCCAGTTCTACGCCGGGTTCGTCAAGAAGGGCGTGACCGTCGACACGATGAACAAGTGGAACGCGGAACACCGGTTCGCGCGCGTCTATCTCGACGATGATAAGGACCCGCGAATCGAGATGGATGTCGACCTCGACAGCGGCGGGATGTCGCCCGGGTTGTTCAAGGCAAACATCGCCACGTGGGAATCGCTGCTTGGCGAATTCCAGAAGGCGATCGATTTCTAACGGGCATTGCGGGTGGCGGCACGGCGCCGCCACCCCGCCGGATCAGCGCAGCGCGCCCGCGACCAGCTTGTGCAGGCGGGTTTGCATCTGTTCGTTGCTGGCCAGCACCTCACCCTTTTCATAGGCGCGGTCGGCACCGCGATAGTCGGTGACGAAGCCGCCCGCTTCCTTCACCAACAGCATGCCGGCGGCGATATCCCACTTCTTCAGGCCCGATTCCCAGAACCCGTCGAACCGGCCCGCCGCGACATAGGCGAGGTCGAGCGCCGCCGAACCGAAGCGACGGATGCCGGCGACTTCCGGGGCGACCGCGCCGAAGATGCGGGTCCATTCGGCGAAATTGCCATGGCCGAGGAACGGGATGCCAGTCGCGATCAGTGCTTCCGACAGGTCGCGGCGCGACGATACGCGCAGCCGCTGTCCCTGCAACCACGCGCCCCGGCCCTTTTCCGCCCAGAAGCCTTCGTCGGTGATCGGATTATAGACCATCGCCGTCGTGATTTCGGGACGGCCGCCGACGCCGTTCGGCTCCTCGACCGCGACCGAGATCGCGAAATGCGGGATGCCGTGCAGGAAGTTGGTGGTGCCATCCAGCGGATCGACGATCCAGCGCGGCTTGGTCGGATCACCGGCGATCTCGCCGCCTTCCTCCAGCAGCATGCCCCAGTCGGGACGCGCCTTGCGCAGTTCCTCGACCAGCGTTTCCTCGGCGCGCTTGTCGGCCATCGACACGAAGTCCGCCGGCCCCTTGCGGCTGACCTGGAGATGCTGAACCTCGCCGAAGTCGCGGCGCAGGCGCGGGCCGGTCTTGCGGACGGCGCGTTCGAGGACGGTGATGAGGCCGGACTGGGCGGACATTGTTCTGATTCCTGTTGGTTCTTTTATTTGGCAGCGCCGCGGGCGAAGCCCGCGTCGTCGGTCGCGCGTTCCGCGCGCCGGCCGGGCTTGCGGTCAGGGCAAATAGCGCTCGCTATTTGCTCCGACCGCTGCGCCTCAATCCGCCCGCCTTACATACGTCTGCTCATACACGTCCACAACGATGCGCGTCCCAGCGGCGATATGCGGCGGGACCATCACGCGGACGCCGTTGTCGAGCACGGCGGGCTTGTAGGACGACGATGCCGTCTGGCCCTTCACCACGGCGTCGGCCTCGACGATCGTCGCTTCGATCGTGTCGGGCAGCTGGACGCTGATCGCTTCCTCGTCGTACATTTCCATGACGACATCCATGCCGTCCTGCAGGAACGCGGCGGCGTCGCCCAGCAGGTCGCGGGGCAGCGTCACCTGATCGTACGTGATCTTGTCCATGAACACGAGCGTGTCGCCTTCTGGATACAGGAACTGGAAGTCCTTGGTATCGAGGCGGATGCGCTCGACGCTCTCGGCGGAGCGGAAGCGGACGTTGTTCTTGCGGCCGTCACGAAGATTCTTCAGCTCGACCTGCATATAGGCGCCGCCCTTGCCCGGCTGCGTATGCTGGATCTTCACCGCGCGCCAGATGCCGCCTTCATATTCAATGATGTTGCCGGGGCGAATGTCGACGCCGCTGATCTTCATGACGAACCATACCTGTTGGAAAGAGCGAAGCTGCGCCCTTACCGCTCCGCCCGTCCGCGGGCAAGCAGCGGATAGGGGTTGATCGCCCGGCCCCGATACCATGGCTCCCCCGGTTCGACCCGCTCGATCCCGAAGTGCAGGTGGAAATTGCCCGCCCCGGCATTGCCGCTGTCGCCGACCGCGCCGATCGGATCGCCGGCCCGCACCATCCCGCCCTCGTGCAAGGTCGGGGCATAGGCGGCGAGATGGGCGTAGTAATAGCTGAGCCGCCGGTCAGGCGAGCGGACATAGGCGGTCACCCCGCCCCCGCCATTGCTGTAATACAGCTTCTCGACCGTGCCCGACGCCGCGGCGACGACCGGGGCACCGGCGGGGGCCATGATGTCGACCCCGGTATGATGCCGCTCCCCCCCGGCGCGCGCCTCCCCGAAACTGTCGCGGATGCCAGGCCAGCCGACGCCGCGCACCGGCAGCACCAGCTGTCCCGATGGCGGCGGCGCGGCAAGCCCGATCGGCGCATCGGCAAAGGCCCGGATCGGCGGCGCGGACGTGCCCCCGAAATCGACCAGCAGCGCCACCAGGCCGCCGACCAGTACGAAGATGCCGAGGAATGCCCAGCCGATCCGGTTCACCCCGTCCCCCTTACGGCTGGAAGATCGCCGGGGTGCCGGGCTTGACCATCAGCGACAGCCGCGCGACGTCCCAGTTGGTCAGGCGGATACAGCCATTGCTCTCGGTCTTGCCGATCTTGTCCGGCTCAGGCGTGCCGTGAATGCCGTAATGCTCCTTCGACAGATCGATCCAGACGACGCCGACCGGATTGTTGGGACCGGGCGGTACGATTTCCTTGCTGTCCGACTTGTCGGCATGGCGCAGGATCGCCGGGTTGTACTGCCAGTCCGGATTGGGCGCGACGCCCTGAATCTTCCATGCGCCGATCGGCAGCGGATCGTGCGACGAGCCCATGGTGGCCGGGAACTGGGCGAGGATCTTGTCGCCCTGATAGGCGCGCAGCCAGCCCTCGGATTTGTCGACGACCACCCGGTCGGCCTGGGGCTGGTTCGCATCGACGTTGAGGTTGGCGAGCGTCTGGCGATAGTCGCCGGACCAGGTATCGGCAAAGCTGCGCGACGACGGCAGGACGTTGGGGAACACGACGCGGGTGCCGGGGCGCAGCATCGTTTCCCGGCTGTTGAGCGCGACCAGCGTGGCCGGCGTCGTGTGGAACATCTCCGCCAGCTTTTCGAGGGGTGAGCGGTAGCCGATCGTGGTCAGCTTAGCCTGTTCGGCATAATCCTTCGGGATCGGGTTGGTGTACGGCCCGGCGAGTGCGCGATCGGACAGAGTGAGCGTGACCGTGGCCGGGCGCGTGTTCGGGTTCAGCGCGCGGGTGGTTGCCGCATCGAGCTTGCCGGTGACCGGCAGCCCCCGTGCCGTCTGGAACCCGCGCAGCGCCTGCTTGAACAGCATGCTGTCCTTGCCGTCGATCACACCGGTCGTGAAGCCGTGCCGGTCGAGCAGTACCTGCGCGTGCAGGATGGTCTGGTCGATCGCCGGAGCCTGCGGCGTGGGCGCAGGCGCCTGTGCCACCGCGACACCGCTTGCCAGAATTGCTGCCAAGGCCAACCGCTTCATACACCATCCCCAACATTGTTGAGGATGGATAACGACCGGACTTCGCAGACGATCCTTACTTGCCGAGCACGCCCGCAAAGGCGCGGATCGCCGCTGCTTCGTCGCCATTCCACACCGCGCCCGACACGGCGAGGAAGTCGGCCCCGGCCGCGACCAGCGGGGCGGCATTGTCCGGCGTGATGCCGCCGATCGCGACGCAGGGCAGTTCGAACACCGTCGACCACCACGACAGCAGTACCGGGTCGGCGACGTGGGTCACCTGCTTGGTCGTCGTCGGATAGAAGGCACCGAAGGCGACGTAATCGGCCCCCGCCTCACCGGCTTCCATCGCGAGATGGCGGCTGTCATGGACGGTCACGCCGATCTGGACGTTGGGGCCCAGCACGTCGCGGGCTTCGCGGGCATCGCCGTCGTCCTGCCCCAGATGGACGCCATCGGCGCCCAGCCGCTTGGTCAGGCTGATGCTGTCGTTGACGATGAAGGCGACGTCGTGGTCGGCGCAGATCTTTTGCAGCGGTTCGGCCAGCCGTGCGGCGGCGTGCTGGTCCATGTCCTTCACCCGGAACTGGAACGCCGCGACCGGCCCGGCATCGAGCGCGCGGGCGAGGCGATCGGGGAAAACGCCGGTCACGTCGAGCGGCGAGATCAGGTAGAGCTGGCACGGCGGGCGGCGGAAATCGCGGACGAACTGCTTCGCGAAATCGGGCGACAGGGGGCCAAGCGGGTCTTCGATGAGGGTCATGGCCCCTCCCTGCCCCAGTGTGACGGCGGGTGGAAGGGTTTCGGCGGGCCAAAGTTCACTAAGTTCACACTCGCACGCGTTTCGCGTGCGCAGTTGCGAGTGACTATCAATAGTTGTTCTGCCCGGTCGCTTGCGGCGGAAGAAGAAGCGGGACCCCGGGTCAAGCCCGGGGTGACGAAAGGGAACGGATCGGCCACAATGACAAAGAGCACCGGCCGCCGAAGCGTCCGATGCCCTTTTGCCATGCTCAGGAGCAGGTAGGAAAGCGTTACGCTGCGACGAGCGTCTTTTCGGTCGAGGCGCAGTGGATTTCGTCGATCGCCTGGCCCAGCGCTGCGTCGAATTCGGCGTCGGTCATCTGGTGGCGCAGGTCGGAGAGCAGCGCGCGGCTGAAGCTGGCGATGATGCCGGGGTTCTTCGCCAGTTCGGCGCATGCCTCGGTACGGCTGAACCCGCCCGACAGCGCGACGACGCGCAGCACGCGGGGGTGGTCGACCAGCGGCTGGAAGAGGCCGGGCTTGGCGGGCAGCGACAGCTTCAGCATCACCTTGTCATCGCCGGTCATCGCGTCGAGCGCCTTGAGCGTCTCGTCGAGCAGGATCTGGTCGGCCTCTGCCCGTTCGGCGCTCTTGATGTTCACTTCCGGTTCGATGATCGGCATCAGGCCGTGCGACAGCACCTGATCGGCGATCTCGAACTGCTGCTCGACCACGGCGGCGATGCCCTTCGCATTGGCGAGGTTGACGACCGAGCGTTCCTTGGTGCCGAAGATGCCGAGCTTGGCGGCGCGTGCCAGCAGCGCGTCGAGGTCGGGCATCGGCTTCATGAGTTGCACGCCGTTCGCTTCGTCCTCCAGCCCCTTGTCGATCTTCAGGAAGGGCACGACGCCCTTGTCGGCCAGCGCCTGCGGCACGGGCTTGCTGCCCGCCTGCCCGTCCATGGTGCGTTCGAACAGGATCGCACCGATCACCTTGTCCCCCGAAAAGGCAGGCGACAGGATGATGCGCGCGCGCATGTCGTGGATCAGGCCGAACATTTCCTCGTCCGAACCCCATGCGCCGTCGTCGATGCCATAGCCCTTCAGCGCCTTCGGCGTCGAACCGCCGCTCTGGTCGAGCGCGGCGATGAACCCGTGTCCGTCGGCAATCTTTGCAGTCATGTCGGCGTTGTTCATGTTCGACCCCTTAGGTTTGAAGCGTTGCGTCTAGAGCGCGAGCCAGCGCCGGAGCGCCTGGTCCACCTGCTCCATCGATGTGGCGTCCGCCTGCCCCAGAACCCGCACGATGCGGCTGCGGCGCAGCGTCTTGATCTTGTCGACCTGCGCCTCGCTCTCGACCGATATGCCGGTCGTGTCGGACACGGGAAACGGCACGCGAAACAGCGTCTCGCCGCCGGTCAGGCTGGTCATGGGCACGAGCGTGGCCGAGGCGTGCGCTTCGTTGAACAGATCGGATTGCACGACCAGGAAGGGGCGGCGCTTCACCGCCAGATCGCCCGGCCCCTCGACCAGCACGATCATGCCGCGCCTTATCTCCACCGGCCATCCTCCGCTTCCACCCGGTCGAAGAATGCCCAGTCGGCACCGTCGTCACGCGCCGCGGCACGTTCGGACTGACGGCGGGCTTCGGCGCGAAAGGCTTCGTCGTGCAGCTCGACATAGCGGCGCACGGCATCGCGGGCGATGTCGCTTTTCGATCGCCCCTGCGACCGGGCGACATTGGCGAGCCGCTCCTCCAGTTCGGTGTCGAGTCGTACCCCTAGCAACGCCCTACCCTTCGTTTAACGTGTTGAACGGGTAGTCGCGGTTGGGATTTGGATCAAGTCTGTTGTTGGGTGTGCAGGCCCTAAAACGCCGGACCCCCGCGCAGGCGGGGTCCAGAGCCAGACAACGCAGCGTAGCGTCCGGCGCCCTGGACCCCCGCCTGCGCGGGGGTACCGTGGATCGGGTGGCGGGTTTAGCGGATCAGCGCGGCGACGCCGGGCAGCTCCTTGCCCTCCATCCATTCGAGGAACGCGCCACCGGCGGTCGAGATGAAGCTGAACTGGTCGCTCACCCCGGCCTGGTTCAGCGCGGCGACGGTGTCGCCACCGCCCGCGACCGATACCAGCGAGCCATCGGCAGTCAGCGCCGCCGCCGTCTTCGCGAGCGCGACGGTCGCCACGTCGAACGGCGGGGTTTCGAACGCGCCCATCGGGCCGTTCCACACCAGCGTCCGGCAGTTCTTCAGCACGTCGCCCAGTGCCTCGGTCGCGGCAGGCCCCACGTCGAGGATCATTTCATCGGCGGCGACTTCGTGGACGTTGACGGTGCGGGTGGCGGGGTTCGGCTTGAACTCCTTGGCGACCACCACGTCATACGGCAGGTGGATGGTGCAGCCGGCCTTTTCCGCCGCGTCGAAAATCTCGTCGGCAGTGCCGGTCAGGTCATGCTCGCACAGCGACTTGCCGACGTTCACGCCACGCGCGGCGAGGAAGGTGTTGGCCATACCGCCACCGATGATGAGATGATCGACCTGCCCGACCAGATGCTTCAGCACGTCGAGCTTCGACGACACCTTCGCCCCGCCGACGACCGCGGCGACGGGGTGCTGTGGATTGCCCAGCGCCTTGTCCAGCGCGTCGAGTTCCGCCTCCATCTGCCGCCCGGCGAACGCCGGGAGCTTGTGGGCAAGGCCCTCGGTCGAGGCATGGGCGCGGTGGGCGGCCGAGAAGGCGTCGTTGACGTACATGTCGCCGAGCGACGCGAAGCGGTCGATCACCGCCGGGTCGTTCTTTTCCTCACCACCGAAGAAGCGCGTGTTTTCGAGGACGGCGATGTCGCCGGGGTTGAGCGTCGCGACATTCGCCTCGGCCCCTTCCCAGTCGACATAGCGGACTTCGCGGCCGAGCACCGACGCGAGCGGCCGGACGACCTGCGACAGCGAGAATTCGGGGCTCGGCTGCCCCTTGGGACGGCCAAAATGGGCGAGGATCAGGACGATCGCGCCGCGATCCGCCAGTTCGGTGACGGTGCCGATGGTGGCGCGCAGGCGGGTGTCGTCGGTGACGGCGCCATCGGCCATCGGCACGTTCAGGTCCTCGCGGACCAGCACGCGCTTGCCGGTGAGGTCGCCCATGTCGTCGAGCGTCTTGAAATTACGGCTCATGTCTTCGCTCCTTTTGGCCACCCGCTCCTCCTGAGTAGCCATTGAGCGAAGTCGAAATGGCGTATCGAAGGATGCTTCGATACGGGCCTTCGACAAGCTCAGTCCCTACTCAGCACGAACGGGGGCGTGGGTTTCAATTCTTATCTGGTCGCCGACGCGCATCATGCCGCCTTCGATCACCTGCGCCAGCGCGCCGCCGCGCCAGTCGGGGGTGAGCGCCGCGCGCAGGCCTTCGGCGATGGTTTCCATGCGGCTGCACGGGTCACATTCCTTGGTGATGGCGAGCAGCACTTCGCCCACGCGGATGCGCACGCCGGCGATCTTTGGAAGGTCGAAATCCTCTACAGCCAAATTCGCGCGGCGTTCCCACCAGGGCAGGTCGTGGCCGATCAGCGTCATCGCCTGTGCCCAGTCGCCGACTTCCATCAGCGACACCTGCCGCTTGTTGCGGCCGGGCTTCAGCGCGCCCCGGAAATCGCCGTCGATGCCGGTTTCGACGGTGACGCGCACCGCCTGGACCAGCTCGATCGGCCCGCGCGAAAAAGCGTGGCGGGCGATGCCCTTCAGGATACCGCCCGCCACCGGGATCAGCCCAGCTTCGCCATCGCGGTCGCGGTGTCGACCATGCGGTTCGAGAAGCCCCATTCGTTATCGTACCACGACACGACGCGGACCAGTTTGCCGTCGAGCACGGCGGTTTCGAGGCTGTCGACGGTCGACGACGCGGGCGTGTGCACGATGTCGATCGACACCAGCGGTTCGTCCGAGAAGACCAGCACGCCCTTCAGCGGGCCCGATTCCGCTGCGGCCTTCAGGATGGCGTTCACTTCATCCTTGGTCGTGTCGCGCTTCGGGGTGAAGGTCAGGTCGACCAGGCTGCCGTCCGGCACCGGCACGCGCACCGCCGAACCGTCGAGACGGCCCTTCAGTTCGGGCAGCACTTCACCGACCGCGCGGGCGGCGCCGGTGGTGGTCGGGATCATCGACATCGCAGCGGCACGGGCGCGGCGCAGATCGGGGTGGATCTGGTCGAGGATCTTCTGATCGTTGGTATAGGCGTGGATCGTGGTCATCAGGCCGCGTTCGATGCCGATCGAATCGTTCAGCACCTTGGCGACCGGGGCCAGGCAGTTGGTGGTGCACGACGCGTTCGACACGATCGTGTGGCCGGCTTCGAGCTTGTCGTGGTTGACGCCGTACACGACGGTCAGGTCGACATTCTTGCCCGGGGCCGAGATCAGCACGCGCTTGGCACCGGCATCGATATGCTTCTGGCAGGCGTCACGGTCGGTGAAGAAGCCGGTGCATTCGAGCACCAGTTCGACGCCCAGTTCCTTGTGCGGCAGGTTGGCCGGGTCACGCTCGGCAGTCACGCGGATGCGCTTGCCGTCGATGACCAGATCGTCGCCTTCGGCGGCGACGTCGCCCGGATACTTGCCATGGACCGAATCGCGGCTGAACAGCCACGCGTTCGACTTCGCGTCGGCCAGGTCGTTGATCGTCACCAGCTCGAGCCCGCTATCGGGGCGTTCGAGGATCGCGCGCGCCACCAGACGGCCGATGCGCCCGAACCCGTTGATCGCTACTTTCGTCATATCCGCGTCTCCTCAGTTGCCAAGCCGCGCCAGCACCTTTGCGGTGATGGCATCGGCGGTCAGTCCGAAATATTCGTAGAGCTTGTCGGCCGGGGCCGATGCGCCGAACCGGTCGATGCCGAAGCGCAGGCCGTCGACCATGGTGTAGCGTTCCCAGCCGACGGTCGTGCCCGCCTCGATCGACACGCGCAGGATCTCGTCCGGGCGGGCGTGCGGCAGCACGTCCTCGCGGTACGCCGCGTCCTGCGCATCGAAGCGCGACCAGCACGGCATCGACACGATATCGGCCCCGATGCCCTTCGCTTCCAGCTGCTGCGCGACGCCGACGGCGATCTCGACCTCCGAACCGGTTGCGATCAGGATGACGCGGCGGTCGGCTTCGGCCGATTTCAGGCGATAGGCACCCTTGGCGCTGCGGTTCTCACCCGTTTCCGTGCGAAGCTGCGGCAGGTTCTGGCGCGACAGGGCGAGCAGCGACGGGCCGTCGCGACGCTGTACCGCCAGTTCCCAGCATTCCGCCGTCTCGACCGCATCGGCGGGGCGATACACGTCGAGGCCGGGGATGATGCGCAGGCTCATCACATGTTCGATCGGCTGGTGGGTCGGGCCGTCTTCGCCCAGACCGATCGAGTCGTGGGTCATGACATAGACGACACCGGCATTCTGCAGCGCCGACAGGCGGATCGCGGGGCGGGCATAGTCGGCGAAGACCAGGAAGGTGCCGCCATAGGCCAGCACGCCGCCGTGCAGCGCCATGCCGTTCATCGCCGCCGACATGCCGAATTCACGGATGCCGTAGTGGATGTAGCGGCCCGAATAATCCTCGGCCGTCAGCGGGGTCAGCGCCTTGGTCTGAGTATTGTTCGAGGGCGTAAGGTCGGCCGAGCCGCCGATGGTTTCGGGCAGCGAGGCGTTGATCGCTTCAAGGGCCAGCGAGGATGCGACGCGGGTCGCGATCTTCTTCGGCTCGGTGATCAGGCCGTCGATATGGGCTTTCAGCGACCAGCCGTCGGGGAGCTGGTTCGCCATGCGGCGCTCGAACTCGGCGCGGTCGGCATGTGCCGACAGGCGGCTGTTCCAGTCGGCATGGACCGACTGGCCCCGTGCGCCGATTTCCTTCCATGCATCGGTCAGCTTTTCGGGCAGGTGGAACGCCTCATGCTCCCACAGCAGCGCGGCGCGGGTGGCGAGGATTTCGTCGGCGCCCAGCGGCGAACCGTGGACCTTGTGGCTGCCGCCCTTGTTCGGGGCACCCTTGCCGATCACCGTGCGGCAGCAGACCAGCGACGGGCGCGGGTCGGCGGCGGCTTCGGTCAGCGCGCGTTCGATGTCGGCGAAGTCGTGGCCGTCGCAGGCGACGACGTGCCAGCCGGTCGCGGCATAGCGGGCGGCCACGTCCTCGCTGGTCGACAGGTCGGTCGAACCGTCGATGGTGATGCGGTTGTCGTCCCACAGGACGTTCAGGCGGCCGAGCTTCAGGTGGCCGGCAAGGCCGATCGCCTCGTGGTTGATGCCTTCCATCAGGCAACCATCGCCGGCGATCACCCAGGTGCGGTGATCGACCAGCCCGTCACCGAACACGGTGTTCAGGTGCCGTTCGGCGGTCGCCATGCCGACTGCCATCGCGAGGCCCTGCCCCAGCGGGCCGGTGGTGCATTCGATGCCGGGCAGTTCGAAATTCTCCGGGTGGCCGGCACACGGGCTGCCGAGCTTGCGGAAATTCGCAATGTCCTGAAGGGTCGGCTTGGCATAGCCGGTCAGATGGAGGAGCGAATAGATCAGCATCGATCCATGGCCCGCCGACAGGACGAAGCGGTCACGGTCGGCCCAGTGCGGATCGGCCGGGTCGAACTTCAGGAATTTCGACCAGAGGACGGTCGCGACATCGGCCATGCCCATCGGCATGCCGGGGTGCCCCGAATTGGCGGCCTCCACCGCGTCCATCGACAAAACGCGGATGGCGTTGGCGAGTTCGAGCTGGGATATGGTCACGCGCACTCCTGTTGGGCGCTGATAGGGTCGCGCGAGCCTTTGGAACCGTCGCGCCGTTCAGTCAACCGCCAAACCCGAGGTTTGTTTAACATGTTTAGCAAGGATCGATAACTCCGATGAGCGACACACCCCATGCCGCCACCATCGCGCGGATCGAACGGGCGCTGGAACGGATCGAACGCGCGGCACAGGCCCAGGGCGAAACGACTCGTGCGCTGTCGTCACGCCACGCCGCGCTGCGTACCCGGATCGGCGATGCGATCGGCGCGCTGGACGCGGTGATCGCGCGCGAAGCGGACGCCGACTGATGGGCCAGATCACGCTGACCATCGCCGGCCGCAGCCATCAGGTCGGCTGCCGCGACGGGGAGGAGCCGAAATTGCGCGCGCTGGGCGCGATGCTGGAACGCCACGCCCCCGCCGTGCAGCACGCATCGGGCGGGTCGTCGGAGCGGACCCTGCTCTACATCGCGCTGATCCTGGCCGACCAATTGTCGGAGCGCGAGGCCCCGGCGGCGACCGCGGACGGAACCGGCGAACTGCTCGACCGGATCGCCGAACGGTTGGAAGCCGTCGCATCCGCCCTTGAGGAACCAGCTGCCGACGCCTAAATAGGGGTCGGCGGGACTGCCCGGTGCGAGCCTTGCATAATCCCTGAGGCTATTTCTTCATCCATGGGGGTTGTCCCTGCGCAGATCCTGGTCTGACGTACATGATCCCCACCTGACGTACCGTGCGTCAGTGGATAACGCGGCAAACGGCCCATGGTGGTTCCGCCACACCCCATTTCCATGACCGACAAGCGTATCCTTCGCGCCGAACTGCGCGCACGGCGACGGGCATTCGTTGCGGGCGGGCCGACGCCCCCTGCCCCGCCGCCGCTGTTCCTCGCTGCGCTGCGACCCGGCATGATCGTCGCCAGCTATGTCCCGATCGGCGGCGAGGCCGATCCGGCGCGGTTCGATGCGGCGGCGCGGGCGGCGGGCGCGCGGCTGGCATGGCCGGTGGTCATCGACCGCGAATCGCCGATCAGCTTCCATAGCGACGATACCATGCACGACGGGCCATTCGGGCTGCGTCAGCCAGGGGCCGAATCGCCGGCGGTCGCGCCGGACATCATCCTGACGCCGCTGGTTGGGTTCGATGCAGCCTGCAACAGGCTGGGCCAGGGGGCGGGCCATTACGACCGGGCGTTCGCGTGCTGGCCGGATGCACTGCGAATCGGTATCGCGTGGTCGGTGCAGCACGTCGACGCCCTGCCGTGCGACCCGTGGGACGTGCCGCTGCACGCGATCGTCACCGAAACCGACCTGTTCCTGA
Organism: Sphingomonas sp. Leaf9; assembly: GCF_001421355.1. Lineage (GTDB taxonomy): Bacteria > Pseudomonadota > Alphaproteobacteria > Sphingomonadales > Sphingomonadaceae > Sphingomonas. The sequence goes on along the minus strand of NZ_LMKC01000003.1, from coordinate 171,882 downwards.
CCGGAGAATGCCCATGAACGAGCCGACATGGCGCAAACCCGCCGGGGTATTGGCGATCCTGCTGATGCTGACGCTGTGGGCGATCGCGGTGGCGATGCTGTCGCCGATCGTCGGCGGCTGGCACTGGGCGGTGCAGCTCGTGTTCTACGTCGTGGCGGGCATCGCGTGGCTATGGGTGCTACCGATGCGACGGATGCTGTTGTGGATGGAAACAGGCCGCTGGCGGTAGCGCCGATCCGGTAAGGATGGCGCGAGTGACGGGGCTCGAACCCGCGACCTCCGGCGTGACAGGCCGGCGCTCTAACCAACTGAGCTACACCCGCTCTCTAGCGAGGAGGTGGCGTCTAGGGGAGCGAATCGCCGGTGTAAAGCAGGTATTTTGCGCCCGACACGAAAAGCACCCGCCGGAGCCGGCGCCGATCAGAAATCGGCGACCTTGCCCCAGGCGGATTCGCGGAATCGGTCGGGGTGATAGGGCTTCGGGTCCACGATCGGTTCGGCCCCGGTCAGCATGTCGGCCAGCAGGTGGCCGACGCCCGGCCCGATGCCGAAGCCATGCCCGCTGAAGCCCGAGGCGATGACGAAGCCGGGGATCGTCTCCACCTCGCCGATGCCGGGTACGCCGTCCGGTGTGCTGTCGACATAGCCCGCCCAGCGCGCGGTGACCGGACGCCCTTTGAGTGCGGGCATCAACGCGAGCGCGCGTTCGTGCGTCATGCGGATCGCCGCCGGATCGGGATCGGGGTCGAGGATGCGGGTCTTTTCCATCGGCGTCGGGCGGTCGAGCCGCCATTTCGCCAGCGTCTCATGCCCGGCGCGCGCGCCCTGCACCCCGCCGGGGCGCAGCTTGCGCCAGCGCCGCAGGAACATCGGGATAAACTGGGGTGAGAAACGCAGCAGCTGCGGCGTCGGATCGACCCGGCCAAAGCCGCTGATCGCCAGCGTGTAGCTGCCATCGACGCGGCGGGTGGCCGATACCTCGCTGGTATGGAGTGCGGGCGGCAGGTCGCCATCGCCGGGACCGACCGACAGCGCCGCCTGCCGGATCGTCGCCTGCGGGAAGCGGATGCCATATTGGTGGCAGAAGGACGACGCCCATGCGCCTGCGCTCAGGATCGCGGTACGGGTGCGGATGGTGCCGCGTTCGGTGACGACCGCCGAGAGCCGCCCGCCGCTCGTCTCCAGCCCGCGCACCGCGCAATCCTGCACCACCGCCGCGCCCAGCCGCTGGGCGGCGCGGGCAGCGGCGGGAGCCGCGCGCGACGGGTCGGCGGTGCCGTCGGTCGGCGACCACACCCCGCCCTTCCACGCGCCATCAATGCCATTGCTGCGCTCGGCAGTCTGCGCGGCGGTCAGCATGTGCGTTTCGACATCGACGCTGCGCGCGAACTGGCCCCAGCGCGCCCACGTCGCGATCTCGGCTTCGTCGCGGCTGAGATAGAGGAGGCCGCAGCGGCGAAAGCCCGCATCCTCACCGGTTTCCGCCTGGAACTGCTCCCACAGGTCGAGCGACTTGGTGGCCATCGGCAGTTCGCGCGCGTCGCGATTTTGCTGGCGGCACCAGCCCCAGTTGCGGCTGGACTGTTCCGCGCCGATCCGCCCCTTTTCCAGCAGCATAACCGACAGGCCTCGCTTGGCGAGATAATAGGCGGTGAATGCGCCGATGATGCCGCCGCCGATGACGACGACATCCGCTTCCGCCGGCAGCGCGGGCGAGGATTCGACAGGGGTGAGCGGTACGCGCATCGAAAGGCTCCTGCGACAGGCGGCGCGGCTCAATAGCCGAGCATCGCCTTCGTCTCCAAAAATTCGTCGAGGCCGTGGACGCCATATTCGCGGCCATTGCCCGACTGGCGATAGCCGCCGAACGGGGCGTGCGCGGTCCAGGGGGGATAGTTGATATGCACCTGCCCCGCGCGAATCCGGCGCGCGACGGCACGGGCGCGGTCGTGATCGGCCGACTGGACATGCGCGCCCAGGCCATAGACCGTATCATTGGCGATGCGCACCGCATCCTCGATATCGTCATAGGGCTGGATGCACAGGACGGGGCCGAAGATCTCCTCCTGCGCGATCCGCATCCGTGGGCTGACGTCGGAAAAGATCGTCGGGCGCACGAAATAGCCGCGATTGAGCCCGTTCGGCCGGCCGGGACCGCCGCACACCAGCCGCGCGCCCTCCGCCATGCCCGCCGCGATCATCGCCTGCACCCGGTCATGCTGGGCGCGATTGGCGATCGGGCCCATCGCGGTCGCCGGATCGGCGGGATCGCCGACGACGATGGCCTCCGCCGCCGCGCGGGCCAGCGCCTCCACGTGCGCCAGACGCGTTACGGGGACGATCATGCGGGTCGGGGCGCTGCACGACTGGCCGACATTGCGCATCGCCGACAGCACGCCCTTGCCCACCGCCGTGTCGAAATCGGCATCGTCGAGGAAGACATTGGGCGATTTACCGCCCAGTTCCTGCACGACGCGCTTGATGGTCGGTGCCGCCCCTTGCGCGACCAGCATCCCCGCCCGCGTGGAACCGGTGATCGATACCATGTCGACATCGGGATGCGACGACAGCGCAGCGCCGACGACCTCGCCCGTGCCGTTCACCAGGTTGAAGACACCGGGCGGCGTGCCGGCATCGGCCATCACCTCGGCAAACAACAGCGCGCTGAACGGTGACAGCTCGCTGGGTTTCAGGACGACGGTGCACCCGGCGGCGAGCGCGGGGGCGACCTTTGCCGTGATCTGGTACAGCGGCCAGTTCCACGGCGTGATGAGCGCGGCGACGCCAATCGGTTCGCGCGCAATGGCAAAGCCGGCCTCTTCGCGCAGGAAGCGATAGCTGCCCAGCACCTCGATCTGGGCGCGGACATGGGCGATACCGGCGGGCACCTGCGATGCGCGGGCAAAGGCGATCGCCGAGCCCATTTCGGCGGAGATCGCCTGCGCAAAGCGTTCGGCGCGTTCCTCCAGCAGATCGGCGATCCGCTGCAGCAGTGCGATGCGATCCGCGACCGAGGTTTCCGAAAACGAGACAAATGCGCGGCGCGCGGCGGCGACCGCCAGGTCGACATCGGCGGTGTCGCCCATCGCAATGGCGCCGATCGCGCTTTCGCTGGCCGGGTTGACCACGGCGCAGCGCGGGGCGGTGCTGCGGTCGACCCAGCGGCCGTCGATGTGAAAGCTGGTGGCGTGGGCGCTGCCCGGAACGTCGGTGACCATGGCCGACAGCTTAGCGCCGCAGGACAAGGGGATCGTGCCAAAAACGCAGCCATCGGGGTATCTTTATGCCGCACGGCAGATGCTGCCGCATGCGACATGCCACGGATTACAGATCGAGCGTCAGATCGGTGCCGCCCGCGCGCGATACGCAGGCGGTCATCCAGCGGCCCGAGCGGCGATCGGCGGGGGACAGGATCGCGTCGCGATGCTCGATCGCGCCGTCGACCACCCCGACCAGACAGGCACCGCACACCCCCATGCCGCACGACCGGTCGATCCGCACCCCCGCATCGGCCAGCGCGTCGAGCAGCGACCGGTCGGCGGGAACCGGCACCCGCCGGCCCGAGTGCGCCAGCTTCGCGACAAAGGCGCGCGGCGGCGCGGCATCCTGTGCCGACACGCCAAAGGCTTCGCGGTGCAGCGCCCCATCGCGCCAGCCGGCGGCGCGGGCAGCATCGAACAATGCGTCCATGAACGCGACCTGACCGCAGCTGTAGAGATGGCGTCCGCGTGCCGGGGCGGCAACGATCGCGGCCATGCGTGCGGCCTGTTCGGTGCGGGACAGCGCGATGTGGAGCGTGGCGGCATCGCCCAGTTCGGCGGCGATGACGCTGCGAAACGGCATCGATTCGCGCGTGCGGCCGAAATAGTGCAGCTCGAACGCGATCCCCTTCGCCCGAAAATGGCGGGCCATGGCGAGGATCGGGGTGATGCCGATCCCGGCGGCGACCAGCACCGCGTGGCGGGTGCCGCGGACGACCGGAAAGTGGTTGGCGGGCGGTGCGACCAGCAACTCGGCCCCGGCGACCAGCCCGTGCATCGCCAGCGACCCGCCGCGCCCCGACGGATCGGCGCGCACGGCGATCCGGTAATCGTCGCGCTCGCCCGGCGCATTGGTCAGCGAATAGTGCCGCAGCAGCGTGTCCGACAGTCGCACCGCGACATGCGCGCCGGGCGTGGCGGCGGCGATCGGGCCGGGGTCGACCGGCACCAGCCGGAACGCCTTTACCCCGTCGCATTCGTCGACGACCTCCACGATCCGCATCCGGACGAAGCGGGGCGACGGCACCGGATGGCGTGCCAGCCAGCTGCGCAGCCCGCTGATCGCCAGATAGACGATGCCCGCCATCGTCAGCAGCGTCGCGACCAGCCCGGCGATCCCGCCGACCTTCCCCTGATGCACCGCATAGCCCCAGTAATAGAGGCGCGCGCCGGCGGGGGTGTCGGCATAGCGGCGATGGAGCAGGATGCGGCCGTCGCCGGGATCGGCAAAGAAATATTGCCGCCCCTCCGGATTGCGCGCGTCGGGATCGTGCAGGTTGATCTCGATCGCTGCCGTCGGTGCCTTGGGCGCGCGGATCATCGCCTGCGCAGGCACATCGCCCAGCCGCGACAGGACGCCGCGCCATGCTTCGGCATAAGCGACCGGACCCGATCGCGCGGGCACGACGGGCCTGGTCGCCGCCACGCTGCCGGTCGCGCGGTAGAGCAGGTCGGCGACGGCGGGGAAGGCGAGCGTCATCCCCGCCAGCGCGATCGGCAGCGCCAGCGGCAGGACCGCCGTCCCGACCAGCCCGTGGCGCGCGCGCCGCCGGGTCCGCCCCTTCGGCAGACGCGCTGGCCGCAGCGCCGATCCCCATGCCCCCCGCCGACGCGGCCACCAGAGCCATAGACCGGTCACCGCCAGCAGCGACAGCGCGGTCGCGACGCTGCCGGCCACGGCCTTGCCCGGCTCGATCCCCAGAAAGATCAGGCGGTGGAGATATTCGGCGATCCCGTCCCATCCGGCATAGCGCGAGCGAACGTCCCGCAGCCGACCCGAACAGGGATCGACATCGACCTGCACCGCATCGACGAAGCGGATCGACAGCGGCTCGACCGGATCGGCGCGCAGCCACAGCGTATCGAACGCCACGCCGGGGTGCCGCGCCGATGCCACGGCCACGGCGTGCGCCAGCGCATCGGGCGTGGCGCAGTGCCGCGTTGGAGCACGGCCACCGGCGAGCGCGGGATCGTGGCGCAGCGCCATCATCGCGCCGGTGGCGGCCATATAGGCGGCGAGCAGCCCGACGATCAGGCCGACCCAGCGGTGACCGCCCCGCATGCTGCGCCGAACGATCATGCCCGGCGCCGCGTGGTCATTCGGCGATCGATGCGGTCAGCCGCAGCCCGAGCACCACCGCATTGCCGACCGTGGGATCGAGCCCCGGCGAGACCACATACTGGACGTGCGGCTGCACCCCCAGCCAGTCGGTCAGCGCCAGCCGGTGGTTGAGCTCGATCACCGCCTCGCCGCGCGGGGCGGTGCCATAGTCGGCGCGGACCAGCGCGCGCATCGCGCTGCTGCCGCCGGCATAGGCGATGGCGATGCCGGTATCGTCGTCCGGCCGACCGGGCACCCAGCCATGCCCCACCACGCCGAGCGACGAGAACCCGCCGAACATGTTCACCCGGTCGTCGGCTGTGCCGATCCGGAAGAAGCCGCGTATTCCCCGCGTGCGGTCGCCGCTCAACTGCGCTTCGCCGCGCAGATACGCTCCCTGATTATGCGCGCGGCGCACGACCGCCGCCGCGCTGCCCGCGTCGAACCGGTCGTCGCTGCGCGCGGAATAATGCCATCCGCCCGCCAGCAGGCGGACGACCCCCAGCTCGACATCGGCCTCCCCGATCAGCAGCGCACCGTCGCGCCCGGCCAGTCCGACCCACATCCGGCGCGGGCGAGCGGGATCATTGGGTACGCCATCGGCGGCGGCGGCGCGCACGGTCACCCGGTCGCCGATCTTCACCTGCCCGCGTATCGCCATCCCGGTACTGGGAAAGGTCGAGGGGCCGCCGGCACCCGACGCGCCCAGTTCGGTGCCCATGCCGAACGCGCTGTTGACGAACAGCAGCGACGTCTGCAGCGCGTCGAATTCGCTGTTCACGTCGTACAGCCCGGCCTTCACCGACCAGCGATCGTCGGGCCCACGATGTTCGGCCCACGCCTCCAGCACGCGGAACAGCGGCACGCCCGCCTCGATGCTCGACACGATCTGTCCGTCGCCGACCAGATCACCGCTGAAGCTGGCGCCGTTGTTGTAGAACCCGTGGACCAGGACGGTGGTGCGCGGTGCCACGCCCAGCGCGTCGAGGTCGGCCGTCGCGATCGCGCTGACATTATTGATCCAGCGCGTGCCGCGCCGCTTGCCCCCCGCCACCGACGACAGGATATCGCCGGTATAGGCGAGTTGCAGGACCAGCGGGTCACGCGCCTCCACCTCCGGCAGTTCGACATTGCCCGGCGCGCGTTCGACGCTGGGTGCCGCGACCTGCGCGCTGGCGGACGCGATACCGCCCGCCGACAGCGCCAGCGCCGCCCAGACCGCCCTGCCCCATGACACCCGCATATTCCTGTCCAACCCGCCTGCGCGATGCCGCCGGAATGCGGCCATCGATCCTGTTGCGATGCCATATTGCGCGATGCGCGCAGCGATTTTCGCCGTAGGTGGCGGGCTTTCGCACGCTTCCTGCCGTTCGCCGCGCCATGCCCGCGGCACAAGATGCCGTCCAGCGCGCGGATCGACCGCCGACCTGTTGCCGGGCATCCCGCCAGCGGGGTTGACCACGCCTTTGCCGCGGGGACATGCTGCGCCCCTCGCCGTGGGGATTGCCATGTATCACCGTTTTGCCGACATCATCGACGCCGTGACCGCGATCCGGCACGACATCCACGCCCATCCCGAACTGGCCTTTGCCGAACACCGCACCGCCGCGCTGGTCACCGAACAGCTGGCCGCCGCCGGGCTCAGGGTGACGACGGGGATCGGCGGGACCGGGGTCGTCGGCACGCTGACCCATGGTCGGCCCGGCGCGACGCTGGGCCTGCGCGCCGACATGGACGCGCTGCCGTTTCAGGAACAGGGCGCGCCCGACTATGCCAGCACGAAGCCCGGCGTATTCCATGGGTGCGGCCATGACGGGCATACCGCGATCCTGATCGGTGCCGCGCGGCATCTGGCGTCGCTGCCGCCGTTCGACGGCACGATCCACTTCATCTTCCAGCCGGCCGAAGAGGGACAGGCCGGCGCGCGAGAGATGATCCGCGACGGGCTGTTCGAACGCTTCCCCTGCGATTACGTCTTTGCCCTCCACAACTGGCCCGACCTGCCGGCGGGCGAATTGCAGACCCGGCCCGGCCCGATCATGGCGGCGGCGGACAAGTTCGAGATCGCGATCCATGGCAAGGGCGGCCATGCCGCGCAGCCGCACACCACGCCCGACGCGGTGCTGGCGGCGGCGCAGCTGGTGACGCAGCTCAACACCATCGTCGCCCGCCGCGTGCCGCCGACCCGCTCGGCCGTGCTGTCGGTCACGCAGATCGCGGGCGGGCAGACGCACAACGTCATCCCCGCCGACGTGCGGCTGGTCGGCACCGTCCGCACCTTCGACCCCGTGGTGCAGGATATTGTCGAGGCCGCGGTGCGATCGATGGCGGAGGGGATCGGTATCGCCACCGACACACGGGTCGAGGTGACCTATACCCGATACTATCCCGCCACGATCAACGACCCGCAAGCCGCGGCGATCGCGCTGGCGGCGGCGGCGGATGCCGGGCTGGCCCATGCCGAGGCACCCGACCCGGCGTTCACGTCCGAAGACTTCTCGTTCATGCTGCAGGCGTGTCGGGGGGCCTATGTCTGGCTGGGGCAGGCGCGCGCAGGGGCGGAGAACGCCGCGTTGCATCACCCGCGCTACGACTTCAACGACGCGATCATCGGCCCCGGTATCGCATGGATCACCGCGCTCGCCGGACGCGTGGTCGGCGCCCCCCAAGCATAATATGCCGCACCCCCTGCCGAGCCATGCCGCGCAATCGGCAGGATATTGCTTCGGCACGGGGGAAACGACGGCGCAGCACGCCGTGCCGGCGGTATCGTCACGGCCATACCTCTAGTCAGGAGTGGGGAAATGGCCGGTCTTCGTCCCAAATATATCAGCTTCGATTGCTATGGCACGCTTATCAACTTCGAAATGGCCCCGGTCGCGCGCACGCTCTATGCCGACCGGGTTGCGGCCGAGGCGCTGGACCAGTTCACCGCCGATTTCTCCGCCTATCGCCTCGATGAAGTGCTGGGCGCGTGGAAGCCGTATCGCGACGTCGTGGAGAGCGCCCTCCGCCGGACCTGCGCCCGGAACGGCGTCGAGTATCGCGACAGCGACACCGCCACCGTCTATGCCGCCGTGCCGACATGGCGGCCGCATGCCGATGTCGTCGAACCGCTGAAGCGTGTCGCCGCCGAATATCCGCTGGTCATCCTGTCCAATTCGATGGTCGACCTGATCCCGCACAGCGTCGAAAAGCTCGAGGCACCGTTCCACGCGGTCTACACCGCCGAGGAAGCGCAGGCCTACAAGCCCCGGATGCAGGCGTTCGAATATATGCTCGACCAGCTGGGCTGTGCGCCGGAGGACATGCTCCATGTCTCGTCCAGCTTCCGCTACGACCAGATGACGGCGTACGACATGGGCATCAAGTCGAAGGCGTTCGTCGATCGTGGGCACGAACCGGTGAACCCCTATTACGAAGTGAACGTGATCCCGAGCCTCGCCGGGCTGCCGGGGCTGGTCGGCCTGTGAGCGTCGTTGCCGAGGCACGCGCGGCGGTGCTGCCGCAGGATTGCATCGACCTGCGTGCGTTCGTCGCCGATGCCGAAGCCGGCGTCGCCTCGAGCGAAACCGGCGATGCGTGGTTTTCCACGCGCCGCATGGCGACGCCGCCGGGCGGGCCGGTGTCGGTCGGCGCGCTGGTCCTGTCGGGTGAGGGCCATGTCGACGCGCTGCCGGGTGACGAGTTCGTCTTCGTCGTCGACGGCACGCTGACCATCGGCGACCTGACGCTGGGCCGCGATGCGAGCGCGATGCTGCCCGGCGGGATCGGCTTCGACTGGCGAGCGGCGGCGGGGACGCAGGTCGTCGTCATGCGCTGCACCGGGGGCACGCCAGGGGCATCGGCACCGGTCGCGATCGACCTGTCGCCGACGCGGGTGCCGTCGAACCCGCCGGCAGCCGAACTGCTGCTGTCCGACGCGCCGCAATGCCACAACCACACCGACTACAAGTCGGCGAGCGGGGAGTTCTCCGCCGGCACCTGGGCATCGACGCCCTATCACCGGCGCAACAACCTGTACCCGCATTGCGAGCTGATGCACCTGATGGAAGGGTCGGTGACGTTCGAGGATGCGGCCGGCACCGCCCATCGCTTCGTCGCGGGCGACCTGTTCGTCGTGCTGCGCGGCGCGCGCTGCTCGTGGCTGTCGGAAGAGGATGTGGTGAAGGTCTGGGCGATCTACCGCCCCGTCGAATAGGCACAAGAAAAGGGCCGCCCGGCCGGGGAACCTCCCCCGGCCGGGCGGCCCTTTTTCATGCCTGGCTCAGAGCCTGGTTGAAACGTGCCGACGGCACGTTTTGCGGTGCCTGCCCGCTCCCCCACCCGGCCACCCATTCAGGATACGCTGTGGGTGGCCGGGTGGGGGAGCGGGCAGGCACCGCCTCGAAACTCGCGCTTTCGCGAGTTTCCAAACCGACTCTTACAGATATTTGAGCCACCAGATATCCTTGCGCCGCTGCTTCAGCCCGGCGAACCAGCGCGTCGGAAAGAACAGCACCACCAGCAGCCCGGCATACCATGCCCAGATCCAGCCGAGATTGCCGAGCGCGAAGACCGTGCCGTGCGTCGGCCCCCAGATGGCGAAGGCGATCAGGTACAGCGCGCGCAGCACATAGAGGTGGAGCAGGTAGTAGAACATCGGCGCCCCGCCGAACGTCGCGAGCGGCGGGATCAGCCGCGACGACTGGAACCGTTCGAACGCCGCGAGCAGCAGCGCGCCGATCCCGACGGTCGGCATCAGGAACAGCAACGACGCGGGATATTTGGTCAGCGCGAGGAAGCTGATCGTCGTGCGCAGCGGCGTGCCGGCATCATACCAGGGCCGGTCGCCATAGACATTGGCCCAGCGCAGCGCGACGAACCCGACGATCAGCCCGACGCCCAGCAGCACCAGCCGCCGCTGCCGCACCGCCGGGTCGGTGCCCTTCGCGAACCACGGGCCGATGCCATAGCCGAGCAGGATCAGCCCGATCCACGGCAGGACCGGATAGGTCGTCTTCCACGTGATGCCGAGGAATTCGAACGCCGTGCGCTGGTGCAGCATCGCCCATGGCACGAAGAATGTGTCGCCCGGCGCCAACACGATTCCGTCGAGCAGGTTGTGTCCGCACACGATCGCAAGGCCCAGCGTGACGATCACCGTGCGCGAGAAATGCACCGCCCCGGCAAGGCAGATCATGCTGAACCCGATCGCCCAGATGACCTGCAGCCACAGCGTCTGCGGCGGGAATTTGGCCGACCATGCAAACGACACGAAGCTGATTTCGAGGAGCAGCAGGAACGCGCCCCGCCGCAGCAGGAAGTCGGAGACTTCGGCGCGCGAATGCTTCTGGCCATATAGATACGCCGCCAACCCGGTCAGGCCGACGAACACCGGCGCACAGATCGTGCTGAGCAACCGGGTGAAGAACAGCGCCGGCATGACCGTACGCGCATCGACCGGATCGCCGACCTGCAGGTGCAGGAAGAACGTCTCGCGCACATGGTCGAGCAGCATGATGACCATGACGAATCCGCGCAGCGCGTCGATCGACTGCAACCGCGTCGTCGCCACCGCCTTTGGTATCGCCGCCAGTCCGCCGCGCGGTCGCGCATCGCCGTCAAAGGCCGCCGTCGCCATAGTCGCCTCCCATCGTCACCGATCCCAATGCTGTCATAGTCCGCCCGTCGCGTGACACTATATCACTGTTTTTCGGGTGTCGCGCGGTCGAAGCGGTCGTTGCGGCGGCGCTTTACCGCCGATCCTGCCGCGCCCCGGAGCGCAGCAAATCAACCGTGGCGGCGGGTGCAGCAGATTATTGCGAAACCGGCGCAAGATCGAACGCTTCCCCTGCCGATTGGTGCGATACATCGTGCCGCTGCCCCGCATCGGGCGGTAATCCTGCACCATGACGCCGGCGATGTGACAGCCGGCGCACCGATGCACAGGCTGGAAAGGATGGCATAGTGGCGACAGCGCCGGATATACGCCTCGATCTGCGACCGATGACGGCGGACGACCTGCCCGCCGCGCAGGCGCTGTCCAAGGGCGAACGCTGGCCGCACCGCGTCGAAGACTGGCAGATGATGCTGTCGGTCGGCGAAGGCGCGGTGGTCGAGGCGGAGGGCACGATCGTCGGCACGATCATGTGGTTCCCGACCGGTAACGACAGCGCGACGATCGGCATGGTCATCGTATCGCCCGACCATCGCGGTCGGGGGATCGGCCGGATGCTGATGGACCACGCGATCGAGGCGGTCGATTGCGGGCGGCTACTGCTGAACGGCACGGCGGTCGCGGTGCCGATGTATCGCACGCTGGGGTTCGAAGAGATCGGCCGCATCGCGCAGCATCAGGGCACGTCGTTCCAGATTCCGCTGGCGGCCCCGGCCCCCGGCGAACGGCTGCGCCCGATCGGCGACAGCGATTATGTCCGTATCCAGGCGATGGTCGAGGACGGCACCGGCCTGCCGCGCAAGGCGACGATGAATGCCGTGCTGGACGCCGCGCAGGTCGTGGTCCTCGACCGCGACGGCGATCTGGTGGGGGTCGCGTGTTTCCGGCGGTTCGGGCGGGGCTATTCGATCGGGCCGGTCATCGCGCCCTCGCTGCGGGAGGCGAAGTTGCTGATCTCGCACTGGCTGGGGTCGCGCGCGGGCGATTTCACGCGCATCGACGTGCTGGCCGATAGCGGCCTGTCGCCGTGGCTGGACGAACTCGGACTGTTGCAGGTCGACGGCGTGGTGACGATGCGGCGCGGTGATCCCCTGCCCCAGCCGGTCGGCGTCGCCCGGCCCTTCGCCATCCTTAGCCAGGCGCTCGGCTGATGGGCGCGATCACAGAATCGCCGCTGTTCGTCGATGCGATGCTGATCGACGGCGCATGGGTCGCCGCCGATAGCGGGGCGACGATCGAGGTCACCGATCCCGCCACCGGTGAGGTCATCGGCACCGTGCCCGATGCCGGCACCAGCGATACCGAGCGCGCCATCGCCGCCGCCGACCGCGCATTGCCGGCGTGGAAGGCCAGGACGGCGGGCGAGCGGGCGGAAATCCTTGAACGCTGGAACGCGCTGATCCTTGCGAATATCGACGATCTGGCGCGGATCATGACGACCGAGCAGGGCAAGCCGCTCAGCGAAGCCGCCGGCGAGATCAAATATGCCGCGAGCTTCGTGAAATGGTTCGCGGAGGAAGGTCGCCGGGTACGCGGCCACGACATTCCGTCGCCGTCGCCCGATCGCCGCATCCTGGCTCTCCGCGAACCGGTCGGCGTGTGCGCGGCGATCACGCCGTGGAACTTCCCGGCGGCGATGATTACCCGCAAATGCGCGCCCGCGCTGGCGGCGGGATGCACCGTGGTGGTGAAGCCATCCGACCTGACCCCCTATACCGCGCTGGCGCTGTGCAAGCTGGCGGTCGATGCGGGTATCCCGGCGGGCGTCATCAACATCGTGACCGGCATGCCGCAGGCGATCGGCGCGGCGCTGACCGCCAGCCCGGTCGTGCGCAAGCTGTCCTTTACCGGATCGACGCGGGTCGGTTCGCTGCTGATGCAGCAATCGGCCGATACGCTGAAGCGACTGAGCCTCGAACTGGGTGGCAACGCGCCGTTCATCGTGTTCGACGATGCCGATCTCGACTTGGCGGTGGCGGGTGCGATCGCCAGCAAGTTCCGCAATGCCGGACAGACCTGCGTCTGCGCCAACCGCATCTTCGTGCAGGACGGCATCCATGATGCGTTCGTCGCGAAGCTGGGCGATGCGGTGCGGGCAATGAAGGTCGGCGACGGGCGCGATGCGACGACGACGATCGGCCCGCTGATCAACGCGGCAGCGACCGAGAAGGTCGCGGCGCACCTCGACGATGCGCTCTCGCTGGGCGCAGTCACCGCGGCGCAGGGGCAGGCGTTCGGCGACCCGACGCGCTTCGCCACCCCCGTCCTGCTGACCGGGGCGCAGGCGACCATGCGGCTGGCGACCGAAGAGACGTTCGGCCCCCTCGCCCCGGTCTTCCGCTTCACCCATGAGGCGGAGGCGATCGAACAGGCCAATGCCACGCCGTTCGGCCTGGCGAGCTATTTCTACACCGACGACCTGCACCGTGCGTGGCGCGTGGCGGAGGCGCTGGAATTCGGCATGGTCGGACTGAACACCGGCCTGCTCGCCATGGAGATGGCACCGTTCGGCGGGGTGAAGGCGTCGGGCCTCGGCCGTGAAGGCGGCGTCGAGGGGATCGACGAATATCTGGAAACCAAGGCGTTCCATTGGGGCGGCCTGAAGCTGTAGCGAAGGACGGAAGAGACAGATGAACGGTTCGCGCAGCTACCGCGTGGCGGTGATCCCCGGTGACGGGATCGGCAAGGAAGTGGTCCCGGCGGGCGTCCGTGCGCTGGAGGCCGCCGCCGCACGCCACGGCTTTTCCGTGGAGCAGCAATGGCATGATTTCGCCAGCTGCGATTATTATGCCCGGCACGGCACGATGATGCCCGACGACTGGAAGGAACGGATCGGCGCGGTCGATGCGATCTTCTTCGGCGCGGTCGGGTGGCCCGACACGGTGCCCGACCATGTGTCGCTCTGGGGATCGCTGATCCAGTTCAGGCGGGAATACGACCAGTACGTCAACCTGCGCCCGGCGCGGTTGATGCCGGGCGTCCCCTGTCCGCTGGCGGGCCGTGGTCCGGGCGACATCGACATGATGATCGTGCGGGAAAATACCGAGGGTGAATATTCGGCGGTCGGCGGCATCAGCTTTCCCGGCACGGCGCGCGAGATCGTGCATCAGGAAACGGTGATGACGCGCTACGGCGTCGACCGCATCCTGCGCTATGCCTATGAACTCGCGCAATCGCGGCCGAAGAAGCACCTGACCTCGGCCACCAAGTCGAACGGGATCGCCATCACCATGCCGTGGTGGGACGGCCGGGTCGAGGAGATGGCAAAGGCCTATCCCGACATCCGCACCGACAAATATCATATCGATATCCTGGCGGCGCAGTTCGTGATGAACCCCGACCGCTTCGACGTGGTGGTCGCGTCCAACCTGTTCGGCGACATCCTGTCCGACCTGGGCCCGGCCTGTACCGGCACGATCGGCGTCGCGCCGTGCGGTAACATCAACCCCGACCGATCGGTGCCCTCCACCTTCGAACCGGTCCATGGTTCGGCCCCCGATATCGCCGGGCAGGGCGTGGCGAACCCGGTCGGGCAGATCTGGACCGCCGCGATGATGCTCGACCATTTCGGCGAACATGACGCCGCCGCGACCATCGTCGCCGCGATCGAGCGGGTGCTTTCCAGCCCGGCAGGCCGCACCCGCGACCTCGGCGGACGCGCCTCGACCGAGGAATGTGCCAAGGCGATCGCCGCCGAAATCGGCTGATCCGAACCACGGCAGGAAATGCCGCGCCGCCGGTCAATTCGGCAGCGCGGCGTTTCCCCCGACGGGATTTCGACAACCGCCAAGCCGGTGCGCAGCCTAGCTTTCCAGCGTCCCGACTGGAACGCCCGAAAGGCTGAGCGCATGAAGAACGAACTGCTGATCGCGATGGACCGCGACCATCTGGTCCATCCGGTAACCGCGTGGCGCGCGCATGAAGCGAAGGGCGCGACCGTGCTGGAAAGCGGCAACGGGCTGTTCCTGACCGATCGCGACGGACGACAGCTGCTCGACGCCTTTGCCGGGCTGTGGTGCGTCAACATCGGCTATGGGCAGGAGAGCGTGGTCGAGGCCGCCGCCGCCCAGATGCGCCAGCTCCCCTACGCCACCGGCTATTTCGGCTATACCAGCGAACCGACCATCCGCCTGGCCGATCAGCTCGCCGGCCTGTCGCCCGAGGGGCTGAGCCGCGTGTTCTTCACGCTCGGCGGATCGGACGCGGTGGATTCGGCGATCCGCTTCATCACCCATTACTGGAATGCGCGCGGCGAGCCGACGCGCAAGCACATGATCGCGCTGGACAAGGGCTATCACGGGTCGTCGTCGACCTCCGCCGGCCTGACCGGCCTGCCCGCCTTCCACCGCCAGTTCGACCTGCCGCTCCGGTGGCAGCATCATATTCCGGCGCCCTATGCCTATCGCGATCCGGAAGGGCGCACCGGCGATGCGCTGGTCGCCGCGTCGGTCGCGCAACTGCGCGCGAAGGTCGAGGAACTGGGCGTCGAGAATGTCGCCGCGTTCTTCGCCGAACCGGTGCAGGGATCGGGCGGGGTCATCGTGCCGCCGGTCGGCTGGCTGAAGGCGATGGAGCGGACCTGCCGCGACCTCGGCATCCTGTTCGTCGTCGATGAGGTCATCACCGGGTTCGGGCGCACCGGCCCGCTGTTCGCCTGCGAGCATGAAGGCGTAACTCCCGACCTGATGAGCGTCGCGAAGGGGCTGACCGCCGGCTATGCGCCGATGGGGGCGCTGTTGATGGCGGAACATGTCCATGCGGTCATCGCCGATGGCCCGGACAACCATCTGCCGATCGGCCACGGCCTGACCTATTCCGGCCATCCGGTCAGCGCGGCGGTCGCGCTGGAGGTGCTGCGGCTGTATCTCGACGGCGGCATCCTTGCCAACGGACAGGCGCAGGGGCCAAAGCTCGCCGCACGGCTGGACGGGCTGACCGAACATCCGCTGGTCGGCGAGGTGCGGTACAAGGGGATGCTGGCCGCGATCGAGCTGGTGGCGGACAAGGGGACGAAGGCGCGGTTCGATCCGGCGCTGGGCCTTGCCGACCGGTTGAGCACGGCGGGCTATGCGCGCGGCATCATCTTCCGCGCGTTCGCCGATGGCACCATCGGCCTCGCCCCCGCGCTGACCGCGAACGACGACGAAGTGCACGCGATCGTGGACCGGCTGACCGCCGCGCTGGACGATGTGCTTGACCAGCCGGAGATCCGTGCGGCACTGCGATAGGCCGGGGAATAGATGGGGATGGATCGATGAGCCTTGGACCGAAGCTCGACCGGCTGGACTTCAAGATCCTGGCCCGGCTCCAGGAAAATGGCCGGATGACCAATGTCGATCTGGCCGATGCCGTCGGCCTGTCGCCCAGCCCGTGCCTGTCGCGGGTCAAGCGCCTGGAAAAGCACGGCTATATCTCGGGCTATGGCGCGACGATCAACCTTGCGAAGCTCGGCAGCACGCTGACGGTATTTACCGAAGTGACGCTCAGCGACCATCGCACCGGCGATTTCAGCCGGTTCGAACAGCGCGCGCGCACCGTGCCGGAAATCGTCGAGGCGCATCTGGTGTCGGGCGGCTATGATTACATGCTGAAATTCGTGACCCGCAGCGTCGCCCATTATCAGGAAGTCATCGAAAGCATGCTGGAGCGTGACTTCGGCATCGAGAAATATTTCAGCTATATCGTCATCAAATCGGCGGTCATCCGGCGCAATCCGCCGATCGACCTGCTGTTCGACGGGCGCGGCGAATGACCACGCTGCTCTACA
Source organism: Sphingomonas sp. Leaf9 (assembly GCF_001421355.1). Lineage (GTDB taxonomy): Bacteria > Pseudomonadota > Alphaproteobacteria > Sphingomonadales > Sphingomonadaceae > Sphingomonas. The sequence goes on along the minus strand of NZ_LMKC01000003.1, from coordinate 155,095 downwards.
CCGCCGCCCCGGCGCGCGGACAGGTCTGGGCCGGGATGATCGGCCAGGCGATCCCCGAACTGGAGGTCCGGCTGTCGCCCGACCAGGGGGATCCGGCCGACGTGCGCTATCTGGCGGCATGGACGCTGCCGGCGGGATTGGTCGAGACGCTGCCCAATCTGGAGGTGCTGTTCTCGATCGGGGCAGGCGTCGATCAGCTCGACCTGTCGCAGGTGCCGCCGCACGTCACCGTGGTCCGGCTGGTCGAACCCAATCTTGCCGCCGCGATGGCCGAATATGTGGTGATGACGGTGCTGGCGCTGCACCGCGACCTCTATGCCTATGCCGACCAGCAGCGCGAGCGGGTGTGGCGTGCCCTGCCGCAGGTGCCGGCGGGCGAGCGGCGGGTCGGGATCGCCGGGCTAGGTCAGATGGGATCGGCCGCGCTCGACGCGCTGCGCCCGTTCGGGTTCCAGCTGTCGGGGTGGAGCCGGTCGCCGCGCGACGTGCCAGGTGTCACCTGTTTCCATGGCGACGACGGCTTGCGGGAATTTGCGGCGCAGGCCGACATCCTCGTCAACCTCCTGCCGCTGACGCCCGAGACACGCGGCATCCTGGGCCAGCCGCTGTTCGCGCACATGCCCGACGGCGCGGCGATCGTCAGCGCAGGGCGCGGCGGGCATCTCGACCCGGCGGCGCTGGTCGCGGCGCTGGACAGCGGGCGGCTGTCGCAGGCGATCCTCGACGTGACGCCCATCGAACCGCTCCCGACGGACGATCCGCTCTGGTCGCATCCGCGCGTCGTGCTGACGCCGCATGTCGCCGCCGCGACCGATACCGAAGGATCGGGCAAGGCGCTGATCGCAAATCTCAAGCGGCATCTGGCGGGTGACCCGATGGTCGGCGTGGTGGCCCGCAACCGGGGGTATTGACGCCACCCGCATCCCCCGCCGGTCGCGGGGGATGCAGGTTCGAACAGCCCCTATTCCTCCGGCGCGTGCGGCAGGGTGAAGGCCAGCGTCGCGGTGTGTTCGTAGCGGTCGAACTTCGCAGGCTGGTCGCTCGGCTGGATCAGCACCGCGCGGATGACGTTCAGCCCCTGATTGCGCACCGGCAGCGTGACCGTCCCGTCCGCCTTGGTGACCCGCGGCTTCGCATCGGGATCGTTCACCATATCGTTGACGACCTCCGCCCCCGCGACCGGCTTGCCGCGAAAGGTGATGCGATAGGTCAGCGGCTGGCCGAGCGTCGCCGGGATCGCACCGACCGGCACAATCTGCAGCAGCTGCGCCGGGATCAGCGGCACCTGCCGCACGCCGGGGCCCTGGATCGTCACGGCATATTTGATCGTCGTCTCGGCGAACTTCGCGCCGGGCACCTCGTCCTTGCCCTTCTTCACGAACTCGCCATCGGGCAGCTTGGACCAGGTACCGTTGGGCAGCACCGCGCTGACCAGTGCCGGCTTCGCATCGGTGTCGACCACGACGACCGGGCCATCGGTGCGCAGCCGCGCGGTGACGGGCTTCAGCGCGGCATCCCATGCCTGAAGGCTTTCCAGCATCGGCTGGCGCTTCACCGCCTCCAGATCGTCGGCGCCGACGCCATAGATGATCGCAAGCTGCTTGGCGCGCTGCGCGAACCAGATGCCGTGCGCATCGGCGAGCGTCGGCGCCAGCACCGCACCGCCCAGCACCAGCGCGGCCATCGTCGAACGAAGCCTGCTCATATCGTCTCTCCTGCAAAAGAAAACGGGCGGCCGATGGGCCGCCCGCGGGGGGTTCAGAACCGGAAGGTGCCGCGCACCGACCAGCTGCGCGGTGCGCCGGGGAAGGTCCACAGCTGCGCATAGGAGCTGGGGAAATAGGTTTCGTTGAACAGGTTGCTGACCTCTGCCGATAGCGAGAGGTTTGCCGCCAGGTCGACCGATCCGAACAGCCGAACCAGCGCATAGTCGGGCAGCATATAGGTCGTGCCGGTTTCCCCCAGCCGCTTGTCGACGAACTTGATGTCGCCACCCAGCGTCAGCACCTTTTCGCCAAAGGTGAAGTCCTGCGCCGCCAATACCGAGATGCTGTTGCGCGGAATGTTGATGAGCAGATCGCCCGCACGGATGCTGCGCCCGAAATCGGGGTCCAAAGCGTCCTCGGCAATCTCCGCATCGACATAGGCATAGGACACGGTAACGCGCGGGCCTCGCGGGATGCGGGCGTTCAGGTCGATTTCGAACCCCTTGCTCTTCGCCTTGCCGACGTCGAGCGAGAAGCCGGCATTGACCGGATCGACCGTCAGCACGTTCGTCTTGTCCATCCGGAAAAAGGCGACCGTGCCCGACAGCGTATTGTCGATCACGTCGAACTTCATGCCCGCTTCGTACGACGTCGTGGCTTCCGGGCGAAAGGCTTCGTTGCGGACGTTGACGCCGGTGTTGGCGCGGAAGCCCTGCGCATAGCTGCCGTAGAGCGTCAGGTTCTCGGTCGCCTTGACGCTGACCCCGGCCGACGGGCTGAACTTGGTGAACTCCTGCTGCGTCTGGACGCCGTTCAGCCGGTTGTCGACGGTCTGGCGATAATCGTCATACCGGATGCCGCCCTGCAGCGAGAGCCAGTCGGTCAGCTCGATCCGGTCGCGCAGATAGACGCCCGCCGCCTTGGCGACTTCGGTACGGCTCTGGAATGCAACGGGACGCACCTGCGCCAGTTCCTGCGCCGTGAAATAGATCGGGTTGGTCAGGCTGATGGCGTTGGTCGCGATCAGTGTGGCGCGCGACGGATTGCCCGAGGCGAATTCCGCGCGCTGCGCGGCCGTCAGATTGCCGGGGCGGAAGCGATCGGTTACGATATCGAGCTTGAACCATTCATAGTCCGCGCCGACCAGCAGATTATGCTTGATCCCGCCGGTCATCAGGCTGCCCGACAGTTCGACGCGCGGAATGAAATCCTTGCCCACGAAATCTCGATAGATGCGCCGCCGCGAAGTGAAGGCCCCGGCGATCGCGCCGTTGACGAACAGCGGGTTGCGCCCGGCACCGAATTCGGGGTCCTCGCCGTAACCGGTCAGTTCTGTATAGCGATAGGCGACACCCAGCAGCGCACGCCAATTCTCGCCCAGCTTGTACTGCACCTGCAGCTGCGGGCCAAGGTTCAGGGCCCGGTTCGGCCCATCGGCGGGTTCGCCCAGGAAACGCGAGCGCGGCAGTGCCCTCGGATTGCCGCCCAGCGCGATCACGCCGCGGTCGAACGGCACCTTCTGCCGGCTATATTCGAATTCCAGGTTCGCGGTCAGGTCGCCGGTCTGGAGCAGCAGGCTGGGCGTGATCGCGTGCTTCGACGTCTCGATCGTGTCGCGGTAGCTGTTGCCCTGTTCATAGGCACCGGTCACCCGCAGCGCGAGGATGCTGTTGACCGGCAGGTTATAGTCGAGCTCGCCGCGATAGGTCTCGAACCGCCCGACGCTGCCCATGACATAGCCGCCCGCCTGGTCCAGCGTCGGCTTCTTGGTCACGATATTCACCGTGCCGCCCGGCTCCCCCCGGCCGAACAGCGCGGAGGTTGGGCCACGCAGGATTTCGATCGCCTGCACGCTGGACGTGTCGCGCGGGCCGCCATAGCCGCGCGCGCCGCTGAACCCGTTGACGAGGAAGCCCGAGGGGGTGTTGGGATCACCGACGAACCCGCGAATGGCGAAGGAGTCGAACAGGCCGCCGAACGCGTTCTGCCGCGCGACGCTGGCCGACAGGTCGAGCGCGGCGTCGAGCCGGGTGATGTTGAGCTGTTGCAGCGTATCGACTGACAGGACCTGCGTCGCCTGCGGCAACTGCTTCAGCGTCGTATTGCCACGGAATGCCTGCAACGTCCCGGTTACCAGGATTTCGGAGCCGGTGTCGTCCTGCGTCGCGGCATCGCCCGGCGTTTCGGTCGGCGCAACCACGACGGGCGGCGTGTCGGTCGGTTCGTTGGCATAGGCAGGTGCCGCGCCGGCAAGCCACGCCGCGCCAGCGAGCATCAGGTATCGGGTCGAACGCTTCGCCATGGAAAGATCCCCTTCAAAGTTGCCGCGTCGGTTGGCCCCTGCAGTTACCGGACACGTCTTTCGCGTGTCTCCGTGCGCCTCCGCTATGATCGATTATGAGAATCGAACCGTGGCATTTGCATCCGTGTGCGCGGAAGCGATCGTTGGTTTATGTCGAATCAGTGACGATCAGCGCACGATCTGCTTACCGTGCCGGACGGCCTTGGGAACCAAATTGCCGCATCGGCGTATTCGCCGGTTACGCTGGCGTCAGCGGACCAGTTCGTCCTCGCCGCGATGGCACAATATGCGGTTGCCGTTGGACAGGGTGCGCAGCGGCGGCAGCTCGCGATCGCACCGGCCGGCAATCGCCACCGGACAGCGTGGCAGGAACCGGCAGAGCGCGGGGCTTTCCGAAAGCTGCGCAAACGGCGGCGCCTGCCGCGGCGCATCGTCCGCCAGCCAGTCGGCGCGCATTTCGGGCACGGACGCGATCAGCAGGTCGGTATAGGGATGATAGGGCCGCGTCGCATAGCTGGCCGACGTGCCGCTCTCCACCCGCGTGCCCTTGTACAGCACGACGATATCGTCGCACAGCGCCTGTACCGTCGCGATGTCGTGGCTGATGAAGAGATAGGCGAGGCCCAGTTCGCGACGCAGCTCGGCCAGCAGGTCGAGGATCGCGCCGCGCACCACCGTGTCGAGCGCCGAGGTCACTTCGTCGCACAGGATCACGTCGGGATCGGCGGCGAGCGCGCGGGCGAGATTGACGCGCTGCTTCTGCCCGCCCGACAGTTCGTCGCAGCGCCGGTCGATCGCAGCGGCGGGCAGCTTGGTAAGGTCCAGCAACCGCTGCACCCGCTTGCGCGCGTCCGCACCGCTGGCGCCGTGATAGAAGCGGATCACGCGGCCGAGGATATCGCCGACACTGTGCGCGGGGTTGAGCGCGGTGTCGGCGTTCTGGAACACGATCTGGATGCGGCGCAGTTCGTCGCGACTGCGCTGCGCCAGATCGGGGGCGAGCGGCGTGCCGCCCAGCACGATCCGCCCGGCGCTGGGCGACAGCAGGCCGGCGACGACCCGGGCGACGGTCGACTTGCCCGACCCCGATTCGCCGATCACCCCCACTGCCCCGCCGCGCGGGATGGCGATCGACACGTCGGACAGCACCGGATTGGCCGCGCCATAGCCGGCCGACACCCCTTCGATCGACAGCAGCGGCTGCAGATCGGGGGCCGGGACCGCGCGCGCACCGGCGATCACCGGATGGGCGGCGGCCATCAGCATCCGCGTATAGTCGTCCGCCGGCGCAGCAAGCAGCGGTGCTGCGCGATTCTGTTCGCGCACCCGCCCGCCGTTCAGCACCAGAATATGGTCGGCCATCTGCGCCACGACCGCCAGATCGTGCGAGACATAGATGCCGGTCGCGCGCTCCTGCCGGAACACGCGGCGGAATGCCTGCAACACCTCCACCTGTGTCGTCACGTCGAGCGCGGTGGTCGGTTCGTCGAAGATCACCAGGTCGGGCTTGGTGATCAGCGCCATCGCCGCCATCAGCCGCTGCAACTGCCCGCCCGACAATTCATGCGGGTAGCGTTCGCCGATCGTCTCCGGCGTGGGCAGCGCCAGCGCACGGAACAGCATGATCGCCCGCTCCCGCGCCCCCGCGCGGTCGGCGGTGCCGTGAATCAGCGCGGGTTCGATCACTTGGTCGATGATCCGGCGCGACGGATTGAACGCCGCCGCCGCGCTTTGCGCGACATAGGTGATGCGGTGGCCGCGCTGTGCCGACAGCGCCGCTGCCCCGCTGCTATCTAGGCTGGCATCGCCGACCCGGATCGTCCCGCCCAGCACCGCGCCACCACGGGCATAGCCCATCAGCGACAGCGCGATGGTGGTCTTGCCCGACCCCGATTCGCCGATCAGCGCCAGCACCTCGCCCCGTGGCACCGCGAACGATACGTCGTCGACGATCCGCAACAGCGACCCGTCGGCACGGCGCACCGTGACGGTCAGGCCCGATACGTCGACATGCGGGACGTCGTTCATTTGCCCCGCCCCCGCGTTGCCGCGTCGATCAACAGGTTGACGCTCACCGTCAGGCTGGCGATCGCCACCGACGGCACGACGATCGCCAGCGCGCCCTCGCCCAGCCCGGTCACATTCTCGCGGACCAATGACCCCAGATCGGCGTCGGGCGGCTGGAGGCCAAGGCCGAGGAAGCTGAGACCGGACAACAGCAGCACGATGAAGACGAAACGCAGGCCGATATCCGCCAGCAGCGGGCGGACCATGTTCGGAAAGACCTCGGTCAGCGCCAGGTGCAACCGCCCTTCACCACGCGCCCGCGCGACCTCGACATAATCCAGCCGGGCGAGGTTTACCGCCAGCGCACGGGCGATGCGGAAATTGCCGGGGATGTAGGTGAAGGCGACGATCAGCGTCAGCAGCACCAGCGACGATCCGAACACCGCGACCAGCACCAGCGCGAGGATCTTCGACGGGATCGAGATCAGCGTGTCCATGGTACGCGCCAGCAGTTCATCAACCCAGCGCGGCGCGACCGCGGCGGTCAGCGCCAGGCCGGTGCCGATGGTGCAGGCGATCGCCGCCGCCGCCGCCGCCAGCAACACGGTGAAGCGCGCCCCGTCCAGCAACCGGCTGAGCACGTCACGCCCCAGATAGTCGGTGCCGAGCCAGAAGTCGCGGCTGGCCCCGGCAAAGACCTCCTGCGCGACGAACGCACCCTTGGGATAGGGGGCGATCCACGGGCCGACCAGCGCGATCACGATCCAGAACAGCACGACGGCCAGCCCGACCCGTCCGGTCGCCGACAGCGCGCGCACCCGGCGCCACAGTCCCCCGCCGCTCATCCGTGGCGCAATCGCGGGTTGGCGAGGATCGCGACCACATCGGCGACCAGCATCAGCAGCAGATAGGTGGTGCAGAAGATCATCGCGCACGCCTGCAACAGCGGCATGTCGCGCGAGGTGACGGCATTGACCATCAGGCTGGCAAGTCCCGGATAGTTGAAGATGGTTTCGACGATGATCGCGCCGCCCAGCAGGTAGGACAGGCTAAGCGCCATCGCGTTGACGATCGGCCCGATCGCATTGGGCAGGACATGGACGAAGATCAGCCGGAGCGGCCCCACCCCCTTCAGCCGCGCCATTTCGACATAGGGCCGGTCGAGTTCAGCGATCACCGCCGCGCGGATCATCCGCGCCATCTGCGCGATGACGACCACCGCCAGCGACAGGACGGGCAGCGCATAGCTGCGCAGGAATTCGCCCCACCCCTGATCGGCGCGGACCAACGTGATCGACGGCAGCCAGCGCAGTTCGACCGCAAAGATCAGCACCGCAATGGTCGCGACCAGGAATTCGGGCAGCGCGACCATCGCCAGCGTGACGAAGTTCAGCGCGGTATCGAGCCGCCGCCCGCGCGCCACCGCACTCGCCATGCCAATGGCAAAGGCGACCGGCACCGCCAGCAGCGCGGTCAGCCACGCGAGCGTAAGAGTGTTGGGCAACCGTTCGGCGATGATGGCGCCAACCGGCTGGTGCGCCACCAGCGACTGGCCCGGATCACCGACCAGCAGACCGCCGAGCCACTGGGCGTAGCGCACCGGCGCCGGTCGATCGAGGCCCATCTCGCTGCGCAGCGCATCGACCTGCGCCTGGGTCGCACCCTGCCCCAGCGCCTCCTGCGCGGCGTCGCCGGGCAGCATGGCGCTGAGCGTAAAGATCACGACCGACACCAGCAGCAAGGTGACGAGCGCCATGCCGCTCCGCTTCGCGATCAGGCGCAGCGGCACGGCCCAGCCCGACCGGGTGGCAGCGGCGCTCATGCGTCCCACCACACATATTCGGCAAAGGTATAGCCCATCAGGCCGCCGAGCGGGATCGGTCGCATCCCCTTCAACCGGCGGTCGATCCCGTCGAGCACGCTCATGAACACGGGGATGACGACGCTGCCGTGACGGTTGATCAGATATTGCATGTCGCCATACAGCATCTTGCGCCGCGCCGGATCGGTCGTCGCCCGTGCCTCGGCCAGCAGCCGGTCGAACGGCGCACTCTTCCAGCCCGCTTCGTTCCAGGGCGAACTGGAGGAAAATGCCTGGGAAAAGGTCAGGTCGGCGGTGGGGCGCGGGTTGATGTTGCCGAAGGTCAGCGGGTGCTTCATCCAGTGCGTCGACCAGTATCCGTCGCTCGGCACGCGGTTGATCGCCAGGTTCAGCCCGACCTGCGCGGCATGTTCCTGCAGGATCGATCCCATGTCGACCGACTGGTTGGCGGCGGGCGAGACATAGACCGGCATCCGCGCGCCGATCAGCCCGGCGCGACGCAGGTGGAAGCGCGCGCGTTCGGGGTCGAACGGCCGCTGCGGCACGTTCGGATTGTACATCGGGTGGAAGGGCGGCAGCGGCTGGTCGTTGGCGATCGTGGCGAACCCGCGGAACAATGCGCGCTTGATGAGTTCGCGATCGAACAGATATTTCATCGCGAGGACGAAATCGGCCCCGGCGGTGACCGGATTGTCGCGCCGCATCACCAGGTCGGTGTACAGGCCCGACGGGGTTTCGACGACATCATGCCCACCCGACGCACGCACCCGCTTGACCGATCCGGGGCTGACCCCGATCACCGCATGCACATCGCCCGACAACAGCGCGTTGACCCGCGAAATTTCATCGGGGATCGCGATCAGTTCGATCCGGTCGAGATAGGGCCGCCCCGGCTTCCAGTAATTCTGGTTGCGCTGCACGATGGTGCGGATGCCCGGCTGGAACGCCGACAGCGTATAGGGGCCGGTGCCGTTGGCGGTCGCGAAGCTGCGCGCATCGGCATCGACGATCAGGAAATGCGACTGCGCCAGGATCGCGGGCAATTCCGGATTGGGGCCAGTCAGCCGCACATGCACGTCCAGCGGCCCGGCGGCGCGCGCGCCCTCGATCTGTTCGGCGATGGTCGCGACCTTCGATCCGATCGCCGGGTCCTTGTGCCGCAGCAGCGAATGCACCACGTCGCGCGCGGTAAGCGTCTTGCCATTGTGAAAGGTGACGCCGCGCCGCAGCCGGATATGCCAGTCGATATTGTCGCGCGTCTCGATCCGTTCGGCCAGCGCCATCCGCGCGCGCAGCTTTCCGTCGAACTGGGTCAGCCCGCTATAGAGCATATAGTGCCGGACATAATCGGTCGACAGGCCGCCCTTGGCCGGGTCGAGCGTATCGGCGGTCGAACTGGCGACGCTGGCGACGCGGATCGATCCGCCGCGTCGGGGTGTGGCCGGGACCGCCGCGTCGAGACCGGCTGGCAGCAGCCCGGCGGCCATCCCGCCCAGCAGCGCGCGTCGCGACAGGTCGAACGTCGCGTCGCTCATCGCGCCTGCCCTCCCGATCCTGTGCCGCATCGCGCCATGCCGATCCCCTGTCCTGACGATCCCAGAATAGGCGAAGCGCGGTTCAGCCCATGCCGAATTTGCCGTGCCGACGCACTTCGCAGCGATACCGCACGGTATCGCCCGGCACAAAATGCCGCGCTTCAGCCGCGCATATCCTTCCACTTGTAGTAGGCCCCGACCAGCGGAAGGAACCATGGCTTGCCGTAATGGCCGGGGATCGCCGGCCATGGCAGGTCGGCGAGCGGGTTCGTATCCGCCTCCCCCAGCAGCGCGCGCGCCATCCGCTCACCCATCGCCACCGACATCTGCGTACCATGCCCGCTATAGCCGGTCGCGTAATGGATGCCGTCGCGCACCCCGGCGCGCGGCAGCCGGTCGGCGGTCACGTCGACGATTCCGCCCCAGGTATAGGCGACGGGCACGTCCTTCGCCGCCGGCAGCAGCCGGGCGAGCGCCTCGACCAGCACCGCGCCGCTCTTCGCATCGCTGCTGGGCGACGACAGCGCAAAGCGGGCGCGGCCGCCAAAGATCAGGCGATTATCGGCGGTCAGGCGGAAATAATTGCCGATGTTGCGCATCGTCGTGACGTTGCGGCGCCCCGGCATGACCCGCCGCACCAGATCGGGGTCCATCGGTTCGGTCGCGACGATGAAGCTGCCGATCGGCACGATCCGCCGCCGCAACCACGCGAAGGGACCCGCCATCGACGCGCCGGTCGCAAGCAGCACATGCTCCGCCTCGATCGTGCCGAGCGGGGTCGTCACCCGCTTCCCCCCGCCCTTGCCCGGCGTGATCGCGGTCACCCGCGCGCCCTCGACGATCCGCGCCCCGTGCCGCGCCGCCGCTTCGGCCAGCCCGACGACGAAACGCCCGACATGGAGCGAGGCGCTGCGCGGAAAGATCAGCCCGCCATAGGCGTCGGGCGACTCGATTTCCGCCGCCAGTGCGTCGCCCGTGACATGGGCGATATCGGGTTCGACCGTCCTGGCGAGATACTCGGCGAGCGGTGCCAGCTTGGCGGCATGCTCGGGCTTGTCGGCCAGCTTCAGCTTGCCGTTGCGGACGAAGTCGCAATCGATGCCCTCTTCGGCGACGATCGCCTCGACCCGATCGACCCCTTCGTCGAACACGCGATAGAGCCCCACCGCCGCGTCATGGCCGATCCGTTCGGACAGCGCGCGCAGGTCGCCGGCCAGGCCGTTGTTGCACTGTCCGCCATTGCGGCCCGATGCCTCCCCGCCGATCCGCCCGCCTTCCAGCACGACGACATCGACACCCTGCATCGCCAGCTTGCGCGCGGCGGCAAGGCCGGTCAGGCCGCCGCCGATCACGACGACCGATGCGCGCGTTGGGAACGGCGCGTCGCCTGCCCCGGAAAAACGCGGGCTGGTTTCCAGCCAATAGGATGCGAGTTTCATAATCCTGCCTTCACGACCGCTGATTCCGCCCTGCCTAGCATGGGCCGAACGGCAGCATGTGGCGGAACGTCGCGCACGCAGCATCGCAACCGCAAGCGACCGAAGATCGTGCAGCAGGATATGCTGTTGTTCTGGAAGGGCGCTGTGGCGGCATCCAATGATGCGCCATGGCGCGAGTGACGGGGCTCGAACCCGCGACCTCCGGCGTGACAGGCCGGCGCTCTAACCAACTGAGCTACACCCGCTCTCTAGCGAGGAGGCGGCCTTTACGGAGCCGCGCCGGGGCTGTCAACGCCGCTGTTCGCATTTCCTGCATTTCGTTGCGCTGGCGGCACGTCCTGCACCAGCGTGCCGTGTTCGAACAGGAAGCCGGCGATGTCGGGCTTGCCCGCACCCTTCAGCACCGTCTGGATGATGATGAGCAGCGGCACGGCCAGCAGCGCACCGGGCGTGCCCCAGACCCAGCCCCAGAAGCTGAGCGTGATCAGGATCATCAGCGGATTGATGGTCAGGCGGTGCCCGACGACCAGCGGCGTGATGACGTTCGCCTCCACCAGATGCGCGCCGATCATGATCGCGGCGGGCAGCAGTGCCCACCAGATATCGGTAAAGGTCATCAGCCCGCCGAGCGCCAGCAGCAGCGCGGCAAAGATCGGGCCGAGATAGGGAACATAGTTCAGCAGCGCGACGATCCCGCCCCACATCAACGGCGTCGGCATCCCGATATACCACAGGGCGCCTGCGACGATGACGCCCAGCATCAGGTTGATGAGCGTGATGGTGCCGAGATAGGCAGAGGTGTCGTCGACGACGTTCTGGATCACCCGCGCGGTCGCCATCGCCCCGCCGAAGCTGCTCCGCCCGGTAATCGCCGCGCGCCGCAAATTGGTCCAGCCGGCGAGGAAAAAATAGATCACGAGGATCGCGAAGAACATCTCCAGCAACGCCGACGGTGCGGAGGTCGTCACCAGATCGAGCAGCGACTGCGGTGGCGCGACGCTACTGGCAGTCTGCTTGGCGGGCGCGGTCGCGACATTGGCGATAAGGCCGTTCACGAACTTTTCGAGGCTGGCGTAGAAATCGATCAGCGGCGCGACATTGTGCTGCACCCGGTCGATCCGGTCGGGCAAAATCTGCGCCCAGCCCCATGCCGGCACGACGATCGATGCCAGCGCGCCGTTGGCGACGATCAGGAACAGCATCACGCAGAAAAATGCGGCGAGCGGTGCGGGCAAACGGTTGCGCTCCTGCCATTCGAGCAGCGGGACCAGCGCGATGGCGATCACGATCGCGGCGGTCAGCGGCAGGAAGAAGCGTGCTCCCGCCTGCAATGCGAACGGCATCGCCAGCACCAGCCCGACGCCTGCGATCAGCGTCAGCGCCGCCAGCAATCGGTCGCGGCGCAGTTCCTCGGTCGGGGCGTCGATGACCGCATCGACCGGATCGGCCGGCGGCGTTGCGGCGGTGCCCGACGCTCCCACGCGGTCGACCGGCGGAGGGGACGCGATGGATTCGGATGCGGGATCTGCCATGAACTCTTTCTAATCGTTCCCGGCGACACGCGCCATCGGCGGCGTAACGCACCGCGCCGGGATTTGCGCCATTACGGGCCGGACGATATGGGCATCGCCCCGACATGCCGCCGACAAAGGGGAGCGATGACCGACGATCGACGAGTGCCTGCCCCCCTGCCCCCGGCGTTGCGGCCGATCGCGGAGGACCTGCGGCGGCTGTCGGGCATCGACCGGCGGCGGCGGTTGGTCCCGATCGCAGGCCGCGATTTCGCATCGAACGATTATCTGGGGCTGGCCGGATCGGCGGTACTGCGCCGCGCGGTGGAGGACGCCGTGGCGCGCGGGGTTCCGGTGGGGTCGGGGGGATCGCGGCTGCTGCGCGGCAACCACGCGGAACCCGAGGCACTGGAGGCGGAGGCCGCCGCGTTCTTCGGCAGCGAAAGCGCCCTGTGGTTCGGCAGCGGCTTTTCCGCCAATGCCGCGCTGCTGGCGACGCTGCCGCAGCGTGGCGACCTGATCGTCCACGACACGCTGATCCATGCCAGCGCGCATGACGGAATGCGGATGGCACGGGCGCCATCGGTGGCGGCGGGCCATAACGACCCGGATGCGATCGAGGATGCGATCCGCGACTGGCGGCGACGCGGCGGCACCGGCAGCCCGTGGATCGCGATCGAGAGCCTGTACAGCATGGACGGCGACCGCGCGCCGCTGGCCGAGCTGGCCGAGGTCGCGGCGCGGCACGATGCGATGCTGCTGATCGACGAAGCCCATGCGACCGGCGTGTTCGGTCCCGATGGCCGCGGCCTTGCCGCCGCGTTGGAGGGGCAGCCGAACGTCATCACGCTGCGCACCTGTGGCAAGGCGCTGGGTAGCGAAGGGGCCTTGGTCTGCGGTCCGGCGGTCGTCACCGACTTTCTGGTCAACCGGGCACGCGGCTTCATCTTTTCGACGGCCCCCTCCCCCGTCATGGCGGCGGCGGCGCGGGCAGCCTTGCAGATCCTACGCGACGAACCCGAACGGCGGACGCAGCTGGCCGATCGGGTGACGCTGGCGAAGGCGCGGCTGGGGCCGCTCGGCGCGATGGTCAGCGGGTCGCAGATCATGCCGCTGATCGTCGGCGAGGATGGCCGGGCGATGGCGCTGGCCGAAGCGCTGCAGGCACGCGGCTTCGACATTCGCGGTATCCGCCCGCCGACCGTGCCCGCCGGCACCGCGCGGCTGCGCATCTCGCTGACGCTCAACATCGATGCGGCCGATATCGCCGCGCTGGGCGATGCCCTGGAGGAACTGGCATGACCGTGATCGTCGTCACCGGCACCGATACCGATGTCGGCAAGACCGTGTTCGCCGCCGCACTGACTGCTGCGCTGGGGGCATCCTACTGGAAACCGGTACAGGCCGGGACCGATGACGGAACCGACCGGCAGCGGGTGGCAAGGCTGGCGGGCATCGCGCCCGACCGCATCCTGCCCGAAGCCTATTCCCTCGCCACCCCCTGCTCCCCGCACCGCGCCGCCGCGATCGACGGGGTGACGATCGATCTCGACCGCCTCACGCTGCCACGGGTGGCGGGTCCACTGGTGGTGGAGGGGGCCGGCGGCGTGCTGGTGCCGATCGTCGGTACCACGACCTTCGCCGACCTGTTCGCGCGCTGGCAGCGGCCGGTTGTGCTGGTGGCCCGTACGGCGCTCGGCACGATCAACCACAGCCTGTTGTCGATCGAGGCACTGCGCGCGCGCGGCGTGCCGATCCGGGGCATCGCCTTCATCGGCGACGCCGTGCCCGACAGCGAGGAAACGATCGTGCGGCTGGGCGAAACCCGGCGGCTGGGGCGGTTGCCGTTCGTACCGGACCTGACGCCCGATGCCCTCGCCCGCGCCTTTGCCGCCGGGTTCGCCGTGGAGGATTTCCGATGAGCGCGGTGTGGCATCCCTTTACCCAGCACGGCCTGCGCGAACCGATCCCGCGGATCGTGCGCGGCGACGGCGCGGCGCTGTGGAGCGACGACGGGCGGCGGATCATCGATGCGATCTCGTCCTGGTGGGTGACGACGCACGGCCACAACCACCCGCGCATCACCGCCGCCATCGCCGAACAGGCGGGCACGCTCGACCAGATCATCTTTGCCGGCCACACCCACGAGCCGGCCGAGACGCTGGCGGCGGGGCTGTGCGCGATGCTGCCCGACGGGCTGACCCGCGTGTTCTTTTCGGACTCCGGGTCGACCAGCGTCGAGGTCGCGCTGAAGATGGCGCTCGGCTATTGGCGCAACCGGGGCGAGGCGCGGCACCGCATCCTCGTGCTGGAGCATGGCTATCATGGCGACACGATCGGCGCGATGTCGATCGGCGCGCGCGGCGTGTTCAACCAGGCCTATGCCCCGCTGCTGTTCGACGTGGGATCGATCCCCTTCCCCGACCCCGGCCGCGAGCAGGCGACCTATGACGCACTGGAGGCGGCGTGTCGCGACGGCGCGGCGGCGTTCATCGTCGAACCGCTGGTGCTGGGCGCCGGGGGCATGCGGATGTACCCGCCCGCCGTGCTGGCGGAAATGCAGCGCATCTGCCGCACGCACGACGTGCTGTTCATCGCCGACGAGGTGATGACCGCATGGGGCCGCACCGGCACGCTGACCGCGTGCGAACAGGCCGGGGTCGTGCCGGACATCCTGTGCCTGTCGAAAGGGCTGACCGGTGGCGCCATCCCGTTGGCGGTGACCATGGCGAGCGAAGCGATTTATCAGGCGCATTACGGGCCCGACCGGGCGACGATGTTCTTTCATTCGTCGAGCTACACCGCCAATCCGATCGCCTGCGCCGCCGCCAACGCCAATCTGGCAGTCTGGCGGGACGAGCCGGTCGCGGAACGGATCGCGTCGCTCGGCGAGCGACAAGCGGTTCGGCTGGCGGCATTGGCGCAGCATCCGCGCGTGTCGGGTGCGCGGCGGCTGGGCACGATCGCCGCGTTTGAGCTGGACGGCGACGAAGGTTACCTGTCCGACCGTGCACCCCTGCTGATGGCGCGGTTTCGCGATGCCGGGCTGCTGCTGCGGCCGTTGGGCACGACGCTGTACGTCATGCCGCCCTATTGCATCGACGATGCCGACCTGGACGCGATCTATGCCGCGCTCGGCGAGGCGTGCGACGCGGGATAATCAGGACGCGGCGTTGCGTCGCCGCGTCTCCCAGCCCTTCCGCGCGGCGGCCGACCGATCGGCGGCGGGGCGCTCCGCCGCTGCCTTGCCGCCGCGACGGGCCGAGGCATGGGTGTCGGGCTTGCCGCGCCCCGATCCGGACTTGTTGCCGCCGCCCGAATCCTTGTTGACGGTCGCCCACGCTCTAGCCTCCGCCTCTTTCTCCGGCACACCGCGCGCTTCATAGCTTTCGGCGATGTGATCGGCCTTGCGCTTCTGCTTGTCGGTATAGCTGCTCTTGTCACCGCGCGGCATGTCGGGCCTCCGTTGCTTGAAAAATCAGGCAGTTAGCGTGGTTTCATGCCGACAGGATCGAGGTGTAGAGCGCGTGGTAGCGCTCGGCCATCGCCTCCACCGAAAAGCGTTCGGCAACGATCCGGCGACAGTCCGCACGATCGATCTCTCCCACGCGGTCGATCGCGGCGACGGCTTCGTCCAGCGTGTCGACCAGGAAGCCGTTGACGCCGTGTTCGATCAGTTCGGGCATCGATCCCCGGTTATAGGCGATGACCGGCGTGCCGCACGCCATCGCCTCAACCACCGACAGGCCGAACGGTTCGTCGAAGCCGATCAGGTGGAGCAGCGCCCGCGCCCCGCCCAGCAGGTCGGTGCGCGCCGTGCCGCCGACCGCGCCGTGATAGACGACGCGCTCGCCATCGACATGCGGCTCGACGTCCTCCCGCCAATAGCGGTCGTCCTGCACGATGCCGGCCATGTGCAGGCGGCGGCCGCTGGCGTGTGCGGCGGCGATGGCTTCCGCCGCGCCCTTGTCGGGATGCATCCGGCCAAAGAACAGCAGGTCGTCGCTGCCCGCCGGATCGAACGGAAAATCATCCAGCGGAATGCCGTGATGGATCGTCGCGGCGTAGTGCAGTGACGGATGCCGGTCGGCGTCGCTGATCGCTACATAGTGCACGCGATCCTGATAGGGCGCATACATCGGCAGGATGCGGTCGGATGAAAAGCCGTGGATCGTCGTCACCATCGGCGTGTCGACCAGCCCGGAAAAGGCATGGGCCGGAAAGTCCGCCTGATTATGGATCAGGTCGAATTCCCCCGCGCGCTCGAACACATGCGCCAAGTGTGCAAACTCCCACACCTTCGCATCGATCGACGGGTCCTCGCTATACGGCGCGGGCACCACCCCGGCGAGCGTCGCGGCGGTGATGCTGTCCTGTGTCGCGAACAGGGTCACATCGACACCGCGCGCGACCAGCGCCTCGGTCAGCAGGCTGGTGACCAGTTCCCACGGGCCATAGTGGCGCGGCGGCGTGCGCCACGCGATCGGGGCAATCATCGCGATACGCATCAGGATACTTTCAGGATCAGCCCCTCGGCGGGGCGCAGATGGGTGGGATCGCCGGCATCGGCATGGGTCGACAGGACGACCTCTGCCGCCTCGACCGGGTTGGCGACCGGTCGGTCACCGAGGTTCAGGACGATGCGGTAGGCACCGCGGCGATAGGTCAGGACATCGCCTTGCGCCCGCACGTCGTCGATCGGCCCGGTCGCCAATGCCGGTGTCGCGCGGCGGAGTGCCAGCAGGCGGCGATAGAAGCTGAGCATCGACGCCGGATCGTCCGCCTGTGCCTCGACATTCAGCGGCAAGTGCGCCGGGTCGATCGGCAGCCACGGATCGCCGGTGGTAAACCCGCCGCTCGCATCCCACGGCAGCGGCGTGCGAACCGGATCGCGCCCCAGCCCCAGGCCGGGTTCACGCAGCTCGCGCGGGTCCTGCACCTTGTCCGGCGGCACCTGCGCATCGGTCAGGCCCAGTTCGTCACCCTGATACAGCGTCGGCGTGCCGCGTAGCGTCAGCAGCAGCATCGCCGCCACCCGCGCCTGGGCGATGCCGACACGGGTTGCGATCCGCGGGCGGTCATGGTTGCCCAGCACCCAGTTGGGCCAGCCACCCTCGGGCAGTGCCGCCTCATACTCTACGATCCGCACGGCGAGTTCGGCGGCGTCCCACTTCGCCTCGATCAGCTGGAAATTGAACGGCAGGTGGACGCCGGGGGCTTCGGCCGTGCCGTAATAGGTCATCAGCCTGGGAATCGGCAGATAGATTTCGCCGACCAGCACTGCGCCGAATTCGTCGGCCTGTCGCCGCATCGCCGTGCCGATGGCGTGGACTTCGGGCTGATCGGTCGAGTTGAGCTGCAACACGCGGTGCATGTCGCCCATGCCTTCGCGAAAATCCGGATTGGGCGGATTGTCGGGAAAGTCGGCGTGCTTGACCATGTGCCACTGCACGTCGATGCGGAATCCGTCGACGCCGCGATCGAACCAGAAACGCATCGCCGCCAGCATCGCCGCCTGTACGTCCGGATTGCGCCAGTTCAGATCGGGCTGTTCGGGCAGGAATGCGCGGGAGTAATATTGGCCGGTGGCGGGATCGAACGTCCAGGCCGGCCCGCCGAAATCGCTGATCCAGTTGTTGGGCGGCCCGCCATCCGGCGCGGGATCGCGCCAGATATACCAGTCGCGCTTCGGATTATTGCGCGACGATCGGCTCTCGACAAACCATGGATGCCGGTCGGAGCTGTGGTTCGGCACGAAATCGAGCAGCACACGGATGCCCGCCGCAAGCGCCTTAACCAGCAGTGCATCAAAATCGGCAAGCGTCCCGAAACGCGGATCGATCCCGGTATAGTCCGCCACATCATAGCCGAAATCGGCCATCGGCGAGGGGTAAATCGGCGAAATCCAGATCGCATCGATGCCCAGCTCGGCCAGATAGTCGATCCGGTCGGCAATGCCGTTCAGGTCACCAATCCCATCCCCGTCGCTGTCGGCGAAGGAGCGCGGGTAGATTTGATAGATGGTGGCGGCCTGCCACCATGGTTGCGCTGGGGAAACGATCACGCACCGACAAGCCGCCAGAGGGCAAAGGGTTCCGCTTATTCGAACTCCATGATGACCGCATCGACCGCCAGGCTGTCGCCGGCGGCGTGGGCGATGCGGGCCACGGTGCCGGGGCGTTCGGCGCGCAGGATGTTTTCCATCTTCATCGCCTCGACCACCGCCAGCGGTTGTCCCGCCTCGACCTTCTGCCCTTCGGCCACCTCGACACGGGTCAGCAAGCCCGGCATCGGGCACAGCAGGAACCGCGAAAGATCGGGCGGGACCTTTTCGATCATATGCTGCGTCAGCGCGGCGACATGCGGCGGCAGGACGCGGACGATATGGGTTGCGCCGCGCGCGGTCAGCTTCCACCCGCCGATGGTGCGGGCCACGCGAACAGCGAGTTCGTGGTCGTCAATCCGTGCGACCACCACCCGCTGCGACGGACGCCAGTGCATCACGACGTCAAGCGGCACGTCGCCATCGATATTGACGAGCAGGCCGCCCTCATAGCCATCGACGCAGATTTCGAAGCGACGGTCGCCGATGGTGACGATCCGTTCGGTCGAGGGTGCCGGGCGGGTGCCGAGCTGCCCATCGATCGCGCGGACCCGCAGCGACTGTTCGAGGTCGATCAGCACCGCGACCGCCGCCAGTTGCCGCAGCAGCGCCGCGTCGGCCGGCGCGCCGTGGAAGCCGTCGGGATATTCCTCCGCGATGAAGCCGGTGGTCAGCGCGCCGTCACGGAAGCGGGGATGCTGCATGATCGCCGACAGGAAATCGATATTGTTTCCGACCCCGGCCAGTTCGAACCGGTCGAGCGCCGCGATCTGCGCATCGATCGCCGCTTCGCGCGTCGGGGCCCAGGTGACGAGCTTGGCGATCATCGGGTCATAGAACATGCTGACCTCACCACCCTCGACCACGCCGTCGTCGACGCGGGTGCGAATAGTTTCCTCCCCGCTCGCGGGGAAGGGGACCGCCGACCGCAGGTCGGTGGTGGAGGGGGTTGGCCGCGAACGATCCGCGTGCGGACGCCCCCCTCGACCATGCTTCGCACGGTCCCCCTCCCCGTGCCGGGGAGGATTGTAGCGGGTGAGGCGGCCGGTGCTGGGCAGGAAACCCCGATACGGATCTTCGGCATAGACCCGGTTCTCGATCGCCCAGCCGGTCAGCTTCACCTCGTCCTGCGTGAAGGCGAGCGTTTCCCCCGCCGCGACGCGCAGCATCTGTTCGACCAGATCGAGGCCGGTGATTTCCTCGGTAACCGGATGCTCGACCTGCAACCGGGTGTTCATTTCGAGGAAGTAGAAGCTCTCCCCCGTCACATCCGCGCCCGATACGATCAGTTCGACGGTGCCGGCCGAATAATAGCCGACCGCCCGGGCCAGCGCGACTGCCTGTTCACCCATCGCCTTGCGCATTGCGGGCGTGACGAAGGGCGATGGCGCTTCCTCGACCACCTTCTGGTGGCGGCGCTGGATCGAGCATTCGCGCTCGCCGAGATAGACGATGTTGCCGTGCTGGTCGCCCAGCACCTGGATTTCGATGTGGCGCGGGCTTTCGATGAACTTCTCGATGAACACGCGATCGTCGCCGAAGCTCGCCAGCCCCTCGCGCTTGGTCGCCTCGAACCCCTCGCGAACGTCCTGTTCGCTCCACGCCAGGCGCATCCCCTTGCCGCCGCCGCCGGCCGATGCCTTCATCATCACCGGATAACCGATGTCGGTGGCGATCCGCACCGCCTCCTCGGTATCGGCGATCTCACCCAGATAGCCGGGGACGACGTTGACCCCGGCGGCCTGCGCCAGCTTCTTCGATTCGATCTTGTCGCCCATCGCGGCGATCGCGTTCGGCGGCGGGCCGACAAAGGCGATGCCGGCATCGGCACAGGCGCGGGCAAAACTCTCGCGCTCGGACAGGAATCCGTAGCCGGGATGGATGCAGTCGGCCCCGGTCGCCTTCGCCGCCGCAAGGATCAGCTCCGCCTTCAGATAGCTCTCGGCCGCAGGCGCCGGGCCCAGCCGGACGCTCTCGTCCGCCATCATGACGTGCGGCGCGCGGGCGTCGGCATCGGAATAGACCGCGACGGTCGCGATCCCCATCCGCTTGGCCGTCCGCATCACCCGGCACGCGATTTCGCCGCGATTGGCGACCAGAATCTTCTTGAACACGTCACTCTCCTGTCCGCCCTGCTATGGCAGGGTCAGCATGTCATTCGGCGGGGCGCTGCGTCAGCAGCACCCGCCCTTTCGCATCGGTTCCTCCGCGACCATCGGCGTCATGCCCAGCTTCGCCAGCAGCGCCGCATCGGCATCGTCGCCGGCATTGCCGGTGGTCAGCAGCCGGTCGCCGGTGAAGATCGAATTGGCCCCGGCCATGAAGCACATCGCCTGCGTCGCATCCGACATGCTTTCGCGTCCGGCGGACAGGCGGACCATGCTCAACGGCATGGTGATCCGCGCAACGGCGACGGTGCGGACGAACTCGATATCGTCGATCTTTGCCAGCGGGGTGTCGGCGAGCATGTTGCCGAGCACCGTGCCCTTGATCGGCACCAGCGCATTGACCGGCACGCTTTCGGGATGGCGCGGCAGCGTGGCGAGCGCGTGGACGAAGCCGACGCGATCGGCGCGGGTCTCGCCCAGCCCGACGATCCCGCCGCTGCACACGTTGATCCCCGCCGCGCGGACATGCGCCAGCGTGTCGATCCGATCCTCGAAGCTGCGCGTCGAGATGATGTTGGCGTAGTTTTCGGGCGAGGTGTCGATGTTGTGGTTGTAATAATCGAGCCCCGCCGCCGCCAGCCGCTGTGCCTGATCGGGGGTCAGCATGCCGAGCGTCATGCAGGTTTCCATGCCCATCGCCCGGACGCCCTCGACCATGGCGATCACCGCGTCCATGTCGCGGTCCTTCGGGTTGCGCCATGCCGCGCCCATGCAGAAACGCTGCGACCCGGCCGCCTTCGCCTCGGCGGCAGAGGCGAGCACCGCCTGCACCTCCATCAGCTTTTCGGCCTTCAGCTGCGTGTCGGCGCTGGCCGATTGCGAGCAATAGCCGCAATCCTCCGGGCAGCCGCCGGTCTTGATCGACAGGAGCGTGCAGAGCTGCACCTGCCCGACCGCGTGGTGGGCACGGTGGACGGTCTGGGCACGGTACATCAGTTCATCGAACGGCAGGTCGAACAGGTCGGCGATTTCGGCACGGGTCCAGTCGGTGCGTACCTCCCCCGTTCCGATCGCCGGGGCAGCTTCGACAGACGCAATCACATTCATTCCACAGTCTCTCCAACCGGCGGCAGGTTGTGGCCGAGCAGTTTCAGCACCTCCGCCGCCGCATGGACCAGGTTGGTGCCCGGTCCGAAAATCGCCGCCACCCCGGCTTCGCGGAGCAACGCATAATCCTGCGGCGGGATCACCCCGCCGGCAATGACGCGAATATCGCTACGACCGGCATCCGCCAAGCACCCGATGAGTTCGGGGATCAGCGTATTGTGCCCAGCGGCCAGGCTGGAGGCGCCGACGACATCGACCCCTTCGGCAATCGCCAGCTGCGCAGTTTCCTGCGGCGTCTGGAACAGCGGCCCGGACACGATATCGAACCCCAGATCGGCAAAGGCGCTGGCGACGACGTTCGCGCCGCGATCGTGGCCGTCCTGCCCCATCTTGGCGACCAGCATGCGCGGCTTGCGCCCCATGCGGCGTTCGACCGCCGCGACGCCTTCGCCCGCGCGGCGCCAGCCATCGTCATCGGCATGGGCGGGGCCATAGATGCCCTTGACCGGGGTCACCGACACCGCATGACGACCGAACGCCGCCTCCATCGCCGCCGACATTTCGCCCAGCGTAGCGCGGGCACGCGCGGCATCGACGCACAGCGCCAGCAGGTTGCCGTCCCCGCGCGCGCCGTCCTGCAATGCAGTCAGCGCCGCCTGGGTCTTCGCCTCGTCCCGTTCGGCCTTCACCCGCTCGATCCGACGAATCTGGTCGGCACGGACCTTCGCGTTGTCGATCGAGAGGATGTCGATCGGGTCTTCCTCGGCCAGCCGGTATTTGTTGACGCCGACGATGACGTCCTCGGCCCGATCGACACGCGCCTGCCGCGCGGCGGCGGCGCGTTCGATATGTTCCTTGGGCAACCCCGAGTTCACGGCATCGATCATGCCGCCCGCCGCCTCGATCTCCTCGATCAGCGCCCAAGCCTTGTCGGCCAGCTCCTTCGTCAGCGCCTCGACATAATAGCTGCCGCCCAGCGGATCGACGACATGGGTCATGCCGGTTTCTTCCTGCAGGATCAGCTGCGTATTGCGCGCGATCCGGGCGGAAAAGTCGGTCGGCAGCGCGACCGCTTCGTCGAGCGAGTTGGTGTGGAGCGACTGGGTACCCCCGAACGTCGCGGCCATCGCCTCCACAGTGGTGCGGATGACGTTGTTATACGGGTCCTGCTCGGTCAGCGACACGCCGCTGGTCTGGCAGTGCGTGCGCAGCGTCTGGCTGCGGGGCGAACCACCGAAATCGGCGATGATCCGGCTCCACAGCATGCGCGCGGCGCGCAGCTTCGCGATCTCCATGAAGAAGTTCATGCCGATGCCGAAGAAGAACGACAGCCGCCCGGCGAACGCATCGATATCGAGGCCCCGGTCCAGCGCGGC
Source organism: Sphingomonas sp. Leaf9 (assembly GCF_001421355.1). Lineage (GTDB taxonomy): Bacteria > Pseudomonadota > Alphaproteobacteria > Sphingomonadales > Sphingomonadaceae > Sphingomonas. The sequence goes on along the minus strand of NZ_LMKC01000003.1, from coordinate 132,079 downwards.
GCGGACATAGGCCATGCCGTCGGCCAGCGTGAACGCCAGCTCCTGCACCGCGGTCGCCCCGGCCTCGTGCATGTGATAGCCGCTGATCGAGATGCTGTTGAACCGCGGCATATGCTCGGCGGTGTACGCGATGATGTCCGACACGATCCGCATCGATGGCGCGGGCGGATAGATGTAAGTGTTGCGGACCATGAACTCCTTGAGGATGTCGTTCTGGATCGTGCCCGACAGCTTCTCGGGGCCGACGCCCTGCTCCTCCGCCGCGACGATGTAGAAGGCGAGGCACGGCAGCACCGCGCCGTTCATCGTCATACTGACCGACATGGTGTCGAGCGGGATGCCGTCGAACAGGATCTTCATGTCATCGATCGTGTCGATCGCGACCCCGGCCTTCCCCACATCGCCCGCCACGCGCGGATGGTCGCTGTCGTACCCGCGATGGGTGGCGAGGTCGAAGGCGACCGACAGCCCCTTCTGCCCTGCGCCCAAGTTGCGGCGATAGAAGGCGTTGGATTCCTCGGCGGTCGAGAAGCCGGCGTATTGGCGGATGGTCCATGGCCGCCCGGCATACATCGACGCCTTCACCCCGCGCGTGAACGGCGCGAAGCCGGGCAGGCCGGGATCGGGTGCGTCGGCGGCGGTGTAGAGCGGCTTGACCACGATCCCCTCGGGCGTGGTCCAGTGCAGGTCGGCGTCCTTCACCTCGCGCGCGGCGAGCTTCTGCCAATCGTCGAGCGTCGGGCCGGTCATCGCATGGTCCCTATCGCCGGACGGGGGGTCAAGTCGAGGCAGGTCATGTCAGGCTCCGGTAAAACGGGGAGTACGCTTGGTGAGGAAGGCGGTGCCGCCCTCCACCGCATCGCTGGTCGCGCGGGCGGTACGCTGCGCGTCCGCTTCGCGTGCCATCGCGGCGGGATAGTCGTGGTCGAGGGCATAGGCGAGGTTGCGGCGCGTCAGGCCCAGCGCGACGGTCGGTCCTGCCGCCAGTCGGCGGGCAAGCGCCAGCGCTTCGTCGTCGAGGCTCCCGCCATCGACCACGGCGTGGATCATGCCCCAGTCGAGCGCGGTAGCGGCGGGCACCCGTTCGCCCAGCATCATCATCCGCGTTGCACGGGCGCGACCGATCAGGCGCGGGAGCATCCAGCTGGCCCCGCCATCGGGGACAAGGCCGATATTGACGAACGCCTGCAGGAAATAGGCATCGTCGGCCGCGACACAGAAATCGGCCGCGAGCGCGAGGCTGCACCCGATCCCCGCCGCAGCACCCCGCACCGCGCTGACCACCGGGACCGACAGGTCGGCGATCGTCTGTAGCGTCGGGTTATAGTGGTTGGTGAGCGCGGCATGGGTCATGGCCGGCGCGTCGTCACCGCTCAGCGCCGCCATGACATCGGCGCCCGAGCAGAAGGCGCGCCCTGCCCCGGTGAGCAGCACCGCGCGCGCGCCATCGAGATTGGCCAGCGCCTCGCGGATCGCATCGAACATCGCCGGTGGCGCGGCGTTCAGCCGGTCGGGCCGGTCGAGCGTGATGCGCAGCACGTCGCTGTCGCGCGTCACCTGGATATCGCCTGCCATCGAATCGCTCTCCCGTATCTTTTGATACGGTTTGCGGAAAGGACGCGGCGATTGCCAGCCCAAACGCCAGACAGAAAGACGCGCGGCGGGGTTGCCCCCACCGCGCGCGCCCGTGCCGTAGCGACAGGCTTACCAGAAAATGTCGTACTCGACGTCGACCACCTGACCACTGCGGACGTCCACCAGCAGTGCGTCGTTGTAATAGCGCACCCAGCGATACGGCCCCCACACATCGGGCAGGCGATAGGAATAGGGATCGTTGATCCAGTAGTTCGACCCGAACAGATAGGAATTGAGCGTCACGCCCACGCCGAACCGGCGATAGCCATAGCCCCAGCCTGATGGCGCATAGTAGCGCGGCAGGCGATAGACGTTGCGGTTCTGCTGGCGATAGCGGTTCCAGTCATAGCGGTCGTCCCGCCGCCAGCCGCGATCCCACTGACCGCCGCGTTCCCACCGGTTGCCGCGATCCCAGTTCCGGTCGCCCCGGTTCCAGTCGTCACGACCCCAGTCGCGATCGCGGGTGCCACGATCCCAGCCGCCATTCTGCTGTTCGCGGCGCCATTGTTCGCGACGCCACTGGTCGTTGCGATCGCGATCGACCTGCCCCCGGCCCTCGGTACGCGGCCAGTCGCGGCGCAGCGCCTCGCGATCAATCTGCCCCTGCGCGTCGAGTGGCGGGGTACGGAAGTCGCGGTCGGGGCGCGGGGCCGGTGACGGCTCGGGCCGCCAGCCGCGATCCCCGCCGCGATTACCCTGCTGCCAGTCACGGCGCAGCGCTTCGCGATCGACCTGCCCGTTGCCGTCGCGCGGCGGGCGCGGGCGGTCGAAGCCGCCGCGATCGCCGCGGTCACCACGATCGCCGCGATCCTGCCAGCGCGGAGCGTCCGCGCTGCGTTGCGGTTCGACGCGCTGTTCCTCCATGCGCGGGCGCTCGGGGCGCGGCTGGGGCGCCTCGACGCGGATGTCGTTGCGGAATTCGGCGCGGGCGCCGGGGGTCTCGCCGCCCGGCGAGCGTTCGATCCGTTCGCGATTGCGCGGCCCGCGCAATTCCGGATCGACCTGCGCCATCGCCGCCGTCGGAACCAGCGCCGACACGCTCAACAGGGCCAGAAGAAAACGGCTCTTCATTGCTTGCCTCCACCGCCGGATGTCGCCGGCTTCGATGGATGCGGTTTATTACGGGCGCGATCAACCGTGGCTGAATGCCGGTGACAGCCAATTGAAAGAATGGCGGCTATCTGGCCGGCGGGGTCAGCGCGGGCGTTTCGCGCGCAGCCTCTACCCGGTCGATACCCGGACGTGGCGGGGGTGCGAGCGTCGCGTCGCCCCGCGCGGCGGCGGCGGCCTGTCGCACCGCATCGATCAGGCGCGGATAGATGCCGCAGCGGCACAGATGGTTCAGCGCGGCGGCGATCTCCGCCTCACCGGGATCGCGGTTCTGCCGCAGCAGCGCGACCGTCGCCATGACGAAGCCGGGGATGCAGAAGCCGCATTGCACGACCTGCGCCGCCAGGAACGCCGCCTGCACCGGATGGCTGCGGTCGCGGGCCAGCCCCTCGATCGTGGTGACGAACGTGCCCTCGAGGCTGCCGATCGTCACCTGGCAAGACTTTACCGCGCGCCCGTCGATATCGACAGTGCAGGCCCCGCAATGGCCGGTGCCGCAGCCATATTTGGTGCCGGTCAGGTTCGACACGTCGCGCAGCGCCCATAGCAGCGGCGTGTCCGGGTCGAGCCGATATTCCTGCGGCAAATTGTTGACGGTGAAACGGCTCATGCGGGCGACCTTGTAGGGGGCATCCCCCCGCGACGCCAAGTCGAAACGAGTCGTTTCCGTGCGCGGCCTTGAGTCGCATCGCCCGCAGCGCAACCTTGGCACCCATGACGCTCCCCATCCTGTTCGTGCCGCATGGCGGCGGCCCCTGCTTCTTCCTGAACCCCGGCCAGGCCCCCGACCCGATGTGGCGGCCGATGCAGGCGTATCTGACCGGGATGATCGATTCGCTGCCCGAGCGGCCGCGCGCGATCCTGATGATCTCCGGCCACTGGGAGGCGGATCGCCCGACCGTCCATGTCGGCGAGCGCCCGTCGCTGCTGTTCGATTATTATGGCTTTCCCGAACACACCTATCGCCTGCGCTGGGATGCCGCCGGCGCGCCGGACGTGGCGCGGCGGGCGGCCGGGCTGCTGGAAGGCGCCGGGTTCGAGACGGCAGAGGAGGCGACGCGCGGCTGGGATCACGGCGTGTTCGTGCCCATGATGGTCGCGGTGCCGGATGCCGATATCCCGCTGGTCCAGCTGTCGCTCGACCGCTCGCTCGATCCCGCCGCCCATATCGCGATGGGCCGGGCGCTGGCCCCGCTGCGCGACGAAGGCGTGCTGATCGTCGGGTCCGGCATGAGCTTTCACAATCTGCGCGCCCGTGGGCCGTCGGTGACGCCGATCGCCGACGAATGGGATGCGGCGCTGACCGCCGCTGTCACCGATCCCGATCCGGCCGCGCGGGCCGAACGGGTCGCGGAATGGGAAAGCCTGCCGCACGCCCGTTTCGCCCATCCCGAGGCCGAGCATCTGCTGCCGCTGATGGTCGCCCTTGGCGCGGGCGGCGATGGCCCGGCAGTGTGCGACTACCGCGATGTCGTCATGGGCTGGGTCGTGTCCGGCTACCGCTTCGGATAGCGCAAGAATATTGCGCTTCGCCCCCTCCTGCTGGCACAAGGGCGGAAACGCCCGACCAACGGGCCAAGGAGAGACGATGCTCGAAGCACTCGAAGCGCTGGAGAAACGCCGCGCGGCGGCGCGCGCCGGCGGCGGGGAAAAGCGGGTCGCGGCGCAACATGCCAAGGGCAAGCTGACCGCGCGCGAACGGCTGGACGTGTTCCTCGACGAAGGGTCCTTCGAGGAACTCGACATGTATGTCGAACATAACTGCGTCGATTTCGGGATGCCGGAACAGGTCGTGCCGGGCGACGGCGTGGTCACCGGATCGGGCACGGTCAACGGCCGGCTGGTCTATGTCTTCAGCCAGGACTTCACCGTGTTCGGCGGGTCGCTGTCCGAACGCCATGCCCAGAAGATCTGCAAGATCATGGACATGGCGATGAAGGTCGGCGCGCCGGTCATCGGCCTCAACGATTCGGGCGGCGCACGGATTCAGGAGGGCGTCGCGTCGCTGGGCGGCTATGCCGAGGTGTTCCAGCGCAACGTGCTGGCGTCGGGCGTCGTGCCGCAGCTCAGCCTCATCATGGGGCCGTGCGCGGGCGGCGCAGTCTATTCGCCTGCGATGACCGACTTCATCTTCATGGTGAAGGATTCGAGCTATATGTTCGTGACCGGCCCGGACGTGGTGAAGACGGTGACGAACGAGGTCGTGACCCAGGAGGAACTGGGCGGCGCGATCACCCACACCACCAAGTCGTCGGTCGCCGATTGCGCGTTCGAGAACGATATCGAGGCGCTGCTGGCGGCGCGCGATTTCGTCGACTTCCTGCCCGCCAATAACCAGACCGGCGTGCCCGAGCGGCCGAGCGACGATCCGTGGGACCGGTTGGAACCGAGCCTCGACACGCTGATCCCGCCCAGCGCCAACCAGCCCTATGACATGCACGAGCTGATCGTGCGGACGCTGGACGATGGCGACTTCTTCGAGTTGCAGCCGGCGCACGCGGGCAACATCATCATCGGCTTCGGCCGGATCGAGGGGCAGACGGTCGGGGTGGTCGCGAACCAGCCGATGGTGCTGGCCGGGTGCCTCGACATCAATTCGTCGAAGAAGGCGGCGCGGTTCGTGCGCTTCTGCGATGCGTTCGAGATTCCGATCGTGACGTTCGTCGACGTGCCCGGCTTCCTGCCGGGGGTCGGACAGGAGCATTCGGGCATCATCAAACATGGTGCCAAGCTGCTGTTCGCCTACGCCGAGGCGACGGTGCCCAAGATCACGGTCATCACCCGCAAGGCCTATGGCGGCGCCTACGACGTGATGGCGTCGAAGCATCTACGCGGCGATTTGAACTATGCGTGGCCGACCGCCGAAATCGCGGTGATGGGGGCGAAGGGGGCGGTCGAGATCATCTTCCGCTCGAAGGACCCGGCCGAGGTCGCGGCACGGACGGCGGAATATGAGGCGCGCTTCGCCAACCCGTTCGTCGCGGCGAGCAAGGGGTTCATCGATGAGGTGATCCTGCCGCATTCCACCCGGCGGCGGGTGGCGCTGGGGTTGCGCAAGCTCAGGAACAAGACGCTCGAGAATCCGTGGAAGAAGCATGACAATATTCCGCTGTGATATCCTCCCCGGCACGGGGAGGGGGACCAGCGCAGCTGGTGGAGGGGGCGTTCCCCGCAACGCAATGGTAGTGGAGCAGGACGCCCCCCTCCACCATCCTTCGGATGGCCCCCCTCCCCGTGCCGGGGAGGATTCGGCATGACCCTGGGCCGTCTCAACCATGTCGGCGTCGCCACGCCGTCAATCACCGCATCGATCGCGATGTATCGCGACCTGCTCGGTGCGGACGCCATTGGCGAGCCATTCGACCTGCCCGCACAAGGGGTGAAGGTCTGCTTCATCGATGCGCCCAATACGCAGATCGAATTGATCGAACCGTATGACGCCAGCTCGCCGATCGCGGGGTTTCTGGCGAAGAACCCGGCGGGCGGGCAGCATCATCTGTGTTTCGAGGTGGCGGACATTCCCGCCGCCGTTGCCGAGCTGACCGCCAAGGGTGCGCGGGTGCTGGGCGAACCGCGGATCGGGGCGCATGGGACGCCGATCGTCTTCGTCCACCCGCGCGACATGGGCGGGGTGCTGATCGAATTGATGGAGACGCCGGAGCATTGAGCGCTGGCCCGCCCCCTCGACACCCGCCCCGCTATCTGGTTGAACCCGCGCCATGAATACGCCTGTCCGTAAAGCGCCCGGTGGCCCCTCCCCCGTCCGGGCCGAATGGGGCCGGTCGGTCGAGGCGACGCTGTCCGCCGTACCCGGTATCCGCCGGGCCAAGACCGAGGGCGCGGTGCTGTTCGCCCTCACCGATTTCCTGTCGGACGACGAGTGCGACATGTTGATGGCGACGATCGATTCGGGCCGCCGCAAATCGACGCTGCTGACCGCGACCAACGATCCGAACTTCCGCACCAGCGACAGCTGCGACCTCGACCGCTGGCACCCGTTGCTGCAACCGATCGACGAGAAGATCGCGCACCTGCTGGGCATCCCGCCCGAACATGGCGAGACGATGCAGGGGCAGCGCTATGCGCCGGGGCAGCAGTTCCGGGCGCATAACGACTATTTCAACGAGAACGAGCCCTATTGGGCGTCGATGGCGGTGCAGGGCGGGCAACGAACCTGGACGGCGATGGTCTATCTGAACGAGGTCGAACAGGGCGGCGCTACATGGTTTCCGCAGGCCGGGGTACGGTTCAATCCGCGGCCGGGGATGCTGGTCGCGTGGAACAACATGCTGGCCGATGGCAGCCCCAATCTGGCGACGCTGCACGAGGGCATGGCTGTCGTGGAAGGTACGAAATACATCATCACGAAGTGGTTTCGCGAGCGCCCCTGGACCCCGACGATCGAGCCGTGATCGGGGCCAAAGTTCACTAAGTTCACACTCGCCGCGTTTTCTGGCGCTCCGTTGTTTCTCCCATTCACTACGTTGCCCCGGACTTGATCCGGGGTCCCGCTTTCTAACCGACGGAGCAGAAGAAGCGGGACCCCGGGTCAAGCCCGGGGTGACGATCTTGGCTGGTGATGTGGCTGTTGGAAAAGGGGGGCGGGTGCCCAACGGAGCGCCCACCCTGCCCGCTTACGCCTTCTTGCGCGCCCGCTTCGGGGCAGCGGCGGCTTCGGTGTCTTCTTCCTCGTCGGGCGTTTCCTCGCCGGCTTCGCTCAGTGCTTCGCCCAGCGCGCGCAGCTTTTCCTGCTGCTTGTCCGATTTATCGGCGATCTTCGTGGTCGCGGCACCCAGGCGGTGGAGCAGGTCGTGGACCCGGTCGCTGTCCGGCGCGTCCTTTTCGAGTTGCTTGCGCAGCGAGGCGAGGTCGCGGAGGATGCCCTTTGCGCCCGGCACGTCGGTGTCGGCCAGCGCGGCTTCCCAATCCTCGATCATCGTCGCGCCCTTGGCGGGCTTGGTTTCGTCCAGTCCGCGGTTGATCGCGTTCATCGTTCCGGCGAATTTAACGGCCATGGTCAGGCTCCTCGAAGGGCAAGCTGCACGCGCAGCCGCCGGTCAACGAGCGAGGTCGAAGCCGGCCCCGAGGAACACGAACTATTTGTTTTTATTGAAGTTCGGAACCGGTGACCCGACGGTACCGTACTGCGCCTCCGCGTCAGTCGACGCGGAGGCGGGTACCGCTTTCGAAGCCGTCGGCCATCAGCTTCACGATCGCGGCGGCAACCCGCTCGGGCGGCTTCACCGATTGCGGGTCTTCGCCGGGATAGGCGCGCTCGCGCATCTTCGTCCGGGTCGCGCCGGGATCGACGATCGCGGTGCGGACGGGCGAGATGTTGGCCATTTCGAGGCCGTAGCTGGCGATGATATTGTCGAACGCCGCCTTCGACGCGCCGTACATGCCCCAATAGGCACGCGGCGCCGCCCCGACCGAGGACGTGACGCCGACGACCTTGCCCGCCCGCGCAAGGCGCAGCATCGGCGAGAAGGCGGCGATCAGCGCGGCATTGGCGGTGACGTTCAACGCCATCACCTTGTCGAACTCCTTCAGGTCGAACGACGGCACCGGACCCAGCGTGCCGAGCGCACCGGCGTTCAGCACCAGCATGTCGAGCGCGCGCCAGCGATCGGCGATCGCCGACACCAGCTGCGGAATGGCGGTCAGGTCGTACAGGTCGATCGGCGCGATGGTGGCCGTGCCGCCCGCCGCATAGATCGCGTCCTCGACCTCCTCCAGCCCGCCGGTCGTCCGCGCGGTGAGGATGATGTGCGCGCCCTGCCCCGCCAGTGCGACGGCGGTGGCGGCACCGATCCCCCGGCTGGCACCCGTGACGAGCGCCAGCTGCCCCTGCAACGGCAAGCTCATCCGACCCGTTCGGCCAGATTGGCGAGCTGATCGACCGGGGTCGTCTCATCCTGATCGGTGAGCGGCGTCGGGTAATCGCCGGTGAAGCAGGCGTCGCAATATTTCGGGCGTACCGAGGTGCGGTTCGCTTCGCCGAGCGCGCGGTACAGGCCGTCGATCGAGATGAAGGCGAGGCTGTCGGCCTGGATATAGTCGGTCATGCCGCCCAGATCATATTTGGCCGCCAACAGCTTGGCGCGTTCAGGCGTGTCGACGCCGTAGAAGCACGAATGGCGCGTCGGGGGCGATGCGATGCGCATATGCACTTCGGCAGCCCCTGCATCGCGCATCATCTGCACGATCTTCAGCGATGTCGTGCCGCGCACGATCGAATCGTCGACCAGCACAATGCGCTTGCCCTCGATCAGCTTGCGGTTGGCGTTGTGCTTCAGCTTCACGCCCAGATGGCGGACCTTGTCGCCCGGCTGGATGAAGGTGCGCCCGACATAGTGCGAGCGAATGATGCCCAGTTCGAACGGAATGCCCGATGCCTGGGCGTAACCGATCGCGGCGGGAACGCCCGAATCGGGGACGGGGATGACCAGATCGGCCTCCACCGCATTTTCCTGCGCCAGTTCCGCGCCGATGGCTTTGCGCACCGAATAGATCGAGCGGTCTTCGCTGATCGAATCGGGGCGCGAGAAATAGACCCATTCGAAGATGCAGGGACGCGGCGAGAGCGGCGCGAACGGGCGGATCGAGCGCAGTTCGCCATTCTTGACGATCACCAGCTCGCCCGGTTCGACTTCGCGGACGAACTCGGCACCGACCACGTCGAGCGCGACGGTTTCCGAGGCAAAGATATAGGCGTCGTCGCCGAGCTTGCCCATCACCAGCGGCCGGATACCCAGCGGATCGCGGCAGGCGATCATCCCCTCGGGCGTCATGCAGATCAGCGAGTACGCACCCTCGACCTGCTTGAGCGCATCGATGAACCGGTCGAGCAGCGTCCGGTAGTTGGACGTCGCGACCAAGTGGATGATGACTTCGGTATCGCTGGTCGACTGGAAGATCGATCCCGTGCGGACCAGATCCTTGCGCAGCCGCATGGCGTTGGAAAGATTACCGTTATGCGCCACCGCAAAGCCACCCGACGCGAGTTCGGCGTAGAGCGGCTGGATGTTGCGGTTCGACGTTTCGCCGGTGGTCGAATAGCGGACATGGCCACAGGCAGTCGCGCCGGGGAGCGATTCGATCACCTCCGGCCGGTCGAAATTGCCCGCGACATGGCCCTGCGCCCGCTGGGTATGGAACATCGCCCCATCCCAGCTGCAGATGCCGGCCGCTTCCTGGCCACGATGCTGTAGCGCGTGGAGGCCGAGCGCCACGAGGGCCGCCGCGCCGTCCGCGCCGGAAACACCGAAGATGCCGCATTCTTCACGCAGCTTGTCGTCGTCAAATGGGTGGGTGGTGAACATAGGCCCTTCCGGGGATAAGCGTGTCACGCGGCTGCCATATAGGTAGCCTTTATCGATTTGTCGCCCTTTGATCGTCGATTGCGGCGGAACCATGATCGGCGATAGGGGTTGCGCATGACTTCGCGCGATACCGGCCTGACCCTGAACCCGAAATTCGATGCCGACGGACTGCTGACCGCGGTGTGCGTCGATGCCGATACGGGCGCGCCGTTGATGGTGGCGCATATGAATGCCGATGCGCTGCGGCTGACGCTGGAGACGAAGGAAGCGACCTTCTGGTCGCGGAGTCGCGCGGCGATCTGGAAGAAGGGCGAGACGTCGGGCAACGTGCTGCGCGTCGTCGAAGTGCGGATCGATTGCGATCAGGACGCACTGTGGGTGCGCTGCGTGCCCGCCGGGCCGGCATGCCATACCGGGGCGACCAGCTGTTTCTTTCGCCGGATCGAGGGCGATCGGCTGGTGCCGGTGGCATGAGGGGCTGGGCGGCGGCCCTGCTGTTGCTGGCGGGTTGTTCGCAAGCGGCAGTGCCGTCGCGCGAACCGGAGGGTGCGGCGCTCGAACAGGCCGCGATCGCGCGTGGCGTCGTGCGCGATGCCGCGGCCGCCGAGCCGGTCGGACTGTATGCGCGCGAGGGCGACCGGCTGTGCGTTGCCGGCCAGCGGATCGGGGCATTCGTCGACTATGGCGAGGCGAACGGGTGCAGCGCGCGCGGGCGGTTCGTCCGCGCGGGCGAGCGGCTGACGGTCGATTTCGGCAAGGGTTGTGCGTTCGAGGCCGGCTTCGACGGCGATGCGGTGCGCTTTCCGGGGGCGTTGCCTGCCGGGTGCGAGGCGGCGTGTCGCGGGCGAGCGTCGTTGTCGGGGCTGCGGTTTGACCGACTGAGCGAGAGCGGGTCGGAAGCGGCGGCGCTGCGCGATCCCGCCGGGCGGGGGTTGTGCGGGTAGGTCCCCGTACCCCCGCGTAGGCCGGGGATACGGTAGTGGCTCGCTAAAGCCCCCGTGCCGCTGCCAGTGCGCGTTCGCGTGCCTCGCGGTGGTCGATGATCTTTGCCGGATAGTCCTTCGGCCGGCACCCGGCCGCGTCCGGATCGTGGATCGCGGCGTCGGACAGCTTCGCGAGTTCGGGCACCCAGCGGCGGATATAGTCGGCGGCGTCGAACTTTTCCGACTGGGTGAGCGGGGCCATGATCCGCCCGAACATGTTCGAATCGACGCCGGTGCCGGCCACCCATTGCCAGTTGACCGCATTGTTGCCGAGATCGGCATCGACCAGACAGTCCCAATACCAGCGCTCGCCCTCGCGCCAGTCGATCAGCAGATGCTTGATGAGGAACGAGGCGGCGATCATCCGCACCCGATTGTGCATCCAGCCGGTCTGCCACAGCTGTCGCATACCGGCATCGACGATCGGATAGCCGGTGCGACCCTGCTGCCATGCCTTCAGGTCGCGTTTCGATGCGGCGTCGCTGCGCCATTTCAGCTTGTCATAGCGCGAGCGGCCATTGGCGTCGGCATAATCGGGCATCGACAGGATGACCCCGCTGGCGAAGTCGCGCCACGCCAGTTCCTTGCGATAGGTGGTGAGGCTGTCGCCCTGCCCGTCGAGCGCCGCCCAGATCTGGCGCGGGGAGATTTCGCCGTGGTGGATATGCGGCGACAGGTTGGAGCTGCCGTCGATCGAGGGCAGGTTGCGCGCCGTGTCATAGTCGCCGAGCCGATCCGCGAAGGATTTCAGCGCCTTGTGTGCGCCGTCTTCGCCCGGTTGCCATGCTTTCCCGAAGGCGGTCGACCAGTCGGGCTTGGTCGGGAGCAGCTTCCAGTCGGCGAGCTTGTCGGACTTGGGCCAGTTCGATGGCGCAGGAATGGCGCGCGGCATCGGTGCCGGGTCCTCGGGCGGCAGCATCTGGTTCAGCGCCTTCCAGAAGGACGAATAGATTTTGAACATACCACCCGAGCCGGTGCGGACGTCCTCCGGCGGGCGCAGATGGTTGCCGTCGTGGAGGGTGAGCGCGTCGCCCAGCGCCTCCTGCGCCTTTACCCACCATGGTTCGTAGTGGCGCATGGCATGAATGCGGGTCGCGCCGGTTTCCTTGCAGAGCTTGCGCAGTTCGGCGACCGCTTCGCCCCGGCGCAGGATCAGGCGCGACTCCTTGCCTCGCAGCGCTTCGTCGAACGAAGTCAGGCTGTGGTGCAGCCACCAGCGTTGCGCGCCGCCGATCGCCCAGTCGCCGGGCGATGTGTCGTCGAGGATATAGACGGGGATCACCGCCCCTTCGTCGATCGCGGCACGAAGCGCGGGTTGATCGCGCAGGCGGAGGTCCTGGCGGAGCCAGAGTAGGACGGGGTCGCTCATCGCGTGACGTTACGCTTGCGCGACGATCCCGGTTCCCTCCGCCACTGCGACGATCGAGGCGACATGGCGGCGCGATACTTCGAGCAGGTCGCCATAGCCGCCGCCCAGCGCACTGGCGATCGGCAGGCCGCGCGCCCTGGCCAGTTGCCCAATCCAGCGGTCGCGCGCGTCCAGCCCGGCTTGCGTCAGCGACAGGCGGCCGAGGCGGTCGTCAGCGAAGGGATCGACCCCGGCCTGATAGAGCAGCAGCGTCGGCGCAAAGCTGTCGATCAGCGGGACCAGCGTCGCCTTCAGCGTCGACAGATATTCGTCGTCGCCGACGCCATCGGGCAGCGGCACGTCGAGCGTCGACACGGCCTTTCGCGCCGGGAAGTTCTTTTCGGCATGGATCGAATAGGTGGCGAGGTTCGTGCGCCCGGCCAGCAGCGAGGCGGTGCCGTCGCCCTGATGCACGTCGACATCGACCACCAGCACCCGCTCGCACGTCCCCTCATCGACCAGCCGGTTGGCGGCGATGGCGAGGTCGTTGAAGACGCAATACCCCGCCCCGGTATCGGCCAGCGCGTGGTGGCTGCCCCCGGCGGTATTGGCGGCATAGCCCCGTTCCAGCGCGACCAGCGCGGCGGCATAGGTACCGCCGGGCACCGCCTGTGCGCGGAGTGCCATCGGCGGGGTGACGGGAAAGCCGATGCGGCGTTCCTTGTGCGGGGGCACGCGGGCCTCGATCACCTCGGCGACGTAGGTGTCGTCGTGCACCGCCTCGATCCACTTGCGCGGCATCGGGTCGCATCCGTGCCAGTCGATTGCCGGCCCCATCTCGCGCAGCAGATCGCGGACGAGGCCGTTCTTGCCCCAGCGATAGCGGCTGCCCGGCGGGCTTTCGGCGACATAATCGGGATGGTGGACGACGGGGATCACGACCGCACAGATAAGATGCCGATGCGCCTCGCAAAAGGCAGCCTCAAGCGATAGGAAGCGGCGATGGACAAGACCGCCCTCCCCTATCGCCCCTGTGCCGGCGTCATGCTGCTGAACCGTGACGGACAGGTGTTCGTCGGCCAACGGCTCGATTCGACGCTGGAAGCGTGGCAGATGCCGCAGGGCGGGATCGACGATGGCGAAGCGCCGGTCGACGCCGCGATCCGCGAGCTGCGCGAGGAAACGGGCGTCGCCGCCGACAAGGTGCGGCTGATCGCCGAAAACCCGGCAGAGCTGCTCTACGACCTGCCCGACGACATGATCGGCAAGATCTGGAAGGGGAAATGGCGCGGGCAGCGGCAGCGCTGGTTCCTGTTCGCGTTCGAGGGGACGGACGCCGATATCGACATCCAGACGCCCGAGCCGGAGTTCCGCGCATGGCGCTGGGCCGATCCCGCCGACCTGCCGTCGATGATCGTGCCGTTCAAGAAGGCGCTGTACGAACAGGTCCTCGCCGGGTTTGCCGACCATCTGCATCGGTGAAGCGCCTCTCACATGCGATGAATCGTTCAGCCTATATGCATTCGATCGGCTATAGCGGGCGGTGATGCCTAACCCCGCGATCCTCCTGCCGCTCGGCCTGTATTTCGCGGAGCCGCCGCCCGAGCCGGACCTGCCGATCGAAATCCGCACGATGCTGGAAGAGGCGATGGCGTCGGGCAACGACAACGACGTCGCGACGATCGTGCGATATGCGCGCAAGGCCGCGCCGAAACATTCGCAGAAGATCGCCGAGCTGGCGTCGCATTACACGTTCGAGCGGTCGGAAAAGACCGAGAAGCGGCTGCGCACCGCGTCGTTCGGCGCGCTGGTCAAGGGCCGGGCCGAAGTCGGCGGATGGGTCAATGGCGGCAATTCGGACAGCCTGGGCGTGACCGCGATCCTCGACCTGGCGCGCGAAGGCTATCGCTGGCGGCACAAGTTGAAGCTGCAGGCGGATTATCAGGAAACCAACAACATCCCGACGCGCGAACATTATCTCGCTGCGTTCGAACCGAACTACAAGGTCGACGACCGGCTCTATATCTATGGCGCGGCGCAGTATGAATCGGACAAGTTCTTCGGCTATTACGACCGCTATTCGGCATCGACCGGGGCGGGCTATACCGTCGTCGCCAAGGGGCCGGTGACGCTCGACCTCGAACTGGGGCCGGCATTCCGCTATACGTCGTTCACGACCGATACGGTCGAACGGAACCTGGCGGCGCGCGGGTCGGTCGATTTCGGGTGGCGGATGACCCCGGCGCTGACGCTGCGGCAGAATACGTCGGCCTATCTGCAGGATGCCAACAGCACCGTCACCAGCCTGACCGCGGTCGATGCCAAGGTGCTGGGGCCGCTATCGGCTCGACTGTCGTACAACATCCAGTATGAAAGCCGGCCGCCGGTCGGGCGGGTCAACGCCGACACGACCGGCCGCGCGTCGCTGGTGTACGCGTTCTAGGCGTTTTTTGCTTAGGGCCGTCACCCCGGGCTTGACCCGGGGTCCCGCTTTCTCCCCACCGTTGCAGAAGAGGCGGGACCCCGGATCAAGTCCGGGGTGACGTGGGTAGGCGCGGTTGCTCGCCACAAGAGGTTCCGTTTGATACCGGATCGCTCTACACCTACCCGATGGACAGGATGAATGAGGCGGAACGCCGGTCGATCGACGCGATCGATCAGGCGGCGATGCTGGCGCAGGTCGAACAATGGGTCGCGGTGAACAGCGGGACGCGCAACGTCGCGGGGCTGAATACCGTCGCTGGGATGCTGGCCGACAGCTTTGCCGAGCTGCCGGGCGAGATTACGCTGGTCGATCCCGACCCGGTCGAGAGCGTCGAGCCCGACGGCACCATCCGCACGATCGAACATGGCCGACATCTGCTGGTGCAGGTCCGCCCGGAGGCGCCGGTGCGGATGCTGTTCACCGGGCATATGGACACGGTGTATGGTGAAACCCACGCGTTTCAGGCGACGCGCTATACCGATCCGAATACGCTGAACGGCCCCGGCGCGGCGGACATGAAGGGTGGGCTGTCGGTCATGCTGGCGGCGCTAAAGGCGGTCGAGGCCGGCGGGATCGGTGATCGCTTCGGCTATGACGTGATGATCAATTCGGACGAGGAAACCGGCAGCTTCTCCTCGGCCCGGCTGATCGACCGGGTGGCGCGGGGGAAGGTCGCGGCGTTCACCTACGAACCCGCCCTGCCCGATGGCACGTTGGCGGGGGCACGCGGCGGCACCGGCAATTTCTCGATCGTCATCACCGGGCGCAGTGCCCATGCCGGTCGCAACCCGGAGGAAGGCCGCAACGCCATCGTCGCCGCCGCCGATATCGCGTTGCGGCTAAGCGCTGCGCGGAGCCCGCGACTGGCGGTCAATCCGGCACGGATCGATGGCGGCGGGCCGAACAATGTCGTGCCCGACCATGCGATTCTGCGCGTCAATTTCCGCCCGCATGGGAGCGACGAGATCGAACGGGCGCGTGCCGAGATCGATGCAGCGGTGGCGGCGGTCGCGGCGGCGCATGAGGTCACGATCGCGGTGCATGGCAGCTTCAATCGCCCGCCCAAGCCGATCGACGCTGGCGCCGCCAAGCTGTTCGCGCTGGTGCAGGCGGCCGGGGCCGACCTGTCGATCCCGATCGCGTGGCGCGATACCGGCGGGGTGTGCGACGGCAACAATATCGCCGCGTGCGGCGTGCCGGTCATCGACACGATGGGCGTACGCGGCGGCGCGATCCACTCGAACGACGAGTACATGATCGTCGACAGCCTGGCCGAACGCGCCCGGCTATCGGCGCTGAGCATTGCCCGGATTGTGGCACAGGGGGGATTGTGACGTTTCGAATCCGTGCGGCGCGCGAAAGCGACCTGAAATATCTGTACGAAATGGCGAAGCTGACCGGCGGCGGCTTCACCAACCTGCCGCCCGATCGCAACGCGCTGATGACCCGGCTGGAGCGGAGCGCCATGGCGTTCAGCCATGAGGAGGACAGCCCGCGCGACGAAGTGTTCGTGCTGGTGCTGGAAAATATCGACACCGGCGAGGTGCGCGGCACGTGCCAGGTGTTCACCAAGGTCGGGCAACGCTGGCCCTTCTATTCCTATCGCGTCGCGACGCTGACCAAGCATAGCGAGGCGCTGGGCCGGACCTTCCGCGCCGATATCCTGAACCTCGTCAACGACCTGGAGGGATCGAGCGAGGTCGGCGGGCTGTTCCTGCATCCGGGTGAGCGCGCCGGGGGGCTGGGCCTGCTGCTCGCGCGGTCTCGCTATCTGTTCATCGCGCGGCATCGCGGGCGCTTTGCCGACCGGGTGCTGGCGGAGCTGCGCGGGATCATCGACGAAGCGGGCGGATCGCCCTTTTGGGACGGGGTGGCTGGGCGCTTCTTCGGCATGACGTTTCAGGATGCCGACCAGTTCAATGCGATCCACGGCAACCAGTTCATCGCCGACCTGATGCCGCGCCATCCGGTCTATATCGCGATGCTGCCCGAGGCGGCGCGCGGGGTCATCGGCCTGCCCCACCCGACCGGGCGCGCGGCGATGCGGATGCTGGAGAATGAAGGCTTTGCGTATGAGAATTACGTCGACATCTTCGACGGCGGCCCGACCATGACCGCGCGGACCGACCAGATCGCGACGGTGCGCAACCGCCGCGAACTGCAGGTGGTGGCGATTGGCGAAGGCGGCAGCCCCTCGCTGTTGGCGACGGGGCGGCTGGCTGATTTTCGCGCATGCATGGGCGACGT
This sequence comes from Sphingomonas sp. Leaf9, assembly GCF_001421355.1. Classification (GTDB taxonomy): domain Bacteria; phylum Pseudomonadota; class Alphaproteobacteria; order Sphingomonadales; family Sphingomonadaceae; genus Sphingomonas. The sequence goes on along the minus strand of NZ_LMKC01000003.1, from coordinate 114,949 downwards.
GACCCTGCGCGACGACGGGATCGTGATCGATGCGGAGGCCGCGCGCGCGCTGGACGTCACGGTCGGCGATATGATTTCGCAGGTGGCACGATGAGCGTGCGCGAGATCAATTTCGACGGGATCATCGGTCCCAGCCACAATTATGCGGGCCTGAGCCACGGCAATCTGGCGGCGACGCGCAACGCGGGCGAGACGTCGCGCCCGCGTGCAGCGGCGTTGCAGGGGATCGCCAAGATGCGGGCGAACCTCGCGCTGGGGCTGACGCAGGGCATCCTGCTGCCACATCCGCGCCCGGACCATGGCTGGCTGGCCGCACTGGCGACCGATTATGCCGGTGCCGCGCCGCATCTGCGAGCGCAGGCGCTGTCGGCCTCCGCGATGTGGGCGGCCAATGCCGCGACCGTTTCGCCCGCCAGCGATTGCAGCGACGGGCGCTGCCACCTGACCGTCGCGAACCTCGTGACGATGGCCCATCGCAGCCATGAGTGGCCGGCGACGCTCAAGCAGTTGCGCACCGCCTTTTCCGGCGACGCGTTCGTCGTGCATGGCCCGGTGCCGGCACCGTTCGGCGACGAGGGCGCGGCCAACCATATGCGGCTGTGCGACACGCACGACGCGGCCGGCGTCGAGGTCTTCGTCTATGGCGTGAGCGGCGGCCCCTTCCCCGCGCGCCAGCATGTCGAGGCGTCGGCGGCGATCGCGCGGGCGCATGGGCTGGACCCGGCGGCCACGCTGATGGTGCGGCAATCGGACGCGGCGATCGCGGCGGGCGCGTTTCACAACGACGTGGTGGCGGTCGCCAACGAACGCGTGCTGTTCGCGCATGAACAGGCGTTCGAGGATCGCGAGGGCTTCTTCGCCGACCTGCGACGCGCCATGCCGTCGGTCGAGATCGTCGAGGTGCCGGCCGACCGGGTGAGCCTGGCCGATGCGATCACCTCCTACCTCTTCAATGCGCAGTTGGTGACCCTGCCCGATGGCGGTGGCATGGCGCTGATCCTGCCGGGCGAGGCGCGCGACAATCCACGCGTCTGGAGCTGGTTGCAGGAAATGGTCGCGGGCAACGGCCCGATCCGCCGGCTGGAGGTGGTCGATGTGCGCGAATCAATGGCCAATGGCGGTGGCCCCGCCTGTCTGCGGCTGCGCGTCGTGGCCGATCCGGCGACGATCGATCCGCGCTTCCTGGTCGACGAAGCAAAGCTCGACCGGATCGCGGCGGTGATCGAGGCGCATTGGCCCGAGCGCATTGCACCCGCCGATATCGGCGATCCGGCGCTGATCGAGCGGATCGAAATTGCGCGGCAGGCGCTGCTGGAATCACTCGACCTTGTCGGGTTAATTGACAATTAACCATCAGCCGGGCGGCAGGATTGGCGGAAAACCGCCATTGGTACGTATTTTGCGTATTTTGGGATCATGCTGACCCGGCTCAAGAACCTTTTCACGATCAAGTCGAAGTTCGAGGCGTTCCTCGTCATCTATGGCCTGGGCGTCGGCGCGGTCGAGCGCGGCTTTCATTACATGGCGCAATATCCGGGGATCGGCGGCAAGCTGTTGTTCGCGGTCTGCCCGATCGCGGTGTTCATGGCGGGCACGCGCATCCTCGATTCCATCGACGCGGAGCGCGCGGGGCGCTAGGCGGGCAATATGCCACGCGAAATTACCGCCTATTCGAACCCGATGGTGAAGTCCGCGCGCAACCTGCGCGAGAAACGTCACCGCCGCGACCAGCGCCGCTTCCTGGCCGAAGGGTTGCGCATCCTGACCGAAGCGCGCGAGGCGGGGTGGCTGCCCGCGGAGCTGTATTTCGCGAGCAGCGAGCAGCATCCGCTTCTGCAGACGCTGATCGAGGAGACCGAGGCGTCGGGCGGCATCGCCATTTCGACTACGGTCGACATTCTGTCGAAGCTGTCGGGCAAGGATAATCCGGGGTCGGTCGTCGGGGTCTATGACGAATTTTCGACCGCGCTTTCCGGCATCGACCGGCGCAACGCATCGCTGTGGCTGGTCGCCGAACGGCTGCGCGATCCGGGCAATCTCGGTACGATCCTGCGCACGGCGGATGCGACGGGAGCCGGTGGGCTGATCCTGATCGACGAATGCGTCGACCCATTCTCGGTCGAGGCGGTGCGGGCCAGCATGGGGGCGATCTTTACCGTCGCCGTCGCGCGGGCCGACTGGGCGACGTTCCGCGACTGGCTGCGTAAGGGGCCGGGCACGCTGGTCGGCCTCAGCCTAGACACGACACAGGATTATCGCGCGGCGAGCTATCCCGATCCGACCTTCCTGCTTACCGGCAACGAGGCGCAGGGGATGCCCGACCATATGGCCGCCGAATGCGACTTGCTGGTCAAGCTTCCGATGCTGGGCAAAGCCGACAGCCTGAACGCGGCGGTGGCAACGGCGGTGATGGCCTACACCGTGCTGGGGCAGCACCGGCCCTGAACCTTTGCGCCGGCGGGGGATTGAGAGGGGATGACCCGACCGACCTTCGCCGCCCTGCCCGCCGCCGACATCGATGCGCTGGAGCGCCCCAGCATCGTCCTGTTCGGCGTGAGCGAAGCCACACCCTATGACGATGGCGAGCCGAGCCATTCGGCCGACGCGCCTGCCGCGATCCGCGCTGCGTCGCTGGGGTTCGCGCGGCAATTGTCGCAGATCGATTTCGATCTGGGCTTTACCCCCTTTCCCGATCCGGGCGATGCGCGCGGGGTGGTCGATATCGGTGATGTCGATACCCGGCCGGAAGATGCTCCGGGCAATCGCGAGCGGATCGAGGCGACGACGCGCGCGGTGCTGGATGCCGGCGCGGTGCCGATCCTGCTGGGCGGGGACGATTCGGTGCCGATCCCGTTCGCGGCGGCCTTCGCCGATCACGGGCCGCTGACCGTCGTGCAGATCGACGCGCATGTCGATTGGGGCGACGATATCCGGGGCGAGCCGCTGGGCTATGGCTCGCCGATGCGGCGGCTGGCGGAGATGCCGCAAGTCACGGGCATGGTGCAGGTCGGGGTGCGCGGGCTTGGCAGCGGAGGCCAGTGGCAGATCGACGATGTGCGCGGCTGGGGCAGCCGGATCGTCACCGCCTATGACCTGATCCGCGGCGGGATCGACGCGGCGATCGCGCAGGTGCCAGCAGGTGAGCGCTATCTGGTGTCGATCGATTGCGACGGGATCGACCCGGCGGTGTTTCCGGCGGTGGCGATGCCGACGCCGGGTGGATTGCGGTATGAGGAGGTCGTGATGCTGCTGAGCGCGCTGGCGGACAAGGGCGAGATCGCGGGGCTGGTGCTGGCGGAATATGTCCCGGCGCGCGACGACCCGCATCGTTTGTGTGCGGGAATGGCGGCGCGGATCGTCGCGGTGACAATGGGGCTGGTGCTGGGCGATAATGGGCAGGTGCCGCCACGACCGGGGCGGTAAGGAGTTCGTTGGCACCCCACCTTCGCGGGGGTTACGAGAACGATCCGGCAATCCGGACTTTCGCAAAGGTCATGGTCTTTGCCGGGGTGACGCCCGTCAGCGGATAGTGCGCGCGCTTATTCCGCCGCCGCACCCTCCGCTTCAATCCGCTCTTCCACTGCGTCTTCCGCCTGCGCGATGGCGACGGCCAGCTTGGTCAGCGGGCGCGGCGACTGTTCGACGACCGGCAGCGGGTCGATGCTCTTGCCGCCCGTGTCGATGTTCAGCGTTTCGAAGCGCTTGGCCGAAGTCATCACCTGCGATTCGAGGCTGCCGACGAACGCGTTGTAGGCGGTGTTCGCACCCTCCAGGTTCTTGCCGAGCTTCGCGACATGGTCGCCCATCTTGGCGAGGCGGGCGTGGAGTTCGCGGCCCAGCTGGCCGATCTGGCGCGCTTCGCCGGCGAGCTTTTCCTGCCGCCACACGGCCGCGACGGTGCGGGCGATGGCGATCAGATTGGTCGGCGTCGCGATCAGCACGCGGCGGTCGAACGCATAGTCCCACATCGACGGATCATGTTCCAATGCGGCGGCGAGGAAATGTTCGCCCGGCACGAACATCACGACGTAATCGGGCGTATCCTCGAACTGCGACTGATAGCTCTTGGCCCCCAGCGCGTTGACGTGGTTCTTCATGGACGCGACGTGGGCGGTCATGAACGCGGCGCGCTCGACCTCATCGACCGCGCCATGCGCGTCCTGATAGGCGTTCAGCGACACCTTGGCATCGATCACCAGGCTCTTGCCGCCGGGCACCTTGACGATGGCATCGGGACGCAGGCGACCGTCGCCATGGTCGACCGAGACCTCCATCTGGAAATCGGTATGTTCGGCAAGGCCACAGGTTTCCAGCACGTTGCGCAGCTGCTGCTCGCCCCAGCGACCGCGTGCCTTCGGGGCGGAGCGCAGCGCGTTGACCAGCTTCGCCGCCTCGCTCTTCACCGATTCCTGCCCGATGCGCATCGCGTCCATCAGGCCCTTCAGCGTGCCATAGGCTTCCTGCCGCTCGCCCTCGACCTTGGTCATGCTGGCTTCGTAGCGCTTCAGCGTCGCCTCGACCGGGGCCAGCAGCGCCTTCAGCTTCATCTCGTTGGTGTCGCCGGCCTGGGCGAAGCGTTCGTTGGCGCGTTGCAGAAACGCCTTTTGCGCGCCGTCGAGCATGATCTGCGCGGTTTCGCGGAACTGCCCGGCCATCGCCTCGCGCGCGTCCTTGAACTCGGTCAGCCGTTCCTCGAACGCGGCCGCATTGGCCTTGAGCGCAGCATGGTCGAGCAGCAGCGCGTCGCGGTCACCACGGATTTCGGCCAGCTCCTCGCGCAGTGCCGGTACTTCCTTCGCACGTTCGGTCGCGAGTGCGAGGTCGGCGATCGCCTGCTTGAAATCACCCTCGCGGCTGTCGCGTTCCTCGCGCAGCGACTGGACCTGGCGGGTGCCCATCAGCCAGCCGATCGCCAGCCCCGCGAGCAGGACGGCGGCGACGATGACGATGACAAGCGGGTCCATGCGATACTCCGGGAGGAACGGAGAGGGAACCTACCCCCGCCCCGCCCGACGGGCAAGGTGATGGGGGTTCGGTTCGTCGCGTTGGAAAGGTCCTCAGGCCGCCTTGCGCGCCTTGTTCAGCTTCTTGATGACCATATCGCGCTTCAGCCGCGACAGATGGTCGATGAACAACACGCCGTTCAGATGATCCATCTCATGCTGGAGACAGGTCGCCATCAGCCCGTCGAGCCATTCGTCATGGGACTCGCCCTGTTCGTCCAGCCACGTCACGCGGCAGCGTGCGGGGCGGACGACATCGGCATATTGTTCGGGGATCGACAGGCAGCCTTCCTGATAGGACGACAGCTCTTCCGACACTTCCTCGATCACCGGATTGACGAAGGCGTGCGGCGCCTTGACCGGCTTGCCCTCTTCATCTTCCTCGTCCTGCAGGTCGATGACCAGCACGCGCTTGGGCACGGCGACCTGGATCGCGGCGAGGCCGATGCCGGGTGCGTCGTACATCGTCTCGAACATGTCGGCGATGAGGGTTTTCACCTCGTCCGTCACGCCCTCGACGGGTTCGGAGACGAGGCGGAGGCGGGGATCGGGGATTTCGATGATCGGAAGAATAGCCATAGCGGTCGGGTAAGTAGCATAGTTTCGCCGGTCAAGCGACCGGGCGTCGTGCCCGGAGCGCCTGTGCCAGCGTGCCTTCGTCCAGATAGTCGAGTTCGCCGCCGACCGGCAGGCCGTGCGCGAGCTGGGTCAGGCGGACGGGAAATTTCTCGATCCGCTCGGCGATGTAATGGGCGGTCGTCTGCCCCTCCAGCGTGGCGTTCATTGCCAGGACGACTTCATCGATGCCCCCTGCCGCCACGCGGCCGACCAGCGAGTCGATGGCGAGGTCGTCGGGCCGCACGCCCTCCAGCGCCGACAGCCGCCCGCCCAGCACATGAAACCGGCCGGGGAACAGCCGCGCACGATCGAGCGCCCACAGATCGGCGACCTCCTCCACCACGCACAGCGAGCGATCGTCGCGGCGCGGATCGGTGCAGATGCCGCACGGATCGGTCGTGTCGACATTGCCGCAGGTCGAACAGGTCGACAGATTGCGCGCCACCCGGTCAAGCGCGATCAGCAGCGGGTCGAGCGCCGTCTCGCGCTTTTTCACCAGATGCAGCACCGCGCGCCTGGCCGAACGGGGGCCAAGACCGGGAAGGCGGGAGAGCGCCTGGGTCAGCGCGTCGATTTCGGGAGAGGCCATCGCGTTCAAGATAGGGGGTTGCGCGGGCGGACGCCACGGTGTCGTAGAGGGCGCATGCGGATCATCTTCATGGGCACGCCCGAATTTGCGGTGCCAATCCTCCAGGCGCTGGTTGATGCGGGGCACGAGGTCGTTGCGGCGTACAGCCAGCCGCCCCGTCGCGCCGGGCGGGGCAAGGCGCTGACCCCCTCCCCCGTCCACCGGCTGGCCGAATCGCTGGGGATCGAGGTGCGGGTACCGGAGAGCCTGCGCGATGCGGAGGTGCAGGCGGCGTTTGCCGCGCTGCATGCCGATGTGGCGGTGGTTGCCGCCTATGGCTTGCTGTTGCCGCGCGCGGTGCTGGACGCGCCGCGACTGGGGTGCCTCAACGTCCATGGATCGTTGCTGCCTCGCTGGCGCGGAGCAGCGCCGATCCAGCGCGCGATCCTTGCCGGGGACGAAGAAACCGGCGTCGGCATCATGCAGATGGCGGCGGGGATGGATACCGGGCCGGTGCGGCTGGAGGGACGCACCCCGGTCTCTGGCAAGACGGCGGGCGAGCTGGCGGGCGAGCTGAGCGCGATGGGCGCGCGGTTGATGCTGGAGGTGCTGGCCGATCCGGACGCCTATCCACCGGTCGAGCAGGCAAGCGAGGGCGTGACCCATGCCGCCAAGATCGACAAGGCCGAGGCGAGGTTGCGCTTCGATGGGAGCGCCGTCGATGCCGAGCGGCAGGTGCGGGCGTTCAACCCGGCGCCGGGGGCGTTTTTCGAACTGAATGGCGAGCGGATCAAGGTACTGGCGGCGCGGGTAGATGACGCAGCCGCGGGTACCGAACCGGGCATGGTCGTTGGCGACGCACTGGAGATCGCCTGTGCCAAGGGGGTGCTAATCCCAACACAGGTCCAGCGTGCCGGACGCGGCGTTACCTCGGCGGAGGAACTGCTCCGCGGCTTCGCCATTCCCAAAGACACACGCATCGCATGACCCGCTTTGCCCTGACCGTCGAATATGATGGTCGCCCGTTCGTCGGCTGGCAGCGCCAGTCCGAGGGGGCGAGCGTACAGGGGTCGATCGAGCGCGCGCTGTTCGAGGTGACCGGCGAACACGCTGCCGTCCATGCCGCCGGGCGTACCGATGCCGGCGTCCATGCGACGGGCATGCGCGCGCATGTCGACGTGGCGAAGGCGATCGAACCGTTCCGGCTGATGGAGGCGCTGAACGCACGGCTGCGGCCCGATCCGGTGGCGATCCTCGATTGCGAAGTGGTGCCGGACGACTGGCATGCGCGGTTTTCCTGTCTGGGTCGCGCCTATGTCTATCGCATCATTTGCCGTCGCGCGCCGCTGACCCACGAACTGGGGCTGGCGTGGCGGGTGCCGCAGCCGCTGGATACCGATGCGATGGCGGATGCAGCGACGCGGCTGGTCGGGCGGCACGACTTCACGACGTTTCGTTCGGCGCATTGTCAGGCGGACAGCCCGCTGCGAACGCTCGACCGGCTGGCAGTGGAGCGCGACGGCGACCGGATCAACATCCACGCCGCCGCGCGCTCGTTCCTGCACCATCAGGTACGATCGATGGTCGGCTGCCTCGCGATCGTCGGACAGGGCAAGCGGACGCCGGACGAACTGGCGGACATCCTTGCGGCGCGCGACCGGGCAGCGCTGTGGCTGAACGCGCCGCCGGACGGGCTGTATTTCGTCGGGGCGACGTATCCGGCGATCTGATGCAACCCTGCGCTAGTCGCGCACCAGCCGCGCGACCAGTTCGACATGGGTCGACCAGCGGAATTGCCCGACCGGCTGCACCCAGTCGATCCGGTAGCCAGCCTGCACCAACATCTTAGCATCGCGCGCGAAGCTGCTGGGATTGCACGAAACATAGGCGATGATCGGCGTTTTGCTTTCCGCCAGTGCGGCCGCCTGTTCGCGGGCGCCCGCGCGGGGTGGGTCAAGGATTACCGCGTCGAACCGGTCGAGTTCGGTGGCGGTCAGCGGGCGGCGGAACAGGTCGCGATGGTCGGCCACGACCGGCCGGCCGGCACGCGCGGCGGCGAGCTTCAGCGCCATGATCGCCTCGCGACCCGCCTCCCCGGCATAGGTTCGCGTGCTGCTGTTCCGCGAGAGGGTGAAGGTGCCCAACCCGGCGAACAGGTCGGCGACGATCGTCGCCCCTGCGACTGCTTCGTCGACCGCCGCGATCAGCGCCGCTTCGCCATCGCCGGTCGCCTGCAGGAAGCTGCCCGGCGGGAACGGGACGGGCACGCCCCCCAGCGTCACTGTGACCGGCTCCGGCTCCCAGCGCGCCTCCGCGCCCATGCCGTCGTCGATCGACAGCCGGGCGAGCCGCTGGTCCTGCGCGAAGCTGGTCAGGGCTTCGGCGGCGGCCAGACCATCGGCGATCTTGCCGATGATGAGGACGTCGACCCCCTGATCGACCCGCGCCAGATGGACGTCGGCACGTGAACGGTCCTTGAGCGCCGTTGCCAGCAGCCAGCGCAGCGGGGCGATGGCGGCGAAGAGTTCGGGCAGGAGGACATGGCATTCGCGCACGTCGACGATGCGGTGGGTGCCGCTTTCGGTGAAGCCCAGCGTCACCTGCTTCCCCCGCCGGTCGGCATGGAGCGTCGCGCGGCGGCGGGTGTGGGTCGCGGACAGGATCGCCGGGCGGACCACGGCGTCGAGCGACTGCGACGCCAGCGCGCCGCGCACCCGGTCGGCGACGAAATCAGCCTCGCTGGGCAGGTCGAGATGCTGGAGCTGGCACCCACCACAGGTGGGAAAGTGGCTGCATGGCGGCACGGCGTTATGCGGCCCATGCTCGATCGAGCCATCGGCCAGCAACCGATCGCCGGGGGCGGCCAGCGGCACGTGACAGCCATCGCCGGTCACCCCCTCGCCCCGCGCCGCGACGCGAACGATCAGGTCGTCCTCGTTCAGCGACATGCGGCGATCGCCTGACCCAGATGACCGATCAGCGCGTCGGCGACGAAGGCCGGGCCGGCAAGCTGCGCGGCGCGACCGTGCAGCCACACCGCCTGCGCCGCCGCCTGCTCGCCACCGGGCCGCAGCCGCGCCGCCAGGATGCCGGCCAGCACGTCGCCGGTGCCGGCGGTCGACAGCCACGAAGGCGCATCGGGAGAAACGGTAACGGTGCCGTCGGGGGAAGCGATCACGGTATCGGGGCCTTTGTGAACGATGGTGGCGCGCGCCTGTAGCGCAGCTTGGGCCGTTCGGTCGATCTTGTTGCCGCCCCCCGCTCCGAACATCCGGTCGAACTCGCCGCTATGGGGCGTCAGGAATGTCGGCGCGGCGCGCCCGGCGATGCGTCCGATCCCCGCCGCGCCGAGTACGGACAGGGCATCGCCGTCGATGACCAGCGGCGCGGCGCAGGCGAGCGCGGCGTCGATCAGGCGGGTCGCGTCGTCGTCCCGCCCCAGCCCCGGCCCGACCAGCACAGCCGCCAGCCGATCGTCGGCCAGCAGCGCGGGAAGATCGTCCCGCAACCGGCGGACCAGCGCGTCGGGCCCGCCCTGCCCGGCATCGTCACCCGCCAGTACCACATAGCCAGCCCCCGCCGCCAACGCGGCATGCGCCGCCAGCCGCGCGGCACCCGGCATCTCGCCTGCCAGCACTGCGACCAGCCCCCGGCGATATTTATGCGCCTCGCGGTCGGGCGCGGCGATCACCGGACGCGCGATGGTCCGGGCGGCGGCAGGCAGAGCGATGCCGAGATCGGCGAGCAGGACATGCCCCATGTACGCGACCGCCGCCCCGGTGACATGGGCGGGCTTGAGCGCGCCGAGTGCCACGGTCACACCCGCCCTGCCGGCACCGGCGAAGCCGCGTTCGGCATCGGCGTCGATCCCGCTCGGCAGGTCGATGGCGACGACGAAGGCGTCACGGGTCAGCCGTGCCAGCGGATCGGCGATGTCGGGGGCGAGCGGACGCGACAGACCAATGCCGAACAGGCCATCGACGACCACCGGACGAGCTTCTGCTTCGGCCAATGTCGCCACCGGCCCGGTCCACGCCGCGCGCATCCGCGCGGCCGCGCCGAATGCGCGGGCGGGCAACGCCGCCACTGCCACGTCATAGCCCCATTCCCGCAAAACTCTTGCGCAAACAAAGGCATCGCCACCATTGTTGCCAGATCCTGCCAGCACAAGGACCGGACGCCCGAGTGCCAGACGACGCACTTCACACGCGACCGCCAGTCCGGCGCGCTCCATCAGCGCGTCCTGCGTGACGCCGGAAGCGAAGGCCGCATCCTCCGCCGCGCGGATGGCCGCGCCGCGCAGGATCGGCGCGTTCGCCGGGAACAGCGTCACCGTGCGACGGGACCGACCGTCGCGGGCAGGCGGTAGCGCGCGCCGCCGATCGCGACCTCGATCCGGTTGTCGCCGACGACGGTGACCTTTGCCACCTCAGCGCCGTCGGCCGCGATGACCCCCCGCCCATCGCCGGCGATACGCAGCCGGTGGAAGCCGCCATCGGGCTGGCGCAGGGTCAGCAAGATGCCGCCCTGATCGGTCGTGCGCTCGATGGTGCAATCGGCGGCGAGCGGCGCGGTCGCATCGGCGGCGCATTCGATCCGCCCGGCGTCATCAGCGGCGGCGCGCTGTTCCGCTTCAATATTGGCAAGGACGGCAGGGTCAGGCCTGCGGTCGCATGCACCCAGCAGCACGATGCCGGCAAGGGCAAGGTATCGTTCGAATCCGGTCATGGCGGATCGATACCACAACACGACCAGCACCGTATCCCCGCGCAGGCGGCGATACGGTGCTGTCGCTCAAAGGCGTCAGATATCCGCGTAGACGTGCCGTTCCGCCTTCGCACCCGGATGGGTCACCGCGCCCTGATAGGCGGGGCCGACCGTGGTCGAATAGCGCCACAGCGCGCCGGCCTGATAATCGTTTACCCGTGGCTGCCACTTCGCCCGGCGCTCGGCCAAGACGGTCGGCGCCACGTCGAGGTCGATCGTGCCGGCTTCGGCGTCGATGGTGATGATGTCGCCATCCTCGACCAGCGCGATCGGGCCGCCTTCGGCCGCTTCGGGCCCGACATGGCCGATGCAGAAGCCGCGTGTGCCGCCCGAAAAGCGGCCATCGGTGATGAGCGCGACGGTTTCGCCCATGCCGAGGCCGTAGAGCGCAGCAGTGGTCGACAGCATCTCGCGCATGCCCGGACCGCCCTTTGGACCTTCATAGCGGATGACGATGACGGTGCCGTCGGTGATGCTGCGCTGCTCGACGGCGGCGAAGGCGTCTTCCTCGCAGTCGAACACGCGAGCGGTGCCGGTGAACTGGAGGCGCTTCATCCCCGCCACCTTCACGATCGCACCATCGGGGGCGAGCGTCCCGCGCAGCCCGACGACGCCACCGGTCGGGGTGATCGGCGTCCTGACGTCGTAGATGACCTTCTGGTCAGGATTCCACGTCACTTCGTCGATATTCTCGCCCAGCGTCTTGCCGGTGACGGTCATGCAGCTGCCATCGAGCAGGTCATTGGCAAGCATGGTCTTCATCAGCATGTAGACGCCGCCGGCTTCATACATGTCCTTGGCGACATATTTGCCACCGGGCTTCAGGTCCGCGACGTACGGCGTTGATTTGAAAGCCTCTGCCACGTCGAACAGGTCGAAATCGATGCCGGCTTCGTTCGCCATCGCCGGCAGGTGCAGCGCGGCGTTGGTCGACCCGCCCGTGGCCGCCACGACGCGCGCGGCGTTGATGAAGGCGGCGCGGGTGGCGATGTCGCGCGGGCGCAGGTTCAGGCGCACCAGCTCCATCACCTGCTTGCCCGCCGCGATCGCGATCTCTTCGCGGCTGCGATAGGGGGCGGGCACCATGTTGGAATTGGGCAGCGACAGGCCGATCGCTTCGCCGACGCACGCCATGGTGTTGGCGGTAAACTGGCCCCCGCAGGCACCGTGGCCGGGACAGGCAACCTTTTCGAGCGCGGTCAGGTCGTGCAGCGGACAGGTGCCGGCGGCATAGCGGCCGACCGCCTCGAACACGTCGACCACGGTCACGTCGCGGTCCTCGAACCGGCCGGGCAGGATCGATCCGCCATAGACGAAGATCGACGGCACGTTCAGCCGCAACATCGCCATCATCATGCCCGGCAGCGACTTGTCGCACCCGGCAAAGCCGACCAGTGCGTCATAGCAATGGCCGCGCACCGACAGCTCGACCGAATCGGCAATCACTTCGCGGCTGACCAGAGAGGATTTCATCCCCTGGTGGCCCATGGCGATGCCGTCGGTCACGGTGATAGTGTTGAACCGGCGCGGCATGCCGCCGCCCATCACCACGCCTTCACGGGCGGCATCGGCCTGGAAATCCAGCGTCGTGTTGCACGGCGCGCTGTCGTTGCCGGCCGAGGCGAGCGCCACAAACGGCTTGGCAATGTCCTCTTCGGCGATGCCCATCGCGTAATAATAGCTGCGATGGGGCGCGCGTTCGGGGCCGACGGAAACGTGGCGGCTGGGCAGCCGCGATTTGTCGAAAGGCTGGGTCATGGCGACAGCCTATTGCGCAGGGAGCCGCTCCAGCGCAAGTCCATTGCGCACCGCAGCGATCATATCGGCAAGGATCGCACACCAGCGCGCGACCCCGGCGGGATCGGCGATCAGGTCGTTGCGGACCTCTACCGACAGCGACGGGATACCCTGCCCCTCCGCATGGCGATCGAGCGTCGCGTTGAGGATCCGGCCCGAATAGGGCTGCTGATCGCCTGTGGGGATTCCCTCTGCGCGAACAAAGTCGATCGCGATGCGGGCGGCGCGGTCGTCGCGGCCGTAAAGGATGCCTGCCTCCCACGGGCGCGGTTCGCCACCGGTTTCGAGGGCCGGCGTGAAGCTGTGGATCGCGACGATCAGGCGGGGGCGGTCGCGACGTACCTGGTCGCGGATCGCGCGGTGATAGGGCGCGTGGAAGCGGGCGATGCGATCGGCGCGGTCCGCGCCGACATTGGCGGCGATGGCGTGACCGTCGGAAACTTCGGGGATCAGGCCGGGATGATCGCTCTGGCGATGCAGGTCGATCACCAGCCGCGACACGGTGCCAAGGATGGCGGGCGCGTCAAGTTCGGCCGACAGCGCGTGGGTGAGCGGCCCCGCGCCGATATCGACGCCGACGTGCAGCGACAACAGATGCCGGGGAATCGCCACATCGTCCGGCACCCAGGCGGAGGCATGATCGCAAAGCAGGAGCAGGCCGGTGTCGGTTCCGGGCAGGTGATCGGCAGCGCGCATTCAGAACTCCGGCGGTCGGCGGTCGCGAAAGGCGGCGAGGCCCTCGGCCAGTTCGGCGCTCCCGAACGCCGCGTCGAACCGCGCTTCGCCGCCGGGAACGCCGTCGATGGCGAGCTTCAGGCTCCGCACCGCGCCGGGGGCGTTGGCGGCGATGCTCGTGGCGAGGGCCTGTGCGCTGCCGCCGCGCCGATGGGCGAGGCCGATGGCAAGGGCTTCGTCGGCATCGATCGCGTCGCCGGTGTAGAGCAGCCGCGCCGCCTGCCCCCGCCCTACCGCCGCCACCAGTCGCGTAACATCGGCCGGGGGGTAGAGGATGCCGAGCCGCGCCGGCGGGATCGCAAAGCGCGCGCCGTCGCCGGCGACGATCAGGTCGCAGGCGAGCGCAAGGGCGACCGCCGCCCCAAAGCATCCGCCATCGACGGCGGCGATGACCGGCATCGGCAGGCAGGCAACGCCCTCGATCGCGGCGGACAGGCTTTCGCGGAACAGCGCGCGGCGGGCGGGATCGCGCTGCAGCTCGGGAAATTCGGCAATGTCGGCCCCGGCCGAAAACACCCCCGCTTCGCGCGAGGCGATCAGCACCGCCCGCGCATCCGACGTCGCCAATTTGGCGACGTGGGCAGCCAGTTGCTGCCACCCGGCGATGGGCAGGGCGTTGCGCGCGCTGCTCCGCGCCAGCCACAGGGTCGCGACCGCACCGTCGCGGGTACAGTCGATCATGGCGGGAAAGTGGGCGGCGTCCGAGGAGACCGCCCACGGACGATCCGCTCCTGGCGTTTGATCCGCGTGCGATCCCTCGCAAGCATCGCGCCAAGTCGGCACTCCAGCGGGCGCAGGGGGCAGCTGTTCGAAATCGGGACGATCGACTGTCACGCCAGTGCCGTTTCGAGACACCACCAATCGGGTCGGGCGGTGCGAACCGCCTGCGCCGCGTCGGCGCAGTCCTCCGCCCGGTCGAACAGCGCGAAACAGGTCGCGCCCGATCCCGACATCCGCGCCAGCCGCACGCCCTGCGCGTCGCCCAGCATCGCCAGCACCATGTCGATCGCCGGGGCCAGCGCGCGGGCCGGCGGCTCGAGATCGTTGCGGCCGCCAAGCGCGATGGCGAGCGCGTCCCCCTGTGGCAAGGGTCCGCGATCGGTTCGGTCCCATGCGGCAAAGACCGCGGCGGTCGATACGCCGACGCCGGGATTGACCAGCAGCACCGGGAGCGCGGGCACGTCGATCGGCGTCAAACATTCGCCCCGCCCGCGTCCGATCATCGTCCGCCCCGCCAGACAGGCTGGCACGTCCGACCCCAGCGCGGCAGCGATGGTCATCAGTGCCGGATCACCCAGCGCGATCCCGGCAAGCTGCGCCATGCCACGCAACGTTGCGGCAGCATCGGCCGATCCGCCGCCGATGCCCGATGCCACCGGCAGATGCTTGTCGAGCACGATCGACAAGGGCTGTCCCGCACCGAACGCGCCGCGAAACGCATCGCGGGCGCGGGTGACGAGGTTGTCGCCTTCCCCGCTCAATCCGGCAGCGAACGGCCCGACGATCGCGAAGCCATCGCGTGTCCCCGGGGTCAACCGAACCGCGTCGCCATCGCGGACGAACACGAACAGCGTCTCCAGTTCGTGATAGCCATCGTCGCGCCGGGCGCGGACGTGGAGGGCGAGGTTCAGCTTGGCGGGTGCGGGTTCGACGATCATCCGGGTCAGCGATGCGACGAAGGCGGCCCGTTCGCAAGCCTTGCCGCCAGCCGCGCCGCGTCGGGACCGCTGGCGGACACCGCCGCCGCGCTCCAGGCATAGCGTGCCTCCACCCGGCGACCGGCGGCCCAATACAGGTCGCCGAGATGCTCGTTGATCTCCAGATCGTCGGGCGCCTGCCGCACCGCCCCCTCGATCAGCGGCAGCGCGGCGGGGAGGTTGCCGGCACGAAACCGGGCCCAGCCGAGCGAATCGGCGATGGCGGGGTCCTTGGGTGCCAGCGCATGGGCGCGTTCGAGCATTCGCGTCGCATCGGCGACATTTTCGCCACGATCGACCTGCGCATAGCCCAGATAGTTGAGCGCCGCCGGCTCCTGCGGGGCCAGTTCCACCGCGCGGCGCAGCATCGGCAGCGCGCCGGCCCAGTCACCTGTCCGGTCGAGCGCCGCGCCCCGTTGCAGGTACAGCGTCCAGTCCGCCGCCGATCCGGCCTGCGCCAATGCCCGCGCGTAGACCTCAGCCGCTTCGGCAGGCTGGTTCGATTCGAGCAGCAGGTCGCCATAGCGGCGCAGGCTGGCGGTCGAGGCATCCCGCCGCGCCGCCTGTTCGCGGGCCAGCGAGAGCGCACCGGGCAGGTCGCCCGCGCGCTGGAGCGCGACGACGCCCAGCGCATTGGCGCTGCCGGCGAAGGGATCGCCCGGCGGGACCTGCGCCAATATCGCCCGCGCCTCGCCGATCGCGTCGTCGCGGGCCAGCGCGTCGGCCAGTGCGATGCGGGCGCGGGAATAATCGGGGTCGAGCAGCAGCGCCGAGCGGCTGAGCATGATCGCCAGCGCCTCGGTCCCTTCGGCCGACAGGTCGCCCGCCATCCGTGCGAACAGGCGCGACACCCCGAAGCGGGCATCGCCCCTGCTCCCGCGCCCCAGCGTCTCGGCGGCGCGCGACAAGACCGGATCGTCACCGGCCAGCAGCGCGCGGGCGGTGTCGCGTTCGCCGGCACGGGCGAGCAGCTGCGCGGCGTTCAATCTGAAATCGGCGTCGCCGCCGGTGGTGGACAGCAGCGCGCGTGTGGCGGCGATTCCTTCCGCCGCCTTGCCCGTCGCCAGCAGGCGCAGCGCGGCGTTTTCGGCGGCATAGCGACGCGGGATCGCACCGCTGTCGCCCGCCACCGGCGGCGCGGGAAGATCGACCCAACTGGCGAGCAGGGGTACGAGAAAACCGAGCGGCGATTCGGCCAGCCGGCCGAGCGCGACGCGCTGCCCCGCCGCATCGCGCGCGATCACCGCATCGCTGAACGCCAAGATGTCGAGGTCCACTGGAGCGACATCGGCGGCGCGCAATACCGCACCGGCGCGGCGGGCAAGCGGCAGGTCACCGGCGGCCAGCGCCTGTCGCAATGCCCGCACCGCGATCACCGGATCGGCGGGTTGCGCGGCCAGCGCCAGCGCATAGCCTTGCGCGGCGAGGGTAACCTGCCCGTCCGCATCGGCGGCACGGGCCTTCACATAGGCGGCAAGCGGGGTGACAGGCACGGCCGGCGCCGCCGACGCCGGTGTCGCCACCAGCGTCGCGACGATCAGTCCGAGGCTACATGTTCGGATAATTCGGTCCTCCGCCGCCTTCCGGCACGACCCAGTTGATGTTCTGCGTCGGGTCCTTGATGTCGCACGTCTTGCAGTGGACGCAGTTCTGGGCGTTGATGACGAATTTCGGGCTATCCGTCTCTGCACCCACGATTTCATATACGCCCGCCGGGCAATAACGTTGCGCGGGTTCGTCATAGAGCGGCAGGTCGTAGGCGACCGGCACGTCGGGGTCCTTCAACGTCAGGTGGACCGGCTGGTCCTCCTCATGATTGGTGTTCGACAGGAACACCGACGACAGCCGGTCGAAGCTCAGCACGCCATCGGGCTTGGGATAGGCGATCGGCTTCACCTGATCCTTGCGCCACAGGCTTTCGTGATCGGGGTGGTGGCCAAGCGTGAAGGGCATGCGGATGCCCCAATGTTCCGCCCACATCGTCGCATTGGCGACGCCCGATCCGACGAAATCGCCATATTTCTTCACCAGCGGCACGACGTTGCGCACCGTCCGCAGCTCTTCATAGACCCAGCTCGCCTCATAGGCAGCGGTGTAGGCGGTGAGCTCATCGCCCGAACGGCCGTCGCGCACGGCGGCGTAAGCGGCCTCGGCGGCCATCATGCCCGACTTCATCGCGGTATGGATGCCCTTGATCCGGGGCACGTTCAGGAAGCCCGCCGAACAGCCGACCAGCACCCCGCCGGGGAAGGTCAGTTTCGGCACCGACTGCCACCCGCCATCGTTGATCGCGCGCGCGCCGTACGAGACGCGCTTGCCGCCCTTCAGGATCGCGGCGATCGCCGGATGCGTCTTCCACCGCTGCATCTCCTGGAACGGGGAGAGATAGGGGTTGGAATAGTTGAGCCAGGTAACGAAGCCCAGCGCCACCTGCCCGTTCGCCTGATGATACAGGAACCCGCCGCCGTTCGACCCGCGCGTTTCGCTGAGCGGCCAGCCCTGGGTATGGATCACCCGGCCGGGGACGTGGTTTTCCGCCGGAATGTCCCACAATTCCTTGATACCCAGACCATAGACTTGCGGCTGGCTGTCCTTCGCCAGATCGAAGGTGCGGATGATCTGCTTCGACAGATGCCCGCGCACCCCTTCTGCGAAGAAGGTGTATTTGGCGTGGAGTTCGAGACCCGGCTGCCAGTCCGGCTTGCGCGTGCCGTCGCGGGCGATGCCCATGTCGCCGGTCGCGACGCCCTTCACCGACCCGTCGTCATGATACAGGATTTCGGCCGCCGCGAAGCCGGGGAAGATCTCGACGCCCAGCCCCTCGGCCTGTTCGGCCAGCCAGCGGCACATATTGCCGAGCGATCCGGTATAGGTGCCCTTGTTCTGCATGAATGGCGGCAGGACGCGGTGCGACACCTCGCTGCTGCCGGTTTCCGACAACAGCCAGTGATGGTTCTCCGTCACCGGCACCTCGGCCATCGGGCAGCCCATGGTCCGCCATTCGGGCAGCAGCTCGTCCATCGCCCGCGGATCGAACACCGCGCCCGACAGGATATGGGCGCCGACCTCCGACCCCTTTTCCAGCACGCAGACGGCCAGTTCCTCGCCCGCTTCGCCCGCCATCTGCTTCAGCCGAATCGCAGCGGACAGACCGGCCGGCCCCGCACCGACGATCACGACGTCATAGGGCATCGATTCCCGTTCGCTCATCTTCTCATCCTCTTGGGGCCACCGTCCCGTGTCGTCGCGCGGTTGCCTCGCCTTGTCCTTGCGAACGATTTGGGCAGATTGACGGGGAGGTCAAGGCGGTGCCTAACCGGCGGCATGGGGGTGGACCAGCATATTCAGTGGCACGAAGCGGCGGCAAGCGCGCTGGAATGGTGGAACGACGCCGGTGTCGACACGCTGGTGGAGGACGAGCTGCGCGACTGGTTCGCGACACCCGCGCCCGCCGCCCGCCCGCTTGCCGTAACGTCTGCGCCCGCCGCCGCGCTGGTGCCCGACACGCTCGACGCCTTTGTCGCATGGCGGATGGGCGATGCCGCGCCGGAAGCCGCATGGAACGCCGCGCGCGTGCCGGTGTCCCCCCAAAAAAATCCGTCGCTGATGATCCTGACCGATCTGCCCGAAGCCGATGATTCGGGCGACAGCGGCTGGATGACCGGCCCGGTCGGCGTGTTGCTCGACCGGATGCTGGCCGCTATCGGCGAGGTGCGCGAGAGCGTCGTCATCGCCGGCGTCGCCCATGCCCGCCCGCTGACCGGTCGCCTGCCCGCCGATGCGCAGGAACCGCTGGAGGCGCTGGCCCGCCGCCTGGTCACGCTGGTCGCGCCGCGCAAATTGCTGTTGTTCGGCGCGGAACCGTGCCGCGCTCTGCTCGGCCCCGAGGGGCAGCGCGGTGGTTTACGCACTCTTAACCACGGCGGCATAGCCTGTCCCACGATCGCCACGTTCCACCCGCGCTTCCTGTTGGAGCGGCCTTTGGCCAAAGCGGAAACATGGCGGCACCTGCAGTTGCTTATCAGGGAATCGACCGCGTGAAACTCAACCCACTCGTGTTCGCGGCGCTGCTATTGCCCGCCCTTCCCACCATTGCCCATGCCGATGATTCGCCGACGCACGGCACGGCCATCTCCGTCGCCGAAGCGCGCATCCCCCCGCAATTGTCGCCCGAGGATCGCGACGCCTATACCCAGGTATTTGCCGCGATCCGTGGGCAGCGCTGGGCTGATGCGCAACTGCGGCTCGACGCGATGAAGCCGGGGCCGCTCCACGCCGTTGCCCGCGCCGAACTCTATACCGCCAAGGGGTCGCCTAAGGTCGAGCTGCCACAGCTGCTGGCGCTGCTGAACGAAGCGCCCGACCTGCCCCACGCTCCCGACCTTGCCCGGCTCGCCAAGACGCGCGGGGCGGATGCCGTCCCCGAACTGCCGACACCGCAGCGGCTGGTATGGTTCGATGCCGCGCCGGTGCGCGTCCGGGCCAAGGCCGCGCGCAGCGATGCCGCCGCCGCGCAGCTGCTCGACGCGATGAAGCCCTATGTAAAGGCCGATGACGGTGCCGCCGCCGAAGCGCTGATCGCGACCCGCGCCGCCGACCTGACGCCCGAAGCGCTGACCGAGATGCGCGGGCGGGTCGCGTGGATCTATTTCGTGGCGGGCGACGATGCCAATGCCCGCCGCCTCGCCGCCGTCGCGCAGCAGGGCCAGGGCGACTGGACCGCACAGGCCGACTGGACGCAGGGCCTTGCCGCGTGGCGCCAGCAGGATTGCGCCGGGGCGCAGGCCGCCTTCGCCAGTGTTTCGCAGCGGGCCGGCGACACCGAATTGCGCTCGGCGGGGCTGTATTGGGCGACCCGTGCCGACATCGCCTGCGGCCGCCCCGATCTGGTCCAGGCGCGGCTGCAGACCGCCGCGCAATATGGCGAAACCTATTACGGGCTGCTCGCGCGGCAGGCACTGGGGCTGATCGAAGGAGCCGATGCCGGCGCCCGCGCGCCGGTGACCGAGGATTGGCGCGCGCTGGAGCGGCGGTCGAACGTGAAGGTCGCCGCCGCGCTCACCGAAATCGGCGAAGTTGCGCTGGCCGACAAGCTGCTGCGCTATCAGGCGCGGATCGGCGGCGCGGGGGATTATGCCGCGCTGACCCGGCTGTGCGGATCCCTGAACCTGCCCGCGACGCAGCTGTGGCTGTCGCATAACGGGCCGCAGGGCGCACGGCCGCTGGCCGAAGCGCGCTATCCCGCGCCCGACTGGACCCCCGATGGCGGCTGGCGCGTCGACAAGGCGCTGGTGTTCGCCCACACGTTGCAGGAATCACGCTTCGATGCGGGCGTGGTCAGCCCGGCGGGCGCGACCGGGCTGATGCAGATCCGCCCCGGTGCGCTGACCGATTATGCGCGCGCGCACGGCCTCAGCCTCGAAAAATCGGCGCTGTCGCGGCCGCAGGTGAACATGGCGGTCGGGCAGAGCTATCTGGAGCAGCTGCGCGACCGGCCGTTCACCGGCGGCCTGCTGCCCAAGGTTATCGCCGCCTATAATGCCGGCCCGACCCCGGTCGAGGCGTGGAACGTGCAGCTGAAGGACGGCGGCGATCCGCTGCTCTACATCGAATCGATCCCGTACTGGGAAACGCGCGGCTATGTGATGACCGTGCTGCGCAACTATTGGATGTATGAAAAGCAGGCGGGCAAACCGTCGGCCAGCCGCGCCGCGCTGGCGCAGGGGATGTGGCCGAAATTTCCGGGGCTGCCCGGTGCCGCCGCCGTCCGTGTGAACGGCGCGCAGACGCGGGTGGCCGATGCCAATTGACGACAGCCGGCCGTTCGTGCCGGTCCGGGTCGCGGTGCTGACGGTATCCGACACGCGCGGGCTGGCGGAGGATCGCTCCGGCGACACGCTGGTCGCCCGGCTGGAGAATGCCGGCCATATCCTGGCCGACCGGGCGATCGTGATCGACGATATCGACGTCATCGTCGCGCGGCTGCACGGCTGGATCGACGATGACGGCATCGATTGCGTCATCACCACCGGCGGCACCGGCGTCACCGGCCGCGACGTGACCCCCGAAGCGGTCGAACGCGTCGCAAGCAAGCTGATCCCCGGTTTCGGCGAACTGTTCCGCTGGCAAAGCTATGCCAAGATCGGCACCTCCACCATCCAGTCGCGCGCTACCGCCTGTGTCGCGCGCGGCACCTATATCTTTGCGCTGCCCGGATCGACCGGGGCGGTGAAGGACGGGTGGGACGGCATCCTGCGCGAACAGCTCGACATTCGCCACCGCCCCTGCAACTTCGTCGAACTGATGCCGCGGTTGCTGGAGCGATAGGCAGCGGGAGCGCCGGAGGCGTCGCGTACTGCCCCCTGCCCGCTACCGCTATTTCGCCGGCTTCGCCTTGGCTGCGTTGCGCTTTTCCTTCAGGAAATTGCCGAAACTTCCGTCCATCTCGGTGTACCAGCCGACCAGATCGGTGAACGACGCCTGGGTCATGCCGCCGACTGCGCTCACGTCCAGAAACTCGCGCATGTCGCCATCCTCGTCGACCGCGACTTTCAGGAAACGCTTCGTCGCATTCCATTCATTGGCGACGGCGGCGGTGAAGATCGGTTCCTTCTTGTACCATGACGCGAACTGGAACGAGTTGCAGCTCTTCAGTCCCTCACAACCATAGAATTCCACGGTGAACGATTCGCCGTTGGTCGCGCTCAGGATGTACGGCTCGCCTGCCTTGTTGATCTTCAATTCGGCCTTGTAGCCCGCCGCCTGCAACCCGGTGACGACATTGCCGGGCTGGCGCAAGTCGAGCACCGCCCCGTCGGGCGCAGCCAGTGCCGCCGCCGCCCCCATCAACGTTCCGATCATCGAACCTCCCCCTTGCTACCCCGCCCGGAACCTATCGCCGGAGCGGGGCAACCGACAAGGTCATTCCGCGACCATCGCCGCCAGTACATGCCCGTCGGGATCGCGGAAATGGAAGCGCCGGCCACCGGGAAACGCGAAGATCGGCTGGACCACCACCCCGCCCGCCGCCTCGACGGCGGCCAGCGTCGCCTCCAGATCGTCGACCTCGATCACCGGCAGCAGCGTCGTGAGCGACGTGTCGGCATCCAGCCCCAGATCGGTATCGCCGCTGGTCGTTGCGGCATAGTCCGGGCCGTAATCGGCGAACTGCCAGCCCATTACCGCCGTATAGAATGCCTTGGCAGGTTCGGTCGCCGTAACCGGAAGCTCGAGATAATTCAGCCGCGCCATATCGCACCCCTTCATGTTCTTGCTTCGTTCTAGCCAGTTCGATACGCTGATGCAATGTCCGCTCGTCCAGCCCGTGGCGCAACCATCAACGCGACCAGCACCCGGTTCGCGCTGCCGATGCAGGAATCGGACGGCGACTGGCTCGACTGGCGGGTAACGGTCGATGGCGCCGAGCCGATCTTGCGCACCACCGTCGCGATCGAACGGCCACGCACGATCCTGTCGCGCAACCGTTCGCCCGACATCCCGTTCGACCGGAGCATCAACCCCTATCGCGGCTGCGAACATGGCTGCATCTATTGCTTCGCGCGGCCGACCCATGCCTATCACGACCTGTCGCCGGGACTGGATTTCGAGACGAAGCTGTTCGCCAAGCCCGACGCCGCTGCCCTGCTGCGGGCCGAACTGGCCAGGCCCGGCTATGTCGCACAGCCGGTCGCGATGGGGACGAACACCGATCCCTATCAACCGATCGAACGTGACTGGCGGATCACGCGGGAGTGCATCGCGGTGCTGGCGGAGACGAACCATCCGTTGACCATCACCACCAAGTCCGACCGGGTGGTGCGCGACCTCGACCTGCTGGTGCCGATGGCGGCAAAGGGGCTGGTCAGCGTCACGCTGTCGGTCACGTCGCTCGATCCGATGATCGCCCGCACGCTGGAGCCGCGCGCGCCGCATCCCGAAAAGCGGCTGGCGGCGGTGGCGCGGCTGGCGGCAGCAGGGGTGCCGGTGTTCGTGTCGATCTCTCCGGTAATCCCGGCGATCACCGACCATGAGGTCGAACGGCTGCTCGAACGGGCGGCGGCGGCCGGGGCGCAGGGTGCCTATTTCCTGCCGGTGCGCCTGCCCCATGAAGTCGCCCCGCTGTTTCGCGCGTGGCTGGAGGCGCATTTCCCTGATCGCGCGGGAAAGGTGATGGCGATCATCCAGTCGCTGCGCGGCGGGCGCGACAACGATCCGGCGTTTCATTCGCGGATGCGGGGGCAAGGCGTGTGGGGACAGCTGCTCGCCACCCGCTTTGCCATCGCCTGTCGTCGACATGGGCTGAACGGTGGCCATCCCCGGCTGCGCTGCGACCTGTCCCGCCCGCCGGCCGGGGCGCAGGGCGAGTTGTTCAGCTAAACGACGGAACCGTTGTCGTATCGCAACGTATTCCGACCGAGGAAAACGGGGACGCACCACGATGACGACACGCCTTTGGACCGCCGCGATGCTGACCGCCGCGACGATCGCCGCGCCGGCCCATGCCCAGACGCGCGCCATTTCGCAAAGCGACCGCAGCCAGGGCGCGCAGGCCAACCCGCAGTTGCTGGCGCAATATGGCGGCAAATATTCGGGGCCGCAGTCGGCCTATGTCGAGCGGGTCGGCAAGAAGGTCGCGCTTCAATCCGGCCTGTCGAATGCCAGCGGCGATTTTACCGTCGCGCTGCTCAATTCGCCGGTCGAGAACGCCTTCGCCATCCCCGGCGGCTATGTCTACATCACCCGGCAGCTGCTGGCGCTGATGAACAGCGAGGCGGAGCTGGCGGCGGTGATGGGGCATGAGGTCGGCCACGTCGCCGCACGGCACAGCAATTCGCGCAACACCCGCTCGAGCATCGGGTCGATCGGCGCAGCACTGCTCGGCGCGGTGACCGGCAGCGATCTGGTCGGGCGGATCGCCGGGGCGGGATCGCAACTCTACACCCTGTCGTACAGCCGCAACCAGGAATATCAGGCCGACCAGTTCGGCGTACGCTATGCCACCGCCGCCGGCTATGCGCCGTCGGGGATGGCCGACGCGCTGGTCCAGCTGAACGATGCGCAGTCACTGGCCGCGCAGACCAGCGGGCGCGGCGGCAATGCCGTGCCGACCTGGATGAGCACCCACCCCAATGGTGCCGACCGGGTAAAGCGCGCGCGGGCGCTGGCGCAGCAGGCCGGCGGTGCCACGACCCAGCCGGTGCAGGACACCACCTATCTGCGGATGCTCGACGGGCTGCGCTATGATGACGATCCCGCGCAGGGGGTCATCGAGGGGTCGACCTTCAAGCATCCCGGCCTGCGCGTCCGCTTCACCGCGCCCAGCGGTTATGCGTTGCAGAACGGCACCGACGCGGTGACGATCGCCGGGCAAGGCGGACAGGCCGAGTTCCGCATGGGACCGGCGGGCGACCCGGCCAGCGTCGTGCGACAGCGGCTGGCGGCACTCGGCGCACAGAACGCGCCCGAGCCGCAGACGACGCGGATCAACGGCACCGACGCCGCGATCGCGACGGTGCGCGCCAATGCCAACAACCAGGCGGTCGACGTCACCATCGTCGCCTATCGCTACCCCTCGGCGACCTATTATTTCCAGATCGTCACGCCTGCCGGGCGCGGTATCGGGCCGTTCGAACCAATGCTCGACAGCTTCGGCACGCTGACGCAATCCGAAGCGAATGCGATTACCGGCAAGCGCATCCGCATCGTCACGGTGAAGGCTGGCGATACGATCGACTCGCTCGCCCGCCAGATGGCCTACTCCGATTTCCAGCGGGACCGGTTCCTGACACTGAACGGGATGGAAGGCGATGCGCGGCTGGTGCCGGGGCAGCTGGTGAAGCTGGTGGTGCGCGGCTGACCCCTTTCCGCCGCCCCTCACCCGTGCGAAGGGCGGCGGATGGCCCAACATGATGTCATCATCCTCGGCGCGGGCGGCGCCGGGTTGTTCTGCGCCGGGATCGCCGCCCGGCGCGGCAAGCGCGTGGTCGTGGTCGATCACGCGCCCGAACCGGGGCGCAAGATCGTCATTTCCGGCGGCGGACGCTGCAACTTCACCAATGTCGGGGCGAGCTGGGACCGCTATGTCTCGGCCAACCCGCATTTCGCCCGCTCGGCGCTGGGGCGTTACACCGCGCAGGATTTCATCGCACTGGTCGATAGCCATGGCATCGCGTGGCATGAAAAGACGCTCGGCCAGCTGTTCTGCGACGGATCAGCGCGGCAGATCGTGGCGATGCTGCTGGACGAGGCGGCGGGGGCGGAGATCGCGCTGGGCCAGCCGATCCGCGACGTCACCCATGCCGATGGCCTGTTCACCGTCGTCCATGGCGACCGCATCCTGACCGCGCCGTCGCTGGTGATCGCGACCGGCGGGCCATCGATCCCGAAGCTCGGTGCGACCGGCTTCGCCTATGACCTTGCCAAGCGGTTCGGGCTGAAACTGGTCGAGCCGCGCCCGGCGCTGGTGCCCCTGACCCTGCCGCCCGACGACGCGCTGTTCCGCGAATTGTCGGGCGTCGCGACCGAGGTCGTGGCGGGTGCGGGCAAGGCGACGTTTCGCGAGGCGGCGCTGTTCACCCATCGCGGCCTGTCGGGACCGGCGATCCTGCAGGCCTCGTCCTATTGGCGGCACCGCGAGCCGGTGACGATCGATTTCGTGCCCGACCGCGCGCCCGGCTGGCTGACCGAACTGAAGCGCACACGACCCCGCGTCGGCCTGCGCACCGCGCTGGGATCGGCACTGCCCGACCGGCTGGCCGAGGCGCTGGCGGTCAAGTTCGACTGTCCCGGCGAATTGGGCAACCAACGCGACGCCATCTTGGCGGCGATCGAACAACGGCTGAGCGGCTGGCAGTTTCATCCCAACGGCACCGAAGGTTTCGTCAAGGCGGAAGTCACCGTCGGCGGCGTCGCGACCGATGGCCTCAACCAGAAGACGATGGCGGCCAAGCACCTGCCCGGCCTGCACGTCATCGGCGAGGCGGTTGACGTCACCGGGTGGCTCGGCGGCTATAACTTCCAATGGGCATGGTCGAGCGGCTGGGCGGCGGGCCAGGCGGTGTGACCCGCAAGGCGTCGTTTCCGCCGGTTGTCGACCTGTCGACACGGGTGCTGATCCTCGGCAGCCTGCCGGGCGATGCCTCGCTGGCGGCAGGGCGGTACTACGCCCATCCGCAGAACCAGTTCTGGCGATTGCTGTCGCCGGTGGTCGGGGTCGACCTGCCCGCGCTGGACTATCACGACCGGCTGTTGGCGCTCCAGGCTGCGGGTATCGGCCTGTGGGACGTGGTGCAAAGCGCCACCCGCCCCGGCAGTAGTGACGCGGCGATCCGCGATGCGACCGCCAACGACGTGGCGGCGCTGATCGCGACATTGCCCACGTTACAGTTGGTGGCGTTCAATGGCGGCACGGCGGCGAAGGCGGGGCGAACGCTGGTGCACGGGATCGAGACGCTGGCCCTGCCGTCGAGCAGCCCGCTGCACACGGTCGGCGCGGCGGCGAAGCAGCCGGCGTGGAATGCGATCAAAGCGTATCTCGATCGAGCCTCGCCACAGCCTCAAGCAGCGCCGAACACCAAGTTGCGACCAGCTTGAAACGATGTAGAATTCGCCGTCGATGACCAATGATCTTTCCGAAGAACTCCGTAGCGATCGGAAAGCCGCACGACGCGATTATACCGCATCGCTGATGTCTAACAGCAAGTGGCGTGCAGTTTTCGAGGCATTGGCAAATGTGCGTCCGGCGCTGTCGCGGATCGACGTCAAGTTCATCGGGAACGACCACGCGAAACCCATGGGCTTGCCATGGCTCGATGCGCCCCACGCCTTTGTAGACAGTTTCGAATTTGGACCTTTCCCGCTGGTCGGGATCGAGTGGATCGAAGTGCCTTCCATTTTCCTTACCGCTGCGTCTCGGGAAATCCCGGCAACGCGTGAGACCCAGGATCTTGACGCTGCATGGTCTGCGTTGGAAGCGACGGGTAAGCAGCTGCCGCTCAGCCGGACACGACACGGGATACGGATTACCGGCCATCAAATCTGAACCAAGGTATTCTGACGATTGAAACGCACGTGACGGCGGTCAGGGCCGATTTGCTTCGAACCCCGCACACCCCGGTTGCCAACCCGACCTCCCCTGCCCCATAGCATCGCCCATGTCCGACGAACGCGATGTTTCCACCCTGTCCTTCGAAGACGCGCTGCGCGAGCTCGAAACCATCGTCAGCCGGCTGGAAACGGGTCAGGAAGACCTCCAGACCGCGATCGACCTCTATGCCCGCGGTGACCTGCTGCGCGCGCAATGTGCCGCGCGGCTCGATGCGGCGCAGGCCCGGATCGAGGCGATCCGGGTTGATGCCGAAGGGCGCGCCTCCACCCAGCCGTTCGACGCCCAATAATGGCGACCGTCGCGCCGCCGGTGTCGCTGAACGCCGCCCTTCGCGAAATCTCGGCGGAGATGGATCGCCAGTTCGACGCGCTGCTGCCCGTTCCCGGCGATCCGCGTGCGAACCTGTACCGCGCGATGCGCCATGCCGCGATCGGCGGGGGCAAGCGCCTGCGCCCGTTGCTGGTGTTCGCCACCGCCCGGCTGTTCAATGTCGAACGGGTGCGCGCCGCCCGTGCCTCGCTCGCGATCGAATGCATCCATGTCTACAGCCTGGTCCATGACGACCTGCCCGCGATGGACGATGACGACATGCGGCGCGGCAAGCCCACGGTGCACAAAGCATTCGACGAAGCGACCGCGATCCTGGCGGGTGACTGTCTCCACGCGCTGGCGTTCGAAATCCTGGCGCATGAAGCGACCCATCCCGACCCGCATGTCCGCATCGAGCTGATTGCCGACCTGGCGCACGCCTCCGGTCCGTCGGGCATGGCGGGCGGACAGGCGATGGACCTTGAGGCGGAGGGCACCAGCTTCGACCTGAATACCGTTACCCGGTTGCAGGCGATGAAGACCGGCGCGCTGATCGCCTGCTCGGTCGAGGCCGGCGCGATCCTCGGCCGCATTCCCGCCGACCAGCGCACCTCGCTCCGCGGCTATGCCCGCGACATCGGCCTTGCCTTCCAGATCGCCGACGACATCCTGGACGTCGAGGGCGACGAGGCGGCGGTCGGCAAGGCGCTGCGCAAGGACGGCGAGGCGGGCAAGGAAACCTTCCTCTCGCTGCTCGGCCTCGACCGTGCGCGCGAACAGGCGCGGTTGCTGGTCGACCAGTCGATCGAGCATCTGCGCGACTTTGGCCCCGAAGCCGACCTGCTGCGCGCCATCGCCCGTTACGTGCTGGAGCGCGACCGGTGAGGATCGGCGTCTATCCCGGCACGTTCGATCCGATCACGCGCGGGCATATGGATATCATCCGGCGCGGCGCGAAGCTGGTCGACCGGCTGGTGATCGGGGTCACGACCAATCCGTCCAAATCGCCGATGTTCACGCTCGACGAGCGGCTGGCAATGGTCGAACGCGAGGTGGTGGATGTCGTGGGGGATATTCAGGTCGTTGCGTTCGACGCGCTGCTGATGACTTTTGCCGAGCGGCAGGGGGCGAGCGTCATCGTGCGCGGCCTGCGCGCGGTGGCCGATTTCGAATATGAATACCAGATGGCGGGCATGAACCAGCAGCTGAACGACCGGATCGAAACGGTCTTCCTGATGGCCGACGTCTCGCTGCAACCGATCGCGTCGCGGCTGGTCAAGGAAATCGCGATGTATGGCGGATCGATCGCCAAGTTCGTGTCGCCGGCGGTGTGCGAAGAGGTGATCGCGCGGGTCGAGAAGCTGGGCCGCAAGGGAGAGTAAGCGCCTCCGCGAGCCGGGGACGCGCTAGGTTCGCCGCTTTACCCACCACGTAACGCCGCCCAGCACCGCAAGCACTGCCGCCCCGCCCGCCAGCACCTGCCACGACGGCAGCCAGCGGCCGATCACGTCGCTCAGGCCGTGCCCGAACCAATAGCCGATCGACACGAAGATCGTCGCCCACAGCAACGCCGCCGCACCGTTCAGCACCACGAACCGCGCCAGCGGCAGCCGCGTGGTGCCGATCGCAACCGGGCTGACCGTGCGCAGGCCGTACAGAAAGCGAAAGGCGAAGACGAACAGCGTCGGGCGCCGCTCGAACGCGGCGAGCGCGCGGGCGGAGGCCGGCTTGGCGCTCCAGCGCCGGACACGCGGATGGTCGCGAAACCGCCGCCCGGCCGCGAAGAACAACTGGTCGGCGATGAACGAACCGATCGCGGCGGCAAGGATCGCGCCGACATAGGGCAGCGCCCCGCGCTGGACCATGATCCCGCCCAGGACCACGACCGTCTCGCCCTCGATTCCCGCGCCCAGCAGCAGCGCACCCAGCCCATAGCGGGCGACCAGGGCCTCGATCGTCACGGAAACGCATTTCGCATTGCACCATCGTACAGGCGTGCGGCCGGCGGTAAAGCCACATGCACCCTCTTTCTTGGCCGCCGCCGCCGCGCTAGACACCGGCGATGCTCGCCCCGCCCCTTCCTTCGCGCGCCCGTCCCGGCGCTGTCGCCCGCTGGCTCTGGTGGGTCGCGGCGCTGGTCGTCGCGATGGTGGTGGTCGGCGGGATCACCCGGCTGACCGAATCCGGGCTGTCGATCACCGAATGGAAGCCGCTGTCGGGCACGCTCCCCCCGTTGAACGCCGCGCAATGGGAGGCGGAGTTCGCCAACTACCGGAAAATCCCCGAATATCAGCTGCTGAACCAGGGCATGACGCTGGCGCAGTTCAAGGGCATCTTCTTCTGGGAATATTTCCACCGGCTGCTCGCGCGGCTGGTCGGCGTCGCCTTTGCCGTGCCGCTTGCGTGGTTCTGGGTCCGGGGTGCGATCCCGACCGGATATAAGGGGCGGCTGCTGGCGGTGCTGGCGCTGGGCGGATTGCAGGGGGCGATCGGCTGGTGGATGGTGGCGTCGGGCCTGTCGGTCAGGACCGATGTGTCGCACATCCGCCTGTCGGTGCACCTGTTGAATGCGTTGCTGATCCTCGCCGGCACGGTGTGGACCGCGCTCGACCTGCGTGAGCTGGCGGCGGATCGCTATGCCCGCCCGGCGCGGATGACTGCGATCGGCGCGGTGGCGTTGGTGGTGCTGTTCGTCCAGCTGCTGTTCGGTGCATGGGTCGCCGGGCTGAACGCCGGGCTGGTGACCGATCAGTGGCCGCTGATGAACGGGCACTTCTTCCCCGCCGACGAATGGTCGCTGCGCGCGCCGCTCGATGCGATCGTCAACGACCCCTATGTCGTCCACTTCATCCATCGCTGGTGGGCATGGGTCGCGGTCGGGGCGCTGATCCTGCTCGCCCGCGCCGCCAAGCGTGCCGGCCACCCCAAGGTCGCCCGCGCGATCCACATCACCTTCGGCGTGCAGATCCTGCTCGGCATCAGCACGGTGATGAGCGGCGTGCGGATCGAGGTGGCGGCGCTGCACCAGCTGGTCGGTGCACTGCTGGTGATCGCGGCGACCTGGGGCGCGCACGCCACCGGCCGACGCTGATGCCGCTCCTCCCGCCCGCGCCAGCCGTCGAAGCGGCGGCGGCGACCGGCTTCGCGCCGGCGCTCGACACCGCCTATCGCTACCACATCGAACAGGAACGCGACGAAGCGGGCGTGGTCCGCCGCTACGCTATTGATCGCACCGTCCGGTTTCACCGCACCCCCGATGGCCTGACCGCCGAGCTGACCATCGATTCGGTCGCGGGCGGCCTGTCCAATGGCCCCGGCGCGATGTTCGAGCGTGCCTTTGCCGGGCTGCGCGGGCAGCCGATCACCTACCAGCTATCGGATCGTGGCGAGGTGGTCGGGGTGGTCGACCGCGCGGCGCTGTGGGCGAAACTGATCGATGCCGTGACCGCACAGGGCGGCACCGATCCGGCGCGGGCGGCAATGCTGCAGAAGCTGACGGCCCCGTTACGGCTGCTGCCCGAGCGGCAGCAGGTCGCGATGCTCGGGTCGATGCTGTCGACCCTGCTCGCCCCCGACGTCGTCCGCCGCGGCGTCATCCCGCAGCGTGATATCCGCCAGCGGGGAACGCCGCCGTTCGACGGCGGATCGGACGTGACCGGCACCGAACGCATCCATGCCGAGGGCAACGCGCTGGTCGAGGAACAGCGCCTGTCGGGCGATATCGTGGCGCGCGGCGGACAGGCCAGCGGCCGGCGCACCAGCACGATCCTGCGCCGCGTCGATGCGCGCACGGCCATGGTCCTGACCCAGCAGACCGTCGTGCGCATCGAAAGCGGGTCGGCCACCTCCACCGCCACCACGCGGATAAGCCAGCGAACGCCATAAGGTATCATGATACCCGTCAGCAAAGCCGCACTTTGCTTGACTTTCCGCCGGTCCTTAGGCATTTGCCCGGCGTTCGCACCGCTCCGGTTCGGGGTGGACGCGTTAAACTTCCGAAAGGTCAAACGCCCATGAAGGCGCTCATGAAGACCACCAAGTCGGTTAAGCCGCACGAGGTGGAGAAGAAGTGGCATATCGTCGATGCCGACGGCCTGGTGGTCGGTCGCGCTGCGTCGATCATCGCCAACGTGCTGCGCGGCAAGCACAAGACGTCGTTCACCCCGCACGTCGATTGCGGTGACAACGTCGTCGTCATCAATGCCGACAAGATCCGCTTCACCTCGAACAAGGCGAAGACGAAGACCTATTACAAGCACACCGGCTATGCCGGCGGCATCAAGGCGGTCACCGCCGAGAAGGTCCTCGAAGGTCGTTTCCCCGAGCGCGTCCTGGAAAAGGCCGTCGAGCGGATGATCCCGCGCGGGCCGCTGGGTCGCGAGCAGATGCGCAACCTGCGCATCTTCAAGGGTGCCGAGCATCCGCATGAAGCGCAGAACCCGCAGGTTCTCGACATCGCGAGCATGAACCGCAAGAACAAGGTGGGCGCATAATGTCCGACAACCGCCAGTCCCTTTCCGACCTCGCGAACCTGACCGGTCAGCAGGCGCCGGCCGATGCCGCGCCGCAGGCTTCGGCTCCGCAGGCCGACGGCGCCGAAGCGCCCGCCGCTCCGGTCGAAGCACCGCGCCCGACCATGCCGCTGCGCGCGCAGGAAATCGACCAGTATGGTCGCGCCTATGCCACCGGCCGCCGCAAGGACGCCGTTGCGCGCGTCTGGCTGAAGCCAGGTTCGGGGAAGATCACGATCAACGGTCGTGACCAGGAAGTGTATTTCGCACGTCCGACGCTGCGTCTCGTCATCAACCAGCCGTTCGGCGTTGCCGACCGCACCGGTGCGTATGACGTGATCTGCACCGTCAAGGGCGGTGGCCTGTCGGGTCAGGCCGGCGCGGTCAAGCATGGCATCAGCCAGGCGCTGACCCGCTACGAGCCGGTCCTGCGTGCGCCGGTCAAGGCCGCCGGGTTCCTGACCCGCGACAGCCGCGCCGTCGAGCGTAAGAAGTACGGCAAGGCGAAGGCCCGCCGCAGCTTCCAGTTCTCGAAGCGCTAATCGTTCCTGGCACGCGCGGGAGCCGAAAAAGTTCCCGTTTGCGGCCAGTCGCGGTCGATTTGGGGCGGTTCGGTGTCGGGCCGCCCTTTTCGTTTGGGCCGTAACCGTATAGCGAGAGGCCGTCCGCGCGCTGGCGGAACAACCCAAGAGACGCCATGACCTCGCGTGCCAAGACTTCGCTGCTGCCGCTTGCCGATTCCGACCTGTGGCCGGACGAACTGCGCCGCAGCCTGTCGGACAAGCTGTTCACCATCGCGTTCGGCGCGATCCAGTGGCCGTGGCTGCTGCGCAGCCTGTCGGGGGGCAAGAAGGCGGACAAGGCGCGGTTGATGGCGGACCTGGGCCTTGCGCCCGATGCCCTGCCGAACCTTGGCAGCTGGAAGGCGGACACCGGCTATCTGTCGCTGATCGTCGACCGCATCGCCGCCAGCCGCCCGCAGACCGTCGTCGAACTGGGCACCGGCGCGTCGAGCCTGGTGACCGGCGCGGCGCTGGCCAAGCATGGCGGCGGACAACTCATCAGTTTCGACCAGCATGCCGGCTTCGTCGATGCGACCCGCGAATGGCTGGCCGAACACGGCATCGCCGCCGATCTGCGCGCGGCACCGCTGGTTGCGTCGCCCGGCGACTGGCCGGGCGTGTGGTATGATATCGACGCGCTGCCCGATCAGGTCGACCTGCTGCTGATCGACGGGCCGCCATGGACCATCCACCCCTATGTCCGCGGCGCGGCGGAGACGCTGTTCGACCGGCTGCCGGTCGGGGGCGTGGTCATGCTCGACGACGGTGCGCGGCCGGGCGAGCGCGTCGTGGCGCAGCGCTGGCGCAAGCGGTGGCCGAACTTCCGCTTCGAACTGGTCAATCGCGGAACCAAGGGGACGTTGATCGGGCAGCGTCTGTCGTAGGCGCTTTTCTCCTTCGCCTTTCGTCACCCCGGACTTGATCCGGGGTCCCGCTATCGGTGCCTGTTACCCTGAAACCGTCCCGTTCGTGCTGAGTAGGGGCTGAGTGCAGCCGAAGACCCGTATCGAAGCACCTGTGGCGGTCCTTCGATACGCCCCTTCGACAAGCTCAGCGGCTACTCAGGACGAACGGGCGAGTTCCAGGATACCCTGCTCCCAGGTACGCGGAAGAAGCGGGACCCCGGATCAAGTCCGGGGTGACGAAGCGTAGGATGTTGGCTCCAATGCCGTCACCGGCGCATCCTCCGCCCCCATCTTCCGCGCGATCGTTTCGAACTGGCCGCCTTCGATCCGGATTTCGTTGAACGACGGCGGATCATCGCGGGTGCGGGTCGACAGCGTGCCGGCACCGACCATCCGCAACTGTCCGCCGGCGGTGCCATAGGGAATGTCGAACGGGTCGTGGACATGGCCCGACAGGACGGCATCGGCACCCGCCGCCTTTACCGCGTCGAGTGCGACCGCGCCGCCGCATGTCTCCCCACTCGATTTCGTGCCGACGTCGATCAGCGGATGGTGCGCGGCGATGAAGATCAGGTCCCCCTTCGGCACGCGGCGGATCAGCTTGAGCGTCCGCGCCAGCGCCTTGTCGCCGACATAGCCCTTCGACCAGTCCCAGCGGAACTGGAACCGCGCCGTGGTCTTCAGCGGGACGATCGCCACGCCATCGATCTCCAGCGGCCGTTCGATCATCCGCTCCAGCCGCTTGTACCGCTTGTACGGCCGCACGAAGCGCGCGAACAGATTGTAGAGCGGCAAATCGTGGTTGCCGACCTCGACCGTGACCGGGCGGCCCAGGCTCTCCAGCCATTCCGCCGCCGCCTCGAACTCGGCGGTGCGCGCGCGCATGGTCAGGTCGCCGGTCATGATGATCGCATCGGGCTGTTCCCGGCGCACCGCTTCGCCGAACCACGCGATCGCCGCCTTGTCCTCCGCGCCGAAATGCACGTCGCTGACATGGAACAGACGGATCATCAGGCACTCCCGGTATTACACTAACCGGGCAACGCACGAAGCGGGTCAGCGCTCCGAACGGATCGCCAGCGCCGTCGCTCCGCCCACCGCCGCGACCAGCGCCAGCGTGACGAACACCGCGCCCAGTCCGGCACCGGCCGGCACCAGCGCGGCGAGCAATGGCGGGACGCAGGCCGGCAGCGTGTTGGTAAGGTTGAGCACGGCAAGGTCGCGCCCGCGCGTCGCGGGCGACGGCAGCATCTGCATCGCCAGCGCCGAATGCAGCGCCAGGAAGACCGACAGCCCGGTCTGCGCCACACCATAGCCGATGATCGCCCCGACAAAGCCGGGGGCGGTCGCCATGCCGATCAGCCCGGCGATGACGAGCAGCGTGGCAACGCCCAGGAACGGCTTGCGCCCGCCCAATCGGTCGGACCAGCGCCCGGCGACGATCGTCGCGACCACGACGACCGCGGTGACGATCGCCATCGCCTGCGCCACCGGCCCCGCCGGATCGCCGGTACCGCGCCAGCGATCGGCAAAGTGGAAAAAGGCATAGGCGGTCAGCCCGTTGCCCGCGACCTGCATCGCCAGCCGCGCGATCCATGCCCGCACCAGATCGCCGCGCACCACCGCGACCGGGGCGGTGTCGGCGGGCCGGCTATCGCCCCCTGCCCCGCGTTCGCGCCCCAGCAGCAGGAACGGCACGATCATCACCGCCGCAAGCGCGACATTGACCGCGAAGCGCGCGCCCTCGGTCGGGAAAAACGGCGCGGTGACGGCGGCGGCGGACAACATGCCGATCGGATGCGATATGCCGAGCAGCCCCGACACCCGCCCCTTGACCGCGTCGGGCACCTCGTCGGCCATCACCGCGACCATCGGCGCAAACATCAGGTTCAGCGCGACCTGCCAGAAGGCGATGGCGATCAGCAGCCCGGTGCGATCCCCCGCCCGGTGGATCGCGGCAAAGGCCAGCGCCAGCAGCAGCAGGCCGATGGCGATCGGCAGGCGCCGGCTGTGGCTGCGCCGCCAATGCACGTCGCTCAACCAGCCGGCGGCGATGTTCGCCACGCTGGCGACCACCGCCCCGCCCAGCACCGCCCAGCCGAGCAGCGCGACGCGGTTCGCCGGATCGATCGCCGCGACCTTCACCTGCAGCAGGATCGACACGAACGGCATGAACGCGACGAACAGCCCGCAATAGGCGAGGGTGTAGAGGGGTATGAAACCGCGCGCGGGCGCGGCCGGCCGGTCGCTCAACGCCCGGCGACCCGGCGCAACGCGACGATCAGCTGCCCGATGGTATAGGGCTTGTGCAGCAATTCGAACCCCATGGTGCCGTGCCGGACGATCACGTCGCTATAGCCGCTGGTCAGCAATACCGGCAGCGCCGGGTAGCGCGCGCGGACCCGTGCCGCCAGTTCGACGCCATCGATCCCCGGCATCATCACGTCGGAAAATACGATATCGAAGCCGTCGGATCGTTCGGCGAGCAGCGCCAGTGCGGCCTGTCCGTCGACGACATGGATCGGCACGAACCCCTGCGCCTCCAATGCCTGTGCCGTGGTGGTGCCGACCGCGACATTATCCTCGACCACCAATACGCGCAGCCCCTCGCCCGCCGGTGATGCGGGGACCTCTCGCAACGATGCCGGTCGCTGGTCGGGGGTGGTGACCTGCGGCAGATACAGCGCGAATTCGGTGTTGCCGGGAACGCTGCGCGCGCGCACTTCCCCGCCCGACTGTTTGGCGAAGCCGAACACCTGGCTCAGCCCCAACCCGGTCCCCTTGCCCAGTTCCTTGGTCGTGAAGAACGGTTCGAAGATGCGGATCAGCGTTTCGTCGTCGATCCCGCTGCCGGTATCGCCGACGGTGATGACCACGAACGGCCCCGGCTGTAGCGCGGCACCGGCCCCGGCGGGGATGCCGTCCACCCGGTCGACCGACAGCGTCAGGCACCCTTCCCCCTGCATCGCGTCGCGGGCATTGGCGGCGAAGTTGACGATGGCGGTATCGAACTGGTTCGGATCGGCATCGACGAATACGGGCGTGTCGCAGGGGCGGATCGTCACCTCGATCCGCGAGCCCGCCAGCGTGCGAACGATATCGCCCAGCGCCGCGACCGCTTCGTTGACGTCGAACACCTCCGGCTGCAACGCGGATCGGCGGGCAAAGGCCAGCAACTGCCCGGTCAGCTTCGCCGCGCGATCAACCGTATCGCTGATCGCCGCCAGATACCGCTCGCGCCGGTCGTCGCTGAGCGTTGGTTGGCGCAGCAGGTCGACCGACGAGCGCACAATGGTCAACAGGTTGTTGAAGTCGTGGGCGACCCCGCCGGTCAACTGCCCGATCGCCTCCATCTTCTGGCTCTGGCGCAACGCGTCCTGTGCCGTCACCAGCGCCTTGGTCCGGTCGACGACCTGTTCCTCCAGCGATTCGGCCAGCGCCGCCAGCTCGCGCTCGGCCCGGCGGCGTTCGGTTGCGGCGCGGGTGCGTTCGGCGACTTCGCGGACGAACGCGATCTCGTCGTCGCGCCACACACGGGGTTCGCCGTGGTTGGTGTAGATCAGCGCCGCAAGGCCACCCAGTTCGGTCAGCGGCATGTTGATGAACGCGCGGGCGTTGATCGATTCCAGCTGCGCGGCGGTGTCGGCGGTGCGCGGGTCGGTGCGCGCATCCTCGACGATCGCCGTCTCGCCGCGCTTCAGGTCGTCGATATAGCTGCCATAGTCGCGGAAGTTCAGCACCCCGGCGATGGTGGTCACGCCGGGCGCGTTCCAGTCGCGTTCGATGGTGATGGTTTCGGTCGCGCGATCGACCACGCCGTATCCCACCCGGTCGACGCTCAGCGCCTCACCGATGATCCGCGCCGCCTCCACGCCCATGTCGACCGGATCGTCGAGCAGGCGCAGCGCGTCGTTCAGCTCGGCCATCGCCGCGCGCATCCGCTCCAGCCGCTTGTACACGGTGACGTCGATCGACACGCCGGTCAGGCGGACAACCTGCCCCTCGGCGTTCAGCGTCGGCTGTCCCCGGCTGGCGATCCAGCGGATTTCGCCATCGGCGGGGCGGATGCGAACCTCAATCTCCAGCGGTTGCCCGGCGAAGCTGGCTTCGATCGCCGTCACGGCCGCCACCCGGTCGTCGGGGTGGAGGATCGCCGAGATTTCCGCAGTCGACGGCGGATAGTCGGCATCGAAACCGAAATTGGTCCGGCAGATCGCCGACAGGGTGAGTGCCCGCGTCGCGCGATCGAACGACCAGGTGCCGAAGCGCCCCGCCTCCAGCGCGAACAGCATCTCGCGCTCGCGCTCCTCCTGTTCGCGGAAGCGCCCGGCCAGTTCGGCGAGCAGGGCGGCGTTGGTCGATTCCAGGCCCTCCAGCCGCGCGCGCTCCTGCGTGACGTCGAGCTGGCTGGCGAAGAAATAGGCGAGCCTGCCATCCGCATCATGGACCGGCGCCAGCAACAGCCGGTTCCAGAACGCCGTGCCGTCGGCGCGATAGTTCCGGATATCGACCTCGACCGATTCCACCGCTGCCACCGCCGCGCGAATCTGCGCGATGGTCGCGGGGTCGGTATCCTCGCCCTGCAGGAACCGGCAGTTGCGCCCGATGATCGCATCGCGGGCATAGCCGGTCAGGCGGCAAAAGGCATCGTTGACGAACACCACCGGATTGTCGGGCAGGCGCGGGTCGGTGATGATCATCGGCATGCGGGTCGCACGCACGGCGGCGACGAACGGGTCAGTCCCGCCATCGGTGCCGGCGATCTCCAGCGCGATCCGGCGGTCGTCGCTTGCCGCCTGTCCGCCCGTGTCGCCGCCCTGTTCCACGTCGCCTCGCATCGATCACGGAAACGTGGCGCCCCCGCGGCCGTTCCCCCGCCCCGCTATGCTAGGATCAGCGGCGAACGTCCAGCCCGCCGGACAGGAATGCATCGATATCCGATTGACGAAACAGGCTGAAATCGCCGGGCAGCGAATGTTTGAGCGCGGCGACCGCCAGCCCCCACTGCGCCGCCGTCGCGTCGTCCCGCCCCGACATCAGCGCGTGCAGCACGCCGCTGGCAAAGGCATCGCCGCCGCCGATCCGGTCGACGATGCCGGATATCGCCACCTCCTGCGTCTGCACCGCGCCCGCGGGCGTATCGATCCGCGCCGACAGGCGGTGGCGGTCGGCATCGTCGACATGGCGGGCGGTCGAGGCGATATGTTTCAGGTTCGGAAACGCCGCAAAGGCTGCCTCCGCCGCCTCGCGTCGACGATCCTCGCCATCGCCCGAAAACGCCCGGCCGAGCAGCAGCGACACGTCGCGGTGGTTGCCGAACAACAGGTCGGCCATCCCGACCAGCCGGGTCAGCACGCCGCGCGGGTCGCTGTCCCATGCGTCCCACAGCCGGGCCCGGTAATTGCCGTCGAACGAGACGGTCAGCCCGCGCGCCCGCGCCGCTTCGGCGGCGGCGATCGCGGCGCTTGCGGTTTCCTCGCCCAGCGCCGGGGTGATGCCGGACAGGTGCAGGCGTGTGCAGCCCGCGAGCAGCGCGTCCCAGTCCCAGGCATCGCTGGGTGCCGTCGCGAAGCTCGATCCGGCGCGGTCGTACACGATGTCGGATGCGCGCAGCCCGGCGCCGGGGCTGAGGAAATAAAGGCCCATCCGCCCGTCGCGCACCGCGACCCGCGAACAGTCGACGCCCTGCGCCCGTAGCGCACCGACCGCGCCGCGCCCGAGCGGGTTGTCGGGCACGGCGCTCGCCATCGCGGTCGCATGGCCAAGATTGGCGAGGCCGACCGCGACATTCGCCTCCGCGCCGCCGACATGGACGTCGAACCGCCCGGTCTGCATCAGCAGTTCGCGGCCCGGTGCGGTCAGCCGCAGCAGCACTTCGCCGAAGCACAGGATCATCGCGCCAACCACCCGCCATCGACGGCCAGGATGTGGCCCTGGACATAGGCGGCGGCATCGGAGGCGAGGAACACCGCCGCCCCGCCCAGATCGCCCGGATCACCCCAGCGCCCCGCCGGAATGCGGTCCAGAATCGCGGTATTGCGCACCGGATCGGCCTGCAGCGCGGCGGTGTTGTTGGTGGCGACATAGCCCGGTGCGATCGCGTTGACGGTCACGCCGTGCTTCGCCCATTCGTTCGCCAGCAGCTTGGTAAGGCCACCGATCCCCGATTTGGACGCAGTATAGCTCGGCACGCGCACCCCGCCCTGGAAGGTCAGCATCGAGGCGATGTTGATGATCCGCCCGTGCCCTTCAGCGATCATGTGCCGCCCGGCGGCTTGCGAGAGGAAGAACACCGACTTCAGGTTGGTGTCGACCACCGCGTCCCAGTCCTCCTCGGTAAAATCCACCGCATCGGCGCGGCGGATGATCCCGGCATTGTTGACGAGGATGTCTAGCCGCCCGAGAGCCGCCAGCGTCTCGGCGACGACCCGCTCGACGGGCGCGATGGTCGACAAGTCGGCCGACACGATCGCCGCCCGCCGGCCAAGCGCGCGCACCTGTTCGGCGGTGTCGGTCGCCGGTGTCCGCCCGATCAGCGCGACATCGGCCCCCGCCGCGGCCAGCGCGACCGCGATCGCCTGCCCGATACCGGTATTGGCGCCGGTGACGGCGGCGACCCGGCCGGACAGATCGAAGGGGTTGGCCATGGCGCTCACGCCAACTGGCAGATGTCGAGGACCTGCATATCGGTATAGTCCTGATTCTCGCCCGCCATCGCCCAGATGAAGGCATAGGACCGCGTGCCCGACCCCATGTGCACCGACCAGGGCGGGGAAATCACCGCTTCCTCGTTGCCCATGACGATGTGGCGCATCGCTTCGCCCTCACCCATGTAATGGAACACCTTGTCATTGTCGGTCGGCAGTTCGAAGTAGAAATAGATTTCGCTGCGGCGTTCGTGGATGTGCGGCGGCATGGTGTTCCACACGCTGCCGGGCTTCAACACCGTCAGGCCCATGACCAGCTGCGCGCTGTCGCACACGCCGGGGATCACCAGCTGAAAGATCGTCCGCTCGTTCGATTCCTCGAGGCTGCCGCGTTCCAGCGCGTTGGCGTCGGCAATGCCGAGCTTGCGGGTCTGGAAGCCCTTATGCGCCGGGCACGAAGCCAGGTAGAAACGCGCGCCGTTGCCAGCGAATTCCACGTCCTGCGCGCCCATCGTGACGTACACGCAGTCCTTGTTGCCAAGCGTGAACACCTCGCCATCGACGGTCACCGTGCCCTCGGCCGACCCGACATTGACCACCGCCATCTCGCGGCGTTCGAGGAAGGGATGCCCCTCCGCCGACTTCGGCTCGGTCTGCGTCGGCAGCTTTACCGGGGCAGCACCCACCGCCACACCGCCGATCACGAACCGGTCGGCATGGGTGTAGTTCAGCACGCACTCGCCCTCGCGGAACAGCCCGTCGATCAGATAGCGGTCGCGCAGCTCCTCGTTCGACACGCATTCCATCATGTCCGGGTGGGTCGCGTAATAGGTGCGGTCGTACATCATTCTCTCCGATGGTAACCGGTATCAGCGATATTTTCCGCCGTGCCGGTGATCCTTGGTGCGCCAAACCCTTCGTAAAGCGGTTCGCCCATGGCGTCGAGATGGTTTATTGACACCGGTTTCTAGGCAGTCGTGCCAGAGGGCTTTGCGGCAATCGGCAATCCGGCTTAAGTCGCGTGCCATGCAACCGCTCGACCCCCAGCAACAATCCGCCCGCACCTGGTTTCAATCGCTGCGCGACCGCATCTGCGCGTCGTTCGAGGCGATCGAGCGCGACGCCGGGTCGGACGCCAGCTTCACCTATACCCCGTGGGACCGGATCGATCCGTCGGGCGCGCCGGGCGGTGGCGGGGTGCGCGGGGTGATGAAGGGTCGCGTGTTCGAAAAGGTCGGCGTGAACGTGTCGACGGTCGGCGGCACCTTCGAGGGCGAGTTCGCCAAGTCGATCCACGGCGCGGCCGACGACCCGCGCTTCTTCGCCACGGGGATCAGCCTAGTCGCGCACATGGCCAACCCACATGTGCCCGCGGTGCACATGAACACCCGCTTCCTGGTCACGACGAAGCGCTGGTTCGGCGGCGGCGCGGACCTCAATCCGCCCATTCCGTATGCGGAGGACACCGCCGATTTCCACGCGGCGATGCAGGCGGCATGCGACGCGCACGACCCGGCGCATTATCCGAGGTTCAGGCAATGGGCCGACGATTATTTCTACATTCCGCACCGCGGGGTGCATCGCGGCGTCGGCGGCATCTTCTACGATCATCTCGGCAGCGACTGGGACGCCAATTTCGCCTTCACCCGCGATGTGGGGGATGCGTTCCTGTCGATCTATCCGCAGCTGGTGCGGCGGCGCATGGACATGCCGTTCGACGATGCCGACAAGGCCCGGCAGCTGGAATGGCGCGGGCGCTATGCCGAATTCAACCTCGTCTATGATCGCGGCACGCTGTTCGGGCTGAAGACCGGCGGCAATATCGATGCGATCCTGATGAGCCTGCCGCCGCTGGCGACGTGGAGTTGACGCCATGGGGCTGATCCCGGTCAAGCCGGGCGAGGTGGCGACGATCGTCACCTCGCTGGAGATGCTGGAGCGCCCGCGCCCGGCCCCTCTGCCCGCCTCACCACTGCGCTTGGTGCGATGGGAACGACCGGCGATCGAACGATATCGCGCGCTGTTCCGGCGGGTCGGCGGGCCGTGGCTGTGGTTTTCGCGGCTGGTGATGGCCGACGACCGACTGACCGCGATCGTCCACGACGATGCCGTGCGCATCTGGGCCGTGGTCGACCGTGCAGGGATCGAGGTCGGGATGCTCGAACTCGATTTCCGCCATGCGGGCGAATGCGAGCTGTCCTATGTCGGGCTGATCCCCGAACTGGCCGGCAAGGGCCATGGCCGCTGGTTGATGGCGAATGCGCTGGCGATGGCGTGGGGCAAGGACGTGCAGCGGGTATGGGTGCATACCTGCACGCTCGACCATCCCGGGGCGCTCACCTTTTATCGCCGGTCGGGCTTCGTGCCGTATCAGCGCACGATCGAAACCTTTGCCGATCCGCGCGTCGCCGGGGTGCTGCCCGACGACTGCGGGAGCCATTATCCGTTGCTGGCGAGCCGGCGGTAGATGACTGCGCGGGTGAGCGTGTAGGCGATGAGGGTCGCCATCGACACCGCCGACGTCGCGACCGCGATGATCCCGGCGGTGAACGGATTGGTGCCACCCGCCGACGCAACCCGCGCGAGGCTCTGCAACAGCGTCTGCACGAAATAGGCACCGACGAAGATCAGCGCCCAGAGCGACAGTAACTGGATCACCCGTCCCCGCGTCAGTTCGATCGCACGGCCGATCGCGTCGCCGAAACGCCGCTCTGGTTCACCGACCAATACCGGCAGGACCAGGGCCGCGCGGCCGATGACATACAGGCCCGGCACGATGAACAGCGCGATCCCCCCGACCAGCGCGATATTGATGAGCATCGTCGCGGCGACCAGCACCGGCAGCCGCCGTGCGACGATCCGCAGTGCTTCCCCGACCGTGGGTCGTGCGGGGTCGAGCAATAGCGCGAGCAGCACCGCGACCCCGACCAGTTCGGCCAGCATCTGGAACAGCAGCAGCGGCGCATTGTCCACCAGGAACGACTGCATCGATGCCACCAGCGCCTGATCGTCCTGCCCGCCGCCCCCGACCGGGATCGGGCTTACCTGCATGAACAGCCCCAGCGCCAGATTGGGCAGGAAGAAGAATACGCCGGCGACCGCAGCGATCACGTCGCGGTCGCGCTTCCAGATATGCGATGCTTCCTGGCAGGCCGCAGCGATATTCAGCCTCATGCGAAGACGGCCGCGTCGTCCTGCTGGCCGATGATTTCGCGGTACAGCTTGCCGACGAACGCGCTCTGATACAGCGCCAGCACCGTGCTGACCGCCGCCACCGCGAACGCACCGGCGATGATCGCGGGCAACAGCGCGCCGGTGCCGCTGGTCAGCAGGCCGATGACGCCGCCGATCGCGAACTGCGCGGCCGACACCGCGATCCCTGCGACGATGGCATAGAGGAGCAGTACGCCGATCAGCTTGATCGTCATGCCGCGCGTCAGCTCGAATGCGCGACGCAGCGCGCCGACGCCCCGGCGTTCATGCGCGACGACGGCGTTGACCGGCAGCAGCCGCGCCGAAATCCACAGGATGAACAGCCCCAGCGCGACGAAATACAGCACCGCCCCGCCCAGCTTGGCGAATTCGGTCGGCTGCGGCGCGACACCGCGCATGAGCGAGGTGAAATCGAAACCGCTGGCGACCGCCAGGACGATGCCGGGGACCGCCAGCACCGTCATAGCGACGATCATCACGATGCTGATGCCGATCATCGGCAGGAAGCGGGTCTTGGCCAGCGACAGCGCGACGCGGTGCTGCTCCTGTCCATTGGGCTGCGCGGCAAAGGCGATGAGGTAGAGCGCGCCCCAGAGCGACACGAGTGCAGCGGCGACCGACAGGATGCCCAGCGCCGCGGTGACACCACCGCCCGCGCCGGCGCGCAGGCCGCTCAGGCTGCCGTTGATCGCCGGCACTACGAATTGCGTCGCCAGCAGCACCGGCATCGCCTCGCCCAGATGATCGCGGACGAAATCCACCGCGCGGTCCCAAATCGTCCCAATCTTTGCCATCGTTGCACTTGCTCCCCTTTTATCCGATGGACG
This sequence comes from Sphingomonas sp. Leaf9, assembly GCF_001421355.1. Taxonomy (GTDB): domain Bacteria; phylum Pseudomonadota; class Alphaproteobacteria; order Sphingomonadales; family Sphingomonadaceae; genus Sphingomonas. The sequence continues at coordinate 70,683 of NZ_LMKC01000003.1, read as the reverse complement.
CTGTACCCATCCTGACCCCGAATGAAAATGGCCCCTGACCCCAGCATACCGCCCTTCGCGATCGCCCAGCGGATCGAATGGCGCCCCGAAACCGGACAGATCGACTATCCGTCGGCGCTCGCCACGATGGAGGCGCGCGCGACCGCCATCGCCGATGGCCATGCGGACGAGCTGATCTGGCTGCTTGAACATCCGCCGCTCTACACCGCCGGCACCAGCGCCGACCCGGCCGAGCTGCTCGACCCGCGCTTTCCGGTGCATGCCGCCGGGCGCGGCGGGCGCTATACCTATCACGGGCCGGGGCAGCGCATCGGTTATCTGATGCTAGACCTCACCCGGCGCGGGCGCGACGTCCGCCGTTTCGTCCATGCGGTGGAGGCGTGGGTGATCGGTGCGCTGGCGACCTTCGACATCCATGCCTATGCCGTGCCCGACCGGATCGGCATCTGGACGGCGGACGGCGGACAGGAGGCAAAGATCGGCGCGATCGGCGTCCGGGTCCGCCGCTGGGCGACCTTGCACGGATTTTCGGTCAATCTGGCCCCAGATTTGTCACATTTCGGGGGCATCGTGCCGTGTGGGATCGCCGAATTTCCCGTGACCAGCGCAGCGGCGCTGGGGAAATCGGTCGACCCTGAGATGTTCGACGATGCGCTCGCCGCCGGCCTGCCGGCGTTTCTGGACGGGCTGTACCCTCCTGCGAAAGAGGCTTGAGGGCGGACACCCCTTCGACTAATGTCCAGCGCGGATTGGGTATTAACGGCAAGAAATGCCGCCTATCCATAGCTTAGGGAGCTTACCATGCGTGCATTCTCGAAGATTCTGACCGGCTCGATGATCGCCGGCGCAGCACTGGCGCTGTCGGCTTGCGGTGGCAAGACCGAAACCACTGCCGACAACGCAACGATCACCGACCTGAACTCGACCGACATGATGGACGGCACGATGTCGGACAACATGACCGCCGTTGACGGCGCCATGGGCAACGACACCATGATGATGTCGAACGACAGCATGATGATGTCGAACGACACCATGATGTCGAACGAAGCTGGCATGACCAACGCCATGTAATCAGCCGATTTCGGCTATTCTGGCGAAGGGCCGTCCGGGCGACCGGGCGGCCCTTTTCGTTGGGCATGCCCGGCCTAGCCGGGTCGTTACGCCTGCATGCGGCGAAACGTGCGCGACGGATGCAAGATGGGGCTTGGGTCCCCGTCAAAAACGCCTTAACCATCGCTGCCTGCCCTGGCGCCGTCGCGCCGTGAAAGGAAGAGATGAGCGTAGTGCGTACCCTGGTCCTGGCCGCTGCCGCCGCCCTGACCGTCGCGGCATCCCCCGCGTCGGCCCAATTTTTCTTCAAGCCCTTCGACATGGAAGGCCCGCGCGTCACGGGGGAAGAGCCCGGCATCACGTCGCAGGCGCTTCCGGGTGCTACCCCGGCGGAACTGCGCGCCGCCGTGCTGTGGAACCTGCGCTCGGCACTGAACGTCGCTGCGCTGCAGTGCCAGTTCGAGCCGACGATGCTGACGCTCGACAACTACAACGCCCTGCTCTTCAACCATGCCGACGAGCTGAAGGATAGCTACGCCGCGCTCGACAAGTATTTCGACCGGACGACCGGATCGCTGAAGGCCGGGCAGACCGCGCTCGACCAGTTCGGCACCCGCGTCTATTCGAGCTTTTCGACCGTGTCGGCGCAGCTCGGCTTCTGCCAGGCGGCGAACGAGATCGGACAGGAAGCGCTGTTCGTGCCGCGCGGCTATCTGGGTGAATTCGCCGAATTGCGGATGCGCAAGCTGCGCAACTCGCTGGTGGCGTATGGCGAACAGCAGTTCACCCGCCAGATCCCGTATATGCGCCCGGTGCGCCTGTACCAGTTCGAAAACCCGAAATGCTGGCGCAAGGGTATCTGGCAGACCAAGAAGTGCGGCGCGTTTCCCAGCTGACGTTCTTTTCCAAAAAAAAGACGCCGGGCAGCCGGAACCAAGGATAGGGCTTGCCGTTATCACCTTCGGATAGCGAATTTATGCCCCCCCGCTCTCGCTATCCGCTAAAAGGGCCCGGTCGGCGTAAACCCTCCCCCCCCCCCGGTAGCGCCACCGGGCCCATATACTGGTTTTTACCTAAGCGACCCGTCGGCTAACACCGGTGGGTCGCTTTTTTGGTGCCTATTCCATTGCCGTTCCGGAACGAATATTTTCGTCGGACATTCCTTTCCCGGAAGCGGGCAGGCCCCGCGAAATACCGGAGAAGAACATGCGTAAGATCCTGAGCCTCGCCGTCGTTGCCGGCGCCCTTGCCATCAGCGCCTGCAACACCGTCGAGGGTGTCGGCAAGGACGTGTCGTCGGCGGGCAATGCCGTTGCAGGCGCCGCGAAGGATAGCAAGTAACTGCATCCGCCGGTTATCTGGCAAAGAAAAGGGCGGCCCAGATCATGTCCGGGTCGCCCTTTTCATTCCGCAGTAGAAAGGCTGGCCGTCAGGCCGCCTCTTCCTCCGCCGCCGTCGAGTCCTGCCTCGCCCGGCGCTTCTCGGTGAACCAGATCGCGATCAGCGCCAGTTCGTAAAGCAGGATCAGCGGCACCGCGAGCAGGAACTGCGATCCGATATCGGGCGGCGTCGCGACGGCGGCGATCGCGAACGCCCCGACGATCGCATAGCGCCGCGCACCGACCAACTGCTTGCGGGTAACAATGCCCGCCAGTTCCAGCAGCATCAGCAGCACCGGCAACAGGAATGCCAGCCCGAACGCGAACAGGAACTGCATCACGAACGACAGATACGCCTCGACCGACGGCAATGCCTCCTGCTGCACACCGCCCAGATTGCCCTGGTAGCCGAGCAGAAAATGCAGCGCGACCGGGATGGTGACATAATAGGCGAGCGCGGCACCGGCGATGAACAGCACCGGCGTCGCCATCAGGAACGGGAACAGCGCGCGCTTTTCATTGCGGTACAGCCCCGGTGCGACGAATTGCCACAGCTGGTTGGCGATCACCGGGAAGGACAGCATCATCGCCGCGAAGAACGCGACCTTGATCTGGACGAAGAACGCCTCGAAAATCTGGGTGAAGATCAGCTTCGTCTGTCCCGCCGCCAGCAGCGGCTTGACCAGAAACGTCAGGATCTGGTGCGAGAAATAGAAGCAGACCCCGAAGCAGACGGCGACCGCCAGCGCGGAATAGAGCAGGCGGCGGCGCAGTTCGATCAGGTGATCGAGCAGCGGGGCCTGGCTGTCGTCGATATCGTTCATGACGGAGCCTTGCCATCGGCGGCGGGCGGTTGATCGCCGGGTGCCTCGCGCAGTTCGGGCCGTTCGACCATCACCGACGCAGGCGCATCGTCGTGCGGTGCCGGATCATGCACCGGCGGCGATGGCGAAGGCGTGTCGACCGGATGCACTGGCGGTGGCGGCGATGGTGCGTCGACCGGATGCACCGCGGCGGGCGCATCGGTCGGATGCTCGCGCATGATCCGGGCGTTTTCCTCGGCCCATTTCTTTTCCATTTCCGCCAGTTCGGCCTCGCGCACCATCGTGTCGAAGCCGGAGCGGAACTGGCGCGCCACGCCGCGCGCCTTGCCGACCCACAGGCCGACGATGCGCATGGCTTTTGGCAAATCCTTGGGACCGATGACGACCAGCGCGACGAGCGCGACGACCATCAATTCGGTGGGAGCGATATCGAACATCGGCGCTCGGGGTCAGGCGGGCACATGGCCCGCCAGGGAACAAAAGGTCAGCGGTCGCCGTGCGGGCGGTCGTCGCGAACGGGATCGCGATGCACCGGATCGCGCGGCGGCAGATCATGGTCGTAGGCGCTGTCGAGCGGGCGCTGTTCCAGCCGTTCGCGCGGGCGCGCCGGCGGCGGGGGAACATCATCGTCCTCGGCCATGCCCTTCTTGAAGCTCTTCAGTCCCTTGGCCACGTCGCCCATCATGTCGGAAAAACGACCCTTGCCGAACAGCAGCAAGATGGCGACGCCGACGATAAGCCAGTGCCAAATGCTAAGACCACCCATCGTCCACACTCCAAGCGAAACATATCGTTGCCGCTCACTTAGTCGCTATCGTCGCCGCTTTCCAGCACGCTTGCAAAGGCATCGTCGATTGGGTCGAGCAGCCCCGCCGCGCGCAAATCCTCGATTCCCGGCAGGTCACGGCGGGTATTGAGGCCAAAATGGTCCAGAAACGCCTGCGTCGTTGTGTACTGTAGCGGACGCCCCGGAACCTCGCGCCGTCCCGCCGGGCGGACCCAGCCGGCCGCGAGCAGCACATCGATCGTCCCTTTCGATATCTGCACCCCCCGGATCGATTCGATGTCCGCGCGGGTCGCCGGTTCGTGATAGGCGATGATCGCCAGCGTCTCGATCGCGGCGCGCGACAGGCGGCGCGATTCGTCACGGTCGCGACGCAGGAAATGGGCAAGGTCGGGCGCGGTTTCGAAATGCCAATGCTCGCCCCGCCGGACAAGGCCAAAGCCGCGGCCTGCATGGTCCGCCTCGATCGTTGCCAGTGCCGCGCGCACGTCGCCATCGCCGACATAGGCGGCGATCATCGGAACCGTCATCGGCGTTTCGCTGGCGAACAGCACGGCCTCCACCGCGCGGACGAACGGATCGGTCATGCGATCCTCCGCACGTCGATCGGCCCGAACGGCGCATCCTGCCGGATCGCCACCCGCCCCTGCCGCGCGAGTTCGAGGGTCGCGAGAAAGGTCGAGGCGAGTGCGGAGCGGCGATAGCGCTCGTCCGCATCGGCGGGCAGGAACGCCGCGATCGAGGTCCAGTCGATCCGTGTGCCGAGCATCGCCTCCACCCGTTCGATCGCGACGTCCAGCGTCATCACCGGGCGGGTGGCGACGACGTGCAGCACCGGGCGGGTACGCGCGCTGACCCGGCCATAGGCTTCGATGAGATCGTACAGACCGGCATCCCACCGCGCCTTGCGCACGATGTTCAGCCCCTCCGGGTCACCGCGCAGGAACACATCCCGGCCGATGCGGTCGCGCGCCATCAGCCGTGCCCCGGCCTCGCGCATTGCATCCAACCGTTCCAGGCGAAGCTGCAGCCGTAGCGCCATCTCCTCCGGATCAGGGTCCATGTCCGGTTCGCGCGGCAGCAGCAGCGCCGATTTCAGATAGGCGAGCCACGCGGCCATCACCAGCCAGTCGGCCGCCAGTTCGAGCCGCAGCGCCGCCGCCCGGTCGATCCAGCGCAGATATTGTTCGACGAGCGCGAGGATCGAGATGCGGCGCAGATCAACCTTCTGCGTTCGCGCGAGCGCCAGCAGCAGGTCGAGCGGCCCTTCCCACCCGTCCAGTTCGATCGTAAATACCGGGGCGTCGCCATCCATGGCCGCGACCCTACCGGGCGGCAGGGCGATCCGTCACCGATATTCGTGCGTTACGTCCTGATGCAGCCCGCGCAGCCGCACCGCGCGGCCGCCCTCGACCTCCGGCACCGCGACGATGCGAATCCAGCGCAGCGGCTGGCCGGGGGCGTCGACTTCGGTATCGATCGTGAAGCCGCGGCGGTGGCGGATGGCGTGGGCGCGCAGCCGCTCCAGCGCCGAGCGCGAATCGGTGCGGTACATCGGCAGCACCCTGTCGCGGGTCGGTACGGTGTCGGCCGGCAAGCCGAACAGCGCGAAGGTCGCGGCGGACCACGACAATTTGCCGTCGATCAGGTCGCAGCAGAACGGGCCATCGCCGATCGTGGCGGCACGACAGCCGATATCAAGCACCCCGTGTGCGAGGCGCACACCGCGCTCGATGATCGGCCAGCTATGGTGGAGTTGCAGTGGCTCTGTCGGCAGCATCGTCCGGTCCTTCCGCGCCATGAGGATAGGTCGGGCGCGTTAAGAAGCGGTTATCGCGTCAGGCGATGGCCAGCAGACGGTCCCGCGCGGCGATGAGGCCGGCGATCTCCATCGCGCCGGCCTTGCCGATCCCGGCCATCGCCCGGTCGAGCCGTGCGCGCGATGCGGGGGCGATCTCGTCCAGCCGATCCGCGATGGCCGTCATCTCGTCCAGCCGTGCCCAGCAGTCGAGCACCACGTCGCACCCCGCCGCGATCGCCGCCGCCGCCTTGTCCGCCGGGGCGCCGCTGAGCGCCTTCATGTCGATATCGTCGGTCATCAACAGCCCGTCGAAGCCGATCCGGCCGCGAATCACATCGCGAATGACGGTCGGCGACAGCGTGGCCGGGTGCTCCGCATCCCATGCGTCAAACACGACATGGGCGGTCATCGCCATCGGCGCGGACGCCAGCGTGGCGAACGGGGCGATGTCCTGTTCCAGCGCGTCGTCGGCAGCGGATACGCGCGGTAGTTCGAGGTGGCTGTCGACGGTCGCGCGACCATGGCCCGGCATATGCTTGACGATGCCAACGACGCCCGCCGCCGCAAGCCCGTCGAGCGTAGCCCGGCCAAGTGCTGCGACCTGCATCGGGTCCGCGCCGAAACTGCGGTCGCCGATCGCCCCGGTCATGTCGGGTTGCGCCACGTCGAGCAGCGGCGTCGCATCGACGGTCACGCCGACCTCCGCCAGCATGACGCCCAGCGCCTGCCCATTGGCCTTGGCAGCCGCGATGGCCGAGGACGGCGCGCGATCGTAGAGCGCGGCGAAGGCCGAGGGTGCCGGAAAGGCCGGCCAGACCGGCGGCTTCATCCGCGCGACGCGCCCGCCCTCCTGATCGATCAGGATCGGCAGATCGGCCCGGCCCGATAGATCGCGAAGCGCGTCGGTCAGCGCGCGCATCTGGTCACGGTCGACGCAGTTGCGCCCCATCAGGATATAGCCGAGCGGATCGGCGGCGCGGAACAGGGCGATTTCGTCCGGAGTAAGGGTCGGGCCGGACAGGCCGAAGATAACGGGCTTCATGGGTGACGGCTACCGCAGGCTTCCGACCACGGCAACCGGGGTATGTCACCGGGCTATGAAGCAATTCTCTCCGGCCAATTTGAGTTTCCCGCACAGGTCCGATGCCTGGTTCGCGCTGCCGGTATTTACGCGCAGCCGATAGACGGTCTTGCCCTTCACCTCCGCCGCCTGCACCGATTTGCCCAAGGGGGCGAGATAGGCGAAGCGGCGCGACAACTGGTTCCACGCGGTGTTAGCCACGCCCTCGCTGGGGAACGAGCCGAGCTGCACGACCGAACCGCCCGCCCCCGGCGCGGTTTCAACCCGCTGGGCAGCGGCCGGCGCGCGCGCCTCCAGCTTGGTCGAGGTGGTCGGCACGGCGGTGGCCACCCGTCCCGTTCCGCTGCTGGTCGGGCCGGCAGTCGGCGCGGCGGCGCGTCCCTGCACCGGCACTTCGGGCACCGCGTTGAGGTTGACCGACGCGTTGCCGCCGGTCGCCCCTTCGCTGGTGGCGATGGCGGTGTCGCTGTCGCCGGTCACCTGCATCCCGTCGGCTTCCTGCGGGCGGGTTTTATACGGTCCTTCGGGCGCCGCGATCAGGTCGCCGGTGCCGCTGGCGGTCGGCGCACCGCGTTGCCGCAGCAAGGCAAAGGCAATCGTGGCGACCATCAGCAGCCCGATCAGCACGATCAGCACCGTGCGCCAGATCGGACGCGCGGGTTCGGGCTCCGGCTCCGCGCTTTCCAGCCAGGGCAGGCGTTCGTGGTCGGGATCGCCGGATGCGATCATGTCCGCCATCACTTCATCTCCTCGACCGCCTCGACACCCATGATGGCCAGGCCGTTGCGGATAATCTGCCCGATCGCGCGGGCGAGGAAAAGCCGTGCCTGCGTCAGCGCGGCGTCGTCGGCTTGAAGGTACCGGCGGGACGGATCGTCATTGCCAAGGTTCCACGCGGCGTGAAACTCGGCGGCCAAGTCATAGAGATAAAAGGCGATCCGATGCGGTTCGCGTGCCGCCGCCGCGCTTTCGACCACCCGCGGAAACTGCGCTGCGCGCTTCACCAGCGCCAGCTCGACCGTATCGAGACGGGACAGATCGGCGTTCGCGTCCTCGGCAATCCCGGCCTCGGCGGCGCGGCGAACCAGCGAATGGACGCGGGCATGGGCGTATTGGACGTAGAAGACCGGATTGTCTTTCGACGCCTCGACCACCTTGGCGAAGTCGAAATCCATCTGCGCATCGGCCTTGCGCGTCAGCATGGTGAAGCGGACGACATCCTTGCCGACTTCGTTCACCACGTCGGCAAGCGTGACGAAATTGCCCGCGCGCTTCGACATCTTGACCGGTTCGCCGCCGCGCAGCAGGCGCACCATCTGCACCAGCTTCACGTCGAAACGGGTCTTGCCTTCGGTCAGCGCCTGCACCGCCGCGACGATCCGCTTAACGGTGCCGGCATGGTCCGCGCCCCAGATGTCGATCAGCTGGTCGGCACCCTGCGCCTTCTGAAAGTGATAGGCGAGGTCGGCACCGAAATAGGTCCAGCTGCCGTCCGACTTCCGGATCGGGCGGTCCTGATCGTCGCCGAACTTCGTCGAGCGGAACAGCGGCAGTTCGACCGGTTCCCAGTCGTCGGGCAACTCGCCCTTCGGCGCTTCGAGCACACCGTCATAGATCAGGTCGCGCGCGCGCAGCCACGCTTCGGCCGCTTCGGGCTTGCCGGCCGCCTGCAGTTCGGCTTCTGACGAGAAGACGTCGTGATGGATGCCGAGCAGCTTGAGGTCGGCGCGGATCATCTCCAGCATCGCCGCGACCGTCTTGGTCCGGAACAGCGTCAGCCATTCCTCCTCGGGCGCGTTCACGTAACGATCGCCGTATTCGGCGCCTAGCGCCTGCCCCACCGGGACCAGATAGTCGCCGGGATACAGCCCTTCCGGAATGGTGATCGTCTCGCCCAGCGCTTCGCGGTAGCGCAGGTGCGCCGAGCGGGCGAGGACGGCGACCTGTCCGCCGGCATCGTTGACATAATATTCGCGAATGACGCGCGCGCCGTTCCATTCGAGCAGGCTGGCGAGCGCATCGCCGACCACCGCGCCGCGGCAATGGCCCATGTGCATCGGGCCCGTAGGATTGGCCGAGACATATTCGATGTTCACCACCTGCCCCGCGCCGACCTGCGACCGGCCATAGGCGTCACCGGCATCGGCGATCGCGGTCAGTTCGCCCCGCCAGGTATCGTCGGTCAGCGTCAGGTTGATGAAGCCGGGGCCGGCCACCGACGCGCTCGCCACTTCGGGCAGACCGGCGAGTTCGGCGACCAGCAGTTCGGCCAGCGCGCGCGGATTGGTCTTTGCGGGCTTCGCCAGCACCATCGCGGCATTGGTCGACAGGTCGCCATGCGTCGTATCGCGCGGCGGTTCGACCGTGATCGCGCGTCGCTCCAGCCCCGCCGGCAGGTCGCCACGGGCGACGAGCGTGTCGAGCGCGCGGTCGAGATGGGCGAAGAAACGGGGGTACAGCGTCATGGCGGTTCCGGTCGGTTGATCCAAACGCGCCGCTTAGCCGATACCGCCGCCCCTGCAAAGGATCACGCCCGGATCAGTCCCGCAACCGGATGCCGGCCCGTGCTGCCCGGAAACAGCGTCGCCATGGCCCGTGCCGGATCGATCCCGAAATGGCCCGCCACCGCCCCGGCGATCAGCGCGTCGAGGTCGGTGGTCGGCATCAGGTCGCGGTCCTCGTAGAGCTTCGTCAGGCCCGGCCAGTCGGCGAGGACCCGCTTGCCCAGCACCGTGCCGCCCAGCAGCATCGTTGCCGTCGCGGTGCCATGGTCGGTGCCGCCGGTGCCGTTGATCCGCGCGGTGCGGCCGAATTCGGTCGCGACAAGCACCAGCGTCTGGTGCCATGCCGTGCCGAGGCCGGTCTTGAGCGCACCGACCATTGCGTCGAGCGCCTTCAGCTGCGTGTTCAGCCGTCCGCGCTGCCCGGCATGGGTGTCCCAGCCGCCGGTCTCGATCATCGCGATCCGCGCGCCGTCCGCCGGGGCGAGCAGCCGTGCCGCCAGCGCGCCAGTGGCGGCGGCATCGCGCCCGGCATCGGTGCCCGCCTCCTGCGCCAGTTGCCGGGTCTGCATCGCCTGTGCCCAGAGCGCGTGAAGCTGCGGGTCGGCGGCATAGAGCTGCGTCACCCGGCCCATCAGGTCCCCCGACGCATCGGGCAGCGCGGAGGGGGCGTAGGACGCGACCTCCCGCCCCCCGCGCAGCGCCAGCGGAACCGTAGCGGCGACGGCGATGGCGCGGGCATCTTCGCGCGGAAGCAGCGTCAGCAGCCTGTTGAGCCAGCCGTCGCGCACGGCGTAGGCAGCGGCGCCGCCGGTTTCGAGGACGTTCTGCCCATCGAAATGCGACCGGTCGCGATAGGGCGAGGCGACGGCATGGGCGAACAGCGCCTGGCCGCTATCATATAGGCCCGCCATGCCGGTGAGCGCTGGATGCAGCGCGAACATCGCGTCCAGTTTGCGCGCCGCCGCCGCATCCTCCGCCCATACCCCGCGCAAGGGTGCGAAGCCCGGATCGCCGGTCGGCATGACCATGGCTAGACCATCCGCCGCCCCGCGCTGGATGATGAACACGAAGCGCCGGTCGGTCGCGGCGCGGGCATAGGCGAGTCGCGGGGCAAAGGCGGCGGACAGGACCGCTGCCCCGCCGATCAGGAAATGTCGCCGGTCGGTCATGGCTTATCTCCGCAGGAACTGGGGTGCGACGAACAGCAGCGCGAGGCCCTGCGCGGGGCTTTCGGCACGGGCGATGGCGGTCGCGGTGGCAGGCGCGAGGCTGTCGGGAAACAGCCGCGCCGCCAATGCGCGCGGATCGGGCGGCTCGCGCAGGCGCCCGGCGAGGCGTTCGGCCGCCTCGATCCGGCGCATCAGCGCGTCGGGTCCGGCCCAGCTGGCGGCGATGTCGTCGAACCCGATCGGCTGGCCCGGTCGCCAGATCGGCTGGCCGAGCTGGCCGAAAAGGTTGACCAGCCCCCGCCCCTCGGTCGCTGGCGCATCGATTGCGCGCAGCGCCGCGACGGTCCAGTCCCAGGGCGTGCGGAATTTCGGCGTGCCGGGCGCCCAGGCCTCCGGCGCGGCGATCAGCGCGCGGTAGACGGTCGGCAGGTCACCGCGCGATGTCAGGAACGCCCGCTCGACCCGCGCGACGGCGGCGGGGGGCGGATCGTCGGCGATGAAGTGGCGGACCAGCTTGGTCGCGACATGCTTCGCCGTCGCCGGATGGACCGCGAGGTCGGCAAGCACCGCTGCCGACTGTTCGGCGCCGCCCTCGGCATAGTCCTTCCCCAACAGGCGACGCCCGCCGGGCTGGTGGAGCGCAGGTGCAAACACCGCCTCACCCGGCTGGCCCGGCACGGCGCGCGCCCCGCCCCTGCCCAACCCCGCCACCGTCCAGCCGGTCAGCGCACGCGCAAGTTCGGTGACGTCGCCTTGGTCATAGCCGGTGCGGACGCCCAGCGTGTGGAGCTCCAAAATCTCGCGCGCCAGATTTTCGTTCAGGCCGACGCGACCGCCCATCCGCCGCTGGCCAAACGGGCTGTCGGGGCCGACCGACTGCGCCTGATCGAGATAGAGCAGCATCGCCGGGTGATGTTCGACCGCGATCAGCAGGTCGTGGAAGCTGCCCAGCACATGCGGACGGATCGCGTCGAATTCGAACGCGGCGGCAAGGCCGGTGACCTCCAGCTTGTCCGCCGACACCGCGAAATGGTTCGACCAGAAATGCGTGAGCCGTTCGACGAACGGCGTGTCGCTGGCGACTGCCGCCGCCGTGCGCGCGGCCACACCGTCGAGGTAGAATTGGCGGACGCCGCGCCGGATCTGCGCCGCGCGGTTGTCGGGCGGGTCCGCCGCCATCGGCATTTCGTCGGGCTTGGCCGTTGCCTGGGTCGCGCGGCGTTCCTGGCGGACCATGCGCAGCTCGGCCTGCGCCTGCGCCACCGCCTGTCCCGCGACAGCGGTCGTCGCGACGCCGGCCAGCGCCGGCGGACGCGGGGTCCAGCGGACGAATTGGTCGGTCAGCCAGCGTTTCGGGTCCGCCGGCGGCTGCGCGTCACCGCGCGCACCCAGCCCGAACCGGTTCCATGCAATCTCCGCCAGCGCCATCGCCCACGACTCCACTGCTGCTCGTCACAGGCGACTAAACGCCCCGATTGTCGCAGGAGTTTGCCAGTCGGCCTAGAATCCGTCGGGCAGGTCGATGGGTCCGACGACTTCCCGGTAGCAGCGCACCGCGAACCGGTCGGTCATGCCGGCGATATAGTCGGCGATGTGGCGGCTGCGCTCCGGCTCCGCCTCGGGCAGCGTCGCGCGCCAGCCGTCGTGCATCGCCGCCGGATCGGCGTGATAGGCCGCGAACAGGCCGGCGACGACCGTCTCCGCCATCGCCGCCGCCGCCAATTGGCGCGGATGGTGGTAGAGATTGGCGTACATGAAGCGCTTCAGTGTCCGCTCCGCCTCCGCCATGTCGGCCGAAAAATGGGCGAGGCACTGGCCCGCTGCACGGACGTCGGCAACGGTTCCCACGCCGGCGGCACCCACGCGGCGGCGGGTTTCGGCGATCAGGTCGTTGACCATCGATCCGATCTGCGACCGGGTGAGCTCGCCGACCAGCCGATCGGCGGGCACATCGGGAAAGCGCGCGCGCACCGCGTCCCATCCGGCGGCGACGAACGGGACCTCCAGCAGCTGGTCGAGCGTCAGCAGCCCGGCGCGCAGGCCGTCGTCGATGTCGTGATTGTCATAGGCGATGTCGTCAGCGATCGCCGCGATCTGCGCCTCCAGCGAGGGCCATTCGTTCAGCCGCAAGCCGTGCGCCGCATCCGCTGCGGCCAATGCCCAGCCCGGCGTCGGGATCGGGCCGTTATGCTTGGCCAGCCCTTCCAGCGTGTCCCATGTCAGGTTCAGCCCCCGCCAGCGCGGGTATGGGCTGTCGAGGACGGTTAGCGTGCGCAGCGTCTGGCCATTATGATCAAAGCCGCCGTGTGCAGCCATCGCTGCCTCCAGCGCGTCCTCGCCGGCATGGCCGAAGGGGGGATGGCCGATGTCGTGGGCAAGGCACAGCGCCTCGGTCAGATCCTCGTTCAGCCCCAGCGTGCGGGCGACCGCGCGACCGATCTGCGCGACCTCCAGGCTGTGGGTCAGCCGGACGCGGAAATGGTCGCCATCGGGCGCCATGAATACCTGCGTCTTGTGGCGCAGCCGGCGGAAGCTGATCGAATGGATGATTCGGTCGCGGTCGCGCTGGAACGCATCGCGGGGACCGCGCGTCGCATCGCCCGGTTCAGCGTGGAGCCGCCCGCCATGCGCCTGCGGGTCGGTGGCATAGGATGCCCTCACTTGACGGGCACCCGTGCGACCTTCTGCCCCGCTTCGCTGGAGAAGGCGAACGCCTGCACCCCCGATTTGCGCAGCGTGTTCACGAAGTCCTGCGCCTCGGCATCGCTCTTGAACGGACCGGTCAGCAGGCGGTTGGTCGCGCGCAGCGGCGTGGTCCACGCTTGCCGCCCCTTCAGCGCCGGTGCCTTGGCGGCCATGACACCCCAGGCGGCGGGCAGGCCCGCCACATTCGCGCCGCCGGCGATCTGGACCCAGTGGCGTTCGGGGTCGGCGCGCTTGATCTGGGCGAGGCGGGCAACCTCGGCGGCCTCCGCCTTCTTCTCGTCGGCGATGCGCTTGGCCTCGGCCGCTTTCTTCGCGGTGGCGGCGCGGGCGGCGGCGAGCTTCTTCGCTTCGGCCGCCTCTGCCGCGCGGTCGGCGGCTTCGCGCGCCTGCGCCGCGCGGCGGGCAGCCTCGGCATCGGCGGCGAGCGTCGTGCTGCTGGCCGGCACCGCGGCCGGGGCCGGGGCCGGCGGCGGGCCGACGCCCAGTTCGGATGCAGGGATGTCGAGGTTGCGGATGATGCGGGCCAGTACGTCGTCGTTGGACGGTGCGCGGGCGGCGACGGTCGCGGCGGCGCTGGAGGCGGCGGGCGTTGCAGCGGGCGGGGTTGCCGGCGGGGTGCTGGCCACTTCGACCGGGGCGGCCGGGGTCGGTTCCGCCGGGCGGTCGACGATGGTGACCGGGACCGGGGCGGCGGCGACCTGCACCGGTGCGCGCGCAGCCTGTTCGGCGCGGTCGCGGGCGGCGAGCGCCTCGGCAGCGACACGGCGTTCCTCGGCCTGGCGCGCGGCCACGCGCTGGGCCTCGACGCGGGTCGCCTCCGCGATGCGGGCCTGTTCGGCCTGTTGCGCGGCAAGCTGCTGGCGCTGGGCCAGCGCGGTGCGGCGCGCGGCTTCGTCGGCGCGGGCCTGCGCCAGCTGCTGCGCCTGCAGGTCGGCGGCGCGGCGGATGGCTTCGGCCTGGGCGAGTTGGGCGGCCTGTGCCGCGCGCTGCCGCTCGGCCCGGCGTTCGGCATAGGTCGGCGTGCGGGTTGCGGTGCGCGCCGTGGCGGCGGACGCCACCGGCGCGGCCGACGCCAGCGCAACCGGCGGCGCGGTGCGTACCGGAGCAGGCAGCGGCGGGGCGAGACGGGCATCGGCCAGCCGCTCCGGCGTGGGCGCGAGGCGGCCGTAATGGACCGCGAACGCGCGGTCGGCCCCGGCCAGCTGCGGCAGGCGGCGGAAGAAGGGCGAGAGGCTGGCCGAGAAGCCGGGCAGCATGCTCGCGGTGATCTTGTCCGCGCCGGCGGCATCGCCCGACATGGCGAGGACGAAGGCGCGCACCCGCCACGCCGCACGGTCGCCCTTTTGCAGCAGCGGGTTCAGCACCGTCGTCGATTCGGCCACATTGCCGTCGATGCCGAGCGACAGGGCGAGACGGCGGATCACTTCGTCATCCTCGCCCATGCGCAATGCCTGCCGATAGTCGGCCTGCGCCAGCGAGCCGCGTCCGAGCAGGTCGTAGGCGAGGCCACGGTCGGCGAGATAGGGTGTCATCGATACCCCGGCCCGCTCGGCCGAGGCGAACATGGCCAGCGCCTCGCCCGGCCGCTCCATCGCCACCAGAGCGACGCCGCGCGCGGCGCGAATACGCGGGTCGTTGGGCGACGCCCGTTCGGCGCGCGCCAGGAACTGCATCGCCGCATCGGTATCGCCGAGCTTGCCCGACAGCCGCCCCGCTTCCACCAGCGCCGACACGTCGTTCGGGCTGCGGCCGAGGATGCGCATCTGTTCCGACAGCCGGTCGGCATTGGGCGTCAGCGGCTGCACGATCGCGCCGGGCTGGGCCAGCGCGGGCAAGGGCGCGGCGGTGGCGAGCAGCAGGGCGATGGCGCGGAGCGTGGGGAGCTGGGTCATGGGCCTGCCCGCTTAACCATGGGACGACTGAACGGGGAATGTTCGGGACCGCGATCCGGCGGTGAAGCGAGTGGTGGTGACGATGAAGCGAGGCCAAGGCGGCCAAAGTTCACAAAGTTCACACTCGTGCGCGTTTTGCGTGTCGTGTGGCGGTTGGCCTAGGCGGCCATGGGGTTGCAGGAAGGGAGGCGGCAGGCTGGCAGGATGCCGGGTTGTAGGAAAGTGGTTCGGTCTGTCCGGACATGGCCCGCATGGCCGCTGTACCTCACCCTGCCCCATACTCGTCACCCCGGACCTGATTCGGGGTCCCGCTTTCCTGGACTGCCGAAACAGCAGAAGAAGCGGGACCCCGGGTCAAGCCCGGGGTGACGTTTCGTGTGGGGTAGCCGACAATGGCCTCCCGCGGAGTTGGGCGACCCGGCGCGTTGGGCACGCCCTCCACCGTCCTGCGGACGGCCCCCCTCCCCCGCGTGGGGAGAGGAGTTCAGGCGTCTTACTGGTTGTTCTGGCGGTGCAGGAAGCGCGGGATGTCCAGCGGTTCCTTGGCATCATCGGTGCCGCGTGCCGGCGCGCGGCCGGCATTGGCCATGCGTTCGAACAGCGTGCCGCCGGGCTTGCGCGCCGGGGCTGCTTCTTCACGCGGCGCCTCGACCGGGGCGTCCGGGGTCAGCCAGCGGCGGCGACCGTCGTTCGACGATGCGCCGAAGTCGCTGGCCGGGGTCGGCGCGGGGATCGGTGCGGCGGCCTGTTCGGCACCCAGCACCAGCTCGTCCTCGTCCTGCGCCGCCGTGGCGGGCGTGTCGTAGGTCGAGTGCGGTACCATCCGTTCCGACGCCGACGGCTGGCTCGCGCCCTGCGGGAAGCGGTCCATCGGCTGCGGCGCGGGCGCTTCTTCCAGATGCTCGGCGGCGGCACCGCTCGGCGCGACCGGCGCGGGCGCAGGTGCGGCGGGACGACGCGGGGCGTTGAACGAGAAGGCGCGGGTCGGTTCGGCCTGTGCCGGCTGCGGTGCAGCCTGCGACGGGGCTTCGTCCTCGATGCCGGTCGCGACGACCGAGACGCGTATCTTGCCTTCCAGCTCGGAATTGAACGCCGAACCCCAGATGATGTTGGCGTCGTCGTCGACCAGTTCCCGGATATGGTTCGCGGCTTCGTCCACTTCGAGCAGGCGCATGTCGTCGCCGCCGGTGATCGACACGATCACGCCCTTGGCGCCGTTCAGCGACACGCCGTCGAGCAGCGGGTTGGCGATCGCCTGCTGGGCGGCTTCGATGGCGCGGTTGTCGCCCTCGGCCTCGCCGGTGCCC
Source organism: Sphingomonas sp. Leaf9 (assembly GCF_001421355.1). GTDB lineage: Bacteria > Pseudomonadota > Alphaproteobacteria > Sphingomonadales > Sphingomonadaceae > Sphingomonas. The sequence goes on along the minus strand of NZ_LMKC01000003.1, from coordinate 54,183 downwards.
ATCATCGCCTTGCCCATTTCCTGCATCACCGACCGCACGTCGGCGAAATCGAGGTTGATGAGGCCGGGCATGACCATCAGGTCGGTGATGCCGCGCACGCCCTGCTGCAACACTTCATCGGCCATTTCAAAGGCTTGCTTGAAGGTCGTGTTGGCGTTCGCGATCAGGAACAGGTTCTGGTTCGGGATGACGATCAGCGTATCGACATACTTCTGCAGTTCCTCGATGCCGGCCTCGGCCGACTTCGCGCGGCGCTTACCCTCGAACGCGAACGGACGGGTCACGACGCCTACGGTCAGGATGCCCATCTCGCGCGCGGCCTTGGCGATCACGGGAGCGGCGCCGGTGCCGGTGCCGCCGCCCATGCCGGCGGCGATGAAGCACATGTGCGCGCCCTCAAGCGACTTCTGCACCTGCTCGATCGTTTCCTCGGCCGCGGCGCGACCGATTTCGGGGCGGCTGCCGGCACCCAGCCCCTGCGTGATCTTCGCGCCCAGCTGGATGCGCTGCGGCGCTTCCGACTGCTTGAGCGCCTGTGCGTCGGTGTTCGCGACGAGGAACTCGACCCCCTGCACCTCGGCACGGATCATATTCGCGATCGCGTTGCCGCCGGCCCCGCCGACGCCGATCACGGTGATGCGCGGGGTCAGCTCGTCGACGTCGGGTGCCAGAAATTCGATGCTCATACTCGGTCTCCCTGTCCCGGCCGGCACCGGGCACAAAATTCGATAGGCGGTTGTGCATCAAGCCGAAGGACGATCCTAGCCCCTCCACCCGGCCCGATGGTAATAAATCGTCAATAGTTGGCGCGAAATGCGGTCAACAGACGCTGGAACAGTGCCCCCGTGCTGGGGCGCGACACCATTTGCTGGGTCGGCTGCAACGCGCGCAGATCGACCGGGTTCGACGCGGCGAACATGGCGAGCCCGGCGAGCGTCGCGAATCCCGGTCCCGAATGCGCATCGGGCAGCGCGACCAGCCCGCGTGCGCGGCCGACGCGCACCGGGCGGCCCAGCGCCTGCTGCGCATAGTCGGCGATGCCCTTCAGCTCGGCCCCGCCGCCGGTCAGCACGACCTGTCGCCCGACGGGATCGTCGAAGTTCAACCGGCGGAGTTCCTTGGAGATTTCGGCGACCAGCCGGTCGAGCCGCTGGCGGATGACCGAGATCAGCTGTGCGCGGGTGATGCGCGTGCCCTCCGCATCCTCGTCCGCGCGAACCGGGGCGACGTCGATCATGTCGTGATTGTCTCGCGGGGACATGTTGGCCGAGCCGTAGAAGCATTTCAGCCGCTCGGCCTGGGCACGGTTGGTGCCGAAGGCCGACGCCACGTCATCGGTGATGTCGCTGGCCCCCATCGCGATCGAGGCGAGACCGGTCAGGACGCCATTGGCGAAGACCGAGACATTGGTGATCCCCGCGCCGATTTCGACCAGCGCGACACCCAGTTCGCGCTCCTCTTCGGACAGGCAGGCAAGGCCGGTCGCGACCGGGGCGGCGACGATCGACTTGGTTTCGAGATGCGCCGAGCGGACGCACAGATCGAGGTTGCGCACCGGCGATCCTTCGGTGGCGACGACATGGATTTCGACGCCGAGGCGATCGGCGTGCAGGCCCTTCGGCTCCTTCACGCCGCCGAGACCGTCGAGCGTGTAGCGCATCGGCTGCGCGTGCAGCACCATGCGCTGCCCCGGATCGATCGCGTTGCGACCGGCCTTCAGCAGCGCATCGATATCCGACTGTTCGACGCGGTGGCCGCCCAGGTCGACCTCCAGCTTCACGATGTCGGACACGAGACCGCCGGCCGAGAAGCTGACCCACACATCCTCAATATTGAAGCCGGCGATGCGTTCGGCCTGTTCGACCGCTTCGCGTACCGCCGTCTCGGTCGCCTTCATGTCGGCGATATAGCCGCGCTTGACGCCGCGACTCTCACGCTGGCCGGTGCCGAGCACGGTCAGTTCGCCGCCCTCGCCCGGCTTCGCGATCAGCGCGGACACCTTCGACGTACCGATGTCGAGCGCGGTGATGATCCCTTCCGGTGCTACCTTCGCCATGTCCCTGCCCCCTTGTCAGTCGCCGTCGGCCGGTTTCGCGGTCGCGGTGCTGTTGCCCTGTGCTTCGCCCCCGTCGTCGCCATTATCCGGCGTCGCATGTTTCATCCGCACGACCAGTTTGGTCGGATCGCGCAGGTCGAACCGGTCATACCCCTTGCCCAGCAGGCCGAGCGTCCCGTCCAGCTGCGCGAACTTCACCAGCGCACGGGCCGATTCCTTGTCACCTTCGGGCAGAACCAGCCGCTCGCCGGTCTGGAACAGGATGTCCCAGCGGCGATTGCCGACCCACACCGCCGCCTTCACCACCGGTTTGAGCGCGGGTGCTGCGGCCATCAGCTTGCGATAGGCCGGTTCCTGCGCATTGGCACCGTCGCCGATGACGAGGGGCAGGCGCGGCATCTTGTTGGGCTGCACCCCGTCCAACAGCACGCCGCCCTCATCGATCAGCATCAGCTGGCCCTTGTTCTGCCAGACGGCGGCGGGGTCGCGTTCGACCACATCGACGACCAGCGTATCGGGCAAGCGGCGCGAGACGCGGGCATCGGCGATCCAGCCATAGTCGAGCAGCTTCTGCCGCGTCGCGTCGAGGTCGACCAGCGGCATCGCCCGCGACCGCTGGTCAAGGGCGACGGCGTAGACCGAGGTCGCGTCCATCCGCTTGAGGCCGGTCACCTCGATCTGTTCGACGCGGAAGCCCGCCGCGCCGACCGCTTCGGCCGCCGCGACGCCGATCGCGCCGAACAGGCCGAACCAGTTGGCGAGCGCCAGCGCAATGGCACCGGCGCCGGCGGTCAGGCTCCAGCCGACGATGCGGCGCGCGGTAGCGGCACCGCCGGGGAGCGCGGCGACGGCCTGATCGAGCACCGAGGCACGCACCGGGCGCTTCGCCTGGACCCGACGCTTGGGTTTGACGGTGCGGGTCTGGACGACGCGCTTGCCGGTCTGGGTCATCGCATCGCCTCTTCCACGATCCAGCCAACGAGTTGCTCATAGCTCATGCCGACATGGCGCGCCTGTTCGGGGACCAGGCTCAAGGGGGTCATGCCGGGCTGGGTATTGGTTTCGAGGACGAACAGGCCGTCAATGCCCTGATGGTCGTCCCAGCGGAAATCGGTACGCGACGCGCCCTTGCAGCCGAGCACGCGGTGCGCGGTGACGGCATAGGCCATGCAAGCCTGCGCGATGTCGTCGGGAATGTCGGCCGGGCAGACATGTTCGGTCATGCCGTCGGTATATTTGCTGTCGTAATCGTAGAAGCCGCTCTTGGGCTTGAGTTCCGTCACGCCCAGCGCGCGGTCGCCCAGCACGGCGGTGGTCAGCTCGCGACCGCGGATGAAGGGTTCGGCGAGGAGTTCGTCGAATTCCTGCCACGGCCCCTTCGAGGCTTGCGCGATCGGATTGCCATAGTTGCTGTCGTCGGTGACGATGGCGACACCGACCGACGATCCTTCGCTGACGGGTTTCAGGACATAGGGGCGCGGGAGCGGATCGCGTTCGTGGAGTTCGGCCGTTTTCACGATACGGCCGCCGGGCATCGGCACGCCAGCGGGCACGAGCGCGTGCTTTGTCAGCACCTTGTCGATCGCGATGACCGAGGTGGCGAGGCCGCTATGCGTGTAGCGCAGCCCCATCAGGTCCATCATGCCCTGCACCGTGCCGTCTTCGCCAGGCGATCCGTGGAGCGCGTTGAAGACGAGGTCGGGCTTCGCCTCGGTCAGGCGCGCGGCGATGTTGCGGTCCATGTCGATGCGGGTGACCTTGTGCCCGAGCGATTCGAGCGCGGTCGCGACGCCGGCGCCCGACATCAGCGAGACTTCGCGTTCCGACGACCAGCCGCCCATGAGGACGACGATGTTGAGGGGGTCGGTCACGATAATTGCCTCGGTTCGTAAAGTGCGGGTTGGATTTCGTCGAGATCGGCGCCGGGTTGCCACGGAAACAGCCCGTGACCGGCACCCGGCCAGACGATTTGGAACGCCTGCGTCATCGGGCCGCCGGTGCGATAATTTTCGAACCACATTGCCGATCCAAAATGTTCGGCATCAATCCGATCGGACGGGATTTCTCGAACTATGCAGGCGAAACCTTCGAGGAGTCCGTCGATCCGGATACCATCCACCAGTTTCAAACCCGCCCGGCACTGCGTCAAGGTTTCGTTCACCATGGAATGCGCGAGCTTGCGGGGTAAACCGTAGACGAGGACTTCAGGCTGTCCGACCGTCTCAGGGAATCCGATGGAGTAGGTGAAGTCCGGCAATTCGCCTTCGGGATCGAATACCGACATGACATGGCAGCCATGATCGCGGATGTTGCCCAGAATTTTGCGTTCATGCGCATTCAGGCGTTCGGCGGTCATCACGCCCGCCCTACCCGCTGGATTTCCCATTCGAGCGTCACGCCGGACTGGGCCAACACCTTTGCCCGCACGTCCTCGCCCAGCGCCTCGATATCGGCGCTGGTGGCGTTGCCGGTGTTGAGCAGGAAATTGCAGTGCTTTTCCGACACCTGCGCGTCGCCGCGCATCAGCCCGCGACAGCCGGCGGCGTCGACCAGCGCCCAGGCCTTGTGTCCTTCCGGGTTCTTGAAGGTCGATCCGCCGGTTTTCGATCGCAGCGGCTGCGAGGCTTCGCGTGCCGCCGCGATGCGGTCCATTTCGGCCTGGATCGCCTGGCTGTCGCCGGTTTCTCCACGGAAGGTGGCCGATACGACGATCGCGCCCTTGGGCAGGTCGCTGTGGCGGTAGCGGTAGTTGAGGTCTGCGTGTCCCAGCGTGGTCAGCGAGCCGTCGCGGGTCACGACCTGCGCCTCGACCAGTACGTCGGCGACCTCGCGGCCATAGGCGCCGCCGTTCATCCGCACGAAGCCACCGACCGTGCCGGGGATCGAGCGCAGGAATTCGACGCTGGCGATACCCGCATCGCGCGCGGTCGAGGAGACGAGGATGCCGCTCGCCCCGCCGCCGCAGGTGAGGGTCAGGCCGTCGGCCGATACCTTCGCGAACGGCTTGCCGAGGCGGACGACGACGCCGGGCACGCCGCCATCGCGGACGATCAGGTTGGAGCCGAGGCCCAGCCCCATCACCGGCACCGCCGGGTCGAGCGCGCGGAGGAAGTCGCAAAGGTCGTCCGTGTCGGCCGGTTCGAACAGCCACTCCGCCGCGCCGCCCGCCTTGAACCAGACGAGCGGGGCCAAAGGTGCGTTCGCGGTCAGTTTGCCACGGACCGGCGGCAGCGTCATTTGCCGCTGCCCCAGAAACGCGCCCACGCGGTCCACGCCTCTGCCTGCGCGTCGACGATCTGCTTGCCGACCTCCGTCAGGTCGCGCTGTTCGGCGGTGTCTAGGAGCTTCTTCGCGGCGTCCAGCTGCGCCTGCTGCGCACGCAGGATCTCGCGCTGCATCTCGATCGCGGTGGAGAACCAGTCGCTCATGCCAGCTTCTCGCCAATCGCGGCGGGCAGGCCGGCGGCGATCTTGGTGATGTCGCCCGCACCGAGGCAGACGATCAGGTCGCCGTCCTGCCCTTCCGCCGCGAGTGCCGATGCCAGCGCGTTCTTGTCCGCCGCGACCTGCGCCGAACGGTGGCCGCGCAGGCGGATGCCGTCGACCAAAGCCTCGGCGCTGACGCCCTCGACCGGCGCTTCGCCAGCGGCATAGACGGGGAGGACATGAACGGCGTCGGCGTCGTTGAACGCCTGTGCGAACTCATCTATCAGCGCACCCAGCCGCGAATAGCGGTGCGGCTGCACGACCGCGATCACACGGCCACCGGTCGCTTCGCGCGCGGCGGAAAGCACGGCACGGATTTCGACCGGGTGGTGGCCGTAATCGTCGATCACGGTCATGCCGGCGACCTCGCCGACACGGGTAAAGCGCCGCTTGACGCCCCCGAACTTGGCAAAGCCCTGCGCGATCGTCGCGTCGTCGAGGCCCAGTTCTGCCGCGACGGCGATCGCCGCCAGCGCGTTCTGGACGTTATGGCGGCCGGCCATCGGCAGGTGGATGCCCGAGATCGTGCGGGTGTTGCCGTCGCGGTCGCGCACCACGCAGTCGAAGCGGTTGCCGTCGCGGCCCGCGGTCACCTCGATGCCGCGCACGTCCGCCTGTGCCGCGAAGCCATAGGTGACGATGCGGCGGTCGCGGATGCGGGGGATCAGCGCCTGCACTTCCGGATGGTCGAGGCAGAGGACGGCGGCGCCGTAGAAGGGCACATTCTCGATGAACTCGACATAGGCGTCCTTCGCCCGGTCGAAGCTGCCATAATGGTCGAGATGTTCGGGGTCGATGTTGGTCACGACCGCGATCGTGCCGTCCAATCGCAGGAAGCTGCCGTCGCTTTCGTCCGCCTCGACCACCATCCAGTCCGACGCCCCCAGCCGAGCGTTCGAGCCGTAGCTGTTGATGATGCCGCCGTTGATGACGGTCGGGTCGACCCCGCCGGCATCGAGCAGCGCGGCGATCAGCGAGGTCGTCGTCGTCTTGCCATGCGTGCCCGCGACCGCGACCGTCGATTTCAGCCGCATCAGTTCGGCGAGCATCTCCGCGCGGCGGACCACCGGGATGCGCTTCGCCAGCGCATGGTCGCGCTCGGGGTTACCGGGCTTGATCGCGGTCGAGGTGACGACGACCGCCACGCCCTCCACATTCTCCGCGCGGTGGCCGATATGCACGTCGATGCCGCGCGCGCGGAGCCCATCGACGACATAGCCCTCGGCCACGTCCGATCCCTGCACCTTGTAGCCGAGGTTATGCATCACCTCGGCGATGCCCGACATGCCGATGCCGCCGATGCCGACGAAATGGATCGTGCCGATGTCGGTAGCGACGCCCTTCATCGGGCGCTCCCGATGAAGGGCGTCGCCCGTCCTGAGCTTGTCGAAGGGCCCTTCACGCAAATGCTTCCTTCTGTCGTTTGGCGGGGGCGACCTTGCCCACCTTTGCCGTGGGTGCGTCGATGCTCTCGACCAGATCGGCGAGGTCGCGGACGGCGAACGGGCGGCCGCAACTGCGCGCACGCGCCGCCGCATTGGCGAGGGCCGCGGGATCGAGGCCGAGCTTCTGGATCTGCTTGGCGAGTTCCGGCGCGGTGAACTGCGGCTGCTGGATCGAGCGCGCACCGCCTGCGCCCACGATCTCGCGGCAGTTCGCGGTCTGATGGTCGTCGGTCGCGCCGGGCAGCGGCACGAGGATCGCCGGGCGACCGGCGGCGGTCAACTCGGCAATGGTCGAGGCGCCAGCGCGGGCGATCACGACATGGCTCCATGCCAGCCGGTCGGGCAGGTCGGGCAGATAGGTCGCGATCTCGGCCGGAATGCCGTGTTCGGCATATTTCGCGCGCACCGCGTCGATATCCTCGATCCGCGCCTGATGCGTCACCTGCATCCGGCGGCGAAAGGCGACCGGCAGCAGCGCGAGGCCATCGGGCACGACCTGGCTAAGGATGCTCGCCCCCTGACTGCCGCCGGTGACCAGCACGCGGAAAATGCCTTCCTCGTCCAGCGCCGGATAGGGACGTTCGCGTAAGGCCAGGACGCTTGTCCGCACCGGGTTGCCGACCAGATGCGTCTTGGGGACGTGACTGTCCTTCAGCCGGTCGACCCGTTCATAGCTGGTGGCGATACCGTGCACGCTGCCCGCGACCAACCGGTTGACCCGGCCGAGAACGGCATTTTGTTCGTGGATAATCGTCGGCACCTTCTGCGCGAAGGCGGCCAGCAGCGCCGGGAGTGCGGGATAGCCGCCGAAGCCGATCACGGCGGAGGGGCGGAAGGTCTTGTACAGCTCGATCGCCATCGACCGCCCGGCCAGCATCTGCCGCGCGGCCTTCGCCCAGCCGATCGGCCCGCCACTCAGGCGCCCGGCGGGGAGGACATGGGTCTGGATACCGTCGAACAGGTCGGGAAAGCGCACGCCGCGTTCGTCGCTGACCAGTGCCACGCGGTGGCCGCGCCGGGTCAGTTCGGTCGCCAGCGCCGCGGCCGGGACCATATGCCCCCCGGTGCCCCCGGCGGCGAGGACATAATGCTTGCTCATTTCGCTCCGCTCCAGCGCTGTGGGCCGTAAGGTGAGCGGCTCAGATACGGGTTCCGGCGCGTGAAAGCGAGCAGCAGTCCCATGCCGATCGACAGCGCGATCATCGACGACCCGCCGTACGAGATGAACGGCAGCGTCATCCCCTTCGACGGGGCGATACCGACATTGACCGCCATGTTGATGAGCGCCTGCGCCCCGAACTGGATGGCGAGGCCGGCGGCGGCGAGCAGCTTGAACGCGTCCTCTTCATCCAGCAGTCGGACGAAGACGCGGACGACGATAGCCAGGAAGATGACGGCGATGATCGCGCAGGCGATCAGGCCGAATTCCTCGCCCACCACGGCAAAGATATAGTCGGTATGCGCCTCGGGCAGCTTGAACTTCACCCGGCCGCCGCCCGGACCCGTGCCGATCACGCCACCGGCGGTCAGCACGGCATGGGCCATGTCGACCTGATAACTGTCGGTTGCGGCACTCGCCGGATCGGGGAACAGGAAGCCGTCGATGCGAACGCGCGCCGTGCCGTAGAAGGTGTAGGCGGCGGCGACCATGCCGACCCCCGCCGCCGCCAGCAGCGCCATGGTCCGTACCGGGATGCCCGCGATCACCAGCAACGCCGCCCACACGCCGCAAAAGATCACGGTCTGTCCGAAATCGGGCTGGAGCATCAGGCAACCTGCGATCACGGCGGTCAACGCACCGGTGACCCACAACATCGGCAGCTGCGGGTCCTTTGCGCGCAGCGACAGCAGCCAAGCGGTCGTCACGATGAACATCGGTTTCAGGAACTCGGACGGCTGGAACTGCCCGACGCCGAGGTTGATCCACCGCCGCGCGCCGTTCGCCTCCACGCCGACGAACGGTGTGACCATCAGCGCCAGCACCAGCACAGCGGCACCCAGCAGGCATAGCCGCCGCGCGACCGTCACCGGCAGCATCGACACGACGATCATCACCGGGAAGGAGAGCGCGATCCACCCCGCCTGACGCCAGAAATACATCATCGGCGGCACGGTGACGTCGCCACCGGAATAGCGCACGGCGGAGGCAGGCGAGGCGGCGGCGACCGCGACCAGGCCGATGGCGATCAGCACCATCGCGATCAGCAGCAGCACCCGGTCGACTTCGCGGAACCACGCGCCGATCGGCGAGCGCGCACTGCGCCCCTGCAACGTTTCCACCCGTTGGCGCAGTGCCCGGACGTCGCGCCCGCGGCCCATATCGGTCATGCCAATGCCCCCACCGCCGCTGCGAAGGCACGCCCCCGCGCTTCGAAATCGCTGAACTGGTCGAACGACGCACATGCCGGCGACAGCAGCACGGTATCGCCGGGTCGCGCCGCTGTCGCGGCCAATTTTACCGCTTCGTCCAATGTGTTGGCGATGGTTACCGGAAGGTAGGGCGCGAGCAGCTCGGCAAAGCGCTCGGCCGCGGTGCCGATGGTATAGGCGTGGACGACATTGCCGAAACCGGGGCGGCAGGCGTCAAGGTCGTCGGACTTGGCGAGGCCGCCGACGATCCAGTGGATGCGCTGGAACGCATTGAGCGCGGGCGCGGTGGAATCGGGGTTCGTCGCCTTGCTGTCGTCGACATAGGCGACGCCGTTCACATCGGCGACATGCGCCATGCGGTGCGGGAGCGCGCGGTAGCTCCGGAGGCCGTCGCGGATGGTGTCGGCGTCGAGGCCGAGCGCTTCGCACACCGCAATGGCTGCAGCCGCGTTCTGCGCATTGTGCGGGCCGGCGAGTGCGGGACCATGGGCGGGCGCGTCGGCGGGTACGGCGATACGGGTCGCGTGCGGCAGCGTGTCGGCGATGGCGGCGGACGTCGTGTCGCCGGTGCCGATGATCGCCGCATGACCGGCTGACTGCATCGCGAACAGCCGGGCCTTCGACGCGGCATAGGCTTCGAACCCGGCATAGCGGTCGAGATGGTCGGGCGTGATGTTGAGCAGCACCGCGACGTCGCAGTCGAGGCTGTAGGTCAGGTCGATCTGGTAGCTCGACAGTTCGAGGACATAGACCCCGCCCGCCGGCAACGGGTCCTGCGCAAGGATCGGCAGACCGATATTGCCGCCCATGCGCGTGGGGACGCCGGCCTGGTCGAGGATATGGTGGATCAGCGCAGTGGTGGTCGACTTGCCGTTGGTGCCGGTGATGCCGACGACCTTGTGTGGGGGCAGGTCGCCGCGGGCCTGCGCGAAGAGTTCGATGTCGCCGATGATCGGCGTGTCGCTAGCGTGCTGGGCGATCGGATGCCGGTTGAGCGGGACACCGGGCGACACGACGACGCCATCGAAACCGGTGAGGTCGATCGTCAGCGGGTCGGCAAACACCAAAGCCCTCTCCCCCATGGGGGAGAGGGTTGGGAGAGGGGGTGTCGCGGGCGATGTCGTAGAAGAAGCCCCCTCTCCCCGACCCTCTCCCCGCAAGCGGAGAGAGGGAGAACGGCGCGCCTCATCCCCGTCCCACGCGACGACCTCCGCGCCACCGGCCAGCAGCGCACGCACCGTCGCCGCACCGGAGCGCGCGAGGCCCAGCACCGCGAACCGTTTCCCCGCCCAGGCGGCAGCGGTAATCACCGCAGCTTCAGCGTCGAGAGGCCGGCGAGCGCCAGCACGAAGGCGATGATCCAGAAGCGGATCACGACCGTCGCCTCGGCCCAGCCGAGTTGTTCGAAATGATGGTGGATCGGCGCCATGCGGAAGATGCGCTTGCCGGTACGCTTGTACCAGAAGACCTGGATGATGACGGAGAGCGCCTCGACCACGAACAGGCCGCCGATGATCGCCAGCACGATTTCGTGATGCGACGACACCGCGATCGCGCCGAGTGCACCGCCGAGTGCCAGACTGCCGGTATCGCCCATGAACACCGCCGCCGGGGGGGCGTTGTACCACAGGAACGCCAGCCCCGCCCCGACGATCGCACCGCAGAACAGCGCCAGATCGCCCGCGCCCAGCACGTGCGGGATGCCGAGATACGCGGCAAACTTCGCATTGCCGACCATGTAGACGATCAGCATCAGCGCGACCGAGGCGATGATGACCGGCATCGTCGCCAATCCGTCGAGGCCGTCGGTCAGGTTCACCGCATTGCCGAACGCGACGATCGTGAAGGCGGCGAACAGGATGTAGAACGGCCCCAGATCGATCGCGACGTTCGAGAAGAACGGCACGTAGAGCATCGTGCCGGTCTGGCGGATGATGATCCAGCTGGCGATGCCGGCGATCAGGAATTCGAGGAGCAGGCGCGTGCGCCCGGAAACGCCCGCTGTGCTGGCCTTCCGCACCTTGTCATAATCGTCGAGGAAGCCGATCGCGGCGAACCCCAGCGTCACGAACAGGCAGGCCCAGACGAAGGGATTGGCGAGGTCCATCCACAGCAGGACCGAGGTCGCGAGCGCGGTCAGGATCATCAGCCCGCCCATGGTCGGCGTGCCGCGCTTGGCGAGGTGGCTCTGCGGCCCGTCAAGGCGGATCGGCTGCCCTTTCCCCTGGCGCACGCGCAGCCAGCCGATGAAGCGCGGGCCGATGACCAGCCCGATCAGCAGCGCCGTCGCCGTCGCCGCGCCGGTGCGGAACGACAGGTAGCGGAAGAGGTTCAGAACCCCCGGAAAGCCGAGATATTCGGCGATTTCGTACAACATCAGCCCTGGCCCCACAGGTCGGCGACGACCCGCGCCAGCCCCACCCCGTTCGATCCCTTTACGAGTACCGCATCCCCCGGCAGCAGCAGGTCGGACAGGACCTGCGCGGCGGTGGCGGCGTCGGGCACATGGACGGTTTCGATGCGGCCCTCAAGCGCCTTGGCGAGCGGAAGCATCCCCTGCCCCACCAGCACGGCGCGCGAAACGCCCGCTTCGTCGATGGGGACCGCAAGGGCAGCGTGATAGGCGTCCGACGACTCGCCCAGCTCGCGCATCTCACCAAGCACCGCGATGCGGCGATCGGCGCGTTCGGCGGCCAGCACCTTCAGCGTCGCGCGCATCGATGCGGGGTTGGCGTTGTAGCTTTCGTCGATCAGCAACGCCTCGCCGCCCGCCAGCGTCAGCTTGCGGCGGGCACCGCGCCCGGCGAGACCGGCAAGGTCGGCCAGTGCCAGCCCGGCAACGCCAAGGTCCCCGCCGATCGCGTCGACCGCCGCCATGACGGCCAGCGAATTGGCGACCCAATGTTCGCCCGGCGGGGCCAGCGTATAGCTCACCTCCCGCGTGCCCAGCCGCGCGGTGACGAAGCTGTCGCCGCCCGACATGCGGACATGCTCGATCGCACGGACATCGGCGCCTTCGCGCAGGCCGAAGGTCACGATCCTGGCGGCATGGGGCCGCGCGGCGGCGATCAACGTGTCGCGGTGCGGGCTGTCGAAGGGGATGATGGCAATGCCGCCCTCGACCAGTCCTTCGAAAATCTCGCCCTTAGCGCGGGCGATCGCGTCCTCGCCGGTGAAGAATTCGGTATGGGCGGGTGCGATGGTGGTGACGATCGCCACTTCGGGGCGGACGAGCCGGGTCAACTGCGCCAGTTCGCCCGCATGGTTCATGCCCATTTCAAACACCGCCGCCTGGGTCGCGGCCGGCATCCGGGCGAGGCTCAGCGGCACGCCGGTATGGTTGTTGTAGCTTTTGACCGAACGATGCGCATGGCCGTGGGTGATCCGGTCGAGCGCGGCGTAGAGCGCTTCCTTCGTCCCGGTCTTGCCGACAGATCCGGTCACGCCGATGATCCGCGAGGTCGTGCGCGCGCGTGACGCGGTGGCGAGCTGGTTCAACGCGACGGTGGTGTCGTCGACCAACACATGCGGGCCGTCGACCGGCCGATCGGCGATCGCCCCCGCCGCCCCTTGCGCGAACGCCTGGCCCACGAAGCGGTGGCCATCGGTGGCCTCACCCGACAGCGCGACGAAGAGGTCACCCGGCCCCACTTCGCGGCTGTCGAAGGCGACACCGTTGGCGGCGAAATCGGTGGAGGCGGTGCCCCCGGTCGCGGCGGCGATGGCGGCGGCGGTCCAGAGCGGCAGGTCAGCCGGCACAGTCACGCGCCACCTGTACGTCGTCGAACGGCAGGATCATGTCGCCGACGATCTGGCCCTGTTCATGGCCCTTGCCCGCGATCAGCACGATGTCGCCCGGCTGCGCCATCTCGCACGCTGCGCGGATCGCGGCGCGGCGGTCGCCGATCTCGGTCGCACCCGGCGCGCCGGCCAGTACCTGCGCCCGAATCTGCGCCGCATCCTCGGTACGGGGATTGTCATCGGTGACGATCGCGACGTCGGCCTGCGCCGCCACGACCTCGCCCATCGGCACACGCTTGCCATTGTCGCGGTCGCCGCCCGCGCCGAACACGACGATCAGCCGCCCCTCGGCATGGGGGCGCAGCGCGGCGATGGCGGCTTCGAGCGCATCGGGCGTATGGGCATAATCGACATAGACCGGCGCGCCGTTGGGCAGGATCACCGCACGCTCCAGCCGCCCGCGCACCGGCTGCAACCGGGCGAGTCCGGCGAGCGTCGCCGCGAGCGATCCGCCGGTCGCCAGCACCAGGCCGGCGGCGGTCAGCGCGTTCGCCGCCTGATACGCGCCGATCAGCGGCAGTTGCACCTTGTGGGTCGCGCCTTCCGCCTCGATCGTCAGCGCCTGTCCCAGCAAGCTCGGTTCCCGCCCGGTCAGGCGCAGCGTCTCACCATGTTCGCCGACGGTGATGAGGCGGTTGCCGCGCACCCGCGCCAGATCCATCACCCGGTCGGCATGGGGATCGTCGATCCACACCACTGCCGTACCGTCATCGGCCAGCACTTCGGAAAACAGGCGTAGCTTGGCGGTTAGGTAGCTCGCCATGTCGCCATGATAGTCGAGGTGATCGCGGCTGAGATTGGTGAAGGCGGCGGCGCGCACCGGCAGCCCCTCGGTACGATATTGCGACAGGCCGTGGCTCGACGCCTCGAACGCGACATGGGTCACGCCCTCGCGCGCAAGGCCCGCGACGTTCGACAGGAAGGTGACGATGTCGGGCGTGGTCAACCCGGTCACGACGCGTTCGTCGGCGGTGGTGACGCCCAGCGTGCCGATCGATGCGGCGTGATGGCCCTGCATCCGCCACAGCTGGCGCACCATTTCGACGGTGCTGGTCTTGCCGTTGGTGCCGGTCACCGCGACGCAGGTCGGCGGGAATGGCGCGAAGAATTGCGCGGCGGCGCGGGCAAACGCCTCGCGCGGGTCCTGCGCCGCGATATGGACCGCGCCGTCCACGACCGCTTCGGGCCGCGCCACGACGGCGATCGCGCCGGCGGCGATGGCGGCGGGGATGAAGTCCTCGCCATTTACCCGTGCGCCTTCGAACGCGCCGAAAATCGTGCCGGGTGCGACCTTGCGATGATCGATCGCGAAGCCGGTCACCGTCTGCGGCTCATCGCCGCCCGTGATGGTTCCTAATTTCATTCGACGTTCGCCAGCTTCTTCGCATCCCCCGGCGCCCGCCACAGCAGCGAACGCAGTCCGGCGAGGTCAATATCGGCATTGCCGTCGGGAATCACCCCCAGCAACGGCCCGGTACGCGAAATCACCCGGCTGACCACCGGCGCGGCGGTCCATGCGGCCGTGGTGAAGCCGAAGGTTTCCTTTGTCCCCTTCGGGCTGTCGAGCATGGCGATCACGACATAGCGCGGGCGATCCATCGGAAAGACGGCGGCAAAGGTCGAAACGTTGACCTTCTTCGAATAGCCGCCGCCTGCGCCGACGGTTTCGGCGGTCCCAGTCTTGCCGCCGACGCGGAAGCCGGGTGCCTCGGCCTTCTTCCCCGTACCGTCGGTGACGATCAGGCGCAGCAGGCCGCGCATCTTGGCGCTGGTCGCTTCCGAAAACACGCGGCTGCCGGCCGGGGCCTGACCGGGCTTCAGCTTCAGCATCGTCGCCGGCCGCCAGATGCCGCCATTGACCAGGGCGGCATAGGCGCTGGCGAGGTGCAACGGCGTCACCGCGATGCCATGGCCATAGGCGGTGGTCATCGTGGTCGTGCGGCCCCAGTAATGCGGCCAGATGGTACGCGACTTTTCCAGTTCGATATCGGGTGCGGTGTCGAAATGCAGCGCGCGGAACAGCTTTTCCATCCGCGCCTGCCCCATTTCGTCGGCGATGCGGGCGGTGCCGATGTTCGACGAATGGACGAGGATTTCCGGCACGTCGAGCCACCGCTTCTGCGCATGGTCGTCGCGGATGCGGAAGCCGCCGACGGCCAGCGGCTGCGTCGCGTCATAGCGCTTGGACAACGACGGCACGACGCCGCTGTCGAGGGCGGCGGCCATGGTCAGCGGCTTGAACGCCGACCCCAGCTCGTACACGCCCTGCGTCACCGTGTTCATCTGTCCGGTGTTGGCGGTCACGGCGTTGGGGTTGAACGTCGGCAGCGATGTCATGGCGATCACTTCGCCGGTATCGCTGTCCAGCACGATGCCGCCGGCACCGCGCGCCTGGAACACCGCCATCGCGTTGGCGAGTTCGCTTTCCAGTGCGGCCTGCACCCGCAGGTCGAGGCTGAGTGCGACTGGGCGCCCACGCTCGGCCGGGTCGACCAGTCGGCCGTTCAGATACTTCTCCATGCCGCGCACGCCGCGCCCGTCCATGTCGAGATAGCCGAGCGCATGGGCCGCCATCGCGCTTTGCGGATAGAGGCGTTCCGGTTCGCGGCCCAGCACGATGCCCGGATCGCCCAGCGCATTCACCGCCTGCACCAGTTCGGGCAGCGCGCGGCGGCGCAGATAGACGAAATTGCGCTCCAGGTTCAGCTGCGCATAATAATAGCCGACGTCATGTTCGGGCATCAGCGCGGCGAGCTGCTGCGCCAGCTGCTTCTTGTCGCCGATCACCTTGTCCGGGCGTACCGCGATCGACCAGGCGTCGATGGTGCGGGCGAGCGGCGCGCCGTTGCGATCGACCAGATCGCCGCGCAGCGGAACTAGCGCCGCCTCCGCCGCGATCGCCGAACGCGGCTCGGCCGCGACCGCCAGCAGCATCAGCCGCGCGAGAATGACCGTGACGCCCGCCGCAAACAGCAGCATCAGCACCATCAACCGGTAATGGGCGATGTTGACCAATGTGTGCCGCGCACCATCTGATCGTTGCTGGTTGAGGGGGGGCGCCACGACGACGATCACGGCCGGGCCGCTTCCTTGCGCGCCGACCGGGCGAGATCGGCCATGGTCGCGTCGCTGAGCAGCGTGCGGTCGAGCATCGCCACCGCCCGCGCCTTGGCCGGGATTACCGCTGCCGTGCGCACCGCGCCGACCGGCTTCACCGCCGGCTTGCCCTTTTCCCCCTTGGCCGGGATCGCAACGGGCGCGGCGGCGAGGGTCGGTTCGGGCGCAGCGGCGGCCATTTCCATTGGCGCGCTGGGCACGACATAGGCGAGTGCGACATTGCCCCCCTCGGTACGGCCGGGCAGCGACGCCAGCTGATGCTCGCCGCCGACATATTGTTCGGCGCGCGGCGCGGCGAGCGCCAGCACGTCACCGTTCCAGCGTTCCAGCTGCGCCATGTTCGCGCGGGTGTCGAATTCGGTTTCCAGCGCGCGGATGTCCTTGCGCGCCTGCACGATCGAGCGCTCGACCGCCTCGACCCGGCCGCGTTCCGCCGCACCCTGCGAGATGACGAGATAGAAGGCCGGCGCCATCACGCCGACCGCCACCAGTTTGCCCAACGTCCCGAACCCGAACGCACCCATCACATCGCACTCCCGTTCGAACTCCACGGCGCGGACGCCGTGCGAAGGCCCGAGCGCAGCGTAGCCGACCGTGCGCGCGGGTTAATCGAAATTTCTTCGTCACTTGGCCGCACCGCCTTGGCGATGTCGCCAAAGCTGGGCGCCGGCCCCTGCGCCACGACCGGGCGATGGCGCGAGCCTGCCGGCATCGCCCCGCCGCGCTCCCGCAGGAACCGCTTCACGATCCGGTCCTCGAGGCTGTGGAAGCTGACCACCGACAGCCGTCCGCCGGGGCGCAGCACCCGTTCCGCCGCGGCGAGGCCAGCGGTCAGTTCGCCCAGCTCGTCGTTCAGGTGGATGCGGATCGCCTGGAACGCACGGGTCGCCGGGTCCTTCTTTTCATGCAGACGATGGCCGAGCGCGCGGCGGACCACGGCGGCCAGTTCGCCGGTGCGCTCCAGCGGCCGTGCGCCGACGATGAAGTTCGCGACGCGGCGATGGCGCGGCTCCTCGCCATAGCGGTCGAGTACGTCCGAAATCTCGGCCTCGGCGGCGGTGTTCAGCCACTCGGCGGCGGTGATCCCCTCACGACTCATTCGCATGTCGAGCGGGCCGTCATACTGGAACGAAAAGCCGCGATCGGCCTGATCGAGCTGCATCGACGATACGCCGATATCCATCACGACGCCATCGACCGTATCGATATCGCGCGCGGCCAGTTCGCTCGCCATCGCCGAAAAGGGAGCACGGATCAGCGTCAGGCGATCGCCCGCCTCGGCCAGCAGCGGCGCGGCGGCATCGTGCGCGGTCGGATCGCGGTCGAACGCGATCACCCGCGCACCGGCGGTCAGCATCGCGCGGGTATAGCCGCCCGCGCCGAAGGTCGCGTCGACATGGACCTCGCCCGGCTGGATCGCCAGCGCGGCGACCGCTTCGGTCATCAGGACGGGGACGTGCGGCGCGTCGGTCACAACAGCCCCTTTTCTTCCATCAGGAATTCGCACAGCTCGCGCGTGTCGGCGTCGATCTCCATGTCGGCGATCAGCGTGTGCGGGTCCCAGATGTTGAACGTGTCGCCGCGCCCGTGGAAGAACGCCCATTTGTCGATCTTGGCACGACGGCGATAGAAGGTCGGCAGGACGAACCGCCCCGCGCTGTCGAACGGTGCGGTTTCGAGGTTGCCGAACGCCTTGCCCGCGACGTTATAGTCGGTGTCGGCGTCCTCGTCGCTGCCCTGGGGTTTGCGCGAATAGAGGATCTTTGGCCAGGCGGCATCGAACGCGCTGAGGCAGACATGCTTGGCGTGCCGCTTTAGCAGCAGTTCGCGGGCGTCGGCGTTCTTCTCCAGCACCGAGCGCAGCTTGGCAGGCACCGCGACGCGACCCTTCGCGTCGACTGCCTGTAGCCCGTAGCTCAGGTAGAGTTCCCTCTCCAACACAGCCCCTGTTCGGTCACGCAGGAGAAGCGTCGACCGCCGGCAAATACGCGCCGGGCAGTGTGTAACGACGATCCCAGGACCTGCCCCCTGTGACGCCCCGAGACGTACCAAAATGCAACATGGGTAACAATGGGAGAAGTTGGGTGAGAGTGGGAAAAAGCACCACTCGGATAGCGGATTCTGGGATGTACGTTGTTTGTTCTCACCGTATTTTTGGGTGAGCGCGGGCGCAGCGATGGGACCATGCCCCACCGGCGATGGGACGGAATGGGAAGGCGTGGGAAATGCGGGCCGATCCGCTACCCGAGCGAAGGCCGGGACCTGCAATGGCGCCTGTCACCCGCGATCGTCGGGTAAGCCCGGTTTTCGACGGGACGACGTGCGTGGCCGGGATCAGCGAATCTCGGGAGTCGCGATATTCCCGCCGGGCGCGGCCCCAGGCGAAATGCCGAGTTCGGCCAGCGGCTCGTCCGGGTTACCGGTCGGAGTGAGATTCGCGACCGCCAGGTTGGCCTGTTCCTCGACCGTCGCGACATCCTCGCCGATCGGCGCCTCGTCGATCGCCGAGCGGAACAGGGCGCTGGCGAGCACGATCAGCAGCACGACCAGCACCAGTCCGGTCGCGCCGACGCGCAGGCGTTGCAATAATTGGGATTGGTCCGATCGCGGCGTCATCTGGGCGCGGTGTTACGCCGAAGTCGCCGCGCTGTCGACCGCCAACCTCTTGGACGCCAGCCATTCGGGATTGTACAGCGTGGACAGATAGCGAAAGCCGGTATCGCACAGGATCGTCGCCACCCGGCTGCCCGGCCCCAATTGCCGCGCCAGCAGCACCGCCCCCGCGACATTGATCCCCGACGACAGGCCGAGGCACAGCCCCTCCTCCGCCAGCAG
Organism: Sphingomonas sp. Leaf9; assembly: GCF_001421355.1. Lineage (GTDB taxonomy): Bacteria > Pseudomonadota > Alphaproteobacteria > Sphingomonadales > Sphingomonadaceae > Sphingomonas. The sequence continues at coordinate 35,074 of NZ_LMKC01000003.1, read as the reverse complement.
CCGGCGGACCCAGACCATGCCCTCCTCATCCGACACCCTGAACTGGGTATCGATCGGCGCGCCGTCGAGGTTCGCGGTGATCCGCCCCTGCCCGATCCCCTCGGCGACCGACGATCCTTCGGAGCGCAACTCGCCGTGCGCATAATAATCGTACAGCGCCGCGCCGTGCGGATCGGTCAGCGCAATGGTGACCGATTCGTCCTTCTCCTTCAGCCCCAGCCCGACGCCGGCCAGCGTACCGCCGGTCCCCGCCGCGCAGGTGAAGCCATCGATCCGCCCGTCCATCTGTTCCCAGATTTCGGCAGCGGTCCCGACGATATGCGCGCGGCGATTGGCGATATTGTCGAACTGGTTCGCCCAGATCGCGTTCGGCGTTTCCTCGGCGATACGCCTGCTGGTGTGCACGAAATGGCCGGGATTCGAATAGGGCGCGGCCGGCACCAGTACCAGTTCGGCGCCCAGCGCGCGCAGCGTGTCCATCTTCTCGCGGCTCTGCGTCTCGGGCATCACGATGATCGTGCGATAGCCCTTGGCATTGGCGACCAGCGCAAGGCCGATGCCGGTATTGCCCGCCGTCCCCTCGACGATCGTCCCGCCCGGCTGGATGAGGCCCCGCGCCTCCGCGTCCTCGACGATCGACAGCGCGGCGCGATCCTTCACGCTCGCGCCAGGATTGGCGAATTCGCACTTGGCGAAAATCTCCGCCCCCGCCGCTTCGCTCGGCCCCTTCAGCCGGACGAGCGGAGTGTTGCCGATCAGGGCGAGCGTATCGAGAGCAGTATGCATGGCTTCCAGATGGCGCGGACGGCGCAACACGGCAAGGCGGCGGCGCGGTAGAATGGGTTGAGGGCAGGCAATAGTGGCTTTGAGGGGTAGCTTGGGGGGGGTGGCCTGGGCGCTACCCCGCCAGTACGTCGACCAGCGCCTTCACCTTCGCCTGCCGCCACTGTGGCAACGGCGCGACCAGCCAATAGCCGAGCCGCCCGGACTTCGGCTCACCAGTCACCGCGACGCGCCCGGCGGCGATGTCATCGCGGGCGAGCAGTTCGGGCACGGTCGCCCGCCCCAACCCCGCCGCCGCCGCATCGATCGCGAGACCGGCATCGGCGACGCGGACCAGCGCGGTCGCATCCTCGGGGTTGCAGCCGGGCCAGCCGATGCGGGTATCCGCCCCGCCGCCGACGCGCTCGACGGTGACCATGCCGTCCGATTCGAGCGCCTCGCCCTCATGCGCGCCCGGCCCCTCGCCCCAGCGGATCGCGAGGTCGAGATTGGCTTCGGTGAAGTCGAGCGCATCGTCCGCCGCGACCAGCGCAAAGCGCAGTTCGGGATCGGCGGCGGCAATGCGCGACAGGCGCGGGAGCAGCCATTTTTGCGTGACGTCGCGCGGCGCGGCAATGGTCAGCGACTTGGACGATTGCCCCGCCTGCATCGCGCGCACCGCTTCCTCGAATTGCAGGAAACCGCCGCGCAGCGCAGCCAACCCGGCCTCACCCTCCGGCGTCAGTTCGAGGCCACGGGTCGTGCGGCGGAACAGGACGACGCCCAGCGTATCCTCCAGCGCGCGGACCTGCTGGCCGACGGCGGCCGGGGTCACCGCCAGTTCGTCGGCGGCGCGGGTGAACGACAGGTGGCGTGCAGCGGCGTCCAGCACGCGCAGCCCGTTCAGCGGAAGGTGCGTCCGCTTCATGCGCCGACCGCCGGTGCCAGCAGCCCGAAGCGCGGGATGGCGACGTCGAACGTGTCCCCGTCATCGGCCAGCATGTGATAGCTCCCCTGCATCGCCCCGCTGGAGGTCGACAGCGGACAGCCCGACACATAATCGAAGCTGCCGCCTGGTTCGATCACGGGCAATTCGCCGATCACGCCCTCGCCCTCCACGCTATGCCGTTCGCCCCGCCCGTCGGTGATGATCCAATGGCGGGTGAGCAGCTGCACCGTCCGCTCCGAATCATTCTCGATCCGGATGTGATAGGCCCAGAACCAGCGCCCCTGCGCCGGCTGCGACTGTTCGGGCAGATAGGTCGCCGATACCCGCACCACGATACCGCCGGTCGTCGCCTCGTGCGGGAACAGCGCCTTCATAGGGCGACCGCCCGCAATGCCTGATCCAGATCGGCGATCAGGTCTTCGGGGTCCTCGAGGCCGACATTGATGCGGATCATGCCCTCGGAAATACCCATCTCGATCCGCTTTTCCTCGGCCACGCCCGAATGGGTGGTGGAGGCGGGATGCGTCATCAGCGAGCGCGAATCGCCGATGTTGTTCGAGATATCGATCAGCTGCAGCGCATCGAGCAGACCGTGCGCCTGTTGCCGCCCGCCATCGAGTTCGAACGAGAAGATCGGCCCGGCCATCTTCATCTGACGCATGCACAAGTCGTGCTGCGGATGGCTCGGCAGGCCGGGCGCGTTGATCTTCGGCACGCGCTTTTCCAGGAAGCTCGCGACCTTCAGCGCGTTTTCCGACTGGCGCATGACCCGCAGGTCGAGCGTCTCCAGCCCCTTGAGCACCACCCACGCGTTGAACGCGCTGAGCGTCGGCCCGGTGTTGCGGGTGAAGGGCAGCAGCACGTCGTCGATGAACGCTTTCGTCCCACAGACGGCACCGGCGAGGACGCGGCCCTGCCCTTCCATCAGCTTGGTCGCGCTATAGGCCACCACGTCCGCACCGAATTCCATCGGGCGTTGCAGCGCGGGACTGGCAAAGGCGTTGTCGACCACGGTCACGATCCCGCGCTCGCGCGCCGCCGCGCAGATCGCGGTCAGGTCGGCGACGTCCATCGTCGGATTGGCCGGCGTTTCGAAGAACCAGACTTTCGTATTCGGGCGGCTGGCATCGATGAACGCCTGCGGATCGCGCGCATCGACCACATCGGTTTCAATGCCGAACTTCGGCAGCAACGTGTCGGTCAGCCAGCGGCACGACCCGAACGCGGCACGCCCGCCGACCAGATGGTCGCCCGCCGACAGCTGGCTGAGCAAGGCCGCGGTCATCGCCGCCATGCCGGTTGCCATGGTGCGGCAGCTCTCCGCCCCTTCGAGCAGGGCGATGCGCTCCTCCAGCATCTCAACCGTCGGGTTCTGCAGCCGCGAATAGGTCATGCCGACCTGTTCGCCGGCGAACCGCGCGGCGGCATCGCCGGCACAGTCATAGGCATAGCCCGAGGTGAGGAACAACGCCTCCGACGTCTCGCCATATTCGCTGCGCGCGGTGCCCCCGCGCACGGCCTGCGTTGCGGGACGCCAGGTGGCGGTGATGCTGCGGTCTTGTCCGGTCTTGCGCTTCATGGCGCCGTCTTTGCGCGTTTGGCCCTCAAATTTCCAGAGGAGATGCGCCCCGCTGGACCCACCTGCCCCCACGGGGTACAGCGCGGCGATGCGTTCCGTACTCAATGTGCATCGCTCCATCCTGGGCCAGCCGTGGCGCTGGCGCGGGTTGGAGGGCGATGTGTGCGACGACGGGTTCGTCGCCGACGATCTCGTCACCCGTATCCTGCTGGCCCGTGGCTGCCCGCGCGAAGGCCTTGCCGCGCACAAGGCACCCAGCATCCGCGAATTCATGCCCGATCCGTCGATCTTCCGCGACATGGACCGCGCCGCAGATCGGCTCGCCGATGCGGTGATGGCGCAGGAGCCGGTTGCGATCTTCGGCGATTACGACGTCGATGGCGCGACGTCGGCCGCGCTGCTGGTGCGCTTGCTGCGCGACCTGGGCCTTGCCGCCCGCCCCTATATCCCCGACCGGCAGCGTGAGGGATATGGCCCCAACGCGCCGGCAATGCTGCGGCTGGCAGGCGAAGGCGCGACGCTGATCGTCACGGTCGACTGCGGCGCGCAGGCGTTCGAGGCACTGGCCGCCACCCGCGACGCCGGGGTCGATGTGCTGGTGGTCGACCATCACCAATGCACCAGCGCGCTTCCCCCCGCGCTCGCCATCGTCAACCCGAACCGGCTGGATGAGGGCGAAGGCGCGGCGCACGGCCATCTGGCGGCGGTCGGGGTCGCGTTCCTGCTGGCGGCGGCGCTGGTGCGGACGCTGCGCGCACGCGGTTTCTTTGCCGGGCGTCCCGAACCGAAGCTGCTCGACCTCCTCGACCTCGTGGCGCTCGGCACCGTCGCCGACGTGGCGCAGTTGCGCGGGCTGAACCGGGCGTTCGTGGCGCAGGGGCTGAAGGTCATGGCGCGGCGACAGAATATCGGGATCGCCGCGCTGATCGAGGCATCGCGCCTGACCCGCGCGCCGACCGCCACCGACCTCGGTTTTGCATTGGGGCCACGCATCAATGCCGGCGGGCGGGTCGGCAAGTCCGATCTCGGCGTTCGCCTGCTGACGACGCAGGACCCGGAGGAAGCGCGCACCCTTGCGGTCGAACTCGATCGGCTGAACGAGGACCGCCGGTTGATCGAAGGCGATGTGCAGGCATCGGCCGACCTGTCGGCCCGCGCGCAGGAATCGCGCGGTTGCGTGGTGGTGTCCGGACGCGGCTGGCATCCGGGCGTCATCGGCATCGTTGCCGGGCGGCTGAAGGAAAAGCTCGGCCGCCCGGTGCTGGTGATCGCCATCGACGACCATGGCATGGGCAAGGGTTCGGGCCGGTCGATCCCCGGCGTCGACATGGGTGCGGCGATCCTTGCGGCGAAGGAACTCGGGCTGGTCAGCGCGGGCGGCGGCCATGCGGCGGCGGCGGGCGTGACCGTGGCGGAGGACGCGATCCCCGCGCTCGCCGACTTCCTGCACCAGCGCATGGCCGAACCGGTCGAGCGCGCCCGCGAGGACCGCGCGCTACTGGTCGATGCGGTGCTCGCCCCCGGCGGGGTCAGCCCGCTGCTGATCGAGGCGCTGGAGGCCGGCGGCCCCTATGGCATGGGCTGGCCCGCCCCGCGCGTGGCGGCGGGGCCGGTGCGGATTGTGAAGGCGGATGTGGTCGGCAACGGCCATGTCCGCGCGATCCTGACCGGCGACGATGGCCGCCGGTTCAAGGGCGTGGCCTTTCGCCAGGCCGAAACCGATCTGGGCATGGCGCTGCTGGGCGCACCGCCGCACCGCAAGCTGTGGCTGGCAGGCCGCGCAAAGCTCGACGATTGGGGCAGCCGCCCGGCCGCCGAACTGCATATCGACGACATGGCGTGGGCGGATTGAACAAAAAATCTGAAATAGCTGTTGACCGATCGCCGACCCTCTTCTAACAGCCCGTCCACGCCACCAGATGGCCCCTTCGTCTAGCGGTTAGGACGCGGCCCTTTCACGGCTGAAACACGGGTTCGATTCCCGTAGGGGTCACCACTCCAGCGACACGTCGCGGAGTTTGACGGTAGATGGCGGCAATCAAAGCCTTGTAAAATCGTCTGGCATCGGCTGGTGCGACGCGTGCCCGGACGACGACCTGCTCGCCGAGATGGATCATCGAGGCGTGGCGGTCGAACGATACCGCCGTGCGCCCGTATAGTGGTTTCTTCGGCTGCCAGTTCGGTATCGACCGCCGCCTGCGTCGTCAGAGCATCCGCGGCAGCACATCGGTGTCACGGCCGCGATCGAGGAAGCGATGTTTGACCACGCCCGCGACGTGCAGCGCCACCAGTGCCAGCAGCGTATAGGCCAGCACCGCGTGCGCCTGTGCGAACAGCGCGAAGGCATGATCGTTCTTGGGCAGCAGTTCGGGCAGTTCGAGGCCGAAGAACGGCACGCCATCGCTCTGCGTGAACGAGCTGGACATGGCATAGCCCATCAGCGGCACGACGACGACCAGCGTCAGCATCGCATATTGGACGATGCCGGACAGGCGATTTTCCCACCGCGCCAGCCCGGCCGGATGCGGCGGCACGGTCGATCGACGGCGCACGGTCAGCGCAATGCCGCCGATCAGGAAGGCGAGGACACCGAATTCCTTGTGGACGGGATACAGCCAGATGAACTTTGCGGCCACATCGTCGGACAGCGACGTCATCGTCCAGCCCAGCGCGATCAGTCCGAGGATCAGGGCGGCGCGTGTCCAGTGGAGCAGACGCATCGGCAGGGAATAGCGGTCGGGGCGGGTCATCACGGCATTCTCTCGGGTCGGATATCTGCGCATCGGCGACGGTCATTTCAGCCAGCTGAAGGCATCGAATTCGCGTGTGAAGACGGCGCGCGCTGCACGCTCATACACCCGGCGCCCGGCATCGCCGTTGGTGAGGACCACGACCGCCACGCCCGATGCCAGGTCCTTGACGAACAGGTTCGCCACCCCGTCATTCGCGCCCCAGTGCCAGGCGAAACGCCGCCCGCCACCGCTTTCCAATCCCCAGCCCAGACCCCAGTCGAGCGTTCCCTGCACGCGAACGGCCTTGGTCGACAGCGCCGGGTAACGCTTCGCGAACGCCAGGAACCGCGCATAGTCGCTGGCGGTGGTCCACAGCCCGGCGGCCATGTTGGGCGTCATGAACACGGGCATCGCCGGCTTGCCGAGCGCGATGGCCGCCTTCTCCCGCTCGGCCAGCGTCCACCGGTCGACCGGCTTTGCCGGGCCGGCATCGCGCCGAATCGCATAGGCCGCAGGCCCCTGGCCGGTGAGGACGCCGCCGCCGCCATCATGCGCCCAAGCAACCGGCGGCGTGGCACCCCGCGCCCAGCCGTAAGTGCTCCGGGCCATGCCCGCCGGTCGCAGGACGCGCGCCTCGACCTGCTGCGCGGCGGTCTGGCCCGACACGGCCTCGACCAACCGACCGAGCAGCACGAAACCCTCTCCGGAATAGCGGAACCGGGTTCCGGGCGCGAACGCGCTGATCAACGGCTCGCCCGCTTCGTCGCGCCAGTTGGGCAGGCCGCTGGCATGGGAAAGCAGGTGGCGCGGCGTGATCGTCCGCGTCGCGGCATCGGTGGTGAAGGCGACATGCTCCGCGACGGGCCGGTCGAGGTCGATCAGTCCCTCCCCCGCCATGTCGAGGATCGCGACCGCGAGAACGACCTTGGACAGCGATGCCGCTTCGAACAGGGTATCGGGCATCGCCCGCGCCGACCCCGCCTTTGCATAGCCCACCGCACCGGAGGCGATCGCGCCGGCACCGTCCAACATGGCCCAGCTCACGCCCGGAACGGACACCAAATCCATCCATGCTGGCAGGTCGGCAAAGGTGCCGGAGGTCGTAGCGGTTGCGGCATCGGCCGCCACCGCCATGGCGAGCGTCCCGAGGCACGGGGCAGCGAGCATCGTCCGCCGGGACACCAGATCCATTCATCAACTCCTGTCAGCGACCTGCCCGATGACATACAGGTTCGGCGCGGACAGGCCAGTCGGGACCACCAGCGTAATCCGCGACGACGAGCAGCGGTTCTACCGCGGATCGAAGCTGGATCGTGGCGCTGTCGATGCGGCCACCGCGCGCCGGTTCCACGGCATGACCTGGAGCAACCGGGCCATGCCGCACCAGCCGGTTACGCCAGCGAACATCAGCCCGGACCCGACGAACGCCGACAGCGCGAAGAAACCGGGCGCGACGAACAGGCCGAGGAGGACGCCCGACAGCACCAGCGCACCGGCAGTGATCTGCACCTGCCGCATGATCTCCAGCGGTTGCGAACGGTCGGCGATGGTCGGCAGCCCGGCACGCCGCCAGCCATCGATGCCGCCACCTAGCAGGAACGCCGGGGCGCCGCCGGCCGCGGTGACCAATTGCGCGGCATTGGCCGTCGTGCGCATCCCCGTGCGGCAGTGGAAGACGACCGGTCGGCCATCACGCGGCAGGTCGGCGATGCGATCGAGCGGCAGGCTGATCGCGCCGGGAATACGCTCGCGGGCATGTTCGTCGGCACCACGAATGTCGATCAGGCGCGCACCGCGATCAATCGCGAGGCGGGCATCGGCGGGGGAAAGCGGCGTCGCGGTCACGGGCATCAATCCTTGCAATAGAGCTGGTAAAGGGTGGCGAGCAGCGTCTCGACCCGCGGATCGGCGATCCGGTACCACAGCGTCTGGCTCTCCCGCCGAAAGGCGATGAGCCCCTCGTCCCGCATCTTGGCGAGATGTTGCGAGCAGGCGGATTGCGACAGGCCGACATCACGCCCGAGGTCGCCGACCGTCATCTCCCCATGTTCGACCAGCTTGCACAGCAGCATCAGTCGCCGGCTATTGCCGATCGCCTTCAGCGTATCGGCGACCGCCCCAGCCTTTTTCTCGAACGTCGCGATGTCCATCGGCGGCCTGAGCATGATCGCACTTCCTTAAGGATATGCTTATGTAGCATCTTCTAATATGGAAGCAACGCCTTGGCGAGACCGCTGATACGCCAAAGGCGTCACAGGCGACGCAGCAGCCCCATCAGCCGTTCGAAACTCGTGCCATAGGGTGGCCTGAACAGCGCGGTTCCGGCGATGCGCGATTGATGGAAGATCGGCTTCAGGTGGCTGAAGGTGCGGAATCCCCATTCGCCGTGATAGGCGCCGATCCCGCTGGCGCCGACGCCACCAAAGGGCTGCTCCTCCTGCACCAGATGCCACAGGCAGTCGTTGATCGTGACGCCGCCGGCATGGGTTTCGCGCAGGATACGGTCGCGTCGCACGGCGTCGCTGCCGAACCAGTAGAGCGCCAGCGGACGATCCCCCGCCGTGACATGGGCGATGGCGGCGTCGATGCCGTCATATTCGACGATCGGCAGGACGGGACCGAAAATCTCCTCCTGCATCGCCTGCATGGCGCGCGTCGCGCCCAGCAGCAGGGTCGGTGGAAACTTCGGCCCTGCATCCGCCCCTTCGCCAATGGTCACGACCTCCGCGCCAAGGGCACGCGCATCCTCGACCATCGCGGTGAGGCGGTCGCGGTGCCGGGGGGAGATGATCGCGCTGTAGTCGGGCGTTTCCGGCATTTCCGGGTAGAGCCGCCGCACCGCCGCGACGATCGCGTGCACGACCTCCTGCCCCCGCCCGCGCGGCACCAACAGGTAGTCCGGCGCGACACAGGTCTGCCCGGCGTTCAGCAGCTTGGCGAACGCGATCCGGCCCGCCGCCTGCACAATGTCGGCGCTGTCGTCGATGATCGCGGGCGACTTGCCGCCCAGTTCGAGCGTGACCGGCGTCAGATTGGCGGCGGCGGCCTTCGCCACCTCGCGCCCGATGGTGGTGGAGCCGGTGAAGAACAGGTGATCGAACGGCAGCGAGGTGAACGCGCGTCCGACCTCCGCCCCGCCCGTCACCACGTCCACCTCGGCCGGATCGAAATAGCGCGCGACCAGCCGTTCGAGCAGCGCGGAGAAATGCGGGGTCAGTTCGGACGGCTTCAGCATCACCCGATTGCCCGCCGCCAACGCGGCGACGCAGGGGCCGAGTGCAAGCTGGAACGGATAATTCCACGGCGAGACGATGCCGACCACGCCCAACGGCTGCGGCATTAGCCGGTTATACGCCGGGCGGAATTGCAGCGCGGTCGGGACGGCGCGTGTCCGGGTCCAGCGTTTGAGGTGCGATCGGGCATGACGGATCGCACCCGACACGACGAACAATTCGGCCAGCCGGGTTTCGTGCGCCGAACGACCGCCGAAGTCCTGGTCGATCGCCGCGACGATCGCATCCTCATGCTCGCGAGTCAGCGCATCGAGCCGGTCGAGCCGCGATCGCCGTTCCGCGAGGACTGGCCACGGTTCGGTCCCGAACGCGGCGCGCTGCCCGGCCAGGCGTGCGGTCAGGTCCGTCATGGCGTCTCCTCACGGGGCTTGGCCGGCGCGTCGGGGATGACGCGCCGGCCGGATTGGTGGCAAGGATAACGCGAGCGTTTCCGCTAACGATCCGCGCAACCTGCGCGCCGCTGTGACGCGCCCCCGTCGTGGGGAATTACGCCACGACCGCCGCCCCAGCGCCCTCCCCCTCCTCCTGCGCCCGCGTCCGGCCGAAGCGGGCGTAGAGCGTCGGCAGCACGAACAGGGTGAGGAGCGTTGCCGAGACGAGACCGCCGATGACGACGGTGGCCAGCGGCTTCTGCACCTCCGCCCCCGCGCCATGGCCGAGCGCCATCGGCACGAACCCCAGGCTGGCGACCAGCGCCGTCATCGCGACCGGCCGCAACCGCTGCATCGCGCCGATCCGCGCGGCATCGGCCCGCGACATGCCGGTGCGCAGCAGGTCCTGGATCGAGCTGAGCATCACGAGGCCGTTGAGCACCGCGATCCCCGACAGCGCGACGAACCCGACCGCCGCCGATATCGAGAAGTCCATCCCCCGCGCAAACAGCAGCAGGATGCCGCCGACCAGCGCGAACGGCACGCCGGTGAACACGATCGCCGCATCGCGCAGATTGCCGAGTGCACCATAGAGCAGCAGCAGGATGAGGACGAAGCAGGCCGGCACGACGAGCTTCAACCGTTCGCTGGCGGAGGCGAGGTTTTCGAACTGGCCGCCCCACTGCAGATAGCTGCCGGCCGGCAGGCGGACCTCGTTCGCGATCGTCGCCTGCGCATCCGCCACGACCGATCCGACGTCGCGTCCCCGCACATTGGCCTGCACAACGACGCGCCGCTTGCCGTTTTCGCGGCTGATCTGGTTCGGGCCATCGACGATGCGCAAGGTCGCGACGCTGGCCAGCGGCACGAACGCCCCGCCCGCCACCTGCACCTGCACCTGCGCCAGCCGGTTCAGATCGGCGCGGTCGGTGTCGGACAGGCGGATGACGACCGGGAAGCGCCGGTCGCCTTCGAAGATCATGCCGGCCGTGCGCCCGCCGATCGTGGCGGTCACCGTGTCCTGCACATCCTGCGCGGTGACGCCCAGCCGCGCCATCGCATCGCGATTTATCCGGATGTCCAGCATCGGCAGGCCGGCGGTCTGTTCGACCTTCACGTCGACCGCCCCCGCCGTCCGGCGCAGCACCCCGGCGATCTGGTCGGCGGTGCGGTTCATGGTGGCGAAGTCGTCGCCGAATACCTTGACCGCGATATCACCGCGCACGCCCGCGATCAGTTCGTTGAAGCGCATCTGGATCGGCTGCGTGATTTCATAGGCGTTGCCGGGGATGCGGGCGAGCTGCGTCTCCAGCCGTTCGACCAGCGCGTCCTTGGTCAGACCGGGGTCGGGCCACTGGTCGCGCGGTTTCAGGATGACGAACATATCGGTGGCATTGGGCGGCATCGGATCGGATGCCAGTTCGGCGGTGCCGGTCTTGGAAAAGACGAAGCGCACCTCGGGCTGCTTCGCCATCAGCCGCTCGATCGGTACCTGCATCGCCTGGCTCTGCTGCACCGACGTCGCGGGGATGCGGAGCGCCTGGATCAGCAGGTCGCCTTCGTCGAGCTGCGGCAGGAACACCTGCCCCAGCGTCGAGAATGCCAGTGCGCCGACCAGCAGGCTGGCGACGCCTGCACCGATGGTGATCGTCGGGCGGCGCATCGCCCGCGCGAGGCCGGGTTCGTAGCGCCGCTTCAGCCACGCGACGATCCGGCCATCCTGTTCCTCCACCCGCTTCGTCAGCAGGCACGCGATCATCGCCGGAACGAAGGTGATCGACAGGATGAAGGCAAAGGCGAGCGCGATGATGACGGTCAGCGCCATCGGCACGAACGTCTTGCCCTCGACCCCGGTCAGCGTGAGCAGCGGGATATAGACGAGGACGATGATCGCCTGTCCATAGACCGACGGGCGGATCATCTCCCGCGCCGCCGCCGCGACCGTCTCCAGCCGCTCGGGCACGGACAACAGCCGCCCGGCTTGATGCTGACGCTCGGCCAGCCGGCGCAGCGCGTTTTCGACGATGATGACCGCTCCGTCGACGATCAGCCCGAAATCGAGCGCGCCCAGGCTCATCAGGTTGGCCGACACGCCGAGGCGCAACATGCCGAAGCCGGTCAGCATCATCGTGACCGGGATGACCAGCGCCGCGATCAGCGCCGCCCGGAAATTGCCGAGCAGCAGAAACAGCACGACGACGACCAGCAGCGCGCCCTCGCTCAAATTACGGGCAACCGTCGCGATGGTGGCGTTGACCAGCGCGGTGCGGTCCAGCACCGGCTGCACCACCACGTCGGGCGGCAGCGAGGCGTTGATCGCCTGCAACCGGTCGGCGACGGCGGTCGCGACCGTGCGGCTGTTCTCACCGATCCGCATGACGGCGGTGCCGACCACGACCTCGGTCCCGTTTTCCGATGCCGATCCCATGCGCACCGCCTGCCCGGCGCGCACGGTTGCGACCTGATCCAGCGTGATCGGCACGCCCTCGCGAGTCGCCACCACACTTTGCGCCAGTTCGCTGGCGTTGCGGATCAGCGCATCCGACCGCACGGCCAGCCCCTCGCCGTTACGGCTGACGAAGCCGCCGCCGACGCTGGAGTTGCTGCGTTCGAGCGCGGTCGCGAGGTCGTTGAGCGTGAGGCCCAGCGCCGCCAGCCGCTGTACGTCGGGCACCACCAGATATTGCTTGGTATAGCCACCGATCGAATCGATCCCGGCGACGCCCGGCACGGTCTTGAGCAGCGGGGTGACGATCCAGTCCTGCGCGGTGCGCAGATAGGTCGCCTTGTCCTCTTCGCTGGTCAGCCGTTCGCCTTCGGGGGTGATGTAGCTGCCATCGGGCTGCTGCCCCGGCTCGCCCGGACGGTGACGGTCGTCGGCGCGGTGTTGCAGGCGGACAGTGTACATGTACACCTCGCCCAGGCCGGTCGAGATCGGCCCCATTTCCGGCGTGACCCCACCGGGCAGCGCCTCCGCCACGCCCTGCAACCGTTCACCGACCTGCGCCCGCGCGAAATAGATGTCGGTCGCATCGGAGAAGACCGCCGTCACCTGCGCAAAGCCGTTGCGGCTGAGCGAACGGGTATGGTCGAGGCCGGGGATCCCGGCGAGCGCGGTTTCGATCGGGAAGCTGACCTGCTTCTCGACCAGTTCGGGCGACAGCGCGGGCGCGCGGACGTTGATCTGCACCTGGTTGTTGGTGATGTCGGGAACGGCGTCGATCGGCAGGCGATAGAGCGACCAGGCACCGATGACGGCGGCGATGGCGGTGAGGAGCAGGACGAGCCAGCGCTTCTCGACCGCCCAGGTGACGATGGGTGCGATCATGGCTCAGTCCTCATGCTCCGCTTCGCCCTTGCCGAGCTCCGCCTTCAGGGTGAAGCTGCCGGTGGTGGCGATCCGTTCGGTGCCGGTCAGGCCGGATTTGAGGACGATGGTGTCGCCCGCCGCATCGCCAAGCGTCACCGGCGTCGCGCGGAACCCGCCCGCCGTCCGCACGAACACGACGTCGCGCCCGTCGATCGTCTGGACCGCCGTGGTCGGCACGCGTACCTTGCCGTCGCCTTCGCCGCCGGACAGCTGGACCGCCGCCATCACCGCTTCGCCGACGCGCCACGTGCCCGCCCGATTGTCGAGCGTGGCGATGACAGGGACCAGCCGGGTCTGCGGGTCGAGCGCGGGCGACACGAAGCCGATCCGTGCCGTCGAACGCCGGCCGGCGGCAGTGACCGCCACGACATTGCCCGGCCGCACCCGCCCCGCATCCTCAGGCCGCAGGTTCAGCGACAACGACACCCGCCCCAGATCGGCCACCCGGTACAGCTCCGTATCCGCCGCGACCGTCTGGCCCAGCGTCACCGGCCGCGCGATGACCCGCCCCGACAGCGGCGCGACGATGGCGAGGCGGTTGAGCGCACCGCCGCCGCCGCCCGCCGCCGACACCTGGCTCTGCGCCTGCGTCAGCGCGATGCGGGCTTCGGTTGCGGCGGTGCGCGCGGCGATCAGGTCCTGTTCGGGCGAAACGCGCTGGGCGAACAGCCGCTGTTCGCGCGCGAGCGTCGCCTGGGCCAGTTGCAACCGCGCCCTCGCCGCCGCGACATCGCCCTTCAGCTGCGCGGCCTCACGACTTTCGAGGATGGCCAGCGTCTGGCCGCGCGCCACCGCTTCGCCGAGGTTGCGATTGAGCGCGACGATCCGGCCCGAAATCGCGGCGGAGACGACCTGCGTCGCCTGTGGATCGCCCTCGATCGTGGCGGGCAGGTCGACGGTCGCGGCACCGCCGACGATCGGGCGACCGATCTGGATGCCCGCCGCCGCGATCTGGTCCGCCGACAGCGTGACGGAGCCGTCGTCGGCATGGCCGGCCTCGGCATGCTGGTCGTTGGCCGGGGGTTGGGCGGCGGGTTCGCCGCTGTCGCCGCAACCGGTCAACAGGGCCGCGAGCGCGACGGCGCCCGCAAGAGAGAAGGAGCGCATCAGAAATTGGTCCCGGTGATGGGCACGGGGGCGGTCAGCCGCTCCAGCCGTGCGCGTGCAATATGATAGCTGGCGAGCGCGTCGATCGCCGCCAGCCGCGTATCGGCCAGCGTCCGTTCGGCATCGAGCAGGTCGAGCTGGCCGAACTTCCCCTCGCGGTATCCGATGCGGGCGATCCGCGCCGCTTCCTGCGCGGCGGACAGCGCCGGTCCCGATGCCGCCCGTGCCAGCGTCGCGGCATTCGCCACCTCCGCCCGCGCATCGGCGATCGCCTGTTCGACGTCGAGCACGGCCATCCGGCGCACCGCCTCGGCGCGGGTCCGCTCGGCCGCGGCCTGTCCGATCGCCGCCCGCCCGGTATTGAAGACCGGGATCGGCACCGACAGGCTGAAGACGGCGGCCATGTCGTTCGTCGCCTCCAGCCGCCGTACCGCTGGGCCTACATCGAGGTCCGGCACGCGGTTCGCCCGCGCCAGCCGGACGCCCGCGTCGGCAACGGCCAGATCGGCATCGGCGGCGGCAAGCGCGAGCGTACCGTTTGCCTGTACCGGCACCTCCGGCCCGGCCACGGGTGCCGGCACGCGGTCGATCAGGGCCGGGTCGAGGGCGATGTCGATCGCCCGCCCGATCCGCCGCGCGAGATTGCCGCGCACCGTGTCGGCCAGCCGGGCGGTTCGCTCGACCTGCGCCGCCGCCGTAATCCGCACCACATCGGCCCGCTGCTGTTCGAGCGGCGATGCGCGCCCGGCCTGCACCCGGATCGATGCAGCGCGCAGCGCGGCTTCGGCGATGCCCAGCTGGTCGCGCGCCGTCGCCAGCCGCCGGTCGGCAGCGACCGCCTCGACATACAGCTCGCTCACCTGCGCCCGAACGTCGGCGGCCGCGATCGCGGCCTGCAATTCGGCGCGCGACAATTGCGCCGTCGCGACGGCGACCCGTGCGCCACGCTTGCCGCCCAGCTCGATCGGGACCATCACGCCGACGGTCGTCTCCGCGCTGCGCAGTCCGCGAAACGCGCCGGACCCGGCGATATTCTCCACCTGTCCCTGCACGACCGGATTGGGACGCAGCCCGGCGACCTCCCGCCCGGCGCGGGCGGCATCGACCGCCGCATCGGCCGCCTGAAGCGCCGGCGCGGCTCCGCCGGCCGCCGCCACCGCCTGATCGAGCGTCAGCATCCCGCCGGCCGGCGCGGGTGGCGCGCCGGTCTGCGCCTGCGCCACACCGGCACAGGACGCCGCGACCAGCATGGCCGCAAGCAAATCTTTCATTCCGAAACTTCCTGACTGGGTTCAGCGAACCGGCATCAGCCGGCGGCGAAACGGGTCAGGCGCGTGGCGGTCGCGGCAATACGCTGTCGTGCAATCCCGCCAGCAGGGTTGCATCCCAGCGATGGCCGGGGGACAGGTCGGGGGCGTGCGCCTGCACGGCGACGGCCATGGCGGGGGTGCCAAGGTCGTGGGCGTGGCAGCCACTGTGATGATGCGGCAGCGCGTTGTCGCCATCGCCCGGCACTTCGTCGCCATCGCCCGGCTGATGCAGCGACAGTTCGATCCCGGCGGCACTGCCACCGGTCGGTTCGGCCGCGTGCGCCATCGCCGACCAGCCGGCAAGGACCAGCATCAGACAGGCGAGGAAAGGCATCAGCGCGCGCATCGTGCGTACCGATAGCAGCCGCCCCCCGCCCTGTAACCCCCAAGATCGCGCGTCGGCGACGTCAGCGGTTCCGGGAATGCGGCGGCGGGGCGGTGGAGGCGCGGATCGTGAGTTCGGCGGCAACCGACTGCGGCGCGACGGGATGCTCGCCCTGCGCCTGTTCGGCGATGATCCGTTCGACCGCCAGCGCGGCGACGGTGGCGATCGGCTGGGTCACCGCGGTGATCGGCGGCGTCGCGAAACGAACGATCGGCGTGTCGTCGAAGCTGACGATCGACAGGTCGTCCGGCACCGCCAGCCCCAGTTCGCGCGCGCGGTCGAGCGTGGCGATCGCCATCTGGTCGCTGCTGGCGATGATCGCGCTCGGCGGATCGCCGGCGGCCAGCAGAGTGTCGGCGGCATCCCGGCCCGACGCATAGTCGAAATTGCCCGGCGCCAGCAGGTCGTCGGCAAGGCCCGCCTCCGCCATTGCCCCACGCCAGCCGGTGACGCGCCAGCCGCTGAGTTCATAATCGCTCGCCCCGGCGATAAAGCCGATGCGGCGATGGCCCAGCGCGACCAGATGCGCGGTCGCCATCCGCGCGGCATCCTCATCGCCCATGACCAGCGAGAACCCCGGCCCCGGCGTCAGCGACCCGATCCGCGCGATGCTGATCCCCTGCCGTTCCAGCAGGTCGAGGATCACCGGGTCCTGCGAATGCGGCGGGGTCAGGATCACGCCATCGGGCCGGAGCGCACCGATGGCGCCCAGCAATTCGCGTTCGATATGGTCGCTATGCGTGTCGACCAGTTCGAGGATCAGGCGATAGCCATGGCGGCCGCAGGTCAGCATGCCCCCCAGCAGCATCTGATCCACCCAGTCGGTGCCCTCACGGCTCTGCCAGCCGGCGATGGTGCGGTCGCGGTCGTTGAGCGCCAGGATCAGGCGCGATTTCGACCCGCCCATGCGCTGCGCCGCGATCAGCGGGACATAACCCAGCCGACTGATCGACCCGCGCACCCGCTCCGCCATTTCCGGACGGACATTGGGTTCGTTGTTGATGACCCGGCTGACCGTCTGCAACGACACGCCCGCATCGGCCGCGACATGCTTGATCGTCACCGCCTGACGCCGACGCGGCATCAGGGGCGATCCGCCGGGCAATAGCGCGCGACATAGTCGCCATGCGGCGGCATCGTCGCGACGGTATCGGCGACCTGCCGCCGGATCATCGACAGCAACCGGTCGAGTTCGCCGTCGCTGAGCTTCCCCGCGATCGGGTGATGCCCCTCCGGTACGATCCCCTGCCCCATCATCACCTGCACCCAGCTATTCTCGCCGAACAATTCCTCGTTCCGGCGGAATACCCGTCCGCTCTGGCGGAACAAATCGATTTTCTGTTGCAGGCTCTCCGGCACGTCCATCGCGGCACATTGCCGCCAGAACGGGGAATCGCGACGGTCGGTGACCTTGTAGTGCAGGATCAGGAAGTCGCGGATCTGCTCCATGTCCTGCAATTGCTGGTCGTTGAACTCAGCCACGTCAGCGGGCTGCACACCACCTTGCGGGAACAGTCGGATCAGGCGCAGCACAGCGCGCTGGATCAGGTGGATGCTGGTCGATTCCAGCGGCTCCATGAACCCGCCCGACAGGCCGATGGCGACGCAGTTGCGATGCCATTGCCGCCGCCTTGCCCCGGTCGTGAAGCGCAGGAAATTGGGTTCGGTCCTCACCCCTCCCTCGACATTGCCGAGCAGCCGGTCGAGCGCGGCGTCGCGCTCCAGATAGCGGCTGCAATAGACGATGCCGTTGCCGACCCGGTGCTGGAGCGGAATGCGCCATTGCCACCCGGCATCATGCGCCATCGCCCGGGTATAGGGCAGCGGCGGCCCGACGCTCTCCGTCTGCACCGCGATCGCCGCGTCGCACGGCAGCCAGTGGGTCCAGTCGTCATAGCCGGCGTGCAACGCCCCCTCGATCAGCAGCGCGCGAAAGCCGGTGCAGTCGAGGAACAGGTCACCCTCGACCCGGCGATCCCCGTCGAGCAGCAGCGCGGCGATGTTGCCGGTCTCGGCGTTCAGCTCGACACGGGCGATGCGCCCCTCGATCCGCTGCGTGCCGTCGCGCTCGGCCATGGTGCGCAGGAATTGCGCATAACGACCGGAATCGAGCTGATAGGCATAGTTGGTCGCATCGTTCGGCAGATGCGCGAACCTGCCCTGCAACGCCGCGACCAGCTCGGTGCAATAGTCGTCATAGGGCTGGTCATGCCCGCGCGTGCGCCCGTTCAGCCAGTAATGCTGAAACCCTGCAGCCCAGTGATCGCGCCCGGTCGTGCCGAACGAATGGAAATAGCGGCTGTCGGGGGTATGCCAGCCATCGAACAGGATACCGAGTTTGAAGGTCGCGGCGGTGGCGGCCATGAACTCGGCCTCGTTGATGCCGAGCAGCCGGTTGTAGGTGACCAGCGGCGGGATGGTCGATTCCCCCACCCCGACCGTGCCGATCGCTTCGGATTCGACCAACGTCACCTCGACCATATGGCCCATCGTCCGGGCGATGGCGGCGGCGGCCATCCAGCCGGCGGTGCCGCCGCCGGCGACGACGACGCGGGTGACGCTCATTTCGCCAGCTGCCGCAGCAGAAAGTTGCGCAGCCGCCCGGCGCTCTCGGCGGTCAACGGATCGAGCACGCCACGCCCGCCCTCCGGAATATGCGCGGTCACCGCGTCGTCGTTGGTAAAGACATAATGGTCGAACACCGCGCGCCAATGCGCCTTCTGGTCATCGGGCAGGTCGCGAATGGCAAGGATCGCGTGGTGCAGCGCATCCTGCGGCTGGCCCAGCCAGCGCGGCTGATCGCGCCACCAATAGTTGACCAGGATGTTGAACGCCTCCAGCCCCTCGACATGATGCCACCATAGCGAGGGTATGTGGATCGCATCGCCGGGGGCCAGTTCCGCGACTTGGGCATGGGCCAGCGCCTCAGCAAAACGCGGATGGCGCACAAGGTCCGGCGCGCTGAAATCAACCATCGACACCGCGCGACCGGCAGGCGTGTTGTCGAGCGGCCCGAGATGCAGATTGGCGAACTGGTCGGGCGGGAACAACGTAAAGCGCCGCCGCCCCGCCGCCACGCAGGCGAGGTTCGCAGGCAGGTCGTTATGCGCGGCGATGCGGGTGCGCGTGCCGATCCAGATGCTGGCCAGCGGTTCGCGGCTGCCAAGGTCGACGCGGTTCGCCTCGTCCAGCCCGTCGAAGAACCCGCGCATGTCGATCGAGGCGAGGTAGATCGGCCGGGGATCGTCGGCCTGTTCTACCCGCGCCATTTCCCCCAATATGTCGGGCAGTTTCGCGCGGACGGTGGCGAAGTTCATCGCCATCGCATCGTCGTAGAACAGCCGCCCACCACTGCCGGGCTGACCGACCGACACGGTGAAGGGCACATCGCGGTGATGCCGCACCAGATAGTCGCGTGCCGCCTGCGAAGAGTCGCGCGCCGCCTGCACCAGCGGCCAGTCGGACACCAGCCCGCGCACCACGAACGGCGCGGTCGCCTCGCGCATCAGCCGGTCGAGCGTGGCGGCGTCGGGTGCCTCGACCTCGGCGATGGGGGGCAGCTCAGCCATGCCGGTTCTTGCGCGCGATCAGCGCGGGCAGGTTCGCCAGCGACGCGATCGCCATGTAGATCGGCAGCAGATGCCCGTCGGCGTTCAACCGGCCGAGCGTTGCGGCGTCCAGCTCGGCGACCCGCTCCTCGGCAATGCTATGGAACCCGACCAGCCGGTTGGTTGCCCCGCTGTCGAGCGTGACCTCCAGCGTGAAGGGTTCGAGCAGGCCGTAGCGGTCTAGCGCGTCCATGAACGCCGCCGACCCGCGATAGCCGGCGTCCAGCGCCCCCAGCCGTTCGAGGATCTCATCGAGGTACGGCGACGGCCGCCCTTCGCGATCGAAGATCCGCACGCCGTCGTCGGTAGCGATGCGCGGGCTGGCCATGTCGATCACCGCCTTGGGCGTCGTGTCGGCACCCGGCGCGCCGCCGATCAGGAACGGCTGAATATCGATCGACAGCGGCAGATAGGATGCGTCCCACCGGCCATCGGCGAGGAACAGGTTCTCGCCCGCGTCGAACCCGAACAGCGCCAGCGCCACGAAGCCGTCGCGTTCGCGGTTCTGGCGGAACAGGATCGGGTAGCTGCCCTGCACCTGCCGGAACTCGTCGGGCACGATCAGCGCGGTCATCACCCCGTCGCCCAGCGCGACCGAGCGTTCGCGACGGACCCGCAGCTCGCGGTGCGCGGCGACGTTCAGCAGTTGATGGTCAGACATGGGCAATCCCAGCAGGAGGGGTGAGCACGCGCAGATAGGCGCGGTTGGTCGGCAGGCTGGCGGCAAGCGTCCGGCTGCGTTGCCGCACCTGATGCAGCGCGGCGTCGGCACCGGGGGCGGCACGCAGCGGACCGGCGGGCGGCGGAGCGAACCCCATGCCGTACAGCACATATTGGTGGCTGGCCGCCGGGAACACCTCGTCCGCATGGGCGAAGTCAGCGGGCGACGGCGGTTGCGTCCGCCACAGGTCCAGCTGATCCTGCAACGAGGCGGTCCAGCTCGCCGGGTCGCGATGCGCCCGCCAGTACGGCGTGTCGCGATCGCTCAAGACATAATGTAGCTTAAGGAAGTCGACGATCCGATCCCAGCGATAGCGGAACAGCGCATTGAAGCGCTGCGCATGGTGCGCCATCGCGCCCCGCTCCACCGGAAAGCGGTCCAGCAGCGCATCGATTGACAGCTCGATCAGCACGATGGCCGACGCTTCGAGCGGTTCGAGGAAACCGGCAGACAGCCCGATCGCCACGCAATTGCCCTGCCAGAACCGCTCGCGATGCGCCGAGCGGAAGCGCAGCTGGCGGAACGACAGGTGGTCGGGATCGACGCCCGGCGCGGTGCGCGACAAATAGCCACGCAAAGTCGCCGCCGCCGCATCGTCGCTGAGGTGATCGGATGCATAAACGCAACCGATCCCGCGCCGACTGGGCAAGCCGATGTCCCAGAGCCAGCCGGCATCATGCGCGGTCGCGTTGGTCTGCGACGCGATCGGGCTGTCGGGCGCGACCGGTACCTGCACCGCCAGCGCGCGGTCGTTGAACAGGATCGGCGTGCGATCGATCGTGCCCACACCGTAATGCCCGCCGATCAGCAGCGCGGCATGGCCGGTGCAATCGAGGAACAGGTCGCCCGCGATCCGCCCCGACTGCCGCGTAACGACGGCGGCGATATCACCACCCTCCCCCGCCTCGACCGCCGTCACATGATCGCGGACATGGGTCACGCCCAGCCGGTTGCAGGCGGTGTCCCGCAACAGCGTCGCGAACTTGCCCGCGTCGAGGTGATAGCCATAGTTGAGCGCCCCGGCATAGGGCGGCATCGCCGGCTGGCGCGGGGCCAGGTCGTCGGCACAGACCAGCGCCTGGGCACAGACCGCCTCGGCAAAACGCCCCTCGCGCCATCCCCGCAGCAGGTCGGCGGCGGGCAGATCGGCGGGTGCGGTAAAGGGGTGGTAATAAAAATCATCGGGGCCGCCGGTACGCCACCCGTCGAAGCGCGACCCCTGTTTGAACGACGCATCGGCGGCGCGCAGGAAGGTCGCTTCGTCGATGCCGATCCGCGCCAGCGTGCCGCGCATCGTCGGCCACGTCCCCTCGCCCACGCCGATCGTCGCGACGTCGGGGGATTCGACCAGCGTGACCGACAGTGGCGCGTCGGCCTGCCGGTCGGCCGCCGCCGCGATGCGGCATGCCGCCAGCCACCCGGCGGTGCCCCCGCCGACGACCACGATCCGTCTCACCCGCTGCGTCACGCGATACTGGTCCCGTCTTCGGTTACCGGGCGGCACGCGGCCGCCCGGTAACGCTTCGTGGCGTCAGAAGCTGAAGCGCACGCCGCCGGTATAGCGCGCGAAGCCCGGCTGCGCGAACGTCACGAAGTTTTCGTTGCGACGATGGCCGCGACGGCCTTCACCGGTCAGGTTGATCGCTTCGGCGAACAGCGTCAGCCCCTTGCGGAACTCGTAGCTGACGCTCGCATCGATCTGGCCATAGGCTTCGACGTATAGCGGGTTGGGGTTGCCCCCGGCGTAGAACTTGTCGCGCCAGTTATACGCGACACGCCCCTGCAACCCGGCCTTGTCGTAGAACAGCACCGCGTTCGCACTGTCGCTGAGACCGGCCAGCGCGAACTGGCCGACATTGGGGTCGAGCGCGTTGTTGAACTTCGCGTCGCCCCGCACGATCGTATAGTTCAGGATCGTGCCGAAGCCGGTGTCCCAGAAGCTGTGCTGGATCGCGAATTCGAACCCGTCGAGCGTTGCCGTCTGGTCCGAATTGAACGGCGTGCCGACGCGGAAGTCGACCAACCCGTCTTCGGCCAGCCCCAGAATGCGCCCGGTATAATAGCCGTTCACGTCGAGGATCGGCTGCCCCGCCGCGTTGCGCGCAACCTCCACGCCCTGCGTGAAGTTGCGCAGGATATAGTCGCGGATGCGGCCCGTATCGGTGGTGCCGCCCAGCGCCGCCTGCGCCGCACGGAAACGCGGGCCATCGGCCGGATCGCGCAGGTCGAATGCCGAGCGCTGCACTTCCTGCGAGTTGATGAAGTTACTCACCTTCTTGCGGAAATAGCCGGCCGAGACATAGCTGGTCGGGGCGTAATACCACTCGGCCGACACATCGATATTCTTCGACAGGAACGGCACGAGGTTCGGATTACCCTGCAACCCGCCGCCGCCGGCGATGCCGAACTGGCGGTTGAGCGTCAGGCCACCCTGCAGGCTGCTATAGTCGGCGCGGGTGATGGTGTGGCTGTACGATCCGCGCAGCTTGACGTTGTTCAGCACCTCGATGTCGAAATCGACCGCCGGCAGCCAGTTGTCGTAGCTGCCCTTGTTGGTCAGGAAGTTGCTCTGGTTCGAATAGACGATGTTGAATTCGCCCTGCGCGACCCATGCCGTGCCGACCGGGATCGGCGTCAGCGAAGCCGAGCTGACCGTCGTCTGGTCATAGCGCACACCCGCGATCAGGTGCGCACGACGGCCGAGCAAGTCGAACGCGTTATTGACCTGGATGAACGGAGAGATCGTCTTTTCGGTGATGCGGCGATCGGCCTCGAACGGGGCCAGGCAATTGCCGTCGCCGCCGCAGATGCCGAACTTCTGGTCGAGCAGGCCGACCATCCGTTCGAAATCGAATTTGTAATAGGCCGGGATGATCCCGTCCTTCGCCCCGTCGACACCCCGGAACTTGTCGGGCAGCGAGACGCGGGTGAACAGATCGTCGGGCAGGTCCGCCGGGGTGCCGACGCCGCCCCAGGTGTCGTTCTGCACGAAACCATAGGCCGAGCGGACCTTGTTGTTGACGTACGAGAAACCGAAATCGATCGAATCGAGGAAGTCGCCGTCATGGTCGTAATGACCGCTCAGCTGCACCTGGTTGATCTCGTCGCGGAAATACGCGTTGCGGAACGAATTGCCAGTGGCGTTGATGAGCGCGGGGTTCAGCGCATCGACCCCCGGCTGCATCACGTAGGAGATGACCGGCAGGTCCTTGGTGAAGTCCACCGTCTGTGACGCGACGCCGAAGATCGCCGAGCCGACCGAGGTGCTGGAGCCGAACTTGTTCGTCGGCTTCGATTCCGCGGTCGAATGATGCGCGTCGAGCGTCACGGTGACGCCGCCCGGTGCCTCCCACTTCAGGTTACCGCCCAGCGACTTGTTCTCGCTGACGTTCGCGGTCAGCGAGCCGCTGTACGACAGGTCCTTACCCGGCCCGAAGCGCTCGGTGTAGAACACCGGGCCGGCGGCGGGGCCATCGGTCCACTCGCTGGTCGTATCGCCGAAGTTGAACCAGATGCCGACGCTGCTGTCACGTGCCTCCACCTTGTTGCGTGAATAGGTGAAGTCGACCGTGGCGGTCAGCGATTCGACCGGGCGGTACTGCAGCACGACCTGCCCGTTGATCCGCTCGCGGCGAATGTCGGTCAGGTTGTACGCCGCGCTCTGCGGCACTTCATAGACGTCGGTCGGACCCGGACGGTTGATGACGTTCGGCCCTTCGGCACCCAGCGTCCCCCAGTCGTTTTCGGTGCCGAGGAACGCGTTGCCGAAGCCGACCGACCCGGTATTCACGCTGGCGTTGCGCTTCTGATAGCTGCCCGACACCAGGAACCCGAACTGGTCCTCGCTCCCGAACGTGCTGCTGAACACGCCCGACAGTTCCGGCGTGATCTGATCCTTGCCGTTCTGCGACGTGTCGACCATGCCCTTGGCCGCGACCGATCCGCGGATGCCGGGGCGATCGAGCGGGCGCGGCGTCTTGATGTTGATCGTCGACCCGATGCCGCCCGACGGCACGGCGGCGCGGCCGGTCTTGTAGACCTCGACCCCGGCAATGCCTTCGGATGCGATGTTGGCGAAGTCGTACGACCGCGAGGCCGGCGCGCTGGCACCGTCGCCCAGCGTCGAGGTCGGCAGCTGGCGACCGTTCAGCACGACCAGGTTATATTCGGGACCGAAGCCGCGCACGGTAACGGTCGAGCCTTCGCCATTGGCGCGGTCGATCGACACGCCGGTGATGCGCTGGAGCGATTCGGCGAGGTTGGTGTCGGGGAACTTGCCGATATCCTCGGCGCTGATCGCGTCGACCACGCCCTGCGCATTGCGCTTGATGTTCAGCGCGTCGCGCAGGCTGGCGCGGATGCCGGTGACGAGAATCTCGTCGCCTTCGGCTTGGGCGGGAGTGTCCTGCGCGTCCGCCGCGACCGGCACTGCGGTAGCATCCTGTGCGAAGGCGGGCGCCGATACGGCGACCAGTGCGCCGGCGGATGCGCCGATCATCCAACGCGAAACGGTGCGAGTGGCGGTGCCACGCATGTCATTCCTCCCCTAAAAGCCCGCGCATCCCAATTTGTGCGCTTATTGGGAACGTTCACTTGAATAGGCACCCAGCCAAGTCAAGCTGGCCGTAATGCTTTATGTGAACATTCTCATGGGGTGATGCAGGATGGACACGTTGATTGCGTTGTCAGGCCGCGGACGCACTCCGACCGACCGCGATCGGTCCTAGACACATGGATTCGGCGAAGGCCGGGCGCTATCCCGGCCACCCTCAGCGTGGACGATGACCCATCGGCTCGCCCAGCCGCACCGTACGCTCGGGCGCCCAGTCCGGCGTGAACGCGATCCGGTCGCGTTCGAACAGCATCACGACGGTCGACCCGAGCAGGAAGCGCCCCATCTCCTCGCCTTTCGCCAGCGTGATATCGCGGTCGGTGTAGCGCCAGTCGGACGGCTTGCCCGTGCGCTTGGCATTGACGACGCCGTGCCACGGGGTCGCGATGCTGCCGACGATCGTCGCGCCGACCAGCACCATGACGAACAGGCCGTGTTCGGCGGACTCGAATACGCACACCACCCGCTCGTTGCGCGCGAACAGGTTCGGCACGCCGCGCGCGGTGACCGGGTTCACCGAGAACAGCGCACCTGGCACATGAATCATCCGCAACAACCGCCCGTCGCAGGGCATATGCAGCCGGTGATAGTCCTTCGGCGACAGGTACAGGTTGGCGAAGCTGCCATGCTGGAACCGCCCGGCCAGTTCGGCATCGCCGCCGACCAGATCGGTGGTGGTGAAGCGATGCCCTTTCGCCTGCACCATATGATGATCGTCGATCGGCCCCAGCTGGCTGATCGCCCCGTCGACCGGGCAGACGAAATCCGCCGCCGCGATCGGGCGGGCACCGGGCTTCAGCGGGCGGGTGAAGAAGTCGTTGAACGTTGCATAGCTGGCGATGTCCGGGTTCGCCGCCTCCCCCATGTCGACACCATATTTGCCGACGAACCAGTGGATCAACCGCGTGGTCATCGCCCCGCCCCGCGCACCGGCGATGCGACCGGCAAGGACGGTCAGCCGTTGCTTTGGCAGGACATGTTGCAGCAGCACCTTCAGGGTATCGGACATCGACTTCTCGGGCAGCGATCGGGGACAGCCCTTGTACGGGCTTTATCGGCCGCGTCGATCCTTTGCGCTCAGCCCTCGCCCAGCCAGTCGCGCAGCAGCATCGTGACCTCGCCCGACCGCTCCATCGGCGATAGGTGCCCGCAATTGCGGATGACGTGGAAGCGCGCGCCGGGAATGCGGTCGGCCAGCGCCCGTGCATCCTCGACCCGGCAGATACGGTCGCGGTCACCGACCGCGACCAGCGTCGGCACGCGCACGGCGGCGATGGCGGCGTCGAGATCGGGCCGGGCGAGCAGCGCGCGCTGCTGCCGTTCGAACACTTCGGCCCCCACCCGCTCGGCCATCGCCTGCACGGGGCCGCTGATGATCGGCGTCAGCATCGGGTCGGCATGGGGTGCCGTGGCAAGCAGCCCCTGTTCGCCGACCGTCCGCGCCCGCATTTCCATCGAGGCGCGCGTCCCGAACAGCGCGACCCGCTGCACCCGGTCGGGCGCCTGGCGGATCATCTCCAGCGCGACATAGCCGCCCAGGCTGACGCCCGCGACCGCGAAGCGCGGCGGGGCATGCGCCAGCACCCGCGCCGCCATCGCCGACAGGCTGTCGTCGACGGAAAGGTCGCCGAGTTCGGGATGCGTCACATCGCCCAGGTCGACGACCTGCCGCGCCCAGAGCTGCCCGTCGCAGCCCATGGCGGGCAGCAGGACGAGCGGTATCGAAGGATGGATCATGGAAGCTCCTGCAAGGTCAGGCGAATAACGTCAGCAGCCCGCGCGCCGGGTCGGTCAGCCCCTCGACGATCATCCGGCACGCGACATAGAGAATGACGGCAAGGCCGACATAGGCGACCCAGCGATAGCGTTCGATCACGCGCGCCAACACGTTGGCGGCGATCCCCATCAGCGCGACCGACAGGATCAGCCCGACCGCGAGGATGCCGGGATGGTCCCGCGCCGCACCGGCGACCGCCAGCACATTGTCGAGGCTCATCGACACATCGGCGATGGCAACGGCCCAGGCGGCACTGGCGAAGCTGCGCGGCGCGACCTGCACCACAGCATCCTCACCGCCGCCTTCGCGTAACTCGCGCCACATCTTCCACGCGACCCACACCAGCAGCAGCCCGCCGGCAAAGACCAGGCCGGTCACCTGCAACAGCTGCGTGACCAGCAGCGCAAAGGCGACGCGCAGCAGCAGCGCCGCGCCGACCCCGATCAGGATCACCTTGCGCCGCATCTCGGCGGGAAGCCCCGCCGCCAGCGCGCCGACGACGATCGCATTGTCGGCGGCCAGCATCACGTCGATCAGCACGACCTGTCCGAACGCCGCCAGGGCGGACGGACTACCGATATTGGCGAAGTCGCTGACGATCTGGTTCCAGAGTTCGTTCATCGGCTCAGCTGACGAACGGGAAGGCGAGCACGACCATGCCGACGATCGTCATCACGACGCAGACCACCGTCGCCGGGATCAGCGTGAAGCGCTGGTGATCGGCGAGGTCGATGCCGGCCAGGCTGACCAGCAGATAGGTCGACGGCACCAGCGGGCTGAGCAGGTGGACCGGCTGGCCCATCAGCGACGCGCGGGCAATCGCGATCGGCTCCACGCCGTAGTGCGAACCGGCTTCCGCCAGGATCGGGAGCATCCCGAAATAGAAGGCGTCGTTGGAGATGAAGAAGGTGAACGGCAAGCTGAGCAGCGCGGTGATCGGTGCCATGTACGGCCCGAGTGCCGGCGGGATGAAGCCGACGACTTCCTTGCTCATCGCCTCCACCATGCCGGTGCCCGACAGGATGCCGGTGAAGATGCCGGCGGCAAAGATCAGCGACACGACCGACAGGACGTTGCCGGCATGGGCGGCGATTCGCTCCTTCTGTTCGGCGACCTGCGGATAGTTGACGATCATCGCGATGGCGAACGCCAGCATCATCAGCACCGACAGCGGCAGCACGCCCAGCACCAGCCCGGCGATCAGCGCGACGGTCAGCGCGCCGTTGAACCAGCGCAGATGATAGCGGCGGGCCTCGGGAAACTGCGACACGGCCATGCCGGTGAAGGCGGTCGGCTCGTTCGCCTTGACGTGCCCGATGCGGCGACGCTCCTTGCGCCCGAACCAGATGGCAAGGCCGATCAGGAAGGCGAGACCGGCGATCATGCCGGGGATCAGCGGCAGGAACAGCGTGGCCGGATCGAGCTTCAGCGCGCTGGCGGCCCGCGCGGTCGGCCCGCCCCACGGCGTCAGGTTCATGACCCCGCTGGTGCTCATCAGCAGGCAGCACAGGTACAGCCGGTTCATGTCATAGCGTTTGTAGAGCGGCAGCAACGCGGCGATGGTGATGATATAGGTCGTCGACCCATCGCCATCCAAACTGACGATCGCGCACAGCACGACGGTGCCGACCAGGATCAGCAGCGGGTCGCCATGCACGACCTTCAACAGCCGGTTGACCAGCGGGTCGAACAGCCCGGTATCGGTCATGATCGAAAAGAACAGGATCGCGAACAGCAGCATCACGCCGGTCGGCGCGAGGTTCTTGATCCCGTCGATCATCATGTCGCCCAGGCCACCGGCGAATCCGGCGAACAGGGCAAAGGCGGTGGGGACGGTAATCAGCGCGACCAGCGGGGTCATCCGCTTGGTCATGATGAGCGTCATGAAGGTGGCCACCATCAGGAAGCCGAGCAGCGCGAGGTTCATGGGCGTAATGCTCCCTGAAGGATCAGAAGGTGACGGCGATACGGGTCATGACGGTCTGGCCGTCATCGGGCCCGACATAGGCGCCGGCGCGATTGTCGGTGTTCCAGTGGACCAGATTGGCCTGGAAGCGGGTGAAGCTGTTGAGATACCAGTTGGCGCCGATCGTCGCCGCCCAGCCCTGCCCGCCGGTCAGCAGGTCGGTGTAATCGAGATTTTCGTAGCGCGCGGTCAGCTCGATCGCGCCGGGTCCGCCCTCGAAGATCGGGCGGAGCACCTTGGGCTGGCCGAAACTGCCCAGCCGGGGGTTATAGGGCGGCAGGTCGCCGGTGATGAACCAGCCCCCCGACAGGCTCCACGCCTTGCTGACGAAATCGGGGCGGCCGGCGTCGAGGCGCGCATGCCGCTGCCCCGCCTCGCCCATCAGCCACACCGGGCCGACATAGCCGCCGAGTTCGAGGCCGTAGCCGGTGGTGCCGGTCCCGCCGGTCAGCGTCCCCGACGATACGCGCAGCGCGCCGTTGAAGCGGCCGCCGATCACCGTGTTGCGGGTGAGCGTCGTCGCGCCGGCGGCAAGTCCTTCGTCGAACCCCCATGCGCCCAGGTGCAGGACGCTGTTGCCGGTCTTGATCGGATTCCAGTGGACACGGGCGAGCGCGGTGCGGCTGTCATTGCCCGACTGGTTGCCGTCGATCCGGTCGCCGGTGACGGTCAGCGACGCGTGACCCGTCTTCCAGAACAGGCGCGGCATGATGCCGACGCCGTAGAAGCCGCGCTGCGGGATGATCG
Organism: Sphingomonas sp. Leaf9; assembly: GCF_001421355.1. Taxonomy (GTDB): domain Bacteria; phylum Pseudomonadota; class Alphaproteobacteria; order Sphingomonadales; family Sphingomonadaceae; genus Sphingomonas. The sequence goes on along the minus strand of NZ_LMKC01000003.1, from coordinate 5,785 downwards.
CGGTCGACACGACGGTGCGTTCCATGAACGGCGTCGAATCCGAACCCGTCGACCCTTCGAACCCGCGATCGTTGAACAGGTGGCCGGCGCGCACATCGTAATCGAGGCCGGGTGCGATCCGGTTGCGCCAGCCGATGAACGCGGTGACGATGTCGACCTCGTTCTCCGAAAAATCGGTTTCGAACTGGTAGAAGAAATGCGTCCCCACCCCGCCTTCGAGGCCGAGGCGCAGCGCGCGCATCCCCGTCGTGGTGATGTTGCGGCCGGTATAGTCCGATCCGAAGGTCGAGCTGACATCGGTCAGGATGCGCCCGCGCGGCTTGAAGGTGTAGATGCCGTCCGCCGAGTGGAACACCGGCAGCCCCGCGCCCCATTCGGTGGTGACGCCCGCCGCATTGGCCTGTCGCGCCTGCGCCACGTCGCGCTCCGCCGGGCCGGGCGGCACCAGCTGCGGCGCGAACGGGCTGGTGACGTTACGCCCGGTCTGCGACGGAACCGGTACCGGGGCCTGTGCCACCGCAACCGGGGCGGTCGCCGCAGCCTGGGCCGGGGACGGCTGGGCAGCGGCGACCTGCGCGCCCTCCAGCCGGTCGAGCCGGGTGCGCAGCGCCGCGATCTCTTCGGCCTGCGCCTTCACCAGCGCGGCCAGTTCTTCCTGGCTCGGCGCCTGCGCCAATGCCGGGGTGGCGCAGATCAGCGCCGCGATCGCGCAACCGCTACGAAACAACGTCATCACTTGGTTCCTTGGGTCAGGATCGCGCGCCATTCGGCGAGGAATCGCCGACGCTTGATCGTATCGAGATTGACGAGCAGGCCGGGGCCGACCCGGATCGGGCGCTGCTGTTCGGTGGACAGGCGCGGCGCGCGGATATCGCTGCGCACCGGCAGCAGCCATTGCTTCGCCAGCAGCGTCTGCCCGTCCCGCGACAGCAGGAAATCGAGGAACAGCTTGGCCGCCGCCGGGCGCTGCGCATCGCGGGCGATGAACGCGACGCGCGAGGCGATCAGGGTATAGTCGCGCGGGAACACGACCCCGATCCGGGGATCGCGCTTCGCCGCGGCCAGCGCATAGGGGCCGACGACATTATACGCGATGGCGATGCGGCCATCAGCCACCGCCGCCAGCATCGGCTCGGTCGTCGCCGACAACCACGGCCGCGTCGCCGCCATCGCCTGCACCAGCGACCTCGTGTCGCGGGTGATCGCATAATCCTCGGTCAGATACAGATAGCCGACGTTCGATCGCGCCGGATCATAGGTCGCGACCTTGCCGGTCAGCGGCACGCGCCCCGCGCGCAGCAGCGCCTCGAACGCCTCATGCGTGCGCGGCACGCGCCCGGCGGGGATCAGCCGGCGATTATAGACGAAGGCGACCGGTTCGGCGGTGACGCCGTACCCCATATTCTTCCACACCGCGTTCGACGGCAGCGCCGGTTTCTCGGGGCTTTGATACGCCTGCGCATAGCCGTCGTTGATCAGCTTCGCCTGCAAATCCATGCCCGACGACCAGACCAGATCGGCGCCCGGCCGGCCGCTGCGCGCTTCCATGACGACCCGGCGATAGATTTCGCGCGACTCGAGGTCTTCGTAGCGGACGGTGACGCCGGGATAGGTCTGCTGGAACAGCGCGATCAGCGGCGCCATCGCCGCGGCATCGGCATTGCCATAGACGCGCACGCCCCGTTCCGCCCGCGCGGCATCGACCAGCGCGTCATAGGATCGCGGATAGCCCGCCGGCCGCTGCGCCGTGGCCGGCACCGCATATCCGAACAGGATCACCAACAGGATCGTAAGAGCTTTCATCCAGGTCCTCTCGCTTCCCGCATCTGGGTTCGGGTAAGCTTGCAGCATGTCGTACGAACCGAACCTGTCACCCGCCTTTCACCGCACGGCGTCCCGATGCGAATCCTGATCGTCGAGGATGACGCGCCGCTGGCGCGCAGCATCGTCGCGCTGCTGCGCGGCGCGGGCCATGCGGTCGACCATGTGGGTGGCGGCGAGGATGCGCTGATGGTGCTGGCGACCGAACCCTATGCGCTGGTCGTGCTCGACGTCGGCCTGCCCGACATGGACGGGTTTGCAGTTTTGCAGGCGTTGCGACGGCGGGGCGACAAGGTGCCGGTGCTGATGCTGACCGCGCGCGACGCGCTGGACGACCGGGTGCGCGGGCTGGACCTCGGCGCCGACGATTACCTGCGCAAACCCTTTGCGCCCGAGGAGCTGGAGGCGCGCATCCGGGCACTCGGCCGTCGGCGCGGCGGCGATCCGGTGCCCGAACTGGTCATCGGTACCCTCTCGCTCAACCGCTCGACCGGACAGGCGCAGGTCGGCAGTCGGACGCTGGACCTCAGGCGGCGCGAATGGGCGGTGCTCGATGCGCTCGCCACCCGCGCCGGACAGATCGTGCCACGCGAAACGCTGCAATCCGAAGTGTTCGGCTATGACGATCCGGTCGGCCCCAACGCGATCGAGGTGAACATCACCCGGCTGCGCGGCAAGCTTGCCCCTGACGGGCCGGCGATCCGTACGGTACGCGGCGTCGGCTATCTGCTCGATGCCGGCTGATCCCGGCCGCGCCCCGGCGCTGCGCACCCGGCTGCTCGCCGCGATGCTGGCGCCGATGCTCGCCATCGCCGTCCTGCTGGGGGTCGCGGGCGCGGCGCTGATCGCCGATGTCGTGCGGCGCACCAACGACCGCGTGCTGGGCGGCGCGCTGGGCGCGATCGCCGAGACGGTGCAGGTGGAGGCGGGTGAGGTCACCATGGACCTGCCCGCCGCCGCATTCGGGATGCTGGAGAATAGCGAGCGCGACAATGTGTATTACCGGATCGCAGTCGGCGACCGGCTGCTGACCGGCTATGCCGACCTGTCCGCCCCGCGCATCGCCGACCTCGCGCTCGACACGCCCCGGTTTCGCGACGCCAGCTACCGCGACCAGCCGATCCGCATCGCCGAGGTCCGCCGCTCGCTGCCGCGCATCGGCCAGCCGGTGATCGTGCAGGTCGCCGAGACGCTGGACGGTCGTCACGCGTTGCAACGCCGGCTGTTGCTGGCGCTGATCGTCGGCGAACTCGCGCTGGTCGGCGTGGCGATGCTGCTGATCCGTCCGGCACTCGGATGGAGTCTGCGCCCGCTGTCCCGCCTGCGCGGCGTGGTTGCAGCGCGCGACACCCGCGCCACGCCCGACCTGTCGCCGCTCGCCACCGGGCCGTTGCCGGTCGAACTGCGACCATTGGCGCAGGCGTTCGACCACCTCCTCGCCCGACTGGACAGCGCGACCGCGGGCATGCGCCGCTTCACCGCCGATGCCTCGCACCAGATGCGGACCCCGCTGGCGGTGCTAAAATTGCAGGTAACGCTGGCCCGGCGCGGCGACCCGGCGGCGCTGGGCGAAATCGCCGATGCCGCCGACCGACTGGAACATCTGGTCAAGCAGCTGCTGGCCCTCGCCCGCGCCGAAGAAGCCGGGACCGCCCCGCCGTTCGAACCCGTCGACCTGCGCGAACTGGCCATCGCCGTCCTCAACCGCCGCATCGCGCAGGCGATCGAGGCGGGAGTCGAGGTCGACCTCGACGCCGACCACGCGCCGAGCGTCCGGAGCCACCGCACCCTGTTGTTCGAAATCCTGTCGAACCTGCTCGACAACGCGATCCGCTATAACCGGCGCGGCGGCCGGGTGGTGATCGCGCTGGCAACGACGCCACAGGGGGTTGCGGTCACCGTCGCCGATGACGGACCCGGCCTGCCCGCCGCCGATTTGGAGCAACTGGGCAACCGCTTCACCCGCCTGTCGAGCAGCCAGGGGAGCGAGGGTAGCGGGCTGGGCTTCGCGATCGTCCGTTCCGCCGCCCAGCGGCTGGGGCTGTCGATCGCGGTTGCCGACAACCGGCCGGGGCTGCGCGTGACGTTGCTGTTCGCCGGATAGAGCGGTTTCCGACCATGTTGGATCACCTTCGCGTTAGCGGTCGGCCGCAGGGCGATGACGGTGGTGCGAGATAGTCGGAAACCGCGCTAGCCGCGATCAGTGCTCGCCGTGCCGCCGGGTCCGTGCGTCCGATACCGCAGCACCGATGCTCGCCACCATCGTTTCATATTGTTCGGTGGTGAAGCCGGCGCGCAGGAACGCGGTCAGTTCGTGGGTCGGCACCGCAAAGCCGCGATGCCAGCTGAGCACCGCCATCCGCCGCAGCGCCTCCAGCCGGGGATCGGCCAGCGTCGGCGACCGCCCGCCCCGCCCGAATACCCGGCCCAGCGCGATCGACAGGGGCGACGGTTCGCGCAGCGACGCCATCCGATCGCCCTGCGCCAGCGCGACGACTGACCATTCGAGCGCGGTCAGCCCGGTCGCGGCGGCTTTCTTGGGGCTGGCATCGGGCGCCATGACATCGGCACCGATGAACGGTGACAGGATCGGGTCGCTGGAGAAATGAAGATAGGCCATGAAGTTCCTCCCGTTTGCGGCAGCACCCCTCACCCGGCAGGCAACATCGTGCCGCCGCCAAGGCCCCTTGCGGGTGACGCCGAATAGCTGGACGCAGACCGTCGCTTCCCACGGCACGGTCGCCGGACGGGGGCAGGTCTGTCGACGATGAAAAATGGGTGGCGCGTGCCGCCGGGTTACCGGGACGACGCGCGGAAAGCAGGTTCGGGCATAGCGGCATCCTTGCGAAAGCCGGAGGTGGTCACGTCGGCCACCCCTTCTATACTGACCGGTATATTAACAGCGAAACGAGTCGTCAACGACTTTTATACCGGTCGGTAGAATATACTATTGTCCCGGCCACATCATCAGGCTGGTCGCGGCCACGCGCTCCAAATCGGCGCGGGTCGCGCCCGATCCGGCCTGCACCGCCATCCCCTGCAGGATCGCGAAAAGATATCCGGTCAGGCCGGCGATATCAACATGGTCGGGCAGGTCGCCGTCGCGCTTGGCCTGTTCGAACCGTTCGACCAGTGCGGCCTGTGACGATGCGCGCCGTTGCAGGATATCGGCCTTGATCGATCCCGCCTCGGCCCCGCACGCATTCATGCTGATGACGCCCAGGCACCCCTTGGGATCGCAACTGCTGGTCTGCGCCTCGATCGCGCCGCGCAGGATGGTTTCGGCAACGCCGCGCGCGGTCGGCTGCTGCAATGCCTTGCGCATATATTCCAGCTTCTCGGCCTCATAGAGGTCGAGCGCCTTGTGGAACAGCGCCTCCTTGTTGCCGAACGCGGCGTACAGGCTCGGCTTGGTAATCCCCATCGCGTCGGTCAGGTCGGCCATCGACGCGCCGTCATAGCCCTTGGACCAGAAGACGCCGAGCGCCGCCGCCAGCGCCCGATCGGTGCAGAATTCTCTGGGGCGGCCCTTGGCGGCGGCCGTGACGGTCTTTTCCATAACGGCTGGTACATATTCCTTTCCGCCGCCCGGACAAGCCCCCTGTGTCAAACGGCGATGCGGTCCAGCGGTGCCTTGAGCAGCTGCGGCCGGGTGGCGGCGAGGTGGAGGATGAACTCGCCGAATAGGCCATTGGCCCAGGCGAACCAGTCGCGGGTGAACTTGGCCGAATCGTCCTTTTCAAACGCCTCGTGGATAAAGCCGGTGCCGGCATGGGTCCGCTTCAGCGTCGCGAGGCATTTSAGGATCGTCGCATCGTCGGTGGCGGTCAGCCCGCGCACGATCAGCGACATCGGCCAGATATARTCCATGCCCTGGTGCGGCCCGCCGATCCCCTCGCCCGCGCGCCCCTTGAAGAACCACGGGTTGGCCTCGCTCCACGCCGCCGCCGCCGTCCGCTGCCAC